>NZ_JASGHN010000010.1:0-604619 GCF_047602345.1 Arenimonas sp. | reverse complement strand
GTTCGTGGTCGGCATGCAGGATGAACAACAGATCGAGCGCCTTGGCGGCTGGGGACAGAGGGGTTCAGCTCGAGCGGCTCGCTCGGCACTTCGAACATCATGTGCAGGAAGCGGTCGACGTATTCGAGGCTGTTGCACGGATCACGGATCGGCCACCCGATCGAATAACGATGGCAGGCCGCCGCGATCGTCGGCACCTTGGCCAGCAGGCGGATCGCCGCGAGACGCCGCTGCTCCGGGTCTTCCAGGTTCAGGTCGCCGTGATAGAAGGCGGCCACGAACCGAGCATGCCGGTCATCATCGCCATCGGATGCGCGTCGTGGCGGAAGCCGTACAGGAAGGTGCGGAACGCCTCGTGCATCATCGTGTGATGCGTGACTTCGTGCTCGAACTTGGCGAACTCGTCCTTGTTCGGCAGTTCGTCGTTCATCAGCAAGTAGCTGACTTCGAGGAAGCTGGACTGCTTGGCCAACTGCTCGATCGGATAGCCGCGGTACATCAGCACGCCGGCATCGCCATCGATGTAGGTGATGGCGCTACGGCAGCTGGCCGTCGACATGAAGCCGGGGTCGTAGGTGAACTGCCCGGTTTCCTTGTAGAGCTTGCCGATGTCGATGCACGGCGGGCCGAGGGTGCCACTGTTGACGGGCAGATCGACGTTCTTATCGCCGGCGTTCAACATCACGCTCTTGTTCGCAGTCACGGCAGGCTCCTTGCAATCGGGCGGGCCGGCTGGCGGCGCCGCTGGAATCGTCCAGTCGCTGGGCCGGAAGGCCGCAGCCAAGCGGCAATTATCGCATAGGAGCTTTAGGCGAGTGAGTCTAGAAATCGCCGGAAGTCCGACGCGGCGCGCAGAAACGACGACGGCCGCCGAGGCGGCCGTCGCTGCTGCGCTGGCGTGCGGGTCGCCCCGCGGCGATTACTTCGCGTAGCGCTTGCGGAACTTGTCGACGCGGCCGCCGGTGTCGACGACCTTCTGCTTGCCCGTGTAGAACGGGTGCGAAGCCGAGGAAATTTCCACCTTGATCAGCGGATATTCCTTGCCGTCTTCCCACTTCACGGTTTCCTTGCTGGCCAGCGTGGAGCGGGTCAGGATGGCGAAGCTGGCGGTGACGTCCTGGAACACGACGTCGCGGTAGTTCGGATGGATATCGGCTTTCATGGGAAAGGCCCGGGAATCTTTAGGGAAAGACGACCATTCTAGCGGGCGTACGGGCCTGCGCGCAAGCCGCCCGGCGACTCAGGCGCCCAGGGCCCCACGGATCCTGGCCTCGAACGCGGCCTGGTCGTAGCTCAGGGCGATGCGGGCATTGGCGGCCTGGTCATTTCGCCCGGCCCAATCCACGACGGTGGCCCCGCGCGACAGCCTGCCCTCGGTTTCGATGGCGACGTGCCGTGTTTCGGCCTGGGCAATGCCCTCCGGCGCCAATGCGACGGCCATGGCCAGGGCGTCGGCCGAATGCCAGTGCAGGCCGCGCTTGCCTTCGGACCAGGCCCGCGTCTTCAGCGAAATGCTGTCGTAGAACCGGGCGCGATGGTCGCCACCGGTCAGCCAGGCGGCGAAATCGGTGTGCAGGAAGCCGTGCCGCAGCACCGCTTCCCAGTCCGCCAGGTCGAATTGCGGGAAGGCGCGGAAAACGACTGCCGCCGCTTCGGGGTCGAAACCGATGTTGAACTCCGCCGGCACCGAAGTGTTGCCCTGCCCGGTCACCGCGCCGCCCATGATCACCAAGCGCCCGACGTGTTCGGGCAGTTCGGGGTCCAGGCGCACGGCCAGCGCGAGATTGGTCAGTGGCCCCAGGGCGACCAGCAGCAGCTTCCCGGAATGCTCGCGCGCCAACCGGATGATCGCCATCGCGGCGTGTTCCGATTCCGCCCGCTTCGCCGCCGGCGCGTAACCGGTATCGCCGAAGCCGTCCAGACCATGCACATAGGCGGCATCTTCGGCCTCGTGCACCAACGGCACCGGGCAGCCGGCGAAGACCGGCACGTCGACGCCGGCCACTTCGCAAAGCTTCAGCGCGTTGGCGACGGTGTGACGCAGGCCGACATTGCCGGCAGCGATGCTCAGACCGACGACGCGATGGCGAGGGTCGTCGAAAGCCATCAGCAGGGCCAGCGCATCGTCCACGCCGGGGTCGGTATCGATCAGCAGGGGAATCTTCTCGTTCACGGGTTCTCCAGGTCTTGTCCGCTCAGGCGCCGGCGAAGCGGGCGGCACCGCCCACCCAACGTTCGACGATGCGTTCGGCGAGCTGCGGATGCTCGTCGAGCAGGGTTTGCGCCGCACGTTGCACCTGCGGCAACAGGGCGGCGTCGCGCGCCAGGTCGGCGACGCGGAATCCGGCGATGCCGGTCTGGCGCGTGCCGAGCAGTTCGCCCGGCCCGCGGAGTTCCAGGTCCTTTTCGGCGATGACGAAGCCGTCGTTGGTCGCACGCATCACTTCCAGGCGTTCGCGCGCCATGCCCGACAACGGCGGCTTGTACAGCAGCACGCAACTCGAAGCCTGCGCGCCGCGCCCGACGCGACCGCGCAACTGGTGCAACTGCGCCAGGCCCAGACGTTCGGCGTTCTCGATCAGCATCAGGCTCGCGTTCGGAACGTCCACGCCCACTTCGATCACCGTCGTCGCCACCAGCAGCTGCAGTTCGCCGGCCTTGAAGCGCTGCATCGTCGCCTGCTTCTCCACCGGCTTCAGTCGCCCGTGCAACAAGCCGATGCGCAGTTCGGGAAGGGCCAATCGCAGCGCCTCGAACGTGGATTGCGCAGCCTGCGCCTCGACCTGTTCGCTGTCTTCGATCAACGGGCACACCCAGTACACCTGCCGCCCTTCGGCGCAGGCAGCGCGGATGCGATCGACCACCTCGCCTCTGCGTTCGGCGCTGACCACGACCGTCGTCACCGGCGTGCGCCCGGGCGGCATTTCGTCGATGACCGAAACATCGAGATCGGCGTAGGCCGACATGGCCAACGTGCGCGGGATCGGCGTCGCCGTCATCACCAGCTGGTGCGGAACGCGTCCGCCGTCGCTCCCCTTGTCGCTGAGGGCCAGGCGCTGGTGAACGCCAAAACGATGCTGCTCGTCCACGATGGCGAGTGCGAGATCGCTGAATGCCACGCCCTCCTGCATCAACGCGTGCGTGCCGATCACGACCTGGGCGGCGCCCGAAGCGATATCGGCCAATACCGCCGCCCTCGCCTTGCCGGAAACCTTCCCCGCCAGCCACACCACGCGCACGCCGAGCGGCTCAAGCCAGGTGCGGAAATTCGCCAAGTGCTGTTCGGCGAGTAGTTCGGTCGGCGCCATCAACGCCGCCTGCTTGCCCGCGTCCACCGCCTTGAGCGCGGCCAGCGCCGCGACGACGGTCTTGCCGCTGCCGACATCGCCCTGCACCAGGCGCAGCATCGGTTCGTTCTGGGCAAGGTCCTGCAAGACCTCCCGGTAGACGCGCTCCTGCGCGCCGGTCAGCGAATACGGCAGGTGCCGCCGCAAAGCCTGGCCGAGTTCGCCCGCACCCTGCAACGATCGGGCGCCATGCGCGCGCAACGCGATGCGCTGGCGGCGAAGGCTCAAGTGATGCGCCAGCAGCTCTTCCATCGCGAGGCGTTGCTGGGCAGGGTGCAGGCCACTGGTGAACAGGGCCACGTCGGCATCCGGCGGAGGGCGATGCGCCATGAGCAAGGCATCGCGCAACGAGGGCAGCCCCATCGGTTCGCGCAGGGCGGCGGGCAGCAATTCCAGCGCCTCGGCGGAAGGCAGGCGGCGCAAGGCCTCGGCGATGATCTTGGCCAGCGATTGCGGGCCGATGCCCTCCACGGCCGGATACACGGGGTCCAGCGAATCGCGCAGGGCGCCTTCGTCGTTTTCGCCGAGGAACCGATAGCTCGGATGCACCATTTCCAAGCCGTGCGCGCCGGGGCGCGCCTCGCCGTAACAGCGCACGCGTCGGCCCGGCAGGAACTGCGCCGCTTGGCTGCGATTGAAATGGAAGAAGCGCAGCGTCAGCGTCGCTTTCGAGTCGTCGTCGATGGCCACGCGCAACGAGGGGCGATAGCGAAAACCGCGTTCCACCGCGCTCACCCGCCCCTCCACCTGCGCAGCGGGTCCCGGACGAAGCTCGCGGATCGCGACGATGCGCGTGCGATCTTCGTAACGCAGCGGGAGATGCAGCCAAAGGTCCTGCAGGCTCGACAATCCGCGCGCCGCCAACTTTTCCGCCAGCGCCGGCCCGACGCCGGGCAGGATGCCGACCGCGGCTTCGCCTGCGGGCGACAACGATGCCTCGGTGGATGCGGACGCGGTGCGGGTCACTCAGTCGAAGGACAGGATGGCGTCGATCTCGACCTGCGCATTGCGCGGCAGGGCGGACACCTGGATCGTGGAGCGGGCCGGATAGGGCGCGGAGAAAACCTCGGCCATCACGGCGTTGACCGCGGCGAAGTCGCCGAGGTCGGTGAGGTAGATGCCGATGCGCGCGATGTCGTCGAGCGATCCGCCGGCAGCGGTGCAAACGGCCTTGATGTTCTCGAAGACGCGACGCGTCTGCGCGGAGATGTCGCCTTCGACGAGCTGGCCGGTCGCTGGATCCAGCGGAATCTGGCCGGAAAGGAAAACCTGCCGCCCGCTGCGCACGGCTTGCGAATACGGGCCGATGGCGGCGGGCGCCTGGTCTGTCGCGATGGGCTGGCGGGGCATGGCGTTCTCGATGCGCGGGATGCGGCCGATTGTAGGAGGCCCGCCGGTCGCGGACCAGTGCGCCGCTACTTGCGCTCAACCGCGTGCACGACGCCCAGCCGCCGCACGCGGCGGATCACGTCGGCCAGGTGCTTGCGATTGCGTACTTCGATGCCGAATTCCATCACCGAAACGCGCAGATCGCGTTCGCGGTATTCGACCGAATCGATGTTGGAATCGCTTTCGGCGACGGCCGCCGCCACCTGCGCCAGCACGCCGGGCTTGTTGTCCACCTCGATGTGCAGGGCGGCGCGGTAGTCGCCTTCGACGTAGCGGTCCCAGGCCATCGGCACGCAACGCTCGGGGTGCTTGCGGTACTCGACCGTATTCGGGCAGTCCTCGCGATGCACCACCACGCCTTTGCCCGCCGTGATGTAACCCATGATGGCGTCGCCGGGAATGGGATAGCAGCAGCCGGCGAAAGTCAGGACGCCGCGCTCGGTGCCGGTGATCAGGATCTGCTCGCCGGTCACCATGGATTCGTTGCGCAGCGGCAGTTCCTGGCTGTCGTGCACCAGCTGCTGCGCGACCTGCGCCGGCATGCGGTTGCCCAGCGCGATGTCGGCGAGCAGCTCCTCCAGTCGCCGGTAGCGGTGTTCGCTCAGGAACTGGTCGAGGCGGCCGGTCGGGATGCGGTCGAGCGAGCTGTCGCGCATCTCCAGCGCGCGGTCGAGCATGCGATGGCCCAGATCCACCGCGTCTTCGTGCTCGAGGCGCTTAAGGTGGTGGCGGATCGCCGTGCGCGCCTTGCTCGAAACCACGAACTCCAGCCATTGCGGGCTCGGCGTCGCCGACGGCGCGGTGATGATCTCGACCGTCTGGCCGCTGGCGAGCTTGGTGCGCAAGGGCACCAGGCGCTTGTCGACGCGCGCGGCCACCGCGTGGTTGCCGATGTCGGTGTGCACGGAATAGGCGTAGTCGAGCGCGGTGGCGTTGCGCGGCAGGGCGAAGATGTCGCCCTTCGGCGTGAACAGATAGACCTCGTCCGGGAACAGGTCGACCTTCACGTTCTCGAGGAACTCGGCCGAAGAGCCGGCCTGCGTCTGACTGTCCATCAGGCTGCGCACCCAGTCCTGGGCGCGGATCTGGGCATTGTTCATGCCTTCGCCGATGTTCTTGTACAGCCAGTGCGCGGCAATGCCGCGTTCGGCGATCAGGTCCATCTCCTCGGTACGGATCTGCACTTCGATCGGCGAACCGTAAGGACTGAACAAGACGGTATGCAGGCTCTGGTAACCGTTCGCCTTCGGGATGGCGATGAAATCGCGGAAGCGCGCATCGAGCGGCTTGAACAGGGAATGCACGGCGCCGAGCCCGACATAGCACTGCATCACCTTCTGCACGATCAGGCGAAACCCGAACACGTCCATCACTTGGTCGAGGCTTTTGTTCTCCTGCCGCATCTTCTGGTAGATGCTCCACGGCGCCTTGACGCGACCGACCAGGCGGAACGGCGTGCCCTCCTGCGCCAGGCGATGCGCGATCTGCGCCTCGATCGTCGCCATCGCCTCGCGCCGGATCACCGGCTGGCTGGCGATGTGCTTGGCCAGCACACGGTGGCGCAGCGGATGCAGCGCACGGAAACCGAGGTCCTGCAGCTCGGCCTTAATCCGGTTCATGCCGAGTCGCTGCGCGATGGGCGCATAGATTTCCAGCGTCTCGCGGGCGATTCGCCGACGCGATTCCGGGCTCATCGAGTCGAGCGTGCGCATGTTGTGCAGGCGGTCGGCGAGCTTGATCAGGATCACGCGCAGGTCGCGCGACATCGCCAGCATCATCTTGCGGAAGCTTTCCGCCATCGCTTCCTGCTTGTCGCGGAACTGGATGCGGTCGAGCTTGGTGACGCCGTCGACGAGCTCCGCCACGGCCGTGCCGAACTCGGCGACGATGTCGGCACGCGGCAGCTGGGTGTCTTCCAGCGTGTCGTGCAGGATCGCGGCGCACAGCGTCTCCGCGTCCATGCGCAACTCGCCGAGGATGGCGGCGACGGCGATCGGATGGGTGATGTACGGCTCGCCCGACTTGCGCGTCTGGCCGTGGTGGGCAGCGGCACCGACCTCGTAGGCACGGCGCACGCGGGCAACCTGTTCGGGATTCAGATAATCCGCCAGCCGTGTTTCCAGCTCGCGCACGGCGTCCGGACAGGGGTCCGGACAAGGCGCGAGGGCCGGATCGACGGTGTTTTTCTGCAGGCGGGTCATGGACCGAGCCTACGCGGCCCGCAGCGGGCCTTCAATCCACGGGGCGGGATGAACGCACCCCGCTAAACGAAAAACGACCCCGCAGGGCCGTTTTCTTCGAAACGAATACCGATTTCTCAGTCGTCGCCCTTCGACAGGTCTTCGTCCACGACTTCGGCGGCGGCCCATTCCAGGGCTTCGCGTTCGCGACGCTCGCGCTCGGCCTTCTCGACCTGGTCGATCAGGGACTGGTCGATCGTGCGGGCGGCGATCTCGCGCAGCGCAAGCACGGTCGGCTTGTCCTCGTGTTCGCTGTTGTCCAGCGTGGCCTCGACGCCCTTGGCCAGCTGGCGGGCGCGCTTGGACGCCATCAGGACCAGCTCGAAGCGGTTATCGACGACGTCAAGGCAATCTTCCACGGTGATACGGGCCATGCGGACTCTCCAGGGCAAGGTCGGCGTTCGGCCAACCCCGCAAAATCAACGAGTTACGTAGAACCGCGCATTATACGCGAGTCCCGGACCCCATGCCAAACCGGTCGCGTTCAGCCCAGGAGGGTTCGGATCAGCCCGGCATGGCGTTCGGCCTGGGCCGATTGGCGCAGGCGCTGTGCGACGAAGATCGCGCGCAGCTCGGCCGCTGCCGCGTCGAAGTGCTCGTTCACGATCACATAGTCGAACTCGCCGTAATGCGACATCTCCTCGCGCGCGGCCGCCAGGCGCCGGGCGATGGTCTCTTCCGAGTCCTGGCCGCGGTTGCGCATGCGCTGCTCCAGCGTGCCGGTGGACGGCGGCAGGATGAAGACGCTGACCGCGTCCGGCATCTTGTCCCGCACCTGGCGGGCGCCCTGCCAGTCGATTTCCAGCAAGACGTCCTTGCCGGCGGCGAGCTGCGGCTCGACCGATTGCTTGGCCGTGCCCTTGTAGTCGCCGTGCACCAGCGCGTACTCGAAGAAGTCGCCGGCCGCGACCATGCGCTCGAACTCGTCCTTGCTGACGAAATGGTAGTGCTGGGCATGGCGCTCGCCCGGCCGCGGGGCGCGCGAGGTGAACGAGATGGACAGCGCGATGCCCGGCTCCTTCGCCAGCACGGCATTGACCAGGCTGGATTTCCCCGCTCCGGAAGGCGCCGCCACGATGTAAAGGGTTCCACGCATGTCCACTTCTCCGGGGCCTGGTTTTCGGCACGGCACGCGCCGAGGCCCGATCTTCGACGACTATTCGAGGTTCTGCACCTGCTCGCGCAGTTGTTCGATCAGCACCTTCAGTTCCACCGCCGACTGGGTGGTGCGCGAATCCACCGATTTCGAGCCAAGCGTATTGGCTTCGCGATTGAACTCCTGCATCAGGAAATCCAGACGGCGCCCCACCGCTTCCGGCAGGGCCAGCACGCGCCGCGCTTCGGCGATGTGGCTGGTCAGCCGGTCGAGTTCCTCGTCCACGTCGATCTTCTGCAGGTTCAGCACGACCTCCTGCTCGAGCCGGCCCGGCTCCAGCGGCAATTTCAGGTCGGCCAGCTTGTTCTCGAGCTTGGCGCGCAGGGCCGCGCGGATGTCCGGCAACCACTGGCGGACCTGGGCGACGATGCGTTCGATGCCGTCCAGGCGCTCGCGCATCACGACGGCGAGTTTTTCGCCCTCGCGCGCCCGCGCCGCCACGAACTCGGTCGCCGTCGCATCGAACAGGGCCAGGGCTTCGGCCTGCAGGCCGGCCTGGTCGAGCTCGGCGACTTCGAGCACGCCCGGGAACTGCAGAAGCTGGGTCAGGTTCACCTGCAGCGAAGGGAACCTGTTAGCCGTCGCCTGGCCGAGCTCGGCCAGCTGCGCGAGCAGGCGCTCGTTGACCTTCAGCTCGCCCGCCGAAGCGGCCGCCGGTCGGTAACGGATGCCGAGATCGACCTTGCCGCGGGAGATCTTCGCCGCGACCCGCTCGCGCAGGACGGACTCGATCGTGCGCAACTCTTCCGGCAGGCGCACCGACAGCTCGAGATAACGATGGTTGACCGCGCGCAGTTCGCAACTGAGGCTGCCGCCTGTGGCGGCGCGCTCGCCGGCGGCGAAGGCGGTCATGCTGCGGATCATGCGTGCCTCGGATTCGGGATGGACCCGGATGGTAATCTACCCGGCCCAGGTTTTACCGGATTCGTGCGCATGAGCAACCTTTCCAGGCCCAGCGGCCGCGCGGCCGACCAGATGCGCCCGGTGCGCATCGAACGCCAGTTCACCAAGCACGCGGAGGGCTCGGTGCTGATCTCGTTCGGCGACACCCGCGTGTTGTGCACTGCCAGCGTCGAGAACAAGGTACCCGGTTTCCTGCGCGGCAAGGGCGAGGGTTGGGTGACGGCCGAATACGGCATGCTGCCGCGCTCCACGCACGAACGCATGAACCGCGAAGCCGCCAGCGGCAAGCAAGGCGGTCGCACGCTGGAGATCCAGCGCCTGATCGGCCGCGCGCTGCGCGCCTGCGTCGACCGCAAGGCGCTGGGCGAACGCACGATCACGCTCGACTGCGACGTCATCCAGGCCGACGGCGGTACGCGCACGGCGGCGATCACCGGCGCCTATGTCGCACTCTGCGATGCGGTGTCGGCGCTGCGCGCGCGCGGCGACCTGACGCGCGACCCGGTCTTCGGCGGCGTGGCGGCCGTCTCGGTCGGCATCCATCGCGGCGTGCCGGTGCTGGACCTCGACTACGCCGAGGACTCCGATTGCGATACCGACATGAATGTCGTGATGAACGACGGTGGCGGTTTCATCGAGGTGCAGGGCACGGCCGAAGGCCATGCCTTCCGTCGCGACGAAATGGATGCCCTGCTCGGCCTCGCCGAAAAAGGCATCGCCGAACTGGTCGCCGCGCAACGCGAAGCGCTGGGCCGATGAACCGGCACCTGGCCCAGATCGCTCTGCTGGTCGACGACTACGACACGGCGATCGCGCACTACACGCAGGACCTCGGCTTCCTCCTGCTCCAGGACGAAGACCTCGGCGGCGGCAAGCGCTGGGTCCTGGTCGCGCCGTCGGCGAACTCGCAATGCGCCCTGCTGCTGGCGCGCGCGAGCACGCCGCGCCAGTCCGAGCGCATCGGCGATCAGACCGGCGGCCGCGTCGGCTTTTTCCTGCACACCGACGATTTCGACCGCGACCATGCGGCGATGACGGCGCGCGGCGTGCGTTTCGTCGAAGCGCCGCGCGACGAGGCCTACGGCAAGGTCGTCGTCTTCGAAGACCGCTACGGCAATCGCTGGGACCTGATCGAACGACGCGCATGAAGCTGGTGCTGGCGACCTCGAACCGCGGCAAGCTGGCGGAGATGCGTCCGCTGCTCGCCGACCTCGGGCACGAACTGATCGCCCAGAGCGAACTCGGCGTGGCCGATGCGATCGAGGATGGCCACAGCTTTGTCGAGAACGCGTTGATCAAGGCCCGTCACGCGGCGCGATGCACCGGCTTACCGGCCTTGGCGGACGACTCGGGCCTGATCGTCGATGCGCTCGGTGGCGCGCCGGGCCTGATCAGCGCGCACTATGCCGGCGTGCATGGCGATGCCGCGGGCAATATCCGCAAACTTCTGCACGAGCTGCGCGATGTACCGGAAGCCCGCCGCGGTGCGCGCTTCTATTCCCTGATCGTCATGCTGCGCCATGCCGACGATCCCCAGCCCTTGATCGCCGAAGGCCTGTGGGAGGGTCGCATCCTCGACGCGCCGCGCGGCGATGGCGGGCATGGCTACGACCCGGTGTTCTTCGATCCGGTGTTGGGGCTTGGCGCCGGCGAGATGCCGCCGGACCTGAAGAACCGTGTCAGCCATCGCGGTAGAGCCTTGGCGGCCTTGCGCGACAGGCTGCGAGTCGCACTGACGTGAATCACCTGGCCATCTGGGAGTACGAAGTGCGCGCTGGCGCCGAAGCGGCCTTCGAGACCCTTTACGGGCCGGAAGGCGGCTGGGCGGCATTGTTCCGCCAATACGCCGGATATCTCGGCACCGAATTGCTGAAAGACCCGGCGACAGGACGCTATCTGACGATTGATCGCTGGCTTACCGCTTCCGACTACGATGCTTTCCTGGCTGTCGCCGCGTCGAGTTACGCCGAGCTCGACGCGCAAGGCGATGCCTTGACCGCCAGCGAACGCCGCATCGGGCGCTACGACGCGACATGCTGATTCCTCCCCCGCTTTCGCTCTACATCCACATCCCGTGGTGCGTGCGCAAATGCCCGTACTGCGATTTCAATTCGCACCAGCAGCCGGAAAACATTCCCGTCGACGAGTACATCGCCGCGCTCGTCGCCGACCTCGAGCAGGACCTGCCCCTGGTCTGGGGCCGTACCGTGCACAGCGTCTTCTTCGGCGGCGGCACGCCCAGCCTGTTCCCGCCAGGCGCCATCGGCGAGATCCTGTCGGCTTGCGCGGCGCGACTGCGCTTCGCGCCAGGCGCGGAAGTCACCATGGAATGCAATCCCGGCACGGCCGAACACGGGCGTTTCGAGGGCTATCTCGCCGCCGGCGTGAACAGGATCAGTTTCGGCATCCAGAGTTTCGACGATCACTGCCTGCAGCGGCTCGGCCGCATCCACGATTCGACGGAAGCCGAGCGCGCGGTGAAGCTGGCCCAGGATGCCGGCCTCGACAATCTCAACCTGGACCTGATGTACGCCCTGCCCGGGCAATCGCTGGCGATGGCGCTACACGATGTCGAACGTGCGATCGCGCTGCAGTCTGCGCATCTGTCGCATTACCAGCTCACCCTGGAACCCAATACGGTATTCGCCGCTCGTCCCCCGCAAGGCATTCCCGACGAAGACGCATCGTGGGACATGCAGGAGCGCTGCATCGATGCGATGGCTGGCGCAGGTTACGCGCAATACGAAATCTCGGCGTACGCGCGCCCGGACCGGCAATGCGCGCACAACCTGAACTACTGGCGCTTCGGCGACTACCTGGGCATTGGTGCCGGTGCGCACGGCAAGATTTCCTCCGGCGCGACCGGCGAGATATTGCGCCGCTGGAAGCTGAAGAACCCGCGCGACTATCTCGCGCAAGCACGCGGCCCCGGACGCATCGGCGGCGACGACCCGATCGCCGTGAACAACCGTGCCTTCGACTACATGCTCAACGCGCTGCGGCTCGTCGAAGGATTCTCGCTGAGCGATTTCGAATCGCGTACCGGATTGCCGCGCGCCACCATCGGCAAGGAACTGCAACACGCCACGTTGCGCGGATGGCTCGAAGCCGACGGCGACCAGGTGCGCCCGACCGAGCTCGGTCGCCGTTTCGCCAACGACGTCATGCAACTTTTCCTGCGCGATTGAATCGAACGTCCTGATCGGTGCTTCCGATCGGCGAAACAGGAGTCGCGTCATGCTCGAATCGGTGCGGTTGCGCTGCCCATTCTGCGGCGAGCGTTTCGAAACCCTGGCCGATGCCTCCGGCGGCGATGGCGACTACATCGAGGATTGCCCGGTCTGTTGCCGTCCGATCCGCTTGCACCTGCAGACCGGCGCCGACGGCGAGTTCGAGGGCTTGGACGCCGACCGCGACGAATAGGCCGCGCCGGCACATGCGAGCGCGGCGCGCTTGCACTACACTGCGCCCGCCCCAGGTGCTCGGGAAGCCGGTGTGAATCCGGCGCTGCCCCCGCAACGGTAAGCCAGACAAGTCCTTCGAACGCCACTGGGTCCGCCCGGGAAGGCGAAGGATGGAAGCCTCGCGGCTTCGCTGGCCAGCCCGGAGACCGGCCTCGGGTTTGCAGGCACGTTGCGGTGGGCGACGGGGCACGACGTTGCCCGTTCGCGGCCGCCGTACTCCGATGCAATCGCGACGCGCCCCTTTCAACCGCGGGTGTGCGTTTCCGGAGTCGTCATGAAATTCCTGTTGTCCCGTTCTGCCTTGTCGGCAGCGATCCTTCTTTCCCTTCCCGCCCTGGCCTCGGCCGCTTCGGAATCCGAAGCGCCGAAGGACATCGGCACCGTGCAGGTCACCGCCAACCGCATCGAACAGCCGGTCGAAGAAACGCTGGCGTCGGTCACGGTGATCGACCGCGCCGATATCGAACGCAGCCAGTCGCCCGACCTGTCCGACCTGCTTGCGCGCCAGGCGGGCATCGACGTCGTCCGTACCGGTGGCCCGGGCAGCGCCAACACGGTGTTCATGCGCGGCAGCAATTCCAAGCACACGCTCGTGCTGATCGACGGCCTGCGGGTCAATTCCGTCGTGCAAGGCCTGTTCGATTTCGCGCACCTTCCCCTGTCGCAGATCGAGCGCATCGAGATCGTGCGCGGTCCGCGCGCGGCCCTGTGGGGTTCGGACGCGATCGGCGGCGTGATCCAGATATTCACCCGCGACCCGCGCGGCTCCTTCATAGAACTGCGCGGCGGCAGCGAGGGTCGCCGCGGCGCCGATGCCGGCTTCGCCATCGGCAGCGATCGCCTGCGCTTCGGCGCCGCCTTCGGACACGATCAACTCGACGGCTTTTCCGCCGCCAACCCGGCTTCCGTCAGCTACGACCCCGATCGCGACGGCTATCGCAACACGCACGGCAACTTCCGCCTCGTCGGCGACATCGGCACTCAGCGTTTTTCCGCCAGCGCCCTGGTCGCCGACGCCTTCGTCGAATTCGACACCGGCGTGTCGGATGTGCTGACGCGCCAGCTCGGCGTGAGCCTGCAGGGCGACCTGCGGCAGAACTGGTCGCACCAGCTCAACGCCGGCCTGAGCACGGAGGACATCCGCACCGATTCCTTCGGCATCACCGATTTCCACAATCGCCGCATGTCGCTCGACTGGCTGCACCAGTTCCGGATCGCCGAAGGCCAATCGCTGCAGGCCGGCCTGAACTGGAGCCGCGAAACCGGCGAATCGAAGGTGGATTGGTATGGCGAATTCTTCGATGAAGAACGCGACAACCTCGGACTGTTCGCCGCGTATATCGGCGAGTTCGGCGCGCACACTCTCAATCTGAGCCTGCGCCACGACGACAACAGCCAGTTCGGCGGCGCGACGACCGGCAACGCGGCCTGGGGCCTACGTATCGGCGAAACGCTGCGCCTACGCGCGGGCTGGGGCCAGGGTTTCCATGCGCCCACGCTCAACGACCTGTATTTCCCGAACGTCTACGGCTGCTGCCGCGGCAACGCCGATCTGCGCCCCGAATATTCGACCAACCAAGAGCTCGGCCTCGACTGGACGCCGGCGAACGGACATCAGCTCGGCCTGTCGCTGTTCCGCAACCGCATCCGCGACCTGATCGAACTCGATGCCGGCTTCGTCGAATACATCAACATCAACCGCGCCCGCGTACACGGCGCGGAACTGCAGTACGGCTGGCGGCGCGGCGCCTTCTCGCTCGACGCCAATGCCACCTGGCAGGACGCACGCGACCTGGGCAACGACACCGCCCTGCTGCGCCGTCCCAAGCGGAAGTTGAACGTCGGTGCGGACTATCGTTTCGACAACGGCTTCTCACTGGGCCTGGACGCCGCCGCCGTTGGTCCGCGACCGGACTTCGGCGCGATGCTGCCCGGCTATTCCCGCTTCGACCTGCGCGCGGCCTGGACACTGGCGAGCCACTGGCACCTGGAAGTCCGCATCGAGAACCTGGGCGATCGCGATTACGTCCTGGTCGATGGTTACAACACCCCGGGCCGCAGCGGCCTGTTGCGCGTGCGCTGGCAGGGCGAATAAGCCGCCCGGAAGGCGGGTGGGACGGGGCCGGGAACGGCGCCGTCCCCACCGCTGTGCGCTCCGTCACATCATCGTGCAGTATGCCTGCCTTGCGTCTAGAATCCCCTAGGGGATCCACCAGGAGCGCCGCATGGCCAGCCCGGGCAGCCAGTCTCACGTCCCGCCTACCCTGGCGAGCCGTCCCTTGCCGCGCCGCGTGCGCGACCTGCTCGAAGGGATCCTGGAATATTGCTCGGGCGAAATCGAGCGCGGGCTCACCTCATCGCTGAACGAATACGAGCAGCAGCTGTTCAAGTTCGCCGAACAAGCGCGCAGCAACCAGGTGCAGACGCGCTGGCTTGATGCGCAGCGTCTGGTGAAGCGGAACCGGCCCGACGTCATCCCGCGCTTCCTGATCGCGATGGAGGCCGAACTCGCCACCATCCGCGACGGCGCCGCCGCGCGCGGACTGCAGCCGGTGAAAGGACGTTCGCTCGAATTGTCGTTGGTCGACAACCTCGACATGGACGAGGTCAGCGTTCTGACCGAGATCTCCAACCGCGCCGAACTCCGCAACAGCCTGCCCCTTTACCTGCTCGGCCAGCGCTTCGGCGTACTGGCGGGTCGTCCGGCGCTGGATGCCGAATCCCTGCCGATCGGTCCGCAGGCCATTTGCCGGATGCTTCGCTCCGCGGTGGATGGCCTCGAGCTGATCGAAGAGCACCGGATGATGTTCATCCGCACTTTCGAGCGGCAGGTGGTGCCCTTGTACGGAAGCCTGGTCGACGCGGTGAACACCTATCTCGCGCGCAACGGCGTCCTGCCGCACCTGCAGTACGTACCGGTGCGCCTGCGACCGGCAGGCTCGGCACCGGCCGCCGAGCGGGTCGCCGAGCCGGCGAAGCCGCGACCGCGCAACGTGATCGAGGAAAGCGAGTCTCTAGGCCTCGGCGGCGATGCGCCGCTGCATGCGCATCACTCGGCACCGCGCACGGCACCGGCTTTCCCCAGCGCCGATTCGCGTCCGGGACAGGCCGGTGCCGCCCCGTCCCGCGAACCGTCGCCGAACGTGCAACAGGCGCAAGCCGCGGCGACGGCCGCTCTGCTTTCGGCCAACCCGGCTGCCGGCACCGACGAATCCTTCATGTTGATGCGGCAGTTGCTCGGCGCGCGCCGGCAGCTGCTCGACAAACTGGTGCCCGAGAGAACCAAGGGGAACTCGCAGGACTTCGTCCAGATCGTCGGCAACGACCAGCTGCAACAAGTCTTGAGCCAATTGCAGGGCCAGCCGATCGGCACAATGCAGGTCAAGGGCAAGACCACCGAGCGCACGCTGGCGCACCTGAAGCAGGACATGTTGGCCAAGCTGCGCCAGGCGGTGCCCGGCGATGCGGCGCCTGCCCTGGCCGAAGAAGACAACGACACGATCGATCTCATCGGCATGCTGTTCGAGAGCCTGATGAAGGACGTGCGCCCGAACAGCCCGGCCTCGATGTTGCTGTCCAAGCTGCAGGTGCCCTTGCTGCGCGTGGCGCTGCAGGACAAGGGGTTTTTCACCCGACAGATGCATCCCGCACGTCAGATGCTCAACACCATCGCCGAAACGGGCAGCTTCTGGCTGGCCGAAGACGACGTCGATACCGGTTTGATCGAGAAGCTCACGTCGGTCGTGGACCGCACCAACCACGACTTCACCGGCGACATCAGCCTGTTCAGCACCCTGCTCAGCGACCTGAGCTCGCACTTGCAGACGCAGGCGCGCAAGGCCGAGGTGGCCGAACGCCGGCATGTCGAAGCGGCCCGCGGCAAGGAGAAGCTGGCGCTGGCGCGCGAACGCGCCTCGCGAGCGGTCGAGGGCCTGCTCAAGCAGCAGAACCTGCCCCGCTTTACCCACACCTTGCTGAGCCAGGCCTGGACCGACGTCATGGCCCTGACCGCGTTGCGCCATGGCGAGGACTCCGGCGACTGGAAACACCAGTTGCAGGTCGCCGAACAACTCATCCAGATTTCCCGCGCCACCGGCGCCGAACAGGCCAAGTTCCGCGACACCGCAGGCACGCTGCAGCAGGAAGTCGAGCATGCCCTGTCGCAGGTCGGTTATCAGGGCGACGAAGCCAGCGTGATCGCCCAACGACTGGTGCAGCCGCAATCGGGCAGCGAAGCCGACTCGGCCAGCCGTACCGAATTGACGATGCGCATGAAGGCGCGCGCGCGCCTCGGCGAAGACATGCAGGCGGCGCAGGACAGCAAGGTTCCCCTGACGCCGGAGGAGCAGAAGCATCTCGAGCGACTCAAGCACGTGCCGTTCGGCAGCTGGTTCGAGTTCACCACCAACCAGCAGGGCGACAAGGTCAAGCGACGCCTGTCCTGGTTCAGTACCGTGACCGGCCACGTCCTGTTCGTGAACCATCGTGGACAGCGCATCGGCGACTTCACCCTGGAAAGCCTGGCCCGGCAACTTGCGCAGGGCCAGTTGCGCGTGATCGACGAGGAGAAGGGCTCGCTGATCGATCGCGCCTGGAACAGCGTACTGAATGCGCTGCGTTCCTTCGCCGGCCAGACCCCTGAAGGTGCGACCACATGAACGACTACCGCCGCGCCAAGCGCCGCAAGGCCAGCCAGCACGTCGACGTGCTCGACACGATGACCGAACAGGTGATCGGTCGACTCAGCAATCTTTCCGAAACCGGCATGTTGCTGATCCTGCAGAGTCCGCCCGTCAACGATGCCCTCTACCAATTGCGCCTTCGGCTGCCGCTGGAAGAAGGCGGGGATCGCGTGCTCGACGTCGGCGCGCACGAACTCTGGTCGGACGAAGCGGCCGCGCCCGGCCAGGTCTGGTCCGGCTTCCGCTTCATCGATCTCGCGCCCGGCGATGCGGAGCTGATCCGCAATTGGGTCGAGGCGCCCGGCAGCCAGTACGTCTGAGGTGGGCCGACGCCTGACGCTGGTCCTTGCGGCCATCCTCCTGGCCGCTTGCGAACGCCATGGCGATGCCGTCCGGGAACGCCTGCAGGTTTTCGGCAGCGATACCGATATCGAGATCCGCGGCAGCCCGCGCGACCAGGCGATGCTGGCGATCGCCGATGCTTCCCGCCTGCTCAACCTGCGAGAGCGCGAATGGCACGCCTGGGAAGCTTCCGACCTGACACGCATCAATGCCGCGCTGCGCAACGGGCAAACCGTGCCCGCGCCGCCTTCTATCCTCGTCATGCTCGAACGCGCCGAACCGCTCGTGCGCGGCAGCGATGGCCTGTTCGATCCCGCCGTGGGCGGGCTGGTCGAGCTCTGGGGTTTCCATACATCGGAATTCCCCGTGCGCACGCCGCCGCCGACGCTGGCGCAGATCGAAGCCTGGCGCGCGCAACCGCCGCGTCTGTCGCAGTTGCGCGTGGACGGCAATCGGCTGCGCACGGCCAACCGCAGCCTGCAGCTGGACTTCAATGCGATCGCCGAAGGCATGGCATCGGAAGAAGTCGCGCAGCGCTTCCGCCAGCGCGGCATCCGGCATGCGCTGATCGGCATGGGCGGCGATGTCTACGCGCTGGGCGATGGCGATGGCGAACCCTGGCAGGTCGGCATGAAGGATCCGTACGGCGGCGCGCTTGGCTCGGTCGAACTCGGCGATGGCGAGGCCTTCTACAACTCCGGCAACTACAACAAGTTTCGCCAGGGCACGGACGGCGCGCGCTGGGGACATATCCTCGACCCGCGCACCGGCATGCCTGCCCGTGGCGCGGCGGCTGCGGCCGTGCTGAATCGCGATCCGGTGCTCGCCGACGCCGCCTCCACCGCGTTGATGGTCGGTGGCCCCGCCAGCTTCGAGCGGATCGTACGACAGATGAAACTGGGCTGCGCCCTGATGGTCACGGAAGAAAACGAGCTGCTGATCACCTCGGCCCTGCGCAAACGCATGCAGTTCGTGCGCGAACCGATCGCACTGGGCGAGCCGCTGGACCTGGGACCGGACTGCAGCCCGCGGTAACAGGTTGGTGGTTCGTGGTGAGTGGTTGATGGTAAGAGCGGATACCGCTTCCACTGCCAACCACAAACCACGCACCATCAACCTGCATCCTGCGGCACAATGTCAGCCTCGCCTCGCCGGACCTTCGCCTTGAGCGCCTACCGCGAACATCTTTCCAACGTCATGGCGCGTGCCGACGAAGCGCTGGCACGCAGCGGCCACGACCACCTGCTGATCGCCTCGGGCATCGAGAAGTACCGCTATCTCGACGACATGCCCTATCCGTTCAAGCCTAATGCGCCGTTCAAGCACTGGCTGCCGCTGACACGGCACCCGCATTGCTGGATCGCGTACACGCCCGGCAACAAGCCCGTGCTCGCCTACTATCAGCCGGACGATTACTGGCACGTGCCGCCCACCGCGCCGTCCGGCGAATGGGTGGAGCATTTCGACGTGCGCGTGATCGCCGATCCGGCCGATGCCGGCCAGCATCTGCCCGCGAGCGGTCGTCGGGCGATCCTCGGCGAAGCCGATGGCGCCCTGCCGGGTTTCGAGCCGAACAATCCGAAAGTGCTGCTCGACTACCTGCACTATCACCGCGCCTACAAGACGCCCTACGAGCTGGGGCTGATGCGCCGCGCGCAACGCAAGGCGGTGCGCGGGCATCTGGCCGCGCGCGAGGCTTTCCGCGCCGGCGCCTCGGAGGCCGGCATCAACGCCGCTTATCTGGCGGCCGCCGGCCACACCGACAACGACGTGCCGTACAACAACATCGTTGCGCTGAACCAGAACGGCGCCACCCTGCACTACCAGTACAAGAGCGACCAGGTCCCGGCGGAACACCGTGCCCTGCTGATCGATGCCGGCGCTGAAGTCGACGGCTACGCCTCGGACATCACCCGCACCTGGGGCAATGGCGATGGCGCATTCGCCGACCTGATCGCGGCGGTGGAAAACGAACAGCTCGCGCTCGCCGGAAAAGTTCGCGCCGGCCTCGACTACCGCGAGCTGCACCTCGAATGCCATCTGCGCCTCGGCACTGCGCTGCAAGCGCTGGGCATCGTCGCGATGGACCCTGGCAGCATGCTCGAAACCGGCGTCACCTCGATCTTCTTCCCGCACGGTCTCGGCCATCCCATCGGCTTGCAGGTGCATGATGTCGCCGGCTTCAGCGATGTCGACGGCAATCTCATTCCGCGCCCGAACGGCCATCCCTACCTGCGCATGACGCGCACGCTCGAACCGGGCATGGTGGTGACGATCGAGCCCGGGCTGTATTTCATTCCGAGCTTGCTGGCGAAACTGAAGGCCAGCCCGCAAGCCAAGTCGGTGGACTGGCGCAAGGTCGAACACCTGACCGCGTTCGGCGGTGTGCGCATCGAGGACGAAGTGCATTGCACGAGCGGCGCACCGGAGAACCTGACGCGCGACGCCTTCGCGGAGCTGAACCAATGAGCACGTTCAAGATCGCAATGATCTTCCTTGTCGTCTGGTCCTTGCTGATACCAGGCATCCTGAAGCTGTTCGGCACGAAGTTCGAATGGCCGGACATCCCGATCGCGGTAGTACCCTCGGTGGCGCTCTATTTCATTCCGCTGGTCGGTCCGGTCCTGTCCGCCGGAGCGACGGTCGGCTTGCTTTACTGGCGCATCAACGACCGGCTGTTCCCCGACATCGTCGTCGCGGTCGCGCTTGCCCGTCTCGCGTCGCTGCCCGTGATGATGATGATGAGCCCGGACATCGTCGGTTCCTGACCGCAGTCTCGGACAGACGCCGGGGCGGGGCTGTGCGGCCTTGCCGACTCGCCTCCAAGCCCCTGATTTGCTAGGCTTTACGCCATCTTTTGGTTTTCGCCGCCCGGCCCCGCGCCGGGCGCGCCGTCTTTGAGCCCTGCCCGACCATGGACAAAAGCTTCGAACCCTCCGCCTTCGAGACCAAGTGGTACCGCCATTGGGAGGAGAACGGCTGCTTCAAGCCGTCCGGCCAGGGACCGGCCTACACGATCATGCTGCCGCCGCCGAATGTCACCGGTACCCTGCACATGGGCCATGCGTTCCAGCACACGTTGATGGACGCGCTGATCCGATACCACCGCATGCGCGGCTTCGACACGCTCTGGCAGGTCGGCACCGACCATGCCGGCATCGCGACGGAAATGGTGGTCGGCCGAAACCTTGCTCGCGAAGGCAAGGGCGAGACGCGCGATTCGCTCGGCCGCGAGAAGTTCATCGAGAAAGTCTGGGAGTGGAAGAAGGAATCGGGCGATACGATCGAGCGGCAGATGCGCCGGCTCGGTTCGTCCGGCGACTGGTCGCGCACGGTGTTCACGATGGATCCGATGCCTTCGCAGGCCGTGGTCGAGACCTTCGTGCAGCTGTTCGAGCAGGGCCTGATCTATCGCGGCCAACGCCTGGTGAACTGGGATCCGGTGCTGAAGACGGCCATCTCCGACCTCGAAGTGGTCAGCGAAGAGGAAGACGGCAAGCTCTGGTCGATCTCCTATCCGCTCGCCGAAGGCAGCGGTTCGCTGGTCGTGGCGACGACGCGCCCGGAAACGATGCTCGGCGACACGGCCGTGATGGTGCATCCGGAAGACGAACGTTACGCGCGCCTGATCGGCAAGACCGTGCGCCTGCCGCTCTGCGATCGCGAAATCCCGATCATCGCCGACGACTACGTCGACCGCGAGTTCGGCACCGGCGTCGTGAAGGTCACGCCGGCGCACGACTTCAACGACTATGCGGTCGGCCAGCGCCATTCGCTGCCGATGATCAACATCTTCACGCCGGATGCGGCGGTGAACGAGAATGCGCCGGAAAAATACCGCGACCTGGATCGCTACGCCGCGCGCAAGGCCGTGCTTGCCGACCTCGAAACCGCCGGCCTGCTGGTCGAAGAAAAGAAGCACAAGCTGCAGGTGCCGCGCGGCGATCGCACCGGTCAGGTGATCGAGCCGTATCTCACGTACCAGTGGTTCGTGAAGATGGACGGCCTGGCCCAGCGCGGCCTCGATCTCGTCGAGAAGGGCGATGTGCGCTTCGTGCCGGAAAATTGGATCAATACCTATCGCCACTGGTTGGGCAACATCCAGGACTGGTGCATTTCGCGCCAGCTCTGGTGGGGCCATCGCATCCCGGCTTGGTACGACGCCAACGGCAAGACCTACGTCGGCCGCGACGAGGCCGAAGTGCGCGCGAAGCACGGCCTCGGCGCCGACATCGCCCTGACGCGCGATCACGACGTGCTCGAAACCTGGTTCTCGTCGGCCCTGTGGTCGCACAGCACCTTGGGTTGGCCGGACGAGCCCGAAATGGCCGCGCGCGATTACGACAAGCGCCTGCCGACCTCGGTGCTGGTGACCGGTTTCGACATCATCTTCTTCTGGGTCGCCCGGATGATCATGATGACCGACCATTTCACCGGCCGCGTGCCGTTCAAGGACGTCTACATCACCGGCCTCGTGCGCGATCACGAAGGCAACAAGATGTCCAAGGCCAAGGGCAATATCCTCGACCCGATCGACATCATCGATGGCATCGCGCTCGCCGACCTCATCGCCAAACGCACGTCTGGGCTGATGCAGCCGCAGATGGCGGAAAAGATCGAAAAGGCCACGCGTAAGGAATTCCCGAACGGCATTCCGGCCTTCGGCGCCGACGCCCTGCGCTTCACTTTCGCTTCGCTGGCCACGCACGGTCGCGACATCAAGTTCGACCTGAACCGCGCCGAGGGCTACAAGAATTTCTGCAACAAGCTGTGGAACGCCGCGCGTTTCGCCCTGATGAACTGCGAAGGTTTCAGCGCCAGCGGTGCGCCGCAGCCCCGTACCGACGCCGAGCGTTGGATCCTGGCGCGCCTGGCGCGCGTCAGCGCCGAAGTGCAGGCGCAGTTCGCCGCTTACCGCTTCGACCTGGCCTGCCAGGCGCTGTACGAATTCGCCTGGAACGAGGTCTGCGACTGGTTCCTCGAACTGGCCAAGCCGGCCTTGAGCGGAGACGATAAGGCCGCGGCCGACAGCACGCGCCACACCCTGCTGTACGTGCTGGAGAACCTGTTGCGACTGCTGCATCCGCTGATCCCCTTCGTCACCGAAGAAATATGGCAGCACGTCGCAGCCAAGCTCGGCTTGTCCGGCAGCATCAGTCAGCAGACGTATCCGGAACCAGAGGCACTGGCCAACGACTACGCCACCGCCGAGGCCGACATCGAATGGCTGAAATCCGTGGTTTCGGCCGTGCGCAGCATCCGCAGCTCCTTGGGAATTTCGCCGGCGAAACAAATCGCGCTGCTGTATCGCGGCGACGCAGCGGACGTCGCCCGCCTCGCGAAGTTCTCTTCGCAGCTCGCCTTCCTGCTGAAGCTCGAATCGGTCACCGCACTCGACGGTCAACCGCCGGCCGCCGCACCGGCCGTGGTCGGCGACCTCCAGTTGTTCGTGCCGCTCGCAGGCCTCGTCGATCTCGATGCCGAACGTGCTCGACTCGACAAGGAGATCGCGAAGGTTTCCGGCGAGCGCGAGAAGAGCGAAGCGAAACTGGCGAAGTTCGGCAGCAACGTGCCGCCGGCGGTGGTCGAGCAGGAACGCACGCGACTGGCCGACTGGTCGCGCCAGCTCGCGGCACTGAGCGAACAGCGCCAGCGGCTCTGACGGCTTGCGCCGCGGTTACAGCCGCGGCGGCCAGGCCGAGTCGGGCACCAGCAGCTCGATGCCCATCACGATGGCGTCTTCGCGACCGTTCTTCGCCGGGTAGTAGTTCGGCCGCCGGCCGATCTCGTTGAAGCCGAGGCTGTCGTACAGCGCGATCGCCTTCGGATTCGAGGGCCGCACTTCGAGGAAGACGCGATCCACCATGTGCCAGCGCGCCAGGTCGATCAGGCGCTTCATCAGCCTGCGCCCATGCCCGTGGCCTTGATGCTCCGGCGCCACGCAGACGTTCAACACGTGCGCTTCGCCCGCAGCGCAGCTGAGCACGCCGTAACCGATGATGCCGGCGCGCGCTTCCAGTACCCAGCACTGGTGCCCGGCGCGCAGGCAGTCGCGGAAGATGCCGGGCGTCCAGGAAAACTCGTAAGCGCGCACTTCGATCGCCGCCACGATGTCGATATCGGCCTGGCGCATCGGCCGCATCTGCGAATCGTTGGCGAGCAGCGCGTTCATCGCATCAGGCGTCGGGCGCTTCCGGCGTCCTGCCTCTCGCGCCACTTGGGCTTCCTGCCCTTCGGAGCGCCCGCAGTTTCGGCCACAGTGCGCGTTTCCCCGCCGGGTCTTTGCGCAGGCGGGCAAGATCGCCGACCAGCGCATCGATACCGCAATCGCCGGCGGCGCGGCGCAATGCCGCGCGCAGGAGGTCGAACCCGCCCGCGTTCACGAGAACCGCAGCCGCCACGGGTTCCGCGAATGCCGGCGGTGCGCCTGCGCGTGCGTAGGGCGTAAAGCCCATCGCCTGCAGCAAACGTTCCTGTTCGGCCGTCCACAGCCTCATGCGGCGGCCTTGCGCGTGAACTTGCTCCAGGCCCAATACGCCGGCCCGGACAGGGCATACAGCGCCGCTACGGTCAGCAAGCCCTTTTCCTGGGCGACGAACAACACGACCAGGGTGCCCACGATCAACAGCATTCCCCAGAAGGGAACACGCTCGGCGCGTGCGCCATCGACCGGCTCGGGTTTGGGGCCACCCTTGAAACTGGTGTAGCGGATGCGGCTGACCATCAGCAGGGCGCAGGCCACGGTCAGGACCACGGCGAAGTAGCGCAGGTCTTCGCCGGCATAACCTAGGTTCTGGAAGGTCCAGGCGAAGGACATCATCAGCGCCGCCGAAGACGGGCTGTTCAGTCCGATGAACCAGCGCTTGTCGACCACGCCGACCTGGGTATTGAAGCGGGCCAGTCGCAAGGCACCGCAGGCCGCGTAGAGGAAGGCCGCCGCCCAACCGATTTTCCCCGCTAGCGGGCCGTCCAGCTTCATCCCGACCAGGGCCCAGTGGTACATCACCAGGGCCGGAGCCATGCCGAAGCTGACGAGGTCGGCCAGGGAGTCGTACTGCACGCCGAATTCGCTGCTGGTGCCGGTCATCCGGGCGACGCGGCCGTCGATCCCGTCGAAGATCGCCGCGACGAAAACGGCCGCAAAGGCGTGCTCGAAGCGCCCGCTGGCCGCCGCCAGGATGGCGTAGAACCCGGCGAACATGCCGCAGGTGGTGAGCAGGTTCGGCAACAGATAGATGTGCCGGTTACGGGGTGTGGGCTTGGGCGTCTCCATGGCTTCAGTGTAACGGCTCGGCAACGGCGCGGCAGCCGAGGCTTGCGGGCGGGGAGCGGCGGTGGTAACTAGGGTCCATCTTCTGCCGGGAGCCACGCATGAATCGCCCAGCCCTGTTCCACCGCCTGCCGCTGGCGGGCCTGACCGTCCTCGCCCTTGGCCTTGCGCTGAGCGCGCAGGCCACCACCGTCTACAAGAAGAAGAAGGGCGGCGTCAGCGAGTATTCGCAGACGGAAACCCAGAACTCGCAATCCAAGAAGGTGAAGGGCCGCGACCCGGCCAAGCCGCAGCAGGAAGCGCCCAAGCCCAAGACCGAGGCTGAAAAGGCCTGCGACAACGCGCGCGCCAACCTGGAGCTGCTCAATTCGGGTAAGCCGCTTTCCCGCGGCAAGGACAAGGACGGCAAGGACATCGTGCTGAGCGCGGAAGAGCGCACCAGCGAAACCGCCCTGGCCCAATCCCAGGTCAAGGCTCGCTGCGCCCCGACCCCGCCACCGCCGGCGAAGGAATGATCTAGCGTCGCTCGCGCCACGGCCCGCGGGCGACCGCGGGCCGTTCGCTTTTGCGCCCGCTACAATGGCCGGCCCGATTCCAAGTGCCGGATCCTTTCGATGCGTCTGTCCCAGTTCCATCTTTCCACCAGCAAGGAAACCCCCGCCGATGCCGAGATCGTCAGCCACCAGCTGATGCTCCGCACCGGCATGATCCGCAAGCTCGCCGCCGGCATCTACACCTGGACGCCGCTGGGCCTGCGCGTGTTGCGGAAGGTCGAACGCATCGTTCGCGAGGAAATGGATCGCGCCGGGGCCATCGAAGTGTCGATGCCGACCATCCAGCCGCGCGAGCTCTGGGAAGAAACCGGTCGCTGGCAGAAATTCGGCGGGCAGCTGCTGAAGATCAAGGATCGCAAGGACGGCGAGTTCTGCTATGCGCCGACCGCCGAGGAAGTCATCACCGACTTCGCCCGCAACGAACTGCGCAGCTACAAGCAGCTGCCGTTGAACTTCTACCAGATCCAGACCAAGTTCCGCGACGAAATCCGTCCGCGCTTCGGCGTGATGCGCGCGCGCGAATTCGTCATGAAGGATGCGTATTCGTTCCATCTGACGCCGGAGTGCATGGCGCGCGAATACCGCAACATGTACGACGCCTACGCCCGCATCTTCACCCGCCTCGGGCTGAAGTTCCGTGCCGTGCGCGCCGACAGCGGCGCGATCGGCGGCGACGCCTCGCAGGAATTCCACGTGCTGGCCGACTCGGGCGAGGACGCCATCGTCTTCTCCGACGGCTCCGATTACGCGGCCAACGTCGAAGCGGCCGAGGCGCTGGCGCCCGGCGCGCGCGGCGCCGCAACGGAGTCGCTGCGCAAGATCGACACGCCGACGCAAAAGACCTGCGAAGACGTCGCCGCATTGATGGGCATACCGCTCGAGCGCACGGTGAAATCCGTCGCCCTGTTCGGCGACGAATCGCTGAAAGGCGGTGGTTTCGTGCTGGCATTGGTGCGCGGCGACCACTCGGTCAACGAGATCAAGCTGGCCAAGCTCGCCGGCATGGGCGGCTATCGCCTCGCCAGCGAAGCGGAAATCCTCGCGCACCTCGGCAGCGAGCCGGGCTTCCTCGGTCCGGTGAAGCCCGCGAAAGACATCACCGTCATCGCCGACCGCAGCGTCGCCGCAATGAGCGACATGATCGTCGGCGCGAACGAGAAGGGCTTCCACCTGGCCGGCGTGAACTGGGGGCGCGATCTGCCCGAACCCGACGCGGTCGCCGACATCCGCAACGTCGTCGAAGGCGATCCCTCGCCCGACGGTCAAGGCAAGCTCGGTATCGCGCGCGGCATCGAAGTCGGCCATGTCTTCCAGCTCGGGCAGAAGTACGCCGAAGCGATGGGCGCCACCGTGCTCGACCAGGAAGGCAAGGCGCAGGTCATGTACATGGGCTGCTACGGCGTCGGCGTCAGTCGCGTCGTCGCGGCGGCGATCGAACAGAATTTCGACGCCAACGGCATCTGCTGGCCGGAACCGATGGCGCCTTGGCGCGTCGCCGTGTGCATCATCAATCCGAAGGGCGATGCTGCCGTCGCCGAAGCGGCGAAAGCCCTTTACGACGAACTCAACGCCGCCGGCATCGAAACCTGCCTCGACGATCGCGGCCTGCGCCCCGGCCAGATGTTCGCCGACATCGAGCTGGTCGGCATCCCGCATCGCGTCGTCGTCTCCGAACGCGGCCTGGCCGCCGGCACGTTCGAATACCGCGGCCGTCGCGACAGCGAAGCGGTCAACCTCGATCGCGCCGCCCTATCGGTCAAACTGGGCATCGGCTGAATGCCGGCCGGCGCCACGCTACTGCTGGCGCTGGCCGTACCCGCGCATGTCGCGCTGGAAGCCCCTGTGCTTCCGGCGCAGGCGATGCGCGTGGAAGCTTTCGTGCCTGCCGGCTGGAAGATCCTGCAGCGCGCCGATGGCGACTTGAACGGCGACGGCCGCCCCGACGCCGCCTTCGTGCTGGAGAACTCGAAACAGCCCGACCCCGGTTTCGGCGACGAGGAGGAGGGCTGGCAGACGTTCTGGCCGCGGATCACCGCCGTCGTGCTGGCCGACGGCAAGGGCTATCGCCTGCTGGCCAGCAACGCCCGTTTCGTGCCCGCCTGGACGCAGAGCAACTTCGACGACGTGATGGAGGAAGGCAGCCTGTCGATCGCGAAGGGCGTGCTGACGGTGCGCTTCCGCCAGTTCGCCTCGGCCGGCAGCTGGTGGGCCGGGCAGACCACGTTCAAGTTCCGCCTGCAGGGCCAGGATATGGTCTTGATCGGCCTGGATCGCGATTCGATGCATCGCGCGTCGATGGAGTATTCGAACATCAGCATCAACCTGCTCAACCACCGCGCGAAACAGACCACCGGCGCCGATGGCGACGAACCGCGCGCACCGGCGGATCGCTGGTTCGCCTTCACGGGTGCCGCGCCTTCGCTGTCGAAGATCGGCGACGGCCTCGACTACTGGCCGGCGGGATTGGAACCGCTGCGCTGACGCCTTCCGCTGCGCAGTTGCGTTGACGCGCGTTGGGGCCGCGGCCACATACGCAGTCGTAGGGTTTCGTTCAATCAATGCCTTGCGAAGTACGCTAGTGTATGTAATCGCCAGCTCCCGGCGACTAGGGAAATAATTGCGGGTTTCGCCGCCCCTTCGCGGCGCAGGACGCATCGCATGCAATCCTCCTTCAACCGCGACGAACTCATCGCCTGCGGCCACGGCAAGATGTTCGGCCCCGGCAACGGACGCCTTCCGCTGCCGAACATGCTCATGCTCGATCGCATCGTCTCGATCAGCGACGAAGGCGGCGCCCACGGCAAGGGCCAGATCCGCGCCGAACTCGATATCCGTCCCGACCTGTGGTTCTTCGACTGCCATTTCGAAGGCGACCCGGTGATGCCGGGCTGCCTGGGCCTGGATGCGATGTGGCAGCTCGTCGGTTTCTTCCTGTGCTGGAAGCAGAACCCCGGCCGCGGCCGCGCGCTGGGCGTCGGCGAAGTGAAGTTCACCGGCCAGGTATTGCCGACGGCCAAGCTCGTCGAATACGTCATCGACCTCAAGCGCGTGGTCGAACGCAAGCTGGTCATGGCGATCGCCGATGCGAAGATGTACGTCGACGGCCGCGAGATCTACACCGCCACCGACCTGCGCGTCGGCCTGTTCACCTCCACCGATTCGATGTGAGATCCGCCATGAAACGCGTCGTCATCACCGGCCTCGGCCTGACGTCCTGCCTCGGCAACGATCGCGCCAGCGTTTCCGCCTCGTTGCGCGAAGGCCGCTCCGGCATCCGGGTCAATCCGGAGCAGATCGAACACGGCTTTCGCAGCCATGTGGCCGGCCGCCCCGAGGTCGATTTCGAGGCGCGCATCGATCGCAAGCTGCGCCGCTTCATGGCCGATACCGCCGCCTACGCCTACGTGGCGATGCAGGACGCGATCGCCGATGCCGGCCTGTCGGCCGACGCGATTTCCGATCCCGGTATCGGCGTCATCGCCGGTTCCGGCGGCGGCTCCTGCGCCAGCACCGTGGAAGCGGGCGACCTGTTGCGCGAGAAGGGCGTAAGGCGCGTCGGCCCCTATATGGTCACGCGCACGATGTGCTCGACGGTGTCGGCGAACCTCGCCACCGCCTTCGGCATCCGCGGCCTGAACTTCTCCATCTCGTCCGCCTGCGCGACGTCGGCGCATTGCATCGGCGCGGCGATGGAGCAGATCCAGCTCGGCAAGCAGGACATGGTCTTCGCCGGCGGCAGCGAGGAGCTGCACTGGACGCAGACGATGATGTTCGACGCGATGGGCGCCTTGTCGACCAAGTACAACGACACGCCGGAGCGCGCTTCGCGCCCTTACGATGCCGACCGCGACGGTTTCGTCATCGCCGGCGGCGGCGGCATGGTCGTGGTCGAGTCGCTGGAGCATGCGCAGGCGCGCGGCGCCCGCATCCTGGCCGAGATCGTCGGCTACGGCGCGACGTCCGACGGGGCCGACATGGTCGCGCCCTCCGGCGAAGGCGCGGCGCGCTGCATGCGCCAGGCCCTTTCCACCGTCGACGGCACGATCGACTACGTCAATACGCACGGCACCTCGACGCCCGTCGGCGACGTGGCCGAGCTCGGAGCGATGAAGGATGTGTTCGGCGAAACGATGCCGGCCTTCTCGTCGACGAAATCGCTGTCGGGCCATTCGCTCGGCGCTGCCGGCGTGCACGAGGCGATCTACTGCCTGCTGATGATGGAACAGGGTTTCATCGCCGGTTCGGCCAATGTCGAAAGTATCGACCCGGCCGCCGAAGGCCTCCCCTTGGTTCGCGCCTCGCGCGACGCGAGCTTGAACACGGTGATGTCGAACAGCTTCGGTTTCGGCGGCACGAACGCCACGCTCGTGCTGCGTCGCTTCGCCTGATCTTGTAGGAGCGATGACCGAAGGAAATTCCTTTGGGGACGCGATCGCGGCCGGCGTCGCTGCTACAGGTTGCGGCGCGGCGACACCAGCAGGTTGCCGACCAGGATGCCGGCCACCAGCGCGATCAGGGCGCTGATCACCGCGATCGCGGTGTCGAGGCCGAGCATCACGTCGCGCTCGAGCACGAAATTGAAACTGCGGAATCCCAGGCTGCCAGGTACCAACAGGATGATGCCCGGCATTCGCACCAACGCCCCGGGACGATTCGACCAGCGGCCATAACCATTCGCGACCGCAGTGACGACCGTCGCCGCGAAGAACACGCCGGTCGGCAGGGCATTGTCGGCCGCACCCGGCAAGGTCGCCGCGAACCGCGTTGCGAGAAACCCTAGCCAGACCGACGCCATCACCAGCAAAGTGTCGCGTCGCGACGCCTTGAACAGCACGGCGAATGCGAACGAACCCGCCAGCAGGGTCAGCCAGGGCATCCAGTCCGGCAGGGTCGAGCCGGCGTTCGCCAAGGGCTTCCAGCCGAGCAGCCAGACGACCTGGCTGGCGGCGACCGCGCCGAAGGTGAGTTTCAGCAGGGTCGTCAACGCGCCGGCGAATCGCGTCGTGCCCGAGGTCAACTGCCGGCTCGCGAGTTCCGACACCGCCGTCGTCAGCGTCATGCCGGGCATCAGCACGATCAACGACGCGATGATCACGCTCTGCAGAGTCAGCGGCAGCACGGTGGCGACCGCCGAAGCCAGCAAGGTCGCGACGAAGGCCGCCAGGGCTTCGTGCGCATCGCTCCAGGATGGGCGGCCTTCACTGAAGATCGTCAGCCAGCCGATCAGCACGCCGAGCACGGCCGCGGTCGCGAGATCCGCCCAACCCGTATTCGGCAGCAGGCCGGTGACCGAGGCCGAGGCCAGGCCGAAACTGAAGATCGCCAACGGTTTCGCGTAGGCGCGCGGTGGCCGGTCGAGCGCGCGCATCGCGGCCAGGCCGCTGGCGATGTCGCGCTTGCCGGCGACGACATCCTCGGCGATCGCATCGGCGGCCGCCAGGCGACCGAGGTTGGTTTCGCCCGGCTCGAGCCGGATCACCCGCGTGATCGTATGCGGCGTGCCGCGCTCGCCGTCGGGAAAACTCAGGATCATGCCGGTCGGGTTGGACCATATCTCGACATCGAGTCCGAGCTTCCGTCCGACCTGGGTCACCGCGCCCTCGAGTCGCTGCGAGGACGTGCCGTAGATATGCAGGCGACGCGCCAGCTCGACCATGAAGTCAATGCGTGCGAGCGCAGGCGCAAGGGTGTCGGACAGGGATGCGGGCATGCTTAAAGCATGGCATGAAACCGCGACACGACGGACAATGCGCGCTCGACCCCAACGAGGCCGGCATGAGTTTCACGGCGATTCCCGGCTTCGGCGAATTCTGTTCGATCCTCAGCGCGTTGGCCTGGGCGGTCGGCGTGATGCTCTATCGACAGCTCGGCGCCAACCTGCCGCCGCTGCAGCTGAACTTCCTGAAGAATTCGCTCGTCATGCTGATGCTGTTGCCGGCGATCCCGCTGGCGCATGGCTGGGCCTATGCCGACTTCAGCGGCCTGCAGATCGCGACCGCGATGGCCAGCGGCGCCATCGGCATCGGACTGGCCGACACGCTGTATTTCCGCGCCCTGAACGAGCTCGGCGCGGGCCGGATGGGCGTGCTGGGCAATTTCTACAGCCCGATGGTCATCGTGCTGAGTTTCTTCTTCCTCGGCGAAAGCCTGACGCCGATGCAGGTCGGCGGCTTCGTCCTCGTCAGCGCAGGCGTCTGGCTGGCCGCCTGGCCCCGCAGCGGCGAACCACGACCGGCGCATGCGATGCGCGGCCTGATGTATGCGCTGCTCGCCGTGGGATTGATGGCCGGCGCCATCGTCCTGGTCAAACGCGTGCTTGAGGCCCAGCCCCTGATGTGGGTGACCGGCTGGCGCATGCTGGGCGCCTTGCTCATGATGGTCGCCATCGCCCTGCTGCGTCGCGAGACGGCCTTGCTGAAGCCCTCGCCAGGGCTGCCCTGGGGCAAATTGGCGCTGGCGGCCTTCGCGGGCCAGTTCATCGCGATGGTGCTCTGGCTGGCCGGTTACAAGTTCACGACCGCCTCCGTGGCCGCGATCCTCAACGAGACCGCCTCCGTCTTCATCCTGCTGCTCGCCTGGGCCTGGCTGAAGGAACCCCTGAGCCGGCGGGCCGTGGCGGGGGTGGGGCTGACCCTGAGCGGGGTTTGCTGCATGCTCTGGCTTCCATGAGCAACGCCCCCGCCATGCAGCCGAGCCAGCGCGACCCGGACATCCTCCGGGCCACGGGCGATTGGACACTGGTGCATGCGGAGCGAATGTTGAAGCTGATCGAGTCGGCGCCGTCGCGCGCCAAGGACATCGACGGCCGCGATATCGCCCGGCTCGATTCCACCGGCGCAATGCTGCTCTCGCGATACGCCACCGGTGTCGGGCTGGGCCTGGCGACGGTCGAGGTCAAGCCCATCCACCAGAAGCTGGTCGAATCGGTGCGGCTGATCTGCGAGACGCCCGCGCACGAGCACAAGAAGGATTTCGGCTTCCGCCGCATGCTCGAACGCCTCGGCTTCTCGATGGAGGACTACGCGAAGGAGATCCTGGCGCTGATCGGTTTCGGCGGCCTGACGCTGAAGACCCTGTTCGCGACCATCCTGCGCCCGACGCGCATCCGCTGGACGCCGACGATCCATCACATGGAATCGGTCGGCCTCGATGCCGTGCCATTGGTGCTGCTGCTGAGCTTCATGGTCGGCGCGGTCGTCGCCTTCCTCGGCTCTACCGTGCTGCGCGAATTCGGCGCCGAGGTCTTCGTCGTCGAACTGGTCGGCATCGCCTTCCTGCGCGAATTCGCCGTGCTGCTGACGGCCATCCTGCTCGCCGGCCGCACCGCCAGCGCCTTCACCGCGCAGATCGGCGCGATGCAGAGCGGCGAGGAAATCGACGCGATCCGCACGCTCGGCCTGGATCCGATCGAGCTGCTGGTGCTGCCGCGCGTGATCGCGCTGGTGATGATGCTGCCGCTGCTGACCTTCCTGGCCATGATGGCCGGCCTCGCCGGCGGCATGGCGGTCGCTGCGGGCTCGCTGGATATTTCCCCCGAAATGTTCGTCAGTCGCCTTTCCGAGACGCTGAGCATCAAGCATTTCTGGGTCGGCCTGTCGAAAGCGCCGTTCTTCGCCATCATCATCGGCCTGATCGGCTGCCTGGAAGGTTTCCAGGTGCAGGGCACGGCCGAATCGGTGGGCGAGCGCACGACATCGAGCGTCGTGCAGACCATTTCGCTGGTGATCCTGATCGACGCGCTGGCTGCGCTGTTCTTCATGGAGATGGACTGGTGAGCGCGCAGCTGGCGGAGGGCATCGTCGAAGACCTGACGCCGGCCATCCGCGTGCGCGGCCTGACCAACACCTTCGGCGAACAGGTCGTGCACGAGAACCTGGACCTGGACGTGCGCCGCGGCGAGATCGTCGGCGTCGTCGGCGGTTCCGGTACCGGCAAGTCGGTGCTGATGCGCGCGATCCTGGCGCTACGACGGCCGCAGGCCGGCAGCATCGAAGTGCTCGGTGTGAATGCGCTATCCGAGGATCGCAAGGCGCGCCTCGCGGTCGAGCGCAATACCGGCGTGCTCTACCAGAATGGTGCGCTGTTCTCCTCGCTGACGGTGGCCGAGAACGTCGAAGTCCCGTTGAAGGAACACTATCCGGAGCTGCCGCTGGACCTGGTCGAAGATCTGGCCCTGCTGAAGATCCGTCTCGCCGGCCTGCCCGACAACGCCGCGACCAAGTATCCCTCGCAGCTCTCCGGCGGCATGCGCAAGCGCGCCGGCATCGCACGCGCGCTCGCCCTGGACCCGGCCCTGCTCTTCCTCGACGAGCCCACGGCCGGCCTCGATCCGATCGGCGCGGCCGCTTTCGACGAGTTGATCCGTACATTGCAACAGGCGCTGGGTCTGACCGTGTTCCTGATCACGCACGATCTCGACACGCTCTACACCATCTGCGATCGCGTCGCCGTGCTGGCCGACCGTCGCGTGCTGGTCAACGCACCGCTCAGCGAGGTCGAGAAATACGACCACCCCTGGGTGCAGGAATATTTCCACGGGCCACGCGGCCGCGCCGCGCAAGTGGCACAGGAGAAGAGGTAATGGAAACGCGCGCCAACCATGTCCTGATCGGCCTGTTCACGCTGATCGTCGCCTTCGCCCTGGTGCTGTTCGCGCTATGGGCGGCGAAGTACTCCAGCGACAAGAGCTTCAACGAGTTCGACGTCGTCTTCAAGGAATCGGTCACCGGCCTGTCCACCGGCGGCATCGTCCAGTACAACGGCATCAGCGTCGGCGACGTGCGCAAGCTGTGGCTCGACCCGAAGGATCCGAACCGCGTGATCGTGCGCATCCGCGTCGGCGCCCAGACGCCGATCAAGACCGATACCAAGGCCAAGCTCGCTTTCATCGGTCTGACCGGCGTGGCGCAGATCCAGCTCAGCGGCGGCACCGCCAAGAGCCAGCCGCTGGAACCGACCGGCGACCAGCGGGTGGCCGTCATCTATGCCGAAGAATCGGCGTTCAACAAGCTGTTCAGTTCGGCCGAGGACATCACCGCCACCGCCGCCGAGATGCTGCTACGACTGAACCGCATGCTGAGCGAGGAGAACGTCGCGCGCATCACCGCCACGCTCGACCATCTCGAAACCATCACCGGCACCGTCGCCACGCAGAAGAAGGACATCGCCGACATCCTGGAGAACGCGCGCGTCGCCACCGAACGCCTGGACCGCACGCTGGCCTCGGCCGAAGGCGCGATGGGCAAGGTGGACGCAACGATGGTGTCGGTGCAGCGCGACCTGCCCGAGGTGCTGGCCAAGCTCGATCGCACGCTGACGCAGTTCGAAGCTCTGGGCCAGAACGCCAACGGCATGCTGACCGACAACAAGGACGGCATCAACAGCCTGGGCAACGACGGCCTGACGCAGGTCGGCCCCGCCTTGGCCGAGCTGCGCGTGCTGATCCGGCAACTCAACCAGCTCAGCGCGCGCCTGGAGAACAATCCCGCCGGCTTCATCCTCGGCCGCGGCAAACCGAAGGAGTTCAAGCCATGAGCGCCCGTCGCTTCCCGCGCAGCGCCTCGTCCGCACGACGAGCCGATATCGGAACCCGAATGAAACGCACTTTTTCCGCGGTGGCATTGGGACTGGCGGCGGCGTTGATGCTGCCGGGTTGCTCCATGGTCGGCGGCTCGAAGAACGTCACCCTGTATTCGCCGCAGTTGAAGATCGACGCGCAGGCGAGCTGGCCGACGGTGAACTGGCCGCTGGTCGTCGCCCGCCCGTTGAGCAGCGATTCGCTCGACTCCATGCAGATCGCCGTCCGCCCGCAATCCGACACCTTGCAGGTCTACCAGGGCGCGGTGTGGTCCGATGCCGTGCCCGATCTCGTGCAGTCCGAACTCGTTCGCGCATTCGAGGACTCCGGCAAGATCGTCGCGGTCGGCCGCCAGTCCACCGGCGTGCGTGGCGATTTCGTGTTGATGACCGACATTCGGCAGTTCGAATCGGTCTATCGCGAAGAGGGCAAGCCGCCGACCGTCGTGGTTTCGATCCAGGCCAAGCTGCTCGCGCATCCGAACACGCGCGTACTGGCGATGCGCCGTTTCGACGTCGAAGTGCCGGCGGCCAGCGAGGAAATCCCGTCGGTGGTCGCCGCGTTCAATGCGGCGCTGACGCAGGTCAATGGCGACATCATCGGCTGGACCCTGGCGACCGGCCAGGCGAATGTGTCTGCGGCGAAGCCGAAGTCGTAGTCATCGCGGCCCGTTCCGGCGACGAATCCGGCGGAACGTCAGATTAATGCGTTCGCCGACGGCGAGCGCGGTTTTCGGCAATGCATGGCGATAGTTCTCCTGCGTATCGCCTTGCATCAGCAGCAGGCTTCCGGGCGGCAGTTCCAGTTTCAGCACGTCGCCCGTGCCGTCGCGACGACGCAGGCAAAAACGCCGCGTCGCACCGAGACTTAGCGAAGCGATGACCGGTCTGTCGCCCAGCTCCGGTTCGTCGTCGCTGTGCCAGCCCATGCCGTCGCGCCCGTCGCGATAGAGGTTGGCCAGTACGCTGTTGAAATCGAGCGCGAGACTGTCCCGAAGCTCTTCGCGCAAGCGCGACGAGGCCGGCGTCCAGTCTCGCGGCTCGAAATCACTGCCCGAGTACCGGTAGCCCGTGCCCTCGTCGCCGATCCAGCAACTCAGGCGTGGGGACGCCACTTCGCGCCCGAACAGGCGGATGCGATGGTTTTCCCATGGGATTTCGCCCCGCAACGCCGCGAAGCTCGCTTTCGCCTCGGCCGGCGAGAGGTAATGCGGATCGAAACGCAGGCTGGCGCCGGGCAATCCGATGGTTTCGAGCATGGCGTCCAGTGTGGGCGATTTGCCCCGACCCCGGCAAACCCGGAAAATCGGCCCCAGCCAATCGGAGCCGGGCGATGAGCGAACGCGATGTCATGGAATACGACGTGGTCACGGTGGGTGCGGGCCCGGCCGGCCTCGCCTTCGCGATCCGGCTGAAGCAGCTCAAGCCCGAGCTCAGTGTCTGCGTCATCGAGAAAGCCTCGACCATCGGCGCGCACATCCTGTCCGGCGCCGTGATCGAGCCGCAGCCGCTGGACGAGCTGCTGCCGGAATGGCGCAAGAATCCGCCGCCGGTCTGCGTGCCGGCCGGCAAGGACGAATTCTGGTTCCTGTCGAAAAGCGGCGGCTGGAGGTTCCCGATCGTGCCGCCGCAGATGAACAACCACGGCAACTTCATCGTCTCGCTCGGCGCGATGTGCGCCTGGCTGGCGCCGCAGGCCGAAGCCCTGGGCGTCGAGATCTACCCGGGCTTCGCCGCCGCCGAACCGCTGTACGACGAGAACGAAGCCGTCTGCGGCGTGCGCATCGGCGACATGGGCGTGGCGAAGGACGGTTCGCACAAGCCCGGTTACACGCAGGGCATCGACATCCGCGCGAAGATCACCGTGCTCGGCGAAGGCGCGCGCGGACACCTGAGCAAGCAGCTGATCCGCAAGTACGACCTCGATCGCGACTGCGATCCGCAGAGTTATTCGATCGGCATCAAGGAGCTCTGGCAGGTGCCGGCCGGCCGCTGCGAACCCGGCAAGATCGTGCACAGCATGGGCTGGCCCGCCGACCCGAAAACCTATGGCGGCAGTTTCCTGTATCACCTCGACGGCGATCGAATCGCGCTCGGTTACGTATCCGGCCTCGACTACCGCGACCCGAACTACCAGCCTTACGAAGCTTTCCAGCAATGGAAGAACCATCCGAGCGTGAAATCATTGCTCGAAGGCGGCAGCATCCTGTCGGCCGGCGCGCGCGCGATCGTCACGGGCGGCTGGCAGTCGCTGCCGAAATTGGAAATGCCCGGCGCGATCTTGATCGGCGACGCCGGTGGCATGCTCAACGTGCCCAAGATCAAGGGCACGCACCAGGCGATGCGCTCGGGCATGCTGGCGGCCGAACATATCGCCGCGCAGGGCAAGCCGGAAGGTTGGGATGCGAAGCTGCGCGATTCGGCGGTGATGCGCGAGCTGCGCAAGGTGCGCAACTTCAAGCCGGGTTTCAAGAAGGGCCAGTGGTTCGGCCTGGTCAATTCCGGCTGGGAAACGATCACCGCCGGCCTGTCGCCGTGGACGATGAAGGTCTCGGCCGACTACACGATGCTGGAAAAACTCGCCGTCGCCGAGAAACCCAAGCGCGACTACGTCGAGCGCACGCTGGCGCCGCGCGATCGACTCGCCGGCGTGTATTTCGCTGCGACCGAACACGACGAAGACCAGCCCGTGCACCTGCACGTGGCCGATACCGACATCTGCATCACCACCTGCGCGACCGAATACGGCAACCCCTGCACGCGCTTCTGCCCGGCCGGCGTCTACGAGATCGTCAAGGACGAGTCTGGCCCGCGCCTGCAGATCAATGCGGCGAACTGCGTGCATTGCAAGACCTGCGACATCAAGGACCCGTACCAGATCATCAACTGGGTCACGCCGGAAGGCGGCGCCGGGCCGAACTACCAGAATCTGTGAAGAACCCGGTCTTGCTCCCGGTCGTGCTCCGCATGCTGGCCTGCGCGAGCGCGGCCATGCTCGCCGCGTGCGCACGAGCCCCCACCTTGAAGGTATCGGACGGCGCTCCCCCTATCGACATCTTTGATGTCGAGTCCACGACGATCCTGACTGCAGAGCAGATTGCCAACATCGAGATTCCCTGTTGCGACGCGCCAACAGTGCTCGACTCGACGAGTCAGCGGGGCAACCGCGATTGGCGGTACCTGCGCTCAGAACTCGCCAAGTCCGAAAAAAGAATGGACCTGCCGGTGCTCGCACAGCAATGCCGTCGAGGCAGCCCCGACACCTATGCCTTTGTGCATGCGCGCGGCCTGGCATGGACCAGCGACGAAGACGCCATCGTTCTGCGCGAAGCCACGCCAATGTCGCCAGCCACATTGCAGCGCATTGAGCGGCGCTGGGATGGCAAAGCACCGGGAGCGGTCAACCTCCGTCGGGAAGCCATGCTGGATGCGGCCGATTGGCCGCCGATTGCGGCACGACTGGAACAACTTAAGGTCCGTCTTTTTCCAGCCGAGATCGATGGCGTCGGCTGGATCCACAGTCCCGACTGGTACTTCGAGTCCTGCCTGGACGGCGAGTTCCGGATGACCGTGCTGTCGGGCGGACACATGGGCATGGACGCGTCGCGCATGCGCCACAAGAGCGAGTTCTTCCTCGCCGCCGCCTTACTCATCGACGCCGCCGAACAACACGGGCTGCGCGCGCAGCCCGAGGCCGAGTAGGTATCCGAACGGCAGTTGTCCGCGCTGGCGGAACCTCGCCGAGCCCTTACTTCGCCACCGGCGCGGGCGTGAAGATCACCTTCGGCAATTCCACGCCCGCCTGGTCCGAGACCTCGGTGACGCCGGGGACGGAAGCGGTGTCCTTGGCGTCATCGCCCGGCGCATCCTTTCCGCCGCGACCGCGGCCGCCACCGCCACCGCCGAACTGGTAGGGCAGGTTTGCGCGCGTGCGCACCGCCACGCCGCCGACCTTGTCGGGTTCGAAACGGCTATGGCGCAACGAGCCCTCGATGGCCGAGACATAACGCGCTTCGTCGAAAGCCGAGCCGTTCGTCATGTCCACCTTCTCGGTCTTCATGCCGTCGACCTCGGGCGTGCCGTCCTCACGCAGCGGCACGCTCACGACGATGGTCGCGCGGCTGCGCAGGCCCTTGTTCTCCGGCAAACGGATGCGCCCCATCTCGACCACGTGCGGCCCGTTGCTGGCGTGTACCAGGCGGATACCGAACTGCCCGTCGGGCTTGGGCTCCATCCTCAGCTTCAGGAACAAGGTCGTTTCGCTAGGTGCGGCGGCACCGTCTTTCTTCGCTGGCGTGAAAGGAAGTTTCTGCGCCAGGCCGACGGCGATGTTGTTGAGCGCCTCCACGCCGTCGGGGTCGGGCAAGGCCTTCGCCGATTGCACTTTCCCGGCGGCATCGACCTGCACGCGCACGGCGATGGTCTTCTCGCGCGCAGCCTCGGAGGCCATAGCCGCCGCAGGCAGGCACAAGGCGAACGCCAATACGACACAGCGAGCGAACGAATACATGGCAGGCCCTCCCCGGCACGGTGCTACCCGCATGCTAACGCCGCCCTGCCTTTCCGGCCTAGGCCGAAAGGCAGGGGTGCCCGGCCGCGCGATGGACGGTAGGGAAACAGGGACGAATCCGCGCCCACCGGTCGTGCATGCGGGATTCACGTCGCGGCGAGTCGGCCGGATAGAATGGCGGCATTGCACGGAGCCCCCCAATGAGCCTGACCCCTGAACTGCGCGAACGCATCGAACATGTCCTGAACTCGAACCGCGTGGTGCTCTTCATGAAGGGCTCGCCGCAGGGGCCAAGCTGCGGATTCTCGGCCAAGGCCGCCGGCATCCTGAACACGCTCGCCCCCGGTTACGCGCACGTCGACGTGCTGGCCGATCCCGAGATTCGCGAAGGCATCAAGGCCTACGGGCAATGGCCGACGATTCCGCAGCTCTATGTCGGCGGCGAACTGATCGGCGGCAGCGACATCATCGAACAGATGCTCAACAGCGGCGAGCTGCACGAAGCGCTGGGCCTGCCGGCGCCGGACCGCACGCCGCCGCAACTTTCGATCACGCCCCGCGCCGCCGAAATGATCCGCAACGCGATGGCGAACGCCGAGGCCGGCATCGGCCTGCATCTGTCGGTCGACCCGCGTTTCCAGTCGCGTTTCGAACTCAAGCCGGTCGGCGGCCAGGAGATCGTCGCCGAGTCCGAAGGCATCCGCGTGCATTTCGACCTGGCCAGCGCCCCGCGCGCCAACGGCATCCGCATCGACTGGGTCGAGGACGCACGCGGTGCGGGCCTGGCCATCGACAACCCTAACGCGCCACCATCGGTGAAATCGATGACGGTGCAGGACCTGCACGATCGCATAATCGCTGGCGCCATCGATGTGATCGACTGCCGGCCCGCGCACGCGCGCGCCCTCGCGCCGTTCCCGCACCCGCACGATGTGCTGGACGAAGACAGCCATGAACGCCTGGCGGCCCTGCCGAAGGATCTGCCGCTGGCTTTCCTCTGCCACCACGGCAACTCCAGCCGGCAAGCGGCCGAACATTTCCGCCAACTCGGCTTTCACGACATCTACAACGTCGAGGGCGGGATCGACGCCTGGTCGACCCAGATCGACCCTTCCGTTCCCCGGTATTGAACCCGCCTCACGGGGCGTGACTAAGGGCACCGGCTACGTTTAGAGTAAATGCGCTATCTTGAAATCCGGAGGCGCGGGCAGCGCCCGGATCGGCCCAACCACCGAAGGGGGTAGGCATGAGGCGTTCGATCATCATCGCGGGCTGCATGGTCCTGGCGGCTTGCGGAGGCGGCGGCGACGCCGCTCCGGCCGGTCCGAACGGCGTTGCGGCGGCGGCCTGCGAGGCGTTCGCGAAGACGCGGATGGAAGGCAAGGCTTACGAACTGGACCTGGCGACGCTGGGCGGCAGCATGAAGCCGGAAGCGGACCTGCAGGTGTTGAGCGGACCGATCGTGATCCAGCCCGGCACCGACGGCGAAGTGAAACAGACGCTGGAGTGCAAGGTGCGCATGGGCGCCGACGGCAAGACCGCCGACGTCATCAGCATGACGTTCCTGTAGAAGCGGTGAGTGGTTCGTGATTGGTAGTTTGTGGTGGGAGTGACCGACCGTCCAAACACCATCAACCACTCACCTAATCGCTACTCGTCGAAGCGCAGGTGCTTGACCGATTTGCCGTGCCGGCGGATCAGCTTCAGCGCTTCGATGCCGACGTTGATATGCGCTTCGACGAAATTGTCGGTGACCTTGCGGTCCGAGGCTTCCGTCTTCACGCCCTCGGGCACCATCGGCTGGTCCGATACCAGCAACAACGCCCCGGACGGAATGCTGTTGGCGAAACCCGCGGCGAACACCGTCGCCGTCTCCATGTCGATGCCCATGCAACGCGTCTTGCGCAGATAGGCCTTGAACTCCTCGTCGTGTTCCCAGACGCGGCGGTTGGTCGTATACACCGTGCCGGTCCAGTAATCGTGGCCGAGGTCGCGCGCCATCGTCGATACCGCGCGCTGCAGGGCGAAGGCCGGCAATGCCGGCACTTCCGGCAGCAGATAATCGTTCGACGTGCCCTCGCCGCGGATGGCGGCGATCGGCAGGATCAGATCGCCCAGCGCGTTCTTGCGCTTGAGTCCGCCGCACTTGCCCAGGAAGAGCACGGCCTTCGGCGGCAGCGCGCTGAGCAGGTCCATCACCGTGGCGGCGTTGGCGCTGCCCATGCCGAAATTGATCATCGTGATGCCGTCGATCGTCGCACTCGGCATCGGTCGGTCGCGGCCGGTGACCTCGGCCCCAGTGAGCCGGGCGAAGGTATCCAGGTAGCCGCCGAAGTTGGTCAGCAGGATGTGTTCGCCGAATTTCTCCAGGGGCACGCCGGTGTAGCGCGGCAACCAGTTGCTGACGATCTCGTTCTTGTCCTTCATTCCATCCTCCGCCGTTTCGCCATTTTGCCACGCGGCCGCCCGACCATGACCTAAGGCATGCTTGGCAAGGCCCGAGGGCAGGGCTAGGGTTGCCCTGTTCACCGGGGAAAGCCATGACCAGACTCCTGTTTGCCGCCTTGCTGGCGGCGATTCCGCTGACTGCGCCTGCCGCGCCGTCCGATCCCTACCCCAGCACCTATGCGCCGGTACCTTCGCCGCCCGTGCTGATCCGCAACGCCACCGTGCTCACCGGCAGCGGCGAACGGCTCGACAACGCCGACGTGCTGATGCAGGACGGCAAGATCGCCGCTGTCGGCGCCGGACTCACCGCACCCGCCAACGCCCAGGTGATCGACGGTACCGGCCGCTGGGTCACGCCCGGCATCATCGACGTGCATTCGCACCTCGGCGTCTATCCCAGCCCCGGCGTGAATGCGCACAACGACGGCAACGAGATGACCAGCCCGACCACGCCGGAAGTCTGGGCCGAACACTCCATCACGCCGCAGGACCCGGGCTTCGGCACCGCACTGGCCGGCGGCGTCACGACGATGCAGCTGCTGCCCGGCTCGGCGAACCTGATCGGCGGCCGCGGCGTGACCGTGCGGAACGTCTATGCGAATACCTATCAGGGGATGAAATTCCCGGGCGCGCCCTGGGGCGTGAAGATGGCCTGCGGCGAGAATCCGAAACGCGTCTACGGCGGCAAGGGGTCGGCGCCGTCCACGCGCATGGGCAATGTCGCCGGCTATCGCGCCGACTTCATCGCCGCGCAGGACTACATGCGCGCCTGGGACAAGTACAACGCCGGCGACAAGAAAGGCGATCCGCCGTCGCGCGACCTCGCCAAGGAAACGCTGATGGGCGTGCTCAAGGGCGAGATCCTCGTGCACATCCACTGCTATCGCGCCGACGAGATGGCGATCATGCTCGACCTCGCCAAGGAATTCGGTTTCCGCATCTCTGCCTTCCACCATGGCGTCGAGGCCTACAAGATCGCCGACCGCCTCGCCGCCGAAGGCGTTTGCGGCGCGCTCTGGGCCGACTGGTGGGGCTTCAAGATGGAATCGCTGGACGGCATCCAGGAAAACATCGCCCTGGTCGATCGCCCCGAGAAGGGCTGCGCGATCGTGCATTCGGATTCTTCCGAAGGCATCCAGCGCCTGAACCAGGAAGCGGCGAAAGTGATGGGCAATGCGCGGCGCGTGAACATCGATATTCCGCCCGAACGCGCCATCCGCTGGCTGACGCAGAATCCGGCGCGCGCGCTCGGCATCGGCGACCGCACCGGCACGCTGGCGCCGGGCAAGATGGCCGACGTCGTGCTGTGGAACGGCACGCCCTTCAGCGTTTACGCCAAAGCCGAGAAGGTCTTCATGGACGGCGCGCTGATGTACGACCGCGGCGACAAGTCGCGGCAACCGGTATCCGATTTCATGCTGGGACAGGAGGCCGCGCCATGAGCCGCTTTGATTTTCTTGCGAGGTTTTTTGGTGGGCTGAAGCCCACCCTACGACCCGCGGCGCTGTGCGTCGCCATGGCCGCGGCCCTGCCGGCGTTCGCGCAGGACCTACTGATCAAGCACGCCACCGTGCATACCGCTGGCGCCCGCGGCACCTTGAAGGACACCGACGTGCTGATCCAGGGCGGCGTCATCCGCGCGGTCGGCACCGGCATACTGATCACGCCGAACATCCCGGTGTACGACGCGAAGGGCCGCGCATTGACGCCCGGCCTGTTCGGCGGCGTCGGCGGACATCGGCCTGGAAGAAGTATCGGGCGAAGAAAGCACGGTCGACAGTGCCCAGTCCTTCGGCGGTGGCGGACAGCCGCCGCAGATGCGGCCCGAATTCGATGTCAGCCTGGCCTTCAATCCCGATTCGATGCTGTTGCCGGTCGCACGCATGGGCGGCGTCACCTGGAGCGTGCTCTCGGCCAACAGCACCGGCGGCGGCAGCCTCGTCGCCGGCCAGGGCGGCAGCATCCGTCTCGATGGGAAGACCGATAGCATCTTCGGCGCGCGCCTGCTCTTCGTCAGCCTCGGCAGCGGTGCGCAATCGCTCAGCGGCAAGTCGCGCGCGGCGCAGTTCATGTTGCTCGAACAGGCCATCCGCGAGGCGCGCGGATTGGCGCCGTACGGCACGCCGAATGCGCTGCTGACGCCGACGGGGCGCGAGACGCTGGCGAAATATCTCGTCGGCGGGCGCGTGCTGTTCTCGGTCGATCGCGCGGCGGATATCCGCCAGATGCTCGCTTTCTCGCGCAAGCACGGCCTGCGCCCGATCGTGGTCGGCGGCGCCGAAGCCTGGCGCGTGGCGCCGCAACTCGCCGCCGCGAAAGTACCGGTGATCCTCAATACGCTGCAGAACCTGCCCGGCAGTTTCGACCAGATCGGATCCCGCCTGGACAACGCCGCCCTGCTGCACAAGGCCGGCGTATCGGTGATCGTCAGCGACTTCGATTTCGCCTCGCACAACGCACGCAAGGTCCGGCAGGACGCCGGCGTCGCCGTCGCCAATGGCCTGCCGTGGGAGTCGGGCCTGGCCGCGATCACCAGCGTGCCGGCCGCCGCGTTCGGCGTCGGTGACCAGATCGGTCGCATCGAACCCGGGCTGATCGCCGACCTCGTCTTGTGGAATGGCGATCCGCTCGAACTGACCACGACCGCCGACCAGGTCTGGATGCGCGGCAAGGCGATGCCGATGCGTTCGCGCCAGACCGAACTGCGTGATCGCTATCTGCAGGCGCCGAGCGCCCTGCCCCGCGCCTACCAGCACTGAAACGAAACCACGGGGCCCGCGATGCGGGCCTCTTTCTCTCCGGGAACACCCGCATGAAGATTCGCTCGCTCACCCTCGCCATCGGCGTCTGCCTCGCCACCCTGTCCACCGCCGCGGAAAAGAAGGACCCGCCGAAGTGGGACGTCAACGCCGCGCACGGCCCGGTGAAGACCATCCAGTTCAGCACCGATGAAGGCACCTGGATGGATCTCGACGTCAGCCCGGACGGCGGCACGATCGTCTTCTCGATGCTCGGCGACATCTACACCCTGCCGATCGGCGGCGGCGACGCGACGCGCATCAGCAATGGTGCGGCCTGGGACGTGCAGCCGCGTTTCTCGCCCGATGGTCGGCAGATCGCCTACACCTCCGATCGCGGTGGCGGCAACAACCTCTGGCGCATGAGTCGCGACGGCAGCGGCGCCGCGCAGGTGACGAAGGAGAACTTCCGCCTGCTCAACAATCCGGTGTGGACGCCGGACGGCCAGTACCTGATCGGCCGCAAGCACTTCACATCGGAGCGTTCGCTCGGCGCCGGCGAGTTGTGGATGTACTCGGTCAACGGCGGCGCCACCGGCGGCCTGCAGCTGACCAAGCGCAAGAACGACCAGATGGATCTCGGCGAACCGGCCGTCAGCCCCGATGGGCGCTACGTCTACTACTCGGAAGACGTCAGCGGCGGCAGCACCTTCGAATACAACAAGAACGTGCACGGCGTGATCTACGCGATCAAGCGCCTCGACCGCGAAACCGGCGAAACCCGAACGATGGTGAACACCGCCGGCGGCGCCATTCGTCCTCAGCCTTCGCCGGACGGAAAATCGCTGGCCTTCGTCAAGCGCGTGCGCGACAAGACCGTGCTGCACCTGCTCGACCTGAAAACCGGCGAAGTGCGTCCGGTCTGGAACGGCCTCTCGCACGACCAGCAGGAAGTCTGGGCGATCTTCGGCCCCTACGCGAACTACGGTTGGACGCCGGATTCGAAATCGGTGGTGATCTGGGCGCAGGGCAAGCTCTGGCGCGTGGACATGGCCAGCGGCACGCCCGCGCAGATCCCGTTCCGCGCCCAGGTGTCGCAGACCGTCGCCGCGCCGCTGCGTTTCTCGCGCAGCCTGGATGGCGATCGCTTCGACGCGAAGATGATCCGCGATGCCGCGACCAGCCCCGATGGCAAGACGCTGGTCTTCCACGCATTGGGCCAATTGTGGAAGAAAGCCCTACCTGGCGGCGCACCGACGCGCCTGACGACGGAAACGGCGCATTTCGAGTACCAGCCGAGCTTCAGCGCCGACGGCCGCAAACTGCTGTACACCACCTGGTCCGACAGCGATCTCGCTTCCATCCGCGAGCTCGACCTCGCCAGCGGCCAGGTACGCACGCTGAGCCGCGAACCAGGCTTCTACTACGGCCCGCGCTACTCGAACGACGGCCGCCGCATCGTCTTCGCGCGCACCGGCGGCGGTTCCTTGACCGGCAGCCTGTGGAGCACCGAGCGCGGCGTGTTCGTGATGAATGCCGACGGCAGCGATCCGCGCAAGATTGCCGACGGTGGTTCCGACCCGCAGTTCGATCCGAAGGGCGAACGCGTGTTCTTCCTCGCCGGCGGCGGCCTCGAGAAGACCTTGAAATCGATCGGCATCTTCGGCGAGAAGCCGCGCGACGTGCTCAAGCTCAAGTACCCCGATTTCGTCAGCATCAGCCCCGACGGCAGCAAGGTCGCCTTCACCGAACTGTTCAACGTCTACGTGGCGCCGCTGCCGGCGACCGGCGGCGCGATCGAACTGGCCAACGACAGCACGGCCGTGCCGATCACCAAGCTCGGCGTCGGCAACTACATCCATTGGTCGGGCGATTCGCGCTCGCTGCATTGGCTCGTCGGCGACAAGTACCACTCGCGCACGCTCGGCGGCGGCGCCGAAACGACCGCCGATGTCGACCTCAGCGTCGCCAGCGACGCACCGGCCGATACCTTCGCCTTCACCGGTGCGCGCCTGGTCACGATGCGCGACGCCGACAAGACGCAGGAAGTGATCGAAAACGGGGTGCTGGTGGTTCGCGGCGACAAGATCGTCGCGCTCGGCCGCGCCGGCGAAGTCGCCATCCCGGCCGGCGCGCGAAGCATCGATGCCAGCGGCAAGACCATCTACCCGGGCATCGTCGACGTGCACGGCCATGGCGCGCATTTCAGCGGCGGCGTGGTGCCGCAGCAGAACTGGGCCTACTACGCCAATCTCGCTTTCGGCGTCACGACCCTGCACGATCCGTCGGCGAGCACCGAAACGGTGTTCTCGCAGTCGGAACTGCAGAAAGCCGGTCGGCTGGTCGGCCCGCGCGTGTTCTCGACGGGCAGCATCCTGTACGGCGCCGATGGCGACTTCAAGGTCACCATCAACTCCATCGACGATGCGCGCGCGCACCTGCAGCGCCTGAAAGCCTCCGGCGCTTTCAGCGTCAAGAGCTACAACCAGCCGCGGCGCGAGCAGCACCAGATGATCAACCAGGCCGCGCGCGAGCTCGGCATGCTGGTGGTCGAAGAGGGCGGCTCGACCCTGAACCACAACCTGCCGATGATCGTCGACGGCGTGACCGGCGTGGAGCACAACATCCCGGTGGCGCCGCTTTACCGCGACGTCGTCGAACTCTGGCGCCAGACCGACGTGCGCAACACGCCGACGTTGATCGTCAACTACGGCGGCATCAACGGCGAATACTGGTGGTACGCGCGCAACGACGTCTTCGATGACGCCAAGCTCAAGCGCTTCTTCCCGGCGGAGACGCTGGGCGCGCGCTCGATCCGTCGCGAGATCGGCCCGGACTGGGATTACTACCATTTCGAAGTGGCCAAGCAAGCCAAGCGCCTGCGCGACGCCGGCGTCGGCATTCAGGTCGGCGGCCACGGCCAGTTGCAGGGCATGGGCACGCTCTGGGAAATGTGGATGCTGACCCAGGGCGGCATGAGCAACTGGGAGGCGCTGCGTGCGGCCACCATCGACGGCGCCGACTACATCGGTTTCTCCCGCGAGCTCGGTTCGCTCGAAATCGGCAAGCGCGCCGACCTCGTGATCGTCAACGGCAATCCGCTGGAGAACATCCGCGCCACCGCCGACACGGCCTATGTGATGGTCAACGGCCGCTTGTTCGAAACCGCGAACATGAGCGAAATCGGCGGCCTGCAACGCGGCGAACCAAAATTCTTCTGGCAGAAGCACGAAGGCGGCACCAGCATCGGCCAAGAGTTCGGGCCAGCGGTGGAGCACGACTGACTGAAGCACTGCGGAAGCTCTACGAAAAGGGGACGGAGGTAATTAAGCTCATTTAATTGCCTCCGTCCCCTTTTCATCTCGATTTCAGAAGTAGACGCACTTTGGGAGGCGAGCCGGATATCGGTCGCTCTGCAGGCGAACCAAACGCCGTATCGCATTGAGATGGGCGGCGTGCTTCGGGTCCACGGCTTGGCATTGCCCGATCCGTATCGAAACGCTCCTCTCCCCCGCTTCGAAGTAGTAGCTCTCCTCCGGGAGAGCGACATCAATCACGCTGCAGTTCGGCACGGGCGAAACATGGGCATCCCAAAGTGCCCCCGCTTCCACCAGGCCTTCGATCGCGTCGAAGGTTTCCTGGTCCATCGCGATCTGCATGGGCGCATAGCTGTTCCCGCACTGCTGGGGCGTATACAGGGTGGTTCCGGAATCGTAGGTTCCGGCGCCGTCGTACACCTTGAATTTGAAACCGTTGGCTGACTCGAACGGAGCCCGCGGCTGCGCTGTGCTGACACACGCCGATAAAAGAATCACGAACACGGTGATGGCGGCAGATCGGGCCATTTCAGCGGTCAAAGAACGGTTTCTGGGGGCGCTTGGATCAGGATATCTCTTCCCGTCGGCAGCATGTGGGTTGGGCTCAAGCCCGCCTCATGAAAGGCAACAATCCGTGGCGGGTTGAGCCCACCTTACGTCGTCCGCTTTGTCTTGGCGGACGCCGAACGGACGATTGTCGACCCGTGGCCGCTGCCCCCAAAAGCTATTGGGTTACGGGCGATGGCTTCTCCGATCAGGTTGACGATTGCTGGACGCGCGAGCGCGTTCGCATCTTCCAGGTCGACCGAACGCACCAGTCTGCCCGACCCTTTCAACAGTTTCTGGGGGTCCGGCAATTCCTTGCCGCGGTTGAAAAAGAGCTTCACGCCTTCTGCGTCCCCGCGAATCCCCAGCACACCCTCATAACCGTGATCGTTCGGCGAATAGCTGATGACGAACCAGCTGCGGTACTCATAGACGATCTCGCAGGCGCCGGGCAGTCGTTTCCGTAGCTTCTGTCGTACGGCTCCCGTGAGCTCCACATGCGCTGGCGCGAACTTGGCGATCAGGGCTTGCGCCTGCGCTTCCAGCGTGGGTTGTTCCGTCGCCGTCTTTTCGTTCTTGCTGGAATTGCTCACGGTCTGAGGCCTCGTCAGGCGACATGCGCCAGGTCGGCGTTCCCGAAGCCCCTGACGGCCGCCCTGCCGAGCCCGACGAAGAGCACGAGCACGAACAACTGGCTGAGTGCGAACGCAGGCGCCTGCGGATTGGGAGCGAGCGCCGCCAGGACTGGAATCTTCTGCAGCAGCTGCGCCATCAGCACGAAAACGTTCAAGTAGAGCGCAAGTACCGAGAGAACCACGAAGACCCGGCGCCAGGAACCGGCAAGGCCTTTCCCGTACAGGGCAAAGACCGCGATGGGCAGGACGATCAAGGACAAGGTGGCCACGATATGCGATGGCAGCAACGTGACGAACGGAAAACCGAAGCCCGTGACGTTCGTCAGGATGGTCGTTGCGAGGAAGCAGGCCACCCAACGCCTGAAATGCACGCCGGCCATGAAGCCGCCCACGACCACCAGGCCGGCCACAATACCGACCACGCTCAGCAAGACATGGATCAGGGTATACAGCGGAAGATTGTCGGACATCGAAACGCCTCCATCGAGCGGGGTGGGCCTGCCATGATGCTGGCGCTCGACCTATGCGATCGCCAAGATCGACAGTGCCAGAAAAAGGGGTTGGAGAACATTCACATCTGAAACGAGTTCGTTCTCTGACCCTTTTCCCGTACCTATCAACCCACTGGTCTGACACGACCAAGCCCGCAGGCATAGAATCACCGCACCGGCCCGACATGGAGGTCTTTATGCCCACCCGCTATTTCTACAGCCTGCCCCATCCCGAGAAACTGCGCGCCGAGTCGCGTCCCTTCGGTTTCGCCAGCGATGGCGCCGACGGCATGGCCGCCGAACTCGAGCAGGCGCTGCGCACGCGCGGATTGTTCGAGCGCTGGCAGCAGGCGCAGGAAGAACCCGACGAAGTCGATGCCTCGCTCGCCGCCACCGATCCGCAGGCCAGCGTGAAGGGAAGACAGTCCGACCTGCGCATCGAACTCATCGTGGTCACGTCCCTGTCCGGTTCCGTGCTCAAGCACCGGCTGAACCTGCTGGCCGGCCCGCACTGGCAGCTGCACGACGTCTCGGCGGCCTGATGCCCTTCCTCGGCCTCGGGTTGCATGTCCTGATCGCGATCTATTTCGCGACGCACGTCGTGCGCACCGGCCAGGACAAGTACTGGCTGTGGATCCTGTTCGCCTTTCCCCTGCTCGGCAGCGTCGTCTATGCGCTGGCGATCTGGTTGCCGGATGCACGGCATTCGCGCCAGGGGCGTCAGGTCGTGCGCGGCGTCAAGCAGTTGATCGACCCGACGCGCGAATTGCGCGAAGCGCAGGAACAACTCGATATCGCCGCCACCGCCGACAACCACCTGCGACTGGCCGATGCGCTAATGGGCGCGGGACGCGCATCGGAAGCCGTCGTGCAGTACCAGGCAGTGCTGCGCGGCGTACACGCCGGCGATGGCGCCATTACCGTGCGCTACGCCACCGCCCTGCTCGAAGCGGGCAAGGCCAACGAAGCGCGCGAAACGCTGGACCGCCTGATCCGCGAACAACCGGATTTCAAATCGCCCGAAGGGCATCTGGTCTATGCGCGCGCCATCGCCGCACTCGGCGACCGCGCCAAGGCCAGCGCCGAATTCGACGTGCTGGTCGGTTATTTCGCCGGGCTGGAGGCGCGTGCGCGCTACGCCGGCCTGTTGATCGACTGGGGCGAACGGCAGCGCGCGACCGCGTTGATCGAGGAAGGCCTGAAACTCGCTGGCCGCATGCCGCGTTACGCCCGCGAGATCAACAAGCCCTGGCTGGCCGAACTGCAACGCCTGCGCGATCGTCCGGCCTGAGAGCGGGTGTCATTCGTCCAATCGCCGCGCCGGAAAACGCGCTAGGCTGGGCCCCTCGTTCATAGGGGAGATCGCCATGCCTGTCGTCAACGTCTGGGCCGTCCTGCTCGCCGCCGTCTCGGCCTTCATGCTCGGCGGCATCTGGTACGGACCGCTGTTCAAGAATGCCTGGTGCCGCGAAGCCGGCGTCGACCCGAATGGATCGCACGGGCATCCGGCCAAGATCTTCGGCGGCGCGTTCGTGCTGAGCCTGATCGCGGCCTATGTCTTCGCGGTATTCCTGGGGCCGGCGCCCGGCCTGCACTTTGCGGTCGGCGCGGGATTCTCGGCCGGCCTGTGCTGGGTGGCCGCCAGCTTCGGCATCAACTACCTGTTCGCCGGGCGCAGCCTGAAGCTGTTCCTGATCGACGGCGGTTACCACACGCTGCAGTTCACGCTGTACGGGCTCGTCCTCGGCCTCTGGCACTGAGACGCGGCCACGCGGCGACTATGTTGTAATCGGTCCGTCACGCCACGCCGGGGGTGCGATGTTCGAAGCCGGTCCCGATTTCGTCGCGCGCCTGCTCGTGCATGCGCACGACTCGCCGCTGGGCCGCTGGAGCCTGGCCCTGCTGCAGCCGCCAGCCGAACTCGCCGACGCGGTCGAGTTCTGCTGGCATGTCGAAGGTAGCGATGCGGGCGAAGTAACGCGCATCCTGCCGCGCGGCAACAGCCATCTGATGTTCAACCTCGGCGCCGACCAGCGCGTGCTCGACCTGCACGGCGTTCGCGATCCGCAGGTGTACCGGCACGCCTGGTTTTCCGGGCAACAGCAACGTTTCCTCGACATCGACAGCACGGGGCCCAGTTGTCTGATCGGCGTGCGCCTGCGCACGCTCGGCGCCTGGCGCGTGCTCGGCCTGCCGCAGCAGGCGTTGAGCGATCAGGTGCTCGACCTCGATGCCGTGCTCGGCGACAGCGTGCTGGCCTTGCGCCAACGCCTGCTGTCGGCGGCGACGCCGGAAGCGCGCCTGGCGCTGTTCGAACACTGGCTGCTCGAGCGCGTGCGCCGTCAGCCGCCGGCGCACTACGCCGTGCGCTGGGCCGAGCGACGCCTGCGCGAAACCGGCGGCGGCATCGAGATCGCCGAACTCGCCGGCGAGCTGGGCTACAGCCGCAAACACCTCGTCTCACTGTTCCAGCGCGAGGTCGGGCTGTCGCCGAAAGCCCTGGCACGCGTGCTGCGTTTTTCCCAGGCCTTGGGTCGGCTGCGCGAATGCGAGGCGCCGCGTTGGGACGAACTGGCGCTCGAATGCGGCTACTACGACCAATCGCACCTGAGCCGCGAGTTCCAGGCCTTCGCCGGCCATGCGCCCGCCGGCTTCCTGCGCCAGACCGCGCTCGACGACGAGAGCATCCAGCAGGACCGGTCCGCGCCGGCTCGCTGAGGTAACAATTCGCCAAGACATCCGCGCAGGCGCGGATACACTGCCAGGCACAAGTCACCGGAGTCCGCCATGCGCCCGCTTCCCGCCCTTGCCCTGCTCCTGTTGATGTCGCCAGCGGCCAAGGCCGACGACCTCGACCCGCGCTTCGCACCGATCGAATTCCTGGTCGGCCATTGCTGGCGCGCCAGCTTCAGCGATACCCAGCGCGACCTGCAGTGTTTCGAATCGCTGTATGGCGGCAAGCTGATCGGCAACTCGCACATGGTGCAAGGCTCCGATCCGCTCTATCAGGGACAAACGATCTTCAGTTGGGACGATGCGAACAAGCGCATTCGTTTCCACTACTTCACCAGCACCGGCGCGGTCAGCGAAGGCTATTTCCAGCAGACGCCGGACGGAATCATGGTGCCCGAGCGCCATGTCGGCGCCGACGGCAAGGTCACCGAGATGCAGAACTGGTTCCTGCCGGAAGGCGATCACGCCTACCGCGTGGTCGCCCGCGAAAAGACCGCCGATGGCTGGACGGAACGGCGCAACTTCCGCTACCTGCGCACCGATTCGGCGGAACTGCAGAAGGAGAAGGCGGCGGTGATGCACGAAGGCGCCGAATGGCGCCTGGTCTGGAGCAGCCGGCGCGACGGCAACTACGAGGTCTATCGGCAGGAAGCCGACGGCCGCGAAGTGAACCTGACGAAGCGCGCCAGCAACGAATGGGCCTGGAACACGCGCGGCGACATGGTGCTGACCTTGTCGAACGAGCGTCGGGGCGAAGAAGCGAAAGGCTGGCGGGCATCCCGCCTGCAAGGCGACGCACTGCATCGCATCAGCGACGATCTCGTCTCCGACGGTTTCGCCGATTGCCACCCCGACGGCCGGCGCTGTGCGGCGGAAGTGATGGCCGATGGCCGCAAGCGCATCGCCTTCTTCGACGCCTCGGGAAAACGCGTGGGCATACTCGCCAATGACGGCCAGGGCGACGATGCCGATCCGCAGTGGTCGCCGGACGGCAAGCGCCTGCTGTTCCGCTCGAATCGCAGTGGCCATTGGGAGTTGCATGCCGGCGATGCTGAAGGCGAAAACCCGAAGCTGCTGACCTCCGACTCCGCCAACGATGCGCTGAGCAAGCACGAATACGGCGGCGAAGGCCCGGCGCACTGGTCGTACGACGGCAAACGCATCGTCTGGATGCGCAAGTTCCCCGGCAGCGATTACGACGTCTGGGTGATGGATGCCGACGGCGGCAATCCGGGGAACCTGACCGCCTCGCACAAGGGCAACGACGGCTATCCGAGTTTCTCGCCGGACGGCAGGCAGATCGCCTTCGATTCGAACCGTGAAGGCGCCAACGAGATCTACCTGATGGACGCCGATGGCGGCAATGTCCGCCGCATCACGATCTCGCCCGGCGGCAACCTGGCGCCGATGTGGGTGCGCATGCCGGGAGCGACGCCATGAAGATCGAACTGCGGGCCGACCATGCGGTGGACGATGCCAGCGCGATGGCCGGCACCGGCCGGACGCTCAAACAATGGTTCGCCGAACTCGATGCCTTCGGCGGCCCAGGCAAGGGCCGTCGCGAGATCGGCAATCGCCTGTACGACACGCACAAGCTCGACCCCTGGTGGATCGCCACGCTGAACATCGAATACGAGGCGGCGCACGGCCTGAAGGAAAAGGACGGGCGCGCGAAGGGTTACACGATCTGCGCGACCAAGAGCGTCAAGGCCGCGCCGGATGCCTGTCATGCCGCTTTCGCCAGTGCCGGCGCGCTCGATGCCTGGCTGGGATCGAAACACGCGCTCGACTTCCGCGATGGCGGTGCGCTGACGAACGCGGACGGCAATCGCGCGACCATCCGCAAGATCAATCCGGGCAAGACCATCAAGCTGGTCTGGGAACAAAGCGGCGCAGGCGAAGGCACGCCGGTGGAAGTGAAGTTCCAGCCGGCCGGCGCGAAGACGACGGTGATGATCACGCATGATCGCCTGCAGACGCGCGCCGAGGCCGACGGCTTCCGACGCGCCTGGGGCGAGGCGCTCGAGCGGTTGAAGGCGAAGCTGGAAGGCTGAGGGACAGCGCTCGCGCGGGTTTCGGTCCCGTCTACGAACCTGGCGGATCGCGGCTCACGCCGCTCCTACGACAGATCAATAGGCGAATTCGCGGAACAGCGGATCGATACTGCCGCCCCATTCGCCATGGAACAGCTTGAGCTTGCGCTCGGCCGGCGTCTCGTTCGCCAGGGCGAACTCGATCAGCGGCTCAAGGAACACCGCTTCGCTGGCACCGGTGCGGTTCAGACGATTGCGTCGCGCCAGGCCTTGGCCGGAAATCTTCAGCGCTTCCAGCGCCAGCTCGCGCACCGTCGCACCGCGGAACGGCAGCTTCAGTGCATGGCGCGGCACGCCGTCGCGCAGCGCATGGCGTTCCTCCATGCTGAAATCCTTGACCAAGTCCCAAGCGGCATCGAGCGCGGCATCGTCGTACAGCAGGCCGACCCAGAACGCCGGCAGCGCGCAGAGCCGATTCCAGGGGCCGCCATCCGCGCCACGCATTTCCAGATATTTCTTCAACCGCACTTCGGGGAAGGCCGTCGTCATGTGATCGGCCCAGTCCTTCAGCGTCGGCAGCGCGCCCGGCAGCGCCGGCAGCTTGCCCTTGAGGAAGTCGCGGAAGCTCTGGCCGCTGGCGTCGATGTATTCGCCATTGCGGTAGACGAAATACATCGGCACGTCGAGCAGGTAGTCGACGTAGCGCTCGAAACCGAAACCCTCGTCGAAGACGAAATCCAGCATGCCGGTGCGATCGGGATCGGTATCGGTCCAGATGTTGGAGCGGAAGGACTGGAAGCCGTTCGGCTTGCCTTCGGTGAAGGGCGAGTCGGCGAACAGCGCCGTCGCGATCGGCTGCAGGGCCAGCGATACGCGGAACTGCTTCGCCATATGCGCTTCATTGGCGAAATCCAGGTTCACCTGCACGGTGCAGGTGCGCGTCATCATGTCCAGGCCCAGGTTGCCGCGCTTGGGCATGTACTCGCGCATGATCTTGTAGCGGCCCTTCGGCATCCACGGCATCTCGTCGCGACGCCATTTGGGCTGGAAACCCATGCCGAGGAAACCGAGGCCGAGTTCTTCGGCGACGGTCTTGACCTCCTTCAGATGCAACGAGGTCTCGCAGCAGGTGTCGTGGATGTTCTCCAGCGGCGCGCCGGAGAGTTCCAATTGCCCCGCCGGCTCCAGCGTCACCGAGGCGCTGTCGCGCAACAGCGCGATGAGTTTTCCTTTTTCCTCGACCGGTTGCCAGCCGAAACGCGTGAGGCCGCGCAACATGGCCTCGATGCCGCGTTCGCCTTCGTAGGTGGGCGGACGCAGGTCGTCGAGACGGAAACCGAATTTCTCGTGCTCGGTGCCGATCGCCCATTGCTCGCGCGGGCGGGCGCCGCTCGCGTGGAATTCGACCAGTTGGCGCAGGTCCGTGATGGGCTGCTCTTTGACGTTGCTGGGTCCGGACACGCGCCACCTCACCATCAGGGATAGGGCAATGTGGGGGCGTGGCCCTACAATCGCAAGCGCCGGGTCGCGACAGGCTGAACGCGCCAGCCGCCGGGCCAATACCGCCATCGTCCGCATGGAGCCGCCTTGTTCGCACGCATCCCGGTCATGCTCGCTTCGCTCTGCCTGCTGGCCGCGTTGCCGGTGTCGGCGCAGACGCTGGAACGTGGCAACGGGCCCGAGCCCTCGACGCTGGATGCACACCGCTGCCCGGAAGTGAGCTGCGGCAACATCCTGCGCGATCTGTACGAAGGCCTGGTGGCGGAAGATGGCGCCGGGCGCTTGATCCCCGGCATGGCCGAACGTTGGGAAGTCTCGCCCGACGGGCGGACGTGGACCTTCCACCTGCGCGCGGGTCTTCGCTGGTCGAACGGCGAGCGCCTGGGCGCCAGCGATATCGTCGCCAGTTTCCGCCGCGCGTTCGAACCGTTGACCGCCGCGCCTTTTGCGGTGCATTTCGATGCGCTGGAAAACGCCAACGCCGTGCAATCGGGAAAGCTGCCATCGGCGCGGCTCGGTGTATTCGCGCCGGACGCGCGCACCGTCGTGTTCCGGCTGACGCGCAGCGCGGCGCTGCCGCAGATGCTGCTGCTGCCGATCGCCTATCCGGTCTACCTGCCGGCGATCCGCGCGCATGGCGCACAGCACACGCGCGCCGGCCATCTTGTCGTTAACGGTGCCTACCGCCTGGCGGCGTGGACACCGCAGGCCCATGTCCTGCTGGAAGCCAACCCGAACTATCGTGAGCTGCCGCCGATCCGACGCGTGCGTTTCCAGGTCACCGAGGACGCGGCCAGCGAACTGCAACGCTATCAGGCGGGAGGGCTGCATATCACCGAGACCCTGCCGCCCTTGCCGTTGGCGAACCTGCGCGAGCGTTTCGGCGGGCAGGTTCGCATCAGCCCCTACCTCGGCGCGATGTGGATCGGCCTGAACCTGACGCAGCCACCGCTGCGCGACAACCCGGCACTGCGTGAAGCCTTGTCGCTCGCCATCGACCGCGACATCCTGACGCGCTACATCACCGGTCTCGGCGAAATGCCGGCCTATGGCCTTGTGCCGCCGGGCGTCGCCGACTATTCGCCCGCTTCGCAGCCCTGGGCGGCAGCGACGCAGAAGCAGCGCAACGTCCTGGCGCAGCGTCGCTATCGCGAAGCCGGCTACGGCCCGGCGAATCCATTGCGCATCGAACTTCGCTACAACACCTCCACGCCGCTGCGTCGGATGAACCTGGCCATCGCGGCGATGTGGCGGGAAACGCTGGGCGCGCAGGTCGTGTTGCGCAACGAGGAATGGAAGGTCTTCGTCGGCAATCGCAAGCAGCGGATCATCACGCAGGCCTTTCGCGGCGGCTGGATCGCCGATCTGAACGACGCGCGCAATTTCCTCGCCAACTTCCAGGCCGGCAGCGCGACGAACTGGAGTGGCCTGGCGGACCCGACCTTCGATCGCCTGTTGTTGCAGGCCGATGCCGCGCCCACGACGGCGCAACGCTCCGCCTTGCTCAAGCAGGCGGAAGCGCGCCTGCTCGCGCAACAGGCCATCGTCCCGATCTACTACTACACCTCGAAGCATCTGGTGCGCCCGGAAGTGATCGGTTTCGAAGCCAATGCGCTCGACCATCACCCGAGCCGCTTCCTGCGACTGAAGGCGCCGTGATGAAGCGATTCGTTTTGCTGCTCGCCGAAGCGCTGTTCACGCTGTGGCTGCTGGCCACGCTGTGTTTCGTGTTGTTGCGTGCCGCACCCGGTGGGCCTTTCGACAGCGAAAAAACGGCGCCGCCGGAAGTGCAGGCGGCGCTTGCCGCGCAGTACCGGCTCGACCAGCCGATGCTTTCGCAGTACGGCCACTGGTTGGCCGACGTATTGCGCGGCGACCTCGGGCCTTCCTTCCAGTATCCGGACTACTCGGTCAACGAATTGGTCGCGAACAGTCTGCCGATCTCGCTGTTCAACGGCAGCATGGCCTTGCTGCTGTCGCTCCTGCTTGGCCTGCCGCTCGGCATCTGGGCGGCGCTGCATGCGGGACGCCGGCTGGATCGGGTGCTGATGTTCATCGCCGGCCTCGGGTTGGCCTTGCCGAAGTTCGTCGTCGCGCCGCTGCTGATCCTGCTTTTCGCCGTCACCCTGCACTGGCTGCCCGCCGGCGGCTGGGACGGAGGCTGGCGCAATGCGGTCTTGCCGATCGTCGCGCTGTCGCTGCCGAATCTCGCTTATTGCGCGCGGTTGACGCGTGCGAGCCTGCTCGAAGTGCTCGACGCGGATTTCATCCGTGCGGCGCGCGGCCGCGGCCTGTCGGAGATGCGATTGCTGTTCGCGCATGCGCTGCGTCCGGGCCTGCTGCCGGTGGTCGCCTGGCTGTCGCCGGCCCTGATCAATGTCGTCAGCGGTTCGGCCGTGGTCGAGCAAGTGTTCGGCATTCCCGGCATCGGTCGCTATTTCGTGCAGGGCGCGCTCAACCGCGATTACACCTTGGTGCTGGGCATCGTACTGGTGATCGGTGCGGCCATCGCACTGATCAACGCCCTCGTGGATGCGCTGCGCGCCTGGATGGATCCGCGCCTGCGGGACGCGGCATGAATCCGCGAGTTCGAGTCAGAGCTGCAGCCAGCCGGCGATGACGCCGCGCGCTTCGTCGACGCCGATCTTCGAATCGCCGGAGAACAGTTGCACGCCGACGCTGTCGCCGAAATCGGCCAGCAACTGCTTGCGCACGGCGGCCAGGGTTTTCGATTGTTCGCCGCGTCCGAGTTTGTCGGACTTGGTCAACAGGCAATGCGCGGGCAAGTTGCGCGAGATGGCAAAGGCCAGCATCTGCCGGTCGTAGTCGCGCAAGGGATGGCGCACATCCATGACCACGATCAGGCCGGCCAGCGATTGCCGCGTCTCGAAATAGCGATTGATGAACTGCTGCCAATGCGCGCGCAGGTCCTCCGGCACCTGGGCGTAACCGTAACCGGGCAGGTCCACCAGATAGCGCTCGGGTTGCACCTCGAAATAGACCAGCTGCTGGGTGCGACCCGGCGTCTTGGAGGTCTTGGCCAGCCGATTCTGGTGGCACAAGGCATTGAGCGCGGTGGACTTGCCGGCGTTGGAGCGGCCGGCGAACGCGACCTCGCGGGCGGTGTCCGGCGGCAGCTGGCGCGGCAGATGGGCAGCGAGTTTGTAAGTCGCCGCGGCAAGGGGATTGGCCATGCGTGCATGGTACGCGAGGGCGGCGCCGGGCGGTTTGACCATCCCCCGGCGCGGCAGGGATAATTGCCGGCCGAACGTGGGCGCTTTGCGCCCCGTCCCGTTTGATTCCGGAGCCTTCCATGAAGTATTCGCGCATCCTGGGTGTCGTTGCCGCCGCCGCGCTGGTGACGACCGCGGTCGCCCAGCAGGCCACCCAGGCCCCGGCTCCCGCCACGGCCGAACCCGCCGCCGCCTCAGCCGCTGAAGTGATGCCCACCGCCGAGGCCACGCCGGCCCCGGTCGCCGCCCTCGCCGACAGCAAGCCTGCGACCTTCGGCGACGCCAAGGCCGGGCAGACCAAGGCCGGCGCCTGCGCCGCCTGCCACGGCGTCGATGGCAATGCCGCCGATCCGCAGTACCCGAAGATCGCCGGCCAGCACGAGCGCTACATCTGGCGCCAGCTGAAACTCTTCAAGAGCGGCGAACGCGTGAACCCGATCATGGCCCCGATGGCCTCGGTGCTGACCGAACAGGACATGCGCGATATCGGCGCCTACTTCGCCACCCAGCACGCGCTGGCCGGCGTCGCCGACGACAGCGCCATCGCCAGCGGTCCGAGCGCCGGCAAGAAGTTCTACCAGGTTGGCGAGAAGATCTATCGGGCCGGCAAACCCGAAGCGGGCGTCCCGGCCTGCCTGGCCTGCCACGGCCCCAGCGGTCGCGGCAATCCGGGCCCGGCCTACCCCTCGGTCGGCGGCCAGCACGCCAGCTACACGGCGGCGAAGCTGATGGCCTTCCGCGGCGGCGAAGCCTGGGGCAAGGATGGCAATGCCAACGTCATCATGAACTCCATCGCCCGGAATCTGAGCGACGAGGAGATCCAGAGCCTCGCCAGCTACATCCAGGGCCTGCACGACAGCTCCGCCACGCCGGTGGCCGCCAAATAAATCGCGAGAACTTTCGCCGCCGGCGATAGTCCAGATCATGCGAGCCGGCGGTTGCACGCCGGCTTTTCTTTTCAGGAGATTCGAATGCTGCGCCGTCTGCTTATCGTCCTCGCCCTGCTGATCCCGCTGGCCGCCTGCAAGCCTTCCACGCCGGAGGACACCGCCACCCCGGCCCCCGCCGACTCGACGGCCTCGACACCCGCTCCGACTGAAACGCCTGCCGATGCATCGGCCCCCGCCGAGGGCACCACGCCGGCACCCGCGCCAGCGCCCGTTCCTGCGCCCGGCAGCCCGGAAGCGCCGCGCCTGGGCACCGACTACGAGGTGCTCGAGACGCCGCAGCCGACGATCGGCCAGGGCAAGATCGAAGTGGCGGAAGTCTTCAGCTACATGTGCATCCACTGCGCGCACTTCCAGCCCTCGGTCGACGCGTGGAAGCAGCGCATGCCGGCCGACGTGCGCTGGGAATACGTGCCGGGCGCATTCGGCGGCGCCTGGGACGAATTCGCCCGCGCCTACTACGCGGCCGAGATCCTCGGCGTGCAGGCGCGCACGCACAACGATGTCTTCAAGGCGATCCACGTCGACCACGTGATCAAGACCGGCAGCCCGGACGAGATCGCCGACCTGTACGCCAAGTGGGGCGTGGACCGCACGAAGTTCCTCGAGACGATGAAAAGCTTCGGCGTGACCGCCAAGCTCAACCGCGGCAAGCAGTTCGCTCAGCGCACGGGCGTCGGCTCCACGCCGACCATGGTCATCAACGGGAAGTACCGAGCGAACGTCACGCCGGACCGCGGCTTTGAAGGCCTCTTGGCCACGGTGGATTTCCTGGTCGCGCAGGAACGCGCCGCCGCCGCGACTCCCGCAGCTGCCCCCACGCCCTGATCGGGAGCTCGCCATGATCCGTCGCCTGTTCGCGCTGCACGCTTCCGCGATCCTCCTGCTGCTGGCTCCGCTGCTGGCGTACGCCCAGGCGGCGCCGGTCGCCGCGCCCGCGCCGCGCGTGGGCGTGGACTACATCGAACTGCCCGAGCCGATGCCGCAATTCGTTGCGGGCAAGATCGAGATCGCCGAGTTCTTCAGCTACGCCTGCGGTCATTGCGCCCGCTTCCAGCCCTACGTCAACGAGTGGCACAAGAAGCAGAAGCCGGGCTCGGATGTGCGCTGGGAATACCTGCCGGCGCCGGGCAATACGCTGTGGTCCAACTTCGCCAAGAGCTATCTGGCCGCGCAGACCCTCGGCGTCGCCGAGAAGACGCACGACTCGGTATTCAAGGCGATCCACCAGGAACGCTTCTTCAATACCGGCTCGCTCGAAGAGATCGCCGACATGTACGCGCGCTTCGGCGTCGATCGGAAGAAGTTCCTCGCCACGGTGTACGACCCGGCGATCGACGCGAAACTCGCCAAGATCGAAGAGTTCGCCATGGCGCGCGGTCTGGGCGGTACGCCGACCCTGGTCGTGGCCGGACGCTATGTCGTGCCGACGACGAACGATCGTGGCTTCGAAGGGCAGATCGCCACCGCCGACTATCTGGTAGCCAAGGTGCGCGCCGCGCAGCCCAAGGCGAAGGCCAAGCAGGGCAAGACCGGCAAGACCTCGACGACACGCTGAACGACAGTCCGGTAAATCCTTGCCGCCGGCACGTGTCGGCGCGAGGATGAACGCATGTCCGCCCCGCTTCGACTGCTGAGCTGCAATATCCAGGCCGGTTCGAGCACGCGTGCCTATCGCGAATACCTGACGCGCAGTTGGTCGCATGTCCTGCCGAACGGCAAGCGCGCCAATCTCGATGCGCTGGCCGATCTGTTCGCCCCCTTCGATGTCGTCGGCTTGCAGGAAAGCGATCCGGGCAGCCTGCGCTCCGGTTTCGACAACCAGAGTTCGCTGCTGGCCGAACGCGCGCGCTTCCCGTACTTCAGCCACCAGTCCAACCGCCGCGTCGCCCGCATCGCCGGTAGCGGCAATGCCGTGCTGAGCCGCCTGGAGCCCAGCGAACTGCTCGACTACGCCTTGCCCGGCCGCGTGGCCGGCCGCGGCGTGCTGCTGTCGCGCTTCGGCCAGGGCCGGGACGCCTGGATGCTGGCGGTGACGCATCTTTCGCTCGGCGCGCGCTCGCGTCACCTGCAGATCGGCTTCCTGGCCGACCTGCTCGCCGACGAAAAACGCCTGGTACTGATGGGCGATTTCAACTGCGATGCCGACGCCCCGGAAATGCAGGCGCTTTACCGACACACCCACTTGCAGCCGCCGAGCTGTGCCGCCCCGAGCTTTCCGAGCTGGGCCCCGGATCGCGCCCTCGACCATATCCTCTGCGCCGGCTTCCAGTGCAGTGAATATCGCGCCTTGCCCGCCGCCGGTTCCGACCACCTCGCCGTCGCCGTCACCCTGCAATAGCGCAGCCCGCCGCGCCGGCCTGATACCCTAGCGCGCATGTATCTCGGGCATTACGGCTTGCACGAGCCGCCGTTCGCCATCACTCCCGATCCGCGCTTCGTCTATTTCAGCGAACGCCACCGGGATGCGCTCGCGCACCTGTTCTATGGCGTCGGCCAGGGCGGCAGCGGCGGGTTCGTACAGCTCACCGGCGAAGTGGGTACGGGCAAGACGACCCTGTGCCGGCTGTTGCTCGAACAGCTGCCCGAAACCGTGCGCGTCGCCCTGGTGCTCAATCCCAAGCAGACGCCGCTGGAGTTGCTGGAAACCATCTGCGACGAACTGCGCATCGAGCTCCCGGGCAAGCGGCGCAGCCTGAAGATGCAGGTCGACGCCCTGAACGAGTACCTGCTCGGGGCCTACGCGCAAGGCCTGCGCGTGGTGCTGATCATCGACGAGGCGCAGGAACTCTCGCGCGATGCGCTCGAGCAGGTGCGTCTGCTGACCAACCTGGAAACGCCGACGCAGAAGCTGCTGCAGATCATCCTGATCGGCCAACCGGAACTGCGCACGATGCTGTCGCGTCCCGCCCTGCGCCAGCTCGCGCAACGCATCACCGCGCGCTACCACCTTACGCCGCTCGACGCCGCCGAGAGCGAAGGCTACCTGCGCCTGCGCGTCGCCGTGGCCGGCGCCAGCCGTTTTCCTTTCGACGATTCGGCGGTGAAGAAGCTGCATGTGCTGTCCGGCGGCATTCCGCGCCTGCTCAACACGCTCGGCGAACGCTGCCTGCTCGCCGGGTACGTGCAAGGCCGCGACAGCATCGACGCGGCGACGGTCGAACTGGCATCGCGCGAAGTGCTGCCGCCGACCGAGCCGTCGCCGCGCTGGCGCATGCTGGGCTGGAGCCTCGGCCTCGGCGCCGCCGCGGCCCTGTTGCTGTGGTGGGGCCTGGCCTCGCGAGGACTGAACTGATGTCGTTGATCCTCGAGGCGCTGCGCAAGTCGGAAGCCGAGCGCAAGCGCGGACAGGCGCCCGGTCTGTTCGCACCGATGCCCGCGCCGCCATCGCGCCGCCGTCGTACGCCGGTGTGGACGATGCTCGCGGGCGTGCTGGTGATCGGCCTGCTGGTCTTCGGCGTGATCCGCTTCTGGCCCTCCGCTGCAGATCCCACGGCCATCGAAACCATCACCACCGATGCCCCGGACAAGCCAGTCGAGGCAGGCACGACGAAGAGCGTGTCCGACACGACCATCGCCCCTGCGGCCACCCCGCCGACGCCGGTATCGCCCGCACCACCACCGTCGCCAGCACAGACACCGATACCCGCGGCGCCTGCGCCCGTGGCGATCGCGCCGGCCGCACCACCGCCGCTGCCGACCCCGCTTCCCGCGGCGAACGAACCCGTCACCGACTACCTGCCCAGCCTCGCCAGCCTGCCGCCGGACCAGCGCGCCAACCTGCCGCCGCTGAAACTCAGCATGCACGTCTGGTCGGATCAACCCGCACGTCGTATCGCGATCATCGATGGCCAGCGTGTGGGCGAAGGCGCCAGCCTGTCCGGCGCAGTCGTCGCCGAAATCCGCCGCGACGGCGTCGCGCTCGACATCGACGGCCAACGCTATCTGTTGCCTCGCCCGTAGCGTCGTACCGGCGTAATGAGTAGCGAACCTCGCTGTGGTAGGTTCTCCGGCCATGGTTTTCGTCAACCTGCCCCGCCGCAAACGTCCGCGCCTGATCTGGGCTACGCCACTGCTGGCGGCGATCGCGGTGGCGAGCTATCTGTGGCTGCTGTTCGCGCACGACGATCCTTCGCGGCTGGCGGCCTGGACACGATGGGGCACCTTGTCCGCGCCGCCAGCCGAATGGCGATTGCTATGGAACGACGGCCGCATCCTGACCCTGGTGACGGCCCTGTTCGTGCACTTCAACGCCTGGCATCTGCTCGTCAACGGCCTGTTCTTGTTGCTGTTCGGCCTTAGCGCCGAGCGCGCGCTCGGGGGCGCGCGACTGCTGATGGTATTCCTCGTCGGCGGCGCACTGGCCAACCTCGCCGCCGCCTTGCTGATGAACGATCCGAGCAAGGTGATCGTCGGCGCCAGCGGCGGCATCTCTGCACTGATCGGCGCCTACCTGGTGCTGTTCCCGAACGCGAAGCTCGGCATGATCCTGCCGCTCGGCCTCTGGCCGGTATTCATCCGCGCCCCGGCGGTGGCACTGATCGGCGTGTGGGCGGTATTGCAGCTGCTGCTGACGTTCTCCGGCCCGCCCAGTTACGGCCAGGTCGCATGGTGGGCGCATCTGGCGGGACTGCTGCTGGGCGTCGTGCTCGCACTGTTCCTGCGCGATGCGGTGCACCGGCGGCGCTGAAATCGAAAGCAGGGTCCTGGCGATCCGCGCGCCATCAACGCCGCCGACAGGATTCCCATCACTTCTTCAGCCAGCTGCGCGGATCCTGTGGCTGACCGTTGCGTCGCAGTTCGAAATACAGCGCCGGCCTTCCCTGTCCGCCCGAACTGCCGACCGTGGAGATCGCCTCGCCGGCGCGCACGGTATCGCCGACGTTCTTCAGCAGCGTGTCGTTGAACGCGTACAGCGTCATCCAGCCGTTGCCGTGGTCGAGGATGATCAACAGCCCATAGCCTTTCAACCAATCGGCATAAGCGACGCGCCCACCCGAGACCGCGCGCACTTCGGCGCCGGCATTGCCGGCGATCAGCAGGCCCTGGCTGCGGTGGCCGTCGGGCATCGTGCCGCCGAAACCGGCGAGCACGCTTCCGTTCAAGGGCAGGTTCAAGGGGCCGATCGGCACGCGCGCATCGTTCGGCGTCGCCGGTCGCGTGCCCGGCATATTCGGCGTGCGCGCCGGTGGTTTCGCCGCCTGCTCCATCAGCCGGCGCAGGCGCTCGAGCAGGGCGACGGTGGCTTTCTCGTCGCGACCCAGGGCCTTGATGCGTGCGTCGCGATCGCGATATTGCGCGTCCAGCGACGAGACCAGCTTGCCGCGTTCACGACGCTCGCCGGCCAGCGTATCGAGCTCGCCCTTCTGCTGCGCGCGGGACGCCTGCAGTTCGAGCGTGGTCGCCCGTACCTGTTCGCTGACGTCGGCCAGGGTCTTCAGTTCCTGCGTCAATCGGCCGATCTCGTTCTTGCGCTGCTGCTGGAAATAGCGGTGATAGGCCAGCGCGCGCGCGAGATCGCTCATGCGCCCCTGTTCCAGCAGAAGCTTCAGTTGCTCATGGCGGCCCATCGCATAGGCCGAGCGCACCAGCTGCGCCAGCTCGGCGCGCTGCGCCGTCAGGCTGCGTTCCAGTGCCTGCTGCTTCTCCTGCAAGCGGACGAGTTCCGCTTCCTGGTCGGCGATCCTGGTTTCGGTGTCGTGCAGGCTGCGCTGCGACTTCGACACGCGACCGTCGATCTCGCGCAACTCGCGTGCCGCAGCGTTCTTCTCGCCCTCGAGTTTGCGCTGTTCTTCGCCGAGCGACTTGATCTGCCCGCGCAGCGTCGTCAGCTGCTTCTGCGTGGCGGCCTGGCGCTGCGCACGCTGCGCCGTGGTCTGGGCCTGCGACGATGCGACGACGCCGAACAGCAGCAGCGCGATCGCCCAGGCGCTCCGCACTCAGCGCAGCTCCACCAGCGAGCGACCGGTCATCGCCGCGGGAACCGGCAGGCCGAGCAGGTGCAGCAACGTCGGCGCGATGTCGCGCAAGGCCCCGCCGGCCCTGAGCGTGGCCGGACGTCCCACGTAAACCAGCGGAACCGGACCGACGGTATGCGAGGTATGCGGTTCGCCCGTTTCCGGATCGCGCATCATTTCCAAGTTGCCATGATCGGCGGTGACGATCATTTCGCCGCCGACTTCCTTCAAGGCCGCATCGACGGCGCCCAGCGCATGGTCGACCGCTTCGGCCGCGCGGATCGCCGCCTCCAGCATGCCGGTATGGCCGACCATGTCCGGGTTGGCGATATTGCAGATGATGACGTCGTGCCGCTGCGCGCGGATGTCTTCGCACAGCTTGTCGGTCAGCTCGGGACAGCTCATTTCCGGCTGCAGGTCGTAGGTCGCCACCTTCGGCGACGGCACCAGCACGCGATCCTCGCCAGGCTGCAGGGCTTCGCGTCCGCCGCTGAAGAAGAAGGTCACGTGCGCGTACTTTTCCGTCTCGGCGATGCGCAACTGGCTCAGGCCGTTGTCGGCCAGCACGTCGGAGAACGTATGACTGAGGTCTTCCGCCGTGAACGCAACCGGCGCCGCCAGCTTGGCGTCGTATTCGCTGAGGCAGACGAAGCGCGACAGCGCGATGCGCCGCGGTCGCGCGAATCCGTCGAAATCCGGCGAAACGAAGCAGGCGGTCAACTGGCGGGCGCGATCGGCGCGGAAGTTCATGAAGGCCACGGCATCGCCGTCGTCGAAACGCGCACCGGCGCCGATCACGGTGGGCAATACGAATTCGTCGGATTCGCCGCGCGCATAGGCCTGTTCCAGCGCCTGCAGCGCATCGGCGGCGCGATGCGTCGCCATCGCTTCGGTGATGGCGAGATAAGCCGGCTCCACGCGTTCCCAGCGCTTGTCGCGGTCCATGGCGTAGTAACGGCCGCAAACCGTGGCGATGAAGGCATTGCCCGCTTCGCTGCAGGCCGATTGCAGGGCGCGCAGGCTGGGCTCGGCCGATTTCGGCGGCATGTCGCGGCCATCGAGGAAGGCATGCACGGCCACGCGCGGCACGCCGCGCTGTTTCGCCAGGCGGATCATCGCGAAGACGTGCACTTCGTGGCTGTGCACGCCGCCGGGCGACATCAGGCCGAACAGATGCAGGGTGCCGCCGCTGGCTTTCGCCGCGTCGCAGGCCGCCATCAGCTCGGGATTCGCGAAAAAGCTGCCGTCGTCGATCGCCGCATCGACCCGCGTCAGGTCCTGGTAGACGATGCGACCGGCGCCGATGTTCATGTGCCCGACTTCGGAGTTGCCCATCTGGCCATCCGGCAAGCCGACGTGCCGGCCCTCGGTGTGCACCAGGGTATGGGGGCTGCTGCCCAGCAGCCGGCGCCAGTTCGGCACCTCGGCCAGGGCGATGGCGTTGTCGGTACGCTCCTCGCGGTAGCCCCAGCCGTCCAATATCAACAACAACAATGGCTTGGGACGTTTCACGCGGGGCTCCGGGGCAGGCATGCGGGAATTGTAACGGAGGGCCCGATGGACGTATCTAAACCTTCTCGGACCGATCGGCATCCCAGCTTGAAACCCGGAGGAAACCCCATGCGCCGCACCCTGCTTGCCCTGAGCCTCGCCCTCGCCACCACCTGCGCCTTCGCCCATGACGGCGACCACGACGTCAGCCGCGTCAACGGCCGCGTGCATGCCGAGGCCGGCCAGGCCTATGGCGATCTCGATACCGTCAACGGTGGCATCGAAGTCGATGCCGGCGTGCAGGCGCGCGACGCCAGCACCGTCAACGGTGGCATCGACATCGGCGACCGTGCTTCGCTGCGCTCGGCCACCACCGTGAACGGCGGCATCCAGGCCGGGCAGAACGTGCGTTTCAGCGGCGAGGTCGAGACCGTGAACGGCGGCATCAAGATCGGTTTCCACTCGCAGGTCGAGCGCGATGTCACCACCGTCAACGGCAGCATCCTGATCCAGCAGACGAAGGTGGACGGCCAGATCAACACGGTCAACGGCGACATCACCGTCGGCGCCGACTCCGTGGTGCAGGGCGGCATCAAGGTCGAGCAGCCCAAGGGCGTCAACTTCGGCAAGCCGCGCGTCCCGCGCATCGTCATCGGCCCGCGCGCCACGGTCAACGGCGAGCTGCGCTTCGAGCGCGAGGTCGAACTGTTCGTGCACACCAGCGCGAAAATCGGCCGCGTGATCGGCGCGACCGCCCAACCCTATACCGACACCCTGCCCGAAAGGAAGTAGGCCACCGCGCCCCGGCGCCCGCCCGCACATGCGGGGCGCCGGCTTAGGCCCTAGAATCCGGGGGAACCGCTTTCCCCCGGAGTCCTGAATGACCCGCAGTCTGGTCTGGCTAGCCGCCGCGCTGGCCCTGACGGCTTGTAGCCACGCTTCGACGATCGATACCGAGCACTCGATGGTCTCGGTCAACAACCAGGCAGGCCATGCCTTCGGCCCGGAGATCTCGGCCGAGGACTTCGCGATGCACCTGAAAGTGCTCGCTTCGGACGAGTTCGGCGGTCGCGGCCCCGGCACGCCGGGCGAGGACAAGACCGTGCAGTACCTGCGCGATCAGTTCCAGCGCCTCGGCCTGCAACCCGGCAATGGCGACAGTTATTTCCAGACCGTGCCGATGGTCGAAACCACCGTGGACCAGGGCGCGAGCAAGTTGGCGCTGACCCAGGGCGGCGCGCGGCGCGAGCTGGCCTTCGGTAGCGAAGCGGTCGCCGTGTCGCGTCAGGCGAAAGCCGACATGGCCGTCGCCGACAGCCCGCTGGTCTTCGTCGGTTACGGCGTCAATGCGCCGGAAGTCGGCTGGAACGATTACGCCGGTCTCGATGTGCGCGGCAAGACCGTCGTGATGCTGATCAACGACCCAGGCTTCCACGCCAACGACGCCGCCCTGTTCGAAGGCCGGCGCATGACCTACTACGGTCGCTGGACCTACAAGTTCGAGGAAGCCGCGCGCCAGGGCGCCGCCGCCGCATTGATCATCCACGACACCGCCGGCGCCGGTTACGGCTGGGACGTGGTGAAGAACAGCTGGAGCGGCACGCAGCACGATCTCTCCGCCAATGACGACCCGGCGCCGCGCCTGCCGTTGCAGGGCTGGCTGACGGCAGAGGCGGCGACGCAGCTGTTCGCGAAGGCCGGGCTCGATCTTGAGGCGCAACGCGTCGCCGCCGGGCGTCGCGGCTTCAAGGCCGTGGCGCTGGGCGATGCGCGCTTCGACGCTTCGCTGCACAGCACGGTGAAACAGTCGCAGTCGCGCAACGTCATCGCGAAACTACCCGGCACGAAGTATCCGGACGAGGCCATCGTCTACATGGCGCACTGGGATCATCTCGGCGTGCACCCCGAAGAAGCCGGCGACAACATCTACAACGGCGCGATCGACAACGGTACGGGCGTCGCGGGCGTGCTGGAGATCGCCGAAGAGTTCACCGTCGTCAAACCGAAGCCGGAGCGCAGTATCGTCTTCCTGCTGGTGACGCTGGAGGAATCGGGCCTGCTCGGCTCGGCGTACTACGCCGCGAACCCGCCGATACCGCTGGCGAACACCGTCGCGGCGATCAACCTCGATGCGATGCCGGTCGTCGGCCGCACGAAGGACCTGATCGTGATCGGCCTGGGCAATTCCGAAATGGACGACCTGCTGCGCCCGATCGCGCAGCAACAGGGCCGGACCCTGGTCGAGGAAAGCGCGCCGGAGAAAGGCCTGTTCTTCCGCTCCGATCATTTCAGCTTCGCCAAGGCCGGCGTGCCGGCGCTGTACATCAAGGGCGGCGTCGATCATCGCGAGAAAGGCCGCGATTACGGCCTGTCCGTCATCGACGACTACACCGCCAAGCGATACCACAAGGCCGGCGACCAGTTCGATTCGAGCTGGGACCTGCGCGGCATCGTGGACGATCTCGATGCCGTGTTCGAAGTCGGCAAGAAACTCGCATCCAGCCGCGACTGGCCTAACTATCGCGAAGGCAATGCCTTCCGGGCGGTGCGGGAGAAGTCGCGGGAAGAGGCGAAGAAGTAGTCGGCAAGCATGTTGCACTGGGCCGCAACGCAGTCTGGCGGTAACAGCGGCTCGCATATCGCTGACGCGACAATGCCGGCATGAATCACCCCAGTCGCAAACGCCGAATCGCGCTGCGCCTGGGGATCGCGTCCTTCATCGTCCTGGCCATCGGTTTGTCGCTGCCCGAGCGTTGTCTTGTTCCGGTAGAGGGTGCGACCTCGCGCGACTGGAATCCCGACGCGTTCTGGTACGAACCCTGGGGAAAATCCGGGGTACACAAGGGCATCGATATCTTCGCCGTCGAAGGCCGCCCCGTCGTCGCGGCGACCTCGGGGCTCGTCGTCTATCGGGGCGAATGGTCGCAGGGCGGCAATGTCGTGCTCGTGCTGGGCCCGAAGTGGCGCATCCACTACTACGCGCATTTGTCGCGTTTCGCCGACGAGGATCCCTGGCTGGTTCATTCCGGAGAGCGTCTCGGCGATGTCGGTCGAACCGGCAACGCCGCGAACAAGCCGCCGCACCTGCACTATTCGGTGGTCTCGCTGGTGCCGCTGCCCTGGCGCATCACCCGCGAAACCCAAGGCTGGAAGCGGATGTTCTATCTGGATCCGGACGGGCTGCTCGCGCCGCGCCACGACTAGCGGCGGCGAATTGGCCGCAATTGCCATCGCTCCTGCGCGATCATCATTGCAGGTTGGGCGCGGCGAATTCCTGCAAGACCTTCGCCGTTTCCTTCGGCCTCGCCATCATCGGCATATGGCCGCAACCGCTGAACAGCACGGCGCGGCTGTCCGGCAGGCCGGCTTCGAAAATCGGCACCGAACTGACGTCGATGACGCGGTCGTCCTTGCACCACAGCAGCAGCACAGGCGCCGTGATCTGCGCCAGTTCGCTCTGCAACTGCGTCGCTTCCGGCCCGCGGCCGATGGCATCGAGCACCGATTGTTCGAACGGCGCATCGGCGCGACGCCGGCGCACGAATGCTTCGTCGGCCGGCCAAGGCACGAAAGGCGGGTCGGTGAAGACGATGCCGAGATAACGGTGCAGCTCCGCGCGCGACGTGACTTCGAACGGATTCTGCCCTGCCAGCACCTCGCGTCCGAACTGGTTTTCGTTGAAACGCACGCCGGCGGACGACATCAGCACGAGGCGATCGGCGATATCGGCTTGTCGCGCAGCGAGCAGGCCGACGATCTGCCCGCCCATGGAATGGCCGACCAACAACGCCGGCTTGCCGGGGAGCTTGGCGAGGAATTCCTGCAGGCGTTGCGCCTGCGCCAGCGGACCGTAATCGGCGCCGGCCTGGCGTTCGCTTTCGCCCCAACCGGGCAGGTCCGGCGCGATCACGCGATGCGTCTTCGCCAGCTCGCGCATCAGCGGCAGCCAGTTTTCCTTGCTGCCGGTGAAGCCGTGCACCAGAACGACAAGCGGGCCGTCCTGGCCCGCCTGCAGATAACTCCAACGATGGCCTGCGGCTTCCAGCGACTGCTGGCTGGCACCCGCCAGCCAGCGTTGTCGCGCGAACTCGGCATCGAGCACGCGCTCGGGCATGTAGGCCGCGACGCCGACCGTCGTCAGCGCCAGCCCGAACGAGACGGCGAGCGCGACGCGGCCCTTCTTCATCGAATCAGGGCGCCGGCTTGTCGGCCAGCGCGGCTTCGACCGAACCCACCGTGATCGGGTGGTAGCCCGGGCGCGCGGTCGCGAACACTTCGCGCGCGAACGCCAAGCCGTCCGGCGTCTTCGCCAGCGCGTTGTAGGTCGGCATGATCAGCTTGCGACGACCGATGGTGCCGAGGAACTTGGCGATCTCCGGGCGCGCCGCCGTGTAGCCGCTACGCACGGTCAACGGATACCAGCGCTGGGCGATTTCGCCGTTCGGCGTGCCGGTGAACTTGTAGGCGCCGTCGAGCAGTTTGATCTGCTCGCTGTCCAGCGTTTCCGGCATGCCTTCGATGAAATGCACCCACTCCTGCGTCGTCCACTGCGCGGTCTGCGCCTTGTTCGGCAGGCTGTTGTCCTCGATGAAGACCTTGCGCGCGGCATCGACGGCATCGAAACGGGCCGACGCCGTGGCCGGCGCGGTCGCCGGCACGCCCGGCTCGTACAACCATTCGTCGAACTCGGCCTGCGTCACCTTGCCCGGGTATTTGTCGAGCAGGTTGGCCTTGGCGTAATCGGCGAACTGGTGCGAGGAGATCGACTGGAAGGAGAAGTGGTCGAAATAGCCGCGCAGGAAAGCGTCGAAATCGGCACGGCCGTAACGCTGTTCCAGGAACTGCATGAACCACGCGCCCTTGGTGTACACGGTGGACGACAGGTTGTCGTCCGGATCCTTCAGCACGCCCGGTTTCACCGCCAGCGCCTGCAGCGGCTTGTTCTCGTCGGTGAACTCGTTCTTCAGTTCGTTGCGCTCGATCACGTTCTCCATGTCGGCGCGTTCCTTGCCGAACAGGGCTTCGACCAGGCGGTTCTCGACGTAGCTGGTGACGCCTTCGTTGAGCCAGGCGTCCTTCGAGGTGGAGAAGGTGACCAGGTTGCCGGACCAGCTATGCGCCAGCTCGTGCGCGATCAGCGCGACCAGCGAGCGATCGCCGGTGATGACCGTCGGCGTCGCGAAGGTCAGGCGCGGGTTTTCCATGCCGCCGTACGGGAACGAGGGCGGCAGCACGAGGATGTCGTAGCGGTCCCAGCGGTACGGGCCGTACAACGATTCGGCCGTGTCGATCATCTTGCCGGTGTCGACGAATTCGGCGGCCGCTTTCGGCGCCATCGCCGGTTCGGCCCAGATGCCGGCGCGCTCGTTCAGCGGCTGGAACACCAGGTCGCCGGCGGCGATCGCCAGCAGGTAGGACGGGATCGGCTGCGGCATCTTGAAGCTGTAGTCGCCGTCGCGCACGGCCTTCGGGTCGTTGTCGGCGCTCATCAGCGCCATCACGTCGGCCGGCGTGGTGATGTGCGCTTCATAGGTGAAACGCACGATCGGCGTGTCCTGCAGCGGCACCCAGGACCGCGCGTGGATCTGCTGCGACTGGCTGAACATGAAGGGCAGCTTCTTGCCCAGCGTCATCGCCGGCGTCAGCCACTGCAGGCCCGAGGCGTTCGGCGAGGTCGAATAGGTGATGCGCACCTTCGGTTGCTGCGCCAGCGGGCTGATGCTGAGGCGGCTGCCGTAGATCGCTTCCGGCGCGGAAAGATCGAAAGGCACTTCCTTCCAGTCGATGCCGTCGCCGGCTTCGACCTTGGTGATGCTCAGGTCGCGCGAATCGAGCACGAGCACGTCGGCCTTCTTGTCCTTCCAGTCGAGATCGAGCACGGCGGTGCCGCTGAGCGTCTTCTGCTCGAAATCGACCTTCAGGTCGAGCGCCAGATGCTTGATCGCAACCTTGTCCGGTTCGGAATAGGAATGTTCGTCGCGCGCGGCGTTCGCAGCGGGCTGCGCCTTCGCTTCGGTGGTATCCGGCTTGGCGGTCTGGTCGGCGGGTTTCTGGCAGGCCGCGAGCGGCAGCAAGGCAGCGGCGAGCAACAGGGCATGGAAGCGCATGGCGGCTCCGGGTCGGGGGAAAGGCCAAGTTTATCGCGCATGGGGCCCAAAGGTTTAAATGACTAAAGCCATGGGACGGCGGCTCGGAAAGGCGCCTAGCCTTGCCGCAACTCTCCCCTGCCGGCGGCCGCATGCGCACCCAGTTCCTTGCCCTGCCGCCGGCCTCGCCTTTCCTGCCATCCCCGTCTCCGCGAACCCCTGCCGGGTGCGCGGCGTTCGCCCGTGCCCGGGCGGGATGACACACCCGTTGCATCGCGCCACCGAACCTTTCCGCCCCGCTCCGCAACAACGCAAGACCCCATAACGAGAAACCACGTGAAGCACAGCCCGCTCTTCCTCGCCCTGCTCGCCGCCTGCCCGCTCGCCCAGGCACAGACGACTCCTGCCCCGGCCGACGCTGCCATCGCCCCCGCGCCGGTAAGGACGATCCCGCGCATCGAGGGCAGCATCGTCATCGACGGCAAGGTGGACGAAGCGGTCTGGTCGCAGGCGTTGCCGGTGGATCTTCCGTTCGAAATCTCGCCGGGCGACAACATCGCGCCGCCGGCGAAGACCGAGGCGCGCGTCGGCTACGACGACGAGGCGCTCTACATCGCCTTCCGAGCGCACGACCCCGATCCTTCTGCCATCCGCGCCCGCCTGCGCGATCGCGACTCGGCTTACCGCGACGATTTCATCGGCGTGATTCTCGACACCTTCGGCGACCAGCGCCGCGCCTACGAGTTCTTCGTCAACCCGCTCGGCGTGCAGATGGATCTGATCAACGACCAGACCGCCGGCGGCAACGAAGACGATTCCTGGGACGGGTTGTGGAGCGCCGCCGGCAACATTACCGCGCAGGGCTACGAAGTGGAGATGCGCATTCCGTTTGCGACGCTGCGTTTCCGCGACGCCAGCGACCTGCAGCGCTGGGGCGTCGACTTCTTCCGCAGCTACCCGCGCAACAATCGCCACCAGATCAGCAGCAGCCGGGTCAGCCGCGACTCGAATTGCTTCATCTGCTCCTTCGACAAGTTCGAGGGCATGAGCGGCGTCAAGCAGGGCCGCAACCTCGAAATCGTCCCGACCATCACCGTCACGCGTCCGGAATACCGCACCAATGCCGGCACGCCCTGGCTCAACGACGGCGTCGACATCGAGCCCGGCGTCGACATCGCCTGGGCGCCGTCGCCGAACATGACCCTGAACGCGACGATCAACCCGGATTTTTCCCAGGTCGAATCCGACCAGGCGCAGCTGAACCTCAACGACAACTTCGCGCTGTTCTATCCGGAAAAGCGCCCCTTCTTCCTCGAGGGCGCGGACTACTTCAACACGCAGCTGCAGGTGCTCTACACGCGCCAGATCAACGACCCCGATGCCGGCGTGCGCGTGACCGGTGGCACCGACCATGGCGCTTATGGCGCTTTCGTCGCGCGCGACAATACCGTCAACCTGCTGGTGCCCGGTCCGCTGGGTTCGTACTTCGAACCTTTCGAAATGAAGACCGACGTCGCCGTGGGCCGTTACCGGCACAACTTCGGCGAGAACACGACGATCGGCGTCATTGGCACCTTCCGCCATGGCGACGATTATTCGAACGACGTCGCCGGTTTCGACGGCCGCTGGCAGAAAGGTCCGCATACGCTGACCGGGCAGGTGTTGTTCAGCGACTCGAAATACCCGAGCTCGCTCGGCTTCGCCGACGACTCGCCCTCGGGCCACGCGGCGCGCGCCTACTACGGCTACTCGAACCGCGACTGGTCGTTCAATACCTGGCATGTGGACATCGATCCGGGCTTCCGCGCCGACCTCGGCTTCATCGGCCAGGTCGGCTACGACAAGTCGCTGATCGGCGGCGGCCGTACCTGGTACGGCGACAGCGGCGAGAAGATCAAGCGCTGGGACGTGTATGCCGATTTCGACATCACGCACGATTCCAACGGTCAGCTGCTCGAACGCGAGTGGGAAGGATCGTTCAGCCTCCAGGGTCCGATGCAGAGCAATGCCTCGCTGGTCTGGATGTCGCGCGACCGCTTCTGGGAAGGCCAGCTGTTCGACGAGTACTACGTCGCGATGTCGGGCAATTTCATTCCGAAGTCAGGCGTGCGCCTGGGCGGTCGCATCGAAAGCGGCGAGCGCATCGACCTGACAGCGGTGCGCCTGGGCAAGAGCCTGACGGTCAACACCTGGAGCGAACTCGACATCGGCCGCGGCGTCAATCTCACGCATGACATCACCTGGCAGCGCCTCAGCCGCGACGGCGGCACCGCCTTCACCGCGATGATCTTCGATACGCGCCTGAGCTGGCAGCTCGACCCGCGCCAGCGCCTGCGCCTGGCCGTGCAAGGCAGCCGCGTCTATCGCGATCCGCTGCTGTACACGACGGCGGTGAACGAAGTCGCGCGGGACTACGCCGTGCAGCTGCTGTACTCGTACAAGGTCAATCCGCGCACGGCCTTCTACGCCGGCGTCTCGTACGGTTCGTACAAGGACGACGACTACCCGGATATGTTCGGTTACACGCGCAACATCTTCCTGAAGTACAGCTACGCGTGGCAGCCGACGTTCTGATTTCCGTAGTCGCTTGTAGGAGCGACGCGAGTCGCGACTGTTCGGCTGCACCGATGCATTGCCCTGCCGGCGGCCCTACTTTTTGTTATGGCAAAAAGTAGGCAAAAACCATTGCGCCCGACGCTCGCCGGCTCGAAATCCTTTCTCGCCGTACCTTGCGCTTCTCGCCGCCCGCGGGCCGGCCCGAACTCGCGCATCCCTGCGCTCGGACAGTCGGGCCTTTCCCCCGCGGTCGGCTGTGATGCTCGGCTCGCTTTAAGGCGCGGGTCGCTCTAGGGCCGCGCATCCTGCGCTGACTTTCAGCGGACCCATGATTTTGTCGTCGGCAAAGCCGACGCGAATCCCCCGATGAATCAGACCGCGTAGCCCGAATGAATCGCGACGATGCCGCCGCTGAGGTTGCGGTGGCTGCAACGCGCGAAACCGGCCTCGGCCATCATCGCCTGCAGTTCTTCCTGCGGCGGGTGCTTGCGAATGGACTCGGCCAGGTACTGATAGCTGTCGGCATCCTGGGCGAACAAGCGGCCGAGTCGCGGCAACACCTGGAAGGAATGGAAGTCGTAGATCGGCCGGAACCACTCCGGCTTCACCTGCGAGAACTCCAGCACCAGTGCGCGCCCGCCGGTCTTCAGCACGCGGCGCATCTCGCGTAGGCCCCGAGCCTTGTCGGTGACGTTGCGCAGGCCGAAGGCGATGGTCACCAGATCGAAGCTGGCGTCCGGGAAAGGCAGGGCTTCGGCGTTGAGCTGCACGTAACGCAGGCCACGCACCAGGCCGCGGTCGGTTAGCCGGTCGCGGCCGACGCCGAGCATCTGCGCATTGATGTCGCCGAGCACGACTTCGCCGGTCTCGCCGACGCGTTCGTGCAGCAAGGCGGCGATGTCGCCGGTGCCGCCGGCGAGGTCGAGCACGCGATCGCCGCGCTTGACGCCGGAGGTCCCGACGAAATAGCGCTTCCAGACCCGATGCACGCCCAAGGACATGAGGTCGTTCATCAGGTCGTAGTTGCGTGCGACCGACGAGAACACCTGGCCGACCAGCTTCTTCTTCTCGTCGACCGGCACCTCGCGGTAGCCAAAATGGGTGGTGCCGTCTTTCGTCTCGTCCATGCCGGCATTATCGCACCGGCCGGGGTGCGACGCTTGCCGGCTCAGGGCAAGGGGCGGATACTCCGGCGGCCCTTCATTCGCCGGCTATCCGGGACCACGCCATGATCGCGACCGTATTGATGTCGATCAGCGCCGGCATCTTCCTGCTACTGGGGACGATGCATCTGCTGTACACCTTCAACGGCCCGAAGTTCATGCCGCGCGACCGCAGCCTGATGGAACGCATGGCGGAAGTTTCGCCGGTCATCTCGGCGCAAACGACGATGTGGCGGTGCTGGATCGGCTTCAATGCCAGCCATAGCCTCGGAGCCATGCTGTTCGGACTCATCTACGGCTATCTGGCGCTGGCGCATCCGACCTTGCTGTTCGGTTCGCCCTATCTGCTCGGCGTCGGCCTGGCGATGGCCGGCGCGTTCTTGTTGCTCGGCAAGGCCTACTGGTTCAGCATACCGTTCACCGGGATCGCCCTGTCGCTGGCCTGTTTCATCGGCGGCGTCGTCGCCGCCCACGTCTGAACGGATACGTCACATGAAATGCCCCAAGTGCAACGAAAAGATGGACAACGTTCCCACGGCCGGCGGCGTCGCCGATCGTTGCTCTGGTTGCCAGGGCCTGTGGTTCGACATCGGCGAGCACGAGGACCTGAAGAATTACTCCGAGATCCTCGATACAGGCGACGCCGAGATCGGCGCGCAGCTCAACAGCTTCGACCGCATCCGCTGCCCCAAGTGCCCGGACAGCCCGATGCTGCGCATGGTCGATCCGCAGCAGCCGCATATCTGGTTCGAGAGCTGCCCGGTCTGCCACGGCCGCTTCCTCGATGCCGGCGAATTCCGCGACCTGAGCGAGAAGACGCTGGCGGACGTGGTCCGCGGCTGGAACGCGCCGGCGCGCGACTGAGATGGCGGGCAAGCCGACGCCCGAACCCGTTTTTTTCGCCACGCCGGCCGGATTCCGCGCCTGGCTGAAGAAACACCATGCCACATCGACAGAACTGCTGGTCGGCTTCTATCGCGTCGATAGCGAACATCCCAGCATCACCTGGCCCGAATCGGTGGACGAGGCGCTGTGTTTCGGCTGGATCGACGGCGTGCGCAAGCGCCGCGACGAAACCAGCTACACGATCCGTTTCACCCCGCGCCGCAGGAACAGCGTCTGGAGCGCGGTGAACCTGCGTCGCGTCGAAGTCCTCACGGCCGAAGGCCGCATGCAAGCGGCTGGCCTGGCCGCGCATGCGGCGCTCAACGGGGACAAGTCGCGCATCTATGCCTACGAGCAGCGTTCGGCCGAACTCGGCGAGGCGTACGCGAAGATGTTCCGAAAGAACCGGAAAGCCTGGGCTTTTTTCGAGGCGCAGCCGCCGTCCTATCGCAAGCTGGCCTGCTGGTGGATCGAAAGCGCCAAGAAGGAAGAGACGCGTCTGAAGCGCCTGGAAAAATTGATCGCATTCTCGGCCGAAGGCAAGCGCGTCTGAGTCGCGAGCCGCAGGTCGTTCATCGCAACCATTGCAGGGCCTGCGCCGACGGCGGATCGAGCGCCGGCTGCTCGGTCACTTCGGTTTTCGACCCTGCATACGCCTCGAAACAGGCGCGATGCCCGGCCAGCGACATCTCGCCGTCGCGCGTGTAGTAGCCGGCTACCCACTCGAGCAGGAAGGCCAGGCGCTGGTCTTGTTCCTCGCGCGATGCGTACTTGTGCGGCTCCCACGGCCGCGCACGGCAGTTCGCCTCGCACTGCGTCCGCCCCGGGTTCATGAACAGCAATCGCGCGCCATGCTCGATCGCGACGGCGATCAGGCCGGCGTAACAGCCTTCGACGACCCAGTTCGCGCTCGCCGCGCAGAACGCGCGCACATCCGCCTGCGCCTCGGCAGGCGAGCGCGGCACGGCGATCCGGCCGGGCTCCCAGGCCACGGTATCGAGATCGAGCATCGCGGCACCGGCGCGCGCGGCCAGCCAGCGCGCCAGCGTCGATTTCCCGGAGCCCGAATTGCCGAGGATTGCGATGCGCATTCGTTCTGCCCGGCCCGAGGCTACCCTTTTTTGGTGCCGAAAGTCGTCTGCTTGTTCGCGAAGTATCCGACGATCAACCAATCGCCACCCGCCTTCTGCATCACCACCTTTTCGGAAAGGCTCATCCCGCCGGATCGACTGGCGAACACCACGAAGGCGTATTCCCCGATCGGACCACCGACATCGACCTGCGTGGCGAAACCCAGCCCCTGGATCTCCCGCTCCGGCTTGCCTTCGGAAAGCTTGCTGGCCAGTTTGAGCGTGTTGGTCCAAACGAGTTCGTTCGTCAGGTCCTTGAGCGCAGGACCGGCACGCTCCCACGTCCGCGAGTATTGCCCGCGATCGATCATGTCGATGTACTCGCGCGCCGCGGTCACCGCCTCCTGCTGTTGCGCCGGCGTGCCTGGCGTCGGTTCCGGCAGGCCCGTCTCGCCACCTGGCGAAAACGAAACGCTGCATGCTCCCAGGATGGAGAGAATGACGAATGCGGCCAGTAGTCGTTTCATGCCGATACCTGGGAAAAGGGAACCGCGGCCAGCCACCAGCGATGGCAACTGCAATCCGGCCGATATCCGCAGAAAGCAGTCTAGAGCAAACGCCTTACGGGTTGCAGCAGGAAAACCGCCACCTAGATCGCTTCATTTTCGCGAGTCCAGCGCGAGACTAGCCCGTCTTCTGGATCGAAGATCTCGCCGATCCGCCGGAAGCCGCACTTCTCCAGTACACGGCTCGATATGGCGTTGTCCGGCATCGTGTGGGCGATGACCTGGCGAACGCGCGCATCGGACAAGGCGAAATCGATCAATGCCTTCGCCGCCTCCGTCGCATAGCCGCGATTCTGGTGCTGCGGATCGATGCCGTAGGCGATCTCGACGATGCCGTCGGCGTTCGGCGGGCCTTTGAACGAGCAACCGCCGATCGAACTACCGCTGCCGCGATCGAAAACGGTGAAGCTGAAAGCCCAGGGGTCGCCCGGCGTCGCGGCTTTCGCCTGCGATATCCAGGCAGGGGAAACCGCCGCGCGGTCGTCCGGCGACATGGCGTCGATCCATGCCAGTACTTCGTCCAACGTCTGCAGGCGCAGACGCAGGCGTGGCGTTGTCAGTTCCATCACATTCTTTTCCGAAAAATCACTCGTGTTCTTCTTGCACGCCGGACGCCGGCGGCTGGTCGAAGAGAATCGCAACACCCATCACCATCAAGCCGATGTTGCGGAGGGCACTGCCGAGGACCTGCAGGATATCCGGCACCGGCAGCAGGGCAATGGCGAGATTGGTCAGGATGCCGGCCAGAAACAACGCGACGGCCATGCGCGGAAATCGATTCGCGCGCCAGGCCGACCAGGCGAACAGCAGGCCGCCGAGCACCATCGCACTGCCCGCCAGTGTGTAGTGCCAGCCGAGCTCGGCCCACAACTGCTCGTAAGTCGGGATCCGCGCCGAGATCGCGAGAATCGTCGTGTACAGGAAATAGATGAAGGCGGCGCCATACAGGCCCGCGCCCAGCCATCCGATTCGTCCTTTCCGATTTCCTTGCCAAGCAATGAGCCCGGCCAGCAGGAACGGCATCGGCAGGAAAGCGATCAGGTTGATCCACAGCTGAACGTCGTTGAAGCCTTGCTGCCGCCACTCCATCACGTCGCTGAGCAGGTGCAGGGCCGGTGCGACGACCGCGACGCCACCCACCGTTCGCGCGAACCGCGCAGCTCGCACGGCTACCACCACCTTCCGGTTTCGAACAACACGCGCGTCAACCAAGCGAGCGCGTCGGTCACGAACCTAGGCATGGCGAACGCGAGCACGGCAAGCGCTCCGGCCCCCGCCAGGAAAGTCGTCAGCGGAATGGTTTCTTCTACGCCCACGAACCAGCGATTGATCATCATCCAGAACAGCAGGGCCAACGGTACCGACACGATCAGGGATACGAAGGCGATCGCGAACCGATCGAACAGGCTGTATTGATCGAGCCGATCGCGTTCCTTCCCGGGCATCTAGAAGCTCGATCCTGGCCGCTGCAGGAACGCGAGCTCGTCGGCCGTCGATTCGCGCCCGAGGATGGCGTTGCGATGCGGGTATCTGCCGAAACGATCGATGATCGCCTTGTGGCGCAGCTCGTAGTCGTGGTTGTTGCCCGGCGCCCATTGCGCGAACAGGGTCTCCGCCAGCGCATGGATCGCCCGAGATTCGCTGTGCATGTACGGCATCAGCAGGAAAGCGCATTGCGTCGTCGTCAACGTTTCCAGCACGCCCGCGGCAACCGCTTCCTGCGACAGCGCGAGCGCCATCGGATCCTGGGCGAAGGCCAGCGGCGTGCCGCGATGGATGTTGCGGGAGAATTGGTCGAGCACGATGATCTCGGCCAGGCGCCCTTCAGGGCTTGCGCGCCAATCGGAACACTCGCCGGCCGCCGCCCGCTCCAAGGTGGGCAGAAACAGTTCGCGCACTCGCCCGTCGAACGCCGGCTCGGCGCTCCACCAGGATTTCGGATCGATTTCGTCGAACCAGAACGAAAGCACTTGCTCGCGAGTCATGCCGGCTCCGAGCGCGGGCTTCGATCAGAGTTAGCGCGGCAGTGCCCGCGGACTCCGTTGCGGTCGCCGCCGGCCAAGTCCGGGAGGCGGCCCCGGCGCTCCGACCCGGTCCTCATCCGCCACGCTGCTTGTTGAATCGTTCCCGGGCGGCATCGAAACAGACCTTCATGCGGTCGTCGCTCCACGCTTCGGTGACGCACTTCAGGTCTTCGCGGGAGAGACTGTTTCCTGCGGCGCAGTTCCTGACCGCGCCTTCGTGCAATGGCCGCAAGGTCTTCCGAACCCTGGCGAGGTCCTTTTCGTTCGCCGCCATGTTCTCGGCCATCTTGTCGAAACCGGTGATGATCGTTTCGCATTCCTCGGTCGTCAGGCTGTCGGAAGAGCAGCCGACCAGGAACAACAACGGTACGAGCAGCGACGCGATGCGAAAGCTCATCCGGGTTCTCCCTTCCGACGACAGGTGGCCGCCATGGGCCATGCGCCGAGTCTACGCTTGCGCTGGCCCCTCGTCTGCCGGCCTGCGGGTCGGCCCAAGGCCTAATCGGTCGGATCGCCCAACTCGCGATTCAGCGCGATCGCTGCCTGCGCCAGGCGCTTGGCGCGCGCGGCCGGGATCGTGTCGCCTTCGCTCAGGTCCAGCGTCGCCATTTCGTATTTGCCGCCGGGTTTCAGGCGCGGTTCGACCTCGCGCAGACGCTGCCCGCGCCAGAACCCGAACAGGACGCGCTGTTCCTCGGCCCGGATAAGCAGCATCGGGCCGTTACTGAAATAAACGAGGTGGCCCCATTTGATGCGCTCGTCCTTCGCACCGGCGGCAAGCACGGCCTTGCGCAGGCTCTCGACCACAGCGCGACGCCAACCATCGAGCGCCGCGACATAGGCGTCCGGCGAGGCAGCGGGAATAGTTTTCTTCATCGCCAAGCTCAGCCCCTTGCGTACGCCGCCGATTCATTTGTTGCAGGAATAGCGCCCCTTGTCGAAGCGCACACCGGTCGGGCAGCGCGCATTGAGGCGATCCGACGCCGCGTCGACGCGCTCGGAGGCCTGCGCGATCTTCGGCTCCCACTCGGTCTTCAATCTGGCACGCTCCAGCTCGGCCTGTTGCTGGTCCTCGTTGGTCGCGAACAGGGGCGTGGCCCGGTTCATCGCTTGTTGATAAGACAGCTGGACATCGTCGCGCTGCTTCTGGGCGGACTGCAGCTCCATATAGAGCCCTTCCACCGAACCACTACCGCCCGCCGGGGGCTGCGATGCCCTGGCCGGCGTGATCTCGGCCGTGCCCGGCGCCGCCTGTGCGGCCTCGGTATCGATGACCGTCGTTTTCGCGCCTTTTTCGCAAGGCTTGTCCTGGTACTTGGTCTGGCCGTTGATGCTGCACTTGTAAAGCTCGCCAGCGCTCGCGCCCGGCGCGATCAGCAGGAACGACAGAAGCAGCCTCGGGAGGAGTCTTTCGGCGGACGACATGCGGGTGTTCTCTTCGGGGGGTGCGAGGATTCTAGCGCCGACCGCCCGCCAACGCAGGCTCAGATCTGGGCCAGCATCAGGACGTAGCCATCCGGATCGGATAATCGGCACTCGCCGCCCGGCATGTAGAACGGAAAGAAGATCTCGCCAGGTTCGCGCCCTCGTGCGAGCAATTCGCTACGCGTTCTCCGGATATCGTCAAAGTAGAGGTAGAAGAGCACGGCCTGCCGATGCGGATCGATCGGTTCCGAGGCCTGCGCGATCATCAGGCTGGCTTCGCCGCTCTGCAACCAGGCCCAGTTCGGCGTGCTGCCGCCTTCCGGCGTCACGCTGTTCGCCACGCGAAACCCGAGGTCCGCGTAGAAGCCGATGCTGCGTTCGACGTCGGCGACGTGGGCGAAGGCAACCAGTGATTTCGTATCCGCGCTCATGCGTACTCCATCGGCTCCACGCGCCTAGGCGCTGGGCTCACGACTCATCCCGCGATTGTCCATTTCCGCCATGTACGCGGCCCACCGGGTTTCGTACTCGCGGCCGAGCTCGTGCAGCAGCGACCAGCTGAAGATGCCGCTGTCGTGGCCGTCGTCGAACTGCAGTTGTACGGCGTAGTTGCCGATTGGTTCGATGCCGCGGATGTTGACGTGCTTCTTGCCCGGCACCAGCACGCGCTGGCCGGGGCCATGCCCCTGCACTTCCGCGCTCGGCGATTCGACCCGCAGGTACTCGCAGGGCAAACGGAAAACGCTGCCGTCGTCGAAGGCGACCTCGAGCGCATGCGAGGCACGATGCAATACGATGTTCGTGGGGCGCGGCGAACTCATGCCTTGCTCCGTCGCTTCGCGCGCGGGTGGGCGTCGTCGTACACCTTGGCCAGGCGCTGGAAATCGAGGTGCGTGTAGATCTGCGTGGTGGCGATGTCGGCGTGGCCGAGCAGTTCCTGCACGCCGCGCAAATCCCCGGAAGACTCGAGCACGTGGCTGGCGAAACTGTGACGCAACAGGTGCGGGTGCACGCGTTTCCAGATGCCCTGTTGCTGCGCGAGCTGGCGCAGGCGCAGCTGCACGGCGCGCGCCGTGATCGGCTTGCCGGCGCGACCGGGAAAGACGGGCGATTCGATCGCGGCGCGCTGGTCGGTCTTCCATTCGGTCAAGGCCGTCAGCGCATGGCTGCCGACCGGCACGATACGCATCTTGCCGCCTTTGCCGTTCACGCGGACGAGGGCCTCGGCCAGATCGAGGTCGCGCCAGCGCAGGGCGCACAATTCCGAAACGCGCAGGCCGGAGGAATACAGCAGCTCCAGCATCGCGCGGTCGCGCAGGCCAAGCGGTGCATCGGTCGGCACTTCGACCAGTTGCGTCATCTCGTCGGGATCGAGGATCTGCGGCAACTTGCGCGGCGCCTTCGGCGCGCGCAGGCCTTGCGCCGGGTTCGCCGCCAGGCTGCCACGCTTGAGCTGGTGGCGGAAGAAGCTGCGCAGGGCCGACAGACGGCGTTGCAGGCTCTTCGGCGACAGGCCGCGGCGATGTTCGCCGGCGATGAAGCCGCGCAGGCGCTCGCCGTCGATATCGGCGAAACGCACGATGCCGGTTTCGGCCATCCAGTCGATCATCGCCATCAGATCGCGTCGATAGTTTTCCGTCGTGTTCGCCGATAACCGCCGCTCCACCGACAGGTGTTCGAGGTAGGCCTCGACCTGCGTGCGGAGGGCGTCGCTGCTCATGATTCGGTCAGTGCTTGGGGAACCGCGCCAGCGCCGCGGCGAAGCTTTCGCCCATCAGGCGCAGGAACAGGGTGCCCATGCCGGGGAAAAAGCGATTGCCGTCGCGGCTGCCGACGGCGACCAGACCGACGTTCGTCACCGGAATCAGTGCGACCGATTGCGCCTGCGACTGGTCGTCGCCGAACAGCAGTTCCATCTTGTCCGGATTGAGCCGGCCACAGAGCGGTTCGCCGCTGGTCACGCAATCCTTGAACGGCGCCATGCGTTTGTCGCGCACCGGGATCACCTGCAACCAGGGAGCCGCCAGGCCCGGTTGCTCGTCGAACAGCACGATGCGCACGGCATCGCCCTGGAAATCCTCGCCCAGGCTGGCGACCATCGCCAGCACGGTGTCGGCGGCGCTGCCGGCGCGCATCAGGCTCAGCGCGAGCTGGTGCGTGCGCACGGTCAGGCGCTCGTTCTCCTGCGCGTTGGCGAACAGTTCGGCCAGGCGTCGATTCAGTTCGCGGTTCTTGTCGCGCAGCACCTCGAGCTGGTAGCTCGCCAGCGACGCCGCCGGCCCGTCTTCGCGCGGCACGACCAGCGACAGCGTCAGGTCGGGGAACTGCGACAGGAATTTCGGATGCCGGCGCAGCCATGCCGCGACTTCGTGCGCGCTCAGGCGCTCGGCTCTCTCTTCGCTCATGCGATCCACTCTCCTTCGAACACGAATGCGACCGGCCCGGCCATACGGATCTGCGCCGCATCGTCCGGCCAGTCGATCTGAAGCATACCCCCGGGCAGGTCGACATCGACCTTGCGTGCGACCCGCCCCTGCCGGATCAGGATCGCGACCGCGGCGCAGGCGCCGCTGCCGCAGGCCAGGGTCTCGCCGGCGCCGCGCTCGTAAACGCGCAGGCGGATGTGCGAGGGCGATTCGACCTGGGCGAATCCGACGTTGACGCTCTCGGGAAACAACGTCGAAGCCTGAAGCATCGGGCCGATCCGGCCGACCGGCGCGTTGACGATGTCATCGGTCAACAACAGCGCATGCGGGTTGCCCATCGAAGCCGCGCCGAAATGCAGGGGCGTGCCGCCGAGCATCGCGACGTATTCGTGCTCGGCCTGTGCATCGGCACCGACCAACGGGATCTTCGCCGCGGTGAATTCGGGCACGCCCATCTGCAGCGAATAGCGACCGTCGGGCAGGCGCTCGGCTTCGATCGGCCCGGCCGGACTGTCGAGCACGAAGCGCGGTGGCAGCGACGGCATCGCCCGCTCCAGCCATGCGGCGACACAGCGCGCGCCATTGCCGCATTGCTGCGCCAGGCTGCCATCGCTGTTCCAGATGCGATAGCGCGCAACGCAACCCGCGCGGCCGCTGTCCTCGATGCTGAGCAGCTGGTCGAACCCGACGCCGGTGTGGCGGTCGCCGATAGCACGGGCAAGATCGGCGCTCGGCGCTTCGCGCCCGCCGCGCAGGTCGATCAGGACGAAGTCGTTGCCGGCTCCGTGCATCTTGGTGAAACGCAGGCCCATGCCGGCCTCAGCGCTGGGCGGGCGGATTGGCCTCGCCGGGGCGGACCAGATCGCCTTTGTTGCCGCAGGCGGCCAGCAGGCCCATCAGGCTGAGGGCGAGGAACAGCAGGGGAAGGCGCAGGTTTTTCATGCGGCGAGTATAGCGCCGTGACGCGCCCCTGATTCCACCCTCTCCCCGCGGGGCGAGGAAAGGGTGGGTATATCGGGACTGGTGCAGGCCTTATTCCAGCACGCGCAGCTGCTGCAGCATGAAGGCGTAGTACTCGGAGATCTCGCGGAAGCGGCGGAAGCGGCCCGACTTGCCGCCGTGGCCGGCTTCCATGTTCGTGCGGAACAGCAGCGGATGCTGGTCGGTCTTGCGATCGCGCAGGCGCGCGACCCACTTCGCCGGTTCGTAGTACTGCACCTGCGAATCCCAGAGGCCGGTGCCGACGAACAGCGCGGGATAGGCCTTGCGCCCGACGTTGTCGTAGGGAGAGTACGAGAGCATGTAGTCGTAGTACTTCTTCTCGGACGGGTTGCCCCACTCGTCGTATTCGTTCGTCGTCAGCGGAATCGATTCGTCGAGCATCGTCGTGACCACATCGACGAAGGGCACCTGGGCGATCAACAGGGCGTAATCCTCCGGCGCCATGTTCGCGACCGCGCCCATCAGCAGGCCGCCGGCGCTGCCGCCCAAGCCCGCGACGCGATCCTTCGCCGCATAGCCTTCCTTCACGAGGAAGCGTGTGACGTCGATGAAATCGGTGAAGGTGTTCTTCTTCTCCAGCAGCTTCCCGTCTTCGTACCAGGCACGGCCCATCTCCTGCCCGCCGCGGATATGCGCGATGGAATAGACCATGCCGCGATCGAGCAGGCTCAGGATCGTCGCGCTGAAACGCGGATCGCTGGAAATGCCATAGCTGCCGTAGGCGTACTGCAGCATCGCGGCCGAGCCATCCTTCTTCAGGCCCTTGCGATAGACCACCGACACCGGCACCTTCGTGCCGTCGCGCGCCGTCGCCCACAGGCGCTCGGTGACGTAATTGGCCGGATCGAACTCACCCAGTACCGGCTCGCGCTTGAGCAATTTGCGCTCGCCGGTCTTCATGTTCACTTCGTAGACCGTATTCGGCGTCGTCAACGATGTGTAGCCGTAACGCAGCCAGTCGGTACCGGGTTCGGAATTCATGCCCAGGCCCATCGTGTAGGCGGGCTCGTCCGATTCGACGAAGGCGCTGCGGCCATCGTCGGTCAGCGTACGCAACCGCCGCAGGCCGCCGGAGCGTTCGTCGATGGCGAGGAAATCGTCGAACAGCTTGAAGTCCTCGATGAAGACGCTGTCGCTGTGCGGCACCAGTTCGTTCCAGCGCATACGGTCGCCCCAGGCCTGGTCGTCGGCCATCGTCATCAGGCGGAAGTTCTTCGCATCCCAGTTGGTACGGATGACCCAGCGGCCGTCGAGATGGTCGGCTTCGTACTCGAAATCGCGCTGGCGCGGCGCCAACACGGCGAACTCGCCGGGCTTGGCCGCCGGGGTGCAGCGCATCTCGCTGCTGACCGTACTGCCGAGACCGATGCAGATGTACTTGTCCGAGCGCGTACGCGAGATGCCCATGTAGAAGCTGTCGTCGGCCTCCTCGTACACGAGGCGGTCCTGCGAAGCCGGCGTGCCGAGCACGTGCGCCTTCACGCGTTTGCTCAGCAGCGTCGTCGGATCTTTCTCGATGTAGTAGATCGTGCGGTTGTCGTCGGCCCAGACCAGGTTCGGCTCGATGTTCTCGACGCGATCGGCATAGACCTCGCCGGTGCGCAGGTTCTTGACCCGCAAAACGTACTGGCGACGGCCGACATCGTCCTCGGCCCAGGCTACGAGCTCGTTGTCCTGGCTGACCTCGGCTTCGCCGAGGCTGAAATAGCCCTTGCCTTCGGCCATCGTGTTCTGGTCGAACAGGATCTCTTCCGGCGCATCCATCGAACCCTTGCGGCGCGCGTTGATCGCGTAGTCCTTGCCGGTCTCGAAGCGCGTGTAATACCAATAGCCGCGCAGGCGATAGGGCACCGTGGCGTCGTCCTGCTTGATGCGCCCGACGATCTCGCCGTAAAGCTTCTCCTGCAGCGCTTTCGTCGGCGCGAGCACGGCATCGGCATAAGCGTTCTCGGCCTTGACGTAGGCCAGCATCTCCTCGTTCTCGCGGGTGTCGTCGCGCAGCCAGTAGTACTCGTCCTGGCGCACGGCGCCATGCGGCGCCTTCACTTCATGCGCTTTCTTCGCGGCGACCGGCGGCACCGGGAGTTCGCCGGCCCGGGCGCCGCCAACGGCGAGCGACATGGCGAAAGCGAGGGGCGTGAGATTGATCGGGTTCATCGGGTTTCCTGTCGAAAGCAGTGTAGGAGCGACGCAAGTCGCGATACATGAAGTTCGGGGATGATCAGAAGAGCTTCTTCTTGAGGAAGGCATAGGCCAGGGCCGACATGAAGGCCGCCTGCTCGTTGTTGGCCGCACCGCCGTGACCGCCCTCGATGTTCTCGTAATACAGCACGTCGTGGCCCTGCTCCTTCATGCGCGCCATCATCTTGCGCGCATGTCCCGGATGCACGCGATCGTCGCGCGTCGACGTGGTGAACAACACCGGCGGATACTTCACGTCCTTGCGCACGTTCTGGTAGGGCGAATACTTCCGCAGGAAGGCCCAATCGGCGGGCACGTCGGGATTGCCGTACTCGGCCATCCAGGAAGCGCCGGCCAGCAGCTTGTTGTAGCGCTGCATGTCGAGCAACGGCACCTGGCAGACGACCGCGCCGAACAGCTCCGGGTACATCACCGTCATGTTGCCCATCAGCAGGCCGCCGTTGCTGCCGCCCTGGATGCCGAGATGTTTCGACGAGGTGATCTTGCGCGCGATCAGGTCCTGCGCGACCGCGGCGAAATCCTCGTAGCTCCTGTTGCGGTTCTCGCGCAGCGCCGCCTGGTGCCAGCGCGGTCCGTATTCGCCGCCGCCGCGGATATTGGCGAGCACGTAGACGCCGCCCTCGCCCAACCAGGCACGACCGATGCTGCCCTTGTAGGCCGGCGTTTCCGAGACCTCGAAACCGCCATAGCCATACAACAGGGTCGGGTTCGCGCCATTGGCGCTCACGTCCTTACGCGCCACCTGGAAATACGGCACCTTCGTGCCGTCCTTGCTGGTCGCGAAATGTTGCGTCGCTGCGTAGGCGCTGGCGTCGAAGAAGGCCGGCAACTGTTTGAGCATCTCCGGCTCGCGCAACCCCGCTTCGCCCAGCGACAACGAGGTCGGCGTCAGGAAACTGGTGGACGTGAGGAAGTATTCGTTGGACGTATCGGGATCGACGGGATCGACGGTAAGGTCGGCGATGTCCTCCGTGCCGGGCAGGCCCGAGCGATGCCATTCCTCGGCCGAAACGGGATAGAGCACCTCGACGCGGCTCTTCACGTCCTCGAGCAGGCTCAGCATCAGGTAGTCGCGCGTCCAGTTCGCCGCCGCCAGCGAGACCGTCGGCGTCGGCTCGAACAGCACGGTCCAGCGGCGTTTGCCCTGCAGGAAATCGTCGAAACGCGTGCCGATCAGGCTGCCTTCGGCATAGGTGCGTCCGCCTTCCGTGAACGGCTCGCGCAACTGCAGCGTTAGCCATTCGCGATGCACGGTCTTGTCGGCGCTATTGGGCAGGTCCAGGCGCGTCTGCTTGCCGTCCTTGCCGATCAGGTAGAGCTCGTTGTTGTAGAAGGCGAACGCGCGCCAGATGAAGTCGCGCTCGAAACCCGGCGAGTGGTCGCGATAGCCCCAGACGCCGAGATCCTTCGCGTCGGCCTCGAACACCGTCTGCGCCTGCGCCATCGGCGTGCCGCGCTTCCAGAGTTTCAGCACGCGCGGATATCCGGATTCCGTCGTGGACCCGGCGCCGAAATCGGTCGAAACATAGACATGATCGGCATCGCGCCAGGACAGCGAGCCCTTGGCTTCCGGTCGAAAGAACCCGTCGGCGACCCAACTGCGCTTGGGCAGGTCGAACTCGCGCGTCACGTCGGCATCGGCGCCGCCGCGCGACAGGGCGATCAGGCAGCGGTCATAGGTCGGTTCCAGGCATTCGGCGCTATGCCAGACCCAGTTCTCGTTCTCGGCCTTGTTCAGCGCATCCAGGTCGATCAGGACTTCCCAGGCCGGTTCGGCCTTGCGGTACTCGGCCAGCGTCGTGCGGCGCCAGAGGCCGGCCGGGTGCGCCTTGTCCTTCCAGAAGTTGTAGAAGTAATCGCCCATCTTGACGACTTCGGGAATGCGCGCGTCCGAGTCGAGGATGGAACGCAGATCGTCGCGCAGTTTCGCGAAGCCCGGGTCGGACGTGAGCGCATTCTTCGCATCGGCGTTCTGCGCCCGCACCCATTCCAAGGCCTTGTCGCCGGTGACGTCTTCCAGCCACAGATTGGGATCATCGTTCACGCTTTGCGCTCCGGCCGCGGAGACGAACAGCGCGCCAGCCAACCAGGCGATCATCGGGCGGGGCATGAACCGTCTCCAGAAAGGAAACGGGAAACCTAACATGCCGCCCGGCCCCCTTCCCATGGAAGGAGGTCATGCGAGACGCGATCAGGCCGCGCGCGGCGCCAGGTTGCGGCGTCGCGGCCGCTGCGAGGCGCGACGCGACTGGCCTTGGCGCGCGCCGAGGCGTCGGCGGCCGGCGCCCGGTTCGGCGGCCACGGCGAAGACGGTGCGCAGCGCTTGACGATGCAAGACCAGCAGGGAAATCGCCGGCGCCAGCACCAACCAGAGCGGGCCATTGCCTAGCCAGGGCGATACGCCAAACATGCTCGGCGCCAGCAACCACGGCAGGGCGGCCAGGGCCAGGGCCTGCCACAGCAGGCGAGACAGACGCGGGTCAGGACGGTTCTGGCTGAAATACTGCTTCGACATGGCGGCTTCCTCCGTGGGCGTGGAGGAAAACTGCCGTAGCCCCTTCTCAGGGACTGAGAACGCCGGTGTGCCCGTCCTGATTCAGCGCTCGTAGGCCGACAGGGCCAGCTGCAGCAGGGTGCGCGCCTGCTGGCGCAGGCTTTCCGGTTCGACGATCTCGGCATCGGCGCCGTAGCGCAGCACGTCCATCAGCAATTCCTTGGCATTGCTGTAGGGAATCTTCAGCTGGTAACGGCCGTCGGGCAGGAAGCGCCCCTCCTGCTTCGAATGCCAATGTTCGTCGGCCACCCAGCGCGCGGCCTTGGCCGAGAACAGGATGGTCGCGTTCGCTTTCGGCGCCCCGGAGAAGATGCCGTAGCTCGACGCCAGGTGCTGGTCGAGTTCGGCATCGGGCAGGTCGCGCGCCGCCTCGTCCTGCACGCGCGCATGCTGGATGCGATCGACGGAGAAGCTGCGCAGCGCCTCGCGGTCCTGATCCCAGGCATCGAGATACCAGTTGTCGCGATAATGCGTCAGACGCTGCGGCGAGACCGTGCGATGGGTGCGCTCGTTGGTCGAACGCGCCAGATAGTCGAAAGCCAGTCGCTTGCGTTCGAGCACGGCACTGGCGACGACGCGGAAAGCGATCTCGTCGCGCTGGCGCACGTAGCTGCCGATCACCCGCACGCGCTCGACCGGCCAGCGCTTGCCGCCGGCCTGCTGCGCCAGCAGCGATTCGATGCGACCACGCAAGGGCGCCAGCGCCGAGGACAAGACGCCCGAACCGGTGCGATCGAGCAACTGGTGCGTCGCCAGCAGCGCATGCAGCTCGTCGGAGTTCAGCCACAGGCCCGGCAGCTCGAAGCGTTCGGCGTCTTTTTCGTTGTAGCGGAATCCACCCTCGCCTTCGCTCTCGATCGGCGCGCCGAGCGCATCGCGCAGGAAAGCGATGTCGCGATAAAGGGTCGCACGCGAACAAGCGAGTTCGTCCATCAGGCGCTGCAAGGACACCGGATAGCGGGCGGACTTCAGGATGCGATGCAGTGCGAGCGTGCGTTCGTAGCGGTCCATACGGAGGTCGCGGGTCGGCCGGGGCGGACTAGGATGGCATTGTGCCCTGCGGCTTCCAAGCGTCGCCCGCCCGGATCGGCACCGCAACCCGACCCGGGCGCGTTTCCGGCTTGCCGGAACGGTCGCGCGTCTCGCCGGGAAGGTGGCGGGCAGGCAGAATAGGCGGATGGCCGAACCCGCGCTCGATCTGCAAAAACCCGTCGGTACCGAGGTCAAGCAGACCACGTGCTACATGTGCGCCTGCCGTTGCGGCATCAACGTGCATCTGCAGGATGGGCAGATCCGCTACATCGAAGGCAACCCCGAGCACCCGGTCAACCGCGGCGTGCTTTGCGCGAAAGGTTCGGCCGGCATCATGCAGCACTATTCGCCGGCGCGCCTGCGCTCGCCGATGCTGCGCACCGGCGAGCGCGGACAGAATCAGTTCCGCGAGATCGAATGGGACGAAGCGCTGGCCCTCGCCGCGCAATGGCTGGGCGAGGCGCGCGAACGCGATCCCGACCGCCTGGCCTTCTTCACCGGCCGCGACCAGTCGCAGGCGCTGACCGGCTGGTGGGCGCAGCAGTACGGCACGATCAACTACGCCGCACATGGCGGGTTCTGTTCGGTGAACATGGCCGCCGGCGGCCTGTATACGCTGGGCGGCAGTTTCTGGGAATTCGGCGAGCCCGACTGGGAACACGCGCGCTACCTGATGATGTGGGGCGTGGCCGAAGACCACGACTCCAACCCGATCAAGCTCGGTCTCGGAAAACTGAAGGGACGCGGCGCCAAGATCGTCGCGGTCAATCCGATCCGCAGCGGCTACGGCGCCATCGCCGACGAGTGGATCGGCATCCGCCCCGGTACCGACGGCCTGTTCGCTTTCGCGCTGATCCATGAACTGCTGAAGGCCGATCGCATCGACCTCGACTATCTGGTGCGTTACACGAACGCGCACTGGCTCGTGGTCCGTAATCCCGGCGGCGCCGACGACGGGCTGTTCGTGCGCGACGAAGAAGGCCGTGCCCTGTGCTGGAACCGGCGCACCGGCGCACCGGCCGATGCTGGCGCGATCGATATCGAACCGGCGGTCGTCGGCGAGGTCGCGTTGCCCGATGGCCGTCGCGCCGTGCCGGTCTTCCATCTACTGGCCGAACGTTATCTCGACCCGCAGTATGCGCCCGATGCGGTGAGCGAACGCTGCGGCATCCCGGCCCAGACGATCCGCCGCATCGCGCGCGAATTGGCCGAAGCCGCCTTCGACCAATCCTTCGATCTGCCCGTGGCCTGGACCGATGTGCATGGCCGGCGACACGAGACGATGCGCGCGCGGCCGGTCGCGATGCATGCGATGCGCGGCATCAGCGCGCACAGCAACGGCTTCCACACCTGTCGCGCGCTGCACGTCCTGCAACTGCTGCTCGGCGCGGTCGATGCGCCCGGTTCCTTCCGCTACCAACCGCCGTTTCCGCGTCCGATTCCGCCGGCGAATCGCCCCGGCAAGACCCGCGGCGCGGACGGAAAGCTCGATGCGCCGCCGCTGGGTTTCGTGCACGGACCGGAGGATCTGCTCGTCGATGCGCAAGGCCAACCGCGCCGCATCGACCATGCCTATTCCTGGCGCTATCCGCTGGCGGTGCACGGCATGCTGCATACCGTCATCCGCAATGCCTGGGCCGCCGATCCGAAACCGGTCGACGTGCTTTTCATGTTCATGGCGAACATGAGCTGGAACTCGGCGATGAACACCGCCGAGACGATGCGCTGGCTGACCGACAAACGCGAAGACGGCGAGTACCGCATTCCGAAGATCATCTACTCGGACGCCTATTCCAGCGAAATGGTCGCGTATGCCGACCTGGTGCTGCCCGACACGACCTACCTGGAACGTTTCGACGCGATCTCGCTGCTCGATCGCCCGATCTCCGACGCCGACGGCGCCAGCGACGCGATCCGCCACCCGGTGTTCCAGCCCGACCGGGACGTGCGCGGCTTCCAGTCGGTGCTGCTCGACCTGGGCGCCCGCCTCGGCTTACCGGCGATGATCAACGAAGACGGCTCGCCGAAGTTCCGCGACTACGCCGATTACATCCTTCGGCACGAGCGCGCGCCCGGCGTCGGCCTGCTGGCCGGCTGGCGCGGCGAGAACGGTGAAGCGCAGGGCAAAGGCGCACCGAACCCGCAGCAGTTGCAGCGCTACATCGAACATGGCGGTTTCTGGCACGCCGCGATTCCCGAATCGGCGCGCTATTACAAGATGGGCAATCGCGACTACCTGCAATGGTCGGCCGGCATGGGCTTCATCGCGAAGGCCGACCCGGTGGTGCTGCAACTGTATTCGGAGACGCTGCAGAAGTTCCGCCTCGCGGCCCAGGGCCATGGCGCCGTGCAGCCGCCGGAGGACGAACGAGAACGCGTCGCGACGTACTTCGATCCGCTGCCGATCTGGTACGAGCCTTTCGAGGGCGCGCAAGTCGCCAGCCAAGAGTTTCCCCTGTCTGCGCTTACGCAACGCCCTCCCTTCATGTACCACGCCTGGGGTTCGCAGAACGCCTGGCTGCGGCAGATCACCGCGCGAAACTATCTGTATCTGCATCCGGACACGGCCAAGCGCTACGACATCGCCGATTTCGATTGGGTCGAAGTCGAGTCTCATCATGGCCGCATCGTCGTGCAGGCCAAGACGGTCGGCAACGTACAACCGGACACGCTCTGGACCTGGAACGCGATCGGCAAGCGCAAGGGCGCCTGGAAACTGGCGAAGAACGCACCGGAATCGAAACAGGGTTTCCTGCTGAACCACCTGATTTCCGACATCACGCCGCGCGGCGACTATGCGAATGCCGATCCGGTGACCGGCCAAGCCGCCTGGTTCGACCTGCGCGTGCGCATCCGCAAGGCCGAGGCATCCGACGAGAGCGCGCCGCAGTTCGGCGTACTGGAAGGTCGCGAAGCCGACGAAGCCCCGCTGCGCTATGGCGCCAACCTGAGGAAATCGAAGTGAACGCCTACGACTGGTACTTCGATTTCATCTCGCCCTTCGCCTACCTGCAGTGGCGACGCCTGCGCCGCGACCATCCGCAACTGCGTCTTACGCCGAAGCCCCTGCTCTTCGCCGGCCTGCTGAATCATTGGGGCCAGCTCGGCCCCGCGGAAATCCCCGGCAAGCGCGAGCACACCTACCGCATCGTGTTGTGGCAGGCACGCGAGCTCGGCATTCCGCTGCGCTTTCCGCCGGCGCATCCGTTCAATCCGTTGCCGGCGCTGCGGCTCTGCGTCGCGGCCGGCGCCGACGATCGCGCGGTGAATACGATCTTCCGCCATCTCTGGGAAGACGGGCTCGCGGGCGACAGCATCGAAGCGCTCGCCGATGTCGCGGCGGAACTCGGCATCCCGGATATGGCGGCGGCGGTTGCGCGTGACGAGGTGAAACGGCAGCTCGCGATCAACGGGGCGGAAGCCATCGCGCTCGGCGTGTACGGCGTGCCGACGCTGAACATCGACGGCCGCCTGTTCTGGGGCAACGACGCAACCGGGATGGCCCTGCAATACCTCGACGATCCGATCGGCTTCGACGACGATGAAATGCGGCGCATCGAAAGCCTGCCGGAAGCCGTCCAGCGCCGGAGGTCCGGCGCATGACGATGCTGCCGCCGCCATCGGCGAAGAAACTCGGCCTGGTCATCGACCTGGACATCTGCGTCGGCTGCCATGCCTGCGCGGTGGCCTGCAAGGAATGGAATGCCGGCGGTATCGCCGGACCGCTGACCGACGAGGATCCCTACGGCGCGGAGCCGATGGGCGTCTGGTTCAACCGCGTGCACAGCTACACGCTCGACGCGCTGGAAGACCAGCCGGCGATGACCCTGCACTTCCCGCGCTCCTGCCTGCATTGCGAGCAACCGGCCTGCGTGACGGTCTGCCCGACCGGCGCCAGCTACAAGCGCGCCGAGGACGGCATCGTGCTGGTGGACGAGGACAAGTGCATCGGCTGCAAGCTCTGCAGCTGGGCCTGCCCCTACGGTGCGCGCGAATACTCGGAAGTCGAAGGCGTGATGAAGAAATGCACGCTCTGCGTCGACCGCATCTACAACGAAAATATCCCGGAAGTCTCGCGGCAACCGGCCTGCGTGCAAGCCTGTCCGACCCGCGCGCGGCATTTCGGCGATCTCGGCGACGAGGATTCGGCGATCTCGAAACTGGTCGCCGATCGTGGCGGCGTGCCGCTGATGCCAGATCTCGGCTATGCGCCGGTCAACCGCTATCTGCCGCCACGGCCGCGTCGTGGCGGCGAAACGAAACCCGCGCCGATGCCGGAAGAGAAGCTGGATGCCTCGCAACTTCCGCCCCTGCTGCGTTGGCTCGACCGCGCGTTGAGCCGCTAGGTCTCATGATGGCCCGCATTGCGCACATCGTTGGCTGCCATCCCTGGCGCTGCTTCTCGTTCTTCGGATCGCCCGGGGCAGGCTTCCTGCCTGCCCGCCCATGCGCCCGGCGCGGCAGCGCCGCGCCAGCGAGGAACGCATGAACCCCGCCTTCTCCGTCATCTTCTTCACCACGCTGTCCGGGCTCGGTTACGGGCTCTGGTTCTGGGCGTGCGTCGGACTGATGCAGGGCCAGGGCGAGCAGTCCGGAACGATGTCCTTCGTCGCGCTCGCGCTGGGCTTCGTGTTCGTCAGCATTGGGCTGTTGAGTTCGACCCTGCACCTGGGCAAGCCGCTTCGCGCCTGGCGCGCGTTCTCGCAATGGCGCACGTCCTGGCTTTCGCGCGAGGCCGTGCTGGCCATCGGCGGCTTCGTTCCATTCGTCGGTTTGATCGCCTTTGCCTTGTTCCAGCCGCCGATTCCGATGTGGATCGCAAGCGCGCTATTGCTCGCGTTGATGCTGCTTTCGCTCGCGACGATCGTCTGCACGGCGATGATCTATGCCTCGTTGAAGACCATCCCGGCCTGGTCGCATCGCCTGGTAGTCCCAGGCTATCTGCTCTTCGCCCTGGCGACGGGCGGGTTGCTCCATCTCACCCTGCTTTCCATTCCCGGCTTGATGGCGCCGACCGCAGGCGTCGCCATTGCGGTCGCCAGTCTGCTGCTGGGTGGCTTGAAGCTCGCCTACTGGCGAGATATCGATCGCGGCGAAATGCCGGTCGATCGCGCGTCCGCGCTCGGCCTGCCGGCGAATCGCGTGGTCCGCGATTTCGAGCGGCCGCATACCGAAGCCAACTACCTGACGCGCGAAATGGGTTTCGTGGTCGCGCGCAAGCACGCGCGCAAGCTGCGGCTCATTGCAATGATGCTGTTCGCCGCACTGCCGGCGCTCGTTGGCCTGCTGGTCGCGGTGGCGCCTTCGGAGTCGGCCTCGCTGCTCTGGCTGGCGACGCCCGCGGCCTTGCTCGGCGCGATGGTCGAACGCTGGTTGTTCTTCGCCGAGGCCAAGCACGTGGTGATGACCTACTACTGATGCTGGGCTTCGCAGCGCTCAGCCCAGCCTACGTTCGAGTCGGACGCGAACGATTCAATTCAAATGCCGCAGGCCGCGGCCGATCCAGCCCCGCGCCTGCGCCAGTTCATACGCCGTTTTCAATGCGACCAGCAGCAAGAGCATGAACCAGGGCGAGCCCAGGGCCAGCGAGCCTATCGCCCCGATCACCAACACCACGTGCAGGATGGCGACGCGCAGGTAGGGCTCGGCCGTCAATCGCATCAACGGCGTCACGAGCTGGCGCGCGACTTTCGAATCCTTGTGCGAGACGGCGATCGTCTCGGCATCGTAGGTCGGTGCCACATAGGCGCGATGCGCCTGCCAGGCTTGCCAGGCCGAACTCGCGGCCGCCGCCAGCAAGGCCCACCAGAAACCGGCCGCCGACGTCGGCGCGGAACCGTCGGGCACGACGCCGCCGAAAACGAACAGCGCGTGCAGGCCGAGGAACAGGCCGTAGTGCAGGCAGAAGAACGGCACCATGACGAACTTCATGCCATGCAGCACCGGCGGCCCGGGCAGCACCACCGTGCGCGCCAGATACAGCAGGCCGACGATCAGGTTTTCGGACCAGAACAACACCATCAGCGAGGACAGCGTCCAGTCGCCACGCCAAACCCACCACAGCGTCAGTGCGTTGCTGGCGAGCACCAGCGCGGTGTCGACCAGACTGGCCTTCGGCGCGGCCGGCGTCGCTGCCTGCATCACGACGACAACAGGCGGTCCGCGCCCTTCAACCGCAGCTCGGCGGCGACCAGACGACCGAGGCCTTCGGGATCGTTCGCGCGCCCCACTTCGCCGATGCGGACGCATTCGCCGGTATCGGCCGAGCCGACAAGACCTTCCAGCGACAAGATGCCGCCGTCGAGTGTGGCATAAGCCGCGACCGGCACATGGCAACTACCGTGCAACTGGCGATTCATCGCGCGCTCGGCTTCGACGCAGGTACGCGTGACGGCATGATCGAGCACGCGCACGCAGTCTATGGTGGCGGCGTCGCCGATGCGGCATTCGATCGCGATCGCACCCTGCGCGACCGCCGGTAGCCAGCTCGGCGCGTCGAGGCGATGGCGGATGAAGCGCGACAGGCCCAGGCGTTCGAGACCGGCACAGGCGAGGATGATGGCATCGTAGTCGCCGGCCTGCATGCGCGCGATCCGCGTGTTGACGTTGCCGCGCAGATCCAGCACCTGCAGGTCGCTACGGCGTGCGCGCAATTGCGCCTGACGGCGCAAGGACGACGTGCCGACGCGGGCGCCACGCGGCAGGGCGTCCAGATCGGAGTGCTTTTCCGAAACGAAGGCGTCGAAGGGGTCGCCGCGCTCGAGGATCGCCGGCAGCTCGAAGGGACCGTCGAGGTCCATCGGCACGTCCTTGAGCGAATGCACGGCGATATCGGCCTCGCCTTCGAGCATCGCCACTTCCAGCTCCTTCAGGAACAGTCCCTTGCCGCCGATATCGGCCAGCGGCCGATCGAGGATCTTGTCGCCGCGCGTCGTCATGGGCACGAGTTCGACGACCAGGCCGGCATGCGCGGCGCGCAGTCGTGCGGCGACATGTTCGGCCTGCCACAGAGCCAGGGCGGATTTGCGGGTGGCGATGCGCAGTTTGTCCATGGCGCGATTATCGCCGATTCGGCCGCGCCTCGTTGCGCCAGGCCAGGGTGCGCGAACCGCGCGGACACCCCGCTCCTACAGGTGCTTGAGCTTTTCCCGAAGGCCGGGCAGGCAGCGACGGCTGACCTCCAGCGCCGCATCGGCGCGGCGCAATCTCGCCAGCACGCGCCCGTCGGGCAGTCGCTGCAGCTCCTGGATATCGTCGCGCGCCACCAGGCAGTTGCGATGGATGCGCAGGAAACGGTCGGCGAACTCGCTCTCCAGCGACTTCAGCGACTCTTCGATCAGATCCTCGCCCCGACCATGGTGCACGACGACGTATTTCTCTTCCGCCAACAGGTAGTGCACGTCCTCGACCGGAATCAGGCGCAGGCTGCCGCGCAGGCGGGCGGACAAATGGCTGCGTTGCCGGTCGCTGTCCGGCACCGGGGCGCGCGGCGTTTCGCTCGGGCGACGCCGTCGCACGCGTTCGATCGCCTCGAGCAGGCGTTCGCGCCGCACCGGTTTGACCAGGTAGTCGACGGCCGCCGCTTCGAACGCCGCCAACGCGTGCTCGTCGTAGGCCGTGCAGAAGACGACCGCCGGCGGCGATTCGAGGCGGGCCAGGTGACGCGCCGCTTCGATGCCGTCCATGACCGGCATCGAAATGTCCAGCAACAGCGCATCCACCGACAGCGAAAGTGCGCGTTCGATCGCCTCGCGGCCGTTGCCGGCCTCGCCTGCGATCTCGCAGTCGGGCACGTCGGCCAGCATGGCGACCAGTCGGTCGCGCGCCAGCGGTTCGTCGTCGACGACGAGCAGCTTCATGTCTCGGCCTTCAGGGGCAGGCGGATCTCGCAGCGATAGTAGCCATCGGCGAACTCGCGCGTCATCCGTGCCTGTGCGCCGAACTGGAAAGCCAGTCGCTGCGCCACCGACGCCTGCGCATGCCGGTTGCCGCCGTCGCGCTCGCGCGGGGGCAGCGCCGGGTTGACGATGCGCAGCATCAACCAGGGCGATTCGACCCGAACCGAGATATCGATCTCGCCGCCTTCGGCCAGCGGCGCGATGCCATGCACGACGGCATTCTCGAAAAGGGGCTGCAGGACCAGGCGCGGCAGGGCCATCGTCCTCGGCGCGTCGTCGTCGATCTGCCAGCGCACGCGCAGGCGCTCGCCGAGGCGGAGCTTTTCGATGGCGAGATAGCGTTCGGCGAAATGGATCTCTTCCGCCAGCGTCGATTCGCCGCGATCGGCGCCGAGCGCGGCGCGGAACAGCTCGGAGAGGTCTTCCACCGCCTGCTCGGCGGTTTCCGGGTCGCGCCGCACCAGGCTGGCGATGCTGTTCATCGAATTGAAGAGGAAATGCGGGCGTATCCGCGCCTGCAGCGCGTCCACGGCGGCTTTGGCATTGGCATTGACCTGCGACTGCCATTGTTCGCGCACGAAGAAGTAGCGCAACGACAGGGCGTTGATCAGCATCGCCAGCGCCGCGACCGATCCGACGAAACGCCATTGTTCGGTCGCCGGAAGGGTATAGCCCATCGCCAATCCGAGATCGATCTGCTGCGCGGCCCAGGCGCCGAATCCGGCGACGGGCAGTGGCATCAGTACCGCCATAGGCAGGGCGAAGCTGATGGGTAGGCGATCCAGCCAGGGGCGCGCCTTGCACAAGGTGACCGCCATCGTCAGCGCCAGCCAGCAGGAGAAAGCGCTGGCGGCGGCGAATTCCTCGAAACTCCAGCGCAGGGAGCGCGTCGGCGCCAGTGCGACGATGACGACCACGAGCTCGGCGATACCGAGCACCGCCGCGATGCGCGGCAGTCGGCAGAAATCGGGCATCCAGGGTTGCGTCGCGGTCATGGCGCGAGTATCGCCCGAATCGGCGAGCCGACGCAGCGTTCCGCCCCGGCCTCAGGTTTCGCCGGCGAAACGTCGCGTCAACCAATCGCCGAGATCGCGGACTTCTTCGGCGCAGACGCTATGCGGCATCGGATAGCTATGCCACTCGACGCCGACGCCCAGGCCCTGCAAGGCATCGCGGCTGCGCAAGCCCAAAGCCTGCGGCACCACCGGGTCCTGCGAACCATGCGCCATGAAGACCGGCGTCTTGCGCCCCGCGGCGGTGCTTTCGTCTTTCGTCGCATTCGCCAAGGGCAGGTAAGTGGACAGGGCGACGACGCCCGCGAGCCCCGCTTCGCGCCGCAAGCCGGCGGCAAGCGCGATCGCGCCACCTTGCGAGAAGCCGGCCAGGATCGTGCGTTCGGCCGGAACGCCGCGATCGCGTTCGCGCGAGATCAGGGCTTCGACTTCGCGGATCGAATCGCGAACGCCGGTTTCGTCGGCGCGCTGGTCGATCTGCAGGCTGACGATGTCGTACCAGGCGCGCATCGGCACGCCGCCATTGATCGTGACGGGGCGAACCTTCGCATGCGGGAAGACGAAGCGGATGCCGGGCCAGCCATCGCGCACCAGTTCGGGAACGATGGGCGCGAAATCGTTGCCGTCGGCGCCCAGCCCGTGCAACCAGACGATGCTCCAGGCCGGGCGCGGCCGGGTTTCGTGTTCGACGGTCTGCAGCATGCGGTTCCTTTCCTGATGTTCGGCGCTGCGCGAGCGAACGCGAGCCGGCACATTCTGGCAGCTTTACGCAATCGGGCACGCCGGGCGGCCGCGATTTCGCGAAAAATATTTTCGCTGGATGCTGGCAAAAACCGCTGGAATCTGTGCCAGCATTTGCTGCGCGAGACAGGTCGAAACATGGGGAAAAACCGCCTGTCGCGCTTCGCCACGGCGCCGGATCGGGCGCCGCCTACCCAGCCGCAGGTCAGTCATGTCGCCACTTCCGCAGGATGAACCGGTTGCCGCCACGAGCGGAGACCTTCCTCCGGCTGCGCCCTGGGCGCAGCGCCTCTTCGGCCAGTTGAACTGGCAGCCGCCGGCCTGGCTCTCCTCCCTGCTGGCGAAGATCCGGCAAAACCCGCGCCTGTATCTGGGCGCACCGGCGCTGGCGCTGCTCCTGGTTGCTGGCGGATGGTGGTGGGCGACGCGTCCGGTCCCGGTGAAGCCCGGCGCGTTGCACGTCAGCCTCAGTGGCCCGGCCCTGACCGATTACACGAAGACGCCGGCCGTCGTGCACGACCTGACGGTCCGCTTTTCGGCCGGTGTCGCGCCGATCAAGGCGATCGGCGGTGCCGCGACAGGCATCACGCTGATGCCGGAGATGCCCGGCGCCTGGACCTGGCGCGACGATCGCACTCTCGTGTTCGTGCCGGCGAAAGACTGGCCCGTGGGCCAGGCCTATGAACTGCGCATCGATCCGAAACTCGCACTGGCGCCGCGCACGGAGCTGCAGCAGGAGGAATTCGAATTCTCGTCGGCGCCGTTCCGCGCGAATGTGCAAGGCAGCGAGTTCTACCAGGACCCGGTCGACCCGGCATTGAAGAAAGGCGTGCTGGAGTTGCGCTTCTCGCATCCGGTCGACGCCGCGCAGCTCGAACGCCGCATCGGTCTGAAGCTGGTCGACGGCGCCGGCACCGCGCAAGCCGCGCCCGGTCATGTCGTCAGCTACGACGAGAACCGGCTGAAGGCCTTCGTGCATTCGCAGCCGCTGACCTTGCCCGACAACGGCGGCACGCTGCGTTTCGACGTCGCGGCCGGCGTGAGCAGCGTGCTCGGCGGCGAAGGCAGCCAGGAGGCATTGACGGCGCAGGTCGGCCTGCCCTCGTTGTACAGCGTGAACGTCGACTCGACCGAGGCCACCCTGGTCGACAACGAACGCTTCGAACCGGAACAGGTGCTGGTGGTCGGCTTCAACAACGCCATGCGCGACGCCGACGTAGCCAAAGCCGTCGGTGCCTGGTTGCTGCCGGCGAAGAACCCGGCCATTCCCGAGAAGGAGCAGCCGGAGATCTACGGCTGGAGCGCCGACGAAATCGACGAGAAGATCCTGGCCAAGTCGCAACGCGTCGCGCTGACGGCCTTGCCTGGCGAGCGTGAGTTCATCGAAACGCACAGCTTCCGCTTCCAGGCCCCGCCGAAACGCATCCTGTACGTTCGCGTGAACAAGGGCCTGAAGGCATTCGGCGGTTTCCTGCTCGGCGCCGACAACCACGCCGTCGCGACCGTACCCGAATATCCGCAGCTGCTTCGCTTCGTCGGCCAGGGCGCCCTGCTTTCGCTGCGCGGCGAGCGACGCGTCAGCATCGTCTCGCGCAACGTGGCGCGCGCGCGCCTGGAAGTTGCGCGCGTGCTTCCGGAACAGTTGCAGCACCTGGTCTTCGACAACCAGGGCGACTACGCTCAGGTGGAACTCGGCGGCATCGAGGCCGACAGTCTCGTCGAACGCATGGAAAAGCGCCTCAGCCTGCCGGTCGAGAATCCGGCCAAGGCGCACTACGAAGGCGTGGACCTGGCGCAGTTCCTCGCGCCGTCGCGACGCGGCGTCTTCCTGCTCAGCCTGCGCACGATGAGCGAGAACGACGAAAAGCGCAGCGCCGAGGAAACCCTCGCCGACGATGCCGGGCAGGAACAGGACAGCCGCCTCGTCGTGCTGACCGATCTCGGCATCATCGCGAAGAAGGCGCTCGACGGTCGTCGCGATGTGTTCGTGCAGTCGCTGGCACAGGGCAGCCCGATCGCAGGCGCGACGGTACGGGTGATCGCCCGCAACGGCGAAACGCTGGCGAGCGCCGGCACCGATGCCGACGGTCGCGCGCAACTGCCTTCGCTGGACGGTTTCCGACGCGAGAAGGCGCCGGTGATGCTGACCGTCGGCAAGGCCGACGACTTTTCCTTCCTGCCGCTGGATGCCAGCGGCCAGACCCTGGACTATTCGCGCTTCGACATCGGCGGCGAACCGAACGACCTGGAAGCCGGCGCGCTCAATGCCTTCCTGTTCTCCGATCGCGGCCTGTATCGCCCCGGCGATACCATCAATCTCGGCATGATCGTGCGCGCGTCCGACTGGAAGCGCTCGCTCGCCGGATTGCCGATGGAGCTGGTGCTGACCAATCCGCTCGGCACCGTCGTGCGGCGCGATGCCTTCAAGCTCGACGAGGCAGGCCTCGCCACCAGCTCGCATGCCACCCAGGACAGCGCGCCCAGCGGCACCTGGCGTGCGAACCTCTACCTGGTCGGCAAGGACGAGGATCGCATTGCCGTCGGCGAAACCACGGTGCAGGTGCGCGAGTTCGCGCCCGACACGATGCGCGTGACCGCCAAACTCTCTGCCGAGGCGCGCAATGGCTGGATCCGGCCGGAAGAGCTGAAAGCCATCGTCGGCGCGGAAAACCTGTTCGGCACGCCGGCACAGCAGCGTCGCGTCGAAGCGACGATGGAACTGCGCCCGGCTTTCGCCAGCTTCCCTGCCTATCCCGGCTACGCCTTCCACGATCCGCAACGCGCCAAGGAAGGCTATAGCGAGTCGTTGACCGATGGCAGCACCGACGCAAACGGCCAGGCGGTCTTCCCGCTCGATCTTTCCCGCTATACGCGCGCGACCTATCAGCTGAACTTCCTCGCCCGCGTGTTCGAGCCCGACAGCGGCCGCAACGTCGCCGCCCAGGTCACCGCCCTGGTGTCGAGCAACGACTATCTGGTCGGCTTCAAGTCGGTGGACGCGCTGGACTACGTCACCCGCAACGCCAAGCGCAGCGTGTCGCTGCTGGCGATCGGTCCGGACGGCAAGCCGCGCAAGGTCGACGGCCTGCGTGCCGTGGTCGTCGAGAAACGCTTCGTCTCGGTACTGACGCGGCAGGAATCCGGCCTGTACCGCTACGTATCGCACGAACGTCGTTATCCGGTGCAGGACAACGCCCTGGCGCTGGGCGCTGCGGCACAAGACTACGCCCTGCAGACCGGCAAGCCGGGCGACTACGTGCTGGAGATCCGCAACGCCGATGGCGAGGTCCTGAACCAGGTCGCCTATTCGGTGGCCGGCGCGGCGAACGTCTCGCGCAGCCTCGACCGCAATGCCGAACTCGCCCTGACCCTGTCGAAGACGGCGTTCAAGCCCGGCGAAACCATCGAAGTCAGCGTGCGTGCGCCTTACACCGGCAGCGGCCTGATCACCATCGAACGCGATCGCGTCTACGCGCAGACCTGGTTCCGCGCCGATACCACCAGTTCGGTGCAGCGCATCCGCGTGCCCGAGGGTTTCGAAGGCAACGGCTACGTGAACGTGCAGTTCCTGCGCGATCCGTCGTCCGACGAGATCTTCATGAGCCCCTTGAGCTACGGCATCGCGCCCTTCGCCGTCGATCGCAGCGCCCGCGTGCAGCCACTGGCCATCTCGGCACCGAAGGTCGCCAAGCCCGGCGCCCCGATCCCGCTGGAAATCACCACGCAGGGCAAGGCGCGCGTGCTGGTGTTCGCGGTGGACGAAGGCATCCTGCAGGTCGCGCATTATCGCGTCGGCGATCCGCTGGACTATTTCTTCCGCAAGAAGATGCTGCAGGTCGATACCAGCCAGATCCTCGACCTGTTGCTGCCGGAGTTCAGTCGCGTCGCCGCGCTGTCGGCGCCGGGCGGCGACGAAGGCAGCGGCCTGGCCAAGCACCTGAACCCGTTCAAGCGGCGATCGGAGAAACCCGCCGTCTGGTGGTCGGGCGTCGTCGACGTGGACGGTAGTCGCAAGCTCAGTTTCCGCCTGCCCGATCATTTCAACGGCCAGGTGCGCCTGACCGCAGTGGCGGTCACGCCCGAACGCGTCGGCCTGGCCGAGTCGCAGATGCTGCTGCGTGGCGACTTCGTGTTGACACCGACCGTGCCCACGCATGTTGCGCCGGGCGACGAATTCGATATCCCGGTCGGCGTCGCCAATACCATCGACGGCGCGAAACAGCCGGCGACGGTGGCGGTGAGCCTGCAGCTGCCGGCGGCGTTGAGCCTGGTCGGAACCGCGCCGAAGCCGGTGTCGATCGCGCCCGGCGGCGAAGCGAGCGTTCGTTTCCGCGTCCGCGCCGGCGCCGCCCTCGGCGCCGTGCCGGTGGTGGCGCGCGCGCAATCGGGCAAGTACGTCGCGTCGCGTCGCATCGAACTCTCGTTGCGCCCCGCAAGCATCGCGCGCCACGACCTGCGGGTCGGTCGCGCGGACAAGCAGCGCGTGCTGGACGACCTCAGGCCGATGTACGAACAAAGATCGACGCGCAGACTGTCGGCTTCGGTCTCGCCCCTGGTCGCGGTGGACGGACTGAGTTCGTACCTGCTCGACTATCCGCACTACTGCACCGAGCAGGTGCTCAGCGAGGCGATTCCGGGCCTCGTCTATGCCTCGCATCCGGAACTGGGCAAGATCCGTAGCGCAACGGGCGCCGGCGGAAGCAATGTGATCGACGTGCTGAGATCGCGCCAGAACAGCGAAGGCGGATTGGGCACCTGGTCGGCGACGCCGCAGGCCGATGCTTTCGTGAGCTCCTATGCGGCGCTCTACCTGCTGGAAGCACGCGAGCGCGGTCAGTCCGTGCCGGACGATCTGCTGCGCTCGTTGAATCGCTACCTCGAAACGATGGCGGCGGACCCGTCGAAGAACGATCTCGCCAGTCTTCGCCAGCGCGCCTTCGCGGTTTACCTGCTCGTGCGCCAGGGCCGGACCGCCAGCAACCTGCTCGGCGCGGTGCATGAACAGCTAAAGCGCGACCAGCCCAAGACCTGGCGCGACGATACGGCGGCCTTGCTGCTCGCGGCGAGCTACCAGCAGCTGCAACAGGACAAGCCGGCGCGCGAACTGGCTTCGCGCGCGCTCACGCGCGCCAATGGCGTCTCGCCGAAAGGCGCATCGACTTATGCGGCGTATTACGACGGCGGCATCGAACAGGCCTGGACGATCTATCTGCTGAACCGGCATTTCCCGACGCTGGCCAAACAACTGAAACCGTCGGCGCTCGACCGCCTGCTCGATCCCTTGCGCAACGACAGCTATAACACGCTGTCGTCCGCTCTGTCGGTACTCGCGTTCGACGCCTATGCCTCGGCCAACGTCGGCACGGCGCGTCCGCAGCTGTTGGCCGCCGGCAAGGACGGCAAGCAGCGTCGCATCGGCCAGGAGGTCGGCATCGTTTCGCGCGGCGCGTTCACCGGCGCCGATCGCCGACTATGGGTCGTACCGGCGGACAAGACGCCCGCCTGGTTCTTGCTCGAACAGGCGGGCTTCGATCGTGCGCTGCCGAAAACGCCGCAGTCGGAGGGCCTGGAAATCAGTCGCGACTATCTCGACGATGCCGGCAAGCCGATCGTCTCGCTGACGCTCGGGCAGGAGGCGACGGTGCGCCTGCGCGTGCGCGCGATCGGCAGCGAGTGGCGTAGCGACATCGCCATCGTCGACCTGCTGCCCGGTGGTTTCGAGGCCGTGATGCAGGCGCCGCCGTCCACCGACGACGCCTCGTACGACGAAGAAGGCGGAGGCGATGCCGCACCGGCGATACCGGCCCTGGCCCTGCCGGGCTCGACCTTCGTGCCGACGCATCTGGAGCCGCGCGAGGATCGTGTCGTGCTGTACGGCGGGGCCAGCGCGCAGGTGCAGGAATTCCGCTATCGCATCCGCGCCAACAACGCCGGGCGATTCGTGGTGCCGCCGATCCAGGCCGAATCCATGTACGAACGCACCGTGCGCGCCCAGGGCGGGCCGGCAGGCGAGCTGCAGGTGACTGCGCCGACGCCATGAAGCTTCTCGCAGGATTGCGCCGCCGGGCTTGGGACTGGCGGCGCTGGCTGTTGCTGGCGGCATTGCTTGCCCTGGCGCTGATCGTCGTGCGTTGGTGGCCTCGACCACCGCTCGCGCAATCGGTTCCGCAGTCGCTGGCCGTCGTCGATCGCGAAGGCCGCTTGTTGCGGCTGACCCTGGCCTCGGACCAGCGCTATCGCTTGTGGACGCCGATCGAATCGATGTCGCCGACCTTCGTCGACGCCGTGCTGCTGCACGAGGATGCCTGGTTCTATCGCCATCCCGGCGTCAACCCGATCAGTCTGGTACGCGGCGCCTGGTCGACCTACGGCAGTGGCGAGGCCCGCGTCGGTGGCTCGACCATCACGATGCAGCTGGCGCGACTGCACTGGGATTTGAACACGCGCACGCCCATGGGGAAGGTCGAGCAGATCCTGCGCGCATTGCAGCTCGAGGCCTGCTACGGCAAACGCGACATCCTCGAGGCCTATCTCAATTTCGCGCCCTATGGCGGCAACATCGAAGGCGTCGGCGCCGCCAGCCGCATCTATTTCCGCAAGCCGGCCGATGCCCTGACCTTGCCGGAAGCGCTGACGCTCGCCGTGCTGCCGCAGGCGCCGGCGCGGCGCGGCCGACTGCGCGCCGATGCCACCGGCGTGAGTTACACCGGCCTCGGCCTGGAAGCCGCGCGCACGCGGTTGTACGCGAGATGGCGCCAGGCGCATACGCCCGATTCGGCCGAAGATGCGCTGATGGCGATGCCGCTGCGCCTGCGTTCCCCGCGCGAATTGCCGTTCGCCGCACCGCACTACGTCGAACGCGTGCTGGCGCAGCGCGCACTGCATCCCGATCCGGGCCCAACCCTGCACACGACGCTTGACCTGCGCCTGCAAACCCTGTTGCAGGAACGCGTCGGCCGACACCTGCGCAGCGAACGCGTGCGCGGCCTGCGCAACGCCGCCGCGATGCTGGTCGATACGCGCGACATGAGCGTGCGCGCCCTGGTCGGTTCGGCGGACTATTTCGATGCCGGCATCCACGGTCAGGTGAACGCCTCGCCGGCGAAACGTTCGCCCGGCTCTACGCTGAAGCCGTTCATCTATGCGCTGGCGCTCGACCAGGGCGTGCTGCATCCCGCCACTGTGCTGCGCGATGTGCCGACGGCATTCGGCCCCTACACGCCGGAGAACTTCGACGGGCGCTTCCTGGGCCCGGTGACCGCCGGCGATGCGCTGGTACGCAGCCGCAACATTCCTGCCGTGACCGTCGCCTCGCAACTGACGCAGCCCAGCTTCTACGAGTTCCTGCGCCGCGCCGGCGTCGGCCCTCTGGCCAGCGAAAAACACTACGGCCTCGCCCTCGTGCTCGGCGGCGGCGAAGTCAGCATGGAAGAACTGTCGCGGCTCTACGCGATGCTGGGCAACGACGGGCGGTTGCGCTCCCTGCGCTGGCGCCAGGACGATCCGGAAGAAAGCGGCGTCGCACTGCTCAGCCCGGAAGCGGCCTTCATCACGCGCGACATGCTGCAGAAGAATCCGCGGCCCGACGCCGGCGCGTTCGCGACGACGGCTTCGCCGCCGATCGCCTGGAAGACCGGCACGTCCTGGGGCTTCCGCGATGCGTGGAGCGCAGGGGTCGTGGGTCCGTATGTGCTCGTGGTCTGGATGGGCAATTTCGACGGCTCCGGCAATCCGGCGCTGGTTGGCGTGGACGCGGCGGCGCCACTATTCTTTTCCATCGTCGACGGGCTGCGCGCCGCGCATGTTCGACTGGGCGAACCGCCACGACAGTGGCCGCTGAACCTCAAGCGCGTAGAAGTCTGTCGTGCGACCGGCGACCTGCCCAACCGCTGGTGCCCGCAACGCGGCGAGACCTGGTTCATTCCCGGCAAATCGCCGATCCGCGTCAGCACCGTGCACCGCGCCGTCGCGATCGACAACGCGACCGGTCGCGTGGCCTGCGGACACTTCGATCCGATGCGCATGCACATGCAGGTCTTCGAATACTGGCCGTCGGATCTCGCGCAGGTCTTCGCGCAAGCCGGCATGCCGCGGCGAAAGCCGCCGTCAGGAGACGACTGCGATGCGGCGCAAAGCTGGCAGGGCAAACCACCCGCGATCACTTCACCGCTGCGCGCGACGCGGTACAGCCTGCGCCTGTCGCATCCCGAGCAATCCGAGCTGAGCCTGTCCGCGACCGTCGACGCCGACGTCGCCCGCCTGTACTGGTTCGCCGGCGAAATTTTTCTCGGCAGTGTCCGCAGCGATGAACCCCTGCGCTGGGTGCCACCACGCGCCGGCCGTTATCGCCTGGCCGTCATCGACGATCGCGGCAGGCAGGACGAGCGCGAGATCGACGTCGAGCTGGCGCAGTAGGAACGCTCAGCGTTCCGTTTCGCGTTTGGGATAGGCGATAATGATCACCAGGTCCTCGTCGCCGAGCTGGCGCAGCGCATGGCTGTCCCCGTCGCGCGTCAGGATGGCGTCGCCCGGACCGACTTCGCGCGTTTTTCCTGCAGCGTCAGTTCGCCGCGTCCGCTCAGCACGTAGTAGACCTCGTCCTTGTCGTTGACGTGCAGGCCGATCGTCGCGCCCTTGTGCAAGGCGCGCTTGCGGAACACGAAGCGCAGGTCCTCGGCCTGGGCGAAGAACGGATAAGCGGTGGTCGTTCCCTCGCCTTCGTGCGGCCCCGGCTGCTCGACGGCGATGTCGCGTTCGTTCTCGACGAAGGAATCGCGCGTAGGCGCAGCGAAAGCGACCGGCATCGAAAGCAGGGCGCCGATCAATACACGGGACAGCATGCGCATGGACGATCCTCCGAGACTTCGGTTGCGCCTTCAGCGCGCCAGCCAGCCGCCATCGACCGGCAGCACCGCACCGTGCACGTAGTCGGATGCGGAGGAGGCCAGGAATACCGCGGCGCCGGCCAGATCGGCCGGCGTGCCCCAACGCCCCGCGGGAATGCGCTCGAGGATCGAACGATTGCGATCGGCGTCGGCGCGCAGCGGCGCGGTATTGTCGGTGGCCATGTAACCGGGCGCGATCGCGTTGACGTTGACGCCGCGCGCAGCCCATTCGTTGGCCAACAGGCGGGTGATGCCGGCGAGTCCGGACTTGCTCGCCGTGTAGGACGGCACGCGGATGCCGCCCTGGAAGGACAGCATCGAGGCGATGTTGATGATCTTGCCGCTACCACGCGCGACCATGTGCCGGCCGGCCGCCTGCGCCAGGAAGAAGGCGGATTTCAGGTTGACGTCCATTACGGCGTCCCAGTCCTGTTCGCTGAAGTCCAATGCATCGGTGCGACGGATGATGCCGGCGTTGTTGACCAGGATATCGAGCTGGCCGAATTCGGCGAGCGCACGCTCGACGATACCGGCGATCGGCGCGACGCTGCCCAGATCGGCCTGGATATGAAGGAAGCGACGCCCGACGCGATGCACGGTATCCGCAGTGGACGTGGCATCGGAAACGCCGACGGCGACGATGTCGGCGCCGGCCTGCGCCAGCGCCAGCGCCAGACCCTGCCCCAGACCGCCGCTGGCGCCGGTGACCAGGGCGACGCGGCCGCTGAGGTCGAATGCTTGCAGTTGCATGGGCGGGTCCTTTGCGGGCTGTGCGTTCGTCACTTCAGCTGGCAGATGTCGAGCTGGTTCATGTCGGTGTAATCGAGGTTCTCGCCGCCCATCGCCCAGATGAAGCAGTAGTTCTTCGTGCCCGAACCCATGTGGATGGACCAGGGCGGCGAGACCACCGCTTCTTCGTTGGCGATGACCAGGTGCCGCGTGTCGGCCGGATCGCCCATGAAATGCATGACGCGCTGGTCGCCCAGGTCGAAATAGAAATAGATCTCGCTGCGGCGGTCGTGCAGGTGCGGCGGCATCGTGTTCCAGACGCTGCCCGGCTTGAGCACGGTCAGCCCGAGCAACAGCTGGCAGGAGCGGCACGTCGCCGGCACGATGTACTGGTAGATCGTGCGCTCGTTCGAGGTTTCCAGCGCGCCGCGCTCCAGGGGCACGGCTTGCGCGATCGAGATGTGTTTCGTCTCGAAACGCGCATGCGCCGGCGTCGAAGCGAGGTAGAAACGGGCAGGCGTGCCCGCATCCTCGGACGCGAACACCACTTCGACGCTTCCCATCGGCACATACAGGCCGTCCTTGGGTTGCAGGACATGACGCTCGCCATCGACCGTCACCGAACCCGCGCCGGCGCCGACGTTGACGATGCCGAGCTCGCGGCGCTCCAGGAAGGGCTTGTCCTTCGCCGATGCCGGCTCGGTCTGCGCCGGCAACGAAACGGACCGGTGCACGGGCGCCGCGCCACCGATGACGAAGCGTTCGTTATGCGAGTAGTTCAGGCGAACGGCCTCCGCCACGAACAGATCGGATACCAGGTAGCGATCGCGCAGTTGCTGGTTGCTGGCGCCGGCCATCATGTCCGGGTGCGTCGCGTGGTAGGTCTTGCAGTACATCTCCACTATCTCCTTGCGGCCGGTGCGGGCGCCGGCGTTTCAGTTCCAGATCAGGAATGCGGCGGCTGGCAGGAATCGCGCACGACCAGGTGCGGCGAAACCGAGATGCCGGCCTGCGCCTGCGGCGAGGACTTCGGCCAGTGCTCGGCCAGCAGCATCGCGGCCGCCTGTCGCCCCAGATCGCGCACCGGCAACTGGATGGTCGTCAGCGCGGGCCAGAGCTGCGAAGCGAGCGGGCTGTCGTCGTAACCGATGACGGACAGGTCGCCCGGCACCGACAGGCCCATGCGCAGGGCCGCCTTGTAGACGCCGGCGGCCATTTCGTCGTTGCAAGCGAAGATCGCCGTCGGCCGCGGATGTTTGGTCAACAGGTGTTCGGCGCCGGCCACGCCGGATTCGAAGGTGTAACCGCCTTCATACACGAGCTCCGGGCTGAGCTCGACGCCACGCCGCGCCAGTGCATCGATGAAACCGCCACCGCGTTCGATGGAAGAGCGGTAGCGCTTCGGGCCGGTGATCAGCGCGATGCGGCGATGCCCGAGGGACTCGAGATAGTCGGCGGCTTCGGTGCCGGCATGACGGTCGTGCGTCAGCACCATGCTCGCGTGCTCGTCCAGCGGTACCGAGGCGATGCGCACGTAGCGGCAACCGATCTCGCGCAGCGCTTCGGCCAGGGCCTGGTCCTCGGACACGCGCGGCACCAGGATCACACCGTAGAGTTTCTGCAGCTGGGCGAAACGACGGATGCCGTCGATGTAGTTCTCGCTCTTCGAATCGCAGGGATGCACCACCAGCTCGAAGCCCGAACCGCGCAGCGCATCGAGCACGCCGTACTGCAGGTTGACGATGTACTGCGCCGTCGGATTGTCGAACACGAGCCCGATCAGGAACGATCGGCGAAAAGCCAGGCCGCGCGCCTGCGGGTCGGGGACGTAGCCGACGTTCTGCATCAGCGCCAGCACCTTCTCGCGCGTGTCGGGCCGTACCAGGGGCGATTCGTTCAGCACGCGCGACACCGTCTTCTTCGACACGCCGGCGAGCCGGGCGATGTCGCCGATGGTGTTCTTGCCGTTGGCGCCGCTGCCGACGACGGGCGCGTCCCTGGCAGGCTTTGGCGTGGGCGGGGTGGTCTTGTTTTCTTTTTTCATGGTGGCCCGATTCTAGCCGCCCTGAACGGGGCCGGTCCGCCATGGAGCCGCGCCTGCGTCTTCGCCACGGCTCGCCACGCGTACGTCATTTCATCGCTGCCGGCAGGTAGAGCGACAGCCCCGGCACGAAAGCGACGAGCATCAGCACGACCAGCGCCGCCAACCAGAACGGCCAGATGCTGCGCAGGCTCTGGCCGATGCTGATGCCGCCGATCGCAGTGCCGACGAACAACACGGAGCCGACCGGCGGCGTCACCAGCCCGATGCCGCCGGTCAGGATCAGGACGACGCCGAAATGCAGCGGGTCGATGCCATAGGCCCGCGCCACCGGCAGGAAAATCGGCGTGCAGATCAGGATCATCGGGGCCAGATCCATGAACGTTCCCAGCAGGAGCAGGATCAGCACGATCAGCATCAGCACGCTGGTCGGCTGATGCGCGATGGATTGCAGCAGTTCCACCGCCGCAGCCGGCACCTGAAGGTAAGCCAGCAACCAACCGAAAGCGGAGGCCGCCGCGATCACGAACAGGATCGCGCCGGTCGTGCCGGCGGCACCGGTGACGGCTTCGGCGAATTCGTGCCAATGCAGGCGCCGGTAGACGAAGACGGTGATCAGCAAGGCATAGACCACGGCCATCGCCGCGCTCTCCACCGCAGTGAAGATGCCGGCGCGGATGCCGAAGAAGATCAATCCGACCAGACCCAGTCCGGGCAGGGCCGAAACCAGGCGCAGACCGACCGCCTGCCAGCCCGGAAAGGCTTCGGTGCCGTAACCGCGTCGTCGCGCGACAAGATAGCCGGTGATCATCAGGGCCAGCGTCATCAGCAATGCCGGCACCACGCCGGCGGCGAACAGATCGGCGATGGAAATCCCGCCGCCTGCCGCCGCCGAGAAGAGGATCAGGTTGTGCGAGGGTGGCACCAGCAGGGCGACCAGCGCGGCCATGATGCTGACGTTGACGGCGTAGTCGCGGTCGTAGCCGCGTTTGATCATCTGCGGGATCATCGCGCCGCCGACCGCCGAGACATCGGCGATCGCCGAGCCGGACACGCCGCCGAAGAACAGCGACGACAGGATGCTGACCTGGCCCAGCCCGCCGCGCAGTCGACCGACCAGGGCGCCGGCGAGTCCGATCAGGCGCTCCGAGATGCCGCCGCGCATCATCAATTCGCCGGCGAAGATGAAGAGCGGTATCGCGATCAGGGAGGCGGTGCTCGTGCCGGCCGCCATCTGCTGCACCAGCACCAGGGCGGGCAGGTCGAGATAGCAGAGCGCGGCCAGCGCCGCCAAGGCCAGCGAGAACGCCACTGGCACGCCGATCAACAACAGCAGGACGAAGACACCGAACAATACGGCGATGGCCATTTCAGTTCGCCTCCGCAGCCGGTCGGCGCAGCAGCTGCGAAAGGCGATGCAGGCTGAACGCCAGCATCAACAACCCGCCCAGCGACAGCGGCCACAGGGTCGTTCCCTGTGGCCAGGGCGCGCCGGCCGCGCGCACGTCCATGTTCGCCAGGGCCAGCACGGCACCATCGTAGGCGAGCAGGCCGCCGACGCCGGCGATCGCCAGTTGCGTCGCGAACTGCATCGCGCGTTTCGCGGTCGGGCCCATCGCATCGGCAAGCAGGTGGAAACTGAAGTGCCGCTGGCGGTGCACGCCCGAGGCGGCCGCGAGGCTCAGGCAGGTGCTGAGCAGGAGCAGCGTCGCCGGTTCGGTCCAACTCGGCGAGTCGTTGAGCACGTAGCGCGCGAAAACCTGCCAGCCTTGCACGAGGACCAGGCCAAGCAAGGCCAGCGCGGCGATGCCGAGCGCAACGTTCGCAAGACGGTCCATCGAACCGGCGGGCATCGTATCGGTGGAATTCGGTGACGACATCGTTGTCCTCAGGCCAGGTCGCGGATACGGCGATGCAAGACCGCCAACGCGGGGTCGCGCAGGTAGTCCCGCAGCAGGGGTTGCGCGGCGGCCACGAAGCTCGCCGTATCGGAAGCATTGCGGTGCACGCCGCTGGCGTCGATCGCTGCGCGCGCGGCGGCTTCCGACGCATCCCAGGCCTCGCGCATGACGGCCACCGAGCGCCGCGCGGTGTCGCGCACCAGCTGTTGCTGGTCACGGGTCAAAGCCTCGAAACTTCCCTGCGACATCAGCAGGACATCGGGCGCGTAGGAGTGCTCCGTCTGCGACCAGTACGGCGCCGCTTCGAAATGCCGGCTCGAATGGAAGCTTCGGATGTTGTTCTCGGCACCGTCGATCAGGCGCGTCTCCAGCGCCGAATACACCTCGCCGAACGCCAGCGGCGTCGGATTGGCGCCGAGATCGCGCAACAGCCGGATGAAGATGTCGGAAGGCGGCACGCGCAGCTTCAGGCCGCGCAGGTCCGCGGGCGTTTGCAACGGCCGACGCGTGTTGTAGAAGCAGCGCGCACCGCTGTCATAGATGGCCAAGCCGACCAGACCGCGCGCCTCGAATCCGCGCAGCACCGCATCGCCCACTTCGCCATCGAGCGCGCGGCGCAGATGCACCACCGAGTCGAAGACATAGGGCAGGCACAAGGCCTGCGTCAGCGGGAAGGCGTTGTTCAGACCGCCGGTATAGACGCGCGTGATGTCGATCGCGCCGAAGCGCGCCATGTCGATCGAATCCGATTCGCGACCCAGCTGACCGGAGGGGTATTGCCGGATCGAAAGAGCCCCCCGTGTTTCCTTCGCCAGCACTTCGCCGATCCATTGCACGGCGCGCACCGTCGGGTAGTCCTTCGGGTGCACGTCGGTCGCGGTCAACACGCGCCGACCCGACAGCGCCCCGGCAGCGCGCGGCAGCAGGGCCGACGCAGCGGCGGCCACGGCGGCGGCAATGAATTCGCGACGGCGCATCAACGCGTCATCCCGGCGGGAGACGCCGCGATCGCGCGGCACCGCAGTTCGCCGAAACCTTCGAACACCACGCGCCCGCGCTGTCCGGGCAGGATGTCGTGGATGCCGGTCGCAGCGCCGGTCGTCACCAGCATGCCGGCGCGCAACGGTATGCCGCGTCGTGCGCAGCGGCGCAGGGCGAAGGCCAGGGCTTCGCCCAGTCCGCCCGGCACGGACGCCGCCGTCCCGGTGCCGACAAGTTGGTCGTCGACATAGGTCGCGCAGCGCATTCCGTCCTCCTGCCGTTCGCGCCAGCCGGGAATTTCCGGCCCCAGCACAACGCCGGCATTGTTGCCGAAATCGGAAACCACGACGGTCGGCCCCAACTCGTTGATCGTCGCCAACGGGCTACCGGCCATCTCGATGCCGAAGTGCAACGCGGCGACGAGCGCGAGAGCCTCTTGCGATGTCCACTCCAGTTTTCCGTCCGGCGCATCGACCGCGAGGCGGAAGACGAACTCGGCTTCCACCGCGGCGAAGCCGCCATCGAACACCGGCACATCGACGCTGTCTCCCGATCGCAACGGCCAGACGGAGCGCGCGAATATCGGGCCAACGAGTCGATCGTCGCCGGAGGCGTCGCGGCGCGAAGGCGCGATGAACCCCACTTTCCAACCGACAAGCTGGTCGGGCCAATGGTCGATGGCCCAATCCTGGATGCGGTAGGCCGCTTCGAGATCGGCCGGCAATACGCCACCGGGAAATTCATCGAGCGCCCGCGCCTGCTCGCGCGCCCGACCGAATGCGCTGGCGACGAACTTGGGGGAAGGCGCGGAACCGGACGGGGTTGGACTCACGAGGAACTCCCGGCCGTCAGGCCAGCTGGAACCCGTCGGGCACTAGGCACCGACGGGTCAGGATTGATATAGAGGAAACCGGTGTCATTTACAACTTCCCCGCCGATCGATGGCGTCGAGAACACGGCCATCGCGGCATCCCTCAGGATCAAGGCATGGAAACCATCCGTTACCGACCCATTGGCCCGAAGGCGCACGTCGTTACCCGTTGGCTGTGGCGATGCGCGAAGAGCGCGTTGCTGTTCGCTGCGCTGGCGAGCGTCGGAACCGCCGGCGAAACTTCCGCGCCGCTGGCGTTCCCCGGCGCGCAGGGCTGGGCCGCGCACACGCCCGGTGGTCGCGGCGGCAAGATCCTTCGCGTCACCACGCTGGCGGCCGAGGGACCGGGCTCGTTCGCCGAAGCCATCGCCACGTCCGGGCCACGCATCGTCGTGTTCGAAGTGGGCGGCGTCATCGACCTCGGCATGAAGGAACTGCGCATCACCGAGCCCTACCTGACGATCGCCGGACAAACCGCGCCGCAGCCCGGCGTCAACATCATCAAGGGCGGCCTGACGATCGCCACGCACGATGTGGTGGTGCGACACGTGCGCATCCGCCCCGGCGATGGGGGCCGACCGAAATGGTCGGGCGACATCGATGCCATCACCACGGTCCGCGGCGCCCGCGACGTCATCGTCGATCATTGCTCGCTGACCTGGGCGACCGACGAGAACCTGTCCGCCTCGAGCACGCGTTTTTTCGGCGAGGGCGAACAGCAGTGGATGGAGGCCGCCTCGCGTCGCATCACCTACAGCAACAACATCATCGCCGAAGGCCTGGCTTTCGCCACGCACGCCAAGGGCGAACATTCGAAGGGCTCGTTGATCCACGACCACGTCAACGACATCCTGATCGTCGGCAACCTCTATGCGCACAACTACGAGCGCAATCCCTTGTTCAAGGGCGGCGCGCGCGGACAGGTGCTCAACAACCTGATCTACGACCCGGGCCAGCGCAGCGTGCACTACAACCTGATCGCCGAGGAATGGCTGGGCCATCCGTATTCGCGCGGACAGCTGGTGGCGCGCGGCAACGTCATGCGTGCCGGCATCTCCACCGAGGACGTCGCCTTCTTCAGCATGGGTGGTTCCGGCGACCTCGACCTGTACCTGGAGGACAACCTCGCGGTCGACCGCCTCGGCAATGCCTTGCCGCAGCGCGGCAGCTACACCACCGCACCGGTCAGGATCGACATCGCGACCAAAGCGCCCGCCCTGCCCTTCGGCGTGCGCCTGCTGCCTTCGCGCGAAGTCCAGGATGCGGTGGTCGCCAACGCCGGCGCGCGCCCTTGGGATCGCGACGACGTCGATCGCCGCATCCTGGCCGATACCATCGAAGGACGCGGCCGCATCATCGATAGCCAGGATCAGGTCGGCGGCTATCCCAAACAGGCGGAAACGCGCCAGGCCTTCGTGCCGGCCGACTGGGACTTGGCGACGATGGAACCGCTGAAGCCGTTGCCGCGACGCGAGCCGCTGCGCTGAAGAATTCGGGCGGCCTGCTCTCATGCGGCCTCCCGCCAATCGCCGAGCACGACCTCGCGACGGAATTCCGCCGCCTGCGCCGGGCTGAGCCAGCGCCGGTTCGGCGAACGCGCGGCGCCGGGTCCGCGGCTGCCGTATTCGTACAGACGTGCGTGTTCCGGTGACAGATCGATGCGCTCGCCGCTACGACTGCGATAGCGCATCGCATCCCAACCCTGGGCTCGATCGATATGCGCATCCATCCAGCAATCGAGGAAGACCGCCTGCCCAGTGGCCTGCGGATCGCCGTAGCGGCCATCGGCGAAATCGCGCGTCGGGCGCCAGGCACGCCCGAGGGCCACGCTGTTGGCCGGCATCCCGGCATCGGCCCGCAATCGGCAGCGATCGAAAACCAAACCGGCTGCTTGCGAAATCGGCGTGCTGGGAGCGACCAGCCATCCTTGCCGCGCCTGCGCCGGGCGATGGCGCGAACGTAGTTCGCATTGCTCGAACCAGGCGCAGCCGGCGCCGAAGATGAAGTCCACGCTGCCGGCGACCAGGCAGTGCCGCAACAGGCAACGACCGGCGTCCGGGTAGAACGTATCCTGGTGCGAAAGCAGCGCGACATCCCGCAACAGGCAACGGTCGCTGTTTCCGGCTAGTCGCAACGCGACGGCCTGCGCGCCGTCCTGCGCCGCTCCGGCGGCGAGCGCCGTCGCGTAGTCGAAGTCGTTGTGGATGCCCAGGCGATAGGCGTGGAATCCTGGCGCAACGACCGTCACCGTCGCGCTGGCGGCCGTACCCAGCGTGGAACCGTCTTCGCGACGATCACCCGCGGATGCGCCGAATGCGATGACGCTGGCATCGCGCCCGGAGCCGATCAGGTGGATGTTCGGTTTGTCGATGCGAACCTGCCCGCGCCACAGGCCCGGTGCGATGGCGATGCGATACGGTCGCGAGGCATCGCCTGGCGCCGCACGCAGAGCCGACGACAGCGAAGCATGACCGCCCGGGCCGACGTACGCGTCGGCCATGGTCGCCGCCGCGCGCACCTTCGTCGCGCCGACGGCTACGGCCAGCCCGGCCATGATCAGGAAATCTCTGCGCTGCATAAGGCGTCGGGGCGAACGTCGTCCGGCGGCATGGCCGCCGGACGAACGCGAGCCGTCGCGATCAGAACTTGTAGCGGAAGCCGACGAGGAACTCGCGGCCGGTGTGGTGGTAAACCGACGACCGGTCGCCTTCCGAGTCCACCCACTGGTCGTTGTATTCGTCGGTCAGGTTGAGCGCTTCGACGCTGACCTCGAAATGCTCGTTGAACTTCCAGGACGCCGAGGCATCGACCGTGAACGTCCCTTTCGTTCCCTCGACATCGTTGTTGTTGCGACCAGGCACCGTCGTCAAATAGTCGTCGCGATAGGCGCCGGATACGCGGGCAGAGAAGTGCTCGCCCTGATAGTAGAGGGTGGCGTTGTAGGCGTTCTTCGACAATCCGGTCAGATCGGTGCGCAGCGAGTTCAACCCGGTCGATGTCACGTACTGGATCTGCGAGTCGACGTACGTGTAGTTGAGCTGCACGCCGAAGTTCTTCCACAGGCCCGGCAGGAAAGTGAAGGGCTGCTGGTAGATGACCTCGAAACCCTTGAGCTTTCCGCCCGGCGTGTTCACCGGGATGTTGAACTGGAAATCGTCGGTCGGCAGGGCGCCGGTGCCGACGAGCAGTTCATCCGGCAGGCCGGAGGTGTTGTAGGCGCGCGTTTCGCGCGAGGTCTGCACGAAGGTCTTGATGTCCTTGTAGAACAAGCCGAGGGACAGCAGCGATTCCTTGGCGAAGTACCACTCGAAGTTCAGGTCCACCGTGGTGGCGCGGAACGGATCGAGCAGCGGATTGCCGCCGGTCACGACGCGGTTGCCGCCGCTGACGCTGACGGTTACGCCCGGCGTCAGGTTGCCGAGGCCGGGTCGCGCCATCACCTTGCCGGCGCCGAACCGGATCAGGAAGTCCGGCGTCACTTCGGCGACGATGTTGAACGAGGGCAGCAGGTCGCTGTAGTCGCGTTCGACCGTCGTCAGCACCGGCGTGGTGCCGATGATCGCGTAACCGGTCGACTCCTGTTCCGTGCGCACGTGGCGCAGGCCGAAGTTTCCGGAAATCGGCACCGAGCCCCAGTCGGTCTGGAAATTCAGTTGCAGATAGAAGCCGAGGTCGCGTTCGGTCACGCCTCGATTGTTGCCGCGCGCGCTCGCGACTTCCTGAGTGACGGCGAAGGTGCCGCTATTGCTGTAGATGTCGAAGAGCTGGGCGAACGCATCGATGTCGGGGATGACCCAGCCGCCGTCGTTGCCGGCGACCGACGTGCCGTTGAGCTCCATCCACTCGTAGAGGTCGGCGACGGTGGTGCCCGGCGGCAAGGCCGGCACCGCGGTTTCCGAGGCCCGGCGCCATTCGCGCGAGACGAACTCGTACTTCTTCTTCTGCACGCCGCCGCGCAGCGAGAACGTCTCGTTGAGCTGCCAGTCGAAGTCGAGCTGGAGGACGTCGTAGGTGTTGTCCACCGCCTGCGGGCGCAGGCGGATTTCCGATGCGCCGTTGGCGAAGGTCCACTGGTTGGGATCGGTGACGTCGAAGCCGTTGTAGATGGCCGGCAATCGGTCGTTGTAGCGGTAGTCGTAGGTATAGCCCTGGACGTTCAAACGGTCGAAGGTGATCGTCGTCTGGATCGGGTTGTCGAATTCGGATTTCGAGTGGCCGATCATGCCGCTGAGGCTGAAGTTCTCGCTGAAGTCATGCTTGGCGTCGAGCGAGAACTGGGTAAGGGTCGTGCTCAGTTCGTCGTAGCGCGCTTCGCTGCGCACGTCGACGTTGTTGAAGCGGCCATAGACCAGGTTGCCGTTGGCATCGATCTCGCCGTCGACGACGACGGTCTGGGGCTTGCCGGTGCCGGTGCGGCTGAACGAAACCGCTTCGAGGAAGTTCTCCGTGCGCTTGGCGTCGAAGTCCGCATACATCGCGTCGAAATTGATGATCGTGTCGTCGGACGGCGCGAACTGCAGCGCGGCCGTGATGCCGAGGCGCTGCTGCTCGTGCTCGAGCACGCCGTAGCGCGGAATGCGCGGGTGGAACACGTCGGCGCTGCGCGCGGCGGCGTAGGGCGAGGCCGCGGAGAATCCGCCGCTGCTGGTGCCGTTGTCCCAACGCACCGTGCTATGGCCCTCTTCGATCAGGCTGCGATCGGTGTACGCGACCGACAGCAGGGCGCCGAACCTCTTGTCGGCCCAGGTGTTGCTGATGAGCATCGAGCCGCGCGGACTGGTGCCGCCGGCCAGGTCGTTGTGGCTGAGCTGCCCGCCCGCCGCGAAAGTGAAGCCATCGAAGTCGAAGGGGCGGGCCGTGCGCATGTCGACCGTCGCGCCGAGCGAACCTTCCTCGGTATCGGCCGACGAAGTCTTCCGCACCTGCAGGTTGTTGAACAGTTCCGAGGCGAAAACGTTGAAATCGAAACCGCGGCCGCGGTTGGCGCCGCCGGAGCTGTCGGTGCCGCCGGTGGTCGTCAACGCTTCCATGCCGTTGATGCGCACGCGGGTGAATTGCGAGTCGAGGCCTCGCACGGAGATGTTGCGTCCCTCGCCTGCGTCGCGGGTGATCGATACGCCTGGTACGCGCTGCAGCGATTCGGCCAGGTTCAGGTCGGGGAAGTCGGCGATGTCTTCGGCGACGATGGCGTCGACGACGCCGACCGATTCGCGCTTGATGTCGAGCGCGCGTTCCAGGCTGCCGCGGAAACCGACGACTTCGACGCCGTCCAGGTCCTTGACGTCCTTCTTCTTCGCTTCGGCGTCCTGTTCCTCTTTCGTCGCCGGCGCAGAGTCCGGCGCGGCGTCCTGCGCCAGGGCGATACCCGGGCCCGCATACAACGCAACGACGATCGCCGAGCTGAGTACGGCATGCAGCGGCGCCTGCTGGCGACGTTGGGTCGACTTCATGTTGGTCCCCTCCCAGGGTAGTTTGGCCGATCTCGAGGTCGGCTCAGTTGAATTTTGACACCGGTATCATTTACAACTTGTCCGCCGCTGACACCGGTGGTCAAAAGAGCCTAGCAAAACATTCGGCGATCTGCGACAACTAGCCGCCGACCCCCGAAACCCCGGCCCCCTGGGCCGCCAGCCGAGGAAAACCATGCCCAGCCGGATCGTCTGTTTCGGGGAAGTGCTGCTCCGCCTGGGGGCCCCGGGGCGCCAGATGCTGCTCCAGTCCCCTGCATTCGAGGTCCATGTCGGAGGCGCGGAGGCCAATGTGGCCGTGTCCCTGGCCCATTTCGGCCATGAAGCCGCCCAGGTCGGCGTTCTGCCGGACAACCCCCTCGGCGCCGCGGCAGCCGGCGAATTGCGCCGACATGGCGTGGATACCCGCGCGCTGCGCAGTCGGCCGGGGCGCATGGGCCTGTACTTCCTGGTCCCGGGCGCTATCCATCGCCCGAGCGAAGTGCTGTACGACCGCGCCGGCTCGGCCTTCGCTGTCGCCGAACCATCGGACTACGACTGGCCCAGCCTGTTGGCCGGCGCCGATTGGCTGCACCTGTCCGGGGTCACGCCGGCCCTGGGTCAGCGCGCCGCCGACGCCGCGATCGCCGCCGCGACAGCCGCGCGAGCCGCCGGCGTGAAAGTCTCCTTCGACGGCAACTACCGCACCAAGTTGTGGGACGCGTGGAAAGGCGATGCGCCAGGCCTGCTGCGCAGGATCATCGACAACGCCGATATCCTGTTCGCGGACCATCGCGATATCGCGGTCGTGCTCGGCAAGGAATTCGCGCAGGCCGATAGCGAGTCGCGTGTCGATGCCGCCGCCGCTGCGGCGTTCGAAGCATTCCCGCGACTCGGCCGCCTCGCCACGACGCTGCGTACGCAGCACAGCGTCGACCACCATGCGCTGTCGGCCCGTATGCTGTCGCGCGATGGTCAGACGCACCAGACCGGCTCGCACGAGATCTCGCCGATCGTCGATCGCATCGGCGCCGGCGATTCCTTCGCCGCCGGCGTCCTGCATGGCCTCATCTCCGGACAGTCGGACGAGGATGCGTTGCGCTTCGGACTCGCCGCCTCTTGCCTGAAGCACTCGCTGCCCGGAGACTTCAACCTGCTCGGCGTCGAAGACGTCCGCGCCTTCGTCAAACAGGGGCGTTTCGATGTGCGCCGTTGATTCGTCGATCCGCGCGCTGCTGCGCGCCGCGCCCGTCGTCCCGGTCTATACGCCGGGCAACACCGAAGAAGCGGTGCGCGTCGCCCAGTGCCTGGTGCGCGGCGGCCTTCCCATCATCGAAGTGACCTTGCGCAATGCGCGTGCGATCGACGCGGCGCGCGCGGTCGTGGAATGGGTGCCCGAGGCCATCGTCGCCGTCGGCACGGTGCTGCACGCGCGCCAACTCGAACAGGCGAGGCAACTCGGCGTGCATTTCGCCGTGTCGCCAGGTCTCGATCCGCGTCTGCTCGACTGCGCGCGCGAGATCGGCCTGCCCTATCTTCCGGGCATCGCGACGCCGTCGGAACTGATGCAGGGCATACGCGCCGGCGTCGACACCTTCAAGTTCTTTCCGGCCGAGCAGGCTGGCGGCGCGGCGATGCTGGCCTCGTTCGCCGGACCGTTCCCCGACGCGCGCTTCTGCCCGACCGGCGGCATTACGGCCGCCAGCGCCCCGCACTATCTGCGATTGCCGAACGTGCTCTGCGTCGGAGGCTCCTGGGTCTTGCCAGCGGGCGCGCTGAGCGGCCACGACTGGAGCGCTATCGAAACGTTGGCCCGACAGGCGACCGCCCTGCGTAGCTGAGGCGCGCGTTATCCTCTGCGGGGTCCCGCTCCGGAGCTCCGCATGTCACTCGCTCGCCGTACGTCCCTGCTGGCCGCCTTGCTGGCGATCGTTTTCTCCGCTTCGGCGCACGAGAACCAGCTGCTGATCGCCCCGGTGAAGGGTTACACGCTCGACGCCGCCGGCAAGTTGCAGCGCTTCGATGCCCTGCTGGTCGAGGATGGCAAGGTGGTCGCGACCGGCGACGCGGCGCGCGCGCAAGCGCATGGCGATACGCAGCGCATCGATGGCGGCGGCCGGGTGATGTTGCCTGGACTGATCGACGCGCATGGCCATGTGATGGGCCTCGGCCAGATGGCGAGCCAGGCCGACCTGACGACGGCGAAGTCGTTGGATGAGGCGCTGGCAATCGCGAAGAAACACGCGGAGGCCAGCGGCGCCGATTGGGTGCGTGGCCGCGGCTGGAACCAGGTGGTCTGGAAACTCGGTCGTTTCCCGACCGCGAAGGAACTCGATACTGCCATTTCCGATCGCCCGGCCTGGCTCGAACGCGTGGACGGCCATGCCGGTTGGGCGAACAGCTTGGCGCTGCAGCGTGCCGGCATCACGCACGAGACGCCCGATCCGGTCGGCGGTCGCATCGAACGCGATGCCAAAGGCGATGCCACCGGCCTGCTCGTCGATGCCGCAATGCTGCTCGTCGAAAAGTCCATTCCGGCGCCGGACGAAGACGAGCGCATCGATACGCTCGATGCCGCGCTCGATGCGATGGCCAGTGTCGGGCTGACCGGCGTACACGATGCCGGTATCGACGAGCCGACCTATCGCATCTATCAGCGCTATGCGCAGCAGGGGCGCCTGACCGCGCGCATCTACGCGATGATTGGCGGCACCGACAAGGATTTCGACGCGATCGCCGCCGACGGTCCATTGGAAGGCGGCGGCCATGCCGACGAGATGCTGGGCGTGCGCAGCATCAAGCTCTATTCCGATGGCGCGCTCGGCAGCCGCGGCGCGGCGCTGCTGGCGCCGTATTCGGACGACCCGAAGAACAGCGGCCTGTTGTTCTCCACGCAGGCTCAGATGGTGGCGATGATCGAGAAGGCCTTCGCGAAGGGCTACCAAGTCAACGTGCACGCCATCGGCGATCGCGGCAATCGCGTCGTGCTCGACAGCTTCGCCGAGGCCTTCAAGAAATATCCGGAAGCGAAGGCGCGACGCAACCGCATCGAACACGCGCAGGTCGTCGCAGTCGAGGATATCCCGCGTTTCGTCGAATTGGGCCTGATCGCATCGATGCAGCCCACGCACGCCACATCCGACATGAACATGGCCGAGGATCGCGTCGGCGCCGAACGCCTGCGCGGCGCGTATGCGTGGCGCACCTTCCTCAAGCAAGGCACCGTAGTCGCAGGCGGTTCCGATTTCCCGGTCGAATCGCCCAATCCGTTCTTTGGTCTGTACTCGGCCGTGACGCGCCAGGACCACGACGGCAAACCGCCGGGCGGCTGGCATCCGGAGCAGGCATTGACGCGCGAAGAAGCGCTGCGCGCCTTCACGCTCGATGCCGCGTATGCCGCCGGGCAGGAGAAGGATCTCGGCACGCTGGAGCCGGGCAAGCAGGCCGACTTCATCCTGATCGACCGCGACTACTTCGCCGTCGATCCGTCGCAGATCTGGTCCACCCAGGTGCTGGAGACGTGGGTGGGTGGGAGGAAGGTTTACGAACGGGAAGAGGCGAGCGGGGAGTAACGGCCAACAGCGCCGCTATTCGAGGTACTCCAGTTCGACGGATTCACCCGCCGCCAAGTCGGCAAGACGTTCGTTGGAAACCCTGAACTCCAAGTAGGAAATCTCGGTTCCGCTGACCGGGCGATCCTGGTCCGCATCCAAAGGATGAGGATTGCTTACGTTAACCATTTTCCGCACACCAATGAACTGACGGATAGCGGGCGCATCGTCGATCGTCATTTGATCGTCGATCACCGCTTCTTCGCGGCCAATCTCTTGCGCCTTCTCGAGCGCCATCTGCGAAGACACCGCTTCCAATAACACGATGTTCTCGTGCACCAATGTTTCCGAACTTCTGCCGTCCGCACGACGAACCCCGATCAGAATGTGCGCCGCGTACCAAGTCATGGGCGTTCTCGTGAACTGCAGGGCAGGAGTGGTGGGCCCACCAGGACTCGAACCTGGAACCAAGGGATTATGAGTCCCGTGCTCTAACCATTGAGCTATAGGCCCGCGCTGTTCGCATTATCAGGCAATTCCCGCCGCATGCAAAAGAAAAGCCCCGCTTTCGCGGGGCTTCGTTTCTCACGCGATTCTTGCGACTGATTACTCGAGGTCGAGGAACGAGCGCAGCTGTTCCGAACGGCTCGGGTGACGCAGCTTGCGCAGGGCCTTGGCTTCGATCTGACGGATGCGCTCGCGGGTCACGTCGAACTGCTTGCCGACTTCTTCCAGCGTGTGGTCGGTGTTCATGTCGATGCCGAAGCGCATGCGCAGCACCTTGGCTTCGCGCGGCGTCAGGCCGGCGAGCACGTCGCTGACCGTTTCGCGCAGGCCGATGTTGGTCGCCGTTTCGATCGGCGACTCGACATTGGTGTCCTCGATGAAATCGCCGAGGTGCGAATCCTCGTCGTCGCCAATCGGCGTCTCCATCGAGATCGGTTCCTTGGCGATCTTGAGCACCTTGCGGATCTTGTCCTCGGGCATCTCCATCTTCTTCGCCAACTCTTCCGGGGTCGGTTCGCGACCCATTTCCTGCAGCATCTGGCGGGAAATGCGGTTGAGCTTGTTGATCGTCTCGATCATGTGCACCGGGATGCGGATGGTGCGCGCCTGGTCGGCGATCGAGCGGGTGATGGCCTGGCGGATCCACCAGGTGGCGTAGGTCGAGAACTTGTAGCCGCGGCGGTATTCGAACTTGTCGACCGCCTTCATCAGGCCGATGTTGCCTTCCTGGATCAGGTCGAGGAACTGCAGGCCGCGGTTGGTGTACTTCTTGGCGATCGAGATGACGAGGCGAAGGTTGGCCTCCACCATTTCCTTCTTCGCCTTGCGCGCCTTGGCTTCGCCGTAGGCGACCGCGCGGTTGATTTCCTTGATGTCGGTCAACGACAGGTGCAGGGTCTGCTCGACGCCGATAAGCTTTTCCTGCTCGGCGACGATCAGGTCCTTGAACTCGCGGATGCCCGACGACCACTTCTGCTTGCGGCGGATGACCTCGTCGGCCCAGCCGGTGTCGGTTTCGCTGCCCGGCCACGCCTTGATGAAATCCTTGCGCGGCATCTTGGCGTCGCGCGTGGCGATATCGAGCACGCGGCGCTCGTGTTCCTTGATCGAATTGACCACTTCGCGCAGCTTGCGCGTGAAAGCATCGACCTGGGCCAGCGGCAGCTTCAGGCGAAGGAACTCCTCCGCCATCTCGCTGCGCAGCTTCAGCGTCTTCTTGTCGGCCGGGCCCACCTTGGCGTGGCTCTTGTGGAACTTCGCCTGCAGGCCGCGCAGCGTATCCATGCGCCGCGCCACTTCGGCCGGATCCGGGCCGGTGTCCGGCGCGCTGTCGCTTTCGCCGTCGCCTTCTTCGGTTTCCTCGACTTCGATCTCGGCGTTCTCGTCGATCTCGGCCGGCATTTCTTCCGCCGCCTGCTCGAGATCGAGAAAACCGGTGATCACTTCGGACAAGCGCTTCTTGCCCTCGAGGAACTGGTCGTAGTCTTCGAGCAGCAACTGGGTGGACCAGGGGAAGCTGGCGAGCGAGGCATGCACCTGGTACAGGCCTTCCTCGATGCGCTTGGCGATGGCAATTTCGCCTTCGCGGGTGAGCAGTTCGACCGAACCCATCTCGCGCATGTACATGCGCACCGGATCGGTGGTGCGACCGCCTTCGGTGTCCAGCGCGGACAGGGCAGCGGCGGCTTCTTCGGCGGCGACGGTATCGTCTTCCGAACGCGCCGGCGCGCTATCGGCCATCAGCAGCGTTTCGGCGTCGGGCGCGACATCGTGCACTTCGATGCCCATGCCGTTGATCATGCCGATGATGTCTTCGATCTGTTCCGGATCGACGATGTCGTCGGGCAGGTGATCGTTGACTTCGGCGAAGGTCAGATAACCCTGCTCGAGGCCTTTGCTGATCAGCTGCTTGATTTCGGACTGTTGCGCAGGACGGTCGGTGGCCATGAAGTCTGCCAAGGGGAAAGGGATCGGAGGAACCGCGTATTATACACAGGGCGCAATTTTCAGCGCTATGTATATGTTAGACAAGGACTTTTTGTTAAGGGTCCAGAGGGTCGTCAGGACTGGAGCCGGAAGGTGACGGGGCCGTCGTTGACCAGGCTGATCCTCATATGGGCCCCGAAACGACCCGTTTCAACGCGCCCGGCCGGGCCGTGCGCCTGCCGGCAGAACTCGACGAGGCGCTCGAAGCCGCGCAGGCCTGCCTCCGGCGGTGCCGCCGTCGTGAAGCTGGGCCGCATGCCCTTGCGCGTATCGGCGGCCAGCGTGAACTGGCTGACCAGCAGCAGGCCGCCGCCGGTGTCGGTCAGCGAGAGGTTCATCTTGTCCTGCGCATCGGGGAAAACCCGATAGCCGAGCAGTCGTTCGCACATTCGGCGGATGCGCGCTTCATCGTCGTCGGGTTCGACCGCCACCAGGGCAAGCAGGCCGGCATCGATGCGGCCGACGCACTGCGCATCGACGAACACGGCTGCTTCGGTCACGCGTTGGATCAGGGCGATCATCGGCGATTCGTCGAGGGAGGGAGAGGCCTAGGAAAAAAGGCCCATGCTCCGGCCCCTGCCGGCAATTACACTGAGGTCATGGCTGTTTCGCAAATCCTTGGGCGGCTGATGTTCGCCGGCGCCGCGCTGGTCGGCTTCCTGCCCTTGCCCCTCGCCCGCTGGCTCGGCGCCGTCTCGGGTCGCCTGGCGCATGCGTTGGGCACGCGCGAGGCCAAGGTGGCGCGTCGCAATCTCGAGCTGATCGCGCCCGAACTCGATGCCCGGGCGCGCGAAGGCCTCGTCGGCGAGATCCTGCGCGCCACCGGCCGCAACCTGCTCGAAACCCTGCGCGTCTGGACGCACAAGCGCGGCGCCAACCTGCGGTTGGTTCGCGCCGTGCATGGCGTGGAACTGCTCGATCGCGCCCTCGCCGACGGCCGCGGCCTGATCGTATCGGCGCCGCACTACGGCAACTGGGAACTGCTGATCCAATACCTCGCTTCGCGCGCGCCCTTCAGTCTGGTCTACCGCGTGCCGGAAAAAGCCGCCGGGGACGTCTTCCTGCGGCTGGCCCGCGGCGGGCCGAACGTACGACTGGTGCCGGCCGAGACGAACGCGATGCGTCCGCTGTGGAAGGCGCTGAAAGAAGGCGGCATGGTCGGTATCACGCCGGACCAGCAACCGAAGTTCGGTGGCGGCGAGTTCGCGCCCTTCTTCGGCCGCCAGGCCCTGACCTTGAGCCTGATCCCCCGATTGGCCGAGCGCAGCGGCGCACCGGTGGTTTTCGCCTGGGCCGAACCGGTGCCGGGCGGTTTCGACATCCGTTTCGAGCAGGCCGATCCGCGCATCGCCGACCCCGACCTCGTGGTCGCGACGACGGCGATGAACGCGCAGGTGGAGGCCATTGCGCGGCGCGACTTGCGGCAATACCAATGGACGTATAAACGTTACTCGCGGCGCCCGCGCGGCTCCGGCGAAAAGAACCCCTACTATCCCGACTGCTACTGACGAGTTCCGCCGCATGAGCGACGCCAGCGACACGCCACCCGAGAGAGGATGGCGCGCTTTTCCCTCCGCCGCGCTGCGGCTGGCCGCGATCAACGGTTTCCTGCTCGGGCTACTGGTCGGCTCCGGCGCCAGCGCGGCCCTGGTGTTCCGGCAGGCTTCGCAACGATCGTTGGTCAATGTCGCGCTCGCGCTGTCGGGCCTGCTGTTGCTGGCCGCACTGCTGGGCTGGCTGAACCGGCGACGCTGGCAGGCGGCGGCCTGGAAGCTCGACGAAGCCGGGCTGCAGGTGCGGCGCGGCCGCTTGTGGCGAAAGGAGATACTGATTCCGCGCTCGCGCGTGCAGCATCTGGACATCGAACGCGGACCGATCGAACGACGCTTCGGCCTGGCGACGCTGACCGTGCACACGGCCGGTACGCGGCTGCAGGCGTTGCGTCAGCCCGGCCTGCGCGACGAAGACGCGGTCGCGCTGCGCGATGCGCTGATCCCCGCCTCGAATACGCGTGACGATGTCGTCTGAGCCCAGCGCCGCCGGGCAAGCGCCGGCGCCCGACCAGCGGCTGCACCCGCTGTCCTGGTTGTTCGTGCTGATCGGGCAACTCAAGCAATTCGCCCTGCCCCTGATCGTGCTGCTGTTCACCGGTCGACGCAGCGATTCGGATCTCTACGCATTGATCGGCGTCGGCGTGCTGGTGCTGATTTCGATCGCGCAGTACTTCACCTATCGCTATCGCATCGACAGCGAAGGCGTGACGATCCGCAGCGGCGTGTTCCAGCGCAACCTGCGCCACATCCCCTTCGCGCGCATCCAGAACGTCAGCCTGCACCAGAGCCTGCTGCATCGCTTCTTCGGGGTCGCCGAAGTCCGGCTGGAATCGGCCGGGGCGGCCAAACCCGAAGGCCAGATGCGCGTGCTGCGCCTGGACCAGGCGCACGAGTTCGAGCGATTGATCCGGCAACGCAGCGCCGCCGCGGCCGACGGCGCGGCGATGCCGACGGCCCATGCGGCGACCACACTACTGCAACTGCCGACGAGCGAAGTGATCCGGCTCGGCCTGATCGACAACCGCGGCATGCTGGTGGTCGGCGGCGGTTTCGCCCTGCTGGCGCAGGCCGGCGACAACCTCGTCGGCAAACTGTTCGAATCGCTGTTCCGCTGGTTCACCGGCCAGGCCGAGACCTGGCATCTCGGCATGATCTCGATCGCCGCCGCCGTGCTGTTCCTGCTGCTGTGCGTCGTGGTGCTGCTGCGTTTGTTGTCGGTACTGCTGGCCTTGCTGCAGTTCCATGGTTTCCGCCTGGAAGAAGAAGACGGCCGCCTGCGCGTCGAACGCGGACTATTGACGCGCTGGCGCGGCAGCGCACCGCGCCGCCGCATCCAGGCCTTCCATCTGCGCGAAGGAATGCTGCATCGCTGGTTCGGACGACAGAGCCTGCGCGTGGATACCGCGGTGGGCGCGGCGGTCGACAAGAACGCAAGCCTGCGCGACCTGGTGCCGATCGCGGAACCGGCGCGCCTGGATGTGATCGTGGACGGGCTGCTGCCCGCGCAGGCCTGGCCGGTGCGCGACTGGCAACAATTGCATGCGCGCGCCTGGTGGCGGCAGTTCGCGCCGGCCGCGATCGTCTGCCTGCTCGCCACGGGTTTCTTGTGTTTTTTCCGCGGCCCCTGGGCCCTGCTGGTTCTCGCGCTGCTGCCTTTGCTGTTGCTGCGCGCGAAGCTGTGGGCCAAACATTCGGCCTATAGCGTCGGCAACGGCCTGATCGCTTTCCGCAGCGGTTGGCTGGACCGGAACTGGCGCTTCGCCGAAATCGACAAGCTGCAGGCGGTCGAATGGATGCAATCGCCCTTCGACCGCCGCCATGGCATGGCCAGCCTGCGTTTCGACACCATCGGGGCCAATCCGTTTTCGCCGGCGCTGCGCCTGCCCTATCTACCGGAGGCGCAGGCGCGCGAGATCTACCGCCGAATCTCCGAGCGACTGCGCTGAGTCATTCGTTCCAGAATTGCGGCGTCAGCAGCACGAGCAAGGTGAAGACTTCCAGACGGCCGAGGACCATCGCGAAACTGCAGACCCAGACAGAGAAATCATTGAGGTCGGCAAAGTGAATCGCGACGCCGCCCAGACCCACGCCGCCGTTGTTCAGGCAGGCGGCAACGGCCGATAGGGCCGTGACCAGGTCGACGCCGGCGGCCGTCAGCAGCAGGCTCATCGCGAGAAAGCTGAGCAGATAAAGCGTGCAGAAGCCCGCGACGGAGATCACGACGCTCTCCGATACGCGACGCCCGCCGACCTTCACCACGAACTGGCCCTTCGGATGCACGAGCTGCTTGATCTCGCGCAGGCCCTGGCGCACGACCATCTGCAGGCGCGCCACCTTCATGCCGCCGGACGTCGAGCCGGCGCAGCCGCCGACGAACCCGAGCAACAGCAACAACAACGGCGCCATTCCCGGCCATTCCGAATAACCGGTGGTGACGAAGCCCGTCGTCGTCAACGACGACACGGCCTGGAACGCGGCATGACGCAGGGATTCTCCCGGCGATCCGAACGTGCCGCCGATCAGCAGGCTGAAGAACAGCAGCCCGGTCGCGACCAGCGCGATCATCAGGAAAGTGAACAGCTCCGCGTCGCTCTGATAATGGCTGACCGTCGCACGCCGCCAGGCGTACCAATGCATGCCGAAATTGATGCCGCCCAGCAACATGAAGACGGTGGCGATGCCTTCGATCAGCGGGCTGTCCCAGTAGCCGAAACTGGCGTCGTGGGTGGAGAAGCCGCCAGTGGCGGTCGTCGACATCGCATGGCAGATGGCGTCGAACAGACTCATGCCGCCAACCCAGTAGGCGATCGCGCACAGCACGCTGAGGCCAACATAGACCATCCACAACGCGCGCGCCGTCTCGGCGATGCGAGGCGTCAGCTTGTTGTCCTTCTGCGGGCCGTTGCTCTCGGCGCGGAACAGCTGCATGCCGCCGATCTTCAGCATCGGCAGCACCGCCACGGCCAGGATGACGATGCCGATGCCGCCGAGGTAGTTCAGCGATTGCCGATAGAACAAGACGCTGCGCGGCAGGTCGTCGAGCTTGGCGATCACCGTGCCGCCGGTCGTGGTCAGGCCCGACACGGCTTCGAACACCGCGTCGGTGTAACTGAGGTAGGGATCGGTGAGCGTGAACGGGATGGCGCTGACGAAGCTCGCCAACACCCAGATCGCCGAGGTGATCAGAAAGCCGTCGCGCAGGCGCAGTTCGTAGTGCACATGGCGCACCGGCCACCAGAGGAACAGGCCGGCGAGGCTGGTCAGCAGGAAGCTGTCGAGGAACGCAACCTTGCTTGACTCGTCTAACGCCAGCGCGATCAACAGCGGCGGCAGGGAAACGAGCGAGCACAGCGCCACGATGGCGCCGAAGATGCGCTGCATGGCCTGCAGGCGAAGGCTCATCACGGCCAGGCGGCTTCCGGCTGGAACAGCAGGTTCACCCGCGAAAGCTGCTTCTTGTCCATGACGAACAGGATGACATGGTCGCCGGATTCGATGACCAAGTCGTGGTGCGCGATCAGCAGTTGCTCGCCGCGCACGATGCCGCCGATGGTCGTCGCCTCCGGCAGGTCGAGCTCCTCCAGCGAACGGCCGATCACGCGCGAGGTGCGGCGGTCGCCTCTCACGACCGCTTCGATCGCCTCGGCAGCGCCGCGACGCAGCGAATAGACGCGCGCATGCGCGCCTTCGCGGATATGCGCCAACAGCGCGCTGAGGGTCACCTGTTGCGGGCTGACGGCGATGTCGATGCTGCCGCCTTCGACCAGCTCGGCGTAGGCCGGCCGGTTGATCAGGGCCAGTACGCGCGGACAGCCCAGGCGCTTGGCCAGCATCGCCGACAGGATGTTCGCCTCGTCGTCGTTGGTCAGCGCCATGTAGACGTCTGTCTGGTCGATGTTTTCTTCGCGCAGCAGATCTTCGTCGGCGCAGTCGCCGACCAGAACGATCGAATTCAGCAGTTCTTCGGCGATGCTACGCGCGCGATCGCGCGAGCGTTCGAGCACCTTCACCTGGTAGCGCTTCTCCAGGTTGCGGGCGAGCTTGCGGCCGATGTTGCCGCCGCCGGCGATCAGCAGCCGGCGCGTCGGTCGATTGTCGAGCCGGCGCAGCTCGCTCATGACCAGGGTGATGTTGCGCGCATCCGCCAGGAAGAAGACCTCGTCGTCTTCCTGGATGGTCGTGCTGCCCTCCGGCTTCACCGCGCGGCCGTTGCGGAAGATCGCCGCCACGCGCGCATCGACGTGCGCCGGCAGATGCTGGCGCAGCTCGCGGATCTCGTGCCCGACCAGGGCGCCGCCGCGCACCGCGCGCACCGCGACCAGCTGGGCCCGACCATCGGCGAATTCGAGCACCTGCAACGATCCGGGGTATTCGATCAGCCGCTCGATATGGCGGCAGACCAGCTGCTCGGGACTGATCGCGGCGTTCACCGACTGGGCCACGCTCAGGTATTCGGATTCGCGCAGGCGGGCGACCCGGGTGGGGGTGCCGAAGCGCTGCTCGGCGACCTGGCAGGCGACCAGGTTGACCTCGTCGCTGGACGTCACGGCGACCAGCAAGCCGGTCTCCTCGGCGCCGGCCTGGGCCAACACGCTGGGCAGGGAGGCATGGCCGATGATCGTGCGGATGTCGAGCTTCTCGGCCAGCTCGCGCAGGCGCTGGTGGTCCGTATCGACGACCGTGATGTCGTTGTTCTCCGACGCCAGCGCCGCCGCGACCGATGACCCGACTTGGCCCGCGCCCAGGATCAGGATTTTCATGCGTCCCCTGCGCGTCTTCGCGCCGCCATTCAGCGTTCGCATCATAGCCGAGCCGGCCGGTCGGCAGGTCGGCGGGATCGGCCCGCCTGGCGCCTTTCGCCCCCGCTTGCCGCCCGTTTGCGCAACGTTCATCCTGAGCGCCGCGACACCCCCTCCAATACGGCTCCCAGCCTGACCGCACCCACGACCATGGTTTCGCCCCCGCTCCCGGTCACCGGTGCCGTCATCGCTTTCAACGAAGCCGACAGGATCGTGCGCTGCGTCTCCTCGCTCGCGTCGGTCTGCAAGGAGGTGGTGATGATCGATTCCGGTTCTACCGATGCGACCGTCGCGCTGGCGCGCGATGCCGGCGCACGGGTCGAGTATTCGGCCTGGGAAGGGTTCGGGCGGCAGAAGAACAAGGCCATCGAACAAGCGTCGCAATCCTGGGTTTTGATGATCGATGCCGACGAATGGCTAGACCCCTGCACGGAGAAGAGCCTGCGCAAGCTTTTCGACTCCGGCGAGGTCGAGCGCGCCGACATCTGGCGCCTCTGGCGGCGCACGCATTTCCTGGGCAAGGTCCTGCGTTTCGGCTGGGGCGATGAACGCGTCGGCCGTCTGTTCCGGCAACAGTTGCGTTATCAGCCGCTGGAAGTGCACGAACGCATGGACATGGCTTCCTACCGGGTCGGCCTGGTCTCTGCGCGGATCGAACACGACACCGCGCGCTCGGAAAGCGAATACCGCTCGAAGCTCGCGCGCTATGCCGACCTGTGGGCCGCGCAGAAGCGATTGAAAGGCCGGCGCGCGCACCGCGGCGATCGCTGGCTGCATGCCGCCTACTACTGGTTCAAGAACATGTTGCTGCGTGGCGGACTGCTCGACGGCCCCAAGGGCTGGCTGTTCCACGCATGCCACACGCAATACGTCTTCCGCAAATACACCCTGCTGGAACGCTCCGCACGCCAGGCCGCCTAGCTCGCGTACAGCGAGCGTTGGCTTTCGACCCCCGATACTCGATCCACTGCCTTTCGCTTCCGGCGAAACGCAGGTCAGGGCCGTTCCCCCGACGGCTTTTCTCCAGGCCCCCGCCATGACCCCAGCTGCAACCGTTTCCGTCGTCGTCACCAACTACAACTACCGCAACTTTGTCGTCGAAGCCGTCGAAAGCGCACTGGCGCAAACGCGGCCGGCGCAGCGCATCATCGTCGTCGACGACGGCTCCACCGACGGCTCCGCCGCGCTGCTCCGTCAGCGCTATGCCGACGACCCGCGCGTGCTGCTGATGTTCGGCCAGAACGGCGGCCAGCTCGCGGCCTTCCAGCGCGGCGTCGCGGCGGCCGAAGGCGACGTCGTCTGCTTCCTCGACGCCGACGACCGCTGGGCTCCCGACTACCTGGAGAAGGTCGGCGCGTTGTTCGACGCGCGTCCGGACGTCGATTTCGTCTTCAGCGACATCGTGCTGTTCGGCGGCGAGGAAGGCCGCATCGAATTCGCCGAACAGAGCGTCGACCTCGGTTTCACCATCGTCAGCACCTACATGACGGCGCACTGGTACGGCGCGCCGACCTCGGCCCTGAGCCTGCGAACGCCCTGGGCCCGTCGCACGCTGGCGCTGCCGGAAGAAATGCGGCCGACATGGCGCATCTCGGCCGACAATTGCCTGGTGTTCGGCGCCAGCATCCTCGGCGCGCACAAGTACTACGAACCGACCGGCAGCGTGCATTACCGCGTGCACGGCGCCAACGGCTGGTGGGGCAAGCAGACGCCGACCAACAAGTTCCTCAACCGCGTGCGCTCGCTCGGCCTGATCCAGCACTACGCGCGCAGCATCGGCCTGGACGAACGCTGCGTGGACCTGACCAAAGCCGAATTCCTCAGCAAGCCCTACCCGACCTGGGAGGAGGCCAAGCGTTACGCGCGCCTGGTCATGAAACGGCGTGCTTCGTGGTTGAAGAACACCGGCCGCGCCGCCGCTATACTGGGCCGCGCCTGGCGTTCGCAACCGCGATCGAGCGGGTGACACCCACCGCATCCCGGCGAACATGCGCAGCAGCCTGCTGATCACCACCTACAACCGGCCCGACGCACTCGCCCTCGTACTCGACAGCGCCGCGCGGCAGAGCCGCCTGCCGGACGAAGTCATCGTCGCCGACGATGGTTCCGGCGATGCGACCCGCGACATGCTCCGGGAAAAGGCCCGCGACTATCCGGTGCCGCTGCGCCACGCCTGGCACGAGGACCGTGGTTTCCGAGCCGCGCGCATCCGCAATCTCGCCATCGCCGCGTCGTCCGGCGACTACCTGCTGATCCTCGACGGCGACATGGTGCTGCACCGGCACTACGTGGCGGACCATCTCGCCGCCGCCCGTCGCGGCCGCTTCATCCAGGGCATGCGCGTGCTGAGCACGCCGGAAGGCGCCGACGCGATGCTGCGCGCGCGGCGCATCGACACCGGGTTCTTCGATCCCGGCCTGGAGCGCCGACGCCATACGCTTCGCATACCGCCGCTGTCGGCCTTGATCGCGCGACTCAACGAAGGCCAGCGCCAGGGCGGCATCAAGACCTGCAACCAGGGCTGGTGGCGCGAGGACCTGCTCGCGCTGAACGGTTTCGACGAGCGCTACGAGGGTTGGGGGCGTGAAGACAACGACCTGGCGGCGCGCGCCTACCACGCCGGACTGAAACGGCGTTCGCTGCGCTTCGCCGGCCTGGCGGTGCACCTGTTCCATCCCGAGCGCGCCCGCGACGGCATCAGCGCCAACGACAAGCTGTTGGCGGAAACCTTCGCTTCGAAACGAACGCGCTGCGAGCTCGGGCTGGATACGCATCTCGCGCATTACCGCGAACAGCCGCTACCCGATCTGCGCGTCGCCTGATCGGGCGGCAACGCCGCTTCCACCCAATCGCCCGACGCGGCGGTCGAGCCAGTCGACGACGGCTTCTTGCGCGGCGGTCGGCGCCAGCTCCAGGCTTTGCACGCAGGCGAAGGCGTAGCGCGCATCGGCGTCGGCAGCGGCCAGCTTGCGCCGCAGCCGCGGCAACCATTGCTCGCTCGGCTTGAGCTGCACCGTGCGCAATCCGTTGTCGAGCCGCGCGCGCCCGGCCGCGAACTCCAGATGCGCGGCCAGGCATTCGGTCTTGAACTGGTGCGGCGAACGCAGGCGGAACGACAGGTTGTGCGCGAGGCGATCCGGATGCCGGGCGAAGTAGCCCTCCAGCGTCGAGCGCCGCATCGGGAACGGGTTGTGGTACATGCGCAGGTACTCGCGCGTGTAGCCCGCCAGCCGCGCGCTCTCTTCCTGCGCGGCGAGGTTGCGCACGCGCGCCGCCGACGAAGCGGCCGGATCGCGGCCGAGCCAGCGGCGCAGGCCGACCACGACGCGGCGCAGGGGACGATGCGCCGACTGCGGGCGCCAGTCGCCGCGCACGAGCATCGTTTCGCCATCGAAGAAATCCTGCGGCCGCACCGGCTGGATCAGGGCGAAATCGTCGTTGAAGTAGAGGAAGCGCTCTGCCAGACCGGGAATGCGCCAGAGCGCGGTGATGATCGCGCGGCTATTGAAGGTCGGCAGATGCTGTTCGTGACCGGCGAATATCTCGCGATGATCGACCATGCGCAGGCGATCGGCGAAAGGCGTGCCGGCGAATCTCCGCACCAGTTTCGGCACCTGGCGATCGCTGACGATGTGGATGCGGCGGATCCATGGGGCATAGCGCAGGATGGAGGCGATGCAATATTCGAGTTCGCCGGCATCGTTGAAGCGCGTCGGGTCCGCGGCGGCCGGCCTCGGGCCCCCGATCTGTTCGAGATGGGCGCGAAGGCGTTCGGCATGCGCCGGATCGCTGCCGTCGACCCAGGTGATCACTGCGTCGATCGGCGCATCGCTCATGGACAGGTCGTCGCCAGCGCATCGCGGCCGGCCAGCCACCAGGTACGCCGGTTGGCGACGCCGACGCGTTGCGCATGCGCGGCATCGAGCCGGACGCACTCGCCGGGCTTGTCCTCCTGCACCAGCAACACACGCGTGGCCGGCAATTCGCGCAGCCAGGCTTCGGCCCGCTTCAGTTGCAGCTCGCGCGGCGCGCGGAAACCGAATTCCGTCGTCGGTCCGACCGCCTGCAGCAGGTTCTGCTCCTTCCAGTCGACCAGACCGATCGTGCGGTCGGGGCCGGCCAACGCGCGTGCCCGCGCCATCAGCGCGCTCGAGGAGCTGCTTGGATCCAGTGCCGGATGCGCAACGAGTCCGTAGCCGCTCCAGACCGCCACCAGCGCAATGGCGACGGCGATCGCGCCGCGCGCAGGCCGCAGGACCAGCGCGGAAAGCACCGAGACCCCGCCGACGACGGCGAGCATCATCCACAACCGGCGCGCCTCGCCGCCGAGATCGCGTTCTTCGGCGAGCTTGCGCGCGAACGAAGGATCGGACAGCAGCGCACTGGCGCCGAGACCGAGCAGCAACGCGCCCAACAAAAGCGCGAAGCCCCACAGGCACCAGCGGAACCCGCGCCGCTGCGTCAACGCCGGCAGGAACGGCGCCGCCGCCAGCGCGAACGCCGGCAGGGCCGGGAGGATGTACATGTCGCGCTTGCCGGCGCTGGCACTGAAGAAGGCCAGCACCAGCAGGCCCCAGGCCAGCGGCAGCCAGACGCGTGCATCGCGCGCCGATAGCGCGTTCTTCCAATCGCGCCAGAGCCACAGGAAGGCCAGCGAGAAAGGCGCCCAGAACAATCCGACGATTTCGAGGAAATACCAGGCCGGTTCGTAGTGGTGCCAAGGATCGACGTAGCGCTCCGCCGTCTGCTTGAACAGCAGGTTCTGCACGTAGGCCTGGTGTTCCGGATTGTCGCCGCTCAACGCAACCGACAGCATCGGCACCAGCCACAATCCGATCGCCGCGAAGAACGCGACTACGCCCAGGCTCCAGCGCCCGATGTTGCCTGGGCCGAGTTCGGCGATGCCCTGCCAACGCCAGTAGCGCATCGCCGCATAAGGCAGCAGGGCGAGCAAGGGAAGGAAGCCGACGCCCTTCAGGATCACGCCGATGCCAGCAGCGAAACAGCCGGCCCAGAACCAGCGCCAGTGCGGTCCGAGCAACAGGTGCCGGCACAGGCCGTAGAACGCCAGCGTCGTGAACAGCACGAGCGTCGGGTCGATCTGCGCACGCTTGAACTGATAGACGAACTGCAGCGCGCTGAGCACGGCGATCGCGGCCCAAAGCCCCGCCGCCGGATTCCACAGCCGCTTCGCCAGGTCGCGCACCAGCCACAGCACGCCCATGCCCGACAACAAGGATGGCAGCAGGAAACTCCAGCGCCAGCTGCCGGTGAGCTTGAAGCACAGCGCCAGCAACCAGAAGTAGACCGGTGGTTTGTCCGGATACAGCTCGCTGCCGCGATGCGGGAACAGCCAGTCGCCGCTTTCCACCATCTGCTTGGCGACGAGCACGAAGCGCGGTTCGTCGGCCGGCCAGGGATCGCGCAAGCCGAAGCCGACCGCAAGTATCCAGAACGCGATGAGGAAGAACCAGATGGCCTGACGACGCTCGCTCATGCGCGCACTCTAGCTCAGGGCGCCTTGCGCAGCAGTGCGTAGAAGAAGCCGTCCATGCCGTCCTCGCCCGGGAATCGCTGCCGCCCGGAACCCGCCGCATGGCCGTAGTGCGCAGGAAGCTCGACGGCCTGCGCCTCCGGGCGGCGGCGCAGGAAGGCATCGACCTGAGCCTGATTCTCGGCCTTGAGCAGCGAACAGGTCGCGTACAGCAGATGGCCGCCGGGAACGAGAGTGGTCCAGAGGGCATCGAGCAAGCGCGCCTGCAGCGCGACCAGCGCGTCGATGTCCTGCGGGCGACGATGCCATTTGATGTCGGGCTGGCGCCGGATGATGCCCGTCGCCGAACAAGGGGCATCGAGCAGGATCGCGTCGAACGCACGCCCGTCCCACCACGACGCGGTGGCGGTGGCATCGGCGGCCAGCAGGCGCACCCGCTCCGATGCCAGCCCCAGGCGTTGCAGGTTGTCCTCGATCTTGCGCAGGCGGCGCGCATCCACATCGATGGCGTGGAGTTCGCCGTCCTTGCCCAGGCGCGTCGCGAGTTGTGCGGTCTTGCCGCCGGGCGCAGCGCAGGCATCGAGCACGCGCGCATCCATGGCGAAAGGCAAAGCCTCGCCGGCAAGTTGCGCGGCACCATCCTGCACGCTGATCTCGCCCTCTCGCCAGCCTGGCAGCACGTCCGGCGCGCGCATGTCGTCCAGTCGCAACGCCGCTTGCGGGAATGCCGGCGCCATCGCATCCACGCTCTCCCGCGACAATTGCTGGCGATAGGCCTCGCGCGAAATCCTGTTCGTGTTCACGCGCAACCAGAAGGGCGCAGGACGATTGTTCGCGTCGGCGATCTCTTCCAGCCGCGTCGGCCAGTCCTCGCGCAGCGCCTGCAGCAACCATTCCGGGTGCGAGGTCCGCTCACCGAGCCCGGCGGGCTCCGGCCATGGGTCGCGCGTGGCGCGGCGCAGGATCGCGTTGACCAGGCCCACCTGCGATACGCGATCGAGATGGCGCGCCGCTTCCGCCGTCGCAGCCACCGCCGCGTAAGCGGACAGACCGAGTTCGTCAAGTTGGGCCAGGCCCGCCAGCAACAGGCAATGCGTCGCGTAGTCGCGTTTCGGCAGCGGCTTGGCCAACCAGGAGGCCAACACCGCGTCGTAGCGACGACGATGGCGCAAGGCGGCGAAACAGATCGCTTCTAGCAGGGAACGGTCGCGCGCGTCGGGAATAGTCGGCAGGCGCTCGGCCAGCACCGCCTTCAGCGAGCGCCCATCGCCCAACACGGCCGCCAGCGACAGCGCCGCCTGCGCGCGCAGGCCCGCGCCGGCATCGCTCATGCTTTCCTCAGGGCCGGTTGCGCGTTGAGGTAGTCGGCGGACGACATCGGTCGGCCGCCTTCGCGCTGCACGCGCAACAGGCGCAACGCGCCTTCGCTGCAGGCGATGTCGACGCCGGCCTTGCTCGCGGCCAGCACTTTTCCCGATGGCTGGTTGTGCGTGAGCGGAAGTGAAGTCGCGGCATGGATGCGCAGGCGCTCGCCGGCGACCATCGCCTCGCTCACCGGCCAGGGGTTGAACGCGCGCACTTTTCGCGCGAGCCGCTCCGACGGTTCGTTCCAGTCCAGGCGCGCTTCGGCCTTTTCCAGCTTGTGCGCATAGGTCACGCCTTGCTCCGCCTGCGCACGCGGCAAGGGCCGGATGCCGGCGCGCAGCAGGCGAAGGCCGTCTTCCAGTACTTCGGCGCCCTTCTCCGCCAGGCGGTCGTGCAGGCTGCCGCCGGTATCGTCGGACTCGATGGCGATCGCCTGCGACAGGATGACCGGCCCGGTATCCAGCCCCTTGTCCATCTGCATCAGGCAGATGCCGGTCTGGGTATCGCCGGCTTCGATCGCTCGCTGGATCGGCGCCGCGCCGCGCCAACGCGGCAGCAGCGAAGCATGCACGTTCCAGCAGCCATAACGCGGGATATCCAGCACCGACTGCGACAGGATCAACCCATAGGCGACAACGATCATCAGATCGGGCTGGAAGGCGCGCAATTGGGCGCGGGCCTGGGCCGACTTGAAACTCTCGGGCTGGAACACGGGGATACCGCGCGCCATCGCCACTTGCTTGACCGGCGAAGCGGCCAGCTGCCTGCCACGCCCGGCCGGACGGTCCGGCTGGGTGTAAACGGCGACGACTTCGGCCGAGCGCAACGCCGCGAGCAGGGAGGCGACGGCGAATTCCGGCGTGCCGGCGAAAACGACCCGCAGGGCCATCAGGCAGCGTCTTCGCCGGCGAGCTTGCGCTGTTTCGCGAGTTTCTTGCGCACGAGATCGCGCTTCAGCGGCGACAGGTAGTCGACGAACACCTTACCGTCCAAATGATCGATCTCGTGCTGGATGCAGACCGCGAGCAGGCCGTCGGCTTCGAGTTCGAACGACTGGCCGTCGCGATCCAGCGCCCGCACACGAATGCGGTTGTAGCGGGTGACGTCGGCGAAAATGCCCGGCACGGACAGGCAGCCTTCCTGATAGACCTGACTGCCGTCGCGCTCGAGGATCTCCGGATTGATGAAGACCAGCGGCTGGCTATGGTCCTCGCTGATATCGAGCACGAGCAGGCGCCGGTGATAGTTCACCTGGGTCGCGGCCAGTCCGATTCCGGGGGCCGCGTACATGGTTTCGAACATGTCCGCGATGCGCTCGCGCAAGGCGTCGTCAACGCTTTCCACCGGCTTGGCCACGGTGCGAAGACGGGGGTCCGGGAATTCCAGGATGGGCAACTTGGCCATGGCGATACGGGGGCCGCGAGGGGGCAAAAGGGGTCGAGGCCGCCATTGTAGCGCCCCCGGCTTGCAATCTGCTCCCGGATTTGGGCTATAGTTCAGGCGCTTGCCTCGGGGAATCAGGTGGATAGCAGCCATGCTTAAACGGCTTCCTGCAGTTTTGACTGCCATGCTTTTGACCGTTGCCACCTATGCCATCGCGGCTGAGGTGCGTAACGACCATCCCACGACCTATACGGTCCAACGTGGCGATACCCTTTGGGATATCGCCGGGCGCTTCCTGAAGAAGCCTTGGCTGTGGCCGGAAATCTGGCAGGCCAATCCTCAGGTCAAGAACCCGCATCTCATTTATCCGGGCGATGTGCTCAGCCTCGTTTATGTGAACGGTCGCGCCCAGGTCCGTTCCGACGGCCCGCGCGTCGGCGAAGCGATCGACACGATTCCGCTGTCGAAGATCCAGCCGTTCCTGAAACAGCTGACCGTCGTCAACGAGATCAAGGACCTGCCCTATGTGCTGGGCCTTGAGGAAGATCGCCTGCTCACCAGCGCCGGCCAGGTCGTCTATGTGCGCGGCATGGGTGGCGCGCAGCCGGGACAGCTGGTCAGCATCGTGCGTCCGATCGTCGTATACGGCGTCGGCGCAGCGGTGTTCGGCGACGACACGAACTATTCGCGCGCCGGCGTTTCGCAGCTGAACTTCCGCGGCAAGGAAGACCATCACCACTGGAGCTCGGTCGAACCGCTGTCCAAGCGCGAACGCCACGGCAAGGTCCTCGGTTACGAACTGATGCGCCATGCCACCGGCGAAGTGATGCGCGTGCAGGGCGAAGTGACGGTGTTGCTGCTGCGCGACGAAGGCCGCGACGTGCGCGTCGGCGACCGCATCATGCCGCTGGAAACCGCGCCCTACGATTCGCGCTTCATGCCGCATCCGCCGGCGAGCCTGCCGCCGGGCGCGAAAGTGCTGGCGGTGGCCGACGGCGATTCGATCGCCGGCCCGAATCAGATCGTGGCGCTCAACGTCGGCACCCGCAACGGCATCGACAACGGCACGGTTTTCTCGATGTGGCACGAAGGGCCGACGCGTCCCGACAACGTCAAGTGGAACGACAAGTTGACGTCCATGCGCGACAAGGTCGAGATGCCGGACGACTATCTTGGCCACGTGATGGTTTTCCGCAGCTTCGACAACGTCAGCTACGGCTTGGTGATGGAGAGCATCCGTCCCACCAAGGTCAACGATGTGCTGAGACATCCTGACGCTACCGAGTAATGTTTTCCGACATCGCGGCGCCTAGGGGCGCCGCGATGCTTTTGGGGCATGGAAAACATCCGCGCCCTGCTCGAACTCGTCCGCGGCGACCTGCCCTCGTCGATCCTGCGCGCCGCGCTCGAGCGACATGGCGACGCCGAGCGCGCGCTGGCCGAAAGCAGCGCCGGTCGCGCCATGTCGACCGACGCGCGCCGAATCGATGCCGATCTCGCCTGGCTCGCTGGTCCGCATCGCCGCCTGATCGCCTGGCATCACGCCGACTATCCGCCCTTGTTGCGGCATGGTCCCTGTCCACCCGCCGCGATCTTCGTCGAAGGCGATGTTCGACTACTGGCCTGCGCCCAGGTCGCGATCGTGGGCAGTCGTCGTCCCAGCGCCGGCGGGTGCGACAACGCCCGGCGCTTCGCCGCCGAACTGGCCGACGCGGGCCTGGCGATCAACAGCGGCTTGGCCGAAGGCATCGACACGGCTGCGCACGAAGCGGCACTGCGCCGCGGAAGAACCATCGCCGTCGTCGCCACCGGTCTCGACCTCGCCTATCCCGCCAGCAATGCCAAGCTGATGCGCCGCATCGCAACCGAGGGCGTCGTTCTGAGCGAGCACCCGCCGGGAACCTCGGCGATCCGCCAGCACTTTCCCAGTCGCAACCGGCTCATCGCCGGCCTGTCGCTTGGAATCCTGGTGGTGGAAGCGGCACAACGCTCGGGTGCGTTGATCACCGCCCGTCTGGCCGGCGATGCCGGTCGTGAAGTCTTCGCACTACCAGGCTCCATCCACAATCCGATGGCGCGCGGCTGCCATCGCCTGATCCGCGAGGGAGCGACCCTGGTCGAATCTCCCTCGGAAATCGTCGAAGCACTGATGCCCTTCGCCGCCCGTCTGGAACAGCCCTTGTCGGCGGCGTCCGACGCGATTCCGGCCAGCCTCACGCCCGACACGAAGACCCAGCAACGACTCTGGAAAGCCCTGGGCCACGACCCCGTCACAATTGACCAATTGGCGGCTCGGACAGGATTGACCTTGGCTTGCCTTGCCCCCATGCTGCTGACCATGGAGCTGGACGGGCGTGTCCAGGCCGAGCATGGCCGTTATGCCCGACGCCCCTAGATCTTCCCCCGAGTGCCGGGGACCGGCACAAGCGATAGGGTGATGAAAGAAGAAACCATACTCAACGTCCTTCTCTACCTTTTCGAACATTACTTCTACGACGACCCCGATGCCGTCCGGGATCGCGACTCCCTCCAGAACGGCCTGATCCAGGCCGGCTTCAGCCCCAGCGAGATCAACAAGGCGTTCGATTGGCTGGACGAGCTCTCCCAGCAGCGGCCCTCCACGGCCGTGGCACGGGTCGGTGGCCCGGTGCGCGTGTTCGTGCAGGGCGAACTCGACCGGCTCGATAGCGAGTGCCGGGGCTTCCTGATGTTCCTCGAGCAGCAAGGCGTCATCGACGCCGACCAGCGCGAGCTGGTGCTCGATCGCGTGATGGCGCTCGACCAGGAAGAGGTTGATGTGGATGACCTCAAATGGGTCGTGCTGATGGTCCTGTTCAACCAACCGGGTGCCGAAGCGGCTTTCGCCTGGATCGAAAGCCAGATTTTCGGGGACGAGCCCGAACCCGTACACTGAGAAGGTCGGGGAATGAATACGAACCCGCCGCAAGGCGGGTTTTTTACGCGTGGGGACGCGAAGAGCCATGGACGCAAGCAGCTGGTTTTACGTCGATCGCAACGGTCAGCGTCAGGGGCCGGTGACAGCGCACGCCATTCGCGAAGCGTATCGACAACGATCCATCGACGGCGAAACCCTGATCTGGCGCGAGGGCATGAGCGATTGGCTGGCGTTGCGCCAGTTCGAAATCGAGTTCGACCTGGACGATCTGGATGTCGTGGCCGAACCGCCGCCGGTCCCGACCGCCGCGCCGACCGCGATACCCGCGGCAATGCCGCCGCCGGCGAAGAAGGGCAATGGCTGCCTGCTCATCGGCATCATCCTGCTGGTGGGCGCCATCGTGCTCATGGCCATCCTCGCCGCTATCGCCATTCCGCAATATCAGGAGTACGTCGCACGGGCGCAGGCCGCCGAGGCGATGGCGCTCGGCAATTCCCTCAAGCCGTCGATCGAGCAGGCTCATGCGCAGAACGGCGTCTGCCCAACCAATGGCAGCGAAGGCTTCGGTCCGCCGGCGAGCTATGCCGGTCGCTACGTCGGGAACGTGCGCTTGGGCGTGCTGCCGAACGGCAGCTGCGCGGTGCAAGTACAGTTCGGCGACCAGGCCACCCAGGCCATTCGCGGCCGGTCGATCGTGCTCGAAGCGATGCCTGGCGAGCCAGGGGCGATGAGCTGGACCTGCAGCGGACCCGACATGCCGCCGAAGCTGCTGCCCTCCGGTTGCCGCTGAGGCCAGCGCCGAATCACCCGACCTGCTGGAGCGCAATTGAATGAGCCAGGCCCTCTGGTACTACGTAGATCGCCAGGAACAGCGACATGGGCCGATGGCCGCCCAGGTGATCCGCGACGCCTATCGCCGCGGTCAGCTGGACGACGAAACCCTGGTGTGGCGCGAAGGCATGGGCGAGTGGCAGGCGCTGAAACGGGTCGGGAGCGAACTCGGCCTCGACGACCTGCCCGCGATGCCTTTGCCGTCGCCAGCGCCCGACGGCGCTTCGCCCTATGCCCCGCCATCGGCCGCCGTCGCGAGGCAGACAACCAACTACGTCGGTGGTGGCGACGTCGTCTACGCCGGCTTCTGGCGCCGCTGGGCCGCCTGGGTGGTCGACACCTTCCTGGTGACGATGGCGTACTACGTGGTCCTGATGATCGTGGTGATGGGCTTCGGTTTCGGCTTCGGCGCCTTCGATCCGTCCTCGGCCACGGGGCAGCTGGGCGTCTTTCAGATCGTCACGATGCTCGCGGTCTACGTCACCGGCCCGATCCTGAGCGCCCTGTACTACGTGTACCAGGAATCGTCGGAGGCCCAGGCGACCCTGGGCAAGCGCCTGTTCGGCATCAAGGTCACCGACGCCGACGGGCATCGCCTGGGCCGGAAACATGCCCTGGGCCGCTGGGCCAGCCACCTGCTGTGCTATGTGACGATCTATATCGGCTACCTGGTGGTCGCCTTCACGGACCGGAAACAGGGCCTGCACGACATGGCCGCCAGCACGCTGGTGGTCGACCAATGGGCCTATACGAGCCGGCCGGACCTGCAGAAACGCGAGCTCGGCGGCTGCCTGATCGCCTTCATCGTCGTGGTTTTCGGCGGCAGCGTGCTCAGCGTCATCGCCTTCTTCGCCATGCTGGCGGCCCTGGGCGGCGCGAGCTGGCGCTGAGCCCGGCGCCCGGACTGGCTTGACAGCTCCAGCCATTCGGGAGACTTAATAAATAAAGGGCCCGCGGTTTAAGCGGGCCTTGCCGTCTGTCGCCCCGGTTCGGCCGGGGGACTGGAACGGGGGCCGGACCGCCCTCATTGATAGCCGGGCGCCGCGTTGGCGCACCGTTCACCGCAATTGCGGAGCATTGCCAGCATGGCCAAGAACCTGCTCATCGTCGAATCCCCCGCCAAGGCCAAGACGATCAACAAATACCTGGGCAAGGACTTCACCGTCCTGGCCTCCTACGGCCACGTCCGCGATCTCGTGCCCAAGGAGGGGGCGGTCGACCCCGAGCGCGATTTCGCCATGCGCTACGAGCTGATCGAAAAGAACGAGAAGCATGTCGAAGCCATCGCCCGCGCCGCCCAATCGGCCGACGCCATCTTCCTGGCGACCGACCCGGATCGCGAAGGCGAAGCGATCAGCTGGCATATCGCCGAAATCCTGAAGGAGCGCCGCTTGCTGCAGGGCAAGCCGCTCAATCGCGTCGTCTTCACCGAGATCACGCCGCGCGCGATCCAGGAAGCCGTTGCCCATCCGCGCAAGATCGCCGGCGACCTGGTCGATGCGCAGCAGGCACGACGCGCGCTGGACTATCTGGTCGGCTTCAACCTCTCGCCGGTGCTGTGGCGCAAAGTGCAGCGCGGCCTGTCCGCTGGCCGCGTGCAGTCGCCGGCGCTGCGCATGATCGTCGAACGCGAGGAGGAGATCGAAGCCTTCGTCGCCCGCGAATACTGGAGCGTGGAAGCCGAACTCTCGCATCCGCAGCAGCCGTTCACCGCGCGACTGGTCAAACTCGATGGCCAGAAATTCGAACAGTTCACCCTCACCGACGGCAAGTCGGCCGAAGCCGCGCGCCAACGCCTCGTCGCCGCCGCCGGCAATGCGCTGCACGTCACCGACGTCAGCAGCAAGGAGCGCAAGCGTCGTCCGGCGCCGCCGTTCATCACCTCGACCTTGCAGCAGGAGGCCGCGCGCAAGCTCGGTTTCTCGACCTCGCGCACGATGCGCGTGGCGCAGAAGCTGTACGAAGGCGCCGCGCTCGGCGAAGAAGGTACGGTCGGCCTGATCAGCTACATGCGTACCGACTCGGTGCATCTGTCGCAGGAAGCGGTCGCGGAAATGCGCGACGTCATCGCCCGCGACTACGGCACGCAGGCCGTGCCCGACAAGCCGAACGTGTACAAGTCGAAGTCGAAGAACGCGCAGGAAGCGCACGAAGCCATTCGCCCCACCTCGGCGCTGCGCACGCCGGCCCAGGTCGCGCGTTTCCTGACCGACGACGAGCGCCGCCTGTACGAACTGATCTGGAAGCGCGCCGTCGCTTCGCAGATGCTGCCGGCGACCCTGAACACCGTGTCGGTGGAACTCGCTGCAGGCAGCGAACACGCTTTCCGCGCCAGCGGTACCACCATCGTCGATCCCGGCTTCCTGGCCGTTTACGAAGAGGGCAAGGACGCGAAGACCGCCGAGGACGACGACGAAGGCCGCAAGCTGCCGCCGATGAAACTCGGCCAGAACGTGCCGCTCGCTTCCATCCACACGGACCAGCATTTCACCGAACCGCCGCCGCGCTATTCCGAAGCCTCGCTGGTGAAGGCGCTGGAGGAATACGGCATCGGCCGGCCGTCGACCTACGCCAGCATCATCCAGGTGCTGCTGGGTCGCGAGTACGTGCTGCTCGACAACCGCCGCTTCCGTCCGACCGACGTCGGACGCGCCGTGGCGAAATTCCTGACCGGACGGTTCGCCCGTTACGTCGACTACGACTTCACCGCCAAGCTCGAGGACGAGCTCGATGCGGTGTCGCGCGGCGAAGAGGAATGGGTGCCGCTGCTGCAGAAATTCTGGAAACCGTTCAAGCAGCAGGTCGACGCGGAAGGCGAACAGCCGCGCGGCGAAGAGACCGGCCGCCTGCTCGGCCCCGACCCGGAAACCGGCAAGCCGGTGACGGCGCGCATCGGCCGTTATGGCCCGATGGTGCAGATCGGCACGGCTGAGGACGAAGAGAAGCCGCGCTTCGCATCGCTGCGCCCTGGCCAGAGCATCTACACCCTGACCCTGGAAGAAGCGCTCAAGCTCTTCGGCCTGCCGCGCAAGCTCGGCCTGGACGAAGGTCGCGAGGTCAGCGTCGGCGTGGGCCGCTTCGGCCCCTTCGCCAAGCGCGGCGACACCTACGCCTCGCTTCCGAAGGAAGAAGACCCCTACACGATCGGTTTCGAGCGCGCGCTGCAACTGGTGCGCGAGAAGGAACAGGCCATCGCCAACCGGCTGATCAAGAGCTTCCCCGGCACGGACATCCAGATCGTCAACGGCCGCTTCGGTCCCTACATCACCGATGGCGAGAAGAACGGCAAGATCCCGAAGGATCGCGAGCCGGCCTCGCTGACGCAGGCCGAGTGCGAGGCCCTGCTGGCCGCCGGCAAACCGGTACGCAAGGGCTTCGGACGCAAGGCCGTCGGCAAGAAGGCGACGAAGAAAGCGGTCGTGAAGAAACCGGCATCGGTCGACGCGACGGACGCGAAGCCGGCGAAGAAAGCCGTCAAGAAGGCCACGAAAAAGACCGCCAAGAAGGCGACGAAAAAGGCGGCCAAGAAAACCGCCAAGGCCACGAAGAAAGCGGCGCCGAAAAAGGCGGCCTGAACGCCGTCGGACGGCCAGCTGAACCGGTCGTCGGGCTTCAGCCGGCGACCGCTGGCGGCGCTGGCCGACCCGTCGCACAATCCGCCGCATGTCCCTGTTGCGTCTCACGGTCGCATCGCTGCTGCTGGTATTGGCCGGCTCGGCGGGCGGTGCCGGCAACGACACCGTCACGGTGTACCGCTGCGTCGATGCCAAGGGTCGCGTGACCTTGCAGGACGATCCTTGTCCGGCGGGCACGCAGTCGAGCACACGGCAGATGCAGCGGCCGAAGGACGCGCCGGCCAAACCCGCGCCACCGCCACCGGCCAAACCCGAACCCGAGCCCGTCGTGGAGCGCCGCCGCGCGCCGCCGCTTCTTCTTTCGCCGCCGCCGATGTACCGCTGCACGAGTTATGACGGCATCGAACGCTATAGCGAAAGTTACGACCCGAATCCGCGCTGCGAGCCGATGGTGTTGTACTACGATTCGCGGCAACTCGGCCCGGAGCTGTCGCGCGCCTGCCAGTGGGTCGAGGATTCCTGCGTCCGCCTGAGCGACGAGCAGGCCTGCGAGGTCTGGAGGAAGAAGCGCAAGGAAGCGCAATCGGCTTCCCTGCATGCGTTCAGCGATACTGCGACCTATCGCAAGTCCGAAGTGCAGCGCATCGGCCAGATCGTCGACGAGAGCTGCCCCTGAGGCGCCGCCCGGCGCGATCAGAACCCGTAGCGCAGGAAGCCGCCGTCGACGGCGATGCATTCGCCGGTCACGTAGCTGGCGGCGGGCAGACAGAAGAAGGCGACCGCTGCCGCGACCTCTTCCGGCTCGCCGATGCGCCGCATCGGCGTGCGGGCGATGACCTCGTCGAAGTATTCCGGCTGCGACAGGGCGCCCGACGTACGTCGCGTGCGGATGTACCAGGGCGCGACCGCATTCACGCGCACGCCGTCCTCGGCCCACTCGCAGGCGAGGTTCTTCGTCAGCTGGTGCAAGGCCGACTTGCTCATGCCGTAGGGCGCGCCGGTGCGCACATGCGTCAGCCCCGATACGCTGCCGACGTTGACGATGCTGGAACTGGCGTGCTGGCTGAGCATCGGGAAGGCGAAACGCGACAGCTCGAAGGCCGCGAACAGGTTGGTCTCGAAAATCGCGCGCCACTCCTCTTCGGAGTAGTCCATGCTCGGTTTGCGCTGGTTCGTGCCGGCGTTGTTGACCAGCACCTGCAGGCCGCACCCCAGGTCCTCGACCCAATCGAAGATCTCGCGGCGTTGCTCCGCATCGCCGACATCCGCAGCGAAATGCCGCACGGCATCCTCGCCGAACTGCTCGGCCAGCTCGCCCGCCGTCGCCGCCAATTGCGCCTCGTCGCGCGCGACGATCAGCACCTCGGCGCCCAGACCGAGCAGCTCGGCGGCGATCGCGCGGCCGATGCCCAGGCTGGCGCCGGTCACCAGGGCCGTCTGCCCGTCCAGTCGCCAACGGTTCGCCGCCATCGTCCTTCTTCCTTTCGCCTGCGCAGGGCCTTCGGAGTAGCATAACCGCAGCGCCCATCCGAGGAATCGCCATGCGTCTCTCGCCGATCCATGTCGCCCTGTCCTGCCTGCTGTTGACGGCCTGTTCGGATCCGCCTCCCGGCGAGGAAAGCGCGCTGGACCAGCGCGCGCGCAAGGCCACGGAAATGCGCGACACGATGCAACGCCCGATCGACAAGGCCAAGACCGCCGACGACGCGCAGAAGAAAGCGGCGGAAGACCAGCGCAAGGCGCTGGAGGACCAGGGCGGTTGATCGCGATCCGCGGTCCGCTCAAAGAAAAACGCCGGGGATTCCCCGGCGTTTTTTCTTGAGTCGCGATCGCCTGGTTCGCGGCGATCAAAGCCCGCAGAAGCAGTGGGCGACGGTGCGGATCGGCGCCGTGCCGTTGCCGCCTTGCAACCAGGCCAGTTCGCGCGTCACGCGCTCGCTGGCATCGCGGCCCAGCAGACCCGGCACCGGGCCTAGGCTGCGCATCATCGCCGCCGTGCGCGCATTGCGGCTCAGGTCGAGGAAGAACTGGTCGATCGGCGAGACCTGTGGCTCGACATAGCGCACCTCGTACTTGTCCTTCTCGAGCTTGGCCAGCTTGGCCGCTTCCGCTTGCGCCTCGCGCAAACCGCCGAGCGCATCGACCAGTCCACGCTCCTTGGCCTGGGCGCCGCTCCAGACGCGCCCGCGTGCGACTTCGTCGATCTTTTCCGGCTGGCTGTCGCGCGCCTTCGCCACCATGCCGATGAACTGCGCATAGCCATGGTCGATAACCGACTGGATGATCGCGCCGGCATTCGGATCGAGCGGGCGGGTGATGTCGAAGGCGCCCGCCAAGGGCGTGGTGCCTACGCCGTCGCTATGCACGCCGATCTTCTCCAGCGCGCGCGGCGCGCTCATCCACAGGCCGAAGATGCCGATGGAACCGGTGATCGTCGACGGATCGGCGTAAATGCGGTCTGCATTCATCGAGATCCAGTAGCCGCCGGACGCCGCCACATTGCCCATCGACACGACGACGGGCTTGCCCGCCTCGCGCATCAACGCGACTTCACGACGGATCTGTTCCGACGGGAACACGCCGCCGCCGGGGGAATCCACCCGCAATACCATCGCCTTGACGTTCTCGTCCTCGCGCGCACTGCGGATCAGCTCCGCCGTCGATTCGCCGCCGACCGTCCCCGGCGCCTGCTTGCCATCGACGATCTCGCCCGAGGCCACGACGATCGCGACCTGGTCGCCGCTGGCGATCAGCGAGTTCGCCGGGCCGAGCTGGCGCAGGTAGGCGTTGAGGTCGATCTGGCGGAAGCTGCCGCGCTCCTCGTCGAACGCGCCGCGCTCGGACAACAGCTCTTCGATCTGGTGCGGCGTCTTCAGCGCATCGACCAGCTTGGTATCGAGCGCGAGCTGGGCGATGTCGCCCTTGGCCGCCTGCACGCGCTCCGGCATCGCCGCGACGAAGGCGACGAGCTGCTCGCGACTGAGCTTGCGCGCGCTGGCGATGTCGTCGAGGTAGCGGTTCCACAGGTCGTTCATCCAGAACAGGTCGGCTTCGCGCGACTCCGCCGACGCCGCATCGAGGATGTAGGGTTCCGCCGCCGACTTGTATTCGCCGACGCGGAACAGGTGCACGTCGACGCCGAGCTTTTCCTGCAGGGCCTGACGGTAGTACAGGCGATAGCGGCCGAGCCCTTCGAGCAGGACCATGCCGCTGGGGTCCAGATAGACTTCGTCGGCCTGCGCCGCGAGGTAGTATTGTTTTTGCTCGATGCCGGCGCCATAGGCGATCACCTGCTTGCCGGCGGAACGGAAGTCGCGCAGGGCCGCTCCGAGTTCGCGCAGCGCCGCGAAACCGGGCACGCCGAATCCGTCGGTCAGCAACACGATGCGATCGATGCGCTTGTCGTCCTTGGCCGCCGAGATCGCGCGCGTCAGGTCGCGCAACTGGATCTCGCGCTCCGGGTTGCCGCTGGCCTGGGCGAAGGCGCGCTCGATCGGCGCGCTGGTGTACTGCTCGACCAGGGTTCCCTTGAGATCGAGCACGAGTGCGGTCTTGTCGCGCAACGGCCCGTAGCCGCTATTGCCGCTGCTGGCGGAGAACGCGGCACCGACCAGGGCCAGGAAGACCAGCAGCAAGAAGCCCATGATCAGGTTGAAGAAAAGGTGGTTGGCGAAATCGACGAAACGCCAAAGCCCGACGAGGAAACTCCAGACCGGATTCGGCCTGGCTTGCGACTGATTCATGGGGAAACTCCGAAAATCTCTGGCCAAAGAATAACCGCTGGCCGGTGAACGCCGCATGCGCCACAGGTCATTGCGTGACCATCGTCGGCCGCCGGGCCAAGCGCCAGAAACGCAGCGTCAGCAGGCTCGCGGCGACGCTCAGGCCTACGATCAGGCCCAGCCAGAGGCCCGGCGCCCGTCCTTCCAGATGCAGGCCGAACCAGGCGCCCAGGGGCAGGCCCAGCCCCCAATACGCAAGCACGGTGATCAACATCGGTATGCGGGTGTCCTTCAGGCCGCGCAAGGCACCGGCGGACAAAGCCTGGATGCCGTCCGGATACTGGAACACGGCCGCGTACGCCATCAGGGTGACGGCCAACGCGATAGTGGCGGGATCGTCGGTCAGGAGCCGGGCCAGCCAGTAGCCGCCGAACATCAAGGCCAGTGCCGAAAGCGTTTGCGTGACGAACACGAGGCCATAGCCCGCCAGACCGGCCCAGCGCACGGCCGAAGCGTCGCCAGCGCCCTGGGCATGGCCGACGCGCACCGTCGTGGCCATCGCGATGCCCAGCGGCAACATGAAACTGGCGCTCGCCCAGTTCAACGCGACCTGGTGCGCCGCGACATCGAGCGCACCGAGCCGACCGATCAGCAGCGCGGTGGCGACGAACAGGCTGCCTTCCATGAAGATCGACACGCCCATGGGCAGTCCGAGCGCGAGCAGTTCGCGAATCGGTTTCCACTGCGGCAGCGGCCAGCGCTCGAACAGATGCAGGTCGGCGAAACGCGGCGAACGATGCAGGTAGTACAGGAACCCGATCGCCTGCAGCCAGAGCACCAGCGCCGTCGCATAACCGAGGCCGGCCGCGCCGAGTTCGGGCAAGGGTCCGACACCGAACATCAGCGCATAACCGATCGGTGCGAGCAGTACGAGGCCACCGACGCCGAACACCATCGTCGGGATGGTCCACGCGAGGCCTTCGCTGAGGAAGCGGAAACTGAAATACAGGGCCAGCGCCGGCGCGCCGTACGACAAGGCCTGCAGAAACGCCGAGGCCTCCGGCAGCACCTCGGCGGTGATGCCGAAGTAGGCCAGGAACAACGGCGCGGCACGCACCAGCGCCAGCATCGACAGGCCCAGGCCCAGGGCCAGCCACACGGCCTGCTGCCAGAGTGCGGCGATCTCGCCGCGACGATCCGCACCGTTGAGCTGCGACACCGAAGGCGGGATCGCCATCAGCACGCCGATGCAGACCAGCAGCACGACCGACCACAGGGCGCTGCCGACGGCGACGGCGGCCAGCGTCGTCGGGTTGTAGTGGCCGGCCAGGGCCGAGTCGACGAGATTCATCGCCACGGCGGCGAACTGCCCCGCCACCATGGGCAGGGCGAGCACGAGGCTGACCCGCATCTCGCGCAACAGTCGTGCGCGGCGGTGTTCGTTGTGACTCATGGAGGAAGGCAGGGCCGATTTCTGTCGTTATATTAGCCGCATTCGCCCAGGGGCCCCGAATGTCCGAACCGACCGCCACTCCCGCCGTCTCGGAACCTGCGCGGCCGCGTCGCTGCGAAAACTGCGGCGCCCAGCTGTTGGGCGAGCACTGTTACGCCTGCGGCCAGTCCACCCGCGGCCTGGTACGGCATTTCTCCAGCATCATGGGCGACTTCTTCGACACGGTGCTGAACATCGACTCGCGCGTAATCCGGACGATCTGGCCGCTGTTCGCCAAACCGGGCTACCTGACGATGGAGTACATCGCCGGCCGCCGCGTGCGCTACGTGACGCCAGTGCGGCTGTTCTTCTTCCTGACCATCGTGATGTTCTTCGCCATCCACGGCAGCCTCGAGGTCGGCGACGACGGCGACGTGAAAGGCGTACAGGTCGGCGCCGCGCGCGAGGGCGACAGCATCGCGAACGCGATGACGGTGGCCGAACTCGAGAAGGCTCTGGCCGCCAGCCGCGAGGCCCTGCAGAAGACGCGGGAGAGCGTCGCCGGCACGCCCGGCGCGACCGTCGGCATCGACGTGGCGCTGGAGAAGATCGAGGAACGCGGCCGCGAACGTCTGGAATACCTGAAAGCCGTCGAAGCGGCGAAGGCGGCCGGCAAGCCGCCGCCGAAAGAGCCTCGCGGCGAATCGCTGAACTTCCCGGTGAACGGCAAGAACTGGGATCCGGACAGCAATCCGATCAACTTCGGCTGGCTGCCGGCCGCGGCGAACCGCTCGCTGAACGAACGCATGCGGCATGCGCGCGACGAAATGGATCGCGGCGACAGCGAGAAGACCATCGTCGATGCGATCTTCCGCGTGCTGCCCCAGGCCTTGTTCGTGCTGATGCCGATCTTCGCCTTGCTGCTCAAGGCGTTCTTCGTGCTCAAGCGCCGCCTGTACATGGAGCATCTGCTGGTGGCATTGCACAGCCACAGCTTCATGGCGCTCGACCTGACCCTGATCGTGGCCCTCGCCACCCTGCAGGAATGGCTGTTTCCCGAGTCCGGGTTCTTCAACGGCCTGCTCGGCTGGGGCATCGCCTTGCTCAGCCTGTGGATCCCGCTCTACCTGCTGTTGATGCAAAAGCGCGTCTACGGCCAGGGCTGGCTGATGACGCTGTTCAAGTTCTGGCTGCTGGGCACCGCCTACTCCTTCATGCTCGGCTGCGTGGTCCTGGCCGCGCTCTTCATCGGCCTGCTGACGCTATGAGCCTGGTATACGAGGTGAACCTGAGCGTGCGGCGCGACATCGAGGCCGACTATCGTGCCTGGCTCGATGCGCACGTGCGCGAGATCCTGGCGCTGCCAGGCTTCACCGGCGCGACGGTGTTCGAGCGACGCGAGCCGCCTGCCGCGGATGGCGAATTCTGCCTGTGCGTGCACTACCGCCTGCGCGACGAAGCGGCGCTGGCCGATTACCTGCGCGATCACGCGCCGCGTCTGCGCGCGGACGGCACGGCCCGCTTCGGCGAAAAATTCCGCGCCGACCGGCGCGTGCTGGCGACCTCCGCCGACTACTGAGCGGCGAGCGTCGCGCGCAGCAGGGCCGCACGTTCGCCGGCCGGTGCCTTCAGCAGGCTCTCGCGCAGGCGATCCCGTCGCCTGGCGTCCAGACGGGGAACGAGTTGCGCGAGCAGGGCGCGTTCGTCCGGCGTGAGTTCGCGTAGCACCTGCAGCAGCTGTGGCCGCTCCGCTTCCGGCACGTAGGCGAACAGCACCGTCATGCGTGCCGCGTCGCGGCCGAGTTCGGGGCCCAGCGACCAGGCCAACTGTTCGTCGACCGGCAATTGCGCGAATTCTTCGCGCAAGCGTTGCTGCTCGGCTACGGGTAGCGCGGAGAAGATCGGCGCCGCATCGCGCAGCGTCCGCTTCTCGCTTTCCGGCAGCCGGCGCCAAGCCTCGAATTCGCCGCGTCGGCGCGCGCGTTCGGCCGGCGGCAGGGCCTGCCAACGACGCCATGCCTCGTGCAATCCGGCGCGTTCCTGCGGAGATCGCGCCAACCAGTCGGCCGCGTTGTCCTGCAATGCGCGTCGATCCTCCGGCGGCAATACCGGCCACACGGCTTCGGCGCTGGCGAGCAGGCGGCGTTGCGCCTCGGGCAATGCGGAAAATCCCGCCGTAGCGGCCAGCGCAGCGAACGCGAACGGGATGCATATGACCACCAGCCAGCGGGATTTCACGGTTGCGACTCGCTGGTGTCGGCCGCTTCGGGCACATCCGGCAAGGCAGCGGACTGCGTCACGACGACGGTGCCCCGCCCAGCCAGCCAACTGTGGAACGCAAGCTCGCGCGCCAGGGACGAATCAGCCGCCGGCTGCGCGAGCAAGGCGTAGTCGGGGTCGGTCGCCAGAGCCGCATCGTCGACGGCAGGACTGCCGATACTGGCTTCGGACGGCAACGCTTCCGTCTGTCCGGCGGGCAACTGCGGCGACAACGGCCAGATGAAACTCGCCGCGAACGCGAGCAACAGCACGACCAGCGACGCGATCGCCACCAGACGCCAACGCGGCGATGGCGGCGCGTGTGCGTCCGTCTCCGTCGTCGCATTCGCAGGCTCCGCCTCCGGCGCGATCGTTTCCATCGCCTGTTGTCGCAAGGACGCGATGTCGCTGCCCTGTCGCTCGCTCAGATGCCGGACGCGCTGCTGCAGTTGCTCGCGCAGACCTTCGAGATCGACGCCCTGCTCGCTCAGCCGCGCCAACGCGCGATCGAGCGCGACGCGATACGCGGCCTCGCCGGCACCGAGAGCCTGTGCGGCGTGTTCGAAATCCAGGCCCGCCACCAGGCGCAACAACAGGGCCGAGCGGGGCCCCGGACTGAGCGTGGCCAGCGCGGGTTCCACACGATGGCTTTGCAGCATAGCCGGCTGTCGCACCACGATGGCCCAGAAGCGCATCGGCCATTGCGCCAGGGGCATGGCGTCGGCTTCCGCCACGAACGCGTCCAGCGCCGTCCTCAGGGCGGAGGCGGACGCTTCGGCGTCACCGCATTGGGTGAGCAGGAGAACATAGGCGCGGCGTTCGATGCCGCGAAGGAAGGCCTGCAGCGAGGCCGAAGGGGGGCGATGGGGCACGACCCATTCTAGCGTGGAGCCGAGGCTTGACAGGCTGAACAATGCCTTCACAGCCCGCTATGACGCGGGTTTGCGCGTGGAACGTTGTGCACAGCGCGACGATGTCGATCCGGAACGGTTTTTTCATCCGGCAAAATGCCTTATTGCAATTTCTTCACAGCGCCAAGCCATTGTTTCCTATGGAATATGGCAACTTGGTTAAAAAATCACCAAGGCGTGCCGAAGCGCATTTTCTAAGGGGGTGCGCAACGCCGTCCGCAACCCCTTCCACAGACTTATCCACAGTCTGTGTGGATAAGGGATTTTCTCTTTTCCTGACAGGAAGTTAAATGAACTTCCTGATCCATTCGGGAGCACTGTGCGGCAACTTCCATCCACAGGCTTCCGGCCCTCCGGATAGACTGCCGAGCCATGCCTTTTTCCTCTTCCGATGCCCTGCGGGTCGCCTTGCCGCTGCCCCTGCCGCGCGAGTTCGACTACCTGCCGGGTGCGGCCGGCCTGCCTATGGCGGACTGGATCGGCCGACGGGTGCGCGTTCCCTTCGGTCGAGGCGAGCAAGTGGGGGTCATCACCGCTCTGGCGCCCGCGAACGAAGAAGGGCCGGAGCTGAAAGCGATCTCTGAACTGCTCGACGTCCAGCCATTGCTGGACGGCGAATTGATGGAAAGCCTGCGCTGGGTCGCGCGCTACTACCACGCGCCGCTGGGCGAGGTGATCGCCACCAGTCTGCCGACCGCATTGCGTGCGGGCCTGCCCCTGCCGGAAACCTGCGCCTACGCGCAGGCGCTGACGCCAGCGGGGATGGAGAGTTGGTCCAGGCTGCGCCGCGGTTCGGCGACGCGACGCCTGGCAGAAGCCCTGCAGTCCGGTCCCATCGACGAAGACCGACTGGACCAGGTTTTCGAATCCTGGCGAGTCGGCGCGCGCGCGCTGACGGCGCGCGGCCTGATGGAACGTATCGCCCTGCCCGGGTCGACAGAGCACGGCGCCGACGACGATGGCCCCCGCCTGACGGGCGCACAGGCCGATGCATTGGCGACCTTGCGCGAGGGCAAGGGATTCCGGGCCTGCCTGATCGAAGGCGTGACCGGCAGCGGCAAGACCGAGCTCTACCTGCAGGCGATACGCGATTGCCTGGCCGAGGGCAGGCAAGCCTTGATCCTCGTTCCGGAAATCGGATTGACGCCGCAGACCCTGGCGCGTTTCCGTGCGCGTCTCGGCCTTCCCGTGCATGCGATGCATTCGGGCCTCGCCGACGGCGCGCGCGCGCGCGCCTGGACGGCGATGTGGCGAGGCGAGGCGCGCGTGCTGGTCGGTACGCGCTCGGCGATATTCGCGCCCCTGCCGGAGGCCGGCCTGATCGTCGTCGACGAAGAGCACGACGCCAGTTACAAGCAACAGGACGGCATCCGCTACCACGCGCGCGATCTGGCGCTGGTGCGCGGCAAGGCGCTCGGCGTGCCGGTGCTGCTCGGCAGCGCGACGCCGTCGCTGGAGTCGCTGCACAATGCGATGGCCGGCCGCTACGCGCACGTGCGGCTCAACCAGCGTGCCGGGCGCGCGAAACCGCCGCAGGTGCGCGTGCTCGACGTACGCAAGAGGCCGTTGACGCACGGCCTGTCGAAGGACCTGCTGGACGGCATCGAACGTTGCCTGGAGCGGGGCGAACAAGCCCTGGTGTTCAAGAACCGTCGCGGCTACGCGCCGGTGTTGTTGTGCCACGACTGCGGCTGGAGCGCGCACTGTCGCCGCTGCAGCACGCCAACGCAGGAGCAGCCGATGACCCTGCACGGCGCTGCACATGGACGTGCGAGTGTCGTCGCAGGCAGGACGCCGGAGACGACCGCTGGTCGTACCCTGATCTGCCATCACTGCGGCGCGCGCGCGGCGCGGCCCGCAAGCTGTCCCGACTGCGCGTCGCTGGCCTTGCAACCACAGGGGTTCGGCACCGAGCGCATCGAAGAAGCCTTGACGGCGCGTTTCCCGCAGGCGCGCCTGCTGCGTGTCGATCGCGAAACGACGCGACGCAAGGACGCGATGCAACAGCACTTGCAGGAGCTCGGCGATCGGCCCGGCATCCTCATCGGAACGCAGATGCTGGCCAAGGGCCACGACCTGCCGAGATTGACCCTGGTCGGCGTCGTCGGCGTCGACGAGGGCCTGTATTCAGCCGATTTCCGCGCCTGCGAAAAGCTCGCGCAACTGCTCATCCAGGTCGCTGGTCGCGCCGGCCGCGCCGACTTGCCGGGCGAAGTGCTGTTGCAGACGCATCATCCCGATCATCCGCTGCTGGCGACCTTGCTCGTCGGCGGCTATCCCGCCCTGGCCGCGACCGAACTCGCGCAGCGCGAAGCGGCTGGTTTTCCGCCCTACGCGCATCTGGCCCTGCTGCGTGCCGAAGCGCCCAACGAGGGCGATGTGCAGCTGTTCCTTCGCGAGGCTCGCGCGCTGTGGCCGGCCTCGGAAAAAACCGAAGCCAGTGCCCCGATGCCGGCACCGATGGCGCGGCGCGCTGGCCGTGCACGCGGGCAGCTGCTGTTGAGTTCGAACCAGCGCCCCGCCCTCCAGGCCGCACTCGGCAGCTGGGTGCCGGCACTGTACGAGTTCAAGTCCGCACGCAAGGTCCGCTGGTCGATCGACGTCGACCCGCTCGATCTCTACTAGGCGATGCCACGCGCGCGGCAGGGCGCGCGTTCTATAATCGGCGCATGGAAAAGTCCGCCGTTCCGCGCATCGTCATCGTCGGCGGCGGTTTCGCCGGCCTATGGGCCACCCGCGCGCTCGCTTCGTCGCCAGTGCAGATCACGCTGGTGGATCGCAGCAACCACCATCTGTTCCAGCCCCTGCTCTACCAGGTCGCGACCGCAGGTTTGTCGGCGCCGGATATCGCCGCGCCCTTGCGTCATATCCTGCGTTCGCAGCGCAACGTCACCGTGCTGATGCAGGACGTCGCGGCGGTGGAGCCGGCGACCAAGGCATTGCGCATGGCCGACGGCAGCGCCCTGCCTTTCGACTACCTGCTGCTGGCCAGCGGCGCCAGGCACGCTTATTTCGGTCATGACGAGTGGGCTTCGCAGGCGCCGGGGCTGAAGACGCTGGACGATGCCTTCCTGATCCGACGCAAGCTGCTCGTCGCCTTCGAACGCGCGGAACTCGAGACCGATCCCGCCCGACGTCGTGCCTGGCTGAATTTCGTCGTCGTCGGCGGCGGCCCGACCGGCGTCGAACTCGCCGGCACGCTGGCGGAAATCGCGAGGCATACGCTGAAGAAGGAGTTCCGGCGCATCGATTCCGGCGAAGCGCGCGTGATGCTGATCGAAGCCGGTCCGCGCGTACTGTCCTCGTTTCCGGAAGCGCTGTCGGAGAAGGCGCGCGCGCAATTGCAGCGCCTCGGCGTCGAAGTGCGCACCGGCGCCGCCGTCGCCGCGATCGACGACGAAAACGTGCGCCTGGGCGAAGAATCGATCCCGACGCGGACCGTGCTCTGGGCTGCCGGCGTGGCCGCATCGCCGCTCGGCAAGTCCTTGGGCGTGCCGCTGGATCGTGCCGGCCGCGTTTACGTCGAAGGTGACTTGAGCGTGCCCGGCCATCCGCAGATCTTCGTCGCCGGCGACCTCGCGGCGGTCAGTCGCGACGGCAAGGCGGTGCCCGGTGTCGCACCGGCGGCAAAACAGATGGGGGCGCACGTCGCGCGTTCGATCCGGGCGCGGCTGGCCGGCAAACCCGCCCCGCTGTTCCGTTACCGCGACTACGGCAACCTCGCGACCATCGGTCGCATGGCGGCGATCGCCGACCTCGGCCGCCTGCATCTTTCAGGCATTTTCGCCTGGTGGTTCTGGCTGGTCGCGCACGTATTCTTCTTGATCGGTTTCCGCAACCGCATCATCGTGCTGGTGAACTGGGCCTGGTCCTATTGGACCTACCAGCGCCACGCGCGCATCGTGCTGGGCAGCGATGCGCAGAATCACCCGACTGAGCGATCGAGGAACTAGCGCGCGCCGCCGTCGAAGGTGATCGTGGTGCCGTCGGCCATCACCAGCGAACCCTGGCCGAGCGCCTCGTGATCGGCATCGACGGTGATGAAGTGCGCGCGTAACCGCCCCCTGCCCTTGCTGCCGACGAGATCGAAGACGAATTCGTCGCCGCCTTCCGCTTCCGCGGTTCCGTTGATGTCGATGTCGAACTCGCGGATCGTACCGATATGCTCCAGCACCTCGGGTTGCTTCTGTACGGCCGCCTGCGCCTGCTCGGCGAAGTAGTTCCAGCCGATCATCAACAAGGCGCCGAGCGCCAGGACGCCGAGCAAGGCCAGCAGCGCCAGGATGCCGATGACCCAGGCGAGCGCGCCGCCAGCCTGGGCGCGCGGCGAACACGGTAGCGATGACGTTGCCTTCATGGTGCTTTCTCCCTTTCGTTCGTCCTGTCTGTTCGTGCGCCCATCACGTCCGACACGGCCTGGCGCAAGGCCTGCACATCGCCTTCCGGCACCGCGCGCCAGGACGACGACAATGCCAAGCCGCAAGTCGGCGTGGCGATCACGGGCAAACCCGATGCCATGGCCATCAGCAACCCACGCGGTTGGTGTTCGATCCAGGCGGGCAATGCGACGGCATCGGCCTGTCCAAGGCCTTCGCGCACAGAAGCCACTGGCCGCGTTGCGACCCCTTGCCAGAAGTCCGGCTGCTCGCAAGAGCCTGGCGGCAACAGCAGATCGACGTCGAGTCCGCGCAAGGCCTCGCGTAACTCGAACACGCCCTTGCGCGCGAGGCTCGATGCCGGCAGCAACAAGGCGAATCGCGCACCCGCCGCGCGCGGCCGCTTCGGCGTCGCGGCAGGCATGATCCAAGGCAGGACTTCGGCGCGCGTTCCGGCCAGATCCGCAATCCCGACGTGCGGGCCGATCCAGCGGCGCGCACGCTGCAAGGCATCTGCTTCGGCTTTCAGCAGGCCATCATCGACGCGGAAGTCGCGCAAGCTCGTGCATTGCGGATGCTGCGCAGACGCGCGATCGAGCCGGCGCTGGATCTCGCCCATCGGCAGGGCGGTCATCAATACATCGAAACTGCGACCGGCCAGCTCGCCATCGCGCCACAGGAAAGGCAGCAGGCCCTGCGGCACGATCAGGTGCAGGTCGTCCGGATGCAGGCGTCGCGCCATGCTATGCGCCAATGCCTGCAGGCCCTGGAGGCGCGCATCGGGAATCGCGCGCCCGCGCCATAGCGCCCAGCGCCAACGAATCGCCGTGACGATCCGGTTCGCCTTCGCGGATACGCCGCCACCGGCCGCGACCACACGATCTATCGAGCGATCCTGCGTCGTGGCGTTCGTCGCGCGATACTGCCGGAACTCCGGCCAGTCCTCGTCGATCAGCCAGGTGTTGTGCCGCGACAACTCGCGCGGCCCGACGTGCTGGTGGCATTCGGTGGCGTCGCAACTGGTGCAGTCGCCCGGCATCGGCTCCGCACGCTGGCCTACGGCCAGCGGCAACAAGGCAGAAGGTACGGCAGCTTCGGCGCGGATGCGGATCGACAAGGTTGAGTCGTCCATCGCGACTTCCAGGCGCCAGGCGAAAGGCGCGCGCAGGCGCAGGTCCTTGTAGTTCCAGAAGACGGTGGCATCGCGATCGATCTCGGCCAACGAACCGGCGAGCACGCGCGAATGCCGGTGGCGTTCGACGATCTCGATTCCGGCCCGCAACGCGGTGTCGTAGATCCCGTTGGAGAGCTGGCACAGGCCGCCGCCGATCGCCGGCACGATGCAGCCCTCGCGCAGTTCGCGACCAACGACGAAACCACGGCGCGGGATCGCGCGACCGAGCTGTCGCCAGAAGCCGAAGACCGCGCCGGCGGGAATCACCAGGCCATCGAAGGATTTCAACGCCTGGCGCAGGTTGTGGATCTTGCCGGCGACGAGCGCGTCCTCGTCGGCGATCGTCGGCCACAACGAAGTTTCGAATGACGCGAGCATGGGTGCATCGCGCAGATCGCGCGATGCGGCATGACGCACCGGCCGTTGGCTGGAAGATGCGTCGCGCGCCATGCGCAGCAGCCGCAAGCCCCAGGCGCGCAGGAAAAAACTCCACGCATCCAGGCGGGTGGGCGGAGGCGCGCGGTCCGGCGCCGCACGGCGCGGCGTATCTTCGATCGAAACGGCCATGCCGCCGATTCAGCCCGCAGGCGGCGCAAAAAGCAACGGCCCCTTGCGGGGCCGTCGTCGGGAACCGGGCTGCCGGATGCCTCAGGCGGCGAAAACGGCCCGCATCTTCTTCAAGGCGTTGGCTTCGAGCTGGCGGATGCGCTCGGCGGAAACGCCGTACTCGTCGGCCAGTTCCTGCAGCGTCGCCTTCGGCTCGCCGAGGAAACGGCGCTTCAGGATCTCGCGCGAGCGCGCGTCGAGGCCGGCCATGGCTTCGCGCAGCGTTTCGAGCTGGTTCTCTTCGTGATCGTCCTGCTCGTAAGCCAGCGCCGGATCGGCGTTGTTCGCGATCAGGTAGGCCGACGGCGCCGGCGGGGCGTGATCGTCGTCCTCGTCGGCCGGCGCATCGAAACCGATGTCGCGGCCCGACAGGCGCGATTCCATTTCCAGCACTTCGCGCTTGGAGACGTTGAGGTCCTTCGCCACCGCGGTGACTTCGGCATCGTTCATCCAGCCCAGGCGCGTCTTCGACTTGCGCAGGTTGAAGAACAGCTTGCGCTGCGCCTTGGTCGTGGCGACCTTGACGATGCGCCAGTTGCGCAGGATGAACTCGTGCATCTCGGCGCGCACCCAGTGCACGGCGAAAGACACCAGGCGCACGCCCTGCTCCGGGTCGAAACGCTTCACCGCCTTCATCAGGCCGATGTTGCCTTCCTGGATCAGGTCGCCCATACCGAGGCCGTAGCCCTGGTAACCGCGGGCCACGTGCACGACGAAACGCAGGTGCGACATCACCAGGTGCTTGGCGGCGTCGAGATCGCTCTCGTCCCGCAGGCGAACGGCCAGCGCCTTCTCTTCGTCGGCGGTCAGCACTGGCACGCGGTTGACGGCCGTGATGTAGGCGTCCAACGAACCGAGCGCACTCGGGATGGGCAGGTTGTTGGCGATCAACGCAGTGGTCATGTTTTCGCTCATGGACGAGATTTTAGCACTCGCGGTTTTCGACTGCTAAAGGGGCGGGGAGTTCCACACCGTTCCACCCCTGCAACAGCCACCCTGCAAGTGCTTGAATTCCTTGGGTGGGGCCGGACCAGCCGGGTTTCAAGGCCCGGGCTTGCGCTCCTCGGTCACGCAGCGTTTGGTTCCGTCCCGCATCGTCACCTGCACTTCGCCCTCGGGGCAGGCCGGTCGGTTCTCCGCACGGGAAGGCAATCGCGAGCTGGTCGGCGCCGGCTCGGCGGCCCGCCGCGGCGTCGGTGTGACTTCGGCGGGTGCCGGCGCCGGGCGACGGCCGCTGCTCTGCGTCGCGGGATCGCCGATGCGGATCGGCGCCACCTGGCCGGATGGCGCCGGCGTTTCTCGCGGCGTCGGCGAGGTGCTGGACGACACCGGTCGCGGCGGCAGGCGGATAGCGCCCGGCACGGACTGTCCGGGCTGTGGCGCCTGGACCGAGCCTGACGGCATCGGCGTGACGCGGATGCCCTGCATGCGCCGTATGCGATAGCCGCGTGCCCAGTCTGCCAAGCATTGGCGCACGGCATCGGCACCCTGACCCGCTTCATACGCCTTGATCGCGCATTCGGCCCATTCGTCGCTGACGCGGCGCTGGCAATCCTGCTGTTCCTGCGAACGCGTCGGCATGTCCGAGCAGAACTCCTGCGTGTACGCACCGACCTCGGCGATCGGATCGCTGAGCAGCACCGCACGCTCGATCTGCGGCGTGATCCAGGACAGGCAGTTCTTCTTCACCGTGTCGAGGCGACGACCCGGGCCGTTGAGGTCGATCAGGTCCTTCGCGTTCAAATGGGCATCGCGCACCGGCAGGGCGCAGACCTTGTCGTAGGTGTTGAGCACCTTGCCGACGCAGGCGCTGGCCAAGGGGGCATTCGTCGGGCACCCGTACTTGCCGCCGAAGGGCGGTGTCGGCAGCCACTCGCCCAGTCGACTGGTCTTGTCCCAGTTCGACCATTCCAACCAGGCCTTGCGGATGTTGTTGTTGATCGTGGGTTCGACGCCCTTGAAAGCGAGATCGGCGGCCTTCTGCGGATCCCAGCCGACGTTCGGCAGGACTTCGCGCGCGGCCTGGAACACGCCGCTGAGCTGATAGTCCCAAGGGCCGCGGCTGAAGGAACCGAAGGCCTGCGCATGTCCGAGGTTGGCCAGCGCGATGTTGTCGGTCTGCTGCGCGGTCCAGCCGTTGAACGTGTCGCCGGACTGGTAACCCGGACGGCGCGGCATGCGCCATTGCCAGCGCATCAGCTGCTTGTGGTAGACATCGAGGCGCTCCTGCACCAGCAGGCGCGTCTTGATGTCGGCATCGAATTCCTTCGCCAACTTCTGCGCCGCGGGCGTGAAACGATTGTCGCGCATCGACGAACACCACTCCTGCGCATGTTCCTTCGACGCGGTGTGGTTGTCGTAGTAGGTCACGCACTGGCTGTAGATCGAACCGACCGAGGTCGTGCAGTTGTTGCCGCTATAACACTTCTCCACCGCCTTGCTGATCGCTTCGCCCGGATCTTCCGCCATCAGGCTCCAGGTCGATCCCATGCTGGCGAAGCCGGCATTGGCGATCTCGGTGGCCATCACGTTGCTCTGCCGATGCCAGGGCAGCACGCCATTGCCATTGGTCAGGATCTGGTTGGCCTGGTCGACTTCGTACATGCCCCAGTACATCTGGTACACGGTGTCGGGGTCGGCATGCTTGCTCTGGCCGAGCACATTGCGGTCCCACCAACCGCTGGCGTCGCTGTACGCCGTACCGGTCCACTGGATGGCCGCCGTCCCGTAGTCGTTGATGAAGCCCAGGCCGGCATCGTCGAGGAAGGCGCTGCAGTTCGCGCTGATGTCCTCGATGGCATTGCCGACGGCGGACAGGTCGGCGAGCGAGACCGCGTTGTCGATCAGCATGCACGAGCAATCGACATGGCTGGCATAAGTCATCACCGGCGGCGGCAGGGACGAGAACTGGTCCCAGAGCGCTTCGCCGGCCTGCGGGCTGTTGATCAGGTCGATCAGGTCGTCCTTCGCGCCGCTCGAAGGCATCACCGCCGAGATGCCCTCGGCGAAAGGCCGCGCCAGCAGCCCATGGATGCGCGTCTTGCACTCGCCATTGGGCAGGGTATCCGGCGACGCGATCTTGATCGCGGTGATCGCGCCCATCGTGATGGCGAAGCCGGTCTGGTCGGCGCCGCTCTTGCCCAGGCAAACGCCCAGTTCGCCGCTCATCGAGGCGATCGTCTCCGCCTTCTTCGCCAGATCGGCGCCGATATTGGCCGCGCCGCCGGCGGAGGCCTTCGCGCAGTCCCAGGCGGAATCGAGCGGATTACCGGCCGAGGCCTGCTGGCTGACGGCGCACAGGCCGAACACGCAGGCCAGCGCCAGGCGGCTGCGAACAAGAGTGCGATGCATGGACTTCCCCAAGTCTGGTCGATGAAGCAGACGCGAAGGATGCCGCAACGCGGCCAGAGCCGGCTAGATCGGCGGCAGCGCCCAGTCGATCGGCGTCGCGCCGCGTTGCGCCAGGTACTGGTTGGCGGCGGAAAAGTGTCCGCAGCCGAGGAAACCGCGATGCGCCGACAACGGCGAAGGATGCGGCGCGCGAAGGACGCGGTGGCGGCGCGCGTCGATGATCCTGCCCTTGGCCTGCGCGTAGCTTCCCCAGAGCAGGAAAACCAGTCCTTCGCGCTCGCGATCGAGGCGCTCGACGATATGGTCGGTGAAACCTTCCCAACCCTTGCCCTGGTGCGAGCCGGCGCGTCCGGATTCGACGGTCAGCACCGCGTTGAGCAATAGCACGCCCTGCTTCGCCCAAGGCATCAGGTAGCCGTGATGGGGCCGCGCGACGCCGAGATCACGCTCGATCTCCTTGAAGATGTTCACCAGCGAGGGCGGCGCATCGACGCCGGGCGCGACGGAGAAACACAGGCCGTGCGCCTGGCCCGGGCCGTGATAAGGATCCTGGCCCAGCACGACGACCTTGACCTGATCGAACGGCGTGGCGTCGAGCGCGGCGAATATCTGCGGCCCCGGCGGGAAAATGCGCTTGCCCTTGGCCTTCTCGTCGCGCAGGAATTCCGACAGCGCGCGCATCTCCGGCCGCAGCAAATAATCGCCGACGCGATCCTTCCACGAGGGTTCGAGCTTGATGCCGTCGGTTGCGGACATGGCGCGCGACGCAGCGAACGCGCGCTTACTGCTTGGCCAGCTTCTGCCGCAGCAGGCGTCCGACGCGCAGTTGGAACAGGAGCTTGGTCACCAGCAGACGCTCTTCGATGGGCTTTTGCACCAGGTCGTTCGCGCCGCTGCGCAGCAGGTCGGTCTGGTTGGCCGGATTGGCATCGCCGGTCATCACCAGCACGGGCAACTGGCCTTTCGGGTAACCGAACTTCGTGCGGATCGATTGCACCAGATCCTTGCCGGTCAAATCGCCTTTCAGATACACGTCGGTCAACACGACATCCGGACCAGGCACGCGGCCCTGCGCCTTCATCGTTTCCAGGTGAGCGATCGCATCCTCGACGCCGGTGGCGTGGATGACGGCGAGGCCGTGCTTCTCGAGCATGCGCCGCGTTGCGACGGCGACGACCCGGCTGTCTTCGACGTAGAGCACTTCGCCGCCCGGTTCCGATTCCGGCGCGACATAACCCTTGATGAAAGCGGCGAGCGCGCCGAAGCCGAGCGCCTTGTCGAAATAGTCGGTGACATCGTCGCTGAAGCTGCGGCTCTCCAGGCGCTCCTGCACATCGCCGGAGACGACGATGATCGGGATGTAGGCCTGCGGCGTGTGCTCGCGCAGATAGCGCGCGAGTTCCAGTCCGTCGATGTCCGGCAGGCGCAGGGCGGTCGTCACCAGGTTCACGGCGCCGGCCTGCAACGCCGCCTTCGCCTCCTGCCCGCTTTCGCAACCGACGAACTCCATGTTCGGCAACTGCTGGCGCAACACGCCCTCGATCATCTTGCGCACGACCTTCGAGCCATCCACCACCATGATGCGGGGTGTGGCGGTATCGGAAAGTCGGAATCCGGGTGTGCTCATGGCCGGCGGTCAAAGATCGGTAGGCCGAGTCTGCCTCAGATGATGGCCGCTGGCGAGCCATGCGCCCAACCAACCAGCGAAACCTGCGACGGCCAGCAACATTCCGGCGCCGGCCACGCCCAAGCCCTGCAGCCGGAACTGGCCGCCATAGCTGGCAAGCAAGTCGGTCAGGGAGGCTTGCAGTGCGACGCCCGCCGCGGCGATCAGCCCGAGCGCGAGCAGGCCGGCGGCGACGCCGTAGCACAGCCCCAGATAGACGAAGGGGCGGCGTACGAAGCCATCGGTGGCGCCGAGTTGCTGCATGACGGCAATTTCTTCGCGGCGCGCGCCGATCTCCAGCCGCACCGTATTGCCGACGACCAGCAACACGCCCAGGCCCAGCAGGCCCGCCACGATCCATAGCAGGCGCTCGCCGAATGCCAGCCAGGCCGAGAGACGTTCGCGCCAGATCGCGTCGTGTTGCACCAGGTCGGCCTCGGGCAGCCCGCGCAAAGCTTCGGCCAGCGCCCTGCCGTCGTCGCGCGGCTGCACGACCAGCACGCTGGGCAGGGGGTTCTCGCCAAGCAGGTCCAGCGAATCGGCCAGGTCGCTCATCTGCCGGAACTCGGCCAGGCCTTGCTCCGGTGTCTTGATCCGCACGTCGGCGACATCGGGACGCTGGCGCAGGCTATCGGCCACGCGCCCGGTGGCCGCGGCGTCGATGGCCGGTTTGAGGAAGACGGAAATCTCGCGCGATTCGCGCACGTTGCCGGAGAAGCGCTCGATGTTGGCCAGCGCCACGCCCAATCCGAGCGGCAACGCGATCGCCACCGCCATCACGCCGATCGTCAGCAGGCTGGCGATCGGTCGGCGCAACAGGCGGCCGATGCTCGACAGCAGGGAATACGCATGCTGCTCGCGCCAGGCGCGGAAGCGCCGGAAGAATCCGCTCTCGCTGCGTTTGCCGGCGCTCACGACGCGAGGTCCTCGGGCGAGATGTCGTCGGCGAGCTTGCCGTGATCGAGCACCAGCACGCGTCGGCGCATGCGCTTGACCAGAGCGAGATCGTGGCTGGCGATCATGACCGCCGTGCCCTGCGCCGGCATCGCCGCGAACAGCTGCATGATCTCCGCCGCCAAGGTCGGATCGAGATTGCCGGTCGGCTCGTCGGCCAGCAGCAGGCGCGGTTGCGAGACCATCGCTCGGGCGATACCGACACGTTGCTGTTCGCCCGCCGACAGCTCGCCCGGCCGTGCGCGCTCGCGCGCGCCGAGACCGACCTTGTCGAGCATCACGCGCACGCGCTTGCCCACTTCGGCCGAAGGCGTGCCGGCGATCAGCAGCGGCAGGGCGACGTTCTCGTACACGCTTCGGTCGGTCAGCAGGCGGTGATCCTGGTGCACGACCCCGACACGCCGGCGATGCAGCGCCACCTGGCGGCCGCGGACCTTCGCCAGGTTGCGGTCGTCGACCAGCACCGATCCGCGTGAAGGGCGTTCGGACAAATGGATCAGGCGCAGCAGCGTGCTCTTGCCGGCGCCCGAGTGCCCGGTGACGAAGAGCAGTTCGCCCTCCGCCACGGAGAAACTCAGATCGCTCAGAGCCGTGTGCGGACCGTCGTAGGTCTTGCTGACGCCATCGAAACGGAGCAGGGGCATGGGCTTCGATCCTTGAAGGCCAGAGTGTGCTGCGCGCCGGTCAATCTTTCGAGAGCGCCACCCAGGACTTCACCCTGGCCGCCATGCGCTTGAGGAAGGATTCCTTCGAAACGCCGACGACCGGTGGCGTCGCGGGAAGCTTCGTCGTGATGACCGCACTCGCCGGCGATGCGGCCGCGGCCGCCTGTTCGCCGGAGCGCGGGCCGCGACGACGGCGATTGCGCGAACGCTCGCCTTCGGGGCGCGGCGAATGCGGCTGCCCGTCCTGTGCCGGTCGCGTCGCGTCGTTGGCAGCGGCGGCGGGGCGTTCCTCACGTCGTGGCTGTCCTTCCCGTCGCGGTGCGCCATCGCGGCGCGGGCCACGCGAACCTTCCCGTCGACCGCCGCCGGGGCCGCCGCCCGATTTCGGGCCACGACCGCTGGCCTCGAGCTCGGCGCGGGCTTCGCGGAAGATGTCGGCGATGGATTCTTCCTTCTCGCCGTCGGCGCCCACCGCGCGTTCGCGCGGCGCGCGCGGGATCGCGGTCAGGGCCTCGGTCGTCACCGATTCGACCGGGATCTTCTGCTCGATGTAGGCCTCGATCGCCGGCAGGCCCTGCGCATAGATCTCGCAGGCGAAGCTGATCGCATCGCCTTCGGCGCCCAGGCGCGCGGTGCGACCGATGCGATGCACGTAGTCCTCGGCCTCGAACGGCAGGTCGAAGTTGTAGACGTGGCTGACGTTGTCGATATGCAGGCCGCGGGCGGCGACGTCGGTCGCCACCAGGATCTCGAGCTCGCCGCGCTGGAATTTCGCCAGCAGGCTCTGACGCTTCTTCTGCGGCACGTCGCCCGACAGCACGCCGACGCGGTAATGCGCTCGCTCCAGGGCGCGGGCGACTTTTTCGACCCAGGCCTTGGTGTTGACGAAGACCATCGTACGATTGGCTTCGGTGCGCGACAGCAGGCCGATCAGCAACGGCAGCTTCTCTTCGTTCGCCGGGAAATAGATCTTTTGGCGGACGCGGGCGGCAGTGACGAATTCCGCCTCGACGATGACCTTTTCCGGCTCGTTCATGTGCTCGTAGGCGAGCTCGAGCACGCGATGGCTCAGCGTCGCCGAGAACATCAGGGTCTGGCGTTCGGTCCGCACCGGCAACTTGCGCAGCAGGAAGCGCAGGTCCTTGATGAAGCCGAGGTCGAACATGCGGTCGGCTTCGTCGAGCACGCAGACTTCACAGGCATGCAGGTGCACGACGCCCTGGCGCACGTAGTCGATGAGGCGGCCGGGCGTGGCGATGATCACGTCGGCGCCGCGCTGCAGGATCTCGCGCTGCTTGTCGTAGTCGACGCCGCCGTAGACCAGGGCGAATTTCAGGCCGAGGCCGCCGGCGAACTTCTCGGCATCCTTGTGGATCTGGATGGCCAGTTCGCGGGTCGGCGCCAGGATCATCGCGCGCGGATCGGCATTGCCGCGGTTCGCCAGGGCCGGACGGCTCAGCAGGCGATTCACGGTGGCGACCAGGAAGGCCAGGGTCTTGCCCGTACCGGTCTGGGCCTGGCCGGCGACGTCGCGGCCCGCCAAGGCGATCGGCAGGGTCATGGCCTGAATGGGAGTACAGCGGCTGAAGCCGGCGGCTTCGAGGCCGGAAAGTACGGCGGGCTGCAGTTCGAAACTTGAAAAAGCTATATCGGTCAGTGGCTTATCGGACATGTGAACTCATTGACACGGTTCTGCCGCACTTGTGCGGGCCGCGCTCGGGTCGCAAACTGCGACCAGCAACTTGGACGGGGTGCCGGATTGATTTCGGCGATGGAACCCCCAGTTTAACAGGCAAGAGCGCCGAACCAGGCGCTTTCCCCTTCTAAAGAATCAGGAGTTTCCCGTGAGTGAGCAGGTTACGCATGTGGGCGATGCGGACTTCGAGGCCGAAGTCCTCAAGTCCGACGTGCCGGTGCTGGTGGATTTCTGGGCCGAATGGTGCGCTCCCTGCAAGATGATCGGCCCGATCGTCGACGAGATGGCCGGTACCTATGCCGGCAAGGTCAAGGTCGTGAAGCTCAACATCGACCACAACCCGAAGGTGCCGCGCCAGTACGCGGTCCGTGGCATCCCGACCCTGATGCTGTTCAAGGGCGGCGCCGTGCATTCGACCCAGGTCGGCGCCGTGGGCAAGGCCCAGCTGGCGCAGTTCATCGACAAGGCAGTCTGATCGGCCCTTCCCGATCCCCGATCCGGCCCGCCATGGGCCGGATCCGCTGAATCGAGGATTCAGCCCCAGCTTGTGCGCCGCCCGCACGCGGTGTTAGCGTTAGTCCCAGCCAGGCGCCCTGCGCCGCTCTTCTGCAAGCCCCCCTTCTTCCCCGACTCGCATCCGCGAGGATTTCATCCGTGTCCGAAAACGAGACCGAAACCGGCGCACCCGCCGTGAAGCGCGGCCGCAAGCCGCGTACCCAAGCTCCTGCCGAAGCCATCGCCGAAACGCCCGCCGCGCCCAGCGCGCCGGAACCGGCGCCGATCGTCGCCGAAGTGCGCGAACCTTCCGGCGGCGACAACGACAACGCCGGCGACCAGCGCGCACCGCAGCCTGGCGAGGAAGGCTACAAGAGCCGCAGCCAGATGCGTCGCGAACGCTTCCGCGAACGCCGCGACCGCTATCGCGAACAACGCGGCCAGGGCAACGAAGGCGGCGGCGACAATGGCGATGGCGATGGCAATGGCGAACGCTACGAACGCCAGCCCTATCAGCCGCCGCAGCTGCCGCCGGGCTTCCCGACTTACAGCTTGAACGACCTCAAGCGCATGCCGGCGCATCGCCTGCTGGAGATCGCCGAGCAGTTGAACCTGCACGAAGGCGTCGCGCGCATGCGCAAGCAGGACGTCACCTTCGCCCTGCTGAAAGTGCTGACCCGCCATCCGAACGGCGTCGCCGGCGACGGCGTGCTGGAAATCCTGCCCGACGGCTACGGCTTCCTGCGCAGCGCCGACGCCAGCTACCTCGCCGGCCCGGACGACGTCTACATCTCGCCGAGCCAGATCCGCCGCTTCAACCTGCGCACCGGCGACCATATCTCCGGCCGCATCCGTTCGCCGAAGGACGGCGAGCGCTACGTCGCGCTGAACATCCTCGACACCATCAACGGCGAGCCGTTGGAAGCGTCGAAGAACAAGGTGCTGTTCGAGAACCTGACGCCGCTGTTCCCGCGCCGCAAGTTCACTCTCGAACGCGGCAACGGCTCGTCGGAAGACATCACCGGCCGCATCATGGATCTGATGGCGCCGCAGGGCAAAGGCCAGCGCGCGCTGATCGTTTCGCCGCCCAAGGCCGGCAAGACGATGATGATGCAGAACATCGCCCAGGCCATCATCCACAACCATCCGGACGTGCACCTGATCGTCCTGCTGATCGACGAGCGTCCGGAAGAAGTGACGGAAATGCAGCGCACCGTGCGCGGCGAAGTGATCAGCTCGACCTTCGACGAACCGGCCGCGCGTCATGTGCAGGTCGCCGAGATGGTGATCGAGCGCGCCAAGCGCCTGGTCGAGCACAAGCGCGACGTCGTGATCATGCTCGACTCGATCACCCGCCTCGCCCGCGCCTACAACAACGTCGTACCCTCGTCCGGCAAAGTGCTCACCGGCGGCGTCGACGCCAATGCCCTGCACCGTCCGAAGCGCTTCTTCGGCGCCGCCCGCAACGTCGAGGAAGGCGGTTCGCTGACCATCATCGCCACCGCGCTGATCGACACCGGCTCGAAGATGGACGAGGTGATCTACGAAGAGTTCAAGGGCACCGGCAACTCCGAAGTGCACTTGGACCGCCGCATCGCCGAGAAGCGCGTCTACCCGGCCATCAACATCAACCGCTCCGGCACTCGCCGCGAGGAACTGCTGATCGAGCCGGACCTGCTGCAGCGCATCTGGATCCTCCGCAAGCTCCTGCATCCGATGGACGAGCTGGCGGCGATGGAATTCATGCTCGACAAGATGAAGAACACCAAGTCGAACGACGAGTTCTTCCAGTCGATGAAGCGCTGATCGCGTTTCGCGGCAAGACGGAAACAAAAAACGCCGGCGCAAGCCGGCGTTTTTTCTGGTCGCCGCGAACGCTCTATTCGACGACGCCCGAACGCAATCTCATTCGGCCCTCGACGACCAGGGGCAATATGTCGCCATTTCGCGTTTCGGTGACGTCGAGCATCTTGGCCACGCTGTCGGCGGCCAGCCAGGGCACCGGGCGCCGCGGCGACAGCGCCATGTGGTGCCACACCCCTTGGTCGACGCCTGCTTCGGTCAAGTCCGGGTTGAAAAACATCCCGACCAACACGGTCTGCATTTCCGGCGTCGGCACGCGTCCTGCGAAATCCACGCGGAACTTCCATTTTTTGACCGCTTCGATCATGGACTTCTCGACCGGCCCCATCACCGACATGAACGCCGCTTTGGCGTCGTCCATCACCACGCTCTGCACCGCCACGGCATCCTCGACGCGCCCGTCGAGTCCTACCTTGATCGCGATCAAGGTGCCCGTGGCAATGCCGCCCAACATCATCCTCGGCTTTCGCGTGCTCTTGATGACGATAGGCGCCGGCGTGCCCGAGACCGCTGCCGCTTCCGCGGCCGGATCGGCCAGGAAAAGAACATCCTCGATGCGCGCGACGTAACCCTGCCCCTGTGGCTCGGCCCGCAGCGTCAGCCGCATGCGCGTTCGCGCCGCCATCTTTCCTTCGCGCAGGGGAACGGGCTCGAACAGCCAGGCCCGGACGGCGCGATCGACATTCGCGCGCAGTTCTTCCGGAACGGGAACATCCGTTCCGTAACCGACCACCTTGCCGCCGGCGTCCACATCCACCCAGCCGTCGAGACTCATCGCCAACACGACCTGCACACCGCCCGTCGTCTTCGGCGCAGGTTCGTCGGCAAACGCCTGGCCCGAAATCGCCAGGCCAATGGCCAACAGCATCGCGCCGAGTCGCTTCAAGGCCGGTTCTCCCGAATGGTTCGTCGTCATGGTATCGCGGGCGTCTTCCGCAGGCATAATCGGGGCAGGAGGCGCGCATGCACGAACAGGGCAATCTCGAGCTGATCCTCATCTTCCTGCTGTCGGCGGTGATCGCCGTGCCGCTGTTCCGGCGCTTCGGTCTCGGCGCGGTGCTGGGCTATCTCGTCGCCGGCGCCGTGATGGGGCCTTACGGTTTCAAGCTGGTCAAGCACGCCGAAAGCACGATGGCCGTGTCGGAACTCGGCGTCGTGATGCTGCTGTTCGTGATCGGCCTGGAACTGTCGCCGTCGCGCCTGTGGGTGATGCGACGCCAGGTCTTCGGCACCGGCGGCATGCAAGTAGCGCTGAGCGCGCTCGTGCTCGGCGGCGTCGCCGCCGTCATGGGCCTGGGCTGGAAGACCGACCTCGTCATCGGTCTCGGACTCGCCCTGTCTTCCACCGCCGTCGGCCTGCAGATCCTGGCCGAACGCAAGGAGCTCACGACCGGCTACGGTAGGACCGCGTTCGCGATCCTGTTGCTGCAGGACCTCGTCGCCATCCCGTTGCTGGCGCTGATCCCGCTGCTCGGCGAAGCGAAAGCGGCGTCGCAATCGGCGCCGGCCTGGGGCTCGGTGCTGAAGGCGATCGGCATGATCGCGCTGGTCGTGATCGGCGGCCGTCTGGTACTGCGGCAACTGTTCCGCGCCGTCGCCTGGACGAAGATGTCGGAAGTGTTCACCGCCACCTCGTTGCTGGTCGTCGTCGGCACCGCCTGGCTGATGCAGTTCGGCGGCCTGTCCATGGGCCTCGGTGCCTTCCTCGCCGGCGTACTGCTGGCCGATTCCGAATTCCGCCACGAGCTCGAAGCGCAGATCGAGCCGTTCAAGGGCCTGCTGCTCGGCCTGTTCTTCATCGCCGTCGGCATGAGCATCGACCTGCAGAAGGTCGCGGCCGAACCGGGGACGATCGCCATCGGCGTCGCCAGCCTGCTGTTGATCAAGATGCTGGTGCTGGTGCTGATCGGTTGGCGCCCCGGTCGCCTGCCCCTGCGCGAGGCCCTGATGCTCGGCGCCGTGCTGGCGCTCGGCGGTGAATTCGCCTTCGTGGTGTTCAACGAATCCTTCCGCGTCGGGCTGATCGACGACCCCTTGCGCGACCGCCTCGTCGCGATCGTCGGCTTGAGCATGGCGGCGACGCCGCTGTTGGTCATCGCGATGTCGAACTGGTTGATGCAGCATCCCGAGAAGAAGGAAGAACGTGCACCCGACCCCATCGACCACGAGAACCCGCGCGTCATCATCGCCGGCTTCGGGCGCATGGGGCAGATCGTCGGCCGCATGCTGCGCGCGCAGAAGATCCCGTTCACCGCGCTCGAGAACAATACCGAACAGGTGGAGCTGTCGCGCCGCTTCGGCACGATGATCTATTTCGGCGACCCCTCGAAACCCGAGCTGCTGCGCGCCGCGCATGCCGAGCGCGCCGAAGTCTTCGTGCTGACCACGGACGATCCCGATACGACCGTCCGCACCGCACGCCTGTTGCGCCGGCAGTACCCGAACCTGAAGGTGTTCGCACGGGCGCGCAATCGCCAGCACGCGTTCAAGCTGATGGACCTCGGCGTCGAGGTGATCCGCGAAACCTTCCATTCCAGCCTGGAAATGGCCGAGCAGGTGATGGGTGCGCTCGGCGTGCCGGAGGACGTCGCACGCGAACGCCGCGAGAGCTTCCGCCAGCACGACGAACGCGTGCTGCGCGAGCAATATCTGATCTTCGACGACGAAGCGGCCCTGATCGCCAATTCGCAGCAGGCGCTGAAGGATCTCGAAAAGCTTTTCGAGGCCGATGCGGGTCCGTCGCTGCCCGGCGGCGAACAATCGGGGGCAAAGCGCGAAACCGGTTCCAACGAGGCTCCCGGCACGACATGAAAAACATCCTGGCCCTGACACTGGCCGCATCGGCTTGCTTGCTTACTGGCGCGAGCGGCGCGCACGGAACCCTGGGCGCGAAAGTCCCCGAAGCGGAGGTGGAAAAGCGCCTATGCGAAAACGCCCCTTGCCAACGCAACTTGCGCGTCAGCCTGAAGAAGAAGGACGGCAGCGTTTACGAGAACACGTTCCCGGTCTTTCCTGCAGCGATCCAGTCGTTCGGGATCACCGTGGTCGCCGGGCAGACGCTGCACGTGGAAGCGGACCTCGTCGAAGGGAAGCTGGCCAACATGCGCGTGGTGGAAACGGTTCTGCACCCCGAGAAGACACTGACGGCGACCTTCACCCAGCATGAAGACGGCGGAATGCTTCTGGCCCTGTCCAATCCCTTCGACCAGACGATCCGTTTTCGCATGGGCATCATGCCGCTGGACGCCGAGCAGCTGTACGCCACGTCGAGTTGCCCGATCGGTGCGCACCAGAGCTCTTACGAGATGTGGCCGTATCCCATCTTCCAGGTGATCCTGGGCGATGGCCAGGTGATCGGCAAGGACGACAGCCTGGCCTGCGTCGAATAACCCGTCGCGATACTTCAGCGATCGCGCAGGAAGCGCGCCAGCGACGGCGCCGTGAGGCGACCGCTGGATTCGAACTCGGCCGCGATGTCGACGTAACCGCGCAGCAGGGCCAGCTCCTGCGGCGTGCGGCCCAGCGCATCGCGGCGCTGACGATCGGCGCCTTCGCGCAACAGGCGTTGCACGACGCGAAGCAAGCCATGCTGCGCGGCGAGGTGCAGCACGGTCAGGCCGCGGCGATCCTGGCTGTCGAGCGACACGCCTTCGGTCAGCAGGCGGTCGAGCACGGCCATCAGCACTTCTTCGTCGCAGGCCGCGCCCGCTTCGGCGCGGGCACCGAGCAGCAGCATCACTGGCGTATGTCCTTGCGCGGTCGCGCCGTCGGCCGGCAGTTCGGCCTGCAGCAACAGGTCGAACAGGGCCAGGGCACGCACGCGGTCCCGCGCGGTGAAGGCATGCAGCGCGGCGCAATGCAGAGCGCTGTGTCCCTGGTCGTCGACCGCTTCGATGCCGGCGCCGCGCGCGAGCAGGCGGGCGGAAATCTCGGGCAGGCCCAACGCGCAGGCCAGCATCAGCGGCGTCACGCCACCGGGCAGGCTGCGGTTCGGATCGGCGCCGGATTGCAACAGGGCTTCGACGACGGCGCCATGCCGCATGCTGATGGCCGCCGACAGCGGCGTCGCGCCGGTGCGTGCGCTCGCCTGCAGATCGGCGCCGCGCGCGATCAGGCTTTCGACGATGGAAAGATGACCGCCGCCCGCCGCGCGCAGCAGGGCCGTGCAACCCTGGTGGTCGACCGCGTCGATCGGCAAGTCCAGATCGAGCAGGCGCTGCACGGCTTCGGCCGCACCGGCCATCGCCGCTGCCGGCAGATCGGCCGCTTGCAAGCGACGTCCCGGCAAGTTCCAACCTCGCCACTCCAGCCAATGGCTGAGGTCTCGGCGGCCGGCCGCGAGCGCCATGCCCAGGGCGGTCTGTCCGTCCGGGGCGCGCGCATCGGCCAGCGCACCATGCTTGATCAAGGCGCGCAAGGCGCTTTCGCGGCCGAGCGAAGCGGCGACGTGCACCGCCGTGTAGCCGCGCGCATCGCGCTGGTTCGGGTCGACGCCGGCCGCGAGCGCGGCTTCGAGTAGGCGCTGCCAGCCGAGCCGGATCGCCAATATCACCGGCGGATCCTGGCCGGACGGCGGCGAGAAGGCATCGGCGCCGCGCTCGAGCAGCATCAGCGCGAACTGTTCGTAACTGCGGTTGATGTGCTCGCTGCCGAAGCAGGCGCGCAGGTAGCGCGCCAGGCCGCCGGTGCCGCCGACCGCCTGCCCGTGTTCTAGCAGGCGGACCAATGCGGGTAAGGCATGTCCGCCGCGATCGAGAAGATGGAAGAAAGCGCTGTCGTGGCCGTCGTACAAGGTGTCGGCCGACGCGCCGTGGCGTCGCAACCAGTCGAACACCGCCAGATCGTTCTCGCTGGAGAATTCGATGAGCATCTGCGCCATGGCGTTCTCGCCAGGACCGACGCCGAGGCGCAGCATCGCCACCGCCGATTCCCAGCGCCGCGAGGACAGCGCTTCGCGCAACAACTCGCTCGACGTTTTTTCGAAGTGCCCGGCGGTCAGGCCTTCGGCGACGTTGCTGGGCAGGGGATAGTCCGGGTCGAGCACCGCGACCAGCGGCCAGCGGCCGTGCGCAATCGCTTCGTCGATCGCGCGCATGCCGCGCGCGTCCGGTTGCAAGGCATCGACGCCCAGCGCCATCAGATGGCGCAGGAAATCGGGCGTCGCACCGGCGCGACAAGCCAGCAGCAGCGCGTTGGCGCCATCCGTGTCCACCGCCCGCGCATCCGGCTTGCTGGGCGCGAGCCGGGCGAGCACTTCGGAATGCCCGTTGCGCGCGGCTTCCAGCAACGGCGTACGACGCTCCGCATCCTGCGCGTTGCGATCCGCCCCGGCTTCGAGCAAAGCGCTGACGACGTCGGCATTGCCGACGGCACAGGCCTGCATCAGCGCAGTGCGTTGTCCCTGCCCGCGCGCGTCGACACGCGCCTTGTGCCGCAACAGCAGTTGCACGCCGACGGGATCGTCTTCGCCGGACGCCGCGGCGAGCAGGGCCGGCTGACCATCCGCGGGCTCGGGTTTGGCGCCGTGCTCGATCAGGAAACGCGCCAGGCGCCAGTTCGCCGCTTCGCAAGCCAGGCCGAGCGGGCTGTAACCTTCGTTGTTGAGCGCATCGATCTGCGCGCCGGCATCGAGCAGCAGAGCCGCGACCGCGGCGTCGGTACTGCGCGCCGCGTGGTGCAGGGAGGTATTGCCTTCGCCATCGGCCGTGCGCGGGTCGGCACCGTTGGCCAGCAGGGTCATCACCGCTTCCGGACGACCATGCCAACTGTCGCGCGTCGCAGCGAGCAAAGGCGTCAAGCCTCCGTGCCGGAGATTGAGATCGATGCCGCGCGCGATCAGTTCGCGCAGCAGGCGCAGGTCGCCGTGCAGCACCGCCAGCATCGGCAAGGTCCGCTGGTCGCGATCGCCGGGGTCCGGCCGCGCGTTCGGGTTCGCGCCTTCGCGCAGCGCGCCCAGCGCCGCCTCGATCTTGCCGGCGCGCAGTGCCGCGAACAGCCGGTCTTCGACCGGCACGCTGGCCAGGGTTTCCGGCAACGGCTCGGCGGCCGTTTGCGCCTCTTCCTTCGCGGGGCTCGTCGCGCTCGCCGTGGTCGGCGCGCTCAACGCATGCAGGCCGGCATGCACGACCAGACACAGCAAGGGGAAGGACAAGGCGAAAGGAAAATGCAAGCTCGGCAACAGCGGGCCCGACCAGCACAGCACCAGTCCGGCCGCGAGCACGACGAAAACCATCAGGGCCACGCCGAGCCCGCGCAGGGATTCGCGCCCGCCCTCGCGACTGGCCGCCGCCATCAATGCCGGGAATCCCTGGCGCTGCGTCGCCGCCAGGGCGAAGGCCGGCCACAGGCGCCAAAGACCGAGCAAAACGAAGCCGATGCAAAGGCTCAGCCCAAGCGCTGCCGGCAAGCTGCCGCTCTCGCGCAGGGACTCCAGCGGCCAGGCCACGACCAAGGCCGTGAACAGAAACGCCATCCCCCACAGGGAAAGCAATGAAAACGCTTCGGTCGCCCATTCGCGCAGCGGCGCCGGCGGACGCGTGCCGCGCACGCCGCTCCAGCCCAACACGATCAAGGGCTGCGCTGCCGCCAGGGCGAGCAACATCCAGGGCGTTACCTGCCAGGCCGCGCAGGAGGCGAGCGCCAGACCCAGCGCCAGAGCGACCCAGGGCCAGGGGCCGCGCCGGGACTCAACCATCGCCGACGCCTCCGCTCACCAGCGGGTCGAGCACCGTTTCCGGCCTTTGCAGATGGAAGCCCAACGAGACCAGGTTCCGCCGTACGACCGCGCTGTCTTCGCGCGCCAGCCGGCGGCCTTCCTGCAAGTCCACTTGCAACACCAGGGCCAGCTGCCCGAGGGGCGCCAGGATCGCGTCGGGCACGAGGGCGAAAGCGTCCTTCTCGCGCAGGTACAAGTAGGTGTCGGGCTTGCGCAGGGATTTGTAGACGTAGGCGAGCATGTCGCGACCGCGCGGGGGATGGCGAATTGTGGCGGCAAACCGCGGCAGGCGGAAGCATCGCCGCGTTCAGGCATGACTTCCGGGGGCAGACCTGCGGCGGGGGTTTGTTACCCTTGCGTTTTGTTCCGGAGCCCGTTTCCCATGCGCCTGAGTCCTGTCGTCCTCGCGCTGCTCGCTGCTGCGCCCGCGTTGGCGCAAACCGCGCCCACGCCCATCACCCTCGACCAGAGCATGGCGCATCCCGACTGGATCGGCCCGCCGGTGAATTCGGCCTGGTGGGCCTGGGACAGTCGCCGCGTGCACTATCCGCTCAAGCGCGCCGGCTCGCCGATCACCGACACCTACGTGCAATCGATCGACGGCAGCGCGGCCGCCGTGATCAAGGACACGGAGCTGTCGGGCATCGACGTCGCCGGTTTGACCATAAGCAGCGATCGCCGTCGCGCTTTGTTCGTGCGCAACGGCGACGTCTTCGAACGCGACCTCTCCAGCGGCACGCTGACCCAGATCTCGCGCAGCGCCGAAACCGAGGCCGATGCGCAATACGCCTCCGACGGGCGCACGGTGCAGTTCCGCGTCGACAACAACTGGTATCGCTGGAACCCGGCCGAACGCATCGCCGTGCCGGTGGCGCTGCCGCGCGCCGAGAAGGACCCGACCGCCGCGCCCGGCAAGGACCTGCTGCGCGAGCAGCAGTTGCGCCTGAGCAGCACGCTGCAACGCATGAAGGACGATCGCGAAGCGCAGCGCGCGCGCGGCAAGACCTTGCGCGAAAGCGATCCGACCCGCGCGATCGCGCCGGTCTACGTCGGTGCCGGCGTGCAGATCGACGCCAGCTCGCTGTCGCCCAACGGTCGCTGGTTGCTGCTGGTGCTGTCGGACAAGGACGCCGATACCGGCCGCGCGGGCAAGATGCCGAAGTACGTCACCGAGTCGGGTTACGAGGAAATGGAGGACGTACGCACGCGCGTCGGCCGCAACTGGCCCGTTGCGCAGCGCATGAAGCTGGTCGACCTGTCCGATGGCAGCCAGCGCGACATCGCCTACGACAGCCTGCCCGGCATCGCCACCGATCCGATGGCGGCGATGCGCGCGGCGCAGAAACTGGACGCGCTGAAAGGCAATCGTGCGGTGCGCGTGGTCAACGAAGGCGACAACGCCGGCGCCGCGACGATTCGCTGGAGCGCCGACGGCAGTCAGCTCGCCGTGCAGATCCGCGCCATCGACAACAAGGACCGCTGGATCGCCGGCGTCGATTTCGCCGGCGGCAAGCTGCGTTCGCTGCACCGCCTGACCGACCCGGCCTGGATCAACTGGAACTTCAACGATTTCGGCTGGCTGCCCGACAACCGCACGCTGTGGTACCTGTCGGAAGAAAGCGGTTATTCGCATCTGTACACGCTGTCCAACGGCAAGGCGAGCGCATTGACCTCGGGGGCGTGGGAAGCCTCGTCGGTGCAATGGTCGGCCGACGGTGCCACCGCCTATTTCGTCTGCAACCAGAAGTGGCCCGGCGATTACGAGGTGTGTTCGGTCGCGCGTAGCGGCGGCGCGGCGCGCGAACTCACGGCGCTCGACGGCGTCGAGGATTTCAGCCTTTCGCCCGACGGCGGCAAGCTGCTGGTGCGTTATTCGTCGAGCTACATGCCGCCCCAGGCGGCCGTGGTGCCGGTCAGCGGCGGCGAAGCGACGCGCCTGACCGATACGCGCACGGCCGGTTTCAAGGCGCGCAACTGGATCCAGCCGCAATACGTGCAGGTGCCGTCGACGCATGGCGCCGGCGTGGTCTGGGCCAAGCTCTACCGTCCGGCGCAGCTCGAACCCGGCAAGAAGTATCCGGTCGTGATGTTCGTGCACGGCGCCGGTTATCTGCAGAACGTTTCCTCGCGCTATCCGAACTACTATCGCGAACAGATGTTCCATAACCTGCTCGTGCAGCAGGGCTATGTCGTGCTCGACATGGACTACCGCGCCTCGGAAGGCTACGGCCGCGCCTGGCGCACGGCGATCTATCGCCAGATGGGTCATCCGGAGCTCGAGGATTACCTCGACGGCGTGAAGTGGATGGTGGAAAAGCAGCAGGGCGATGCCGCCAAGGTCGGCATCTACGGCGGCAGCTACGGCGGCTTCATGGCTTTCATGGGCCTGTTCCGCGCACCGGAAACCTTCGTCGCCGGCGCCGCGCTGCGCCCGGTCAGCGACTGGACCAGCTACAACCACGAATACACCTCGAACATCCTCAACACGCCGGAGCTCGATCCCGAGGCCTATCGCAAGTCCTCGCCGATCGAATACGCGCAGGAGCTCCGCGGTCACCTGCTGATCTGCCACGGCATGATCGACGACAACGTCTTCTACCAGGACTCGGTGCGTCTGGCGCAGCGCCTGATCGAACTGAAGAAGGACCACTGGGAACTGGCCTCGTATCCGCTCGAACGCCACAGCTTCGTGCAGCCCGATGCCTGGTACGACGAGTACCGCCGCATCTACCAGTTGTTCGAGCGCACGCTGAAGTAGAACAGGACCATCGGCGGGCGGGATGACGGGCCTTCGGGCCCGTCATTGCGTTCGGGCCCGTAACGCGCTCCAATCGACTCCTGCCATCGCTGATCGGGGGAGAAGCCGATGGAACTGCAAGCGCGCATCGTCCGCGATGCCGAAGAACGGGACGCCCTGGCCTCGTTGCCGCGCATCGCCGGCGGCGTGCCGGCGGTGGGCGACGGCGCCGGCAGTGCGCACGGCACGGACTACGCCGTGTTCGCCGGCGACCGACTCGTCGCCGGCATGCATCTGGTGGCGATGGATCGTCTCGCCGAAGCCGATCCGCGCAGCAATCATTACGGCAGCGCACGCTTCCCGGTACCGGTCGCCACCCAGACGGTCCTGACCGACCTGCGCGCCGATCCGGACCAGACCACCGGCGCGGCCATCCTGTGCCTGACCGAAGCCGTCTACGCCGATTTCCGCGCCGGGGGAGGCGAAGTCATCTTCCTCAGTTGCCCGCCCTACCTCGCCGGTTTCGCCGAAGTGATGGGTTGGCGGCGGATCGGGCCGGGCAGCGAAACGCGTTCGGGCTTCCGCCTGCCGATGGCCCTGATCGCCGGCGACTGGTCGCATCTTGAACTGGTGCGCTCGCCCCTGCTCGACGGCGCCCGGCAACATCCGCCGAACTTCGACCTGCCGGAGTGGTTCGACCTGGAGTTTCCCGAATACTGCCGGCCGTCGGGCGCGCGCGCGCAGGACGCGATCGAGTTCATGGACAGCCTGGTGGCGAGCTGGAACGCGGTCGCGCCCCTGCTACTGGCCGATCTGGACGAGGAGGAACGCGAGGGCCTGCTGACGGCTGCGCAGACGATCGACTGCCGGGCTGGCGAATGCCTGATGCGGCGCGGCGGCAGCGACCGCGATCTTTACCTGATCCTCGATGGCGCGGTGGAAGTCTCGGGCAACGTGCGCGGCGCGCGCCAGGTGCGCGCGACCCTCGGGGCCGGGCAGATCTTCGGCGAAGGCGGTTTCCTGGCGCGTACGCGACGCAGCGCCGACGTCAGCGCGATCGCGCCGAGCCGCCTGCTGGTTTTCTCGCCCGCCGACTTCGAGATGTTCGCACAGGAACAGCCGCTGGTGGCGATGAAGATGCTGCGCAACCTCGCCCGCGCGCTATGCCTGCGCATCTACGCCGGCGCGGCGAACTGACCCGATTCATCCGCTTGCCGACGGTGGAAAAGAACAGGCCCGGCGAATGCCGGGCCTGTGTCTCGACGCTTCGGGCGTTCGTGAAAACTACTTTTTCGCCTTCTGCGCCGGCACGAATTCCTCGCGCACGGCCTTCGCCAGCAGGTCCGGCGGCAGCAGGCCCTGATCGAGCAGGAAGTTGTTGAAAGCGAGCCGGTCGAATTTCGCGCCCAGGGCCAGCTCGGTCTCGGCGCGCAACTGCAGGATGCGCGCGTAACCGTAGAAGTAGCTGCCGGCCTGGCCGGGCGAACGCAGTGTGTAGCGATCGAGCTCCTGTCGCGCCATCGCCGCCGACAGCATCACTTCGTCGGTCAACACCTTGCCGGCGTCGGCGCGCGAGATCAGGCCGAGGTTCAACATCGGATCGAGCATCGCGCGCGCGGCGCGCAGCAGGCGGAACTGCAAGGCGATCATCTGCCCTTCCGGCGGTTCCGACGGCACCATCTCCGCTTCGGCATACAGCGCCCAGCCTTCGACGTTGACGCTGTTGAATGCGTACAGGCTGCGCGCCTGCGAAACGCCGCGCTCGACCATCGCGGTGAACTGCAGCTCGTGGCCGGGGCGTCCTTCGTGCGCGCTCAAGGTCCAGGCCGCGGCGGGGAAATTGAAATCGTCGTAGGCCTCGCCCTTGCCGCTGGCGGCCGGATTGCCCACCGGCAGCACGAACTGGCCCTGCTCGCCGGTATTTCCGATCAGCGGCGGCGGCTGCATATGCGGCGCCGGCTGCGCGGCCGACTCGGCTTCGGACGCCAGGCGCATCACCATCGGCCGTTTCGGCAAGGCCACCACGCCTTCGCGCGCGATCGCCGCCTCCAGCGCCGTGTTGACGTCCTTGTAGCGGGCTTCGAGCTGGTCGTTCGGGATCGTGTCCTTCTTGAGCTGGCGGATCACGTCGCGGTAGTCGGTCGCGTTCAGGCCCTTGGCCTTGGCCACCACCGGCGCCAGCGCCTGCATCGCCGCGCGCGTTTCCATGTATTCGAGCTGGGCGCGTTCGATCAGTACGCGCGGATCGATGTCGATGCCGACGCGCTTGAGGCGATAGGCATAGAGCTCGGGCGGCAGGCGGAAATCCGTGCGCGTGCGCGGCATGACCTTGGCATTGACCCAGGCCACGTAGTCGTTGAACTGCTTCTCCATCGCGTCCAGAGCCGGCTCGCCGCCCTGGATGCCGTATTCGGCGAACAGCTCGCGGATGCCCTTGATGTAGGTCGGCACGTTCGTCAGGGATTGTTCGACGCGGCCCTTCACTGGCCCGAGCAGGCCGGGCGTCGCCAGCTTCTCGTCGAAACGCGCCTTCGCCTGTTCGATCAGCGGCGTGCTGCCGGGATAGACACCGGTGTATCGCTGCAGCAGTTCGAGCGCCTTGCCGCGGCGCGCTTCCGGAATCTGCTTGTCGAGCAGGCCCTGGATGTTGCCGAAGACGAACTGCGGAACGTCGAACCAGGGCAGGTTGTATTTCTCGCCCAGGCGCGTGCCGGCGATGTCGTCTTCGACCGAAGAGATCAGGATCTGCAGGTCCTGCCGGACATTGCCGTCCTTCTCCGCCGCGAGCTGCTGGCGCAGCTGCGTCAGCAGCTTCTCCGAGGCCGCGATCGAACGCGCATTGATGTCGGGCCCGATATCCATCGCCAGGCCGTCGTACTGCGTGAGGCCGGCGCCGGATGCGCCTTCGGGTTCGAAGACGGCCTGCGCCTTCATCACCTCCAGCGTGTGGGCGTTGCTCGCGGTGACCCACGGTTTTTCGGTGGGCGCCGCCGGAGCCGCGGCTGCGGAGGCGCTCGCGGCGCAGAAGGCCAGCGCGATCAGATACGGTTTCATGGACTTCCCCGATGGACGAGATGCCGACGCTAGCGCACCGGCGCCGGCGGGGGCAATGCGTCGGAAGTCAGGCCCCGCGCCAGGTCAATGCAGGAAGCGCTGCTCGAATTCTTCCAGGGGCATGGGCACCCCGACGAAATAACCCTGCAGCTCGTCGCAGCGCAGCAGGCGCAGCAGCTTGGCCTGTTCCTCGTCCTCGACGCCTTCGGCCACCACGCGCAGGCCGAGCGAATGCGCCAGGCCGATGACCTGCGTCACCAGGGACAGGGTGTCGGGGCTCAATGCCAGCAAGGCCACGAAGCTGCGATCGATCTTCAATGCGTCGGTCGGCAGGCGCGAAAGGTAGTTCAACGACGAATAGCCGGTGCCGAAATCGTCGATGGCGATTCGGAAACCGAGTTCGCGCAGCTTCTGCAGCACCTGGATGCTGTGGCCGATGTCGTCCATCAGCAGGCTTTCGGTGATCTCGATGTCGAGGTTGTGCTCGCCGGTGAGCGGGCCGAGCAAGGCCTCGCACTGGGCGACGAAATCGAGCTGCCGCAGCTCGCGCGCCGATACGTTCACCGCCAGGCGCAGGTCCAGGTGGCCGAGCTCGTGCCAATGCCGGGTGATGGCAAGCGCCCGCTGCCTTACCCATGCGCCGACTTCGACGATCAGGCCGGACTCCTCCAGCACGGCGATGAACTCGTCGGGGCCGACGAGGCCACGCTGCGGATGCCGCCAACGCAGCAAGGCCTCGGCGCCCACCAGGCGCTGGGTCGCCGCCGCGAACTTCGGTTGCACGAACAGCTCGAACCCGCCCGTCTGCAGGGCCAGGCGCAGGTCGCGTTCGAGTTGGATGCGCCTATCCAGGCGCGAACGCGTCTCTTCGGTGAACATGCGCAGGCGACGATCGCGATCGCCGACATCGGCCAGCACGCTGGACAGGCTGCGCTCGATCGCATCCGGTGCGAGCTCCTGGGTCGGCGCCAGCAGCACGGCGCCGCGCAACTCCACTCGAACTTCCTCGCCGTCCACCTTGAAAGCGAGGGAGGCGGCGCGCTGCATCAACCCTTCGACATCCGCGACGCAGTCGCCGATATCGCGATCGTCCGGATAGGCGAACATGAACACGTCGTCGTCGGGCTGCGAGAACAGCGCGCCGGCGGGCAACAAGCCGCGCAAGCGCTCGCCCGCCTGCTGGAGGAAGCGGCCGGCGAAGCCGCGGCCGCGGCTCTGGCCGTAATGGCGAAGGCGTTCCAGCTGGACCATCGCCACGACCTGCTGGCCACGGGCGATGCGCGCCGCCAGGCGATCCTGGAATGCCGCGCGATTCGGGAAGCCGGTGTCCGGGTTGTGATAGGCGAGGTACTCGAGGCGCTCGCTCTTGGCGATGAAATCCTGGGCGTAGTCGATCTCGGCGGTCAGGCGCTCGAGCAATTCGATCTCCGCTTCGTCGAACTCCTGCGGCGTCTCCGAATACAGGCCGAGCACGCCCCAGGCTGGCCGGCCGATCGGAAGCGCGATGTGCGACACGATGCCGCTGGAGGCCATCACCTCGCGCCAGGTCGTATCGACATCGGCCCGGGCGCAATCGCGAACGATGATGCGCCGGCCCTCGCTGAGCGCGCGAACGGCAGGGCGCCGGGCCAGATCGTCGGAATCCAGGGGCAAGGGCCCGTTCTTCTTCAGGGCCTTGATGATGCGCGCGTCGCCGGCGCTGCTGCCGACGCGCAAGGTGTCGTCGGGCGAACGCAGCGCGATCAACGCGGCACGGAACAGTCCTTGCTCCACCGCGACGCGGCAGACGGTATCGAACAGCGCATCGGTGTCTCGCGACCGCAACACCGCATTGCCCAAGGCAGCCAGCACGGCATGGATTCTCCCGAGCTGCGCGATCCTCGCCTCCTGCTGGATGCGCAGCGTCACGTCGCGATCCACGCCGCGGTAGCCGGCATGGGCGCCGTTCTCGTCGTGCCGCGGTTGCGCCGTGCTTTCCAGGAAACGGATGCTGCCGTCGCGATGGCGCCAGCGCAGAATCCAGTTGCGCCAGCCTTCGCGACGTGTTCGTGGCGCCGACAGCAGCGCTTCGGCATCGGCGCGGTCCTCCGCCGCCAGCCGCGCCAGGCCGTCCCGCCCGATCAGCTCCTCCGGCGCGTAACCGAGGATGCCGGCGACGCTGCCGTTGCTGTAGGTCAGCACGCCGTGCTGGTCCATCTCCCACATCCAGTCCGCCGTGCTTTCGACGATCGCGCGGAAGCGCTCCTCGCTGGCGCGCAGGGCGCGCTCGATGCGCAGGCGTTCGCTGCGTTCCTGGCCAACGCGCAGCGCGCGCTCGATGGCCGGCTGCAGGCGGCGCAGGTTCTCCTTCAGCACATAGTCGGCGGCGCCGCGCTGCAGCGCGTCGATGGCCACTTCTTCGCCGATCGTGCCGGAGACGAAGATGAAGGGCAGGTCGGGCGCCATGGTCGTGACGACGCGAAGCGCATCCTGCCCGCCGAACCCGGGCATCGAATAATCGCAAAGCACGATGTGCGGCGAGAAGCGCTCCAGGGCCTCGCGCAGGCCCGGTTCGTCGACCACCCGATGCACGCTCATCTCCGGCGCCAGCCCCTTCAGCGCACGCGCGATCATCTCGGCGTCGGCGACGCTGTCCTCGACCAGGAGTACGCGCAGCGGCTCGGACGAAGCCATCGGCCCGCTCCTATTCCGGAACCTGGTTGGCGATCATCCAGTACATGCCGACCTGGCTGACGATGTCGGCGAACTCGCCGAAATCCACGGGCTTGACGATGTAACTGTTGACGCCGAGCTCGTAACTACGGAGCAAGTCGCCCTCCTCGCGCGACGAGGTCATCATCACGACGGGAATGCTGCTGGTGCGCTCGTCGTCCTTCATTCGCTCCAGCACCTGCAGACCGTCCAGGCGGGGCATCTTCAGGTCGAGCAGGACCAGACGCGGCCGGCCGTTGCTTCGGCCGTCGTACTGGCCTTCGCAGAACAGGTATTCGAGCGCCTCGACGCCATCGCGTACCCATTCCACGCTGTTGGCGATGTTGCGTTTCTTCAGCGTGCGCAGGGTCATTTCGGCGTCGGCCGCCGAATCTTCGACCAGCAGTATTTCAACGTTCTGATAGACCATCGTCGCTCGGTCCTGTCGGGGGGAGATCGAACTCGAATTCGGCGCCGAGGCCCGGCTGGGCCTTGGCCCTGATGTTACCGCCATGGCGATGAACGACGCGTTGAGAAATCGCGAGGCCGACGCCGGTGCCCTCGAAGCGGTCCTGGGCATGCAGGCGCTGGAAAACGCCGAACAGCTTGTCTGCGTAACGCATGTCGAAACCGACGCCGTTGTCGCGCACGCGGTAAGCGATACTGCCTGCGTGCGTCGTCGCTTCGACCTCGATGCGGGCCGCATCGCCGCGCGGCTCGCTGTACTTGACCGCGTTCGATAGCAGGTTCGTCCATAGCTGGCGCAGCAGCACCGGGTCGCCCGCCGCCGCGGGCAAGTCGCCGACGACGAAGCGGGAGCGGTCGGCCCGCAACTCGGCGATGACCTCTTCGACCATGGCGCGCATGTCTATCCGCTGCTTTTCGAGCGGCTTGCGCCCGAGCCGCGACAGGGACAGCAAGTCGTCTATCAGCCGCCCCATGCGTTCGGCGCTGGCGCCGATGGCGTCGACATAGCGCCGAAGGTCGCCATCGAGCCGTTCGCCGGCATCCTCGGACAGCATGCGCGCGTATCCGTGCACGTGCCGCAGGGGCGCCCGCAGATCGTGCGAGACGGAATAGGAGAACGCCTCCAGGTCGCGATTCGCCGCTTCCAGCTCGATCTGCCGCGCTTCGAGATCGCGATTTAGCGCCACGATGCGTTGCTCGGCCAGGCGCTTCTCGGTCACGTCGCGCGCCGTCGCGTACATCAATCCGTCGGCCCGCGGCGCCGATTTCCACGACAGGATGCGCCAGCTGCCGTCCTTGTGCCGGTACCGGTTCTCGAACTGCAGCACCTGCTGGCCGGCTTTGACCTGCCGCTCGACTTCGGCCATCGTCGCTTCGCGATCGTCGGGATGCACGAATTCGATGAAAGGCGTGGTCAGCATTTCTTCGATGCTCCAGCCCAGCGTGCGCGTGAAAGCCGGGCTCAGCCGCTTGAAGTAGCCATCGGCCGAGGAGATGCAGAGCATGTCCAGGGACAGGGTGAAAAAACGGTCGAGCTCGGCGCGCGCCAGCTCCGTTTCGATACCCGCCTGCCGGATCTGCGTCTGCATGCGCTGGGAACGCCTCAGCTGCACGATCAGCGCGAACACCACCAGGCAAAGCAGGACGCTGGCCAGTACCGGCGCCAGCAGCAGTTGCCAGCGCAGGCGCTCCGCTTCCGCCGTCGCCGCGCGCGAGCGCGGCGCGAACAACTCCGCTTCGGCGTCGCGCAGGCGCACGATGGCCTCGTGCAGGGGCTTGATGGAGCCATGGTCGTTCGGGTTGAAATGGGCGCGGGCCGCTTCCAGGCCTTCGCTCTGCGCACGCGCCGTGGTCGCGCGCATACGCGCCTCGCGCGCCTGCAGCAATTCGCCGATCTCGCGCAATCGCTGTTGCTGCTGCGGATTGTCGCGCGTCAGCTGGCGCAGCTCTTCGAGCGAATGCGCCGCCTGGACGAGGTAGGCATCGCGCGATTGCAGCAAGTCGGAGCGACCGAGCAGGAGGTAGCCGCGATGCTGCGCCTCCATCGACAGCAGGTCGGCGTCGAGCTCGGTGGCGCGCTGCCGCACCAGCAGCGTATGGCCGACCCATTCGTAACCTTGCACGGTGCGCACGCTCTGCCTGTAACCCGCCCAGGCGGCCGCGACCAGCAGCGCGATCGCGATGGCGAACGCGAACAGTACGCCTCGCTGCGAGGTCGCACTGGCTTCGGCGGGGATCGCTGATGTCGGGGGCATGCGGTTCCGCTCCTGGCGTTCCATCGCCCGCGTCGCTCATGCCGGGAGTCGCGGCCGGTCCTGCCGGTGCGCCTCGCTCCCGACCCGCGGGACACTCGACCGCGGCTGCCGATGCATTCTCGTCGCGGCCGGCAGAAACCTCTCTGCCGGCCTATTTTTCTCACGCGAGATAGCCGCCGTCCACCGTCAGCGTGGTCCCCGTCACATAACTGCCAGCGCCGCTAACCAGAAACAGTACGGCTGGCGCGATTTCGTCGGGCTGCGCGGCGCGCGCCATCGGGATCAGCTGCATCATCATGCCCATGATCTTCGGATTGCCGGTGATCGCCGAGGCGAATTTGGTATCGGTCAGGCCCGGCAGCACCGCGTTGATGCGAATGCCATGCGGCGCCAGTTCCTTGGCGAAGCCTTCGGTCATGTTGACGATGCCGGCCTTCGTCATCGAATAGATGCCCTGGCCGAAGGCCGGGCGACGGGCGTTCACCGAGGCGATGTTGACGATCGCACCGCCGCCTTTCGCGCGCATCCGTTTCGCGGCTTGCACCGTACTCCAGAAATAGCCACGCAGGTTCACTTCGACCGTCTTCTCGTAACTGCCCAGGTCCATGTCGAGCATCGGCCCGAAATACGGATTCGCCGCCGCGTTGTTGACCAGGATGTCGGGCGCCTTGCCGGCCGACTCCAGCGCCGCGAACGTCGCCTCGATGGCGGCCGCATCGCCGACGTGCATGGCCAACGCTTCGGCCGATCCGCCGTCGGCGCGGATGCTCGCCGCCACGGCCTCGCAACCCTCGAGCTTTCGGCTGCTGCACAACACGTGCGCGCCCTGGGCGGCCAGCAGGCGGGCGATGCTTTCGCCGATGCCGCGGGAGGCGCCGCTGACGAGGGCGGTCTTTCCGGTCAGGTCGAACAGGGCGGCCGTCACATTGTTTCTCCAGGGAAGCGGGCTACACTCGCTTCGAGCCTAACATGCGGCCGGGAGGCCTCGATGAGCGATTCGCGCAGAGTATTGATCACCGGTGCCGGCAGCGGTCTCGGACGGGCCATGGCCATCCGTTACGCGAAAGCCGGTGCGCGCGTCGCCTGCATCGACCTGATCGCAGAACGGGCCGAGGAAACGAAGGCCATGCTCGCCGGCGGTGGCCATCTGGCCTATACGGTGGACGTCGGCAGCGATGCGGCGATGGAAACCCTGCGCGACAACGTGCTGCGCGAATGGAACGGCGTGGACGTGCTGTACAACAACGCCGGCATCGCCTCGGGCGGCCCGATGATCGAGACCACGATGGAAGAATGGCGTCGCATCATCGAGATCGACCTGTTCAGCGTCGTGCGCGGCTGCCGCCTGTTCCTGCCGACGATGCTGGCCGCTGGTCGCGGCCAGATCGTCAGCACCGCGAGCTTCGCTGGCCTGGCCGGCGCGCCGGGCATCATGACCTATGGCGTGGCGAAGGCCGCCGTCGTCGCACTGTCCGAACAGCTTCGGGCAGAAGTGCAGGCCAAAGGCGTGCGCGTAAGCGTGCTCTGCCCGAGCTTCTTCCGCACCAATCTGTGCGAGTCGGGCATCGGTGCGCCGCGTGTGATGGTGGCGGCGCAGCGTCTGATGGACGAATCGCCCGATACGCTCGACGGCGTCGCCGACAAGGTTTTCGCCGCGGCCGAACGGGGCGATTTCATGATCATCCCGACCCGGCGCGAACCGATGCGCTGGCGCCTGAAACGCTGGTTCCCCGAGTTCTATTTCCGCCAGCTGCAGAAACTTTCCGCCGTCGCGGCGATGAACAACAAGCAAGGGTAAGGCCATGGAATGGATGATCTACGGCGCGAATGGCTATACCGGCAAGATGATGGTCGAGGAAGCGGTGCGTCGCGGCCTGCGTCCCGTGCTCGCCGGCCGCTCGGTGGCCGCGCTCGAACCGATGGGAAAGAAGTACGGCCTGCCGGTGCGCGCGTTTCCGCTCGACAACGCCGAATCGGCGCGCAACGGCCTCAACGGCATCGGCCTGGTGATGCATTGCGCCGGCCCGTTCTCGGCGACCTGCAAGCCGATGCTGGAAGCCTGCCTTGACGTCGGTGCGCATTACCTCGACATCACCGGCGAGATCGACGTCTTCGCCCATTGCCACGCCCAGCATGCGCGCGCGCAGCAGCGCAACATCGTCGTCATGCCCGGTTCCGGTTTCGATGTCGTGCCGACCGATTGCCTCGCCGCGCACCTGAAGAGCGAACTGCCCAGCGCGACCCATCTCGTACTGGCTTTCGAAGCCGGCGGCGGGCCCAGCCCCGGCACCGCCAAGACCGGCGTCGAAGGCCTGGGCAAGGGCGGCCGCGCTCGCATCGACGGCAAGATGACGCGCGTGCCGCTGGCCTGGAAGACGCGCACGTTCGAGCGCGACGGCGAACAACGTTTCGCGATGACGATTCCCTGGGGCGATGTCTACACCGCGAACGTTTCCACCGGCATCCCGAACATCGAGGTCTACATGGGCGTGCCACCGGCGTCGGCGCAGCGCCTGCGGCGTATCCGCTGGCTCGGCCCCTTGCTCGGCACGGGGTTGGTGCAATCCTTTATGAAGAAGCGCATCGAGAAATCGGTGCCCGGTCCTTCCGAGGAAAAGCGCGCGAAGAGCCAGACCTGGGTCTGGGGCGAAGTGCGCGACGGCGAAGGCCGCGAAGCGAAGGCGCGCCTGCTGACGCCGAACGGTTACGATCTCACCGTCACCGCCGGCCTCGGCATCGTGCAGAAACTGATCGGCATCGAACGCCCGCCGGGCGGCTATTACACGCCGTCGATGCTGATGGGCTCGGACTATGTGCTGACCTTGCCGGGCGTGAGCTTGCGCTGATGTCCGATGAGGCCGCCTGATCCGGCCCTTCAGGGAAGGTCGTTCCTGTGGGTCCTGTGCCTGATGCTGGCGCTGCCCTTGGCCGGCTACCTGATCGCGAATCGCGGGCTGTTCTGCGTCCTGTTCGCCGCGGCGGGATGGATGCCGTTCCTGACGCATCTGCTGACCGGGTACGCGATCGATGGTCGCTGGGTGGCGGGCCATGATCGAATCCGGCACCCAGCGCGTTTCAAGATTGCGCTCGTGCTTTCCGTCGCCGCAGGCTTCTTCTTCTCCTTCGCGGCTTACAGCCTGTACCAAGGGGCCGAGTAAGCCAGGCACTCGGCCCTAGGATGCCCTGCACAATGCAATCCCTCAGGGACGGCTTGGCTTGCCGCCCCGCAGCCACTACTCTTGCGCTTCATCCCCGTTCCGGAGCTCCGCATGCGCACCCCCGCACTCATCGTCGGCGCCCTGCTGCTGATCTTCGGCGGCCTGATCCTCACCGGCGTGTTCAAGACGCAGACGACCGAGAAGGTCGCCGATATCGGCCCGCTGGAAATCACCAAGACCGAAACCAAGTCCCCGCCGCTCAACTACGGCTGGATCCTCGTCGGCGTCGGCGCGATCGCCGTCGTCGCCGGCGCCCTGAGCAAGAAGAAGTAAGAGCGCATGGCTTCCAATCATTCCCCGACCGGCAAGGTCAACCTCGGCCCACTGCCGACCCTCATCTTCGGTTCGCGCTGGTCGCAGCTGCCGCTCTACCTCGGCCTGATCGTCGCGCAGGCGGTCTACGTCATCCTGTTCCTGAAGGATCTCTCGCACCTGATCATGGGCGCGGTCAGCCTGACCGAGCAGGAGATCATGCTGCTCGTACTGGGCCTGATCGACGTGGTGATGATCTCGAACCTGCTGATGATGGTGATCGTCGGCGGCTACGAGACCTTCGTTTCGCGCCTGCGCCTGGACGGTCATCCGGACCAGCCTGAATGGCTGAGCCACGTCAACGCCTCGGTGCTGAAGGTGAAACTGGCGATGGCGATCATCGGCATCAGCTCGATCCATCTGCTCAAGACCTTCATCGAAGCCGGCCAGCTCGGCCTGCCGATGTGCGGCACGGTCGCCGCCGGCGTGCTGTGCACCAAGGCCACCGCCACCGGCGTCATGTGGCAGACCATCATCCATTGCGTCTTCATCCTGTCGGCGGTCGGCATCGCCTACACCGACAAATTGATGCAGAGCGGCAGCGGCACGAAGACGGCGGCGCACTGATGTCCCGGCATCCCGAAACCTCCATGACGCGTCGCGCACTGCCTTGCCTGCTGCTGCTTCTTTGCCTGCCCCTCGCCGCCTGCGGCGGCGGAAGCGACAAGGAAGCCGACGCCGGCATGCCTGACCAGGCGGCGCAAATCACGCAGTTCCCGGCCGTGGTGGAGGGGGAGTTCATCGTCGACGTCGCCGAGGGCGATACCGACGACGAAGGCGTCTCCGATTTCAATTTCGGCACGCTCGTGGTGGACGGCAAGCAGATGCACGTGGATGTGGACGGCGCGGTGTTGGCGAGCATCGGCATCACCGGCGACGAGGCGGTGCGCGTCCGGGCAACGTTGGGGTCGAGCCGCGACGAATACGGCCTGGTCACCTACAAGGTGACCGCCATGGAGAAGCTGTAGCTCCTGGCCTCCGGCTCAGCCGCAACGCCGCGCGTTCCGCCGTCGCATCGCCTAAAATGGCGGCATGGATGTTTCCCACCTGCTCGACGGGCTGAACGAGGCCCAGCGCGAGGCCGTTTCCGCCCCTCCCGGTCACTATCTCGTGCTCGCCGGCGCCGGTTCCGGCAAGACGCGCGTGCTGACGCATCGCATCGGCTGGCTCAACGAAGTCGTCGGCGTGCCGGCGCACGGCATCCTCGCCGTCACCTTCACGAACAAGGCCTCCGCCGAAATGCGCGGCCGCGTCGAGCGACTGCTCGGCCACGGCACGCGCGGCATGTGGATCGGCACCTTCCACGGGCTCGCGCATCGATTGCTGCGCCTGCATTGGCAGGAGGCCAAACTGCCGGAAAGTTTCCAGGTGCTCGATGCCGACGACCAGCTGCGCCTGATCAAGCGCATCTGCGCCGATCTCGAGCTCGACGAAGGCCGCTTCCCGCCGCGCCAGCTGGTCTGGTGGATCAATGCGCAGAAGGACGAAGGCCGTCGGCCGAAGCATCTGCAGATGCCCAGCGGCGACCTGTACGGCAAGACCCAGCTTCGCGTGTACGAGGAATACGAGATCCGCTGCCAGCGCGCCGGCCTGGTCGATTTCGCCGAACTGCTGCTGCGCGCGCACGAGCTCTGGCTCGAGAACGAGAACCTGCTGGCGCACTACCAGCGGCGCTTCGGCCAGATCCTGGTGGACGAGTTTCAGGATACCAATGCCATCCAGTACGCCTTCATCCGCGTGCTGGCCGGGGATAGCGCGCAAGTCTTCGTCGTCGGCGACGACGACCAGTCGATCTATGGCTGGCGCGGCGCGCGGGTGGAGAACATGCAGCGTTTCCTGCGCGACTATCCCGCCGCGCAGACGATCCGCCTGGAACAGAACTACCGTTCCAGCGGCAACATCCTCGCCGCGGCGAACGCCGTCATCGCGCACAACCCCGAACGCCTGGGCAAGAAGCTGTGGACGGCCGATGGCGAGGGCGAGCCCATCGACCTGTACGCGGCCTACAACGAAGTCGACGAGGCGCGTTTCCTGATCGAACGCATCCGCGCGCACATCCGTCATGGCGGCCGCGCCGCCGATTGCGCCGTGCTCTATCGCAGCAATGCGCAGTCGCGCGCGGTCGAAGAGCAGTTGTTGGCCGAGGGCATGCCATACCGCGTCTACGGCGGGCAGCGCTTCTTCGAACGCATGGAAATCAAGGACGCCCTGGCCTACCTGCGCCTGGTCGCCAATCGCGACGACGATGCCGCATTCGAGCGGGCAGTGAACACGCCGACCCGCGGCATCGGCGAGCGCACGTTGGACGAAGTGCGGCGGCAGGCACGCGCGCAGGGCGTGTCGCTGTGGCGCGCGGTCGAACACGCGCATGCCGGCGGCGCGATCACCGGGCGTGCGCGCAATGCCCTGCGCGGCTTCGAGCAACTGATCGATTCGCTTGCCGCCGAACTCCCCGACATGCCGCTGCACGAGCAGTTCGACCATGTGCTCGAGCGCTCCGGCCTGCGCGTGCATTACGCGGCCGAATCCAAGGGCCAGGTCGATTCGCGCAGCGACAACCTGGACGAACTCGTGTCGGTGGCCAGCCGTTTCGAGCGCCGCGACGACGAGGCCTCGGAAGGCATGAGCGAACTCGTCGCCTTCCTGGCTTATGCCGCGCTGGAAGCCGGCGAAGGCCAGGCTGAGGCCGGCGAAGACGGCGTGCAGCTGATGACGCTGCATAGCGCCAAGGGCCTGGAGTTTCCGCTCGTTTTCCTGGTCGGCCTGGAAGAAGGCCTGTTCCCGAGCAACCGTTCGATGGAAGAGAGCGGCCGCCTCGAAGAAGAACGACGCCTTGCCTACGTCGGCCTGACGCGCGCACGAGAAAAGCTCACGTTGACCTATGCCGAATCGCGCCGACTGCACGGCATGGAGATGTACGGCACGCCTTCGCGTTTCCTCCGAGAGATACCCGCGGCCCTGCTCAACGAAGTGCGTCCGCGCGTCAACGTCAGCCGCCCGGCCTACGGCGGACGTTTCGCCGAAGCGCCCGATACCGGCGGCATCAAGCTCGGGCAGCGCGTCAGCCATGCGCAGTTCGGCAGTGGCATCGTGATGGATTGCGAAGGCAGCGGCGCGCACGCGCGCGTGCAGGTGAACTTCGAAGACAGCGGCGTGAAGTGGCTGGTGCTGGCCTACGCCAACCTGACGCCCACCTAGACCGCGAGCTCGTTCATCCGCCGCCGTGCCCATTGGCGTGCGAAGACGCAAGCGATACAGATGGCCAGCGACGCCGCGACCGTAATGCCCGTCCAGAAGGGAGAGCCCAACAACTCGTCCACGTAGAAGTTGTCGCCGGACGACATGCCTTCGACCAGGGCCATGTACAGTTCCGCCGCAGCCAGGGCGCATACGAGCATCGACAGCATCAGGATCGGAACGATGGCGATGCGCAGCAGGATGCAGAAGGTCCTCATGGCATCAACCTCGCGGCCGCGGCACGCAGCAGGATTCGCGTGTACAGGCGATGGAATCCGAGCAGGGCCGCGAACACCGGCCCCATGCTGCGTCCTCCGCTGCGCGGATCGATTCTCGGCACCACGGCCGAACCGAAATACAGCCGCGTATCGCCGTTCTCCAGCGGCCGGCTCATCAGCCAGGAGCACGTACGCTTCTGGAAATCGCGCATCAGCAGCTGGTCGGCCTCCCGCGCCTCGACATCCCAGGCGGCGAAATCGCCACGCTCGCCTCGCGCGAGCTGCGCGGCCTGCGCATCGGTGGACGGCTTGGAGACGAGAACGGAAAGGATCGCGCGTTCCAGCCTGAACACCCAGGTCGTATAGAAAGCCTCGACGTACTCGGCCTGCAAGATGCGTACCGGCAGATCGAGCGAGTAACAATCGGTATAGGCGCCGCGCTCGCGATAGCGCTGCAGCAACGCGTCATCGGGCAATGTCCGGGGAGCTACCGAAGCCATGCCGCATTGTGCGGCATGACGCGCCGCCCCGCGCGCTCAACCGGCGAGTTTTTCCGGCGAGTTCGCCGCCTGCGCCGATTTCAGGCGACGCCACGCGGCCGGCGGCATGCCGTACTCGCGACGGAAGGCGCGACTGAAGGCGGTATCGGTCTGGTAACCGACGTCTTCCGCGATGCGCGCCAACGGCGCATTGCTGTGGCTGAGCAGATTGCTGGCCAGCATCATGCGCCACTGCGTCAGGTATTGCATCGGCGAGCTGCCGACCAGCTCCTGAAAACGTTCGGCCAGCACCGAACGCGAGGTGCCGGAAACGCGTGCGAGTTCTTCCAGCGTCCACGGATGCGCGTGTTTCTGGTGAAGCGCGGTCAGCGCCGCACCGACGATGCGGTCCTGCAAACCGGCCAGCCAGCCCCGGCGTTCGGCGTCCTGCTCGTTCATGTACAGGCGCAATACTTCGATGAACAGCACCTCGGCCAGTTTCGCCAGCACACCGGCGCCGCCCGGGCGCGGCGAACGCGCTTCGCCCAGCGCATAGCGCAACGAAGACTCGAGCCATTCGCCGGCGTTCGAATCGCGCACGTTGACGCGCACGACCTGCGGCATGCCGGCGAGCAGCATGCGCGCCAGACGCTGGTCGCAGGCTAGGTAACCGCAGACGATGCGGGTGCGCGCGCCACCGCCGCCGTAGGCCATCACGCGCGGGCGGCGCTGCAGGACGTTGCCGAGTTGCGCGCCGCGCGCCGGCGGCAGGCCCGGCTCGGACGTCATGCGATGCGGATCTCCCTGCGGGAAGATCACGACGTCGCCGGCGCTCAGGCGCAGCGGCGGCTCGCCCTTCATCTCGACGAAGCATTCGCCTTCGGTGACGAGATGGAAAATCACGACGCGTTCGGCGCCTGGTTCCAGATAGGGCGCGGCGCTATCGGCGTGCGGCGACTGGTAGCACCAGGGCGCGGTGAACTTCGCATGGATGAAGATCGCGCCGACCAAGCGCACCACCCGCAAGACTTCCGACATCGCGTCCATCGTTCTGTTCTCAGCCGACCTGGATGTCCAGCGCCATCGGAGTGCAGCCGATCACGGCGTTCGGCATCGGCGACACCAGCAGGCAGTCGTCGACGAGTTTCCGCAGGCGCGTTGGCGTCGCATTCGCCGCGGCGATGCGCACCTGCATGGCGACATCGCGCGGACCGGAATAAACGGGCGCGCCGTCTTCGTCGTTCATGGACAACAGGCCACGCGTGTCGGAGCGGCTGGTCACCAGCACTTCCAGATCGGAGAGATCGATCTGCTCCTTCGCCGCCACCATCACGATCGTCGTCGCGAAGCAGGAAGCCACGCCGGCGCGGAACAACCAGCCCGGCGTCACGTGCTCGCCGCTGCCGCCGAGTTCGGACGGCATGTCGGTATACATGCGGGCGCCGTTGGCGTGCTGCGATTCCACGCGCGTGCCCTGGCGCCACCGCGCCTGCGCAGGCGCGTCGTCGTGCATGCCGAGATCGGGCCTGCGAGTGAGAACGTTTTCGACCCTTTGCAGGGCTTCGGCGAGGGCCGTATAGGTCATTAGTCATGCTCCGGGTTTTGTGCGGACGGCGATTCTGGGCGTCCGATTCCCGAGGTCCAAGAGCCATTACGCACAACGAGCGCAATTCCGGACGCCAGAGCAAGGATTGCGGACGAATCGTCAACCGGCGCGCACGGTCTGGACGCTCGGATAGTCCGCGCCGACGCCCGGATAGGACGTCGCGCCGCGCAAACGGGACGATGGCATTCCCTACCAACGAGCAATGCACGAGCAACGCGAATGAATGTTGTTATCGATTTCTCCGCCATCAAGAACCGCCAGCAAAGCGCCTGGGCCAGCGGCGACTACGCCGTCGTCGGCACCACCTTGCAGATCGTCGGCGAACGCCTCGCCGAAGCCTGCGACCTGCGTTGGGACGAACGCGTACTCGACATTGCCGCCGGCAACGGGAATGCCACGTTGGCGGCCGCACGCCGCGGCTGCCGCGTGATGTCCACCGACTACGTGCCCGCCCTGCTCGATCTCGGCGCCGAACGCGCCAAGGCCGAACGCCTCAACGTCGAATTCCGCGTGGCCGATGCCGAAGCGCTGCCGTTCGCCGACGCCAGCTTCGACGCCATCGTCTCCACCTTCGGCGTGATGTTCACGCCCGACCACGAACGCGCCGCCCAGGAGATGCTGCGCGTCTGCCGCGCCGGCGGGCGCATCGGCCTGGCGAACTGGACGCCGGAAGGTTTCATCGGCCAGATGTTCAAGGTTCTCGGTCGCCATGTCGCGCCGCCAGCCGGCGTGTCGCCACCGTCGCTCTGGGGCGTGAAGAAGCATCTGCAGGACCTGTTCGGTCGCGATGCGGCATCCATTTCGATCGAGAAGCGCCACTTCAACTTCCGCTATCGTTCCGCCGCGCACATGATCGAAGTGTTCCGCACCTGGTACGGCCCGGTGCTGAAGGCTTTCGCCGCGCTCGCCGAAGACAAGCGGAAGCTGCTGGAACAGGATCTTGCCGAGCTGATGAACAGCCTGAACCTGGCCGGTCGCGATTCGCTGGTGCTGCCGAGCGAATACGCCGAAATCATCGTGACGCGCCGCTGATGGACGCACGACTGCAGCGGCGAATCCAGCGCTACGGCTGGGATCTCGCCGCATCCGACTACGAACCGCTGTGGCAGAAGCAATTGGCCGTGGCGCAGGACGAAATGCTGGCCTGCGCCGCGCCGCAGCCGGGCGAGCGCGTGCTGGACGTCGCCTGCGGCACCGGCCTGGTGACCTTGCGCGCCGCGCAGGACGTCGGCCCGCAGGGCGAAGTGATCGGCACCGACATCTCCGCCGGCATGATCGATATCGCCTGGACGCGCGCCACCACGCAGCGCATCGGCAACGTGCGCTTCCAGCGCATGGGCGCCGAATCGCTGGATTTCCCCGACAAACGTTTCGATGTCGTGCTCTGCGGGTTGGGGCTGATGTACGTCACGCATCCGGAACAGGCCCTGCACGAAATGCGTCGCGTGCTGCGCCCCGGCGGTCGCATGGCGATCGCCGTCTGGGGCGAGCGCGGGCATTGCGGCTGGTCGCCGGTATTCCCGATCGTCGATGCCGAAGTCTCCAGCGATGTCTGCCCGCTGTTCTTCGGCCTTGGCCAGTCCGACACCCTGGCGCGACTGTGCGCGGACGCGGAATTCCGCATCCGCGAACACTATCGCGTCGACACCGTGCTGCACTACGCCGACGGCGAAGCCGCCTGCGACGCCGCCTTCGTCGGCGGCCCCGTCGCCCTGGCCTGGTCGCGTTTCGATGCGCCGACGCGCCAGCGCGTGCGCAGCAAGTATCTGGAAGCGATCCAACCCTGGCGCGATGGCGAGGCTTACCGTATCCCCGGCGAATTCGTCATCGTGTCGGCTGAAGCCGCGATACGTTAGGAATGGTCTGAACAAGTCCGTCCTGGACTTGTCAGCCCACGCCGAGCCCGGCGCGTGTCCGGGCTCGGCTCTCGCGAATCAATCACACTCGTGATCGATTCGCGCTCGGCCCTCCATCGCCGAACGGAGCGGCTGACTTCGCCAGCCGCTCCTCAACGCGCCGCGACTTCCTTTCTTTGCGGCAGGCTGGCGGGCCAGCCGCCCGCCAATGCCTTGTACAGGTCCACCATGCGCACGAAGCTGCGCGTTCGCCCCTGCGCGGCGGCATCCTGCGCCTGCAGATTGCTGCGTTCGGCATCCAGCACTTCGAACAGGTCCGCGGCACCGGCTTCGTAACGGATGCGCGCCAGGCGCGCGGCCTGCGCGCTGTTGTCGGCGGCCAGCACCAACTGCGCATCTTCGCGTCGCGCGTGCCCGTAGCCGCTGAGCGCGTTCTCGGTTTCTTCCAGCGCGCGCAGGACCGTTTGCTCGTAGCGCGCCAGTTCGCCCTGCGCCTGGGCATCGGCCGCAGCGATGCGTGCACGCACCCTGCCGAAATCGAGGAAGGACCAGTCGATGCCGAGCGCGACCAGTCGCGTCTCGCCGTTGTTCCCGAAGAGCGAGCCGGCCTCGGACGACTGGCCGCCGAACAGGCCACCCAGCGTGAAGCGCGGGAACAAGTCGGCTTTCGCCACGCCGATGCGCTTGGTCGCCGCCAACAACCGCGATTCGGCGGCGGCGATATCGGGGCGGCGGCGCAACAACTCGCCCGGCGTGCGGGCATCGACACCCGGCGGCAGCGCCGGCAATGCGGAGGCCGCTGCGAGTTCGCCCAACAAGGCTTCGGGTGTTCGTCCGGTCAATACGGCCAGGTGATGCATCGTCGCGGCGATATCGGCCTGCAGCGAAGGGATGCGCGCATTGGTGCTGGCGAGCTGGGCGCGCGCACGCGAGGTATCGAATTCGGTGCCGCGACCCGCGGCGAAACCGGCTTCGACCAGGCGCAGGGTCTCGGCCTGGCTGGCTGAGTTCTCTTCGGCCACATGCAATCGCGCCTGCAATCCGCGCAGGTTGGCGTAGTCGCTTACGACCTCGGCGACGATCGCGACCTGCAGGGCCTGCAGATCGCCGGCCAGCGCGTCGGCGTCGGCGCGACGTGCGTCCACCGATTTGCGCACACGGCCGAAGAAGTCCAGCTCCCAGACCATGCGCGCACCGACGTCGTAGCTGCGGCCATCGCGCTGATCACGTGCCAGACCCGGCGCCTGGTCCGCACTGGCGAGCGCCTCGCTGGCATGGGCTTCGGCCGTGATCGTCGGCAGGCGATCGAGTTTCGCGCCGCGCAACAAGGCGTTGGCGCTGTCGTAACGCGAGAGCGCGATACGCAGATCGTGGTTGTCGTGCAGGGCCGTCTCCACCAACGCGGTCAAGACCGGGTCGCCGAAACCGCGCCAGAACTCGGCTTCTGCTTGAACCGCGCCTGTCGTGGCAACGTTCGTCGCGAACTGCGACGGCACCGCGAACGAGGTCGCCGGTGCTTCGGCGGCAAAACCCACGCCCGAGAACAAGGCCACCGTCAGCGCAACGGCGAGCAGGGATTTCTTCATGGAATTACGCATGGATGGCTTCCTCCAACGAGGTCGGCGCGTGCGAGACCAGCGGACGACCGGATAGCTTGCGCAGGGTCACGTAGAACACCGGCGTCAGGAACAGGCCGAACAGCGTCACGCCGAGCATGCCGGCGAACACGGTGATGCCGGTGACCGAACGCACTTCCGCACCGGCGCCATGCGAGAACACCAGCGGCACCGTGCCGGCGATGAAGGCGATCGACGTCATCACGATCGGACGCAGGCGCAGGCGGCAGGCTTCCAGCGCCGCCTCGATGATGCCCTTGCCCTGCAGTTCGAGTTCGCGGGCGAATTCGACGATCAGGATCGCGTTCTTGCAGGCCAGACCCATCAGTACGACCAGACCCACCTGCACGAAGACGTTGTTGTCGCCGCCGGTCAGCCAGACGCCGGCCAGCGCGGACAGCAGGGTCATCGGCACGATCAGGATCACCGCCAGCGGCAGCGTCCAGCTTTCGTACAACGCGGCCAGCACGAGGAAGGCGAGCAACACGGCCAGCGGGAACACGACCAGCGCGGCCTTGCCCTGCGTGGCTTCCTGATAGCTCAGGTCGCTCCAGTCGTGGCCCATGCCGTTCGGCAACACCGTCTTAGCGAGTTCATCGACCTTGGCCATCGCCTGCGCCGAAGACATCATGCGCGGATCGGCTTCGCCGAGCAGATCGGCCGCCGGATAACCGTTGAAACGGATCACCGGATCGGGCCCATAGGTCTGCTTGATCATCACCATGCTGCCGATCGGCACCATCTCGCCGTTGGCGTTGCGCGTGCGCAGCTTGGCGATGTCCTCGACGCCGTCGCGGAACGGACCGTCGGCCTGGGCGATCACCTGCCAGGTACGGCCGAACATGTTGAAGTCGTTGACGTAGGCCGAACCGAGGTAGGTCTGCAGCGTGTCGAACAGCTCGGTCAGCGGCACGCCCTGCGCCTTGGCCTTCACGCGATCGACTTCGGCATCGAGCTGCGGCACGTTGGCCTGGTAGCTCGAAATCGGGAAGCCCAGGCCCGGCGTCTGCGAGGCCGCGCCCTGGAAGGCGCCGACCGCATTCTGCAGCGCGCCGTAACCGAGGTTGGCGCGATCTTCGACGAACAGCGAATAGCCCGAACCGTTGCCCAAGCCGAGGATCGGCGGCGGCATCAGCGAAAAGGCGAAACCTTCCTGGATGCCGCTGATCTTCGCGTTCAGTTCGTCGTTGATCTGCTTGGCGGTCTTCTCGCGCTGGTCGAAGGGCTTGAGCGGGAAGAAGACCACTCCCGAGTTCGGCGTGTTGGTGAACTGCAGCGGGTTCAGGCCCGGGAACGCGACCTCATGCGCGACGCCGTCGATCGACTTCGCCGCTTCGGCGATCTTCTTCAGGGCCGCGTCGGTGCGTTCGATCGAGGCGCCTTCCGGCATCTTCACGCCGGCGATCAGATACAGCTTGTCCTGGATCGGGATGAAGCCGCGCGGCACCGAGCTGAACACGAAAGCCGTCGCGATCAGCAGTACGGCATACACGCCGAACACGCGGCCGCGACCGCCGAGCGAGCGCGACACGGCGCCCTGGTAGCGTTCGGAGTTGCGCTTGAAGAAGCGGTTGAACGGACGGAAGACCCAGCCGAAAGCGCGATCGATCAGGCGCGTCGGCGCGTCCTTGGCCGCGCCATGCGGCTTGAGCAGCATGGCCGCCAGCGCCGGCGACAGGGTCAGCGAATTGATCGCCGAGATCACCGTCGAAATCGCGATCGTCACGGCGAATTGCTTGTAGAACTGGCCGGTCACGCCGGTCAGGAAGGCCATCGGCACGAAGACCGCGCAGAGAACCAGCGCGATCGCGACGATCGGGCCGGACACTTCCTTCATCGCCTGGTGAGCGGCCGCCAGCGGCGTCAGCCCTTCCTCGATGTTGCGTTCCACGTTTTCGACTACGACGATCGCGTCGTCGACGACGATGCCGATCGCCAACACGAGGCCGAACAGAGTCAGCGTGTTGATCGAGAAGCCGAGCAGGTAGAGCGCGGCGAAGGTGCCCACCACCGACACCGGCACGGCGATCAGCGGGATGATCGAGGCGCGCCAGGTCTGCAGGAACAGGATCACCACCAGCACGACCAGCAGCACGGCCTCGAACAACGTCGTCACGACCGCCTTGATCGAATCGCGCACGAAGATCGTCGTGTCGTACACCGTGCGGTATTCCACGCCCGGCGGGAAGGTCTTGGCCATGGCGTCCATGCGTTCGACGACCTGGTCGCGGATCGCCAATGCATTCGCGCCCGGCGCCTGGAACACGCCGATCGCGGCCGCATTCATGCCGTCCAGGCGCGAGCGCAACGTGTAGTCGCCGGCGGCGAGTTCGATGCGCGCCACGTCGGCGAGACGGACGATTTCGCCATCGGAACCGCTCTTGAGCACGATATTGCCGAATTCCTCGGTCGATTCGAGCCGGCCCTTGGCATTGATCAGGGTCAGGAAGTCACTGTCGTTCGGCATCGGTTCGGCGCCGAGCTGACCGGCCGAGACCTGCACGTTCTGCTCGCGGATCGCGCGAAGCACATCGCCGGCGGTCAGGCCGCGGGCGGCGATCTTGTCCGGATCCAGCCACAGGCGCATCGCATAGTCGCCGCCGCCGAACTGCTGCGCATCGCCGACGCCGGGAATGCGCGACAGCTCATCCTTGACGTGCAGGCGCATGTAGTTGCGTAGGTACAAGGTGTCGTACTTGCCGTCCGGCGAAACCAGATGCACCACCATCAGGAAGACAGGCGATTGCTTCTGCGTCGTGACGCCTTGCCGGCGCACGTCCTCGGGCAGGCGCGCCAGCGCCTGGCTGACGCGGTTCTGCACGCGCACGGCGGCATCGTCGGCGTCGGTGCCCGGCTTGAAGGTGACGGTCATCTGCAGCACGCCGTCCGAACCGGCGACGGACTTGAAATACATCATGTCCTCGACGCCGTTGATCGCTTCCTCCAGCGGCGTCGCCACCGTTTCGGCGATCACTTTCGGATTGGCGCCCGGATACACGGTGCGCACGACGACCGACGGCGGCACCACTTCGGGATATTCGCTGATCGGCAGCAGCGGGATCGAGATCAGGCCGGCGGCGAAGATCACGATCGACAGCACCGCGGCGAAGATCGGGCGATCGATGAAGAATTTTGAGAAGTCCATGACTCGATCCTGGGCGGCTCGGGGCCGCAGAAACCTTGCGCCGCGCGGACGCGGCGGGAGAAACATCGGATACAGCTCGTTGCGTCGCCGGGCGGCGGGGTAAGCGAGGGGGAGGGCGCTTCCGACCGACGACGCAACGAAACCCTTGGCTTAGCGCGACGCGACCGCCTTCTTGTCCGGCGCCGGCGACCCGCCCATCGCGACGACGGTTTCCTTCACCGGCATGCCGGGGAAGAAGACCTTCTGCACGCCATCGACGACGATGCGGTCCTTCGCGCTGAGGCCATGGCTGACCACGCGCAGGCCCTCGACTTCGCGGCCGAGCGTCACGTCGCGGCGCTGCGCCGTGTGGTCCGGGCCGACGACGTAAACGTACTTGCGATCCTGATCGGTCAGCACGGCCTTGTCGTCGATCAGCACGGCCTTGAACTCGGCGCTGCCTTCGAGTTGCACGCGGGCGAACAGGCCCGGCGTGAACACGCGATCGGGATTGGCCAGCACGGCGCGGGCGCGGATGGTACCGGTGTTCGGGTCCACCTGGTTGTCGACGAAATCGACATAGCCTTCGTGCGGATAGCCGGTCTCGTTGGCCAGGCCCACCCGCACCGGATTGCGGTCGGCGTCGCGTTCGCCTTCGCGGGCGAGTGCGTTGTAACGCAGGTAGGCCTGCTCGTCGCTCTCGAAGTAGACGTGCACCGGGTCGAGCGACATCAGCGTCGTCAACAAGGTGCCGTCGGCCTGCGCGAGATTGCCGACCGTCACCAGGGCGCGACCCGCGCGACCGGAGATCGGCGCGCGAACTTCAGTGAACTGCAGGTTCAGTCGGGCCGCCGCGACGGCGGCTTCGGCCGCGCGCACGCCGGCATCGCCGGACGCGCTGGCGGCGATGCGCGACTCGAAGTCTTCGCGCGAGATGGCCTTGGCTTCGATCAGCGCCTGGGCGCGGGCGCCCTGCGTTTGCGCCAGTTTGGCTTCGCTGCGTGCGCGCTCGAGCTGGGCCTGCGCCTGCGCCAGCTGCGCCTGGTAGGGGCGCGGGTCGATCACGAAGAGCAGGTCGCCCTTGCGCACTTCCTGGCCTTCCTCGAATGCGACGCGTTCGATGTAGCCACTGACGCGCGGACGCAGTTCGACGCTTTCGACGGCGGCGACGCGACCGGTGTAGTCGTCCCATTGGCGCACATTGCGTTCGATCGCGTTGGCGACGCTGACCTGCGCCGGCGGCGGACCGCCGGCCTGTTGCTCGGCGGCCTGGGTGCCGCAACCGCCGAGCAGGATGCCCGAGGCGATGGCCAGCGACAGCGCCAGCAGCGGAGTCGCGGTACGCAGATACAGTTGGCTGATGTTGGTTTTCATTTCTGCTTCGCCTCGTTGCGTTGATGGGAGAAAAGGGGTTCGAGCAATGACCAGGCCTGGTCGAGATAGCGTTGGCCTTCGATAGGCGGGCCGCTATCCGCAAACTGTGCTTTGGCCTGCGGCTTGGGCGCGACCATCTGCGCCAGCAGCGCCGGTTCCTGCGGTTCGAAACGCGCGGCCGATTTCGGACGGCGCGGCGCGTCGGGATTGAAGGGAACGACCGCCATCGCGGCGCGGCGCGCATCGCTCTGGTCGATCAGGGAGAGCGCCTGTTCGCCGATGGCCGTCGCGCTCGGCCAGCCTTCGCAGGCCAGCGCATCGTTCTCGGCCGTGCGCACCGGGCGCAGGACGCCGAGCAGTTGCACGCGTACGCCGATCTGCCGCGCTTCCTCGTGCAATACGCGCACGAGCATGCTGATCGCCGATGCCGCGATGGAACGGTGGCCGTAACCGGCCCACGGGTTCTCGCTACCGGGGCTGCCGATGACGACGTAACCGCCATTGCGGCCGGACTCGGCCAGCAGCGGAATCAGATGACGGGCGGCGGCGAGCTGCGGAAACAGGTCGCCTTCGAAGCGGCGCTTGAGCTCGTCGGTGGAATGGTCGAGCACGCGGCCCGGTACCGGCTCACTGCAGGTGCAGATGACGACGCCGGCGATCGGACGTTCGAGTTCGCGCAACGCCGAGGCCAGCGCCGCGGCACTGGCTTCGTCGGCGATGGATCCGGCGACGATGTTCAGATCCGCGCCCGGGTAGCGCTTGTGCAGGCCTCGCAGTTCGGTCGGATCGAGAGAGACCGCGATGACGGCGCGACCCTCGTCCAGCGCGGCCTCCACGACCCCGCGGCCAGCGCCTCGGGCGGCATCCAGGACAACGACGGGGGATTTCATCGTCCCATCTCCGGGACATTACTTCCCACGAATGGGACGATCTGGCCCTCAGCGGCCTGGGACGGTGCGCCGGCGTGCGCGCTGCGCGGGCCGGGCTGGACGGCGACCAGGCGGGCCGGCTGGGCCGGCGAAACCTGCGTCGTTGCTGGGCGAGCGGCCTGATCGGGCACATCCGGCAAGGCCGAAAGCGCGCCAATCATCAGGGGCAGGAAGACCAGCGGTATGAGTCGAAGCGGGGACATGGAAGGCTCCCATCTGGAACAGGTGGCCAATCTAGTCGCGCGAAGGCCGCTTGATTAGCCGGCAATTCAGGGAATAATTGTCCCGTGATCGGGCCAATCGCTGACCCGACCCTATCCAGGGGATGCACAATGACCCGCGATCTCAACGACACCCTCGTCTTCGTGAAGGTGGTCGAAACCGGCAGTTTCATCAGTGCCGCAAAATCCCTGCGCCTGCCCAAGACCACCGTCAGCCGCAAGGTGCAGGAACTCGAAACGCGCCTCGGCGCGCAGCTGCTCCACCGCACCACGCGCAAGCTCGGGCTCACCGAAGCGGGCAACGTGTACTTTGAACACTGCCAACGCATCGCGCGCGAACTCGACGAAGCCGAAAGCGCCGTCGGCCAGTTGCAGAGCGGTCCGCGCGGCTGGTTGCGCGTCACCGCGCCCTACTCGCTCGGCACGACCTTCATCGCGCCGCTGCTCGGCGAGTTCCATGCGCGCCATCCGGAAGTGCGCGTCGAGATGGTGCTCGACAACGAGCCGCTGGACCTGATCGAAAAGGAAATCGACGTCGCGCTGCGCGTCGGCAACCTGCCCGATTCCAACCTCGTCGCGCGCAAGCTTTCCGTCTTCCACACGAACGTCTATGCCAGCCCTTCGTACATCGAACGCTACGGCGAGCCGCTGCATCCGGAAGACCTGCAACACCATCGCGCGCTCGGCATGCGCAAGGCCGGAACGGACCACAGCCATCACTGGACCTTGTCGGACGGCAAGCGCACGGAAGACTTCGCGGTCTCGCCGGTATTCATCGCCAACGATCCGACACCGCTGCGCGGCGCCCTGCTCTGCGGCGAAGGCCTGATGCTGACGGCCGATGTCCTGCTGCGCGCCTATGCCGAACAGGGACTGGTGCAGCGCGTGCTCGCCGGCTGGAAAGGCCCCTCGTACGATCTCAATGCCGTGTTCCCGCGCGGCATGGTGCAATCGCCGAAGGTGCGCGCCTTCGTCGACTTCCTCGTCGAGCGCCTGAACTTCGACACCGACTACATGCAGGTGCTCTGCGAAGACACCAAGCGTTGCCAGCATCTGACGCAGGCCGCAGCCGCAGCCGAAGCCGCCGCCGCCGGCATCGAACGCGTCGCCCAGCGCAAATCCTCGCGTCCGCGCGTGGCGAAGGAAGCGGCGTAAGCTCCTGACCCGGGGTCGTGATTCGTAGCCCGGGTTGAGGCCGCAGGCCGATACCCGGGAACACTCGCGAAAGATTCCCCGGGTATCGGCCTGCGGCCTCAACCCGGGCTACAGTGAGCGCACCGAATCCACAGGCGCGGTCGCGATGTCCCTGGTCCTGCATGCCCATCCGTTGTCTTCGTTCTGCCACAAGGTATTGATCGCGCTGTACGAAGCCGGCACGCCTTTCGAATTCCGGCTGTTCAATCCCGGCGATCCGGAATCGCGCGCTTCGCATCTTGCGATGTGGCCGCCCGGCCAAATGCCGGTGTTGCAGGACACGGCGCGCGGCAAGACCGTGCCGGAGACCACGATCATCATTGAATACCTCGATCGCTTTTATCCGGGCGAGCGCGCGATGCTGCCTTCCGATCCCGATGCACGGCTCGATGCGCGGCTCTGGGACCGTTTCAGCGATTTCCACGTGATGCTGCCTTTGCAACGCGCGGTAGCGTCGCGCATCGCCGGCGATGCCGTGCAGGAAGCCAAGGTATTCGCGGAAGTGCAGGCAAAACTCGCCGTGTCCTACGGCGTACTCGACCGGCATCTTGCGGATCGCCGCTGGCTGGCAGGCTCCGACTTCAGCCTCGCCGATTGCGCGGCGGAACCGGCGCTGTTCTATGCCGCGGCCATCGTCCCGTTCGAGCGCGACTATCCGGCGCTCGGCGCATACTTCGATCGCCTGCTGGAGCGCCCGTCGGTGCAACGCGTGTTGAAGGAAGCCGGTCCCTGGATCCGGTATTTCCCGCTGCTCGCAACACTTCCGCCGCGTTATCGCGCCGCGACGGGCGGATGATGGCCAGTGCGGTCCCGGGTATCGTGCCTTCGGCACTCAACCCGGGCTACACGATCAACCCGGGCTACGGCTTGACCAAACAGAACGCATAACGCTCGCCGATGGCGAGCACGTCTCGTTGGCGGCCGATTTCGCCGGCCAGCACGGCCGCCTGCATCGCCGTGACGACAGTGAGGCCGTTGATGTTTCGCACTACGCTTTCGAGCAGGCCGATCGGATATCCCTCGCGATGCCGTTTGATCGGATGGATGCCGGCATGCACGTACGAGTTCAGCAACGCCCAACCGCCTTTCTTGAAATCGTCGATCGGCTTGTAGGCGTTCGGCGGCGCCTTCTTCGCCAGCTCGTTCATCATGTCCATCGCCAGTGGAATGCCACGGGCGGCCTGCTCCGAATCTTCGTTCAGATCGGCGCCGAGCTTGGCCAGGTGATTGTCGTTCGCCGCATACAGCACCCACATCGAACGCAGCAGGGTCTCGAACTGCGTGCGATGCACGGCCAGGGCGGAGGGCAGGAAACCGCCGGCGGCGAGCAGGCGCGCGGCATGTCCATGCTCGAACGCGAGCGAGCACAGCACGTGGCTGATGCGGAAACGCTCGCTGTCGTCGTGGATCGGCAACGCGACGCATCGCTCCAGCTCCAGCGCGAACTCGCGCGACTGGGCGATCAGGTCCTGGAATGTGCTCACGCCCTTCCTTCGGGTTGCGCTTCGACATGCACGCATGATCCGGCGGCGGCTCGCCGGGGGTCAACGTCGCACCCGGGCGCCCGGCCGGTGCCGGAAACAGGAGACGAACCCCGCTCGAAAAACCCCTTGTTTTCGCCCCTGTTGACAGGCCAATGATAATCATTATCATTTGAAACCATGGCCGACCTGCCCACCCTGACGCTGAAACCCGCCGCCTCGCCGGCCGAGGCGCGTCGGTCCGTGAATGCGCAGAGCCCGAATCCGCAGAGCGTGTCGAGCGTGCAGCTGTTCCAGGGGCGCAAGGAACTGTGGATCCAGCACGGCGACCAGCGTTATCGCCTCTGCCACACACGCAACGACAAGCTGATCCTCGTCAAGTAACCCACTCCAACAACCGATCCGGCTGCCAGCGCGGGGATTCGCCACGAATCGCCCGACGCAAGCTCTGCCGGCCTTAGCACGCGCTATGCGCCGAAGAGCCCTCATGCATCCGTCACGCCTTGTTTCCGCCATCGCCCTCGCCCTGCTGTCGTTCCCGGCGCTCGCCGAAGACACCACGCCCGCCGAGAAGAAGGACGCGCCGACCATCGGCACCGTCACCGTCGTCGCCACGCGCAGCGAGCACGAAGCCGTCGATGTGCCGGCCACCGTCTCGGTGATCGATCGCGAACGTCTGGACCGCGAACAATCGCGCACCTTGAAAGACCTGTTCCGCTACGAAGCCGGCGTCTCGGTCAGCCAGGCCTATGGGCGCTTCGGCATCGGCGATGTGCGCATTCGCGGCCTCGGCGGCAACCGCGTGCAGTTGCAGGTGGACGGCGCCGATATTTCCGACAGCTTCTCGATCGGCAGCTTCTCCAGCGCCGGCCGCGATTTCATCGATCCCGACCTGATCGAACGCGTCGAACTGCTGCGCGGTTCGGCCAGCGCGCTCTACGGTTCCGATGCGCTCGGCGGCGTCGTCAGCTTCCGCACGCTCGACCCCGATGCGATCACCCGCCTCACCGGCCGCGACTGGGCCCTCCGCCTCGGCGCGCACAGCGTGCAGGACGACGGCAGCCTCGGCGCCAGCGCCCTGCTCGCGCAAACCGGCGCGGTCTGGCAGGGCATGCTGCAGTTCCACCAGAACAAGGGCAACGAAGTCGAGAACCAAGGCGACAACTTCGCCAACGACCGCTCGCGCACCGCCAACAATCCACAGGACATCACCCGCAGCGGCGTGCTGGCCAAGCTCGTGCGCGACAGCGGCAACGGCCATCGCCTGCGCCTCACCGTCGACGGCAGCCGCACCGCCAGCGACACCGACGTGCTCAGCAGCCGCGGTGCGCAGGTCGTGTTCGGCCAGACCGTCATGACGAACTCGCTGCTGGCCGACGACGAACAGCAGCGCGAGCGTGTTTCCCTCGGCATGGAAGGCCAGGACCTGAGCTGGGGCTGGGCGAACGCCTACCAGGTGCAGCTCTATCGCCAGAACAGCCGCACCGAACAGTACACGCGCGAACACCGCGCCACGGTCGTCGGCGGCGTGCAGGTCAATCCCGCGCTGCGCGAGCGCATCTTCACCTTCGACCAGTCCGTCACCGGCCTCGAACTGCAGCTGCGCAAGGAATTCACCGGCGGCGGCAGCGAGCACGCGCTGACGTACGGCCTGTCGTACAAGGACACCGACATCGAGCAGAAGCGCGACGGCCAGAGCACCAACCTGACCACCGGCGTCGTGACGAAAGCGATCAGCCCCGATACCTTTCCGGTGCGCGATTTCCCGATCAGCAAGACGCGGGAACTCGGCCTGTTCGTGCAGGACGAAATGCGCTTCTTCGACGGCCGCCTGCACATCTCGCCGGCCCTGCGCTGGGATCGCTACCGCCTCACGCCGACCGTGGACAACATTTTCGCCGGCGACAACCCGGGCATCTCGCCGGTCTCGCTGAGCAAGAGCCATCTTTCGCCGAAGCTCGCCGCCGCCTGGAAGATCAGCGAGAACTGGTCCATCTACGCCAGCGCGGCCGAAGGTTTCCGCGCGCCGCCGTACAACGACGCCAACCTCGGCTTCACCAACCTGCAACAGGGCTATACCGCCATTCCGAACCCGAACCTGCGCCCGGAAACGAGCCGCGGGTACGAGATCGGCACGAAGGCCAGCGGCGACTGGGGTTCGATCGCGTTCGCCGTGTACGACAACCGCTACTCCGATTTCATCGAGAGCCTGCGCTTCATCGGCATCGACCCGAACAGCGGCCTGATGGTCTTCCAGTCGCAGAACATCGCCAAGGTGCGCATCCGCGGCGCCGAACTCAGCGCGCATATCGACCTCGGCCATTGGGGTGCGGACGGCTGGAACGCACGCGCCGCGCTATCCACCGCCCGCGGCGACGATGAGACGGCGAAGGTGCCGCTCAACAGCATCGACCCGCCGAAGGCCGTGCTCGGCATCGGTTACCAGGGCGAGCGTTTCGGCGCCGAACTGATCGGCAGTTTTGCCAAGCACAAGACCCGCGTCGCGCCGCTCGACAGCCTCGGCACGAAAGCCTTCGCCCCGGCGGGTTATGGCGTGTTCGACCTGCTGACCTCGGTGAAGCTCGCCGACACCACGCGTTTCGAACTCGCCCTGCTGAACCTCGGGGACAAGAAGTACTGGGACTGGTCCGATGTGCCCGGCGTGGCCGCCACCAGCCCGCTGGTCGATCGTTACTCGCGTCCGGGCCGCGGCATTCGCCTGGCGCTGAACCACACCTTCTGATCGCAGGTAGCCATGTAGGAGCTCTGTAGGAGCGATGGCAATCGCGACCGCTCTTCGCTTCAGCCCATGTAGGAGCGGCGTAAGCCGCGACCGCTCTTCGCCTCAACCCCATGCAGGAGCGTTGTAGGAGCGACGCAAGTCGCGACCGCCTCTCGCTTCAGCCTATGTAGGAGCGACGCGAGTCGCGACCGCATCTCGCAAAGGCCCAACAAAGAGAAAGGGGCCTCTCGGCCCCTTCTCTCACTTCTTGCCGCCGCAACCGCAGCCACCGGTGTCGCCACATTGGCAGCAGTTGCACGGATTGCACTTACAATCCGTGCACTTGCAACAGCCGCAGGGCGTCTTCTTCTCGGTTTCGGTGTTCATGGTCATCTCCTGGGGGGGTCACGGCGGAATGCCGTTGATACAGGCTGGGCCTTGCCCCCGTGGGAAGGTCAACAACACCCCGGATATTTGACCTTCCCATGGCAGGAAGGTTTAGGCTGCAGGCTGGAGAACACCAGGAGCCAGCCCATGGCCCGCCCCGAACTCGCCGACGCCCGTCGCGACGGCTTCCACAATATCGGCGACGCCGCGTCCGAAACCGGCGTCAGCGCCAAGATGATCCGGCACTACGAAAGCATCGGCCTGATTCCGAAAGCCGGCCGCACCTTCGCCGGCTACCGCCTGTACGCCGACGCCGACCTGCACCGCCTGCGCTTCATCAAGCGCGCGCGCAGCCTCGGCTTTTCGATGAAGCAGATCGAAATCCTGCTAGCGCTATGGAAGGACAACCGCCGCGCCAACTGCGACGTCCGGAAACTGGCGGAAGCACATGCCGCCGAACTCGGCGAGAAGATCCTCGAGATGCAGGCCATGCAACGCACCCTGCTCGACCTGGCGAAACACTGCCGCGGCAATCAACGGCCGGAGTGTCCGATTCTGGATGATTTAGCGGGGTGACGTTTCCATTGCGGTAGACCACTCTTTGGAGGTCCGCTTCCTGGCAGAAGCAGACGTGACGCCAAGCCAGCTAGCATTAGTGTCAAGCAGCGCCGAGGCGCAGCGGCAGCCCAAACAACGCGCTAAACGCCGCATTGCCCTTCTATGTAGTCACCGACCTCCTCGATCTTGCCGAGGTAGAGTGAAACCTGCGCAATAGTTATGTTGCAGTTACGACCGTGAGCGATTAAGTGCCTATTGCTCATGACAGCGTTTATCGCGTCCTGACGAAAGTCTAGCTTCAAGAAGACATCTAGATCCTTCCCCCAACTTCTGTCAAAAGACGCCGCAATCTTGACCAATTTATCGCACTTTGGGTTTTGAACACCTTCAAGCTGCGCGCGAGCGAAGCTGGCCACGCGAGTAGAAGCTTGCTGACCCACCATGGCGCCATACACGTTCCTTACAATGTTTTCTACGATGCCAGCCTCGACAACGCATGCATACTTCGCCCAGTGCGACATCATCTCCATAGATTTGTTGGACGAATGATGCCCCGCTGACCTGATGACAGACTTTAGCGCCGAAATCTGGCGAATGACCTCAACAGTTTTCATCAGCCAACCTTTGCGAACGCGTCCTTGGCCAATGTCAGTCGAATGATGACGCTTGTCTCATCCGAAGTCGCTTTCGATGTTGCATTGACGTAATTGGCATCCTTAAGAAGCTGGTCATAGGCAAACTTCAATGCCCCGCGGTTCTTGATAGGACCAGCTGCAATTCGCTTCTCCAGCCCATAGAAGATCGAATCGAACACTGCCGCGTTCAAACTTCTCTTTGGCCGAAATGCCTGCTCGCCAAGCGCTGTCTTAGCCAGTTCGCACACCGCACGAAAACTGCCCTCCGCACCCGCTAGAAATGCCTTGCTTGGCTTCCGATTCGCACGACAAAACCGATTTATGAACTCCTCCATTGGCCGTTCATACTTATCAAAGTTATCGCGGAACGCGAGGAATCGAAGAATAAGTTCTTCGTCCTTCAGTCTTGCGCTCATGCCGCCGAAGATGGCTCTCCAATTCTTATCTTTGTTCAGCTCGCGAACAAGGTCGATTAGAGGGCCTCTGTATATAGCGGTGCGTATTTCTTGCGGCGTTACCTTGCGCCCACCTGAGTTTAGTCTCCCAAAAACGTAGTAGAGACTTGAATCCTCTTGCTCCACTGGTGTTTCTTGTTTGAGGATTGTTGCATGAATAACTGAATTATCCAGACGGAGCCTGTCGTCAGTTTCAAGGGTTTCGTAAGTCCTTCCGCTGAACTGCGGTTGCACTTTAGATAGCGAGAATACGGTCTTGCTCTTCTGGCTCTCATCAGGTCGAAAAAAGCCGTCATAGAAATAGAGCAGCGACATCAATCTTTGTTGGCCATCAATGATCATTAGTTTTTGTGAATCGTGTTCCCTAGCCAAGAAGACTCCAGGCACTGGCAACCCAAGAAGCAACGACTCGATGAACTGAGATGACTCAGCCTGACTCCACACAAACTTTCGCTGAAACTCTGCTACGTAGAGCTCCTTCTTGCGAAGCCTGCGGACCATGCCTTCGACGTCGAAGTCGATTCCAAAGCTTGTGATGGCGTACTTCTCGACTGGCACAGCTCCGTCTGATGAGGTGTCATCTACAACCTCGTCGTTGTCTTTTTCGTCGGTCATAAAGATCCTCTGACAAGTGGAATTTGCCGTACCGCCTGAGTTAAGCCGCGCCGACAGGCGCAGGCCTGAATGCCCTTGCCGGCGGAAATGTAACAAACGAGACAGCAAGCCGTCCTTGATTCTTGCACCTCTGCGTTCGCCATTCCGTTCGGTAGATTGAAAGTCATTGAGAGAAATGAGTTTGCTGTTTCACGGACCTTTGGCTATTCAGCGAAGTCTTTGGAGACTAGGCGCCAGGGTTGGGTCAGTTGCGGTCATTTCTCACCCCGCCACCACCTTCACCCACCGCCTGTTCACCCAACCGCTCTTGCACTTTCCGGAATAGACACGCGGCGATGCGACCGGCGAGCTGACGCCGCAATCCAGCGAGCCGTCAGGCGAATAGACGATGCCGTGCCATCCGCCTTCCTCCTTCCAGTCGCAGAGATGGAAGCGGCGGCCGGCGGTGAGTTTGTCGGCGATGGCGTAGTGGGTGCCGGGCCCGCGACGCACGGCGAGGAAGCCGTCGCCGCTGGGTTTCAGGCCTGAGACTTCGCCGACGCTGAGGCAGGCATCGAGATCGGGCTGTTCGTGCGTGCCGATGCGTACCGGCACCGAGGCCTCGCCGGCGGCCAGGGGCCAGGCGATCGCCAGTGGCGCCGCTAGCACGATAAGCCGCAGGTGCGGCGATACGTTCCGCTTCGGTCTCATGGCGATCCCCCATCGCGATGGTCCGGAAGCCAAACTTACGCCGATCGGGCGGAACGCAACAGAATCCATGTGAAATAGTTCACACCGAATGAGGTTTTCGGGCGTTTTTCAGTGGGGCCGTGCCCCCAGATACGGCCACGCGCACGAGGAACGGTCGCGACTCGCGTCGCTCCTACATGGTTGAGGCGAGACCGGCTGCGAGTGCCGTCGCTCCTACAGGATCACGGCGAGGTTGGGTCGCGATCTACCGGCCCTTCGGCCGTCAGAAGCGAACATCGCCCCTACGGGCCGAGGCAAGCGGCGCTCACCTCGCGAGTGAGAACCTGCACAGATTTCCTGCTGCTGCGCATGATGCATGCGCATCGCGATGCGTTCATGGTGAAAGCGTGTGCCTGGCTTTGGGGGAGCCATCATGCGCCATCGTCATCGCTCGCGCGTCGCGTTCGCGACGCTTTCGTTCTCGTCGCTGATCCTGCTCGCCGGTTGCACGACGACCGGCATCCGGTCGGTGTCGTCGCTCGGTTCGGACGCGGAGGGCGCCACGGCACGGCCGCTCGGCGTGTCCTATTACCTGCCGATGCGATACGCGAAAGTCACGTTCACGCGCGTCAAGGCGGACGACAAGGCCGACAAGGCCTTCACCGAAGCGACAGCCGCGCTGAAGGAAGCGGAAACGAAACTCGCCGGCGCGAAAGCCGCCGCGCTGGCGCAGGCCGAGTGGATGGCCGAGATGAAGAAGAGCGGCATCAAGGAAACCGATGCGCCCTATATCGCGGCACTGGCCGAGCTGGTGAAGCTGCGCCAGGCCGAGGTCGCAGCCGCCAAGGACGTCGCCACCGCGAAAGCCAAAGCCGACCAGGCCGAGGCCGCAGCGCTGCAGCTGGCCGATGCCAAGGCCATGTGCGGCTGGTCCGATGCGGTGCAGGTGCAGTTGCTGGACTTCGTGCCCGACACCTCGGCGCGTTACCTGCTGCAGCCGCAGTCCAGTGCGTTCCGCAGCGACACGTTCAAGATGACGACGACAACCTCGGGCCTGCTGCAGACGGCGAACATCGAACAGAAGGACGAGAGCGGCGAGGTGCTGATCAACCTGGCGCGGTCGATCGCGGCGTGGTCGGGTCCGTCGCCTCTCGCGAACAGCATGTTTTCCGAGATGCTGGATTCGCCGTTCAAGGGCCTGATGGCCGACGGCAACCGCTGCAAGCAACTGGCCTGGGAGCCGCGCAAGCTCGAATTCGTCATCGACCCGGCCAATGCCGGCGAGTGGGCGCGCGTCGGCGCCAGCATCAGCCAGTCGGCGCGCGTGCGCGGCATCGGCGTGGCGGCGGACGAGGCTTTCGACTACGAACTGAGCCTGGCCACGCGCTCGGCCGCTATGGTGAGCAGCGAACAGGGCCTGGCGACGCGCCGCACGGGCGACGGCATCTACTACCGGCGCGAGCGCCCGCTGGTGGTCAATATCGAACTGAAGGACGCGAAGGGCCTGAAGCAGAGCATCGGCAATGTGCTGCTGATGGTGCCGAACGAGGCGCCGGTGGATGCGCTGGACATGGAAGCCACGGCCTTCGTCACCAACAAGTCGAACTACGGTTTCAGCAACGGCATGCTGGTCTCGGTGGACAACGCACGGCCCAGCCCGGCCGTGGCCATCGTCTCGGTGCCGTGGAAGATCAGCGAGGCGACGCTGACGCAGATCCGCGACCTGCTGACGCTGCGCGTGGACATCACGCAGAAGAAAAAGACGGTGGCGACGGAAGAAGCGGCGCTTCTTCAGCAGATGAAGGCGATTGTCGAAGCGCAGGAAGCGCTGGACGAGGCGAAGAAGAAGGCGGCGGAGGAATAGGGTGTGTTGTGCGGTTGGCTGTAGGGTGGGCTTCAGCCCACCATTACGAAAACAGTCGCGCCCAGAGGGCGCTCCTACGTGCTGGGCTTTGCAGCCCAGCCTACGGCGTGTCGCGAGAGCCGGTCGCGCGGCGAGGGCGTCGGTGGGCCAGGGCCCGCTCTACGCGCGCGTGGCGGGAAAGTCGGTGGGCCAGGGCCCACCCTACGTATGTTTGGCGAAGAAGTCGGTGGGCCAGGGCCCACCCTAAGGAAGCAATACCACGCGTACGGTTTCACCGCTGGTCGTCGCCGTGGCCTTCTTGAACTGCAATGCCAAGCCTTGCGCGGTGATGATGGCGCCGCCGTTTACCTGCTGCACGGTCGGCGGCGGCAGGCCGGTGATCTGAAGACTCTTGAGGCCGTTGAACAGCGGATGCGCGCCAAGCCCTTCGCTGAGCGACGCGGCGCCGATGACCTCGACCTGGCCGCCGTCGTTGCCGAGTTTGACGAAACGCGTATGCAGCACGCGCTTGCCGTCGATACGCACAACATTCAGCGGATCGAAACCCTGCGGCCATAGCGGTGCACCGTTCGCCGCTTCGACGATCAGCCGCCAGCCGGGCTTGGCTTCCAACTGCTCGAGCGCACGCTGGCGTTCCTTCTGCAGTTCCTGGATATCGCGCGCGGCGATCTGTTCTTCTTCCGCCTGCAGGGCCGGCTCGAAGGCGCAGACGCGGCCGGCGCCGACGGCCTGGGTCAAGGCGCCGTCCAATGTCTGCTTGTCGTTGCTTTCGAACGCGCTACGCCAGGTCGGCGAGAAGCGGTCGAGCAACAGGGCGAGCGCCGAGCCCACCGTGTAGGCGCGCTGCCTGACCTGCGCCGGTGCGTATTCCGCCGGCGGCCAGTCGATCGCGAACTGGCCCTGCGCCTGCATCTGCACATAGGCGGCGAGGCCTTCGTTGAGTTCGGTGCCGCGTTCGTAGGCGGCGAAAGGCGCGTCCATCACCGCGTAACGGCGATTACGCAGGTTCAGGGCGAGTCGCACCCAGCAGGCGGACACTTCGCGCTCGTCCGTCGCCAGCGCTTGTTCGAAACCGCGCGTTTCCAGGCGACGCAAGGACAACAGATTCGCATCGTCGATGGGATAGACGAACAGGTCGGCCTCGTTGCCGCTCCAGCCCGGATGACGCGCGCGCTGGAAGACATGGAAGGCTTCGTGCACGGCGATCGCCGCCCATTCGTCGGGGCTGCGCTCCTTGGCCGAATCGGCGATGAGCGTGCCGGTATTGACGCCGCCGATGTCCATGCTGGTGTTCGCGACGAGGCCGTCGAGTCGTCCGGGTTTGACGAACACACCCTGCTGGCTGGACAGCGAAACGAAATCGGCCGGTGGCGAAGGGTGCCGGAACAGCCAGGTGTTCTCACCGTCGTAGATGGCGAGCGGAATCTTCAGCGGTTCGAAACCGGGCCAGAGATTCGCGCTGGTCGGCGCGGTAATCAGGCGTTGCACCGCCTGTTCGATCTGCACGGGGCGCGGCGGCATCGCGGGTTTCGCGGCGGGCGAAGGCTTCACGGCAGGCGCGGGCGCGGGTGTGACCTGCGCCCAGGCCGCGGTGCTGACCAGCAACATCACGATCAAGACGTGTCGCATGCGCCTTCTCCCCTGCGATGTCGGAAGGAGTGTGGCGCAAGCGCGAAAGTTCCGGAAGCGTCAGGGCGCCGTCCGACCCAGATCGGTCAGGATGGCCTGCATCTCGACATCGCGGCCTGCCGCGATGTCGGCGGATGTCGCGACGACGCGGATATCGGGTTCGATGCCGGCGTCGGGTTCGTCCTGCAACGGGAACTGTCCGATCAGCGGCAAGTCGAGTTCGATGCCGGAGTTCGGCAGGCGGAGGAAGTAGAACGCGCCGCCATTGATGCCGCGGCGGTTGCCGCCGGTGGTCTGGCCGACCAGCGTCGCGACGCCTGTGTATTTCACCGCGCGGGCGAACTCGAAGGTCGCCGAACTGTTCACCGCGCCGATCAGAACATAGGTCTTGCCGGCAAAGCGCGGAGCGAGCGGCGCGATCGTGTAGCCCGGTTTGTCGTCGGCGTCGCGCATCAGGCGATGGAAGCCATCGCCGAGCGGCGTTGCCGCCTCGCTCCAATCGTCGAAGCGGCGATCCCAGGTGTCGAGATAGGGCTTCAAGTTGGCGGGTATCCTGCGATAGCGCGTGCGGCGTTCGTAACCCGGCATCGTTACCGGCGTCGCGCTCAGGTGCGCGAGCAGGACGTCGCCGACATCGACGCCGCCTTCGTTCGGGCGAAGGTCGATCACCAGCGCTTTTGCCTTGCGTGCCTGCAGTTGCTCGAAGCTGGCGCGCAGGAAGCCCTTCCAGTCGAAATCGCTGTCGTACAGGGCCCAGTTCGGCGTCTGCAGCACGGCGATGCCATCGTCGCGGAAATCCAGGCGCCAGCCGGCGGCGGGATCGGATTCGCCCGCATCGGCGCGTTCACGTCGCTGCGCGCGGGTCAGGCCCTCCACCGTCAGCTCGCGCGGCGCCGATTCGCCCGACGCACGCAGGCGAAGCCTCATGCGATGGCCGATCTGCGGATACAGCAGCGGCAGGTAGATGTCGAAGGCTTCGTATTCATCCACACCCTGCACTTCGAGCTGGCTGATGCGTTTGCCGTCGTTGCCTCCGTCGGCGCGGGCGATCGTCATCAGGTGCTGGAGGATTTCGCCGCTGGCGATGCCGTCGATGGCGAGGATCTCGGTGCCGGGCCGCAATGCCGGCTCGCTCGACTGGTTGCGCGTCACGATCATGCGGCCATCCAGCCAGCGGAACAGGAAGGGCAGGCGGCGGTCGTGCTCGAACAGGGCCTGTCGAACGGTCTTCGATTGATTGTAGAAGTTGGGATAGGTGTGGCCGCAACGGACCTTGGCGGCGAACAGCGAGTAGGCAAGATAGCTGCCGGCCAGATCGGGGCGAGCGGCCAGCGCCCGGCGCAATTCGGCGAAGTTCGCCTGCATCTGCTCGGGCGTGTTGTAGCGATACAGGCCGGGATGCAACTGGGTGTAGGCCTGTTCGAGCACATCGACATCGGCGCGCCAGGCATCGCCCGGCACAGCGTGCGCCTGCCAGGGCAGGACGAGGAACAGGATCAGCAGGAGTCGATGCATGGCGGGCTTCCACGAAGAGGAAGCGCAGCCTGACCTTGTTACGGTCGCGGTGCGTCGCGAAACCGCATGCCGCCGCAGATTTTCAGCTTTTGCTACCTGCATGCCGCTGCCGCCAGGCGCTCGGCGTCATACCCGCATAGGCGAGGAAGGCGCGGTTGAAGCTGGCTTTGGAGCCGAAGCCGACGGCGAGCGCGATGTCGAGCACATCGCCCTCGCCTGCCAGGCGGCGCTGCGCCTCGGCGATGCGTTGCCGGTTCACGAACTCGCTGAAGCTCTGGCCCAGGCCGTCGTTGAGCGCGCGCGACAGGTAGTTGGTATTCGTGCCGAGACGGCGCGCGAGATCGGCGAGGCTCAGATCCGGCTCGCGCCACCACCCGGCCTCGGCGACTTTCGCTGCCCAAGCCTGGGCCTGGCCGTTCCAGTCGCGCGGCTCGGATGATGTCCTGCTGTCTTCCCTGGGCGTGTCCGCGGCGGTTGCTTCTCCGGCTTCGGGCATCGCGGGCAGTTTCAGGCCGGCATGGCGCCAGCCTTCGATGCCGAGGTAATACACGAGCGCGGTCAAGGCGACATAGAACGGGAAGTAGCCGTAGTAGTCGAGCGGACGGATCCAGGTATCGACGACCTGAAACCCGATGCTCAAAGCCACGACCACGGCGATGGCGTACAGGAAGCCGACGATCCAGCCGAGGCGCAGTTCTTCGCGCAGGCCGCTGTTGTTCACCAGCCAGTGCTGATATCGGCGATATCGCTGGAGCGACAGATGCCAATAGATCGCCAGCGAGAGCAGGGTCGCGATGCTGATCGCAGGCAAGGCGTAAGGCAGGTGCATGCGTTCGTTCCAATCCCACTTGGCTTGCAAGGGCAGGCAGAAGAGCGCGAGGTAGTACGCCCCCTGCCCTGCGCCGGGCAACAGATGCCAGGCCCAGCCCGACGGCAGGTGTTCGCTGCCGAGCTGCCGCACGTGGAAATACATCAAGGGGCCGAAGAGCAGCTGCCAATAGAAGGGCGCGAACGTCAGCCAGGGATGGGCGTCGTAGAAGCCGGCATAACCGATCGTGTAAGGCGTGATCATCAGCACGGTGGCGAACAACAGCGCCGCGAGGAAACGATTGGCGATGCGGTTGCGCGCCGCGTTCAACAACAGAACGGCTACGACCAAGCCGTGCAGGCTGCCGATCAACAGGATCGTGCTCCACATGCCGAACTTGATCACTGACACCTCCGGGTCGAAGCGCCGATCTTAGCCGACCGCGGCGACGAGACGATGTGAACATCGTGGCCGAAACTACAAATCGCGTCGGGTTCGTCTGGTATGCCCTGGGGCGCCTGTGTCAATCGAGCGAGGCGCAGGTATTCGCCGCCGCTTGGGTCGCGAAGCGCGCCCGCGTCCAGGCAATCAGATCCGCGACATAGGGCGAATCGGCCGCGACCACGCTCAGATGATCGCGCCCGGCGTAGCTGCGGTATTCGAGCGCCTGGCCGGCAGCGCAACGTTCGCGCACGTAGGCGCGTTGGATCTCCGGCAAGACCAGCTCGTCGGTTTCGCCCTGCGCGATGAACAGGGGCGAGGGCACGATCGACCGCGGCGTGTTCTGTTCGAGCCGCGCCGCCAGCGCGCCCTGCGTCGGCGGAATGCGCCAGATCGAACCGCCGAGCGCCAGCGCTTCGCCCACCGAGAACAGAGCGCGTTTTCCGGCGAGGCATTGCGCGGCGATGTCGTTCACCAGCGGAAGCTTCCAGCTCGCGACGAGTTCGGCGGGGCGCACATCGGCATAGTCGGCCGCATATGCGCGCAGGATGTAGGACGACATGATGCGGCCGACGGGCGCGTGCTGGTTCGCATCCACAAGCGCTTTCAGATCGCTGGCCGGCGCGGCGGCCGCGACGCCGACGAGATGCAGTTCCGCCGCGTACGTCGGCGCCAGCGCGCCGGTCCACAAAGCCGCATGACCGCCCTGCGAATGGCCCCAGACGACGGTGTCAGGCGCGAATTCCAGTTGCGAGAAGGCGCGCACCGCACGAATGGAATCGAGCGCCGAACGCGCCTCGCCTTCGCCGATCAGATAGGGATGTTGCCCGGCCGTGCCCTGGCCGACGTAATCGGTCGCGACGATGACCCAACCCGCGGCCAGGGCTTCGCTCAACCCCGGCATGTTCGCGAACGGATGTTCCAGCAGCGAGGGCGCGCAACCGGTTGCGGCACCGGTGGTGCCATGTGTCCAGGCGATCAGGCCGCGCGGCGTCGACCGGGACTCTTTCGGCGCGAGCACCAGCGCGCTGGCGACGGCGGGGCTGCCGTCGCCGCGCGTCGTCGCGTAAAGAATGCGCCAGCCCCGCGCGTTCGCCGGCACATCGCGCGCGAAGGGTTCGTTGCGCAGCAATGCGCCAGGCACGAGGCGGGCGTTCGTCGGCGCGGCGTAGAACGCATCAGGCGCGTCGGGCCGCGACAGATACCAGGCGATGCTGGTCGCCAACACGATGAAGAACGCGATCCAGAGGAAAGCGCGCCACAAGCGGCGCCAGAGCGGGCGATGCCCGCTATCGCCATTCGCGTACATGCCTCACCTCCCTTGCGGGTGGGGTCAACGCCAGATCGGGATATCGATATAGCTGTCGGACAACCACTCTACGCGCAATGGCTCGCCGGCGTCGTCGATGGTTTCCGCCGCGACATCCTTGCCGCTGCCGTAGTTGATCTGCATGTCGGGCTGGCGGTTCACGGCCAGCACGATGGCGAGGCGGCTGCCGGGCGACAGTTTGCGGCTGACGAGGCGTTCGCTGGTGAAGGCGAGGCGCGTGCGTTTGCCCGGCGTCAGCAGGCGCCGTTCGCTGCGGCTTTCGGCATGGCTGGCGCGTCCCAGGTGGTGGGCGAGCTGGAAATAGCACCCGTCGGTCATTTTTTCGTACAGCGTGACGGTGAGGTCGAGGTCGCGCTTGTTGACGACGAAGTCGAGTTCGCCCGAGAACAGGCCGGCGATTTCGGTCGGTTCGGTCACCGGCGCGCTGAGGAAGAGCAGGCCGTTGCGCAGGTCCGGCGCATCGACGATGGCCTGCGTCGGAATCGGCAGGTCGGCGTCGCTGCGGTCGCGCATGTCCACCTGTTGTGCGAGCGAGGAGACGTTCGCCGGTTTCGCTTCGGCCAGGCGATGCGGGCCTTGCCCGTCGGCCTGCAGGCGGAACCTCAATCGCGCGTTCGACATCGCATCGATCGACGGCGCATGGCGCCAGGCGTCGGCGCCCATCACCTGGTAGTTCACGCGGTCGCGCAGCAGCGCGGGCTTCGGTTTGCCGCGGAAGACATGATCGAACCAGTCGTAACGCAGGGCCTGCAGGTCGATCTGCGCGACCGGATCGACATCGTAACCATCGACATGGCGCGCCACGCCCGCCTGCATCGCCAGATGACCCCAGGGGCCGATCACCAGGGTGTGATCCGCCTTCGGATTGCGCTGCGTATGTTCCTGGAAGTAGTACAGCGCACCGACGCGCGCGCCGTCGAAATAGCCGGTCGTCGACAGCACGGGAATATCGATGGCGGCGAACTCCTCGCGATACGGAATCATCGCCTGCCAGTAGGCATCGTAGGCCGGATGCGTGAGCCAGCGGCGGAAGATCGGATTCGGCGTGCCGTCCACCTGATCCATGTCGCGATAGGCGCGGCCGCTGCGATACCAGTCGCGATCGAGTTTTTCCCAGCGCGCGCGATCGCCGTAGGTGTCATCGTCCAACGCCTTGTTGTTGCCGACGTAGAACGGCCACGGGTACATGAAATTCAGGAAGACATTGCCCTGCATCGGCGTGTCGATGCCGGGCGCCGCGCTGGCCGACGTCATCAGCGCCTTCAGCGCCTTCGGATGGCGCTTCGCCGCCGACCATTGCGCGAAAGTGTTGTAGCTGCCGCCGTACATGCCGACGCGGCCGTCGCTCCAGTCCTGTGCGGCGATCCAGTCGATCACGGCGGCGGCATCGTCGCCATCGTGTTCGAACGGCGCGATCGCGTCCGGGCTGGCGCCCTTGCCGCGGCTGTAGGCGACGACGGCGTGGTAGCCGTGCGAGGCCACGGTTTTCGCATCCGCCAATGCCCAGTCGTCGTTCGCGTACACGGTGAATCCCATCAGCGTCGGCTGGCGGCCCTGCACGGACTTCGCCCGAACGACCAGCGTCGATATCCGCGCACCGTCGGGCGTTCCGACCAGCACATCGCGTTCGATGGTGTATCGGCGGGCCTCGTCCGCAGCCAGCAGGGCCGGCATTTCGGGCAGGATCGCGGCGAAGGTGCGGTGGAACTGATAGAGGCGGATGAGCTCGAGCGCGTCCGCCTGCGCGAGGCTGCGCGCGTCGCGATGCTTCTCCAGCGCTGCGTCCAGGCTGGCCTTCGCCATCGGCAGGTTTCCGCCGAAGGAGGGCTCGATGCGCGCCGCGCTCAGATCGTCCAGCGCGGCGAAGCGCGCGTTGAACACCGAACGGAACGCCGCGGGAAAATGCGGATGCGCTTTCAGCGCCCAGGCGTACAACTCGTATTGCAGGAACAGCGTCGCGGCGCCGTCGCCGCGCAGGGCGCGCAGCTCCCGGATGGATTCGAGCGCGGCATCGTAATGGCCCGCGGCGAGTTGCGAACGGAAGACGGTGGACAGGTAACGATCGCGGTCCGGTTCGCGGTAGTCGCGTTCGATGCGTTCGGCCAGGGCGTGCATCGAGCGATTCAACGCGGCCGCGTCATCGGCCTTGGCGGGTTCCCAGGCGTAGTCCTGCGCGAAGGCATCGCCGACCACCAGGCATAGCAGCAACAACAGGGCAGCTCTCATCGGCAGGAAATCCTTTTCGCTCGCGTCGGGCGATTGTAGGACGTAGGGCGGGCGGTAGGGTGGGCTCAAGCCCACCAAAGAAGAAGGGCGGCTTTCGCCGCCCCTCTTTACTCTCTACTCGTTGCTCTCCACTCATTCCTCGCCCGGTGGGCCAAGGCCCACCCTACTGCCGGATCGAATCGGCGAGGCGTTCCATCGGCGTGCGCAGCGCCATCTCGACCTTGTCTTCGGCGTTGAGCGGCGTGTAGTCGAGCTTCTGGCGGATGCCCGAACCGATCGGACGGCCGTTGCGATACGGGCGAACGATCAGATAGGCCGTCGTCACCGTCGCGCTCTGACCGTAGAACTGCAGGTTCTGGCTGCCGATGATCTCGGCCTTCACGCGCAACACGATGTCGGCGCGGGACGGATTGACCACCGAGAAACCGGCATTGCTGAGCTTGTCCTCGATCAGCTGTTCGGCCGGAATCATCAGCGCCGGGTCGCCATCGGTCTGCACGGCGAAGGTGTTTGCGGCGCGCACTTCTTCGACGCGCTCCTTGCGCGCTTCGGCAATGCGCTCGCGACGCGACTTCGTGCCGGTGTCGGCGGCCGGTTCATCGACCTGCGCGACGGCTTGTTCGGCCGGGGCCGGTTCGCTGACCGGCGGCGGCGCGGGCGGCTCGGCGACGGCGGGCGCCGCGTCGCTGCTGCCATCGGGCGCCTTGTTCGCGGCGGCATCGGCCGCGAGCGCGGCGGAGGCATCGGCGCTGGCGTCGCCCATCAGGCTGGCGGCCTTGTCGGTTTCGGTCGGCGTCGTCACGGCGACGGGTTCGGCCGGCTTCGGCGTCACCATCTTGTACACGCCGAAGGCACCGCCCGCGACGAGCAACAGCGCGAGCGCGGCCCAGGCCGGCCACACGGTGCGCGAAGGACGCGGCGCCGGTTCCGACGACGGCTGCGTGACGCCGGGACGCGTCGAGCCCATCGCGGTTTCCACCGCAACGGCCGGCACCACCGGCGCGGCGCTGGTGGACGGCAGACTGCCGACACGCGGCGGCGGCGTGGGCACGCGCGAGGACATCGGCGTGACCGGCGTGGCCATCGCGACGAGCGTGGCGGCCGGGCCGGAGGGCGCGGCGACCTTCATCGACAACGGACCGCCCTGCACGACCTGCGGCAGCTTCTCCAGATCGCGGATCAATTCGTGCGCGTCCTGGTAACGATCGGCCGGATCCTTGGCCAGCATCTTCGTCAGCAGTGCGGCGACATCGGCATCGACCGACTGGTTGAGTTCGCGCACGTCGGGAATCTGCGACTGCACGACGTCCAGCATCAGCTTCAGCGGGCTTTCGTCCGAGAACGGCGTGCGACCGGTCAGCATCTCGAACAGCACGATGCCGAGCGCGAAGATGTCCGAACGCTGGTCGACGGGTTTCCCGAGGCAGACTTCCGGCGACAGGTAACCCGGCGTACCGACGAGCTGGCCGGTGCCGGTGAGCTTGCTGTCGAAGTCGCGATTGGCCAGCGCGATGCCGAAGTCGGCGATCTTGACCTGGCCGCGCTGGGTGAGCATCAGGTTCGCCGGCTTGATGTCGCGATGGATCACGCCCTGGTCGTGCGCGACCGACAGGCCCTTCGTGGCCTGGTGCAGGATCTTCAACGCATCGCCGACCGGCAGGCGCTGCTCGCGCTTGATGACTTGCGACAGCGACTCGCCGTCGACGAACTCCATGACGAAGAAGGGCTGCTCGTCTTCCTGGCCGATGAAATAGATCTGGATGATGTGCGGGTCGTTCAACGCCGCCATCGAGCGCGCCTCGCGCAGGAAGCGCTCGACCAGCATCGTGTCGTGCGCCAGCGCCGGTGCCAGCTCCTTGATCGCGACGTAGCGCGCGAGCGCGGGCTCGTAGCCTTTGTAGACCACGCCCATGCCGCCGCGACCGAGTTCGGCCACGATCTCGTAATGTCCCACCCTGGCTTTCATTTCAAGAATCCTCTGGATTGCCGGGCCCTTTGGCGCCGGCAAGGTCATGGTAGACCTAGTGGTATTCACACGGAAGCAGGCCCGGGCGCAGGACAGGATCGGCGCCGGGGGTTAAGTTTCCGCTTAGGCCGTCACGGAATCGGCCGGATGCCCCGCCGGAAGTCATGGCCGGCGGTTTTCCGGGCTTCCAGCCTGTCCTGATCCGCACCGCGCTTGCGTATTCCGGGATTCGGCGCAGGCTGGAAGGCCCGTCCGCGCCGCCATTACAAACGGGAATCGTTCGTGAAAAAGCTGCTGAAACTGCTCCTCGCCCTGATCGTCGTCCTCGTGCTGATCGTGGCCGCGCTGTTCGCCTACGGCCAATGGCGCTTCAGCCAGGCGACCGCGAAGCGTTATCCGATCGCCGATCCGAAGCTGACGCTCGTGCGCGACGCGGCCACTATCGAACGCGGCCGCCACCAGTTCAACGTGCTCGCCTGCGTCGAATGCCACGGCAAGGACGGCAGCGGCCAGATCGCGATCGATGCCGGCCCGGTGGGCGTGATCGTCGCACCGAACCTGACGCCGGGCGCGCTGCCGGCCAGCTACGACGCCGACGGCATCGCCGCCGCCATCCGCCACGGCCTGCGCGCCGACGGCACGCCCCTGCTGGTGATGCCTTCGGAGGATTTCGCCCACCTGTCCGACGAGGACACCGCCGCGCTCGTCACCTACATCCAATCGATGCCGCGCTCGACGAACGATCCGGGCAAGAGCGCGCTCAAGCCGCTGGGCTACATTCTGTTCGGCCTCGGCAAACTGCCGCTGCTCCCGGCCGAGCACATCGATCATTCGCCGCGCGAACGCGCGACGCCGGTGGTCGCGGTCACGGCCGAATACGGCGAATACCTCGCTCGCGCTTGCACCGGTTGCCACGCGCGCGACTACGCCGGCCAGCACGTGCCGGGCACGCCGCCGGAATTCCCGGACGCCGCGAACCTGACGCCGCATGCCGATGGTCTGAAAGATTGGACGCAGGACGATTTCGTCCGCGCGATCCGCGAAGGCAAGCGTCCGGACGGCCGCGAGCTGAACCGCTTCATGCCCTGGCCGGTGATGAAGCAGATGAGCGACACCGAACTCGCGGCGATCTGGACCTACCTGCGCACGCTGCCGCCGGTGGCTGACAAAAAGAAGAGCTGAGGCCGCGCTTCAGCCCGACTGGTAGACTTCGGGCCGGTACCGTTCCATGAAACGATCGGGCCGCGTCAGCGGCTCGAAACCGTATTGCGCATACAGGCCGTGCGCATCGGACGTGGCGAGGATGAAACGACGCAGACCCTGCAGCTCGGGGTGCGCGTCGATCGCCTGCATCATCGCCTTCGATACGCCGAGGCCGCGCGCTTCGGGCAGCACGAAAACATCGCAGAGATAGGCGAAGGTGGCGCGGTCGGTCACGACGCGGGCGAAACCGACCTGCGCATCGCCGTCGAACGCACTGAAGCACAGGGAATGTTCGATCGCGCGGCGCAGGGTGTCGGCCGGCACGCCCTTGCACCAGTAAGCCTCGCGGCTCAGGAACCCATGCACGCGATCGAAATCGATCTCGGCCGGATCGGTGCCGATGCGCAGGCCCATCTCAGCGAATACGCCCGTTCGCGGGCCCGCGACGGCACGGGCTCAAGGCTTCTACGCCGGCCAGCACGTGCCGGGCACGCCGCCGGAATTCCCGGACGCCGCGAACCTGACGCCGCATGCCGATGGTCTGAAAGATTGGACGCAGGACGATTTCGTCCGCGCGATCCGCGAAGGCAAGCGTCCGGACGGCCGCGAGCTGAACCGCTTCATGCCCTGGCCGGTGATGAAGCAGATGAGCGACACCGAACTCGCGGCGATCTGGACCTACCTGCGCACGCTGCCGCCGGTGGCTGACAAAAAGAAGAGCTGAGGCCGCGCTTCAGCCCGACTGGTAGACTTCGGGCCGGTACCGTTCCATGAAACGATCGGGCCGCGTCAGCGGCTCGAAACCGTATTGCGCATACAGGCCGTGCGCATCGGACGTGGCGAGGATGAAACGACGCAGACCCTGCAGCTCGGGGTGCGCGTCGATCGCCTGCATCATCGCCTTCGATACGCCGAGGCCGCGCGCTTCGGGCAGCACGAAAACATCGCAGAGATAGGCGAAGGTGGCGCGGTCGGTCACGACGCGGGCGAAACCGACCTGCGCATCGCCGTCGAACGCACTGAAGCACAGGGAATGTTCGATCGCGCGGCGCAGGGTGTCGGCCGGCACGCCCTTGCACCAGTAAGCCTCGCGGCTCAGGAACCCATGCACGCGATCGAAATCGATCTCGGCCGGATCGGTGCCGATGCGCAGGCCCATCTCAGCGAATACGCCCGTTCGCGGGCCCGCGACGGCACGGGCTCAAGGCTTCAATCCCACTCGTAGATCGTCCACATGGCCGGCGTGACGCTGCGCTCGCCATCGATGCGATCGAGGCGGCCGTTGCCATCGTCGTCGTACAGGTAATAGGCCTTGCCGTGTTTCGGAATGACGCGGACCATGAATATCTTGCCGCCCTGGCGGTATTCCTGCACGACATCGCCATTGTCGGCGGTGCGCACGTTGACGGTGGGCGGCGGCAGTTCCTCGGACGGCGGCGAGGGGATCTTCTCCGGCACCGGTGCGTCCTTGCGCTCCTGCGCGGACACGGTGGCGGCCGAAGCCAGCAACAACAGGGTGACGAGTGCGGTTTTCATCGGAAGGCTCCCGGGTTGCGCGGCAGCATCGCATCTGCGGCTGGCCCGCTCAAGCCGTCGCAGCAGGAACCGTGCCGCCGGGAATCCTTACAATGGCCGTCCGACTGCCCCGGGTGACGCCATGTCCCGCCTCGTCCTGATCGACGGTTCTTCCTATCTGTATCGCGCGTTCCACGCCCTGCCGCCGCTGACCGGCCCGGACGGTTCGCCCACCGGCGCGCTGTTCGGCATCGTCAACATGCTGCGCGGGCATCTGAAGGAGAACCCGGATTACATGGCCTTCGTGGTGGATGCCCCGGGCGGCACCTTCCGCGATGCGATTTACCCGGAGTACAAGGCAAATCGCCCGCCGATGCCGGACGACCTGCGCGCCCAGGTCGAGCCGATGATGCAGATCGTTGAAGCGCTGGGTTTCCCGATCCTGCGCATCGGCGGCGTCGAAGCCGACGACGTGATCGGCACGCTGGCGCTGCAGGCGCAGGCGCAGGGCATCCCGGTGACGATCTCGACCGGCGACAAGGATTTCGCCCAGCTCGTGCGCCCCGGCATCACGCTCACCAACACGATGAGCGGCAGCGTGCTCGACGATGCCGCCGTGGTGGAAAAGTTCGGCGTGCGGCCCGATCAGATCGTCGACTACCTGGCGCTGATGGGCGACACGGTGGACAACGTGCCCGGCGTGGAGAAATGCGGGCCGAAGACGGCCGCGAAATGGCTGGGCGAATACGGCACGCTGGATGCGGTGATGGCCAGCGCCGACAAGATCACGGGCAAGATCGGCGAGAACCTGCGCGCGGCCCTGCCGCGCCTGCCGCTGAATCGCCAGCTGGTGACGATCAAGACCGACGTCGAGCTCGACCAGGGCGCGAACGAGCTGAAGCTGCGACCGCGCGATACCGACGCCCTGCGCGAACTGTATGCGCGCTATGGGTTCAATGCGGCGCTCAAAGAGTTGGACGGTGGGACGGCGGCCGCCGCTGGCGGCAGAGGCGCGTCGGCGCCGCGCGCGTTCACGAACATCGCGCCGGAGACTTCGCCGCCGGACCCGAAACTGGCGGAGAAAGGCGAATACGAAGCGATATCGACCGAGGCGCAGTTGCGGGAATGGATAACTCGCCTGGAGTCCGCCGAGCTCGTGGCCTTCGACAGCGAGACCGATTCGCTCGATCCGATGCAGGCCAATCTCGTCGGCCTGAGTTTTTGCATCGAACAGGGCCGCGCCTGTTACCTGCCGCTGGGACACGATTATCCCGGGGCGCCGGCGCAGTTGCCGCTCAAGGAAACGCTGGCCGCGTTGAAGCCTTTCTTCGAGGATGGGGCGCGCGCCAAGGTCGGGCAGCACGGCAAATACGATCTGCATGTCCTGCGTCGCCATGGCATCGACGTGCAGGGCTATCGCGAGGACACGATGCTGGAAAGCTTCGTGCTCGAAGCCGGCCTGCAGCGCCACGACATGGACAGCCTCGCCAGCCGCCATCTCGGCTATTCCACGATCAAGTACGAGGATGTGGCCGGCAAGGGCGCCAAGCAGATCCTGTTTTCGCAGGTGGCGCTGGACGACGCGATGCGTTACGCCGCCGAAGACGCCGACGTGACGCTGCGCCTGCACCGGGTGCTGGCGGAGAAGCTGCGCGCGGAACCGCGCCTGGAGTTCGTCTATCGCGAGATCGAAATGCCGCTGGTGCCGGTGCTCGAGCGCATGGAAAACAATGGCGTGAAGATCGATGCGGCCGAATTGCGCCGGCAGAGCGCCGACCTGTCGCAGCGCATGCTGGCCGCGCAGCAGCGCGCCACGGAGATCGCCGGGCGCAACTTCAACCTCGATTCGCCGAAGCAGATCGGCGCGCTGCTGTTCGACGAGCTGAAACTGCCGGCCCTGGTGAAGACGCCGACCGGCGCCCCATCGACGAACGAAGAAGCGCTGGAAGCCATCGCCGACCAGCACGAACTGCCGCGCCTGATCCTCGACTATCGCGGCCTGGCGAAACTGCGCAGCACCTATACCGACAAACTGCCGGAGATGGTGAACCCGACGACGGGTCGCGTGCATACCAGTTACCACCAGGCCGGCGCCGCGACCGGCCGCCTGAGCTCGAACGATCCGAACCTGCAGAACATTCCGATCCGCAGCGAAGACGGACGACGCATCCGCCGCGCCTTCGTCGCGCCGCCGGGCCGCGTGCTGGTGGCCTGCGACTATTCGCAGATCGAGTTGCGCATCATGGCGCATTTGTCGGAAGACGCCGGGCTGCTGAAGGCGTTCTCCAGCGGACAGGACGTGCACCGCGCGACGGCAGCAGAAGTCTTCGGCGTTTCAGTGCAGGACGTCAGCGGCGATCAACGTCGTGCCGCCAAGGCGATCAACTTCGGCCTGATGTATGGCATGAGCGCGTTCGGTCTCGCGCGCCAGCTCGGCATCGGACGCGGCGAAGCGCAGGATTACATCGCGCTGTACTTCGCCCGTTATCCCGGCGTGCGCGATTACATGGAACGCACGCGGGCGCAGGCGCGCGAGGACGGTTACGTCGAAACGATCTTCGGCCGGCGATTGAACCTGCAGGAGATCCGCTCGAAGAACCAGGGCCAGCGCGCCGGCGCCGAACGCGCGGCGATCAATGCACCGATGCAGGGCACCGCCGCCGACATCATCAAGCGCGCGATGGCCTCGGTGGATGCCTGGATACGGCCGCTATCGGGCCGCGCGCTGATGCTGATGCAGGTGCACGACGAACTGGTGTTCGAGGTCGACGCGGGCTTCGCCGACGCACTGACGACCGAGGTGAAAAAACGGATGGAATCGGCGGCGGAACTCCGCGTCCCGCTGGTGGTCGATGCAGGCAAGGGCGCGAACTGGGACGAGGCGCACTGAAGGCGTGAAAAAACGCAGCCCGGCAAGGCCTATAGGCCGAAAGTAATGCTTTTCCGATCAATACCTTGCGCCAGGCTAAACACTTCCTGAACCGTACGGTTTTTTAACGTTCCGATTCACGAACTTCTCATGCCCGAAGGGGTCTACTGAACGCGACGGATGCAATGTCCGTCGTGGATCAACTCCCTCCCCTGAGTGGATCCCCGCTGTGACCCACTTTCCCCGGTGGATCACAGCCCCGGCCCCGCAGGCTTCCCCTGGCTTGCGGGGCTTTTTATTTGTGATTCGTAGCCCGGGTTGAGCGCCGCCGGCGCGATACCCGGGTTACAGCCAATCCCGCGGCTTCAGGTATTCGGCCAATCGCGCTTCTTCGCTGCCCGCTTCCGGCACGTAGCCGTATTCGAAGCGCACGCGCGGCGGCAGGCTCATCAGGATGCTCTCGGTGCGGCCGCCGCTCTGCAGCCCGAACAGCGTGCCGCGATCCCAGACCAGATTGAATTCGACGTAACGTCCGCGCCGGTACAACTGGAACTCGCGCTCGCGGTCGCCGTATTCGGTGGCCTTGCGCTTCTCGACGATCGGAACATAAGCATCGAGATAGCCGTCGCCGACCGCACGCTGGTAGGCGAAGCATTGTTCGAAGCTGCCTTCATTCAGATCGTCGAAGAACAGGCCGCCGACGCCGCGGGTTTCGTCGCGGTGCTTGAGGAAGAAATAGCGGTCGCACCATTGCTTGTGCGTGGCATAGCGTCCTTCGCCGAACGGCGTGCACAGATCGTGCGCGACCTGGTGCCAGTGCCGCACGTCGTCGTCGAAAGGATAGAAGGGCGTCAAGTCGAAGCCGCCGCCGAACCACCAGATCGGCGCGCCGGCCTTCGGTCGCGCTTCGAAGTAACGCACGTTCGCATGCGAGGTCGGCACGTAGGGGTTGCGCGGATGGATCACCAGCGATACGCCGACCGCGCGCCAGGGCGCGCCGGCCAGTTCCGGGCGATGCGCCGAAGCGGCAGCCGGCAACGCGTCGCCGCTGACATCGGAGAAACCGACGCCGGCCTGTTCGAACACGGCGCCCTGCTTCATCACGCGCGAACGACCGCCGCCCTTGATCGGCGTCGTGCCAGCTTCGCGCTGCCAGCGGTCTTCAACGAAACGTGCGGCGCCGTCGCAGCCTTCCAGCGCCGCGCAGATGCGGTCCTGCAAGTCGGTCAGGTAGGCGTGCACGGCATCGATCTGGGACATGGGCGTATCCGTCAAGGCTGGCGACATGATACCGGCCGTGCCGGCGGGACGAGGCGGCCCGGTATAATCCCGCCGTCGATGAGTCCTTCCCCCGCCCCCGCCGCCCGGCTGCGCATCGCCCATGCCGATGACGGCGCCGCCCTGATCCGCTTCGAATTCGGCGCGCCCGCGCCGGAACCGTTGCGCGTGGCCTGCGCCCCGCTGCACGGCCCGGGCCCGGTCGAGACCTGGTTCGCGGGTGGAATCCGCGAGAGCGCCGAAACCGTCGGCGCCGCCTGGGCGCATGGCAAGCACTACGCGCTGTGCGCGGTCTCGGTCGAAGAAGCGGACGGCGATATCGAAACCGCGGCGGCGACGGCCTACGAGCGCTTGCTGACCTGCGTGCGCCCGTCCGAACATCCGTACCTGCTGCGCATCTGGAATTATTTCGCCGCGATCAACGAAGGCGAGGGCGACGACGAACGTTATCGCCGTTTCTGTGTCGGTCGTGCGCGCGCCGTGGACGGCATGTTCAACGATCCGCCGCCGGCCGCGACCGCGATCGGCACGGACGGACGGCCGAACCGCGTGCAACTGATCGCGCTCTGCGCCAGCGCGCCGGCCTTGGCGCTGGAGAATCCGCGGCAGACGCCGGCCTGGCGTTATCCGCGCGAGTTCGGCCCGGTATCGCCGGGTTTCTCGCGCGGCGCATTGCTCGACGCCGAGTCCGATTCGCCGCGCTTGCTCGCGTCGGGCACCGCCAGCATCGTCGGTCACGTCTCGCAGCACGTCGGCGATGTCGGCGCGCAGTTGCACGAGAGCCTGGCGAATCTCGATGCCCTATTGGCCGAGGGCGAACGCCAGGCCGGGCGCGCTTTTCCGTTGGCGAACTGCGAAGCCCTGCGCGTTTATCTTCGTCGTCCGGGCGATCTTGCGATCGCCCGCGAGGCGATCGCCGCCTCGGGTCTGCCGACCGATCGCGTGCTCTACCTGCGCGGCGATGTCTGCCGGCGCGAGCTCGATGTCGAGATCGAAGGCGCGTTCGTCGCGGCTTGAGCCGCGCGAAAACTCAACGCTTCAGCCCAATTCCACCCAGGCCGGCGCGTGATCGCTCGGGCGATCCCAGGTACGCGGTTCGCGATCGATGCCCGCCGCCTTCGCATGCGGTGCCAATGCATCGCTGACGAGTGCGAGATCGATGCGCAGGCCGAGGTTGCGACGGAAACCGGCGGCGCGATAGTCCCACCAGCTGAAGATGCCGCCTTCTTCGTGATGCAGGCGGAAACTGTCGTGCAGGCCGAGATCCATCAGGCGACGCAAGGCGGCGCGTTCGGCGGTCGAGGTCAAAATGCTGTCTTCGTTCCAGATCGCCGGGTCGTGTACGTCGCGATCTTCCGGCGCGATATTGAAATCGCCGAGCACCACCAGGCGCGGATGCGCCTTGATCTCCTCGGCCAGCCAGCCGTGCACGGCCTCGAGCCAGCGCAGCTTGTAGGCGTATTTCTCCGTGCCGACATCCTGGCCGTTGACGACGTAGAGATTGACGATGCGCACGTCGCCGATGGTCGCGGCGATGACGCGCTTCTGCTCGTCGTCGAAACCGGGAATGCCCATCTGCACGTCGTGCGCCGGTTCGCGGCTCAGGATGGCGACGCCGTTGTAGGTCTTCTGCCCCGAAAACACTGAGCGATAGCCGAGGCCGACCAGGGCCGAATCGGGAAAGCGCGCGTCCTCGAGCTTGGTTTCCTGCAGGCCGACGACGTCGGGCTGGGCCGCGCGGAGCCATTCCTCCAGGTGCGGCAAGCGGACGTTGAGCGAATTGACGTTCCAGCTGGCGATCTTCATTGCGCGGCCCGCGTTCGGTTTGCACGCAGTGTAGCGATTGCCGGGCGCGGACGGGGCTTCACGCGCACCGGCGTTCCGGCAACAATCCCGCATCCCCTCGCAGGAGCGACCGATGGCCTCGATCCCCTCCCGTTACAGCGGCGCGCAGCGGTTCCTGCACTGGTTCGTCTTCGCCTGCATCGTCGCCGCCTACGTGCTGATCGAATTGCGCAGCGAGGCGGAACGCGGAAGCGCGCTGCGCACCGGCCTGACCCAGGGTCACATGCTGGCCGGTCTCGCGGTCTTCCTGCTGGCCTGGCCACGCATCGCCCTGCGACTGATGCGCGGCGCACCGCCGATCACGCCGCCGCTGCCGGCCTGGCAGCATCTGCCGGCGCAGCTGACGCATCTGGCCTTGTACGCTTTCCTGATCGCGCAGCCGATTCTCGGCATCCTCACCGTCTGGTCGGCCGGCCGCGGCATCGCGATCTTCGGCACGGGCCTGGAGATTCCTGCCCTGATCGCCGAGAACCATGATCTGCACGAGCAGCTCGAAGACCTGCACGAAGGCCTGGGCGAGATCTTCTACTGGGTGATCGGCCTGCACATCGCCGGCGCGATCTTCCATCACCTCCTCCGGCGCGACGACACCCTGCGCCGCATGCTTTGAACGGAACCCGATCATGAGCGACATGGAATGGACCGACCTGCGCAGCGACACCGTCACGCAACCGACGGCGGCGATGCGCGAGGCGATGATGCAAGCCGAGGTCGGCGACGACGTTTACGGCGAAGACCCGACCGTCAACGCCTTGCAGGAGCGACTGGCCGCCGATCTCGGTTTCGAAGCCGGCCTGTTCGTGCCCAGCGGCACGCAGTCGAACCTGCTCGCATTGATGTCGCACTGCCAGCGCGGCGACGAATATCTCGTTGGCATGGAAGCGCATACCTACAAGTTCGAGGGCGGCGGCGCCGCGGTGCTGGGTTCTATCCAGCCGCAACCGATCCTTCATGCGGCCGACGGCAGCCTGCCGCTGGACGTCGTCGCGAAGATGGTGAAGCCCGTCGACCCGCATTTCGCCCGTACACGCCTGCTCTGCCTGGAAAACACCTGGCATGGCCGTGCGTTGCCGCTGGACTATCTGGCCGACGCGCGTCGTTTCGTCGACGAACGCGGTCTTGCCCTGCACCTCGACGGCGCGCGTTTGTACAACGCGGCGATCGCCAGCGGCGTCCCCGCACGCGAAATAGCCGGACATTTCGACAGCGTTTCGGTTTGCCTGTCCAAAGGCTTGGGTGCGCCGGTGGGCTCGGTGCTGGTCGGTTCGCATGAACTGATTGACCAGGCGCGACGCTGGCGCAAGGTGACCGGCGGCGGCTGGCGCCAGGCGGGTCTCCTGGCCGCCGCCTGCCAGTACGCACTCGATCACCACGTGGCACGGTTGGCCGACGACCACGCGCGTGCCGCGCGACTGGCCGACGGACTGCGCGATCTGCCTGGCCTGGTCGTCGCCGCCCAGCACACGAACATGGTCTTCATCGAAGTCCCGGCGGAGCGCCTGGGCGATTTCAAGACGCAGATGACGGATGCCCGCATCCGGATGTCGATCGGCTACTTGCCGCAGATCCGCATGGTCACTCACCTGGGCATCGACGACGACGGCATCGCCCGTACCGTCGCGGCGTTCGGCCGCTTCTTCCGCTAGTCCGGCTGGCGGTCGAAGGGCCCTTGCGTCGTTGGCCCTGGCGATATATGTTAGTGCTTACATAATTGCTTAACTAAGTCATGAGCTTTCTCTCCGAACAGGGCGCGCTCGCCCTCGCCAGCCGGCTGAAGTCGCTCAGCGACGGCTATTACGAAGCCGTCGACCAGGTCTATCGCGAGCATGGCTCGCAGCTGCAGGCGCGCTGGTTCCCCTTGCTGCGCCTGTTGCAGGAACGCGGCCCGACCAGCATCGGCGCGGCGGCCAGCGAACTGGGCCTGACGCATTCGGCGGTGAGCCAGCTCGCGACGAAACTCGCCGCGTCCGGCTTCGTGCGCGCACGCGCCGGCAGCAGCGACCGGCGCCAACGCCTGCTCGCGCTGACGGCCAAGGCGGAGAACGAACTGAAAGCCGCGCGCCCGCTCTGGCAGGCTCTGCGCGCCAGCGTGGAGGCGCGCCTGGCGGCGACCGGTGCCGACGTGCTGCAGGCGCTCGACAGCCTGCAGAAGAATCTCGCCGACGATCCGATGCCGCCGGAAGTCGCGCGCCGGCGCCGCGGCCTGGATGCCGACGCGATACGCATCGTTCCGTACTCGGCGGCGCTGCGACCGCATTTCTACCGGCTCAACGCCGAATGGCTGAGCAAGTACTACCGCATCGAACCGATCGACCATGCGGTGTTGTCGGACCCCGAGAAACACATCCTCGAACCGGGCGGCGCGATTTTCTTCGCCGTGCTCGGCGACGAAGTCCTGGGCACCTGCGCCCTGATGCCGGAATCGCCCGGCGTGTACGAACTCACGAAGATGGCCGTGACCGAACGCCGGCAAGGCCTCGGCCTCGGCCGTCGCCTGCTCGATGCGGTAGTCGCGGAATACCATCGGCGCGGCGGCAAGCAGTTGTTTCTCGAATCGCATCGCCGTCTGCAGGCCGCACTGAAGCTCTACGCCAGCGCGGGTTTCGAGATGCAGCCGGGCCGCAAGCCCGATTCGCACTACCAGCGCTCCGATGTCTACATGATCTATCGCGAGCCGGCGCCCAAGCGCCGCAAGACCGCCGGCGCCGCGCAGGCGTAGTATTCCCTCCGTCGGGTCGCGTTCTCGCGACCGGGCAACAGGGGGTGGGCATGCAGAGCGAATCGGAATCGGCGCGTCGTGCGTTGCTGAGCCGGCTGGCCTCGCTGCCGCTGTTCGCCGGCCTCGATGCCGGCAGCCTCGCCGACCTCGCCGATGCGATGCAGTGGTTGCTGCTGCCGGGCGGCGAAACCCTGATGACGCAGGGCGAACCGTCCGATGCGCTGTATGTGCTGCTGTACGGCCGACTCGCCGCGATCCGGCGCGGCGAAGACGGCAGCGAGCGCAATCTCGGCACCGTCGCACCCGGCGAGTGCGTCGGCGAAGTCGGATTGATGACGAACCAGCCGCGCAGCGCCAGCGTCTTCGCCCTGCGCGACAGCGAATTGTTGCGCCTGCCGCGCCCGGCGTTCGAAAAACTCGTGGCGATGCACCCGGCGGCGATGCTGAGAATGGCGCGCGTCGCCCTGCGTCGCAGCGGCATGCAGGCCGGCGCCCCCGCCACGCCGCATTGTTTCGCCCTGCTGCCGACCCAAGGCGGCCTGGACATACATGCGTTCGCGCTCGAATTCGCCCACGCGCTCGGCGCCGATCCGCTGCGCGCGCTGGTGACCGAGGAACAGGCGCGCGGCCGCGACCCGGGCTGGTTCAACGCGCGCGAAACGCGCTCGGAGCACTTGATCTATGTCGGCAATGCCGACCTCGACTGGCAGCAGCGATGCCTGCGCCAATGCGATTGCCTGCTGCTGCTCGGCGACGGCGCGCGCGCCCCTGACGCAGGCCTGCGCGAAACGCTTCCCCTGCCGACGCCGCACATGCCGCAGCACCTGATGCTGCAGCAGCGCGGCGAACCGTCCGACGGCGGTGCGATCGCCTGGCATGCGATGTATCCGAATCTCGCGGCCCTGCACCACATCCGCGGGCGACGCGACATGGCGCGCGTGGCGCGTCGCCTGACCGGGCGCGCGATCGGCCTCGTGCTGTCCGGCGGCGGCGCGCGCGGCTTCGCCCATCTCGGCATCGTCCAGGCCCTGCGCGAATGCGGCGTGCCGATCGACTACGTCGGCGGCGCCAGCATCGGTGCGGTGCTCGGCGCCGGCATCGCCGCCGATTGGTCGCAGGAACATTGGGTCGACGTCATCCGCGGCTGTTTCGTCGGCACCAACCCCTTGGCCGACTGGACGCTGCCGCTGGTATCGCTGCGCCGCGGACGCAAGGTCTCGCAGTTGCTGCGCCATGCCTACGGCGAGCGCGACATCGAAGACCTGGCCCTGCCGTTCTTTTGCGTCTCGAGCGATCTCACCGCCGGCGTGCTGGCGGCGCACGAGCGTGGCCCGCTCTGGTACGCCCTGCGGGCGTCCTGCGCCATTCCCGGCGTATTGCCGCCGGTATTGGAGAACGGCCGCGTGCTGGTGGACGGCGGCGTGATCGACAACCTGCCGGTGGCGGAGATGCGCCGTCGCCTGGCCGGCGACATCATCGCGGTCGATGTCGGCGGCAACTATCGGTTGGAAACGACATTGCACGAAACCGAGCTGCCGCCCTGGTGGCGATTGCTGCCGGAATTCGTGCGCAAGCGCCGGCCGGGCATCGCGCAGATCCTGCTGCGCGCCGGCATGGTGAATTCGGCGGCGACGGTGCAGCGCCGACGCAAGCAGACGCGCCTGCTGCTCAAGCCGGAACTGCCCGGCATCGATCTGCTGGAATGGCGCGAGTTCGATCGCGCGATCGAACTCGGCTACCGCTACGCCATGAACAAGCTGCGCGAGGAAGAAGCCTTCCTCGCGCAAGCAGGCAGCGCTACCTGAGGATCACGCCTTCTTCAGGCGAACCAGGTCGATCGGACGGATCTCGGCGATGCGGCAGCTCATCTGCCCGGGAATCAGCACGTCGTCGCCGGCGCGCACGAAGCCGCCGATGCTGGCCACGCCGCCGATCTGGATCTGGTAGCGACCGCTCATCTGGCTGCAATCGTTGGCGAAGGTCAGCAGATAGGCTTCGCTCGGCTTGGTCCACACGACCATCGAACGATTGTCGCTACGCTGCCAGTTGTAGAGCTGGCTGTAGCGGAATTTCGACACCGGTTCGCCGGCGTAATCGGCGTAGTTGACGCGCTTCTTCGCATCGGCCGCACCGGCGGCCAGCGCAAGCGCGACTGCGACCAGGGCAAGGGCTCGGAATTTCATCGGACTGCTCCTTTGGGTTTCACCGGGGGAACAGCGGTCGCACCGGCTACCGCACCAGCCAGTCGACGAGTCGGCGGGCGAATCGGGAATACGGGGCGTCGAACAGACGCATGCCGTTGACCCGGGCCTGGTACATCACCGACATCGCATGACTGAAGGTCAGGAAGCCGGCATGGCCGTGGTACCGGCCCATGCCGCTGGCGCCGACGCCGCCGATGGGCAGTTCATCCTGTCCGAACTGCACCAGGGTGTCGTTGACGCAGACCGAGCCTGCGCTGACTCGCCCCAACGTGGCCTGAAGACGGTTCGAATCGCGATCGAAGGGATAGAAGGCCAGCGGCTTGTCGCGCGCCAGGATGTAGTCGATCGCCGCATCGTGGCTATCGTAGGCCTTGACCGGCAACAAGGGGCCGAAGATTTCCTGCTGCATGACCTTGGCCTCGTCCGGCGGATCGAGCAGCACGGTCGGCGGCACCAGTTCGACGCCCGGCGGCGGCGCGGCATCGTGATCGGGACGGTGTTGCAGCACGGCCACGCCGCGATCGCGCGCATCGTCGAGCCAGTCGCGCAATCGTTCCGCCTGCTGGTGATTCACGATGGCCGTCGCGTCCGGGTTCTGCGCCAGCGTCGGATAACGGCGCTTCATCGACGCCAGGTAGGCGCGCACGAATTCGTCGCGCTGCTCACGCGGCACCAGCACGTAGTCCGGTGCGACGCAGGTCTGGCCGCCGTTGAAGGCCTTGCCGAACGCGATGCGGTCGGCGGCATGTTCGATCGGATAGTCCGGCGCGATCAGCGCCGGCGACTTGCCGCCCAACTCCAGCGTCACCGGCGTCAGGTTGGCGGCGGCGGCTGCCATGACCTTGCGGCCGACCGCGGTCGAGCCGGTGAACAGCAGATGATCGAAGGGCAGTTGCGAGAAAGCGGCCCCGACATCCGCGCCGCCCTGCACGACCACCACTTCGTCGGCCGGGAAGATTTCGCCGAGCAGGCGCGCCAGCAAGGCCGACACGCGCGGCGTGAACTCCGAGGGCTTGATCATCACGCGATTGCCGGCTGCGAGCGCATTCGCCAGCGGCACGAGGGCGAGCTGGATCGGATAATTCCAGGGCGCGACCACGCCGACCACGCCCAGCGGCTGGTAGCGGATCTCGCTGCGCGCCGGCAGGAAGGTCCAGTTCACCGCGCGTCGCTGCGGCCGCATCCAGCGCCGCAGGTGACGGCGCGCATGCGCGATCTCGTCCAGGCTCACCATCACATCCGCACCCAGGGTTTCCAGCGCGGCGCGGCGGCCGAAATCCGCAGCCGCGGCCGTGACCAGCTCGTCGCAATGCCGGCGCACGGCGTCGCCGAGCTTCGCCAGCCGGGCCCGGCGCTCGTTCGCGTCGAATACATGCGCGCGCTGGGCGGCGCGCATGCGCTCGAACAGGGGGCGCAGCTGTTCGGCGGGGGTGATCGGAGTATCCATCGGCGAAGTCTAGCGCCTGTCGCGTCCCGCCGCCGGGGGCGAGCGTGCCCGAGTTCTGCGCCAGTCGCGGGTAGAATGCCGGCATGACCTCTATCCGTACGTTCCAGGGCATCGCGCCCACCCTCGGCCAAGGCGTCTATGTCGACCCTGCGGCCACCGTCATCGGCGACGTCGTGCTGGGCGACGACGTCTCGATCTGGCCCGGCACGGTGTTGCGCGGCGACGTGAACTACATCCGCGTCGGCGCCCGCACCAATATCCAGGACGGCACCATCGTGCACGTCACCCATGACGGACCGTTCAACCCGCCAGGCGGTTTCGCCACCGTCATCGGCGCCGACGTGACGATCGGCCACGGCGCCATCGTGCATGCCTGCGTGATCGAGGACGCCTGCTTGATCGGCATGGGCGCGACCGTGCTCGATGGCGCGATCGTGCGCAAGCACGGTTTCGTCGGCGCCGGCGCCCTGATCCCGCCGGGCAAGACCGTCGGCAGCGGCGAACTCTGGCTGGGCAACCCGGCCCGCTGCGTGCGCAAGCTCAGCGAGAAGGACATCGAGCAGTTGTATTACTCGGCGCAGCACTACGTGCGCCTGAAGGACAAGTACCTGCAGGACGGCACCTGAACGCCGAAAAGCGCCGCCGGTCACGCTGGCGCCCATGGGCAAGCCTGGCGATCGGCCGATAAAATGGCCTTTTCCAGGCGAAGCCCCGTGTCCCTGTCCCTGCCCTTTCTCCGGTTCCGCCCGACACGAGGCCCGAACACCGCCCGCTCCCTGGATTTCCCAGACGAACCGGGCGTGACGATCTGATGCTCGACACCCTGCGCCATGTCGAAACGCCGGAAGGCCTGGCGTTGAACCTGCGCTGCGCCGGCGTGATGCCGCGCGCCTACGCCTGGCTGATCGATTTCGCCCTGCGCTGGACGGTGATCGGCACGCTGGCGTCCCTGCTCGCGATCTTCGGCGACGCCGGCGAAGGCCTCGCCCTGCTGGCGATGTTCCTGTTGTATTGGGGTTATCCGATCGTGCTCGAAGTGATGTTGGACGGACAAACCCTCGGCAAGAAGGCCATGGGCCTGCGCGTGGTGAACGGCAACGGCACGCCGGTGACGTGGTTGCCGTCGATCGTGCGCAATCTGTTGCGCTTCGTCGACATGATGCCGCTCGGCTACGGCTTCGGCCTGGTCTGCGGCCTGTTCGATCGCCATGGCCGACGCCTCGGCGACCTGGCGGCCGGTACCGTGGTCGTCTACGTCGACCGGGTCGGTTCGCGCGTCGCGGCGGCGCCGGTGCCGGCCCTGGCGCCGCCGCAGGCGCTGCGCATCGACGAGCAGGGCGCCATCGTCGCTTTCGCCGAGCGTGCGCCGCAAATGACGGTCGAGCGACAGGAAGAACTCGCCGACCTGCTGGCGCCGTTGACGCAGGCGCAGGGGCAACGCGGCGTGCATCGCCTGTTCGGCATCGCCAATCATCTGCTGGGACGTCGCTGACATGCGCCAGGAAGATTTCGTCGCCCGCTATCAGGACGAATGGCGCGTGCTGGAACAATGGCTGGAGCTGCGCGGCGGCGTGCGCCCGGGCAAGCGCACGGACTACGTCGAACTCGACGACCTGGAGTTCGCCGGACGTTATCGCCGCCTCTGCCAGCAATTGGCGGTCGCGCAACGCCGTGGTTACAGCCCGCTGGTGCTAGAGCGCCTCGAACAGGCGATGCAGCGCGGCCATCATGTGCTGTACCGGCCGCCGACGCCGCGCTGGCGTCGCCTGCTCGATTTCTTCGCCGCCGGCTTTCCGCGACTGGTGCGCCAGCACCAGGCCTACATGTGGGTATCGGCCCTGCTGTTCTTCGGCCCGCTGCTGACGATGATCGCGTTGCTGCAGTGGTATCCGGAGCTGGTGCACTCGCTGTTCTCGGCGAAGGAGCTGGCGCAGTTCCAGACGATGTACGACCCCAGCGACGAGCATCATGCGCTCGGCCGCGAGGGCGGCACCAATCTGCAGATGTTCGGCTTCTACATCTTCAACAACGTCAGCATCGCCTTCCAGACGTTCGCCGGCGGACTGCTGGGCTGCGTCGGCGCGGTGTATTTCCTCGGCTTCAACGGCCTGTACATCGGCGGCGTCGCCGGGCACCTGACCGCCATCGGTTACGGCGATCCGTTCTGGCGCTTCGTCTCCGGCCACACCGGGCCGGAACTGACGGCGATCGTTTTGGCCGGCGGCGCCGGTCTGCGCATCGGCTGGGCCTTGATCGCCCCGGGTCGCCTGCCGCGAAGTCGTGCCCTCGTCGAAGCCGGACGCGACGGCGCGCAGCTGGCGATGGGCGTGTTCGCGATGCTGGTGCTCGCGGCTTTCGTCGAAGCGTACTGGTCGTCGATCGGCTGGATGCCGACCTGGGTGAAGTTCAGCTTCGGCGGCACGCTCTGGGCGGCGATCCTGTACTGGCTCTGGCGCGGCGGTCGCGGAGTCAGTCATGCGGCTTGATCGCCTGAGCATCGTGTTGCGACCGCGCACGCCCTGGGAAGCGATGGATCTCGGCCAGGCCCTGGCGCGCGAGCACGCCGGCGCGGCTTGGAAAAGCTGGATCGCGCTGAGCCTGCCTTTCCTGATCGTCTTCAACGCCCTGGCCTGGTGGGCCGACAAGCCCTGGCTTGCCGGCCTGGCGATGTGGTGGTTCAAGCCCCTGTTCGAGCGCGCGCCGCTCTACGTACTTTCGCGCGCGGTGTTCGGCCAGGCGCCGAGCCTGCGCGAAACCCTGCGGTCGAAAGAACTGTGGGCGTCGAGCTCGCTGCTGGCCTGGCTGAGCTGGCGTCGCTTGCATCCGGCGCGTTCGATGTTGATGCCGGTGGATCTGCTCGAAGGACTGCGCGGCTCGCGCCGCAGCCAGCGCGCGGCGGTATTGCAACGCGCCGTCGGTGCGCAGGCCTGGGGTCTGATGCTGGCCTGCCTGTCGTTCGAGCTGATGCTGTTCATCGCGATGTGGGTGCTGGTCCTGATGTTCGAACCGATCGCGCACCTGGATGAGTCGGCGCGCGCGATGTGGACGACGTTCTTCCAGGCGCCGCCCGAGTGGGCTGTCGTCGTCGGCAACGGCGTCGCGTGGCTGGCGATGTCGCTGATCGGTCCCTTCTACGCCGGCGCGGGTTTCGGTCTCTACCTGAACCGTCGCACGCAGCTCGAAGCCTGGGACGTGGAACTGAGTTTCCGGCGCCTGGCGGAACGACTGCGTGCATTGTCCGTCGCGGCCATGTTCGTCTTGGCGACGTGGCTGGCGCCCTGGTCGGCGATGCCGGTGCTGGCGGCGCCGACCATCCCGCAAGCCGATGATTGCGACAAACCCTGTCGTCCGAAAGACGTGTTCGGCGAGCAGTTGCGCGCCAGCGATCCGCGGCAGGAAGCGGCCGCACGCGAGGTCGTCGACGATCCCCTGCTCTCGCCGACGCAGAAGAACAAACATTGGGTGCTGAAGAACCCGCCCAAGCCGGACAAGAAGAGCGACACGCGCCTGCCGTCCTGGTCGCTCGGCCTCGGTGCGCTGTTCGGCGCCATCGGCGAGTACGGTCTGTGGATCCTGGCCGGCATCCTGCTGGCCTTGTTGCTCTGGCAACTTCCGCGCTGGTTGCCCTGGGTGCGCGATCGCCTGCCGCAAACGACGGAACCCGATCCCATCGTCGAACACGCCGTGCTGTCGCCGGAAAAACTGCCCGACGACGTGGTTACGGTGGCACGCGAACTGTGGTCGCGCCAGCGCCACCGCGATGCCCTGGCCTTGCTGTATCGCGCCGGCGTCGCGGCGATCGAACGCGCGCACGGCAGTCCGCTGCCGCCCGGCGCCACCGAAGCCGACTGCCTGCGTCGCGCACGCCGCCTGCCCGATGGCGCCTTGCGCGAATGTTTCGCTCAGGTCGTCCGTCTGTGGCAGGGCGCCGCCTACGCACGACGCGTGCCCGACGACGAAGCCTTCGCGGCGTTGTTGCAACGCTGGTTGCAGACACCGGAGCTCGTGCGATGAAGCGCGGCACCGTCGCGATCATCGCTGTCGGCATCGCCCTGGTGGTGGCGGCCGGCATCGCCGGCTTCCTGCATTTCTTCAAGCAGGTCGAAATGGAAGTGCGTCTGCCGCCGCGCGGCGAGGCGGCCTACAACCCGCTCTACGCCCTGAAGAAGACTTTGCAGGCGCGCGGCCTCGAGGTGCAGACGCAAGCCTGGCTCGATCTCGATGCCATGAAACCCGCGCCCGGCGACACGCTGGTGCTGTACACGCAGCCCGAATCGGTCACGCAGGCTCAGGCGGACGCGCTGCTGGCCTGGATCGAAGCCGGCGGACATCTGGTCATGCCTTCGCCGCAGACCGCCGAGGCCGGCGGTCCGCTGGCCGAGGCCTTCGCGCTGTACGCGATCGAGGACGAAGAGCGCGACTGCGACTACGTCGCGTCCGGAATGAAGGATCGCGGCAATCTGTCGTTCTGCCGCCCCCGCTTCGCCAGCGATCTGGATGAGGTGAGTTACGGCAGCGGCGATGAAGACGCCGGCTATCGTTTCGCCCGCTTCGACTGGGGCGCCGGTGTCGTGAGCGTGATCAGCGACCTCGATTTTCTCGACAACCAATGGCTCGAAAGCCGCCCGGCGCGCGACATGGCGTTTTCGCTGCTCGCGCCGCGGCTGGACCAGGGCCGCATGCTGCTGGTCTATTCGGCCGAGTCGCCGTCGCTGGGTAAGCTGATCCTCATGTACGGCTGGATGATCGTGCTGCCGCTGATGCTGGCCCTGTTCGCCTGGCTGACGATGCGGGCGCAGCGCTTCGGCCCGCTGCAACCCGCCCCGGAGGCGCGTCGCCGCGCCCTGCTCGAACATGTGCGCGCGGCCGGCGAATTCGCCTGGCGCCGCCATCGCAGCGTGGCCTTGCATGCCGCCGTACTGCAGCTGCTGCGCAAACGCCTCGCCCTGCGCGACCCGCTGATCGCCGCGCTCGACGGCGATGCGCAGGTCGACGCCCTTTCGCAGCGCCTCGGCATCGATGCCGGGCGCATCCGCCAGGCCCTGCGACCGGTCGGGCTCAACCGCCCGGACGCGTTCTTGCAGAGCATCTCCACCTTGATCGACATGAGAAACCGACTATGAGCGACAACATGCCCCTGCCCGCGCCGATCACCGGCGAGGCGCTGATCCAGAAGGTCGATGCGGTGCGCGCTCAGGTCGCGCAAGCGTTCATCGGCCAGGCCGAGGTGCTCGACCAGATCCTGATCGCCCTGCTCGCCGGCGGCCACGTGCTCGTCGAAGGCGTGCCGGGCCTGGGCAAGACCCTGCTCGTGCGCGCGCTGGCCACGGCGCTCGATTGCGCCTTCGCCCGCGTGCAATTCACCCCGGACCTGATGCCCAGCGACATCAGCGGCCATGCGTTCTACGACCCGAAGAGCGAGAGCTTCAAGATCCGCCGCGGTCCGATCTTCACCAACCTGCTGCTGGCCGACGAAATCAATCGCGCGCCGGCGAAGACGCAGGCCGCCTTGCTCGAAGTGATGCAGGAACAGCAGGTCACCATCGAAGGCCGCAGCTATGCGCTGGCGCCGCCCTTCCTGGCGATCGCGACGCAGAACCCGGTGGAGCAGGAAGGCACGTACCCGCTGCCGGAAGCGCAGCTCGATCGTTTCCTGCTCAAGATACTGATGGGCTATCCGGAGCACGAAGACGAAGTGCGCATGGTCGGCAACGTCAGCCGCGGCCGCAATGCGCACGATTTCGACCTGAGCCAGTTGCAGCGCGTGATCGGCCCGGCCGAGATCGTCGCGATGCAGCTCGGTACCGCCGATGTCACCGTCGACCCGGTCGTTCTCGATTACGCCGTTCGCCTGGTGCGCGCCACGCGCGCCTGGCCGGGCATCGCCCTCGGTGCCGGCCCGCGCGGCAGCCTCGCCCTGGTGCGCGCCGCACGCGCACAGGCGGTCATCGAAGGGCGCGATTTCGTCACGCCGGACGACGTGCGTGCCATCGCGAAGCCGGCCCTGCGCCACCGCCTCACGCTGGCGCCGGAGCTGCAGATCGAAGGGCAGCGCATCGACGACGTCATCGCGGCGCTGCTGGCCAAGGTGGAAGCGCCGCGTCGATGAGGCCAGCGCGTGCCCTGATCGCCTGCCTGCTGCTGTGGGCCCTGCTGGGCGCGGCCGTCGCGTTCGGCTGGGCGCCGCTGGCGACGTGGATCGGCGCGGGCGCGATGTTGTTCGCAGTGGCGGCACTGGACGCATGGACCCTGCATCGCCGGCCCAGCCCCGAGCTCGAGCGCGAGCTGCCGCCGATCGTGCCGGTCGGCGTCGAGCGCGAGGCGCGCCTGTTGCTGCGCACGCCGGGCCGCACGACGCAATCGCTGGACGTGTTCGATGGCCTGCCGGGCGATTGGCGCGTGCAGGGCCTGCCGCGTTCGCTGAGCCTGCATCCAGGCCAGGAATCGATCGTCACCTATCGTTTCGTGCCCGAACAGCGCGGCAGTTTCGAGTTCGCCGGCTGCGACGTGCGCCTGCATTCGCCGCTGCGCCTGTGGCGCCAACGCCGCGTCATCGGCCTGGCGCGGCAGGTTCGCGTGTATCCGAACTTCGCGCCCTTGGCGCGCTTCGCCCTGTTCAGCGCCGAACAGGCCTCGCGTGTGGTCGGCGCGCATGTGCGGCGCAATCGCGGCGAAGGCACGGAGTTCCACCAGCTGCGCGAGTACCGCGTCGGCGACACCCTGCGCCAGATCGACTGGAAGGCGACGCAGCGCGCGCGCAAGCTCATTTCCCGCGACTACCAGAGCGAGCGCAACCAGCAGGTCATCATGATGATCGACACCGGCCGGCGCATGCTGGCCAAGGACGATGCGCTGTCGCATTTCGATCACACGCTCAACGCCAGCCTCGTCGTGTCCTACCTCGCGCTGCGCCAAGGCGATGCCGTCGGCCTGCTGGCCAGCGGCGGCGATTCGCGCTGGCTGGCGCCACAGCGCGGCCTCGGCGCCGTGGATACGATGCTCAATACGGTCTTCGACCTGCAAGCGCAGCCGGTCGCAACCGACTACCTCGCCGCCGCCACCCAACTCGCGCAACGCCAACGCCGTCGCGCCCTGGTGATGCTGGTGACGAACGTGCGCGACGAAGACATCGAAGACCTGATGACCGCCGTGCGCCTGCTGCAACGCCGCCATATCGTCTGCGTGGCCAGCCTGCGCGAGAAGGTGCTCGACCAGACGATGGAGAAGGCGGTGCACACGATCGAGGACGCGATCCAGGCCGGTGCGCTGGCGCGCTACCTCGAAGAGAGAAACCGGGCGCACGCCGCGTTGCGCGGCCAGGGCGTCACCGTTCTCGACGTGACCTGCCCCCAACTACCTGCCGCACTGGTCGAGCGTTACCTGGCGATCAAGCGGGAAGGCCTGCTGTAGGAATCCGCCTGTCGCAGGAGCCAGCTTGCGACCGCCATGGATGGCGGAAGTGCCGGAAACGCAGGAGCAGTTTCCGGCCTGGCGACCCGTGGCGACCAACCCCTGGCATCGTCGCGCGCTTTTGGAGAGACGCAGGTAGGCTAGTGGACGTCATCGGCAGGATGGACGGAGCTGACCCGCAAGGCCCGACCGGAGGAAGCAAGGACATGCGCTACACCAAAGGATGGATCTTGTGCATCTTGGCCGCCCTCTTGTGCGCCTGCGCACCAGAAGCTGATCAGGTCGCACCGGCCGTCGCAAAGCTGGCGCTAAGAGATGGCGTTTATGTTGGCTATGAGGGCATCGAGAATCTGTCGCCCGAGGAGGACCCTGATGCGTTCTGGTACTACCGGAGCGAGCTCCGCGCATCTGGTCCTGACGTCAGACTTGAACAATCCCCACGCGTTCTTTCGCGGGGTCATGTAACGGCGTCTGCGTCAGATGGCGGCTTTCATGTGTTCGAGGGTCGGGTCGAACAGGTCGGTGCACGCACGATTCTGCGGATGCGGAAGATCAGTTGCGACTATTGCGCAGTCCTGGTCGACGATCCACTGCCTTCCCGGATAGAGCGGGAATACGTACTGCGCTTCGTGGCCGATGGCTCTTTCGAACTGGATCGCGTGATTTACAGCACGACACCAAATCCGAAGCTGGAACCCGCCCAACCATGACCACGCAAGCGCCCGGATTCGTTCGTGGCGCTCTGGAATGCGCGACCTGCGCGCTTCGCCTCACGCAGTGCGCCGACCGCGATCCTTCGGTCCCGCTCGGTCGATTCGCCATCCCTGGCCATCGACTCGCGGCCGCTACGGCGTCCTGCCTCCGCTTACCGAACGATTCACGGTCGTCGCGCCAGGGCAGCGCCGCGCCCGAAGCACAGCCCCATTTCCAATGCCGCGGCCCCTCAATCCGCCGTATGCAGGGCCACCGACTGCCCGCTGAGTTCGGCGTAGATCCTGTCGGTCTCGGGCCGGCGACCATGCCATAGCGCGAAGCTTTCCGCCGCCTGTTCGACCAGCATGCCGAGGCCGTCGATGGCCTGTGCGCATTGCGCGCTGCGCGCCCAGGCGAGGAAGGCGATCGCCGCCTCGCCGTAGCTGAGATCGACGGCGAGCGTGCGCGAGGTCGCGATCGCGCGCGGGAAGCTCAGGGTGAGTTGATCGCGACCGGCCGAGGTCGCGTTGACGATGAAGTCGTAAGGGCCGAGCGAAACCAGATCGTTCCAGTAACGCGTGTGCACGCGACCGGGTTCGCCGAGCGCATCGGCCAACGCGTCGGCTTTTTCCGGGCTGCGATTGACGATGGTGAGCTCGGCGATGCCAGCGTCGAGCAGGGCGGGCGCGACGCCGTGCGCCGCACCGCCGGCGCCGAGCAGGAGCGTGCGGCGACCGCGCAGGTCGAGCCCGTGGCGTTCGGTCAGGTCGCGCACGAGGCCGATGCCGTCAGTGTTGTCGCCCTGCCAGTGTTCGCCGGCGCGGACCAGCGTATTGACCGCACCGGCGCGGCGCGCGCGTTCGCTCAAGCTCGAACACAGGGCCGCCGCGGCCTGCTTGTGCGGCAGGGTGATATTGGCGCCATCGCCGCCGCCGTTCGCGAAACGCGCCAATGCCGCCGCGAAATCTTCCGGCGCCGCATCGATGGCGACGTAGTCGAGCGGAACGCCGGTCTGTCGCGAGAACGCCGCATGGATGCGCGGCGACAGCGAATGCGAAACGGGGTGGCCGAATACCGCGTAGTGCTTGCCCATGTCGCCTCCCGAATGCCAGGAACGTCCGGTCAATCTATGCGCATCGGCGCGGGGACTCAATGCCTCGCGCGTTTCGCTCGCTTCAGCGCGCTTCCTGCAGCCAGCGCGCCGCGTCCAATGCGAAATAGGTCAGGATGCCGTCGGCGCCTGCGCGCTTGATGCTCGTCAGCGCTTCCAATGCGCAGGCGCGTTCGTCCAGCCAGCCGTTCTGTCCGGCGGCTTTCAGCATCGCGTATTCGCCGCTGACCTGGTAGACGAAAGTCGGCGCCTGGAACTGGTCCTTCACGCGACGCACGATGTCGAGATAGGGCAGGCCGGGCTTGATCATCACCATGTCGGCGCCTTCCTCGAGGTCGAGCGCGACTTCGCGCAGGGCCTCGTCGCTGTTCGCCGGATCCATCTGGTAGCTGAATTTGTTGCCCTTGCCCAGGGCGGAGGCCGAACCAACGGCGTCGCGGAAGGGGCCGTAGAAACTGGATGCGTATTTCGCCGCGTAGGCGAGAATGCGCGTATTGATGTGACCGGCCGATTCGAGCGCCTCTCGTATTGCGCCGATGCGCCCGTCCATCATGTCGCTGGGCGCGACGACCTGCGCGCCGGCCTCGGCGTGCGACAGCGCCTGCTTCACCAGCGCCTCGACCGTCTCGTCGTTGACGACATAACCGTCGGCGTCGAGCAGACCGTCCTGGCCGTGGCTGGTGTACGGATCGAGCGCGACATCGGTAATCACGCCGAGTTCGGGGAAGTGCTTGCGCAAGGCGCGAATCGCTCGCTGCGCAAGCCCGTCTTCCGCCCAAGCCGCTTTCGCATCGAGGCTCTTGGCTTCTGGCGCCGTAACCGGGAACAGCACGACGGCGGGGATGCGCAGGGCCACCGCTTTTTCGGCTTCGCGCAGCAACTCGTCCACCGACAGGCGCTCGACGCCCGGCATCGACGCCACCGGCGCGCGACCGGCAAGCTCATGGATGAACAAGGGCAGGATCAGGTCGTCGGCGCTCAGTACCGTCTCGCGCATCAGGCGCCGGGAGAAATCATCGCGACGCATCCGGCGCGGACGGGAGTACGGATAGGACATGCGGGCTTCGTCGCGCGATGGCTAGGCGCGCATTGTAACGCCGGCTAGCATGGCGCCATGCCGCGACTTTCCTCCCTGCCGCGCAGCGCCAAGGTCTGCCTGGCCGGACTGGCGTTGCTGACGGCCCTGTGCTGGCTCGCGCCTGGCTTCGGCCTGCCCGATCCGCATCGCCCGGATTGGCAGGCGCTCTCGGCCGCGCCTTCATTCGCCTCCGGCCATTGGTTCGGCACCGATGCCATCGGACGCGACCTGTTCGCGCGCACCTTGGCCGGCGGCCGGTTGTCGCTGGGTATCGGATTGATGGCGAGCCTGATCGCGCTGGTGCTGGGCCTGGGTTATGGCGCGATCGCCGGTCTGGCCGGCGGTGCGGGCGAGCGTTGGATGCTGCGCGGGCTGGACGTGCTCTCGGCCTTGCCCTTCCTGTTGATCGTCATCCTGCTGCTGAGCCTGTTCGGGCGATCCTTGCCCCTGCTGCTGGCCGCGATCGGCGGTTATGTCTGGATCGATCTCGCCCGGGTGATGCGCGCCGAAGCCGCGCGCCTGCGCGAAGCCCCCTTCGTATTGGCGGCGCGCGCCGCCGGCGCGAGTTTTTCGCAGGTGCTGCGCTGGCATCTGCTGCCGAACCTACTGCCGCTGGCGCTGGTTTACCTCGGCCTGATATTGCCGCAGGCCATCCTGATCGAAAGCTTCCTCGGTTTCCTCGGCCTGTCGGTGGACGAACCCTCCGCGAGCTGGGGCGCGCTGTTGTATGAAGGCAGCCAGGAGATGGAGGTCTCGCCCTGGACGCTGATTTTTCCTGCGGCTTTCCTGGTAACAACATTGGCCTGTTTCCAGTTCCTAGGCGACGCCTTGCGCGACTGGCTGGATGTGCGGCGCGCGCCACGCGAGGGCGTTGCATGAACGCCTTGTCGGTCGCCGGGCTGGAAGCGCATCTGCGCGCGAACGGCGCGCGATTGCTTGGCCCGATCGATCTGCAGCTCGACGCCGGCCGTTGCCTGGGTCTCGTCGGCGAATCGGGCAGCGGCAAGAGCCTGACGGCGCTGGCGATGATGGATCTGTTGCCCTCGGGCCTGATCGCATCCGGCGAATTGCAGGTCGGCGATACGCGAATCCCGCTGGGCTCCGATGCGCATCGGCGCTTGCGTGGCCGGCAGCTCGCCTGGATGCCGCAGGATGCGCTGGCCAGCCTGCATCCGATGCGCAGCCTCGGTGCGCAACTGGTCGAAAGCCTGATGGCATTGCGCGGGTTCAACCGCGCCGCGGCGAAAGCCGAGTCGCTGCGATTGCTAGATCAACTGGAACTGCCGGCGCCGGCGCAGCTCGCCATGCGTTTCCCGCACCAGATTTCCGGCGGCCAGCGCCAGCGGGTGAATCTTGCGCTGACGTTGGCGGGCGATCCGACCTGGCTGATCGCCGACGAACCGACCTCGGCGCTCGATCCGCGCCTGGCGCACGAAATGCTCGAGCTGCTCGACCGCTTGCGGCGCGAACGCGGCCTGGGTTTGCTGCTGATCAGCCACGACCTCCCATTGCTCGGTGCATTCGCGCAGTCGGTGGCGATCCTGCGTCGCGGCGACTGCGTGGAGTTCGGCGAGACGACGCAGGTGTTTCGTTCGCCGAGTCATCAGTACACGCGGGAACTGCTGGCGGCCGATGCGCTGCCTGCGCCTGCCCCTGGCGTCGCCGGGGATGTGCTGGTTTCGGTGCAGCGCTTGTCGCTGCGTTATCCGCGCGCGCCGGCGCCCGCGCTGCGCGACGCCGGATTCGAACTGCGTCGCGGCGAATGCCTGGCCCTGATCGGCGAAAGCGGCAGCGGCAAGAGTTCGCTCGGTCGCGCCCTGCTTCGACTGTTGCGCGGCGACATCCAGGGCAGGGCACGACTCGATGGCGAAGACCTGCTGACGGCGTCGCGACCCCGCCTGCGCGCCCTGCGCCGACGCATCGGCGTGGTCTTCCAGGACCCCTTCGCTTCGCTCGACCCGCGCCAGCGCATCGTCGATGTGATCGGCGAGCCGCTGCGCATCCATACCGAACTCGATGCCGCCGCCCGCCGCCAGCGTGTTTCGGCCCTGCTCGCCCAGGTCGGCCTGGACGATGCCGCGCTGGATCGTTACCCGCACCAGTTCTCCGGCGGGCAACGCCAGCGCATCGCCATCGCCCGGGCCCTGGCCGCCGATCCGGACCTGCTGGTTTGCGACGAGGCGGTTTCGGCCCTGGACGCCCAGCACCGGGCCGGCATCCTGGGCCTGCTCGATCGACTCAAGCGCGAGCGTCGCCTGGCCCTGCTGTTCATCACCCACGACATGGCGGCCGCCCGCGCCCTGGCCGAGCGGATCGCGGTCATGCATGCCGGCGAAGTGGTCGAACAGGGCGCCATGTCAGCCGTGCTGACCAACCCCCGGCATCCGGCGACCCGCGCCTTGCTGGCGGGTCGGCCGGCTACCCGGCCTGCCTGAATTGGTGAACAATCGGGTCATGGCCCTTCCGTCCAACTCCGCCTCGCTACGCGCCCACGACGGCTTCGTGCGCGCCCTGCTCGGGGCCAGCGACATGACGGTGTTGGCGCGCGTGGCGAGCGTGCATCTGCTCGAACTCGGTCATGACCAGGTGGACCTGGTCTGGAACCACCAGCCCAGCGACCCCGGCCAGCTGCATACCGGTGGTGACGAACCGTTGCCGACCGAATCGCGCCGCCTGCTCGACCGCGCGCGCGGCGAAGGCGGTACGGCCGAACGAAGCTTCGGCGACGGCAGCGTGCAACGCGCCCAGGTGCTGGCGCAGAACGCCGGCTTCTGGGCGGCGTTGATCAGCCGATTCCATCCCGATCGCGTCGATCGCGACTGGCAGGAATGCCTGCCGCCGCTGTCGCTGCGCGCGCAGTCCCTGCTGCATACGCAACGGCTGCAGGTGGACGTGGAGCGCCTGGCCACGGCCGAGCGCCTGCAGCGCGCGCTGTTCGCCATCAGCGATCTCGCCAGTTCCGACCAGAGCACCGACGAGGTGCTGCACGGCCTGCACCTGATCGTCGGCCGGCTGATGTACGCCGAGAACTTCTACATCGCGCGTTTCGATCCCGGACGCGAGACCTTGCGCTTCGTGTATTTCGCCGATAGCCACGACACCGACGTGCCCGATCCGGACCAGGACACGCCGGTCAGCGAGCTCGGCAATAGTTTGACTTTGGCGATGATCCGCTACGGCCGCCCGGCGCGCGGACCGTCCGCGTTGATCCGGCAGGAACTCGGCGTCGCCCGCGACGACCGCCTCGGCCCGGACAGCGAGGACTGGCTCGGCGTGCCGCTGCTGGAGGACGGACTCGTGCGCGGCGCCGTCGTCGTGCAGAGCTACGACCCGGCGGTGCGCTACAGCGAAGACGACCAGATTCTGCTCAACTACGTCGCCCAGCACATCCTCAACGCGTTGTCGCGGCGCGAAGCGCAGCAGGAGCTCGAACGCAAGGTCGAGGAGCGCACGCGCGAGCTGCGCCACGAGGTGAACGAGCGCCAGCGCGGCGAACGCCTGCAGCGCGCGCTGTATCGCATCGCCGAGGTGTCCGGCAGCAGCGCCAGCATCGACGCCTTCTACGCCAGCGTGCACGAGATCGTCGGCGAGTTGCTCGACGCGCGCAATTTCTACATCGCGCTGTTGAACGAAGCCGGCGATCAGCTCGAATTCGCCTATTCGGTCGACGAGCGCGACCAGCGCCAGCGCAGCCGCCCGCTCGGCCGCGGCCTGAGCGAATACGTGTTGCGCACGCGCGCGCCGCTGCTGACCGACCGCGCCGGCACCACGCGGCTGGAAGAAACCGGGGAAGTGAAGGTGGTCGGCACGAAGTCCATCTGCTGGCTCGGCGTGCCGCTGATGAGCGAGGGCAAGGCGATCGGCCTGATCGCGGTGCAGAGCTACACGCCCGACTACCTGTACACGCCGCGCGACGAAGAGCTGTTGAGCTTCGTCTCCTTCCATATCGCCAACGCGCTGGAGCGCCGCAAGGCCGACGAGACCCTGCGCCAGGCCTACGCCGACCTCGAGCAGCGCGTCGAAGCGCGTACGAGCGAGCTGGCCGACACCAACGTCGAACTGCGCAAGCAGATCTCGGTGCGCGAGCGCATCGAGTACCGGCTCAAGCACGAAGCCCTGCACGACGCCCTGACCGGCCTGCCGAACCGCAGCCAGCTGCTGGCGACCCTGGGGCTGGCGCTGAACCGCTATCGCAGCGAAGGCGGCGACGATTTCGCCGTGCTCTTCCTCGACCTCGACCGCTTCAAGGTCGTCAACGATTCGGTCGGCCATCTGGTCGGCGACGAACTGCTGAAGGAAGCGGCGCGCCGCATCGGCCGCTGCGTGCGCGAGCCCGATACGGTCGCGCGCCTGGGCGGCGACGAATTCGCCATCGTCATCGATCGCATCCAGGAACCCGGCGACGCGGTGATGGTGGCCGAGCGGGTGATCCGCAGCCTGTCCGAACCGATGCGCATCGCCGGCAAGGAGCTCTACACCTCGGCGAGCATCGGCATCGCGCTGGCCAATGGGCGTTATCGCAATCCGGAAGAACTGCTGCGCGACGCCGACGTGGCGATGTACCGCGCCAAGGCCGCCGGCCGCAACGCTTTCGCGCTGTTCGACGAACGCCTGCACGAGGATGCGCTGCGCCAGCTCGAACTCGAAGGCGATCTGCGCCGCGCGCTGCAGCGCCGCGAATTCGTGCCTTATTACCAGCCGATCGTTCGCCTCGCCGACGGCAACGTGATCGCCTACGAGGCGCTGATGCGCTGGCAGCATCCCGAACGCGGCCTGCTGTCGCCGATGGAATACCTGACGACGGCCGAAGAATCCGGCCTGCTCGAGCAGATCGACTGGCAGATCTACGAGCAGGTCTGCCGCGACCTGCCGCGCCTGCTCGGCGGCGTCGGCCATGTGACGCTGAACGTGTCGCCGCGGCATTTGCGCGCCACCGATTTCGATCGCCGCCTGCTTGCGCTGCTGCACGATTACCAGGTCAATCCGGCGCAGTTGCGCCTGGAAGTCACCGAGGGCGCGCTGCTGGAGAATCCCGAACAGGTGCGGCAATGCCTGTCGCGATTGCGCGAGGCGGGCCTGCACACCCTGCTCGACGATTTCGGTACCGGCTATTCGTCGCTGTCCTACCTGCACCGCTTCCCGCTGCACGGGCTGAAGGTGGATCGCAGTTTCGTCGCGGCATTGCGTTCCGGCGAGAGCGGCGGCAGTACGGCGATCGTGCGCGCGATCCGCCTGCTGGCCGACTCGCTGGGACTGGAAGTGATCGCCGAAGGCGTCGAGACGCAGGAACAACGCCAGCAATTGCGCCTGCTCGGCCTCAGCGCCGGACAGGGTTATCTGTTCGATCGGCCGCAGCCGCTGGGCGAGTTGTCGGCCAAACGCGCACTCGCCTCCTGATTCCTACGCGGCGTTAAGGCGGGCATTCACACCCGAATTGCGACTTGTCGCACGTTTTTCGCGCGCGGCCGGGAGAATGATGGCCTTCCCCCCAACGCTGGCGACGAAGATGGATTTCCTCGTAGCCCTGTCCCTGTTCATTGCGGCCGCCGCTTTGCTGGCGGCCGCAGGTCTGCGCCGCGTACCCGAGGGCAGTGCGCTCACCGTGCATCGTTTCGGCCGCTACCGGCGCACGCTGGGCAGTGGCTGGCGCTGGCTCTGCCCCGGACTCGAACGCGCCGGCGCCACCGTCGAACTGGCCGGACACCATCTGCACGTGCCCGCCGATGCTGCGCGCGGCGAAGCCGAGTTGTACTACCAGATCCTCGAGCCGGCATTGACCGGCGAAGCCCTGGACAGCGTCGACGACTGGGTGGCGGCGCAAACCCGCGAGGCCATCGCGCAGGCCGGCGCGTCTGCCGAAACCTTCAAGCAGGAAATGAATCGCCGGGTCGGGCGCCTCGGATTGCGCGTCGTGCGCTGCGCCCTGCATCCGGCCTGAACCCCGCGTCCTTGGCCCGGGCCGTCGCTGCGTGGACAATGCGGCGATGAACTCGCCGCTCGCCGAACTCAAGCCTGCGCTGGAATCGGGCCTGATCGCACTCGATCTCGCGCCCGCGCTGGCGCCACGACTGCTCTATTACCTGAGCCTGCTCGAACGCTGGAACAAGACCTACAACCTGACCGCGATCCGCGATCCGCGCGAGATGCTGGTCAAGCATCTGCTCGACTCCCTGGCGATGCACGCCTTCGTCGACGACCAGCGCCTGGCCGATCTCGGCACCGGCCCCGGCCTGCCCGGCATTCCGCTGGCCATCGCCAAGCCGCAGCTACGGGTGGCGCTGGTGGAAAGCAACGGCAAGAAGGCCCGCTTCCTGCGCGAGGCGGTCCGACAGCTCGGCTTGTCAAACGCGCGCGTGATCGAATCGCGGGCCGAAGCGGTGGACGAAGCCGGGCAGTACGACCTGATCACCGCCCGTGCCCTGGACCGGCTGGCGGGCATCGTGCGTGTGGGCGGGCATCTGCTGCGCCCCGGCGGACAGTTGTTGGCCATGAAGGCCGCCCGCGTGGACGAAGAGGTCGCCGAACTGCCGCCGGGCTGGCGCCTGCAGGCCGTGCATCCGCTCACGGTTCCCGGCCTGGACGCCGAGCGGCAGCTGGTCGTGGTCGCGCGCGAATCCTAGAGCGGCCATAATCCCCTTTCCTGCGTCCGTCCCTTCCGGTCGCGGGCGGTCCGGACCCGGGCCGCCGCGCGATGGAAAAGCGTCGACGCCATCGATCGAGGATTGCATGTCGCGCATCATCGCCATCGCCAACCAGAAGGGCGGAGTCGGCAAGACCACCACCGCGGTGAATCTCGCCGCCGCGCTGGCCGCCGCGCCACGCAAGGTGTTGCTGATCGACCTCGATCCGCAGGGCAACGCGACGATGGCCTCGGGCGTGGACAAGCGCGAGATCGGCGACTCGGCCTGCGAAGTGCTGCTCGGCGAAGCCGAAGCGCGCGCAGCGATCGTGCGCAGTCCGGAAGGCTACGACTTGTTGCCGACGAATATCGATCTGACCGCCGCGGAGATCCAGCTGATGGATCTTCCGGCGCGCGAGAACCGCCTGAAGGCCGCGCTCGAGCCGATCCGCGAGCAATACCAGTACATCCTGATCGATTGCCCGCCTTCGCTGTCGCTGCTGACGCTGAATGCGCTGGCCGCCGCCGATGGCGTCATCGTGCCGATGCAATGCGAATACTTCGCGCTCGAAGGCCTGTCGGCGCTGGTCAATACGATCGAGGCCCTGAAGCAGCGCCTGAACCCGTCGCTGCAGATCGAAGGCATCGTGCGAACGATGTTCGACGTGCGCAACAACTTGGCCAACGCGGTGTCGGGCGAACTGACCTCGCATTTCGGCGACAAGGTCTTCCGCTCGATCATCCCGCGCAACGTGCGCCTGGCCGAAGCCCCCAGCCACGGCCAGAGCATCGTCGGCTACGACCGCTCCTCGCGCGGCGGCATCGCCTACATGGGCCTGGCAGGCGAAGTGATCCGGCGCGAGAAGAAACACAAGGAGACCGCGTGATGGCGACCAAGAAGCGCGGCCTGGGGCGCGGGCTCGAAGCCCTGCTCGGCACCAGCAAGCCGGCCGCGGCCGCCGCCGAAGAAGTGCGCGGCGACAGCATGCGCACGCTGGAAATCGGCCTGCTGCATCCGGGTCGTTACCAGCCGCGCACCGGCATGGATCCGGAGCGTCTGACCGAACTGGCCGAATCGATCAAGGCGCAGGGCGTCATCCAGCCCATCGTCGTGCGCGAAACCGGCCGGCACAAATACGAAATCATCGCCGGCGAGCGGCGTTGGCGCGCCGCGCAGTTGGCCGGCCTGGCCGACGTGCCGGTGGTGGTGCGCGAAGTCGACGATCGCGCCGTCATCGCGATGGCGCTGATCGAGAACATCCAGCGCGAAGACCTCAATCCGCTGGAAGAAGCGCAGGCTCTGTCGCGATTGATCGACGAATTCGCATTGACGCACCAGCAGGCCGCCGAAGCGGTCGGCCGGTCGCGTGCGGCGGTATCGAACCTGCTGCGCCTGCTCGAACTGCCGGAAGAGATCCGCAAGCTGCTCGAACACAAGCGACTGGAAATGGGCCACGCGCGCGCCCTGCTGACCCTGGCGCCGGCTGCGGCGATCGCATTGGCGAATACCGCCGCCGAACAGGGGCTGTCGGTGCGCGAGGTCGAGCGCCGCGGCCAGCAACTGGCGCAGGGTCGCGTACCGACCAAGAGCGAACCGAAGCCGGCCAAGAAGGCCGATGCCGACATCGCCTCGCTCGAACGCGAACTCTCCGAACGACTCGGCGCCAAGGTGTCGGTGCAGCACGGGCGCGGCGGACGCGGCAAGCTCGTCATCGCCTACCACGGCCTGGAAACGCTCGACGGCATCCTCGAGAAGCTGCGCGGCGGTAGCCAGTAGGCGTAGCCTGTACGGCGATGATCCTCTTCAGAGCCCCGGTGCGCCGTAGCGAGCGAAGGCAGTGCGCCGGCGGTGGAGCGCAGGAAGCGCAGTGTATGTACAAATACATGAGCATTCCGAGCACCGCACGACGGTGCAATGCCGAGCGCAGCAGGCGAAGCGGGGTTCTGGCATGAGTATCCTGGTCACCGGTGCCGCCGGCTTCATCGGCGCCTATACGTGCAAGGCGCTGGCCGCGCGCGGCGAGAGCGTGGTCGGCCTCGACAACTACAACGACTATTACGACCCGCAGCTCAAGCGCGATCGCGTCGCAGCGCTTTGCCCGAACACCCGCATCGCCGAGATCGACGTCGCCGATGGCGAGGCCCTGCGCGCCTTGTTCGACGAAATCCGGCCCGATCGCGTCGTGCATCTCGCGGCCCAGGCCGGCGTGCGCTATTCGCTGCAGAATCCGCAAGCCTACGCGGCCAGCAATCTCGTCGGCTTCACCCATATCCTGGAAGCCTGCCGCCATCACGGCGTAAAGCATCTCGCTTACGCCTCGTCGAGCTCGGTGTACGGCGGCAACGCCAAGCCGCCGTTTTCGGAGGACCAGCGCGTCGACCAGCCGCTGTCCTACTACGCGGCTAGCAAGGCCGCGAACGAGCTGATGGCCTTCACCTACGCGCATCTCTACGGCCTGCCCAGCACGGGCCTGCGTTTCTTCACCGTCTACGGCCCCTGGGGCCGGCCCGACATGGCGCCGCTGCTGTTCTCGCGCGCGGTGCTCGCCGGGCGCCCGATCGACGTGTTCAACCACGGGAAGATGCGACGCGATTTCACCCATGTCGACGATATCGTCGCCGGCGTGATCGGCGCGCTCGACAATCCCTCGCAGGACGCCAAGCCGCACCGCGCCGCTCCTCATCGAGTATTCAACCTCGGCAACCACACGCCGGTCGAGCTCGAACATTTCATCGCCGTCATCGAACAGGCGGCTGGCCGGCCCGCGCAGAAGATCTACAAGGAACTTCAGCCCGGCGACATGGTCGAGACGATGGCGGACACCTCGCGCGCGAAGGCGGCCTTCGGCTTCGAGCCGCACACCGGCATCGAGGACGGCCTGCCGCCCGTCGTGCAGTGGTGCCGCGATTATTTCGGAAGCCAGGCATGAGCATCGAACTGTCCGTCGTCGTCCCCGTGTTCAACGAGCGCGACAACATCCCGCCCCTGGTCGGCGAGGTGGTGGCGGCGCTGCGCGGCCGGATTCCGTTCGAGATCGTCTACGTCAACGACCAGTCGAAGGACGACAGCCTCGATGTGCTGCGCGCCCTGAAGGCAACGACGCCGGAGTTGCGCGTGATCTCGCACCTGAAGCAGAGCGGGCAGAGCACGGCCGTGCGCACGGGCGTGAAGGCCGCGCGCGGCGCCTGGATCGCCACGCTCGACGGCGATGGCCAGAACGATCCTGCCGATATTCCGAAACTGCTGGACGCGCGCGACGCCGCCGATCCGGACGTGAAGCTATTCGCAGGCTGGCGCGTGAACCGCAAGGACACCGGCTCGAAGCGCTGGGCCTCGAAGTTCGCCAATGCGATCCGCTCGCGCCTGCTGCGCGACGAAACGCCCGATACCGGCTGCGGCATCAAGCTGTTCGATCGCGCGGTTTTTCTCGACTTGCCTTACTTCGATCACATGCACCGCTACTTGCCGGCGTTGGTGAAGCGCGCCGGCTGGCGTTCGGTGAGCGTGCCGGTGAACCATCGCGAGCGCACGGCCGGCGTGTCGAAGTACAACAACCTCGGCCGCGCCTGGGTCGGCCTGAAAGACCTGCGCGGCGTCGCCTGGCTGATCCAGCGCAGCAAGGTCACCGGCACGCAGGAGCTGGAGTGAGGCCATGAACGAGCAGATCGTCTGGCTCAGCGGTTTTGGCGTGCACATCACGCCGTGGAAACTGATCGGCCTCACCGGTGCGTTGATGTTCGGCGGCCGCTGGTTGATACAGTTCATCGCGTCGAAGCGTTACGGCAAACCGGTGATCCCGCGCGCGTTCTGGTACATGAGCATCGTCGGCAGCCTGATGACGCTGAGCTATTTCCTGTTCTCGTCGAAACAGGACGCCGTCGGCGTGCTGCAGAACCTGTTCCCCGCCTTCACGGCGACCTACAGCCTGTACCTCGACATCAAGCACCGCGGCTGGCATCGCGATCGCGCGGACCACTAGTCCGGCCTAATCCGCTCAATGTTGTAGGAGCGTTGCAAGTCGCAACTGTTCGGCTGCGCCGGGCAATGCCCTGCGGGCAGCAGGGCGTTTCTGGTCCCACTCGCCGGAATGCGGCGCAGGATGCGCGGCCCTAGAGCCGAACGCGCCCTAGAGCGAGCCGAGCATCGCAGTCGACCGCGGGGGAAAGGCCCGACTGTCCGAGCGCAGGGATGCGCGAGTTCGGGCCGGCCCGCGGGCGGCGAGAAGCGCAGGGTACGGCGAGAAAGGATTTCGAGCCGGCGAGTGTCGGGCGCAATGGTTTTGGGGCACCTTTTGCCGAAACAAAAGGTGCCGCCGCCCGCAGGGCAAAGCGATGGATTTCCGTAAATATTTGTTTTTTCAGGAAATCCACGAAGCCTGCTTGAGCAGGACCCCGCTTAGAGCCATTAAAAACCCCGCTAAGTCCTTGACCGGATTGACCAATCCCCCCATACTTCGCGGCTCGCTGCGCTCTGCCCTTGTGGCCTGGCCCTCCGGAAACGCGATTCCGGACCCTGGCGCGACGTGTTTTCCCCTCCTGCATCGCGTGCGCCGCGGCGAAACCGTTCGCGCAGGGCCGAATTCACCCGGGCCATGGGTGACAAAACCGATATCGAGGTACGTCATGAGCCGTATTTGCCAGGTAACCGGCAAGCGCGTGATGAGCGGTAACAACGTCTCGCACGCCAACAACCACACCCGCCGCACGTTCAACCCCAATGTTCACGACCGCCGCTTCTGGGTAGCCAGCGAAAACCGCTGGATCAAGCTGCGCGTCTCCGCCAATGGCCTGCGTACCATCGACAAGAACGGCATCGACGCCGTGCTCGCCGAAATGCGCGCCCGCGGCGAAAAGGTCTAAGGAGAAATCACCATGGCATCCAAGCGCGACAAGATCCGCATGATCTCCTCGGCCGGCACCGGTCACTTCTACACGACCGACAAGAACAAGAAGACGACGCCGAACAAGATGGAAATGCTCAAGTACGACCCGGTCGTACGCAAGCACGTCATGTACAAGGAAGGCAAAATCAAATAATCCGCCCGCGGATTGTTCGATGACGAAAAGCCCGCCCCTCGGCGGGCTTTTTGTTTGCGCGCGTTGCAGGGGACGGTCCGTTGCGCCCATGGATCGCGATTCCCGCCCCGGCTGCAGTAAAGTCGCAAGCGGAGGAACCGCCATGTCCCAGGAACTCTATCCCGTCGACCCCGCCGTCGCCGCCCATGCGCGCATCGATCGCGCCGCTTACGAACGCGACCATGCCCGTTCTGTGGCCGAGCCCGATGCGTTCTGGCGCGATGTGTCCAAGCGCATCGATTGGCTGAAAGCGCCGACGCAGATCCGCGACGTCAGTTTCGACAAGGACGATTTCCGCATCCGCTGGTACGGCGATGGCGAACTGAACGTCGCCGCGAATTGTCTCGACCGCCATCTGGCCGAACGCGGAGACAAGACGGCGATCGTGTTCGAGCCGGACGATCCGGCGGCGGCCGCGCAGCACATCAGCTATCGCGAGCTGCATGCCCGCGTTGGCCGCCTGGCCAATACCCTGCGCAATCTCGGCGTGGACAAGGGCGATCGCATCACCATCTACCTGCCGATGATCCCCGAGGCCGCCGTCGCGATGCTCGCCTGCGCACGCATTGGTGCAGTGCATTCGGTCGTGTTCGGTGGTTTCTCGCCCGATTCGCTCGCAGGACGCATCGCCGATTGCGGCAGCAAGCTGGTCATAACCGCCGACGAAGGCCGTCGCGGCGGCAAACCCGTGCCATTGAAGGCGAACGTGGACGAGGCCCTGCGCCGCCCGGGGACGACTTGCGTCGAGACCGTGCTCGTCGTACGCCATGTCGGCGCCGCGGTGCCGATGCAGATGCCACGCGACCGCTGGATGGAAGCCGTGGTCGAAGGCCAGCCGGACGACGCGCCGGCCGAACGCATGGGCGCCGAGGATCCGCTGTTCATCCTCTACACCTCGGGCAGCACCGGCAAACCGAAAGGCGTGCTGCATACCAGCGGCGGCTATCTCGTCTATGCCAGCTACACGCACGAGTGCGTGTTCGACCTGCGCGAAGACGACATCTACTGGTGCACGGCCGACGTGGGCTGGATCACCGGCCACAGCTATATCGTTTATGGCCCGCTGGCGAATGGCGCAACGACCTTGATGTTCGAAGGCGTACCGAACTTCCCCGACACCTCGCGCTTCTGGCAGGTCATCGACCAACACCAGGTCACGGTCTTCTACACCGCGCCGACGGCGATCCGTGCGCTGATGCGCGAAGGCGATGCGCCGGTGAAGAAGACCTCGCGAAAATCCTTGCGCCTTCTCGGCAGCGTCGGCGAACCGATCAATCCCGAGGCATGGCGTTGGTACTACGAGACGGTCGGCGATTCGCGTTGCCCCGTCGTCGATACCTGGTGGCAGACCGAAACCGGCGGCATATTGATTTCGCCGCTGCCCGGTGCGACCGATCTGAAACCGGGCTCGGCGACGAAGCCGCTGCCTGGCGTGCAACCGGCGCTGGTCGATGCACAGGGCGAACTGCTCGACGGCGAAGCCGAAGGCAATCTCGTACTACTCGATTCGTGGCCGGGCCAGATGCGTACGGTCTATGGCGACCATGCGCGTTTCATCGAGACTTATTTCAGTACCTATCCCGGCAAATATTTCACCGGCGACGGTTGCCGGCGCGATGCCGACGGTTACTACTGGATCACCGGGCGCGTCGACGACGTGATGAACGTCTCCGGCCATCGCATCGGCACGGCGGAAGTCGAAAGCGCGCTAGTGGCGCATGCCAAAGTCGCCGAAGCGGCGGTCGTCGGCTTCCCGCACGACATCAAGGGTCAGGGCATCTACGCCTACGTGACGCTCAATGCCGGCGAAACGGCGAGCGAAGAACTACGCAAGGAACTGGTGGCCTGGGTCCGCAAGGAAATCGGACCAATCGCCACGCCCGATCACCTGCAGTGGGCGCCGGGCCTGCCGAAAACGCGTTCGGGAAAGATCATGCGCCGCATCCTGCGCAAGATCGCCGAGAACCAACCGGATCAGTTGGGCGACATCTCGACGCTGGCCGATCCGGGCGTGGTGGAGTCGCTGCTGCGCGAACGGCGCAATACGTAGCCCGGATTGAGCGCGTAGCGCGAAACCCGGGGGTTGTCGCCGGCAAGCTGCCGACCGATTCGGCGATCGTAGCCCGGAACGTTCCATGAGCCGTAGGCTGGGCTGGCAAGCCCAGCTTATGTGCTGCAGGATTTCCGCGGCGATCGATCTCTTGAAGCAATGCTGGGCTTGTCAGCCCAGCCTACGAGCAACCTGATTTGCGACGCGATCAAACCCGCGCCGGTACCAGGGCGTAACCCTTCAGGCGAAACGAGAATTCTTCCAACGCGCGAATACCCGAGGCTTCGGCCTCGGCGCACCACTCACGCAGGGCCTCGAGCTTGGCTTCGGCGGCGGCGCTCTTGATCTCGTAGATGTCGAGCAGGCGCTGGCGGTACTGCATCAGTTGCACCAGTTGCGGGCGCTCGTCGATGAACTTCTGCATGCGCTCGCGATGCGCGTCGTCCAGCCAGCGGCCTTCGCTGCGCATCGCGCGGCGCAGGCGGCGCGGCAGTTCGCGCGCTTCGATCGCCAGCTGCGGCTTGAGCACGGTGGAGAAATAATCCGTCGCCACCTGCCAGCGGTGCGCCATCATCGCCTTCAGCGTTTCCGCATCCGGCACCGGGATGTTCGGACGCACGTCGAGCTCCGGCGCCACGCGCAACACCTTCGCCAAGCGCAATGTCTCGAGCACGCGAATCGCCGCCCAGCCGATGTCGAACTCGAAACGGCGCAGCGCGAACTTCGCCGAGCTCGGGAACGCGTGATGGTTATTGTGCAGCTCTTCGCCACCGACCCAGACGCCCCAGGGCAAGAGATTGGTCGAAGTGTCGTCGGTATCGAAGTTGCGATAGCCCCACCAATGGCCAAGGCCGTTGATGACGCCGGCGGCCCAGAACGGAATCCAGGCCATCTGCAGCGCCCACATCAGCAAGCCCGGCAAACCGAACAAGGCGACGTCGATCACCAGCATCGTGATCGGGCCGAAATTCGACCAGCGGCTGTAGACGTTTCGCTCCATCCAGTCGTCCGGCGTGCCGCGGCCGTACTTCTCCAACATGGCCTCGTCTTCGCGCGCATCCTGATACAACTCGACGCCGCGCCAGAGCACGCGGTTGATGCCGTAGAAACGCGGGCTGTGCGGATCTTCCGCGCTCTCGACCTTGGCGTGGTGCTTGCGATGCACGGCCACCCATTCCTTGGTGACCATGGCCATCGTCAGCCAGGCCCAGAAACGGAAGAAATGCGCGAGCACGGGATGGAAATCGACGCCGCGATGCGTCGCGCTGCGATGCAGGTACAGCGTGACGGTGAAGATGGTGGTCTGGATCAGGGCCAGGAACACCAAGGCCATCTGCCAATACTCGGCCTGGGTCAGGCCTCGGCTCAGCCAGCTGAGCAGGTCGGGGAACATGAACACTCCGGGGGACGACGCGTCGGGACGGATACATGATGCCCGGCGGCGCGGCGGGCGTCACGGGAATTAGTGGGGCCGAAGGACGAAGGTTCAAGCAAGAACGAGGTGGAAGGGCGACAATGAGGGCCGTACGCAAGCGCACGCTCCCATGCCCGAACTACCCGAAGTAGAAACCACGCGCCGCGGCCTGGCGCCGCATCTGGAAGGCCGGCGAATCACGGGCGTGACGCTGCGCCGCCGCGAATTGCGCTGGCCGATTCCAGCGCAGATCCGTCGCCTGTTGCCCGAGCAACGCATCCTCGGTGTGCGCCGGCGCGCGAAGTACCTGTTGCTCGATACCGAACCGGGCAGCGCGATCCTGCACCTGGGCATGACGGGCGTGTTGCGCGTATTGCCGGCCGCGACGCCGGTGGGCACGCACGATCATGTCGATCTCGCGCTCGATTCCGGGCGCGTGCTGCGCTTCAACGATCCGCGTCGCTTCGGCTGCCTGCTGTGGCAACCGCAAGGCCGGACGCATGAACTGCTGCGGGACCTCGGCCCCGAACCGCTGTCGGATGCGTTCGATGGCGATTATCTGTTCGCCCTGAGCCGCGGTCGCAAGGCGCCGGTGAAGAACTTCCTGATGGATCAGGGGATCGTCGTCGGTGTCGGCAACATCTACGCCGCCGAAGCCCTGTTCGCCGCCGGCATTTCGCCGCTGCGCGAGGCGGGCAGCGTCGGTCGCGCGCGTTACGAGCGGCTGGCGGTCGAGGTCAAACGCATCCTGGTCCATGCCATCGAACGCGGCGGCACGACCCTGCGCGATTTCCTCGCGCCCGATGGCGAGCCGGGCTACTTCGAACAGGAGTTGTTCGCCTACGGCCGCGAAGGCGAGCCCTGCAAGGTCTGCGGGCGGCGCCTGCGTGGCGACCGGCTGGGTGGCCGGGCGACCGCCTGGTGCGGGCGCTGCCAGACCTGAACCTGCCTGGCCTGAACCGGCGGTTTTCCGACCCTGAAACAGGCCGTTTTGCGATGGCTGTCGCGCAATCGGGCTATAGTGTGCAAAACCCGCGCAGACGGGACCGGGGAGTCATGAGCGAGACGGCCGAAATCACCCAGTGGCTGAGCGCGGCGCGTGAGGGCGACCGTGGCGCGCTCGATCGCGTGCTGTCCACGCTCTACCGCGAGCTGCACAGCATGGCCCGTCGCCAGCTCAACGGCCAGCACGGCCAGACGCTGGACGCCACCGGCCTGGTGCACGAGGCTTATTTGCGCCTGGTCGGCCGCGCCGATGCGCAGTTCGAAGACCGCGCGCATTTCTTCGCCTATGCCGCTTCGGCCATGCGCAGCGTGGTCGTCGACTACGCCCGCCAGCGCCTGGCGGTGAAACGCGGCGGCGACCTGCACCGCGTGACCGACCTGCCCGAAGACGTCGGCGGCGGCCTGAGGCTGGATGAAGAAATGCTCGGCCTCGACGTGGCGCTGAACCGCCTGGCCGAAGTGGACCAGCGCCTGGCGCAGGTGGTGGAGCTGCGCTACTTCGCCGGACTGTCCGAAACCGAGATCGCCGCCTTGCTCAAGCGATCCGAGCGCAGCGTTCGCCGCGACTGGCAGAAGGCCCGCCTCTACCTGCTCGCCTCGCTGCAGGGCTGAGGCCCCGAATGATCGGCGAGCGCTGGACCGAGCTGTCGCCTCTGCTGGACGAATTGCTGGAACTCAACGGCGAGGCGCGCAGCGACCGTCTGCGCCAGATCGAGGCGCGCGACCCGACGCTGGCGGCCGAGCTGAAGAAGTTGATCGCGCTGGAGGACGAGCGCCCCGATTTCATGGCGCATCCCGTCGTCGACGGTGCCGTGTTCGCGCCGCAGGCCGGCCAGGAGATCGGCCCTTACCGCCTGGTCGTACCGCTGGGCGAAGGCGGCATGGGCCAGGTCTGGTTGGCGGTGCGCGCCGACGGCCTGTACGAACGTCGCGTCGCGCTGAAACTGCTGCGTCCCGGTCTCGGCGACGCCGGCCTGCGCGCGCGCTTCACCCGCGAACGGCAGATCCTCGCGCGACTCGGCCACGCGCACATCGCTCGCCTGCTCGATGCCGGCATCAGCCAGGACGGCCAGCCCTACCTCGCGCTCGATTACATCCGCGGCGATCCGATCACGGCCTATGCGCGCACGCAGAACCTCGACGTGCCGACGCGGCTGGCGCTGTTCGCGCAGATCTGCGATGCCGTCAGCCACGCGCACGCCAACCTCGTCGTGCATCGCGATCTGAAGCCGTCGAACATCCTGGTCACGCCGGCCGGCGAGGTCTGCCTGCTCGATTTCGGCATCGCCAAGCTGCTCGACCAGGTAACCGACCCGGGCGTGGAGATCACCAAGACCGGTGGGCGCGCCTTCACCCTGCACTACGCCGCGCCGGAACAACTGCGCGGCGAACTGATCACGACGATGACCGACGTGTATGCGCTCGGCGTCGTGCTGTACGAATTGCTGACCGAACGCAAACCCTACGACGTCGAGCGCCAGAGCGATGCGGCCTGGGAAGAAGCCATCCTGCACGAGGAGGCCTTGAGGCCATCGTTGGCGGCGATGCGCCTGGCGAAAGAAAGCGGCTTGGCCAGCGATCGCCGGCGTGCGCGCGCCATCGCCGGCGACCTCGACAACATCGTGCTGAAAGCGCTGAACAAGGAGCCCGACCAGCGTTATCCCTCGGTGGAGGCGTTGGCGCAGGACTTGCGTCGCTATCGCGACGGCCAGCCTGTGCATGCTCGCGCGCAGAGCCTGGGTTATCGCATCCACAAATACCTGCACCGACATGCGCTCGGCATGGTGCTCTCGCTCGGCATCTGCCTCGTGCTCGCCGTGACGCTGGGCATCGTCGCCTGGCAGGCCAACCGTGCCTTCCAGGAAGCGGCGCGCGCGCAGGCGATGCAGGACTTCGTCATCGCCCTGTTCGAGAACACCGGCAACTCGCGCGGCAACCAGGGCCTGGACGTGCGCGCCCTGCTCGACACCGGCGTGCGTCGCGCCGATACCGAACTGACAACCCAACCCGTCGCGCGCGCGCAGCTGCTCGGGCTGATCGCGCGCCTGCGCGCCGGCCTCGGCGACGATCGCGAAGCGCTGCAATTGCTCGACCGCCAACAGGAGCTGCTGCGCATCCTCGGCCCGGAGGCGACCGATGGCATGCTGCTCGAATCGGCCGCCCTGCGCGGTCGCAGCCTGCGCGAACTCGGCCGCAGCCAGCAATGCCTGGACAGCATCGGCCATCTGCTGACGACCGCGCACGCCGCTACCGCAACCTATCCGTTGCAAGTCGCCGAGTACTTCAGCCAGCTCGGCCGCTGCCATCGCCAGCTCGAAGGCCAGGCCGTCGCGCGCGACCTGTTCGGCCAGGCGCTGCAATTGCGTCGTCTGCACAGCGACAATCTCGCGCTGCAAGCCGAAAGCCGCACCGATCTCGCCCTGCTGCTGCTCGATGCCAACAAGCCGCAGGAAGCGGAAAAGCAACTGCGCGAAGCCCTGGACCAGTTGCGCCAGGCCGGCGGCGAGCGCAATGCGCTGGGCGTCGATATCTGGCGTTACCTCGGCCACGCTTTCCGCCGGATGGACAATCGCCTCGAAGCCGAAGCCGCGTATCGACAGGCGCTCGACATCAGCCTGACGCGTTTCGGCGCCAGCCATCCGCGCACCGTCGTGGCCCAGGGTTACCTCGCCGAAACCCTGTCCTCCGCCGGCAAGCTGACCGAGGCGCAACGGCTGGTGGAACTTTCGCGCGAGGGACAACGCCTGCGCTGGGGCGACGACAGCAATTCGGTGGCGATCGTCGACGACCGCCTCGGCGCCCTTGCCCTGATGCGCGATCGCGCCGACGAAGCGGTGCCGGCCCTGAACAATGCGCAGCGCATCTGGCGCCAGCTCGATCGCGACAGCGAGTACCGCCACACCCTGTGCCAGAACGCCAACGCGCACATCGATCTCGGGCAGGCAGCCGCCGGCTGGAAGTTCGGCCGCGACTGTGTCGATGCGCTGATCACGGCGCGGACGGGCGATGCCGGCGTGCGCCTGTCGGAACTGGTGCAGTCTTCGCTCGATCGCGGCGACCGCAAGCAGGCGAGGGATTGGCTGGCCCTGTGGCCGGACGATCGCGGCGACAGCGCCGCCTTGTTGCTGGCGCGCGCGCGCGTCGAGCTCGAGGACGGCGGCGGCACCGCGATGGCGCGACTGGCGCAGCAACTGCGTTCTTCGGCCACGGCCGACCGGCGCTGGCGCTGGCAGGCGCTGGCCCTGCAGTCGGCGGCGGCCTGCCGGCAGGGCGCCGCCGTCAGCGGAACGATGAGCCTGAACGAAGCGATGGGCCTGGCGCACGATGCCGAGCCGGAGAACCTGCGCCTGCAGCGCCGCCTGCGTGCGATCGGCAATCCCTGTCTGGGCACGACCGGCACGGGCCGGCGCGGCATTCCGGACTGAGGCGCGAAGCGCGACTACTCGAGCGGCAAGGGCGGTTGTTGCGCCTCGATGCGGCCTTCGCCCGCCATCACTTTCTTGAACTCGGCGCGCGAAACCGACACGTAACGATCGTTGCCGCCGATCTCCACCTGCGGCCCGTCGGTGACGGCGCGCCCGTTCTCGTCGACCCGCACGACCATCGTCGCCTTCTTGCCGGTATGGCAGATGGTCTTGAGTTCGACCAGATTGTCGGCCCAGGCCAGCAGATACTGGCTGCCTTCGAAAAGCTCGCCGCGGAAATCCGTGCGCAGCCCATAGGCGAGTACCGGCGTTTTCAACTTGTCGACGATTTCGCTCAACTGCCAGACCTGCGACTTGCTCAGGAACTGCGCTTCGTCCACCAGCACGCAGCCGAGTTCGCCGCGCGTCGCGATGTCGTCGCGGGCGATCTGCAACAGGTCGTCGTCGCGTTCGAAGGCGATCGCCTTCGCCTTCAGGCCGATGCGCGAAGCGACGATTCCTTCGCCGGCCCGCGTATCCAGGCGCGGCGTCAGCACCAGCGTGCGCATGCCGCGTTCGTGGTAGTTGTACGCGCTCTGCAGCAGCGTCGTCGTCTTGCCGGCATTCATCGCCGAATAGTAGAAATAGAGCTTGGCCATGGGGATAGGTTGGGCCTTCGCCCTTCTGCGATCAAGCCTTGACGACGGGCCGTTGGCGGAAGCCGGATGTCGCCGGATCCCAGTCCAGCAGTTCCAGCGCCCGATGGAACTCCGCATCCAGCGGCGCCTCCACCTCGACGCGTTCGCCATTGAACGGATGTTCGAAACCGAGGCGCCAGGCATGCAGCAGCATGCGGTGCACGCCGCGCATGCGGAACGCGCGGTTGTGCCGGCCATCGCCATGGCTGCTGTCGCCGATCAAATGGTGCGACAGGTGCTTGAGGTGGCGGCGGATCTGCCGGTAACGCCCGGTCTCCGGCGAACAACGCATCAGGGCGTAACGCGACGTGGCATGGCGCGCATCGGGACTGTCGAGCTCGGCCGTCGCCAGCCGCTCGAACGCGGTAATCGCCGGCTTCTTCTCCGGTTTGCCCGGGCCGCCGTCCAACGCGTAGTCGAGCACGAACGAAGGCTCCGGCCAGCCGCGACACACCGCGAGATAGTCCTTGCGCACCTCGCGCGACATGAAGACCTTGCCCAGCGCCGATGCGCTGTCGCGATCGAGCGCGACCAGCAGGCAGCCGCTGGTGGCGCGATCGAGCCGATGCACGAGGTGCACCGCGGTGCCGAACTGCTCGCGCAAGCGTTCGTCGAGAAAATCGTCCTCGCCGCGCGCCATCGCGCTGGCGTGCGCCATCAGGCCGGCGGGCTTGTTCACCACGGCGAAGCGCGCGTCGGCGTACAACACTTCAATCAAAGGCGAATCCATCCGTAGGAGCCAGCTCGCTGGCGACTGATCGCTTCATCGGAACGATTCTCGCTGGACGCCGGTCGCCAACAAGCTGGCTCCTACAGGATCACCGACGCCGCGGCCACGCGGCGAGGAACGCGCCGAACGCGCCCAGCCCCGCCAACCAGGTCGCTGCCGTCAGCGAAAAGAAGTGCGGGCCGCCGCGGTCGAAAGAGAACAGCACGGCCGCGACGATCAGCAATCCGGTGCCGAGGATCGCGAACACCGTCTGCCGTTGGCCTTCGCGCGAGATCTTCGCCAGCTCGGCCAGTTCGTTCGACTGCATGTGCAGCGTATGCGCGCCGCTGACCTGCTGCGCCAGCCAGTCGCGCACGAGACGCGGCATGTCCGGCGCCTGCGTCACCAGCTCCGGCAGACGCTTGCGGAACTCGCCGAGCAGGGTGCGCGGGCTGTAGCGTTCGCGCAGGATCGTTTCCAGTACCGGCCGCGCGACCGCCCAGATGTCGAGTTCGGGGTCGAGTTGCCGCGCGACGCCTTCGACATTGAGCAGGGTCTTTTGCAGCAGGATCAACTGCGGCTGCAGGGTCAGCTCGTAACGCTGGGCGGTACGGAACAGCTTCAGCAGGACCTCGGCCAGCGAGATCTGCGATAAGGGGCGGGTGAAATAAGGCTCGCAGACGGCGCGCGTGGCCGCCTCCAGTTCGTCGATGCGCAGGTGCGCCGGCATCCAGCCCGCTTCGACATGCAGTTCGGCGATGCGCCGGTAATCGCGCTGGAAGATCGCCATGAAGTTCTCGGCGAGATAGTACTGGTCGCGCGAAGTGAGCTGCCCGACGATGCCGAAATCCAGGGCGATGAAGCGCGGATTTTCGGCCCGGGCGGTATCCACCCAGATGTTGCCGGCATGCGCATCGGCGTGGAAGAAATTGTCACGGAAGACCTGCGTGTAGAACACGCGCACGCCTTTCTCCGCCAGGCGGCGACGATCGATGCCGGCGGCGTCGATCGCGGCGATGTCGTCCGAACCGATGCCGCGCACGCGCTCCATCGTCAGCACCGTCTCGCCGGACAGCGGCCAGTGCACTTCCGGCACGTACAGGTCGTCAGAATTCGCCCACAGGCGGCGCATCAGGCTGGCGTTGGCGCCTTCGCGCTGCAGGTCGAGCTCGGCGTGCAGGGTCGTTTCGATCTCCGAAACGATCTCCTGCGGCCGGATCTTGTCCGCGCTGGGGTGATGGCGATCGGCCAGGGCCGCGAGCGAGCGCAGCAAGGCGATATCGGCTTCGATCTTCGCGCGGATGCCAGGCCGCAACACCTTCACCGCGACCTCGCGTCCGTCCGGCAGAACGGCGGCATGCACCTGCGCGATCGATGCCGACGCCAGCGGCGTCGCGTCGAAGCTCGCGAACGATGCTTCGATCGGTTTGCCCAAGGCCCGTTCGATTTCGGCGCGCGCAAGCGCGCCATCGAAAGGCGCGACCTGGTCGCGCAGCAATGCCAGTTCGTCGGCGACGTCGGGCGGCATCAGGTCGCGGCGCGTGGACAGGATCTGGCCGAACTTCACGAAGATCGGGCCGAGTTCCTGCAAGGCCAGGCGCAGGCGCTGTCCGCGCGGCAGGTTCGCTTCCTCGTTGCGCACACCGGCGAAGGGCCGCAGCAACCATAACCAGCGACCGAAGGCGGTGTTCTCGAGCAGACCGTCGAGCCGATGCCGCAGCAACACGCGGGCGATGCCGAGCGCGCGGATGAAAGGCTTCATGCCGCGTCTCCGCGTTGCCGCAGGCGATCCACCCTCGCGTTCAATCGTTCGGCGCGATCGCGCAAGGCATCGACGTCGTCGTGGAAAGCGGCGAGCTCGTCCTTGCCGACGACATCGCGACTTTCCTCGGTGACGAACTCGGCGGCATCGCGCGCGAAATTGCCGGCGACGCGGCGGCCGTTGCGCAAGCCTTCGCGCAGCATCCGCGCCGCCTGCGGCCCGAGGATCGGACCGAGCGCATCGGCGAAGGGGCGTTCCCAGTCCGGATCGAAACCTTGCGCCAGCTTCTGCAGCGTGCGGGCGAGTTCGGCATCGCCGTTGATGCGCAGCTTGCCGACCGGCGGCGCGCCATCGCGACGGGTGAAAGGCAGCTGCGACAGCAGGCCACCCAGGGTCGCGCGCAAGCCGAGGTCGGGTTCGCTACCGGTTTCGGGCGGACCGACCCAGAGCTTGCGATCGCGTACGGCGATGGACAGCGCCAGCGCGGGGGATTCCAGCGCGATTTCGATGCGGCGACCATCCAGCGAGTCCAGTGCGGCCCGGGTTTCCGGATCGAGCGCGATCACGCGATTCAGCGCGATTTCCAGCGCGCGGCCGGCCATGGGCTTGAACGCATCGAAGGGCGAAGGCGCGGGCTGGTTCATGTGCTCATTGTACCGGGCCGCATCGGAACTACGGGTGGCGCCGGGTCCAGTCCTCGCCGAGGCGACGCAGGCCTTCGGCGATGCTGACACGAGGGCGATAGCCGAAATCGCGCGTCGCCGGCGCCATGTCGTACCAATGCGTGGTCGACAGCTGCTCTGCCAGGAACCGCGTCAGCGGCGGTTCGCCCTTCAGCGGCAAGGCATGCCAGGCCGCTTCGCAGACCGCGCCGATGGCATAGGCCGCGGCAAACGGCAGCGCCTTGTCCACCGTCGGCGCGCCGACGGCCTGCAACAGCGAGTTGACGATTTCGCGCGCGGGTTTCGGTTCGCCGTTGGAAATGAAATAGGCCTTGCCGGCGCAGGGCGCGCCCGGCTGCAGCGCGGCGAAGGCATCAAAATGCGCCTGCGCGGCATTGTCGATGTAGGTGGTGTCGATGCGGTTGTGTCCACCGCCGACCAGGCGCAGTCGCCCGGCCTTCGCACGCTCGACCAGGCGCGGCAGCAATTGGTTGTCGCCGACGCCCCAGATTAGGCGCGGACGCAGGGAGACCGTCAGCAGGTTGGAATCGCTGGCGGCGCGCACGGCTTTTTCGGCGATCGTCTTCGTCGTCGCGTACGGCGCCTTGAAATGTTCGCCATAAGGCACGGTTTCGGCCGTGCCGCCCTCCACCGGATTCGTCGCGCGATGGGTGACGCTGGGCGTGGAGGTGTAAACGAGACGGCCGATGCCGTGGAAGCGGCAGGCGGCAATGACGTTTTCGGTGCCGATCACGTTCGGGCGGTGATAACTCTCGTAGCTGCCCCAGGCGCCGGCCTTCGCGGCGTTGTGGAAGACGGCGTCCTGACCGGCGCCGGCCTGCATCACTGCCTCGCCGTCGGCGAGATCGCCCAGCACTTGGCGCACGCCGAGCGCATCGAGTTCGGCGGAGCGATTGCGCTGGAAACTGGTGACCTCGTGCCCGAATTCGACCAAGCCGCGGCACAGGGCCAGACCGAGGAAACCGCCGCCGCCCGTGACGAGAATCTTCACGCCTTCGCTCCCAATTCTTTTGCCGCCCAACGCGCGAGCTGCTCGCGACCGATCTTGGCATTGTGCCGGATATCCACCGGAAACTTCGGGTGGAACAGGAAGGTGTCGATATCGGCGGTGTGGTCGAACGCAGAGCCAATCCTGCGCAACTCGTCCAGCACCTGCTGGCGCTTCGCCGATGGCGTCCCGGCCTTGAGTTCGACGCAAAGCACGGCGCGCTGCGACCCCGGCGCGCCGACGCCGACCAGGGCGGTACGGCGCACGTCGGCCTGCACGTTGAATACCGGCTCGACCTTCTCGGTATAGAGCTCGCCGCCTGCCGCGCGCACGCGATGGGACTTGCGGCCGCAGAACCACAGCCGGCCTTCGCGATCGAAGTAACCCAGGTCGCCCATGCGGTGCACGATGCGCTGCGTTCCGTCGGCCATCGTCTCGGCGATCTTCGCCAGCGCGGTGGCCTGCGGACGACGGAAATACTCGTCGGTTGCGCTGGGGCCGGCGACGGTGATTTCGCCGACGACCCCGGGCGATGCCAGCAGGCGGTCGCGCCATTCGGATATCGGCTCATCGCCAATGGCGATAATGCGCACCTCGTTCGGCGGCACCGGGCGGCCGATGCAGGTGCCCGCGCCGTGTTCGGTGGCGTCGCGCGTGGATTGCAGTTCGCGCCCTTCGATCACGGCGACCGGCAGGCATTCGGTAGCGCCGTAGGGCGTCCACAGCTGCGCGCCTTCCGGCAGCAGCGCGCGCATGCGCGCGACGACGTCGGGCGGCACCGGCGCACCCGCCGAGGTCACGCGTGTGACGGTCGGGAGTTTTTCGCCGTGGCGCGACAGGACATCCACCAGCGCCGGCGACCCGAACAGCTGGGTCACGCCGAAGCGGCGGATCGCATCGATCAGCTTGCGCGGATCGGCCTGCGCCGGGCGCGTCGGATCCATGTCGGGAATGATAGAAGTCAATCCGAGCGCGGGGTCGAACAGAGCGAAGGGCGGGAAAGTCGGAAGATCGACGCCACCGGGCTGCATGCCGAAGGCGTTGCGCAGCAACTCGATCTGCGCGACGAAATGGCGATGCCGATACGTGACGCCCTTCGGCACGCCGGTCGATCCGGAAGTGAACAGCAGGGCCGCCATTTCATCCGATGCGGTATCCGCGAGTTGCGGGCCGGCATTGGCGCCTTCGGTTTCGATCTGCGCCAGAGTGCGTCCACTCCAGCCCCAACGACGGCCGACGGTGACGTGGCACGTGGCCGAGCGCGCCCAGCCCAGCACGATGCGCGCGACATGCGCCAGCGGAATGCCGATGAAGGCTTCCGGTTCGGCTTCGTCCAGGCATTGTTTCAGTGCCGATCGCGCGATGCCCGGGTCCACCAGGACCGGCACCGCGCCGAGTTTGAACAGGGCGAACATCAGCAGGAAGAATTCCGGCGACGGCCGGACCATCAACACGGTGCGCGTACCGCGCGAGATGCCAAAACCGCGCAGGCCGGCGGCGATCGCGTTCGAGCGATCCTCCAGTTCGCGATAGCTCAGGGTCAGGTCATAGGCGGCGAAGCCGTCGGCGCCGCGTCGGCCCGGGCAACGCATCGCGATCTGCTCGCCGCGTTCGGCGGCCATGCGCGGCAGGATCGCGGCGATGTTGCAGGTCTCGCTCATGCGCGCATCCTGCCTGCCGCCGCGCTCAGAGAGGATGCTTGTCGAGGAAGGCGCGGATGGCCGGCACCAACTCGTCGGCCTTGTCCTCGAGTACATAGTGGCCGGCATCACCATAGACGAGCTGCTCGGCCTTCGGCAGCGCGGCGCGGAAGCCTTCGAGGAAATGCCTGTCGAAAACGAAATCGCGCAGGCCCCAACCGAGGAAGACCGGTCGGTCGGCGTAGTCGGGCAGTTTCTTCGCCGAGGCTTCCACCAACGGCCAGGCACGATCGCCCGGCGCCAGCGGGATGTCCTGCATGAAACGCAGGGTGCTGATCGCCGCATCCCATCCGTCGTACAAGCCCGAATAGGCGCGACGCACATCGGGCGACAGACGACGGCGCGTGCCGAAATGCGCCGCGCCGCGCGCGAACAGATTGAAGCGACGGATGAGGAAGCCGCCGATGCGCGAATCGCGACCCATGCGCAGGCGCAGCGGCATGCGCTTGGCGGTCGGCAACGGGAAGGCCGAAGTATTCAATACGACGAGTCGGCGCACGCGCTCGCTCTGCTTCAGCGCCCAGCCGAAACCGATCATGCCGCCCCAGTCGTGCACGGCCAGGGTCACCGGCCCGTCGATGCCGAGATGGCGCAGCAGCGCATCGAGGTCGTCGATGCGCGATTGCAGCGTGTATTCGTAACGATCGTCGCCGGGGCGGTCGCTCATGCCCATGCCGATGTGGTCCGGCACGATGCAGCGATAGCGATCGCGCAAGCCGAGCACGAGCTTGCGCCAGTAGAAACTCCAGGACGGGTTGCCGTGTAACATCACCACGACTTCGCCGTCGCGCGGGCCTTCGTCGAGATAGCTCTGCGTCAGCCCATTCGCGTGCACGAAGGCCTGCGGCGTGAACGGATAGTCCGGGAAAGGGCCCTGGGCGAGCACGCGCGCCTGTTCGGCGCTCAGATTGTCGGCATTCATGCGTGAAAGCCTGCGCCCGGCCACCCGTGAACGAGCGCAGCAGGCGCCTTTACCAAACCACTTCGGCCATCGAACAGTTCAGACCCGAGCCGATACCGAGCAGGGCGATGCGATTGCCTTTCTTCAGGCGACCCATTTCCTTGAGCTTGCTCAGCACGATCGGCACCGAGGCCGGGCCGATGTTGCCGTGCTCGTTGAAGATGGTCAGTACTTTCTGCGGATCGATGCCGAAGGCCTTGATGAAGGCTTCGGTATGCACGCGGCTGACCTGGTGGATGACGAACTGGTCGAGTTCCTCGACCGCCCAACCCAGGGCGAGACGCGCGGCGATGAAGGTCTTCTGCGCCAGCTTCAGGCCTTCGATCAGCAGCATGCGCGTATCGGTGACCATGCGGTCGAGATTGCCGCGGCACAGCGTGTTCCACTCGGTCGCGGCGCGCGTCACGCCGCCCTTGTAGCGCGGCGCTTCCGGCGCGAGTTCGGCGCGGGCCAGCACCATCGCGGCGGCGCCGCAGCCCAGGGTCAGCGAGGCGAGCTCGTTGCGGAACTGCTCTTCGGTGACGGACGGGTCGGACAATCGCGCCAGCGTCTTTTCGTAAACGAGGTTCGCGGTCTCGCCATCGACGACGAGCGCGTATTCGATGTCGCCACGCTCGATCATGCGGCTGGCGATGTCCATGCCGTTGAGGAAGGCGAGGCAGGCGTTGGCCACGTCGAAGTTCTGGCAGTTCTCGCCCAGGCGCAGGTTGCCCGAGACGATCGAGGCCGTGGACGGCTCGAGATAGTCGCGACTGACCGAGGTGTTCACCAGCAGGCCGATCTTGGCGCGATCGACGCCAGCGTCGGTCAACGCCTTCTCGGCGGCCAGGGTGGCGGCGTCGGACGACTGCACGCCCGCGTCCCACATGCGGCGCGAGAAAATGCCGGCGATGTCCTGCAGGACGTCGGTCTTGATGCCGAGGCGATCCATCGTGGGCTTCAGCTGGGCATTGATGTCTGCCGAGCTCAGGGCGTGCGGGGCATCGATATGGGCGAGGCCGGCGATGGCGACGTGCTGGAACAACATGGGCGTAGCCTTGGGGGAAACCGGCAGAATTTACCTTTTTCCGCCCCCGGCCTCAAGAAAACGCCGTGAAGGCCGGCCAATCTGCCGGCTTCGTCGCGGAAAACCGCAGGTTTCGGGCTTCAGTCCTGCAGCGGGCGGGTCTCGGCGCCCTGGGTTTCGCGCGTCGTTTGCGCGGGTGGGATCGGTGCGCCGTCGCAGCGGAAGGCCAGGAAGCGCTGCACGCCGTCGTTGGGCTCGTCCTTGGGCTGTACGGTATCGGCCTTCAAGCTGGGCGCTTCGTTGCGCGCCAGGGTCTCGAGTTCGTCGCGCACGCGGATGGCGTCGCGCGAATACGGGCCGAGCCGATCCTTCACCGAAACCTCGATCTCGCCGCGCTTCTGGCAGGCCCCCATGTCCTGGGTCTTGCGCACGACGCGCACCTTGTCCGCCCCGGGCGCGAGTTTGACGAATTCGAAGCTGCAGGCCGTTAGCAGCAGCAGTCCGGTGCCGAGCATCAGTGCGCGCATATCCACTCCGTTGTGTAGAACGTTTGGCGGAAAAACCACGGGCAGGATTGTCGCCCTGCCCGTGGTGAACCGTCGATGACCGTTGCCGCTTATTTCACCGGTTTGCCTTCGGCATCGAGCACTTTCACGTCGCCGAGGTTCAGTGCGCGCACGCCGGCCTCGATCTTCTTCAGGTCGCCGACGATCAGCCAGGTCAGCGCGTTCGGACGGAAGTTCGCCGCTGCGACCGACTGCACCTGCTCCGGCGTCAGCGCTTTCACTTCGGCCAGACGCAGTTCGACATAATTGTCGGGGCGGCCGTAGCGCAGGTTCGAGTTCACCTGCGCCATCACGGCGCCGGCGGTTTCGAACGAACCGGGCAACGACAGCACCTGGATCGCGCGGATCCGGTCGACTTCGTCCTGCCGCGCCGGCGACTTGCCGCCGGCGAACTCGCCGATCTCGCGCGCGATCTCGGCGGCCGACTCGGCCGTCTTGTCGATCTGCACCGGCGCCGCCGCCGACCACAGGCGCGGACCGAGCGCGCTCGGCAAACCGCTGCGTGCGCCGTAGGACCAGTGCTTGTTCTCGCGCAGGTTCATGTTCAGGCGCGAAGTGAAATCGCCGCCGAACACGCCGTTGGCGAACTCGAGCTTGACCGCCAGCGGATCGGTCGAGGGCGGCAGCAGTTGCACGGCGAAGATGTTGGCCTGCACCGCACCCGGCTGATCGACCAGGAACACGCGCGCCTTGTCCTCGTTCGCCTGCGCCTTCGGTGCGATCGCCGCGGCGGCTTCACCCTGGCCTTTCCAGCTGCCGAGCGTCTTCTGCAACTGCGGCACCAGTTCGGCCAGCGTGGTATCGCCGACGACGACCAGTGTCGCGTTCTCCGGACGCAGCCAGCGGCGCTGGTATTCGAGCAGGTCGTCGCGGGTGAGGCCGGCGATCGACGACTCGTAGCCGGTGCCGCTCATCGGCTTGGCGTAGGGATGATCCTTGCTGAACATCAGGCCGGGCAGCAGTCGCTGACCAAGCATCTGCGGGCGCGCCTTCTCCTGCTGCAGGCCGGCCAGGCGCTGCGCGCGAACGCGCTCCACTTCGGTGGCGTCGAAACGCGGACGCTGCACCATGTCGGCGAACAGGGCCAGCGAATCGCCGAGATTCTCCTTCAACGCCGACAAGCTGGCGGCGGCGCCGTCGAGACCGGCGTTGGCGCCGAGATTGGCGCCCAGGCGCTCGGCCCGATTGTTGAACGCGATGGTGTCGTAGTCGCCGGCGCCTTCGTTGAGCATGCCGGTGGCGAAATTGGCCAAGCCTTCCTTGCCGGCCGGGTCGCTGGCGAAACCGCCGTTGAGCTGCAGGCTCATCTGCACGACCGGCACATCGTGCCGTTCGGCGAGCACGACCTTCAGGCCGTTGTCGAGCGTGGCGCGATGCAGGGTCGGGAAGACCAGCTTCGGGAATTCCGTCGGCATCGGCACGCCCTTGGAACGATCGAGCGCGCTCGCGGTGGTCTTGAACTTCGGATCGGCGGCCGGGATCGTCATCGGCGCGGCCTTCTCGGCGGCGGCTTCGACGATCGGCGTCACATCGCCGGGGACCACGGTCAGGGTGTGATCGCCCTGGCGCAACCAGGTGCGGCCGGCATCGCGCACTTGCGCGGCGGTGCTGCTCTGCAGGCGCGCCAGCGATTCGCGGAAGCAGCCGGCGTCGCCGGCGTAGACCGCGCATTCGGCCAGTACGTCGGCCTTGCCGCCGAATCCGCCGATGCGCTCGATGCCGCGGATGAAGCCGGCGCGGATCACCGTCTGCGCCTGCACCAGTTCATCGGCCGTCGGGCCGTCGGCCAGCAGGCGGTCGAGTTCTTCCTGGATGATCGCTTCGACCTTGGCCGGATCGACGCCTTTCTTCACGTCGGCGGTAACGATGAACATGCCACCGAGTTCGCTGCTGTCGGTGCCAGCGCTGACGTTGTCGGCGAGCTTGTCGCCGAGCACGAGGCGACGGTCCAGTCGCGAGGACGCGCTGCCGCCCAGCACCTGGCCGAGCAGGGCCAGTCGATCGGCATCGGCGGTGTCGTACTGCGGCACGTTCCAGACCTTGTAGATGCGCGTCTGCGGCACGCGATCGCTCAGCGTTTCGCGCGTCGAGGTCTTGCGCGGCGCCGGCATCGGCTGCTTCGGCACCAGGGTGGCGCTGGCCGGGATATCGCCGAAATATTCCATCGCCTTGGCTTTCGCCGTCGCGACGTCTATGTCGCCGGCGAGCACGAGCACGGCATTGTTCGGGCCGTACCAGGCGCGGAACCAGTTCTTGACGTCTTCCAGCGCGGCGGCGTTCAGATCGTTCATCGAACCGATCGTGCTGTGCTGGTAGGGATGGCCGGCCGGATAGCTCGCCTTCAGCAGCGCGTCCCAGACGCGGCCGTAGGGCTGGTTCTCGCCCTGGCGTTTTTCGTTCTGCACCACGCCGCGTTGTTCGTCGAGCGCGGCCTGGTCGATCGCGCCGAGCAGATGGCCCATGCGATCGGATTCCATGAACAGCGCGGTATCGAGCGCGGTGGTCGGCACGTTCTGGAAGTAATTCGTGCGATCGGAATTGGTGGTGCCGTTCTGGTCGGTCACGCCGACCTTCTTGAAGGGCACGAAGTATTCGTCCTTGTGGTTCTCGCTGCCCTGGAACATCAGGTGTTCGAACAGATGCGCGAAACCGCTGCGACCGGCCGGTTCGTCCTTCGAGCCGACGTGGTACCAGATGTTGACCGCCACGATCGGCGCCTTGCGATCGGTGTGCACGATCACGCGCAGGCCGTTGGGCAGGGTGAACTGTTCGAAGGCGATGTCGACCGCGGCCGGTTTCGCGGCGACGGGCGCCGAAGCGAGCGGCAGGCCGGTGGCGAGCGCGATGGACAGGGCGAGCAGGGAGGCGCGGGGCCGGAAAGCGAGACGGGACATGGAGGACCTGTTGGGGGAGAAACGTCGGCCATGCTAGCCGCGTTTGACGGCGCGTACACTAGGGCCGGAGGCATACTGCGGCCATGACAGGGGATTTCCGCGGATTTTCGCGACGATTCGCCGCCGCATGGTCGGTGCTGGCGATGGCCGGATTCGGCTGGGCCGCTCCGGCCTGGGCCGGATTGAGCTACCAGGAAGGCTTGGCGAAAGATCCGGCGTCGCAGGCCCTGCTCTACCGCGAAGAGCACTGGACGCGGCATGGCGAGGACGGCATCGGCGAAAGAATCGTGCTCTATCGCTGCGCGGACGGGACCGCGTTCGCGCGCAAGCGCATCGACTACCGGCGGTCGACCGTGGCGCCCGATTTCCGTTTCGAGGACCGGCGATTCGACTACGTCGAAGGACTACGCTGGAACGACGGGCCGGCGGTGTACGTGCGCGAAGGCGGCGCCGGACGCGAGAAGGCCGCGACGCTGGCGCCCGCGCGGCTGGTGGCCGATGCAGGCTTCGACGAATTCATCCGCCGCCAGTGGCCCAGCCTCGTCGCCGGCCGCGACGTGCCGCTGGCGTTCGCGATCCCGGCGCGCCAGCAGAGCATCGGCTTCACGCTCAAACGCATCGGCGCCGCCGATTTCGCCGGCGAGCCGGCCTGGGTGTTTCGGCTGAGCCTGAGCGGCTGGTTGCGCTTCCTGGCCCCGCATGTCGATGTGCTCTACAGCCAGCGCACGCAGCGCCTGTTGCGTTTCGAAGGACCGAGCAACCTGCGCAACGATGCCGGCCGGGCGCCGCTGAACGCGCGCATAGATTTCGCCCGGCCCCCGCGCGATTCGGCCGAGGCCGAGTGGGCGGCGGCGCTCTCGGTACCGCTGTCCACCTGCCGGACCGGACGCTGAAGCGGACGCCGCGGACAGTCCGGACACCCCGGACAGTGGCGCAAGTCGCTGATTTTATTTGCTTAAACCTTTGGCACGGCTTCTGCATCTATGGCTTGTCAGCCAAGGAGTCCGTCATGTCCTTCTCCATGCAAATCAATCGCGGCCTGTTCGCCCTGTCCCTTCTGGGCTTCTTCGCAGTGCTCGGCAACACGGTCGAGAAAGCCGATGCGGCCATCCCGACCGCGGTGCACGTCGCCAGCGCGGCCGCCAGCGATGGCCGGATCGTGCACATCAATACGCCGGTCACCGTCACCACCTCGGTCGGCGAAGGCGCCTGCATCACATCGGTCACGCGACTGCGCTTGGCCTCGGCCCCGGGCGACCTGCACCAGCGCACGTTCCGCTTCGCCACCGCCTGCCGCGCCTGAACGCATCGGGCAGACGATAATGCGGGCATGCGCCTGCACGTCCTGCTCCATCGCCCCGAGATCCCGCCGAACACCGGCAACATCATCAGGCTCTGCGCCAACACCGGCGCGCAGTTGCACCTGATCGGCCCGCTGGGCTTCGAACTCGACGACGCGCGCCTGCGTCGCGCCGGCCTCGACTATCACGAATACGCCTCGCTGCGGGTCCACGACAGCTACGACGCCTGCCTCGCGGCGATCGCGCCGACGCGCGTGTTCGCTTTCTCGACGCGGGCGACGCGACGCTACGACCAGGTCTCGTACCAGGAAGGCGATGCGTTTCTTTTCGGTTCCGAATCGAGCGGCCTGCCCGCCGAACTGTGGGCGCGCATCGACGAGGCGCAGCGATTGCGCTTGCCGATGCGCGAAGGCCAGCGCAGCCTGAATCTTTCCAATGCCGCCGCGGTCGCGGTGTTCGAAGCCTGGCGCCAGTGGGATTTCGTCGGCGCGAAGCCCTGAGTCGCAGCGATCGCGCGTCTCCTGAATCGCCGGCAATCTGAATCGCGCGAAAAAGTTCCCGCCGCGCAGAACAGCATTAAGTACCGGTTGCGCGCGTTTTTCGATACTGGCCTCGCCCTCCCCTGGGTGAATTCCAATATCAAGGACGTCAATAAACATGAATCGCAATCTTTCCCTGCTCGCCCTGGCACTTGCCGCCGCTCTTCCTTTCACCGCCGCGAACGCGACCGACCTCAAGTACAACTACGTCCAGGGCGGTTACAGCGCCGCCGACATCGGTGGCCTGGACATGGACGGTTACGGCGTCAAGGGCTCGGTCGCCTTCGGCGACAAGTTCTACGGCCTCGCGTCCTACGACCGCGTCAGCGACAACGGCATCGATCTGTCCGAGACCGCCGTCGGCGTCGGTTTCCGCCACGGCCTCAGCGACAAGACCGACTTCTTCACCGAGGCCTCGTTCGTCCAGGACGATCTCGATGTGGTCGGCAGCGACAACGGCTACCGCGTCGCCGGCGGCGTGCGCAGCCTGATGTCGGACAAGTTCGAGGGCAGCGTGAAAGCGACCTACACCGATGTCGGCGACTACGGCAACGGTTTCGGCGCCGGCGTCAGCGGCCTGTTCCACATCAGCAATACCTGGGGCGTGTACGCCTCGTACGACTACGCCGATCGCGACAGCAACCACTTCAACACCTGGGGCGCGGGCGTGCGCGCGAGTTTCTGACCCGGAGCGATGCGCAATGAAAAGAAAACCCGGCTCTCGCCGGGTTTTTTTCATCCGCGAACCGCCAGCATCATCCGAACAATCCGTTCGGATACTCCGGCTTCTGCTCGCGCGCCAGCAGCAGCCTCAGGCCTTCGGCCGGCGTGATGTCTTCGTGCAGCACGCGCTGCACCAGCGCGCTGATCGGCAGCTCGACGCCATGGCGTTCGGCCAGGCGCATCACTTCGTCGACCGTCTGGACCGACTCGACCACCTGGCCGATCTGCGCGACGGCTTCGCGGATGGATTGCCCGCGGCCGAGGGCAAGGCCCAGTCGACGGTTGCGCGACAGGTCGCCCGTGCAGGTCAGCACCAGGTCGCCCAGTCCGGCGAGCCCCATCAGGGTTTCGACGCGGCCGCCGAGCGCGACATTGAGTCGCAGCATTTCGTTGAGTCCGCGCGTGATCAGGCCGGCACGCGCATTCAGACCCAGATCCATGCCATCGGCGATGCCGGTGGCGACCGCCAGCACGTTCTTCATCGCGCCGCCGAGTTCGGCGCCGAGCATGTCCGAACCGGTATAGGCACGGAACGCCGGGCCGTGCAGCGCGTCGGCGACGGTCTGGGCGAAGTCGTCGTTGTCCGAATGCACCGTCAGCGCGGTGGGCAGGCCCATCGCGACTTCCTTCGCGAACGAAGGCCCGGTGACGACGGCCAGCGGCACGCCGACACCGAGGATGGCGCCGGCGACTTCATGCAGGAAACGCCCGGAGCCGGGCTCGAAACCTTTCGTTGCCCAGGCGACGCCGGCATTCGGCTGGCGAAACGGCGCCAGCGCGTGCAGGGTTTCGTTGAAAGCGTGGCTCGGCGTAACGACGAGCAGCAGCTCGGCGTTGCGCACCGCCTCGGTGAGGTCGGTGGTGGCGCCGAGCGTGTCGGGCAGTTCGACGCCCGGGAGGTAACGCGTGTTCTCGTGCCGCAGCGCGATCGATTCGATCTGCGCGGCATCGCGCCCCCACAGCACGGTCGGATAACCGTGCCGTGCGGAAAGCGAGGCGAGCGCGGTTCCCCAGGAACCGGCGCCCAGTACCGCGATACGCGGTTTGGAATCGCTCATCGCCTCGCTCGCGCGATCGACGGCAAGATCAGGCGTTGCCGCCCTCGGCCACTTCGATCGAACCCTGCGCGCCTTCGACGCGACGGCGCAGGCCTTCGGCGTACAGCGCTTCGAAGTTGATCGGCTGCAGGTAGAACGGCGGGAAGCCGCCCTTGTTGATCAGGTCGCTGACCGCTTCGCGCACGTACGGGAACAGTACGTTCGGGCAATAGGTGCCGAGCATCATGTCCAGGGTGCGGTCGTCGAAACCGGCGAGACCGAAGATGCCGGCCTGGGCGACTTCGGCCAGGTACACGGTCTTGTCGTTGATCGTGCAGGTCAGCGTCACGCCGAGCACGACTTCGAACGCGCCGTCGTTGAGGCGACCGACCTTCTGGTTGAGGTTCATGCTCAGCTGCGGCTGGCCCGGCTCGTTGAACACCTGCGGTGCGTTCGGGGCTTCGAAGCTCACGTCTTTCAGGTACAGCTTCTCGATCGTGAACTGGGCCGCCTGGGCAGCATCGTCGGCGCCGGCAACGGGCGTGGTCTGGTCGGTCATGGGAAAAACTCCGGAAAAAAGCGGAAATTAATGTGGGAAACGGAAACGGGCCATTATCGCATGGGGCCCGAGACCGGCCAAATCAAGCGATCCGGCGAGAATCAGCCCCGGCCTTTGACCAGGGGAAGGTTGGCCTGCTGCCAGGCGGCGACGCCGCCGTCCAGCCAGCTCACCTGTCTGAAACCGGCCTTCACCAGCTTTTGGGCGGCCTGCGAAGAGGCGACGCCGTTGCGGCAGACCAGGGCGACGGGCTGCTCGCGCGCGCCGGCGAGCAGCTTGGATTCGGGGTCGAGCTGGCTCGGCAGGACGTTCTTCGCGCCCGGGATATGGCCCTTGTCGAAATCGGCCAGCGCGCTGACGTCGATCAGCAGGGCATTGTCGCGATTCAGCAGCTGGGTCAGGGTCGCTGGCGACACGGACTGGTAGCCGCGGAACAGACGCGCGATCTCCGTATAGACGATGGCCAGGGTCAGGCCGACGAAGGCCAGCGACAGCATCGGACTGCTGCGGGCGAAGGCCAGCAAGGCTTCCAGGGTCATGCGAGGACTCGAAACGAACGGGGGCGGCATTATCCGGCGCGGGCGCCGGAGGGGCAACGTCCGCCGGGCAGGCGATGCCGCCGCCCCGCGCCCCGACCCGGCTTACGGCTGCGAGAAATCCGGCAGGCCGCTCGTCAGCCACAGACGCTTGCCGGCCTCGTCCCAACGCCAGGTCTGACGATCGGTCAGGGTGCGTTCGCTCTGCGTGAGCTTGTTGATCACGCGGATCTCGACAGTCTGCTGCAGGCCGCCGTCCGGCGTCATGCTGGCGTGCTTCACCTCATAGCCCGACACCTGCATGTGCTTGAAGCGCTCGCGATCGAGGTCGGTGATCGGATGTTCCTGGCGATGGACCGGATCGACGAAGTCCTGCGCCCGATCGAACTCGCCCCAGCGGATCGCCGCAGCGTACTCACTCAACGTGCTTTGCTGGGCGCTCTTTCCGCTGGTGGTGCCGCAGGCGGACAGCAATGCGAGCAGCGCAAGGGTGGCAATACGCATCATGGCTTTCATCACGTCAGTCTCCTGCGGGGGCAATCAGGGCGAAGCGCGCCTCGAGCGTGGCCACGGCGCGGCCTCCAGCATCGTTCACTTGCGCGTGCACGTTCAAGCGGGCGCGGCCGCGTTGACGCAGGCATTGCAGGATCGCCGGCCAGTCCTGGTCGGCAACCAGGCCAGCCTCGGCGCGCAATTCATCGTAGAGCGGCGCGAGGTAGCGGATCTGGCTGTCGGCCACGTAGACCTCGGCCGCGAGGCCCGCCACCCGCAACTCGAGCACCGCCAGGCCCCAGCCGGCCAGCGTCATGATGCTGGCGAGGCTGCCGCCGAAGGCGCAGCCCTTGTCGTTGACGTTGTTCGCCAGCGGGGCGAGCAGGCGCAGGCGTTCGCCGTCGAAGGCGACGGCACGGATGCGCATCGCCGCGACCGGCGGCATCGCCTCGTATTCGGCGTTGAGCGCAGCGAGCGCATCGGCCGCGATCTCGGGAACATCCATGCCTGTCGCCATGCGTGACCTGGTCGGGAAGCCTGTGCCAAGCTCGCGCCATGTCGCGCGCGCTCCCGGCTCATTCGCCTGCATGGTACGTCATCTCGTTGCGCCCGCTCGGCCAACACGCGGGCGTGCGCCGCGCCGCGGCGCGGCGCGGCGCGAACTGTTTCGCCATGACGACGCTGCAACTGCAGGCGCTGCCGGCGCGCACTGCGCTGGCGAAGGCGCTGTCCAGCCCGTGGGTGATCGCCACCAGTCCGGCCGCTGCGCGTTTCGCCGCCGCGCAGGCGAACCTGCGCCGCCGGCGCGGCCAGACCTGGTTCGCACTGGGTCGTGGTACGGCGGCCGCGCTCGAACGCGCCGGCGTCGATGCGGTGCGCACGCCACGCCGCGGCGCCACCTCGGAAGACCTGCTCGCCGAACTTCCGCTCGCCGCGATGCAGGGCCACCGCGTCGGCCTGATCACGGCCCCCGGCGGCCGCGGCGAAATCGCGGCGGCGCTGTCGCGCCAGCGCATGGGCATTGCGCTGGCCGAGGTCTATCGCCGCGTCGTCAGGCCCATCCCGGCATCGCGACTGGCCGCCCTGTTCGACCTGCCGCCGCGCAGCGTGCTGCTGGTCAGCAGCGCCGAAGCCTTCGACGCGCTGTGGCAAGGCTGCAACGCGCCACAGCGCGAACGATTGCGGCGATTCCGCTGCGTCGCCAGCAGCGAGCGCCTGCGCGCGCATCTGTCCGACCGGGGTTTGCGGAACTGCGTGCTCGCCGACGACACCAGCGCGGCGGCGATGGTCGCGGCCGCCGAAGCCCATCTCGGCGGTCGCATCCGGTAGCATTCCCTACCTCACCCCGGCCTGCGCCATGGACGATTCCACGCCCGACACCTCGCCCGCATCCGTCGCCGCGACGACGCCCCGGCGCCGCTTTCCGGCCGCGCTCTGGGGCTTGTTGCTGATCGGCGCCGTGCTCGCGGGTTTCGTCGGCTGGCGCCATTACAAGGCACCGGCGATGGTGTCGGACGACACGCCGGATCTGAGTCCGGAAGCGCTCGACTCGCGCCTGCTGCAGGCCGAAGGCAAACTCGGCAGCCTGCATCGCAGCCAGGAATCGTTGCAGCAACGCTTGAGCGACACCAGCTCGCGCACGAATCTGCTGCGCGACGAAGTGCTCGGCATCACGCAACGTTCGGCCCTGCTGGAAGACAGCCTGCGCGAAATGGCCGACGACCGCCGCGAAGGCGCAGAAGCGCTGCGCCTGGACGAAGCCGACCTGCTGCTGACCCTGGCCGCGCAACGACTGCAGCTCGCCGGCGACGTGCCCGGTGCGATCCGCGCCACCGAATTGGCCGACAGCGTGCTGTCCTCGTTGCGCGATCCGGCCACACTGAACCTTCGCCAGTCGCTGGCGCAGGAACTCGCCGCGCTGCGCGCGATGCCGAAGGATCCGAAGGCGCTGGCCAGCGGCGAACTCGATGCGCTCGAAGCGGTATTGCCGCAACTGGCCGCCAGCGGCCCGGCGAAACCCGCGACGGCGACACCGGGCCGCGGCACGTCCGGTTTCCAGCGCCTGCTCGATGCGCTCGTGCAGGTCCGCCCCAGCGGCGAACAGGATCTGGTGACGCCGGCCGATCGCAGCGCCGGCGAAGCCGGTCTCGCGCTCGAACTCGCGCTGGCGCGCACGGCGCTGGAGCGGCGCAACGCACCCGCTTTCAAGGCCTCGCTTGTCCGCATCGACAGCTGGTTGCGGCGCCTGTACGCCGATGCGCCCCTGCTGCGCGAGCGACGCGAACGCCTGCGTCGCCTCGGCCAGCAGCCGCTGACGCTGGACTTGCCGGTGGCTGGTTCCAGTCTCGAACAACTGCATCTACTGCAGCGCAGTCGCCAGCCGCGGCCATGAGTTTCTTCCGCCATCTGCTCTGGTGGCTCGTGCTGGCCGCGCTCGGTGCGCTGGCCTGGGAACTGCTGTCGCAGGACCTGGGCAATGTCGTCATCCGCTGGCATGGCACGACGATCACCACGACCGTCGCCTTCGCCCTGGTCGCCTGGGCCATCCTCAGCCTGTTGTTCTGGGCCCTATGGTCGCTGGCGCGACTGCCTTTCGTCGCCTGGCGCCGACATGCGAAACGGCAGGCGAGGCAACGCCTGATCAGCGGACTGGTCGCTTTGCACGAGGGCCGGCATGCGCGCGCGGAAAGCCTGCTGGCGAAAGCCGCCGCGGACGACGATGCCCGCCTGCTCGCGCGCATCGGTGCGCGCGAAGCGGCCCTGCGCCGCGGCGACCTCGTCGCGGCCGCGACCTTGCAGGCGGCGCTGACCGAAAACGATCCGATCGCCGCCGCCCTGCATGCCGCCGACAGCTTGTTGGCGCAGCAACGTCCGCAGGATGTGCTCGAATTGCTGCAGCCCTTCGTCGAGCAGCGCAACCTGCCGCCGCGCGGCGTACTGCAGCGTGGCGAGGCGCTCTGCCAGCTCGGCCGCGCCGACGAGGCGCTGTCTTCGATCGAGTCGCTGCGCGGCGAACATGTGTTGTCGATCGACAACCTGCTGCTGCTCGAGCGCCGCTGGCGCGCGACGATGCTGCGGCAGAGTCCGGACGCGAACGAGCTGCAGCGCCGCTGGATGGCGCTGCCGGCGACGGCGCGCGACGAACACGCGTTGATCGTCGCTTATGCCGAACGCGCCGGCGCACTGGGGCTGGAAGCCCAGGCGGCCGATACGCTGGCAGATGCGCTCGACCAGCGGTGGGACGAGGCGCTGGTGCGCGCTTTCGGCTTGTTGCCGCCCGCACGCGATGATCGTCGTCATGCGCGCGCCGAGCGCTGGCTGATCCAGCATCCGGCCGACGCCGCACTGTCGCTCGCACTCGGGCGCATCTACCTGCGCCAGCAATCGTGGAGCAAAGCGGAGGACATGCTGAGCCGCGCGATCGCGCAGGGCGCGGGCAGCGAAGCCTGGGAAGAACTCGGGCACCTGCATACCGCCGGCAACGACAGCGCGCGTGCCCAGCTCAGCTACGCCAACGCGCTGCGGGCGCAGCGCGGCGAAACGACCCTGAATCCCGGCGGCCGTTCGCTGCGCGAACAGATCGCCGCCGAAGCGGTGCTTGAGCAGCGCAACGAGCACGGACTGCCGCTGCTGCCGCGCGAGCCGCTGTAGTCCGCCGGCACGCAGGCCGCTTTCGCCGACGCTGACCGTTCACGGAGAGAACGCGCGATGCCAGAAGCCACGGCAGGGAGCATCGAAGCGATCTACCGGCGCGAATCGCGCGCGGTACTGGCGACGCTGATCCGATTGCTCGGCGATTTCGACGTCGCCGAAGAAGCCTTGCACGAAGCCTTCCGCGCCGCGCTCGAACGCTGGCCACGCGAAGGCCTGCCCGACAAGCCGCGCGCCTGGCTGGTGTCGGCCGGGCGCTTCAAGGCGATCGACGCGCTGCGCCGCGCCGCGCGCTTCGACGCTTTCGACGAGGGAAGGCACGATGTCGGCGGTACGGACGATCCATCGGCCGAGGCCGACAGCGTCGAAGACGATCGCCTGCGCCTGGTGTTCACCTGCTGCCATCCGGCCCTGGCGTCGGATGCGCAGGTCGCACTGACGCTGCGCGAAGTCTGCGGCCTCGCCACGGAAGACATCGCCGCCGCGTTCCTGACGCCGGCGCCGACCCTGGCGCAGCGCATCGTGCGCGCGAAAGCCAAGATCCGCGACGCCGGCATTCCCTACGAAGTCCCTACGGCGAACGAATTGCCGCAACGACTCGACTCGGTGCTGCGGGTGATCTACCTGGTGTTCAACGAAGGCTATAGCGCGCATTCGGGCGACAGCCTGCTGCGGCATGAACTGTCGAATGAGGCGATCCGGCTCGGACGTTTGCTGGTGGAACTGTTGCCCGAGCCGGAAGCGCTGTCGCTGCTGGCCTTGATGCTGTTGCAGGATTCGCGGCGCGACGCACGGATGTCGGCCGAGGGCGAACTGGTCCTGCTCGAAGACCAGGACCGCGCGCGCTGGAACCATGCGCAGATCGCCGAAGGCCTGCCGCTGGTGGAGCGCGTGTTTCGCGACGGACGCATCGGCCCCTATGCGATCCAGGCGGCGATCGCCGCCGTGCATGCGCAGGCCGCGACGGCCGATGCCACCGACTGGGCGCAGATCATTGGCCTGTACGACGTGCTGTTGCGCGTCCACCCTTCGCCCGTGATCGCGCTCAATCGTGCCGTCGCCGTCGCCATGCGCGATGGCGCCGAAACCGGCCTCGCCCTGATCGACCCGCTGATCATCAGCGGCGAACTGGCGGACTATGGGCTGGCGCATGCGGCCCGTGCCGATCTCTACCGCCGCCTCGACCGCCGCGAAGAAGCCCGCGAAGCCTACGTCGCCGCTCTGGCTTTGACCCGGCAGGCCGCCGAACGGCGCTTCCTGGAAGACCGCCTGGCGGCGCTCGGCTGAACGGCGGGAATATTTTTTCGGGACGATGTCGAAATGGCGCCGCCCCGTTCGACTAGCTAGTGAAGGCGGCGCGAACCAGGCCGGCCTGCCACCCCAGAACCCAGGAGATTCCCATGCGTTTCATGATCATCGTCAAGGCCAGCGCCGCCTCCGAAGCCAGCGTCATGCCCCTCGGAAGCCAAGTTCGCCGAGATGGCGAAATACCACGAGGAGCTCGCCGCCGCCGGCGTGCTGATCGACGGCTCCGGCCTGCAGGCGACCAGCAAGGGCTGGCGCGTGCACTACGACGGCAACACCCGCACCGTCGTGGACGGGCCCTTCACCGAGACCAAGGAAATCATCGCCGGTTTCACCATCATCCGGACGGACACGCGCGAGCAGGCGCTGGAATGGTCGCGCCGTTTCCCGAATCCGAACCACGACGACTCGCCCTGCGCGATCGAGGTGCGGCAGATGTTCGAGCTCGAGGATTTCGGTGAGAGCGAGTCGCTCGAGCGTTTCCGCGAGATCGGCATGGACGGCGATGCCGCGTTCCGCCAGGCGCACGGCGGCAAGGCCTGAAGGCCCGCGCTCCCGGCATCGCACCACCCCTTTCGCAACGGAGTTTCTCCATGGCACGCGTCAACACCTACCTGAACTTCCAGGGCAATACCGAAGCCGCCTTCCTGTTCTACCGCTCGGTCTTCGGCGGCGAATTCAACGGCGGCATCCGCCGCTTCAGCGATATCCCGCCGATGCCCGACTGCCCGCCGCCGGCCGAAGCCGAAGCCAACTACGTCATGCATGTCGAACTGCCCCTGTACGGCGGTCACTCGCTGATGGGCACCGACACCCCCGAGGCGATGGGCAAGCTGAGCTTCGGCAACAACGTTTCCATCAGCCTCGAACCCGATACGCAGGCCGAAACCGAACGCCTGTTCAAGGCGCTGTCGGAAGGCGGCAAGATCGAAATGCCGCTGCAGCACATGTTCTGGGGCGCCTACTTCGCCAGCTTCACCGACCGCTTCGGCGTGCAGTGGATGCTCAACTTCCCCGTTGCCCAAGCCTGAGGCGCAATGCCATGAACAATGCCAAACCCCTCACCGCCGGCGGCCTTTACGTCAACCTGCCGGTGCAGGACTTGCCGAAGTCGATCGCGTTCTACACCGCGCTCGGTTTTTCCTTCAACCCGCAGTTCACCGACGAGACCGCCACCTGCATGATCGTCGGCGAGAACATGGCGGTCATGCTGCTGACGCAGGAAAAGTTCCGCCAGTTCACCCCGCTGCCGATCAGCGACGCGAAGAAGGCGTCCGAGGTCCTGCTCTGCATCTCGCTGGACAGCCGCGCCCAGGTGGACGAACTGGTGCGCCTCGCGGTCGCGCATGGCGGCAAGACCCTGCGAGCGCCGGACGACTACGGTTTCATGTATTCGCATTCCTTCCAGGACCTCGACGGCCACATCTGGGAGCCGATGGTCATGGACATGACGGCATTCGAAAAAGCACGGCAAGGAGACTGAGATGAAATACCTGTGCCTGGTCTACGGCGAAGAAGACCGCATCGCCGAAATGGACGACCACGAATGCCTGGCCTACGACCGCGAGCTGCGCGAGAGCGGCCATTGCCTCGCGTCGGAAGCGCTGCAGCCGGTCGCGACCGCGACGACGGTACGCGTGCGCAACGGTCGCCTGTCGGTGTTCGACGGCCCGTTCGCCGAAACGAAGGAAGCGCTTGCCGGGTTCTACCTGATCGAAGCGCGCGACCTGAACGAGGCGATCCAGCTCGCCAGCAAGATTCCGCCGGCGAAAGTCGGCTGCGTGGAAGTCCGCCCCCTCCGCCCGATCCGCGAGCAACCGCGTTCGGGCGCTTCGCACTGATCACCCAAGGAGAAATCGCATGGCCCGTTATGTCGATGGTTTCGTTCTTCCGATTCCGCAAGCCAAACTCGCCGACTACAAGAAGATGGCACGCCTCGCCAGCAAGGTCTGGAAGGATCACGGCTGCCTGCAGTACCTCGAATCCGTCGAGGACGACGTCAAGCCCGGCAAGTGGACCTCGTTTCCGCAGAGCGTGAAGCTGAAGAAAGGCGAAGTGGTGGTTTTCGCCTTCGCCATCTTCAAGTCGCGCAAGGCGCGCGATACCGCCAACAAGAAGATCATGTCCGACCCGCGCCTGGCGAAATACATGGACCCGAAGAAGATGCCTTTCGATGGCAAGCGCATGTTCTGGGGCGGCTTCAAGACCATGATCGACGTTTGAGAGCGGGTTGATGGTGGGTGCTGTGTCGTGGGCGGTAGCCCAGACGGCAGGCTGGGCGAGAACCGTAGGCTTGGGCTGAGCATTACGAAGGCCAGCATTGATCATCGCTAGATCGTGCTGGGCTTGTCAGCCCAGCCTACGACGCGACGCCCAGCGCCGAGAGTGATCCCGATGTGCTGGGCTTGTCAGCCCAGCCTACGACGCGAAGCCCGGCCTGCGAATTGCCGGCCCCGACCTTCGGCACGCGATCGGCGGTGCCGATCGCGGTAGGCTGGACGCGTCGCCAGATCCATGAAGGACCTCGTGCCGGCATGACGCGCTCATTGATTCCGCAGCTGTCGTTCGCCTTGCTCGCCGCATGGTTGGCGTCGGCGGGCGCGTTCGCGGCAGGCTCGGGGCCGGTGCAGACCGATCATCTGCGCTCACGACTGGTCGCTGAAACGTCGACCGCCGTTCCGGGTTCGCGCCTGACGTTGGGTTTGCTGCTCGAGCACGATCCGCATTGGCATACCTATTGGCGCAACCCGGGCGATTCCGGCCTGCCGACGCGGCTCGACCTGACGCTGCCGCCGGGCGTGGTCGCCGCGCCGATCGCCTGGCCGCATCCGGAGCGTTTCGAAATATCCGGCATCGTCAACTTCGGCTACAGCGGTCGCCATTTGCTGCCGGTGATCATCGCGATTCCTGCCGACTACGCCGCCTTGACGCTGCCGGTCCGCGTCAAGGCGCGCTGGCTGATCTGCGAAGAGAACTGCATCCCCGGCAAGGCCGAGTACGCGCTCGATTTACCGGTGCGGCGCACGGCCGAGCCCGATCGGCAATGGCAAGGCGATTTCGCGACCGCACGCCGCGACCAGCCGAGCGAATCCCCGGCCGTGCTGACGATCGCCGAAGACGGCGATGCGATGCTATTGACGTTGAGCGGCCTCGACGCCGCCGCGATGCCGGTGGCATGGCAATGGTTTCCGGAAACGCCCGAGCTCGTCGCCAACGGCGCGCATCCGCAGTGGCGCCGCACGGCCGACACCTGGCAGGCGCGATGGTCCAAGAGCGAATACTTCACCACCCTGCCTGCAGAGGTTGCGATGGTCGCGGTCGAAGACGAAGGCGTTGCCCGACGTTTCGTCGCCCGCCTCGCGGCGCCTGCCGCCCACGCCGCCGCGCTGCCTGCGCCCACCACTACGCCCGCACTCACCGACAAGAAACCCGTCACGCCCAGGCCGTCGTCCGTGATGCTGTACGCCCTGTCCGGCGGCCTGATCCTGGTTCTGATGCTGTTCGCCTGGAGGAGAAAACGATGAAAACCAGACTGCTCGCCACCGCCCTGGTCGGTGCCCTGGCCTTCGCGGCCTACGAAGATCCCGCCGCAAAGGATGCCGCCGCCGCGACGGCTGCGGTCGGAAAACCGGCACCCGCATTCGCATTGATCGACTCCACCGGGAAGAAGCACGCGCTGGCGGACTACGCGGGCAAGACCGTCGTGCTGGAGTGGAACAATCCCGAGTGCCCCTTCGTCAAGAAGCATTACGGCGCGGGGAACATGCAGGCGCAGCAACGCGCCGCCACGGCGGCCGGCGTCGTCTGGTTGACGATCAACTCGTCCGCCGACGGCAAGCAAGGGCATATGGATGCCGCACAGGCCCAGGCCACGCGTACCCGACTCGGCGCTGCGCAGTCCGCCTATCTTTTCGATCCGCAGGGTAGCGTCGGCCGCGCCTATGCCGCCAAGACGACGCCGCATATGTACATCATCGACGGCCGCGGCCTACTGCGTTACGCCGGCGCGATCGACAGCAATCCGAGTTCGGACCCTGGCGACATCGCCGCCGCCACCCAGTACGTACCGAAGGCGCTGGCCGAACTGAAGGCAGGCAAGCCGGTCAGTGTCGCCCTGACGCGGCCCTATGGTTGTTCGGTCAAGTACGCAGACTGAGAATGGGTTGATGGTGCGTGATGGGTGGTCTGTGGTTAGAGCAGCAAAGCCTTGCCCGTCGCTTTTCACCACAAACCACGCACCACGAACCACCAACCTCTTTCTGGCACCGGGTTGGTGGTTGGTGAAACGACCCTTTACTGGGCGCGCGGGTCCGGCAACACTGGCCGCATGCAAGTCCGACTCTCCGCCGAACAGCGTTTCGCCGCCGCGCCCGCGCTCGTGTTCGCGCAGTCGCTCGATCCGCAAGGTTTCGTCGCCGCCTTTCGGGGCGCCGGGCCGATTCCAGCGCTGACGAGGATCGAGCTGCTGGGCGAGCCGGCATTGGGCGCGCAACGCGCGGTGCACAGCAGCGATGGCGCGGTGCTGCACGAGCGCATCACCGCCTTCGAGCCCGGCGTGCGCCACGCCTACGAACTCTCCGGCCTGCGCCCGCCGCTGGCCTGGCTGGTGCGCAAGGGCGAAGCCGACTGGCGATTCGCCCCGGTGGCTGCCGTTGCGCATTACAACCTCATGGCCGAAGGATTCATCCGGATCCCCGAAGGCACCGACGTGCGCTGGGACTACGTCTTCACCTTGACCACGCCGCTGGTCTGGCCGCTGGCCGCGCCCCTGCTGAAACTCTTCATGCAGCGCGCGATGCGCGAATGCCTGCGCGCGCTGGCGCAAGGACCGCGCTGATGGAGAAGTGGATCCTGCTCGGCATGGCGCCGGTCTTCCTCGGGCTCATCGTCTGGGAAGCCTGGTACTGGCGTTCGCGCCGGCCGGAAATCTATAGCTGGGTCGACACGTTTTCGAACGCGGGCCTCGCGCTGATGCACCAAGTCGCCGATGCCGTCGCCTGGACACTGACGATCGGCCTGTTCTATCTCGTTTACCAGCATCGTTTGTTCGACGTGCCGGCGACGTGGTGGGGCATTCTTCTGCTCGTGCTCGGCCAGGATTTCTTCTACTACTGGTTTCACAGAGCGCATCACCGCATCCGCTGGATGTGGGCCTCGCACGTCACCCATCACTCCTCCGAACGCCTGAACCTGTCCACCGCCTTCCGGCAGAGCCTGACCTACCCGATCTCCGGCATGTGGCTATTCTGGCTGCCGCTGGCCTGGCTGGGGTTCGAACCGACGCATATCGTGGCCGTCGTCGCCATCAACCTCGGTTTCCAGTTCTTCGTGCACACGCAGGCCATCGGCAAACTCGGCTGGATCGAGAAGGTGTTCAACACGCCTTCGCACCACCGCGTTCACCATGCGCGCAACGCCAAGTACATCGACCGCAACTACGCCGGCGTGCTGATCATCTGGGACAAGCTGTTCGGCAGCTTCGTCGAGGAAGACCTGGCCGTGCCCTGCGAGTACGGCATCATCGGCCAAGTGCACAGCCACAACCCGATCACCCTGACCTTCCACGAATGGGCCGCGATGTTCCGCGACGCGCGACGCGCGCAGGGATTGCGTGGTGCACTGAAGCAATTGTTCGGGCCACCGGAGCGGGGGCTGGCGCATCGCGCCGTCAACTCCGATCCAGAGGGCTGAGCACCGCCGAAGCGCCACGGTTCAGTACATGCGTGGACGCTCTCGGGCGTCCTGCCCTTCGCGTCATTTGCACATCCATGTGCGGCATATATCTGCGTGGTCGTCACGTCTTTGTGGCCCAGCAACTCTTGCACGGTGCGGATATCGGAACCCGACTCCAGCAGGTGTGTGGCGAAAGAATGACGCAGGGTGTGACAACTCGCCGGTTTGACGATGCCGGCCTCCACCACCGCCCGACGCATGGCTCGCTGCACGATCTTTTCGTCGATGTGATGTCGGCGCTCGCGCCCGTCGAGGGGATCGATTCCCCGGCGGCTCGCCGGGAACATGTACTGCCACCCAAGCTCGCGCGGCGCGCTTCGGTACTTCCTTGCCAACGCAAACGGCAGCCAGACTTCGCCGAAGCCCGCGTCCAGATCACGGCGATGCAGAACGGCCACCTCCCGGCATTGTCGGCTCAGGGGTTCCACCAGACTGCTTGGCAGGATCGTGCGCCTGTCCCTCCCGCCCTTGCCATCGCGAACCACGATCTCGTGTCGTTCGAAATCCACATCCTTGACGCGCAAGCGGACGCATTCCATCACGCGTAATCCACTGCCGTACATCAAACTGGCCATCAGCCATTCCCGCCCTTGCAGGATCCCAAGCGCCCTGGCCACCTCGGCTCGCGACAGCACGACCGGGATGAAACGGGACTTCTTCGCCCGAACGATGTTCTCCATCCAGGGAAGATCGATTGCCAGCACTTCCCGATACAGGAACAGCAAGGCTGACAGCGCTTGCGACTGGGTGCTGGCGGATACTTGGTACGTTGTCGCAAGTCGCGAGAGAAATCCTTCAACGGCCACCCCGCCGAGCTCGCGAGGATGGCGCTTGCCTTGCTCGTGGATATACCGACGAATCCAATAGAGATAAGCCTTCTCTGTCCGCAAACTGTAGTGTTTGAGGCGCAAGCGGGCGCGAACTTGATCCATCAGGCGAGGCGGTGGCACGCCGCCGTTGGGAATCTTATTCGGGGTGTCCTGACCCCGATATTCTGTATCGGGGTGGTTTTGCCGTGTCATGCCGCGAACCGTAGCTCGATCCGGCTTAGGACTTGGCAAGGAAAATGACGGAAAACCCTGTAAGAATCTGCCCTTGACGGGCACCACTGCTCAACCGACCATACGGTTTATCACCCCACTTTGGGGTCTACACGTCGTTAGGCCGCAATGAAAGCACGGATTTACTTGCTACGAACCCTGTTCGTTGTAGTGCTGGCGCCGTTCGCGATTGTCGCTTTCGCAGTTCTCGGCGGAATCGACGTGATGAACTACCTCGCAAGAGAATACTTCTGCGACCCAGGACTGGCTAATTGCAATCTTCTGTTTGTTGGCTTCCTTCAGCACGTAATAGCCTACTGGTGGTTCGTCGCTTTTGCTCTGCACTCTATTAGCACGATCCTGCTGGCGATCTATATCCTGCTCGACGTCCCAATCGAGATACGGCAGCGGCTTGCCTGGCTGGTGGGCGTGCTGTTTGCCGGGGTCATCGCCGCTCCAATCTATTGTTTTGTTCGGCTGCGTCAGCTCCACGCAAACCTCGAAACGTCGATTGCGGCCTAACTAGTCATTCAAGCCGACCGCCGGGTGTAGAATCGGCGCAAGCAACCGCTGCCGACCGGCGGCGGCTGAATTCAGGCGTTAGCGCTAATGAAGCCAATGGCTCGCTCTCCGCGTAAGCGCCGCCTTTGCAAGAAGCTTCGGATTGCCGAGTTTCAAGAGTTCGGGTTCCAGGTCGACTTCAAGTTGTCCGATGAACTGACCATTGCGCAGAGTAACGGCTTCTGGGACGCGCTCATCGCCCATATCGAAGCCAACAAGCTGCTATTCGCCGGCAATGAATCAGCGTTTGTGTACCGCGATGGCATCGGGTCCGCCAGCGAGAGTGACCGGGAGACTCTTCGTTCTTGGCTATCGTTCAGACCGGAAGCTTCATCAATCGTGATCGGGCCGCTCGTGGACGCAAACTATCCAGAGTGCACAGAGCCGCCCATTGCTCTACTGCCTTAGCGCTAACAATTCGTTCAAGCCGAGCCCTCTTTGCGGCCACGGCAGAGCGTCGTAGGATTGTCACTCTGCCGTGGCCGCAAAGCGGCCCGGCTTAACTCAGGCGTTAGGCGCCTTTGCAGGTGAATCGCATGCCAAGTCCAAAGTACTTGATTGCCCATGCCTGCTTTGACTGCCGCAAGAGCTTCAAGGTCGCGCCCCGCCAAGACTTGTCGGCCGTATGCCCTAGTTGCGGCGGGACAATCCACGAGATGGGGCGCTCCTTCAAAGCGCCTCCCGCTAAGGACTTGGCGCAATGGGCAAAGGTCCAAGCCTTGTTCGCGGCGGGCTTCCGCTTCTTCAGCTATCGCAGCACCTCAGGGCCACCGCTTCCGGACAGGTTAGCTGACGTTGAGGCTTTTATACGTGACAATCCCGCGCATCCACTCCGAGTGGCGGCGCCTAACAATTCATTCAAGCCGATGCCGCTTCGCGGCACGGCTTAATTCAGGCGTTAGGCGATTCTTGTGAACACCATCGCAATCCAAATAGAAGAATCGCAAGATGCGATGGAAGTGCCTTATCGTGCCGTACGCATTAGCGTTGATGGGAATGATTTTTTAGAGATGCTCCGAGCTCACGAGATGCCATATGCCCAACGCGAGGGGCACTCAAATATTGCCGGTGGTTACGCCTGGCCCTATGCGTCAACTTCTACCCGTGATGCCTTTCTTGGAATCGACGCGGACGAGAACAATAGAGTTGAACTACTAGCGTGCCAATGTGGCTCGCCCGGCTGTTGGCCATTGTTGGTGCAAATTGACGTCGGCCCAAGCGAGGTCGTCTGGAGCTCATTTGAACAGCCGCATAGGGGCGAGGACTCTGCCGCCGGTCATTGGCACTACAATGAGTTCGGTCCTTTTGTTTTCGAGCGATCGCAATACGAAGCGGCGGTCGCAGGAATCGCCTAACAATTCATTCAAGCCGAAGCCGCTTCGCGGCTCGGCTTAATTCAGGCGTTAGGCCGCAGAGAAAGATATGTCGAACTCAACCATTGTGGCCCGGCTTCGGGAAGTTGGTCAGGACTACGAGCATGATCGCATCTCTGTCAGATCATTCGCATCCGAACTCTACGGAAGCAGCACCGCACTTGAGGGAGTGGAGTACGGGCGCGTAAAAGAGGCACAGCTTGTCTATGGCCAGCTCATGCAAGCCGTTGAGACAGGCCGCGAGAATGATATTGATCGCCAGGCACTAGCTACCTGGCTGCAAGGTTGGCTCACTGCCGTGCCGGTAGCTACGGCCTAACAATTCATTCAAGCCGAACCCGCTTCGCGGGTCGGCTTAATTCAGGCGTTAGGGCGCTTCAGAGAATTTCCGCCCTTGAAAGCCAGGTTCACTATCCCCATGGTGCGTTTAGATCGTCCGGGCGGTGCCCGATCAGGCGGTCTAGGCTCCCTGGAAAGGAGCCGGAGTGGCCCTCCAGCTGCTCAACGGGAAGTTCCATATCCATCCAACTAGCGCACCTCGTGAATGGCCCCGACGACAGAGGGGCTGGCAACCCCGTCCTAGCCAGACGTAAACCCGGCGCCGCGTGAAAGGACAAGGGTATGGGAGGACTCGGAAATTGCACTTGCGGTGCTAGCCCGCCGGTGTGACGTGGTAGCAACGCCACGCTAAAGAATGGAGGGCACTTTCACGGTGTCCTCGGTGCACCGGGGACGCCACATGCCGGACAACCGACATGCTGACTATCTCCGTCAGGGTCAAGGTGGACCTGCGCCAAGCGACCAAGCTCCTGCTTGTCATTTGGCTCCTCCTCACCCACTGAGCAACACAACGGCGAGGCGCAGGACCCTCGCCGTCTTTCTTTCAGCTAGCGCGCCCTAACAATTCGTTCAAGCCGAGCCCGCTTCGCGGTCTCGGCGCTGGCGCTATGATTGAACCATCGCCGCGCCCGCTCAGCGGGCCGGCTTAACTCAGGCGTTAGGCCGCATGGAGAGTTCAATGAGCTGGCCAGATGATGCGGATGGGGATGTGTTTCGGCGTCTTGAGGCCAATGGCTTCGATTTCTCCAAACCTTACGCCGTTGACTACAACGTGGACTTTGAGTCCTGGCCTCCTGCTTCAGCGGCACTTGAGGTACTCCGTTCGCAGTACGGCAGCATTGAGGTGTTCGAGCCAGATGAGGACGGAGACGGGTACGTTCTCTTCCAAGTTGTCGGGCCCATCACCTACGAGGGAGTTACTTCCGTTCAGCGCCGCACCAGCTCAACAATGCAGCCATTTGGCGGCATTTGTGAGTCCTGGGGAGTCATGCATTAGTGCGGCCTAACAATTCATTCAAGCCGACGTCCCAATCGCTGCGCGATTGTTCCGCGGCTCAATTCAGGCGTTAGCCGCTTAGGTTTCCGTTGGCCCTTCTCGTAATTCTTCTAAGTCTTCTGACGGTCTGCTTGGCAATCGCTTTCGCCGGGCGCGCCAAGCTTCGCTGGTTCGAGCTCCTACTCGTTTCCCTTGCCGCACTCATTCAGCTGGGCTTGCTAGTCATGGGCTGGGGCGACTTCAACAACGTCCATGGCGGAGCCGTCGCGTTGGTCTTTCTGTTTCTGCTCGGCGCAGCGGTCTCGCTCATCGAGCTTGTCATGGTATTTGTATCTCCCAGCTGGTATCGCCTGATCTGGTGGCTTGGCGTGTGCGCCTATACGGTGCTTCTGGTTTCCCTAGGCAGCCAGTACGGCGGCTAACCAGTCGTTCAAGCGGACATTGGGCCGCAGCCAGGTTCATGTCATAGACTGGTAGCTCTCGGCGGCTCAATGCCGCTCAACTCAGGCGTTAGGCATTTGAATCATGGGTACGGCGGCTTGGGTGTGCTTTGAGTGTCGCGCTTCGGTAAGGCGCAACACGGCCTATACCGCTGAGGTTCCCTGCCCGACTTGCGGCAAGCTGTGCGTGTACCTTGGTTACAAGATTCCGGTCCCGCCCAAGGGCAAGCCCCGTGAGTGGGCGGCATTGCAGCAACAATTGGCTCAAGAGCGTTTGGCTCGGGAGTTGGCAACATACCAAGCTGCCGTCCGCAGCCGACATGATCTGGAACAAGAGATTTCCAGGCTAGAGGCCTTGCCGTCCAATGATGGGCGCGCCAAAGCTGTCCGCTTGCTCAAACGCCGTCTTTCCGGGTCAAATGCCTAACAGTTCATTCAAGCCGACGTCCCAATCGCTGCGCGATTGGTCCGCAGCTAAATTCAGGCGTTAGGTGCCACATGGACGCACTCCGGCACTTCCCGTTCTCAAAGCTGACATTGTCGGAAGATGAGGAAGTCATCTGGTGCGCGAGTAATCCTACCTTTCATCGCACCTGGGACTACGGAATTGCCATTACTGGCAGCGCCGTTTACTTGTTCTCGCCATTCTGGCTATGGCTCGCCCGTTGGCGGCGCTACCCGCTCTCCGACATCAAGCAGGCCAGCTTCAAAGACTCACGCTGGGTCCCCAGGCTGCTCCTGCAAGTCGGCGATCGGACAGTCACATTTCGTACGCCTTATGATGGTTACCAAGACGAGATGGACTTCGACCGCAAGAATCTCGCCGAGGCCGCTGAGCTCATTGCACAGCGTGGCGTGGCACCTAACAGTTCATTCAAGCCGAACCCGCTTCGCGGGTCGGCTTAATTCAGGCGTTAGGGCCCACATGCGCATCCTGTCGTCGATGTCAGTATTGCTATGCCTTTGCGCGTGCGCCACGAGCTCAGTTTCTGTCGACCCAGTTGGCTGCTTCTCCGCGGGAGATGGAAGCAGATACAACCATCTATATCTTCGTCTTTCGTCTGACGGCACCTTTTCTGCGCGGCTCCAGGGAGATATCACTGTTTGGGGTGATGCGACTGGCAATTGGTCGTTGTCTGGAAGCGAGATCTATCTCCAGGCAAGCAAACCAAACGGCGCCCTGATCAACAAATCCACCACTTTGCACCGGAACCGAAATGGCACTCTCACATTGCCAAGCGGCGCAGTATCATTCTCAGGCTGGTCTCGCTTGGCTCCAACAAAATGTGGGCCCTAACAATTCATTCAAGCCGACCGCCGGGTGTAGACTCGCCGCATACAACCACTGCCGGCCGGCGGCGGCTCAATTCAGGCGTTAGGCGCCAAACAGGATGGCAACGACTCAGGATTCCGCTGAAATCCCAGGCTCAGATGAGCTTTGCGAGCAGTGCGGTCACCCCTTCAATCCCCATCGCCTTCTGGGGTACGGCGATCCTCCAACCGAAGGCTGGATGGAATGCCCAGTAGAAGGATGTGCATGCCACATGACTTGGAGCTTAGAGCCCGAGGTTGCCGCTCAAATTCATGCAGCCAAAGATCGCAAGGCGAGAGATTCTGGCGCCTAACAATTCATTCAAGCCGACCGCCGGGTGTAGACTCGCCGCACACAACCGCTGCCGGCCGGCGGCGGCTCAATTCAGGCGTTAGGCCGCATGGAGAGTTCAATGAGCTGGCCAGATGATGCGGATGGGGATGTGTTTCGGCGTCTTGAGGCCAACGGCTTCGATTTCTCCAAACCTTATGCCGTTGACTACAACGTGGAATTTGAGTCCTGGCCTCCTGCTTCAGCGGCACTTGAGGTACTCCGTTCGCAGTACGGCAGCATTGAGGTGTTCGAGCCAGATGAGGACGGAGACGGGTACGTTCTCTTCCAGGTTGTTGGGCCCATCACCTACGAGGGAGTTACTTCCGTTCAGCGCCGCACCAGCTCAACAATGCAGCCATTTGGCGGCATTTGTGAGTCCTGGGGAGTCATGCACTAGTGCGGCCTAACAATTCATTCAAGCCGACGTCCCAATCGCTGCGCGATCGGTCCGCGGCTCAATTCAGGCGTTAGGCGTCAGCACATGACTGCATCGCAAACGGTTGACTGGGAACGGCTGCACCATGCCTTCGGCTCTGCCAGTGATATCCCGGCATTACTGCAGCGTACTGAGACCTTTCCGACTGAGGCAGATTGGCATGCTGAGCCGTGGTTCTCCCTTTGGAGCGCACTCTACCATCAAGGCGACATTTATCCGGCGTCTATCGCGGTCGTTCCTCGGATCGTCTCTACGCTGTCACGGGCTCCAAACAAAGCAACCCTCAGCTTCTTCTTACTTCCCGCCTCAATCGCCATTGCTGACAATGACAATCCAGTTGATGCGTCCGCGGAGATGCGGGAGAGCTTCGCAAGCGCGCTGGTGGCGCTTGGCGGCTTCGCGGCGTCGGCACTTCCCACCATCACTGATGAGCAAATGGCTAGGGCTGCGCAAGCCGCTGTGCTAGTTTCGCAGGGCAATTTCCAACAGGCAGGCGAGCTGCTTGAGGCAGACGCCTAACAATTCATTCAAGCCGACGTCCCAATCGCTGCGCGATTGGTCCGCGGCTCAATTCAGGCGTTAGACGACACAACCATGCAATCCATCATCTCGAACATCAAAGACCCGTCTTGGTGGTTCACCGTGTTCTTGGTGGGCATCATTGTCAGCATTTTTGCGGGCTTTCTGAAAGACTGGATAGCCAGTCTGATTGCAAGGTTCTCAGATAGCTTTAGAGAGCGCCGCAAGGCCAAGGCAGCGCGTCGCGAAGTTCTATTTGAAGCCCTCGCGAACAATGAAATATTTCTTGTCTTATCAATGATCCGCTTAATGGGTTTGGTGACCATTTCACTCCTTTTGCTCGGCATCTTCGCCTCTGTTCCTGCCTTAGTCGAGCTCAAGGAGATCATCTGCGCCGCCTCACCCGCCGCGGATAGATGCACAACCGCCTTGCATCCTTTAGCTACTAAAGCCCTCATTGCAGCAACGGGCGGACTCGCCATTCTGACCAACTACAGAGCAAGTAGCAGGTTCTCTCTAGTCATGGAGGGGCTACGGCGCTACCGGAAACGTCGTGATCTTCCGCGTGTCGTCTAACAATTCATTCAAGCCGACGTCCCAATCGCTGCGCGATTGGTCCGCGGCTCAATTCAGGCGTTAGACGCCAACGTCCAGCATGGCGCTAGTTCCAAAATCAACGGCGTTCCTAAAGCGCGGCCAGTTCTGGGCGATTCCGGTCTCAGATGGAACGTTCGGAGCCGGGTGCGTGGTGGGCACTTGCACGAAGTACGGCAAGGCCGATACCCGGATTTTCATTGCGGGTGTCGTGAACTGGCGGGGCAACGCACCACCGCGTACCGAGGACTTGGCCGGTCGCCCGCTCGTGGAACACGGACTCGCACACATCAAGACGATCACCGAGTCTGGCGGGAGCGTTATAGGTGAGAGCTCAATCGACTTTGGTGATCTACCGCATCAGGCTGATGGCCTGTCACTGCCCATGTGGGGCTATGGCGTGCCGACTGTCTTGGCAAGAATGATCAAGTGAGCTCTGGCATTGGCGTCTAACAATTCATTGGAACGGGCCTACTCACCGCTGCGGTGCCGCGCCTGGCCGCGGGCAGGTATGCTGGCAGCCAGTCGCGGTCAGCCATCCCGGCAGGCCGCTCAATTCAATCGTTAGGCCCCAAGTGAAAACCTATGCGTGTCCTGACCAAATTGGCTGTTGCGATTGTTCTCGGGGGCATCTGCGCCTCAGCATCAGCCAAGACCCACCCGATCCCGACCGATAGCGAACTTCCTGGGTGCTATTTCGGCGCGAGCCCGGTGCCGCTGGGATTCGAGCTGTTTATCGAACTCAATCCCGATGGCACATACAACTTGGCGGTTGTCGCGGACATTGGCCCTATCGATACCGCCAGTGGCAAGTGGAGTCGCAATGCGAATCACCTACAACTACTACCCGAGCATCCCGACAAGCGACCGCTCGGGTTGAATGGACCGCTCCTTATCAGCCGTGAATCCGGCCAGCCGATGCTCCAATACCGTGACACCCGCGGAAAGCGTACCGTGAAGAGCTGGGACAAACTCAAGAGAGTCGAGTCTTGCGAATGGCTGGGACGGTCGCACGAAAGCAAGTAGGCGGCCCGGCGTTGTGGCCTAACTACTCATTCCAGCGGACCGCCGGGGTTAGACTTGGCTCATGCGAGGGTTGCCGGCCGGCGGCCCGCTAGATTCAAGCGTTAGAACCCAAATGCCATCGGCGCGCAAGATTGTTTTGCACTCTACGAGCGGCCTTCGACCCGGGCTGGATGCGCTCGTCGCTGAGTGGATGGCCGCAGGGGTTCAGTACGTTGGCGTGGTCGGAGTTGACGCCGAAGACGTTGAAGAAGCTATCGACTGGTTCTGCATCGGGGACGGCGCGAACCCGTACGACATGCTCACCGCGTCACATGCCTACCCCGAGTCGATGGAAGACGCGATTGCTCTCGCCACCCAAATCGACATTCCTGGCGAGGTCGCGATCGTAGAGTTTTGAGGCCCCCAGGTGCCCACAGCACGACCTGGCGCGTCGTTGGGTTCTAACAACTCATTCAAGCCGACCGCCGGGTGTAGACTCGGCGCATGCAACCGCTGCCGGCCGGCGGCGGCTCAATTCAGGCGTTAGCTGTCATGAAGAGCAACGACCCTCTCTACCCCGCCATTGAGGCGATTTGGGCCGGCCCAATTGGCGAGGGAATGCAGCTAGAGCTCGCATGCGAGGTCGCCGGCGTAAGAACCTATTTCGCGAGCTTCGTTGCTGACCCCGACGACGAGATGCTGTCATTGGAGATCAATGTTCACGGACAAACTGTACGCATTCCACTCGACCAGCTAGAGGAGTGGATTGCGGTAGCTAGGACTGACGTTCACTCTGAGGCTTGGTATGACAAGAACGTCCAGGGGACTGACAGCTAACAATTCATTCAAGCCGACGCCCCAGTCGCTGCGTGGTGGGTCAGCGGCACAATTCAGGCTTGGGCGCCATGATCACTGCTTGAGCCAAGACTGAGACCAACGCACAGGCGACGAAGGAACACAACATGAGTTATGTCGACGGATTCGTTCTCCCTGTCCCGACCAAGAATCTGGCGAAGTATCGCCGTATCGCCCGGTTGGCAGCCAAGATCTGGCGAGAGCACGGTGCGCTCGCTTACGTTGAATGCTTGGGCGACGCGATGCAGGGGCAACCAGGCCTTCCATTCCCCAAGCTGCTGAAACTGAAACCTACGGAATCCGTCGTGTTCGGCTGGGGTCTGTTCAGATCGCGGAAGCACCGAGACCAGGTGAACGCGCGCGTCATCAAGGACAAGCGTTTGGCTAACCTGGATTTGCCATTCGACATGAAGAGAATGACCTACGGTGGCTTCAAGGTGCTGGCGGAATCCTGAGCCGCAAGCCTGGAAGCATCGTCTCCTTGCTGGCGGATACCGCATGACGCGCAACAACTCTTTCCAGCCGGCATCGCGCTCATAGCCTCGCTTCTCATGCGCCGCGACTGAACTCCCACGTTAGGCCCAACGATGCTGCCAAAGTGCATTCTGCTGATCACTCTCTTGGCAGCTGCCGGTTGCTCCGGTCCGCCTCAGAGCAAGGAAACATGGAGCATCAATTGCACGCCCCTTCCCGGTGCCGAGCCGTACCTCGCGTGTTACGGCCCAGGCATCATTCGAAATGACCGGGTTCCCTTTTTCCATGACGAACGCAACAACACTTACCTTTTCTACCAGGTAAGCATCGACAGACCCATAGACCAGTCCACCACAGAGTCAATCTTCTTGAAGCGGCTCGACTTGAAAGAGGTTGATCCAGGGCTGCTCACCGAACAGAAAGTTCGATTGGTTCAGTTCGACCGCACCAGCCGCATCGTAACGTTTCATCTCGGCCGCACGACGATTTCCCATCAGATTCCTTCCCAATGAGTTGTATCAGTTCATGGGAGCGGCCGCGTCGACACCGCAGGCCTTGCCCTCCACGCCTCTGCTAGCATGCCTCGCAGGCAAAGGCTCACCGCCGTGGTGCGGCCGCCCGGTTCGATCGTCAGGCGGATTCCAGTGACTACTGCGGCTTTCCACCAGCTTCGCCAGTTCGATGGACGTCCTGGCGTATCCATCGCAGCCAAAGGGGCTGCCCTGGAGCTGAAGCTGGTGCGCGGTGATGTCGAAGTGCGAGTCGTTGTTCCCGCGGAAGTCCTCGAATGGTTTGTCGATGTCGAGCAGCGCCCCTCCGGTTCGCGGGCAACCGATTGGTGCGACTACGAAGGCTACGACAACAGGCCGGTCTCAGAGCTCGACGAGGACATGGCCGAAGAAGTGACGGCTTTCGTCAGTCGGTTGATTGAGCGCGATCTCCGGTATGTCGGGAGCAAGAATCGTCCCGACCGTGGCGTCCTGGAATGGTTGATTGACGGCCAGTGGCACCAGGCTGTTCCGTTTGTCGTGCTGGCCACCTAGCCGATCATTGCAGCGAAGCGCCGGGGTGTAGACTCGGCCTAATTGACTGCCCGGGGGGTGGCGGCCTATGGGCGAGCGGAATTCCACCACTGAATCACTCCCCCTCCGGGTTCGCCAAGCCCTCGGTGATCTGCTCGTTGAGATCGAGGGAATGGGTTTCGTTGCGACGTTGAATGGTTTTCATCCGAACTCGTTCGGGAACTTCGAAATCACATTCAGCCGTCCCGGCCGGGCGTTTCGATTGCTTCACGACCGCGGCCAATTGATGGTGTACGGCGACGAAGACGAAGTTCAGGCAGCTGGGCTCACGCGGGCATACTTAGGCTGCAAGGATCTCGCCCCGTCATTGCTTGCATGGCTTCGAAGTGTGGCCTGACCATTCATTGGAACAGGCAAGGCCGCACCGGCGTGCGGCGGCCGCTGGGCTCGGGGCCATCCCAGGAATCTCGACTGAAACAAAGAGAGCATATGTCACCCAAGCAACTGGTCCAGGAATGGGTTCGACGATTCAACGATGCGGATATCGACGGCCTCGAGTCGCTGTACGCCGTCGATGCGGTCAACCACCAGGTGGTGACCGATCCGCTCCACGGCCGCGCCGCCATTCGCCGAATGTTCGACATCGAGTTTGGTCGAGCCAAGATGACCTGCATCCCCGAGAACCTCTTCGAGGACGGTGAATGGGCCATCCTGGAGTGGCGCGATCCCGCTGGATTGCGTGGCTGCGGCTTCTTCCGCGTCCAGAACGATCAGATCGTCTTTCAGCGCGGCTACTTCGACCAGCTCTCGTTCTTCCGACAGCAGGGCATTGCGGTGCCGGAGAGCTATCTGGGGGCCTGAGGGTTCATCCGAAGCTGATCCGGACGCCAGGCCCTTTCCGGATGTCCGTGAACATCGCATTCCTGCGTTGCTTTTGACGCGCGCATCGCGCCAGGAGGGAAGTTTCCATGGCAAGAATCGCTGACTTTACGATCATCACCGATAGTTGGGTCTCCGAGTTCGGCGACGAGCAGGTGGAGTTTGAAGTGCCGGACACGCTCCACACCGGATCCCGTTCGGTCCTCGGCTTCATGCTCGAGTTCCTCAACATCGAGGACGCGAGCATCGTCCTGCGCCTGAACGGGGAGAAGATCTGGAACTGGAACTACTCCGACGGAAGACGCGTCCAGTATTTCCAGGAAGTGATCGCCTCCGGCGTCCTGAAGGCCGGGAACAATGTTCTCCGTTTCGACAGTTCTTCCGACGATGCGCGTTCGCTCCGGATTTCCGATGCGGTCATCTGGTGGCAGGCGAGCATCTAGCTTAGTGCCTGGAAAAACCTTGACGTCGGTGCCGCTTGCGGCCCGGCGCGATCAATAAACCCTGTCCAGCCTTTCAAACGGCTGAGGACATGTCAGGGGCTTGGCCGCCGACAGCGCTGTCCGGCCTGGGGCCAGGTTGCCGCACCGGGCGCTGAATTGTTTTACGCTCCTTCCTGGCGGGCACCCTGGAATCCCGCGGCGACCTAGCGCTCCCATGGCCGAAAACAAGACCAAACCCACCGATGCGAGCATCGAGGAGTACATCGCCTCGCGCGCCAACGAACAGCAGGGCAAGGACTGCAAGGCGCTGATGGCCATGTTCAAGAAGATCACCAGGAAGGCGCCAAAGATGTGGGGCCCGAGCATCGTCGGCTACGGCGTCTACCGCTACACCTACGCGAGCGGTCGCACCGGCGAGGCGCCCTTGGCGGGCTTCGCCATCCGCGGCCGCGAGCTGGTGGTCTATCTGTGTTGCGAGAACGAGAACCAGAAGTCGCTGCTGACCAAACTCGGCAAGCACAAGATGAGCAAGTGCTGCCTGTACTTCAAACAGATGGCCGATATCGACAAGTCGGTGCTCGAAGCGCTGGTGATCGATTCGATCGACGACGTGAAGCAGCGCTACGGTTGAGGCCCAGGCGGAAGGTGCGGCCTGCGCCTCTGCGGGTACTGCAGCAAGAACTGCAACCGCCCCCGCCCTGCCCGTATCCATAGGCAACACCGATCCGATTCCCGGAGTCCGTTGCCATGAAAACCCTGGGCTGGCTGAGCATCGCCTTCCTTTCTTTCGCGATTGCGATCCTCGCCATCGCCATCTATACGCTTCAGCCGATGGGTGCGAACCTTCCGGAAGCGATGCGGCTGAGTTTCCTGTCGCACAAGAGCATCGTCTACACGCACATCTTCGCGTCGGCGACCGCGCTGCTGCTCGGTCCGTTGCAGTTGCTGCCGATACTGAGGTATCACTTCCCCTGCATTCACCGCCTCGCGGGCCGCGTCTACCTCGGCATCGGCGTGTTGTTCGGCGGACTTTCCGGGCTGTACATGGCGGCGCACGCCTATGGCGGCATCGTCTCGAAAGCGGGCTTCACCGGTCTCGCCCTGATGTGGCTGTACACCGGCCTGCGCGCGTTCCTGTCGATTCGCCAGGGCCGCGTGGCCGAACATCGCCAGTGGGTCCTGCGCAACTTCTCGCTGACGTTCGCGGCGGTGATGCTGCGCCTGTATCTGCCGGCGGCCGGCCTTTCCGGGATTCCCTTCGACCAGTCCTATCCGGTGATTGCCTGGATTTGCTGGGCGCCGAACCTGATCTTCGTCGAGCTGGTGTTCAATCGCAGGCGTGCTTCGTCCGCGCCGCGCATGCCCCGTCGTCTGGACAGCGAACGATTCGGCGCGAGCGAGCAGGTATGATCGGAGCGCGTCCCCTCCAGGAATAGAAAGAATGAAGTTCCTCAGCGCCGACGAAGCCCGACAGTTCGCCGAGCGCTGGTTGCCCGCCTGGACCGGCAACGATCCCGCCGCACTGGCCGATTTCTATTCCGACGACGCGTTCTATCTCGACCCTGGCATGACGCAGGGCGTGCGCGGCAAGCCCGCGCTGCTGGCGTATTTCACGAAGCTGCTGGCCCACAACCCCGACTGGGTGTGGTCGCAGATCGAAGGCATCCCGATGGAGGATGGCTTCCTGAACAAGTGGCGCGCGCGCATTCCGGTTGGCGAGTCGGTGCTCGACATCGTCGGCGTGTGTTTCGTGCAACTGGACGAGGCCGGCAAGATCCGTCGCAACGAAGTGTATTTCGATCGCTCGGGTCTGCTGGCGGCGATCGCGCAGAAGAAATCGGGCTGATAGCGTCTGACGCGCATGCCCGCCGAATTCCTGTTCGAAATCCTGCTGCGGTTCGTGTTCGAGCTGATCGCTTACGCCGTTGGCTATCTGACCGGCTCTGTGATCGTTCCACTGTTTTCGCTAGGCGCGTATTCCGTGGAGCCGTTTGAAAAGCCTGTTCGCGGCAAGCGCCGACAGCGCAGAAAGCGTTCAAGACCGGAAGACCGTCCCCCGCGCACCGTGTTGGCCGAAACGACCACCATCGTCGGCCTGCTGTTCTGGGTGCTCGTGGCGATCATCGCTTACCTGGCGATGCGTTCGGCGGGCGTCTGATCGCGGCCAAGGCCTTCCCTGGGCCGGGATTCATTATAACTTGTTGTTTTTATTAATATATTCACTGAGCAGATCCGTTCTCGCCCAGCCATATTGACTTACTGTGTGTTGCACAGTACTGTGCGCTCCACGGGTCCGGGCCGCCGTCGGCCGCCTTTCCCCGGTTCCCAGGAGCCAGGCCATGAGCGCCGCCACCCCGGTCCTTCCCGAATCCGACCGCTTGCACGCGCTCGACGCCGCGCGCGGTTTCGCGCTGCTGCTCGGCATCGTGCTGCACGCGACGATGTCCTTCTTCCTGCCGATTCCGGCACAGGACAACTCGCCCAGCACGACGCTGGCGCTGAGCTTCTACGTCATCCATGCCTTCAGGATGAGCCTGTTCTTCATGATCGCGGGCTTCTTCGCCCGCCTGCTCTTCCATCGTCGTGGCGCGCGCGGTTTCGTGGCCGATCGCGCCAAGCGCATCCTGGTGCCGATGACGGCCGGCTGGCTCGTGCTCGCGCCGATCACGATCGGCATCCTGCTTTGGGGGCTATCGCGCACCTTCCCGAACGCGGCGGCGACGGGCGTGGCGCCTCCGCCAATGGGATTCCCGCTGACGCATCTGTGGTTCCTGTACTACCTGTGCATCTTCTACGCGCTGGCGCTGGTACTGCGCGCGGCGTTGATCGCCATCGATCGCGGTGCCGCGCTGCGCACGCGCATCGATGCGATCGTCGGCGGAATGCTGTCGCGGTTCCTCGTGCCCTTCGTGCTGGCGGCGCCCCTGTGCGCGTTGTTGTACCTGTCCCCGGACTGGCCGCTGTGGTTCGGCATTCCCACGCCCGACACCGGCCTGACGCCGCAACTGCCGGCGATGCTCGGCTACGGCATCGCGTTCGGGTTCGGCTGGTGGCTGCATCGGCGCCGCGAATGGCTGGAGGTGTTGCGTGGGCAATGGGCGATCCATCTCGTGCTCGCGATCGCGCTGACGACGCTTTGCATTTCGCTGATCGGCACGACGCCGTCGGTGGATCCCTATGCGATCGCCGGCCCGGCCTCGAATCGACTGGTGTATGCAGCGGCCTATACGCTGTCCATCTGGTGCTGGACCTTCGGCCTGGTCGGCGCGGCATTGCGTTTCTTCGCGACAGAAAGCCCCGCCCGAAGGTATCTGGCGGATGCAGCCTATTGGTTCTATCTCGCACACCTGCCGATCGTGTTCGGCCTGCAGGTGACGATGATGCATTGGCCCCTGCACTGGTCGCTCAAGTTCCCATTGATCGTCGCGATCACACTGGGCCTGCTGTTCGCCAGCTATCACTGGATCGTGCGTCCGGGTTTCATCGGCGAAGTGCTGAACGGGCGGCGTTATCCGCGCCACGCGAAGGCCGAGGCGACGCTGGCGATTCCGACTACGACAGGCGCGGCGAATGGTGCGATGCAGGTCGCGCAGTTGCGCGGCGTCGGCAAACGCTACGGCGAAACACTGGCCCTGGATGGTCTCGACCTGGCGGTGATGCCGGGCGAACTGCTGGCCGTGCTTGGCCCCAACGGCGCCGGCAAGACGACGGCGATGGGTCTTTGGCTGGGTACGCTGCAGGCCGATACCGGCCTCGTGCAACTGATGGGCGGCGCGCCGTCCGACGTGCATAGCCGCCTCGGCATAGGCGTGATGATGCAGGATGTGAACCTCGCGCCGATGTTGAATGCGCGCGAACACATCGCGCTCGCCGCGAGCAGCTATCGCGATCCGCTGACGGTGGACGCGGCGGTGGCGCTGGCCGGCATCGAAGCGTTCGCCGACACGCGTTACAACAAACTATCGGGTGGGCAGAAACGCCAGGTGCAATTCGCGGTCGCGATCGCCGGTCGCCCGCGCCTGCTTTTCCTCGACGAACCGACGGTCGGTCTCGACGTGCAGGCGCGCGAGGCGATGTGGCGCGCGATCCGCGCCCTGATCGCCGAAGGATGTTCGATCGTGCTGACCACGCACTACCTGGAAGAAGCCGAAGCCCTGGCCGATCGCGTCGCCGTCATGGCGAGGGGCCGCCTGGTCGCCGAAGGCAGCGTGGACGACATGCGTGCGCTGGTGATGCGCAAGAGCATCCGCTGCGCCAGCGCCCTGGACGTCGAGTCGATCCGGCGCTGGCCCGGTGTCGTCGATGCCGTGCGCGATGCGCGGCTCGTGCATGTCACCGCCGCCGATGCCGAGGCCGTGGTGCGTCGTTTGCTTGAGGCCGATCCGGCCCTGAGCCATCTCGAAGTACGGCAGGCCAGCCTAGCCGAAGCTTTCACCGAACTCACGCGGGAGGCCGCATGAACACCGTCGCCAATGCCATCAACGCCACGGCCTTCGACCGCCGTCCCTTGCCGGTCGCGCGCCTGCTGCGCGCCTATCTGATGGAAGCGAAGTACGAAATGCTCGGCGCCCTGCGCACGACGGGCTTCGCCCTGCCTTTCATCGCCGTGCCGGTCGCGATCTATGTCTTGTTCGGCGTCATCATCAGTGGCAATGCGGGCGCGCACAGCCCCTTCGGCGCCGGCATCGCGGACTATCTGTTCGCGGGTTTCGCATCGATGGCGGCGATGATGCCCGGCATTTTCAGCGGCGTGATCCTGGCACAGGAGCGCGAAGCCGGCCTGCTCAAGCTCAAGCGCGCGATGCCCTTGCCGCCAGGCGCGAGCATCGTGGCGAAGATGCTGATGGGCATGGGTATCTCGGCTCTGTCGGTAGGCCTGGTCGTGGCGGCGGCGCTGTTCGCCGGTAAGTTGACGATCAGCACGGGCCAAGTCGTGACCATCGCGGCGGTACTCATCGTCGGCACGATTCCGTTCTCGGCGATGGGCCTGCTGATCGGCGCGATGTCGTCGGGTTCGGCCGCGCCGGCCTGGGGCAACCTGCTCTTCTTGCCGATGATGTGGCTGTCGGGCCTGTTCATTCCGCTGCCCGCCTCGCTCGAGCGCTGGGTGATCCTGTGGCCCGCCTTCCATCTCGACCAGCTCGCGCTGGGCCTTGCCGGCGTGAAGCAGTTCACCTATGTGCCGCCCGCACTCGCCGCCGGCGTGTTGGTGGGTACGACGGTGCTGTTCGGCGGCCTGGCGATCCGCCGCCTCGCGCGCGTGGGTTGAGCGAGGTTTACTTCGGGCGTGGAACCACAGACCATTCCGGGCATGGCCGATTCCGACGCTTTCGGAAAACTCGAACTCGAATTGCGGCGCGGTGTCGTGGTATTGGCGACGCTGTCGCAGCTGCGTACGCCGCGTTACGGCTATGAGTTGCGCCAGGCGCTGGCCGAACGCGGCATGCCGATAGAGGAAGGCACGCTGTATCCGTTGCTGCGCCGGCTGGAGGCGCAGGGCGTGCTCGCCAGCGAATGGAAGATCGAAGACGGCCCGCCCCGACGCTACTACGCGCTCAACGACGAAGGCCGCCGCTTGCTCGCCCAGCTCACCGCGTCCTGGCAGGGCATGAACGAGGCGATGCATCGCCTGTTGAAGGAGGACTGAGCATGAACGCGAACGAGCTGATCGAGTCCTATGTCGCCGATGTCGCCGCGCGGCTACCGCGCCGGCAGCGCAACGACGTCGCCTTCGAACTGCGCGCGCTGCTCGGCGAAGAGTTGGCGGGCAAGGCCGAGTTCACCGGACGCGAAGCCGATGCGGCGATGGCGATGGAATTGCTGCGCGGTTTCGGTCGTCCGGCCGATGTCGCCGCGCGTTATCAACCGACGCTGACGTTGATCGATCCGACGGACGGCCGTTCTTTCCTGCGACTGGCTGTCGCCGGCGTGGCGGTCGTCGTCCTGGTGCGGACACTGGCCGTGTTGCCACTGGCGTTGTCGGGATACTGGTTGAGCGCGATCGGCTCTTGGTGGGCTTCGCTGTTCGTGCCGTCCTTGTGCTGGCTCGGCCTGTTGGTCGTCGGTTTTGGTTCCGCTGCTTGGGCGCGGCGACGCTGGCCCGAATCGGCGGAATGGAAACCGCGCGTCGGCGATAACCTGCCGGTGAACCGCGCCGGGCTGGCGATGGGCGTGATCGGCATTCTCTGCGGTGTTTATCTGCTCGCGAACCCGACCTGGTTGCTCGATGTTTTCCTCGGCGGCCGCGCCGCGCCCGCTGCGTACGAGGCGCTGGCGTATACCGATTCGTTCCGCCAGAAGCAGGCGCCGTGGTTGTTTGGATTGCAACTGTTGTTCGTACCGATCTTTCTCGCCTTGATCGTGAAGGGCCGCTGGTCTCCAATGCTTCGCCGGATCTTCGACGTGCATGGACTGTTGCTCTACGCCGTGGCGGCCTGGGCATTGTTCGGCGGGCCCATCTTCCGCGTAGGCGTCGCCGACAGTGCCATGAAGCTGGCGCTGCTGCTCACCCTCGTCTGGATGCTGATTCATTACGGCATGCGCTGGAGCCGCCGCGTGAAGCCGCGGCCGGACTGAGCGCGGAATGCTGCGCGACATCCTCTCGGATCAGTTCAAGCTGCTGGGATTCCGGCAACCGAGTCGCGGCATTGCCGTGCATTGGAAACCGTATCTTGCCTACGGGTTCATCGTCACGTTCCTCGCCGGCGTTGGCCGCTATTGGGATAACCCGAAGGCGCAACTCTGGCAGAACCTGGGGCTCGGTTCGATCGCCTATGTCGTCGTCCTGGCCAGTCTTCTCTGGCTGATCTACTTGCCGTTGCGGCCAGAACGTTGGCAGTTCCGCAACGTGCTGCTGTTCGTCACGTTCTGCTCTGCGCCGGCGCTGCTGTATGCGATCCCGGTCGAACGCTTCATGTCCTTGCCTGCGGCGCAGGCGGCCAATGCCTGGTTCCTCGGCATCGTGGCGTCGTGGCGCGTGGCCTTGCTGATGGTCTTCCTGCATCGGGTGGCCAGGCTCGAGCCTCTGATCGTCCTCATCGCCAGCCTGCTCCCACTCACGTTGATCGTGACGGTGTTGAGCATCCTCAATCTCGAACACGTCGTGTTCAACCTGATGGCGGGCATCCGGGCAGAGGATGCGAGCCCGAACGACGTCGCCTACCTGATCGTGTTGCGGATCACCATGTTCTCGGTGATGGCATTCCCGGCGTTGCTGGTCGCCTATGGGCTGCTGGTGTTCAGGGCGTGGCGAAAGAAGCTTGGGCCCGACCAACCCCGCTGAGTCTTGGACGATAGACCAGGCGTACAATTGCCAACAAACACCGTCGCCTCCGAGAAACGATCCGCGTCATGCTCGATCTGCTGGAACTGCTGACGACGCTTGTCGACCTGGTCATCCGGTGGCGTTTCGCTGTGTCGCTGCTTGTGGCGATCGGCATGGCGGTTCTGGTTCATGGCCGGCTCTCGGGCGATGTCTTCGCCGAAACCCTGACGGCCCTGATCGTCCTCTTGGGAGCCGTTGTCGGCATCGCCTGGGAATATCGGGTCTCGCGCACGCGCTGAACTGGACAGGGCGCGAACGGCGCTATGCTGGCTGCCGTACGCCTTGCGAGGAGTGTGCGATGGACGACAACGAACTGCTTGAACGCATCGCCGGCGGACGCACCGACCATGTCTTCGATCTGCTGCGACGACCGAACCGGGAGGCGCTGTTGACGGGCGGTACGATCCGCCCCCTGCAGTGGTTCGTCTATTACAACGACACGACGGCGTTGAAGGCGGTACTGGAGGCGGAAGGTCGCTTGCCCGGCATCTCGCTGGACGAGGAGCTGGGCCATGCCGCGTTCTTCGGCCACTGGAAGGTCTGCGATTTCCTGCTGGCGCAGGGGGCGAATCCGCGCCACGCGAAAGCCGACAGCGGCGAGACGCCCCTGCATTCGGCCTTGTCGAAAGCAGGCCGTCCCTACTACTTCTACGTCGTGCGCCTGCTGGTCGAACGCGGCGCTGACGTCACCGCGCGTACCGTGCCTGGGGCCGAAACCGGCGCCTTCATGCGCGACGTGCGCTGCAAGGGCGAAACGCCCCTGCATCGCGCCGCCGCCTATGCCGATGCGGAGACGATCGAGTACTTGCTGGCGAACGGTGCCGATCCGTCGGCCCGCGATGCTGCCGGCGATTCGCCCCTGAGCTGGGCCAGTTTCCACCTGCGTCCGGGAAACATCCTTGGCTTGCTGTGCTTCGGCGAACACCGCATCGGTCCGCGCGGGCAGGCGCAGATCACCAGCGATCACGGCTGCGGCTGGGGCAATGGCATGGAGCGCAAACTGCTCGGCGACTATCTGCCGGAGAGCGAAGCAAGGTCTTCCTAGCTTCCGTTATGCTGGCGGCAGCCGTTGTGGAGCGCCGGATGTCGACCAACCGAACGCGAGCCATTCCCTATAGCCGCATGAAACTGGTGCTGCTGGTGCTGGGCGCCATCGTGCTCGCGCTCGGATCGGCCTGGATGGCGACGCTGGACGACGCCACGATCCGCGAGACCCGCCGCCTGGGCAATCCAGTGATAGTGCATGCGCTGGGCATGTTCGGGATCGCATTTTTCGGCCTCGGTGCCGTCTTTGGCCTGTTCAAACTGTTCGATCGCGCGCCGGGCCTGGTGCTGGACGAGCGCGGTTTCAGTCACCGCTCGAGCGCGCTGGCCTCGGGCTTCGTGCCTTGGTCGGACGTGACGGGGGTCGACGTCTACCAGATCCAGCGACAGAAGATGCTGGTGGTGAAACTGGTGAACCCGCAGAAATACATCGAGCAGGGCAACGCTTTCCGTCGCGCGATCAATCGCGCCAACTTCCGCATGTGCGGCAGTCCCATCGCGATCAGCTCGAACGCGCTGGCGATCGACTTCGACGAACTGCGCCGGCTGTTCTGGGACTATCTGTCGAACCGCAACGGATCCTAATCGGGTCGCGCCAGGCGCGCGCGATACAGCGCCAGATCCTCGTCGGAGAAACAGCAGAAGATCACTTCGCGCAGCGACGGCGCCTGAGCGAGCGCAGCGCGCAGCGTGCGGACGGCGATGTCGGTGGCTTCGGCTTTCGGATAGCCGTAGATGCCGGTGGAGATCGCCGGAAAGGCGAGGCTCGTCACCGCTTTCTCCGCGGCCAGTCGCAGGCTGTTGCGGTAGCAGTCGGCCAGCAACTGCGCTTCGCCTTGCAAACCGCCGCGCCAGACCGGACCGACGGTGTGGATGATCCAACGTGCGGGAAGGCGATAGCCGCGCGTGATCTTCGCTTCGCCGGTGCGGCAACCGCCCAGCAACCGACACTCGTGCACCAGCTCCGGTCCGGCGGCTCTATGAATCGCGCCATCCACGCCACCGCCGCCGAACAGGGACGAATTCGCTGCATTGACGATGACGTCCACCGCCAATGAGGTGATGTCGGCTTTCAGCGCAGAGAGTACGGCGGACATGCGTGCATCCTACGCTGCCCGCCGTCGTGTTTCAGGCATCCCGCCCCGTGCCGGCGCCGCATCCCGCATAGCCCGACACCTGTTGCCCCAGCGCGATATCGCGCACCGCCTTCCATCCGCTGCGCGCATCGCCCGTCGGACGAACGACGCCGTTGCCGCCGCGCTGCGCCGCCGGATTGCGGCGATGCGCGTCGGTCAGACGCGGATCGTCGTCGAACAACACGTCGCCCAGGTAGTAGGTGCAACGACCGGGTTCGATGACATGCATGTGGATGTGCTGCGGCGTGCGCGCACCCGGATAGCCGGCCGGGCGGATCGTCAGCAGTTCGTAACGCCCCTGCGCATCGCTGCGTGCCCATCCGCGCAGGCGACCATGCGGTATGCCGGCCATCCGGGGATACTCGCCGTTGTTGTCCGTCTGGTAAGCGTAAACGACGATGCCGGCGCGCGGTCGCCCGGCCGTGTCGCGCACGGTTCCGCTCAATCTCAGGGCTTGGCCGGGCTCATTGGCGGGTGCGATGCGACCGGAAGTCGGAATCTGCGCCGGCAAACCGCGGAAGACCAGTTCGCAGTTCTCGCAGGGCAGGCCGACGATCGGTTCGCGTCCGGTGACGCGATCGCTTTCCGTCTTCCTGTCGCTGACGTCGATGCGCCGGCCTTCGCGCCAGGCGGCGTCATCGAGCTGCCAGTGTGCGGTCGGTTGCAGCACGCGGAAAAGTTCAAGCCGCATCGGTCCAGGGGGCGCGGCGCCCTGCAGTTCGACGCAGCCCTGCGCATCGGTACGCGCCCACCAGCGACGCGACGATGACGACACGCCGACCAGGGCTTCGCGATCGCCTGCGGGCAGTTTCTCGCCGAAGCACAGCGGTCTGCGTTCGGTCGCGTTCTTCGTGAAGGCGATGTGCGCGTCGAGGCGCATCGGCGCCGACCACAGCGCGCCTTTCGGCGTATCCGGATTTCCCTTGGCGACCGCCGTGGCATAAGTAGCCCGCAGGAACTGCATCGCATACGCCGAAGTTCGCCCTAACTGCGCCGGCCAATCGGTCGGGCCGTCGAGCGGCTCGAACGACAACAACAGGCGTCGTTGCGAGAAGACATAACCCCAGGCGCGCTCGTCCAGGTCGCGGCGGAAATCGCGCGAGAACTCGGCCAGTCGCGCCGGCGGCAGCACGCCCACGTACCAGTTGTCGTGTCCGCCTTTCACCGCGGCGAGCAGCGCAGGCGAAGGCTGTCCGCCGGTGAAGACCAGGAAAGGGCGGAAGCGCGGATCGCCGATGCTGGCACTGGTCGCCTGCATCGCGCGCGCGATGCGATGCGCATCCGCCGGCTTCGTACCGACCGGCAGGAAGAGCAGCATGCCCGCATCGTAGCCATGCATGCACATCGGGCAGACGTTGCGGCCCGCATACGGGCCTTGCAGGTGCTCGACATCGACGGCCGGCAAGGCATCCCAGCGGGCGATGCCCGCCGCGGCGACCTCCGTCGACAACAGCAGCAGCAACAGGCAAATCAACCAGGCGCGCATGGCGTTCTCCTTCCGTGTCCTGGCCAGCAAGAGCGCGCAACCGGCGACAGCGTTAACGGCCGGGCTTGTTAACGCAGGGCCCTCTCGCCCACTCTTGCCTGACAGGCCACGGGATCGATCCTTGCACGAGGTCAGCGGCGACATCGGCGGCCCGCAGGCGATCGAACGTTGGGTGCATGAGGCCCGACGCGGATCGCAGGCGGCCTACGCACAGCTGTACCGGCGGTTCGCCCCGCTGGTGCACGGCATCCTGCTGGGCCGCGTCCGGCCAGCGCTGGCCGACGAGCTGACGCAGGAGTGTTTTGCGCTGGCGTTCGCGCGGCTGGCGCAACTTCGCGAGGCGCAACGGTTTGGCGCCTGGATCGCGGCGATCGCGCGCCGTTTGCCGACGACGGAAGTCGCGCGGGAAGTGGCGGTGCAGGACGAGACCGATTTCGCCTCGACGGACGCATCACCGGAACAGCGCTCCGAGGCCGAACGGGTGCTGCGCGCGGTGGCCACGCTGCCCGAGGCGTATCGCGAGCCGTTGATGCTGCGCCTGGTCGAAGGCTTGAGCGGTCCGGAGATCGCGGCATTGACCGGGCTGACGCCGGAGTCGGTGCGGGTGAATCTGCATCGCGGCATGGAGAAACTGCGCGTCGCGCTTGGCGTGAACGCGCGGGGAGAACGAACATGAGCGAAGACAAACACGACGCGTTGTGGAACCCGCGCGAAGCGCAGGCCGACGAAGAGCTGCGGCGCCTGCAGACGCAGCTGGCGCCATTCGGTCTTCGCGCGCGCGGCCGCGGCGAATGGACGCCGCGCGCCATCGCCCGCGAGCAACGGCGACGGTGGCCGCGTTTCGTCGCCGCCGCGCTTGCTGCCAGCCTGCTGCTGGTGGCGCTGAATTCCTATCGCCTGGCCTGGCAGGACGGCGCCGCCTGGCGCGTGCATGGCGACGCTGGCGCTTCGGGCGTGGCGCAGCTGCGCTCCGGCGATTGGCTGCAAACCGGCGCCGATCAATCGTTCGACATCGACGTCGCGCGCATCGGTCGCGTGACGCTGTCACCTGGATCGCGCTTGCAGCTAGTGGAAACGCGGCGCGCGCATCATCGCGTGCGCCTGGACAGCGGTCACATGCGCGCGCGCATCTGGGCGCCGCCGGGGTATTTCGGCGTGGACAGCGATTCGGCCGAAGTCGTCGACCTCGGCTGCGATTTCGACATCTGGAAAGCGGGCGACGGCAGCGGTCGCGTCTATGTGCGCAGCGGCTGGATCGAGTACCGCGTCGCCCGCCGCGACGTGCTGTTGCCGGCCGGTTACGAATTGCGTTTCGACGATTCGCATCCGGCCGCGCCCTTGCGGCCGGACGCATCGCCGGAATTCGCCGCCGCCGTGCTGAGCTTGCAGCAGCAGCTCGACGAGCGCCACGAACGCGCGGCCTTGTCGGCCAATGCCGAGCGCATCGCGAACCTCGCTCGCCAGGTCGACGTCTACACCTTGCTTTATCTCTTGTCGCAACGGCCGGCGCTGGCCGACAGCGCGCTCTATCCGAGGTTGGCGCAGGCCCTGGGCGTGCGCGCGGACGACGCCGCACACCGCGCGGCCTGGGCGCAGGGCGACATCGCTGCGATCAATCGCTGGTGGGACGCTTACCCCAGCCAGCCGAAGCGCTGGTGGTCGAACTGGCCGGATATCCTGCGCTGATTCAGCGCTCGACGATGGCGGCGACGCCCATGCCGCCGGCCGTGCAGATCGAGATCAGGGCGCGACCGCTGCCCTTTTCCTTCAGCAACTTCGCGGCCGTGGCAACGATGCGCGCGCCGGTGGCCGCGAAGGGATGGCCGACCGCGAGCGAACTGCCGACGACATTGAGCTTGGCGCGATCGATGCTGCCCAACGGCGCGTCGAGGCCGAGTTTCTCCTTGCAGAACTTCTCGTCTTCCCAGGCCTTCAACGTGCACAGCACCTGCGCGGCGAAGGCTTCGTGGATCTCGTAGAAATCGAAATCCTGCAGCGTGAGGTTGTTGCGCTTGAGCAGCTGGGCGACCGCCCAGCACGGCGCCATCAGCAGGCCTTCGCCGCCGACGAAATCCACCGCCGCCACCTGCGCGTCCACGAGGTAAGCCTGGATTTCCTTGCCGTGCGCGTTCGCCCATTCTTCCGAACTGAGCAGCGCCGCCGAGGCGCCATCGGACAGGTTGGTCGAGTTGCCGGCGGTCAACGTGCCCTTGCCCGAAGTCTTGTCGAACGCGGGCTTCAGCGTCGCGAGTTTTTCCAGGGTCGTATCGGGGCGCAGGATGCCGTCGCGTTTCTGTCCGCGGAAGGGCACGACGAGATCGTCGAAGAACCCGCGCTCGTATGCCGCGGCGGCCTTGCGATGCGATTCGAACGTCAGCTGGTCCTGCGCTTCGCGCGGGATCTGCCATTCCTTGGCCATCATCTCGCAATGCTGGCCCATGGACTTGCCGGTGCGCGGCTCGCCGACACCGGGGAATTCCGGCTTCAGTTCGGAGAAGGAGAAACCTTTCAGCATCGCGCCGATGCGCTGGCCGAAGCTCTTCGCCATGTTGGCGTTGAGCAGGCGGCGACGCAGGCGCGGGTTCACCGCGATCGGCACGTCGGAGGTGGTGTCGGAACCGCCGCCGATACCGGCTTCGATCTGGCCGAGCGCGATCTTGTTGGCGACCAGCACGACGCTGTCGAGACCGGTGCCGCAGGCGCGCTGCAAGGTGATGCCCGGCGTCAACGGCGACAGGCCCGACGACAGCGTGGCCTCGCGCCCGAGATTCCAGTCGGACGAATGCTTGAGCACGGCGCCCATCGCCACTTCGCCCAGCACTTCGCCCTGCAGACCGAACTTCTCCACCAGCGCGCCGAGCGTCGTGATCGACATGCCGAGATTGCCGACATCGAAGTAGGCGGTGTTGTTCTTCACGAAGGGGATGCGAACGCCTCCGAGGATGGCGACGCGGCGGACGGGTTTCATGGCGGTTCCTTGCGGCGGGGCCCGCGCCGGGGCGCTGGCATAATCTGGGATTCCCTAGCTTACCGACCTCGCCCGGGGATTCCAAACCCTGGCGTATGGAACGCAATGTCCGATCGCCTCTCCTGTCTCGGCGCCCTGGCGCTGGAACTCAGCCCCGGCAGCGCGCCGGAACACGCTTTCCTGGGCCAAGCGGCGGCGGGCGAGCTGGCCGAACGGATCGCGCGCGACCTCGCCCGCTTCGTTCCGACCGCGGCCGGGCTGGACCTGGCGATCGTCGCGGCGCTGTTCGACCCGGTGGAACTGCTGCGCCCGGGCTGGCCGCGGCATGCCGAGCTCGAACGCCTGATCGCACAGGCGCCGGCGCGCGGCGATGCGCGGGTCATCGCGTTCGGTGCGCGAGACGGCATCTTGCCGGCCTCGCTGGCGCCGGAGGCGGACTATGCCGGCGGGCCGCTGCGCCTGCTGCCCTTCGTGTTGCGCGGCGACGACGCGACGATGGCGCAGGTCGGCGCGGCCCTGGAAGAGACCCTGCTCGAAACCGGCATGGCCGCCGCCGACACCGCCCTGCTGGCGCAAGACCACTTTGGCGCGGCGATCGAACACGCGCGTTACCTCACCGCGCACGACCTGGCGGCGATGACGGCGATGCAGTACGAGCACGCCGGTCTCGCCGCCTTGTGGCCCCTGATCGAAACGGCCCTGCTGGCGCCGGAGGAACGTTGCGCGCTGGACGCGCCGCCGGAACCCTTGCTGCTCTGGCGCGACGGCGCGGTGCGCATCGCGCGTTTCGACGTCGACACATGGAAGGCTCGGGGCTACGCGCCGCACGACGCCGATGCCGCACGCGAAGCGCGTGCTTACGAACGCTTCCTGATGCGGCAGAAGCAGATCGCGGCTCTGCTGCAGGGCCATGCGCTGAATGTCGTCTTCGTGGATTGCCCGGTCGACACCGACCCGAGACAAAGACTGGATCGCGGCTGACGCCGCTCCTACTTGCGGATCTCGTACATCCGATAACCCGCATCGGCCATGCCGAGCTGTTCGTAGGTGCGTTGCGCCCATACGTTGTCGCGTTCGACGTAAAGGCGAAGGCCGTACACGTCCGGTTCGGCGCGCGCCAGTTCGCGCACATGCGCGAACAGATGGCGATACACGCCCACCCGGCGATGCTCCGGTGGCACGTAAACGCTCTGGATCCACCACCACCAGGCATTGCGCCAATCGCTCCACTCGCGCGTGTACATCATCGTGCCGGCCGGTTCGCCGACGCGCTCGGCGATGAAGTAGCAGCTGCGTTCCGGATCGGCCAGGCCATTGGCGATGCCGGGCTCGACGATGGCGATGTCGAGCTGCTTCTGTTCGGTTTCCAGCGCCATGGCTTCGGCCCAGCGCACGAGCAGCGAAAGGTCTTCGCGGCGTGCGGCGCGGACGACGATGTCGGCGGCTTGGACGGGCTTCATGGACGTTCGCGCGGAGAGCGGGTGCTACCGAGTTTACGCGTCAATGTGTTGCGGCCCAAGCCGAGGCGTTCGGCGGCCTTCTGCCGGTGCCCGTCGGTGTGCTCCAGTGCCGTTTCCAGCAACACCTGGTCGAAGCGCGCGCGCAGCCGCTCATGCAGATCGCTCTCGCCGCGCGCCAGCGCGCCGGCGACGGCGTTCGACAGCGACTGCGACCAATCCCCGGCAGCGCTTGCCGGCATCGCCGCGGGCTCGAACGCGGTGCGCAGATCGCGCAACGTGATGTTTTCGCCGGGCGCCAACGCCGCAAGCCGCCAACAGAGATTCTCCAGCTCGCGCACGTTCCCCGGCCAATCGTGCTGTTCGAGACGTTTCAGCGCATCGGACTGGAAACGTTTGGCGGGGGCGCCGAGCTTCTGCGCAGCGGCCACCAGGAAACGTTGCGCCAGGGCCGGAATATCGCCGCGACGCTCGCGCAAGGGCGGCAGGCGCAGGCGCACGACGTCGAGGCGATGCAGAAGATCGGCGCGGAACCGGCCGTCCGCGACCAGGGTTTCCAGCGCTTGATGAGTAGCCGCGATCACGCGCACGTCCACGCGGATCAGTTCGCGCCCGCCGACGCGGAAGAATTCGCCTTCGGCCAGCACGCGCAACAGGCGCGTCTGCAGCGAGGCCGGCATGTCGCCGATCTCATCGAGAAACAGCGTGCCGCCGTCGGCCTGTTCGAAACGTCCGACGTGGCGTTTGTTCGCGCCGGTGAACGCGCCGGCCTCATGGCCGAACAATTCGCTTTCGAGCAACTCGGCCGGGATCGCCGCCGTATTCAGGGCGACGAAAGGCTTGCGTGCGCGCGGCGATTCGCGATGCAAGGCGCGCGCGACGAGCTCCTTGCCGGTGCCGGTTTCGCCGGTGATCAGGACCGACAACGGGGCCTGGGCGAGCCGACCGATGGCACGAAACAGTTCGCGCATCGCCGGCGCGTCGCCGACCAACTCCGAGCGGGCGACGCCGGCCGCTTCGGGCGGGGCCGCGATATCGACATCGCTTTCCGCCTGCGGCATCGCCCGCGCCGCCAACGCCACTGCTTCGTCCAGATCGAAGGGTTTGGACAGGAACTCGTGCGCACCGCCGCGGAACGCGCCGGCCGTGCTGGCGACATCGGTATAGGCCGACATCACGATCACCGGCAGCTGCGGCCTGCGCGCTTTCAGCAGGTCGAGAAAACCCAGGCCGTCGAGGCCGGGCATGCGCACGTCGGTGAAGACCAGGGCCGGCGCCGCCTCGGAATCGAGCGCGTCCAGCGCGGCGCGCGCGCTATCGTAGGACTGCACGCGATAACCGGCGTCGCGCAGCGCTTCGCTGAGCACGTAACGCACGGCGCGGTCGTCGTCGACGACCCAGATCCGCTGCGACTCAGTCATCGCCTGCCTCCTCTTCTTCCGGATCGGCGACCGGCAACAACAGGGTGAACACGGTATGGCCCGGACGCGAGCGGTATCCCAGCGAACCGCCGTGTTCGCGCGCGACCTGCTGCGCCAGCGGCAAGCCGAGCCCGGTGCCTTCCGCACGACCGGACACCAGGGGCAGGAAGATGCGCTCGGCCAGGTCCTCCGGAACGCCGCGGCCGTCGTCGGCGATCTCGACACGCAGGGCCAGGCGATGCGATCGGTCGCCGATCAGGACATGATGTTCGGCGCGCGTACGCAAGGACACCGTGCCGGCGCCGGATTCGAGCGCATTGCGCACGAGATTCCACAACGATTGCGTCAGGCGATCGGCATCGCCGAACAGATCGGGCAAGCTCGGATCGTAGTCGCGTACGAGGCGCACCGCCCAGCCGGCCTCGGCTTCGGCGAGCTGGCGCACGCGTTCGAGCACGGTATGGATGTTCAGCGCAACGAGCTCGCGCGGCGGTGCCGGATTCATCAGGCGATCGACCAGCGCTGCCAGGCGATCGACTTCGCTGCCGAGCAATCCGATCAGTTCGCGTTCGTCTTCACTGTCGCCGCGCTGCTGCGCGCGACGCGCAAGCAGCTGCGTCGCGCCCTTCAGGCCGGCGAGCGGGTTGCGGATTTCATGGGCAAGCCCTTTCAGCGCGGCCGACAGCGCCGCCGGCAGCGCGGTGGCGGGATCCTCGCCGGGAAATTCTTCGGCCGGATGGGCTTCGAGGCGAACGCCGTCGTGGTCGTCGCGCGACAACCAGATCTCGGCGAAATGCTCGCGTCCGAGCGGCGGCCCGAGCTGCGCGCGATGCACGCGCAAAGCCTGCCCCGGATCGGGCAGGCGTTCGAGCAGGGCCGAGAGACGGCCGTTCTCGCGATCGAGCTCGTCGAGCATCAGGCCTTGCAGGCGACGCGCCCCGACGCCCAGCCAACTGGCGAAAGCGGGATTGCAACCCGCCACGCGGCCCTCGCCGTCCAACCAGGCGACGGGGGTGGCGAGCTGGTCCAGGTCCGGGCGATCAGGGACACTCATTGCACCATCATAGTGCAAACCTGACGGATCGCGCAGGGGCCAGTGCGACGGCGCCCACAATTTTCCGCCGGGCGGATCACGACCGACATCGACTGCGGCAAAATTGCCGGCCTGATTCGAGGAGTTCTCCATGCACCACCGTTTCCTGCCGGCCTTGTTCGCGACGGCCCTTTCCCTGGCCTCGCTGCCGCCGGCGCTCGCCGACGATGCGCCGCAGGCCGACGCGCTGACGCAATCGCTTCTCAAGCGCGCCGAGTTCGAACAGTTCCGACTGTCGCCGAACGGACAGCTGATCGCCATCGAGCGTCGCATGCCGGAAGGATCGGTCGTCTCGATCCACAAGCGCGACACGCTCGAACCGCTGTTGAACCTCGACCCGGGCAAGGGCGGCGAGATCAGCACGATCATCTGGCTCGACGACGAGCGCATCATCGTCGGCGCCAATCGCGTCGACGGCTATTTCGGCATGACCATGGTCGAGCCGAAGCTGTCGGTGATCCGCATCGACGGCGGCGATACCTTCCAGTTGCCAGGCACCTTCTATTCCACCCTGGACGACGACCCCGACCACATCCTCGTCTACCGCTGCTCGCCGACCAGCAGCGGCGGCAAGTGCATCCCGCAGCTGCGCAAGGCCGACGTCAATAAGTTGCGCAAGGCCGGCGACCTGCTGGTGGAAGGCCCGGCCGACACCGGCATGCTGGCCGATCGCCGCGGCAACGCGCGCTTCGCCTACGGCACCGAAGACGATGGCACCACGCGCTCGTGGGTACGCGACAGCGCCGGCACTTGGTCGATCTTCAACGACAGCAGCAAGACCGGTGTCGACATCATTCCCCTGCTCGTGGCCGCCGACGGCAGCTACGGGCTGGTGCAGAGCCAGCGCAAGCAAGGCACCGACATCATCGAGCGCTACGATTTCGCCACCGGCGCGCGCACGCCGGTGTACACGAACGAAGCCTCCGATCCGATCCGCATGCTGCGTTCGCTCGATGGCAAGGACATCGTCGGCGCGCGTTACCAGCCGACGCGACCCACCGTCGAGTTCTGGAACAAGCAGCATCCCGACGCTCAGATACTGAGCGACCTGCACCATGCTTTCCCGGGGCAAGAAGTGTTCGTGCACAGCGCCTCGAAAGACGGCCAATGGATCATCGTGCTGGCGACCAGCGATCGCGACCCCGGCACGTTCATCCTGTTCGACCGCAAGGCGATGAAGGCGAAGCTGCTGTCGCGTCGCAAGCCCTGGATCGATCCCGCCAAGCAGGGAAAGCAGCAGTCGGTGCAGGTCGCCAGTCGCGATGGCGTGCCGCTGCACGGCGTGCTGACCTTGCCGCCGGGCAGCGACGGCAAGAACCTGCCGCTGGTGGTGCTGCCGCATGGCGGTCCGTTCGAGATCTTCGACGAATGGGGTTACGACCCGGAGTGGCAGATCCTGGCGCAACATGGCTACGCGGTGCTGGCGGTTAACTTCCGCGGCTCCGGCGGTTACGGTCGCCAGTTCGCCGACCGCGGCCTGCGGCAATGGGGCGGTGCGATGCAGGACGATATCGCCGATGTCACGCGCCACGTGTTGGCGCAGGGCATCGCCGATCCGAAACGCGTCTGCGTTTACGGCGCCAGCTATGGCGGTTATGCCGCGATGATGCAGCCGATCCGCTACCCCGACATGTACAAGTGCGCGATCGGCCTGTCCGGCGTTTATGACTTGTCGAAAATGTATCGTTGGGGCGATATCCGGCGCAGCGACTACGGCAAGGCCTATCTCGAACGCGCCCTCGGCAAGGATCCGGCCGAGCTCGCGGCGAATTCGCCCTTGAACCAGGTCGACAAGCTGAAGGTGCCGGTCTTCCTGGCGCATGGCCGCCTGGACGGCCGCGTCGACCTCAAGCATGCGCTGCGCATGCGCGAAGCACTCGAAGAACGCAACGCGTCGCTGGAGTTCTTCGAGATCCCGCAGACCGGTCACAGCATCACGCTCGACCGCTACGAGTACGAGTTCTACGCGCGACTGCTGCGTTTCCTCGATCGCAATATCGGCGGCAAGGCGACCACGGCGGCGAACTGACGTTCTCGTTCCGCTTGCGAGAGCGCGCAGAAGGAAACGGCCCGGATCTCCGGGCCGTTCTTTTCTGGCGACGACAAACGCATTGCCTTCGCATGCCCCGCAAGGGCGGGCGACGCATACAGCCGCCATTCGGAGTGCCCGGCGTCGCCGTTGCTATCATCGACCCATGCCGCTCGGTCGTTTTCGCTACGCCCTCTTCGCGTCCGGTGTCGCGCTCGCGACGCCGGCGCCTGCGGCGACGATGATTCCCGACTCGCCGCCGGACATGAATCTGTGCCTGCAGACCGCTGCCACCCGGGTGCCCATGCCGGCGCAGCAGGCCCTGGCGCGCATCGAGGGCTTCCCACGCAAGCTGCTGGCGCTGCGCAGTTACCTGCGCGCGGAGAAGGATCTCGCACTGCGCTGGAGCTGGACCGACGAGCAGATCCGCAGCTACGAAGCCTCGCCGGAATATGCGCAGGCGATGGAGCAGATCGCACAGGTGCAACGGCGTTTCGCCGCGCTCAATCCCGGTTATGCGCTGTACGTGAACCGCGAAGTGCGCAGCCTGGATCTGCAACTCCAGCGCTGGAACAGCAACGCCTCCGTCGGCAAGACCGCCGACGCCTTGGCGGCGGCCGCGCGCTCGGTCTGCAAGCCCGGTAGCGAGAGTTTCGCGGCATGGCTCGCGGCCTGGGTGCCTTCACCGCCGCCGAACCTGGCCGCGCCCGGCCTGTCGCCGCATGGTCAGGCGCGCGCCTTCGATTTCCAGATCAAGCGCGGCGATGTGCTGATCGCCGGCACCGATTCGCAGCGCATCGCGCAGGACTGGGTGCGCACGGGCTGGACGAAGAAGCTCGAGCGCGCCGTGCGCGAGGCCTCACCCGCCTTCGTCGGCCCGCTACGCACACCGAACGAGCCCTGGCACTACTCGTATGCGCCGGAGCGGCTGGCCATCCCGGCAACCATCCCACGTTGAGGCGCAACGCTAAGGGAGTTCGCGACTGAAGAACAGGCTGTTCGGATCGTCGTGGTAGTCGGAGAACGGCGGGCAGCGCACGAAACCGAAGCGTTCGTACAGGCGATGCGCCGGCGCGAAACCGTCCATCGATCCGGTTTCGAGGCTGAGCCTGCGCAAACCGCGTTGCGCGGCTTCATCGAGGATGTGTTGCAGAACAAACGCGGCAACGCCCTGGCGAAGGAAGGCGGCCGCCGTGCGCATGGACTTGATTTCGCCGTGGGTCTCGTCGAGACGCTTCAACGCGCCGCAGCCCATCAAGGACTCTTCGCGCCATACGCTCCAGAAGCTGATGTCCGGCTGCAGCAAGGCGTGATGGTCGAGCGCGTGGATGCTTTCGGGCGGCGAAAGCTGCGCCATGCCCTGCAGATGTTCGTCCAGCAACCGGGCCACCGCGGGGTGGCCCGGCCCGATGGCGCGGATTTCCATGCGCGCTGTCGCGTCGACCATTACAGGCCGTAGTACATGCTGTATTCCAACGGGTGGGTTGCGGCACGGAACTTGGTCACCTCGCCCATCTTCAGCTCGATGTAGCTGTCGATGAAATCGTCGGAGAACACGCCGCCGGCCTTTAGGAAGTCGCGATCCTTGTCGAGGGCTTCGAGCGCCATGTCGAGCGAGTGGCAGACCTTCGGGATGTTCTTTTCTTCTTCCGGCGGCAGGTCGTACAGGTCCTTGTCGCTGGGCGCGCCCGGGTCGATCTGGTTACGGATGCCGTCGAGGCCGGCCATCATCAGCGCGGCGAACGTGAGGTAACCGGAGTTCATCGGATCCGGGAAACGGATCTCGATGCGGCGCGCCTTGGGGTTGGTGACGTAAGGAATGCGGCAGCTCGCCGAACGATTGCGGGCCGAGTAAGCCAGCATCACCGGCGCTTCGAAACCCGGCACCAGGCGCTTGTAGCTGTTCGTCGTGGAGTTGGCGAAGGCATTGATCGCACGCGCGTGCTTGAAGATGCCGCCGATGTACCACAACGCGATCTGGCTCAGGCCGCCGTAGCCGTCGCCGGTGAACAGGTTGGTGCCGCCCTTGGCGAGGCTCTGGTGCACGTGCATGCCGCTGCCGTTGTCGCCGACGATGGGCTTGGGCATGAAGGTCGCGGTCTTGCCGTTGCGATGCGCGACGTTGCGGATGACGTACTTCATCGTCGACAGCTCGTCGGCCTTCTTCACCAGCGAATTGAACTTGGTGCCGATCTCGCACTGACCGGCGTTCGCGACCTCATGATGGTGCACTTCGACTTCCTGGCCGACGGCGGCGAGCGTCTTGCACATCTCGGCGCGGATGTCGTGCAGCGAATCGGTCGGCGGCACGGGGAAATAGCCGCCCTTCACGGTCGGGCGATAGCCGTGATTGGCGCCGCCCTGCTTGCCGCCGGTTTCCCAAGCCGCTTCATCCGAGAAGATCTCGTACATGACCTTGCCCATGTCGTTGGCGAAACGCACGCCGTCGAAGATGAAGAATTCCGGCTCCGGACCGAAGAAAGCCTGGTCGGCGATGCCACTGGCCTTCAGGAAAGCTTCGGCGCGCTTGGCGACGCCGCGCGGGCAACGCGAATAACCCTGCATCGTGGCCGGATCGAGCACGTCGCAGATCAGCACGAGGGTCGGATCGGCGTAGAACGGATCGAGGAAGGCGGTGTCGGCGTCCGGCAACAGGATCATGTCGGACTCGTTGATGCCCTTCCAACCGACGATCGACGAACCGTCGAACATCTTGCCGTCTTCGAACAGGGCCGGTTCGATGATGGAAACCGGGAAGGTGACGTGGTGCTGGGTGCCGCGCACGTCGGTGAAACGCAGGTCCACGAACTCGATGGCGTGGTCCTTGATCAGCTTGTTGATGTAGTCGAGGGACATGGGATCACTCCGGCAGGGAAGGGGACGCGAAACGAGAGCAATGGGCGTGCCAGGACCGGTCCGGCAGTAACCCTTTGTTTCTCAAAAGTTTGCTTCAGCCGCGTGAGCGCCATTAGCACCAAGATGGTGCTTCTTTGGTTTTATCTGCACCATTACGAGCGACATGCCCTCAATCTGGCGCGAAGGGGCAAGGATGGCGGAGGTCGCTTAAGTCGCCGCCCGATATCGGCTTGGTTGAGGAACCCCCGCCGTCCTCGACCTCCGTCGAAATCCGTCGGCGCCATGATCGAAAGGCCTGCCCCACCAGCGGTCTCCGAACGCCGCCGAATGCCTTCCCGCCTCGCTGGTGCTTTGTCCAGGCTGACCTCAGCGACTAGAGGCCGGTGCCGGCGACTGTTTTGACCAAGCCGATATCGGGCGGCGACTCAAAATGGTTGCCGGCACCGGCCTTCGCCACGCCGTTAGCGGTCAAACGCATGCCCACTGCGCGCTTGCGACAATCTGCAACAATGTCGCGCCGCCCCCACGAACGAAAAGAATGAGCGATCTGCTGGCCGCGCTGTTGCTCGGCATCATCGAAGGCATCACCGAATTCCTGCCGATCTCGAGCACCGGCCACCTGCTGATCGCCGAACACTGGCTCGGCGCGCGTTCGGACCTGTTCAACATCTCGATCCAGGCCGGCGCCATTCTCGCTGTCGTGCTGATCTATCGCGAACGCCTGTGGCAGCTGGCCCTGGGCTGGCGCGAACGCAACAAGCGCGACTATGTCCTGAAGCTGGCACTCGCTTTCGGCGTCACCGCGATCTTCGGCGTGATCGTGAAGAAGCTCGGTTTCGAATTGCCCGAGACGATCGCGCCGATCGCCTGGGCGCTGCTGATCGGCGGTTTCGTCATCCTCGGCGTCGAAGCGATCGACGCACGCCGCCCCGACCTGCCCGACGACGACCCGGACGCCATCGGCTGGGGCACCGCCGCGCTCGTCGGCCTGGCGCAAGTGGTTGCCGGCGTGTTCCCGGGAACCTCGCGCAGCGCCGCGGCGATCTTCGCGGCCCTGCTGTTCGGGCGCAGTTCGCGCGGCGCGGCGACCGAGTTCGCCTTCCTGGTCGGTATTCCGACGATGTTCGCCGCGACCGGTTACGAGCTGCTCGGCATGCTCAAGGATGGCGGCGTGGCGAACGAGGACTGGACCGCGCTCGGCGTCGCTTTCGTCGCGTCGGCGATCACCGCCTTCGTCGCGGTGAAATGGTTGCTCGGTTACATCCAGACGCATCGCTTCACGGTATTCGCCTGGTATCGCATCGTGTTCGGCGGGGCGTTGCTGGCGTGGTTGTATTTCGGTGCAACAACCAGCTGAGTTTCAGGCCGCCTGCGTCGACGAGGTTTCGCCCAAGGCTTCTTCCAGTCTTGCGGCGACCCAACGCTCGGAATAGCCGCGCAGGTCCGAGCCTTCGATGAAACCGCAGTGGCCGCCGTGTTCGGCGATCTCCAGGCGCGAATGCGTCGGTAGCTGCAAGGCCCGCACGGTATCGATCGGAATGACCGGGTCGTCGGCCGCCGCCAATACGCTGACCGGCACCTGCAATTGCGACAAGCGCCCGCCGGCGATCGCATAGCCGTCGAAATAATTCTCGAGGCTGCCCTTGTCGGTATGGCGTTCGACCAACCAGCGCGTCAGGCCGCGCAGATCCTGCGCCAGCACCTTCTCGTCGTAGTCGTGGTGGTCGGGAAACAGCGCGCGCTTCTTGCGCAGCGAATCGCGCCACTTCTTCAGGAAGTACCACTGGTAGATCGCCGGCGCGGTTTCCAGCGCATGCAGGATCGCGGCCGGATCGATGGCAGGACAAACGGCGGCGGCATGGCGCAGGCCGATGCCGGCCTCGGGCGCGGCCAAAGCCAGGCGCAGCGCAAAGTTGCCGCCGAGGGAATAGCCGGCGGCGAGAAAGGCCGGTGCCGGATAGTTTTTTTCTATCCAGGCGGCGGCTTCCACCACTTCCTGCAGGCGGCAGGAATGGAAGATCTCGCGGTTCAGGTGATGGCTGTCGCCGTGGTCGCGGAAGTTGAGCCGGAACACATCGAAGCCGCGCGCCAGCAGGTGCGCGCAGGTGTGGCGCATGTAGCTCGATTCGCTGCTGCCTTCCCAGCCGTGCAACAGCAACACCAGCGCCTTCGCTTCGCGCCCCGACAAGGTGCTGTGGGAGCCTTGCAGGCGCACGCCGTCGCCGGCTTCGACCACGACATCCTGCGTGCGCGCGCCGATGCGTTGCAGCGCGCGCAATCCGGCCGCGCGGCGCAAAGGCAAGGAACTCAGCACCGACTGCAGGTGCGGATTGCGCAGCAATCGTGGCGCGCGATAGGACGGCACCATCAAGCCTCCGGTGCCGCTGCCATCGCCGCGACGATACGCTCGCGGCAGGTGTCGGCCATGCGGCGACGGCCATCTTCGCTGGCAGCGACCGGTTCGAGGAAATGCACTTCCGCCACGCGTCCCGGTTCGCCGAGCAGGCGCAGGAAATTGCCCATGAAGTGCTCGCGCGGCGCGAAGGCGACGATGGCCTGGGCATTGCCCTTGGCGCCGTATTTCACCGCCACCGGCTGCGCCGGCACGTTGGCCAGCACGGCTGGCTGGAAGATGCGCGCATGGAAGACGCCGATGGCGCGGCCATCGGTGGTGCGGCCTTCCGGAAACACGCCGACGGCGAGCCCACTTTCCAGGCGCTGCACCATCTGGTGCATCACGCCATGCAAGGATTCGTTGTTGCCGCGATGGTGATAGATGGTGCCGCCGCGACTGGCGAGCCATCCGATCAACGGCCAGCGTTCGATTTCCGCCTTCGCGACGAAACCCATCCAGCGCTGGCTGTGCAGCAGGGTGATGTCGATCCAGCTGACGTGGTTGGCGACGAACATCACCGCGCCGGGCAAAGGCGTACCGTAGCGACGCGTGCGCAGACCGAAGCAGCGCAGCATGATCTTCGACCACATGCGTACCGCCCAATGGTCCAGGCGCTCGCCGCGGAAGGAAAACTTCGCGCACAGGCCGTTGATCATCAGCATCGTGATGGGCAGGCCGACGACCACATGCAGGAGCAGGGCCGGGAATCGCCAGAGGTAGCGGAACGGCCGGCGCCAGTCGGAAGAAGGCGTCACCGCGTGGGGGGCAGCGGACATTGCCGCGATTGTGCCCGAAGCCGATTAGAGCCTGCACCCGACGCGGGCGTACGCTTCGCGCCTCGGCGGCCCTGCATCCTGCCCGGTCGCTTCAGCCCCGCATCGCCAGGGTCAGGCGCGAGACGCAGCTCAGGCGCCCTTGCGCATCCTCGATGCGGACATCCCAGACCTGGGTCCGGCGCCCGACGTGCAGCGGGCGCGCCGTGCCGACGACATGGCCCTCGGTGACGGCGCGCAGGTGATTGCAATTCAACTCCAGGCCCACGGCCTGTTGCTGCATCGGGTCGTCGACGCAGAGATTGGCGGCGACGCTGGCCAGGGTTTCGGCCAGCACGGCCGAAGAGCCGCCATGCAGCAGGCCGTAGGGCTGCTTCGTGCGGGCATCCACGGGCATCGTGGCGCGAATGAAGTCTTCGCCCAGTTCGGTGAAGACGATGCCCAGATGGGTCAGGACCGTATTGGCGCCATGGGCGTTGAGTTCGTCCAGGGAAGGACGTCGCTTGAACGGGCCGGTCATGCGGGCGTGCTCGCAGTGCTAGGGAATCGCCCGGAGCGCCTCTCGGGCGCTTCGGGCCATGGACAGGCTGCGCCTCAGCGCACGCGCAGCATGCTCGGGCGCCAGGCCGAGGTGTAGCCGGCGCGGGCATAACCGGAGCTGTCGCCGTAACCGGTGCCGAAATCGCGGGCCGCGCGGCGGTGCATGCGCTCCTGCAATTCGGTGCGGCGCGCGTCGAGCCAATCGGCACGACCGACGGTGGACGGATCCTGGCCGCGACGGCTGGCTTCGTTCTGGCGGAACTCGCAGAATTCTTCGTAGGCGTCGAGTTCGTGCTTGAGTTCCTTCACGCACATTTCGATGGCGATGGCATCGTCGAAATAGCCCAGTACCGGTACGGTGTCCGGGATGATGTCCTTCGGATCGGCGAAGTACACCAAGGCCGACAACACGTGCTGGCGATCGGCTTCCGGCAAGGCCCAGCCTTCGTCGCGCAACATGCCGATCAGCGCGTCCAGGCGCTCGAGGCGCACGGCGATGAAATCCGGCACTTCGTGCTTGGCCGCGCCCTGCAGCAGCTTGCCGGCCGCTTCGATCACCGCTTCGGGGCTCATGTGTCCCGCCGCGTCGCGCGCAGCCTTGATGGCGTTGTTGAAGTGCTCCAGATCGCGGTCGGAGAGTTCAAAGCTGATGGCAAGGGGCATGGCTGCTTCCGGAAGGCTTCACGAGACCTCGCAGCCTAGGCGCAGGCGCAGGCCGCGTCAATGCTGAAAGGTCGGGGTTCTGGGCGTATGGAACGACATGGAATACGCCGATTTGCAGGACGGGCGGCCATGTCGCCATCGCCATGCGGCCCGTCGCGGAACGGTCACAGGATGGGGATGAGACCGGCCCCGAACGCCGTCAGGATGCGCGTATAGACCGATTTCAGGCTCAGGTTCACTTCCGGGAAATCCCCGACCGCCTCGTAACACTGGTAGAACTTCGGGTCGCCCGGCGGCAAGGGTTGGCATTCGGGCTTCAGCTCGAAACTGGTGGCATAGGGCAGGGGCCAGATGTCGAAGATCGGCAGCTTCTCGGAAAGCTTGCCCAGGTTGTAGTTGAGCTGCGCCACCACCGGCAGCTTTTCCCGCGGTGCGATCGTCCAGGCGTTTTCGGGCGCCATGTCGTTGCGGATGCTGGCGGCCAGTGCGCTGGCGAAGGCCTCGTCGTGCACGACGACCATGCTTTCGGTGTTGTAGTCGGCCGAGCGCGGATCGAAGTTGTGGCTGCCGACCACGCCGATGCGCTCGTCGATCACCATCGACTTGGCATGCAGCCCGATGCGCACGCCGGCGCGCTTGAGCGGCACCGGGCCATCGTTGCGATCGTAGTTCACCTTTGCCGCCGGCTCCCCCGGCGGAGGTTGCGGCAAGTCGAGTTTGGCGCCGGTGGCCGCGAGATCGATCGGCGCAGTCAGCGGAAACGGCTTGAATTCGTGGATCTCGAAACCGAGCTCGCGCAGGTACAGGCGCTTGTACTTGTGCGACATCGCATAGACGGGGAAGGCGTCGGTGGCCGCCAGCGAGTTGGTCGAGACCAGCACCAGCGGCGGATCGTCGCGACGGTACATGCGGCGGAACATCTGCCGGGCCGGTCGCGACATCACCAGGTAAGGCGTCTGCACGAGCAGTTCTTCCTGCGTGCTCTCCAGCAGTTCGAGCAGGGCGCGCGAAGCGTCGTCGCGGCTCTTGCCGGCGTCGTCGTGCTTGATCGGCAGGTCGCCGAAAAAATCCACCCGGCCCACCTGCAGCAGGGAGGGCGACAGGCGCGCGAACACGGCGCTCGCGTCGCCGGCCGCAGCTTCCATCGCCAGCACGCGCTCGCTGCGTTCGAGCTCGGGCCGTCCCGGCGGGCCCTGGTTCGCCAGCAGCACCTCGGCGACATCGCCCAGCCGCGAGGCGGGCTGCGACCGCGGATCGGTCCAGAACGCCTCGAAATTGCTCACCATCGCCGCGGCCACCGGCCCGGCGATCAACAGTTCGCGATCGCGATAGTTGTACTTGTCGTTCCAGTCGTAATAGTCGTCCTGGATGTTGCGGCCGCCGATGATGGCGCTGTGACCGTCGACCACCATCAGCTTGTTGTGCATGCGCTGGTTGATGTCGCGGAACTTCAGCACGATGCCGGCGAAGAACTCCAATGGCGCCACCCGGGCCTGGTCGAACACGGGGTTGTAGACGCGCAGTTCGAAATTGCGGTGGAAGCCGGCCAGCTCGGCCTGCAGTTCCGGATCGGTCAGGCCGCCGAGCTGGTCGAGCAGCAGGCGCACGCGCACGCCGCGTTTCGCCGCCGCCATCAGTTCGTCCAGCACCAGCGTGCCGCTGTCGTCGCGATCGAAATGGAACGTCTGCAGGTCGATCGAGCGGCGCGCGCTGCGGATCAGGTGCACGCGCGCGAGCAAGGCGTCCTGGCCGCGATCGAGCAATACCACCGCATGACGCGGCGCCGCTTCGGTCGATGCCGCCACGGCCTGCGGACCGAGATCGTGCAGGGGCGAGGCGAGTTCGCAACCGCTGTCCGGGCATTCGATGTCGGTGGCCTGCGCGCGCTCGGCGTACTCGCTGGCTTGGAGGCGCTGCTGCGGCGACAGGTGCGCGCAGGCACCCAGCGCGAGCGCGAACAAGGCGAGGGCGAGTCGGTGGATCAGGATCAAGGAGGCGCTCCCGGACGCAGGCGGACCTGCAGGTCGATGTCGACCTCGTCGCGCAAGGTCAGGCGGTAGGCGCCCATGCCAAAATTATGCCGATTCACCCGCCCGTTCACCTGAAGCAGGCATTCCGTCGCGGTCGGGCCGCAATTGCCGGGTTTGAGCTCGAACACCACCGGCCGCGTCTGTCCGCGCAGGCTCAGTTCGCCATGCAGTTCGCCGCCATGCTGCAACACGCTGTCGGCAAAGTGCCCGGAATGGAAACGGATCTCGGGAAATCGATCGATCGCGAGGAAGGCATCCGAGCGCGTGAGGCGCTCCATCCAGCCCGGCCCCTTGAAATCGAGGCTGCGCGTGTCGATGCGCACCTGCACCTGCCATCCGGTCTGCGCCGAACCCCGCAGCTCGCCCTGTACTTCGCGAAAGCGTCCGCCGGACCGCGGCAACAGGCGCGGATGCGTCCAGAACTGCGCGACCGAGGCCGGACCATCGATCGTCCAGGCGGTCTGCGCCGGCATCGCAGGTCGCGCGCTCGTCGTCGCCAACGCCGCACCGGCGCACAAACTCAGGCAGAACGCGAGGCCCTGCCGCAGGCCCATCGGATCAGGGCCACCAGAAAGCGGCGAGCTGCGCGATCCCCGGTTCGAGCGCGGCTTCGGCCGGCAGGCGCAATACCGCGATGCTGCCGGCCGGCATGCCGCGAAAGTCGCCGGATTGGCCCGAGCTCATCAGGGCCGCGACCTGTTCGAGGCCGGGGTTGTGCCCCACCAGCAACACGCGGCCGATATCGCGATGTTCGTCCGCGACCTGGACCAACGTTCCGGGCGTCGCTTCGTAGATGCGCGCCTCCTGCCGCTGGTCGACGTATCCGACGACCTGCAGCACCTGCTCGAGCGTTTCGCGAGTGCGTCGCGCCGGCGAACACAGCACCAAGTCGGGCACCAGGTTTTCCTTTTTCAACCATTGCCCGGCCATTTCGGCTTCGGCCTGGCCCTGTCGCGACAGCGGCCGATCGATATCGTCCTGGCCCGGCGCGGCGGACTCGGCATGGGCATGGCGCAGCAGGATCAGTTCGCGCATTCGTTCTCCCCGTGGATGGCGGTGGGCCTCAGGCTTTCTTCAACCAACGCAGCAGCGGCGCCCAATCTTCCTGATGGCTGCGGATCTGTTCGGAGTGATAGTCGAACACCGATTTGCCCAACGCGACCATCAGCACATAGGCCTGGGTGTCGCGCAGCTCGGCGACCAGCGGATAGGGCCAGGCCTTGAGCTGCGCCATCGCCTGCTGCGAGGCCGAGGTCCAGGGCTTGAGCCGATTGCCGACCAGGCCGACGCGCACCTTGCCTTTCTTCACGCGCGGATGCACCGCCAGCGTGTTGAGGAAGGGCACGGCCGCTTCGAGGTCGATGGTCGAAGGCAGGATCGGCATGACGACCACGTCGGCCAGTTCGAGGAAAGCGTCCAGTTCCTCGGCATAGGCGCCAGCCGGTGCGTCGATGACGATGCGTTGTGCGTCGTCGGGCACATGTTTTTCCCAGTTGCGACGCGTGCCGTCGACCGGCAGTACCGCGGTCGCCATGCCGGCGCGCTTCTCGCACCAGTGCGTGGAAGATTTCTGCCGGTCCGCATCGACCAGGGCGGTGCGCTTCTTGTCCAGCGCGAAATGGGCGGCCAGGTTCGTGGACATCGTGGTCTTGCCCGCGCCGCCTTTCGAACTGGCGACCAATACCGTGCGCATGACGGACCTCTTCGCTGAGGGGGTCTGGGCACTCTACAAGGCCCGCGCCGGGGAAGGAAGGCGAGGCCCCGCGGCCGGCGTCTTGCTGGTATCTTGCGCGCTGCCACGCCGCTGCCCCGCCATGTCCGAACTGCAAGACCTCGCGTCGCTGATCCGCGCCAACACCCCCCTGATCGTCATCGAGACCCCGGACGAGGGTCGGGTGGTGGACCTGTTCCGCCATGTGCTGCTGAACGTGTTCCGCGCCCTGTACCGGTGGTCGATCACCGAAGGCCTGCGCCGGGTGGACCTGGACCGGGAAGACCCGCCGGAAACCGCCCCCGACATCAGCACCACGCTGCAGGCGATCCGCGGCCACGACCAGCGCGGCATCTACCTGCTGCTCGACGCCGCGCCCTATCTCGGTTACGCCAGCACGCAACGCACGATCCGCGAGATCGCCCAGCGCCGCGGTTGCGAAGAACACACCCTGGTGCTGGTCGGCGGAAAGGTCGAGCTGCCGCCCGATCTCGAAGCGCTGGCCGTGCGGTTCTCGCTGCGCCTGCCGGACGAGAACGCCCTGCTGAAGATGGTCAAGGAAGAAGCCCTGGCCTACCAGCGCGAGAATGCCGGCCGTCGCGTCGAGGTCGATCCGAACGCGCTGACGGCGATCGTGCGCAACCTGCGCGGACTGGCCTTGAGCGACGCGCGCCGCATCGCCCGGCATCTGATTTTCAGCGATGGCACGATCGGCGAACGCGACCTACCGGAACTGGCCAAGCTCAAGTTCGAGCTGCTCAACAAGAGCGGCCACCTGCATTTCGAATACGACACCGCGCAATTCGCCGACGTCGCCGGACTCAATCGCCTCAAGCACTGGATCGGCCAACGTCGCGCCGTGTTCGCCAATGCGCAATTGCCGCCGGGGTTGGATCCGCCGAAAGGCATTCTGCTGCTCGGCGTACAGGGCTGCGGCAAGTCGCTGGCGGCCAAGGCCGTCGCCGGCGGTTTCGGCGTGCCGTTGATGCGCCTGGATTTCGGCACGCTGTACAACAAGTACCACGGCGAAACCGAGAAGAACCTGCGCGACGCGCTGTCGGCCGCCGAACAGCTGGCGCCCTGCGTGCTGTGGATGGACGAGCTTGAGAAAGGCCTGGCCAGTTCGGGCAGCAGCGAAGACGGCGGCGTGTCGCGGCGCGTGCTCGGTTATTTCCTGACCTGGCTGGCCGAGCGCAAGAGTCGCGTCTTCGTCGTCGCCACGGCCAATGCGGTACGCGAACTGCCGCCGGAACTGCTGCGCAAAGGCCGCTTCGACGAGATCTTCTTCGTCGACCTGCCCGTTCTCGAAGTCCGCATGGAAATCTTCCGCCTGCACCTGCGCAAACGGAACATCGAACCGTTGCGTTTCGGATTGCCGGCGCTGGCGGACGCGGCCGAGGGGTTTTCCGGCGCGGAGATCGAACAGGCCGTCGTCAGCTCGCTGTACGCCGCGCACGCGGCCGGACAGGAGCTCGACCAGGCCACGTTGCTGGCCGAACTTCAACAGACGCGTCCGTTGTCGGTACTGATGGCCGAACAAGTCGCGTCGCTGCGCGAATGGGCGCGCACGCGCACGGTGCCGGCGGATTGATCGCTACTCTGCCGGGCGCGTTCGCCACTTGAACCAAAAGGGCGGCAGCTGGTAACGCTTTCCGTCGACGTATTCGATGCATGTCGGGCCAGGAAGGCCATCGTCCAGTCGCAACTGTATGCGCGGACAACCCCGCACCTGCAGGCTGCCGGTTGCATCGACGGAGACGGGTTCATAGAAGATCACCAGGCTCTGCCGTCCCGCGCGATTACGCGTGTATCCCATCCAATGCGGTTCCATCGCGACCCGAGGATGAAAGCTGTTTTCTCGAGCGATCCAAAAGGGGCGCCCTTCGCGCATCGCGCGCTCCAGGCAGCGCAACGCTGGCGAAGCATCCATGCCCCCTGCAACCTGCCCGCAATCGAGGGCGTCGGGTCCGGCTAGCCCACGCATGCGTGCGAAAGCCTTTTCCTGCGTGAGCTCGGTAGACCGATAGTTGTCGGACCAGTTCGCGAGCCAAATCGCTACCCCGATCAACACCAATGCTGCGGCGGTAGCGAAGATCGCCTTCGCCGCGCGCCCCGCCGTCCATAGCTCGAATTCAGCCATAGTGCTGCTTCACATGCAGCGCCAGCCGCCGTGCCGCCGTCTGCACATCGGCGGTCAGCGGCAGCAGTTGCGGCCAATCGTTGCCCTTGGCGGCGAGTTCGAGTTCGGACGCGGCCAGGGCCAGTTCGCCGGCACCAACCAGGCGCGCGGCGCCTTTGATCTTGTGCGCTTCGCGTGCGAGCTGCACGGCATCGCCGGCCTCGCGCGCGCGTTGCATCGCGACGAGATCGCGACTGCAGCTATCGAGGAAATCGTCGAGCACGGCGCGCATTTCGCCGCGATCGCCGCCGGTGAGTTGTTCGAGCACGGACGCATCCAGGGCCTGCGGCGCGCCGGAGACCTGCGGCAGTACGGGCGCGGCCAGTACGGGCGTCGCTTCGTCCGCCGCTGGCGCCGTATGCGGCAACCAGCGCCGCAGGCACGCCGCAAGATCGGGAATGCTGACCGGCTTGGCCAGGTAATCGTCCATGCCGGCCGCGAGACAACGTTCGGCCTCGCCTTTCAAGGCAGCCGCCGTCAAGGCGATCACCGGCGTGCGCGCCTTGTTGTCGCGCGTCTCTTCCTTGCGCAGCGCGCGCGCCATTTCGTAACCGTCCATCACCGGCATGTGCACGTCGGACAGCACCAGGGCGAATCGTCCGCTACGCCATTGCTCCAGGCCTTGCTGACCATCGTCGGCCGTCTCGCACAGGTAACCGGCGAGCGCGAGCTGGCGTCCGACGACGAGCCGGTTGGTCGGGTGGTCGTCCACGACGAGCACAAGGCTGCGTTCGCGTTCGGCCTGCTCCAGCGTCGGCAGGGCGCGCGGCTGGAACTGGGCGGCGGCGCCGGGCGCATGGATTTCCGGCTCGATGTCCTCGACGCGGCCACGCGGCAACGACACGCGCAGGCGCAGGCTCGTGCCGGCGCCGGGCGTGCTTTCCATCGTCACGTCGCCGCCCATCAGTTCGGCCAATCGCCGACTGATCACTAGACCGAGTCCTGTCCCGCCGAATCGGCGCGTCGTGCTGCCTTCGGCCTGCTGGAAAGGCTGGAACAATCGTGCCTGTTGTTGGGGCGTGACGCCGATGCCGGTATCGGTGACGCGGAACACGAGGCGATCGCGATCGTCCTCGCGGCCTTCGTATTCCAGCACGGCCTCGACGAAACCGGCTTCGGTGAACTTGATCGCATTCGACAGGAAATTCGACAGGATCTGCCGCAGGCGCAAGCCGTCGGCGACATGCGCGGCGCCGATGCGCTCGGCGGTGGCCACGTTCAGCACCAGGCCCTTGCTCGACGCCGCGCCGGTGAAATTGGCGACGGTGGACTGCAGCAGGCGACGCAAGTCGATCGTGCTCGGCGACAGTTCCAGCCGGCCGGCCTCGACCTTCGAGAAGTCGAGGATGTCGCCGATGATCTGCAGCAACGATGCGGCCGATTGCTGGATGACGTGCACGGTGCGGCGCTGGTCGGTGTCGAGGGCCGAATGCGAAAGCACTTCGAGCATGCCGGTCACGCCGATCATCGGCGTCCGGATTTCGTGGCTCATCGCCGCCAGGAAGGAGCTCTTGGCGAGATTGGCGTCGCGCGCGGCCTGCTCGCTGGCGCGCAATTTGGTCTCGAGCTGCTTGATCTCGGTCAGGTCGGTGGCGACGGCGAGATAGCCGACGACCTTGCCGGTTTCGTCGCGCATGGAGGACGTCGCCATCAACACCGTCAGGGCGCCGCCATCCTTGCGATTGAGCGTCCATTCCTGCGGCGGCAGGCCTTGCTCGATCATCACCGGGATCACGCGCTCGTCGGCGGGCACGGGCCGGTCGAGCGCGGCGGTCAGGCGATCGGCGATGCGTTGCACTTCGTCCTGGCGCATCAGGCGGTTGATGTTCCTGCCGCCGATCATCTCGCCGGCGCGATAGCCGGTCAGCTTCTCGGCGTAGGGGTTGAAACTGGTGAAGCGACCGTCGAGGTCGATCGACATCACCGCCACGCGCGCGGCGGCGAAAAGCGAGCGCTGGAACACTTCGCTCTGCTGCAGGCTCGCACGCACCTGTTCGTTGCGCAGCAGTTGTTCGTTGAGTTCGGACTCGAAGCGCCGCACCTCATCGCGCATCATCAGGAAGCTGTCGAGCACGTCGCCGAGCTCGCCTTCGGCGCGGAAGCGCGGCACCGCCATGTAGTCGTGCCGGCGCATCTGTCCGGCCAGGTCGCCCAGACTCTCCACGCCCTTGTAGATGTTGCGCAGGATGGTTTGGGCGAAGAACGCGAAAGCAGCCAGGCCGATCATCGTCAGCACCAGGCGCAACCAGGCGGCATCGCGCGCGCGCTTGGCCGCGGCCTGCACGCGCCGGTCGGCTTCGATCAGCTGCAGGTCGCTCAGGTATTTCAGCCGCGTGGTGACCGGGTCGATGGCCGGATACAGTTCGGTATCGGCGAAACGCCCGAGCGCGACGATGTCCTTGCGCTGCAGGATGCCGCGCAGGGTGCGGCCGGCGCGATCGGCGCGTACTTTCGCGGTTTCGATCTGCGCGATCAGATCGCGCTGCTCCTTGCCGGGCGAAGACTGCCGCAAGGTGCGCCAGTGCGCGTCGACCCGCTGTTCGGCCGCCGTCAACACCTGCAGGCCCTCTTCCCAGCTCATCAGGTAGTTGCGCACGCGGAAGGTGGTATCGACGTAGTCGAGGCCGTAGGCGTCGGACACCGCCTTGATCCGCCGCATGCTGACCAGCGAATCGTCGCGCAGCTGTTCCAGCGCGTCGGCGTTGAGACGGCGTTCGCGTTCGTCCAGCGCCTGCACGATGACGGCACCGATCAGCACGATGCCGAACAGGCCGAGGAGCTGACGGCGGATGCTGAGCTTTTTGCCCAGGGCGAGCATGTTGCTCAGTGTTTGGTCTCGCGCCAGCGCTGGATGGCGGCCGGCAGTTCTTCGCCCGCCACCGGCCGCGAGATCAGATGGCCCTGGGCGTAATCGCAACCGAGCTGGGCCAGCAACTGCCACTCGTCCATCGTCTCGACGCCTTCGGCCACGACGCTGATCTCGAGCTTGCGCGCAAGGTCCAGGCTGGCTTCGATCACGGCGCGCTTGCGCGGCTGGTCGGGTGCGCCGCCGACGAAGCCCTGGTCGATCTTCAGTTCGGTGAACGGGATCTGCGACAACTGCGCCAGCGAGGAATAACCGGTGCCGAAATCATCCACGCTCAGGCCGAAGCCTTTCAGGCGCAGGCGCGCCAGCATGCCCAGGCCACGCGCCGTATCGCTCATGACCGAACTCTCGGTGATCTCGAGGATCAGGTATTCCGGCGACAGGCCGTGCTCGTTGACGATGCGCTCGTAACGGTCGGCGACTTCGGGGCCAACCAGGTTATGCGCCGAAACGTTCACCGAAATACGCAGGTCCAGTCCAGCGCGTTTCCACTCCTGCCACCAACGGCAGCTCGCCGACAGCATGTGCAAGGTCAGATCGTCGATCAGCCCGCCGTTTTCCACCAGCGGGATGAAGACCGCCGGCGGCACCATGCTGCCGTCGGGCAAGCGCCAGCGCGCCAACGCCTCGACACCGACCACCTTGCCGTTGCTGAATTCCGCCTGCGGCTGGAAATAGGGCTGGATCTGATTGTTCGCCAGGGCATCGCGCACCTGGTCGAGCGTGACTTCGACCGCAGCCGCTTCGCCGACGGGGCCGGGGCCGGCCTCGAACATCGACAGCACGTGCGTGAGCTTGCCGGGCGACAGGGGCTTCTCCACCGCGCCGAGCACGCGCAGGCCGGAAGCCTTCGCCATGACCTGCACCGTATGCAGCAGGGCCGGATCCATCGCGCTGACCACGGCGATCGAGCGCGCCAGGCGCTCCTGCGCCACATGACCGATGAACTCGATGCCATCCATGCCCGGCATGTCGAGATCGACCAGCACGACATCCGGCGGCGTCTCGGTGCGACGCAACAGATCCAGGGCCTGGATTCCGTCGGCGGCTTCGGTCAGTTCGGCGATACCCAGGTCCGACAGCAGGCGCAGCCCCAGCCGACGCTGGAACCCGTGATCCTCCACCAGCATCACCCGCAGACCGGCCAGGCTCATCGCGTCCCCTCACGTGAACTCAGGCCTCGACTCTACTCGTCGCGCTGCCGGCACGGAAGAGCGCCCCGACCCGCCATTCCTTGGCCGGGCCGGGGCGCCTTCGGGGTTGCTTGTCCTTTCCTGATCGCGCCACCGCGCTCAGTGCGGCTTAACGTTGTATTGCAGGCTGCGGATCTCGTCGTGCATGCGTTGCACGTCCGGCAGATGCTGCTTGGCCAGCTCGCGCACGCGCGGCGAGTGATCGGTGGTGCTGGCGATGCGGAAGGCATCGAGCACGCGATCTTCCTGTTCTTCCACGTGGTTGAGGAAGCTCTGGTTCGGGTCGCTGGACATCTTGGCGGCGATGTCGGCATAGCCCTTGCGCAAGGCGCCGGCCCAGGTGCCGTCGGTATGCGGCACCTCGCCCTGCAAGGCGATCTCGGCGTTGAGGTCCGAAGCGATCGCCGTCTTCAGGCTGCGAAAGCGCGAGTAGGTCGCCGCGATTTGCGAATCGCTCGTCAGCTTCTGCGCTTCGTCGTAGAAGGCGATGCCGTCATTGAGGGCATGCACCAGTTCGACCAGAGAATGACTAGGCGTATGACTCATGTTGTCCGTCTCCTTTCGTCGGCATTCCTGCCGTTGAGTGCGTCATGTGTGATTGACGCAGCCGGCGCCATGCAATCTGCACCGGCTGCGATAGTGCTTACTGTTGGATTGCGTCGGCCGCGGCCTTGGCCGCGTCGCGCGCGGTCTGGGCCGCTGCCTTCGCCGTTTCGTAAGCGGCTTCCGCCGTCTTGTTGCAGGCGCTTTGCTGGTCGGACGGCAAGGCATCGCAGCGTTCCTTGGCGACCTTCAGGTCGCCATCGGCCTTGGCCAGGGCCAGGTCGTACTGCGCGTCGGCGTTGTCGGCGCTGGCGTCGGCCTGCGCATCCATCTTGTCGGAACCGGCGTCGGCGGCGACCACGTCCTCGTGGCCCTCGGCGGCCGTGACCGCGGCATCGTGCGCGGCGTCGGTGACTTCCGTCTGCGCTTCCGCCTGCGCCTCGGCGACATCCTGGTTGGTTTCGCTCGGCGTCTCCTGGCGATTGCAGGCCGACAAGGCGAGCGTCATCGAAAGGGCGAGCAAGGTGGGGGTGAGCTTGTTCATGGCGACTCCATGTCAGGGTGAGCTCGTGCTCGTGGTGAACGCATCAAGTTCCGTGCCACGCGGAAACCGTGAACAAGCGCGCGCTTCACACGCCTCGCGACGGCTTTGCCTCGCTGTTTCGCCCGATGCAGATGGCGACGATGTGCACATTGCGGCGTCGCCACCGACCATCGCGCCGAATGCACGATGCCCCGTCGTCGCGATGCATATCGCAACATCGCCGGTCGACTGGAACGCCGCCGCGCCGCGCGTTGGCGCCCGAAATGGCGCATTCCGGTGCGATCGCAGGTGTTGGCACGGAATGTGAGAGGTACTTTCCGACAGGCGAAGGAAGGCCTGCCTCGACCCTACGGAGAACGACCATGCTGCACTACGCCGTTGTATTCCTCGTCATCGCGCTGATCGCCGCCGTGCTCGGTTTCGGCGGCCTCGCCGGCGCTGCCGTCGGCATCGCCAAGATCCTGTTCTATGTGTTCCTGGTTCTGTTCGTGCTGTCGCTGATCTTCGGCCGTCGTCGCGCCTGACTGCGGCAAGCTTTCCAGGCGCAGGGATGCGCCTGGCGCGGCCGCACGCAAGCGGCGGCCGTTTCGCGCGGCGGGAGGGACGCTCGCGGCGCGATATCCGGCCCGTGCCAGGGACGGCGCGGGCCGGATCATTGTCGAAATCTCGTCGCAGTCCGTGCTCGAACCGCCATCCCGCGATGCTCAGGCCAACGGCAGTTCCAGCGTGAAGATCGACCCGCCGCCTTCGCGCGGGTCGTACCACAGATCGCCGCCCATCGTGCGAGCGCGTTGTTTGGCCAAAGCCAGGCCCAGACCGGTCGAAGACTCGCCTTGCGTGGGTTGCGCCGACAGACGTACATAGCGCTGGAACAGCTTGGCCTGGTCGGATTTCGATACGCCCGGGCCGCGATCCATCACCGATAGCCGACCGCCGCGGCCGTACACGATGGCCTGCAGCGTGACCTCGCCCTGCGGCGGCGAGTACTTGATCGCGTTCGACAACAGGTTCTGCAGCACATGGACGGCGCCGGCCTGTTGCGCCAGCACTTGCACCGGCTCCTGCGCGCGCACTTCGATGGCGATGCCCTTGGCGCGCGCCTGGGGTTCGAGCAGCGCGGCGACGTCTTCGAGCAGGATGCGCGAATCCAGGCGCGCGAGGGCCACGCCCTGCGCCTCATGCCCCTGGTGTTCCAGCACCGCCTGCAGGAATAGCATGCCCGAGTCGCCCGACTGCCGGATCGAATCGACCAGGCGCAGCCGCGTATCCAGCGGCAGGTCCGGATCGCGCAGCATGTCGGCGGCGAACAGCACATTGGTGAAGTAGTTGCGCAAGTCGTGCGCGATCGTATCGGCCATCTGCTGGCGCTCGTTGGCGATGCGCTTGAGCGCGTCGCGCGATTGCTTGAGCTCGATGTGGGTGCGAACGCGACCCAGCAGTTCTTCGGCGACGAAGGGTTTGACGATGTAATCGACCGCGCCGGCGGCGAAGGCGCGGGTCAGGCTGTCGCGCTCGTCGTCGGCGGTCAGGAAGATGACCGGCACTTCGCGCGTGGCCGGCAGCGCCTGCAGCGCCTGCAGCACTTCGAAACCGCCGAGCCCCGGCATGCGCATGTCGAGCAGCACGAGGTCGGGAGCGCGATCGGTGGCAAGCGCCAGCCCGTCTTCGCCGTTGAGCGCCGGCACGACGTCGAAACCGGCGCGCGCCAGCAGTTGCCCGACGACGCGCACGTTCGCCGGCTGGTCGTCCACCAGCAGGACGACGGGTACCTGCCGCGCATTCCCTTGTTCAGTCATCGCACGATGCCTCCGGCCATTCGGCCAAGGTGTCCAGCAGTTGCTTTACCGCCACCACGTCGAAACGCTCGACCGCCGCGTGCAGGCGCTGGGCGCAATGGCCCAGGTCCGTGTTCGGCCAACGCTCCGCCAGTTCGCGCAGGCGCGTGGCGGCCGCATCGATCTCGCGCATGCGCATGGAACGCCGCAAAGGCAGGAACTCCGCCTGCAACTCGCGCCAGGCCGCCGCCACTTCGGCCGACGGCGGCGGCACTTTCGCCAGCGTCGCTTCCTGATTGGAGCGATGGCTGGCGGTTGCGGACGCCGGCGGCGCCGGTCCGAACAGGCGATGCAGCACCGAATACAAGTCCTTCGGCGTATAAGGCTTGCGCACATAGCCGTCGAACCCGGAATACTGCGCGCGGTCCTCGTGCTCGGCGCTCGATGCGGTCACCGCGACGATGGCCGTGCCTTTCACCGACGGGTCGGCGCGGATCTCGTCGCGCGCCTCGTAGCCGTTCATGCGCGGCATACGCAGGTCCATCAGCACCACGTCGGGTCGCAGGCGCCGCGTGGCCGCCACCGCAGCTTCTCCGTCCGATACCACGTTCACCGTGTGGCGACTGTTGCGCAGGTAGCCGCGGGCGATTTCGGTGTTCCATTCAACATCGTCGACGACCAGCACGTTCAGCGGCGGCAGGCTGTCGAAATCGACGGCCTCGTCGGACGCTTGCGGCGACAACGCCTGCTCCGTGGCGAGCGGAACATCGGGGATCTCGACCAGGAACACCGAGCCCTTGCCCGGTTCGCTGTCGACATGGATCCGTCCTTTCATCGCATCGACCAGGCGGCGCGTGATGCTCAGGCCCAGGCCCGTGCCCGGACGCACGCGACCATCGGGGGCGTCGGCCTGGTGGAAAGGATCGAAGATGCGCGGCCGCTGATCGGCCTCGATGCCGACGCCGCTGTCGCTGACGACGAGACTCAGGTCGCGCAGGCGCGGATCGTGGCCGCTGCGCAGGGCGATGCGTACCATCACGCCGCCCTGCTCGGTGTACTTGACCGCGTTGCTGATCAGGTTCATCAGGATCTGCCGCAGGCGCTGCGCGTCCAGCATCAACGCGCGGGCCGGACCGCCCTCGACTTCACCGGTCAGGAAGATGCCCTTGGCGGCGGCTTGCGGGTAGAACAGGTCGATGATCTCCGACAGCACCTCGCCCGGATCGGTGGGCTGCGGGTTGAGTTTCAGCTTGCCTGCTTCGATCTTCGACAGGTCGAGAACATCGTTGATCAGCGACAGCAATACCTGTCCGCTCTTCTTGATCGAGCTCACCCACTCCCGCTCCACGGTGCCGGTTACCGTCTCCGACAGAAGCTGGGTGAAGCCGAAGATCGCGTTCATCGGCGTGCGGATCTCGTGGCTCATGTTGGCGAGGAAAACGCTTTTCTCCTCGCTGTCGCGCCGGGCCTGCGTTGCCTTCAGTTCGGCCAGCAGCAGGCTTTCCGACTCGCGCTGCGAGCGCCGTATGGCCAGGAAGCCGAGCAGGCCGGCGACCAGGGCCAGGCCGTTGGCGATCAGCACGGTGGCGTTGGTCTGCTTGATCAACGCATCGCGCTCGTCGGCACGCGTGGTGCTCAGGCGGTCCTCTTCGACGAGCATCTGCCGGAAGACCTTGCGCATGCGTTCGATCAGGCGCTTGCCGCTGCCCTCGCGCACGCGCTCGAGCGGCGCGCGCTCGTCGCCTTCGAGCATGGCCTGGCGCTTCATCGCCAACCCGAGGCGCGAGCGCTCCGTCAGTTCGTTGTACAGCTCGATCGTCGCCCGCAGGTTTTTGACCTGGTACGGATTGTCCTGCGTCATCGGCCCGAGCTGATCGATCGTACGCATCATTTCGTCGAGCGCGTAGCGATGCGACATCAGGTACTCCGACTCGCCGGTCACCATGTAGCGCAGACCGTTCGATTCGACATCGCCGAGGCTGGCGTCGAGCCGCATGATGGCGGCCTTGACCTCGTCGGTATGGGCGACGCGGCCGATCGATTCGCCCAGCGCATTGATCGACCAGACCGAAACGAACGAAGTCGCGACGATGAGCGCGAACGCCATGGCCAACAGGCCATGGTTCACGCGGTGCCCGAACTGGATGCTGCGGGTTCCCCCCATCGTGCCGCCCCTAGTGCTCGCGTCCGGCGCCCTGTCGCGCCCGCGACGATGTCATGCGTTCATCAGCCAGATCGTGCCATTGAGTATCAGCGCAAAAGACACCCAAAGCAGATACGGCGCGAAAAGATAGCCCGCCAGCGCGCGCACGCGCCCGAAAGCCACGGCCGTCGCGAGAATGGCGATCCACAACAGGCAGATTTCCGCGAAGGCCAACAGGGGCTGGTGCAAACCGAAGAAGATCGGCGTCCAGGCCAGGTTGAGCGCCAACTGGATCCAGAACAGGGTCATCGCGCGCCGGCGCAACGCGGATGCCGCATCCTGCTGCCGCCACACAAGCCAGGCACTGATGCCGATCAGCGCATACAGCGTCGTCCACACCGGGGCGAACAACCAGTTCGGCGGATTCCAGGTGGGCTTCAACAGCCGCGCGTACCAGGCGTCGGGACCGAAGAAGATGCCCATTGCGCCGCCAAGGCCGACCACTAACACGATCCAACCCAACAAACCCAGCAGCGATCGGGAAGGACTGAGCGTCGTCGTGTCGTTGGTTTGCCGGCTGTCCATGCGTCTCGTCGTGGTCCCGTCCTGATCCTTGTCCACGGAACCGGTCCGTGCTGCGATGCTTCCCGTCGTACCGACGGGCCTTGCTGCGGGCTACAAACCGTAGGCCTTGCGTTTTCGGTACAGGGTGGACGAATCGATGCCGAGCGTGCGCGCGGCCGCTTCCAGGTTGTGACTGACGGCCAGGACGCGTTCGATGTGCAGTCGCTCCAGCGCCTCGAGCGAGATCGGCGCGCCGGCATTGGCCTCAGTGCGGGCGGTGTCGCCGCGGTCCAGGCTCAGCAGCTCCGGACCGATCTCCTCGCCACGGCAAAGGATCACCGCGCGCTCCATCATGTTCTGCAGTTCGCGCACGTTGCCCGGCCAGGCATAAGCGCGCATCTGCATCATCGCCGACGGCGCCAAGCGCCGCGCCGGCAGGCCGTAGCTGGCGGCGTACTTGCGCACGAAGCCGGTCGCGAGCTGCTCGAGGTCTTCGAGGCGGTCGCGCAGCGCCGGCAGGGTGATGCTGATGACGTTCAGGCGATACAGCAGGTCGAGGCGGAACTCGCCCGACTGCACCATCGCATCGAGATCGCGGTTGGTCGCCGCGACGATGCGCGCATCGGCCTTGCGCGTGGTCGGTTCGCCGACGCGTTCGTATTCCTTGTCCTGGATGAAGCGCAGCAGCTTGGGTTGCAGCGCCAGCGGGAAATCGCCCACCTCGTCCAGGAAAATGGTGCCGCCGTCGGCGTGGCTGACGCGACCGACCGTGGCCTGGCTGGCGCCGGTGAACGAGCCCTTGGCATGCCCGAACATCTCGCTTTCGAGCAGCTCCGCCGACAGGGAGGGGCAGTTGATCGTCACCAAGGCCGCGTCCTTGCGCGGACTGCCGGCGTGGATCGCGCGCGCCAGCACGCCCTTGCCGGTGCCGCTTTCGCCGAGCAGCAATACGTTCGCGTCGGTGCGCGCGACCTGCAGGGCCATGTCGATGGCGGCGCGCATCGCCGCGTTGCGGCTGTCCAGTTCGGGAATCGATTCGCCGGCTTCGTGTTCGAGCGCATCGAGTCGGTCGAGCATGCGCCGCGTATCGACCTGGCGCGCGACCGCTATTCGCAACTGTTCGGGCGAGCACGGCTTCACCAGATAGTCGCTGGCGCCCTGCGCGATTGCCGCCACGGCGTCGCTGACGCCGGCATGCGCCGTGACCATGATGATGCGCATCAACGGCGCGAGTTCGCGCAACCGCGGCAGGGCATCCATGCCCGAGTCGTAACCGATGTTGCGGTCGAGCAGGCAGGCATGGAACGGCTGCGTGGCCGCCAGGCGCAGGCCGTCGGCCAATGTCTCGGCCGTCACGACCTTGTAGCCGTCCTTGCCCAGCGCGAGCGCGAAGTTCTGCAGCAGGCCGGCGTCGTCGTCGATAGCGAGGATGCGCCCGGTGGGCGGGGTGTCCTTGGAAGTCGAAACCATGGGTTCTGGAGTCTTGAAGTTAGCGTTCACGCCGTGCTCCGCATCGTTCAGGCCTGGCCGCGAAACTGGTAGGCCTCGAGGAAATAGAGGGCTTTGTCGAGCGCGGCGGCGACATCGATCAACAGGTCGGAAGTGACCTTGTCGCCGGCCTTTTCGGTGCTGTCGATGCGCGTGCGCACGCCCTTGGCCGCTTGTGCGACGCGATCGGCGATATCGCCGACGATGTCTTCCTGGCGGAATTCGGCGGGCAGGTCGGGCAGCTTGCTGGCTGCGGCCGCCATGCGCACCGTACCTTTGGCGAAACCACCGACCGACAGGATGCGTTCGGCGACGGAGTCCACCGGTTCGGTCAGCATGCCGGCGATTTCGTCGAACAGTTTGTGCAGGCCGAAGAAGCTGGCCCCCTTCACGTTCCAGTGCGCCTGCTTGATCTGGCTCTGCAGATCGAAGATTTCGGCCAGGGTCTGGTTCAAGGCATCGGCGACCTTGGCGCGGGTCTTGGCATCGAGGTCGTGGCGGGTGGGGAAGGGCAGCTTGGAGTCGACCAGTTTTCGGGGGGCGGTCGACTTGGCGGCTTTGGTGCTGGCCATGGGGGCTCGTCCTTGAAGGGAAGTCGAAACCAAAGGCGCAAGGCCCGTGCCAGCCCCTGAATCCTGCGATTTACGCGGGGCAGCTCCCTCAGGCCGGGCGAATCGCCCGATTTTTCGCCCAGCCAATCATGCATATTGCAATGTTAACGCGATGAGAAGCCGCCCCGTACGCGGGGCGGCTCCGGCATCCGCCTTCAAAGCTGGCGTTCGAACTCGCGGACCTGCCGCTCGGCCGCCTCTCGCGCGAGCCCGTAACGCTCCTGGATCCGACCCGAAAGGTAGTCGCGTGTGCCTTCGAGCACCGCCAGATCGTCGTCCGTCAGCCGGCCCCATTGACGCTTCATGCGTCCGGCCAGCTGCCGCCACTTCCCTTTGATGATGTCGTTGTTCATGTCCTGTCTCCTGTCCTTGGAAGCGAGGCGCCTCCTTGCGCCCCGCGCGGTGGCATCACTTGGCCGGCTTCACGATCAGCGCCTTGCTGTCGACGCTGCTCACGCCCTTGATCGCCTTGGCGACGGCGATGGCCTTGTCGACCTGGGCCTGGGTGTCGAGGCGACCAGCCAGCGTCACCACGCCATTGGTCGTGGAAACGTTGATATCGAGGCCTTTCACTTCCTCGGTCACCAGCAAATCCGCCTTGACCTTGGTGGTGATCCAGCTGTCGCTCACGGGCGCCTGCGACTCTTCATTGGCGGTGGTCTTGTTGTCGGTGGCCGACTGGGCCATCGCCAGCGGCGCGGCACCGGCAAGGGCGATCGAGATCAGCAACATCTGGGTTTTCGAATGGCGCATGGGGGGTCTCCTTGGTTATGGCATCGAAGGACGATGCGCACGCTCCCCAACCCAAATTGCATGCCATGGCTTTGCGTTCGGCGAATCAACGGCTTAGGCAGGCCGCGTCGTGCAGCCGGAAGGGTCGCCCGCGCCGCGTCCTGCGCCTTGCAAGGCGCGCGCCGGGCCAGGCGCGGCAAAGGCGAAACCGGGCCAAACCCCCGCCCCTGCTATAATTCCGAGTCTTTGCTCCAGCCTTTGCAGGCCCCGCCATGTCCGTTCCTGTCCCGTCGAGTCCGCTGGTCGATACCGACTACACCCTCGAGCACAAGTACACGCGCGCCGAAGGCCGCATCTACCTGTCGGGCGTGCAGGCCCTGGTGCGACTGCCGCTGATGCAGCAGATGCGCGACCGCGCCGCCGGCCTGAATACCGCCGGCTTCATTTCGGGCTATCGCGGCTCGCCCCTGGGCGGCTTCGACCTGGAGTTGTGGAAGGCGAAGAAACACCTGAAGGCTTCCGCCATCGAATTCACGCCCGGCCTCAACGAAGACCTCGGCGCAACGATGGTCTGGGGCTCGCAACAGACGAACCTGTTCCAGGGCGCCAAGTACGACGGCGTGTTTTCGATGTGGTACGGCAAGGGCCCCGGCGTGGACCGCTGCGGCGACGTGTTCAAGCACGGCAATGCCGCCGGTACGTCGAAGTTCGGCGGCGTGCTGGCACTGGCCGCCGACGACCATGCCTGTCGGTCGTCCACGCTACCGCATGGCTCGGAACTCGAATTCGTCAGCGCGATGATGCCGGTGCTGAACCCGGCCGGCGTGCAGGACATCCTCGACATGGGCCTGCTTGGCTGGGCGATGTCGCGTTTCACCGGCCGCTGGGTAGGCTTCAAGACGATCGCCGAGACGGTGGAATCCTCGGCCTCGGTCAACGTCAATCCGCACCAGCTCGACATCGTGCTGCCGCAGGACTTCGTGCTACCGCCGGGCGGTTTGAACATCCGTTGGCCGGACCCGCCGCTGGACCAGGAAATGCGCCTGCACCAGTACGCGGTGGATGCCGCCGTCGCCTTCGCCCGCGCCAACCGCATCGACAAGATCATCTTCGACTCGCCGCGCGCGCGCCTGGGCATCATCACGACCGGCAAGAGTTATCTCGACGTGCTGCAGGCGCTCGAATACCTCGGCATCGACCACAAGATGGCCGAGGACATCGGCATCCGCGTCTACAAGGTCGGCATGACCTGGCCGCTCGAGCCCATTGGCCTGCGCGATTTCGCCCGCGGCGTCGAGGACATCATCGTCGTCGAGGAAAAGCGTTCCTTCATCGAATCGCAGATGAAGGAGCACATGTACAACTGGGAGCACGGCAAGCGCCCGTCCATCGTCGGCAAATACGACGAGGCCGGCGACTGGATCCTGCCGAGCACGAACGAACTGACGCCGGCGCGCATCGCCCGCGTCATCGCCAAGCGCCTGGCGCGCTTCTTCACCAGCGACGCGATCGAATCGCGTCTGCAGTGGATCACCGCGAAGGAAAAGGAACTGGCGCTGCCGCGCGCGAACTTCCCGCGCGCCGCGCACTACTGCTCGGGCTGCCCGCACAATTCCTCGACCGTCGTACCGGAAGGCTCGCGTGCGCTCGGCGGCATCGGTTGCCACTACATGGTGACCTGGATGGACCGCAAGACCGACACCTTCACCCACATGGGCGGCGAAGGCGTCACCTGGAGCGGGCAGGCGCCATTCACCGACGAGAAGCACGTCTTCCAGAACCTGGGCGACGGCACCTACTTCCATTCCGGTTCGCTGGCGATTCGCCAGTCGATCGCCGCGAAGGTCAACATCACCTACAAGATCCTGTACAACGATGCGGTGGCCATGACCGGCGGCCAGCCGGTGGACGGCACGCTGACGGTACCGGACATCGCGCACCAGGTGCGCAGCGAAGGCGTGCAGACGATCATCGTGCTCAGCGACGACATCGGCAAATGGTCGAAGCCCGAGATCTTCCCGCATGGCGTCGAGTTCCGCGACCGCAGCGAGCTGGACGAGGTGCAGAAGCGCCTGCGCGAGATTCCCGGCGTGACCGTCATCATCTACGACCAGACCTGCGCGGCGGAGAAACGCCGTCGGCGCAAGCGCGGCAAGATGGTCGACCCGGCCAAGCGCACCATGATCAATGCCGCCGTCTGCGAAGGCTGCGGCGACTGCGGCGTGAAATCGAACTGCGTGTCGGTGCTGCCGCTGGAAACCGAATTCGGCCGCAAGCGCGAGATCGACCAGTCGAACTGCAACAAGGACTTCAGCTGCGTGCAGGGGTTCTGCCCGAGCTTCGTCACGGTGCATGGCGGCGGATTGAAGAAGAAGAAAGGCACGGGTGCCGGCGCGGACTTCGATTCGCTGCCGATGCCCACCTTCCGCAGCGACCTGGCCGAACCCTGGAACATCCTGATCACCGGCGTCGGCGGCACCGGCGTCGTGACGATCGGCGCCCTGCTCGGCATGGCCGCTCACCTGGAACACAAGGGCGGCAGCGTGCTCGACCAGACAGGCCTGGCGCAGAAGGGCGGTGCGGTGACGACGCATGTGCGCATCGCGCGCTCGCCGGCCGACATTCACGCCGTGCGCATTGCCGCTGGCGAGGCGGACCTGGTGATCGGCTGCGACATGGTGGTCGTGAACGATTACTGGGCGCTGTCCAAGATCCGCGCCGACCGTAGCCATGTCGTGCTCAATACCTACGAGGCGATGCCGGGCACCTTCACCCGCAACACCGATCTGCAGTTCCCGGCGAAGGACATCATTGCCGCGATCAAGACGGCGCTGGGCGAACGCGACCCGATGCTCATCGATGCCAGCGAGCTGGCCCTGTCGCTGATGGGCGACGCGATCGCGACCAATCTGTTCGTACTCGGTTATGCCTGGCAGCAGGGCCTGGTACCGGTGAGCTTCGAATCGCTGATGCGCGCGATCGAACTCAACGGCGCGGCGATCGAGATGAACAAGAAAGCCTTCGCCTGGGGCCGCCTGGCCGCGCACGACATCGAGGCGGTCAAGCATGCCGCCGGCATTGCGGCGGCACCGGTCGCGAGCGATTTCATGGCCTCGGGTGCGGAAGCGACGTCGGCCGCCTTCGCCGGCGAAGGCAAGGTCGCGAAGACCTTGGACGAGGCGATCGCGCTGCGCGCGAAGTTCCTGGCCGAATACCAGGATGCGAAGTACGCCGAGCAGTACACCAGCTTCATGCAGAAGGTGCGTCGCGCCGAGACCGAGCGCACGCCGGGTTTCGCCGGCCTGTCCGAAGCGGTGGCGCGTTATGCCTTCAAGCTGATGGCCTACAAGGACGAGTACGAAGTCGCGCGCCTGTACACCACCGGCGATTTCCAGCAGCGCCTGCGCGATACCTTCGACGGCGACTACAAGGTGAAGTTCAACCTGGCACCGCCGCTGTTGGCGAAGAAGGACGCCGAGGGCCGGCTGCTGAAACAGGAATACGGCCCGTGGATCTTCACCGCGTTCAAGCTGCTCAAGCGACTGAAGTTCCTGCGCGGCGGCGCGCTGGACGTGTTCGGCAAGACCGAAGAGCGCCGCATGGAACGCCAGCTGATCGTCGACTACCGCAATACCATCGACGAACTGCTGCTCGGGCTGACGCTGGGCAACCACGCGCTCGCGGTGGAGATCGCGCGTCTGCCGGAACAGATCCGCGGCTATGGCCACGTCAAGGAAAGCAACGTCGCCAAGGTCAAGGCGCGTTGGGCAGAATTGCTGACGCGCTGGCGCGATCCGGCGGCGGAAAAGATCGCGGCCTGACGGCGACGGCGGCGAGACACGGACAGGCCCGCGGAAACGCGGGCCTTCTTCTTTCCGGAGCAGCCGTTCGCGGTGTTCTCGGCCAACGCGCGAAGATGGGTGTTAGGCTCCCCGATGCGCGCGCCGGAGACGACAGATGAAGCCTGCCCTCGTCCTGCCGCCTAATCTTATCGGAGTACTGGGTCGGGCCGGCATCGTGCGGCGCGCCACCGACGACGTCAAGAGCCTGGCACTGGGCGATGTTTACCAGCGCCTGAGCCGTTTGCTCGAATCGCTGGATCACGTCGAGAGCAACGGCTATCGCGTCCTGTCAGAACGACTGACGCACCAGGCCATCGCCGAACGCATCGGCTGCTCGCGCGAAATGGTCAGCCGCATCCTCAAGCAATTGGTCGCGCGCGGTTATCTTTCCATCGCCGGCCAGCGCATCGTCCTGCTCAAGAAGCTGCCCTTCGGTTGGTGAAGATGAAAGCGCGGCTGACGCCGCCCGGTGAAAAAGTCACAGGCAGCCTGTGAGAATTGCCGCGGAAACGAATGTTCGCGACGCTCATGTTCCCTCCTCACCGGCAGCCGCCGGCGTCCGGCCGAACGACGAGCTCGGCCCTGAACCCAAGGAGAGACCATGTCCAAGCCTCTCGTAGTTTCCGCTTCCGACCGCATCGCCGCCCTGTCGGCGCTTTCGATCCCGCAACCGAGCGCCGCGGCAGTGCAAGCGGCGAAAGCCCGGACCGCCGCGCAGAAACTGCGCGCGACCGCTAGCAGCAACGGCCAGGCCAACGTCGACGGCGGCAGCCTGGTCGCGTTCACCGCAGGTGTCAGCCCGGATCACACCAGCGCGGCGCTCAACAGCACCCTGCTGGCGGCGATGAATTCCGACACCCTGTACAACCGCAACGACGCCGCGCAGGTGATGAACTGGTACGCCAACTACGTGAAGGTCCTGCAGATCTGCGGCTGGGATTCGCAGGCTTTCGGATTCCAGACCTACCAGGCCTCCGGTTCGTCCTTCTCGATCAACAACGCCATCATCGAGATCGTCACCGCGGCGGTCGCCGGCGGTCCTGAAGTCGCCGTGGTCGAAGCGGCGCTCGACGCGCTTAAGAACCTGGGCACCGACGATCCCTGGTATGTGGTCTGGGACAGCCACACGCACAGCACATCCGGCGGCAATTTCCAGATCGTGCCCGTCACCGACAACAACGGCGCGCGCAACACGATGGCGATGAACTGTTCGGCCTTCACCTTCACGACGTCCGAAACCACCACCGAATTCCTCTGGACGAACTACAACAGCTCGAGCGTCACGTTGAAATACGGCACCCAGACGATGACCCTGGACGAGGACGTGTGGGACCAGGTCAGCACCACCGTCATCACCAAACTCGGCAACAACGCATCGACCCAGATCGGCAACCTCAACATCTGAGGCGCTCCCGCTCGCCCATGGCCCGCAAGACGGGTCGTGGGCGTAGCGGGGCGTTCCGGAGGAAACCCATGATCAACACCGACATCGTCAACATGCTCATCATCGATCGATCGCACATCGCCCAGGCGATCAGTACCGGCGCCGCCTGGGAGATCTGGCAACAGGTGGAACTGGTGGTGCTGCTCCGGCTACGCGGAGATTCCGCCGCGCGCGAAGTCCCTTATCCCGCACCGAACGCCGCGCAGAGCCTGGACGTACTCGCCGGCGACGCCAACGGCTCGTATGCGATCGAGCTCAAGGTGGAAAGCGCGACCAATGCCGGCGCCGCGCTGCTGCCGGCCGCGCAAGCGGACATGCAGAAGATCCAGAACTACCAGGCGCCCAACCTGCGCGCGCGCTGGGTGGTGGCGATCGCCTACAGTGGCGTGGCACGCAACGCCCTGAACCAGTTCGCGCAAACGGCGGCCAACAACGCCATCTACCAGGAGGCGGACAGCATCGGTGTCCTCGTCGCCACGCGCTGAAGCGCGCCGACGCGATCCGGTCAATCGCTCTTCTTCTTCGTCTTCGCCGACAGTGCCTTGCGGTACTGCTCGTGCAAGGCGAGCACGCGAACGACGTAGTCGCGAGTTTCCGCATACGGCGGGATGCCGCCGTAGCGCGCCACCGCACCCGGGCCGGCGTTGTAGGCCGCGGCGGTCAGCGACAGGTCGCCGCCGTACTGCTTCATCAGGTCGCGCAGATGGCGCGCGCCGGCGCTGATCGATTGCGCCGCGTCGAAGGGATCCTTGACGCCATACTGCGTCGCCGTCGCCGGCATCAGCTGCATCACGCCCTGCGCGCCCTTGGGCGACTCGGCTTTGGAATCGTAGCCACTTTCGACATGCGCGATGGCGCGAAGCCAAGCCTCATCCACGCCGGCGGATTTCGCGGCGGCGCGGAACTCGGCCACTTGCACGTCGGTACGCGGCGGACCCATCGAACCCAGGCCGGCATGCGCCTGCGCCGCTGCGGGCGTTTGCACTGTGAACTTCAGCACTTCGATCGAGCCCGGCAGATTGCGCGTGCTATAGACCATGCGCCCATCCTGCCAGCGCTCGTACAGGACGCCGCTGTGCTTGCCGAGGTTGCCCCAGAGATTCGGCAATTTCGCGGCGTTGTCGTCGATCTCGATCGCCTTGCACTTCGAACCGGGTTCGGGCGCGGTGGCCAGGCTGACCGTGCCGTCGCGCACGCAGCGGTAGACCGTGCGCGCTTCGGTCGGCAACGACAGGAGAAGAGTTCCGAGCAATGCTGCGGTGCGTAAGGCGAAAACCATCCGCGGCTACGCGATCGAGCCCTGGTGCTTGAGCACCTGTTCGGCCAGCCAGGGCTGGCCCTTGGCCAGGAGTTCGATCGGCGTCATTTCCCAGCCGGTCAATACCATGACTTCGCCGATGGTGAATTCGAGCTGTTCCTTGGTGAACGCGCGCGCGCCCGTGTGCACGGCTTCGAGCACGGCACGACTGGGCATCGGCGCTTCCATTTCGGCCGCTTTCGCGGCAATCGCCGCTTCGGGATCGGGTTTGCCATGCACGGCCAGCCATTCGACGCGCTCGAGCGCCGCAGTCTGCGGATCGTCGGACGTACTGCCGTCGGGTGCGGCCGCGGCCAGGCTCTTCTGCAAGGTGTTGAGCTGGCCGGCCACCTTCATGCGCGCCAGATTGGCTTTGTCGCGTGCGTGCTCGGCGTCCTCGACGTCCTGCACTGCTTGCTGCAGGCGCGCCTTCAGTGTTTGCAGCTCGGCGTCGGGGGCGGTCATATCGGGTTCTTGGCCGGATCCGGGGTCGCGCGGCACATCATACCGCCGCCTCAGCGCCCATGCTGCATGCCGATGAACTGCAGGAATTCGGTGCGGGTGCGGGCGTCCTCGCGGAACGCGCCGAGCATCTTCGAGGTCACCATGCTGACGCCACGCTTGTGGATGCCGCGCGTGGTCATGCATTCGTGCGCCGCCTCGACGACGACGGCGACGCCGCGCGGCATCAGCACGTGCTCGATGCAGCGGGCGATCTGCGCCGTCATCTTCTCCTGCACCTGGAAGCGCCGCGCGTAGGTTTCGACCACGCGCGCGAGCTTGCTGATGCCGACCACCTTGCCGTCCGGCAGATAGCCCACATGGGCCCGGCCGATGATCGGCGCCATGTGGTGTTCGCAATGCGATTCGAATTCGATGTCGCGCAGCACGATCATCTCGTCGTAGCCCGCGACTTCCTCGAAGGTGCGGCGCAGGAACTCCTCGGGATCCTCGGCATAACCGGAGAACCAGTCGCCATAGGCCTCGACCACGCGCTTGGGCGTGTCGAGCAGGCCTTCGCGCGACGGATTCTCGCCGGCCCAGCTGAGCAGGGTGCGGACGGCGGCTTCGGCCTGTTCGCGAGTGGGCTTGTCGCTCATGCGCGTTCTCCTCGGGGGTTCTATCCTACGCCAGCGGCTTATTCGCCGCGCGTCGTGCGCCAGGCGACCAAGGCGGCGATGGCCAGCATCGCCGAGGCGAGCCAGAAGGTCGCGCCGGCCCAGAAGGTATGCACATGCGCCTGCGCGACCGCGGCCAAGGTCTGCGTGAACATGGTCGGCGCAATGATGCCGGCGATGGAGTTCATGCTGCCGATCGCGCCCTGCAAGCGCCCTTGTTCCTGCGGCGTCACATGCCGCGTCATGATCGCCTGTGCGGCCGGGTTGGCCACGCCCCAGAGCGCCGCGATCGGCATCGCGGCCCAGAACCAGTAGCCGGTCGGCGCCAAGCCGTAGAAGAAGAAGCCCAGCATGCCGCACATCAGGCCGAACATCAGCGCACGCCGCTCGCCCAACGCCTTGACGATGCGTCCGATCAGGCCGCCCTGCACGATGATGGTGAGCACGCCGACGAGCAGCAGCGTGTAACCGACCATTTCGAGCCTGCTCTGATCCCAGCCGAAGCGATAATCGGCGTAGAGCGCGAAGGTGGTCGGATACACCATGTGCGCCACGGCCATCAAGAAAACGACGCTGGCCAGGCCGAACAGTTCCGGATGCCCACGCAGCAATCTCAGCGAGGCGACCGGGTTGGCCCGCGCCCATTCGAAACGCGGCGAGCGATTTTCCGGCGTCAGCGATTCGGGCAGGACGAAGTAGCCGTAGCAGAAATTCGCGAAAGCCAGGCCGGCGGCGACGTAGAAGGGGAAACGGACGTCGATCTTGCCCAGGAAGGAGCCGAACACCGGCGCCAGGGTGAAACCGAGGCCGAAGGCCATGCCGAGTTTGCCGAAGGCCGCCGCGCGTTTGTCCGGCGGCGTCACGTCGGCGACGTAGGCGTTGGCCGTGCTGAAACTCGCCGAGGTAACGCCCGACAGCAATCGCCCGATGAACAGCAGCGGCAGGGTCTGCGCGATCGCCATGATCAGGAAATCGACGGCGAGACCCAGGTTCGAGATCAGGATGATCGGTCGACGCCCGAAACGATCGGACAGCGCGCCCTGGATCGGCGAGCTGAAGAACTGCATCGCCATGAAGGCGGTGGCGAACAGGCCATGCCAGAGCGTGGCGCGCGAGATGTCGCCGCCCATGAATTGCTTCAACAGCTGCGGCAGCACCGGGATGATCAGACCGAAGGACAGGATGTCGATCAGCACCGTGACGAAGATGAAAGCAAGCGCGGCGCGGCGGGCGGGCGGGGCGATGGCGTCCACGGAGGATCCTGTGTTTCGGGGGGCGGCGAACAGCGGATCGCGTCAGTCGACGCGACAGAACACGGCCTTCAGGTACCGGCTTTCCTGCACATGCGCCATGAACGGATGATCGCCGCCGGCGCCGGCGACTTTCAGGATCTGCACGGTGCGGCCGGCATAGAACGCCGCGCGACGCAGCATGTCGAGGAACTGCTCTTCGCTGACCAAGCCGGTGCACGAACAGCTCAGCAGGATACCTCCGGGCTTCACCACCGACATCGCCAGCTTGTTCATGTCGAGGTATTTCTTCAGCGCCGGAATCACCTGGTCCCGATCGCGCGTGAGCTTGGCCGGATCGAGGATGACGACGTCGAATTGTTCGCCGCGCGCGCCGGCATCGCGCAGCCACGGGAACAGGTCGGCCTGCACGAAGCGTACCTTCGCGCTGTTCAGGCGCGCGTTCTTCTCGGCGATCTCGAGGATCTCCTCGTCGAGGTCGATGCCGGTCACTTCTTCGGCTTCGCCGCGTGCCTTGGCGTAGATGGCGAAACCACCGGAGTTGCAGCAGATGTCGAGCACGCGCTTGCCGGCGGTGAAACGCGACAGGAACTCGCGGTTGTCGCGCTGGTCGGCGAAGAAACCGGTCTTATGGCCGCTGCCCGGACTGGCGCGGAACTTCAGGCCGTATTCGGTGATGACGCTCGGCGTCGGCGCATCGGGCGCGCGGAAATCGAAACTCTCCTGCTTCTGCACATGTTCTTCGGCGAAGGCATAGAAGCGGCAGTCCGGGAAAGCCTCGCGCAGGGCGGCGTAGATCCATTCGCGATGGCGAAACGCGCCGGCCGAGAAGAATTCGACGACGAGCAGGTCGCCGTAACGATCCACCACCAGGCCCGAGAGCCCATCGCCTTCCGAATGCACGACGCGCCAGGCGTCGCTGACTTCGTCCAGGCGCAGCAGGTCGCGACGCAGCGCGATGGCCTGCCGGATGCGTGCGGCGAAGAAAGCCTGGTCGACGACCTCGTCGGGATTCTCGGTCAGTACGCGCAGGGCGATGCGCGAATGGCCGTTGTAGAAGCCGCGACCGACCCAGGCGCCGGTGGCGTCGACGATGTCCACGATCGTGCCGGGCTTGGGCTTGGCGACGGGCTTTTCCACCATCTTCTGGAAGATCCAGGGGTGGTTCGAGCGCCGCTCGATCTTCAGATGAACGACGGGCAGGGCAGGGGTATTCATTCACGTATTGTAACGGTCCCTGCCCGGGCGACGGCCCTGCGCGTGACTTTCACGCCCGGACCGGGTTAATCTCGGCCCTGAAGGGGAGTAGCTCCCGCTGCCTGGATCGTCATCACGAGGGTAAAACCCTCCGGTCCGGCAGGCAGGCAAAGTACCTGCGAGCAAGACCTTCGCCCGTCCGTGGCGAAGGTATGTCCGAAAGACAGCCCTGCGCCATTGGCGCGGGGTTTTTTCATTTCGGGAGCTCATTCATGCAAACCATCGGTACCCCTGTCATGTGGGCGGCATTCGCCGCCTTCATCGTCATCGCCCTCGCGGTCGACCTGCTCGTGCTTCGCCAGAACGGTCCGCACAAGGTCAGCGCGCGCGAAGCGCTGACCTGGAGCGCGGTCTGGATCGCGCTCGCCCTGCTCTTCAACACCGGCCTGTGGTGGTACCTGAAAGGCCAGATGCCCGGCGTCGACGCCGACCGGATTGGCCTCGAATTCCTGACCGGCTACCTGGTCGAGAAGGCGCTGGCGGTAGACAACATCTTCATCTTCCTGATGCTGTTCACCTATTTCGGCGTGCCGGCCGCCTCGCAGCAGCGCGTACTGGTGTTCGGCGTACTCGGCGCGATCGCCTTGCGCGCGATCATGATCTTCGTCGGCGCGGCCCTGATCGCGCAGTTCCACTGGATTCTCTACGTCTTCGGTCTGTTCCTGCTCGGCACCGGCGCGAAGATGCTCTGGGCCGCCGGACAGCAGCCGAACCTGGAAAACAATCCCGTGCTGCGCTGGTTGACGACGCGCCTGCCGTTGACGCGCGGCTATCACGGCGAATCGCTGTGGATCGGCGAAGGCGGTCGCCGGCGTTACACGCCGCTGTTCCTGGTGCTGGTGATGATCGGCGTCACCGACGTGATCTTCGCCGTCGATTCGATCCCGGCGATCTTCGCCATCACCACCGACCCGTTCATCGTGCTGACCTCGAACGTGTTCGCGGTGCTGGGCTTGCGCGCGCTGTATTTCCTGCTGGCCGGCATGGCCGAGAAATTCCACTTGCTGTCCTACGGCCTGGCCTGCGTGCTGATCTTCATCGGCGCCAAGATGCTGCTGCTGGACGTGGTGAAGATCCCGGTGGCCCTGTCCCTGGGCGTGGTCGCGGCGCTGATCGGCAGCGCGATGCTGTTGAGTTTGTGGATTCCGCCGCGCGCGGCGGACAAGGCCCAGGAAGCCGCGTAAGCTGGGGTGGCGGCGTCGGCGCCCTTGCGTTGGCGTCGCCACGCCCCATGTTCTGCGTATGCAATTGCACGATACCGACCCTGATGCCGAACTCGCGGCGGCCCCGAGCGTACTGGCGCGGTTCAAGCGTGCGCTGAACCTGAGCCTCGGGGTCATCGTGCTGCTGGGCCTGTGCTTCTTCGCCCAGAACGCCTGGCCTTGGACACAGGCTCTGGCCATACAACCGCAACGCGTGGAGGGGCTCGTCGGCATCCTGACCGCGCCGCTGATGCATGGCTCGGTCGGCCACCTGGGCTCGAACGCGTTCTCCATCCTGGTGTTGGGCACGCTGACCGGCACGGTCTTCCCGCGCGCAACCCTGCGCGCCCTGCCGCTGATCTGGTTCGGTGCGGGACTGGGGACCTGGCTGCTCGGCACCCAGGGTTTCCATATCGGTGCCAGTGGCATCACCCATGGCCTGGGTTTCATGATCTTCACGCTGGCCCTGCTGCGACGCGATCGCGCTTCGCTGTCGGCGGCGATGATCGCCTTCTTCTTCTTCGGTGGCATGCTGCTGACGGTGTTGCCGCAGGAGCTCGGGGTGTCCTGGGAATACCACTTGTCGGGCGCCCTGATGGGCCTGTTGGCGGGCGTACTCTGGCGCCGTGCAGACCCGATGCCTCCCCGGCGCCGTTACAGCTGGGAAGACGAAGAAGAGGCCGCCAACGACGACGAGGCGCAGACGCTGGAGCCGCCGCGACCGGACGATGTGCCGGTCCTCTGGCAGCGTCCCGAAGAGATCCGTGGACAAGTACTGCCCTTCCGCCGGCGTAACGAAGGCGATCCGTGACGTAGCGCACGTTTTCCGGGCGTAAGCTGGTGCGAGCTTTGCATCGTTTTCCCCGATAGGGGGTCGCGTGGCCTGGCAGTTGGACATCCGCACGTTCCTGGTACTCGGTGCCCTGCTGACGGCGCTGATCGATGTGCTGCTGCTCGTGGTCTGGCGCAGCCTGCCGCGCGCCGTGCGGCCCAGCCTGCGCTGGTGGCTGGCGGCGATGCTGATCTATCCGTTCGCGTTCGCCCTGCTGGGCCTGCGCGGTCAAGTGCCCGATCTGGTCTCGGTAGTGTTCGCCAATACCCTGGCCGCCGCCGCGATGAGCTGCAATGCGATCGCGCTGCGTCTGTTCTACGGCGTGCCACGCCGCATCCTTCGGCTGGCCATCATCACCGTCCTGGTGATGGCGAGTTCGGCCTGGTTCGTCTACGCCTGGCCCAGCCTGCATTGGCGCATCGTCGCCACTTCGCTGCTGATGGCCCTGCTGATCGGCAGCAGCGCGCGCGCCATCCTGCGCCGCCATGGCCCGCGCGGCGCGATCCCGTTGACCACGGCGGTTATCTTCGTCGGCGGCACCGCGCTGATCGCCTATCGCGCCATTTACGAACTGGCTACGCCCCTGCTCGTCGATTCCTTCTTCCAATTGCCGCCCGGACAGAACTGGGCCTTCGTGCTGCTCGGCCTGCTGCCCGTGCTGAGCACGGTCGGCTTCCTGCTCATGTGCACCGAACGCAGCCAGCAAGAACTCGAGCGCGCCGCCCAGCTCGACTACCTGACCGGCATCTACAACCGACGCGCGATCGAGGACCTCGCGCGCCGCGCGATCGCGGCCTCGCGCCGGCATGGCATTCCGATGGCGATGATGATCGTCGACGTCGATCACTTCAAACGCATCAACGACCAGTTCGGCCACGAAACCGGCGACCAGGCCCTGATGGAGACGGTGCGGCGCCTGCGCGAGAGCCTGCGCAGCGAAGATCTGGTCGGCCGCCTCGGCGGCGAGGAGTTCGTCGCCATCCTGCCCAATACTGATGCGGCCAGTGCGTTGGCCGCCGCCGAACGCGTGCGCATCGCCTTCGCCGAGACGCCGATGCAGTTCGAGGACGACGCCATGACCGTCACCATCTCGGCGGGCGTGGCCCTGCTCGCGCCCGGCGACCAGCAGTTCAGCCACCTGCTGCGGCGCGCCGACCGGGCGATGTATGCGGCGAAGAACGCCGGCCGCAACCAGGTGATGCTCGATGGCGGTTCGCCGATGGAAACGGAAACCTGATATCGGATTCCGAGCTTAGTTGCGCACGACGCCCAGCTGTCGGTCGTGCAGCTTCGACCACATCAGCTGCGAGACGATGGCGCCGCAAAGACAGAGGAACATGTCCCATTGCGTGTCCCAGACATCGCCCTGGGTCGCGAGGTAGGCGTCGGCGTCGCCGCCCATGAGCAATGCCGCCCACCATTCGATGAATTCGAAGAACGCGCTGAACGCGAGGCAGGCGCTGGCGACGAGATAGAACAACCAGCCGCCGCGCTGCAAGGGCGTGCGCCGCAGCAACAGTTCGCGCGCGAGGATCGCCGGGATGAAGCCCTGCGCGAAATGACCGAGCCGGTCGTAGTGGTTGCGCTTGAGATCGAAAACCTCGCGAACCCAATCGCCCAGCGGCGTTTCGGCATAGGTGTAGTGGCCACCGTAGATCAGGATCAATGCGTGCAGCGCCAGCAGCCAGCACAGCAGTCGCGTCAACGGAAACCGCCCCCAAGCCCACGCGATCAGCGGCAATCCCGCCGCCACCCAGATCACTTCCATCGCCCAGGTCAGGCGGTCGTGCGGCGCGAGCCCGGAAATCAGCAGGACCGCCAGAACGCCGAAGAACAGGATCTTGCGTTCCGCCGGCGCGGGCGCTTGGATGCCGTCGTTGCCGATCATGGCTCGCTCCTCAGGTCAGATGGTCCAGCGTCAGGCGGCGCCGCTGTTTGACGGCGCGCAGCACGAAGCTCGAATTCACGTCGGCGACGCCGCCGTCGTTGAGCAGGCGATCAAGCAGGAAGCGGGAGAAATGATCGAGATCCTGCACGATGACATGCAGCAGATAATCCATGTCGCCGGTCAGCGCATGGCAGGAGGCGACTTCGTCCCAGGCATTCACGCGGCGGGAAAACTCGGCGATGGCATCGGCGTCGTGCCGCGCCAGCTGCACGCGCACGAAGGCCTGCAGGCCGAGCCCGACCCGCGCGGGATCCACCGCCGCCGAATAGCCGGCGATCACGCCGGCCTGCTCCAGGCGCTGTACGCGGCGCAGGCAGGCCGAGGCCGAAAGATTCACCCGTTCGGCGAGGTCGGCATTGCTGATCCGCCCTTCGGCCTGCAACACGGCCAACAGGGCAAGATCGGTGCGATCGAGACGAACTTCGTCCATCGTTGCGCGATAGTCCTATCTGATCGAATAATCTTGCGCCATTCGGTCGTTCAAGCGCAAGTTTGCAAGCTCGTTGCGCTGGAAGGCGCCTAAAATCGTTTCCGCCTCCTTCCGACCGACCGCCATGTCCAATCCCCAGCGTCTCGAGCACCAGATGACCGACAAGGGTTTCGTGCCGGTCTATACGACCGCTGTCGTCGAACAGCCCTGGGACAGTTACACCGCGATCGACCATGCCGTCTGGGGCGATCTGTATCGACGCCAGCGCGAGATCCTGGTCGATCGCGCCTGCGACGAGTTCCTGGCTGCGCAGGACGCCATGGGCATGGGCGAATCGGCCATCCCGAAGTTCTCCGAACTCAATCGGATGCTGCAGAAGAAGACGGGCTGGACCTTGGTCGGCGTCGAGGGCCTCCTGCCGGAGCTGACTTTCTTCGAGCACCTGGCCAATCGGCGCTTTCCGGTGACCTGGTGGATCCGAAAGCCCGAGCAGCTCGACTACCTCAGCGAACCGGATCTCTTCCACGATCTGTTCGGTCATGTGCCGCTGCTGATGATCCCGGTGTTCGCCGACTACATGCAGGCCTACGGCTGCGGCGGCGTGAAGGCCCATGGCATCGGGCCCGAAGCCCTGGCGCAACTGACGCGGCTGTACTGGTACACGGTGGAGTTCGGTCTCATCAGGACCTCGCGGGGACTGCGCATCTACGGGTCGGGCATCGTCAGTTCGAAAGGCGAGTCCATCCATTGCCTCGAATCGCCGGCGCCGAACCGCATCGGTTTCGACCTCGCGCGCGTGATGCGTACGCGTTACCGCATCGACACCTATCAGAAGACCTATTTCGTCATCGACGGCTTCGATCAGCTGATGCGCGCGACCGAGCCGGATTTCCGGCCGCTGTACGCCGAGCTGGCGCTGCAGGACAGCATTCCCGCCGGCGATGTCCAGCCCGGCGACACGGTGTTCAATCGCGGCACCGGCGAGGGCTGGCTCGCCGACGGCGACGTCTAGCGCGGAGCGCTGCAACGGAACGGCGCCCGCCGGTATCCATCGTCGCATTGCCCGATGGAATACCGCCGATGCGCTACCGCTTTCTCCTGCTGTCCCTGCTCCCTCTCGCCGCCCTGGCGGCCGATGACGGCCCCGATGTGCGCATCGCGGCCGAGCCGGCGACGATCCGTTTCGAACGTTTCGGCGATCATCGCGCTCTGAACTTCGAGCTGCGCATCGACAATCGCAGCGACGTCGCCGTAGCGATCGATCGCCTGCAAGTCAGCGCCTACGACGCGAAGGGCGAGCTGTTGCTGCGCCGCTTCGTCGATGGCAATGGCGTGCGCCCCAGCGTGCAGACCTTGGGTGGGCGCGACATCGCCGCTGGCGATGGCCTGACCGTATTCAATCCGTTCGAACGCTTTCCGGCCGAACTGCCGATCGCGCGCCTGAGCTATCGCGTCGAGTTGTCGAACGAAGACGGCAGCCGCAAGGCCGCGCGCGACATCGACGTCGCGCCGAGCGACTATCGCAACGGCCAGTCGCTGCGTTTGCCCCTGGCCGGTCGCATGATCAACTACGACGGGCACGACCTGCTCGGTCATCATCGCCGTTTCGACGTGCATTTCGCCCCGATCGCGGCGATGGGTTTCACGCGAAACTTCATGCGCTACAGCTACGACTTCGTGACGGTGGACAAGTCCGGCGAAATGTTCGCCGGCAGTTTCGCCCGCAACGAAGACTGGTTCGGTTTCGGCCGGCCCATCCTGTCCGTCGGTGACGGCGTCGTGGTCGCCGTCGCGAACGACGAGCCCGACAATCGCAGCTTCGACCAGTCGCGACTCGCGGCCGAACCGATGGTGCTTTTCGGCAACTACGTGCTGGTCGATCATGGCCATGGCGAATTCGGCGTGTACGCCCATGCCAGGCAGGGCAGCGTGCGCGTACGACCCGGCCAGCGCGTGGCGCGTGGCGAAACGCTGGCCGCGATCGGCGCCTCCGGCAGTGCGTTCTTCCCGCATCTGCATTTCCAGCTGCAGTCCGCGCCAGGCATCGATGCGGAAGGGCTGCCCTCCTATTTCGACGGCTTTTCGCGGGTGATCGGCACCGCGCGCATGGCCCGGCAACAGGCGACGGTGGATACCGGCGAAATCGTCGAGTTCGTGCCGGCGCCCTGACGGTCCTGCCTCAGGTACCGCCGAAACTGCCGCTGCCGTCCGCGTCGTCGTTCGGTTCGCCGAGGCTGGACCAGCGGGGGGAGCGTTGCTGATTGAGGAACTCGTCGTATTCGGCCTTCGCTTGGCCGGGCCGGGCCCAACGCAGGGGATCGGCCCCGTACTGGTCCTGCGCGTACTGCACGGCCTTGCGGCTGACGTCGAAGGTCGCCACCGCGAATGGCGTCTCGTCTTCGTCGAGCCGCGGGAACCCGTAGAGATCGGCATGCCCGGGCGCGCCCACGTCCTGCACGTCGAACACCCACAGCTCGATGCCATGCAAGGTGGCCCGCAGCTCCAGCCAGCGCACGCCACGAACGCCGGACAGGGTCACCGGACCCGCGTATTGCTCCACCCGGCCACCCCGCACGAGCTCGGAAAACAGTTCCGCCTGTTCCAGATAGGCCATGGCTCACCTCCATCCCGGCCACAGCATAACCCTGGCTTCAGGCAGGACGACATGAGCCTCGGCTTCGGCTGCGCCTGCGGACAGCCTGCGTTACGGAAACGACATGGCGATCGGCCCGGTGTTCGTTCTGATCAGCCGACGGCACCGGCGACACGCGGCGATCGCTTGGGCAAGTATTTGCGCGTCAGCCAGGCGCCGGCGACGAAAGCCACCAGCAGCGGTCCGAGCCAGGCGATGTTCTGCAAGCTGCTGCCGCCCAGTTCCGGAAAGAGCCGCGGCAGTCCGATCGACAGGAAGGCGATGTGCGTGGCCACGCCATTGCCCAACATCGCCGTCAGGTGTTCGCGCAACCACCAGCGTGGATCTTCCGGCGCGCGACGGGCGAACCGCCACATGCCGACGAAGCCCGCGAGACCGATTCCGGAGAACGCCGTGATGATGAGTTGCATCGCCTTGGCCTCGAACAGGCCGACGTAGGCGATGCCCAGGCCGCTGGCGAGATTGAGCCACATCAGGCCGCGATAGACCGGGCCGGTGTACCCGCGCCAGTCGCGGCGGTCGCGGATCGCGCGCCAACTGTTCCAGACTGCCGTGACCGAGATCACCAGCAGGTAGAGCAGGAAGCATCCGATGACGATGCGCCCGCTGGCCATGATGCGCAGGCTCATCGGCAGGGCTGCCGCGAGCAATCCCGCCATCGCCAGCAGATAGAGCTTGCCCGCGCCTTTGTGCAACGGGCTGCCCTTGCGCGAGAGACCGGCGATCCAGAACGTCGCCAACGCCAGCGTGCCGAGACCGGCATGGAACAGCGCGAGAATGGCATACAGGCTCATGGCCTTCGTCTCCACCGATGCACGGCGATTCGTGCCGGGCCAGTGTCGGCGCCTCCTTCGTCATGAACAGGTGCCGACGGTCATCGCCCCGACCTGCCGGAAGTCACTTTCTTCGGTCGCCATCTTGTTGCGGCGGCTCGGCGGTCGCACTCTGTACGCGCGCCGCAATATCGCGACGCGAGCCACGAGGCGCATTGCGATGGACTTGTTGCGGGGCAACGACTGGCGGGCGCTGTTCACGCCCCTGGCGCTGGCGGCCTATCTCGCCATCCTCGTGGTCGCGCTGTCGGCCCTGCGACCGGCGCCGGTCGGCGTCGCGCCCTTGTGGCTGACGATCGTTTCCCTGTCCGTCTTCACCCTCGGCTTCGCCACGATCATGGTGCGCGGCGAATGCGAAGACCTCCGCCTGAGCCGGCTCGTGCTGGCGATCATGCTGTTGGCGGCCTTCGCCATCTTCTGTCGCGGCCCGGCCGGTCTCGCCGGCATCCTTTTCGTTCTCTGGGCCAGCGTGCTGGCGGTGAACACGCAGGGCTGGCGGCTGTTGTTGATCCTGACAGCGGTGAACGGCGCGTTGTTGTTGTTGCTGATGCGGTACTGGGGTCACGATCTGCGCGATGCGTCGATGTTTCTCCTGGGGTTCGCCAGCTTCCAGGCGTTCGCCACCCTGGTGATGGGCATGACGGTTCGCGCCGAACGCGATCGCGACGAACTGGCGCGCGTGAACGTGGATCTGCTTGCCACGCGTTCGCTGTTGGCAGAATCGGTGCGCGATTCCGAGCGCTTGCGCCTGTCGCGCGAGCTGCACGACATCGCCGGACACAAGCTCACGGCCCTGAAGCTCAATCTGTCGGCCCTCGCGCGCGACCCGCGCTGGCGCGACGAGCAGGCCGTCGCCCTGTGCGCCCAGCTCGCGGACGAGCTGCTGGCCGATATCCGTAGCGTGGTGCAGCAGTTGCGCTTGCACGACGGCATCGCGTTGCGCGAAGTGCTGCAGGCGTTGGCGGCGCCGTTCCCGAAACCGCGCGTGCATCTGGAGTTGGCCGACGAAGCGCGCGTCGCCGATCTCGGCCAGGCCGAAGCGGTGCTGCGCACGGTGCAGGAGGCGTTGACCAATACGGCGAGGCATTCGAACGCCGACAACCTCTGGATCGTCCTGCGACGGGTCGATGGCGCACTGACGCTGGACATCCGCGATGACGGTCGCGGCGCCGGCGAACTGGTATTCGGCAACGGCCTGGCCGGCATGCGCGAGCGCTGGCAGAACCTCGGCGGCTTGCTGCGCGTGCAACGCGGCGAACATGGCGGCGTGCAGCTTCTTGCGACCTTGCCGGCGCGCGCATGAGCATCCGTCTCGCCCTCGCCGACGATCAGGCGCTCGTGCGCGGCGGACTGAAGGCCTTGCTGTCCGGGTTCGCGCAACTGCAGGTCGCGATCGAAGCCGAAGACGGCGAAGCCCTGTTGCTCGCGCTGGAGGCGGCACGCGTCGATGTCGTCCTGTCTGACATCCGCATGCCGGGAACAGACGGCTTCGCCATGCTGCGGCGATTGCGCGAGCGCGGCGATGCGACGCCGGTCATCCTGTTGACGACCTTCGACGAAAACGACCTGCCCCTGCGCGCCAGCGCGGCGGGCGCCCAAGGTTTCCTGCTCAAAGACGCCAGTCCGGAGGACTTGCTGGACGCGATCACGCGCGTGGCGCGCGGCGAGACCCTGCTCGCGCCGGTCTCCACCGACCCGGTCCGCGCGCGTTATTCCTTTCGCGACCAGGCGCCCCCGACCGACACCTTCAACGAGCGCGAAGTGGCCATCCTGCGCCTGCTGGCCGGCGGCTATTCGAACAAGGAAATCGCCCGTGCCGTCTTCCTGTCGGAAGGCACGGTGAAGAACTACGTTTCCGAGATCCTGGACAAGCTCGGCACGCGCGACCGCACCCGGGCGGTGTTGAAAGCCATCACGTTGCGGATCATCTAGGCGTTCCGGGATATCGCCTTCGCCGGCCGCTTCGGCGATCATGGCGACATGGACACGCCCGATTTCATCGAAATTTTCCCCGACGCGCTGTCGCGCGAAGCCTGCGCGGCGCTGGTGTCGCGCTTCGAAGCGTGCGGCCAGGCGTCGCCGGGCATCGCCGGCACGGCGGTACAGCCGGAAGTGAAACGCAGCGACGATATTTGCGTGTCGATCCTTCCGCAATGGCGCGACGCCGAAGAACAGCTGTATCGCGCCGTCATCCCGGGGCTGCGCGCCTACGCCCGCAAGTACCCGCACCTGTTGCTGGCCTCGATCGAATACGACTGGACCGAACCCGGTGGCGTCACCCGATCCATGCGCGCGGAAGACTTCGCCGCGCTCAGCGATCAGGCCCTCACCGAAGTCCTGGCGGAATCCCTGCGCCCCGGCAAGATCAACCTGCAACGCTATCGCGCCGGCATCGGCGGCTATCCGCGCTGGCACTGCGAACAATCGCCGCTCGCCCCGCAAACCGAAGCCCTGCATCGCGCCGTGCTGTGGACGATCTACCTCAACGACGGGTTCGAGGAAGGCGAAACCGAGTTCCTCTACCAGCAACGCAAGATCGTCCCGCAAACCGGCGCCTTGCTGATCGCACCGACCGCCTTCACCCATACGCATCGCGGCAACCGCCCCCTGGGTGGCGACAAGTACATCGCCACGAGCTGGATCCTGTTCAAGCGCGCGGACCAGATGGTGAAGCGCTGAGCGCCGGCGCGTCGCCGGACTTGAGCGGCGGTAACAGCAGTTGCGTCGCGAGGACCGCCGCCAGCATCGCGCCCAACCCGAGGCCGACGCGCATTCCGAAGCCGCGACCGCCACTGACGAAAGCGACCACCGTCTTCGCCGACGCGCTGGCGACGAGAAGGCCGAGTAAACCCCAGCGCGCCTGACGCGCATCGAGCACGCCATCCAGCGACAGCTGCGCCAGCGACGCGACGGCCGCGTGCAGTTCGGCCAGGGCCGCGACCACCGCAGCCATCAGGGCTCCGCGTGCGCCGAGCCAAGCATTCATCGCGGCCGCGAAGAAAAGCACCGCGCCTATCAATGCCGCCATGCCCAACGCGTGCGTGAAGCGGAACATGCGTGCCTGCGCGGTCGGTGCCTGAACATCGGCCGCGTCGCCCCCGCGCATCCCGAACAGTCCGCCGACAAGCAGGACTGCGCCGCCAGCAGCCAGTTCCGGCAACAAGGTCGGCAATAGCGTGGGCGAAACGGCCAGCACGATCGGCACGACCAGGCTTAGCGAAGCCAGGTTCGCCAACATCGCCGCGCCGACGCTGGCGCGCAGTAGGGTCGGTGTCTGACGCGCGCGTTGACCGAAACCGGCGATGGCAGCGGTCGAAGACACATAACCGGCGAAAAAACCGGCGACCGCCAGGCCCCAGCGATTGCCGATCAGGCGCAACGCCACATGGCCCAACGCACCGATGGCCATCACCAGCACCACCAGTTTCCATAACGTCGCCGGATTGAAACCGGCGAACGGGCCGAAGTCGCGGTCCGGTACCAGCGGCAGCACCACCAGAGCGGCTGCCAACAGCAGCAGGCCGTCGTGCACCTCGCCTTCGCTGAGCGCCTGCTGGGTGAAGCGATGCAGGCTCGCCTTCGCGTAGAGCAGGCCGGCCGTCACCACGGCCAACCCCGCCGCCAGCTGCGCCTGTCGGCAGGCCAGGGCGCCGAGCAGCAGGGTCAGGAACAGGGCGATCTCGCCTGTCAGGCCGCGATCACGATCGGATTCGCGCCAATAGCCGATCAGGATCAGGCCAGCACCGAACAACAACAACACCAGGAAGACGGTCGTCCCGAGACTGAAAGCCACGGCACCGAGCAAGGCGGCCAGCGCATGCGTGCGCAGCCCGGCCAAGGCATCGGGATGCTGGCGTTGGCGCACCGCGCCGATGAGCAAGCCCAGGCCCAGGGCGGTCAACAGCGGCAACAGGTTCGCCTGCGTCTCGGGCATATCGAATCCTCTGCGCCGATTCTGCCATGCCCGGTAAAATGGCCGCCTTGCCGACCCCTGGATCCCGCATGAAACCGATCTCGCTGACCCGCTTCCTCATCGAGGAACAGCACCGCGGCCACATCAATGCCGATCTACGCCTGCTGATCGAGGTCGTCGCGCGCGCCTGCAAATCGATCTCCACCGCCGTGGGCAAGGGGGCGCTGGGCGGCGTGCTCGGCGAAGCCGGGACGGGCAACATCCAGGGCGAAGCGCAGAAGAAACTCGACGTGCTGTCGAACGAGATCCTGCTCGAGGCGAACGAATGGGGCGGGCACCTGGCCGGGTTGGCCTCGGAAGAGATGGATCATTCGCACCCGATCCCGAACGCTTACCCGAAAGGCAATTACCTGCTGTTGTTCGATCCGCTCGATGGCAGTTCGAACATCGACGTGAATATCTCCGTCGGCACGATCTTTTCGGTGCTGCATTGCCCGGACGGCATCACCGAACCCGGCGACGAACATTTCCTGCAGCCTGGCACGGCGCAGGTCTGCGCCGGCTACACCACCTACGGCCCGAGCACGATGCTGGTGTTGACGATCGGTCGCGGCACGCATGCTTTCACGCTCGACCGCGAGCAGGGCAGTTTCATGCTGACCCAGCGCGACCTGCGCATTCCGGAAGAGACCAAGGAATTCGCCGTCAACATGTCGAACCAGCGCTTCTGGGAAGCGCCGATGCAGGCCTATGTCGGCGATCTGCTGCAGGGCAAAGAAGGCCCGCGCGGCAAGGACTTCAACATGCGCTGGGTCGCGAGCATGGTCGCGGACGTGCATCGCATCCTGACGCGCGGCGGCATCTTTTCCTATCCGCTCGACGCCAAGTGCCGCGACAAGGGCGGCAAGCTGCGGCTGATGTACGAGGCCAACCCGATGAGCTTCCTGGTCGAGCAAGCCGGCGGCGCCGCGAGCACCGGGCGACAACGCATGCTCGAAGTGCAGCCAAGCGGCTTGCACCAGCGCGTGCCGGTGTTCCTGGGTTCGAAACGGGAAGTGGAGGCCGCCGTGCGCTATCACCTGGAGCACGACGCCGGGAAGTGAGCGCACGACGGCGTCGCGTTCGCGCACGGCTGTGCTAGGGTGCCGCTGACGTCCGCCCGAAGCGGCACAACCGAGGGAGATTCGCCATGTCGCTGGAATCGCTGCTCATCACCCTGCTTATCGGCGGCATCGCCGGCTGGCTTGCCGGCCTGGCCATGAAAGGCCGTGGTTTCGGCATTCTCGGCAACATCATCGTCGGCATCATCGGCGCCTTCGTCGGTTCCTGGGTCTTGGGCCTGGTCGGGATCGCGATCGGCGGCGGCATCATCGCCGCCATCCTGAATGCCTTCATCGGCGCCGTGATCCTGTTGGCCCTGATCGGACTGATCAAGAAGGCCTGAACAGGCGCGGCAGCACCGCGCGTCTCACCAACATGAGACGCGGCGGGCTTAAGCTCGCCGCATGGACGATGCCCGCAAACCGACCGCGCCGATCAAGGGGCGCGGCGCCGCCACCCGTCTCCCTGGTCGCTTCGAAAAGCGGATTCGCCGGGGCGAGGACGATGGTTGGGGCTCGGTCTACGAAGATGCGCCGGCGAAACCGGAAACGACGGTCACCGAAGAACGCGCGCGCAGCATCGTCAGTCGCAATGATTCGCCCGATATCGCCTTCGCCCAATCGGTCAATCCCTATCGCGGCTGCGAGCATGGCTGCGTCTATTGTTTCGCCCGACCCAGTCACTCCTACCTCGACCTGTCGCCAGGCCTGGATTTCGAGACCCGGCTCTTCGCCAAGACCAATGCCGCCGAACGTTTGCGCGCCGAGCTTGGCAAACCCTCCTATCGTTGCTCGACGATCGCGCTCGGCATCAACACGGATGCCTATCAACCGATCGAGCGCCGCTATCGCATCACCCGCGAATGCCTGGAAGTGCTGGCCGAGACCCGGCACCCGGTCAGTTTCATCACCAAGAGCGCGCTGATCGAACGCGATGCCGAACTGCTGTCGGAAATGGCGAAGCAGCGCCTCGTGCACGTCTATTTTTCCGTGACCTCGCTCGACAACCGGCTGTCGGCGAGGATGGAACCGCGGGCCGCCGCTCCGCATGCGCGCCTGCGGGCGATGCGTCGACTGCATGAGACCGGCGTGCCGGTCGGCGTGATGGTGGCGCCGGTCGTCCCGATGATCACCGATCACGAGATCGAACACATCCTCGAAGCCGCGCACGAGCATGGTGCCCGCGCCGCCGGTTACGTCCTGCTGCGCTTGCCGCACGAGCTTAAGCAGGTCTGGCGCGAGTGGCTAGAACTGCACTACCCCGCGCGCGCGGCGCACGTGCTGAGCCTGCTGCAACAGATGCACGGCGGCCGCGACTACGACAACACGTTCGGCAAGCGCATGCGTGGCGAGGGGCCGTTCGCCGATCTGCTGGCGCAACGTTTCGCCCGGGCGCATGCTCGCCTCGGCTTCGGCCGATTGCCGGGTCTCGATGCGAGCCGCTTTACGCCGCCACGCGCCGCCTCGCCCCAGGGCGACTTGTTCTAGCCATGCCGCGCCGACGCAACTTTGCGTCGGCCGCGCATACAATCGGGGCATGAGCGCGTGGTTCCACCAATTGCAGACCCTGATGCCGCACCTGCTGTGGGTGCTGTGGGTGCTGTGGTTGTTTTACCTGCTCGTGTTGGCCGGCTGGATCGTGCTGCAGAAGCGCGAGCCGATCGCGACCTTGAGCTGGCTGCTGTCCCTTGCCCTGTTGCCGGTACTCGGCTTCCTGATCTATCACTTCCTCGGACCGCAACGCATCCGGCGCCAACGTCTTCGTCGCGTCCGTGCGCGCGCTCGGCTCGAGCAGCGCGCCGATGGCCTGGACGAGCGCAGTTGTTCGGCCCTGATGCGCCTGGGCGCCGCCAGTTCCGGCTACGGCCCCAGTTCGGCGGGCCCCGTGCGGCTGCTCAGCGATGGTGGCGCGACCTACGACGCGCTGCTCGCCGCGATCGCGGTAGCGCAGCGGCACGTGCACCTGGAGTACTACATTTTCGAGCCAGATCGCACCGGCACGATGCTGCGCGATGCGCTTTGCGAACGACTGCGTGCCGGCGTGCAGGTGCGTCTATTGCTCGATGCCATCGGCTCGTCGCGGATCTCGCGCGAGTTCCTGCAGCCCCTGCGCGCCGCCGGCGCCGAGGTGCTGTTCTTCCATCGCACGCGCATCCGCTTGCGCCGGCTCTGGCATCCGAAGATCAATCTGCGCAACCACCGCAAGATCGTCATCGTCGACGGGCGTATCGGCTTCACCGGCGGCATCAACATCACCGACGAGGAAAACGAACGCTTGCGCCAGGACGCCTATCGCGACCTGCACGTACGCGTCGAAGGCGAAGCCGTGCGCTGGCTGCAGCTGGCTTTCTTCGAGGACTGGGTTTACGCCGGCAACCGCGTCCCGCAAGGCCCCGACATGTGGCCGGAACTGGCCGTTGGCCCGATACCCTGCCTGGTGCTGCCGGCCGGCCCCGATTCGCCCTGGGAGTCGATCCACCGCACGATGATCGCGGCGATCGCCCAGGCGAAACATCGCGTCTGGCTGGCGACGCCCTATTTCGTGCCCGGCGAAGCGGCGCGCATGGCGCTGACCTCGGCCGCCCTGCGCGGCGTTGAGGTTCGGTTGCTGGTGCCGATGCAGAGCGACTCGCGCCTGGTCAGTGCGGCCGCGCGCTCGTATTTCGATGAGCTGCAGGCGGTCGGGATCAAGGTCTTCGAATACCCGCGCATGCTGCACACGAAAGCGCTGCTGGTGGACGACGACATCAGCATCCTGGGCAGCTCGAATTTCGACAATCGCAGCTTCCGGCTCAATTTCGAGCTCTGCGTGCTGTTCGAGGACAAGGGCGTCGCCGGCGATCTGGGGGCCATCCTGCACGAGGATTTCGCCCGTGCCTGCCCGGTGCCGGTACCGCGCGTGCTCGGGCTGCCGTCCCGACTGGCGGAAGCGGTCGCCCGCCTGCTTTCGCCCCTGTTGTGAACGGGCAGGCGCAAGGCCGAGCGGGTCTGCGCTAGACTGCCGACTTCTGGCATGAGGTGGCATATGCACTGGCTCTATCTCCTCGGCGCAGCTGTCTGCATGGCGATCGCCTTCACGCTGCCCATGCCGGGCCTGGTGGCGGTCCTGCTGCTGTTGCTGACGCTCGGCCTGATGATCGCCTGGATGCTCGGCTGGCTGAATTCGCGGGTGTCGCGCAACTCGCGCGACGAAATGCACATCATCAGCCCGGAAGAACTGCGCCTCTTGCGCGAGCAGGCCGAGGCGCGCAAGGCCGCGCAGAAGAACGAGGACGCTTCGCCCTGAGCTCGTGGTCGCCGCTGGCGGCCGAAGCCTCGCCGCCCTTGCTGGCCGACGAGTTGCGGCTGTGGTGGTGTCCGCATGAAGACAGCCGCCCCTCGGCCCGGCGCGCGCGCGTCGACCGCCTGCTGCGTGCGCTGCTCGCACCATTGCTCGGCCTGGCCCAGCAAGACCTGTCGTTCGCACGCGAGGCCAAGGGTCGGCCTTTCCTGCGCCACCCGAATGCGCCCGATTTCAACCTGACCGACACCGCGGGTGGCAGTGCCGTGGCGATCTGCATGCGCGGGCGGGTCGGCGTCGATATCGAACGGCTTGACCGTGTGCCGCCGGTCGTGCGTTTGGCGCGACGCTGGTACTCGCCCGAAGAGGCGACGGCGTTGGCCGCGCTATCGGCCGAGCAGCGCGCCCCGGCCTTCCTGCGCCTGTGGACCGCCAAGGAAGCGAGTTGCAAGGCGACCGGTACCGGGATTTTCGGCTACCTGCCGCGATGGCGCTTCGACGCGCATGAAGAACAACCGCAGCTGCTCGCCTTGCCGGACGATGCCGGCACGCTGTCGCATTGGCAGCATCGCCGGATAACGATGCCGGGAAACCAGCATACGGTGGTGCTGGCCTTGCAAGATGCGCCCTCGCTGCGCCTGAACTGCTTCGTCCTCGCGCAAAGCGAACGCTAGGCCTTCGCCTACTGCTCTTCGTCGACCTCGACGCGATTGCGTCCGGCTCGCTTCGCCCGATACAGCGCGGCATCCGCGCGGCGCAACAGCTGGGTCGGTTCGGCCTGCACGCTCGGCACGAAACCGCAGACACCGATACTCACCGTATTGCCCGGCACGTCCTGCTGCAGTTTCACGCGGATTTCCTCCGCCCGGCGCTTCGCTTCCTCGGCGTGCACGCCCGGCAACAGCAAGGCGAATTCCTCGCCGCCGTAGCGCGCCAGCAGCTCGCGCTTGCTGTCGTGCTGGGCGCGCAGCAGCTGGGCGATGTTGCGCAGAAGCACGTCGCCCTCGAGATGGCCGTGCTGGTCGTTGTAGCGCTTGAAGTTGTCGACGTCGATCATCAGCACCGACAGCGGTCGGCGCTGGTCGAGCGCGCGGAACCACTCGCGCTGCAAGCCCTGCTCGAGCGCACGCCGATTGTTGACGCCGGTCAGGGAGTCCTCGGTCGCCAGTTCGGCCAGCTTGCGATTGACCTCTTCGAGCTCGTGCGTGCGTTCGGCGATGCGCGCTTCGAGCTTGCGGTTGGTCTCGAGATAACGTTGGGTACGGCGCTGGATCAGCTCGCGCACCACCAGGGCCAGCACGCCCAACAAGGCCAGCAGGGCCAGCAAGCGAACCCACCAGTGTTCGTGCCACTGCGGCAGCACGCGATAACGATACGAGGTCGGCGTGGCCAAGCGGCCGCCCTTGGTCCGCGCCTGCACTTCCAGCAGATATTCGCCCGGCGTCATCGCGCGCAGGAACAAGTCCCGGTCCGTCCACTCGCTCCATTCGTCGGTAACGCCATGGATGAAATAGCGGAACTCCAGTCCGCTTTCCATGCTGACTAAGCCATAGCGGAAATGCAGGCGCGAGCCCGACGGAATCTCGACCGCCTTGTCGCCGCTGACGATCGGCAGGTGCAATGGCTGGCCGCCACCGGGCGGTTCCGCGGTCACGCGTTCGAAGCCCAGCGTCAAAGGCGCCGGCGCCGGCTGTTTTTCGCCAGGATTGAACTGCAGCAGACCGCTCCAGGTGGCCACGCGCAGGACCCCATCGCGGTTGTAGCGTAGGCGGCTATAACCGGCGGCCAGTTGCGAGCCCAGGTGCAGGGGCTGCCATTCCTTCTGCTTGGCCGGACGGAACCACAACTGCCGGCTGGAGAATGCGTAGTCGCCGAGCGGCGTCTTCTCCACGCTCAGCTCATGCGGACGATCCACCAGCGTGAAAGGCGGCCCGGTATCGGGCTCGAACCGCGAGCCGCCGTAGCGAAAACCTTTTTCGCCGCTGACCACGTGCACCTGGCCATCGAGCAGGAACAGGAGGCTGCCGCTGTTGGGATCGAGTTCGATGCCGTCGCGTTTTCCGAAAACGTCGCGCTGAAGGCGTTTGCGGTTTTCCAGGTCCAGTCGCCAGCGCTGGGGTCCGCCGCGCGAATCGCCGAACCAGATTTCGCCCTTGCCCGTTTCCACCAATGCCGCGGCGCTGGCGCCATCGAGAGGGAGGCTGAAATCGACCTGCCAGCGCCCTTCCAGGACGCGCAGGACGAACAGGTGCTGGTCGGCGAGGCCATAAGCGATCTGCGGATCGAAACGCGATTGGCGCACATCGAAAACGCCTTCGGCCTCTCCCTTGAACAGGAAGCGCGGGGCGGTGGCGCCGGGGTCGAGAACCAGCAATCCGTTGCGGAAGCCGAGCAACAGGCCCTGGTCGGTCGCGGCGAGCGTATAACCCTCGAGCTCGACGCCGTCCCAGTCGAGGCGTTCGGCCTGCGTCTTGCCGTCCGCGCCGGTGCGCATGCGACTGAAACCGCGCGAGGTGGCCAGCCACAGGGCGCCGTCGTACCACTCGAAATCGAAGACATTGCCGCGAACGCCCTGTTCCGGACCCAGGAAGGACCAGGGCGAGGGCAGGGCCATGCGCACCAGATCGCCCTCGGTGGTCGCCCACAGACCGCCTTCGTGGTCGGTGCCGAGCGCGCTGATGGCGAAACTGCCCAGGCTGACGCGCTCGCGCAGTTTGTAGTCTGCACCGTAGCGGAAGATCTCGCCGCTGCGCGTCGCAATAACGAAGCTGCCGTCGCTCAAGCCCAGCGCCTCGTAGGCATCGGAATCGCGGAACTCGCTGCCGGCGTTGTCCGGCAGGGGCTGGATGCCGCTGGCGTCGGCGCGATACAAGCCCTGGTCGCCGACCAGCAGTCGCCAGCCGTCGCGCACGATCATGCCGGGCAGCGGCTGGTTCGCGAACATCTCGCCGCCAGGCTCCAGGACGAAGCGGCCATCGACGAAGCGGCAGAACCCCACGCCGTTCACGCGCGCGAAAAGTTCGTCGCCCTGGTTGTAGAAGATGCGCACGTTGTCGGCCAACGGCCATTGCCGATGTTCGCGATGGGCATAGTCGAGGTAGTACAGCTGGTGCTCGGCCCGGACATAGATGCCTTTCGACGTCGGCAGGATCTGCCAGACCGTGCCGATGCTCCGCTCGCGCTCTTTCAGCCCGACCGCCGTCAGCAACTCCTCGTAGCGGATGTCGCCATCGCGCGTGGCGCGCAACCAACCGAAGCTGTCGTACGAACCGACGTAGATGCGGCCGTCCTGGCCAGCGACGACGACGCGCGCATTGAGGTTGCCGGGCAGCTTGATCAGCTGCCAGCGTTCGCCGTCGTACCGCAGCACGCCTTCGGCGTTGCCGACGAACAACCGGCCGTCGCGATCCGCGGCGATCGAAAGATGCTGCGGCGTGGCGTTGTAGTCTTCCGGCAGGTAGCGGCGCAACAGCGGGCTGCCGCGCAGGGTTTCGGCGCTGGCGAAAGCCGACAGCAGGCTCAGCGCGGCGGTCGCGATCAGGATGAACGGGCGCAGGTATCGAAGCATCGTTTCAGTATGCGTGAACGAATGGACGAGGTAATGTGCGCACTCCCACAGAACTTCTCCCCTGCCCTGTCGGCGACAACAGTACTCCCAGTTCCGGACTTGCGGCGATGACCCTGTTGAGCATCAATGTGAACAAAGTGGCCGTCCTGCGCAACTCCCGCGGCGGCCATGAACCAAGCGTACTGGCTGCCGCCGATGCCGCGCTGGCCGCGGGCGGCGGCGGCATTACCGTACACCCGCGGCCCGACCAGCGTCACATCCGGCCGGACGATGTGCTGGCGCTGGCGGAGCGCGTGCGCGGCCGGGGCGAATTCAACATCGAGGGCAATCCGTTCGCACCGGCGCGTGGCGCGTATCCCGGGCTGCTTTCTCTGGTACGCGATGCGCGTCCGCAGCAGGTCACCCTGGTGCCGGACGGCGACGGCCAGCTCACCTCGGACCACGGTTTCGATCTTGTTCGCGATGGCCCGCGCCTGCGGCCCATCATTGCCGACCTGCGCGCGCTCGGCACTCGCGTGTCCCTCTTCATGGACGCCGGCTCGCCGGATATCGCCCGCGCTGCGGAGATCGGCGCCGACCGCATCGAGCTCTACACCGGGCCTTACGCGGAGGCCCAGGCGCAAGGCGAGGCGTCTGCCGCCTTGGCGCTATGCGCGCGAAGCGCGATTGAGGCGCAGGCGGCCGGTCTCGGCGTCAATGCCGGCCACGACCTGAGCCAAGCCAATCTTGGCCTGTTCCTGCGCAAAGTGCCCGGCGTTCTCGAGGTTTCGATCGGCCACGCCCTGATCGGCGAAGCCCTGCACGCCGGTCTGGCGGCGACCGTTCGCGCCTACCTGGAGATCATCGCGCAAGACTGAACTCGCGCGATGCCTGCCGCGACCGGCCCGGTCGCTTAGCGTACCGAAAACTCCAGATTGTCGGCCCCGGCGTTACGCGCTGCGGCCACGGCTCGGGCAACCGTCTGGTATTCGGTATCGCGCTCGGTAATGACCGCGAGCTTGAGCGGCTGCTCCGTCGCCGAGAGCTCGGCATGCAGGCGCGATTCGAGCTGGGCGGGGCTCATGGCTTCGCCGGCGAGAACGTATTCATCGCCCGCCGTGACGACCAGTTCGAGGGTACGCGCCTCGACCGGAGGCCTGGGCCCCTTCTGGGGCAGGTCGAGCGGAACGGAGTGCGTAAGGGTCGGCGCGGCGATCATGAAGATCACCAGCAGGACCAGCATCACATCGACCAGCGGAGTGATGTTGATTTCGGCCATCTGGTCGGAACGGGCGGCAAGCAAGGCCATGGCGCGTCTCCTTCGTCGGGGCTTGCCTTCCGTTCTACGCCTGGCCCGACAGCAAGTCCATCCCGGGCCGTTGCGCCGCCAAAAAAAACGCCGCCCAAGGGCGGCGTTGCTGCTAAGGGTGTTGCGATTTGAGGCGTGGGCTTACTCGCCCGCGTTGACGAACTTGATCTTGGCCAACTGCGCGTTCTTCGCCCGCGACAGGACCTTGGCGAGGACTTCGTATTCCGCGTCGCGATCCGTTTCGATCTCGATATCGGGCTGCTTGGACGCGTCCGGCGTACCGGTACCGACGTCGCCACGCGCACCTTCGACGTCGAACTGCGCCTGCAGCGTCGACATCGGCGTCGGGCTGCCGTTCCAGCTGACCGTGCCGCCCGCGTCGATGCGGATGCGGATCGGCTCCGGCGGATCGACCGGCGGAGTGGGCGGCGTGACGGTCGGTTGCGGCAGATCGACTTCGGTCGGATAGGACATCGCCGGCGCGGTGACCATGAAGATGATGAGCAGCACCAGCATCACGTCCACGAGGGGCGTGACGTTGATGTCGGCCATCGGGCCGCTACCGGAGTTGGAGGTGAATGCCATGGTCTGTTCCTTTCCGTCTCAGCGTTCCGGCGTCGACACGAAGCCGACCTTGCGCATGCCCGCGCGTCGCACCGTCTGCACGGCATCGTTGATGATGCCGTACTTGGTGTTGGCGTCGGCGCGCACGTTGACCATCGGCTGCGGCGTCTTCTGCACGGTCACGGCGAGGTTCTGCTCGAGCTGGGCCTGGGTCACCGGCGCATCGTTCCAGAACATGGCGCCGTTGGCCTGGATCGCCAGCGTCATCGGCGGCACTTCGATCGGCGGTTTCACGCGAAGTGTGGCGTCCGGAAGTTCCACCTTCACCTTATGCGCCGCCAGCGGCGCGGTGATCATGAAGATGATGAGCAATACCAGCATCACGTCCACGAGGGGCGTGACGTTGATGTCGGCCATCGGGCCACCACCGGAGTTGGAACTGAAAGCCATGGCTGCCTACCTTTCGATTGCGGTGCCGACTCAGCGCTTGACTTCGCCGACGCGCGAACCGGTGGCGAAGAAGTCGTGCAGGTCGTGCGCGAACGTGTCGAACTTGGCGTAGGTGTTGCGGTTGCTGCGCACGAAGAAGTTGTACGCAAGCACCGCCGGGATGGCCACGAACAGACCGAAGGCGGTCATGATCAGGGCTTCGCCCACCGGGCCGGCCACGGCGTCGATCGAGGCCTGGCCGGTCTGGCCGATGCGGATCAGGGCGTGGTAGATGCCCCACACGGTGCCGAGCAGGCCGACGAAGGGCGCGGTGGCGCCGACGGTGGCGAGCCAGGTCAGGCCGTTTTCCATGCGGGCGCTTTCGCGCGTGACCGCCTGGCGCAGGGCGCGATCGATGAACTCGGAGCGGTTCAGGGCTTCGACCAGGCGCGAACCTTCGTGGCGCTGGTGGTGCGCGGCGGCCTGGGCGCAGTCGAGCGCGATCTTCGAGAAGGGCTCGTTGGCCGGCTGCTCTTCCATGAAGCGGATGGCGTCCTGGGCGTTCGGGGTTTCCCAGAACGTGCGGACGACGCGGTCGGCGCGCGAAGCGATGACCATGTTCTTGATGAAGTTGACGACCGTGTACCACCACGAGCCGACCGACATGACGCACAGAATGATGAAGACCGCGTAGCCCACCGCGTCGAAGTTCTGGATCATGTGGCTGAAGCCCATCTGCTGCAGGGCTTCGGCGTTGTTGGCGGTACCGCCTGCGGCAGCCGGCGCGGCGGCGGCAGCGGAGAGGAGGAGGTTATGCAGCATAAGTAAGGACCTTTTTGTTGCTCGTTATGGGGTGAAGGTTACCGGCACGCGCGCAAGGCCGCCCACTCGCTGGCCACCACGCATGCCGGGGTTGATCTTCCAGCGCCTCGCGGCCTTCATCGCTTCGCGATCGAGGTTGCGGTTTCCGCTGGATTTTTCGACCGACACGTCCGTCACGGTACCGCTGGCGTCGTAGGTCAGGATGAGGGTTACGGTGCCGCCGACGCCGCGACGCTGTTCTTCGCGCGGGTACTGCGGCGGGTTGAGCGAGCGGGCGGTGGCGTCGACTTCGCCGCCGGCGAAATCCGCCGGAACGGAGGGCGCCGGCGGAGCTGGCGGCGGAGCCGGCGTGGAAACCGGGCTCGGATCGTCGTACACGATCGGCGGCGCTTCCGGCGGCGGCGGGACCGGCGTAGGTCTCGGCGTTTCGACAACCTTGGTGATCGTCTTCGGCGGCTCCGGCGGCGGCGGCGGCGGCGGCGGCGGGGGTGGCGGCGGTTCGATGAAGCTGACCAGGGTCACCTCATCCTTCTCTTCAGCCTTGTGCGGCGCCGAGACCGGCGCCATCAGCATCATGAAACCGGCCACGTGCAAGGCAATGGCGAACGAGGTGCCCGCGACGCGCGGCCAGCTCAGCGTCCGGCTTTCGTAATCCGGGTTGTCGTTGTAATCCGTCATGCGGTGGCGGCTCATCATTGTCGACGCGGGCTGACGCACCGCGACCCGCCGCAATCCGGCGGCGGGAACTTGTTAGCTTATACGAACCCTAGGGCTTTACCAACCAGTGACCCGCGTCACTTTCCTGCGGCCTGGCGCAGCGCCTTCTCGGCCGCCGCCTTGGTCTCGGGATACTTCGCCGCCTCGCGGTAGGCAGCCAGAACCGCGTTCTTGTTGCCCAGGCCGAACTCGGCGCGGGCGATCACGATCCAGGCATCGCCCGGCTTCCGCACGCCTTTCGCCAGGGCCTGCTGGGCCGCCGCCTTGGCGTCGTTCCATCGCTCTTCAGAGGCCTGGAGTTTCCCGACGTTGAGGTAGGTCTCCCCGTCCTTGCCCAGCGGTGCGGCCTTGCTCCACGCCTCGATCGCCAACGGAATCTGGTCGGCGTTGTAATACGCGTTGCCGATGTAAGCATAGACATCGTGGTTCGGCTGCAGGATGCCCTTCTGCAAGCCTTCGTTGATCAATGCGACCGCGTCCTTCTCACGTCCTGCGATGTTGGCCATCAGACGGTAGGCGGACTCGTAATCCTTGGTGTCGGTCAACAGGCCCTGGCTGCGCATGCGGTCGATGACCTCGCCGGCCTTGGCGTCCTGATCGGCCTGCTGGTAGGCCGAAGCGAGGTTCTGCAGCAGGGCCTTGTCGCCCGGCTTCTTCGCAACCAGCTCCTCCAGGATCTTGGCCGCTTCCGCCGGCTTGTCCATTTCCTGATAGGACGCGACCAGCAGCTTGGTCAACGAGTCGTTGCCCAGCCCCAACTCCATCGCCTTGCGCACCGTGGCGGCCGCTTCGGCGTAACGATTGCCGAAGTACTCGGCTTCGGCCTTGATCTGGTATGCCTTGACGTCGTTGGTCTTGGTTTCGCTCAGGAAGCGATCGACATAGACCACGCTGTCGGCGAGTTTTTCGTCGTTCTTCAGCAGCGCGGCGAGCTGCAGCATGTTCTGGTAGTGCGCGTTGTTGGGCAGGCCGTTCTCGTCGATGGCGCGCTTGAGGTACTGCGCCGCCTGACGGTCAGCGGCCGCATCGGTGCCCTTGTCCAGCCAGGCGTTGGAGGCGTAATACGCCGCGTACGAACGATCGACGGCGCTGGCCTTCGGATTGGCCAGCATTTGGTCGGCCAGCGCGATGACCTCGTCGCTCTTCTGGTCTTCGGCCAGCTTCTGCAGTTTGTCGAGCTCCTTGTGCAACACGGAGTCGCTCGCCTTCGGTTCCTGGCGCGTGGCCTGCGGGAACAACTGCTCGGCGGCTTTCGCCTTCGACTCCTGGGCTGCGCGACGATTGGCGCGCGTATTGGCGCGACGATCGTCGATACCGCCCGACTGGGTCTGCGCATGGGCAACGACCATCGGGAGAGGCGCCAGCAGGGTGGTGAGCATCGCCGACAGCAGCAGGGTCTTCTTCATGACAGCACTCCAAAGGGGGTGGCGCGAACGCCGTTCAAAGCGGGGGTTGAAGCGTACGGGGCTTGGCTTTCAGGCTCAAGTGAGCGGGGCCTTCGCCTCGCCTGCCATTCGGCTTCCGTTTTAGGACACTTCGGCTTAATGCGGCGTCAACACCCGGCGCAGGGTTTCAACCCCGTCCTGGCCGGCGGATCGTAGCGATCCGCCAGGAGCGCCTCAGACGTCGAGGTTGCCGACGCGCAGGGCGTTGTCCTCGATGAATTCGCGGCGGGGCTCGACCACGTCGCCCATCAGCGTCGAGAAGATCTGGTCGGCGGCGACGGCGTCTTCGATGCGCACCTTGAGCAGGCGTCGCGTTTCCGGGTTCACCGTCGTCTCCCACAGCTGCTCGGGATTCATTTCGCCCAGACCCTTGAAGCGCTGGATCTGGCGGCCTTTCTTGGCTTCTTCGAGCAGCCAGGTTTGCGCATCGCGGAAACTGGAGACGGCTTGCGTCTTGCCGCCGCGCGAAACGCTGGCGCCGGCTTGCAACAGATCGCGAAGCAGGATGGCCACTTCGTTGACCTGGCGCAGTTCGCCCTGCAGCAACTGGTTGGCCGCCACCGTTTGCACACTGGTCAAGCCGTGATGCTTCTTTTCGACCAACAGGGCTCCGCCCTGCCCTTCGTGCATCGGCTGCACGCGCAGCGCGTACTGCGGCCGGCCGAGGCCGGCGTTGTTGAGGCGGCTTTCGACCGCGCGCGACCAATCGGCCAGCGCGTCGGCCGTGGCGAAATCTTCGCTGCGCAGCGGACCCGCCTCCAGCATGGCTTCGAGCACCGCACGATCGATGCGATAACCGTGGCGTTCGATCACTTCCTGCGCGGCGACCATCTCAAGCATCAGCTTTTCCAGCGCGACGCCGCTGATCGCCGGCGCGCCTTCGGCGGGCTGCAGTTCGGCGCCCTCGACGGCGTTGTTCACCAGGTAGGCGTTCAGCGCGCCGTCGTCTTTCAGGTACAGCTCGGTCTTGCCCTGCTTGATCTTGTACAGCGGCGGCAGACCGATATAGACATGGCCGCGCTCGATCAATTCGGGCATCTGGCGATAGAAGAACGTCAGCAACAAGGTTCGGATATGCGAACCGTCCACGTCCGCGTCGGTCATGATGATGATGCGGTGGTAACGCAGCTTGTCCGGGTTGTACTCGTCCTTGCCGATGCCACAGCCCAGTGCGGTGATCAGCGTGCCGACTTCGGCGCTCGACAGCATGCGGTCGAAACGCGCGCGCTCGACGTTGAGGATCTTGCCCTTGAGCGGCAGGATCGCCTGCGTCTTGCGGTTGCGACCCTGCTTGGCGGAACCACCGGCCGAGTCGCCCTCGACGATGAAAAGCTCGGACAATGCCGGATCTTTCTCCTGGCAATCGGCGAGCTTGCCGGGAAGGCCAGCGATATCCAGCGCGCCTTTCCGACGTGTCAGTTCGCGTGCCTTGCGCGCAGCCTCGCGGGCGCGGGCAGCTTCCACGACCTTCTCGGCGATCGCGCGGGCCTCAAGCGGCCGCTCCTGCAGGAACTCCTCCAATTTCGCGCCGATCACGGCCTCAACCGCTGGCTTTACCTCCGAACTGACCAGTTTCTCTTTCGTTTGACTGGAGAAGCTGGGATCCGGGACCTTCACCGACAGAACGGCAATCATGCCTTCGCGCATATCGTCGCCGGACAGGGCGATCTTGGCCTGACGGGCCAAACCGTTCTGCTCGATGTAATTGGTCAGCGTGCGCGTCAAGGCGGCGCGGAAACCGGCCAGGTGCGTGCCGCCGTCCTTCTGCGGAATATTGTTCGTGAAGCAGAACATCGTTTCCTGGTAGGCGTCGGTCCACTGGAGAGCGATGTCGACGGTGATGCCGTCCTTTTCGCCCGAGGCCGAAACCACCGAGGCGTGCAGAGGCGTCTTCAGTGCCGCGAGATGTTCGACGAAACTGCGGATGCCGCCCTCGTACTTGAAAACATCGTGTTTGCCTTCGCCGCGTTCGTCGATCAGCTCGATCGTGACGCCGGAGTTCAGGAAGCTCAGCTCGCGCAAGCGCTTGGCCAGGATGTCGTAATGGAATTCGACATCGGTGAAGGTTTCGGTGCTGGGCAAGAAGCGCAAGGTTGTACCGCGCTTGGTGGAGCGACCGACTTCCTTCAAGGCATAGTTCGGCTCGCCAAGCGCGTATTCCTGCTGGAAATGCGCGCCGTCGCGCCAGATGTCCAGCCACAATTTCGACGACAGCGCGTTGACGACGGACACGCCGACGCCATGCAGGCCGCCGGACACCTTGTAGCTGTTGTCGTCGAACTTACCGCCGGCGTGCAATACCGTGAGGATGACTTCGGCCGCAGACCGGCCTTCTTCCTTGTGGATGTCGGTCGGAATGCCGCGCCCGTTGTCCGACACCGAACAGGAGCCATCGTTGTGCAGGGTCACGACGACATGGTCGCAATGGCCGGCCAAGGCCTCGTCGATGGCGTTGTCGACCACCTCGAACACCATGTGGTGCAAGCCCGTCCCGTCGTGCACATCGCCGATGTACATGCCGGGGCGCTTGCGGACAGCCTCAAGGCCGCGCAGGACGGTGATCTTGCTGGAGTCGTAGGTGTTGGGGGAAGTTGGCGCTTGCGTTTGCGGATCGGTCATCGGGGGTGGTCGCGGACGGCTCGTGGCTCCGCCGGCCGGCGGGAACGAGCTTTATTTAAAGGCATCCGGATTATAGCTCGCCGCCGGGGCGAAGAGATGCGCCAGCCAGCGCTCAACGCGCCCTGATCTGTTGTCGTTCCACGTGAAACATCTGCAGGTTCGTTGCTACCGGCAGTGCCGCTGGTGCTTCCGTGCCCGTCAGCAGGACCTGGGCGCCACTGGCCAGAACGGACTCCAGCACTCGCTGCTGGTGCGCCGCGTCAAGCTCGGAAGCCAAGTCGTCCAGGCACAACAACGGCCATTCTCCCTGGCTCGCTTCGAAGGCTCGGGCTTGCCCCAGGATGCAGGACAAGGCGGTCAGCTTCTCCTGCCCGCGCGACAATGATTCCCGCCCCGGCAGACCCTCGAAACGGAAAGACCAGTCGGCCCGGTGGGGTCCGACGGAGGTGTACCCCAAGGCCAGATCGCGTTCGCGATTGAGCAGCAAGGCATCTTCCAGGCTCATGTCCTGGCGGCGCCACCCAGCAAGATAATCAACGGCGAACGCCCCTAGCTCCCCCAGATATTCGCTCGCAGCCGCCGCCAACGTGGGTTCAATCCCCTGGAGATAGGCCTGCCTCAACCGATGCAGGGGTTTACCCGCCTCAGCCAACTCCCGATCCCATAGGCTCAGGCTGCTGGCATCCGGGCGACTCTTGAGCAGGGCGTTGCGTTGTTTCAGGGCGCGGCCATACCTACGCCAGACGGGAAGGAAGCTTCGTTCCACGTGGAACAAGCCCCAGTCCAGGTAGCGCCGGCGCTGGTCGGCCGAGCCGGCAATCAGTTCATGGCTGCCGGGTTCAAAGGTCACCACCGCCAGCCCGGCACAAAATTCGGTAAGGCTGGCGACATTGGCGCCATCCATCCGCGCCTCCCAGGATTGCCCGGTATGACGAAGGCCGGCGCGATGTCCCTGCCCCTTGCCGTCCATCCACTCGGCGAACAGCTCCAGCTCGGAAGCGCCCGTACGGATCAGCCCGTCGCGGACGCGGCCGCGGAACGAACGGCCATAGCCGAGCAGATGAGCTGCCTCCACCAGGCTGGTCTTGCCCGCGCCATTGCCGCCGGTCACCAGGTTCAGGCCAGACCCGAACTCAAGATCAATCTCGGCGAAACAACGGAAGTTGCTTGCCTTCAGCCGCCGAAGGATCATGCCGGCCGTTGCAGCAAACAGGCCCGGACTGACCGGGCCTGTGGGTAGCCGCCGGGGAGTAGCTGTTGCGTCACAGTCGCAGCGGCATCACTACATGTCGGCTGCGCTCGTGGCTGAGTTCGCGGACCAAGGCGGACGAATTGCCGTCCCGAAGGTTCAGCACGACCTGCTCCTCGCGAAGCGCCGTTAGCGCATCGAGCAGGTAGGTAACATTGAAGCCGACCGACAAGCCATCGACTCGCGTCTGGGCCTCGATCTCTTCCTGCGCCTCTTCTTGTTCGGGGTTGTGCGCCACGATGCGCAACTGCCCCGGTGAGACTTCCAGCTTCACGCCGCGATATTTTTCGTTCGACAGGATGGCGACACGCTGCAAGGCCGCTCGCAACACCTCGCGATCCACCTTCACTTCCTTGTCGGCGCCGATCGGGATCACCGCCTCATAGTCGGGGAAACGGCCATCGATCAGTTTCGAGGTGAAGGTGACGTCCTCGCGGCGCATGCGCAGGTGGTTGCGGCCGATTTCGAGCTCGATCTCGCGGTCGCCACCCTCGAGCAAACGCTGGAGTTCCAGCACGCCTTTGCGCGGCAGGATGATCTGTTTGCGGGTCTGCGCACCCAGGGTCAATTCGGCTTCGCACAAGGCGAGGCGATGGCCGTCGGTCGCCACGCAACGAAGGGAGCTTTCGCGCAGATCAAGCAACAGGCCGTTGAGGTAATAGCGCACATCCTGCTGGGCCATCGCAAAGGCCGTGCGCTCGATCAGTTCTTTCAGCGTCGATTCCTGCACTCGCAAACGCTCGACCAGGTCGAGGTCTTCGATGGCGGGGAAATCGTTGGCGGGCAGATTGGCCAACGTGAAACGGCTGCGTCCTGCCTGCACCGTCGTCTTGTCCCCGGAAAGACTCAAGGTGATCCGGGCAGCATCCGGCAAGGCACGAACGATCTCGAACAGTTTGCGGGCAGGAATCGTCGTCTCGCCGTTCTGGGCGTCATCAACCTGGGCCCGGGCGATCATTTCGACTTCCAGATCGGTACCCGTCATCGAAAGCTTGCCGTCCTGAACCTGCACCAGCAGGTTGGCCAGGACAGGCAAGGTCTGGCGTCGCTCGACGACGTTCACGACCTGCTGCAAAGGTTTTAGGAAAGCTTCTCGCGACAGGCTGAAACGCATGCAGGGATCCCAAGAGCCTAAGTGGATAGAAATCTATCTGGTGGTGGTAGAGCGCGGCCAAAGGCCAGAAAAACAACGCTAATACTATGAAATATAAAGAAAAACACAGGATATTTCCTGTGCGTGACAGCGCGCCTGTCGGCGGGAAAACATGTGGATAACTTCTAGGCCTGATTTTTTTCCGCAACTTATCCACAAGCTGTTCCGCAGAACTCGAACTATTCGGTGAGCTTGCGTACCAGCTTGTCCCAATCCTCGTGCAGCTTACCGTCCGTTTCGATCAACTCCCGGATCACCCGGCAGGCATGCAGCACTGTCGTGTGATCCCGGCCGCCGAAGGCATCCCCGATTTCCGGCAAGCTGTGCTCGGTCAAATCCTTGGCCAGAGCCATCGCCATCTGCCGCGGACGCGCCAAGGAGCGCGTCCGTCGCTTCGACAACAGGTCCGCCATGCGTAGCTGATAGTAGTCTGCCACGGTCTTCTGGATATTGCTGATGGAAATCACCTGCGCTTGCGCCCGCAACAGATCGCGAAGGGTTTCCTGCGCGAACTCCGGGGTGATCGGCCGGCCGATGAAGTTGGATCTTGCCGCCAGGGTATTGAGCGCGCCCTCCAGGTCGCGCACGTTCGAACGCATGCGTTTGGCGATCAGATAGGCGACATCGTCGGGCAGGCTGACGCGCCGCTCGCTCGCCTTTGCCGTCAGGATGGCGGCGCGCGTTTCGAAATCCGGTGGTTCGATCGCCACCGACAGACCCCAACCCAGGCGCGATTTCAGGCGCGGTTCCAGGTTTTCGACTTCGCGCGGATAACGATCGCAGGTCAGGATGATCTGCTGCTTGCCGTCGAACAGCGCGTTGAACGTATGGAAGAACTCTTCCTGCGTGGTGTTCTTTCCGGCGAAAAACTGGATGTCGTCGATCAACAACGCGTCGACCTGCTGGAACTGCCGCTTGAACTGGTCCATCGACTTGTCCTGCAGCGCCTTCATCATCGCGCTGAAGAACTGTTCCGAGCGCAGGTAAAGCACGCGCATGCCGGGGTTGTTGGCGCGCATCAGATTGCCGGCGGCATGCATCAGGTGCGTCTTGCCGAGTCCAGTGCCGCCGTAGAGCAACAACGGGTTGTAGGCGCGACCAGGGCTGAGCGCGACCTGGCGGGCGGCCGCCAGGCCCAACTGGTTGCTGCGGCCTTCGACGAAGTTGTCGAAGGTGTACTGGTTGTCGAGGTTGGTCTGGAATTCGGTGGCGCCAGCCCGGCCCGGCGGCAGCGGCGGCGGGACCGTGGCGACCTCACGTCGCAGCGAACCGACTTCCACGCTCACAGGCGTCGGCAGGCCGGCGTAATGACTGATGAGCTCGCAAATCCGGGCCAGATAACGTTCGCGAACGGTGTCGACGACGAAAGCATTCGGCGCGAACAGGGTCATGCCCTCGCCCTGGGAGGTCGCCTGCAAGGGCTTGAGCCAGGTGTGCACGTCCTCGGCCGAAAGCTCGGCTTCCAGGCGTTCGAGGCAGCGGGGCCAAAGAGAATCCATTCCGGGCAGACTCAGGGCCGCGGTCGCGCGGCCTGTGGATAAGTACAGGGGAGGGCAGTCTAGCCTTCCTCCTGCTTTCCTGCCATGGCTGCGCGACTTGACCCGCCAGCCCGGTATTCGTTAGACTTTCAAGTCTTTTCCGCCCATTTATTCGGGGTGCCGTCATGGCCACCAAGCGTACCTACCAGCCCAGCAACCTCAAGCGTAAGCGCGACCACGGGTTTCGCGCCCGCATGAAGACTGCCGATGGCCGCAAGATCCTTGCCCGCCGTCGCGCCAAGGGCCGCGCGCGCCTCTGCGTGTGACCCGACGCCGCTCCGGCGGCGTCCCTGACGGGCCGTGAACACCACGACCCCGCTCCGTTTCCCTCGCCGCGCGCATTTGCGCGCCTCGGCCGAATTCCAGGCCGTGTTTGGCGAGGGAAAACGCGTTTCTGGCGCCTGCTTTCGCCTGCAGGTGCGCTTTTTCGCCGAGGCCGACCAGGCGCGCCTAGGACTGACGATCTCCAAGCGCGTGTCCAAATCAGCGGTCGAACGCAATCGATTGCGCCGACAGATGCGCGAAGTCTTTCGTCGGCTGCGCCCGCACTTGCCGCCTGCCGACTACGTGCTCACCGCCAAACCCGACGCCGCGAAAGCAGCCAATCCTCAAGCTCGCGCCGAGCTCTTGTCTCTCTTCGAGCGCGCCCGCACGTTGAAGCCCATGACCTCGCCCGGCACAATGCCGCCCTCGATTGCGTCCGATGGGCGCCATTCCACCGAAGCCTGATGGCGCCTGCGGCGCCGAGTCCTCCTCGTCCATGAATCAGACCCGCTCCTTTTTATTGATCGCCTGGTTGTTCGTTGCCGCACTGCTGTGGATGGAATGGGGCAAGACCTTGCAGCCGGCCGCACCGACGACGACGGACACCGCCGCTGCGAACGCGGGCACGGCCCCGTTGCCTGCATCCAACGTGGCGCCGGCTCCGTTGCCGGGCGTCGCGGCCCCGGCGGGCGTGGAGGCCGCAGCCGATCCGATCGTGATCGAAAACGACGTGCTCCGTCTGACGATCGATCTCGCGGGTGGTCGCCTGACCAGTTCGCAACTGCTGCAATACCGCGTCGAGAAGCACGACGACAGTCCGAACGTGTCCCTGCTCAGCAGCCAACCCACGCTTTACTTCACCGCCGACGCGGGCTTGATTCGCGTGGCCGGGCAGCAGCAACAAGTGCTGGCCGAGCGTTTCACCGTCGAAGGCGATACGCGCGAGTTCAAGCTGGCCGATGGCGCGGCCGCCATTTCGGTGCCGCTGACCTGGATCGAAGCCGGCACCGGTCTGACGGTACGTCGCACGCTGACGCTGGAACGTGGCAGCTACGTGCTCAAGCTCGACGAAACGATGGCCAACGGCGGAACGGCGCCGCAACAGCTGTATCCGTATGTCTCGCTCGATCGCGTCGCGCCGCCGTCGCCGCCGACCCACGCGTTCATGAGCAATCCGGAAACCTTCAGTTTCGTCGGCGCCGCGTGGTTCTCGCCGCAGAACGGTTACGAGAAGGCGCCGCTGAGCGATTTCACCGATGAGTTGCCGCCTGCCTGCGCCGCCGGCGACAAGCCGGAGAGCTGCCAGGTCGTCGGCGGCTGGATCGCGATGTTGCAGCATCATTTCGTCACGGCCTGGGTGCCGGCGACGAACGAGCAGCAGCTGTTCCAGACCTCGACCAAATCGCACGATGGCGTCGCGCTGTACGAAATCCGCAGCGTCGCCGCACCGGTCGCCCTGGCGCCCGGCGCCAGCGCCAGCCGCAGCTCGCAGCTGTGGGTCGGGCCGAAGCTGCAGGCGCCGATGCAGAAACTTTCGCCCACGCTCAAGCGCTCGGTCGACTACGGCAAGCTGACCTTCATCTCCGAACCGTTGTTCTGGTTGCTGGCCAAGCTGCATGCGCTGCTCGGCAACTGGGGTTGGGCGATCATCGCCATCGTCGTACTGTTGAAGCTGCTGCTGTATCCGCTGTCGGCGGCGCAGTACAAGAACATGGCGAAGATGCGCGCCATCCAGCCGCGCCTGGAAGCGCTCAAGGAACGTTACGGCGACGATCGCCAGAAGTTCGCGATGGCGCAGATGGAGTTGTTCCAGAAGGAAAAGATCAATCCCATCGGCGGCTGCTTGCCGATGCTGATCCCGATCCCGATCTTCCTCGGTCTGTACTGGGTGTTGCTCGAGACCGTCGAGCTGCGTCATGCGCCGTGGATCGGTTGGATCCAGAACCTGACCGCCGCCGATCCCTGGTTCGTGCTGCCGGTGCTCAATCTCGCCGTCATGTACCTGACGCAGAAGCTGACGCCGATGCCGGGCATGGATCCGATGCAGAAGAAGATGATGCAATTCATGCCGCTGGTGTTCGGCGTGATGATGGCCTTCTTCCCCTCCGGCCTGGTGTTGTACTGGCTGACCAACGGCGCATTGGGCCTGTTGCAACAGTGGTGGATGACGCGCCGTCACGGCGACGGCAAGACGGTCGCCGCGCGCTGATCATCGGCGCGGGCGGTACGCGCTAGACTCGGCGCATGCCGCAGACGGGCGACACCATCGCAGCGATCGCCACGGCCGCCGGCGCGGCCGGCGTCGGCATCGTGCGACTGTCGGGCCCAAAGGCCGCGACCATCGCGGCTCGGCTAGCCGGGCGGTCGTTGCTGGCCCGGCAAGCGCACTACGTTCGCTTGCGCGATAGCGACGGCGAACTGATCGACGATGGCATTGCGATCTGTTTCCCCGCACCGCATTCCTATACCGGCGAAGACGTCGTCGAACTGCAGACGCATGGCAACCCCTTGTTGCTGGCGCGGGTGTTGCGTTGCTGCCTGGCGCTAGGCGCGCGCGCCGCGCGCGCCGGTGAATTCACCGAGCGCGCGTTCCTCAACGACAAGCTCGACCTGGCGCAGGCCGAGGCGTTGGCCGACCTGATCTCGGCCGGAAGCGAGGCCGCGGCCCGGGCGGCGCGCCGTTCCCTCGACGGCGAGTTCTCCCGGCGCGTGCATGCCATCGGCGAGCAACTGGTTGGCCTGCGCGTCTGGGTGGAGGCGGCGCTGGATTTTCCAGAGGAAGAAATCGATTTCCTCGCGGCGCCCGAACTCACGCAGCGCTTGCAGCAGGCTCGGCATGCCTTGGCGAGCTTGCGAGCGGAAGCCGAACGCGGCAAGCGTCTTGTCGATGGCTTGCATGCCGTGCTGGTCGGTGCGCCCAACGCCGGCAAGTCTTCCTTGCTCAACGCGCTCGCCGGCGAGGACCGCGCCATCGTGACCGAAATAGCGGGCACCACCCGCGATCTCCTGCGCGAAACCATCAATCTCGACGGGTTCGTCCTGACCCTGGTCGACACCGCCGGCCTGCGCGACTCGGATGAGCGCGTCGAAGCGGAAGGAATACGCCGGGCCCACGCCGAGCTCGCGCGCGCCGATCTGGCGCTGGCCGTCATCGACGACACCCGGCTGGATCAGGCACAGGCCCTGGCCCCGGCACTGGCTGGCGTCCCGAAGGTGATCTGGCTGCACAACAAGATCGATCTCGCGGGGGCGGAGCCCCGTCAGGAGCAACGCGAAGACGGACTTCACCTTTGGCTTTCGGCGCGCACCGGCGAAGGCATCGAGCTGTTGCACGACAGCCTTCGCGCGCAAGCCGGTTCGGAGTCAGCGCTAACCGGCGGCTTCAGCGCCCGCCTGCGCCACCTGGACGCACTCGCTCGGGCCGCGGGATTCCTGAGCGCGGCCGAGGCGCGTCTGACGGAGCGTCAGGGCGAACTGGCGGCCGAGGACTTGCGCCAGGCGAACGATGCGCTCGGCGAGATCACCGGCCGCTTCGATGCCGACGCGTTGCTCGGACGGATATTTTCGAGCTTCTGCATCGGAAAGTGACGCACACAACGGAAATGGCTTGACAACTCGGCCAAACTCTTATGTGCTGAAAGTCAGGCCCTTCCGGAGAGTGTTGCCGCCATGTCACCGCACCGTCCCAGCTCCAAATATCTTCCCCTGGCCATCGTGCTGGCGCTGGGCTTGGGCCTCGCCGGTTGCGGCGGAGACAAGGCCGATACCACCGCCAAGCCGGCCGCGCCGGCCGGACCCACCGCCGAGGAAGTCGCCGCCAAGCAGGCGGCCGCCCAACAGGCCGCTGCCCTGGCCGCCCTGACGCCGGAAGAGCTGAAAAAGCGCGGCAACGAAGCCCTGCGCGAACAGCGCCTCTATGCGCCCGCCGGCGACAACGCGATGGAGTACTTCATCGCCCTGCGCAAGAAGACCGAAAAACCGGACGCCTCGGCCGAAAGCGCTCTGATCGACCTGCAGCCGTACGCGGTGATCGCCGCCGAACAGGCGATCGGTCGCGAAGATTTCGTCGAAGCCGAACGCCTGCGCGGGCTGATCGAATCGGCCGATGCACAGGCCCCCGCGCTGCCGCGTATCGCCGACGCGATCGCCAAGGGCAAGGTCGCGGCGGCGAACCGCGTGACCGAAGAAGCCGCGCGGGCCGAACAGCAGGCCAAGGCGGCGGAAGAAGCCAAGACGCGCGCGGCCGAGCAGGCTGCGGCCGCCGCCGCTGCCGCTCGCACAGCCGCCCAGCCGGCGGCCCCGGCGCCGCAACCCGCCGCACCCCAGCCAACCCGCAGCGAACCGCCGCCGCAGCCCGTCGCGGCACAGCCGCAACCCGCCGCACCGCAGCCGACGGCTGCGGCACCTGCCCGCCCGAGCGGCGGCCTGGTCCCGATCTCGACACCGCAACCGGCTTATCCGCCGGAAGCGCGCCGCGCCGGCGCCAGCGGCGAAGTCACGGTCAGCTTCACCGTGAACACCGACGGTTCGGTCAGCGACGTGGAACTGGTCAGCGCCAAGCCGCGCGGCGTGTTCGATCGCAGCGTGCAGGGCGCGGTGCGCCGCTGGCGTTTCCAGCCGACCGATTCGGCGCAGACGGTCACGCGCACCTTCACCTTCCGTCCGTAAGAGGGCGGTGGAGAAAGAAAAGGCCCGGCTTTCGCCGGGCCTTTTTGTTTGAGCGAGCGCTGCCTGGACTCAGGCGGAGATCGCCAGACGCTCGTCGTGATAGCGGCGTGCGGCGAGAAACCACAACACCAGGCCCAGGCCGAATCCGCAGGCGATATAGATGCCCCATTCCGTCGCGGCGATAGGCTCGCTGCGCGCCAGTTTCAGGATCATCTGGTTCTGAGCGAGGAAGGGGACGGCGAACTGCCACAACTGGTTCTTGATCGGATTCACCATCAGCACGATGGTCGGGATCATCGGCAGCAGCATCAGCAGGCTCATGTAGCTCTGCGCTTCCTTCACCGATTTCGCGCCGGCGGCGATCAGGGTCAGCAGACAGGTGCCGATCAGCACGATCGGCGTCAGCACGACGAGGATGCGCACGATGGTCCAGAGGCCGAGATCGATCTTGATGCCGAAGGTCGGCGCGAAGGCGAACGCCAGCTTGAACGAGGCCAGCGTCAGCACCAGGCCGAGCAAGCCGACGGCGGTGGCGGCGGCGATCTTTCCGCTCATGATGATCGCGCGCGCCGCCGGCGTGGCGAGCAGGGGCTCGAGCGATTGCCGTTCGCGCTCGCCCGCGGTGGCGTCGATGACCAGGGCCGCGCCGCCGAGGAAGCCGCTGAGGATCAACAGATAGGGCAGGAACGCCAGCGCCTGGCCGATGCGCGCTTCCGGCGTGACGAGATCGCGATGCCCGACGCGCAGCGGCTGCATCGCCGCCGGATTGACTCCGCGGGCGACCAGACGCAACGAACCGACGGTACGGCTGTAGTTTTCCAGCAGGTTCTCGACGCGCTTGACCGGGATGTCGGAATCCTGGCGCGAGCTGTCGTAGACGATCTCCACCATCGCCGGCTCGCTGCCACGCCACTGTTTGCCGAACTTGTCGTCGATGCGGAGGATCACGTCCTCGCTTTGGCTGCGGATGGCGGCGTCGGCATCGGCAGGCGGCTTCTGCACGACGATGTTCTGGCCTTCCAGCCAGGACACCAGGTTGGGCGCGCGTTCGGCGCCGATCACCGACAGCGTCAGCGGCTTCTCCAGCTGCGTGCTGATGCGATCGGTGGCGAGCTTGGCCAGGCCCAGGATCAGGATGGGGAACAGGATCGGTCCCATCAGCAGCGAAACCATCACGCTGCGGCGATCGCGGAAGAGATCGGTCAATTCCTTGACCATGACGGTGTACAGGGCTTTCATGCGTGCAGTCCTTCTTCCGAACCGATGGCCTTGACGAAGGCTTCTTCGAGGTTGCTCTCGCCGGTCTGCGCGCGCAGCTCGTCCGGCGTGCCCGCGGCCATCACGCGACCGTGGGCGATGACGACGATGCGATCGCACAGCGCAGCGACCTCCTGCATGATGTGGCTGGAGAAGATCACGCAGCGCCCCTCGGCCCTGAGCTGGCGGAGGAACTCGCGCAGGCCGCGCGTCGTCATCACGTCCAGGCCATTCGTCGGCTCGTCCAGGATGACGTTCTTCGGGTCGTGCACCAGGGCGCGGGCGATGGCGGTCTTGGTGCGCTGGCCTTGCGAGAAGCCTTCCGTCTGCCGGTCGAGAATCTCGTCCATGTCCAGCGCGGCGGAGAGTTCGCGCGTGCGTTCGGCGATGTCCTTTTCGGACATGCCATGCAGGCGGCCGAAGTAGGCGATGTTCTCGCGCGCGGTCAGTCGCTTGTACACGCCGCGCGCATCCGGCAACACACCGAGACGGCGGCGCACGGCTTCGGCATCGCGCACGGCATCGAAACGATCCACGCGCACGCTGCCGGCATCGGGCGACATCAGCGTGTAGAGCATGCGCAGGGTCGTCGTCTTGCCGGCACCGTTCGGCCCGAGCAGGCCGGTGATCTCTCCGTCCTGCGCGCTGAAGCTGACGCCTTGCACGGCATGCACCGCACCGGTCTTGGTCTTGAAGGATTTCTGCAGGTCGAGGGCTTCGATCATGAGAAGGGCCTGAGTATGTGAGGGAGGCGGGAACCGAGCCGGGGCTCAGGGTTCCCAGCCGTAGAAACCGGTGAAGGCCGGCGTATAGGGCACGGTGTCGAGGCAGCTGGCATCGAGCGCCTTCGGGTCGCGCGTTTCGACGAAGCGCGCGAAGAGCTTCGGCATGCAGCCGATCGGCAGGACGTTGTGGCCCTGGCCGCGCACGACCAGGTGGCGTGCACGACTCAGCACCGGCTTGGCATCCTTCGGGACCGCCGCTTCCGGATCGGCCAGGCCGTACAACACGGCGTCGCCGTAACGCGGCGGCGTGACCGGGTCGAATTCGCCCGAGAGGATGAGCACCGGCACATCGCCACGCAGCGGTTCGCGGAAGCCGGTCGGCCGCTCTCCGTGCGGCCAGGCGCCGCATTGCGCCTTCAGCACTTCGATGAGACCGATGCCGATCAGGCTGTCGGCATCGGCGGGATCGGACTTCAGTTCGCCGGCGTCCTCGGTGCAGATCACCGACAGCTGCATGCCATGCATGATCTGTTCGCCCAAGGTGCCCGACAGCAGCTTCGACAAGGCCATCAGCGGTTCGTAGCGGCCCTCGGTGGCCTCGCGCAGCTGCAACGGCAATACGCTGGCCGCCGCCGGCGAATAGGCGAACATGCGCGCCAGCATGCCGACGTCGGAGGGGCGCATGCGCTCTTCCTTCGCGTCGCCGGTGGTCGCATCGCGATAGCGCACCAGCGGCGGATCGGTCTGCAGCTTGGTCATCAACGCGTTCAGTCGTTCGCGAGGATTGCCGACGTTCTGATTGCAGGACTTGTCCTGCGCGCAGCGGGCGAACTGCAGATCGAGCGAACGTTCGAGGTTCTTCGCATGCATGTTGCCGAGCACGAGCGAGTTCGGCACGATGCCGTCGATCGTCACGGTCCGCGTATGCTGCGGATAACGCTTGGCGTACTGCTGGGCGACGCGCGACCCGTAGGAAACGCCCATCAGGTTGATCTGGTCGGCGCCGAGCGCGGCGCGCACCGCGTCGAGATCCTGGATGGCGTCGGTGGTGGAATAGAAACGCGGGTCGGCGGTCTTCTGCAGCTGCTTGGCGCAACGCGCCGCGAAAGCGGTGGCGTCTTCCAGGCTCTCGTCGCCCTCCTCAAGCACCGCCGACTTGCCCTGGCTGTCCTTGCATACGAGTTTGTTCGAACTGCCGGTGCCGCGCTGGTCCACCAGGATCACATGGCGGCGCTTGCCCATGTCGGCAAAGGCCGGCGCGATGCCGGGAAACGATTCGAGCGCGGATTGGCCCGGACCGCCGGCGAGCATGAACATCGGGTCGGGTTCGGCCTCGCCTTTGGCGGGGATCCAGGCGATGGCGAGACGGATCTTGCGACCGCCCGGCGCCGCATGATTTTCCGGGACCTCGAGCGAACCGCATTGCGCCTGCAGGCTTTGCGTGCCGAAATCGGGCGACAGCGAACAGGGCCTGAAATCGATCTGGCCATAACGCCGCACTACATCTGTCGTCGTTTCGGTGGAGGCCGCGGTGCGCGCTGGCGCCTGTTTGTACAGATGCTTGTATCCCAGGATGCCGGCCACCAGGGCCAGGGCGATCAGGAAGCGGATTTTCCGGTTCATGGCTTCGGACTCATGGAGTGTCTTCGATGAATATCTTTTCGATGGGCAGTTCGAACAATCGCGCGATCTTGAAAGCCAGCGGCAGGCTCGGATCGTACTTGCCAGTTTCCAGCGCATTCACGGTCTGTCGCGAGACCACCAGCTGTTCGGCCAGTGCGCCCTGCGACCAGTTGCGCGCTTCGCGCAGTTCGCGCAGCCGGTTGTTCATCCGTAGCGCCGGGCGATGAAAACCTTGACTACGCCGTACAACACGCTCAGCAAAGGGAATACCCAAAGCATCGCCACTTTCGCCGACACGTCGATGATCGCGGCGGTTTGCAGGAAACCCGCCGCCATGTAGCCGCCGCTGAGCAGCAGGGCGGCGATCGCGCCCGATTCGAGTTCGATGCGGCGCTGCATTTCGTCCGAGTCGCGCACGTAGCGCACGAACGCACGCATGACCCAGGCGACCAGCAGCACCGGAAGCAGGGCGACGACGACGCGCAGCCAGGCGGCGTCCACCATGCCCAGCAATCGACGCCAGACCAGCATCACGCCGACGTAAACCCCCATCGCGGGCATCAGTTCGCGCAGATAGCGGCGCGACAACGCACGCGGCACGGAATCGCTCATGTCCGGCAGCCACCAAACCAGCAGGGCGCCGATGATGCCGCCGACGCCCAAGCCAACCCAAAGGCCGCGCGTCATGTCGGCCAGCGGCCAGCCCAAGGCGGCCGAGAGGGAGGGCAGTCCCAGGCAGGCCAGCGCAGCGAGCAAGAGCCACAGGGCCTTGCGACGGCAGGCCGTCATACGCCGGTCTCGGCGAACTGACCCGGCATGGGCGGGGAGAGAGGCTGCGCGGACATTCTGGTCTGTCAAGGATGCTTGACAACGAAAATAGCCCAGGCCCGAACGGCCTGTCAAGCATCCTTGACAGGATGAGGCGGCCTACTTGTTGCTGACGTATTTTTCCCGGCGGATGTGCGGGATCGGCAGCCCCGCCGCCTTCAGCAGTTCGAAATTGGTGTCCACCATGTTCGGGTTGCCGCATAGGTAGGCAATGTCTCGCTCGGGGTCGGGAGCCAGGTCCGCCAGGGCGTCCTGCACATAACCTCGACGGGCGTCCGGTCCCGATGTGACCGGAAGCTCGCGCGAAAAGCACGGCATGAAGCGGAAGCGCGGATTGGCCGCGGCGAAATCGGCGAAGTCGTCGCCATAGATGAGTTCGTCGCCGGTGCGCGCGCCGAACAGCAGCACGACCTCGAGATCGCGCTCGCGCAACAGCTGCGCGATCTGCGGCAGCATCGCGCGATAGGGCGTGACGCCCGTTCCGGTGCCGATGAGCAGATAGCGCCGGTTCTCGTCCTTCGGCGACAGGCAGAAGCGGCCATAAGGCCCGCTGGCCTCGATCTGCTGGCCCTGGTCGAGCGCGGTAAACAGGTTCGTCGCGGCGCCGCCCGGCACGTAGCTCACGGCGATCTCCACGGCTTCGCCTGGGCCGAGCGCGTGGTCGTGCATCGTCGCCAGCGAATAACTGCGTCGCGCCGGTTGCCCGTCCGGCGCGGCGAAATGCACCTGGATGAACTGACCCGGGATGAAGTCCAGCGGCTGGCCGTCGTCGCGGGTGAATTCGAGATGGCGGACGGAAGGCGCCAGCATGCGGCTGCCGACCAGTTTGAGCGGGAAATGCACGGGCATCGGGGAATCCGGGAAACGGCGAACGGGCGAAAAGCGCGCCCGGCAAGCCCGATATACTAATGGGGTTGCGCCTACGGCGCTCGCTTGCCGAGACGAAGACGGAATGTCGACCACTCCCGCCCTGGAAATCCAGGATCTGCGCAAGACCTACGACAACGGCGTCGAAGCGCTCAAGGGCGTTTCCCTGACCGTCAAGCCCGGCGACTTCTTCGCCCTGCTCGGCCCCAATGGCGCCGGCAAGTCCACCCTGATCGGCGCGGTCAGTTCGCTGGTCAATCCGAGCGCGGGGCGCATCGACGTGTTCGGCGTCGACCTGCAGGCCAGGCGCAGCGAAGCCATGCGCCTGGTCGGCCTGGTGCCGCAGGAAATCAACTTCAACATGTTCGAGCAGCCGTTCGACATCTGCGTGAACTACGCCGGCTTCTACGGCATCGAGCGCGCCGAAGCCGAACAGCGCGCCGAGCGCGAACTGAAAGCGGCACAGCTGTGGGACAAGGCACGGGTGATGAGCCGCACGCTGTCGGGCGGCATGAAGCGACGCCTGATGATCGCGCGGGCGATGATGACGCAGCCGAAGCTGTTGATCCTCGACGAGCCGACCGCCGGCGTCGACATCGAGATCCGCCGCAGCATGTGGCGCACGCTGAAGGAAGTCAACGCCGCCGGCACGACCGTCATTCTCACCACGCATTACCTCGAGGAAGCGGAAAGCCTGTGCCGCAACCTCGCCATCATCGACAAGGGCCGCATCATCGAGCAGGGCCCGATGAAGTCCTTGCTGGCCAAACTCGACGTCGAAGCTTTCGTACTCGACGTCGACGGCCAGTTGCCATCGACCCTGCCGCAAATCGACGGCCTGAAACTCGAAGCCAGCGACGACCATACGCTGGTGCTGGAGATGCCGCGCAGTCGCGACATGAACGGCGTGTTCGCCGCGCTCGACGGCGCCGGCATCCGCGTGCGTTCGCTGCGCAATCAGACGAATCGCCTCGAGGAATTGTTCGTGCGCCTCACCGGCCAGGCGCAGGAGCAGCAGGCATGAGCAATCCGAACGTCGTCGCCCTGAAAACCATCGCCCGGCGCGAAGTCGCGCGCATCCTGCGCATCTGGGGCCAGACCCTGGTGCCGCCGGCGATCACGATGACGCTGTACTTCCTGATCTTCGGCAAACTGATCGGCCGCCAGGTCGGCAACATCGGCGACATCACCTACATGGATTTCATCGTGCCCGGCCTGGTCATGATGGCGGTCATCCAGAATGCCTACGGCAACATCAGTTCTTCGTTCTTCGGCGCGAAGTTCGGTCGGCATGTCGAAGAGCTGCTGGTCTCGCCGATGCCGAACTGGGTGATCCTCGGCGGCTACGTCGCCGGCGGCGTACTGCGCGGACTGATGGTCGGCGCGATCGTGCTGGTGATTGCGATGTTCTTCACCACGGTGAAGCTGCCGCATCCGCTGGTGACGTTCACGACGGTGCTGTTGGGCGCGACGATCTTCTCGCTGGCCGGCTTCGTCAACGCCGTGTATGCGAAAAAATTCGACGATATCGCCATCATCCCGACCTTCATCCTGACGCCGCTGACCTACCTCGGCGGTGTGTTCTATTCGGTGAAGATGCTGCCGGATTGGGCGGAAACGGCCACGCACGCCAATCCGATCTTCTACATGGTCAACGCGTTCCGTTACGGCCTGCTCGGCGAAGACGCGATCGACATGCCCTTGTGGATGGCGTATGCCGTGATGCTCGGCTTCGTCGTCGCGCTCGGCTGGCTCGGCCTGCGTCTGTTGACGAAGGGCGTGGGATTGCGGAGTTGATCGAGGGCCGCGGCGCCTTTCGCGCGCCGCGGACCAGAACGGCGACGGCTCAGGCCGCTTGCTCCTTGCCCATGCGCAGGCCGCGCCGCTTGAACCATTCTCCCAGGTCGTCCAACACCGTATAGGCCGCCGGAATCACCACGAGGCTCAATAACGTCGACGTGATCAGGCCGCCGATGACGGCGATCGCCATCGGCGCACGGAAACTCGAATCGCCGGAGAAACCCATCGCGATCGGCAGCATGCCGGCGCCCATCGCCAGCGTTGTCATGATGACCGGTTGCGCGCGCTTACGGCAGGCATCGACCAGCGCATCGTGCTGGCTCATATGACCTTCCTGTTCGGCGATGACCGCGTAGTCCACCAACAGGATCGAGTTCTTCGTTGCGATGCCGATCAGCATCAGCAGGCCGATCAACGCCGGTAGCGACAGCATGTTCTGCGTCACCAGCAGGGCACCGAACGCGCCGCCGGCGCAGAGCGGCACGGCCGTCAGGATGGTTAGCGGCTGCAGGGCGTGGTTGAACAGCAACAACAGCACCATGTAGATGCATGCCAGGCCCGCCGCCATCGCCAACAGGAACCCGACGAACAGCTCGACGAAGACTTCCGCATCGCCCGTATTGAGGAAACTGACGCCGGCCGGAAGTTTCTGCACGCTCGGCAGTTTCTGCACTTCGGTCATCACTTCGCCGAGCGGCCGCCCGTTGAGTTCGGCGGTGAAGGTGATGTTGCGTTGGCGCTGATAACGCGAGATCTGCGCCGGCCCGCTGTCGGCGCGGATATCGGCGACGGCCGCCAGCGGCACCGAGCCGTTCTTGCTCGGCACGCGCAGACTGCCGATCAGTGCGGGATCGGCCAGCGTGCCTTCGTCGAAACCGACGCGGATCGGCACCTGGCGCTCGGGCAGGTTGAGCTTGGCCAAACGCTGCGCGTAGTCGCCCGCGGTGGCGATGCGCGCGGCTTCGGCGATGTCGGCGCTGGCCACGCCGAGTTCGGCCGCGCGTGCATCGTTCGGCACGATCACGAGTTCGGGTCGCAGCAACGAGGCGGAAGAGGTGATGCTGCCCAAACCTTTCAGCGTGCGCAGATCGCGCTCCAGCGCCTGGCCGGCTTCGAGCAGGGTGCGCGCGTCGTCGCCGGCGAGCACGAGCTGCATCAGTTCGCCGGGTTCGGTGCTGATGAAGCTAACGCGTGCGCCGGGCAGATCGGCGAGCTTCGCGCGCGCTTCGCGTTCGAGCGCCTTCTGGTCGCGTTCGCGCGTTTCGGGTTTGCCCCAATCGAGCACGAGCGTGGACTTGCGCACCTCGCCGACACCGGTCTTGGTCGGATCGCCGATGTCGAGCACGCTGCCGACGGTGGTGTAGACCTGCTTGAGTTCGGGGATTGCCTTCAGCTTCGCGCGGGCCTGCTCGGACGCGGCGACGGTGTCCCGCAAGGGTGTGCCCGGAGGCAACTCGATGCTCAGGTTGCTATGGCCAAGATCGGTGAAGGGAATGAAAGTCGCTGGAATGAAGGGCACGATGGCCAGCGAGGCGAAGAACATCACGGTGGCGATGATCAGCGTCCACCAGCGATGACGCAACGCCGCGTCCACCCAACCGAGATACCAGGTCATCATGCGCGACTCGCCGCTCTTCTCTGGATGCGCCTTCAATTGGTAGGCCGCCATCATCGGCGTTAGCAGGCGCGCGACGACCAGCGAGAACACCACCGCGGTCGCTGCCGTCCAGCCGAACTCGCGGAAGAACTTGCCGGCGATGCCCGGCATGAAGGCGACCGGGACGAACACCGCGGCCAGCGTCAGCGAGGTCGCGATCACCGCAGTGCCGATCTCGTCGGCGGCATCGCGAGCGGCGTCGATCGGCGACTTGCCCATGCGCAGGTGTCGCACGATGTTCTCGATCTCGACGATGGCATCGTCCACCAGGATGCCGACCACGACCGACAGCGCGAGCAGGGTGATGAGGTTCAGGCTGAAGCCGAACAAGTGCATCACCGCGAAGGTCGGGATGATCGACAGCGGCAGCGCGACGGCCGAGACCCAGGTCGCACGCCAGTCGCGCAGGAACAACCAGACGACCAGCAGCGCCAGGGCGGCGCCTTCCCACAGCATGGTCATCGACGAATCGTAGGACCGTTCCGCTTCTTCCACGACCGAACTCACCAGCTGGAACTTCACGCCGGGATGGGCGGTCTCCAGTTGCGCCAGCACCGCGCGCACTTTCTCCGCGACCTCGACTTCGCTCGAACCGCGCGTGCGCGACAACGAGAAGGCGACGACGGGCTTTCCGTCGAGCAGGGCGACCTGGCTCGGATCGGCCGCGCCGTCGCTGACGGTCGCCAGCGACGACAAGCGCACCGAGCGCCCGTCGCCGAGCGTGATGCTGAAATCGCGCAGGGCATCGGCATCGGCGATCGTGCCGACGGTACGAATCACCTGCTGCTCGCCATGCAGCTCGGCCTTGCCGCTGGGCCGCTCGACCTGGCTGCGCGCCAATTGCTGCGAGACTTGTCCGGCGGTGATGCCCCAGGCCTGCAGCGCCCGCGGGTCGAGGTCGACGCGCACCTGGCGTTCGATGCCGCCGGAGCGCGTGACCTGGGCGACGCCGGGAACGCCGTACAGCGCCTTGCTGACTTCGCGATCGACGAACCAGCTCAGTTCGTCGGGCTGTATGTCCTTCGCCGCGACCGCATAGGTCATCAGCGAACCGCCGATGTTCACCTTGGCGACGATCGGCTCCTGGATGTCCTGCGGCAGATCGGCGCGGATGCGGGTGATTGCGTCGCGCGTATCGTCCAGCGCGGTGGCCAGGTCCGTATCGAGCAGGAATTCGATGGTCGTCGTGCTCGCGCCTTCGGTGACGCTGGACATCGTGCGTTTGATGCCGGGGATCGTCGCCACCGCGTCTTCGACGCGGCGCGTGACTTCGGTTTCCAGCTGGCTCGGCGATGCGCCGGGCAGTGGCACCGTCACGGTGACCATCGGGAAGGAAATGTCGGGGAAGCGCGACACCGGCAGCTGGTGGAAGCCCCAGAGACCGGCGACGCACAGCACGAAGAACAGCATCAGCGCCGGCAGCGGCCGGTTGATGGCCCAGGCGGAGAAATTCATCGTTCCGGACCTGCCGTGTCGCCGACGATGCGCACGACGTCGCCGTCGCCAAGGAAACCGGCGCCGCGTTCGACCACGCGATCGCCGGCCTTGATGCCTTCCAATATCTCGGTACGACCGTCCTGCGTGGCACCGGCGCGCACGCGCAGGCGGTGCGCGATGTTCTTCGCATCGACGGTGAAGACGTAGGGATAGCCATCGCGCTGGACGACGGCGGCCGTCGGCACGGTGACGCCGCTGCTGTCGCCGGTGAGGATGCGGCCTTGCACGAAAGCGCCGACCTTCAATGCGCCGGGATCGGGCAGGTCGGCGTATACGGTGCCGGTGCGCGTCTGCGCGTCCAGTCCCGGGGTCACCGCGCGCACGCGGCCTTCGATCATTGCGCCATCGGTCGCGAGGATGCGGACGATCGCGCCGGGGCGAACCCGGGCGAGTTCGGCTTCCGACAGCTCCGCACGCCATTCCAGCCGACCCTGCCGGATCAGGCGCAGCAGTTCCGCGCCGGCCATCACGACCTGACCGGGCTGCACCATGCGCTTGGCGATCACGCCATCGTCTGGTGCGCGCAAGGAAGCGAAATCGCGGCGCAGCTGCACGCCGTCGCGTTGCGCGCGCGCCGTCGCCTGTCGGGCTTCGGCTTGCACCATCGCCGCGCGCAGTTCGTCGAAGGCGCTGGCGCTGATAAGTTTCTCCTTCGCCAGCATCTGGCCGCGGGCGAGATTGGTTTTCGCCAGCACGACGCCGGCATCGGCTTCGTTCGCGGCGGCCTGCGCCTGGCGCAGTTCGCTGTCGAGCGTGCGATGGTCGAGTTCGAGCAGGACCTGCCCTTTCCGCACTTGCTGACCGACGTCGACGTTCAAGGCGGTGACGCGCACGCCGCTGATCTCGACGCCGAGCTGCATTTCCTCCCAGGCGGACACCGGGCCGGAGGCGAGCAGGCTGCGTTCGATCGTCGTCGTCTGCGCGCGCGTCAGGCTGACCGCGAGGCTGGCGGCGGGCGCGGCGGCGTTGTTTTCCGCCTCGGGTTTCGATCCGCAGGCGGAAAGGGCGAATGCAAACGCGAGCGCGACGGCGGCGCGATGAAGGGGTAAAGCCATGGTGGGGGCTCGATACAGATATCAGGGGCATGATATGATATCAGCCTCCTGACAATATGTGCCAGACGTCCCGAGCCAGCGCATGCCAGCCGCCGACAAATCCGATCCGTTGAACCTCGCGCTCAAGCAGCTCGACAACTTATGCCGAATCGTCATGAGCGCGCGCCTGCGCGCCCAGGGCGTGGAAACCAGCTATCCGGCGGCGGCGGCCCTGGCCTTCCTGGAAGAGACGCCCGGCCTGTCGGGTGCGCAATTGGCGCGTTGGGCCATGGTCACGCCGCAGACGATGAACCAGATTCTGGCCGGGCTCGAACGCGACGGCCTGATCCGCCGGGAACCCGATCCCGAGCACGGCCGCATCCTGCGAACCTTCCTGACCGCGAAAGGCCAGGCGGAAAACCGCCGCTGCGAATCGCTGGGCGACCAGTTGATCGAAGACATGCAGGCCGGCATGACGCGCGCCGATCGCAACGAATTCCTGCGCCTGATCCGCCGTTGTCGCGACAACCTGCAGTCGCTGGCCAAAGACGAGAAGGACGGCGCGGAAACCGCAGCCCCGCCACGCAGGGCCGCGGCAAAAAAACAAGCCCCCACGAAACGGAAACGCTGAGCGAAAAAAGGCGGCGCAGCGGCTAGACTATGCGCCGCATGTCCGCAATGAATCCCCCGCAGAAAGCCGCCGTCGAATATTGCGACGGCCCCTTGCTCGTGCTCGCCGGCGCCGGCAGCGGCAAGACGAGGGTGATCACCGAGAAGATCGCCCACCTGATCGCGCGTGGACGGCACGAGGCGAAACACATCGCCGCCATCACGTTCACCAACAAGGCGGCGCGCGAGATGCGCGAGCGCGTGGCCAAGCGCGTGAAAGGCGACAAGGCCGAGGGGCTGACCATCAGCACCTTCCATTCGCTTGGACTGCGCTTCCTGCAGATCGAGCACGCGCGCGCCGGTTTGCGCCGCGGATTCTCCATCTTCGACGGCGACGACCAGCTCGCCATCGTCAAGGATCTGTCGCCGGCGGGGCTGAAGAACGATGCGCTGTACGCGCTGCAGAACCTGGTCTCGACCGCTAAGAACAACGGCCTGACCCCGGAACAGGCGGCCGAGGCCGCGCGTTCGGCCCGGGAACGCGAAGGCGCAGCCTTGTACTCGCGTTATCAGGCGCGGCTGCAGGCGTTCAACGCTGTCGATTTCGACGACCTGATCCGGTTGCCGCTGCAGCTGCTCGAAGCCGATGCCGATCTCGCCGCCGGTTGGCGGGAGCGCATCCGCTACCTGTTGGTGGACGAATGCCAGGACACCAATGGCGCGCAGTATCGATTGCTAAAACAACTCGCCGGCCCACGCGGCGCGATGACCTGCGTCGGCGACGACGATCAGAGCATCTACGCCTGGCGCGGCGCGCAGCCGGAGAACCTGGACCAGTTGGCGCAGGATTATCCCAGCTTGAAAGTGATCAAGCTCGAGCAGAACTACCGCTGTTCTGGCCGCATCCTGCGCTGCGCCAACACGCTGATCGCGAAGAACCCGCATGCGCACCTTAAGGAGCTCTGGAGCCAGCATGGCGACGGCGAGCCGGTGCGCGTCTGGGAATGCCGCAACAACGAGCACGAGGCCGAACGCGTCGCGGCGGAGATCCATTACCTGAAACAGGCCAAGGAAATCCCCTGGGGCGAATTCGCCATCCTGTTCCGTGGCAATCACCAGTCGCGTGCGCTGGAAAAGGCACTGCAGCTCCTGCGCATCCCGTATCACCTGACCGGCGGTACCGCCTTCCTCGATCGCGGCGAAGTGAAGGACGCATTGGCGTGGTTGCGCGTACTGGCCAATCCCGACGACGACGCGGCCTTCCTGCGCGCGATCGCCGCGCCCAAGCGCGACGTCGGAGCGACGACGCTGGAAAAACTCGCCGGCCTGGCGCAGCAGGCGCAGCTTCCCCTGTCGAAGGCGGCCGACAGTATCTCCTTGCTCAAGCAGCTGACGCCGCGCGCGGCCAACGGCTTGAACGAGTTCAGCGCGATCGTGCATAGGTTGCGCGCTGCCAGCGAACGCCTGACGCCGGCCGAGCTGACGCGCGAACTGCTGCAGCAAACCGGATTGCTGGCGATGATCCGGGCGCAATGCAAGGACGAGGCTTCTTATCTGCGGCGCAAGGAGAATCTCGACGAACTCGCGCAATGGTTCGAGCAGGCAAGAGGCGGCGGCCCTGGCGAACTGGCGGCGCAACTGGCCCTGCTGTCCAATGCCGACCGCGGCGAACCGGGCAATCAGGTGCGCTTGATGAGCCTGCATGCGGCCAAGGGTCTGGAATTCGACGCGGTCTTCATCGTCGGTTGCGAGGATGGCAATCTGCCGCACGAAGCCAGCCTGGAAGAAGGACGGCTGGAGGAAGAGCGACGGCTGATGTACGTTGGCATCACGCGGGCGCGCCAGCGCCTGTACCTCTCGCATTCGGCCGAGGCCAAACGCTGGGGCGAAAGCCAGCACCTGTTGCCCAGCCGCTTCTTCGACGAATTGCCGGCCGGCGATCTGTTGCGGGATGGCGCCGATCCCGAACGCGATTCGGCCGAGAAGAAACAACGCGGGCGTGCCCACATGGACGCGATCGCGGCCCTGTTCGATTCGTGAGCCGGTCGACGCCCGCCGATGCCCGTGGGTCTGCGACAATGCCGCCACTCATCCACCGACCGATGCCATGAACGCACTCCGACTGCTCCCGCTTTCCCTGCTCGCCCTTTCACTCGCCGCCTGCGTGCCGACGCAGACGCGACCGCCGCCGCCGCCGGTCGACGATCAGCCCGAAGCGCCCGCGGGTCCGGCGGCGCAAGACAATCTCAACGCCGTCGCCTGGATTCAGACGTCCGTCGAATACCGATTGATCGCTGGTCAGACTTACCGACTGGCGCTGGGCCAGCTCGATCGCGCGCTGAAGACGCCGACCTGGGACGCGCTGGTACCGGAAGAACGCGATACGCCGATCAAGAACCTGCCGCCTGCGGTGATCGTGGACGTGGACGAGACGGTGCTCGACAACTCGCCGTACCAGGCGCGCCTGATTCGCGACGGCAAGCCCTACAACGAATTCACCTGGAGCGAATGGGTGAAGGAAGAGGCGGCCAAGCCGGTGCCGGGCGCCCTCGAGTTCGCGCGCGCGGCCGCCTCGCGCGGCGTCACCATCTTCTACGTCTCCAACCGCGTGCAGGATCTGAGCCCGGCGACCTTGTCGAACCTGCGCAAGGCCGGGTTCCCGATCAAGGACGAGAGCCAGTTCCTGGGTTTGGGCACGGTCGTGGAAGGCTGCGAGGACAGCGGCTCCGAGAAAGGCTGTCGCCGCCGCCTGGTCGGGCGCACGCACCGGGTGTTGCTGCAGTTCGGCGACCAGCTCGGCGACATGGTCAGCGTGCTGGCCAACACCCTGGACGGTCGCGAACAAGCCATCCGCCCCTACCTGGGCTGGGTCGGCGAGCGCTGGTTCGTCTTGCCGAACCCGAGCTATGGCAGTTGGGAGCCGGCGCTTTTCAATAATGAGTGGTCCCAGCCGGAGATCGAGCGCCGACGCCAGAAGCAGGAAGCGCTGCATTACTGATTAAAATCAATTATTTATAATGATTGATTAAAGTATTGAACTAACTCAAGGCCCGGAGTAAGCTGGCGCTGTTCGCGAGTTCGAGATCCCTGATCCGACGAATCCACAACACGTTCAGTCCTCCGGAATACCGGATTTGATGGGAGGCCCCGGCCTCCCTTTTTTTCGCCCGATCAACGGCTTGGCCCATTCGGCCGACGCTGGCTCGCCGCGTTGCGGCGGCCTGGCCTGGCCGATCTGATAAATTTCCCCTCCCACTCGCTGTCCAACCGACGATGCCCCGGTTTCTCTCCCGCGTCGCCCTCATCCTGCTGTGCCTGAGCCTGCTCGGCCTGAACGCCTGTCGTCGCGACGTCGTCGCGCCGGGCGATCCGGTCGCGGCGGTCAAGGGCCTGGCCGACGCGATTCGCGACAACGACCTCGTGCGCTATTCGCGCCTGAGCCTGCCGCCCGAGCTGCACGCGAAAATGGAGCGGCGCTGGTCCGACCGCCTGAAGGTCGCGCCAGCGCCGACCGAAGAGCAGCGCAAGGACTATGCGCGCTGGATGGCACGGCTCACCGCGCCGGACGCGGAAGCGAAGTTGTACAAGTCGCTCGACCCGAAGCTCAAGAAGTTCGAATCCGAGGTCGGCACCCAATGGCCCTTGATGCAGGCGACCGCCGGCATCTTCGTCAACGGGCTGATCCAGACCAATTCGAAGCTGAGCCAGGGCGAGAAGGCGCACGCCAAGGCACTGGGCGAAGTCTTTCTCGCCTGGCTCAAGCCACAGATGATCACCGACCGGGCGCACGCCCGGCAGGCCATCGCCGTGGTCGTGGAAACCGCGCGCGAGATCGAGCTGCCGACGTTGGAGGATTCGCGACGCCTGGAGATGATTCCGGCGCTGGAAAAAGGCGGCATCGCATTGGCCGGGCTCAAGCGCATCGGTCGCCTCTATGGCGTCGATGCCGATGCGGCCCTGGCCGGCGTGCAGACGCGCGTGAAGGCCGTCGATGGCGATATCGCGACGATGGTCGTCACCTATCCCTTGCTGGGCCGCAAGGTCGAGTTCGAGATCGAGCTGATCCGTCGCGACGGCCGTTGGTACCGCGCCGACGCCGTGCGCGAGGCCGAGCGCGAGCTGGCCCTGCCCTTGAGCGCGAAGGGCGCCTGACGCCGGCATGACCGAACAACCGCCGCTGCCCCTGCCGCCGCCGACCGCGCCCGCTGCGCACCCCGCCACGCGTTCGCGCCCCTGGTGGGCGAAACTGATCGGTCGTTTCCTTGCGCCCTGGATAGAGATCAAGCGCGAACCGACGGTGCCGCCGTTCACCCTCGACCGGCCGGTGTGTTACGTGCTCGAAGACTACGGATTCTCGAACACGCTGATTCTCGATCGCGCCTGCCGCGAAGCCGGCCTGCCCTCGCCGCTGGCGCCGCTGCCGGGCGATCCTCTCGGACGCAAACGCGCCTACGTGGCGCTGTCGCGGCGTGGCGGCAGTCTGAGCCGACCACGCAACCGCACGCATTCCGACGGCCTGTCGCGATTGCTCATGGCGCATCGTCTGTACCCGGATCAGGATGTGCAGCTGGTGCCCGTCTCGATCTTCGTCGGCCGCGCGCCGAGCCGGCAATCGGGCTGGTTCTCGGTGCTGTTCTCGGAAAACTGGGTGATCGTCGGCCGCTTCCGTCGCCTGCTGGCGATCCTGCTCAACGGCCGCGACACCAGCGTGCAGTTCTCGCCGAGCGTGCGCGTGCGCGACATCCTCGGCGAGGACCTGTCGCACGAACGCACCGTGCGCAAGGTCTCGCGCCTGTTGCGCGCGCATTTCCGCAAGATCCGCGCCGCCGTCATCGGCCCCGACCTGTCGACGCGGCGCCTGCTGGTGGATCGCGTGCTCGATGCCGAGCCGGTGCGCAAGGCCATCACCGAACAGGCGCGGCGCGACAAGAGCGAGTACCTGGAAGCCTGGAAAAAAGCGCACGGTTTCGCCTGGGAAATCGCCGCGGACTATTCCAACCCCGTCGTGCGCTCGCTGTCGTTCGCGCTCACCGGCTTCTGGAACCGTATCTACGACGGCGTCAGCATCCATCACCTGGACAAGCTCAAGCAGGTGACGCCCGGCAACGAGATCATCTATGTGCCCTGCCATCGCAGCCACATGGATTACCTGCTGCTGAGCTACTTGCTCTACCAGAACGGCGTCGTGCCGCCGCATATCGCCGCGGGCGTGAATCTCAACCTGCCGGTGATCGGATCGGTGCTGCGTCGCGGCGGCGCGTTTTTCCTGCGCCGGAGCTTCAAGGCGAATGCGTTGTATTCGGCGGTGTTCTCCGAATACGTGGCGCAGCTGCTGGGCGAAGGATTCTCGATCGAGTACTTCATCGAGGGCGGACGCTCGCGCACAGGCCGCCTGCTGGCGCCCAAGGGCGGCATGATCGCGATGACGCTGAAGGCCTTCCTGCGCGCGCCCAAGCGCCCGGTGGTATTCCAGCCGGTGTACATCGGTTACGAAAAGCTGATCGAGGGCAAGAGCTATCTCGACGAACTCACCGGCCAACCCAAGCAGAAGGAAACGATCTGGGCGCTGATCCGCGGCGTGTTCGAGATACTGCGCTCGCACTACGGCCGGGTCACGGTGAACTTCGGCGAGCCGATCGCGCTCGACGACGTGCTGGCGGCGCATGCGCCGGACTGGCGCGAGCGCCTGAAGGATCCCGACGACAAACCGACCTGGGTGGGCGATGCCGTCGACGACCTGGCGCAACGCATCCAGATCAACATCAATCGCGCCGCCGACGTCAATCCGATCAACCTGCTGGCGATCTCGCTGCTGTCCACGCCCAAGCACGCGATGGGCGAAGCCGACTTGCTGGCGCAGTTGGCGCTGTCGAAGAAACTGCTTGCCGCTTTGCCCTATTCGGATCGCGTTACCGTGACGCCGCTGGAGCCCTCGGAGATCATCGCCTACGGCGAACGCATCGGCGAGCTGACCCGGCGCAAGCATCCGCTCGGCGACGTGCTCAGCGTCGAAGGCGAAACCGCCGTGTTGCAGAGCTATTCGCGCAACAACGTGCTGCACCTGTTCGCCGCCGCGGCCTGGGTGGCGCTGTGCTTCCAGAACAACCGGCGCCTGTCGCGCGGCGGCTTGCTGCGCCTGGGTCGCAACATCTATCCCTTCATCCAGGAAGAACTCTTCCTGCCATGGACCGCGGACGCGTTCGCCGAACGCCTGGATGCGACGGTCGAGCTGTTCATCGCCGAAGGACTGCTGGCGATGGCCAACGACGAGGAGGGCGGCATCCTCGCGCGCGGCCCGGGCCAGACCGATGAAGTGTTCCGGCTGCGCGCGATCGCGCACAGCCTGCAACAGGCCTTCGAGCGCTACTTCATCGCCATCACGACCCTAGTCAAGAACGGCCCGCGCACGATCAGCGCCGGCGAACTCGAAACCCTGTGCCAGCTCGCCGCGCAGCGCCTGAGCCTGCTGTATGCGCCGGCGGCGCCGGAGTTCTTCGACAAGTCCCTTTTCCGCGGTTTCATCGGCAAGTTGCGCGAACTGAAGCTCGTCTGGATCTGTCCTGACGGCAAGCTCGATTTCGACGAGCGCCTGACGGTTTGGGAAAAAGACGCCAAGCTCGTGCTCAGTCGCGAACTGCGCCACACCATCACCAAGATTTCGCCGGAAGCGGTGGGCAAAGCGACCGCCTCGCCGCCGCCGGCCCCCTGAGGCCGGCGCACCCAGGCTCAGGCATCGAGATCCGGGATCAGCTGGTTCTCGAGGTAGGCGATCATGTCCTTGATGCGCAGCTTGCGCTTCTTCAGCCGCTTCACTGCCAGCTCGTCGGCCTGGATGCTTTCCGCCAACCGCTCGATCGCGTCGTCGAGATCGCGGTGCTCCGTGCGCAGCTCGATGAGCTGGGCGGCGATGCGGGCGGGGTCGGGCGGCTGCGTCATGCGTTTCTCCGGCGGCCAGCGACCAGCTTACACGTCCTGCGCGACGCCGCCAGCAGGTAAAATGGCGGAATGAATCTCCCGCTGCCCGTGATCGAACGTCCGCTCGCCGATCCGTCGCCGAAGCCGTCGGCGCGCAAGCCCTCGGTCGACCGACAGAAGCTGGCCAAGCGCTTGCGCCGCCAGGTCGGGCAGGCGATCGCCGATTTCGGCATGATCGAAGACGGCGACAAGATCATGGTTTGCCTGTCCGGCGGCAAGGACAGCTACACGATGCTCGACGTGTTGTTGCAGCTGCAGAAGAAGGCGCCGGTGCGCTTCGAACTGGTGGCGGTGAACCTGGACCAGAAGCAGCCGGATTTCCCCGGGCACGTGCTGCCAGATTACCTGCGCTCGCTCGGTGTGCCGCATACCATCCTTGAGCAGGACACCTATTCGGTGGTCAAGCGGGTCGTGCCGGAAGGCAAGACCCTGTGCTCGCTGTGCTCGCGCTTGCGCCGCGGCGCCCTGTACAACCATGCCGAGGCCGAGGGTTTCACCAAGATCGCGCTCGGCCACCACCGCGATGACCTGATAGCCACGCTTTTCCTGAACCTGTTCTTCCACGCCAAGATCGCCTCGATGCCGCCGAAGCTGCGCAGCGACGACGGCAAGCACGTGGTGATCCGACCGCTGGCCTACGTGCGCGAAGACGATATCGCCGATTACGCGCGCGCGAAGGAGTTCCCGATCATTCCCTGCAACCTGTGCGGCTCGCAGGAAAACCTGCAACGCAAGATCGTCAAGCGCATGATGGACGCTTGGGAGAAGGATGCGCCCGGTCGCCTGGACAATATCGCCAAAGCCCTGTCCGACGTGCGGCCTGCACAACTGGCCGACAACAAGCTCTTCGATTTCCTCGGGCTCGGCCGTCTCGGCGAAACGCCCTTGCCCGATGCCCATGCCTGGCTGTCCGGCGAATCGGCGGCCGCTGCCGAGCAAGACTGATACGCGCGACCGCAGGCGGTCGCTTTCCGAAACTTCTTTCCATAGCCCTGCGAATGTTCTTTCGAAACCTGACGTTCTTCCGCTTCCCCGCTCCAAAAAAGAAAGCCTTCGATCATCTCGACGACGCCCTCGCCGAGGCGCGCCTGAAGCCGGTCGGCCCGCTTGAGCCGTCTTCGCGCGGTTTCGTCTCGCCCTTCGGCCGCGACGAGGAAGCCATGTCGCATCGCATCGGCCAGGCGATCTGGCTCACGCTCGGCGGCGAGGATCGTATCTTGCCGGCATCGGTGATCAACGATGCGCTCGGTCGCAAGATCGTCGAGCTTGAGGACAAGGAGGGGCGCAAGCTCGGCGGTCGCGCGCGCAAGCGCCTGAAGGAAGACCTCGTGCACGAAATGCTGCCGAAGGCCTTCGTCAAGCCGATGCGGCTCAACGCCAGCCTCAACCTGAAGCACGGATTCCTCGTCGTCGATACTTCGTCGCGCAAGTCGGCCGAAAGCTTTGCCAGCGAATTGCGGCATGCGCTGGGCAGCTTCCCGGCCGTGCCGCTGAACGCCGAAGTTTCGCCGCGCAACGTGCTTACCGGCTGGATCGCCGGCGAGCCCTTGCCGGAGGGCTTGGCGCTCGGCGACGAATGCGAGATGAAGGATCCGATCGATGGCGGCGCTATCGTGCGCTGCCAGCGCCAGGAGCTCCAGGGCGACGAGATCCGCCAGCACCTAGAAGCCGGCAAGCAGGTCACGCGGCTGGCGTTGACGCTCGACGACCATCTGAGCTTCGTGCTGGGCGAAGACCTGGTGGTGCGCAAGCTCAAGTTCCTCGACGGCGCGGTCGATTCGCTGGAGAACACCGAACGCGATTCGCTCAACGCCGAACTCGATGCCCGCTTCGCCCTGCTGTCGGGCGAACTCTCGCGCCTGTTCGCGGTGCTGGAGAAGGCGTTGCAGTTGAGCCAGCCCGAGGCCTGAGCGAAAGGCCTCGCAAATCCAGGCGGTAGCGCTAGAATCGGCGCATGCATCCCAACGCCGCGCTGCTGACGCGTTTCTACACGGCCTTCGCCGCGCTGGACGATGCGACGATGGCGGCCTGTTACGCGCCGGACGCGCGCTTCCGCGACGAGGTCTTCGAACTCGCCGGGCGCGACGAGGTCGCGGCGATGTGGGGCATGCTCTGCGCCGCGACCCGCAGCAAGGGCCGGGACGCGTGGTCGCTGGAGTTCTCCGGCGTCGAAGCCGACGACCGCAGTGGGCGTGCGCACTGGGAAGCGCACTACCGCTTCAGCGCCACGGGTCGGCTGGTGCACAACCGCATCGACGGCACGTTCGAGTTCCGCGATGGCCTGATCGTCGCCCACCACGATCGTTTCGATTTCTGGCGTTGGTCGCGCCAGGCCCTCGGGGCGCCGGGCGTCCTGCTGGGTTGGTCGCCGATGTTGCGGAAGAAGGTGCGCACGCAGGCGGCGAAGAACCTCGCCGCGTTCCGGGCCGGCCGCACCGGATGATCAGCTGGCTGCGGTTCGAGGAACCCCTGCCGCTGGAAGAATGGCGCAACCTCGTGCTGAGGGACGGAAGCTCCGTGCCGGTGCGCTGGGTGCGCGACAAGCGTGCGCGCCGCTTGCGCCTGATGCTGGGCGAGAAGGGCGTGCGTCTGACCTTGCCCCGGACGGCCTCGGTGCGCCTGGCCGAAACCTTTCTGTTCGAGAATCGCGACTGGCTGGCCGAACAGTTGGCGCGCCTGCCGCCGGTCGACACGCGCCCGTTCGGCAGCGAGGATCGCGAGCTGAGGCTGCGCGGGGAGGCGCTGCCGATCGACTGGCGCGAGGGCCGCTTCCTGCGGGTCGAGCGGACGGACGCGACCGTGACCATCACCCGCACGGCCCGCAGCAGCGACAAGCAGCTGCGCGCGGCAATGCGTGCGTTCTACCAGCGCGAAGCCGAGGCCGACGTCGGTCGTTGGCTGCCCGCCTGGTCGCCGGGGCTGCCGCGACCGCCGGCTTCGCTGCGCTTCCGCGCCCTGTCTTCGCTTTGGGGTTCGCTCAGCGCGACCGATGCATTGATGCTGGACCTGGCCCTGGTCCTGGGCCGGCCATCGGCTTTCGAATATGTGCTGGTGCACGAACTCTGCCATCTGATCCACCGCGACCATTCGCGTCGGTTCTGGCGCGAGGTCGAGGCGCGTTGCCCGCAGTGGCGGGAGGAACGCGACTACCTGCATGGGGAAGGCCTGGCCCTGAAAGGCGGCCTGCGCCGTTTTTACGCCTGAACCATTCCCTCTTGATGGAGACTTCGCATGAACCGTTCCGCCCTGTTGATCGCTATCGCCACCGCGACCCTGCTCGCCGGCTGCGGCAAGTTCCAGGAGGCGGCCTCGGAAGCGGCGGCCGAAAAGGCGATCGAAGCCAGCACCGGCAAGAAGGTCGACATTAACAACGAGGACGGCCGCCAATCGGTGACGATCGAGACCGATAAGGGCACGTACACGGCGAGTTCTGGCGAGAACGTCGCTCTGCCGCCCTCTTTCCCCAAGGATGTGCATCTGCCGGCCGATGCCAAGTTGATGTCGGCCATGAGCATGGGCCAAGCCCTGTCCGTGACCCTGACCTCGCAACAGACCCTGTCGGCAACCTATGAGACATATAGGAAGGCGCAGACCAGCGACGGCTGGACGGAGACGATGGCCATGCAAGATGCAACGTCGGGCCTGCTGACGATGGAAAAAGGCCAGCAGACCGTGTTGACCCATTTCGTCGCCGAGAACGGCGCGACCACGATGGTCGTCAACGTCCAGCCCAAACCATAGGCCGCGCGGCGGGTCAGCCAGGCTGAACGACGGGCTGGCGATGTCCGGCCATTTGACGGAACTGCGTCACAAAACTTAAAGTTCGAACGTTGTAACTATCGGTTGCGGCAACGTTTTCGGGGAAGGGGGCTTCCGTTCGTGTGCCGATTCATCTGAGGCGCTAGAACTGTTTTCCATCGGCTTGTCCTGTAATCGCAGGGCAATAGTCGATCTTCATCCTTTCTCGGTTTCAGTCGCGACCCCTGGAGAGACATTGCTCCGGGCCCTACTGCTTTTCGAGAAAAGGACATTCGTATGAGCCGCAAGTCCCCGTCGCGCTTCAACCGCCTCCGCTCCACCCGGATGAAGCTCAACCCGACGACCCACGCGATTCGAAGCGCGCTTCTCGGACTTGCGGTCATGGGCGCGGCAGGGCCTGCGATGTCGGCCTGCACGGTCGTCAATGCGAACCTGATCGAATGCGACGGCCTGTTCATAGGGACGAACGTGACCTACGCGGTCGACGACGTCACCGTCGTCGTCGGTAGCAACTCGGCCACCACGATCCTGCCTGGCGCGGGGAGTTCCGGTATCGACCTGGACGCCGCCAACGGCTACATCAACCTTTATACCGACGCGATCATCGTCAGCAATACCGCCGATGCCATCAGCGTCGACGCCCAGTACGCGGTCAACGTCTACAACTCGGGCGTGGTCACCGCGATCGATGGCGACGGTATCAGCGCCTATAGCGCCGTGGATGACGTCAGCGTCACCAATACCGGCGCCGTTGCGGCCAGTGCTGCTGCGGTATCCGACCAGAACGTGATCGGCATCGCCGCCATCGGCTTGGAATCGGCCACCATCACCCAGTATTCCGGCCAGGTTGAAGCGACTTCGGCCAACGGCACCGGCGCCGTCGCCACAGGCGCCTTCGCCTCGTCCTATTACGACGCATCGATCGGCATCCAGGGCGGCAGCATCGACGCCGAAACCCAGGAAGGCCAGGCGTTCGGCGTGTACGCCTACGCTTATCTCGGAGATGCGGACGTCACCGTCGTCGCCGGCGCCGATGTGACCGCGACCGTTGGCACTGCGGTGGGCGGCAACGCCACGGCCGCAACCGCCTATTCCTTTTTCGGCGATGCCTCGTTCAACAACGCGGGCAATGTCGACGCGATTACCTATGGCCAGAACGGCGTAGCCACGGGCGCGAATGTCGACGCCGCTTACGACGCCAATGCGACCAACACGGGCGACATTACCGCCAGCGCGTATGGCGATTACGGCAGCGCCACCGGCATCCGCGCTTTCAGCTTCTACGGATCGGCGAGCGTCTATAACGACGGCAACATCGAGGCCTACGCGGGTGGCATCAACGTCTCCGCGACGGGCGTATTCGTCGATGGCAACGCCGGCGCCAGCTTCGTTTCGTATGGCGGATTTGTCGGCGCGACGGCTTACGGCAGCGACTACGCCTCCGCCACTGGTGTGCAGGTGCAAACCGGGGGTCTCTACGCGAGCCTGTCCAGCGACGACACCGTGATCAACGCGTCGGCGACGACCTTCGATGGTCCGGCCTATGCGACAGGCGCGTCCGTCAACGGGGCGGCCTACGCCGAGCTGGAAGTTTCCGGCTACGGCGGCATCGGCGCGTATGCGAGGACCTATCTTGGCGGCAGCGCGACCGCCGTCGGCGCCCAGGTGTACGGCGGGTACAGCGCATCGACGACGATGAGCGGATACGCCAATATCGGCGCCACCGCCCAGGTCCAAAAATATGGCGATGCCTACGCGACGGGCAGCAGTACGCAGGCCAACTACGGCAACGCCAGCTTCGAGTCGGGCAAATACAATTCCGTCGGCGCCAACGCCACCACCTATTACGGCAATGCCGGCGCGACCGGCGTCGAGGTCTACAGCAATGCTGGCGGCGCCAGCGCCAACAACAACGGCTTCATCAGCGCGAATGCCCAGGTATTCGAGGATGGGTTTTATTACGCGACGGCCGTCGGCCTGAGCGTTTCGTCCTACAACAATGCTTACGCGAGCAACGACGGCTACATGAACGTCGACGCGGGCGTGCAGACCGGCGGCATCGCCAGCGCGACCGGCGTGATCGCCAGCAGCGCCTGGACCGCGAGCGTGTCGAACGGTTACTACGGTTACATCAGCGCCAGCGCCTCGGGCTACAACGAAGCCAGTGCTACCGCCATCGGTACGGCCGCCTACGGCAACGACATGGCGTTCACGACGAATGCTGGCAGCATCGTGGCCAACGCCAATGTCGGCGAATACGGTTATGCCTACGCCACCGGCAGCATCGTGGCCGGCGACTACATCGCCTCGCTGAACAACAGCGGCGATATCTACGCGACGGCCAACAGCGGTCTCATCGGCTACTCCCTCGCGGAAGGCACGGTTGTCTCGGCCAACGGCACGGCCAGCACCTACAACCCGGGCCATATCGAAGCGACGGCCTATGCCGGCTACGGCGGCTACGCTTACGCTTTCGGCAGCCAGACGACCTCCTACGGCGGCAGCGCGTCGCTCGACAACAGTGGTTACAGCATCATCGCCACGGCGACCGCGCCCGATTTCGGCAACGCCACCGCGGGCGCCTCGATCGTCACCGGCCAGTACTCTGCGTTCAGCGACAACGATGGCCTGATCGGCGCCTACGCCACCGCCGGTTATTTCGGCGTGGCCATCGCCTACGCAAGCGTGACGGAGTCGGCGCAGGGGGCTGCGTCCTTGATCAATGGCGTCGATGGCGACATCAACGCCAGCGCGACCACCGGCAACTTCGGTTACTCGTATGCGTACGGCGCGATCCTCGACGGTTACACCGGCGCTTACGCCACGCACAATGGCGATATCGACGTCTCCGCCGTCTCCGGATACGAAGGCGTTTCCGAGGCCTACGGCCTGATCGTCTTCTCGGGCAACGGTTCGGCCAGCGCCTATGGCACCGGCAACACCAGTGCCTACGCACTCACCGGCGACTACGGCGACGCCCTGGCGCGCGCCGTGACGGTGGTCAGCCCCTACGGCAATGCCGACGTCACCAGTGGTGGGTATGTCGATGCCACCGCGATCTCCGGCTACGGCGGTTATTCCGAAGCCTCTGGCATTCGCGCCTTCGCCTACAACGGCTTGGCAACGCTGAACAACACGGGCAGCATCTCCGCCACCGCGACGGCGGGCTATTTCGCGCTCGCCGCGGGCGCCGAAGTCGATGCATACCTGGATGCTTCCGCGAGCGGCGTCGGTTACATCACCGCCAGCGCCACGGCGTTCGATTACGACGGCACGGCCATCGCCACGGGCCTGGATGTCGACGCACAGACGGGTTACGCCACGCTCGACATCGGCGGCGGCGTGGATGCGTCGGCGATGGCGACGGGCAATTCCGGCGTCGCGATCGCCGATGGTGTGACGGTCTATGGCTACCTCGGCGTAACGGCCGATAGCGGCACGAACGTCACCGCCTCGGCGATCACCGGCTATTTCGGTTACTCGAGCGCCACCGGTTTCGACATCTATGCTTACGACGGCGATGCGACGCTCACCAGCGTCGGCAATGTCGATAGCAGCGCGATTTCCGGCGACTCCGGCTATTCCTTCGCCAATGGCATGGTCGTGTACAGCTATTTCGGCGACGTCAGCGTCGACAGCACGGGCAACGTCTACGCCACGGCGGTCGCCGGCAACGACGGCCTCGCCGTCGCCGGCGGCATCTATGCCGATGCCAGCAACAGCGGCAGCGCCACGCTCTTCAGTTACGGCGTCGTCGGTGCGACCGCGATCACCGGCAACTACTCGCGCTCCTACGCGCAGGGCGCGCTCGTCGCCGGCCTGTACTATGCGGACGCCTACAACACGGGCAGCATCGGCGCCGTGGCCACCACGGGTTATGGCAACAGCCAGAATCCGGCCATGGCGATCGCCACCGGTATCGGCGTGTATTCCGAGCTGGGCTCGGCCTATCTGTATTCCTCGGGCACGATGGACGCCACCGCGACGGCCGGCAATTACGGCTTTGCCCAGGCCTCGGCTGCGAACGTCAACGGCTACTTCGACGCCGATGCGATCAGTTACGGCATGGTCACAGCGACGGCGACCGCCGGCAACGACAGCTTCGCCGGCGCCAGCGGCATCTCGGTCTATTCGGGCTACGGCGACGCATCGCTGATCAGCGAGGGCATCGACAGCTTCGCCAGCGCCGGTGATTACAGCGAAGCCCAGGCGATCGGCGGCAACGTCTTCGGTTACTTCGACGCATCGGCCAGCCTGTTCGGCGACACCGCGGCGACGGCGACGACGGGCCTTTATGGGTTCTCCGGCGCGATGGGCATCAGTGTCTATGCCTACGCCGGCGAGGCCTATCTCTATAACGGCGGCGCAGCCTCGGCGGGCGCCTACACGGGCAACGAAGGCACCGCGATCGCGCAAGGCGCGATGGTCGATGGCTTCGGTTACACGCAGGCCTTGGGCGCGGGCAGCTTCAGCGCTATCGCCGAGGCCGGCTACGACGGCTACGCTTCCGCCACCGGCGTCATCGTCACGTCGTATAACTACGACGCGGTTCTGTCCAACGGCGGCGGCATCAGCGCCAGCGCCACGGTCGGCGACGGAGCCTATGGCCTCGCGGTAGCCCTCGGCGCCGGCGTTTACGGTGACTATGCGAGCGCGACCAGCTACGGCAACGTGGACGTCAGCGCTACCGCTGGCGACTTTGGCGAAGCGAACGCGACCGGGTTCATCGTCGCTGCCGACAACGGCGATGCTTACCTGCTGAATGGCGGCGTGACGAATGTTTCTGCGACCGCCAGTCCGGATGCGGACGGCGGCATCGCCACGGCGACCGGCGCCATTGTCAACGGCACGTACAACGCAACCGTGATGAACACCGGCGAGATGCACGTCTCGGCGATCACGGGCGATTACGGCGAGTCCTCCGCGACCGGCATCCTCGTTCAGGCCTTCTATGACGGGTATCTGTACAACGGCACGGGCATCAGCGCCTACGCTAGCGCCGGCGACAACGGTTCGGCCGATGCCTTCGCTGCCGGCGTGTACGGCAAGTACGGCGCCGAAACGAACAGCCCGGCCTACATCTCCGCGACCGCGATCGTCGGCGACAACGGCTACGCTACCGCGACCGGCAGCGTCACTTTCTCGTTGGGCGGATACGCCTCCCTTTATAGCGGCGACTCGATCTCGGCTTCGGCCACCGCCGGCGACAACAGCTTCGCGTATGCGACGGGCGCCGTCGTTCAGGGCGTTGGCTACGCCGGGGCGGTCAGCGTCGGCGATGTGACGGCTTACGCGTTCGCCGGCGACAACAGCGTGGTTTCGGCCAGCGGCCTGTCGGTGTTCACGGATCTCTTCGCCTATATGTACAACAGCGGCCAGATCGACGCGACAGCGATCGGCGGCGACAATTCGTCCGCTTACGCGGAAGCGGCGGTGACGTTTGCTTCGACCTTCGCCTATACGTACAACCACGGCGAAATCGACGCTTACGCCTCGACCGGCCAGAACGGCTACTCCTTTGCGCAAGGCAATCTGACGGTAGCCACGGCGGGCTACGCCTATCTTTACAACGCGGCCAACACGATTACCGCCACCTCGTACTCGGGCGACAACGGTACTTCCATCGCCATCGCCTCGACGGTGTACGGCCAGTTCAGCGCCGAGACGAACAGCCCTGGCGCGATCACGGCCACGGCCGGGTCGGGCAACGATGGCTACTCGCTGGCGATCGCAAGCCAGACGACTTCGCCACAGGGCGTTGCCACTCTGTACAGCGGCTATGGCATCACGGCGACGGCGTTCACGGGTTATGACGGCGGCACGACGGCGATCGCGCAGGGCGCCATCGTCGAGGGCACCTACGGCGCGTACACGACCAGCGTCGGCGACATCACCGCGACGGCGACGGCCGGCAAGTACGGTACCGCCTATGCCCTGGCCAGCAGCACGAGCGCAGCCAACGGCATCGCCGAGCTCGACAGCACCGGCGACATCACCGCGACCGCCTCGGCGACCGGCAAGTATTTCAGCACGGGCGATGCGATCGCCCTCGGCGCGGTCGTCTCGGGCTACGACGGCGCGTACACCACCAGCGTCGGCGACATCAGCGCGACGGCGACGGGTGGCAAGTATGGCAGCGCCTTTGCCCTGGCCAGCAGCACGACCGCGGCCGATGGCATCGCCGAGCTCGACAGCACCGGCAACATCAGCGCCAATGCCACGGCGACGGGCTATTACTCGAACGGTGCGGCGACCGCCATTGGCGCGATCGTCGATGGCTACTACGGCGCGTACACGACCAGCGTCGGCGACATCAGTGCGACGGCGACCGGCGGCAAGTACGGCAGCGCCTATGCCCTGGCGAGCCGCACGACCGCCGCCTATGGCATCGCGTCGCTCGACAGCACCGGCGACATCAGCGCCAATGCCAGCGCCACGTACAAGTACGATTCCATTGGCACCGCGACGGCCATCGGCGCCGTCGTCGATGGTTATTACGGCGCGTACACGACCAGCGTCGGCGACATCAGCGCCACGGCGACCGGCGGCAAGTACGGCAGCGCCTACGCGCTGGCCAGCGCCACCACGGCCGCCGATGGCATTGCGGTGCTCGACAGCACCGGCGACATCAGCGCCAGCGCGAGCGCCACCGGGTACTACTCGAACGGTACGGCGACTGCGTTCGGTGCGATCGTCGATGGTTATTACGGCGCCTATACGACCAGCGTCGGCGACATCAGCGCGACGGCGACCGGCGGCAAGTACGGCAACGCGTACGCGTTGGCCAGCAGCACCTCGGCGACCTACGGCTACGCCGTGCTCGACAGCACCGGCAATATCAGTGCCAGCGCGAATGCCTCCGGCATCTACGGCTCCGGCGACGCCACGGCGCTTGGCGCGCTCGTCGATGGTCCTTACGGGGCCTACACGACCAGCGTCGGCGACATCACGGCGACCGCGACGGCCGGCAAGTACGCCGGCACGGCCTACGCGTTGGCCAGCAGCACGAATTCCTCGGGGGGCTATGCCAGCCTCGACAGCACCGGCTATATCACCGCAGTGGCGACGGCCACCGGCACCGACGGGTTCGACGGCACGGCGATCGCGCTCGGCGCGATGGTCGATGCCTACTATGGCGCGACGACCACCCTGCAGAGCGGCGGCGTTTTCGCTTATGCCGCGGTCGAATACAGCGGCCTGGCGGTCGCCTATGGCAGCTTCACCACCGCGCTCTACGGCGATGCGCTGCTCCAGGGCAACGGCTACATCTATGCGGTCGCGCTTGCCGGCGACGCCTCGCAGACCATCGCGCAAGCCGCATTGGTCCAGAGCGGTAACTACGACGCGTCGGCTTACATCTACGGAAACATCGCCGCTGTCGCTGAGGCTGGCAACGACAGCACCGCCAGCGCGACCGGCATCGAAGTGCTGGCGTACAACGGCGAGGCCACGCTGTACAGCGACAACATCGGCGCCTACGCCACCGCCGGCGACAACAGCTATGCCGGCGCCACCGGCGCGAACGTGCAGGGGCTGGATTCGGCCTCCGCCTTCAGTTATGGCCTGGTAGTCGCCGACGCCAGCGTCGGCAACACCAGTACGGCCCTGGCGTATGCGATGACCGTCGTTGCCGCGGATGGCGATGCCTATCTGTACAGCGGCTACGGCATCCTGGCCGAGGCGACGGCCGGCTACGACAGCACGGCCGTGGCGATCGGCTCGGTGGTCAGCGGCTACGACGACGCCACGACGATCAACTACGGCGATATCTATGCCTATGCCTTGGCCGGCGACAACAGCACTGCAGTTGCTTACGGCAACCTGACGCTCGCGAACAACGGCACCGCCGGTTTCGGCAGTCTGGGCGACGTCTACGCTGTTGCCCTGGCCGGCAACGATTCGCAGGCCTTCGCGCAGGCGGTGCTGGTGGAGAGCGCCAACTACAATGCGATCGCCCTCAGCTTCGGCGAGCTCTATGCCTATGCCGAGGCCGGCGACAACAGTATCGTCGTTGCCACCGGCATCGACGTGCTGGCTTACAACGGCAACGCCGTCCTGTACAGCAGCGACATCGGCGCCTTCGCTTACGCTGGCGAGACCAGCTTGGCGCTGGCCTACGGTGCCAACGTGCAGGCCCTGTATACGGCGGCCGCGGTCAACTACGGCAACATCATTTCGATCGCCGATGCCGGCAATTACAGCACCGCCATTTCCTACGCGATGCAGGTCAATTCGGCCAACGGCACGGCCTATCTGTACAACGACATCGGCCTGATCGGTGCCGGCGCGTATGCCGGCGACTATTCGCAGGCGGTCGCTGCCGCTTCCGTCGTGACCGGCCCCTATGGCGCGACCACCATCAACATGGGCGACATCCTCGCGGTCGCGCAGGTCGGCGATTACGGCTATGCGACCGCGATCGGCAACATCACCAGCGCCAGCCAGGGCGTCGCCAACCTGTACAACGCGGCGACGACGATCGAGGCCGTGGCCTACTCCGGCAAGTACGGTACGTCCATGGCGCTGGCCTCGCAGGTTTACGGCCTCCTCGGCGCGTACACGGACAGCCCGGGCGAGATCTACGCCCTCGCCGTCTCCGGCGACTACGGCCAGTCGGTCGCGCTCGGCAACAGCACGACAGCCCCGCAGGGCTACGCCACGCTGGATAGCGGCTACGCCATCACGGCGATCGCGCAGACCGGCAAGTATGGCGCCGGCACCTCGGCGACCGCGCTCGGCGCCATCGTCGATGGTTACTACGGCGCATCGACGACCAGCACCGGCGACATCACCGCCGTCGCCATCGCCGGCAAGTACGGCACGGCCTATGCGCTGGGAACCAGCACGAACTCCGACTTCGGCGAGGCCGAGCTGTACAACAGCGGCACGATCTACGCCGCCGCGCAGGCCTATGGTTACGCCTTTACGCAGGGCGTGGCCATCGCCATCGCCTCCGAGGTGACCGGCCAGTACGGCTCCACGACGACGAGCACCGGCGACATCTACGCCACGGCGATCAGCGGCTACTACGGCTACACCTTGGCGATCGGCAACATCACCACCAGCCCGATGGGCGATGCCACGCTGAACAGCGAGGGCAACATCTACGCCTACGCCGCGGCCGTCGGTTACTACAGCACCGACAATTCGATCGCCATCGCGCAAGGCGCCCTGGTGCAGAGCGGCAACTACGATGCCGCTGCGTACAGCACGGGAGCCATCGTCGCGCAGGCGTCCGCGGGCCACTACAGCACCGCCGTCGCCACCGGCATCGAAGTCCTGGCCTACAACGGCAACGCCTATCTCGAGAGCGAGCATATCGGTGCCTACGCCGACGCCGGCTACTTCAGCGTCGCCATCGCCACCGGCGCGGACGTGCACGCCCTGTATACGGCGACCGCCGACAACTACGGCACCGTCTTCGCCGGCGCCGCCGCCGGCGGATACAGCCTGGTGGGCGCCTACGCCATGTCGGTGATTTCCGACCAGACCACCGCCCAGTTGTACAGCAGCAATTCGATCTACGCCGCCGCTACCGCCGGTTACGATTCCGACGCCATCGCCGTCGGCGCGGTCGTGATCGGCCCCTACTACGCGAGCACGACGAACCTCGGCGAGATCGGCGCGTATGCGCTGGTCGGCGACGAAGGCACCGCCACCGCGATCGGCAGCGTGACGCAGGCGAATGCCGGCGTTGCCTACCTGTACAACGCCGCCAACACGATCACCGCCACCGCCTATTCCGGCAACAACGGTGTTTCGACGGCCGTGGCATCGCAGGTGATCGGCCAGTATGGCGCCTACACCTTCAGTCCTGGCGTCATCACCGCGATCGCCGACTCCTACGACAACGGCGTTTCCACCGCCATCGGCAACATCACCACGTCGGCGCAGGGTATTGCCATCCTGTACAGCGCCGACAGCATCTCGGCCAGCGCCACGGCCGACTACAACGGCACCGCCGTCGCCCAGGCGGCGATGGTGTACGGCTATTTCGGCGCCGCAACCTACCTCGGCGGCGGCGAAATCACTGCCTACGCGCAAGTCGGCGACAGCGGTCTCGCCGTGGCTTACGGCAGCTTCACCGAGGCGCAGTTCGGCAATGCCGTCATGAATGGCGGCGCGGACATCAGCGCCGTCGCGCTGGCCGGCGACACGTCGGCTGCGATCGCGCAGGCGGCCCTGGTCGAAAGCGTTTACTACGACGCCTTTGCTTTCAACTCCGGCGACATCTACGCCAATGCCGAAGCCGGCAACAGCAGCTACGCCAGCGCGACCGGCATCGAGGTGCTGGCCTACTACGGCTACGCCACGTTCTTCGGCTACAACGTCACTGCCAACGCCAGTGCCGGCGACAACAGCATCGCCCTGGCCTTGGGTGTGAGCGCCCAGGCTTATTACGACGCCGTCGGTGTCACGTTCGACCATGTCATCGCCAACGCCACGGCCGGCGACAACAGCGCGGCGATCGCGACCGGCATGACGGTCGAATCGGTGGATACCTATTCCACGCTCGGGATTGCCATCGGTGGCGGCGTTTACGCCACGGCGATCGCCGGCGACGATTCGATCGCGTACGCCGAGGCCGCGATCTCGATCGGCCCCGCGGGCGCGTACACGATCAACTACGGCGAAATCGATGCCTACGCACTTGCCGGCGACGACAGCACGGCCTTCGCCATGGGCAGCCTAACGCAGTCCACGCTCGGCTACGCCTACATGTACAACGCGGCCAACACGATCACCGCCACGGCCTACACCGGCGAGAACGGCAACTCGATCGCGCTGGCCTCGCAGGTGTACGGCCTGCTCGGCGCGACGACGATCAGCCCGGGGGCGATCACCGCCATCGCCGATTCCGGCGATTACGGCTATTCCTTCGCGCTCGGCAACAGCACGGTCACGCCGCAGGGTTATGCCCTGCTCTTCAGCGGTTACTCGATCTCGGCGACGGCGACGACCGGTTACGACGGCGATGCCGAAGCGATCGCTTCCTTCGTCAGCGGTCAGGACGGTGCGGACACCATCAACATCGGCGACATCCTGGCCTATGCCAGCGCCGGCGATTTCGGTACGGCGTCGGCGACCGGCAACGTGACGGTCGCTTCCGTGGGCGCGGCCTATCTCTACAGCACGGGCGACATCGACGTTGAAGCGGCTACCGGCTTCGACGGCGACTCCGTCGCCAACGGCGCCACGGTGATCGGGCCGGCCGGTGCGACGACGTTGAGCTATGCCTACATCCATGCCTATGCGCATTCCGGCGATTTCGGCACGGCCTATGCGTACGGCAGCACGACGTCCTCCACGCTGGGCCAGGCCTATCTGTACAACGGTGACTCCATCCTCGCGAGGGCGGTCACCGGCTACGACGGCGACGCGTACGCGCGTGCCGCCCTGGTGCTGGCGCCTTACGGCGCCGACGCCGTGTCCTACGGCGGCATCGACGCCTACGCTTCCGCCGGCGACTACGGCACGAGCGAGGCCCACGGCATCATGGTGCTGGCGTCGCTCGACGATGCGTCCCTGGTCGCCAACGGCTATGTTTTTGCGACGGCGGAGTCCGGCTACGACGGCGTATCCATCGCCCAGGCGGCCCTGGTGGTCGGCACGTACGGCGCTTCCACCACCTTCGACGCCAACGTGCAGGCCGATGCCGACAGCGGCGATTTCGGTCAGTCCAGTGCGGTCGGCAGCCAGACCCTGGCTTCGGCCGGCTATGCCACCCTGTCCAGCAGCTACCTGATCTCGGCTTGGGCCACCTCCGGCTACGACGGAGATTCCGCGGCGCTGGGTGCGGTCGTGTTCGGTTACTACGGCGCCGATGCCGTGAATACCGGCACGATCGAAGCCGTGGCCTGGTCGGGTGACTACGGCACGTCCGACGCGCGCGGTATCCAGGTCTTCGCGGTCGAGGGCTACGCCAGCCTGTACAGCAGCGAGCTGATCTACGCCTACGCGCTATCCGGTTACGACGGCGACGCGCTCGCGGTCGCGGCCCAGGTCGTCGGCCCCTACGGCGCCGAAACGATCAACGATGGCACCATCGACGCGCTCGCGCTGGCGGGTTACGACGGCACGGCACAGGCCATCGGCAGCATCACGTATTCGTCGCTCGGCGATGCCTACCTCTACAGCGGCGCGGGCGGTATCTACGCCTACGCGGAAGCCGGCGACAGCGCCGTGGCTGCGGGTGCGAACGTGCTCGCTTACGGTGACGCCACGTCGATCAACACCGGCAACATCGAAGCCGAAGCCCATGCCGATTACGGCCTGGCTTCCGCCCTCGGCATTCGCACCGACAGCGCCAATGGCACCGCATCGCTGGACAACACCGGCTATGTGATCGCCTACGCCGAAGGTTATTACGGCGCTTCGGCCTACGGCGCGCTGACGATCGGCGACGGTTATGCCTATCTGACCAACGATGGCTTTATCGACGTCGCGGCGCACGCCGTCACCGGCAATGCCACCGGCATCGGTTCACTGACGACCGCCAATCTCGCCTATACCTACAACGAAGGCTCGATCAACGCGCTGGTGAGCACCGTCGACGGTGATGCTTCCGCCAACGGCGCGATGACGATCGGTACCTCGTACGCCACCGTATACAGCTACGGCGACGCCAACATCAGCGCCTATGCCCACACCGAGGACGGGGTGGCGACGGCAACGGGCTCCTTGTCGTTGGGCGGCATCGCGGCCAGCACGTATAACGCCGGCCATATCGGCGCCGCCGCCGGCTCGGACCAGGGCGGTAACGCCACGGCGGCTGGTGCGGTGACTGCTGCTGCATCCGGCGCCAGCTTGTACAACAGCGGCTATATCGGTGCGTTCGCCGAGGCCGGTGCTGGCTACTACGCCCGCGCGACCGGTTCCTACACGGCCGGCTACTACGCCGACACGGTCAACACCAACGGGATCGTGGCGGAAGCCCATGCCTACGACGGGATCGCGATCGCGACGGGCCTGCAGAACGAAGGCGCCTATTCCGATGTCGACAACAGCGGATACGTCGACGCCTCGGCCTTCGCCGATTCCGGCACCGCCATCGCGACCGGCATCGACGCTTACGGCTACTACCAGTCCTTCGTCGACAACAGTGGTTACGTCGATGCCTATGCGATGGCTTACGACGGCGTTGCGCAGGCCATGGGCGCGTCGTCTCTGGCCTACCGGTACGACAGCGTGCTGACCAACAGCGGCGAGATCTCCGCGCTGGCCTATGCCGAGTACGGCGCGGCCATGGCATTCGGTGCGGTGGCCAATAGCGTTTACGGCGAAGCGGCGTTGACCAACAGCAGCGATATCCACGCTGGCGCCTATGCCGAAGACGGCACCGCCTCGGCCACGGGCGCGGCGGCGTTGGGCTATTACCTCGCCACCACCACCAACACGGGCAACATCCAGGCCACCGCCGATGCCGGCTTCTACGGCGTCGCTTTGGCGCTGGGCAGCACGACCGAGGCGGACTACGGCACCGCGTTGTTCTACAACGATGGCTATATCGGTGCCGATGCACTCGGCGGCGATTACGCCCTCGCGCGCGGCGCGATCGTTTCCGGCGAGTACGGTGCCTTCGCTTACAACGAAGCCTCCATCACCGCCCAGGCCGACGCGTATAGCGAAGGCACGGCGATCGCTGCCGGCCTGAACGTGTTCTCGAACCAGGGCAATGCCGCCGCACATAACTACGGCGGCATCGTCGCCACCAGCTTCGGCTACTCGGCGCAGAGCATGGGCGTCTCGGTGCAAGCCGGCGACCAGGCTTACCTGTTCAACGAGAGCTTCATCGCCGCCTATGCCAATGGCGACGACTACGCGTTCGCACGCGGCGCCTTCGTCTCCGGCGTTTACGGTGCCTACACCAACAACTACGACGAGATCCGCGCCGAAGCAAGTTCGGACGGCACGGCCATCGCCATCGGCAGCGTCACGAATGCCGGCCAGGGCTATGCCAACCTGTACAACGGCGCTGGCATCTATGCGGAAGCCGACGGTTACGACGCCATCGCCTACGCGGCCATCGTGAACGGCTACTACGGCGCCGACATCACCAATGAAGGCCGCATCATCGCCGACGCCGACGCCGCAGGCGGCTTCGCCTACGCGGTCGGCCTGTCGGCCAGCTCGGACGTCGGCGACATCAACGTCTACAACGAGAACGAGATCATCGCCCAGGCCCTCGGCGACGACGGTGCGGCCGCTATCGCCGTGCAGATGGATTCCTACGGCCTGAACACGGTGATCAACAACGGCCTCATCGCCGCCTACGGCAACGGCGCCCGCGTGGCCATCTCCTCCGGCCCGTACGGCATCGCCGACATCGTGAACTACGGCGACATCATCGGTTCGATCCAGACCGGCAACTACGCCGATTCGCTGTACAACGACGAGTACTGGCTGGCCCTACAGTCCTCGGACTTCGGCGATGGCGACGATGTCATCGTCAACAGCGAGGACGGCCTGATCGTCATGCCCGGCTCGGAAATCCACCTGGGCGGCTACGACGGCGGCAATGCCTTCTACAACTACGGCATGATCGTCGTGCTGGGCGACGCTCTGATCGACATGGGCGACAACGACGCGCCGCTCGCGCCGTTCGCGCTGACCCTGGCCCCGGGCGACAACCCGCTGCCGTTCTACAACGGCGGCGTGATCACCATGCTCGACGGCGTGCCGAACGACAGCATGACGATCGTCGGCAGCTTCCAGGGCGACGGCGCACTCAATGTCGACCTGAACCTGAGCACCGAAGCCTCCGATCGCCTGTACATCACCGGCGACGTGGTCCAGCCGACCGAACACACGATCAACATCGTGATGGTCGGCAAGCCGGACGAGGCCATCGAGTTCGTGCCGATCGTCGATGTCGACGGCACCAGCGCCGACGGCGACTTCGTGCTCGGTTCGATCACGGGCATCCCGACCGACCTGTTCACTTCGCTCGACGTGGCCATCGTCTCGCACATCAACGCCGCCAACACCTCGCCCGACCAGCATGGTCTCGGCATCGAGCTGACCGGCCTGAATGCGCGCGGCCTGCTGGCGCATAGCATGGCGCCGGCCCTGCAGAGCGCGTGGCACACGATCAACGGCACGCTGTTCCAGCGCGAAGGCACCGACCGCGATGGTCGCGTGCAGGGCGTCAGCCCCTGGGCGCGCGTGTTCAAGAGCGACGCCAAGCTCGAAACCGACCACGGCGACACCAACTTCGGCACGGACGACGATCGTCGCTTCAACGCCGATACCTCGGGCGGAGAAGTGGGCGTGGCCTACAACTTCAACGAGGCCTGGAGCGCGGGCATCATGCTCGGCACGCAGGACCTGGAGATCCGCACCGCCGGTGGCGGCCGCGCCGAAGGCGACGGCAACACCTGGGGCGCCTACGTGACCTGGGTGCCGGGCAACGGCTTCTACGCCGACCTGTCCTATCGCCAGATGAGCTTCGATCTCGACGCGCGCGTCGTCGGCGGCGATTTCACCCAGGACGGCGATGCCAAGGGCTGGTCGCTCGAAGTCGGCTATTCGTTCGCCACCGCCAGCGGCTGGAAGATCGAGCCGCAGTTGCAGTACAGCACGCTCACCGTCGACGGCCTGGAGCCGATCGGCAGCGGCTGGGGCGAGTTCACCTACGAAGAAACCGACTCGGCCCGCGTGCGCGCCGGCGTCTCGCTGCGCAAGACCTTCAAGACCAGCGGCGACAACAGCTGGACGCCGTACCTGTCGGTCAACGCGATCAACGAGATGGAAGGCGGCAACCGCTTCGGCATCGACAACAACACGTTCTACGGCGATGCCAGCATGGATGGAATGAGCACGCTGGTCGAAGGCGGCGTGACCGGTAAGATCGGCAACTGGACGATCTTCGGCGGCGTGAACTGGCAGCAGGGCGGTGCCTATCGCAGCACGATGGGCGGCCAGATCGGCGTGCGCTACACCTTCGGCAAGGCCGCGCCGGCCCCGGCCCCGGTGGCTCCGCCGCCGGCCAAGACCTGCGCTGACCTCGACGACGACGGCGACGGCGTCAACAACTGCAACGACACCTGCCCGAACTCGACCGCCGGCCAGGCGGTGGGTCCGGATGGTTGCCCGGTGCCGTTGACGATCGACCTGCGTGGCGTGCACTTCGACTTCGACAAGGATGCGCTGCGTCCGGATTCGATCGCGATCCTCGACGAGGCCGTGTCGATCCTGAACAAGTATCCGGAGCTGCGTCTCGAAGTCGCCGGCCACACCGACGAGTGCGGTACCGACGGCTACAACCAGGGTCTGTCGGATCGTCGCGCCAAGGCCGTGTACGAGTACCTGACGGGTCACGGCGTCGCTGCCGGCCGCCTGTCGGGCCCGAACGGTTACGGCGAGAGCCGTCCGCTGGAGCAGAAGGGCGATGCTTTCCCTGGCTGCAAGAGCGAACCGAACCGTCGTACCGAGCTGAACGTGCAGAACTGATGCGCCGCTAGTTGCATCGACAGAACGCATCGAACCCGGCGGGAAACCGCCGGGTTCTTTGTTTCCAGCGTAGTCGCTCGCGAGCGTCGGAAGACCGTGAGCGCGCTTATGTAGAAGCCAGGAACTCGCGGATCAGCGGCCCGACGATGTCGGGTTGTTCCATATGCAGGTGATGGCTGCCTGCCAGCGCCAGGACGCGACCGTCGCGCAGTTGTGCGGCACGCGCGCTGCGCTGTTCGGCCGTGAAGTACGGCGGTGCCGGCTCGGCGGCGATCACCAGGGTCGGCGCTTCGATCGCGCGCAGCCAGTCGAGAATGAAGGCCTCGTCTGTGCGCACGTGGGCCGGCAGGGTCAGGCGTGGATCGCTGCGCCAGGCGAAGCCGCCGGACACGACGCGCAGATTGCGTTCGACGATGAGCTTCGCCGCCTCGCGGCTCATGTTCGATACCGCGAGGCGCGCGGCGATCGCCTGGTCGAGATCGGCGATCGTGCGCGGCGCACGCGCCGGATCGAGCGCACGTCTTGCCACCACCGCCTGGCGCAGGCGCGCGCCGGCGTCTTCGGCCTTGCCCGAGACCGGACCGAGCGCTTCGATCAGCGCCAGGCGTTCGATACGCGCCGGCAGCGAGGCGGCCATCATGCAGGCGATCGCACCGCCCATCGAATGGCCGAGCAGCGAAGCCTTCTGCCAGCCCAGGGCATCGAGCGCGTCGAAACCGTCGTGGATCCAGTCGACGAACGCATAGTCGTAACCCGGCTGGCGATGCTCGCTGCCGCCATGACCGGGCAAGTCGAGCGCGACCAGGTCGCAGTGCTCCAGATGCTTCGACAGCGGAAGGAAACTCGCCGCATTGTCCAACCAGCCATGCAGGGCCAGCACTCGCGGTCCACCGGGATCGCCGCCGCGAAGGGCCGTGATGCGGCCGCGCGCGCAGGCGAGAACGATCTCCTTCATGGCGACCAGCCCTGTGCATGTCGGCGCGCCAGCGCGGCGAGCGCCGAGACGTGCGCCGCACCGGCGTTCAGGGCCGGGATGTAGCGCAATTCGCCGCCGAACCCGGCGAAGAGCCGCGCATTCTGGATCGCGATCTCTTCCAACGTTTCCAGGCAATCGGCGGCGAAGCCCGGGCAGAGCACATCGACGCGGCGGATGTCCTGGGCAGCCCAATCGCGCAGCGTGTGGTCCGTGTAAGGCGCCAACCAGGCTTCGCGCCCGAAGCGCGACTGGTAGGAAAGCTGCCATTGATCGGGCGTGAGATTCAGGCGAGTCGCCAACTTGCGCGCACCCGCTTCGCATTGCGCTGCGTACGGGTCGCCGGCCGTCACGAAGCGCTGGGGCAGACCGTGGAAGGAGAGCAGCAGTTTCTCCGCGCGACCGTGCAGGTCCCAATGCGACTGCACGCTGGCGGTCAACGCATCGATCCAGCCTTCGTCGTCGTGATAGTCGCCGACCAGCCGAAGCTCCGGCACGCGTCGCCAGCGACCGAGCTCGTTCGCCACCGCATCGAACACCGCCGCCGTGGTGCTGGCGGAATACTGCGGATACAAAGGCAGCACCAGCAGCTTCTGCACGCCGCGCGGCTGCAGTTCGCGCAGGGCCGACGCGATGGAGGGTTCGCCGTAACGCATGCCGAGGCGGACATCGAAATCCGGCAGCTGCGCCTGCAGTGCCGTCGCCAGTGCGCGGCTATGCGCCAGCAGGGGCGAACCCTGCGGCGTCCAGATCGAGGCATAGGCGTGCGCGACCTTGCGCGCGCGCAGCGGCAGGATGCCGAAGTGCAGCAGTGGGCACCACAGCCAGCGGCTGGTCTCGACCACGCGGTAGTCGTGCAGGAACTCGCCCAGGTAGCGCCGGACCGCACGCGCCGTTGGCGCCTGCGGCGTGCCGAGGTTGGCCAGCAACAGGGCCGGGCGGGCAGGGGCATCGGCGGCCACGCCGTCGCGGAATCGGGAGCTCATCGGTGGGCGCGGGAACTGTTCGCGGGCAAGGCCGTCAAATTATCATCGTCCCGGGCGTCGCGGTTCGACCGCGATTCATCGCCCTGCGCAATACTGCCGCCATGTCCCCTGGAGATTTCCCATGCGTCGTCTGATTTTCGCCCTGCTTGCCCTGCTCAGCATCTCCCTGCCCGCCTCGGCCGGACGGATCGAGGACGAGCGCGCCGGCGAGGCCAGTCGCGTGCTCGGGGAGATCCTGCGCATTCCGGAAGAATCGATTCCCACCAAGTTGCTCAGCGAAGCCCAGGCCATCGCCGTCATCCCGAACGTGGTCAAGGTCGGCTTCGTCGCGGCCGGTCGCCGCGGGCGCGGCTTGATCGCCGTGCGCGGCGCCGATGGCAGCTGGTCGAACCCGAGCTTCATCACCCTGACCGGCGGCAGCGTCGGCTTCCAGGCCGGCGTGCAGTCGGCCGACGTGGTGCTGGTGTTCAAGAGTTCGCGGGGTGTCGATTCCATCGTCGGCGGCAAGTTCACCCTGGGCGCCGACGCGAGCGCCGCGGCCGGTCCGGTCGGCCGCAGCGCGCAGGCCAGCACGGACGAGCAGCTCAAGGCTGAGATCTACAGCTATTCGCGCGCCCGCGGCCTGTTCGCCGGCGTTTCGCTGGACGGCACCGCGTTGCGCATCGACAACCACTCCAACGAAGCGGTTTACGGCGCCGGCACCACGCCGCGCGCGATTTTCGAAGGCCGCAGCGAGCGTCCCTCAGACGCCGTCGTGAGCTTCCGGGACCGCCTCGAGGAAAGCACGCTGAAACAGCCGGAAGCGGCACAGTAAGTCGGGTAAAACCCGCCCTGCGGTATCATGGGCGCCTTCGCGAACGAGACAGGTAAGCCGCCATGGGCAGCATGAGCCTCATCCACTGGATCATCGTCCTGGTGATCGTGCTGCTGATTTTCGGCACCAAGCGCCTGCCGAACATCGGCAAGGACCTTGGCGATGCCATGCGCGGCTTCAAGAAGGGCATGCAGGGCGAAGACCCGCCGCCGGCCGACAAGCAACTCGGCAAGGACGAAGACAAGAAGCCGGACGAAAAATCCGACGGGCGCTGATCCCGGAGCCTACCGATGTTCGACATCGGCTTCAGTGAGCTATTGCTGATCGGCTTCGTCGCCCTGATCGTGCTCGGACCCGAGCGTCTGCCCAAGGCCGCGCGTTTCGCCGGCCTGTGGGTACGCAAGGCACGCGCGCAATGGTATTCGGTGCGGGCCGAACTCGAGAGCGAGCTGGCGGCGGAAGAAATGCGCCGCGAGATCCGCGGGCCGCTGGATGAAGTGGGCGAGATCGAAAAGATCGTCCGCGACACCACCACGGAAACGGCATCTCCGGCGACGCCATCGGACACGACGGCGGACGAACCCGGTCGTCCCGTGCCATGACGACGGAAGGGCCGCGTTCCGAAAGCCTGCTGGCGCACCTGATCGAATTGCGCGCGCGCCTGTTGCGTGCCTCGATCGCCTTGTTGTTGGTATTCCTGGCCTTGTTGCCCTTCGCCAATGAGCTGTACGCCTGGTTGGCGAAACCCTTGCTGGCGAAACTGCCGGCCGGATCGCATCTGGTCGCGATCGAGGTCGCCTCGCCGTTCTTCACCCCGATCAAGCTCGCCTTTTTCGCCGCCCTGATGCTGGCGATGCCCTATCTTCTCTACCAGGCCTGGGCCTTCGTGGCGCCAGGCCTGTACCGGCACGAGAAGCGCCTGGCGAAACCATTGCTCGTCGCGACCGTATTGTTGTTCTACGCCGGCTGCGCCTTCGCCTACTTCCTCGTGCTGCCGATGGTCTTCGCTTTCCTGAGCAAGGTCACGCCGGAAGGCGTGACGATGACGACCGACATCAGCCGCTACCTCGATTTCGTACTGGTGCTGTTCCTCGCCTTCGGCGCCAGCTTCGAGGTGCCGGTCGCGGTGGTCGTGTTGGTGTTGCTGGGCATCGTGACGCCGGCGCAGCTGCGCGAAGCCCGCGGTTACGTCATCGTCGGCATCTTCATCGTCGCCGCCATCATCACGCCGCCGGATGCTGTTTCGCAGCTGATGCTGGCGATCCCGATGATGATCCTGTACGAAATCGGCCTGGTCGCCGCGCGCCTGGTGGCGAAACGTTCCGACGCGACGGCCGCCTCGCGATGAACCCGCCGTATCGCGGCTCGCCGGCCGGTTTCTGGAAACGCTACGTCGCCTATTTCATCGACGTGATGCTGGTGTCTTTCGTCGTGCAGATCCTCACCACGCCAGTGGTGCTGGTCCTGGGTTTCAGCGACCCGAAGAAGATCGAAGCGATGGTCGAACAGGCGGTGAAACCGGCCCTGGCCAGCGACGACGCGCTGGGTGCGATGCTGCTGCTGGGCCAGTGGCTGGGCGGGCTGATGCTGATATCCACCCTCGCCTATGCGCTGGTGGCGGGCGCCTACTTCGTCTACTGCGAGGCCTCGCCGCATCAGGCGACGCTGGGCAAGCGCCTGATCGGCATCAAGGTCACAGATGCGCAGGGCGCCCGCCCGACCAGGGCACAGGTGCTCGGCCGATTCTTCGCGGCCGCCTTGTCGTGGGCGACGTTGAACCTGGGCCATGCCCTGGCCGCCTGGACGCCGGAGCGTCGCGCCATGCACGACTACGTCGCCGGCACGCGCGTGGAGAACGTCGATCCTGCGCAGGCCAGAATGCCGCTCTGGGGTTGGGTGATCGTCGGCGCGAATGTCGCGCTGTTCTTGTTCTTCGCCCTGATCTGCGCGCTGATTGCGGCCGCGTTCCTGATGGACGCGTTCTACTGAGAACGGATCGCCTCAGCGGTGGCGGCGCGCACGATGCACGAAACGCTTCAGCACGCGGCGCGCCTGCGGCGAGGGCTTGACCGATTGCAGCAGCTCGTGATGCGCGATGCCTTCGCGCTCGAGCGCATCGCGGCGCGCATGGATATAGCCGCGCATCATGTTCGCGCTGAACTCGGGATGGAACTGCACGCCCCAGACCTGTTCGCCCCAACGGAAAGCCTGGCAATCGTCCTTCGCCGAACTCGCCAGCACCTGTGCGCTGGACGGCGGTTTCAGCACGGTCTGCAGATGCGTGGTCTGTGCCGGGATCCGGCGCGGCAGGCCAGCGAACAGGGGGTCGTCGGCGGCGTTAGCCGCCAGGTCCAAAGGCACTGTGCCCATTTCGCGCCCACGCGGGTTGTAGTGCACCTCGCCGCCGAGCGCATGCGCGAGCAGCTGATGCCCGTAGCAAATGCCGAAAAGGGGTTTGCCGGCCTCCGCCGCGTCGCGCAGCCAGTCGGCGCTGCGTTCGCTCCAGGCTTCGCGATCGCTGACCATGGCCCCCGAGCCGGTGATGAAGACACCGGCGTAGTCCGCCGCCTCCGGCAAGGCCTCGCCGGAAGCGACCCGGCACTCGCGTACCTCGCGCCCATGCAGGCCGGCCGCGACCCGGATCCAGTGCCCGAAGCTGCCGTGACGCCGCAGCGTATCGATCGGCAGACCGGTTTCGAGGATGAGGAATGGCTTCATGGGACGGAAGAACGCGGCGCAAACGCCGGGGAGGCCAGGGAGGCCCCGTTATACTAGCCGGGTTTGCATCCCCGGTTTTCCCGATGAACGCACCGACATTCCAGCAACTGATCCTTCGGCTCAACCAGTATTGGGCCGACCAGGGCTGCGTGCTGATCCAGCCGCTCGACCTCGAGGTCGGCGCCGGCACCTTCCACCCGGCGACTTTCCTGCGCGCCCTCGGCCCGGAGCCGTGGAACGCTGCCTATGTGCAGCCCTGTCGCCGTCCGACCGATGGCCGTTACGGCGAGAACCCGAATCGCCTGCAGCGCTACTACCAGTACCAGGTGGTGATGAAGCCCAATCCGGACAACATCCTGGATCTGTATCTGGAGTCGTTGAAGGCCTTGGGCGTCGATCCGCTGGTGCACGACCTGCGTTTCGTCGAGGACAACTGGGAATCGCCGACGCTCGGCGCCTGGGGCCTGGGTTGGGAGGTCTGGCTCAACGGCATGGAAGTCACGCAGTTCACCTACTTCCAGCAGGCCGGCGGCCTCGAATGCCGCCCGGTCACCGGCGAGATCACTTACGGTCTCGAGCGCCTGTGCATGTACCTGCAGAACGTCGACAACGTCTTCGACCTCGTATGGACGGTCGGCCCGCAGGGGCCGGTCTACTACCGCGACGTCTACCACCAGAACGAAGTCGAGCAAAGCGCGTACAACTTCGAGCATGCCAACGTCGAGGTGTTGTTCCGCCGTTTCGACGAATGCGAAGCCGAAGCCCTGAAACTGATCGAACTCGGCTTGCCGCTGCCGGCCTACGACCAGGTCTGCAAGGCCTCGCACAGCTTCAACCTGCTCGATGCGCGCCGCGCGATCTCGGTCACCGAGCGCCAGCGCTACATCCTGCGCGTGCGCAACCTGGCCAAGTCGGTCGCCGAGGCCTATCACGCGCAGCGCGAGAAGCTCGGCTTCCCGGGCTTGCGCCGCGCGAGCGCCGAGGCCTGAGTCGGGCGCGATGACCTTCCTGATCGGCATGTTCGATTCGCCCTTCGTTCGCCGCATCGCGGTGAGCCTGGACGCGCTCGGTCTGCCGTTCGAACATCGCAACTGGTCCGTGGGTCGCGATTTCGATCGCATCCGCGAATTCAATCCGCTCGGGCGTGTGCCGACCCTGGTGCTCGACTCGGGCGAGGCCCTGATCGAGTCCTCGATGATCCTCGACCACATCGATCATCAGGTCGGCGCGGATCGCGCATTGCTGCCGATGCGGGGCGCAGCGCGAGGCGACGCGCTGCGAGTCATGGCCCTGGCCACCGGCGCGGTCGACAAGGCCCTGCTGATCGTCATGGAGCGGGTATTCCGGCCGGCGGAAAAATTCCACGAGCCTTTCGTCGCGCGCTGCCGCCTGCAGTTGCAGGGCGCATTGGCGGCGATCGAGTCGCTTTGCGCGGCCCGTGGCGCGCGGGGTTGGTTGATCGGCGAGACGATGACGCAGGCCGACATCACCTTCGCCTGCTTCCTGGCCTATGTTCGCGAAGCCGTGCCCTTCGATCTTTCGCCGTATCCGGCCTTGTCGGCGCGGCTGGACCGCTATCAGACCCTGCCCTTGTTCGCGCGCTACCACGTGCCTTTCGACGCACCGGTGCCGACGACATGAACCCCTTGCCCTCGCGTCTGACGGTCGATACCGCGCTCGCCGCCATTCCCGTGGAGGCGCGCTTCGTCACGTTGTTCCGCCATGGCAGCCTGGAAGTCGAGATCTACCGCCCGGTCGGTAGCGACAAACAACAACCGCATCGCCGCGATGAGCTGTACGTGATCGCGGCCGGCCAGGGCACGTTTTTCTGCGACGGCGAACGCCGTCCCTTCGTGACGGGCGAGGCGCTGTTCGTGCCCGCCGGCATGGAGCACCGTTTCGAGGATTTCAGCGCCGACTTCTCCGCTTGGGTGTTCTTCTACGGACCCGATGGCGGCGAAGCGACGAATCAGGATCGTTCATGAGTACTCACGCTTCCCTTCTTATCGAACTCGGCACCGAAGAGCTGCCGCCGAAAGCCCTGCCCGACCTCGCGCAGGCTTTCTACGACAGCGTCCTGGCCGGACTGGAGAAACGCGGCCTCGGCTTCGCACGCGACAGCGCGCGGATGCTGTACTCGCCGCGCCGCCTGGCCGTGCTGGTCGAAGCAGTTGCCCTACAGCAGCCGACGCAGTCGTCGGAAGTCCTCGGCCCGTACCTGAATATCGGCCTGGACGCGAACGACCAGCCGACGCAGGCCCTGCTGGGTTTCGCGACGAAGAACGGCCTGGCGGTCGAACAGTTGCAGCGCACGAGCGACAACAAGGGCGAGCGTTTCGTCGCGCGCAGCGAAAAGCCTGGTGCGGCGACCTCGGCCCTGTTGCCCGAGATCGTCGGCGAAGCCTTGAAGGCGCTGCCGGTACCGAAACCGATGCGCTGGGGCAGTCGCGACATCAGCTTCGTGCGACCCGTGCACTGGCTCGTGCTGTTGCTCGGAAAGGATGTCGTCGATTGCGAGATCCTCGGCCTGAAAGCCGATCGCATGAGCCGCGGCCATCGCTTCCACTCGCCGAAGCCGGTATGGATATCGCGCCCGGAGGACTACGTCGATTCCTTGCGCGGCGCGCATGTGCTGGTCGACCCGGTGGAGCGGCGCGAGCGCGTGCGCGCCGGCATCGATGCGGCGGCGGCCGAGGCCGACGGCATCGCTCGCGTACCGGAATCGCTGCTCGAGGAAGTGAATTGCCTGGTCGAATGGCCGAAGGCCGTGTTGTGCTCCTTCGAACGGGAGTTCCTGCGCGTGCCGCAGGAAGCCCTGATCTCGACGATGGAAGCGAACCAGAAATTCTTTCCGGTGCTGAATTCGGAACACCGCCTGACCGAACACTTCATCGGCGTGGCCAACATCGAATCGCGCGACGAAGCCGAAGTGCGCAAGGGCTACGAGCGCGTGATCAGGCCGCGTTTCGCCGATGCGCAGTTCTTCTTCGACGAAGACCGCAAGCAGGGGCTTTCGTCGATGGCCGACGGCCTGAAGACGGTCACTTACCAGCAGAAACTCGGCAGCTACGCCGACAAGACGACGCGCGTGGCCAGCCTGGCCGATGCGATCGCGCGCGAAGTCGCGGCCGACGAGGACCTGGCGCGGCGCGCGGCTGAATTGTCGAAGGCCGACCTGCAATCGCGCCTGGTCAACGAATTCCCCGAGCTGCAAGGCATCGCCGGCCGTCATTACGCCAGCGCCGCCGGCGAAATGGGCATCGTGGCCGACGCGATCGACCACGCCTATCAGCCGCGATTCGCCGGTGACTCCATCGCCGCGTCGCCGCTGGGCCAGGTGCTGGCGATCGCCGAACGCCTCGATACGCTGGCGGGCGGTTTCGCCGCCGGCCTGAAGCCCACCGGCAACAAGGACCCGTTCGCGCTGCGCCGCAACGCCCTGGGCCTGGCGCGCACGATCGTCGAAGGCGGGCTCGAGATCGACTTGCCGAAAGCCGTCGCCCGCGCCAACGACCTGATCGATCATCACGTGCAACGCGAGATCGTGCGGCACAAGGATGGCGACAAGGCGAAGATCCGCGAAGCCTTCGACAAGGCGGCCGATGAGATCACGCCGCAGCGTCGCGAGCAGCGTATCGCCGAGATCCAGGACTTCGTCTTCGATCGCCTGCGCGGTTATTACGCCGACCAGGGCTTCACCGGTGCGCAGTTCGATGCCGTCGCCGACCTGCGGCCGGCTTCGTTGCTCGATTTCGGCCGACGCCTGCGCGCGATCCGCGAGTTCGCCGCGCTGCCGGAGGCGGAAGCGCTGGCGGCCGCGAACAAGCGCATCCGCAACATCCTGAAGAAGACCGACGAAGCGATTCCGGCCGAGGTCGATCCGCAGCGTCTGGAAGCGAGTGCCGAACGCGAGCTCAACGACGCGGTGAACGCCGCCGTCGCCGCGACCGATCCGCTGCTGGCCGATCGCGATTACGTCGGCGTGCTCAAGCGTCTGGCGCAGTTGCGCGCGCCGGTGGACGCTTTTTTCGATGGCGTGATGGTGATGGCCGACGATGCCGACCTGCGGCGCAATCGTCTCGCCCTGCTCAAGCGCCTGGCCGATCGTTTCGCCACCGTCGCGGAAGTGGCGCTACTCGCCTGATCCGGATTCTCCACGCGACGCCGCCTGAATCGCGCCGCAGCGACCTCACATGAGGCTTACATGAAGGCGGCGGCCCTCGGTTAAGCTTGGGCCATGCATCGACTCGCTGCCCTCATCGCCTGCGCGTTCGCCTTACCGGCACAGGCGCTGGAGCTGCGTGCGATCCGTATCGATGGCCTCGACCCCGTGCTTGAGGCCAATGTGCGCGCGCGTCTGTCGATCGAGAAGCTCGATCCTGAACGGCGTGCACGATTGACCGAGACGCGATTGTCGTACTACCTGCGTGCCGCGCCGGACGAAGTGGAGGCGGGTCTCGAGCCCTTCGGCTACTACGATGCCGAGGCGGAAGCCTCGATCGAACGCAACGGCGAAAACGTCACGGTAGTGGTGACGGTGAAGCCCGGCGAACCGGTGCGGGTGCGCAAGCTCGACCTGACGATGGACGGCCCGGCGCGCGAGGACGGCGAAGTCGCGATGCTGCTGGCCGGGTTCCACCCACGGCCGGGCGAGGCCATGCACCACGGCGATTACGAGACCGGCAAGCTCGCGATCACGCGCCGACTGGAAGATCGCGGCTATTTCGACGCCGAGCTGGAGAAGCACCGCGTCGAAGTCACGCGCGCCGAGAAAGCGGCCGACATCGCATTGGGATGGAACAGCGGCGAGCGCTACGGTTTCGGCGAAGCGACATTCGAAGGCCATCCTTTCCGGCCGGGCTTGCTGGAAAAGCTCGTACCCTGGAAACCGGGCGACCCCTTCGACCAGGCGAAACTGCTGCGTTTGCAGACCTCGCTGACCGATCTGGACTATTTCGCCGGTATCAGCCTGTTGCCGGAAACCGACAAGCGCGTCGACGGTCGCGTGCCGATCCGCATCAGCCTGTCGCCGGCCAAGCGCAGCATCTATCGCGCGGGTGTGAGCTACGGCAGCGACAGCGGCGCCGGTATCGATCTCGGGCTCGAACGTCGCTGGTTGAATGCGCGCGGCCACAAGATGCTGCTGAGCCTCGGCCTGGCGGAAGAGAAGAGCCATTTCACGGCTGAATACCGCCTTCCCGCCTTCGCCTGGCTCGACGGATGGTATGGCATCGGCCTGTCCGCGCGGCGCGAACGCATCAACGACATCGACACCGAATACGCCGACGCCAGCTTCACCCGCAGCGGGCGTTGGCGCGGCTGGAGCCTGCTCGCCGGGCTGACCCATCGGCGCGAACGTTTCGATTCGCTGCAGAACGTCGTGCCGGAAAACGAGTTCGTCAGCCTGAGCTTCCTGTCGGTGTCGGCGGAGCGGCGCTGGTTCGACGATCCGGTGACGCCGCGCAACGGCAAGAAGTTCGCTTTCACCGTGCGCGGCGGTCCGGCCGGGCTCGGTTCCGATCTCGGTTTCACTCAACTGCGTGCCGAAGCCAAGTACATCCGCGGATTGGGCGATGCGAATCGGTTGTTGCTGCGCGGCGAGCTCGGGACGACGCTGACCGACGATTTCGAACTGTTCCCGCCCTCGCTGCGTTTCTACGCCGGCGGCGACCAGAGCGTGCGCGGCTACGGCTACAAGGCGATCGGCGAACGCATCGGGGACACCAATTACGGCGGCAAGCACCTGGCGGTCGCCAGCGTCGAATTCGAGCGCATGTTCACCCCGACCTGGGGCGGCGCGGTCTTCGTCGACGTCGGCGACGCCTTCACCGACAAGTTCGACGCGAAGAAAGGCGTGGGCCTCGGCTTGCGCTGGCGCTCGCCGGTCGGTCCGGTGCGGGTGGACCTTGCGCGCGGACTCGATGGCCCCGACAAAGGTCTACGCTTGCACATCAGCATCGGGCCCGATCTGTGAGCCGACTCGCCCGCAGCGCACGGTACCTATGGCGCAGCCTGCGTTGGCTGTTGCTGCTCGGGCTGATTCTCGGCGTGCTGATCGCCGGCATGGCGACCTGGATACTGAACAGCAACGGCGGCCGCGACTGGTTGCTCGCGCGCGTCATCGCCCTGTTGCCGGCCGGTTCCAGTCTCGAATGGAATCGCATGGACGGGCGCTTGTCGGAGAGCCTCGACGTCTACGGCCTGCGCTTCGTGCACGACGACCTGCGCATCGACGCCAAACACGTGCACGTGGAGCAGACGTTGTGGCCCCTGCTCAGCGGTCGCCTGCGCATTGCCCGCGTGCAGATCGACGACGCGACGGTGAATCTCGCGCCCTCGGACGAACCCTTCGAACTGCCGCGCTGGCCGGAAGTGCTGCCGGCGCTGGAGATGCCGGTCACGCTGATCGTGGAATCCCTGCAGGTGCGCCGATTGGCGGTCATCGACGAGGGCAGGCCCTGGCTGCGAGTCAACGACGCGAAAGGCCGGTTCACGCTGGCCGACGGCGCGCTCGACCTGCCGGAACTGCGTGTCGACAGCGACCGCGGGCCGATGCGTTTCGCCGGCTTCTATCGACCAAGCGACAACTACCGCACCCGGATGCGCGGCGAAGCCGAGCTTCGCCTGGACGCGAACAGCGCACCGAGCCGCGTGACGGTGACCGCCGCTGGCCATCTCGACGATTTCAGTCTGCAACTGCGCGGCAATGCGCCGGCGCCCTTGTGGGCGACGCTACGTTTGCGCGATGGCGGTACGACGCCGCGCTGGAGTTTCGATGCGAAGAGCGAACGCCTGCGCCTGCAGGAGTTCGGCATCGACGATGAAGCGATTTACGTCGTCGATCTGCACGGCAGCGGCACCGGCGGCCGTTCGCAATGGTTGGGCGAACTGCAGCGCGACGAACTGAAGATTCGCATCGCACCCTCGCGCCTGCGCCTGGAAGACGGCGTCGTCTCCTTCGAGCCCTTGATGCTGGAACTCGCGCAAGGTCCGGCGCGCATCGACGGGCAGCTGCATCTGGAGGGCGAGGACCCGCGCGTCGATCTGCGCCTGCGCAGCGACAGCCTGCGTTTCGTGCCGGCAGAGAAGGGCGCGACGGTCGTCGAAGCCGGCGCCGACCTGCAGGTCGCAGGATTGCTGGCCGACTGGAATCTTCGCGGCACCGCGAACTTCCGCCGCGACGGACAGGAAGCGACCGTGACGTTGGAAGGGCGTGGCGATCGTGATCAGTTGTCGCTGTCCACGTTGAGGGCGCAGACGCCGAACGGACGCCTGAACGGCAAGGGTCGCGTGCAATGGTCGCCGGCACTCGGTGGTTCGCTCGACGCGGATCTCGCCGGTTTCGACCCGGGCTACTTCCTTCCCGACTATCCCGGACAGATCAGCGGCGCGTTGTCGCTGCAAGGCGAAAGCCTGGGCGAGGGCCGTTGGCGCGGACATGGGCAGGCGAACGACTTGCGCGGCAAGCTGCGTGGACGGGCGCTGTCGGGCGAAGGGCGCTTCGCCTGGAATGGCGATGCGGGCAATGGCGAAGCGCGGTTGAGCCTGGGCGATAGCCGGGTCGACGCGCGCGGTCGCTTCGGCGCCGTGCTCGACCTGCGCGCGCAGTTCTCGCCGCTTGAGCTTTCCGACCTGTTCGCCGATGCCGCCGGGCGACTGCAGGGGCACGTCGAAATCCGGGGTTCGCGCAATCAACCCTCCTATCGCGCCGAACTGCAGGGCACGGCCTTGCGTTGGGGCGAAAATCAGGTCGATCGATTGAGTCTGCAAGGCGAGTTGCCGGCACGTGGTTCGCAGGGGCAACTGAACGTTTTCGCCGAGAAGCTGCAGGCGGGCGGCCAGTCGTTAGAACGCGTAGATCTTCGTCTCGCCGGCAGCGTGGCGAAGTTGCAAGTCAGTGCCGACGTGACCGGCGAACCGGGTCGCCTGCAACTGGTGGGCAATGCGGAGGGCGAAGGCTGGAATCGTCGTGGCACCTTGCAGTCCCTGCATCTCGAGCCCGCGCTGGGGCCGGACTGGACCTTGCGCGCACCAACCGACTATCGCTGGCACAACGGCGCCTTCAACTTGTCGCCGGCCTGCTTCCGCGCCGGACAACCGGGTGGCGAAATCTGCGCGCAAGCCGACGGCGATCGCGCACGCATCGACGGCGAGCGCTTGCCACTAGCCTTGCTGCAGCCCTGGCTGGATCGCAACGAAGCGGGCTTCCTGCCGTTCGGTGAACTCTCGCTGCACGGTGACTTCGTCCGCAGCGGTGGTGCCTGGGGCGGTAGCGCGGAAATTCGTTCGAGCAATGGCGGTCTGCGCATCGATCCGCAGTCTCCACGCGAGATCGCTGCTTATCGCGATCTTTCGCTCGACGCCGAATTGCGTGGTGGCGAGATGAACCTGTCCCTGTCTGCGGCGCTGGCGCAGGAAGGCCATCTGCGCGGACGCCTGCGCACGGGTTTGGCCGCCGACTCGGCGTTGTCCGGCGAGCTCGACCTCGACATGCGCGACATCAGCTGGCTCGAACTGTTCTCGATCGATCTTGCCAGCCCGACCGGACGACTCGTCGGCCAGCTGCAATTCGGCGGTCGCCGCGATGCGCCCGTGCTCAGCGGCGAAGCGCGGCTGACGGACTTCGCTGGTGAATTGCCTGCGCTCGGCGTGACGATGAAGCAGGGCGAGTTCGTGCTGCGTGGCGGTGCCGATGGCCAGACGCGCCTCACCGGCCATGTGGACTCCGGCGAAGGACGTTTGAATGTCGACGGTTCGCTCGACCTGTCGCGCGCCGACAGTCCGCTGCGCCTGAAGCTGCAGGGCGAGAACATCACGATCGCCGACACGCCCGATCTGGACGCCGTGGTCGGCTCCGACCTGGATCTTTCCTACGAGAAGGACGTGCTGACCTTGCGTGGCAGCGTGACGGTGCCGCGTGCGCGGGTCGACCTGGAAAGGTTGGACAACAGCGTCGATCCGTCGCCGGACGTGGTCGTGCTCGATCCGAAGCGCAAGGCGGGCGCCGATCGCTTCCAGGTCGACAGCGACGTGGACATCCGTCTTGGCGACGACGTGCGCCTTCGCGGGTTCGGACTGGACGGTCGCATCGGCGGCAACCTGCGCCTGCGCGACCGGCCGGGTCATAGCGCCAAGGCCACCGGCACGCTGACCGTGCGCGGCAGGTACGCGGCTTATGGACAGAACCTGACGATCACGCAGGGCCGTCTCAGCTATTCCAACGCCGACTTCGACAACCCCGTGCTGGATATCCGCGCCGAGCGCGAATTCGAGGAGGTCACCGCCGGCGTGCGCGTGCGCGGCACGGCCTTGGCGCCCGAGACGACCGTGTATTCGAGTCCGGCCCTGCCGCCGAGCGAGGCGCTGTCCTGGCTGGTGCTGGGTCGTCCGCTATCCACCGCCAGCGGCAGCGAAGCGCAGTCCCTCAACGCCAGCGCGCTGGCCTTGAGCGCCGGCAGCAACCTGCTGGCGCAACGTCTTGGTACGCGCCTGGGCCTGGACGAAGCCGGCATCACCGAGAGTCGCGCGCTGGGCGGGTCGACGCTGTCCATAGGCAAACGCATCTCGCCGCGGTTGTTCGTCAGTTATGGCGTATCGCTGATCGGCACCGGACAAGTCATTACACTGAAGTACCTGATCCGGCGCGGCCTCGACATTTCGATCGAGACCGGCAACGAGAGCAGCGCGTCGCTGAACTGGCGCAAGGAAAAGTGACGGATGCGGCCGACATCGGGCCGCGACGGGGAGCGGGACGATGAAAACGATCATCAGGATGTTCGTCGCACTGGCCTGTCTGGCCGCGACGGCGGCGCAGGCCGAGACCCAGCCCTGTCGGCAGCATGACCCGGGATCGCAACGTCCGCGCGTCGGTCTGGTGCTCGGCGGCGGTGGCGCCCGCGGCGTCGCCCATGTCGCGGTCATCCGCGAGCTCGAACGCCTGCGGATTCCGATCGACTGCGTGGCGGGCACCAGCATGGGTTCGCTGATCGGCGGCCTGTATGCATCGGGCATGTCCAGTGCTGAGCTCGAGAAGCTCGTGCTCGAACTGGACTGGAACGCCGCGTTCAACGATTCGCTCGATCGCCCGGAGCGTTCCTTCCGCCGCAAGCGCGACGACGATCTGAACCTGCTGTCGGCCAAGCCGGGCATCGGCCGCCAGGGCATCAAGCTGGCGCCGGGCTTGCTGGCCGGCGAATCCATCAGCCTGCTGTTGCAGCGCCTTACCTTGCCGGTAGCGCGCGTGAATCATTTCGACCGATTACCGATTCCTTTCCGCGCCGTCGCCACCGACATCAACAGCGGCGACGCCGTCGTACTGAGCGAAGGCAACCTGGCCGAGGCAATGCGCGCGAGCATGTCGATACCCGGTGCCTTCCGTCCGGTGGCGATCGGCGACCACCTGCTGGTCGATGGCGGCATCGCCAACCAGTTGCCGGTCGATGTCGCGCGTGCGATGGGCGCCGACATCGTCATCGCCGTCGATGTCGGCACGCCGCTGGGCAAGATCGAACAAGGGGCGTCGGTGCTCGCGCTGGCCGACCAGCTTTCCGGTTTCATGACGGTGAGCAATACCAAGAAGTCGATCGAAAGTCTCGGACCACGCGATGTGCTGATCCAGCCCGCCTTGGGCGACCAGGTGAAGACCGCCGACTTCGCCCGGGACAAGATCGAACTGGCGTTGCGTCTCGGCGCCGAAGCCTTGCCCTCACTGCAGTCACGGCTGGCGACGGTATCGCGAACCGAGCTCGCGAGCGCCACCGTCATCGCCGCCGCCGCGCCCTTGATCATAGACTTCGTTCGCCTGGACAACCGCTCGACCTATTCCGATGCCGCCCTGCTGGCCAGGCTGGACTTCAAGACCGGCCATCCGCTGGATGCCGACCGGTTGGAAGCGGGCATCCGCCGCGTCTACGAACTCGGCACGCTCGATACCGTTACCTACGACGTGATCGAGGAGGACGGCAAGGCCGGCTTGCTGGTCCACGTGCGACCGCATGCGTACGGCCCGACGTATCTGGAGACGGGGTTGAGCGTGCATTCCGACTTCGACGGCGAGTTCTCCTTCAACGTGCGCGCCGGAGTCCTGCATGCGCCAGTCAATGCGCTTGGCGGCGAATTGCGCGCGATCCTGCAACTCGGCAACGACCCCTTCCTGCTGGGCGAGTACTACCAGCCGCTCGACGCACGTGGCCGCTATTTCGTCGGTGCACGCGGCGGCTACACCAACCCGAAGTTCCGCCTTTACGACGAAGGGCGACGCTTCGCCGAATACGAGCTTCCGTCCTGGGGCGCGGAAATCTATGCAGGTCGCGAGTTCGGCAACTACGGCGCGGTCACCCTCGGCCTCGCCCGGCGACATGGCCGGGCCGAGCGCCTGATCGGCGATCCCGCCCTGCCCGACCTGTCCTTCGACCAAGGCGAAGCGCGCTGGAACATCACCTTCGATCGCCTCGACAGTTTCCAGTTGCCGCGCGCCGGCACCTACTTTTCGATCGGACAGACCTACTCCGCACGCGCGATCGGCGCCGACGAGGCGTACACGCAGACCGACTTCGATCTGATCCATGCGCAGGCCGTGGGCATGCATTCGGCCTACGCCGGATTCCGCTATCACGCGACGAATGAAGACGCGCCGCCGATCTACGCCCAGTACCGCCTGGGTGGCGTGACCAACCTCGCCGGTTACCGACCGAACGAGATCCTGACGCCGAACTACGCGATGGCTTATGCCGGCTACACCTACGAGCTGGGTCGCGTCGTCGATCGTCCGGCCATCCTGGGAGGCACGATCGAATACGGCGACTTGTGGAGCAAGTCCTTCGGCTCGACCGCGCATTCGCGCGAAACGCATGCCAGCCTATTCTTCGGGTTCGATTCCTGGCTGGGGCGTTTCCTGCTCGGCTACGGCCATCGCTTCGGCGGGCGCGGCACCTTCTTCCTCGAACTCGGCTACGGCAACGAGCGGCGTTGAGCGGTAAACGCGGGGTCTAAGCGATGCGTTTGCGAACAGCAGGGGCTGTTCGCGCATCGGTCGAGGAGGAGCCATGGATGGCGACTGGAGCGCTGCGCCAAGGACGGCTCGGAGCGTCGCTTTACGTTCGACAGCAATGGCGCGCTCGGCCGGCAATCCCGACCTGTGGGCTTCGAAACGAAGAATGGCGCGCCCGGAGGGATTCGAACCCCCGACCAATGGCTTCGGAAGCCACTACTCTATCCGGCTGAGCTACGGGCGCGTGTCGGCAGCGAGGCTGCGGCCGGTCGGAATCAGGCCAAAGCCGACTCCGCCGGGCGCGCAGTGTACCAGAGGCGGCAATCCGGCCCTAGCCGCGCTTGTAAACCGCCGCGCTGATGCAGGACAGGATCGATACCAACGCCCAGCCGAAACCGCCGAACAGGCCCAGCGAGAATACGAAGACCAGCGCGCCGACGACGCAGGCCGTCAGAAACCAGAAGATGGCCGAAAGTATCCGGCCCTGGACGAGTTGGCCCAGCCCCGGAATGAACAGGCTGCACAACGCGGCGATGACATTGCCGGTGGAACCCTGACCTTCGCTCATCGATGTTTCCTCCTGGGTGACGGGTCAAAGATGCGGCCGGTGGAGCGGCGACTCAAGTGCCGGAAGGGGTGGGCGCTTGTTAACCTAGGCGCATGCCTCCCTCGCGTTCCTCCCTGCTCGATGCCCTGCCCCCGCACTGGCGCGAGCGTCTGCCGCGCTACTGGCTGCTGATCCGCGGCGATCGTCCGATCGGCTGGTTGCTGCTGTTGTGGCCGACCTGGTGGGCGCTGTGGCTGGCGGCCGACGGCTGGCCGCCGCTCGGCACGCTAGTCATCTTCACGCTCGGCGTCTGGCTGACGCGCTCGGCCGGTTGCATCATCAACGACTACGCCGACCGCTGGCTCGACCCGCAGGTCGAGCGCACGAAGGGACGGCCGCTGGCGAGCGGATTGGTTTCCTCGCGCGAAGCCTTGTGGCTGTTCGTCGCGATGATGCTTGTCGCCTTCGGCCTGGTTTGCCTGACCAACAAGCTGACGATCTGGCTCAGCGTCGCCGGCGCGTTTCTCGCCGCGAGCTATCCGTATCTCAAGCGTTACACCTATCTGCCGCAGGTCTATCTCGGCCTCGCCTTCGGTTGGGGCATTCCGATGGCCTTCGCCGCGGTGCAAGGCACGGTGCCGGAGATCGCCTGGCTGCTCTTCCTCGGCAACCTGCTGTGGACCACCGGTTACGACACCTGGTATGCGATGGTCGATCGCGAGGACGATCGGCGCGTCGGCGCGAAGTCGACCGCGATCCTGTTCGGCGACCTGGACCTGGTCGCACTCGGTGTGCTGTTCGGCGGGTTCCTTGTCACGATGTTCCTGCTCGGCCGCCGCGCGGAACTGGGTTTCATCTACTACTCCGGCCTGCTGGTCGCCGCCGGTTTCATCGCCTACCAGTTCTCGATCGGGCGCAGCCGCAGGCGCGAGCACTGCTTCGAAGCCTTCCTCAACAACAACTGGGTCGGGCTTTGCGTTTTCCTCGGCATCGCCGTGACGACGGTGACGCAGAGGTAGTTGTAGAACCGCTCTCTCGCATCAAGCGCGCGTCCGCGCGCGGAGCATTCTCTGTAGGGTTCCGTCCTTCGCGACGAGCAGGGATTTCGCGCCGAGTCATCGGAATCGCCAAAGCGGGAACGGGCGACAATTTGGATGATTGACCGACCCGCGCGGCGCAGACGTCACTGCACCCTCGCCGCCACCCAGACATCCACGCGCTCGACGCCGGCCGCGCGCAAGGCGCGGGTGGCTTCGCGCAGGGTCGCGCCGGTCGTCATCACGTCATCGATCAAGGCGACATGTCGCAGCCAGGGCCGAAACGTGCGCGCTTCGAACGCGCCACGCAGGTTGCGTCGGCGCGCGCGGGCATCGAGCCCGGTCTGCGCTTTCGTCGGAATCACGCGACGCAATCCATCGACGATCAGCGGCAAGTCGAGTTCGCGGGCGAGGATTTTCGCCAGTTCCAGCGCCTGGTCGTAGCCGCGTTCGCGCAAGCGGCGTCGGTGCAGCGGCACCGGGATCAATGCGTCGGGTCGCGGCGCTTTTCGCAGGGCTTCAGCCATGCCTCGTGCGATGACGACGCCAGCGGCCAGATCTTCGTGGAACTTGAATCGCGGCAGCAGTCGGTCCAGCGGAAAGGCATAGCGCCAGATGGCCCGGGCAGACCCGAACGGCGGCGGATCGCGCAGGCAGTCGCCGCAAAGCGCGGCGTCGGCGCCGAGCGGCAGGGCACAGCGAGCGCAGCAGATACGGTTCCAAGGCAGGGCGGCCGCGCATTCGTCGCAGAGGCCTTGCCCCGGATCAGCCGCCTCGCTGCAGACCACGCAGACGCCCGCGAACAGGCCATTCGCGGCGCTTCGCAGCCAGCCGTCCACTTTTCCGAACCAGCCGCGGTTGACAGGCCCAAGCATGCTGACCAGACTGCCCGTCTCGCGCCCCGGGCGCTGTCGGAACTGTCCCATGCCTGCCGTCATCCGTCATGACTGGTCCCGGGAGGAAGTGCTGGCGCTGATGGCGCTGCCTTTTCCGGAGCTGATGCATCGCGCCGCGGAAACGCACCGCGAGCATTTCGATCCGCGCGAAGTGCAGGTTTCGACCCTGCTGTCGATCAAGACCGGCGGTTGCCCGGAGGACTGCGCTTATTGCCCGCAGAGCGCCCGCTTCAATACCGGGCTGAAGGCGCACAAGCTGCTGACGGTCGAGGAAGTCGTCGCGAAGGCGCAGCAGGCCAAGGATGCCGGCGCGACGCGCTTCTGCATGGGCGCCGCCTGGCGTTCGCCGAAGGACAAGGATGTGGCCCAAGTGGCCGAGATGGTCAGCGCCGTGAAGGCCCTGGGCCTGGAAGCCTGCGCGACGCTGGGCATGCTCGACGGCAAGCAGGCCGATACGCTGAAGGCCGCCGGCCTGGACTACTACAACCACAATCTCGATACCGCGCCGGATTTTTACGGCGAGATCATCCACACCCGCGAATACCAGGATCGCCTCGACACGCTGGCGCACGTGCGCCAGGCCGGGCTGAAGACCTGCTGCGGCGGCATCGTCGGCATGGGGGAGTCGCGCGAACAGCGCGCCGGCCTGCTGCAGACGCTGGCCAACCTGCCGGAGCATCCAGGTTCGGTGCCGATCAATCGCCTTGTCCAGGTGCAGGGCACGCCGCTGCACGGCACGGCCTTGCTCGACCCCTTCGAGTTCGTCCGCACCGTCGCCACCGCCCGCCTGTTGATGCCGCAGTCGATGGTGCGCCTGTCGGCCGGCCGGGCCGAGATGAGCGAGGAACTGCAGGCCCTGTGTTTCCTGGCTGGCGCCAACTCGATCTTCTACGGCGAGAAGCTACTGACGACCGGCAACCCCGATGTGGAGGCCGACCAGGCCCTGTTCGTGCGCCTCGGCCTGGTGCCGATGCCGGTCGAGGAGGTTAGCCGCACCGTGCATGCCGATGTGATCGAGCACGCACATCCGTCCAGTTGCGCCGCGTAAACTCCCGACGATGGCCCCCCGCCCCCGCCTGCTCGACCGAGTGAATGCCGCCCGCGCCGAACGCGCGGCGAAGGGCTTGTTGCGCACGCGGCGTTTGATCGAGGCGCGCGAGGGCATGCGGGTCAAGCTCGACGGTCGCGAGCTGGTGAACTTCTGCAGCAACGATTATCTTGGCCTGTCGCAACACCTCGACGTCGTCAGCGCGCTGCAGGAAAGCGCGGCGTGGCAAGGCGTCGGCAGCGGCGCCTCAGCGCTGGTCAGCGGTTACCAGTTCGAACACGCCTCGCTCGAGCGCGAATGCGCCGAATGGATGGGCTACGAGCGCGGCCTGTATTTCGGCAGCGGTTATCTGGCCAATCTCGCCGTCATGCAGTCCTTGCTCGAGCCGGGCGATGTCTGCGTGCAGGACAAGCTCAACCACGCCTGCCTGCTCGATGGCGCCCGTTTGGCGTTCTGCGAACTCAAGCGCTATCCGCACCTGGACATCGAAGCGGCGATGCGCCAGCTGTTGAGCGAGCGCGAAGGCGCGGCGATGCTGGCGACCGACGGCGTCTTCAGCATGGATGGCGATCTGGCGCCGCTGCGCGATCTCGCCCTGCTGGCGCGGTCGCAGGACGCCTTGTTCTATGTCGACGACGCGCACGGCATCGGTGTGCTCGGGCCGCAGGGCCGCGGCAGTACGGCGGTCGCGGGTCTCACGGCGAAGGAAGTGCCGCTGCTGGTGTTGCCGCTGGGCAAGGCCTTCGGCGGACAGGGCGCGATGCTGCTGGGCAGCGATGCGCTGATCGGCCATATCGCCGAGACGGCGCGGCCCTATCTCTACACGACGGCGCCTGCGCCGGCGATGGCGGCGGCGATGCGCGCGTCGTTGAAACTACTGCGCAACGAATCCTGGCGCCGCGCGAAACTCGCGTCCCTGGTGGCGCGGTTCCGCCGCGGCGCGGTGCGCGCCGGCCTGCCCATCCAGGAATCGTACACGCCCATCCAACCGCTGGTGCTCGGCGACAACGAGCGCGCCTTGGCCGCCTCGCGCGGTATGGAGGCGCTTGGCTTTCTCGTCGGCGCGATCCGTCCGCCGACCGTGCCCGATGGGCAGGCGCGCCTGCGCATCACCATCAGCACGCTGCATAGCGAGCAGGACGTGGACGCCCTGGTCGCGGCGCTGGCGCGTGTTTGCGCACCGGCGCCCGTCACCGCCTGAACGCGGACGCATGCGATAATTCCGCGTCGCTCGCCGTCGTTTCCCGCGCCTTGAAGCTTTCCATCGAACCTGTCGGTACTGGCCCTGCGCTGGTGATGTTGCATGGCTGGGCGATGCACTCCGGCCTGTTCGCGCCGCTGTCCGCGCTGCTGGCGGCAAGCCATACGGTGCATCTGGTCGACCTGCCCGGGCACGGCCATAGCCGCGACAGTGCCGTGCCATTGGCGCTGGACGCCGTTGCCGAGGCGGTCGCCGAACGGGTTCCGCGCGCGCTATGGCTGGGCTGGTCGCTCGGCGGCCTGGTCGCGTTGCACGCCGCGCAGCGGCGACCCGCCGCGGTACGCGGCCTGATCATGCTCGGCGCCAACCCGCGCTTCGTGCGAAGCGAGGCCTGGCCGCAAGGCATGCCCGCGACGATTTTCGAAGGCTTTGCCCGCGATCTGGAAAGCGATTACCGCGCCACCCTCGATCGTTTCATGATGCTTGAAGCGCAGGGCTCGGATCGCATGCGCGAGGAGCTGCGCCTGTTGCGCGACCAGGTGTTCGCACGCGGCGAACCGCCGCGGCAATCGCTGTGCGACGGCCTGGAACTATTGCAAGCCACCGACTTGCGCGCCGGTCTGGCGGAGTTGTCGATGCCGAGTCTGTGGATCGCCGGTCGGCGCGATCGGCTGGTGTCGCCGGCGTCGATGCGCGCAGCGGCCGAAGTCGCGCCGAACTCGCGCTTCGTCGAAATCGCCCACGGCGGGCACGCCCCGTTCCTCACCCATGCCGAAGAAGTCGTGCAGGCGATCCGCGAGTTCGTCGAACAGGAATGCCCGGCATGAATCCGGGCGCGTTCGATCGACGGCGCCTGCAGTTCAGTTTCGGACGCGCAGCGCCCGTGTATGCGCAGGCGGCGGTGTTGCAACGCGAAGTCGAAGCGCGACTGCTCGAGCAGCTGGACTATCTCGAGGAGAAACAGCCCGCGCGTATCCTCGATGTCGGCAGTGGCCCGGGGCGTGCCAGCGGTGCGATGAAGAAGCGCTGGCCGAAAGCCGACGTGATCGCGTTGGACCTGGCCCTGCCGATGCTGCGCCAGGTGCCGAAACACACGCGCTTCTGGCGGCCGGTGCGTCGCGTCTGCGCCGATGCCTCGCAACTGCCCTTCGCCGATGCCAGCGTGGACGTGATCTTCTCCAGCCTGTGCCTGCAATGGGTCGCGCATCTGCCGCGAGCGCTGGACGAGTTCCGGCGCGTGCTGCGCGAGGATGGGTTGCTGTTGTTCGCGACCTTCGGCCCCGACACCCTGGTCGAGTTGCGCGAAGCCTATCTCGCCGGCGGCGAGCAGGATCCGCCCCTGTCCTCGTTCGCCGCGATCCAGCAAGTCGGCGATGCATTGATGGCGGCGGGATTCCGCAACCCGGTGATCGATCGCGATCACTACACCCTGACCTATCCGGACGTGCGTAGCCTGCAACAGGAACTGCGCGCGATCGGCGCTGGCGACGCCCGCGCCACGCGGCCGCGCGGCCTTGGCGGCAAGCAGCGGCAGTCGCGCATGCGCGAGGCCTACGAGGCACAGCGACGCGATGGCGTCCTGCCCAGCACCTGGGAAGTGATCGGAGCGATGGCTTGGGCGCCCGGACCGGGCGCGCCGCGCCGCGAAGACGGCGCCGAGATCGCCAGTTTCCCGGCCGACCGTATCCCGCTTCGGCGGCGCTGAGCGATCGTTTCGCGCCCCGCTTACTCGCAGCGGTGCGTCACGCCCGACGAGGGCGCGAGGCGCTTGAGCGCGCACAACACGTCATCGTCGGTGGCAACCCCGCGAAACAGTACCGGGTCGTGCCCTGGCGCATAGACGATGAAGCCGTAGCCGGAAAGCGATTGCCGCGAGACAGGCTGCGACGAACCCTTGAAGCGGAACTCCTTCGCGCTCGAGTCGGCGTAGAACACCTTGGGGTTGTCGCGAAGTGCCTGGGCCGTTTCGCGGCGGTAGTGCTCGAAGTCGTCGACGAAATCGGCGAACCCCTCTTCATCGCGTTCGGCCTCGCCGATCTCCGAGTCCGGAGTGAACACCGCCACGACGCTGACGCGATCGAGCACGAGGACGTCCGGCGGCAGCGTCGCGGCAGCAGCGACAAGCAAGGTCAGGGCCGATGCGAAGGCATTCATGAGGGGATCTACAGCAGCGGGTCGTGCAGGTCGTGACCGCCTTCCAGCGCGCGCACGCGTTTGGCGTCGCGACGCGCCTCGACCAGGTGTCGGATCTTCTCGCGTACCGATTCGGCGTCGGCGATCCACCCGAGCTTCACTTCCGGCGTCGAGGCATCGGTCGTGAACAACGTGAGTTCGCCGAGGCGGAGCATGCGTTCCCATACGTTCTGCTGCAACTTGGTGTCGCGAACGCGGTAGAGCTCCAGATCGTCGACGGTCTTGTTGAACACGCCGCGGCTGAATTTCAGGCGTTGATCGGTCAGCGTATAGACCGTGCTGCTGACCACCAGCCAACGCCAGATCGCGTACGGGATCGGCAGCACCAACAGGCAGGAAACGAACCAGCCCAGGTTCTGCCATTGCGATGGGCGTCCGGTCCATTCGATGCGTTCGTCGGTCATGCCGGTGTCCTCATGGGTTTTCGCGGCGACGCTGCGCCCGCGCAAAGATTACAGCGGCAGGTCGTCCAGGTCGACGTTGCCGCCCGACAGCACCAGGCCGACACGGCGACCGGCGAAACGGTCCGGATTGCGCAGCACGGCGGCGAGCACGGTCGCGCTCGACGGTTCGACCAGCAGCTTCAGTCGCTCCCACATCAGGCGCATCGCCCGACGAATCTCGTCGTCGTCGGCCAACAGCACTTCGACTCCGTACTGGCGCATCAGGTCGAAGTTCATCGCGCCAATGATGCCGCGCAGGCCATCGCAGATCGTGTTCGCCGTCATTTCGGTCGGCCGTTCGCCATCACGCAGCGACTCCCAGGCGTCCGGAGCGCCTGATGGCTCGGCGCCGATGACGCGCGCGTTCGGCGCCAATCCACGGGTGGCGATGGCCGTGCCGGAAATCAGGCCGCCGCCGCCGACCGGCGTCATGACGATGTCGAGTTCGCCGATTTCCTTCAGCAGTTCCATCGCCGCCGTGCCCTGTCCCGCGATGACGGCCGGATCGTGATACGGATGCACGAGCCGTGCGCCCGTTTCCTGGCGCAGGCGCTCGGCCGTCGCTTCGCGAGCGGCGAATGTCGGCGCGCAAACATGCAAGGTGGCGCCGAAGGCTTCGATCGCGGCCATCTTCGAACGCACTGCGCCTTCCGGTACGACGACGTGGGCGGGAATGCCGCGCGTCTTCGCCGCCAACGCGAGCGCAGCGCCATGGTTGCCGGAAGAATGCGTCAGGACGCCGCGCGCGGCGGTCTCGTCGTCCAACGACCATACGGCATTGCAAGCGCCGCGGAATTTGAAGGCGCCCGCACGCTGCAGGTTTTCGCACTTGAAGTACAGCTCGCAGCCGGCGAGCGCATCCAGCGATCGTGAGCGACGCACCGGTGTGACCTGCGCATGCGCAGCGATACGGGCCGCCGCCGCGAGTACGTCGTCGAATACGGGGATTGCGCTCATGTCGTCGTTGCCTTTCGGTTGCCGAGCAGGCTGCTCGCGGTCGAACCCATCACCACCAGGACAGCGCCGGCATAACCCAGTGCGGTAACGGCCTCGGAAGCGATGCTCAGCGGCCAGAGAGCATGCACGCCTGCGACCGTGGCCAGACAGAGCAGGGGCGTGGTGGCGAGTATTGCCGACACGCGCGAGGCTTCCCAATGCGCCAGGGCTTCGGCGAACGCGCCATAGGCGATCAGGGTGTTGAGCGCGCAGTAGCCCAGCAAGGCCCAGTGACCTGCATCGAGGCCGGACAACCGGGACGGGTGCGAGAACGGCAGCAGCGCGATCGACGCCAACGCATAGATGAAGAGCAGAATCGCCGGCGAGCTCAGGCGCAGCAGCAACTGCTTCTGGATCAGGGCGTAGACCGCCCACACGACGGCGGCTATCAGCACGAACGCTGAGCCGAGCAGGTAGCCGCCGGCGGACGTGCTGTCGGCCTGCAACTGGTCGCGAAAGAACAGGCAGAGTCCGAGCACGATGATGCCGAGACCGATCCATTGGCCCAACCGGTACGGTTCGCGGAACACGAAGATGCCGCCCAAGGCCATCAGAAGGGGTGCGAGCTGGATCAGCAGCTGGGCGTTCGCAGGCGACGTGTGTTCGACGCCGAGCAGATAGAAGACGTAGTTGCCGATCAGCATCGCCCCGGCGATCGCCAGCAAGGCCCAGCGCCGGCCGTCGAGCGCGGCGAACTGGGCCAGCCCGCCGCGCACGGCCAGCCAGGCGAACATCACCAGGGAGGCGACGAGAAAGCGGAACCAGGTGAGGGTGATCGGATCGACCTGTTCCAACGTGATCTTCAGCGCCACCGGCAGGGTCGCCCAGCAGGCGGCCGTGACCAGGGCCAGCAACAGACCGAGTTTCCAGCGCCCCGAGGCCTGGTGCAGCGCCATCGCGATCGGTTCCGCAGAACAGGAGGAGGCGGCACCTTAGCACCGGCGCACCGGTGCGCCTAGCGGCGTTCATCCGGGCGTGAATCCTTAAGCGACAATTCACGGCGGGCCGACCAGACTGAGGTCCTAGCCGGGGGTGTCCCATGTTCGTACGTACCGCCATCGCTCTTGTCGTCGGCGCTTCGCTCGTTGGCTGCGCGAGTACCAGTTCATACCGTGGCGGCGTCGCCTACGGCCATGGCAGCGGCCCGGCCTACTACGACTCGGTGTCGCCCTACGACGCCTACTACGGTTATGACCCGTATTACCGCGGCTATGGCTATGGCGCATATGGCTACGGCCCGGTCTATTTCGGCTTCTCGTCGATCGGTATCGAAACCTTCGGTGGCTATTGTTCGGTCGAATATCGGGCGTGCTTGCCGTGGTGGTACGGCACCGGCTACGACCCGTACTGGCGTTTCGGCTACACCTACGGCTACGGCGGCTATTGGAACTATTACGGCTGGGGTGGTTGGGGCGGTTGGGGTTGGCCGCACCATGGTCACGGACACGACCATCACCATGATGGCGACGGGCACGATCACGACGACCACCATGATGGCGACGGGCACGATCACGACGACCACCATGATGGTCACGGGAACGACGACGATCACGATGGACATCAGGCTGGCAACGAGGGTGGGTCGTCCGATGGCAGCGACATCTTCCGTCCGCGTCCGCCGCACAACCCGCGGCCGGAGCGCGAACCTCGCGCTGGTTTCGAACTGGGCGAGCACGGGATCGGCCAAGCCCTGGGGCGCGATCGCGATCCGCAAGACGTCCAGACCGAGTCGATACGCCCGCAGGAACGTCCGGACTGGCGCCGCTGGCAGGAGCTGCGCGGCGACACGGGTCGACCCAGGGCCTACCCGCGCCAGAGCGACGGCGCCGAGCCGCGCCCACGCGTGACGCCGCGCCCCTGGGAGGAAAACGAGGCCGCTACGCCGCGGGCACAGTGGCCGAGGGAGTCGCGACCGAATTACCGCCCGGAGGCGTCGCCGCGTTCCGGTTCGAGGTCGGAATCGCGCTCCTCCGACTCGCCGGCACGCGGTGAATCGCGCGGTGGCGGCCGCAGCAGATCGCGAGATCGCGGGAACTGAGAACCCGGTACTTGCAGTCCCGGGAACTTGGCCGCATGCTTTGAACTGACACGTAGCGTCGCTAAGTGACGCTGTACGGAAAAAATCACGCTTGCGCGGCGCCCGGGGCGGCGTTCTCTGGATCCCCCCTGTTCCACCAATGCTCTCCGGGCGCCGCCATTCTTCAAGCGACAGGCGCATTGCGCGCCATTGACCGGATCGGAATAAAAAAGCGGGGAGTTCCCCCCGGAACTCCCCGCTGGCATCCCCCTCGCGCGCCCGACCAGCCCCTGTTCAGTCTGGTCAACGCCCCCCGGCGTCGGCCGCGATGGGTGCGAGGTAGGCCAATGCAGGATGTGTGCCAACTTTTCGGATGGCTGACGCACCAAGATCGGAATTGTGAAATCGATCACAAGGCAAGGCGATCGTGGGCGAGCCGCTAAACTACGCACCCCGTGACGATGCGATTTGGCGAGACTTGCGATCTGCAGCCTGAAGCGGGCTGGGTGACCCGGCGAGCGCAGGACGCGCGCGTTTAGTCGCCGATGGTGATGGCATGAGCGGATTTCCAATGGCGAACAAGCAGTTCCAATTCGACGTGATCGTGATCGGCGGCGGCCATGCCGGTACCGAAGCCGCACTCGCGTCGGCGCGCGCCGGTGCGCGTACCCTGCTGCTCACGCACAACATCGAAACCGTCGGGCAGATGAGCTGCAACCCCGCTATCGGCGGCATCGGCAAGGGGCATCTGGTCAAGGAGATCGATGCGCTCGGCGGCGCGATGGCATTGGCGGCCGATCGCGCGGGTATCCAGTGGCGCACCCTGAACGCGTCCAAGGGCCCCGCCGTGCGCGCGACGCGCGCCCAAGCCGATCGCGTTCTCTACAAGGCGGCCATCCGCCGCAGGGTCGAGACGCAAACGAACCTGTCCTTGTTCCAGCAGGCGGTCGACGACATCGTCATCGAGAACGATCGCGTGCGCGGCGTGGTGACGAACACGGGCCTGCGTTTCGATGCGCCGGCCATCGTGCTGACGGCCGGCACCTTCCTCGCCGGCAAGATCCATGTGGGACTGACGAACCATGCCGGCGGCCGCGCCGGCGACCCGCCGGCGACGCGCCTGGCCGAGAAGCTGCGCGACGGTCCTTTCGTCGTCGACCGCTTGAAGACCGGCACGCCGCCGCGCATCGACGGACGTAGCATCGATTACAGCGATCTGGCCGAGCAGCCGGGCGACGATCCGATCCCGACCTTCAGTTTCGTCGGCGACGCCTCGCTGCATCCGCGACAGGTCTCGTGCTGGATCACGCATACCAGCGCACGCACGCACGAGATCATCCGTGGCGGCCTCGATCGCTCGCCGATGTACTCCGGCGTCATCGAAGGCGTCGGCCCGCGTTATTGCCCGAGCATCGAAGACAAGGTCGTGCGTTTCGCCGACAAGCTATCGCACCAGATCTTCATCGAGCCCGAAGGCCTCGACACCTTCGAGATCTACCCGAACGGCATTTCCACCTCCCTGCCTTTCGATGTGCAGATCGAACTCGTGCATTCGATCAGGGGCTTCGAGCGCGCGCATATCACGCGCCCCGGCTACGCCATCGAATACGACTATTTCGATCCGCGCGGCCTGAAGGCGTCGCTGGAAACGAAGGCCGTTTCCGGCCTGTTCTTCGCCGGGCAGATCAACGGCACGACCGGCTATGAGGAGGCCGCGGCGCAGGGCCTGGTTGCCGGCTTGAATGCCGCGCGTTCCGTGCAGGAACAGGAGGCTTGGTCGCCGCGCCGCGACCAGGCCTATATCGGCGTGCTGATCGACGACCTGATCACGCACGGCACCAGCGAGCCCTACCGGATGTTCACCTCGCGCGCCGAATACCGCCTGCAGTTGCGCGAGGACAACGCCGATGCGCGGCTGACGCCGATCGGTCGCGAGCTCGGCATTGTCGACGAGGCGCGCTGGCAGACCTATTCGCGCAAGGCCGAGGCGGTCGGGCAGGAGAATGCGCGCCTCGGCGCCATCTGGGCCGCACCGAACAATGCGCTTGGTCGCGACATCGAACAGAGCACCGGCATTGCCTTGAGTCGAGAGTGCACTGCGCTCGATCTGCTCAAGCGTCCCGAGCTCGACTACCGCGCATTGATGCGCGTGCCCGGTCTCGGCCCCGGCACGGACGATGCGAAAGTGGCCGAACAGGTCGAGATCGGCGTGAAATATTCGGGCTACCTCGAGCGCCAGCACGAAGAGATCGAGAAGCAGCGCCGGCACGAGGACACCGGAATCCCGGAGGGCTTCGAGTTCGCGGGCATTTCGGGCCTGTCGGCCGAACTGCAGGGCAAGCTGACGCAGGTACGGCCGCAGACCATTGGCCAGGCACAGCGTATTCCCGGCATGACGCCAGCGGCGATCTCGCTGCTGCTCGTGCATCTGGCGAAGCGCCGTCGCCGCGCATGAGCGGCGACGCGCTGCTCGAGCGCTATCTGCATCGCTGGCGCGCGCGCCGCCGTCGCTTGCGCTGGCTCCTGCGCAAACTGCCGCGTCGCGCCAACCTGCATCGTTATCCCGGCATTCGTCGTTTCGCGGCCTCGGCACGCAAACGGCCGTTCCTGTGGTCGTTCAAACGCGCCCAGATCCTGCCGGCCGTGTATGTCGGCACGGTGCTGTCCCTGATGCCGACCTACGGCATCCAGTTCATCATCGCTTTCGCGGCGGCCTTGTTGTTCCGCGCCAATCTCACCGTGATGGCCGGTCTGCAACTGATCAACAACCCGCTGACGGCCGCCCCGATCTATCTGGCCACCGATTTCGTCGGCATGTGGCTTATCGTCGAAACCGGCGTCGGCTATGGGCTCAACACGGTCGGTACCCACTTCAACGCCCTGATCGTTGGGGCCGTGGTCTGTGGGCTGGGCTTGGCCTTCCTGGTGGACCTGCTCTGGCGCAGCCTGGCCTGGGAGGCCGACCGGTTTCGGCGGCGGCGGCACGCCTTGGCCGGACAGCCCATGGAGTCCTGAAACCCAGCGATGACAGCCTTGCTGCCCCCGCCGGCGTGGCCGGGGCCCACCACCTACGCAGTGGTATGGCGGTTAAACATCCATTAAAGTGAAGGCTCTAACCGGTCGCGCAGACGACCGGAGGCGGACCGACAGGACCGCGGGGGGAAGGGGCAGGGCAGGGAGAGGGGTCCCGTCATGCATCGCCGTCCGTCTGATCGGTGGTCCGGAATGTTTCAAACCCTGATCAGGAGTTCGTCATGCTTCGCAAACATCGTTTGACTGCAGCACTCGCGCTGGCGCTTGCCGGCATCTCGACCGCCTCGGCGCAGGAATTCACCAACGTCATCAGCTTCGGCGACAGCCTCACGGATGCCGGCAACGTTGGCGCCGTCGACGGCAATCCCGCGACGCTGCCGGGCAGCAGCTTCACCACGAATCCCGATCCAGTGTATGCGCAGGTCCTCGCCGCAGCATTCGGTTTCAACCAGACCTATTCGGCCGCAGGCGGCAGCAACTACGCCTTCGGCGGCGCCTGCGTGCGCGCTAACGTCGCTGGCGCTCCGCCAGCCGGCTTCACCTGCGCGCTGTCGCCGAGCTCTTTCTCGCTGACGACGCAGCTGACCGGTTATCTCGGCGCCAACGGCGGCCAGGCGGACGGCGACGCGCTCTACACGATGTGGGGCGGCGCCAACGACATCTTCACCTATGCCGGCCTCGCGGGCGGTGGTTTCATTACCCCGGCGCAGGCGCAGCAGCTGACGGGCCTGTCGGCGCAGACCATGGGCGGCTTGGTCGGCACGCTGCAGAACGCCGGCGCCAATTACATCGTCGTTCTCAACCTGCCCGACCTCGGCCTGACACCGCAGGCGATCGCTTCGGGCCCCAGCGCCCAGGCTTCGCTGTCCGGTCTGGGCTTCGTCTACAACAGCACGCTCGATGGCGTGGTCGGCACGCTCGGCGACGGCATCATCGCGATCGACGTCTACGGCCTGTTCAACGAGATCGTCGCCAATCCGGGCGAATACGGCTTCAGCAATGTCACCGGCACCGCTTGCGGCGCCCTGTCCGGCTCGCTGGCCTGCGGCCCGGCCGGCGATCCGAACTACCCCTTGCACTATGCCAGCGGCACCAACAGCACCTGGTTGTTCGCCGACGGCGTGCACCCGACCGGCGCTGCGCACGCCATGCTGGCCAGTGTCGTGTATTCCACCATCGTTGCGCCGGGCCAGGTTTCACTGGCGGTCGAAGCGCCGCTGGCGGCGTACGACGACCACGGCACCACGATCAACGGCCACATCTTCCAGGCCAAGAACGGTGGAGAAACCGGCGATACCGAATTCTTCGCCAACCTGCAGTACGGAAAGAACGACATCAACGCCAGCGTCAACACGATGTCGGCCGAAAACGATGTCTGGACGCTCACCGCCGGCCTCGATTACCGCATGAGCGAGACCTTCAGCCTCGGTGCCGCATTGAGCGTCAACTCCTCCGATGGCGATTTCGCCAACGGCGGCGGCATCGACGCGATCGAAGCCCTGGGTTCGGTCTTCGGCGTGTGGAACTTCGGCGGCGGCTACATCAACGCCATCGCCACCATCGGCAGCAGCAGCCTCGACATCGAGCGCGAGATCGTGCTCGGTCCGTCGGTGCGCACCGAAACCGGCAGCACCAATGCCCTGCATTACGGTTTCGAGCTTGGCGGTGGCTATGTGTTCGAATCGGGCGCCATCAAGCATGGCCCGTTCCTGAGCGCCACCTGGCAGCGCGTCGAAATGGACGGCTATACCGAAGACAGCAATACGTCCTCGTCGATGTGGTTCGGCGAAGTCGAGCGCGAATCCGTGGTCGGCCGCATCGGCTACCAGCTGGCGGGTTCCGGCAAGCTCGGCGAGAGCTACGTGCGCCCGTATTTCCGCGTGGCCTATGCCTCGGAAAGCGAGGACAACACGACCTACGTGCAGGCGGGTTCCGCCACCCTCAACGGTCATTTCACGATGCCCGGCTTCACGCCTTCCGGCGACTGGTACGAGGCCGAAGCCGGCGTGGCCTTCACCGTCGGCGACAGCGGCGAGCTGCTCTTCAGCTATCGTGGTCGCTTCAACGATGACACGCAGGATCGCGGTGCGTTGAACATCGGCTATCGTCATTCCTTCGGTGCGGCGCCCGCGCCGGTCGAGCAGCCGAAGACCGAAGAGCCGGCGCAGACCTGCTCCGATCTGGACGACGACGGCGATGGCGTCAACAACTGCGACGACAAGTGCCCGACCTCGGAGGCCGGTCAGGCCGTCGGTCCCGATGGTTGCGCGGTGCCGCTGACGATCGACCTGCGCGGCGTGAACTTCGATTTCGACAAGGACACGCTGCGTCCGGAATCGATCGCGATCCTTGACGAGGCCGTTTCGATCCTGCAGAAGTACGACCAACTGCGCGTCGAAGTCGCGGGCCACACCGATGCCATCGGTACCGACGCCTACAACCAGGGCCTGTCCGAGCGCCGCGCCAAGGCGGTGTACGACTACCTGACCGGTCACGGCATCGATGCTTCGCGCCTGGCCGGTCCGAACGGTTTCGGCGAAAGCCGTCCGATCGCGCCGAACACCAATGCCGACGGTTCCGACAATCCTGAAGGTCGCGCGCGCAATCGCCGCACCGAGTTGAACGTGCAGAACTGATCAACTGTTCGACGCAGCACGGGAACGCCGCCTTCGGGCGGCGTTTCTTTTTGCCTGCCATTGCAGCCGATATTCCGGTGAGCGGGGCGGGAAACCAGATCGGGATAGCGCGGCGTCGAGAGCAGCGTTGTCGGCGCGATGGCCGGGTCTCAGGCGAAGAGCCGTCGGTTGCCGACGGCGAGATTCTCGCGGAAGGCCGATGCCGGCATGCGTATGAGCGGGTTCAGCGACCTGCGGCGAATGCGCCGGTCGATGGCGCGACGAGGCGGACGGCACAAAAACAAACCGCGCCGAAGCGCGGTCTGTCTGCATCTCAGGATACCGCGACGGCCATCAGGCCGCAGCGTCCTTGAGCTTCTTCAGCGGACGCACCTTCACCTTGACGGTGGCCGGCTTGGCGGCGAACCACTGCTCTTCCTTGGTGAAGGGGTTGATGCCCTTGCGCTTGGGCTTGGCCGGCACATTGACCACGGTGATCTTCAGCAGGCCGGGCAGGGTGAAGGAACCCGCGCCCTTCTTGCTGACCGAACCGGCGACGGCGCTTTCCAGCGCGGCCAGCACGGCGCGCACGTCGCGCGCGGCGACAGCAGTAGTTTCAGTGAGGTGGGCCACGAGACCCGACTTGCTCAGGGCGGTCTTGATCGGCTTGGCCGGGCCGGCTTTGGCCGGGGCCTTCTTCGCAGCTTTGGCTTTCTTGGGGGCTTTCTTTGCTTTGCTCATGGGCGTTGTGCCTGGATGATTTGGAATGGGATGAAGCCGGGCGCCATGCGGTGCACCGACAGCGCGACTGTAGGACAGGCAACGCTCGACGCCAAGTGTTTTTTCAGTTTTTTCGCAAAAAATCCCTGAAAAAGAGCGCCGATCATTCTTCGACGAGCATGATGGCCGCTTCCGCCACCACTTTCCCGTTGACCTGCAACTGCAGCCGGTGCGTTCCGTGATACAGCGTGCGGGTGGTGACGGGCCGGAAGGAATGTGTTTTTTCCAGTCGCCGCGTCTCGCCAGCGCCGAGCTGAAGCGTCCAGCCCTTGAACACCTTCGGCGACGAGCCGCCATTCGACTTGAGGTAGTGCACGAGGTAATCGATCGCAAGTGATTGAGATTGCCGGGCTTGCGATTTCAGCTCGACCTGCAGCCGCAACGTCTCGCCGACACGAAGGCGCTTCGGCGATACCTGGAAATGCAGCTCAGCGTTGAGCGGTCGACCCAGTCCCCAGGCCTTCAGCGTGGATGCGTGGCCCTGCTTGATCAGCGTGCGACTGGCGTGGCGGAGCAGGGCGCGCCGTTCGGCGCTGGCACCAGGCAGATGTTCCCGCAGCCAGTCGGCCACCTGATCCGGATGATCTTTGGCGATGTCGTTGAGGTGATTGGCGACGCTGCGGCGCACATAGGCGCTGCCGTCGTCCTGCAGGGCGCGCAGCAGCGGCAGCGAGGGCGACGGATCGGCAATCAAGGGCTTCAGCTGCAGTCCCCAAGGCAAGCGCGGACGGCTGCCTTCGCTGACGAGCCGGCGTACGTGCGCGCTCGGATCGCGCGTCCAGGCCTGCAGGATTCGGAAACCCGAGTCCGGGTGCCGCAGCAGGATCGGACGGATGGCGAACTCGGCGGTGAAGCGTTGCGTCAACGCATGCAACGCGGCGAAGGCGCGTTCTGGCGTTTCGATACCGCGTCGCGCAACGTATTCGCCCAGCGACCAGCAGATCCAGCCGGCGAGCCCCGCCGGCGTGGTACGAAAACCCAACGCGTCGCCTTCGCCCGGCGGACCTAACGAAGCCTCGATGATGCCGGCGGCGCGATCGAAATCTTCGGGCAGGAAAGCCTCCAGCGCATCGGCGACCTGCATCGCCCGCGCCTTGAACTCCAGTGCATCGAGTCCGGCCAGGGCCTGTTTCTCGAATCCGCGGCGATCGAAATCGCGCCAGACGCGCTGCAGATGCGCGCCCGCCTCGCGAATGCGCGCAAGATTGATCAACAGCTTGAATGCCTCGGTCACGCGCGCGGACTCAGCCGCCCGGGCGCAACAGGTCGACCGCGAAATCGCTCTCGTAGGGTGGCACGTTGCATTCGATCACGTCGGTCGGCGCGATCTTCATCGTCAAGCCGACGATGTCGGCGCGCACCGGCATCCGATAGCGCTGGCGATCGACCAGCACGGCCGCATGCACGGCCGCCGGCCGCTGGCCCGCCAGCCATTCGAACACGCGCATCAGCGAATAGCCCTGGTAGAGCACGTCGTCCACCACGATGACCCGACTGCCGACCAGGTGGGCATCGACCGGCGCGTCCAGGCGCGTATCCGGATGCAGCAGTTCCAGCGTGTCGGCATAGCGCTTGACCAGCACATCCAGCCGACGGATATCCGCACCGGGCACGTGCTCCTGAAGGCTGGCGTACAGGCGGTCGGCCAAGGGCGCGCCTCGCCGCAGCATGCCGAGGATCACCGTCGGCGTGCCGTCGAGCAGGTTCGCTGCCTGGCGCGCCATGTCGTCGATCACCGGCGCCAGCTGCTCGGCGTTGTACAGGCGGAAGCGGTCGTCGCTCATGTCGGCTCCGGCGTGGAAGGCGCCCTAGGCTAGCGCAGAATGCGCGCAGAGGAGGAGATGCGCGGGCGAGCGCCGGGTTAGGGTCGGATCGATACGCGGAAGCGGCCTTTGGTTCAGGCGGTCTTTTGGCGAAGCAGGGAGCCTCATGAGCACGAGCGACACGACGGAAAGCGTATTCATGTTGACCTCGACGGATGGCGCGACCTTGAGCCTGTCGTGCGCCGAGTCGGAGGACGGCGAGCTCGCGGTGGTGGCGGAGGGCATAGACTACCGAGTGACCGGCAGCGTTCGTACGTTCATGGCACCCTCGCTGCCGGACTTTCTCGAATCGGTCGCAGCTCGCCCGGGGATCGGGCGCAGCGTGGGGCCTTGGGTGTCGCTTGAAGGCGAGCTGCGCATCGAAGCATCAATGGACGCCACCGGACATATCTTCCTGACCTATCATTTGCGAAGCCAGGACTGCATGGGTTGGCGCTTCACGGGGCGACTCGTGATGGAGCTCGGCGGCTGGCCGCTCCTGTGCAAACGCGCCCGACGATTCTGGAGCGACGCGTACTGAGTCGCAACTTCGATCCTCCAACAAACCAAGGCTTGCCGTGAACCTGCCACTCGCCTCGATTCTTCTGTTGTTCGGACTGTCCGGTTCGGTGCTGGCGGCGCCCCGGTGTTCCAATGACGCCGTCGCCCAGGCGCACAAGCTGCTGGCCTTCCATTTCGGTGACGATGGCCGCATTTCGATCAGCGACAAGGTCAAGGAACTTCCACCCGTCAGCAATCCGGCCAATGCGAAACAGAAGTTCGCGGTGCTCGAAGTCTGGGGCTACGTCTACAAGGGCGAATACCGCATGCGCTTTCTCTACTACCGCATGAAAGACCAGTGCGTGTTGATGGGCCAGGAGATCCTCGAGTACGCGAGGCTGTAGGCGGGCGCACTCAATGGTTCGGAGTAGGATTGGTCTGGTCGATAGCACGAGCCGGACGGGAGGATTGGATGCGAAGTCTTTTTACTGCCGTAGGCGGCGCGCTCCTCGTTCTCCTGGCGCCGCGCATCTGCCTCGCGACGGAGTCCGTGCACGAGTGGCGCACGCTCGAAGCCGTCGGCCCCCAAGCCCTGGACGCGGACGCCGTCTGGCGCGCGCACGTGATCGAGGAACAGGCGCCGGGGAAACGCGAGGGCGAGCCGGTCGGCAACGTCGGCATGCCGCCCAACGCCAATACACGCCAGCTCGTGATCGAGGTACTGGCGGCTGACGCCCGAGCGCAGTTACGACGCGAAGTCATTGATGTGGCGAGCGAAACGATCGAAAACGATCCCTGTGCGGTCCGCCGCGTGGAGAAATTCCAAGCAGAAGGGCAGACGCTCACGATCACCTTGGTCCGGGATACGGCCTGCGGCGCCGGCTCCAGCGTCAGCACGACCTACCGTCTCGAGATCGGCCGCGAACAGACGCGCCTGATTAGCTGGGGATTGAACAGCGCGTCGCGCGACGCGGTGTGGTCGGCCGAGATCGAATATCCGGACGGCCGGCTGACGGTGCGTGATGAGTCGCCGGACAGTGACCCCGACCAGCTGCCGAAGATCCTGAAGATCTCGAAGATCGCGCCGGCGTTGACGGCGCAATCGTTCTCGCAATGCCTGCCGCCGCTGCGGGGGCCAGATGTGATGAATTGTTCGCAGCCCTAGGACGCACGTGACGAAGCGCAAGGCCATCGCCACCGTTTCTATCGCCCTGATGCTCGGCGTCGTGGCGGCGTTGTCCTTGCTTCACACGAGAGAGACGGATGTCTTTCTGGACTTGATGGCGCCGTATCGCGACTCGGAAAAGGTGTTTGTCAGTCGCCCATCGACATGCTACGCAGAAGGTCCAATCGATGGCGTGCCCAATGCTTTGCTCGACAGCTTCTTGGCGGCGAACGGGCCCGATGCCGAGCCTATTTCCCTTTTTCGCTTGCGTTGGCACTTCCTGACCGCCGAAGCGAGGTTGCTTGACCGCTACCCGTCCGCCGCCGATCGTGCGCTTGCAAGTTTGCCGGGTGACGCGAGTACGATCGATTTTTCGCGAGTCGGGTTCAATGCAAACAGGACGGAGGCTTTGTTTTGCGTGGACGACAGGGCGCTGCTGTACGCGAAAAGGGTCGATGGCCGATGGGGGATTTTCTCTGTGCCTCTTGCCTATGACTAGATTCGGCATGGAACGTTGACCATCAGAAAGTCTCAATTGGATGTTAGTTCCACATCGCTAGTAGAGGCCGCCGACCGCCTCGCCGCGGCGCGTCAGGTCTTGATCCTCAGCGGCGCCGGCATGAGCGCCGAATCGGGCGTGCCGACCTTTCGCGAAGCGCAGACCGGCTTGTGGGCGCGCTATTCGCCGGAAGAGTTGGCGACGCCAGAAGCCTTCGCGGCGAATCCCGAGCGCGTGATGGACTGGTATCGCTGGCGTCGCGATATCGTCGCGAAGGCGCAGCCGAATGCCGGGCATCTGGCGATCGCACGCTGGCAGGCAATACACACTGACACCACGATCGCGACGCAGAACGTGGACGGCCTGCATCAGCGCGCGGCGGCGATGCGCGATGCGAACGCGGCGACCGATGTCGTCGAACTGCACGGGCGCCTGTCGCACCTGCGCTGCGTTGCTTGTGGCGAGCACAACTTCTGGCCGGATCAGGATCCTGGCGGCCTGCTCGCGCACGACTGCGGCGGTCGTCTGCGACCCGATATCGTCTGGTTCGGCGAGAACCTGCCGGTCGACGCCCTGCGCCGCGTCGAGGCCCTGGCCGCAAGCTGCGATGTCTGTCTCGTGGTCGGCACCTCGGGCTTGGTCTATCCCGCCGCCGGCCTGCCCTTGCTGGCGAAAGACGCAGGCGCCTTCGTGATCGAGATCAATCCGCAGCGCACGCCATTGTCCTCGCGCTGCGACATCGTGATCGAAGAGACGGCAGCGAGCGCCTTGCCGGCCTTGCTTCGCCACGCATGACTTTCCGGCCTTGCCGGGTCGGACGCGACGAGGCCTGATGTCTTCCACGACCTCTTCCTCAAGGAGCGCTGCATGTTTCGTCCGTTGATCCTGGCTTTGCTGTTCTTCGTCACCACCACCTGGGCGATGCAGGCCTCAGCCGATACCGCTGCCGACCTGCGTGCGGCCGAGACGGGTTTTGCCAAGACGATGGCCGATCGCGATTTCGAGGCCTTCGCCGCCTACGTCGCCGACGATGCGGTCTTCATCAACGGCGGCAAGCCGCTGCGCGGCAAGGCGGCGATCCTCGCGCACTGGAAAAAGTTCTTCGAAAAACCGGAGGCCCCGTTCTCGTGGAAACCCGAGCTCGCTGAACCGACATCGACCGGCGACCTTGGTTACACCGAAGGTCCGGTCAGCGGGCCGGACGGCAAGGCCTTCGCGACCTTCTATTCGACCTGGCGTCGCGATGCGGCGGGGCAGTGGAAAGTGGTGTTCGACAACGGCTACCCGACCTGCGTCTGCGAGAAGTGATAGCGTTCGCCATGTCCAACTGAAGACATCGCGGCATGCCCGACAATCCGCTTCCATTTGCAAGAACAACGGGCTTCAGGACCTGGGCAGGCTTGATTCTGGCGGCATCGCTGCTGTCGGGCTGCGACATGCTCTCCAACTCGGTCACCACCGACTACGCAACCTTGGCCGAGGCCAGGGCAGGCGGCCTGGGTGGCTGGTTACCCGATGTGGTGCCGGCATCCGCGACTGACATCCACGTCAGCACGAATATGGATCTGGGTTTTTCGGTGGGCGAGTTTTGGTTCGCCTCCGCCGATGCACCGGCTTTCTTCATGCGCCTGGAACCCGGCGCGCCGCCCAGCGCGCCCTTCGATTCTTGGAGCGATACCGTCGTCGAGTATTGCGAGGACGGCTATCTCGCCCATTCGATTCACGAGGGCAGGGAGACCACGGTTTTCTTCTGCCACGAGCAGAAGAAACGCTGCGATTATTTCAGCTGGACTAACCGCTAGCGCTTACATCGCCCCGTGGCAGCGCTTGTACTTCTTGCCGCTGCCGCAGGGACAGAGCGCGTTGCGTTCGGTGGTCTGGCCGCGGCGCACCGGTTCGCGCGGTGTGGCATCGTCGATGCGCTGCTGGTGCAGGTCGTTGAGCATGCCGGGCAGGCTGGCGACGATTTCCATGCGTTCGCGATAGGTGGTTTTCTCCGGCGCATCGCCCGGTTCCACCGGCGCGTCGCCGGTCGCGAGCTGTTCGAGCAGGGCGAAGATCTCGTCCACCCAGTCGTGCTTCTCCAGCCATTGCTGCCAGGCCTCGCCGCGCAGCTCGACGGCGCGGAAAAAACCATGCGTCCAGTCATGACCGATATCGAGGTCGTCCGGGTGGTCGCCCTCCGGGGTTTCCGGTAGCCACATCAGCGGCGACAGATGCTCCGGCAGATCTTCGTCGCCGTAACGCACGCGCGCCACGCAAGCGTTCCAGTGGCCGAGCAGCAGACGCTGCACCTCGGCGAACTCGTCGTCGCTGTCCCAGCGCGGCGGCTTCGGGCCCCAGACGAGCGGCTGCCATTCGCTGGCGGGCACTTGCTCGGGACTGACGGCCAAGGCCGACAGGAAACCATCGAGTGCTTCCAGATTGAAGCCCTGGAAGGGCACGGCGCGCTGATCGAGCAGGTCGCCGAGGCGTTCGATGCCGGCATCGTCGAGATAGGGGGGCGGATTCATGCGGTCTTCTCGCGGGAGTCGAAGCCGCATTATCCGCGTATTCGCCTCGGCCTGCGCGGACCGAGGCGGGAATCGTTCACTCTTTCGGCAGGAACTGCCAGTAGTCGCCCTGGGCGGTCTTCATCCGGCGCAGTCGTCGCCGCTCCTGCGCCGATTGCTTGAGCCGCAGCATCTGCGCGATATCGCGGATGACGGGCACCGATTCGACGAAATACGAATGCGCGAGGATGCTGTCGTCCACCAGCGAGGCGTCGATGGTGTCGATGCCCGGCAATACGACGAGGCCTTCGCTGTCGCCGGCGCGCGGATAACCATGCACTTCCTTCGAGGCCTTCAGCGCGAGGTCCTTCGACGAGGCGTACAAGGTCACGCGCTGGCCGGCCTGCATCAGGGCCGGCGCGAGATCGTTGCGGAAGACTTCCGCATCGACATCGGGCGCGGCCAGGATGATTTCACGGAAACGCCCGCGCAGATCGGGGCGTTCGAGCATCAGCGTCGCCAGCGCGCGCGTCAGACCGCGGTTGCCCATGCTGTGGCCGACCAGATAGAGATTCTCGGCCCCGGATTTCTCCGCCACATCCACCAGGAAGCGTTTGATGTGCGAGGTGGACCATTCGATGTTCGATTCGTCCACCGTATAGCCCTTCAGCACGCCCTGCGAGGGCCAGCTGTAGAAGATCGGCGCACCATCGAAGGACAGGTCGTACGAGAGCTGCGCGGTGCGTCGCGCGGCATCGGCGAAGTTGACGTTATAGCCATGCACGAAGACGAAGGCGTTCTTGCCACCGGACGCCGCGATACGCTGGCGCAAGGTCGCCAGGAAATTTTCCTTCGACTGCTTCAGCAGGCCCAGCAGCACGACATGGCGCGAGGGGTCCTCGCGGATCTCGAGGCGCCAGATCGACGGTGCCTCCAGTTCACCCGGCACATGGTTGCGCGGAATGCTGACGTAGGCCTGGCCGTAGCTCATCGCGCCGCGGCGCACGCCGTAGCGCTCGGCCACGGGTGTGGCGGCGAAGTTGGCCGCGGCTTCGCGATCGGTCGCGTAGAACACGCGCATGCGCGCGTAGTTCTTGTCCGGATCGACCGGCGGACGCGCCGGCTCCACCGGCGGCGGTGGAGGTGGTGGTGGTGGTGGAGGCGGCGGCGGCGGAGGAGGAGGCGGTGGCGCGCCAACGGGTTCGGATTCGTGTCCGCCCAGGCCGGCGCAGCCGACCAGCACGGTTCCCAACATCAAGGCCGCCAACCATCGACGCATCATGCGCTCCGCATCCCGGGGTCGGGCCGATGTTAGCGGAAGAACGGGTCGGCGATGCCGCCGGGGCTACGGGTCTCAGTCGAGCGCGTCGAACTCGTCGTCGGACATCGCGATGAAACTCCAGAACGGGCGTTGCCGTCCCGCCCACTCGGCGCTGACCGACTGCAACACTTCCATCGCGATCTTGAAGTCTTCGACACCCTCGCGACGCAGTCGCCCGCTGTTTTCCAGCAGCAACACCAGTCCGAGCGTGTCGCCGGGCCGGAAATCGGCCAAGGCATCGGCGAAGGCATCCCAGTTGAAACCGAAATGCGACGGGAAGTGCAGGGCGTCGGCGAAACGCTGCAGCAGGCCGCCTTTGTCGCGTACGCCGTGCAGGTCGATTTCCAGGCAGGGGAACTGGTTCACCGCCGCCGCCTCGCGCAATTCATCGATGTCGGCCTGCGGCAGGAAATAGACGCCGGCGTCCTCGTGGCGCGTCAGCAGGCCATCGAACCAGAGCAGGCTCATGGCGTGGCCTCGATGCGGCGGAAGGATTCGTAGTGATCGTCCGTGTACCAGAACTCGCGCGGCGGCTCGCCGCCGGTCACGATGCGGCGCGCGCCGCGATGCGACAGCCCTGGCGTGGGGACGGTGTATTCGCGGTAGTAGCCACGCCGCTGTTTCGGCAACCGGCCTTCGTAATTGCCGAAGACCACGCCATCGCGATCGTAGGGAAAGGGGCCGCGGGCATGGATCAGGCGCAGGATTTCCCGCGCTTCGTCAGGCAGGGCATCGGTATCGTCGGTGTCGATCCTGGCTTCTTCAACGGCGGGCGACCCAACCTGCGCCGCGCGATCGTCTGCAACGGAGCGCGTCGCCGCCGCATCTGTCGGCGACGACGGCGCGGGCGGGGCTCGCGCGTCCCCTGCGAGGTCCACCATGCCACCGCCAGCACGATGCCCACCAACAGCAGCCAATGCCCGGGAGAACGCCGCATGCTGGAAGGCTCCGCACCGGAAAGGAAGGATTGCCGCACAGTTTGCCCGAAGCCGTGACCTCAGGCCTATCTTCGGGGCCGGGCCTGCGGCTACTCTCGCGCTTTGCCAATTCGGGGAGCCCGCCTGATGTCGCCTTGGATGCGTCGTATGCAATGGAGTGGCGCCGCCGCGCTGCTGGTGATCGGCCTGGGTTCGCAGGCGCAGATGACGAGCAAGCCGGCCGCGCCAGCGCTCGAGCCGACAGAAGCGGTCGCCGACGAAACGACAGCCGCCAGCCAGGAGATTCCGTTCGCCTCGCCGCGTGCGGCGGCGGTCGAGGTTCCGAGCGCGCCCGGCGCCTGGGGCGGCGAGCGCACCGGCAGCGAGCAAACGCTGTCCGATCGCGTGGTCGACTACGTCATCCAGGCCACGCTCGATCCGGTCAAGCACACCATCGAGGCGCAGCAACGCCTGACCTGGCGCAACCGCAGCGACCGCGAGATCCGCACCGTCTACCTGCATACCTACCTCAACGCTTTCGAAGGCCCGGGCAGCACTTACATGACCGAGCAGCGCGTGCCGGGATTTGGTTCGCGCGACGAGATCGATATCGCCGATGGCGAATGGGGCTACATCGAACTGCGCTCGGTCAGTCAGGGCGGCAAGAAGGTCGCCTGGCGCTATGTCCAGCCCGATGGCGGTCCGGCGACCGACCGCAGCGTCGTGCGCTTCGACCTGCCCGAACCGGTCGCGGCCGGTGCGAGCACGACGATCGACATTTCCTTCTTCGATCAACTGCCTTTCGCGGTTGCGCGTTCCGGCTATGTCGGCAGCTTTCATCTCGTCGCCCAGTGGTTCCCGAAGATGGGCGTGCTGGAATTGCCGGGCGAGCGCGGCGCCACCGAGCCGCGCTGGAACGTGCACGAGTATCACGTCAACAGCGAGTTCTATGCGGACTTCGGCAGCTACGACGTCAGCCTGACGGTGCCCAAGGGCTATACGGTCGGCGCCACCGGCGAGGAAGTCGGTACGCCGGTCGAGAAGAACGGCATGGTCACGCATCGTTTCGTGCAGGGCGATGTGCATGATTTCGCCTGGACCGCCGACAATCGCACCGCCAAGCCCCTGGTCGGCGAATACCGCGGCGCAGGCAGTCCGGTCGTCAAGGTGACCGTGCTGTATCCGCCGGAGAACGAAGCGGCCGCCGCGCCGTCGCTGAAGGCGACGATCGATTCGCTCAAGTACTTCTCCGAGACGCTGGGCCCGTATCCGTACAGGACGGTGACGGTGGTCGTACCGCCATTCAACGGCGATGGCGCCGCCGGCATGGAGTACCCGACCTTCTACACCGCGGACTCCGTGTCCGAAGTGGAAGAAGGCACCCTGAACCAGTACCTGATCGATTTCGTGAACATCCACGAATTCGGCCATGGCTATTTCTACGGCATCCTCGGCTCGAACGAGTTCGAGGAGCCGATGCTGGACGAAGGCCTGAACGAATACTGGAACTCGCGCATGATCCGCGGGCGCGGGCAAACCCTCGATCTCGCCACGCCGATGATGAAGCGACTGGGCCTGGTGCCGAAACTGCCTGTGTTCGACATGCAGCGCATGGCCGCCAGCGTGATGGAGCCGGCCGACGGCGTCGGCTTCAATTCCTGGGACCGCTTCTCCAGCCGCAGCTATGGCACGGTGTATTCGCGCACGGCCACCACGATGCGCGATCTCGAGGAACAGATCGGCAAGCAGACGATGGAACGGGCGTTCAAGGAGTACTACAGGCGCTGGCGCTTCCGCCATCCGTCGGTGGCCGACCTGCGCGAAACCCTGGCCGACGTGTCGGGCCAACGTGAACTGGTCGAGCGCACCTTCGCGCAGCAGGTCTATTCGGTGCAGAAGGTGGACGACCGCATCGTGCTGTTCGAAAGCGAGGAGGTATTGCCCTTGGCGGGTACGGACCTGGTGGACGGCCGTCGCCTGGTGCGAACCAGCGACCAGGTGGACGAGGAAGTTTCCGAAGCGCGCGCCGCGTGGAAGAAGAAACATCCGCAGGCCGACGAAACCAAGGCCGGGCCCTATCCCTATCGCACGATCGTCAATGTGCGACGCGCTGGCGCCACCGTGCCGCAGACGTTGGAGGTGGTGTTCGCCGACGGCAGCCGCCAGACGGTGAAGTTCGACGATGCCCGGCGCTGGCAGCGTTTCACCTGGACCACGCCGAGCAAGGCCGTGTCGGTCCGGCTGGATCCGGCGCAGAAACACAATCTCGACGCCAACCTGTTGGACAACAGCCGCACCCTGAAGGCCGATGGCCGCGCGTCGCGTCGCTGGAGCCTCGATCTGGCCGCGGTATTGCAGAGCTTCTATTCGTTGGTGGGCACGCTATGAACGCACAGGAAAGGACTTCGGGATTCGGCGCATTCTGGTACGGGGCTTTTGGCGCCCTGCAATGGCGTCTGCTGCTGTTGTGGGTACTGGGCCTGTGCGTACCGACGGCGATCGTGGCGATTCCGTTCTGGCGGGCGCTGGCCGGACAGATCGATCATTCGGTGCATGCCGGAGAATGGCTTGCGCGTCTCGATCTCGGTGCGCTCTACGACGCCATACCGGCGATGCAACAGGCCGGCTACACGCTCAACAGCGGGTTCATGCTCGGCCTGGCGATCACCGTCATGCTCTCGCCCTGGTTGACCGGCATGAGCGTGGTCGCCGCGCGTTCGCCGCGCCCGCTCGGTTTCGCGGCCTTGTTGCAAGGCGGCCTCGGCGAGTACGGCCGCATGTTCCGGCTGATGCTGTGGTCGGTCCTGCCGCTGGCGCTGGCGCTTGCCGCCATCGGCGGCATGCTGTCCTGGGCGGCCGACAAGGGCGATCATGCGATCCTCGAATCCGAGGCCGAGCATGCGAGTCGCATTGCCTTGCTGGTCGGCGTTTTCGCCTTCGTGCTGATGCATGCGACGGTAGAGGCGGCACGCGCGCAGTTCGCCGCCGATGCGCAGCTGCGCTCGGCCATCCGCGCCTGGTGGCGCGGCCTGAAGCTGGTACTGCGTCGCCCGTTCTCGACCCTGGGCGTCTACGTCGTACTCACCGCGTTGGGCCTGCTGGCCGCTGCGCTGTTCGGTTGGGGACGGATCAATGTGCTGCCGCTGGGCGCGACGGGCATCGTCCTTGGTCTGCTGCTGACGCAGGCGGGCAGTGCCGCCCTGGGCTGGATGCGCAGCGCGCGCTTGTTCGCGCTGATGAAACTGGTTGCGCGCTGATCCTGGCGCAAAGAGAAAGGCCGTGGTTCGCGCCGCGGCCTTTGCTTCTCAGCCGAGCATTACTTGCGTGGTTTCAGGATGTCGGCGAGGCGATCGGGCGTGTTCGGGATACGTTCGAGATGCGGATAACGCAGGCCGTCCTTGTAGACGATCGTCACCGAATCGATGCGGTCGAGGTTGTTGACCAGCAGCACGATCGGTTTGCCCGACTTCTTTCCGTCGATCACCGCCTGCTTGAGCCGGTCGGCGTTCGCCGCTTCGCCGTTCACCGCGACCAGGGTCTGACCTGAGGCGAGTCCGGCCTTGAAAGCGGGGCTGTTCCACAGAACGTCGCCGAGCTTGTTGTCCTTGCCCAGGCTCAGGCCCAGCGAATAGGTGAAGTCGGCGCCGCCGAAGCGCGAGGCGCGGCCGGGCTTGTCGTTGTAGACGAGCTTCCAGCCGCTGCGCGCCAACCCGTCCAGCGGCGCATCGGGGCCATGGCTGTCGACGCGCGCGCGCAGGAAGGCCAGCCAGTCGTGCGGTTGCACGCCGTTCAGTACCTGCGCGACCTCTTCGATGGTGTAGCCGAGCGGACGCACGCGGCCGTTCTCGACGCCAAAAAAAGCACGGGCGAAATCGTCTAGCGAACGCTTGCCGCCGCTCTTCTCGCGGATCAGGCTGTCGACGTCGAGCCAGATCAGCTGGCCTTCGGAATAGTAGTCCTCGCCGCGCTGCCAACTACGCCAGCCCATCGGCCCGCGGTCGGTGATGATCGGCTGCCAGGTCGTGTCTTCCAGGTCGCGCCAGGCGCGGCCTTCGCGATGGTCGTAACTGGCTGCGACCGAGGCGATCGTGTCGCGCACGCGTTCGGCGTCGAGCAGGCCGGCGCGCGCGGCCAATACATAACCCCAGTACTGCGTCTGGCCTTCGTAGACCCAGAGCAGGGTGTTCTGCATCGGCACGTTGTAGTTCGGCGTGATGAGGTCGGCGCCGCGGCGGAACTTGCCGTTCCAGGAATGCGTGTACTCGTGCGCGAGCAGATCGCGTGCGCCGCCGTTGTCGTCGGTGAAATAATCGGTGCCGACGCCGTTCTCGCTCGACTGATGATGCTCGAGGCCGATGCCGGAGAAACGGTTCGACAGCGCCAGCAGGAAATCGTAGTGGGCGAAATGGCGCGAGCCGTACAGCTTGTCGGCCTGACGGATCAACTCGCGGTGCTTGGCGATGAATTCCGGTTTGGCTTCCAGCGCTTCCGGCGTATCGGCGACGACGTTCAAGCGCACCGGCACCTTGCCGCCCGGGTCGAGGTCGAACTGCTGGAAGTACTTGCCGGCGAACAGTGGCGAATCGACCAGCATTTCCAGGTCCAGCGGTTTGAAGATGACATCGCCGCCGGTTTGCGAGGCGACTTCAAGCGCACTGCCGAACTTCCAACCGATCGGCAGCTTGACCTGCGGCTCGACCTGGATCGCGCGGGCGGCATGGCCGGCCGGATACAGCAGCAGCGCGTTCCATTGCAGGCCGACGATCTCCGGCGTCACCACGATGCGACCCTGGTTGCGTTCGGTGGGCGACAGGAACTGGAACTCGACGCGCAGCGTATCTACGCCCTCGGGCACGCGCAGGTTGAAGCGGTAGACATCGACCGGATCGCGTTTCCAGCCGATGGTCTGGCCATTGCCGCTGAGCATCAGTCCGGCGAGTTGCACGATCGGACCTTCCGGCGCGTGGCCGCCCGGCAACCATTTCGGATACTGCAAGGTCATCGGACCGGGACGCACCGGGATGTCTTGTGTGACCCGGATGATGCGACGCGTCAGGTCCGTGGCGTCCACCGAGACTTTCATCGTGCCCGGATAGGGCGCATCGGAGACGGCGTTCTCGTCCGCTTGCGCGGAGCTGGCGGCGAGCGCGAGGGCGATGAAGGCGCTGAGTGCGAGGCGGCGCGGCATGGACATGGGCTTCGGTCCCGGGGGAAAGCACGGAGCATCGCACGCAGGTCCGCGGGCTTGGGGTGCAGAAAGTCACGGTCGCGGCCGCGATGCCGCGCGAATTGCGTATTCGGTCACGTGCCGTCGCTACAATTGCCCGCCCGTCGTTCGCGAGTCGCCCCGTGTCCCGTGTCCTGATCCTGCCGATCTTCCTTGTCCTGTTGCTGCTGTCGCCCGCGGCCTTGGCCGACAAGCGCCCGGATCTCGCGCGGCTGTACGCCAGTGTCGGGCAGAAGCCGGACCAGCCGCCGGTGATCCTGATTCCCGGCTTGATGGGCTCGACCCTGATCGACAAGAGCACCGGCAAGGAATTCTGGCCCGGATCGCTGGGGGCGTTGGCCTTCAGCGACTATCGTGGCCTGGCGCAGATGAGCGAAGAGGATCGCGAAGGCGAGGGCCTGGTGCCCGGCGACCTGTTCTACGGCGTGGCCGGCGTGGATTTCTATTCCGAACTGACTGGCACGCTGGAGCAGGTCGGGCGTTTTCGTCGCGCGCAACCGGGCCAGGCGGTGCAGGGCGAAGGCGATCGCCGCCGCTACTATGTCTTCAACTACGACTGGCGCAAGGCCAACGTGCAGACGGCGGCCAAGCTGCACGAACTGATCGAGCAGATCCGGCGCGACTACGGCGATCCCGGGTTGAAGGTGGACATCGTCGCGCACAGCAATGGCGGCCTCATCGCCAGCTACTACCTGCGTTACGGCCCGCGCGACGTGCTCGGCGAAACCGATCCAAAACCCTGGAGCGAGGGCGAGCAGCGCGTACGGCGCGTACTGATGCTGGGTACGCCGATGCTCGGGTCGGTGCGCAGCGTCGAACGCCTGTTGTACGGCATGCGTATCGCGCTGCGCGTCATTCCGGTCGAAGTGATGGCCACGATCTCGACGCCGTTCGAGGCCTTGCCGAACCCGGCGCTGCAACCGATCGTGGACAAGCACGGCAATACGATCGCGCTCGACCTGTTCGATCCGCGGATGTGGAAAGCGCGGCGCTGGTCGGTGTATTCGGACGAGGTGACCGGCCGCGTGCGCGCATCAGCCGAAACGCCCGAAGCCGGCGAGGCGTCGGTGCGCAGCCTGCAATCGGCGTTCGAGCGGAACCTCGAGCGCGCCCGGCAGTTCCTGCAAGTCCTGAACACGCCGATGCCCGGCAAGGTGGACGTCGCCGTGTATGGCGGCGACTGCGAGATGACGGCATCGCGCGCGATGCTGGTCGAAACCGGCCCGGTTTCCGAATTGATCTTCCGTCCGGCCGAAACGGCGCGTAGTCGCGTCGATCCGCCGGGCAAGAAGAAGGGGCCGTCCGAGCGCATCGACTACGAGGGCCTGCTGGCCGAGCCCGGCGACGGCCTGGTCACGCGCGCTTCGCAGCTGGGCCGCGCGCCGGCGCGCAACGGCCAGTCCGGGCGGGATTTCCATTTCTTCGACGATCCGCAGACGATGTTCCTCTGCGCCTCGCACGCCTCCCTGACCGGCAACCCGAATTTCCAGGACAACCTGCTGTATTTCCTGCTGGTTCGCTGAGCCGCGCTTCCCGGGCCGGCCGGGTGCTCCCGGCTGCTCCGTTCAGTCTAGAATGCGGGCATGAAGGAACTGCGCGACCTCCTGATCGATTGCCGCATCGAGCTGCGCAAGCTCGTGCGCGATTTCCAGAAGACGGAGTTGTGCGAACGGCTGGACCTCGCCATCCAGACCGTGACCCAGATGCAGGCGCCGGCCAAGGCCGAGGCCGCCAAGACGCGGGACGATTCCGACAACGACAATCCGTCGCCGAGCGAGAAGAGCGCAACGACGAACCAGGTCGGCCTGGCCTGGCAGACGGCGGCCCGCGACCTGAAGTTCAGCGATCCGCCGCTTTACGAGCGGCTGAGCGAGAAGGTCATGCGCCTGCTCGAACAGAAGACCATGGTCGATCCGGTGACCGAGCTCAAACAGCTCGGCGACGAACTGGCCGGCGTGCGCGCCAAGAGTTTCGCCGACGCCAAGTTGCGCACGGCGCTGGAGAACGAGCGCGACACCTTGCTTGGCGCTCTGGCCATCGCGGTGCCGCAACTGACCGATAGCGGCGACCGCGTCGGCGTGGCATTGGCGCGCATCGACTGGCTGATCCAGCACGGCGCCGCCAAACCTGGGGCGGCAGGCGCTGCCGGTGGAAGCGCTGCGCCCGTCGGCCCGCCGCCGGAAGGGCCGATGCCGACGCCGGAAATATTGAAAGCCGTCGCCGACGGGTTGCGTCCTTTCAGCAAGGAGCAGCGCGAATGGTCGGTGGGCGAGGCCATGGTGCTGTCCGGTTTCCAGTACACGCCGGTCGAGCTGATCGAGAAAGGCGACTCCCATATCGCGCGCATCATCGTGGACGCGCGCAACAAAGGCTGAGCGTCCTTACCTGGAGGCATGCATGTCGCGTAGGTGGTGGTTGTCGCTGTTCGCCCTTGTACTGTTGCTGGCAGGCTGCAACCTGCGCCCCGGCGAACTGGCCATGCGCCAGGCCATTACCGACCATGTCGCGACGGCCGAGGACTATCCGATGCAGTTCATGAAGTCGGACAACTTCCGTTTCCGCGATTTGCAACAGGTGCCCGACGACGAGCGCGACCTCTGGCGCGTGCATGCCGAGTTCGATTTCGTCTATACCGCCGACGGCAAGACCATCGTCGCGGCCTTGAAGGAAAAATCGAAGGCCGAACAGGAAAAGGCCAAGCGCCGCGCCGACACCGCGCTGGAGAAACTGGCCCTGGCCGCCGCCGCCGCCCTGTCGCGGCATGGCACCGAGCAGCGCTTCGAGACGGTGAAGATCGGCGACAAGGACAGTTATGCCGGCGACTTCACCTTGGTGCGCAACGAGGGCGGTGGCTGGCGGGTGGACGACGCGGACTATCAATAGGCGCACAGCGCACGCCGCAGCACATCGCGCGTTCCCGCCCGCGCTTTCCGCGCGGCGTTCAAAAGCGAGCCCGAAGGCGGTAGCGGGGCGTCGAAATGCTGCGCTGCCGCATCGAAAGTTGGTCGAATTCCTGTCGATCCCGTCACATTACTGACGCGATTGGGCTAGATTATGCGCGGCGGGGCGGGATGCCCCGCTTTTCGTGCATGGATGCTCTTCGTCACTCCGGGGAAAAACAATCCATGTCACACCGCCTCTGGCCGCGCCGTCTGGCGCTGGGCCTCGCCTTGGCTGCCGCCGGCACCACGATCGCCGGTACCTCCCACCAGGCCGAATCCGCGTTCCGTCTGCCCGATCACTACGAATTCGACGCGCACTTGTCGGCGAACTTCCGGCCCGACGCGCGCGGCGATTTCAATCTTCGCCTGGGTTTCGATTTCCCGGGCGCCGGCGACGCCACGCTGTCCACCTGGCAGATCGACGTGGTTTCGCCGCAGGGCAAGGTGATCCGTCGCTGGATCGGCGAAACCGGGCTGCGCGAAGGTCGCGGCAGCTATCGTTTCGCCTGGGACGGCCGCGATGAAACGGGACGCAGCCTGGCGGCCGGGTTCTACACCGTGCGCCTGCGCGCGGTGCCGTCGGTGCGCCTGGAGACGGAGCGCAATCTGAGCCTGCTCGAACGCGCCAAGCGTTCCTTCCGCCTCGGCGCCAGCGAGTTGATGGAGCAGAGCTACGATGTTCGCGTCGGCCAGGTGCCGCTGCCGCGCATGCCCGCTTTCCGTGGATTGCCGCATGGCGCCACGCAGCGTACCGACGCGAGCACGCTGCCTTACAGCATCTATTACGGCAACATGCACAGCCAGACCAACCACAGCGACGGCGGCACGCCGGTCGGTTCCTGCGGTGGTTCGGAAGTGCCGCAGGGCGGCACGATGGGTCCGGCCGACGCCTACGCGATGATGGACGATCAGGCCGGCGGCGATTTCCTGCTGACCTCCGAACACAACCACATGTACGACGGTTCCACCGGCACGAATGCGTCGGCGAACCCGGCCACCGCCAACAACATGTTCGCTTCCGGCGTCAGCGCCGCGGCCAACTACAACAGCGCGCATCCCGACTTCCTCGCCCTGTACGGCAACGAGTGGGGCGTGATCAGCAACGGCGGCCATCTCAACATCATCAACCCGGACGTATTGCCGAGCTGGGAATACAACAGCAGCAACCAGCTCATCGGTGGCGTCGCCACGATCAAGTCGAACTACGCCGACCTGTACGCGACGATGAAGGCGCGCGGCTGGATCGGCCAGTTCAACCATCCCTCCAGCAGCCAGTTCGCCATCGGCGGCACCGGCATCGCCTTTGATGCCAACGGCGCCGACGTGATGGTGATGGCCGAAATCCTGAACACCTCGGCGTTCTCGACCAGCACCAACGAAGGCGAGACCGGCAACAGCACCTATGGCGGCGCCTTCAACCTGATGCTCGAGCGCGGTTACAAGGTCGCGCCGGCCAGCAACCAGGACAACCACTGCGCCAACTGGGGCCTGAGCTCGCGCAATCGCACCGGCGTATTGCTGCCGACCGGCACGCCGCTGACGCGCGCGAACTTCATCGACGCGCTGAAGGCGCGACGCGCCTTCGCGACGCAGGACAAGACGGCGCAGATCGTGCTGACGGCGAACGGCCAGGTGATGGGCCAGACGATCGGCAACAGCGGTGCGCTGACGCTGGCCGCGAACTACTTCAGCACGAACGGCCAGGTGGCCTCGCGCGTGCAGTTCTTCGAGGGCGTGCCCGGCCGCAACGGCACCGTGACGCAGCTGTTCGAAGGCGCCGGCACCACCACCATCACGCCGAGCGCGGGCGCGCATTTCTACTACGCGCTCGTCACCGAAACCGACGGCGATCGCCTGTGGTCGGCGCCGATCTGGGTGAACCAGACGGCGAGCGGCGGCGACACCACCGCGCCGACGGTCAGCGCCAGCGAATCGGGCAGCAGCGGCAACATCACGCTGTCGGCCACGGCAAGCGACGCGGTCGGCGTGACGAACGTCGAGTTCTACATCGACGGCGTGCTGCGTAGCAGCGATTCGAGCTCGCCGTATTCGGTGGGCTTCGACTCGACCCTGCTGTCGAACGGCAGTCATTCGCTGACGGCCAAAGCCTACGACGCCGCCGGCAACGTCGGTACTTCCAGCGCCGTGAGCTTCAGCGTCAGCAATACGACGCCGGACACCACCGCACCGACAGTCAGCGCCAGCGAATCGGGCAGCAGCGGAAACATCACGCTGTCGGCCACGGCCAGCGACGCGGTGGGCGTGACCAATGTCGAGTTCTACATCGACGGCGTGCTGCGCGGCACCGATCCGAGCGCGCCGTATTCGGTGAGTTTCGATTCGATGGCGCTCAGCAACGGCAGCCATTCGTTGACGGCCAAGGCCTACGACGCCGCCGGCAATGTCGGCACGTCCAGCGCCGTGAGCTTCAGCATCAGCAATACGACGCCGGACACCACGGCGCCGACGGTCAGCGCCACGGCCACCGGCAGCAGCGGCACGATCAACTTCGCCGCGACCGCCAGCGACAACGTCGGCGTCAGTCGTGTCGAGTTCTCCGTCGATGGCGTGCTGAAGGGTACGGACACGAGCAGCCCGTATTCGCTGGCTTTCGATTCGAACACCGTCGCCAACGGCACGCATGCGCTGGTCGCCCGGGCCTACGATGCCGCCGGCAATGTAGGCACGTCGAGCACGGTGAATTTCTCGGTCAGCAACGGCGCATCGGTGGCATTCAACGAGGCCGAATCGAACGGCACCATCGCGGCCGCCAACACGGTCACGCGGACGTACAGCCGCATCATCGGCAAGATGGGCAATACGACCGACAAGGACTATTTCAAGCTGACGCTGAACCCGGGCGAGACGCTGAAGATCGACATGGTCGGCCCGACCGGCAGCACCTACGACTACGATCTCTATCTGGTCAACGGCAGCGATGCCACGCTGAAGAGCTCGACGGGCGGCACGGCCAACGAGTCGCTGACCTACACGAACGGCGCGAGCGCGCAGACCGTGTACGCGAAAGTACTCACGTACAAGGGCTCGAGCACGACCCTGACCTATACGCTGACGCTGACCTACACGCCGGCCGCGGCGACCGAGCTGCTCGGCAACGGCGGCTTCGAATCGGGTAACACGGTGTGGACGGCCAGCAGCGGCGTCATCGACAACGGCACCGGCCAGGCCGCGCGCACGGGCAGCTGGAAAGCATGGATGAACGGTTACGGCAGCGCGCACACCGACAGCGTCTACCAGCAGGTCAGCATCCCGATGTCGTCCACCGCGCCGACACTGAGCTTCTGGCTCAAGGTCGCCAGCGACGAAACGACCACGACCACGGCCTACGATACGTTGAAGGTGCAGGTGCGTAGCACCAGCGGCGCGGTCATCGCCACGCTGGCGACGTATTCGAACCTGGACAAGGGCAGCAGCTACGTGCAGCGCAGCTTCGACCTGAGCGCCTACAAGGGCCAGACCATGCGCGTGCATTTCGAAGGCGTCGAGGGCTCCACCGTCGCCACCTCGTTCCTCATCGACGACGTCAGCCTGAAGTAAGCCTCAGCACCGACTTCATCGTGGGACCACCGGGGCGCCTTGGCGCCCCGGTTTTTTTCAGCGCATCGGCGCCCCGTTTTTTCCGGCGACCAATTCGTCCCCGTGCGCGGTGCATTGGTCCCCCCGCACCAAGGATGGCGGGGCTGTGTGGCTATGCTCGCAGGTGCCGCCCAAACGACGTCTGCGCACCGTTCCGAATGCATGAGTTGCTCGCCACACTCGAAACACGCCGCCAGTTCGGCTGGATGGTCCTTCGATTCGCGCTCGCCGGCCTGATCGCCGCGCACGGTTGGACGCGCCTGTTGATCGGTGGCGTGGTGCCGTTCGGCGATTGGTTGACCGAGCAAGGGTTCCCGCTCGGCTTCGCGATCGCGGCCGGCATCACCTTCGTCGAAATCGTCGGCACCGTCCTGCTGGCGGCGCGGCGCTTCGTGGTTCCGTTGACGCTGGTGTTTTCGTGCATCTACGCGATGGGCATCCTGCTCGTGCACATGCAGGCAGGATGGTTCGTCGTCGGCCACGGGCGCAACGGCATGGAATACAGCGTGCTGCTGATCGTTTGCCTGCTCTGCGTCGGCTTCCAGGAACTGAAACCGCGTTCCGAACGCCTCAGCGCTCGAAACGGTAGCTGACCTTCACCAGGATCTGCTCGCTGTCGCGCAGCGAGAAGCTGTCGTTGAGCAGGTCGAACTGGTCATTGCTCAGCTCGTTGAACAGATAGCCGCCGCGGCCGTAAACGATGTACAGATCGGACAGCGGGGCCAGTTCGCGCCGGTAGCGGATCTGGAAACCGAGCGTGCTCAGCGAGAAGTCGTCGATGTGATCGTTGACCGGTACCGGTTGGCCGCCGGGCGTCACGCGCCAGGCCTGGCGCAGCGGCGCGTCGAGGCCGAGCGCCTGCATCTTGATGCGGAACTCCTGCTTGTCGCCGATCGTCCAGTTGAGGCCGGCGTCGAGCTGCACGGCGCGTTCGCGGAACGTGCCGAACAGGTCGTCGTGGTCCCAGACCATCCATTGCGGCGTCGACTCCATGTAGAAGTTCGTATAGACGCTCAGCGAATCGGTGAGGTAGTAGGTCGGGTTGAGATTGAAGCTCCAGCCGACGCCGCGGTTCGGGCCGAGGCCGCCACGGAAGGCATTGACGTTGCCGTACAGCTCCCAGCGGCTCTTGCCCTGGCGCGGACGGAAGCGCTCGGCGAACAGGTTCCAGCTCGGCGGCGTACGCACGATGCCGTGCCCACGCAGGATGCGGTCGTCGTAGCCCGCGGCGTTCACGTTGATCTGGGCGAACTGATTGCCGCCGTCCTTGCGCTGGCTGAACAGGCTCATGCGGAACTGTCGCTGCAGTTCCAGGCCATGATCGTTGTCGGTCGCGCTGACGCGCCAGCGCCAGTCGTGCGAATTGAACTTCGAGGTCTCGGGCAGGCCGGTCAGGCGATGCGATATCTGCCAGTGCCCGTAGTTGAGGTTGGCGCGCGACAGATAGCCGAAATCGTTGATCTGCAGGCTGTCGCCGAAGTGCATGAACAGCCACTGGTTGCGCCAGCCGTTGTCGCCCTCGCGTTCGAGCAGCGTGGTGAAGCCGCTGCCGGTGGTGCTGCTGCCGTTCTGGTCGATGTCGCTGAAGATCAGGCGGCTCTGGATGTTCCAGCGTTGCGTCGGACGCCAGTTGTGGTCGACGCCGATCACGGTCGCGGTGCGATCCAGGAAGGGTCGGTCGACCTGGGTGACCATCACGCCGGCGTTCTGGTTGCGGAAATCGCGCGTCAGGCGCAATGCGGAGAAGCTGCGTCCGACCTCGTCGGCTTCTTCGGCGACGAACACACCGTACTTGTAATCGCCCAACGTGCCGTTGAGCTTGACCGCGGCGGTGATGTCGCCGGCGCCGCTGCCGTCGTCGGCCGGTCCGCCGACGCGACGCGTGTACAGCAGCTGGGAGAAGTCGCTGGGCGTGCCGAATTCGAAGATGCCCTGGTTCTCGGTGAAGAAAGGGCGCTTGTCGCTGAAGAAGGTTTCGTTGGCGCCGAAGTTCACGACGAGATTATCGCTCTCCACCTGTCCGAAGTCCGGATTGATGGTGGCGGTGAGCTGCATCTGGCCATTCGGTTTCCAGAAGATGTCGACGCCGGCATCGGTATACGATTCGCCGGTGATGTTGTCGTAGCCGACCGTCGCATAAGGCGTGAAGGCCAGCAGCGACTGGCTGTACTCGGTCACCTGCAGCTTGTGGAAGTCGGAGAGGAAGCGCGGACGCTGGAAGCTGGCATCCGGCCAGGCGACGCGTTCGCCCGTGCTGCCGATCACGCGATCGAGATAGATGCCGACGGTGCGCTTGCCGTCCACGCCTTTGCGCATCGGCGCGACGTACCAGGGGATAAGCATTTCCGCCGACCAGGTATCGCCGTCCTCGCTGACCGCGTGTTTCCAGCTGGCGTCCCAGTCCTTGCTGAAGTTGCGCTCGTTGGTGATGGTCGCGTCGATGATGCCGTCGGTGAGGTTGAGGGTGAAGTTGTAGCCGCTGCGACCGTCGCCGTCGTAGTCGATCATCAGGTTCACGCGGTCGACCGGCGCGTCCTGGTCGCGCTGCGTGCGCGTGCGCGTGCGCGCCACGTTGGCCGGTTGCGTATTGCGGAAGCCGATCGCCAGGCCTTCCGGCGTCGCCAGGATCCAGGCTTCGGTGGGATAGGGCGAGGCCGCACCGGTCAGCGGTTCGGTCAGCTTGAAGTCGGTGACGTGTTCGGCGCCCTGCCATTCGGCCGGATCGATGCGGCCATCGACGACGACTTGCGCGACGGCCGGCGCTGCTTGCGCAGCGAGCAAGGCCAGCAGCAGCGGATGGAGGCGCGGCGAAAGCCGGCGGCGGGACGGGGAGGGACGCATCGGGAACCGCCGGCGGGAGTGAAAGGCGGAACTAGGATGCGAGCCCCTCGCCAAAGGTTTAAGGGCCGCAAGTCATGGGTCGGCGGCCGATGCGCGGCCGGCGATCAGCGGCTGTCGGGTTGGCCGTACTTCGCCCAGAGCGCTGGAAAGCCCTTGGCGTCGAGATAGGCGGGGAACTCGGGTCGGGCGCGCAGCGATGCGCCGGCCGGGCTGAACACATAGACCATGAAATCGCTGTTGTCGTGACTCAGGCGCGTGCGGTCGACCTCGAGGGCGCGCGCCTCCTGCCCCATCTGCGCCAGGAACAAGGGGATCAGGCCGGGGATCGGTTGCTTCGGATCGGCGACCAGTGCGTCGATGAAGGCCAGGGCGCGGCCTCGCTCGCTCGCATCGCCGTACATCCCCGCTGCCAGCACCGTCGCCGCTTCCGGCGGCAGGCCATTGAACAAGGGGCCGCAGCCTTCGATCCAAAGGCGACGTGCTTCGGCCGTGTGGCCGCGGCGCCCCTCGATCTCGGCCAGCTCGCGGCCGGCGAGCTTCAGTCCAGCGGCCTGCGCGCGCTTGAGCATCGGTTCGGCCGTGGCTTCGTCGCCGGCGCGCAGATACGCGGCGGCGCGCCAGCGCGTCAGGTTCGGCAGCAGCGGATCGATTGCCAGGCCGTGGTCGAGTCGCGCCACGCCCTCACGGTAGTAGCCCGAGCGCATCAGGGTGAGCCCGGACCAGAAGTTGGTCGTGATGTCGTCCGGATCGAGTTGCAGCGCGCGATCGAAGTACTCGCGCTGCGCCAGCAGGTCGGCCTTGCCGAAGCTGGAGGCCAGGCCCATGACGGCCCAGGGTTCGGCGAGGGCGGGGTCCAGCGCGATGGCGCGCTGCGCGTACTTCTCCACCTTCGCCTGCGTCGCTTGCGCGTTGCCGGCCGCAGGGAAATAGGTCGGCAGGATGCCGTACACCGCAGCCAGGCGCGAATAGGCGCGCGCATAGTCGGGATCGAGCGCGATCGCCTGTTCCAGCATCTGCCCGGCCTCCTGCATGCGCGTGCCATCGCGGCGGTCGAAGATCGCCGTCGCCTGCAGGAACAGGCCGTACGCCTCCGGGTTCTTCGTCGCCACCGGCACGAGGCGGCTCTTCTGCTCGCCTTCCAGCACTACCTGCAATTCGTCGGTGATCGCGCGGGCGATATTCTCCTGCAGTTCGAAGACATCGCTCAGGTCGCCGTCGTAGGCTTTCGACCACAGGTGCGAGCCGTCCGAGGCCTGGATCAGCTGCGCGGTGATGCGCACCTTGTCGTCCTGTTTCCGTACCGAACCTTCGAGCACGTGCGCGACGCCGAGCGTGCGACCTATCTCGCGCAGGTCGACATTGCGATTCTTGAATTGGAAGGAACTGGTGCGGCCGGCGACCTTCAGGTCCTTGACCTGCGCCAGCGCGTTGAGGATTTCCTCGGCCATGCCATCGGAGAAGTACTCCTGGTCCTTGCCGGGGCTCAGATCGGCGAAAGCGAGTACGGCGATCGATTTTCTCGGGATGGCCGGCGCGGTCGCTGCCGCCGTCGTTTCGCGGACCGCAGGCGCGGCCGACCTTGGCCGATCCGCCTCGGCACGGTGCGGCGCCAGCACGAACTTGTCGAGCGCGAAGTAGGACAGCGCCAACAGCAACACGACGATGATCATGCGGTCCATGCGCCGCGCGGTCTGCGGCGCGATGGATTCTTCGGCCGGCACCTCGGCGTCGCGTTTCAGCCCTTCGGGCGTGAGTTCGAACACCCAGGCGAAGATCAGCGCCGGCAGGAAGCAGATCGCCAGCATCACCACCACGCTGCGCGCGATCCAGTCGGGCGCGCCGAACATCGGCAACACCGTGCCGGCGACCTGGGTGATGAGCCAGGCAGCCACCAAGTACAGCCCGGCCATGCGGATGACGTTGCGGCGTCGCAGTTCGGCGATCAGCTTGCCCAGCATTCGCGACGATCCCCATGTCGACCCCTGCGCTACCTTACGCCAAACGGGCGTGGAAAATGCAGGCAGACTCCGGATCGGAGACACTGCCCGCATGACGAATACGTTGCCCGATGCCCCGGCCACCGGCCGCAATCGCGAACCCATCCTCGCGGTACTGCGAGAGGCATTCGCAGGGCGCCGCCATGTATTGGAGATCGGCAGCGGCACCGGCCAACACGCGGTCTTTTTCGCCGAAGCCCTGCCCGATCTGCAGTGGCAGACCAGCGACTTGCCGGACCGGCACGAGGCCATCGCGGCCTGGATCGCCGCTTCCGGACTGGACAACGTGCTGTCGCCGATCGCATTGGCTGTCGAACGGCCCGAGCAATGGCCGGCACAACGCTACGATGCGGTATTCAGCGCCAACACCCTGCACATCATGGGTTGGCCGCAGGTGCGGGCCCTGTTCGCGAACCTGCCTGCTGCGCTCGCATCGGAAGCCAGTGTGGTGATCTACGGCCCGTTCAATATCGGTGGCGAGTTCACTTCGCCGAGCAACGCGGCGTTCGACGCGCAGTTGCGTGCCGCCGATCCGCAACGCGGCATCCGCGACCTGGAAGCGGTACGCGAGCTCGCCGAAAGCGCGGGCCTGGCATTCGTCGCCGACATCCCGATGCCGGCCAACAATCGTTGCCTCGTGCTCCGGCGCGTCGGACGGTAGCGCCGACGCTCAACGCATCGGTGCGTCGAACGAATACTGTCCCGCCGCGGGGACGAAGACCTCGCCGTGCGCTTCGTACACCGGCTGTTCCAGCGTCGCCACGGCGCCGGCATGGCGTTGCACATTCCCCAGGCGCGTGCCGACCGGCGCAAGATGCGCCCAGAAGTTTCCCTCGGCATCGACCTTCGGCGGGTCGGGGTCGTGCATGAACTGCGGACCGGGCATCGCACCGCGCTCGGCGGCCCACTGCTTGCCGGCCGCTTCACGCGCGCTCAGGTCGGTGCTGTAGTCGATGACCACGGTGCGGCCCAGACGTTTCTGCGAGGCATCGCTGCGGTCTTCCAGGATTTCGCCGACGATCGTGACCCGGCGAATGCGCTGGCCGTCGACGTTCGACTCATGGACGATGCGCGCCGTCTCGTGGATGCGCAGCACGTCGCTGGCCACGCGCTGGTACTCGGCCGGATTGATCGCCGCGAGGGCGGGTAGAGCGACCAGCGCGAGAGCGAGCAACGCAAGCATGCTGCGCTGCAGAAAAGCGGGTCGTTCGCGCATCGTGTCGTCTCCGGCTATCCGGCCCGAACCTAACACGCGAACCAGAAGACCGCGACCAATGGCAGTGGCCCCGGGGCCGACAATTCACTACCCTCGGGCCTTTCCCGTCCACGGACACGCGCCATGAACCGCACCTCGCTTTCCCTCGCCCTGACCCTGGCGCTGCTCGCGCCGGCCGCCTTCCTTTCTTCCGCACACGCCGCCGACAAGCCCGAGCTCGGTGCTTTCGGCGTCGATCTGACCGCGCGCGACACCTCAGTGAAGCCCGGCGACGATTTCGCCCGCTACGCGAACGGCCACTGGATCGATACTTACCAGTTGAAGGATTACGAGAGCGACTACGGCAGTTTCGACCGGCTGAGCGATCGCAGCGAAGAGCAGGTGCGCGCGATCATCATGGACATCGCCGCGAACAAGAATCTGGCGGCGGGTAGCGATGGGCAGAAGATCCGCGACCTGTATGCGAGCTACATGGACCAGGCCGCGCGCGACGCCAAAGGCGCGTCGGCGATCGCGCCGCAGCTGAACCGCATCGCAGCGATCGATTCCATGGCCAAACTCGTCGAGGCCTTCGGCCATTCCGACGTCGACGGCAGCAATTCGCCGGTCGGCATCGGCGTCGATATCGACCGCAAGAATCCCGATGCCTACCTGGTCAGCGTCGGCGTCGGCGGCCTCGGCCTTCCGGACAAGGACTACTACACCAACCAGGACGAACGCTTCGTCAAGATCCGCGCCGCCTACGTCGACCACATCGCCAAGATGCTGGAGTTCGCGGGCCAGTCCAATTCGCGTTCGCGCGCCGAAGCGGTGCTGGCGCTGGAAACGCGCCTGGCGGCGCCGCAGTGGGAGCGTGCCGAGCGGCGCAACCGCGACAAGACCTACAACCTGACGGCGTTCGCCGACCTGTCCAAGCTCTATCCCGGTTACGATTTCGCCGCGCATTTCAAGGCGCAGGGCATGCCGGTTCCGGACAAAGTGAACGTGCCGACGCCGAGCGCGGTGGCGCCGGTGCTCAAGGTGGTCAACGAGACGCCGCTGGACGTCTGGCGCGATTACCTCACCTATTGGGCGATGCGCGGCAACGCGCCTTTCCTGAGCAAGCAGATCGACGAGGCCGCCTTCGCTTTCACCGGGACCGTGCTCAGCGGCCAGACGGCGCAGCGCGAGCCCTGGAAGCGCGCGGTCGGGCTGGTCGGCGGCATGCAGGGCCTGGGAGAAGCGGTCGGCAAGGTGTACGTCGAGCGGCATTTCTCGCCCGAATCGAAGAAGGCGATGGACGAACTGGTCGAGAACCTGCGCGCGGGAATGCGCCAGAACATCGAGCGGCTCGACTGGATGGGCGCCGATACCAAGGCCGAGGCTTACAAGAAGCTGGCCAGTTTCCGTCCGAAGATCGGCTATCCGAGCAAGTGGCGCGATTATTCGGCGCTGACCATCGTGCCGGGCGACCTGATGGCGAACATGACGGCCCTACGCCAGTTCGCCGCGGACGACGACAACCGTCGCGTCGGCAAGAAGACCGATCGCGACGAGTGGTTCATGACGCCGCAGACGATCAACGCCTACTACAACCCGCAGTTCAACGAGATCGTCTTTCCGGCGGCGATCCTGCAGGCGCCGTTCTTCGACGTGCATGCCGATCCGGCGGTGAACTACGGCGGCATCGGCGCCGTGATCGGCCACGAGATGGGTCATGGCTTCGACGACCAGGGCAGTAAGTCCGACTGGCAGGGCATCCAGCGCAACTGGTGGACCGATGCCGATCGCGCCAACTTCCAGAAGAAGATCGACATGCTCGGCAAGCAGTTCGACGCGTTCTGCCCGCTGCCGAACACCTGCGTGAACGGCAAGCTGACGATGGGCGAGAACATCGGCGATCTGGGCGGCCTGTCGATGGCCTATACCGCTTACCAGCTCAGCCTGAAGGGCAAGCCGGCACCGGTGATCGATGGCATGACGGGCGATCAGCGCTTCTTCATGGGCTGGGCGCAGGTATGGAAAGGCAAGTATCGCGAAGAAGCCCTGGTGAACCTGATCAAGACCAATCCGCACTCGCCGCCGAACTACCGCATCAATGGCCCGTTCCGGAACCTCAACGAGTGGTACGAAGCCTTCGGCGTGAAAGCGGGCGACAAGCTCTACCTGGCGCCGGAAGATCGCGTACGCATCTGGTAAGCATCGGCATCGACTGATCGAACGGAACGGCGGGGCTTGCGCCCCGCCGTTCCATCTTCAGACCACAAAAGGAACGAGCCACCAGCTGCGCCGACGGTACTGCGTCCAACCCGGATGCCGTGACAGACTGGCTTCCTTCATCGCCATGTTGGTGGCGAACAGCGTGCCCCAGACCCAGGCCAGCACCAGCGCCGGCAGCCAATGCCAGACCATCAGGGCGAAGCTGCCGTAGATCATCATCTCGCCCAGGTAATTCGGATGGCGGATGTAGCGGAACATGCCGTCGGTGATCAGGCCGGGGCGCGCGCGCAACGTGAAGTACTTCTGCGCATCGGCGGCGATCATGATCACGCTGCCGATCACGCAGAGGCTGATGCACAGGCAGAACCAGGCTCCGTCGGCCAGCGGATAGTCCGGCCGTACCGCGCCTGAAATCAGCAGCCAGCCGAACACCCAGTACCAGCCCAGCACGAAGACGAAAGCATTGAGGCCGCCGCCGATCGTCACGCGCTTCTGCCAGCTCGGATCGGGAAAGGCGAGGTCTTTCAGTATCCAGACCAGTCCGTAGCTGCCGTGCAGGGCCAGGTAGATCCACGCCGCCATGGACGTATTGCCGTACCACCACATCAGCAGGCCGAGGAACAAGAACGTGCCGGCCTTCTGGAAGTTGACCACCCAGGCCAGCTTCCAGGGTCGCGGGCCACCGAGGAAGTCTTCGGACAGCCAGACGTTGAGCCTGCGTAGCGCACGCGCCCAGGCGGGCGCTGCAGAGGAAAGAGGCGTGGCTGGCGGCATGGCGGCTTCGCAGCGTCGGGTCGTCGCCAAGCTAGCAGAGCGCGCGAGAAAGAGCCTGCCCTAGCGCCAGGTCCCGGCCGGAAACTCGATCACGATCTGCTCGCGACCCGGGCCCGGTTTCGTCTTGCCTCCATCGCTGTTGGCGCAGTTCAGTCGCTGGATGCGGGCCATCTCCCGGATCAACTGCGCTCCGGTGTCGCCTGGATCGGCCTCGCCCTTGTCGGGGACATCGATCGTCATCGTGCCGCAGTCCCCGAAATTCTCCACGACCATCCCGGGGGCGAGATCGCGGACGGCCTTGTCCATGCGTACATCGAAATCCGCCGCTTCCATGTCGGCTTTCGGCAGGGTTATCCGGAACTTGATCAGGAAAAGCTGGTGATAGAAAACATAGGCCAGGGATTGGTTCGGCGCCTCATGAAAGGTGTAGGACAGCGGCAACTTCTTTCCGATCGTGCGATCGGGCGCCACCAGCTCGGCGAGCGCGTCCCGCATCCGGGGATCGAGTTCCTTCGTGTTGCCGGGCTTGGGTGCCGGCGGCGGCGCGTCCTGCTTCTTGCCGGACTCGTCCTTGATGATCGTCGAGGGAGAGAGCGGCGCCTCGAAATCGACCGGTTCGCCGACAACCACATCCGAGTACAGCCCTTGCTTCTGCGCGTAGTCGAACGAAGCGCGCAGCTCATCCATGGCTGTCTTCATGGCTTTCTCGGCCGGCATGTCGCCCAGAGGATAGATGAACACGTTGAACATCAGGCCAGGCGGCGCGTTGGCGATCTGGTACTTGAGACCGACGCCGCCGGCGAAGTGCTCCGGATCGTAGCTGCTCTCGATCAGTGCGTGGCCGCCCAGCAACTTCGGGTAGCTGACCACGCTTCGATCGATGAACTGGCTTTCCGCCGCGACGGGCTTCGCGTCCTTCGCAACGCTCGACAGGGGAAACGACAGGGCCAGCGCTAGGAGGAGGAAGGGTCGCATGGGAACTCCGGCAATCGAAGGCAATGATAGGCCATAGGACCTTCGTCGCCGCTTGCCGAAGCGTGACGCGGCGCATGGCTTGAGCGCACAGAAGGCCGCAACTGGGTCACAATCGGGCGATCGGCCGGAGCCCGCATGTCCCGAGACCCTCGCTACGACATCCTGTTCGAACCGGTCCGCATCGGACCGGTGACGGCGAAGAACCGCTTCTTCCAGGTGCCGCATTGCAACGGCATGGGCCATGCGATGCCCGAAGCGCATGCGGCCATGCGCGAAATGAAAGCCGAGGGCGGTTGGGCGGTGGTGTCCACCGAAGAATGCGAGATCCATCCCAGCGGCGACGTTTCGCCTTACGTCGAAGCGCGGCTTTGGGACGACCACGACATCCCGGCGCTGGCGCTGATGTGCGAGAAGGTGCATGCGCACGGCGCCCTGGCCGCGGTGGAGCTGACGCATAACGGACCGACCGCGTCCAACCTCTATTCGCGCGAGGTATTGCTGGCGCCGTCGCACCAGCCCAGCAAGTACGGTTATCCGCATCAGGCGCGGGCGATGGACAAGCGCGATATCGCCGAATACCGACGCTGGCACCGCGACGCGTCGCTGCGCGCCAAGCGGGCCGGCTTCGACATCGTCTACATCTACGCCGCGCACGACTTGAGCCTGGCGATGCACTTCCTGCAGAAGCGCCGCAACCACCGTAGCGACGAATACGGCGGTTCGCTCGAGAACCGCATGCGTCTGCTGCGCGAGGTGATCGAGGATACGAAGGACGCTGTCGGGGATACCTGCGCGGTCGCCGTACGCTTCGCCGTCGACGAACTGCTGGGCGAGGGCGGCATCACCCTGCCCGAAGCCAAAGACGTCATGCATGCCTTGGGCGAGTTGCCCGACCTGTGGGACGTGAATATCGCCGCCTGGTACAACGATTCGATCCCGTCGCGTTTCGCGGGCGAAGGCGCGCAGGAGCCCTTCATCCACTGGGTCAAGCAGACAACGAGCAAACCCGTCGTCGGCGTCGGACGCTTCACTTCGCCCGACAGCATGGTCTCGCAGATCCGTCGCGGCGTGCTGGACATGATCGGCGCGGCGCGACCGTCCATTGCCGATCCTTTCCTGCCGCGCAAGATCGAGCAGGGGCGTGGCGACGATATCCGCGAGTGCATCGGCTGCAACATTTGCGTGACCGGCGACATGACGATCACGCCGATCCGCTGCACGCAGAACCCGACGATGGGCGAGGAATGGCGCAAGGGCTGGCATCCGGAGCGCATCGCGCCGAAAGCCGCCGAGCAGCGCGTCCTGGTGGTCGGCGCCGGCCCGGCCGGACTGGAAGCCGCGCGTGCCCTGGGTCAGCGCGGATACGAAGTGCACTTGTCGGAAGCCACTCGCGAACTGGGTGGCCGCGTCACGCGCGAATCGCGCTTGCCCGGGCTGGCCGAATGGGCGCGCGTGCGCGATTGGCGCATCGGCCAGTTGCAGCAGATGAATCATGTGCAGATCTATCGCGAAAGCCCGCTGGCGGCCGACGACGTGCTGGCGTTCGGCGCCGAGCACGTGGTGATCGCGACCGGCTGCCATTGGCGGCGCGACGGCATCGGCCGCAGCCATGGATCAGCCATACACGGATTCGACGGAAACGGCATCTTCACGCCGGACGATGTGATGTCGGGTGCCTTCGACGAGCGCGCGTCGCCCGGCCCGGTGCTGGTCTACGACGACGACGGCTTCTACCTCGGCAGCGTCATCGCCGAGAAGTTGCGGGCGGAAGGCCGCGAGGTCATCCATGTCACGCCGGACGATACGATCGCCAGCTGGTCGGTCAATACGCTCGACTATCGCTACATCCAGAGACGCATGCACGCGCTGGGCATCGTGCCGATCGCGGCCCATTCGATCGAGTCCTTCGGCGAAGGCCGGGCCGTGCTGCGCCATGCCTGGTCGGACCAGGAGCGCCGTGTCGATTGCGCCGCCATCGTGGCGATCACCTCGCGGCTGCCAGAAGATGGCTTGCTGCAGGCATTGCGTGCGCGCGAAAACGAATGGGCCGATGCCGGCGTGTTGTCGGTGCGCGCGATCGGCGATGCCGAGGCACCCGGCCTGATCGCGCATGCGGTGTATTCGGGGCATCGCTACGCGCGCGAGCTGCATGCGCCGCCGGCCGGCGACGTGCCCTTCCGCCGGCATCTGCACCGCATCACGACCTAGGTGCGGTCGGACAGCCGTTTCGCCAGGCCGCTCCAGCGTTGTGCGCGGCGCTCGATAGCCGCGCGCAGTACCGGTTCGCTCGCCCACAACACGATCTCGCGCCGGCAGCGCGTCAGGCCGGTGTAGAGCAGTTCACGCGACAACACGCGTGCGCCGTGCTCCGGCAAGGCGAGCAATACACGATCGAACTCCGAGCCCTGCGCCTTGTGCACCGTCAAGGCGAAGGCGTCTTCATGCCCGGGCAGCATGGACGGGCGCCAGGCGCGCAATCCGCCACCGGAATCGAACCAGACGCGCGTGTCGCCGGTTTCGTCGGTCCAGGCGATGCCGACATCGCCGTTGTACAGGCCATGCCGGTAGCTGTTCTGCGTGATCAGCAGCAAGCGGCCGTGGAACAAGGCATCGCCGCGCCTGCCCGGATCGAGCGCCTGCGCCAGCCGCGCATTCAATGCGATGCTGCCGGCGGCGCCGTCGCGCACGGCGGTGAGCACGCGGAAGGCGTTCGCCTTCGCCAGCGCCTCGGCGGGATCCGAAGCCTGCTGCAGTGCGCGATAGGCCGGCACCGCTTCGGCAAGCAGGTGGTCGGCCAGGTCGCGGTCCGAGCCGGGGCGCCAAATCACGCCGCGAAAGGCCTGTGCCTGCAATCCGTCCAGCCCTTCGTCGATGCGGCCGTCGCGCACCAAGGTCGCAAACGCGTGGATATCCGTATCGTCGGCCTGACGATGGACGCGGGTCAGATGCAGGCGAGGCGTCGTCGCATCGTCTTGCGTTGTCGCGATCGGAAAGGCATCGCACATCGCGGCCAGTACGTCGCCGGCCTGCACGGAAGGCAGCTGATCGCGATCGCCGATCAGCACGAGACTGGCATCGACCGGCGTCGCTTCGAAGAGCCGCAGCATCATCGGCAGATCGACCATGGAGGCTTCGTCCACGACGATCAGATCGAAGGGCAGCGGATCGTCCGCGTTGCGCGCCCAAGTGCCGTCGCTGCGCCAGCCGAGCAGGCGATGCAGCGTCGCGGATTCGATCGGCAGGGTTCGCGCGAACGCCGCGCCGGCCACGCCGGCGTCCGCCAGCTCGGCCAAACGCTGCTGCACGACTTCATTGAGGCGGCTTGCGGCCTTGCCCGTCGGCGCCGCCAGGGCGATGCGCGGCGGATGCACGCGATGGGCGACGCGTTCGGCCAAGGCGCGCGCGGCCTGCGTGGTCTTGCCCGTGCCTGGCCCGCCGGTGATCAGCAGCAAGCGATCCGCCGGCGATTCGCCGCGCACGCGCGCGTGCACGGCGGCGGCGAGCAAGGTCTCGTAGTTCCAGTAACGCCGCAGGAACAGGTTCGTGCCTTCCAAGGTGGCTATCCGCCCCGTCGCGATCCAGTGCGATGCCTGCAGCACGGGTATCCAGTCCATCAGTGCGGGCAGGGTGGGCGCATCGCGTTCGACCACGAGCTCGGCCAGCCAGGCCTGCGCCTGCGCGAGCGGAAGACAGCTATGCCCTTCGCCGCTGGCGCGACTGGCGAGGGCCAGGGCCGCCAGGACATCGTCGGGTGTTTCGGGGTCGAGACGACGAAGACTCTCGGCCAGCGCATGGTCGATCGTGCGCAGGCACGCGCTGCGATAGAGCGCCGTCAGCAGGCTCATCCGGCGCGCTCCGCCAACAGGCCGGGCGCCGGCGCGAACAGGGCATCGAGTTCCTCGATCAGTTCCCGCGGCAGGACCAATGCGTGGATGCCGTGATCGGGCGCTGCCCGGTCGAGGCCACGGCAGTAGAGATAGCGCACGCCGCCCATGTGGCGATCGTAGTCGTAAGCGACGCCGAGACGGAACCGCAGCCAACGATGCAAGGCCAGCGTGTAGATCGTGTACTGCAGGTCGTACTCGTTGTCGCGCACCGACTGCCGCAGCGCGATCGGCGCATAGTCCGGCAACTGGTTCGACTTGTAATCGAGCACGTAGAAGCGCCCTTCGTGTTCGTAGACCAGGTCGATGAAGCCGGTCATCAGTCCTTCGATGCGCTGGCGCAAGCCGAACGCCTGGCGATCGGCGACGACGCCATGGCGATGCAGCATCGCCAGCAGCGCCGGCATCGCGACGGCGGCGAAAGCGAGATGGAACTCGAGCTCGCTGCGTCGCTGCGAGGCCGGTACTTCGCAGAGGCGAACGCCTTCCGGCAGGCGCGCATTCAACGTGGAACCGACCAGATGCGTCAACAAGGGCAGGCCTTCGCGGTGGTTGGCTTCGCCGGCGAAACCCTGTTCGTCCATTGCGACAACGAGTTTGTCGAACTCTCCGGGCGGCGGCAGCTCGCCGCTCCATTCGCGCCAAGCGGCGAAGTCGACGGTCTCCAGCGCCGCATGCAGGGTATTGCCGAATCGCGAGCCGACGAAGCGCGATGGCGACAAAGGCAGCGGCAAGGGCATCTCGTCGCGCGCGCCGCCCATCTCGTCGTGCGCAGCGCCGTCGTCTTCGCGACTGAGCTGGGAGAAGCTGTAGACCCACCAGTCGCGGCTGAATCGCCGTCGCCCGATCGCCGCATCGGGCGTAACTGCGGGCGCATCGAAGCGCAGGCGTTGCGATGGCAAGGCATCCGCGGCGGGCAGGATGCGTATCGCCAGCGGCCTGCCCTCATCGGCGACCCACTGCTGCCAACGAAGGAGGCCGGCTTCGATCTGCTCGGGCGTCAGGGCATCGGGTCTGTGCGCGGACTCGCCGCGATGCAGCAGCCAGGCCAGCGGCGTGCGCTCGACATCTTTCACCGCACCCCAGGCCAGCCAGGTCGCCAGCCTTGCGCGCGTCAGCCCGACGTAGATCAGCCGGATCTTTTCGGCGAACTGCTCGCGGTCCTCCTTGTCCGCCGCGACCGACGCCTTGTCGACGAAAAGCTCGGCGACGCTGCGGTTGCCGTCGTGGTAACGCGCCAGTTTCAGGCTGCCTTGTTTCTGGCTTCCGGCGCGGATACCGGCGTAGGGCAGGAAGACGAGGTCGAACTCGAGCCCCTTGCTCTTGTGCAAGGTCAGGATCTTGACACGGGCGGCGTCGGATTCGAGCCGCAACAGCTCGGCATCGTTCTGCGCATCGGCTTCGGCCATGCGCCGCTCGAGTTCGTCCAGGAGGGCGCGCAGGCCGAGGCGCGCGCCACTGCCGGCCTGCAATTCCTCGCCGAGCTGCAGGTAGTTCGTCAGGCGACGCTCGCCATCCAGCAGCGCGAGCAATCGCGACGCGTTCTCGGCGCAGGCCGCATCGATGGCGGCGAGCGGTCCGTGGCGCTCGATGCGCGCTCGCCAGGATTGCAGGCGATCGTTCCAGAGGCGTCGCTCGACTTCGTCTTCGCCGAAACGGCGGATCGCCGACGCATCCAGCCCGAGCAGGGGCGTCGCCAGCGCCGCGCGCAGGCGAGCTTCGTCGGCCGGCGCCAGCAGTGCGTGCAGCAGGCAGCGCAGGTCGGCGGCTTCGTCGGTTTCGTACAGGCTGCGGCGACCGGCGGCGACGCAGGGAATGCCGGCCAGAGCGAGCGCATCGCGGATGCGTTCCGCTTCGTCGTTGCGTTCCACCAGAACGGCGATATCGCCAGGCCCGAGCTTGCGCCAGCCGCCGTCCGCACGACGTCGCAGGACACGGCCGGCGATCATCTCTTCGAGCAGCGCGTGCATGCGCGCGACGCAGGCGATGGTGGCGGCCTCGCGTGCCTCGTCGATGCCCGTTCCTTGCAGCCCGACCAGCTGCGCCACTTCGAGCGCGGCCGGCACGGTGTCGGCGATGCGATAGTCCTCGTCGGCCATGCGACCGCCGGGAAGGACGCGAAGATAGTCGATGCCGTCCTCGGCGAAAGCCCGTGGACCGCTGCGTCCGAACAGGGCCGAGACGACGGCCACGGCCGAAGGCCGCGAGCGATGGTTGTACGACAGCGCATGCCAGGCGTCGGCGTCGCCGCGCGCTTCCAGGTAGGCGTGCACGTCGCCACCGCGAAAGCGGTAGATGGCCTGTTTCGGATCGCCGATCAGGAACAGCGCACGTTGGCGAAGTCTGCCTGCATCCGCCGCCTCCAACACAGGCGCATCGTCGCCGAACAGATCCGGCGCCTCGCTGGCGCGATCGTCGGCCTGGGCGAACAACCGGCGGAAAATACGCCATTGCCTCGGGTCGGTGTCCTGGAATTCGTCCACCAGGGCCACGCCGTACTGCTGGCGCAAACGTCGGGCGAATAGCGCCGCTTGCGGACCCTCCAGCGCGGCGGCGACGCCGTGCACCATGTCGTCGTAACCGATCAGGCCGCGTTCGCGTTTGATGGCATCGAGTCGATCGCGGGCGTAGTCGCGTGCCTCGTGCACGAGGGCGATGCGTGCGCGCTGTCGCGCCTCGCGGCTGCGCAGCGCAGCGACCAGCCAGCGATCGATGGCGTCGAACAGGGGCGAGGCGGGAGCGGTGCCCTTCTTGATCTTCTCCTTCAGGGACGAAGCCGCGAAGTACGCGACATCCTCGGGAACCTCATCGCGGCCTTGGCCTTCCAGCCAAGCCTTGAGCGCGGCCCACTTCTTTTCCGCCGTATTCGTGCGGAACTTGTTGCCGTGCATCGTTCCATCGGCGATCGCTGTGGCGATGGCCTGCCAGGCGTCGTCGATGTGCGTGAGAGCCGCATGCAGCAGCTCCGACACCGCCTGCGCCTCGGCATTCCCTGCGGCGGCGTCCTCCGTTGACGGCACGGCAAGCGGCATCAGTGCATCGATCGCCAGCAACTCGCGCAGTTCCTTGGCCAGTGCCTGCGGCGACTTCCACAAGCTGCGAAGACCTGCGGTTTTCGCGGCGTCGGCGTTGCAACGGCGCCAGAAGTCGGTGGCGATCTCTTCGTGCAGGGCGGTTTCGTTCTCGACGATCTCGCGCTGGACCATCGACTGGCCGGCTTCCAGCGCGTGATCGGCCAGGGCACGGCGGCAGAAGCCATGGATCGTGAAAATCGGCGCGACATCCATCGCTTCGACCGCGAGCCGCAGCCGGCGCAACAGGAATGCCCGGCCTTCGCGCTCGATCGCGTTCGCGACCAGCATCGACGTCAGCCGTTGCGCGTCGTCGCCGGCGGCCGCCACCGCATCGCCGGCCGCCAGGTCGCGCGCCAGCACCAGACGCTCGCGCAGCCGTTCGCGCAACTCCTGCGTCGCCGCTTCCGTGAAGGTGACCGCGAGCAACCGGTCGACAGTCCAACCCGCTTCCACGACGAGGCGCGAGTACAACGTCGCCAGCAGGAAGGTCTTGCCGGTACCGGCGCTGGCCTCGATCCATTGCACGCCGCGCAAGGGCAAGGACAGGCCGAGATCGTCGGTGCGCGGCGTTTCAGTCACGGGCGAAGATCCCGTCGCTGGCGAAAAGGCGAGAAGCGAGCGTGCGGAACAATCGGGCGTCGTCGCCGTCGGCGTCGTCGAAAGGGTCGCGAGCGCGCAGGGCCAGCCTGACGTCGGCGCGTTCGCCTTCGCCGCGGCCGTCGCGCGTTCGCCATTGCTCCAACGCCTTGCTCCAGGCCGAGGCCTCGTGTTCCGGCGTGCGCAGTCCGTCGGCATAAGCCGACGCCGTCTTCGGCATGAATGGCAGGGCTTCGGCGATCGCACGCCGATACAGAAGCAGCAGTTCCCCGAGTCGCGTCATAGCCGTGCCCGCCGGCAAGGGCGCCAGGGTATCGATGGTCGTGTCGTCGCCGACGAACAGGCGACGCACGGGTCGGGTTTCGCCGAGGGCCGACCAGACCAGCCAGTCGATGTCCAGCGGCAAGCGGTTGCGTCCGTGCGCGCGGCCGGCGCTGAACTGCAACAGGCCGCCGGCATGCACCGGCGCCAATCTTCCGCTGAGCGAGCTGCCATGCAACGCGATCTCGAACACGCGCGATTGCGCATCGCCTTGCGACCATTCGCGCCATTGCCGCGCGGCCGGGCGCAATCGTGCGATCTGCTCGGCGACCTGGGCGAGGCCGACGGCGCCGGGAGCGATGCGCGCTTCGCGCAGCAATCGTCTGCGCAGGCTCTCGGCTTCGATATCGGGTTGAGAAACCAGGGCAGCGAACACCTGCGACCGCAAGGCCTGCCGCTGCAGTCCATCGGCTTCGTCGAATGGCTCGCTATCGGGCAGGCGATCCTCGTCGCGCGGCAGGCGCAGGTCGAGCCCTTGCTGCAGGAAGGTCCGCGGCGGATTCACCAGTCCGCGCTGCAGTTGCTCGAGCGTGACGCGGGAGGGCAGGGGAGCAAGACCGGTCGCGTCGGTCGAGAAGCGCGGCAAGCGCACGCGATCTTCGCTGCCCCCGGCGGCTGCGCGCCACTGCGCCTGGAAGCTGCGGCGCCGCGCGTCGCTGCGGCCGAAGGCCTCCGGCGAGAAGGGTTGCAGGGGGTGTTGCATGATCAATCCAGGCGCGGCCTCGCCTTCGTTGCGCAGATAGCGATTCGCCAGCTCCACCAGTTCCGCCACCACGACCGAAGGCGGGCGCGATTCGTCGCTGCGCGCATCGCGACCGATGAAGCTCAGATAGAAACAATCGCTGGCAGCGGCGAAGAGCTGAATGAAAAGCAAGCGATCGTCCTCGCGCAACGATCGATCGCCCGGCAGGCGATGTCGTGTGCCGAGCTGCGCCGCCAGGCGGTTCAGTCCGCCGGCCGGGTCGCGGCGCGGGAACTCGCCATCGTTCATGCCGAGCAGGCAGATCGCCTTGTACGGGATCAATCGCATCGGCACCATGCGCGCGAAGGTGATGCCGCCGGTGAGCAGGGGCTGGCGCGTATCGCCGTCGGCCAGAGCTTGCTGGAACCAGGCGCGCACGATCTCGATCGGCAGCCGATGGTCGATGTCGGCGGCCTTGATCTGCGCGGCGAGATGCTTGATCTGCTGGCGCAGGCCATCGAGCGTGCGCCGATCCTCATCTGCGGGAGGTTGCGCCGCGAACAGTTCGTCGAGCAGCAACGACAGTTGCTCCGGCCATTGCGGCGCTTCCAGGCGACGCGCCAGTCGCGTATGCCAGCGCGCCAGCGCACGCAGGCCGGTCAGCAACGCGTCCAGCGCGGGAAGGACATCGCCTTCCGGAGGCGGCAACGCGGCCACGCCATGGATCTCGGCAGTCTCGCCGCTGGCGTGCCCGAGCAGCAGGCGATCGATGGCGAATGCCCAGGTATAGGCGTTGTCGGCCGGCGCACCGAACCGCGTGCGGTGTTCCGCATTCAGGCCCCAGCGAACGCCGGCTTCCTGCAGCCAGGGGCGCAGGCGATCGAGGCTGGCGTCGTCGAGGCCGAAGCGCTGCGCGATCGCCGGCACGGCCAGCCATTCGAGCACTTCATTGACCGAAAAACGCGCGTCGGGCAGGGCCAGCAGGCGGAGGAAGGCTTCGGCCAGCGGCTGCCTCGTCGCGCTGCCGTCGGCAAGCGAGTAAGGAATGATTTCGCCGTCGCCGAATACCGCGCGCACGTAGGGCGCGTACTCCTGCAGATCGGGCGTCAACACGGCGATGTCGCGCGCCTCGATGTGCGGATGCGTCTCGAGCAGATCGCGCAGGCGATCGTGCAACACCTGCACTTCGCGCAATCGCGTGTGACAGGCGTGCACCTGCAGGCTGCGATCGTCCGGATCGAAGGGGACACGCCCGGTTTCGGTCGCCGGCGGCGGCTTGCGCGCGAGCAGGTCTCGCTGCAGCCGGTGCAGCAGGCCTCGGCGCTGGGCCGGATCGGGCGGCACGTACAGCGCCTGCTCGAACGAGGGGCGTACGGCCTCGTCGCCGAACAGCAGTCGGAGGAAATCGCGCCCTGCCGCACCGTTCGCCGCCAGCAGCGGATTCTCTTCTTCGCCGACGAAACCCTCCGGGTCGGCGAGCAGGCGTTCGCGCACGGTCTGCAGATCGCCCCACCAGGTTTCGGCCGGCGACAGGAAATAGAAATGCAAGGGGCCGCGCTGTGCCGCGCTGGCGATCACGCGCAGTACGTCGGGCGACACGTTCTGGCAGGCGAAAGCGAACAAGCGCGCCGGCATTCCGGCCGGCACCTCGTCGCTCTCGCCATGGAAACGCGCGAGATAGGCCTGCAGGCGTGCCGCACGATGGCGCAGGCCCTGCGTCGCGCGCCGCCACAGCTCGGCCTGCCAATCGTGCCGGTCTTCGCCGCGGTCCCAGCGCAGCAGCCAGTCGCGACGCCAGGCCTGGTATTTCTCGAACGCTGCGGCCAGGTCGCCGGCCAGGGCCCAGGCCGCGAGTGCGCGATCGCCCTGGCCGAGCACGGCCCGCAGTGGCGCGAAAACCGGCTCCAGCATCATCGTTTCGTCGACCAACAGCGGCCACAGCCGCCAACGCAGTACGGCGGCATCGCCGACATCGTTGCCATGGGTCCTGGCGTCCCGGGTATTCGCGGCCAGCGTTTCGGCGACGAATTCGCCCGGCGTCAGGAAGCGCAAGTTGGCGGCGATGCCGTGCGCTTCGGCCAGGGTCTTCTGCAGCCAGCGCCGCATCGCCGGCTGCGGAATCAGGATCGTATCGCCGTCGAGCAGGCTGGCCTGCGGCGCCGGCTTCGCCAGTTCGGCCGCCAGCAAGGCCGCGAGCAGCTCGAGGTCGTTGCCGTGATGGAGACGGAAGTCGGCGGGTGGCATCGGCGCATGATGCCGCAGCCGACTCTCTCGCGGCGAGATCGCCGGCCGGGATTACCAGCGGTCGGGAACGGCCTGCTCGAAACTGATCCGGTGGCGGATGCCCGGCGCCAGCGATTCGGTGACGTAGACGCCATCCAGCGCGAGCACGCGATCCGAGATCACCGGCAGCGGATGCGGTTCGACCGGCATTTCCAGGAAGGGCGTGGCGAGGATGTCGATCTGCAATTCGACCAGCACGCGTTGCGCGGTGCCCGGTTGCACGCTCAGCTTGAGCCGCACTTCGCGGGCGGATTCGAGATGGGTGGCTTCGGCGATCGCCGCCTGGCAGATGCGGTAGGCCGCGGTCTGCGCGTCGTCGCCGAGCAGTTCGATGTTGCCGTAGAAACTGGCTTCGAAGGCGATGCCGGCGTCCTCCAGCGCGTCGCGCAGCGGGCCGGCGCCGATGGCTTCGCGCAGGCCGTGCGTATCGAGCATCTGCGGACGCAGGCGACGCAGGACCAGGCGCAGGCTTTCCTGCATTTCGCGCACTTGCTCGCGCATCGATTCGAGCAGGCGCAAGGTCTGTTCGTCGCGGACATCGCGGAAGGCCAGGCTCACATGCGTGCCGAGCGCATGGATGGCCTGGCCGAGTTCGTAGTCCAGTTCGCCCGCGAGTTCGCGCTGGCCCTGTTCCTGCAAGCGCACCAGGCGCTGGCTGACGTTGCGCAATTCTTCCGCTGTGCGCGTCAGGTGCTGGTTGAGCTGGCCGAGTTCGCGATGGCGCTGGTGCAGGTCGGCGTGGCTACGGCGCAGTTCGCTCACCGCCGTGCCGAGGATCAGTCCGCCGACGCCGATCACCGCCAGCATCAGTTGCAGCAGGATCACCGCGATCGGCATCGGCGCTTCCTGCGCCAGGGCCTCGACCACCATGCCGGTCAGCGCCACCGACAGTGCCGCGCCCTCCCAGCCGTGACGGAAACCGGAGTAGAAGATCGGCGCGAAGGCGAGCAGCAGCAGGTAAGGCGACAGGTCGGTGCGGTGGTACAGCACGATCAGCAACGCGAGCGAGAAGATCAGTTGCAGGATAAGGTCGCGCCACAAGGACCAGTTCAGGCGCTGGCGCCAGTCGCGTTGCCAGAACAGCACCATGATCGGCGCCACGACGAGATGGCCGATGAAATCGCCGTACATGAAGGCGAACGTGCCGGCCCAGCTGCTCTGCGGCACGCCATCGGCCGGCTGGAAGAAGGACAACATCGGCGAAACGACCGTCGCGCTCAGCATGCCGGTGCCGAGCAGCATGAACATCCTGCGCGGACTGTCGATGCGCGTGTCGGTATCGCCCCCGCGCACGATCGACATGACCGCGATATAGGTCAGCATCGGCATCAGGTTCATGCCGACGAAGCCGAGGCTGAAGATCGGCTCCTGACGGCTGATCGCCAGCGCCGTCGCGCCGGTCCATTCGCCCAGCACCAGCCAGGGCCAGTAACGCGCCGGGGCCAGCCAAAGGAATCCCAGGCGCAGGCCGGCGGGCAGGAACCACAGGGAATGCGACAGGGGCAGCAGCAACTGCCAGCCGAGGCCATAGCACAGGCCCGCCAATGCCAGTCGCCAGACCGGCGTGCGGCCCGATCGGTAGCTCGCGATCGCGGCGGGAGCGGAACTCATCGGCGGCTGCTATCCCCGGGCAGGCCTGCTGGCAGGATAACAAGCCTGCCCGGGCAGGGGATGGGCCGTTGGTACGATCACGGCCGAATGCCGCAAGACCCGAGGGCCGGCTTTCACCCCCTCGGGCCGGCCGATATAATCGCCGTCTTAGCCACCGGGCCTCAGCCCTGCCGGGACGACAGTGCGCAACTACGACCTCGTATTCCTCAAGCATTTCTCCCAGGTGATCGCCGTGCTGGTGGGCATCACAATCGGCCTGATCCTGCTGGGCCACTACATCAACGGCCTGAAACCGGCGGAAGTGAACCCGGCGGCCGAAGCCGCGACCCAGGCGCGCATCCAGCCGATCGGTGCGGTCTATGCCGGCAAGACCGGTGCCGCCGCCCAAGCCGCTGCGGCGGCCGCGGCCGCGGAAGCCGCCAAGGGCCAGGTCGCTTACGGCGGCACGACGGACGGTTCGGTCATCTACGGCAACCTCTGCACCGGCTGCCACACCTCCGGTGCCGGCAATGCGCCCAAGCTCGAGAAGGCGGCGTGGGCCGCGCGCATCGGCCAGGGCGTCGAGACCCTTCACAAGCATGCGATCGAGGGTTACACCGGTCCCGACGGCGGCGTGATGCCGGCCCGCGGCGGCAATCCCTCCCTCACCGACGAGCAGGTCATCGCCACCGTCGACTGGATGCTCGGCCAGTTGAAGTAAGTCTGTAAGCTGCGAGTCCCGCTCGCGCCGAAACGCCGCCTCCGGGCGGCGTTGTCGTTTCCGGAGTCCAAATGAAACCGATCCTGCCTGCTGTTTTCGTCGTATCGCTCATCGTCGCCGGTTGTGCGATGTCGACGCCTTCGCGTCCTGCGCAGGAAGGCGCCGCGAAGATCGTGCCGATCGGCGCGGTGCAGGGCAGCGGGCCGCAAAGCCCGATGGTTGGGCAACGGGTGACGGTGGAAGGCGTGGTCGTCGGCAATTTCGCGCGCGGCCTGGGCGGATTCTTCGTGCAGGATATCGACGGCGATGGCGATGACGCGACATCGGATGGGATCTTCGTCGCGCTGGCCGAAAACACACCCGCACCGGCGACTTCGAGTCGCGTGCGCGTCTCCGGCATCGCGACCGAAGCGGGCACAGGTCGGGACACGATGACGACATTGACCGAGCCGGTCATCGAACTTCTCGAGCCTTCCGTGCGTTTCCAGTCCCGCAAGCTGACCGGGCCGCCGGCGCAGCGTTCCGAGTGGGAGCGTTACGAGGGCATGTCCTTCGTCGTCGATGCGCCGCTGACGATTACGGGCAACGAAGGACTCCAACGTTTCGGTGAGATCGCCGCGCGCTTCGGTGGGCGTGGATTCCAGCCGACTGAGATTGCGCGTGGCGCCGAGGCGATAAGGAAAGTTCGCGACGACAATGCGCGGCGCGCGCTGATCCTCGACGATGGACGCACGAGCGAGAATCCAAAGGGTCTATGGTTCTTGCCGGAAGGCTCCGGTGAGACGAATCCCCTTCGCGTGGGCGCGACCATTCAGGGCATTCAGGGTGTGGTCGAGCAGCGCCGCGGCCAGTATCGCTTGCAATTGACCGAGAAGCTGAAGAGCGTCTCCCTCGTCGAACGCCCGCCCGCCCCCGACGTCGCCGGCGATCTGCGCATCGCCAGCCTCAATGTGCTGAACCTGTTCAACGGCGACGGCAAGGGCGGCGGCTTCCCGACCGAACGCGGCGCGGAATCGTTCAAGCAATACCAGTTGCAGCAGGCCAAGCTCGTCGCCTCGGTGCAGGCGTTGAAACCCGACATCGCCGCGCTGATGGAAATCGAGAACGACGGTTATGGCCCCGAGTCCGCGATCGCGCAGTTCGTCGATGTATTGAATGCCGTCGGTCCGATCCGCGACTACCGCTTCGTCGATGCCGGCAAAGGCCCGGGCGTGAATCCGATTCGCGTCGCAATGATTTACCGCGCTTCGCGTGCGACACCGCAGGGCAAACCCGCCGTACTCGAAGGCGGTCCATTCGCCGAGCGCTCGCGCGTGCCGTTGGCGCAGGCGTTCCGCGCCGGCAAGGGTCCGGCTTTCGTCGTCGTCGCGAATCATTTCAAATCGAAAGGCTGCGGTCGCGACGCCGAGGCCGCGACCGGCCTCGATGCCGACCAGAAGGACGAACAGAGTTGCTGGAATGCGCTGCGCGTCGAATCGGCAAAGCAGCTGATGGCCTGGCTGAAGACCGATCCCACGAAAAGCAAGACCGATCTGCAGGTGCTCGTCGGCGACTTCAATGCCTATGCGATGGAAGACCCGATTCGCGCCTTCGTCGACGCCGGCTGGCAGGATGCGCTGCAGCTCGCGCGCGAGGAGGCGAAGAGCAAAGCGGCGGCGCGTATCGCGGCCAGCCCGAATGCGCATCTGATCGAAGTCGACTTCAAGGACGAGCCGCTCTACTCCTTCGTCTTCAACGGCCTGTCCGGTCGCCTGGACCATGCATTGGCGAGCCCGGCCATGGCCAAACGCCTGCGTGGCGGCGCCGAATGGCATAACAATGCCGACGAATCGGAGCGCTTCGACTACCAGCACCAGGGCGACGCGAGTCCGTACCGTGCGTCCGATCACGATCCCTTGCTGCTCGGCTTCGATCTGCGCCGTTGAGGCTATGATCTGTCCATGAGCCAGATCCTCGCGCCCGCTACGCCGTTTCCCGAAACCTCCGAGACCGTGCTGATCGCCGGCCCGGCGGGTGCGTTGGAAGTCGCGGTCGATCATCCGGAGGCGCACGAGGCCAGGCACGGTCTTGCGATCATTTGCCATCCGAATCCGCCCGACGGCGGCACGATGACGAACAAGGTCGTCACGATGACGTCGCGCGCCTTGACCGAATCGGGCCTGATCGCCGTGCGTTTCAACTTCCGCGGCGTCGGTCGTTCCGAAGGCGCGTTCGACAACGGCCGTGGCGAAGTGCTGGACCTGATGGCAGTGGCGAACTGGGCCCGACAGGCGCGTCCGGACGATGCCTTCTGGCTTGCAGGATTTTCGTTCGGATCGTGGGTCGCCTTGTTGGGGGCGCGGCAATTGCCGGTGCAGCAGGTGATCTCGATCGCACCGCCGGTCGGCCTGCGTGATTTTTCCGGCGTCCTGCCGCCGCCGTGCCCGTGGTTGATCGTGCAGGGCGAGAAGGACGAGATCGTCGACGCCGAAGGCGTCTTCGCCTGGGCGCAGAAGCAGGAACCGGCGCCGACCGTCGTGCGCATGCCCGAGACCGGGCATTTTTTCCATCGCCGCCTGCTCGACCTGCGCGGCGCGATCAAGAACGGCGTGCGCAAGAACCTGCCGCCGCCGCGCGCCGTCAGCTAGGCCGCCATGATTTCGGACGCGCGCACGCCGTCGCAGCTGTACGCCGACGGCGTCGCCGCCGGGCGCTGGCATTCCGATCCGGCCCAGACCGAGGCGCTGGCAGAACTCGATCGCATCCAGCGCGAACTGATCGAAGCCGCACCGTCCTCGGCCTGGGAAAAGCTCACCGCGCGTTTTCGCGAGGCCGAAGCGGTGCGCGGCCTCTATCTGTGGGGAGGCGTGGGTCGCGGCAAGACCTTCCTGACCGACCTGCTGTTCGACAGCGTGCCGGTGCCGAAACGGCGCTGGCATTTCCATCGTTTCATGGGCGAAGTACATGCGCGCCTGCGCTCACTGCCCGATACCGCGGACACATTGTCGGTGGTCGCGAAGGAGCTTGCGGCCGACATGCGCCTGCTGTTGCTGGACGAATTCTTCGTCGGCGACATCGGCGATGCGATGATCCTCGGCCGTCTGCTCGATCAATTGATCGGACGCGGCGTCACGCTCGTCACGACCTCGAACATCCCGCCATCCGAGCTGTATCGCGACGGCCTGCAGCGCGCCAGTTTCCTGCCGGCGATCGCGCTACTGGAAAGCCACTGCACCGTGCTGAAGCTCGAAAGCGCGCAGGACTACCGGCTCCGCCAACTACGCCAGGCCAGTACCTATCACGCACCCCTGGGCGAAGCGAGCGAGGCGGCGCTGGCGACCCAGTTCGATCTCCTGGCCGGCCACGCGGCGCGGCAAGCGGGGCCGTTGCGCGTCCACGACCGCGATATCCCGGTGAAAGCGATGACCGATGGCCTGGTCTGGTTCGAGTTCTCGGCGCTTTGCGAAGGTCCGCGTTCGGCCGCCGACTACATCGAGGTCGCGCGCGATTTCCACACCGTCTTCGTTTCCAACGTGCCGCGTTTCGACGCGCGCAACGAGGATCCGGCGCGCCGTTTCGTGCATTTCATCGACGAGATCTACGACCGCCATGTCAACCTGCTGCTGTCGGCGGCCGCCGATCCGCTCTCGCTGTACCAGGGCGATCGCCTCGAACGCGAGTTCGAGCGCACCAGTTCACGCCTGATCGAGATGCAGAGCGCGGAGTATCTCGCGCTCGAACATCGGCCCTGAGGGGCCGAACGGCACGCGGCGTGTAATATCGCTACATCCCATTGGATCGACGTCATGCGCCCCTTGATCGCCTGTTGCCTGTTGCTGGTTTCGTCCGCCGCCGCCGCGGGCGACGATCATGTCGCCGCCCTGACCGCCACCGTGCAGGACAAGGTGCTTGCCTGGCGCCGTGACCTGCACCAGAACCCCGAGCTCGGCAATCGCGAGTTCCGCACGGCGAAGCTCGTCGCCGCGCATCTGCGCGCGCTCGGGCTGGAGGTGAAGACCGGCATTGCGCATACCGGCGTCGTCGGCATCCTGAAGGGCGGCAAGCCCGGCCCGCGGATCGCGCTGCGTGCTGACATGGATGCGCTGCCGGTGACCGAACAGACCGGATTGCCCTTCGCGTCGAAAGTCACGACGAACTACAACGGCGAAACCGTCGGCGTCATGCACGCCTGTGGACACGATGCGCACACCGCCATCCTGATGGGCGTCGCGCAAGCGCTGGCTTCGATGCGCGCCGATCTTCCGGGCGAGGTGATGTTCATCTTCCAGCCGGCCGAAGAAGGCGCGCCGGCCGGCGAAACCGGCGGCGCCGCGCAGATGCTGGCCGAAGGCCTGTTCAACGACTTCAAGCCGGAAGCGGTATTCGGCCTGCACATGGACTCGGCTTCGCATGCCGGCGATGTCGGTACGCGCGCCGGCCCGATGATGGCGGCCGCTGATACCTTTCGCATCGTCGTCAAAGGCAAGCAGGCGCACGGCGGAAGACCGTGGCAGGGCGTGGATCCGATCGTCGCCGCGGCCGCCATCGTCACGAATGCGCAGAGCATCGTCAGCCGACGCCTGAACATCACCCTGCAACCGGCGGTGCTGAGTTTCGGCATCATCAAGGGCGGCAATCGCGAGAACATCGTGCCCGAACAAGTGGAGCTGGTCGGCACGATCCGCAGCTACGATGCCGCCATGCGCCAGCAGTTGTTCGACGAATTGCGCCGCGTCGCCGAGAACACCGCGGCCGCGTATGGTGCCAGCGTCGACGCGCAGATTCCTAGCGCCGAGGGCTACCCGATCCTGGTCAACGATCCGGCCCTCGTCGAACGGGTGAACGCCAGCCTCGCGCGCGCCGCCGGGGCGGAGCATGTGAAGACCGCGCTGCTGCAGACGGCGTCCGAGGATTTTTCCGAGTACGCGCGCCGCGTGCCCAGCGTCTTCCTGCGCCTGGGCGCGATCGCGCCGAATGTGGACTTGGCGACGGCGCCGCCGAATCATTCGCCGCGCTTCGTCATCGACGAAGCCTCCCTGCCTGTCGGCGTTCGCGCCTTGCTGCAGATCAGTCTCGACTATCTCGGTGCCGATCAGACCGTCAAGCCCTGAGACACATCATCTTGTGTTGACCTGCGGCCGGCATCCCGATAACTTGTGTCCGTCGGTCCCGGCCTCACGGTCGGGTTAATAGGGAAGCCGGTGCGATTCCGGCGCTGCCCCGCAGCGGTATGTGGAAACGACCGCCGTCAATGCACTGGATGCCCTGCATCTGGGAAGCGACGGCCAGTAGGAGAAGCAGGAACGAGTTGAGAGTGCAGAAAACGAGTAAGAGCCATGGCGCTTCCACTCGTTTCTCGTTCCTCGCCACTCGTTCCTAGCTTCACGTCCATAAGCCCGAAGACCTGCCGACAGCCGCGCCTTGCACGCCGCGCGGTACCGGCCCAGGAATCTCCGGGGGGAGATCGCCGGTGTCGTCGCCGCGCGAATCCGCGTGGAGTCGCCACCCTGTTTCCTCCCTGATTCCACCGCCCGCGGGGGCGAGGTCGCACTGACGGTTCATCGCCGGTGCGTTCGTTCCCGTGTCCACGCCTTCGAGGGAAAGGCGCGGCCCGTGCTAACACGCACCGGAGCGACCATGAACCACAGCGCCACCCAGGATGCAGGCTTCGCCGCGTCCACCGAATCCAACCCTTCCCCTGAAACGAGCGGCAATCAAAACGCCACCCGCGAGTTCCGGCTGACGCCGCCGCACCACGCGGCCGCGATGGCTGTGACCAAACGCAACGGCCGGCGCGAGCCCGTGGACCTGAACAAGATCGTGCGCGCAGTGATGCGCTGCGCCGAAGGACTGCATGCCGTGGATCCGATGCGCGTCGCGACGCGCACGATTTCCGGCCTGTACGACGGCGCGACGACGCGCGAACTCGACGAGCTGTCCATCCGCACCGCCGCGCTGTTGACGGCGGAGGAACCCGAGTACGGCCGCCTCGGTGCGCGCCTGCTCGCCGGTTTCATCGAAAAGGAAGTGACGGGGCAGGAGATCCATGCCTTTTCGCAATCGATCGCGCGCGGACACGAGATCGGCCTGATCAATGCGCGTCTGCTGGCCTTCGTGCAGGCGAATGCGCGCAAGCTCAACGATTCGATCGAACAGGATTTCGACAAGCGCTTCGACTATTTCGGCCTGCGCACGCTGTACGATCGTTACCTGCTGCGCCATCCGCAGGCGCGCACCGTGATCGAAACACCGCAGCAATTCTTCCTGCGCATCGCCTGCGCCCTGAGCGAAGACGTGGCCGATGCGCTCGCGTTGTATCGCCGCATGGCTAGCCTCGACTACCTGCCGAGTTCGCCGACATTGTTCAACGCCGGCACGACGCACGAACAGCTGTCGAGCTGCTTCCTGCTCGACTCGCCCGACGACTCGCTCGAATCGATCTACGCGCGCTATGGCGATGTGGCGATGCTGTCGAAATTCTCCGGCGGCATCGGCCTGTCGTACTCGCGCATTCGGTCGCGCGGGTCCTTGATCCGTTCGACCAACGGGTTGTCGAACGGCATCGTGCCCTGGCTGAAGACGCTGGATGCATCGGTCGCTGCGGTGAACCAGGGCGGCAAGCGCAAGGGAGCGGCGTGCGTCTATCTCGAAGCCTGGCATGCCGACGTCGAGGAATTCCTCGAGCTGCGCGACAACACCGGCGACGAAGCGCGCCGCACGCACAACCTCAATCTCGCCAACTGGGTGCCGGACCTCTTCATGCGTCGCGTCGAAACCGACCAGCCGTGGTCTCTGTTCGATCCGAAGGATGTGCCGCAACTGGTCGACTTGTGGGGCGAGGAGTTCGAGCAGGCCTACCAGGCGGCGGAAACCGCCGGTCTCGCGCGCAAGGCGATCAAGGCGCGCGATCTGTACGCGAAGATGATGCGCACCCTGGCGCAGACCGGTAACGGCTGGATGACCTTCAAGGACAGCTGCAATCGCGCCAGCAATCAGACCGCGCGCGCCGGCAATGTCATTCATCTGTCGAACCTGTGCACCGAAATACTCGAAGTCACGACCTACGACGAAACCGCCGTCTGCAATCTCGGCTCGATCAATCTTGGCCAGCATCTGGACGAGGACGGCGTCTTCGATTTCGACAAGCTCGCCGAAACGGTGCGCCTGGCGGTGCGCCAGCTCGATCGCGTGATCGACCTGAACTTCTACCCGATCGGCTCGGCGCGGCGCGGGAACCTGCGTTGGCGTCCGGTCGGTTTGGGCGTGATGGGCCTGCAGGACGTGTTCTTCCGCCAGCGCCTGGCTTTCGACAGCGACGCGGCGCGTGCCTTGTCTGCCCGCATCGCCGAAGAGATCTATTTCCATGCCCTGAGCACGTCGACCGAGCTGGCGTTGGAGCGTGGCGCGCACCCTGCCTTTGCCGAAACGCGCGCGGCCGCCGGCGACCTGCAGTTCGACGCCTGGAACGTCGTGCCGTCGGATGAGGCGCGCTGGAATGCATTGCGCGAGCGCATTCGCGAACAGGGCCTGCGCAACTCGTTGCTGATCGCCATCGCTCCGACGGCGACGATCGCCTCGATCGCTGGTTGCTACGAATGCGTCGAGCCGCAGGTCTCGAACCTGTTCAAGCGCGAGACGCTGTCCGGCGATTTCCTGCAGGTCAATCGCTATCTGGTCGAAGAGCTGAAGCAGCTTGGTCTGTGGACGCCGGAGCTGCGCGACCGGATCAAGATGGCCGAAGGCTCCGTGCAGGGCATCGCCGAGATTCCCGAAGCCCTACGCCTGGCCTATCGCACCGTCTGGGAACTGCCGATGCGCTCGCTGATCGACATGGCGGCCGACCGTGGTGCCTTCATCGACCAGTCGGCTTCACTGAACCTGTTCATGGAGAACCCGAACATCGGCGCCATGAGTTCGATGTACATGTATGCGTGGAAGAAAGGCATCAAGACCACGTACTACCTGCGCTCGCGGCCGGCCACGCGCATCGCCAAGACCACGGTGAGCGGCGAACAGGCCAGCGCGGCGGTGATGTGCTCGTTGGAGAATCCTGAATCTTGCGAAGCGTGTCAGTGAGGTTGATGGTGCGTGGTCGGTGGTTGATGGTGGGGCGGGGGAGTCATCGGCGAGGTGTGGTCGATCGGCGCCAACGCTGCTTCAGCACAGTCAACATGCGACTTACTTGTTCCGTGAGGTTCAGAAGGTCGTCGATCTCAGCGCCAGGCGCCCATCCAAGCCGCTGGCAAAGCATCAGTTGGGTTTGCAACTCCGCTAGCGAGCCGTGGGCAATGGCGAAGAACTGTAGCTTCTCCTTGGCCGACTCACGCCGCCATCCTTCTACGATATTGCTTGGTACAGATATGGACGCACGCGTTACTTGGCTTCTCATGCCAAACCGTTCCTCGCGCGGAAGACGGCTCGCGATCCGACAGGTTTCAGCCGCGACCACCATCGCCACCTCCCAAACTTCCGCCCTTCTGAAGTCCATGGATGCGCCCCGGGTGTCTCGGGCCAGATTGCGGCGCAGGCTCACTGCGAGGCCATAAGGAATATCCCTATGAACACGTCCGCCGATAGCTCACCACCGACCACCAACCACCAACTATCAACCATGCTTCTCAGTCCAGGCTTCGAACTCACCCTTCGTCCCATGCGTTACCCGGCCTTCTACGAGATGTACCGCAACGCCATTCGCAATACGTGGACGGTCGAGGAGGTCGATTTCTCGCTGGACCTGAACGATCTTCGACACAAGTTCGGCCCGGCCGAGCGACATCTGGTCGAGCGGCTCGTCGCGTTCTTCGCTACCGGCGATAGTATCGTCGCGAACAATCTCGTATTGAATCTGTACCAGCACATCAACGCGCCGGAAGCACGCCTCTACCTGTCGCGCCAGTTGTATGAAGAAGCCTTGCATGTGCAGTTCTACCTGACCTTGCTCGACACCTATCTGCCGGAGCCGGAACAGCGCGCGCGCGCCTTCGCCGCGATCGAGAACATCCCGGCCATCCGGCACAAGGCGCAGTTCTGTTTCCGCTGGATGGATTCGATCGCCGGACTGCAACGCCTCGAAACGCGCGAACATCGCCGTCAGTTCCTTCTGAACCTGATCTGCTTCGCCACCTGCATCGAAGGCCTGTTCTTCTTCGGCGCGTTCGCCTACGTCTACTACCTGCGCTCGCGCGGCCTTCTGCACGGCCTCGCCGCTGGTACGAACTGGGTATTCCGCGACGAGAGCGGGCACATGGCTTTCGCCTTCGAGGTGATCCGCGTGGTACGCGAGGAAGAACCGGACCTGTTCGACGAGGATATGCGCTCGCAGATCGCCACGATGTTGGACGAGGCGGTCGCCTGCGAGATGGTGTTCGCCGAGGACGTGCTGTCGGGCGGCGTGGCCGGCCTGTCGACGCGCGACATGCGCCAGTACCTGGAATACGTCGCCGACCAGCGCCTTGCCCAGCTCGGCTTGCCCCGACAGTACGGTGCGCGCAATCCCTTCCCCTTCATGGATCTGCAGGACGTGCAGGAACTGACCAACTTCTTCGAGCGACGGGTTTCGGCGTACCAGGTGGGTGTCCAGGGCGAGGTGGCGTTCGACGCGGCTTTCTGAACGCGAAAGCCCGTTGACGGACGCTTGCCGGGCCGAGGGCGCATGCCACAATACCGGCATGAGCACCCCCGAACAGTCGCCGCTTGGCAAGTCCGTCGCCTATGCAGGAACCTACGATCCCGGGTTGCTGTTCCCGATCCCGCGCGCGGCCAAGCGCGCCGAGCTCGGCCTTGGCGACGAGCTGCCGTTCATCGGCGTGGATGTCTGGAACGCCTACGAGTTGAGCTGGCTCGATGCGCGCGGCAAACCGCGCGTGGCCCTGGCCGAATTCCGCGTGCCGGCCGAATCGCCGAACCTGATCGAATCGAAGAGCTTCAAGCTGTACTTGAACAGCTTCAACCAGACGCGCGTGCACGATACCGACGAGTTGCGCACCAAGCTGTCGCACGATCTGTCGCTGGCGGCCGGCGCGCCCGTCAGCGTGGTGCTGTCCACGCCGACGTCGCCGCAATCGGCCATCATCGAAAATCTCGCGGGCGAAGTGATCGACGACCTGCCGATCGAATTCACGCGCTACGGGCCGCCGGATGCGAGCCTGCTGTACTCCAATCCCGATGCCGTGGTCGAGGAGACCCTGGTTTCGCACCTGCTCAAGTCGAATTGCCCGGTCACCGGCCAGCCGGACTGGGCCAGCCTGCAGATCCACTATGTCGGGCCGCGCCTGGGCCGCGACGGGCTGCTGCGCTACCTGGTTTCGTACCGCGAACACGCCGAGTTCCACGAACAATGCGTCGAGCGCATCTTCCTGGACCTGCAGAAGCAATGCGAACCCACGCGATTGTCCGTCTATGCGCGCTACACTCGGCGCGGCGGCCTGGACATCAACCCGTTCCGCTGTACGCCGGGCTGGATGATGCCCGGCAATACCCGAACCTCCCGCCAGTGAGGCTAGCCATGCGCCTGCGCCATCTGTCCGTCCTGCTCGCCCTGACTGTCCTCGCGCTCGCTGCGTGCAAGAAGGACGATGCGCCGAAGACGCCGGAACCGACGGCGAAGGCCGACAAACCGGCCGCGATGGCGGCCAAGCCGACCAGCCCGGCCACCGCGACGCCGGGCAAGGCCCTGGACCTCGGCGAGTTCTCCATCCTCAGCGTGAAGCTCGGCAAGGCGGTGGACGAGCAGAACCAGGTCGTCGCCGAGCAGGACGTGTTCGGGCCGAAGGATGCGATCCACGCCGCCGTGCTGACCAAGGGCAAACACCAGGGTCTGCGCGTGTCGGCGCGCTGGACGACGGCCGACGGTCGGCTCGTGGCGGAAAGCGATCAGCCGCTGGTGCCCGATTCGGCGACCGTGACGACGTTCCGCATCGCCAATCCTGCCGGCTGGCCGGTCGGAAAGTACGAAGTCGCGATCGCGCTGGACGACCAGACGATGGAAAAGCGCGCCTTCGAGGTGCGCTGAACAATCTGGCGAGACGTGTTGAGCTTACGCTTCAGGGCGACGGCGCTTTCACGCGCTGGTACAGCCCGTCGAAACTCGTGTTCCAGGTTTTGCCGTCGTCGATCGAGGTTTCCCAGTGCTGGCGCACTGTGCCATCGGCGTTCGGCGTCCAGGTGATGCGCTCGCGCTGAGTTTTGCCGGTCTGCGCGTTCGGTTTGGCCTGCACGCCCTCGAGCACCATCTTGCCGTCGACGATTCCGCCGATCAGATGCAGGCGTCCGCCCGTGGTATCCACCCAGAACTGTTCCCAACGGCCGGTGTCGCGGTTGTAGATGTTGAAGCTCTTGCCGGTGTAACCGCTGCCGCCCTGCCAGTTCTCCAGGATCACGCAGCCGTCGAGGATGGATTCGATGCGGCTATGACCCGGCGGTTTGCCATCCGGCGCAGGCACGTTCCATTCGCCGATCCAGAAATCGAACTGCCGGTGTTCCGGCGCCTTGCAGTCGGGCGGCGCGGGTGGACGCGGCGGGGAAGGCGCGGTCTCCTGGGCCTGCACCGAGGCTGCCAGCAGGGCGGTGGATAGCAGAGTGGCTATTCGCATGGTCTTTCCCCTTCATGCCTGGTACCCGGAGCCTAGGCCCGACGCCGGATGGCGCCATCGGCCATTGGTCAGGGGTGAGGGATAATCGCGACGCGATGGATATCGACCTCGAACATCCCTGCCAGCGCTGCGGCGCCTGCTGCGCGGCCTTCCGCGTGGCCTTCTACTGGGCCGAAGCGACGCCGGCCAAGGCCGATGGCGTGCCGGAGGAACTGACGGCACCGGTGCGTCCGAACATCCTCGCGATGCGCGGTACCGACGCGCGCGATCCGCACTGCATCGCGCTCGAGGGTGTCGTCGGCGAACGCACGTCGTGCCGCATCTATGCGCAGCGGCCCTCGCCCTGTCGCGATCTCAAGGCCAGTTACGAGGACGGTACGCACAGTCAACAATGCGATCGTGCGCGTGCGCGCTACGGGTTGGCGCCATTGACCCCGGAGACTTGGATGTAGGAGCGATGGCAATCGCGACTGCCGGATGTCGCGATTGCCATCGCTCCTACAGCGCTCCTACGACATTACGCGCTCTGCGCGCGCTGCATCAGCGCCTTTTCCGAATCGCGCCAGGCGATCACATCCGGCGTCAGCGGTTGCGCGAGCCGGCGCTGTAGTTCCTCGCGTAGGTTTTCCGGGAATGTCGCTGCATACGCCGACGTCGGCACCAAACCCTCCTTGCTCACCGCGCCGCCCTTCATGATGCCGGCCGCGTGCACCTTGTCGCCGCGCACGAATTCGAAACCCATGTAGTTCCAGCGCTCGTCCGAACACAGCCAGCGGAAACGCAACTCGTAACGCTGCAGCGGTTTCAGGTCGCGCCGGTAGCTGATCAGCACGCCGCCGGCCATCGGCTGCCAGCCTTGCTTCACCAGCGCCTTGAGGAAACCCGTCCGGCTGAAGAATTCGATCAGGGCCAGGTCCACCATGGTCAGGTAGCGGCCGTTGTTGAGGTGCAGGTTGATGTCGATGTCGTTCGGTAATACCCGCCAGAACTGGCTCAGGGTGTCGCCGAAGGCCAGGGCACGCATGAAATGCGCCCGCAGCAGGGTCCAGATCAGCCGGAGATACAGGTTCATGCCGCCATGATCGGCGAAGGGGCAGCCCGGCGCCATGGCGGTTTCGGCCCCTGCCGGCGCTTTCGCCCCGGGCCCCAAAACGCGACAATGGCGCCCCCAGCGCCGGACCCCGGCGCCGACCCTGATGCGAATCGGGATTCCACGGAGGCGTCATGGCAGAACCCATCATCACCGCACCGGCCGGCGGCGCGAAGATCACCATCGCGAACGGCAAGCTCAACGTACCGGCCAACCCGGTCATTCCCTTCATCGAAGGCGACGGCACCGGCCCGGACATCTGGCGCGCTTCGGTGCGCGTGCTCGACGCGGCCGTGGCGAAAGCCTACGGCGGTGCGCGCAAGATCCACTGGCTCGAGGTCTACGCCGGCGAGAAGTCGAACAACCAGTTCGGCACCTGGCTGCCGGATTCGACCGTGCAGGCCTGCCGCGATTACCTCGTCAGCATCAAGGGCCCGCTGACCACACCGGTCGGCGGCGGCATCCGTTCCTTGAACGTCGCGCTTAGGCAGATGCTGGATTTGTATGTCTGTCTGAGGCCAGTGAGATGGTTCAAGGGCGTGCCCTCGCCGGTCAAGCGTCCCGACCAGGTCGACATGACGATCTTCCGCGAGAACACCGAGGACATCTACGCCGGCATCGAATGGCAGGGCGGCAGCGCCGACGCGCAGAAGGTGCTCGACTTCATCGCGAAGGAATTCCCGCAGGCCTTCGGCAAGATCCGTTTCGGCACGACCGAAAAGAACGCCGAGTGGCAGAAAGCGCTGGAAGGCATCGGTGCGCCGCATCGCGAGCTGCCGGTGCAGGTCGGTCTCGGCATCAAGCCGGTGAGCTACCTCGGCACCGAGCGCCTCGTGCACAGCGCCATCGAATACGCGATCAAGGAAGGTCGCAAATCGGTGACCCTGGTGCACAAGGGCAACATCATGAAGTTCAGCGAAGGCGGTTTCCGCGACTGGGGTTACCAGGTCGCGCGCGACTTCTTCGGAGCGGTCGAACTCGACGGCGGTCCCTGGCACGTCATTCCGGAAGGCAAGCCGGGCGCGGGCCTCATCATCAAGGACGCGATCGCCGACGCCTTCCTGCAGCAGATCCTGCTGCGTCCGGCCGAATACGACGTCGTCGCCACGCTGAACCTCAATGGCGACTATTTGTCCGATGCGCTGGCTGCGCAGGTCGGCGGCATCGGCATCGCGCCGGGCGCCAACATCAATTACGTCACCGGTCACGCGGTGTTTGAAGCCACGCACGGCACGGCGCCGAAGTACGCCGGCCTCGACAAGGTCAACCCGGGCTCGGTGATCCTGTCGGGCGAGATGATGCTGCGTTACATGGGCTGGAACGAAGCGGCCGACGCCATCATCAAGGCCACCGATGCGGCGATCGCCTCCAAGCGCGTCACCTACGATTTCGCCCGACTGATGGAAGGTGCGACGGAAGTGAAGTGCTCGGAGTTCGCGGACGAGCTGATTCGTCATCTTTGACGGCGCACCGGGCATCCTGCCGCAGGCGCCGTCACGCGAGCCTCAGGCCAGGCCTGCGACTCGCTCCGACGCAAGCGGCGACGGCACGTCCCTGTGCCGCCCGCATTGTTGAAGGATCGCGGGGCGCTTCGGCGCCCCGTTTCTTTTTCCGGATTTAGGAGGCAGAGTAGATTCCCGCGCGAAGCGAGAATGCACTCCGGGCCATTTCTGGGGCTGGCGCCAAGGAGATGTTGTGGCAGTCAAACGCATGGACAACGTCGGCATCGTGGTGGAAAACCTCGACGCGGCGATCGGGTTCTTCGTCGAGCTCGGCTTGATCCTTGAGGGGCGCATGCCCATCGAAGGCGAGTGGGCGGGCCGCGTCACCGGCGTGCGCGATCAGCGCGTCGAGATCGCCATGCTGCGAACGCCCGACGGGCATAGCCGCCTTGAGCTCTCGCGTTTCGACGCACCGGCCATTGAGTCCGATCACCGTACCGCTCCGGTGAACTCTCTGGGTTACTTGCGCGTGATGTTCGCCGTTGACGACATCGCGGATACCTTGGCCAGGCTGAAGAAGCTCGGGGCGACGGTAGTCGATGAGGTCGTTGACTATGAGGGCATCTACCGGCTCTGTTACATCCGCGGCCCGGAGGGGATACTCATCGGGCTGGCCCAGGAGCTTGCGCGTCCGGTATAGCCGCGAAGCAAATCTCCGTTCCAGAAGGAACGAAAACTACTGCCTTTCGCTTGCGGGAGCATGACCATGACACTGATAGATGCGCAGGGCCGCCCAAACCTGCAGTGCAGCAAGTGCAGGACCGTCATCGCTTGGCCTGCTTCGTTGTCCGGTCGAGAGAAAGTAGCCATCGCCGCAATCACCCGGAACGATGGGCTCGACGGCGCAAAATTTGCGGAAGTTCTTGGTCTCGGTACAAGAGAGGCCAAGGCACTTGTCCTGCATGTCACGCGAACGCGCGGGGTGTGCCACAAGTGCGATCGTCCTGTCGGTGGCGGGGAGTCGGTTTGCGAATGTGGGTCCGTGAACCTGGATTGGTAGCGAGAACGAAGTCGAGTTCGGCCACCTGCGCTCACCGCCCCAACCAACGCTCCGCGTTCTGCAGCAACGCGATGAACGTGTTCAATCGCGCGGCCATGAAGCCCGGACGCGCTTCGCTGGTGTCGCCGATATCCAGCACGTTTGCGCGCCGCGCGCTGTCGCGCGGCCAGATGGGCAGGGTGCCGCCATCGGGCGGGCCGCCGCGGATGAAGGCGAGCCAGCGTTGCTGCACTTCGCGCGAGCGTTCGCGGTCTTTGTCGACGAAGGGCTTGTCGAGACAGCGACAGGAATCGCCGGTGCCGAAGACATAGGCGATCTCGCCGCCATGCGGGACGCCAGCCGCGCCACTGCGTTGGTTCTGTGCGAGGTAGCTGAACCAATAGCGCCAGGTCGGCGCGCGTTGCGATTGCAAGTAAGCGATGCGGCGAACGAAGGCGGTGAAAGCCAGATCGCGCCCGATCTCGCGCCCGAGCTGCGCATCGTCCTTCGCGTCCGGATAAGACAGTTTCAACGCGATCTTCGCGCCTTGCAGTTTCTGCACCAGGGCGGCTGGGTTAACCCCGAAAGCGACCAGCACGGAGCCATCGTCGTCGGTCGAACCGACGATCAGCGGCACGCGCGCCTGCCGGTCCTGCTGGAAGGATTGCAGGATCGTGCGCGGGACGGCCTCATCGCCGACGATGAACGACGGCGCCAGCGAAACCTCCGCCGACTTCAGGGCCGCGAATCGATCGGCGGGAATCGCGCGCAGCTGCGCGGCCGCCGCATTTTTTCCCGGCAAGCCCAGGGCATCGGCGACCGCGTACGACACGGACTGCGCCTTCGAACGCGTATGACTCGGCACGCCGTACGGGCTTTGCGCGATCGCGCGCTGGAAAAGGCCTTTTGCTTTCGGCGAGACCATCAGGGCCAGCACGCTCTGTGCGCCGGCCGATTGCCCGGCGATCGTCACCTGTCTCGGGTCGCCGCCGAAGGCTGCGATATTTCGCTGCACCCATTGCAGCGCGGCGATCTGGTCGAGCAGGCCGAAGTTCACCGGGCCGTTCTGTCCCGTGACGGTCGGGTGCGCGAAGAAACCGAGCGCGCCCATCCGGTAGTTGATCGTCACGACGACGATGCCTTCGCGTGCCAGCGCCGAACCGTCGTACAAGGGCACGGCGCCGGAACCGAAGACCAGCGCGCCGCCATGGATCCAGACTAGCACCGGCCGGTTACGCACGCCCTTCTTCAACGGCGTCCAGACATTGAGATAAAGACAGTCTTCCGACACGCGGCCGGGATCGCCGCCATTGGCGGTGGAAAGCTGAGGGTCCTGGACGCAGGCGTCTCCGAAACGGGCTGCACTGCGCGAACCTTTCCAGGGCACGACGGCTTGCGGCGCACGCCAGCGCTGGCCGCCGACCGGCGGTGCGGCGTACGGGATGCCGCGGAAGACCGAAACGCCGTCTTCGCCGCGGCCTTCGAGCATGCCGGCATCGGTCTCGGCCAAGGCCACGATATCGGCGCGCGTCGTGAAGGCCGCCAGGAACAGGATGCAGGCCATCAGCCAACGCATGAGCGACTCCCAATGCGGGTTCGGCGCCAGCATAGGCCGCCCCACGCCGGCAGCGCTAGACTGCGGGCATGGACTCATCGCCAGTGCTCGACACGAACACGCTTGCCGAAACCTGTGCGCGTCTCATCCGCGATGGTTTCAGCGAATACGATGCGCGTTTCGATGCGGTCACTCGCCGGGCCCGGCAGCGGTTCGAGCGACGCGACTGGACCGGTTCGCGCGAGGACGCGGTCGAACGCATCGAGTTGTACGACCGCTGCGTGGCCGAAACCTCGGCCTTGCTGGAGTCGCGATTGCAGGCCGATGCCGCCGACCGCGGCCTGTGGTCGGCCGTACGCGATCGTTACGCCACGCTGATCGCCGATCAGCTCGACCAGGAATTGTTCAAGACCTTTTTCAATACGCTGACGCGGCGCTTCTTCCGGACGCGCGGCGTCGCCGAGGACATCGAGTTCGTCGCGCTCGATATCGAACCGACCGATCGCATCACCCATCCCGTCGCTCGCCACAGCTACGCGGTGACCGACGACGCGGCGGCGATGTTCCAACGCGTGCTCGGCGACTACCCGTTCGCCGCTCCGTACGCCGATGCCAAGGGCGATGCGGCGCGTATCGCGGCCGCGCTGCAGGAAAGGCTGGCCGATTGGGGCGAGGCCGGCGTGCTGGGCATCGAATTGCTCGAAACCGTGTTCTATCGCGAGCGCCGCGCCTACCTGGTCGGCCGCCTGTTCGGGCGCGAGCAGCATGCGCCCTGCGTGATCGCGCTGGTCAACGAGGACGTTGGACTGCGCGTGGATGCGGTGCTGTGCACGCGCCAGCACGTGGCCGTGTTGTTCGGTTACACGCACAGCTATTTCCATGCCGACCTGCCGACCATCGGCGATGCCGTCGTCTTCCTGCGCATCCTGTTGCCGGGCAAGCCGTTGGACGAGATCTATACCGTGCTCGGCCGCGCCAAGCAGGGCAAGACGGAGCGCTATCGGCATTTCTTCCGCTACTTGGGCGACCAGGAGCAGCAGCGATTGATTCAAGCCGAGGGCGAACGAGGCATGGTGATGGCCGTGTTCACGCTGCCGGGCTATCCGCTGGTGTTCAAGCTGATCCGAGACAAGTTCGCCTATCCGAAGAACATCGCTCGCGAGCAAGTGCGGGAAAAGTACCTGCTGGTTTTCAAGCACGACCGCGTTGGCCGATTGATCGATGCGCAGGAGTACCGCTTCCTGCGTTTCCCGCGCTCGCAGTTCGCGCCGGCGCTGCTGGATGAATTGCTCGGCGAATGCCGCGAATCGGTCAGCCTCGACGGCGACGATGTCGTCGTGCATCATTGTTATGTCGAGCGCCGTCTGCGGCCCCTGAACCTGTACGTGAAGGAAGTCTCCGAGGCAGCGGCATTGGCCGCCGTACTTGACTACGGACAGGCGATCAAAGATCTGGCGCGCAGTAATATCTTTCCCGGCGACCTGTTGCTGAAGAACTTCGGCGTGACCCGGCATGGGCGTGCGATCTTCTACGACTACGACGAGCTCTGCCTCGTCAGCGAATGCCGCTTCCGCGCCTTGCCGCAGCCGCGCAACGAGGAAGAGGAGATGCATCACGGGGCCTGGTACTACGTCGCCGAAAACGACGTCTTTCCCGAACAGTTCCCGCGCTTCCTCGGCTTGACGCCCGAACAGCGCGCGGCCTTGCTGGACGTGCATGGCGAGATCTTCGACGTAGCCTGGTGGCAGGCGTTGCAGGCGCGGCTGCGAGCCGGAGGTTACGCCGACGTGCCGCCGTATCCGGAGCACACAAGGCTCTGATTCTCTGCTTCTCAACGTGACCCTCGCCGCGCGCAGGGAGAGAGGCGAGGAACGAGTGAAGAGGAACGAGTTAAGAAAGATGGCGTTGCGCGGGTCATGCCTCGTCTCGTTCCTCATTTCTCTTCATTCTTTCCTCTTGCTGCCGCAAGACGCCAGATGGGTATGAGCGACCGAGGTGTCAACGAGCAGACGGCCGCTGGGCTATGATCGGCCATCCCCCGGAGACCGTATGAACATTCTCGCCAGATCCTTCCTTTTCGCCGGCCTCGCCTTGTCCCTGGCCGCTTGTCGCCATCGCGGCGATGTCGCCGAAGCCGTGCCGGCCGACACACCGGCACCTGCGCCCGCAGCCGCGCCGGTAGGCAGCGCCTTCGATGCCGTTCTCGCCGGCGACTGGCGCGAAGCGAAGAATTCCGCACGCGACAAGTACCGTCATCCGCGCGAGACGCTGGAGTTCTTCGGCGTGAAGCCCGGTATGACCGTGATCGAGATCTGGCCCAGTGGTGGCTGGTATACCGAGGTGCTGGCGCCCTATCTGCGCGAGAGCGGCCGGTACGTCGGCGTGATCAACGATGCGTCGCTGGTCGAGCCGGGGCGCGAGAAGTTCTACGCCGACCAGAACAATGCGCTGCGCGCTAAGCTCAGCGCCCGGCCCGATGTCTACGATCGCGTGCAGCTGCGGCCCATTCATCCGCGCGCGCCGGAACTGGGCGCACCGGCCAGCGTCGATGCGGTGCTGACGTTCCGCAACGTGCACAACTGGGTGATGGGTGGCACCGAGAAGGAAATGTTCGCGGCCTTCTACGACGTGCTCAAACCGGGCGGCGTACTCGGCGTGGTCGACCATCGCGCCGCCGAAGGCGCCGAGCTCGAGAAGATCAAGAACAGCGGTTATTTGCCCGAGGCCTACGTGATCAACCTGGCGCTGCGCGCAGGTTTCCAGCTTGAGGCACGCAGCGAGGTCAATGCTAATCCGAAGGACCGCAAGGACTATCCGGGCGGCGTCTGGACTCTGCCGCCGGCCCTGCGCGAAGGCGACAAGAATCGCGACGAGTACCTGGCGATCGGCGAAAGCGATCGCATGACCTTGCGCTTCGTCAAGCCGCGCGACTAACTGCGCGGGATCATCCCGATCCCACCGAGCCAGCGTTCGACGAGCCGTGGCCACGCGTCGATGGGCGAATGCGTCTTACGCAATCCGAACGCATGCCCGCCTTTGTCGAAAACCTGGAGCTCCGCGGGCACGCCCGCTTTCTTCAGCGCCGAATGGTAGACGAGCGAGTTTTCGACCGGATCGATCGGGTCGTCCCTGGCGTGCAGCAGGAAGGTCGGTGGCGTGTCCCGTGTGATCCGCACGTCCGGATTGAGCGCGAAGTTCGTCGCCGGCACGGCCAGATGGCCCGGATAAAGTGCGATGGCGAAGTCGGGGCGACAACTCGCCCGGTCGGCCGCGTCGACGGACGGATACAGACGCTTCTCGAACTGCGTGCTCATCGCGACGACCATGTGGCCGCCGGCGGAGAATCCCATGACGCCGATGCGTCGTGGATCGATCCTCCATTCGGCGGCGCGGAAGCGCACCAGGCCCACGGTGCGCTGCGCATCCTGCAGTGCCGTCAGGCAATTCCGGTACGGGCCCGATTTCTCGCAGGGCACGCGATACTTCAACAGCACGCAGGTGATGCCTTTCGAGGTCAGCCAATCGCAGGCCTCCGTGCCTTCGAGATCCATCGCCAGCACGTTGTATCCGCCGCCGGGAAACACGACGACGGCGGCGCCGGTGTTTTTTCCCTTGGGCGGGTAAACGGTCATCGTCGGCGTGGCGACCTGCGCGACGAATATCCAGGGCTTGCCGCCGACCAATTTCCTTGCCGTGCCGCCGGGTTTGATCGTCACTTCGCCGCTGACTTCGGGGCCGTCCAGTGTGCGCGCATTGGGAATCGCGCCCGGCCAGATCGGTTCTTGCTTGTGTCCGGGCGACGGATGCCATCCCGATGGCGCTGCACACGAAATCGTGGAGAAAAGCAGCAGGAAGAATGCGCAGAACGCGCCGGCGAGGTTTCGCGACATGCGATCGGGGCCTCCTTTGAGACTCGCATGATATCGCCGCGTTCGCGGGCCCACTGATCGCGGGGGCACGCGAAAGGCGTGAATGGCGCAGAGCCGATGCATCGTTCATTGCAGCGGAGCTCGGCGGTCGGCTGCAGGCGCCCCAGCCGGGAACCGGGTCGTCTCGCACCCCGAAACCCCTGTTTCGTCGCATGGCCTTGACAGGGCCGGAAAGCTGTCTGTACTGTACCAGCACACACAGTACAGTTAGGACGGTCCATGGCCCGCACCCAAGCCCTGATGATCCAGATCGCCACCGGCGATCCGCGGCCGATCGGCAAGCAGATCGCCGATGCGGTGCGGATGAAGATCGCCACCGGCGATCTGAAGACCGGCGACCAGCTGCCCAGCGTGCGCGGGCTGGCCCAGCAGCTGACTATCAATCCGAACACGGTGGCTAAGGCCTATGCCGAGTTGACCGCCGAGGGCTGGCTCGAATCGCGGCAGGGCATGGGCTTGTATGTCTCTGCGCCGCGCCAGCGCCTCTCCGATGAAGAGCGCGAGCGCCGGCTGGACGACGCTATCGGCCGCTTCGTCCACGACGTCATCCCGCTCGGTTTCGCGCCTGACGAGGTGCAGGCGCGTGTCGAGCATGAGTTTCGCCAGCTGGTTCCCCGAAAGATCGCCTGAGCGCGACTGATCCGCATCGAACGAATCGACTTTGAGCACACACATGAGCAATCACCACGACTACGTCATCGAGACCCGCGCGTTGAGCAAGCGCTACGGCCGCAAGCTGGCGCTGGACAATCTCGACCTGCGCATCCCGCGCGGCCGCATCCATGCCATCGTCGGCGCCAACGGCGCCGGCAAGTCCACCCTGTTCCGCATCTTGATGGGCTTCATGCCGCCGACCGCGGGCGAAGCGCGCATTCTCGGTCGCGACAGCCAAAAGCTGACGCCGGAAGATCGCGGCCGCATCGGCTTCGTCAACGAGGAACACACCCTGCCGAACTGGATGCGCGTGTCGCAGGTGACGACGATGCAGAAGCACCAGTACGCGCGTTGGAACCAGCGCGCGTTCGACAGCGTGATCGGGCACTACCACGTGCTGCCGGAACAGAAGGTCGGCCAGCTGTCGCGCGGCGAACGCGCCGGTTTCAACCTGGCGCTGGCATTGGCGCAGGGGCCGGAGCTACTGGTGCTGGACGAGCCGACACTGGGCCTGGACGTGGTCGCCAAACGCGCGTTCCTGGAGTCGTTGCTGTACAGCAATGCCGCCGACGAATGCACGGTGATCTATTGCTCGCACCAGATGGAGGAAATCGAGCGCGTCGCCGACAACCTCATCATCCTCGAGCGCGGCCAACTCAAGAACATGTCGGCGCCGGAGGACTTCACCGCGCGGGTCAGCCACTGGGTCGCCGACGTACCGTTCAAGGGCCCGGACTTGCACACGGTGCCGGGCCTGCTGGAAGTGCAGCGCCTCGATGGCCTGCACCACTACCTGGTGCTGGACCAGGACGACGGCTTCGAGCAATTCCTGCGCAAGGCCGGCGCCCGCAACGTGCAATCGATGCCGGTCAGCCTGGACCGCGCCGTCAACGCCTTCCTTGCCAAGAACCACGCCGCGCCGGCAGCCGCCTGAGCGCGAAAAACGCCGGACAACGGCATGAGGACAAACACATGAACGATCTATTCAAGGGCGAGCTGTTGCGCTTCCGCCTTTGGGCCATTATCGCCGGCGTCATCAATCTGGTCGTGCTGGGGTTCCTCAGCCGCATGGTGGACATGGCCCAGCAACCCACCATCGTCTACCAGGTCTTCGGCGCCGTGTACGCCGTGGCCGGCATCCTGCTGGGCTTGTACCAGATGGGCAGTTACCGCAAGCCGAATCAATGGCTGAACCTGCTGCATCGTCCGATGCATCGCCTGCAGATCGCTGGTGCGCTGAGCCTTGCCAGCGTGGTGCTGTTGCTGGCCGTGACGGCGTTGCCGATCGCTTTGATCTGCCTCTACCAGGACACGATGACCGCGCGCGTGGTCGACCTGCGTCATTGGTTGTTGCCGGTGGCGGCCTGGTTGATCGCGGTGTCCGGTTATCTCGCCGGCGCCTACGCGATGGTCGGCAATCGCCGCTATTCGTTCGCCGCCTTCCTGCTGCCGAACCTGTTCATGTATGCACAAGCGTCCGGCGTGGCGATGCTGGGCGTGCAATGCGTGGTCATCGCGTTCCTCGCGCTTTTGCTGGCGATCGCGTTCAAGCCGGATCCTGCCGCGCCTTCGCGCAATCCGCTGGCGACGCTGGCGGTGGCACTGCCGGTTCAGCTGGGCGCCTACTTCCTGATCTGGATGATGGGTTTCGGTGTCGAGTTGTTCTGGACGGCGAGCGGCACCCATCCGCTCAACACGCCGGAGCCTCCGAAAGGCGGGCATATCGAGGCCGATCGCGTCCAGGGCAAGGAGATGCTGCTGCTCGGCATCGAAGGCAGTCGCGATGCCGAGGCGGCTCTGTGGCGTGAGCAGATCGCGCTGTCCGATGTGTACACGACCTATCCGCTGCGCAACCTGCCGGTGCAGGGCAGCCTGACCAACCTGTCGCCGCTGGAGTTCGGCGATGGCGACAACAACCTCTTCTTTGTGTATAGCCACGACCGTTCGCGTTTCGTCACCCGTGGCCTGCGCGACCAGCGCGCCCGTGGCGAGATGGGTGTGGGCGAGGCGCAAGCCGCATTCCCCGGGCCGACCATGCCGTACGGCGCGACCTACCTGTTCAACGCGCACGCGGCTTATCAGTACGACAGCGAACAGCAGCGCATGTTCGAACGCATCCGCCTGCCGCAGGGCGAGGTGATGGCCAGCCCGCCGGAACCGGCCGGCGACAACATCGTGGTGCTCAGCGACCGCGCCGCGTATTTCTATCCCGGCCGCGAGACGATGCATGGACTCGACCTGCTGCAACCGCTGATGCGGGTGGCGATGCCGGGTCCGGTCGGCAACCTCAGCCGGATGGACGTGATCGAACTGCTGGACGGTTATCTGGTGTCGTACACCTATACCTGGGGCGTGTGGAGCGGCGAACTGCAGCATCCTTACCAGCAGGTGCTGCGCGTGGACGGCAAGGGGCAGGCGCGTGAAGTCGCACGCCGCGCGCTGTCGATCGACCTGCCGGTCGCTTACACCAATCGAAACACCTGGTTGTCGCCGGTGCTGCGCGCGATCTGCCTGGGCGCGCAGGATCTGTTCGCGGCGAACGATCCGCTGCGCGCGAAGCCGGAACCGATGCCGCGACAAGTGTTGTGGTTGGCCGGTGTGTGCGGCCTGCTGTCGTTGCTCGGCGCGATCTGGATGACCGGCAAGCAGTCGCATTCGGTGCGCGGTCGTTGGGGCTGGGTGCTGCTGTGCGGCGTGATCGGCCTGCCGGCGCTGGCCAGCCTGTGGCTGATGGTACCGCGTCGCGAAACGTTGCCGATGCCCGCGCCGAGTGCGCGGCCGGTCGCCGCCTGAGCCGGAACGCAGAGGACATCAGACGATGACGACGTTCCGGAACCTGTGCGCCACGCTGGCGCTGTGCGCCCTCATGCTGGCGTCGCGCGCCCTGCCGGCGCAGACGGTCGAAAGCCTGCGCAGCATGGAAGCCGCACAGCGCGCCCTGCCGCCCGCGCCGCGCCTGCCGCGCACGGCCTTCCTCGAAAACCGCACGCTGGTGGCCGCCGAGCTTTCGCCGGCCGGCGATTTCGTGGCCTATCTGCGCGAGCAGAAAGACTCGCGCGCGCTGTGGCTGCTGCCGACGCAGGTTGGTCCTGCACGCGTGTTGGTCGGCAGTACCCAGGCCGAGCAGCTCATGTGGTCGCACGACGGGCGCTGGCTGTTCCTGCGCTCGTCGCGCTCGCTGACCATCGTCGATACAGCCGGTCGCACCGGTGTACGCGTGCCGCTGGGCGGCAGCGAACGGCGGCGGGTGATCAAGCTCGATCCCTCGCAGCCTGCTGCAGTGCTGCTGGGCGAACGCGTTGCCGCCGGCAAGGGCGAACGTTGGCGCGTGGTGCGCATGGATGCGCAGGGCAAGCGCACCCTGCTGCGCGAGGACGCGCGCTGGATCCACGACGTCGCGCTGGATGCGCAGGGCCGCGTCGTCGCGCTGGCGCGTTTCGAAGGCGCATTCGACGCGCTGTATCGCTTGCGCGCGGACGGCAGCCTGCGCGAAGTGCTGCGCCTGCAACCGATGCAACGATTGGATCTGCTGGCGGTGCGCGCCGACGGCAGCCTGCTGATGACCGGCAATCCCGGCGACGGTTCCGACGGGAACTTCCGCCGCGTGATGCGCTTGGACGCGAACGATGGATTGCAGACCCTGCACCAGGATCCGCGCGGCGAGGCCGATCTCGATGAAGTGGTGCTCGATCCGCGTACCCAGGAGCCGTTGGCGGCGAGCTACCGCAGCACCGTCGCCGCGACCTACGGCATCGGCGAAGCGCAGGGCACGGTTGCCGCCATCGCGAAGAAATTCCCGGGCCGCGACATCGCCCTGCAGGCTGGCAGCGGCCCGTCCGCGCACTGGCTGGTCAGCGAACGCGCGCCGACCCTGCGCGATCCGCGCTGGTGGTTGTACGATCCGCGCAACGGGAACCTGCGCCGCATCCTCGACGATCCTGGCATCACCGCGAACTCGCCGCCGGAGTCGAACCTCGCGCGCAAGATCGCCATCGACTATCTCGCCTCGGACGGCGTGCGCGTTCACGGCTTTCTGCTGCTTCCGCCGGGCGTGGACGCTGCGCGCGCGCCGATGGTCGCGCATGTGCATGGCGGACCGATCAACCATTTCCGTCCCGGCTACGACGGCGTCGCGCAGTTCCTCGCCAATCGCGGCTACGTGGTGTTCCAGTCGAATTTCCGTGGCTCCACCGGCCACGGTCGCACCTACACCTTTTCCTCCAACGGCGACTACGGCAACGGCCGCGTGCAGCAGGACATCGTCGAGGGCGTGCGCTGGCTGTTGGCGCAGGGCATCGGCGACAAGGACCGCGTCGGCATCGTCGGCCATTCCTTCGGCGGCTATTCGACGTTGCTCGGTCTCACCTTCCAGCCGGAGCTGTTCAAGGTCGGCGTCGCCGGTTCGCCGCCGGCGGATCTGGGCTGGTCGATGCGCTGGTTGCTCGAAGCCGGCGAGCAGGGCGACATGCCGGATCGTTCGCTCAAGCACACGCTGGCGGCGTTGTCGCTGGATTCCACCGACCCCGCGACCTACGCGCGACTGCATGCGCAATCGCCGATGGTGAATGCCGCGAAGATGCAGCGCCCCTTGTTGATCATGGCTGGCGGCGCCGATCGAACGGTGGCCATCCGTGAAGTGGTCAACTACACGGCGACCCTGAAAGCGGCGAAACGTCCGGTGAGCCTGCTGGTGGAACCGAACGGAGGCCATTCGCCGGTCGATCCGGTGCCGCGAGAAGCCTACCTGTACGGCATGGAGGCGATGCTGCAGAAGCATCTGGGCGGCGCGGTACCGGAACCGCCGGGACAGCGCCTGCGCGCCTACCTGCGCGAGAACCTGCGCCTGGCCGGCCCCGAATTCCGCGAGTACGCCGGCAAGTCCGTTGGCCTCGCCAATACCCAGTGAATGCACTGAAGCATTCGCCGACTCCCTGCATTTCCTGACGCTGGAGATTCCGATGAAACACTCCCCGAGTTTGCCGCTCGTCCTCGTCGCGACCGGTGTCGCGCTGTTCGCCCTGCTGACCTACGACGCTGGCGTGCTCGCCCGCGCCCTCGGCATGCCCATCGAAGGCGGCGAAGGCGTCGTCGCGGCGATCGCGCTGCCGATGTCGCTGCTTCTGTTCGTGTTCGGCCTGCGCGGTCTTCGCCGCGCACGCGTCCCATCGTAGGGTGGGCCTTGGCCCACCGCGTTTCGCTACGCGACTGTCTCGCCGGTCTGCAATCGCCACAGCGCTGCATAGATGCCATCGCGTTCCAGCAACTGATCGTGCGTGCCGGACTCGACGATGCGACCGTCTTCCATCACATGGATGGCATCGGCATGGCGCACCGTGGACAGGCGATGCGCGACGATGAGGCTGGTCCGCTGGTGCGCGATACGCGCCAGCGACCGCTGGATCGCCGCCTCGGTTTCGTTGTCCACCGCCGAAGTCGCTTCATCCAGGATCAATACGGCCGGTTCTCGATACAGGGCGCGTGCCAGGGCGATGCGCTGGCGTTGGCCGCCCGAGAGCTGCGCACCGCGTTCGCCGACTTCGCTGTCCAGCCCCATCGGTAGCGCCTCGATGAAATCCATCGCCTCGGCGGCGCGCGCCGCCGCTTCGACTTTCGCGAAGTCGGGTTGGCGCTCGCCGTAAGCGATGTTGTCGGCGATGCTGCCGTCGGTCAGGAAGGGTTCCTGCGCCACGTAACCGAGATGCTTGCGTAGATCGGCCGGGTCGAGCCCCGCGATGTCCTGTCCATCGACGAGGATGCGACCCTGTTCCGGCGCGAGGAAGCGCAGCAGCAGTTTCAGCAGGGTGCTCTTGCCGCTGCCGGTGCCGCCGACCAGGGCGACCGTGTGGCCCGCCGGCACGATGAGACTGACCTGATCTACAGCACGTCGCGTGTCGTAAGCAAAGACCAGGTTCTCGAAACGAATCTCGCCGCGCACGGGCAGGGCGAGCCTGGCTTCGCCGCGCGTCGGCATCGGCGTGTCGAGCAGATCCATCACGCGATTCACCGAGGCCATCGCACGCTGGTAGAGATCGGTCATGTCGGCCAGGCGCGTCATCGGCCACAACAGGCGCTGCGTCAGATACACCAGCGCCGAATAGCTGCCAACACCGAGCTGGCCCTGCAGCGTCAGCCAACCGCCGTACAGCAGCGTCGCGACGAAACCGGCGAGCACCGCCATGCGGATCACCGGCGTGATCGCGGCGGCGACACGGATCGCGGCGGCATTGCGCTGGCGGAACTGGTCCGAGGCCGCGCGCACATGATCGGCTTCGAAGGTTTCTGCCGTGTAGGCCTGGATCGTCGCCATGCCGGCGAGATTGTTGTTCAAGCGCGACGACACCGTCGCCGCGGCTTCGCGCGCGGCGGCATAGCGCGGATACAAGCGCTTCTGGAACCAGAAGGCGCCGAGCAGGATCAGCGGCATCGGCAACAGGGCCAGCACGGCGAGGCTGCTGGTGAGGGTGAAGAAGACCGCGCCGACCAGCAGGGTAGAGCAGAAGACCTGGATCAGGTCGTTCGCGCCGGTGTTGAGGAAACGTTCGATCTGGTTCACGTCCTCGTTCAGCAGCGCCATCAATCGACCGCTTCGCTCGCGCGCGATCGTGTCCGGCGGCAGCGCCTGAAGGTGCGCATAGGCGGCTAGGCGCAGCTCGTGCTGCAGGTTCTGCGCCAGTCCGCGCCAACGCAGCGCATAGAGATATTCGAACAACGATTCACAGGCCCAGACCAGCACCGTCAGCACGACCAGCGCATAGAGCTGATGCATCGGGTCGGGCAGGCCCATTCGCGCCAGGAAGGAAGCCTTCTGGTTCACCACCACGTCGACGGCGACGCCGATCAGCAACTCGGGCAGGACGTCGAAGACCTTGTTCAACACCGAGAACAGCACGCCGAAACCGGCATCGCGGCGATAGGGGCGGGCGAAATCGAACAATCGGCGCAGCGGATGCATGGCGCGGAACCGCGTTGGAAAGCACGCATTCTCGCATGGGCGTACACTGGCCCGATGCTGGTTGCCCTCAACAAACCCTATGGCGTGCTCTGCCAGTTCACGGACCAGGGCGAGCCGCCACGGCGCACCTTGGCCGAATTCGGCTTGCCTTCCGGCATCTACGCGGCCGGGCGCCTGGATTTCGATTCCGAGGGCATGTTGCTGTTGTCCGACGACGGCGCACGCATCGCGCAGATCAGCTCGCCGAAGTTCAAATGGCCGAAGACCTACCTCGTGCAGGTCGAAGGCAATGCGACCGACGAGCAGCTCGCGCAGTTGCGCAAGGGCGTGCTGCTCAACGACGGACCGACCCAGCCGACGCAGGCGCAGCGACTCGATCGTGCGCCGGACTGGTTGTGGCCGCGTGATCCGCCCATCCGCGTGCGCAAGACGGTGCCGGACAGCTTCATCGAGATCACCTTGCGCGAAGGCCGCAATCGCCAGGTGCGGCGCATGACCGCGGCAGTGGGCCTGCCGACCCTGCGCCTGGTGCGCATCTCGATCGGGCCGCATCGCCTGGACGGCCTCGCCTCCGGACAGTGGCGCGAAGAAAAGTTGTAGGAGCCAGCTTGCTGGCGACCGCTTTCACCGGTCGTTGACGTTCGAAGGATCGCGGCGCCTTGCGTCTATTCCAAGGAAACATCGCGATGAGCTTCAAGGATCATTTCTCCGGCCACGCCAATCTCTACGCGCAAGCGCGGCCGACCTATCCGCCGGCCTTGTTCGACTGGCTGGCGAGCCAATGCAAGGAACGAGGACTCGTCTGGGATGCCGGTTGTGGCAACGGCCAGGCCAGCGTCGCCCTGGCCGCTCATTTCGACCAGGTTTTCGCCACCGATCCGAGCGCGACGCAGATCGAGGCCGGCGTGCCGCGCGACAATATCCGCTATGCCGTCGAGCCGGCGGAGCAGTGCTCGCTGCCCGATGCCAGCGCCGATCTGGTGACCGTCGCGCAGGCGATGCATTGGTTCGACTGCGATCGATTTTTTGCGGAAGCCAAGCGCGTGATGAGACCCGATGGCCGCATCGCCGTCTGGACCTACGAACGCTCGTCGGTGAATCCGCAAGTGGACGAGGTTTTCTATCGCCTGTATCGCGGCGAACTCGACCCCTACTGGGCGCCGGAGCGCCGGCATGTCGAAGCCGGCTACGCGACCCTGCCGTTCCCGTTCGAGCGCATCGACTCGCCGCCTTTAGAACTGCGCTGCGACTGGACGCTGCCGCAGTACCTCGCCTACCTGCGCAGCTGGTCGGCCTCGCAGAAACTGGCGAAACAGACCGGCCGCGACATCGTCGGCGAATTCGCCGACGACATGCAGGCCGCCTGGGGCGATCCCGATTCCGTGCGCGCCGTCACCTGGCCGCTGACGGTGAAGGTGGGAAGGCGCTGACTCGACGTATGGCCGGCGGCTGAGCATCGCTGCGTTTTTGTCGATGACACGCCAACGCGCAATGCGCGCGATGGCGCCGTCAGCAACGCTGCCGCCTTGCCGGAAGCGATAGGGACGTCGGATCCGGCTGGGCCGCACTCCGCCATCGCCAGCGAGGGGTCGTCATGGCCATGAAACGTTCGGAAACGAAAACGGTATCGCGTCGTCGGGCGTCTGCGCGCCTGGACATCGCATTGCTGGGTCGATGGGAGAAGGCGTTAGCGGGGCTGACGGACCTGCGCCAACAGGCGATGCGTCAATCGCTGCATTCGCAGCGCGAGGCTCTGGCAAAAAAAGCGTGGCGACTCGCCGGGCCTTTATACGACGTTCTGGACGCGGCGAAGGACGAGGATGCCGACAGATTGAGCGCCGGGCTTGATCGGGCCCTGATGGGCGTGATCGACGATCCAGCGATCGGTCGTCCGATCGCCGACGAAGCGCCGGGTGAAGAGCGTAGGCCAATGCGCCGCGCACCCCTGCCTTGTTGCATGACGCGCATCCGCTTGCGCAACCTGCTGGCGGTGCCGGCGCGCGTTCGCGCCAGCGGTGCGCTCGGTACCACGACCACGCACATCTTCTCGCCGAACGAGCGGCGCAGCTTGCGCCGTAAGGCCGAGGAACAGACGAACGACGACGATGACGGGCAGGGTGGCGGCATCACCATTCCAGGCGGGTTGGGTCAATGCGTCACCATCACGGTAGAAATACAGAATGCACTCGGCGAATGGGTCGAGATCCTTTCGCGCGAAGTCTGCTGCCACACGCATCAGCGCGGCGACCTCCTTCGCTCCACGCCAGCGCCGCCGCCGCCGGGCGCGACCACGCGACCACGCGAAGTTCCAGTACTGGAGATCGTCGCGCTGGACGCCGAGCGCCCTTGTCCGGAGGGCGACGCGCAACTTGCGCCGGGCGGCGGCCATGGTCACGAGTACCGCAAGTCCCCGGGAATGGACCTGCCTGGCAAGGGTCATTTCATCGGTGCGCACATCTTCCTGCTCTTCATCCCGCCACCGGCCTGCCGGCAGTTCTGTTTCATCCAGGCAGTGAGGCGCACGGTGACCCTGAACGGCCGCAAGATCGCGGCAAGCAGCGACTGGCACTTGGATCTGCTGCCGGAGCAAGACAAACGCCCCGGTTGCTATGCCTACCAGCGCGACCGACCCGAAGGCGGACGCGTATTGAACGACTCGCCGGGTCTGGTGAATCCCTGGGGCGCATTCCAGCTCGAGGACGGCAGCCGTCTCACGCCGCGACCGGGCGATCGCCTCGTTGTGCATTGGGAATTCCGTACCTGGGCGGTGTGCCTGCAGGCACCGGCGCTGCTCGGCCAATTCACCTGGAGCCTGAAGGTCGAAGTGTTGATACCGAACGGACCGCCGCCGAAAGGCGGTCAGTTACCCGGCACGAAGATCGACCTGCGCGAACCGGTATTCAGCCCGCCGGCGCAGATTTCTGCCGACGACTTGAAACTTTATCAACGTCTGACGAACTAGCACGCAAGGAGGAAGCGTCGTGCGCGAACAGGACATGCTTGCTTCGAAGAAATCGAGCACCGGGTCTATGCGGCTTCATGCACATCGCGGACGATTCGGAACGCGCCTGTCCTGGCAAGGGCCGGCAAGGCCGGGCGTTGGCGGCTTCGATCTCTATGCCTGGCGACTGACAGCGCAAGGACGGATTCCGGTGCGCTTGAACGACGAGCCGCTGCCCTTGTGGGGCGAGTGGGTCGATCCGGACCCGGCCTCCGGCTCCTTGCTCGAATGCGATGGTCTAGCTGAATTCATCTCGTTGCCGACGCAGCCGCTGCCGGACGACGCGCCCTTGTGGCATCGGCAACAATGGTTCGAGCATCTTTGCGACGGACCGAATGCGATGTGGCGTCATTGCCGCGAATGGCCCGGGCCATCACCGGTCGCCGGCGAATACTTCCTGCTTGGGCTGGAGGGCGCCGAACGTCAGGGCGATCCCACCATCGTGGCTGAGCGCGAATGGACGCCTGATCTGGAGCGTGAGCGTGACCAGCGCATCCGCGAAGCCTGGCGCAAAATTCGCGAGCGTGAACTGACGCGCGGCTTGCCCGGCAACCCGAGCACGGACGACCTGGACCGCCACATCCATGGCGGCATCCAGGGCGACAAGGGAGAAATACGGCCTGCCGATGGCCGGACATGGCCCGAGGGCGGGCCCGATCCCGAGACCGGCAAGGGCAAGAGCACGATGACGCTGAACGGGGATGCCGTGCTCGACGCCGATCCCGAGCAGCTCGTGGCTTTGCTGCTGCACGAACTCGTGCATGTGGCGCAGAACATGGATGGGAAGGTCCCGAAAGATCTGAAGTTCATCGCCATCGACCGCATCGAGCGCGAAGTCGGGGCGTACGACCTGATCTGGACCAAGATGCGCGACGGACAACTGCAGCTCCGGGACGGCCTGCAGGCACGCGAAGCAATGGAAGCGACGCAAGCGATCGTGGACCTTTTCAGGAAGTTCGCCGATATCGTGAAAATGCAGGAGAACGCTCCCACTCCTGAGCAACGCGATGCGATTCGCGCTATGCGCCGGCATATCCGCGAACTGCTGCTGCGCTACCAGCAGTTCCTCGCAACGATGCCGGCGCTGGCGTTGGCGGCGTTGATCACCCTCGGCCCGGACGGCAAGACGATGAACGCGAAAGAGCTGGTGGACTACCTGCTGCAACACACGTTCTGATCACAGCACCGCGACCCTAGCGCCCCTCATACCAATACCTTCTCGCGAAATCGGTGATCCCACGCGGGTCGCGCAGCAGTCGCCAGCCGATGCGCGGCATCTGCGTGAACCAGTGCCAGTCGCCGTGGCGGTCGAACTTGCGCGAGGAGGTGATCGTCTTGACGCCTTGCAGACGCACGAGTTTCTGGCCGCGCGGGCGGCCGAGCCGGCGCAGGCGCCAGAGCATATCCACGTCCTCGGCGATCATCTTGCTTTCGTCGTAGCCGCCGAGCGTTTCGTGGTCTTCCCGGCGCCAGAACACCAGGCCGGTATCGAAACCGGTCAGCCAGACCATCGGCAGCATCGACGCGAAAGCCAGCGCGATGCCCAGCGACCAGCGTTCCATCGTCACGCGGCTGGCGCCGCCGAGCGTGCGCGGATCATCCGCGGCTTTCAGCAATGCATTGAACACCTGCGGATGCAGCACCGAATCGGCATCGACGAAGGCCAGCCATTCGCCGCGCGCCTGCGCGGCGCCGCCGTTGCGCGAGGCCGCTATGCAGCGTTTCTCGACCGGCACGACCAGGCAGCCGCGGGCGCGGGCGATCTCGGCGGTGGCATCGGTGGAGGCATTGTCGGCGACGATGACTTCGATGACGGCCGGGCACGCCGCGCGCGCCGCTTCCATCGAATCGAGCAATCGCGGCAGGCGCTCGGCTTCGTTCCAGGCCGGGATCACCAGCGATAGTCGCGGTACGCTGCTCACCTCAGGCGCGACGGATCGCCAGCGATTCCCACACCGCCACGATCAGCATCACGGCGGTGGTCGACAATCCGAGCGCCAAGGGCGACAGCCAGTGCAGGAAGGTCGGCACGGCCAGTAGGGCCAGCAGGCCGATGCCGACCATATGCGACAGCGGCGGCGTGCGCCGGTCGTTCGTCAGCCACTTGAACCAGGCGACGCCCAGCAGATAGCAGAACGGGCCACCGAGGATGGCCATCAGCGCCGGATTCTCGCCGTGCTGCGGATGCACGATCACCAGTTCGTCGGCGACGGCGCAGACGATGATGCCGGCGACGATCAGCGTATGCGCATAGGTATAGGCGCTGCGGCCCTGGCGACCGGGATCCTTCGAATGCGCGATGCGATGATGCGCGCGCTGTTGCCCGGTATCGAAATAGATCCACCACATCAGCACGCTGCCGAATACCGCGGAAACCAGAGCGACGATGTTCTGCGTGTTCCAAGCCTGGTCGCCGAAAGTCGCGCCGGTGACCAGCAGCGACTCGCCCAGCGCGATGATGACGAACAAGGCGCAGCGTTCGGCCAGGTGGCCGCCATCCACGCTCCAGTCCGCGGTCGTCGACGCGCCGAGGCCGGGCACATAGAAATAAGCCCAGGGCCCGGCGAATTCGATCAGCAGGGCCAACGCCCACCACAGCCAGCGCGTCTCGCCCGCGGCGAATCCGCCGATCAGCCAGCAGACGGCCGATACCGACAGCCAGGCCAGGATGCGTTGGAAGTTGCGCCGCATGCGTTCCGGCGCGCCGCGCGCGGCCCACAGGAAGAAGCCGGTACGCGCGACCTGCATGAAGGCGTAACTGGCCGCGAACACCAGGCCATGCTTGTCGAAAGCGTGCGGAATGGACACCGAAAGCAGGAGGCCGACGAACATAAGCGCGAACAGGCAGATGCGCACCGGCAGCCGTTCGGGGTCGAGGAAGTTCGTGACCCACGAGGTGTAGATCCAGACCCACCAGACGGCCAGCAGCAACAGACCGACTTTCGCCAGGCCTTGCGCCGTCAGATCGCCCAATAGGGAATGCGAGAGCTGGGTGACGGCAAAGACGAAGACCAGGTCGAAGAACAGTTCGACCATGGCCACCCGGCCGCTATCGGCCTTGTCGCGTTCGCGCAGCAGGCTCATGGGCGAGGCACTCAGAAGCGTCGTAGTCGCCAGCCCAGCAGGCCGGCGAGCGCGGCCGGCGGTGCGAACACCAGCGCGAAGATCGGCAGTTCGTCAGCAACGCTGTAGCCATGGGTGGTCCCGATCCAAAGGTTCACGCCAGCGCCGATGAACCAGGCCGGGATGAACCACAGGGCCCCCGTACCCGTTGCGTAGCGGGTTCGGCCAATCGCGAGACCGATCAACAGGAAAACGATCAGCAAGCCCAGGCCTGCGCCGATCACCATGATGGTATGCATCCGCATCCTCCCCGCCCCGAGTGAGGATGAGTATCGCCGAGCGCCCGAGGCGAGGACAACGGGAAGTGGGATTCGACGGTCCGTCATTGCGGCCGTCGGTGTCCTTCTACGCCCACGGGATGCCGCGGATGCTTTCCCTTCATCCGACCGCATGCGAAGCTCGGCGCAAGGGCATCGGATGAGAGCCTCAATGTTGGTTGCGGCAACGGCAGCAGACTTCGACGCCGTCCTTCGCATCAATCGGGCGGCGCGACCGGGCGTGGCGGTGCTCGAACAGGCCGATCTGGCGGCGATCTTCGCCTCCGAGGGCGAACTTCTGCTCTGGCGCGAGGCTGAGCGCTGTACCGGCTATGTCATCGTGTATGAGGACAAGGCCGACTACGACGGCGAGGAGTTCGGCTGGTTCCGCGCTAGCTTGCACGAACCGTTCCTGTACATCGACCAGATCGCCATCGCGCCCGAAGCGCGAGGACGGGGCCTGGGCCGTCGCATCTACGGCGTTGCGGCAAGCAGGGCGCGCGAACAGGGCAAGGTCGGGCTCGCCTGCGAGGTGAACCTGTTGCCGCCCAATCCCGGATCGTTGGCCTTCCACGCACGCATCGGATTTGCCGAAGTCGGTCGCATGGGCACCCGCGATGGTCGTGAAGTCTGCCTGCTGGCCTGCGCGCTAGCCGCGATGCGCACGGTCTAGGAGCGTTCCCCGTCAGGCCGCCGGGGAGCGTCGGCGAGCGCGAGCAAGGGCCAAAGCATCGCCGCCAGCGGCAAACACCACCAGATGGTAGCGGGCGCGCGCAACAGCATCGGCGTCATCGCGATCGCGACCAGCGCCAGCAGACCGAAGCCGATCCAGCGCAAGCGGCGGGCCAGACGCCAGGCCAATCGCTCGCGCACCGCGTGCCAGGCCATGAGGGGACTGGATGCGGGCGCCTGCGCGCGCAGCCGCATTGCATCGTCCGAGATCAATTCTTCGATCGAACGATCTTCGATGTTCATGTCCGTTCTCCTTCAGGCGGCGCGAGCAGTTCGGCGAGTCGCGCGCGGGCACGCGCCAGCAGCACGCGCACGCTGCTCGCGGCGACGCCGGCGATGCGCGCGATCTCCTCGTGATCGAAACCTTCGGCGTAGGCCAGCCACAAGAGCTGGCGTTGTCGCGCGCTGAGCACCGACCATACCGCCACGGGAATCTTCGCCTCGCGATCCTCTTCGATCACCGGTTCGGCCCCTTGTGATTCCCAATCCACTTCACGTCCGAGGCGGCGCCGATGATCGACGTAGAGGCGCGAAGCAGTGGTGTAGAGCCAGGCGCGCGGATGGGCGATGTCGCCATGGTCGGGCGGCAGTTCCAGCCAACGCAGGAAGCTGTCCTGCGCCAGGTCGGTGGCAAGTTCGGGGCCGGCACCCAGGCGGCGCAGGTAGGCCCACACAGCCGGGCGATGGCTTGCGTAAGCGTCGGCGAAGGCCGCGTAGTCGCGCATCGTTCAGCGGCCCAGCACGCCCCAGCGTTTCGCGATCTTCGCGCTCATCGAACCGGCGACGATCAGGCCGGTGCCGACGCCGAGCAGGACGATGCCCCACCAGCGTGCGAAATCGGCTTCGCGCACGAGGTTGATGTCGGCCCCCGTCGGCGGCGGGAACGAGTTCGCGAGAAAGGCCAGGCCGATGAAGATGGCGACGATGCCGGCCTGCAGCAGGCCGATCAGGCGATACCCCATCGCGGCGGACGAGTATTCGCCTTCCAGCATCAGCTGTCCTTCCGGCGTCTGCAGGAAGGCGATGAATTCGGCGTCGCTGCCGAAGCGCTCGGACAGGCGCGCGACCATCTGCGCCTTCTTCGCCGCCACCTCGGCGCGCAGCCGGTGGCGACGGAGCTGCACGAAGGCGACGGCGACGATGCCGAAGGCGATGAGCAGCGCAACGATGATTTCTTCGTGATTCATGGCATTACCTCGTGGCGTCTTGTCTAGTGTGTTCTTTGTCCGCGCCGGATAGCCAGTGCAGCACGGCGAGCGCGAAAACCTCGTTGTCGTTGCGCGTCGTATCCATGCCGAAAGGAACGCCTTCGGCGACCTGGGCGGTCAGCATCGCCGCTTCGCCGAGCACGACGATGCGACCGCGGCCGAAAGCGAAGGCAAGCCCTTGCGCCGGAAGCGCGGGCACGGGTTTCAGCGCGCCGCTGCCGTCGTCGATGTATTCCTCGCTGCCGCGCGGCAGCGCCATCAGGATCGTCGCGCCCGGCGGGCCCTGCAGCGACTGGCCGGTGAAGGTTTCGAGCCGATCGATTCGCTTGAGGCCGCTGCCGCCGTCGAGAATGGGGTGCGACCCGAGGCGACGATTCCCGCGCGAGAACGGCAAGGGATCGGACTTTCCATCGGGCACTTCGACGAAACCAGCGCCCATCGTCACGCCGAACACGGCGGCGAGTTCGCGATTGGCGGCGCCGAAAGGCGCGTGGTCGGCGATCAGCAGCAGGCTGCCGCCTTGTTCCACCCAGGTGCGCAGTGCGGCGATCTCTGCCGCGGTGAACGCCGGTGCCGCGCGATCGGACGCGCCACCGACGGGCAGGTTGATGCCGAAGAACTGCGGCTTGGCGCCGCCGGACGCATTGGCGATCACCAGCACATCGACGGCGGCGAGGGATGACGCATCGAAACGGCTCTCGCCGGTCCGTACGCGGTAGCCGTCGGAACGCAGCAGTTTTGCGAACGGCCAGTAGCGACCCCACCAACGCGCATCCGACGCGTTGTGATGCGCGGCGTCGATCACCACGTTCGGCGAATGCTCGCCGGCGAAACTGGCGGGTCGTACCGCCGGGCGCCAGCCGAGATCGGCGCGCTGCGCGGGATAGATGACGGCGATCGCGCCACCGAGCAGCAGTACGGTCAGCACCGTCGTCGCGATCAAGAACCGTTTCATCCGCATCCGCCTTCCTCGCCTGTGTTGATACACAGACGGATGGACAGGGCAGGAGGTAAACACTGGGTCGCGAATCAGGTGCCGCGCGGCTTGGCTCGATGCGTGGCGGTGGCGGTCCAAGGATCGTCGGGCCAGGGGTGCCGCGGATACCGCCCCTTCATTTCCTTCTTCACCTCGGGATAGGTGCGCTCCCAGAAGCCCCGCAGGTCCTGCGTGACCTGCAACGGCTTTCCGCCTGGCGACAAAAGATGCAACAGCACCGGCACGCGCCCGTCGGCGATGCGCGGCGTATCGGCGAGTCCGAACAGTTCCTGCAGTTTCACCGCCAGCACCGGAGGGGCGGGGCGATCGTGATCGTCCAGCAGGTATTCGACGCTGCGTTCCATGCCCGAAGGCACGCTCAGGCGCGTCGGCGCGTACTGGTCGAGTTTTTGCCGCAGCGACCAGTCCAATCGTGAACGCATCGCATCGCCGAGCTCCTGTTCGCTTAGCGCATCGAGCCGCGTCTTGCCGGCGAAAGCGGGCGCCAGCCAGTCGCCGAGCGCGGCGAGCAGGGCGGCATCGGAGAAATCCGGCAGTCCGAGTTCCGGCATCCATTCGCGCAGGCAGATCGCGCGCTGACGGAACTGCTTCAGGGCCTCGGTCCACGGCAAGGCCTGCAGCCCAAGTTCGACGACGGCTTCGCAGAGCGCCTTCGCCGCCAGGGCGGGATCCGGTCGGCCCGCGGGTTTGCTTTCCAGCACGATGCGGTCGTAGCGCTTTTCGCGGCGCGACACCAGGGCGCGCGCGTCGGCGTCCCAGCGCACGATGTCCTGTTCGACGAAACGCGCCGGGAAGTCGCGTTCGAGTCGCGCTTCGTCCAAGGGCGCGCCGCGCTGTACGAAGGAATCCTTCGCTTCATAACGCAGCTCGGTGGCGACGATCCAGGGCTCGCCGTACAGCGCGCTGTCGTCGGCGATGCGGGCCATGCGGCCGTTCGCGAGTTGATAGCGACGCGGATCGCCGGCGTGCTGGCGACCGATGCGATCGGGAAAGGCATGCAGCAACAGATCGCCGAGCAGATGCGCCGGCACCGAATCGGCAGGCGCTCGCTCGCAACGAATGCGGCGGCGCCATTGCTTCGCCGCCTGGTCGATCGCCGCGAGCGCCCCGCGACTCGCGTCTTGCGGTGCGCGGCCTTGGCGCAACGCAGCCAAGGCGCGCCAGCGCGAAGCCCAATCGTCGCTTCGTTGTCTCAGCGGATCGCGTGCTTCCAGCAGTGCCGCGAGATCGCAGGCCAGCGCTTGTTCGTCCTCGCCCCGCGCCGACAGCAACATCGCGGCCAGGCGCGGATGCGTGCCGATCCGCAATGCACGGCGACCGAAATCAGTGATGCGCGTATCGCCATCGAGCGCACCCAGCCGCTGCAACAGGTCGCGTGCGGCGGAGATCGCGCCGGTGGGAGGCGCGTCGACGAAGCGCAGGGCGTCGCTGCCCCAGGCCGCGAGTTCCAGCGCCAACGACGACAACTCGCTCTGCGCGATCTCCGGCGTGCGCATCGGTTCGAGTCGCTGCGATTCGGGCCAGAGGCGATAGGCCCAACCTTCGGCGACGCGGCCGGCACGGCCGGCGCGCTGATCGGCCGAGGCCTGAGAGATGTTCACCGTTTCCAGGCGCGAGAAGCCGCTGTTCGGATCGAAGCGGGGTTCGCGCGCGAGCCCGCTGTCGATCACCACGCGCACGCCGGGCAGGGTGACCGAGGATTCGGCAACGTTCGTCGCTAGCACGATGCGTCGGCGACCTTGCGGATCGGGCGCCAGGGCCTCGCCCTGCTTTTCCACCGGCAGTTCGCCATGCAAGGGCACGAGCACGACATCGTCGCCGAGGTTCGCGCCGAGTTGCCGTTCGGCGTCCTGGATCTCGCGTTGGCCAGGCAGGAAGACCAGCATGTCGCCGGGGTGTTCGTGCAGCGAGGATTCCACGCAGCGCCGCAGTTGGAATCCCAGGGCCTCGTCGCGCCGTGCCGGATAGTGGCGAACGACCACCGGGAAGCTGCGCCCGGCCGACGTCAGGCGCGGTGCGTCGAGGAAACGCGCGAGCTTCTCACCGTCGAGCGTGGCCGACATCACCAGCAGGCGCAGGTCGGGGCGCAATTGCGCCTGAACGTCGAGCGCGAGCGCGAGGCCGAGATCGCCGGTGAGATGGCGTTCGTGGAACTCGTCGAAGACGATCGCCGCCACGCCTTCGAGCGTCGGGTCGTCCTGGATCAGTCGCGTCAGGATGCCTTCGGTCACGACCTCGACGCGGGTGCGCGGCGAGACCTTGTTCTCGAAGCGGATGCGGTAACCGATCGTTTCGCCCAGGGCCTCGCCGCGTTGCCTGGCCATGAAGCCGGCGGCGGCGCGCGCCGCCACGCGGCGCGGTTCCAGCATCAGGATGCGGCCGTCGCCGCGCCACCCGGCATCGAGCAGGGCCAGCGGTGCCTGCGTGGTCTTGCCTGCGCCCGGGGGCGCTTCGAGCACGAGACGGGGATGCGCGTCGAGCGAGCGCAGGATTTCGGGCAGCAGCGGGGCGATGGGGAAATCGGCGGGACGCACCGGAGGATTCTACGGTCTGCAAGCCATTGCCGTCCGCCTATGGCGATGCGCCTGCTAAAATCGGGCACGCACCGCACGCATCAGAAGCATGTCCGCTCCCCTCGAACTCATCGACATCGGCGCCAACCTGGGCCACGAAAGCTTCGCGCACGATTTCGACGCGATGCTAGCGCGCGCGCGCGCTGCGGGCATCGTGCAGATGATGGTGACCGGGGCCAGTCGCGCCGGCTCGCGCCACGCGCTGGAAATCGCCCGCGCGCATCCCGGCTTCCTGTATGCGACGGCAGGCGTGCATCCGCACCACGCGCTCGAATACACCGACGAAGGCGATGCCGAGATGCGCGAGCTGCATGCGGCGCCGGAGGTGTTGGCGGTCGGCGAATGCGGACTGGACTACTTCCGCGATTTCTCCCCGCGTCCCGCCCAACGACGCGCCTTCGAGCGCCAGCTGCAGTTGGCGTCCGAAACCGGCAAGCCGCTGTTCCTGCACCAGCGCGAAGCACATGCCGATTTCATGGCCATCATGAAGTCCTTCGATGGCCGTCTCGGCCCGGCCGTCGTGCATTGTTTCACCGGTACCTACGAGGAGATGCGGGACTGCCTGGACGCCGGCTATCACATCGGCATCACCGGCTGGCTCTGCGACGAGCGTCGCGGCCTGCATCTGCGCGAGATCGTCCGCCACATCCCGGCCGATCGCCTGATGATCGAAACCGATGCGCCCTATCTGTTGCCACGCACGGTCAAACCGGCGCCGTCGCACCGGCGCAACGAGCCCATGTACCTGCGCCACATCGTCGAGGAGCTGGCGCGCGACCGCGGCGAGACGCCGGCGCAGACCGCCGCCATCACGACCGGGACGGCGAGGCGGTTCTTCGGCCTGCCCCGACCCTGATCTTTTGTCGCGAAAAGCCGGCCCCGGAACCGCGGTATCCCCGATCGGCTTGCTAAGATGCCGGCATCCCTACGCCGAAGTACGCATGCTGCACGTCACGCCATCGCTGATCATCCCTGCGCACGAGCTCGTCGAGCGCTTCGTGCGTTCCGCCGGTCCCGGCGGCCAGAACGTCAACAAGGTATCGACGGCGGTCGAACTGCGCTTCGATGCGGCGACGTCGTCGGCGTTGAGCGAGGCGGTGCGCGAGCGGTTGTTGGCCAAGAGCGATCGACGCATCACCGATGCCGGCGTGATCGTGATCAATGCGCAGCGCTTCCGCACGCAGGAACGCAACCGCGAAGATGCACGCGAACGCCTGGCGGACCTGATCCGCGCCGCGCTCGTCGTGCCGAAGAAACGCGTTGCGACGAAACCGACGCGCGCATCGAAGGAGCGCCGGCTCACCGGCAAGAAGGAGCGTTCGGGCGTCAAGAAAGGGCGTTCGTCTTCCAGCTGGAAAAGCGAGGCATGAGCGCCGTCGTTCCGGAGCTTCCGCCGCAGGCGGCGCGCAGCGGCGGCAATGCGTTCACGCGCTGGATCGGCCGTAGCGTACTGCGCATCGGCGGCTGGAAAGTGACGGGCCAATGGCCCGATCTGGCGAAGATGGTGGTCATCGTCGCGCCGCATTCCTCCATATGGGATGCGATCTGGGGCATCGCTGCGAAAGTCGCGATGGGCGTGGACATCCATTTCATGGCGAAGAAGGAAGCGTTCTGGGGCCCGCTGGGCTGGCTGTTGCGCCGCTTCGGCGGTTTTCCCGTCGACCGTGCCGCGCCGGCGGGCATCGTCGAGCAGGCTGTGGCGAAGATCATCGCGTCCGAGCGCATGTGGTTCGTGCTGGCGCCGGAAGGCACGCGCCGCCGCGTGCAGAAGTGGAAGCCCGGCTTCTGGAAGATCGCGCGCGGCGCTGGCGTACCGGTGTTCTGCGCCTGGTTGAACTATGCGGAGAAGACCATCGGTCTCGGCCCCTTGCTCGAACTCAGCGACGATCTGGAGGCCGACCTGTTGCGCGCGCGCGAACAGTTCCGGCCGTATCGCGGCCGCAATCGCGACGTGTTCTGAGCGCGGCGTTCAGCGATTGGATGGCCCCGAATCGAAATAGTCCTGGCGTTCGAACACGCCGGGCTTGACCAGGTCGGCGAAGGCGCGCGCCTGCGGCGAAAGGAACTTGCCCTTGCGCACGACGACGCCGTAGCTGCGCGGCGGGAAATACTCGCGCAAGTTGCGCACTTCCAGGCGATGGCGATCGGCTTCGGTCAGGCAGATGCCGGTGACGATGGAGATGCCGAGGCCCATCGCGACGTATTGCTTGATGACTTCCCAGCCGCCGACCTCGAGCGCGACGGTGTAGGGCACGCGGCGCTGCTGGAACACGAGATCGACCAGGCGCCAGGTCGTCAGGCGTTTCGGCGGCAGGATCAGGCCGTGCGGCGACAGATCTTCCAGCCGCAGCGGCTGCTTGCGCGAGAGGGGGTGGTCCTTGGCCATGATCAGCATCGGGTCGAAGGAATACACCGGCGCATAGCTCAGATCGCTGGGCACATCGAGCATGGAACCGACCGCGAGGTCGACGGTGTCGCTGCGCAATAGGGCCAGGCCGTCCTTTCCGGTGACGTTGTGCAGCACCAACTGCACCTCCGGATGCGCTTCGCGGTAGGCCTGCACCAGGGGCGGCAGCAAGTAGAGGATGGTCGAGCTGCCGGCGGCCACGTGCAGTTCGCCGCCTTGCAGGCCTTTCAGTCGGCTGCGGAACTCGCCTTCCAGCCCATCCAAGCCCTCGATCAGCGGCCGGGCCAACTCGTAGAGCACGCCGCCTTCCCGGGTCAGCGACAGGCGCCGGCCGATGCGCTCGAACAGGGCCACCCCCAGATCGCGCTCCAGGGCCTGCAATTGCAGGGTCACCGCCGGCTGGCTCAGGAACAGGGCTTCGGCCGCGCGCGATACGGAGCCCAGGCGGGCCGCCTGGCAAAAGGCCTTCAGGGGCTTGAGCCGATCGCCCTTGTAGTAGAAACGTGCTGGTCGATCGGCCATGGGTTCGCCTGCGGTGGGTCGCCTCTGTTGCAGGCCCGGGCTTGCAGCAGGCAAGCCGGCAGGGGGGCCGTGATTAGAACAAACGCTCCTGCCTAAGCAGTTGATCGGATTGTTTATATTGATTGTTAATACAATCTATTCAAATATTTGTTTTGTCAAATAAAACCACAGGAACTACGGTCGAACCATGAACTCCACGCCACTCCCGTCCGACGCCGCCCATGCCTCCGGCCTGCGCCTGACCGCGCCGCCGATGGCCGGCCAGGAAGACCTGCTGACTCCCGAGGCCCTGCGTTTCCTGGCCGAATTGCATCGCCGCTTCGAGCCGGTGCGCCGGCAGCGCCTGGCCGCCCGCCGCGAGCGCCAGGCCCGATTCGATGCCGGCGAGCTGCCGGATTTCCGTCCCGACACCCGGGCGATTCGCGAGGGCGACTGGCGGGTGGCCGAACTTCCGGCGGCGTTGCTGGACCGGCGGGTCGAGATCACCGGGCCGGTCGAGCCGAAGATGGTCATCAATGCGCTGAACTCGGGCGCGAATTGCTACATGGCCGACTTCGAGGATTCGACGGCGCCGACCTGGATCAATCTGCTGACCGGACAGCGCGCATTGCGCAAGGCGGTCGCCGGTTCGCTGGATTGGATGGCGCCGGACGGCAGCAAGCATTACGTCCTGAAGACCGATGGCCTCGCCGTGCTGATGGTGCGTCCGCGCGGCTGGCACCTCGACGAGAAGCATGTGTCGGTCGACGGCGAAAACATGTCCGGTTCCCTGTTCGACCTGGGCCTGTTCGCGTTCCACAACGCGAATGCGCTCGCGGCGCGCGATCTCGGCCCGTACTTCTACCTGCCCAAGATGCAGTGCATGGAGGAGGCCGCGCTGTGGGACGAGGCGCTGGCTTTCATCGAAGTGCGCCTCGGCTTGCCGATCGGCCAGATGAAGGCGACGGTGTTGATCGAGACGCTGCCGGCCGTGTTCGAGATGGACGAGATCCTGCACGCGCTGCGCGGCCGGATCGCCGGCCTGAACTGCGGGCGCTGGGACTATGTCTTCTCCTACCTGAAGACCTTCCGCCGGCATCGCGATCGCGTCTTGCCCGAGCGTGGCCAGGTCACGATGACGCAGCCTTTCCTGAAGGCCTATTCCGAGCTGCTGATCCGCACCTGCCATCGTCGTGGCGCGCATGCGATGGGCGGCATGGCGGCGCAGATCCCGATCAGCGGCGACACGGAGGCCAACGAGCGCGCGCTCGACCGCGTGCGTGCCGACAAATTGCGTGAAGTCACGGCCGGTCACGACGGGACGTGGGTCGCGCACCCGGCATTGATACCTCTGGCGAAGGACATCTTCGACGCGCATATGCCGGGGCCGAACCAGCGCGACGTGTTGCGCGAGGATGCGATCGCCGATCGCGACACCCTGATCCGCCCCAGCGTCGGCACGATCACCCGCGCCGGTTTCGACGGCAACGTGGAAGTCTGCGTGCGTTATCTCGCCGCTTGGCTGGATGGGCAGGGATGCGTGCCCATCCATTGGCTGATGGAAGACGCCGCGACGGCGGAAATCTGCCGCGCCCAGCTCTGGCAGTGGATGCACTACGCCGACGATGGCCGCGAGCCGCTGCACCTCGACGATGGCACGCCGGTGGACATGTCCCTGTTCGATCGCGCCCTGATGTCGTTGCCGTCGAAGCTCGCCGACCGCATGCGCCTGCCGGGCGGCGCGAAGATCAACGATGCGATCGCCCTGCTCGACCAGTTGACGCATGCCGACGAACTGGCCGACTTCCTGACGGAAGCCGCTTATGAGCGCTTGTAGTCGAGCATCGGCTCCCTAACCCCCACCCCGGCCCTTCCCGAACATCGGGCAGGGAAACAAGCAGCAATCCACCAAGGAAAACGCCATGAGTAAGACCCTCCCCAGCGCCGAACAACTGAAGAACGAGTGGGCGACCGATCCGCGTTGGGCGGGCATTTCGCGCGGCTACAGTGCCGAGGAAGTCGTGCGCCTGCGCGGCACCGTCGCCATCGATCACTCCATCGCGCGCCTCGGTGCCGAAAAGTTGTGGAAGTCTCTGGGTGAGAAGCCCTTCGTCAACGCGCTCGGCGCACTGACCGGCAACCAGGCCATGCAGCAGGTCAAGGCCGGGCTGAATGCGATCTATCTTTCCGGCTGGCAGGTCGCCGCCGATGCCAACCTCGCCGGCGAGATGTATCCGGACCAGTCGCTGTATCCGGCCAACTCGGTGCCGCAGGTCGTCAAGCGCATCAACAACTGCCTGCTGCGCGCCGATCAACTGCATCATGCCGAAGGCAACGACAGCATCGACTGGCTGCAGCCGATCGTGGCCGATGCCGAGGCCGGTTTCGGCGGCGTGCTCAATGCTTTCGAGCTGATGAAGTCGATGATCGAGGCGGGCGCCGCCGGCGTGCATTTCGAAGACCAGCTGGCCTCGGTGAAGAAATGCGGCCACATGGGTGGCAAAGTGCTCGTGCCGACGCAGGAAGCGGTGCAGAAGCTGATTGCCGCGCGCCTGGCCGCCGACGTGATGGGCGTGCCCACGCTGATCGTGGCGCGCACCGACGCCGAGGCCGCCGACCTCCTGACTTCCGACATCGACGACAACGACAAGCCCTTCGTCACCGGCGAACGCACCGTCGAAGGTTTCTACAAGACGCGCAATGGCCTGGACCAGGCGATCAGCCGCGGCCTGGCATACGCGCCTTGGGCCGACCTGGTCTGGTGCGAAACCGGCAAACCCGATCTGGAGTTCGCCCGCAAGTTCGCCGAAGCCATCCATGCGAAGTACCCGGGCAAGTTGCTGGCCTACAACTGCTCGCCGAGCTTCAACTGGAAGAAGAACCTCGACGACGCGACGATCGCGAAGTTCCAGAAGGAAATCGCTTCCTACGGCTACAAGTTCCAGTTCATCACCCTGGCCGGCTTCCATGCCCTGAACTATTCGATGTTCAAGCTTGCGCATGGCTACGCGCGTCAGCAGATGAGCGCGTTCGTGGAACTGCAGGAGGCGGAATTCGCCGCCGCCGAACTGGGCTTCACCGCCGTCAAGCACCAGCGCGAGGTCGGTACCGGCTACTTCGATTCGGTCACCCAGGCGATTCAGGGCGGTCAGAGTTCGACCACGGCATTGAAGGGCTCCACCGAAGAAGAGCAGTTCCACGGCGACGCCGAGGTCAAGGCGGCCTGACCGAAAGACAAGGGCCGGCTTGTCCGGCCCTTGTGCGAATTCGCACTCTGGTAGCTGGTGGGCGGGCGAAGTTTCGTTACACTCCACCTTCCCAGCCAGTGAGCGCAGCGTGGCCGCCGCCGACCTGTTTTCGCAAAGCCAGACCCTGCGCAGCGGCGATGCCCGGCTGCCGGCCGTCCTGACGCCCGAAGAACAGCGCGTGCTCACCAGCGTGGCGGTAAGTCGCGCTGTCTTGCCCGGTGAAGAGCTTTTCCTGCGCGGCGACGCCGCCCGCAGCATGTATCTGATCGATACCGGCGAAGTGCGCTTGAGCTTCGACGACGGGCTGGCCGACAAGCTGCTGGGACCGGGGCAGTACTTCGGCGAGCTGGCGGTGTTCATTGGGCAGCACCAGCGGTCGGCGCGCGCCGTGGTCGAGACGCCGGGCGTGCTTTACGAGGTCAGTCACGAGGCCTTCGAGCGCCTGTTCCAAGCCGAGCCGGCGATCGTGGCGCGCTTCATGCAACACAGCTTCGCCTACCTCGTCGCCGGCGAGCACCAACTGGTGCAAAGCTTGCGCCGCCGCAACGAAGACCTGATGCAGACGCTGGATTCCCTGCGGCAGACGCGCAGCGAATTGTCGGTGGCGCAGCAGCTGGTGCGCAGCGACGATCTGACCGGCCTGGCGAATCGCCGGGGACTGTATCGTTACCTCGACGACAGCAGCCGCTTCCCGATGGCGGGGCAGACGATGGCTCTGCTGCTGATCGATATCGACCATTTCAAGAAGATCAACGACCGCTGCGGCCATCTGGCGGGCGATGCAGCCTTGCGCGCGGTTGCCGAAGAAGTGCGGCGCCTGTCCGGACCGATGGAATTGCCTTGCCGCCTCGGCGGGGACGAGTTCGCGGTGGTGTTGCGCGTCGCCGACGACGGCGAACTGGCCAACCGCGCGCTCGGCCTGATGGCGGCGATCAATGCGTTGCGCCTGCCCAGCCTGCGCGACCACCGCCTCAGCGTCAGCGTCGGGGGCGCATTCTGCTCCGATCCCGGCGGCTGGTCCGCTTGGTACAGCAGTGCTGACACCGCGCTTTACGAGGCCAAGGCTCAGGGCGGCGGTGCGTGGCGCCTGCGACGCTGAGTCGACCGAACCCCTGTTCTTGCGTGGCCTGCCGCAGGCCTTTGCTGCGTTGCAGCCAATGATGATGCCGCCCACGTGCACGACGAGCCGATGAACGCCATGCCCCGCCAAGCCGATTCCGGCAACGGTGCCGTCGTCACGCCTGTGCTGCGGACTTTGGTGATGGCCGACCTCGCGGATTCGACCGCGTTGATCGAGCGCCTGGGCGATGTGGCGGCGGCGGCGATGATGCAACGGCTCGACCTGCATGTCCGCGACCTGCTGGCTTTCACCGGCGGTCGCCTGATCGACAAGGCCGATGGCCTGCTGGCCCTGTTCGAGCGACCGGTGCAGGCGGTGGATTTCGCCTTGCGCTACCAGCGATCGCTCGCCGATGTGGCGCGGCAGGAGAACCTGAACCTGCAGGCGCGGGTCGGCATCCATGTCGGCGAGGTGATGACCTGGGAAAACCCGCCGCAGGCCGTGGCGGCGGGTGCCAAGCCGCTCGAAGTGGAGGGATTGGCCAAGCCGGTGGCGGCGCGCCTTATGTCCTTGGCCATGCCGGGGCAGATCCTGTTGTCGGGCATGGCGCAGACCCTGGCGCAACGTGCGCAGGCCGAACTGGGCGAGCGCTCGCAAAAGCTGCGCTGGCTCGTGCATGGCCGGTATCGCTTCAAGGGCGTCCCGGCGCCGATGGTGGTGCATGAGGTCGGGGAGACGGGTGTCGCGCCGCTGAGGCAGCCGCCATCCGGCGCGAAGGCCTGGCGCGAAGTGCCGCTCTGGCGTCGCCCGCCGGTACTGGCGGCCGAAGCGATCCTGGTTTGCGGGCTGATCGGCGGCTCCCTCTATTCGGTGTTCAAGAGCCCGCCGGCGATCGCGTTCCATGAGCGCGACTGGGTCGTGGTCGGCGACATGAGCAACTTCACCGCCGATCCGCGCCTTGAGCAGTCGCTGGACACGGCGCTTCGCATCAGTCTTGAGCAATCGCGCCATGTGAACCTGGTGCCGGAGTTGAAGGTACAGGCCGCGTTGCAACGCATGGGTCGCGATGGTCAGACCACGATAGACCGCGCCGTCGGTAGCGAGATCGCGCTGCGCGAAGGCGCGCGCGCGCTGTTGTTGCCGTCGGTGGCGGAAGTCGGTGGTCGGCTGCGCGTGAACATCGAAGTGGTCGATCCGGCCACGCAAGTTACCGTTTATGCCGAGTCGGCCGAAGGGCGCGGCGTCGAATCGACGCTTTCATCACTCGACACCGTCAACACCGAGCTGCGCGAGCGCCTCGGCGAGTCGATGAACGACATCCAGGCCAGCGGCAAGCCGTTGGCGCAGGTCACGACGGCGAATCTCGATGCTTTGCGTCTATACACGCTGGCCAACGAGGCGGCGCGCAAGTCGCGCTTGACCGAGGCGATGCGCTTGCTGGACTTGGCCCTCGAGAAGGACCCGGCGTTCGCGATGGCCTATTCGGGTCGTGCCCAGATCTATCTGCGCGGGAGCGACAACGGCAAGGCACGGGAAAACTACGAGATCGCCTTAAAACATCGTTCGCGCTTGTCCACCCGCGAAGCGATGCAGCTCGATGCCAATCTGGCATCGCTCGGACCGCCGGAGCCGGCGGTCGAGCAATGGCTGACCTTCGCTCGCTCTTACCCCGACGCCTACGTGGCTTACCTGCGCGCTGCGCAGGTCGAGATCTATTTCCTGCAACGCTACGAAAAGGCCTTGCAAACCCTGCAGCCGGCCATCAACGCGCAGAACCCTGCGATGGCTTCGGTCATGTACAACGTCGGCATGAGCCACCTGGGCCTGGGCCATTACGAGGAGGCCAGATCGGCCTTCGGCAAGTACGAGAGCCTCGGTGGGCGCGGGTTCAATCGCGACTATGCCGATGTCTACGCCGCGCAACGACGCTTCGCCGAAGCGACGCGGGTACTCAAGAAGCAGGAGCGCAGCGGCGCCAGTGGCCTGGATCTCGATATGCGCCTGCCGGAAGTGACCTACGCGCTCGACCAGGGGCGCTGGGATCAGGGCATGAAGGCGCTCGATGCGCTCGAGTCGGAAGCGGCCGCATCGGCGCCGTTGATGGCGCGGGTGTATCGCGGCACGCGCCTGGGTCTGCAGTCTTACGAGAAGGGCAATGGCGTTGCGCTGCCGGGACTCGGCGCTTTTGTCGACGAAGAGCTGCGCCATGCCAACGACAAGGACAATGCGGATATCGTGCACGCGCACGTAGCGGCCCTGTACGGTGCGGTGCTCGCGGCCAGACATGGGGATGGTGCGCTGGCGATGCGCGTCCTTGATGCGATCGGCCAGTCGGGCGAGCGCCTGGCCTATCCGGCCATCGCCGACCTGACCTACGTGGTCAAGGCCGAGCTCGCGCTCAACGCGGGCGATGTGCCGCGCGCGGTCGCGCTAATGAAGGGGCGCGTCAACGGAAGTGAGCTGGCGCTGGTGCATTCGTCGCTGCTGCGCGCCTACTTGCGCGGCAGCGACGAAGAGAAGGCCTTGCAGGAAGCCGAATGGCTGGCCAAGCAGCGTGGACGATCCTATGTGGAATGGAACAGCCAGTTCATGCTGCAGCCCATCAACGTCGTGGAAACCGACCTCGCCTTGCTTCATGCGGCCGAGATCGCTGCGAGTCAGGGGCAACCCGAAGTCGCCGAGCGCTGGCTGGCGAACTTCACGAAGGCTTGGCCGAGCGCGCCGGGCTTTGCCGCCAAGCGCGCGGGCCGCTTGAAGGACGCGATCAGCGCGTCGCGCAGAGGTCGAAGCTCGCCTGCGGCAGCGCGCTAGTCAGGAAGCCGCGCAGTTTCTCCCGTCCGGCGCGGATCTGCTCCTTGCTCGCCAAGCCATTGAGGTTGTAGCAGCAGAGCACCGGATCGGAACCTTTGACGTCGCGCGTGTTGTCGGGTGTTTCGTGCCCGACCTGGCGTAGCGCGGCGCGCGGGTTCTTTTGGAACAGCTCGCGGAAATCGTCGTCGCTGGACAGTTTGTCGAGCAGCTTGTCGGCGACATCGGGCGAAAAACCATTAGCCATGAGGATTCCCCTGTAACCCCGGATGGAGGTGAGGGCAGGCTAACGGCTGTCCCAGTCGAACGCAACAGCGCCGCTAACCTCTATCCTGTAGGAACCGTCCGAACCGATCCTGTGTGGCCATGCGATTGAAACGCCCCAGACTGCTTTACTTCCAGTTGCGCGAGCATCCGCGGTTTTCGTTGGAAGACCTCGTCGGGGGCGGTGCGGGCGTGGTATCCGAGGACGAATGGTTGGCGATGGCTCCGCACCTTGGCGAGGAGATTGTCATCGCCGCCGAGGATCTGGCGATCTTCTCCGCCGTCGACAGCGAAGCGGTGCAGGCATCGGAGCTCGAGGCCAAGTTCGGTGCAGCGCGCATCAGGCGACTGGTATCGACGGGACTGCTGATCGGGGACCATGACGAACACGCTTCACTCCGACGGTCGGAAGCGGACTTGCAGCAGGACGGATGGTGGGGCATCGCGACCTTGGTGCAGCGTCTGGGACGCTGGCAAGGCGTGGATATCGCCGAGGACGAGGCGCGCGAAGGCAAGCGCACCTTGCGGCGCATGGTCGAGGACAATGGCATGCCGCCGCCTGAAACGGTGGCGATGCGGCCGCGCGAGACATGGCGCGACTTGCCTGTTCCGCGCAAGACCGCGCTGGACGAGTTGCTGGAAAGGCGCGCGACCTGCAGGAACTTCGACCCGTCGTTCGACCTGCCACTAGAAGACCTCAGTGCGCTGATGCATCGTGTCTTCGGCGCGCAGGCCGCGCAGGAGCTTGCGCCCGGCATCGTCGCGCTGAAGAAGAACAGCCCATCCGGCGGCGGCTTGCATCCGATCGAGTCCTATCTGCTCGTGCAACGGGTGCATGGCCTCGCCCCGGGCTTGTACCACTATCAACCCGTCGCTCATGCCCTGGAGCCGATGCGCCTGCCGCCGACGGACGAGCTGGCCGCGATGGCGCACGAACTGGTCGCCGGCCAGCATTGGTTCGCGAACGCGCCGGTGCTAGTGCTGATGGCGGCGCGTTTCCGTCGCAACTACTGGAAATACCGCAACCACAGCAAGGCCTGGAAAGTAATCCAGCTCGATGCCGGGCATCTGTCGCAGAACCTGTATCTCACGGCGACCGAGCAGGGATACGGCGCTTTCGTCACCGGCGCGATCAACGACGAATGCGCCGAGCGGCTATTCGAGATCGATGGCATCACCACCGGCGCCATCGTCGTCGGCGGTTTCGGCCGCCGTACTGCGGATCAGGCGACGACCGAGTTCGATCCTTTGGGAAAATCGTCGCGCGGCTGACGATCTTCAGTCGACCTCGGGTGCGGGCTTGCGCGGCAAGCCATCGCTCTCGTCCAGCACGACCCAGTCGACGTGCGTATCCCAGAACACGTGCGCCTGCGGCAGGCGATCGACCGGTCCATCGAAGTTGGCCAGCGTCGCATGCAGCTCGCCGCGCCAGCGTTCGGAACGGAAGAACAAGGTCGAGCCGCAGCGCGAGCAGAAACCGCGCTGCGCGCCGGCCGAAGATTCGTACCAGCGCAGACGGGAGTCCGGGTCGTCGATCCGGCACTGCGTTTCGTCCAATCCGACCCAGGTGACGAAGGCCGAACCGCTGTTGCGTTGGCACATCGTGCAATGGCAATGCGCCACCCAGCGACTGGGCAGGCTCGCGGCGAAGCGGACGTCGCCGCAAAGACAGCGGCCATGGGCAGCGTTCATGGGCAGGGGATCGGCGCGGAGCGAGGTTCTGCCGATCTTACCGAACACCGGGTGCCGCGCGTTCGCAAAACCGCGCGAGCGCCTAGGCGCCAAGCCCCTGACCACGGTCCAGTTGCCGATAGCCGATGGCTTCGGTCAGCTGCGAGGTGCCGATGTTCGGATGGCCTTCCAGGTCGGCGATGCTGCGGGCGACGCGCAGGATGCGATGGGTCGCGCGCGCCGACAGTTGCAAGCCGTCCATCGCACGCTCAAGCAGGCGTTGGTCGCCGTCGGACAAGGCGCAATATTTCTCAAGGTCGCCTTGATCCAGCAGGGCATTGGTCTTGCCGGCGCGTCGCAGCTGGCGTTCGCGGGCTGCCAGGACCCGCTGGCGTACGATCGCGGTGGTCTCGCCACGGGGTGCGTCGGAGCGCAGCTCGTGCGCCGCCAGACGCGGTACGCCGACATGTAGGTCGATGCGGTCGAGCAGAGGGCCGGACAGGCGGGCGCGATAGCGTTGCACGGTTTCTCCCGGGCAACGGCAGCGTCCCGAAGGATCGCCGGCCCAACCGCAGGGGCAGGGATTCATCGCGGCGACGAGCTGGAAGCGCGCAGGAAACTCGGCGGCGCGCGCCGCTCTCGAAATCGTCACCACGCCCGATTCCAGCGGTTCGCGCAGCACTTCGAGCGAACGCCGGTCCCATTCGGCCAATTCGTCGAGGAACAGCACGCCATTGTGCGCCAGCGAGATTTCGCCGGGACGAGGCTCGGCGCCGCCGCCTACGAGCGCCGCCGGACTGGCCGAATGGTGCGGCGAACGGAATGAACGCAGCCGCCAACGCGAAAGGTCGATGCCGCGACCGCTGCAAGACGCGATGGCCGCGCTCTCCAGCGCTTCGGCTTCGCTGGCATCGGGAAGCAGGCCGGGCAGGCGCGAGGCGAGCAGGGTCTTGCCGCAGCCGGGACTGCCGATCAGCAACAGGTGATGTTGCCCGCAGGCGGCGATCTCCAGTGCGCGTCGCGCCTGCAGTTGGCCGCGCACGTCGGCGAGATCGGGATAGGCGAGCGGAGCGGCCGTGCCCGTTTCCGGCAATACCTGCGGCAACGATTTCACGCCGTTGATATGCGCGACGACTTCAAGCAGCGTGCGCGCGGTATAGACCTCGGCTTCGCCAGCGAGCGCCGCCTCGATGCCATTGTCGACCGGCACGATCAGCGCGCGGCCCGAACGCGCCGCCGCCAATGCGGCAGGCAACACGCCATCGACGCGGCGAAGTTCGCCGGTCAGGGCGAGTTCGCCGAGCAATTCGTACCTGGACAGCGCGTCCAGGCTGACGTCGCCCTGCGCCGCCAGGATGCCGATGGCGATGGGTAGGTCGAAGCGGCTCCCGTCTTTCGGCAAGTCCGCCGGCGCGAGATTGATGACGATGCGCCGTTGCGGCATTTCCAGTTGCGAACACTGGATCGCGGCGCGCACGCGATCGCGGCTCTCGCGCACGGCCGCTTCCGGAAGGCCGACCACCTGTACCGCAGGCAGGCCCGGCGAAAGATAGGCTTCGACCCGGACTTCCGGCGCGTGCACGCCCGTCCGGGCGCGGCTGTGGGCCAGCGCCAGACTCATTGCGGTGGATCGCGATCAGTGCTTTTCGGGCGGAGGCGAAGCTAGCCTGGCTTCCAGCACTTCTACCGCGCGCTCGAGCGCATCGATCTTTTCGCGCGTGCGCAACAGCACGGCACGCTGCACTTCGAACTCCTCGCGCGTCACCAGGTCGAGCTTGGCGAGCCCGGCCTGCAGCGTGGCCTTCATGTTCTGTTGAAGGTCGTCGCGCGCGTCCTTCAAACCCGGCGGTACGAGTTCGCTGAGTCGGCGTGCGAGGTCATCGATGGCCTTGAGGTCGATCATGGATTCGTCTCCGGAAGGTCGTGGCCAGCATGCCCGTGCAGGGATTCCGACGCTGTCGGGGGCTGGCGCGTCCGCAAGTGGGACTTTTCCGACGGCCGCATCGCCGAAGCGTGGGGGCATTAATAGACCATGGCGGCGGCGAGCTTTCAATCGCGCGTCATCGGGCTTCATTGCCTCAACCGCCCAGGAACTCGCCGATGCGTCGGACATCCGCCCGAGCCTTTGCCTTCGCCATGCTGTTGCCGGCCACGCCGGCACTCGCGCAGACGCCCACGCTGAACACCGGCGACACCGCCTGGATGATCGTGGCCACCGCCCTGGTGCTGTTCATGACCATTCCCGGCCTTGCCCTGTTCTACGGCGGGCTGGTGCGTTCGAAGAACGTGTTGTCGGTGTTGATGCAGTGTTTCGCGGTCACCGCGCTGGTCAGCGTGTTGTGGGTCGCCTATGGCTACAGCCTGGTCTTCGACACGGCCGGCATGGCCAAGGGCACGCTGAACTGGCACTCCTTCGTCGGCGGGTTCGACAGGGCTTTCCTCGCTGGCCTGGAGGTCGATAGCCTCAGCTACGCCATTCCGGAAAGCGTCTTCGTGACCTTCCAGATGAGTTTCGCGATCATCACGCCGGCGCTGATCGTCGGTGCCTTCGCCGAGCGCATGAAGTTCTCGGCGATGCTGCTGTTCATGGCGCTGTGGTTCACCGTGGTCTACGCGCCGGTCGCGCACATGGTCTGGAGCGGCGATGGCGGTCTGCTCTGGGACTGGGGCGTGATCGATTTCGCCGGCGGCACGGTGGTGCACATCAACGCCGGCGTCGCCGGCCTCGTCGCCGCCCTGGTGCTGGGCAAGCGCAAGGGCTATCCGAACACGGCGATGCCGCCGCACAACCTCGCTTACACCCTGATCGGCGCCAGCATGCTCTGGGTCGGCTGGTTCGGCTTCAATGCGGGCTCGGCCGTCGCGGCGAACGGCACCGCCGGCATGGCCATGCTCGTGACGCAGATCGCTACGGCGGCAGCGGCCCTGGCCTGGATGTTCGTGGAGTGGGCGATCCATCGGAAGCCGAGCGTGCTCGGCATCGCCTCGGGTGCGGTGGCGGGATTGGTGGCGATCACGCCGGCGTCGGGAACCGCCGGCCCCTGCGGTGCGCTGGTCATCGGCGCGATCGCCGGGGCCCTGTGCTTCTTCAGCGCGACCACGCTCAAGCGCCGCCTGGGTTACGACGATTCGCTCGATGTCTTCGGCGTGCACGCCGTCGGCGGCATCGTCGGCGCTTTGCTGACGGGTGTCTTCGCCGCGCCCGCGCTCGGGGGCTTCGGTACGGTGGAAAACATCCCGGCGCAGTTGTGGATCCAGGCCAAGGGCATCGGCTTCACGATGGTCTATACCGCGATCGTCAGCTTCGTACTGCTGAAGTTGATCGACTGGACGATCGGCTTGCGGGTGACGGCGGACGAGGAGACGCAGGGCTTGGATCTGGCCTTGCACGACGAACGCGGCTACAACCTCTGAACGGGCGGTGCCCGCTCAGGGCTTGCATGTCCGGTTCGCCACAACCCCGGCCGTCGTTGCACGCCGGCCGCCCCCTTGACTCAAGGGGGGTCTCACAACGCGTTATGCTTCGCATCAGGGAATCGGGAGTCGACAGATGAAAATGGTCATGGCGATCATCAAGCCGTTCAAGCTCGACGACGTGCGCGAGGCGCTCAGCGAGGTCGGCGTCACCGGCGTCACCGTCACCGAGGTGAAGGGTTTCGGCCGGCAGAAGGGCCATACCGAGCTTTACCGCGGCGCCGAATACGTCGTCGATTTCCTGCCCAAGATCAAACTGGAAGTGGCGGTGACCGGCGACCAGCTCGACCGCGTCGTCGAAGCCATCCAGAACGCGGCCAATACCGGCAAGATCGGCGATGGCAAGATCTTCGTCTACGAACTCGAACGCGTGATGCGCATCCGCACCGGAGAATTGGACGGGGATGCGTTGTAGCGGCCACCGCACGGCGCGAAAAAGAAAACCCCGCATCGCGGGGCTTCCTGTTCTTGGAACGGTCGCGACTTGCGTCGCTCCTGCATTGCATCGATGTTCAATCGCCCAGCGCCTTGCTCATGATCGGCGGCATCGACAGCGCGCCCTGGTGCACATCGGCGGTGTAGTAGTTCGTCTCGAAGGGTTTTGCCGCGGCATCGGCCTTGCGGAACGAGGCGAGGTCGCGCGACCCCTTCGAAGCGATCAGGCAGCTCCACCAGCCGGTCGGATAGCAGGGCTGCGGGAAGGGCAGCACGCGGAAGTCCTTGAAGCCGGCGTCGCGCATCGCGTTGCGCATGTCCAGGATCAGGTGCATCAGGGCCAGCGGGCTTTCGCTCTGCTGCACGAGCAGGCCGTCCGGGCGCAGCGCCTTCAGGCAGTTCTCGTAGAAGGCGCGGTTGAACAGGCCTTCCGCCGGGCCGACCGGATCGGTCGAGTCGACGATGATCACATCGATGCTCTCCGGCGCGGCGTTCGCCATGTACGCGATGCCGTCATCGAACATGACCGTCGCGCGCGGGTCGTTGTTGGACTCGCAAAGCTCCGGGAAATACTTCTCGGCCATGCGCGTGACCTGCTCGTCGATATCGCACTGCACGGCCGTCTGCACGCTCGTGTGCCTGAGCACTTCGCGCAGCGTGCCGCAGTCGCCGCCGCCGATGATGACGACGTTCTTCGGCGCCGGATGGGTGAACAGCGGCGCGTGCGCCATCATCTCGTGATAGAAGAAATTGTCGCGCGTCGTGACCATCATCGCGCCGTCGATCAGCATGACATTGCCCCAGTCGCTGCTCTCGTACATCTCGATCTTCTGGAACGGCGACTGCACCTCGTCGAGCTTGCGCACGATGCGCAGGCCGAAGGCGGAGCCGGTGTGTTCGAAATTTTCATGGAGCCACGTGGACTGGGTCATGGCGGATCTCCGTCAGGCCGAGGGTCGAGAGGGCGCGCATTGTAGCGGAAGCGACGCGCGCGGGGGTTACAATACGCGTCCTTTCAGCCTGCCGACAGGAAAGCCGCCCATGTCCGCCTGGTCACTCGACCGCGCCCGCCAGACCTATTCCGTGCCCTTTTGGGCGGACGGCTACTTCGACGTGGACGCGCAGGGCCGCATGTGCGCATTGCCGCGCGGCGCCGGCGGCCCGGTGTTGCCGTTACCGGAGATCATCGAACAGGCGACGACGGCGGGACTCAAGCTGCCGCTGCTGCTGCGCTTCTCCGACATCCTCGGCGACCGCTTGCGCAAGCTGCAGTCGGCCTTCCGCAAGGCGATGGACGAGCTCGATTACGCCGGCGGTTACACCGCCGTCTATCCGATCAAGGTCAACCAGCACTACGGCGTGGCCGGCGAGCTGGCGCGCCAAGGCGGCGAGGGCTTCGGCCTGGAAGCCGGGTCGAAGCCGGAGCTGATGGCCGTGCTTGGACTGGCGCGGCCCGGCAGCGTGGTGATCTGCAACGGTTACAAGGACCGCGAATTCATCCGACTGGCATTGATCGGCCGCAAACTCGGCCTGCAGACCTTCCTCGTCGTCGAAAAGCCGTCGGAGCTGGCCTTGATCATCGAGGAAGCGAACGCGCTCGGCGTGCGTCCGGGCCTCGGCGTGCGCATGCGCCTGGCGACGCTCGGCGCCGGCAAGTGGCAGAACAGCGGCGGCGACAAGGCCAAGTTCGGCCTCTCGCCGCGCCAGGTACTCGATCTCGTCGATCGCCTGAAGGCCGCCGACATGCTCGATGCCTTGCAGCTGCTGCATTTCCACATGGGCTCGCAGATCTCCAACGTACGCGACATCGCCAACGGCATGCGCGAGGCGGTGCGGTATTTCGTCGAGCTCTCGCGCCTGGGCTGCACGATCCGCTACATGGATTCCGGCGGCGGCCTCGGCGTCGACTACGAAGGCACGCGCTCGCGCGGCTTCTGCTCGATCAACTACGGGCTCGACCAGTTCGCCCACACGCTGGTGCAGCCGCTGGCCGAGGCCTGCGAGGAACACAAGCTGCCGCCGCCGATGATGATCACCGAGGCCGGTCGTGCGATGACGGCGCATCACGCGGTGATGGTGGTCAACGTGTCCGAGGTCGAGCGTGCGCCGATGGGCGCGGTGCCGGCGCCCGGTGCGCAGGAGCCTCCGGTCGTGCGCCATCTGCGCGAGACCCATGCCGACCTCGATTCGCGCCCGGCGCTCGAGCTCTATCACGAAGCCCTGCACGCGCTTTCGGAAGGCTATGCCCTGTATTCGCTTGGCCAGATCAGCCTGGCGCAGCGCGCGCTCATCGACGATCTGTTCTACGCGATCGCGCATGCGGTGCGTTCGCGCCTGACCGGCGAGGAAAAGAGCCACCGCGAAGCGCTGGACGAACTGAGCGAGCGCCTGGTCGACAAGTACTTCGTCAACTTCTCGGTCTTCGAATCCATTCCCGACGTCTGGGCGATCGACCAGGTCTTCCCGATCGTGCCGATCGCGCGCCTGGACGAGATGCCGGATCGCCGTGGCGTGATCGCCGATCTGACCTGCGATTCCGACGGTCGCGTCGACACCTACGTGCAGGCGGAGGCGCTGGGCAGTTCGCTGCCGCTGCATTCGCCGCGCGTTGGTGAAAGTTATCGCCTCGGGATCTTCCTGGTGGGCGCCTATCAGGAGACGCTGGGCGACATCCATAACCTGTTCGGCGATACCGATACCGCCAATCTGCGCCTGCAGGACGACGGAACCTATACGCTCGTGCGCCAGCGCAAGGGCGACACGACCGATGTGATGCTCGATTACGTCGGCTATTCGCTGAAGGAGCTGCGCGAGACGTACGCCGCGAAAGTAGCGGCGGCTGCGCTTGGCGAAACTGAATCGACGGCGTTGATCGAGGCCCTCGAAGCCGGGTTGACCGGTTACACGTATCTGCACGAAACGCCGTACGAGTAGGAACCTGCTGCGCTCGACAGGCCGCCGCCGTGCGGTGCTCGGAATCCTCATGTACTCGTACATACACCCCGGTTCCTGCGCTCCACCGACGACGGCCTGCCATCGCTCGCGACGGTTCCCTGAAACCACAACATAACCGGGTAACCCGAATGAAAGTTGGATTTATCGGCCTCGGCGCCATGGGTCATTCGATGGCGGGGCATTTGGCGGACAAGGGCTTGCTTGCCGTGGTCGGCAATCGCACGCAGTCGAAGGCAGAGGCTTTCGCGCTCGCGCGCAGTGTCGTTGCGGCGAATTCTCCGGCAGCCTATGCAGACTGCGACGCCGTGATGCTTTGCGTCTCGATGGACGCCGATGTGCTGGAGAACGTGGCGATGCTGGTAGCCGCGATGAAGCCCGGCAGCGTGGTCGTCGATCATTCCACCGTGTCGGTGCAGACCGCGCGCACGGCGAAAGCGATGCTCGCCGAACGCGGCATCGGCTTCCTCGACGCGCCCGTGTCGGGCGGCGTCGAAGGCGCGCGCAACGGCAAGCTGTCGATCATGGTGGGTGGCGAGGCATCCGATCTCGAAAAAGCCCGAGCCGCGCTGGAAGCCTATGCGCTGCGCATCACGCACATGGGCGCCAGCGGCGCTGGCCAGGCGACAAAGGCGGTGAACCAAGTGTTGGTGGCCGGCATCAACGAAGCCGTCTGCGAAGGCCTGGCTCTCGGCGAGAAACTCGGTCTGGAAGCCGACAAGCTGCTGCCGACCCTGATGTCGGGTGCGGCCGGCAACTGGTTCCTCGACAAGCGCGGCGCAACGATGATGCGCGACGAGTTCGTGCCCGGATTCAAGTGCGCGCACCTGCTCAAGGATCTGCGCATCGTTCGCGCGATGGCGAACGAGGTCGGGGTCCGTGCGAACGTCATCGAGCAGGCGCTGGCGGACTACGCCGAACTGGTGGAGCAGGGCCGCGGCGACGAAGACACGTCGGCGCTGATATCACTCAAGCGCGGCGGCTGATCGCATCAGCCTACTTCAAGCTCGACGGTAGGTCCTGGTAGTCCTCGCTGCGCGGCAACTTGCGCATCGCCGCGAGCAGTTCCGCCGGCGGCGCGATAAGCCGGCGCTCGTTCAAGTCGAGCCAGCCGCCCAGGCTGGTGACGCGCGCCGCGAGCTGCCCGTCGGTACGATGGAACTCATTGCGCAGGCGGAAACGCGAACCGTCTTCCGACAGCCCGGCCAGCGACAGGCTGGCCCGGATCTCCTCCAGCAAGCCGAACTCGCGGTAGTAGTCGATCTCGTCCTTGCGCACGACCGGACCGAAGCGCCGTTGCGCGAAGGTGTCCGCCGAGAAACCCTGTTCGGCGAAGAACAGCATGCGCATGTCCGCCGATTTGTCGAGATAGGCGGTGTTGCGCATGTGCGAGTTGAAATCCATGTCGCCCCAGCCGGCAAGGAAAGTTCGGGTGGACATCGTCGTTCCTGGTCGTGGGTCAGGCGGTTTGTTCGAGCCAGTGCAGGGCTTCGTCGAGCTCGCCGAACAGGCGGTAGCCGTGCTCGCCGCGACTGCTGGTGCGGGCATGGAAGAAATCGAAATCCTCGCGACGCAATGCGTCCTTGGCCAGTAGCGAAGCAATCATCAGATCAGGTCCGACACCCATGCTTTCGTACCAGGCCGGCAGCTCGAGCACGTCGAGGATGTTGAGGTCGGTAACGGCCAGTCGGTGATCGATCAGGTATTTGCGCAGCCCATGACGACGGCCACAGGCCAGGGCTTCCAGGCCGAAAGCCTGCAGATCGGCCAGCGTCAGAACGCCCGACGTCGTGACGCGCACGAAACTCCGTTCCGGAACGATCGTCCAACTCGCGGGAGCGGAAGTCGCCATGCGATCGTCACTTCGCGCGGATCGCCTGCGCGCCTTCGATGCCGTGGCTGACCAGCGCCTGCTTGGCGGCCGCCAGTGCGCCTGCGCTCGCATACGGCCCCATGCGCACGCGATACACCGTCGTGCCCTTGATCTCGGCAGTCTCGATGCGCGCGATTTCGCCGCTCAATGCGATCTGCGCCTTCAATGCTTCCGCTTCGTCGATGCCACGGAAGGCGCCGGCCTGCAGCAGATAGCGACTGCCGTCGCTTTGCGTGGCGGTGGTTGCGACCGGTGCTGTCGGTGCAGCCGGCGGTGCGACGGGCGGCGCATCGCCCGCGGCTGCCGCCGCAGCCTGGGCTTTGGCCTGCGCTTCGGCCTGCTTGCGTGCTTCGGCCTGCGCCTGCTCGGCGAGTTCGGCGTCGGGAATGACGACCTCCTTCTCCGGCAACAGCGTGTAGAAATCGTACTTCGGCTTCGGTTTTTCGATGGCCGGCGGGGCCACGACGCCTGCATCGGTCGCCGCCGGCGCTTTCGCGTTCGGGTCGGGCTGCGGCAGCAAGCTGCCGTTCTGCTGCCAGCGATCGCGCAGCAGCCAGCCGCCGATCGCCACCGCGCCGATGATCAGGCCGATCAACAGCCACATCCAGCCCGGCATCGGGCTGCCGCCGTTGCGTCGCGCCTGGTTCTTCGAACGTTTCGCCGCCATCACATGCTCTCCGGAGCGGAAACGCCGAGCAGGGCCAGGCCGTTGGCCAGCACCTGCTGCGTCGCTTTCGCCAGGCCGAGGCGCGCGTTGCGCAGCTCTTCCGGCGCGGTCAGGATCGGCTGCGCGTTGTAGAAGGCGTGGAAAGCCGCCGCCAGTTCGCGCAGCGCATTGGCCAGTATCTGCGGACCGCGGTTGACGGCGGCCGATTCGATCGTTTCCGGGAAACGCATCAGTTCGCCGATCAACGCGTCCTCGTGCGCTTCGGTCAGCAGCTTGCGCGCCGACAGCGCGGCGCTGTCGTTGTAGCTCAGGCCTTTTTCCTTCAGCTGGCGGAACAGGCTGGCCACGCGCGCATGCGCGTATTGGATGTAATAGACCGGATTGTCGTTCGAGCGACTCTTGGCCAGTTCGAGGTCGAAGTCGAGGTGCTGGTCGTTGCCGCGCATCACATAGAAGAAGCGCGCCGCGTCGGTGCCGACTTCCTCGCGCAGTTCGCGCAGGGTCACGAAGCTGCCGGCGCGCGTCGACATTTGCACGCGCTCGGCGCCGCGGAACAGGATGGCGAACTGCACCAGCTGGATCTCGATCTTCGCCGGGTCGAGCCCCAGTCCCTGGGCGGCCGCTTTCAACCTCGCGATGTAGCCATGATGGTCGGCGCCGAGGATGTACAGCGCGCGCTCGAAGCTGCGCTCGAACTTCGACAGCAGGTAGCCGAGGTCGGAAGCGAAGTAGGTCGTCACGCCGTTCTCGCGCACGACCACGCGATCCTTGTCGTCGCCGAATTCGGTGGCGCGGAACCAGGTGGCGCCGCCGTCGTCGTACAGATGGCCGCGCTCGCGCAGCGTCTGGATGGCCCGTTGCACGTAGCCGTCGGTCATCAGCGAGCGTTCGGAGAAGAAATTGTCGTGCAGTACGCCGAAACCGGCGAGGTCGTTGCGGATGTCGGCCAGGCACCAGGCGAGGCCGGCGTTGAACACGACGCGGTAGTCGGCCTCGCCAAGCAATTGCTTGGCGCGCGCGATCAGCGCGTCGACGTGGGTTTCCTTGTCGCCGCCCTGCGACTCGTCCGCCGGCAGGCCGTCGCTGATCTCCAGCGCGCTGTGGCGCAGGCGGTCGCCTTCCTTCGCACGCAGGCCACGCGCGATGTCGACGACGTAGTCGCCCTTGTAGCCGTTGTCGGGGAAACGCACGTTGATGCCGCCGAGCTCGTGGTAGCGCAACCACACCGACACCGCGAGGATGTCCATCTGGCGGCCGGCATCGTTGACGTAGTACTCGCGCTGCACCTTGTGGCCGGCGGCTTCGAGCAGGTTGGCCACCGAAGCGCCGTAGGCGGCGCCGCGCCCGTGGCCGACGTGCAGCGGCCCGTTCGGGTTCGCCGAGACGAATTCGACCGTGACCGATTCGCGCGAGTCCGCGACCTGGCGTCCGTACTCGGCGCCCATTTCGAATACGCGACGGATCGTGGCCAGGCGACAGGGTTGCGAGATGGTGAAGTTGATGAAGCCCGGACCGGCGATCTCGATCTTCGAAACATGCTGGCTGTCGCCGAACGTCGCCACGAGGGCCTCGGCCAGTTCGCGCGGCTTCATGCCGGCCGGCTTGGCCAGCAGGAGGGCGATATTGGTCGCGTAGTCGCCGTGATCGCGCGACTTGGTGCGCTCGATCACGTAGTCCGGGGTCGGCAGGTCCTGGGGCAGGCGCCCGTGGCGGCGCAGATCCAGCAGGGCCTGGGCCACGAGTTCGCGGAGATGTTCTTTCACGGTTGGGCTTCGGGGAAACGAGCCTGCCATTGTAGCGCGGGCATCCGGTCGCGGACCGGCCTTGTCACGCCGTCGTCATCTGGCCTGGACATACTGGTCCCGGAAAAGAGGCTTACCAACGGCGACACGCCGGATCAGGGCAATGCCGGCCAGGGCGACTTGGCCGGCAATTTTTTTCAGGCGCCCGTGAGCCCCGCGAATGCCCGGATGACCGCTTCGCCGTTTTCCGGCGGTTCAGTGGCGAACAGGGCCTGCAATGCGGCGGTGGTCTCGCGAACGCGCGGCCCGTTCAGCGCCTTCTGCGGACCGAAGACGCGTTCGCCTTCGCGCGAGCTGAAGTGGTGCAGTTCGAAGAAATAGTATTGCTGGCCCGGACCAAGGAAACCGAGGCAGGGGGCCGCCGAGGCCGCCGAATCCGTGTCGCGGCCCGAGCGCATCTCGCGTTCCCGACACAATCGGATCGCGGTTTCGCAAAGCAGCGGGAAATCCTCGCCGACATTGGCCGTGTCCAGGTCTGCCGACAGGCGCGAAAGCCGCTCGCCTCGGCGGGCCGCGGCGTCCTCGCGCCAGTGCGGATGTTCGCTGTCCAGCCACAGCGCCAGGCCGCGCGCCAGGGCGCCGCCGGCCACGACCGGCAGGTCGTCCGTGTGCGGGTCCGGCAGGGGTTGGGGCCTGGCGTCGAAAGTGCTGCCGGCGATCATCAGCTCGAGCGCGACGTATTGGTTGCGATCCTGGTCGCGATCGAAACCGCAGGCGTCGAGCACACGGAAGGTCTCGGCGACGCTCGCTGCCTCGTTGCCGCCTACCGGGCCCGGGACATCCACGGATTCCCGTTGGCGCAGGTCGTGCCCGCAGGCGAACAGCAACAGGGCGGCAGCGTCTTCCTTCGGCAGCGCGTCGGGACCGAGCGCGCCGGAAAGGCGCAGCAATCGCCGTTCCGCCACTTCCAGCGCGTGCAGTTCGTTGTGATAGGCGTGGAAGTCCTGGCCCAGGCGGCCATGCCGCATGCCAAGCCGGGCGCAGGCCAGGATGGCGGCATCGAGCGTGCGTGCGTCGAGACCGAGTGTCCCGGCAACCCGGCTCAGGCGTTCGGCGATATCCCTTCCGGCGGCTTTCCACGCCGCCCGCGCAGCGGCGACATCGGGCAGGGCGCTCTCGATCGCATCGGGCGAGTAGCGATTGGCGTAACCGAGGATCAAAAAGCCGGTCTCGCGAAGGAGTGTCATCGAGTATACGCAAATGCACCCGGCGGGCGGCCCCGGGCCTCAAACCCAGCCCCGCGCCGCCATCGACAACGGCGGGCCGTCGCCGATGACGAAATGGTCGAGCATCCGTACATCGATCAGGTTCAGGGCCTGCTTGAGCCGACTGGTCACCGCCCGGTCGGCGGCACTGGCTTCGCCGTTCCCGCTCGGGTGGTTGTGACCGAAGATCACCGCAGCGGCGTTGAGCGCGAGGCAGCGCCGGGCCACTTCCCGCGGATGCACCTCGGCGCCATCCAGCGTGCCGCGGAACAGCTCTTCGTAGGCCAGCACTCGGTGGCGTGTGTCCAGGAACAGACAGGCGAACACCTCGTGCGGAAGCGCGCGCAACTTGCGGGCGAAGTAGCGACCCGCCTGCCCGGGATCGGCCAGCGCCTCGCCGCGCTCGAGCTGGGAGGCCAGGTGGCGCGTGCCCAGCTCCAGCGCAGCGGCCAGGCTGCAGGCCCGCGCCAGACCCAGGCCGCGCAAGCCCGCCAGTTCGCCCGGCGGACGGTCGAGCAGGGGGCGCAGGCCGCCGGCTTCAAGCAACAGCCGTTGACCGGTCGCGACCGCCGATTCGCCGCGCAGGCCCGAGCCGATGAACACCGCCAGCAGCTCGGCATCGGACAGTGTCGCGACGCCGCGACTGAGCAGCTTTTCGCGAGGTCTTTCGTCGGCGGGCCAATCGCGGATCTGCACGGTTTCAGTCTCGTTCGCGGAACGCATTCCTGGCGTCGGGAGAACGCGTGGCATCGGGTAAGCTAGACGCCACTTCGACGTAGGAAACCGCCTTGAGCGACCTGGCCGGCCAACGAATCCTCCTCGGCGTCAGCGCGGGCATCGCGGCCTACAAGGCGGCGGATCTGGTGCGGCGCTTGCAGGATGCCGGCGCCGAGGTGCAAGTGGTGATGACGGAAGGCGCCGGGCATTTCGTGGGCGCCACCACCTTCCAGGCCCTTTCCGGCCGACCCGTCCGCAGCTCGCTATGGGACGAGGCGGCGGAAGCGGCGATGAGCCATATCGAACTCGCGCGCTGGGCCAGTCGTGTCCTGGTCGCGCCGGCGAGCGCGGACCTGATTGCGCGCCTGGCGCACGGGTTCGCCAACGACTTGTTGACGACCCTTTGCCTGGCGACGGATGCTCCGATCGCGATCGCGCCGGCGATGAATCGGTTGATGTGGGCGAACGCGGCGATGCAAGCCAATATCGAAACATTGCGCGCCCGCGGCGTCGCGGTATTCGGACCGGCCGAGGGCGACCAGGCCTGCGGCGAGGTCGGCGCCGGGCGCATGCTCGAACCGCTGGAGCTTGTCGCCTGCTTGAGCGAGAGCGGCAAGACCGGTCGCCTCGCAGGACGCAGGCTGTTGGTCAGTGCCGGCCCGACCTATGAAGATCTGGACCCCGTGCGATTCCTGGGTAACCGCAGCTCCGGAAAAATGGGCTTTGCATTGGCGGCCGAAGCTGCGGCGATGGGCGCCGACGTGACCCTGGTCGCCGGCCCGGTGGGTCTTGCCACGCCGGTCGGCGTGCGCCGGATCGACGTGCGCCGAGCCCTGGAAATGCGCGAGGCGATCCTGGCGGCCTTGCCGGGCCAGGACGGCTACATCGGCACCGCCGCCGTCGCCGATTACATGCCGGCGGAAACGGCGAAGCAGAAGATGAAGAAGTCCGGCGAAGTATTGACGCTCGAACTGCGGCGCACGCCGGATATCCTAGCCGAGGTCGCGCGTCATGCGCAGCGACCGCGCTGCGTCGTCGGCTTTGCCGCCGAGACGCAACAACTGGCCGAGTACGCACGCGGCAAGCTTCGCGACAAAGGCCTCGACCTCATTGCCGCGAACGATGTAGCGCGCGCCGGCATCGGTTTCGAAAGCGACGACAATGCGCTGAGCGTTTTTTCCGCCGATGCGAGCCACGAGCTCGGTCCCGGACGCAAGTCGCTGGTGGCGCGACAATTGCTCGAACTCGTTGCGGACTTCCTGGAAAGCAAGGCATGAAGCGCGAAATCGAACTCAAGTTGCTCGACCCGCGGATCGGTCGCGATTTCCCGCTGCCCGACTACGCCACCGCCCACTCGGCTGGCATGGACCTCAGGGCCATGTGCGACGCGCCGCTGTCGCTGGCGCCAGGCGAGGCCCAGTTGCTGCCGACCGGGCTGGCCATCCACATCGCTGACCCGAGCCTGTGCGCGGTCATCCTGCCACGCTCCGGCCTGGGGCATAAGCAGGGCCTGGTCCTCGGCAACCTGGTCGGACTGATCGACGCCGATTACCAGGGGCCCTTGATGGTCAGCCTATGGAATCGCGGGCAGAATCCGCAGACCATTACGCCGGGCGACCGCATCGCGCAGCTGGTCCTGCTGCCGGTGGTTCGGGCCGGGTTCCGGGTGGTGGATGCTTTCGAGAGCAGTGCCCGTGGCGAGGGCGGATTCGGCCACACCGGCTTGCGATGAGAGCATTGAAGATGCAGTGCATGCGATGCGTTCGGTTCCGACAGGGGGAAGCATGAAACCGAGTATGGGTGGGTTGAAGCCGGGCGGCATCCTGCCGGTCATCGCGATCTTGCTGGCCCTCGCGGGAGCCTGGCAGATATGGAATGGCTGGAAGCTGCATTCGACCAACGCCCTGAATCGCGAGACGGAAGACGCGCGGCGACGGGTCGCCGCCGAAATCGAGCCGATCCTGGAGAAGTTGCTCGATCATGGCGAGAGCCTGCGACAACGCGCGGCGCTGAGCACGGCCTTGCAGCGCCAGGACATCAACGCGGCCAAGGATGTCGTTTCCCAGGGTTGGAGCGGTATCGAAGCGACCGAATTCATTCCACCCGACCTCACCGTGCCCTATGCCGACCCAGAGGCGTTTGGTTACGGCAAGCTCGGCGTGATCGAACGCGCCTTGCAGGACGACCGCGCGCATGCGGCCGTCGTCAAGGATGCGGGCAAGAAGGTGCTGGCCGTTGCCGTGCCGGTGCAGGCCCAAGACGGTCAATTGCTGACGGTCGTTTACGTCCGCACCGCCTTGGCGCCCTTGCTGGCGCCCGTGAAGGACTCGGCGCCGTCGGGCGCCTATCTGTCGTTGCGCCAGGGCAATCACAACCTCGCCGAGGAAAACGGCAACCTCAAGGAGCTGAAGATCCGCGCCGAAGCCGGGGCGATCGAATTCGCCGGCACGACCATGCGCGTGGTCGCCACCTCGCCGTTGGCGGCGGAAGGCCTGGGTGGCCTGCGCGGCACCGCCGAAATGGGCATCGGTGGCCTGCTGCTGCTGTTGGCTGGCGGCGTGCTGCTGTTCCCGCGCCTGCGGCGCGGCGGCGCAGCGGCTCAGGAAGCCGTCGCAACGGCGCAGGCCGCGCCGGCGCCGGCGCCGACCATGGCCCAGCAGCTGCAGCAGGGCGAAACCGATCACGCGGCCAGCGCGGCGGCGAAAGTCACGATCGAACAACCCGCCGCACCCAAACTGAGCCTGGACCGCAGCATCTTCCGCGCCTACGACATTCGCGGCGTCGTCGGTTCCTCGCTCGACGTCGCCATCGCCCGCATGATCGGCCAGGCCATCGGTAGCGTGATGGCGGAGAAGGGCCAGCGCAGCATCGTCGTCGGACGCGATGGACGTCTTTCCTCGCCCACGATATCGGCCGCCTTGATCGAAGGCCTGCGCAAGGCCGGGCGCGAAGTGATCGATATCGGCGAAGTTCCGACGCCCGTGGTCTATTTCGGCTGTTTCCATCTGCGCACCGGTTGCGGCGTGTCCGTCACCGGCAGCCACAATCCGCCGGACTACAACGGATTCAAGATCGTGGTGGACGGCGAGACGCTGGCGGGCGATGCGATCCAGGAGCTGTACGCGCGCATCAGCGAGAACCGGCTTCTCCGCGCCGACGCGCCCGGCAACTTGTCGTCGCGCGACATCAAGGCCGACTACATCAACCGCATTTCGGGCGATGTGCAGATCGAGCGCAAGTTGCGGGTCGTGGTCGACTGCGGGAGCGGCGTGGCAGGCGGTTTCGCGCCGGAGCTGCTGGAATCGATCGGCGCCGAGGTCGAGCCGCTGTTCTGCGAAGTCGACGGTAGCTTCCCGCACCACCACCCGGACCCCAGCGATCCGGCGAACCTGAAGGATCTGGTCAGCGTGGTGCAGCGGATCAACGCCGACATCGGCCTCGCCTTCGATGGCGATGGCGATCGACTGGGCGTCGTGACGCGGGCGGGCGAGCTGATTTATCCGGACCGTTTGCTGATGCTGTTCGCCGCCGACGTGTTGGAACGCAATCCCGGCGCCTGCGTGATCTACGACGTCAAGTGCACCGGACACCTGGCCACGCACATCCTCCGCCACGGCGGCAGTCCGCTGATGTGGAAGACCGGGCATTCGCTGATCAAGGCCAAGATGAAGGAAACGGAGGCGGAACTGGCCGGCGAGATGAGCGGACATTTCTTCTTCCGCGAGCGCTGGTACGGATTCGACGACGGCATGTACGCCGCCGCGCGCCTGCTCGAGATCCTGGCCGCATCGCCGGATGAACCGGAGGCCGTATTCGCGTCGCTGCCGCAGTCGGTTTCCACGCCGGAGCTGAAGATTCCGGTGCAGGAAGGCGAGCAGCATGCTTTCGTCGAACGTTTCGTCGCCCAGGCGCGGTTCGAAGGCGCGCGGATCGCGACGGTAGATGGTTTGCGCGCCGACTGGCCGGACGGCTGGGGTCTGGTGCGCGCCTCGAACACGACGCCGGTGTTGGTGTTGCGATTCGACGCCAAGGATGCGGCGGCCCTGCAGCGCGTGCAGGCACTGTTCCGCGAACAGTTGCTGGCGGTCGATCCGGGATTGGCTTTGCCGTTCTGACGCCGCTCAGACCACGGTTGGAAAAGGAAAGGGCCGCGATGCGGCCCTTTCCTTTTCCGAGCTCAGCGCATGCCGCCCGGAGGAGCTGCCGGCGACGTGGCCGGCGGCGTAGTCTGGACGGCACGCAGTTCGCGATAACGCGCGAGCACACGAACGAATTCCGCATCCAGGCTCATCAGTTCCGCCTGGCGATTCTTCTGGAATACCTGCTGCTTGACCAGCTCGTTGTGCAGGTCGCGGATGGTGCCGGCGCGTTTCTTGTTTACCGCGCGACTGGACAACTCCGACTCCGACGCCTCCGCCAGCAGGCTGGCGAGGCTGCCGCGCAACGCCTTCATGCCGACATCGGTGGACTCGAGCGTCTGCTTCAGCAGCGAGATGCGTTCATCGTAGGCGCCGCGCAGGTCGTTCTCGGTGGCATAACTGCTGAGCATCGCTTCTTCGCTGCGATGCTGCTGCTCGGCCAATGCTTTTGCCTCGGCCTCGGACTTCATTTGTTCTGCCAATGCAACTCTTTCCTCCGGCGTCAGCGCGCGCGAAACCTCGGCGGTAGTGTTGCCGGTCCGCGAGTTGTATTCGGTGCGCGCACGGTCCACCGCATCCGCCGGCAGGGCGTCGACGTAATGGACCTTGCCCTCCTTGTCGACCCAGCGATAGAGCTTCTTTTCCTTCTTGCGCTGCGCGTCGACCGTGCCGGCGGCCAGCGCGGCGACGACCAGGACGAGGATCAATCGAGAGAGTTTCATGCCGCCCCCCTTTCAGGCGCTGCCATAGCGCGCACGATACGCCAACAAGGCAGCCTTGTGGGCGCCGACGTCGGCGTGATCGTCGGCCATCAGCAGCAGTTCGTTCAGCCCAGCCACGGCATGCACGGGCAGGCCGAACTCGGCCGTGACCTCCTGCGCGGCCGAGCGCGTTCCGGTCTGGCCACGTTCCTGGCGGTCGAGGGCGATCACCACACCGCAGGGCTCGCCACCCGCCGAGCGGATGATTTCGAGGGCTTCCCGGATGGCCGTACCGGCGGTGATCACGTCATCGACGATCAGGACGCGGCCGCGGACCGGCGCGCCGATCAGGGTGCCGCCTTCGCCATGGGCCTTGGCTTCCTTGCGGTTGAAGGCGACGGGAACGTCGCGACCGCGTGCCGCCAACGCGACCGACAGCGCCGTGGCCAGCGGAATCCCCTTGTAGGCCGGCCCGAACAGCATGTCGAATTCCAGCCCGGCGCGTTCGAGCGCGTCGGCGTAGCACTCGCCCAGGCGCGCCAGCGCGCCGCCGGAATCGAACAGGCCGGCGTTGAAGAAGTAGGGACTGACCCGTCCCGACTTCAGGGTGAACTCGCCGAAGCGCAGGACACGGCGTTCGAGCGCGAGATCGAGGAAACGACGTTGATGAGGATGCATGGAGATCGAGGCCGGCGACGGGACTTGTGGATTGTGCAACATGGCGGGCCCGGCGACAGGCCGGGACAACAGTCATTCGCCATCCGATTCGGCTAATCTGCGAGTCCCGGCCGACGATTCCGATCCCCATGCGCATCATCAGCTTCAACGCCAACGGCCTGCGTTCAGCCGCGACCAAGGGGTTCTTCGACTGGTTCGGGACGCAGGGCGCCGATGTGCTCTGCGTGCAGGAAACCAAGGCGCAGGAGCACCAGCTGGCCGAAGCGACATTCCGTCCGGCCGGTTATCGCGCGTGGTTCCGCGACGCGAGCACCAAGAAGGGCTATAGCGGCGTGGCGATCTACAGCCGCAACGAACCCGACGAAGTGCGCACGGCGCTGGGCTGGGCGCCGTTCGACGACGAAGGCCGCTATCTCGAGGCGCGGTTCGGCAACCTGAGCGTGGTGTCGTTCTACATCCCTTCCGGTTCGTCCGGCGACGAGCGCCAGGCGTTCAAGTTCAAGGTCATGGACTGGTTGGGACCGGTGCTGGAGCAATGGCTGGCGAGCGGTCGCGACTACGTGCTCTGCGGCGATTGGAACATCGTGCGCAGCCGCCTGGACATCAAGAACTGGACGTCGAACCAGAAGAACTCAGGCTGCCTGCCGCCCGAGCGCGATTGGCTGAACGCGTTGTGTCGCGATGAGAGGGGCTGGCTGGATACCTATCGCATGCTGCGACCGGAAGGACAGGACTACACCTGGTGGAGCCAGCGCGGCGCGGCCCGTGCGAAGGACGTCGGCTGGCGCATCGACTACCAGTTGGTCACGCCGTCGCTGCGCGATCGCCTGCGCGCATGCGCGATCTGCAAGGATCCGCGCTTCTCCGATCACGCCCCCTACACGGTCGACTATGACTACGAGTTCTGAGGTAGCGGCGCGCCCGCGCTTTTTCGCATCGTTGGCCGATTATTGGCGCCCCGGTGTGCGCGAAATGCTTTTCCTGGGCTTCGCGTCCGGCCTGCCTCTGCCGATGGTGCTGACCACGCTCTCGGCGCGATTGCGCCTCGACGGCATCGATCGCACCACCATAGGTTTGTTCAGCCTAGTCGGCCTCGCTTATTCGATGAAATTCCTGTGGTCGCCCATCGTCGACCGATACCGCCTGCCAGGCGTCGGCGGGCTGGGTCAGCGACGCGGCTGGCTGCTGTTGGCGCAGCTTGGCGTGATCGTGGGCTTGCTGCTGATGGCCATGCACGAGCCGACCGAAGGCGTGCAGGCATTCGCGCTTCTCGCGGTCTTCACGGCTTTCTGCTCGGCCACCCAGGACATCGTCGTGGATGCCTATCGAATCGAATCGGTGGACGCGAGCTTGCAAGGATCTTCGTCGGCGGCCTATCAGGTCGGCTATCAGGTCGCGCTTATATGCAGCGGCGCTCTTGCGTTGGTGGTCGCCAGTCATGCCGATTGGACGCAGTCCTACTTTCTCATCGCGGGATTGCTTCTGGTCGGCGTATTCACGACCCTGCGTGTTCGCGAGCCGGAACGAACGGCCGTCGCCGCCTCGATAGACCACGAGTTGGTCGCGGACACCATCGCCCGCATGCGTCCGCTGGTACTGGTGATCTCTTTCCTCGCCACCGCCTTGCTTTGGTTGCTGTTGCGCGGCCCGCTCGCCGCGAAGGGCGATTCCACGCTGGCGCTCGACAGCATTTTTGCCGCCGTCGGCCTGGTTGAGTTGTTGCTGCTCGCCGTGCTGCTGCTGCCCGGCCTCCGTGGCTTGCGTGAGAAGCTGGTGGTCTCGACCGTGTTGCCGATTCGCGACATCGGTTTGCGTTTCGGCTGGCGCCTGGCCGTGCCGATGCTCTTGCTGATCGTTACCTATCGCCTGAACTACACGACCATGGGCGTCGCGGCAAATTCGTTCTACGTCGACATGGGCTATACGCTCGACCAGATTGCCGCCGTGTCGAAGGTTTACGGGGTCATCCTCACGTTGGTGGGTGCGGTCTTCGCTGGCTGGCTGGTGCGTGCCCTCGGTTTCATGCGCAGCATGCTGCTGGGCGTTGTATTGCTGAGCGGCGCCAACCTGTTCTACGCGCATGTCGCCACGCTGGCCGGCGAGGTCGCACCGAGCATCTGGTGGTTGGCGGCGGCGATCAGTCTCGACAACGTGGCCAACGGCATCGCCGGCACCGCGTTCATCGCCTACATGTCCTCACTGACCAGCAAGCAGTACACGGCGACGCAATACGCGCTGTTCGGCACCTTGTGGAGCTTGCCCGCCAAGACCATCGCCAGTCAGTGGGGACGCATCGTGGACGCCATCGGTTATCCGGCGTTCTTCGTCTACACGGCGGTCGTGGCGCTGCCTGCCGTGCTGCTCATCCTTTGGGTGATGCGTGCCGACGCCAGGCGGGCCGGTGCCGCCGCCGCGTCGGCTGCCGGAGATCGTTGATCGGGCGACCGACCCGATTGGTTCCGCCTGGCTCGGGGCTTCCGTAAACCGTCGGCAACGGGCCAGGCCTGACCCGGCTTCCCGACCGGCAGCCAGGACGGTACTCTCTCCCTCTGGGCATCCCCCCGGGCCCGTAGAGACCATGGCCGACTTCCTGCTTCGCGACATCGATGAACGAGTGGCCGAGCGCGTCAAGGAAATGGCGCGCCAGAAGGGCTGGCCGTTGAACGACGTCATCCTGCATCTCATTCGTCAGGCCTTGGGCTTGGCGGAACCCGATCCGCCGCCGGTGCCGGGCGATATCGCACGATTGGCGGGCGCCTGGGGCGATGACGAATCGAAGGCGTTCGAAGCCGCGATGCGCGCGTTCTCGAATCTGCCCGACGATGCGCCTGCCTATATGAAGGACGACGAAGTCGCGCGATAGCGTCGGCGGTTCATGCCGGGTAGACGGCGCCCAGGATGCGCGGGCCATGGGCACCGGTGACGCTGGCCAGATTGCCGGGACGACCCGCCAGGGTTTCGCGTGCGAGCCAGGCGAAGGCCATGGCCTCCATGAAATCCGGATCGATGCCGAAGGTATGGGTGCTGCCGACATCGGTGCCGGGCAGTCGCCGCGAGAGTTCGCGCATCAGCACTGGATTGTGTACGCCGCCCCCGCAAACCAGGACGCGCCGGCAGTCGCGCATCTCCCGCTTCAGTGCCTGCGCGATGCTTTCGGCCGTGAACGAGACGAGAGTGGCCTGCACGTCTTGCGGCGCGAGTGCGCCGAAGCCGGATAAATGCGCTTCGAGCCAAGGCAGGTGGTAATGGTCGCGACCGGTGCTCTTGGGCGGCGGCAGGGCCAGCCAAGCATCGTCGAGCAAGCTTGCCAGCAACTCAGGAATGATCGTTCCCTGCGCTCCGAATGCGCCATCGCGATCGAAGCGTTCGCCGCGATGTTTCAGGCACCAGGCATCCATCAGGCCATTGCCGGGGCCGGTATCGAAGCCGCGGACCGCGCCCTCGACGGGCAGCAACGTCAGATTGGCGATGCCGCCGATATTGAGCACGGCGCGGGACTCGCCTGCATCCGAGAGCACGGCCGCGTGGAACGCCGGCACCAGCGGCGCACCCTGGCCGCCCGCCGCGACATCGCGGCGGCGAAAATCCGCCACCGTAGTGATGCCGGTTCGTTCGGCGATCTGGCTGGCGTCGGCGAGTTGCATCGTGAAGGGCGCATCTCCGCTCGGAAGATGGCGCAGAGTCTGTCCATGCGAGCCGATCGCGGCGACGCGCGCCGGTGCGATGCCGCATTCGCCCAGAAGCGCATTCGCCGCCTCCGCGAATGCCTGGCCCAAGCGCGTGTCCAGTTGCCCGAGATCGTCGAGCATCAGCGGGCGTTGCGCTTGCGACAGCCTTAGCACTTCTTCGGCCAGCGAAACGTGCATCGGATAGGTGCGTGCATGCACCAGCTTCGGCGCGCCGGCGAAAGAAACCAGCGCGGCATCGATGCCGTCGACGCTCGTGCCGGAAATCAGGCCAAGAAAAAGCCCGCCGTCGCCGGCGGGCTCCCGATCGTGGAACGGGCTGGAAACCATGACTCAGCGCACGGCCAGCCGCGTGTTCTTTTCGGCGATCTGCAGTTTGGCGATCGCCGGCGCCGTCGCCGCACGGAAGCGCACCAGTTCGGCGCCCCCGAGGGGTTCGGGTTTCGGCATCGTGACCGTCAACGGATTGACCTGCGTGCCATTGATGCGGAATTCGTAATGCAGGTGCGGACCGGTGGCGAGGCCGCTGGCGCCGACGTAGCCGATCGTCTTGCCCTGGCCGATGCGCTGGCCGGCGCGGATATTCGCCCAGGCCGACATGTGGCCGTACAGCGTGCTGCGGCCCTGTCCGTGGTCGATGATGACGGCACGGCCGTAGCCATTGCGCCAACCGACGAAGGAGACCTTGCCATCGCCGGCGGCCATGATCGGCGTACCGGTGCGCGCGGCGTAGTCGACACCCTTGTGCGCCCGCATGCGACCGAGCACAGGATGCTTGCGCATGCCGAAGGTCGAGCTCAGGCGGGCGAATTCGATCGGGATGCGCATCAGCGTCTTGCGCAGTGGCCGGCCGTTCTCGTCGAAATACTCGGCCTTGCCGTTGTGTTCGAAACGGAACGCCGTATAGCGCTTGCCGCGGTTGGTGAACGTGGCGCCGATGATCTCGCCGTTGCCGACGCGTTGGCCGTCGCGCCACAACTCGTCGTAGACGACCTGGAAGGTGTCGCCGTCGCGCAGGTCTTCGACGAAGTCGATGTCGTACTTGAAGATGTTCGCCATCTGGTTGATGGCGCCGTTCGACAGGCCGGCGCGGGCGCCATCGGCATAGAGCGAACTGGTGATCGTGCCGGCGGCCAGCTCGACGCGGGTTTCCACCACGCGCGGCTGCACCTGCTCGTGCACCTCGTCGCCGTCGACCCGCAGGTTCACCCGGTTGCTGCCGTCGCGGTCGTAGCGCAGCGTCTGCAGAGCGCCGTCGGCACCGAACTCGAAAGCCAGCTCCTGGCCTTCGCGCAGCTTGGTTAGCGCCGACGAGGAAGACGCGGCGAGCATCTTGCGCATCAGGCTGTCGGGCACGCCCAGTTCGGAGAAGATGGAACCGAGGTGCTGGCCGCGCTTGACCCGGACGAACTGCCAGCCGGAGAGGGACCCGGTCGAGGTCGAGGGCGTGGGCAGCGGCAGGTCCCGGGAGACCAGCTCCTTGCTCGTGGCCGCCAGCGGTTCGCGCATGGCGTGGTCGAAGCCCGGAATGATCGCGATCAGGGCGGTGCCGATGAAGGCGCCGAGGCCGGCGAGCAGCCAATGCTCACGGGTCCAGCGGGCGAGGGGATGGTCGGGGTGGCTGTGGGGGGACAAAACGCACTCCGTGGCAGGTCAAGGCCAAGTGAAGATGCGCTACCATAACCAGCTCGAAATACGCGCGTCAAACCCTTGTCTGGACTGGCTTTTTTGTTCAGCGACGTTTAACTTCGGATTAACCTCGACCGCACTCTTGTTGCGTGAGCCCTGTCACAGAATCACCTCTTTTACACACCTACGAATGAGCCAGCTGAACGAAGCCCTAACCACGATCGGCCGCGGGGCCGACGAAATTCTCAAGCTCGATGAGTTGGAGGCTCGCCTCAAGCTCGGCCGTCCATTGCGGATCAAGGCCGGATTCGACCCGACGGCGCCCGACCTACACCTCGGCCACACCGTGCTGCTCAACAAGATGCGGCAGTTCCAGGACCTGGGGCACCACATCATCTTCCTGATCGGCGACTTCACAGGGATGATCGGCGACCCGACCGGCAAGAACGTCACGCGCAAGCCGCTGACGCGCGAAGACGTGCTCGCGAACGCGCAGACCTATTCCGACCAGGTGTTCAAGGTGTTGGACAAGGACCGGACCGAGGTGCGCTTCAACAGCGAGTGGTTCGGCAAGATGTCGGCGGCGGACATGATCAAGCTCGCCGGCCAGCACACGGTGGCGCGCATGCTGGAGCGCGACGATTTCGCCAAGCGCTACGCCGCGCAACAATCCATCGCCATCCACGAATTCCTCTATCCGCTGGTGCAGGGCTACGACTCGGTCGCGCTGCGTTGCGACGTCGAGCTCGGCGGCACCGACCAGAAATTCAACCTGCTGATGGGGCGCGGCCTGCAGGAACATTTCGGTCAGCCGCCACAGATCGTGCTGACGATGCCGTTGCTCGAAGGGCTCGATGGCGTCAACAAGATGTCGAAATCGCTAGGCAACTATATTGGCATCAACGAGCCGGCGATCGACATCGTCACCAAGACCATGAAGATCGGCGACGAGCTGATGTGGCGCTGGTTCGAGTTGCTGAGTTTCGATGTCTCGCTGGACGAGCTGGCGCACATGAAGAGCGACTTCGCCGCCGGCAGCCTGCATCCGCGTGACGCGAAGTTGCGGCTTGCGCGCGAGCTTGCCGCGCGATTCCACGGCGCCGCAGCGGCTGAAACGGCGATCGCGGGCTGGCAGGCGGCGGTGAGTGGCGAGGGCGACTTGTCCTTGTTGCCGCAGATGGAGATTGCCGTGCCGGCCGAGGGCCTGCGCATCGCCGCGCTACTGAAGGCGGCGGGCCTGGCATCGAGCAATGGCGAAGCGAACCGCAAGCTGGCCGAGAAGGCCGTGCGTATCGACGGAGCGATGTTCGAAGATTCGCAGCGCCTGTTTGCGCCGGGCTTCGAAGGTGTGCTGCAGATCGGCAAGCGCAATTTCCAGCGCGTTCGCCTTATTGCGGCCTGACGCCGCCGTCAAGACTGTTTCTTTAGGGGACGAGGGGCTAGGATTCGCGTCCCTCGGCCGGGCGGGTATTGATGGGCGGGGGAGGTGGAGATCCTGGTGGTTTTGGGGTGTTGACCTTCGGCAAAAGCGCCGTATAATGTGCGGCTCCCTCGGACGAAAGGTCCTCTGGGGCGGGATGCGGAAAGCATTCCAAGCGATTGATCTTTGACAGTGTGCGCAGGAAATTTGTGCGGGCGCCTGCAGGAGTGGACAAGTCCAATCTTGCAGATGTCTGTCATAAGCTTTT
>NZ_JASGHN010000009.1:0-124668 GCF_047602345.1 Arenimonas sp. | reverse complement strand
ACGCAAGCGACGTAAAGCCATGGTCGGCTTCTGCGGATAAAGCTAAACATTTAGTTTTAACTGAAGAGTTTGATCCTGGCTCAGAGTGAACGCTGGCGGCAGGCCTAACACATGCAAGTCGAGCGGCAGCGCGGGGGCAACCCTGGCGGCGAGCGGCGGACGGGTGAGGAACACATCGGAATCTACCTTGTCGTGGGGGATAACGTAGGGAAACTTACGCTAATACCGCATACGACCTACGGGTGAAAGCGGCGGACCGCAAGGCGTCGCGCGATTGGATGAGCCGATGTCCGATTAGCTAGTTGGCGGGGTAAAGGCCCACCAAGGCGACGATCGGTAGCTGGTCTGAGAGGACGACCAGCCACACTGGAACTGAGACACGGTCCAGACTCCTACGGGAGGCAGCAGTGGGGAATATTGGACAATGGGCGCAAGCCTGATCCAGCCATGCCGCGTGGGTGAAGAAGGCCTTCGGGTTGTAAAGCCCTTTTGTCCGGAAAGAAAAGCTGCCGGTTAATACCCGGTGGTCATGACGGTACCGGAAGAATAAGCACCGGCTAACTTCGTGCCAGCAGCCGCGGTAATACGAAGGGTGCAAGCGTTACTCGGAATTACTGGGCGTAAAGCGTGCGTAGGTGGTTCGTTAAGTCTGTCGTGAAATCCCCGGGCTCAACCTGGGAATGGCGATGGATACTGGCGGGCTAGAGTGCGGTAGAGGAGAGTGGAATTCCCGGTGTAGCAGTGAAATGCGTAGAGATCGGGAGGAACATCAGTTGCGAAGGCGGCTCTCTGGACCAGCACTGACACTGAGGCACGAAAGCGTGGGGAGCAAACAGGATTAGATACCCTGGTAGTCCACGCCCTAAACGATGCGAACTGGACGTTGGATGCAACTAGGCATTCAGTGTCGAAGCTAACGCGTTAAGTTCGCCGCCTGGGGAGTACGGTCGCAAGACTGAAACTCAAAGGAATTGACGGGGGCCCGCACAAGCGGTGGAGTATGTGGTTTAATTCGATGCAACGCGCAGAACCTTACCTGGTCTTGACATCCACGGAACTTGGCAGAGATGCCTTGGTGCCTTCGGGAACCGTGAGACAGGTGCTGCATGGCTGTCGTCAGCTCGTGTCGTGAGATGTTGGGTTAAGTCCCGCAACGAGCGCAACCCTTGTCCTTAGTTGCCAGCGAGTAATGTCGGGAACTCTAAGGAGACTGCCGGTGACAAACCGGAGGAAGGTGGGGATGACGTCAAGTCATCATGGCCCTTACGACCAGGGCTACACACGTACTACAATGGGAAGGACAGAGGGCTGCGATGCCGCGAGGCGGAGCCAATCCCAGAAACCTTCTCTCAGTCCGGATTGGAGTCTGCAACTCGACTCCATGAAGTCGGAATCGCTAGTAATCGCGGATCAGCATTGCCGCGGTGAATACGTTCCCGGGCCTTGTACACACCGCCCGTCACACCATGGGAGTTTGTTGCACCAGAAGCAGGTAGCTTAACCGCAAGGGGGGCGCTTGCCACGGTGTGGCCGATGACTGGGGTGAAGTCGTAACAAGGTAGCCGTATCGGAAGGTGCGGCTGGATCACCTCCTTTTGAGCATGACGAGTCGCCCTTGCAGGCGTCCGCACAAGTTTCCTGCCTTCAGAGAACAGATGACGCGTGAAGCGCGTTGTTTGTGTCCCGCATGTCGGGGCCATAGCTCAGCTGGGAGAGCACCTGCTTTGCAAGCAGGGGGTCGTCGGTTCGATCCCGACTGGCTCCACCACTGACTTGAGACGTCTTCGGACGGGTCTGTAGCTCAGGTGGTTAGAGCGCACCCCTGATAAGGGTGAGGTCGGAGGTTCGAGTCCTCCCAGACCCACCATCTGAGCATCTGAAGTGCCAGCGCACACCAAATTTATCCAGGCCGACGATGAGGTCGGACTTGGGTTCTTTGACAATTGGGAAAGTAGCGAGCGTTTGAGACAAAACTGTCATCAATACGTGTCGTAGAGGCTAAGGCGGGTCCGAAAAGGACCTAATTAATTGAGTGTAGTCGTTGAGATTCGCGTCAACGTGTAGCTCCGAGGCGACTTGGGGTTATATGGTCAAGCGAATAAGCGCACACGGTGGATGCCTTGGCGGTCAGAGGCGATGAAGGACGTGGCAGCCTGCGAAAAGCTCCGGGGAGTCGGCAACAGACATTGATCCGGAGATGTCCGAATGGGGAAACCCACCTCGCAAGAGGTATCCCGTACTGAATACATAGGTGCGGGAGGCGAACGCGGTGAACTGAAATATCTAAGTAACCGTAGGAAAAGAAATCAACCGAGATTCCCCCAGTAGTGACGAGCGAACGGGGAGCAGCCCTTAAGTCATTGTGGTTTTAGCAAAGCGGTCTGGAAAGGCCGGCCATAGACGGTGATAGCCCGGTATGCGAAAGGGCCACGATGATGAAAATGAGTAAGGCGGGGCACGAGAAACCCTGTCTGAACATGGGAGGACCATCTTCCAAGGCTAAATACTCCTGACCGACCGATAGTGAACCAGTACCGTGAGGGAAAGGCGAAAAGAACCGCGGAGAGCGGAGTGAAATAGACCCTGAAACCGTGTGCGTACAAGCAGTGGGAGCCCGCAAGGGTGACTGCGTACCTTTTGTATAATGGGTCAGCGACTTATTGTCTGTGGCGAGCTTAACCGTCTAGGGGAGGCGAAGGGAAACCGAGTCTGAATAGGGCGAATAGTCGCAGGCAATAGACCCGAAACCGGGTGATCTAGCCATGCCCAGGGTGAAGGTGCGGTAACACGCACTGGAGGCCCGAACCCACTCCTGTTGCAAAAGTAGGGGATGAGGTGTGGCTAGGAGTGAAAAGCTAATCGAACCCGGAGATAGCTGGTTCTCCTCGAAAGCTATTTAGGTAGCGCCTTATGTGAATCCTCTCGGGGGTAGAGCACTGTTATGGCTAGCGGGGCATTGCGCCTTAGCAAACCATTGCAAACTCCGAATACCGAGACGGAATGCATAGGAGACACACGGCGGGTGCTAACGTCCGTCGTGAAAAGGGAAACAACCCAGACCTACAGCTAAGGTCCCCAAATCATGGCTCAGTGGAAAACGATGTGGGAAGGCATAGACAGCCAGGAGGTTGGCTTAGAAGCAGCCATCCTTTAAAGAAAGCGTAATAGCTCACTGGTCGAGTCGGCCTGCGCGGAAGATTTAACGGGGCTAAGCCATGTACCGAAGCTTAGGGTGCATACACGTTGTGTATGCGCGGTAGAGGAGCGTTCCGTAAGCCTGCGAAGGTGGATTGAGAAGTCTGCTGGAGGTATCGGAAGTGCGAATGCTGACATGAGTAACGATAATGCGGGTGAAAAGCCCGCACGCCGAAAGCCCAAGGTTTCCTTGCGCAACGTTAATCGACGCAGGGTGAGTCGGCCCCTAAGGCGAGACCGAAAGGTGTAGTCGATGGGAAGCTGGTTAATATTCCAGCACCTCGCGTGACTGCGATGGGGGGACGGAGAAGGTTAGGTGTACCGGCTGTTGGTTGCCGGGGAAAGGCGGTAGGCATGAGGCGTAGGCAAATCCGCGTCTCTTTATGCCGAGCACCGAGACGAGCCCTATCGGGCGAAGTCACTGATACCACGCTTCCAGGAAAAGCCTCTAAGCTTCAGGTCACGCAGACCGTACCGAAAACCGACACAGGTGGGCAGGATGAGAATTCTCAGGCGCTTGAGAGAACTTGGGTGAAGGAACTAGGCAACATGGCACCGTAACTTCGGGAGAAGGTGCGCCGATCTTGGTGGCAACGTGCGTTGCTCGGCTGAGATCGGCCTCAGAAACCAGGCCGCTGCGACTGTTTATCAAAAACACAGCACTCTGCAAACACGAAAGTGGACGTATAGGGTGTGACGCCTGCCCGGTGCTGGAAGGTTAATTGATGGGGTTAGCCGCAAGGCGAAGCTCTTGATCGAAGCCCCAGTAAACGGCGGCCGTAACTATAACGGTCCTAAGGTAGCGAAATTCCTTGTCGGGTAAGTTCCGACCTGCACGAATGGCGTAACGACAGCGGCGCTGTCTCCACCCAAGGCTCAGTGAAATTGAAATCGCTGTGAAGATGCAGCGTTCCCGCGGCAAGACGGAAAGACCCCGTGAACCTTTACTATAGCTTTACATTGAACGTTGAGTTCGTCTGTGTAGGATAGGTGGGAGCCTATGAAGCGTTGGCGCTAGCTGGCGTGGAGGCAACCTTGAAATACCACCCTGATGTGCTTGACGTTCTAACCTGGGTCCGTAATCCGGATCGGGGACCATGTATGGTGGGTAGTTTGACTGGGGCGGTCTCCTCCCAAAGAGTAACGGAGGAGCACGAAGGTACGCTCAGCGCGGTCGGACATCGCGCACTGTGTGCAATGGCATAAGCGTGCTTGACTGCAAGAGCGACGGCTCAAGCAGGTACGAAAGTAGGTCATAGTGATCCGGTGGTTCTGTATGGAAGGGCCATCGCTCAACGGATAAAAGGTACTCCGGGGATAACAGGCTGATACCGCCCAAGAGTTCATATCGACGGCGGTGTTTGGCACCTCGATGTCGGCTCATCACATCCTGGGGCTGTAGTCGGTCCCAAGGGTATGGCTGTTCGCCATTTAAAGTGGTACGCGAGCTGGGTTCAGAACGTCGTGAGACAGTTCGGTCCCTATCTGTCGTGGGCGTTGGAGATTTGAGAGGGGCTGCTCCTAGTACGAGAGGACCGGAGTGGACGAACCTCTGGTGTTCCGGTTGTCGTGCCAACGGCACAGCCGGGTAGCTATGTTCGGAAGCGATAACCGCTGAAAGCATCTAAGCGGGAAGCGCGCCTCAAGATGAGATCTCCCGGGACACAAGTCCCCTAAAGGAACGATCAAGACTAGGTCGTTGATAGGCGCGGTGTGTAAGCAGGGCAACCTGTTGAGCTAACGCGTACTAATGATCCGTGTGGCTTGACCATATAACCTCAAGTTGCCTTACCTCGACGTCACGTCGATGACAAACGAAACAATCGCTCGCTACTGACCCAATCCAATTTGCTGATGCGATACAATCGCATCAACACCAAACGTGAGAGCGTGCGCGACTCGATCAATGCACCGATCGGAACCGCGACCCTCCAACCGTCTCCCTGGTGACCATAGCGTTGTGGAACCACCCGATCCCATCCCGAACTCGGAAGTGAAACGCAACCGCGCCGATGGTAGTGTGCACAAGCATGCAAGAGTAGGTCATCGCCAGGGGCTTTTTTAAAGACAAAACCCACCTCGAAAGAGGTGGGTTTTGTCTTTAAAGGCTTCGGCTTTTGCTGTTGTTGCGTAGGCGCCGTAGTCGCATTACGTGCACCGCAAGCAAACCCTTGTCGCTCAACGACAAGCTGCCTCGCAGACATGGGTCATCGCCAGGGGCTTTATCCAAAACGCCAGTCGAGCCATCGGCTGGCGTCTTGCTTTGGCGCGTAGCGCGTCGGCCACAGGTCGGGACAGGCGCGTCATCCCAAACACCCGCCTTGAACCCAGCGCGTGCGCCTCTTTGCCGACATCAAAAGCCCGCGCTTGCGCCGGCTGCTTCGCTCAAAAGCACCGACCCTGGACCGCGATCGGCGGTGGGTCTCCGTCATCCCGCCGCCCGGCCAACGAGGCCGACAAGAAACGCGACGTTTCCAGTGGTTTTTGGGGCTTATGCCGGTTGTCCGCGTCTTTGGGCGGCTGCTATAATCCCGCTTCTCGGCAAGGCCGTTCTTAAGGCCTGTCCGGCCCAACGGATGCGCCCGGTGGATCATCTCAGCGTCAATCGGGAAATCGCATTTCGTGCCGTTGCCTGGCAGGCGCTGGTTTCCGCGCTAGCCGGGTTGGTGGGGTGGGGCTGGACCGGCGGGAATGCGGGGCTGGCGGCTTTGATCGGCGGAAGTTCCTTGGCACTCGCGAATGCGGCTGCGGCGCAACTTTCGCTGGGCGGCGGCGTACAGCCGCCGCGAGCGGCATACGCCAGGTTGTTGCTGGGGACGGTCTTCAAGTGGGTGCTGGTGGTGGGAGTTTGGTTGGGGGCCATGGCCGTCCTGAAGAAGGCGCCGCTCGCCGCGATACTCGGACTGCTCGCTGCCATGGTTGCACATCCGGTTGCGATACTTTTTGCTGCGAAGGTGAAGCGTGAGCGTTGAACACGAAGCGGTCAGCCAGACCGGTTACATCCAGCACCACCTCAAGCATCTGCAGGTCGCCGTCGGCGACGGCACGTTCATGCGGATCAATATCGACAGCGTGTTCTTCTTCGCTGTGATGGCCCTCATCTTCCTCTTCGTTTTCCTGCGCGTGTCGCGCAGGGCGACGGCCGGCGTGCCGGGCAAGCTGCAGTGCGCGATCGAAATGGTAGTGGTCTTCGTTGATGGTCTGGTGCGCGAGACCTTCCATGGCCAGAGCAAGTACATCGCACCGCTGGCGATCACCATCTTCGCACTGGTGTTCATGATGAATTTCATGGACATGTTGCCGGTGGACCTGTTGCCGACCTTGTGGTCGAAGGCCTACGCGATGGCAGGCCATGATCCGCACCACGCCTATCTGCGCGTCGTGCCGACCGCCGACCTCAATGTCACGCTCGGAACCGCCCTGGGCGTGTTCCTGCTGATCCAGTACTTCGGCATCAGCCACAAGGGCATCGGCCTGTTCACCAAGGAAGCCTTCACGGCGCCTTTCCACGCGCACGGTGCGATCGGCATCGTGATCCTCGCGCCGATCAACTTCCTGCTTCGTCTGATCGAAGAGGCGGTTCGCCCGATTTCGCTGAGCCTGCGACTGTTCGGCAACATGTACGCCGGCGAGCTGATCTTCATCCTGATCGCGGTGATGACGCTGAATGCGTCGTTCGCCCATCTCAGCACGTACGTGATGATGCCGGTGCAGTTCATCGCCGGCTTCGTATGGACCGCATTCCACGTGCTGGTCATCACGCTGCAGGCCTTCATTTTCATGATGCTGACCGTCGTCTACCTGAGCATGGCGGCAGAGAAGCACTAAGGCGTCACCCCTTTCGCAGTTTCCTTTCAACCTCAGAGTCAGTTCGGAGCACACCATGGAAAAGTTCGTCCTCACCGCTGCAGTCATGCAGTACACCGTCATCGCCGCCGGCCTGCTGATCGGCCTGGGTGCCCTCGGTACCGCCATCGGCTTCGCCCTGCTGGGCGGCAAGTTCCTCGAGAGCTCGGCTCGCCAGCCGGAGCTGACCCCGATGCTGCAGACCAAGATGTTCATCGTCGCCGGCCTGCTCGACGCCGTGCCGATCATCGGCGTCGCCATCGCCCTGCTGCTGATCTTCGCCAACCCGTTCATCGCGCAGCTCGCGGGCGCCTAAGCAAGCCGGTCGTCACGCGATGGCGGCTTCGGCCGCCGTCGCCTAGGAGCATTCAATGGACTTTAATCTCACTCTGGTCATCCAGGGTCTCGCGTTCTTCACCGTCGCCTGGCTCGTGATGAAGTTCGGTTGGCCGAACATCATGGCCGCGATCGAGCAGCGCCAGGCCCAGATCGCCGAAGGCCTCGCCGCCGCCGACCGCAGCAAGAAGGATCTCGCCCAGGCCGAGGAAAAGGTCAACGAGGTCCTGCGTGAGGCCCGTACCAAGGCCGCCGAGATCATCGCCCAGGCCGAAGCACGCGCGAACCAGATCGTCGACGCCGCCAAGGAAGAGGCGATCGCCGAAGGCAACCGCCAGAAGGCGGCGGCCGAGGCGGAGATCGCGTCTGCCGCGACCCGCGCGAAGGAAGATCTGCGCAAGCAGGTGTCCTCGCTCGCCGTCGCCGGTGCCGAGAAGCTGATCCGTCGCGAGATCGACGGCAATGCGCACAAGGCATTGCTGGACGAGCTGGCGGCCGAAATCTGATCCGAACGAAGCGAAGACCATGAGCCAAGCCCTCACCCTCGCCCGTCCCTACGCCCGCGCCGCTTTCTCGCTCGCACGGGAACAGGCCAGGCTGCCGCAGTGGTCGCAACTGCTCGCGTTCAGCGCGATGGCAGTGGCCCAGCCCGCCGTGCAGTCGGTGCTGGGCGATCCGCGCCTGTCGGCGAACGACCTGGTCGAGTTGCTGCAGCCGCAAGGCGAATACGACCCGACCTTCCGCCGCTTCCTTGAGACGCTGGCGGAAAACCGCCGCCTCGCGCTGCTGCCGGAGATCGCCGGCTTGTTCGACGAGCTGAAGGCGGACGCGGAGCGCGTGGTGAAGGCGACGGTGACGTCGGCGCAGGCGCTGGATTCGAACGAACTGGCCAAGTTGCGCGAATCGCTCAAGCGTCGCTTCGGTCGCGAAGTCGAGATCAGCACCGCGATCGACGCCGGCTTGATCGGCGGCGCGGTCATCGACGCGGGCGACGTGGTCATCGACGGCTCCCTCCGCACCAAGCTGGCGCGCCTCGGCGCGGCGCTGGCGAACTGAGTTTCCGGATTTCCCTTTGAACCAAGCTGGCTTCGGCCAGTCACCCAGGACACACCCATGCAGACGCTCAACCCGTCCGAAATCAGCGAACTCATCAAGTCCCGCATCGAGAAGGTCAAGCTGGCCGCCGAAGCGCGCAACGAAGGCACCGTCACCTCGGTGTCCGACGGCATCGTGCGCATCCACGGCCTCGCCGACGTGATGCAGGGCGAAATGATCGAGCTGCCGAACAACACCTACGCGCTCGCGCTGAACCTGGAGCGCGACTCCGTCGGCGCCGTGGTGCTGGGCGACTACGAGCACCTGCGCGAGGGCGCCGTGGCCAAGACCACCGGCCGCATCCTCGAAGTGCCGGTCGGTCCGGAGCTGCTCGGCCGCGTCGTGAACGCGCTCGGCGAGCCGATCGACGGAAAGGGCCCGATCGACGCCAAGCTCAGCGAGCCGGTCGAGAAGGTCGCGCCGGGCGTGATCTGGCGCAAGTCGGTGTCGCAGCCGGTTCAGACCGGTTACAAGTCGGTCGACTCGATGATCCCGATCGGCCGCGGCCAGCGCGAGCTGATCATCGGCGACCGTCAGACCGGCAAGACGGCGATGGCTGTAGACGCCATCATCAACCAGAAGGGCACGGGCGTTAAGTGCGTGTACGTGGCGATCGGCCAGAAGGCTTCGACGATCGCGAACGTCGTGCGTCGCCTCGCCGACAACGGCGCTCTGGCGCACACCACCATCGTCGCCGCCTCGGCGTCCGAATCGGCCGCCATGCAGTACATCAGCGCCTACTCGGGCTGCACGATGGGCGAGTACTTCCGCGACCGCGGCGAAGACGCGCTGATCATTTACGACGACCTGTCCAAGCAGGCCGTGGCCTATCGCCAGATCTCGTTGCTGCTGCGCCGTCCGCCGGGCCGCGAAGCCTATCCGGGCGACGTGTTCTATCTCCATTCGCGCCTGCTCGAGCGCGCCGCGCGCGTGTCGGAAGAGTATGTCGAGAAGTTCACCAACGGCGCCGTCAAGGGCAAGACCGGCTCGCTGACCGCGCTGCCGATCATCGAAACGCAGGCGGGCGACGTCTCGGCCTTCGTGCCGACCAACGTGATCTCGATTACCGACGGCCAGATCTTCCTCGAGACCGACCTGTTCAACGCCGGCATCCGCCCGGCCGTGAACGCCGGCATCTCGGTGTCGCGCGTCGGCGGTGCGGCCCAGACCACGATCATGAAAAAGCTGTCGGGCGGCATCCGCATCTCGCTGGCGCAGTACCGCGAGCTGGCGGCGTTCGCCCAGTTCGCCTCCGACCTCGACGACGCTACCCGCAAGCAGCTCGAGCGTGGTCAGCGCGTGACCGAGCTGATGAAGCAGAAGCAGTACGCGCCGATGTCGATCGCCCAGATGGCGCTGTCGATCTATGCCGTCAACGAGGGTTACCTCGACGACGTGCCGTTGGCCAAGGTGCTGCCGTTCGAGGCGGGCCTGCACTCGCACATGGCCAACAGCTACGGCGACCTGCAGAAGAAGATCGTCGACAGCGGCGCGTGGGACAAGGACATCGAAGCTTCGTTCAAGAAGCTCATCGAAGAGTTCAAGACCACGGGCAGCTGGTAATCCATCCGTAGGAGCGGCCACGGCCGCGGCTTCGCGCCCACGGGCGCTCCTGCAGCAAAGGAAAGAAGATGGCAGGCGGCAGAGAAATCAAAACCAAGATCAAGTCGGTGCAGAACACCCGCAAGGTGACGCGTGCGCTCGAAATGGTCTCGGCGTCGAAGATCCGCAAGGCGCAAGACCGCATGCGCGCCTCGCGCCCGTATTCGCGCCTGATGACCCGCTTGATCGGCCATATCGCCAAGGCCAATTCCGAGTATCGGCATCCGTTCATGGCCGAGCACGAGGGCATCAAGCGCATCGGCTACATCATCGTGTCGACCGACCGCGGCCTGTGCGGCGGCCTGAACTCGTCGATGTTCCGCAAGATCCTGGCCGACATGCGCGAATGGCAGGGCAAGGGCGTCGAAGTGGATGTCGTCTGCATCGGCCAGAAGGCTTCCACCTTCTTCCGTCGCCTTAAGGTCACGATGGTCGGTTCGGTCACGCACCTGGGCGAGAAGCCGCAGCTCGAACAGCTGGTCGGCGTGATCAAGGTGATGCTCGACGGCTACAGCACGGGCCATCTGGATCGCGTGTTCCTCTGCTACAACGACTTCGTCAACACGATGGTGCAGAAGGCGCGCCAGGACCAGCTCCTGCCCCTGCCGCCGTCGGAGTCGCTGGAAAGCAAGCACGACTGGGACTACATCTACGAGCCGAACGCCGAAACCGTGCTCGATCACGTGATGACGCGCTACGTGGAATCGCTGGTCTACCAGGCCGTGCTGGAGAACCTCGCGTCCGAACACGCGGCGCGCATGGTGGCCATGAAAGCGGCGTCCGATAACGCCACCAAGCTTATCGGCACGCTGAACCTGATCTACAACAAGGCCCGCCAGGCCGCGATCACGCAGGAAATTTCCGAGATCGTCGGCGGCGCCGCTGCTGTTTAACCCATTGTCGCGGGGTCGGTTCGACCGCCCCCGCAAAAGAAACGAAACGTTTTCCAGAGGAAGCAAAAATGAGCCAGGGCAAGATTGTGCAGATCATCGGCGCCGTCGTGGACGTCGAGTTCCGCCCGCAACGACGTGCCGAAGGTGTACGACGCGCTTAAGGTCGACGGCACCGCCATCACGCTGGAAGTACAGCAGCAGCTCGGCGACGGCGTCGTGCGCACGATCGCTCTCGGCTCGACCGACGGCCTGAAGCGCAACCTGATCGCCAACAACACCGGCCGCGCGATCTCCGTGCCGGTCGGCGTCGGTACCCTGGGTCGCATCATGGACGTGCTCGGCGCGCCGATCGACGAAGCGGGCCCGGTCAAGGCCGACACCACCTGGGAAATCCACCGCGCGGCGCCGAGCTACGAAGACCAGTCCTCGACGACCGAACTGCTCGAGACCGGCATCAAGGTGATCGATCTCATGTGCCCCTTCGCCAAGGGCGGCAAAGTCGGCCTGTTCGGCGGCGCCGGCGTCGGCAAGACCGTCAACATGATGGAACTGATCAACAACATCGCGACCGAGCATTCGGGCCTGTCGGTGTTCGCCGGCGTGGGCGAGCGTACGCGCGAAGGCAACGACTTCTACCACGAGATGCAGGAGTCGGGCGTCGTCAACGTGGCCGAGCCGGAGAAGTCCAAGGTCGCGATGGTGTACGGCCAGATGAACGAGCCGCCGGGCAACCGCCTGCGCGTCGCGCTGACCGGCCTGACGATGGCCGAGTACTTCCGCGACGAAGGCCGCGACGTGCTGCTGTTCGTCGACAACATCTACCGTTACACGCTGGCCGGTACCGAAGTCTCGGCGCTGCTCGGCCGCATGCCGTCCGCCGTGGGTTACCAGCCGACGCTCGCCGAAGAAATGGGCGTGCTGCAGGAGCGCATCACCTCGACCAAGACCGGTTCGATCACCTCGATCCAGGCCGTTTACGTGCCCGCGGACGACCTGACCGACCCGTCGCCGGCGACCACCTTCGCCCACCTCGACGCCACCGTCGTGCTGTCGCGTAACATCGCCTCCCTCGGTATCTATCCGGCGGTCGACCCGCTCGACTCGACCTCGCGCCAGCTCGATCCGAACGTCATCGGTCACGAGCACTACGACACCGCCCGCCGCGTCCAGTCCACCTTGCAGAAGTACAAGGAGCTCAAGGACATCATCGCGATCCTCGGCATGGACGAACTGTCGGAAGAAGACAAGCAGGCCGTATCGCGCGCCCGCAAGATCGAGCGCTTCTTCTCGCAGCCGTTCACCGTCGCCGAAGTGTTCACCGGCTCGAAGGGCAAGTACGTCACGCTGAAGGACACCATCCGCGGCTTCAAGATGATCTGCGACGGCGAGTGCGATCACCTGCCGGAGCAGGCCTTCTACATGGTGGGCGGCATCGACGAGGCCTTCGAGAAGGCCAAGAAGATGGCCGAGAAGGCCTAAGCAGCACGCCCGCCCACGGACAACGGAACAGCTATGACCTCCACCATTCGTTGCGACATCGTCAGCGCCGAGGAAGAGATCTTCCATGGCGACGTGCAGATGGTCGTGGCTACCGGCGAAATCGGCGAGCTCGGTATTGCGCCGCGCCATGCGCCGTTGATCACCCGCCTCAAGCCGGGCAAGGTCGTGCTGACGCTGGCCAATGGCGACAAGCTCGACCTCGTGGTCTCGGGCGGCATCCTCGAAGTGCAGCCCCAGGTCGTCAGCATCCTGGCCGACACCGCGATCCGCGCCGAGAACATCGACGAAGAGAAGGCGAAGGCAGCGAAGGCGGAAGCCGAACGCATCCTCGCCGGCCGCGGCGAAGCGATCGAGATCGCCGAAGCGCAGGCCAGGCTCGCCGAAGCGATGGCGCAGCTGCAGGCGCTCGAGCGCCTGCGCAAGAACCTCAAGCACTGACAGCCATCGGATTCTCGAAACAGAAACGCCGGCGAAAGCCGGCGTTTTCTTTTCTGCGCCGGGATCAGCGCTTGACGAAGACCCAGTGCCGCCAGACGAAGAAGCCGATCACGGCCATGCCGCCTTCCACCAGCGGGTTGGCGATCCAGGCGCCTTGCAGAGACTTGTTCTGCGCGATCGTGTGGATGATGAAGGTGCTGATGCTGGTCAACAGGCTCCAGGCCAGCACGAATCGACCGAGGTGTTGCGGCGTATTCCTCGCGGGCCCGCCCTCGGAGAAAGTGTAGCGCCCGTTGAGCAGGAAGCCGAGGCAGGCGCCGCTGGCGCGACTGAGCACCTTGGCCGGGGCGACCGGCGCGCCGAGTGCGGTTGCGACGATGAAGACGACGGTATCCAGCGCCACCTGGGCCATACCCACCGCCACGAACATGCCAGCCTGTTTGAAGTGCCGCTTCCAGTCGTCGCGCATCGCGGCATTCTACCAGCCGCTGTCGCCGCAACGTCCTATCGCGACACCGGACACGGCGATTCGATCGCGCGCCGATCAAGCGGACAAAGCACCAAGTTCCCCAGGCTGCTCTCGACGGGCCTGCATTCGCTGTTCGCTCGCAGGCCGTACGCGGATTCGATGATGGCCTGACCATCGTCGTCCGCCGGCATGGGCGTGCGCAGCAACCAGAGCGGGCCTTCGTGTCCGGCGATGCGCGACTGCACGCGCCGTTGCAGACCGCTGCATTTTTCAGGATGCATGAAGTTGTTGTAGGCGGAGACGATGGGAACGGCATCGTCGATGCGAAGTGCCGCGAAGGCCAAGGGTTCCTGGCTGCTGAGTATCAGCATCGAACCTGCCGGCAGCGGCGGCAGGTCGAGCGCGAACATCGGCGAGCGGAAGCTCTCGCGCGGCCATGCCGGCCGGCCAGTCGCTACGACCACCAGCAGCGCAAGCACCACGGCCGAACCGATGCGCCATTCGCGCCGAAACGCCTGCAGGCAGAGCAGGAGGGGCAGGCCGGCGAGCATCTCCAGCGGAAGCAGGTAGCGATAGATGCCGTATTGCCAAACCCAAACCGCGAACGAAATCAGATAGAACCAGGTCATCGAGCGGATCGGCAGGGATATCGATGCGAAACGGTCCGGATTCCGTCTTGCGAGTGCCAGCAGGATAGGCCACGCCGCCAGGCCGAGCAGCAGTCGTGGATCGCGCAGCGTGGTTTCGGCATACAGGCTCGAACCGGCGGCGAGCCGGAACGGAACCAATGCCGCATCGAGGAAACTGCCGGGAACAAAACGCAAGTCGGCGAACGCCTCGGGCGGGGCGTCGACGGATCGGAACACCTGATTGAAGTAGGGGAATACCGGGTTTCCGTAGAGATCGAACAAGGTCCATCCCCAATACCCGTAGGTCAGCGCAAAACCGGCGATACCGCCGATCAGCAGGGCCAGCAGGCGCTGCGGTGCGCGATGGATCGGGCCTGCCGGCACGGCCGCCGCCGCGAATCCGATGCAATAGATGGCAGCGGTCAGTTTCAGTCCCGCCGTTGCGCCGGCGATGACGCCGGCCACGCACCAGTGCCAGGGCTTCGGGACATCGTTGCGGAAAAGCAGGTAAAGCGCGCCAACGACGCCGGCCGCGACGAAGCCGTCGTTCATGCTGGCGCCGATTTCCATGCGCACATCGACGCCGCCGATCGCCAGCAGGCACAGCAGCAGTTGCATGGAAAATCCCGGCGGCTCCGGACTCAGCCGCGCATGCAGCCGAAGCAGGAGAAAGAGGGCAAGCATGTAAGGCAACGTCAGCCAGAGTGCGACCGCGACGCCCGATGCGCCGGCACTGACCAGCAGATAAAGCGGCAGGTCGAGCAAGGGGTTGTGCCAGGTCTGCAACTGGGCGGGCGCGATGTCCGTCAGGAGGCGCCCATGCAACCACGCGTGCGGGTTGTAGAGATGATAGTTGCGCAGATCCCAGTTGCCGTCCTGTCCCAGGGCGAGCGTCAGTAGCAGGGGCAGGACCAGGGCGAGGGTCAGCGGCAACAGGACGGAGCGGTCGTTCGCTGCGGGCGTACGCATGGCGTCTACATCATCGGCAATTGCTAAGATTGTCGCAGAACCCGCCGCTCCCGATCAGCGGCTGGATACGGGATCCGGGCATGCCTACCCTTCCACCTTTGCACGTCGTCGTCCTCGCCGCAGGCGAAGGCAAGCGCATGAAATCGGCCTTGCCCAAGGTGCTGCACAAGGTCGCGGGCCGACCGATGCTGGCGCATGTGATCGCGACCGCGCGCGACCTCGCGCCCGAAGGCATCCATGTCGTTTTCGGCCACGGCGGCGAGCAAGTCAAAGCAGCCTTTGCCGATCAGGGCGATCTGCGTTGGGCGGAACAGCAACAGCAGAAGGGAACCGGCCATGCGGTGCAGCAGGCCATGCCGTCGATACCCGACGACGCGCGCGTGCTGGTGCTCTACGGGGACGTGCCCCTGATCCGCGCGGATTCCCTGCGAGCCCTGCTGCAGTTGCCAGGGCCGCTCAACGTGCTTGCGGCAGAGCCATCCGATCCGACCGGTTACGGCCGGCTCGTGCTCGATGCCACCGGACACGTCGGCGCCATCGTCGAGCAGAAGGATGCCGACGAGGACGTCAAGCGCATTCGCCTGATCAATACCGGCATCATCGTGGCCGAGGCGGCTTCGCTACGGCGCTGGCTGGCCGGGCTCGGCAATGCCAACGCCCAGGGCGAGTACTACCTGACCGACGTGTTCGCCATGGCCGCCACCGAGTTCTCGCCGGCCGACTACGTTTCGGTCGAGGATCCGCTGGAAACCGAAGGCGCGAACGATCCCTGGCAGTTGGCGCAGCTCGAGCGCGGCTACCAGCGACGAACCGCGCACGCCCTGGCGATGCAAGGCGTCCGCATCGCCGACCCCGCGCGATTCGATCTGCGCGGGACCGTGTTGCCCGGCCGCGATGTCGAGATCGACGTCGACGTGGTGCTCGAAGGCGACGTGCACCTGGGCGATGGCGTGCGCATCGGGCCTTTCTGCCGTCTGAAGGACGTCACGCTTGGCAGCGGGACGGTCGTCAACGCACATAGCGATCTCGATGGTGTGCGTGCCGGAGCCGAATGCAGCATCGGTCCGTACGCGCGCCTGCGTCCAGGCACCGAGCTGCTCGATCGCGTGCATGTCGGCAACTTCGTCGAAACGAAAAAGGCGCGCATCGGCGAAGGTTCGAAAGCCAATCACCTCAGCTATCTTGGCGACGCCGAGATCGGTGCCGGGGTGAATGTCGGCGCCGGCACGATTACCTGCAACTACGATGGCGTGAACAAGGCCACGACGAATATCGAGGACGGCGCGTTCATCGGTTCCAATTCGTCGCTGGTGGCGCCGGTCACCATCGGCAAGGACGCGACGATCGGCGCAGGCTCGGTGATCGGCAAGAACGCGCCCGCCGGTAAGCTCACCGTGGCGCGTGCGCGCCAGGTCACGCTCGATGGCTGGCAGCGTCCGACCAAAAAGCCTAAGTAGCGCACTCCAAGGCGATCAGCACCGCACGGGTTCAGCGGGGAGCTTCTTCGGCCGTCTGGCGCAACAGGGTCTGGGCCTCGAAGCCGAGCCGTTCGAACTCGGCTCGCTCGTAGTCCAGCCCGCGCAACCAGATCATCACGCCGCGATCCTCGATCAGTTGTTCGCGATTGCGGCCGCGGCGATAGTACAGCCGGCGCTCGCCTTCCTCGCCTGTTTCGGCGAATTCGTCCGGACCGGTCACTTTCACCTCGTCCCGCCATCGTCCGAAATGGTCGGCCACCAACTGAGGCGAGATGTTTCGCGTCGTCGTCAACGAGGCTTCGAATCGGATTTGCTGGTCGGGCCCGAGCCACTGGCAGACGCCTGCCATCCCGAAGGGGCGGGCAGTGCGCGGTTCGAGGTCCGGCGCGGGCGCAAGCGCGGACAGCTTCGCGCACAGGTCCAGCGATTCCGCGCCAGCCAACGGATGATCGTTGCCGCGGAACAGCCACAGCGGTAGCGCGAGCGCCAGCAGCAGGAACAGCGCCAGCAACGCACCTGCGCCGGCCCGGCGGCGCAACCAGGGATCGTTTTCGTACATGCGGTCGCCGCCAGCGGGCAGTGGTCAGGTATTGGGCAGGATAAGCGAAACGCAGAGCCCGCCGCCGTCGCGATTGGCCAGCGCGATCCGTCCGCCATGCGCTTCGGCAATTTCGCGCGCAAGCGCCAGGCCGAGGCCGGTGCCGCTGCGCTTGGTCGAATAGAACGGGACCAGCGCATTGCTCAGCACCGCTTCGCTCATGCCGCTGCCGCGGTCGAGCACGTCGATGCGCACGGCCTGCGGTCCGCGCCGGACTCCCAACCGCACTTCCTCCGGCGCCGAACCCGATTCGTGCGCGTTCTTCAGCAGGTTGAGCAGCGCCTGCTCCAACTGGGGCACGTCGATGCGGATGGGCTCCTCCGGCAAGTTGCCTTCTTGCACGAACGCGATCTGCGTGGCGAGGCGCGCGACGAAATCCGGCCACAAGGAGGTTTCCAGTCGCGGCGCGGGCAGCTTGGCGAAACGCGCATAGCCTCGAATGAAGCCTTCGAGGTGGCGTGCGCGCTCTTCGATCGTCGCCAGGATGCTCGGCAATCGCTCGTTCTGGCCGCGACGCAGAAGTTCGGCGCCGGAGTGCGCCAGCGAAGCGACAGGGGCCAGCGAATTGTTGAGTTCGTGGCTGATGACCCGAATGACCTTTTTCCAGGTCTGCACTTCCTGCCGCCGCAGTTCGGCCGTCAACAGGCGCAGCAGGATCAGTTCGTGCGTGCGGCCGTTGAGCCGGAAGCTTCGGCGGGCGAGGTGGTAAACCTCTTCCTCGTCGTCTTCGCCGACGGAAAACAGGCCGTCGTTGCCGCGCCCGAGGGCGTCGCGCAAGGGTTCGGCCGCGGTCTCGAGCACGTCGCCGAAGGCATGGCCTTCGAGTTTCCTGCCATTGCCCAGCAAGCGGCGCGCCGCGAGATTGGCGTAGACGATCGGACCCGACTCCAGCACCAGCAACATCGCCACCGGCGTGTTCTGCACCATCGTGTCGAGCAGCAATTCGCGTTGCACCAGCCCCAGTCGCTGTTCGCGTAGCACATCGCCCAGCTCGTTGTGCGCCACGACCAGGTCGCCGAGTTCGTCGTTGCCCTGCCAGCTCAGGCCGAAAGAGAAATCGCCGTCGCGGTAGCTGGTGACCGTGCCGGTCAGGGCGCGGAACAAGGACAACATGGGGCGCAGCAGGCGGCGCACGGCCCAGATCGCCAGCGGCAGCACGATCAGGCACACGAGGCTGACGATCAGCCAGGGACTGTCGGGCAACCATCGATCCAGCGCGAGCGTGAGCCCCGTTGCGAGCACGACCAGGCCGCCGGTCACGGCGATGGCTCGTGCGGCCAGGGAGATGCGAACGGGCATGTCAGCTACGCACGATGCCCAGGCGTTCCATGCGCCGATACAGCGCCTGGCGACTCAATCCGAGTTCGGCAGCGGCTTGCGCAACGACACCGCTGGCGCGCGCGAGCGCGCGCTCGATGCTGTCCCGGTCGGGTTCGGGATCCGCCGTCGGACCCGCGATGTACGCCGCGGCGACAGGCAGGCCGAGATCGGCCGGTTCGATGCATTCGTTCGCTGCCAGCAGGCCGGCCCGCTGCATCACGTTCTTCAGCTCGCGCACATTGCCCGGCCAGCCATGTTGCCGCAGGGCGGCGCGCGCGGCCTCTCCGAGCGATTTTCCGGGCGGCAGGAAATGTTCGGCCAGCGGTAGGATGTCGCCGGGACGCTCGGCCAGCGGCGGCAGACGCAGCTCGATGACATTGAGGCGATAGTAGAGATCTTCGCGAAACGTGCCGGCGCGGATCATCGCCGGCAAGTCGGCATTGGTCGCGCTCAGCACGCGCACTTTGACCTGGCGTTCGCGATTTGAACCCAGGCGTTCGAACCGCCCCGTTTCCAGTACGCGCAACAGCTTCATCTGCCCCGCGGGCGGAAGGTTTCCGATCTCGTCGAGGAAGAGCGTGCCGCCGTCGGCCGCTTCGAACTTGCCTTCGCGCGCCTTGCTTGCGCCGGTATAAGCGCCGGCGTCGGCGCCGAACAACTCGGCTTCGATCAGCTCGGAGGGCAGGGCGCCGCAGTTGAGCGTCACGAACGGACCTTCTTTCACCGAGGAGTTGGCGCGAATGATTTCCGCGATGCGCTCCTTGCCGCTGCCGTTCGGGCCGGTGATCAGCACCGGAACATCGGCGCGTGCGACCTGGCAGGCGAGGGCGAGCACGCGCTCGGTCGCCGGGTCGTTCCACACGACGTCGCGCAGGTCGAAGCGTTCTTCCAGGTCGCGACGTTGGCGGCGTTCCCGTTGAACGCGCTGCTGCAGTTCGCGATTGGCCTGCCCGAGCTCGATCAGGTTGATCACGCTGGCGATCAGGCGGCGATCGTCCCAGGGTTTGGCGAGGTAGTCGGCAGCGCCCGCCTTGACCAGGTCCACGGCGGCATCGAGGTGCGTCCACGCCGTCAGCAGGATGACCGGAAGATCGGGGAACGCCGCGCGGATCTCGCGGAACAGTTCGACGCCTTCCTCGCCCGAGGTCGTGTCGGCGGCGAAGTTCATATCCTGCACGACCAGGTCCACCGCTTCCTTGCGCAGGAGGGCCAGGCCCTCCTGTGGCGAAAGTGCGCGCAGGGTACGCAGTTCATGCAGGGAGAACAGCACTTCGAGCGCCGTCGCTACCGCTGGATTGTCGTCGATCACCAGGACCGTAGGCATGTGTATTTATACCGCGTAAGAGAGACGGGCGGACAGCGCAAGCGCATTCTCGGCGCGAGCCGCCGCACTGGGTGCGAGTCGTCTAGGTTGCGATCGCTCGGGTGCCAGTGCCTGGCGTACTTCGACCGGCCGATTCGGAGGTTTCCGTCAAGCCGCGGATCCGCCGGAGAGGGGAGAAGGATCGCCGCCGAAGCGGCGGCGATCCTCGAACTCATGTGCTGCGCGTGGCGATCGCCGGCGAGATGCTTGCCGCGCGCGACGCCGGCCCGTACACGGCCAGCACGCCCAACAACCACAGCACCAGCGAGCCCACCGCGAGATAGCCCAGGGGCAACTTGTTGAGCTCGAGCTCGCTGACCAGCAACTGGTTCAGGCCGAGCGCCAGCAACAGGCCGGCGACGATGCCGCCGGTGCTGATCATCAGGTTCTCGGTGATGAAATAACGCAGGATGTCGAACTGGCGGGCGCCGAGCGCGCGCCGCACGCCGATCTGCTTGCGGCGCTGATTCACCCAAAGCGTGGCCATGCCGACGATGCCGCTGGCGGTGACGAGCAGCAAGAGCACGGTGACGGTGACCAGCATCCAGGCGACCGCGCGATCGTCGCGGTAGCGACGGTCGCGATCTTCGTTCATCGCACGCTTCTCGACGACCATGCGGCCGGGCATCGCCTTCAGCAGGGCGGCTTCGGCATCCTTCAGGATGCGATCGCGCTGCGCCGGATCGACGCGCAAGGAGAACAGCGAGTAGGAGCTGACCCAACGCGTGGCGAGGATCGTCGACAGTTCGCCGCGTTCGCCCAGATTCGACCAGGGCGTCTGCAGGCGTTCGACGACGCCGATCACCTTCAGCGGCTGGGCGCGGGCGCCGTTGCCGATGTACATGGTCTTGCCCGCCGCCTTGCCGTCCGGCCAGAGCTTGCTGGCCAGGGCTTGCGTGATGATCGCGTTCTGGCCCAGCGTCTCGTCCACCTTGGGGTCGGACTGGTATACGTCCTCGTCAGTGAAGTCGCGGCCCTCGACCAGCTTCAGTCCGTAAGTCTTCACCAGCGAATCGGGACCGAAGTACATCGCGGTGTTCGAACTGGAATCGGTCTGTTTCGGATCGAGGGACAGGCCCATGTTCCAACCCGACTGCGACAACGGTGTCTGGTTCGTCCAGGCCACCGACTGCACGCCGGGGATCGCGCGCAAGAGCTCGGCGTCGCGCTGTTGCATCGCGACGATCGCTTCGGAAGTCTCCGGGTCCTTCAGGGGCGCGATCGAGATGCGCAGCAGCGCGTTCTCGTCGTCGACGCCGCTGGGGCGCGCGGCGACCTCGAGGCGGTCACGAATGATGTAGAGCGCGTTGGCGACGATGGCCAGGCTGAGGGCGATCTGCGCGGCGATCAGCAGGGCGCCGGTCTTGTTGCGCAACAACGAGGACAGGATGGGACGGATTTCCATGGCGCGCTCCTTATTGCGTCTTCAGTTGCAGGGCCGGCGTGACCTGGCAGGCGCGCCACGTCGGCAGCAGGCCGGCCAGCAGGCTGGCTGCCACGGACAGGGCCAGCGTGGTGCCGAGCATCATCCAGTCCATGTGCGCGACGACCGCCATTTCGTCGGACTGCAGCGAGATCAGCCACAGCCCGCCGAAACTCAGCAGCAGACCGAGCAGGCCGCCGACCAGGCCGATGACGCCGGCCTCGGTCAGGTACTGGCGGAAGATCTCCGGCCGCGTTGCGCCGAGCGCGCGGCGCACGCCGATCTCGCCGGAGCGCGCCGAGAACTTCGCCAGCAGCAGGCCCACGGTGTTCACCAGGCAGACCAGCAGGAAGCCGAAGGCCAGCCAGGTCGACAGCTTGCTGTCGTTGCTGACGACGTTCAGGTGATCCATCCACTCCATGACGTTCTCGACGCGCGTGTTCACCGGACGCGGAAAGCGCCCGAGCTTTTTCTGGTCGGTGATGTAGGCGGTGAGGTAGTCCTTGATGCGCTGCCTGTCGGCCGCGCTCTCGCCCTCGAACCAGAACTGGATCCAGTCGCATTCCGAGTCGAGCCAGCCCTGCCAACCCGGAGAAGCGCCGTCGCCGCTGCAGTTGTTGTTGCCGTTGTTGTTGAGCTCGTGCCGCACGGCGGTCTGGAACGGGATGAAGAACTCGTCCTCGCCGTCGAAGCTGCCGCCGTTGCCGTTGATCAGGCGGTAGTAGCGCGGCAGCGGTTTCCATTCATCGAGCACGCCGACCACCTGGAAATCGGCGCCTTCCATGCGTACGCGCTTGCCGACCGGATTGGTCTTGCCGAACAGCTTCTCGCTGATCGCGCGATTCAGGACGACCACGTCGCGTTTGGCGCTTTCGTCTTCCTTGCTCCACGCCGCGCCGTACAGGAAGGGCGTTTCGAACATGGCGAAGAAATCCGCCGTCGGCGCCACGCCCTGCACCAGGAAAGGCGGCAGGTCGGGGCGGCCGCTTTCGATGCCGGAGACCACGCCATAAACGGCGGTGCGACGCGCGCCGACGCCGCTGGCCAGCAGGTTGGTCGCATCGCGATAGGTCATCTGGTCGCTGGGTTCGTCCGCTGCCGTGTAACCGTTGAGCGGTGCGTTGTCGAGGCGAGGAACGAACAGACGGTCGCTCTTGTGCGGGATCGGATCGCCGGACATCACGTAGAGCACGGTCAGCGTCGCCATGCTGGCGGCGACGCCCACGGCCAGGGTGATGACCATCAGGGCGGTGAGGGCGGGATTGCGGCGCAGATTGCGCAGGCCCAGCCCGAAGTAGTAGCCGAACATGGTCGGTTCCTCAGGCGTTGGTGGGGATATGGGCGGCGACCGCAGCGAGCGAAATATTGGTTTCGCGCATCAGGTCGGTCACCTGGCCGTCGATGATGTGCACGTTGCGTTGCGCGCGCGCCGCCAGTTCGGCATCGTGCGTCACCATCAGGATGGTGGTTCCCTGCGAGTTGATCTCCTCCAGCAGTTCCATCACGCCGCGGGCCATCTGCGAATCGAGGTTGCCGGTCGGTTCGTCCGCGAGCAGCAGCTTCGGCGAGCCGGCCAGGGCACGGGCGATGGCGACGCGTTGCTGCTGCCCGCCGGAAAGTTCGGCCGGGTAGTGCTTCTGGCGTGAGGCGAGACCGACGCGACCGAGCGCTTCTTCGATGCGGCGCTTGCGTTCGGCCGAATCGAAACCGCGATAGCGCAGGGGTACGTCGACGTTGTCGAACAGGTTCAGGTCGGGAATGAGGTTGAAGCCCTGGAAGATGAAACCGAGCTTCTCGTTGCGCAGGCGCGAGCGCGCGCTGTCGTCCATGCCCCTGACGTTGACGCCGTCGAGGAAATAGTCGCCGCCGGTGAAATCCTCCAGCAGGCCGGCGATGTTGAGGAAGGTGGTCTTGCCCGAGCCCGAGGGCCCCGTCACGGCGACGAACTCGCCTTCCTTCACGTGGATGTCGAAACCGCGCAGCGCGTGCGTCTCGATCATGTGCGTGCGGTAGACCTTGTTGAGCTGGTTCATCTTGAGCATGTCGCTTTCCTTCTTCCTCGGGGCGTGTTGACGCGGGAATTCGATGGTTATTCGTTGACGGATACGCGTTCGGCATCGTCGAAACTGTCGGTGCCGGCGATCACGACGCGGTCGCCCGGCTGCAGGCCAGACAGGATTTCCACGGCATTGACGCTGGTGGCGCCGAGCTGCACGGGACGGCGCACGGCGATGTCGCCGTCCATCACGTAGGCGAAGCGACCGCCTTCGTCTTCGACGAAGGGGCCACGCGGCAGCATCACGACGTTGGGCCTTTCCTCGATCAGGATGCGGGCGCTGACGCGCTGGTTCTGGCGCAGGCCAGCCGGCTGCTTGCCGTCGAAACGAACGCGCGCCAGCACCTGGTTGCGCACGACCTCCGGCGAGATCGCCGAGAGTTTGCCGACGGCCCGGATGGCGCCGATGCTCACTTCGGCCGAAAGGCCGAGGCCGAGATCGTCGGCGTAGCTTTCCGGGATTTCCAGTTCGACCTCGAGCTTGGACAGATCCACCACGGTCATCAGCGCGGCGTTGGCGGCGACGACGGCACGATCGGCGACGGACAAGGTGCCGACGACGCCGTCGACCGGCGCACGCACGCTGAGTTCGTCGACGCGGCGCTGCACATCGGCGACGGTCAAGCGCTGGCGTTCGAGCTGGCTGAGTCGGGTCTTGAGTTCGAGACCGACGTCGGCGATCTCCAGGCCGGAAGCTTGCGCAGCCTGCTTGCTGCGGATCTGCGCCGACTTGAGCGCGTCCTGCGCGCGCAGGTATTCGACTTCGGCGATGGCGCCGGCCTTGTAGCCGCGTTCGGTGCGCTGGAGGATACGCTCGGCGCCCAGGCGCGCCACTTCCGCCTCGTCGGCATCGCGTCGCGCGACGAGCTTCTGCTTTTCGGCGAGGATGCGTTGCCGCGCCACTTCCGCCTCGAGTTGCTCCAGGCTGGCTTTCTCGCGGGCAAGCTCGTTGCTGAGGTCTGGCGAGTCGAGGATGGCGAGCACGTCGCCCTTCTTGACGGCATCGCCCGCGTGGATCTTCAGCGTCACCGTACTGATGGCGGGGGCATAAAGGGTCGGGCTGACCGCTGCGACGACCCGGCCGTTGACGGCGGCGTCGCGCACCAGCGTGCCGCGACTGACCTCGGCGATGCGCAATCGCGAGGCGTCGACCGAACGTTCGCTCGACAACCAGCCCGACAGCAGGAACACGCTCAGCGCCAGCAGCGCGATCGCACCGAGCAGCCAGAACAGCTTCTTCCTGGCGGCGGCGCCGGCGGGCGCGGCGATGACTTGGTCCTGGGCGGAAGTGTCGCGGATCATCGGTCGGTCTCGATTGAGGCAGGGCTTCAAAAGCAGGAGCTGTGCCAACGAGCAACGAACTGATTCCAAAGGGTTTTATGTCGCACAGGAGTCTGTCCGGGCTGTCCGGCAGCTGTCCGCGCTAGCGGCGGCGGACACGCGCGGCGACCGCCGCGGAACGGCAGGCGCTAAAATCGCTCACCCCAAGAGAGGTAAGGCCATGTGCGGAATTGTCGGTGCGATCGCCCAGCGGGATGTGGTGCCTTTCCTGGTCGATGGCCTGAAGCGTCTGGAGTATCGCGGCTACGACTCCGCCGGTCTGGCCGTGCTTTCCGATGAACTCAAGCGCGTGCGACGCACCGGGCGCGTTTCCGAAATGGAGGGCGCCGCCCAGAGCGAAGGCCTGCATGGCGTGCTCGGGATCGGCCACACGCGCTGGGCCACGCACGGCGGCGTCACCGAAGGCAATGCGCACCCGCACATCAGCGATGGCGAACTCGCCATCGTGCACAACGGCATCATCGAGAATCACGAGGAGCAGCGCGATCGCCTGCGCGCCCTGGGTTATCCCTTCGAGTCGCAGACCGACACCGAAGTCATCGCGCACCTGATCCGCCACTACCTGAAGCAGGAAGGCGATCTGCTGCACGCCACGCAGAAGGCGGTGCGCGAGCTGGCCGGCGCCTATGCCATCGCCGTGGTCAGCAAGCGCGATCCGGATCGTTTCGTCGCGGCCCGAATGGGCTGCCCCCTGCTGGTCGGTTTGGGCGAGGGCGAGAACTTCGTCGCTTCCGACGTATCCGCCGTCGTATCGGCTACGCGCAAGGTGATTTTCCTCGAAGAGGGCGACGTCGCCGACATCACCCGCGAGCGCGTGCGCATCTACGATGCCGGCGGCGCCGAAGTGCAGCGCAAGCCGCATGTCTCGGACGTCTCGCTCGCTTCCCTGGAACTCGGGCCCTACAACCATTTCATGCAGAAGGAGATCCACGAGCAGCCGCGTGCGATCGCCGACACGATCGAGCCGGTGATCGCCGAGGGATTCTCCACGCGCTTGTTCGGGCCCGCCGCCGACGCCTTGATGCAGGGCGTCGAAGGCGTGCAGATCCTCGCCTGCGGCACCAGCTATTACGCCGGTCTGACCGCGCGCTACTGGATCGAGGCCATCGCCGGTCTGCCCTGCAGCGTCGAGATCGCCAGCGAGTACCGCTATCGCGCCGCCGTGGCGAATCCGAAGCACCTGATCGTGACGATTTCGCAGTCGGGCGAGACCCTGGACACGATGGAGGCGTTGAAGTACGCCAAGTCCCTGGGCCACGAGCGTACGCTGTCGATCTGCAACGTGCCGGAAAGCGCGATTCCACGCGCCAGCGCGATGATCTTCTACACGCGCGCCGGCGCCGAGATCGGCGTGGCCTCGACCAAGGCGTTCACGACGCAGCTGATCGCGCTGTTCGCCCTGACCGGTACCCTGGCGAAGCTGCGCGGGCGGCTGGACGAAGCCGGCGGGACCGAATTCCTGGAGGCGCTGCGCCATCTTCCCGGTAGCGTGCAGCATGCGCTCAACCTGGAGCCGCAGATAACCGGCTGGGCCGACCGCTTCACGCCGAAACAGCACGCGCTCTTCCTCGGTCGCGGCCTGCACTACCCGATCGCGCTCGAAGGCGCTTTGAAGCTGAAGGAAATCTCCTACATCCACGCCGAGGCCTATCCTGCCGGCGAGCTCAAGCATGGCCCCCTGGCCCTGGTGGATGCCGACATGCCGGTGGTGGTGATCGCGCCGAACGACGCCCTGCTGGAGAAAGTGAAGTCGAACATGCAGGAAGTGCGCGCGCGCGGCGGCGAGCTGTTCGTCTTCGCCGATGCCGACAGCCATTTCAGCGAATCCGAAGGCGTGCATGTCATCCGCACGCCGCGTCACGTCGGCTTGCTCAGCCCGGTCGTGCACGCGATCCCGGTGCAGTTGCTGGCCTACCACACGGCGCTCAAGCGCGGCACCGATGTCGACAAGCCGCGGAATCTCGCCAAGTCGGTGACGGTGGAGTGAGCATGCGCGTTTGCGTATACGCGGCGTCGAGTGCGCGGATCGCGCCCGAGTTCCACGACGCGGCGCATGCGCTGGGCCGGACCCTGGCCGCGGCCGGACACAGCATCGTCTACGGCGGTGGCTCGCAGGGCTTGATGGGCGCGGTCGCAGACGGCGCGCTCTCCTGCGGCGGCGAAGTGATCGGTATCCTGCCGAAGTTCATGGCCGATCTGGAATGGGGCCATACGGGCCTGACGCACCTCGATCTGGTCGAGGACATGCGCGAGCGCAAGCACAAGTTGCTGACCGGCTCCGATGCCGTCGTCGCCTTGCCTGGCGGTTGCGGCACGCTGGAAGAACTGTTCGAAGCGATCACGCTCAAGCGCCTCGGCATCTATTTCAATCCGATCCTGCTGCTCAATACGCGCGGCTACTACTCGCCGCTGCAGGTGTTCATGCAGCAGGTCATCGCCGAGCGCTTCATGAATCCCGAGCATGCGGCCATGTGGTCGCTCGTCGATCGCGTCGAGGACGTCCTGCCCACCATCGCCGCGACGCCGGCCTGGCGCGAAGACGCCCGCGACTACGCAGTGGTGCGTTAGCGCGGCGAACGCCGCCCGGCTTAGCGGGCGCTGCCCAATCGCCCCGCCATCGCCGGGGCGGCCCGCAACCGGGCAGGCGCCTGGGTTTGTTAAGTATTGCTGACCATGCAATATCCCCCTGCTTTTTGGCCCTAGCGCGAATGCATTAGGTAAGCATCGCTATTCAAGATGATGATAGTATCGCTTACATGTAAGCGATATTAAGCACTTCTCTTTCCGATCTGGATATCGTGTCAGTACGGCTTTCTTTGTTGCACTTGCGAAGGGGGAACACCAGCGATGAATACGATTTCCGTACGTATCAGGCGTCTCAGGACCCAGGCCGCCCTGACTCAATCGGAACTGGCCCGTCGCCTCGGCATCCAGCGCAGCGCTGTCACCCAGTGGGAACAGGATCAGGGCACGACGCCCAGCGTCAGCCACCTCGTCCAGATCGCACACGAAACCAATGCCTGCTTCGAATGGCTGGCCACCGGTCGTGGCCCGAGCCATCTGGAAGAAGACGCGCGCGTGGACGCGGCCATGCTGCAGGACTTCGCCCGCGACGATCTCGAAACACGTGTATTGATCGCCTTGCGCCGCGTGACCAAACGCAAGCGCGAAGCCGCCGTGCAAATGGTCGAACTCTTGTCGACCTGAGGCTCGGGCTCCGCGGCAAGGGACTGCCGCGGCGTTCGATGCGTTCGACGCGTCCTCGCGATCGGGCGTTACATTGTTGCTGCAATAGTATCCGCGCGAGCGAGTTCGCTAGGCTGCGTCCACGACGACGGAACCGCAGCGCATGAACGCCGACTCGCACTCGCAGCATTCCCACGCGCATTCGCACGACCACGGGCTGGGCCGCATCCGGCATGAGCGGCCCCTGCGTCGGGCCTTGTGGCTTACCGGCGGATTCCTCCTGGTCGAAGTCGCGATGGGTCTTTGGTCGAACAGCCTTGCGCTGTTGTCCGACGCCGGCCACATGGCCACCGACACGCTGGCCCTGGCGGTCGCCTTGTTCGCCGTTCGGCTGTCCCAGCGACCGCCGGACGCGCGCCGCACCTATGGTTATGCCCGACTCGAAGCGCTCGGCGCGTTGTTCAACGGCAGCCTGCTGTTCGTCGTCGCGCTCTGGGTGCTATGGGAGGCGATCGCGCGCTTCGCCGCACCGCCGCCGGTGCACAGCCTGAGCATGGCCATCGTGGCCGCATTGGGCCTGGCGGTGAACCTCTGGGCGATGCGCCTGTTGCGCGAAGGCAGCGAAGAAAGCCTGAACCTGCGCGGCGCCTATCTGGAGGTCTGGAGCGACATGCTCGGTTCGCTGGCCGTGCTGGTCGGCGCCGGATTGATGTGGTGGACGGGCTGGCGGCTGATCGATCCGGTACTGGCGGTATTGATCGGCCTATGGGTGCTGCCGCGCACGGCCTCGCTGCTGCGCGATGCGGTCAACATCCTGCTCGAAGGTACGCCGAAGGGCCTGGATATCGAAGCGGTGCGGGCCGCGCTGCGCGCCGCACCGGAGGTCGAGGACCTGCACGATCTGCATGTCTGGTCGTTGGCCAGTCATGCGCGGGCGCTGACGGCGCATGTCGTACTTCGCGAAAGCCTCGTCGGCGACGATGCGCTGCGCGAACGCCTGACCCATCGGCTCGCGCACGATTTCGACATCGGGCACGTCACTTTGCAGTTCGAATCCGCGCGTTGCGACGCACCAGCCTGCGAGCACGGTCACGCGCGCTAGGCGTTCAGTCGGCCGCGTGTTCTTCCTGGCGGTCGGGATCGTCGAAACCGAAATCGGGCTCCGGCATCGAAGCCTCCTCGCCTTCGCCCTGGCGCGTGGTCACGGGCGCGGCTGCGGGCATCGCCTTGCCTCGCCCTTTCGGCAGCAAGGCCACGGCGGCATCGGCGGCGACGACGAGTTCGTTGCGGCGCGCTTCCGGAATCTCCTGCCAATGACAGTCGAGCAGCGCGCCTTCCAGCGCGTAGAGCAGATTCAGGCTCGGCTTGAAGCCGGCGCGCTTGATGCGCACGTAGGCGGCCAGGGCGCCTACGCCCTGCAAGTCTTCCAGCGTGCGAATGCCGGTCTGGCGCAGCCAGGCCATGCTCTTGGGGCCGATGTTGCGCAGTTTCGCCGTCATGGCAGCGACTCCAGGAAGATGGCGGCGATGTTTTCCAGCCCGCGCTGATCGTCTTCGTCGAAGCGGTCCAGCTCGGGGCTGTCGAGGTCGAATACGCCGATCAGCGTATCGCCGCGGTAGAGCGGCACCACCAGTTCGGAACGCGACGCGGAATCGCAGGGGATATGACCCGGAAAAGCATCGACGTCGGCGACGCGTTGCGTGCGGCGCGTGCTTGCAGCGGTGCCGCAGACGCCCTTGTCGAGGGCGATGCGCACGCAAGCGGGCATGCCCTGGAAGGGGCCGACGACCAGTTCCCGGCCATCCCAGAAATAGAAGCCGACCCAATTGAGGGCGGGCAATGAATGGAAAACCAACGAAGCCAGGTTGGCCGCATTCGCGATGCGATCCCTCTCCCCGTGCAGCAACCCTCGCGCCTGGTCGGCGAGCTGGTCGTATTGTTCGGGCTTGCTGCCGCTAAGCGTGGCGGTCGTGAACATGGAAACCTCGCGGGGGGCGGCCAGTGTAGCAGCGACGCAGGCTGGTAAGCTGGCGCCATGAGCCTGTCTTCCGAACCCCGGCGCTCGCCGGACGGCTTCCTCGAACGAGGCGCGGCCGTTACCCGGCTGGAAGCCTTCGTCGATGCCGCGTTCGCCTTTGCGGTCACCTTGATGGTGATCTCGCTGGATGCCATCCCCGCCAGTATCCCGGCGATGATCGAAGCCCTGAAAGGCGTGCCGGCTTTCGCCGCCAGTTTCGCCCAGATCATGCTCTTCTGGTCCGCGCATGCGACCTGGAGCCGACGCTACGGCCTGGACGATGGCAAGAGCCAGCGTCTGAGCATGGTGCTGGTCTTCCTGGTGCTGGTGTACGTCTACCCGCTGAAGATCCTGTTCGGGAATTTCTTCGCCTGGGTTACCGGGGGCTGGTTGCCGGCGGCGGCCGACCTGCAGACCTTGAACGACTTGCGCGGCATGTTCGTCATCTATGGCGTCGCGTTCGCCACGATGTCCTGGTGCGTGGCGTCGTTGTATCGGCACGCCTTGCGTAACGCGGAACGGTTGCGGCTCTCGCCCGACGAGAACGCCTGGACCCGCGCCGAGATCGTGCGTTGGCACTACACGATCGCCATCGCACTGCTTTCGATCGGTCTGGCTTTCGCCCTGCCGGCGCGCATCCCGCCCTGGATGCTCGGTTTGCCCGGCATGGTGTACGGCTTGCTGGGTTTCACCGGCCTGATGATGGTGCGCGCCCATCGCAAGTACCTGGCGGCGACTCCGGGGCGGCCATGAGCCGAGCGTTGTTCGTCACCGGCATAGACACCGGCGTTGGCAAGACCGTCGTTGCGGCGGCGATGCTGCAGGCGTTTCGTCGTCAGGGCCTGCGCGCGATCGGCATGAAGCCGGTCGCCAGCGGATGCACGCCCACTGCGCAGGGCTGGCGCAACGACGATGCCCTGATGCTGCAGCAGGCCAGCGATCCGAGGCCTGACTATGCCTTGGTCAATCCTTATGCCTTGCCGGAGGCGACGGCACCGCAGATCGCGGCCGATCATGCCGGCGTGCGCATCGAGCTGGCGCCGATGGTAGCGGCGTTCGCCGGGCTGGCCGCGCAAGCAGACGTCGTTCTGGTCGAAGGCGTCGGCGGCTGGCTCGCGCCACTGAGCGACGCGCTCGACCAATCCGATCTGGCGCGCGCGTTGGGCATCGACGAAATCGTGCTCGTCGTCGGCCTGCGCCTGGGATGCATCAACCATGCGCGACTCAGCGAGCGGGCCATCCTCGCCGACGGTTTCCGCCTGGGCGGATGGATATGCAATTCGCCCGATGACCGGCTTGAGCACGCCGATGCGTATTTCAGCAAACTGGAGCAGGCCATGGATTCTCCATGCCTCGGCCGACTGGGCTTCGCGCAGCATCCGACGCCCGAGTCAATGGGTGTCCTGTTGCACACAGCGTTCTGATCGCAGGACTTCCGGCAGGGTCCGGTCTCGTCTCGCGATTGTTAAACTAAGCAGTCTATTATTGTGGATTCAATGACGCTTCGCGTCGGGGTATTGCATGCGTCGTAATCTTCTCGCCCTTTCCCTGTTCGCACTGGCCTTGACGGCCTGCGGAGACAAGTCGGCGCCGGCGGCCGGTGGACCGCCCGGAGGGCAGATGCCGCCCTTGCCGGTGGAGACGGCCAGGGCGCAACTGTTGCCGCTCAATACCGGCTTCGAAACGGTGGGCAGCCTGCGTGCGGACGAGTCGGTGGTGGTGCGTCCGGAAGTCGCCGGCAAGATCGTCAAGATCGGTTTTGCCGAAGGCGGTCGCGTGAGCAAGGGGCAGTTGTTGTTCGCGCTGGACGCCAGCACGGTGCAGGCCAGCGTCAACGAGGCGCGCGTCAATCTCGAAACCAGTCGCGTGGCCTTCAAGCGCGCCAGTGAGCTGGTTGGTCGCAAGCTGGTATCGCAGTCCGACTTCGACCTGACCCGCGCCAAGCTGGCCGTGGACGAAGCGCGATTGGCGTCCGCGCGCACCATGCTCGCCAAGATGGAATTGCGTGCGCCGTTCGCCGGCCAGGTCGGCTTGCGGCAGGTCAGCGAGGGCGATTTCGTCAACGCCGGTCAGGACCTGCTGACGCTGGTGAATCTCGATCCGGTCGAAGTGGATTTCAGCGTGCCGGAAACGATGCTGGCGCAACTGCAGAGCGGTCGCGAGATCAGCATCGCCGTCGATTCCTATCCGGGCGAATCCTTCAAGGGTGCGGTGGTCGCCATCGATCCGGTGATCGATCCGAACAGCCGCAGCGCGAAGATGCGCGCGCAACTGCCGAACCCCGACTATCGCCTGCGCCCCGGCCAGTTCGCGCGGCTGAGCCTGGCCACCGGCGATGCCGATGCCAAGGCGCTGATGATTCCCGAGCAAGCGTTGATGCAAGAGGGCGAGCAGCGCTACGTCTATACCGTCGTCGGCGGCAAGGCGAAGAAATCCGTCATCAAGACCGGCCGCCGCATCCCGGGCCAGGTCGAAGTCACCGAAGGCCTGAAGGACGGCGACGAAGTCATCACCGCCGGCCAGACCAAGCCGATGATGTTCGATGGCGCCGGCGTGGCGCCCCAGGGCGCGCAGGTCGAGAAGCCGGCGGCGGCGCCGGCGAAACCGCAGGGCGGCTGATCCATGGTCCTATCCGACATCTCGATCCGCAGGCCCGTCCTCGCGATCGTCATCAATGCGGTCATCGTGCTGATCGGCATCATCGCGTATACGCGCCTGCCGATTCGCCTGATCCCGAACGTCGATGTACCGGTGGTGACGGTGAACACGTCGTATCCGGGCGCCAGCGCGCAGGTGATCGAATCGCAGGTCACGCAGCCGATCGAGGACGCGTTGAGCGGCGTCGAAGGCATCGAATACATGCAATCGGTGTCGCGCGAGCAGTCCAGCCAGGTGACGATCCGTTTCCGCCTGAACCGCGACCCCGACGGCGCCGCGTCCGACGTGCGCGACCGCGTCGCGCAGGCGCGGCAGTACCTGCCGGAAGAGGTCAACGAGCCGATCATCCAGAAGCAGGAAGCCGACCAGCAACCGATCATCTATCTCGCGTTCTCGTCCGATCGCCATTCCCAGGTCGAGATCGCCGATTACGCCGAAACCCTGGTCAAGGATCGCGTGCAGACGATCCCGGGCGTGGCGCAGGCGCAGGTGTTCTCGAGCACCTATGCGATGCGTATTTGGCTCAGCCCCCAGCGTCTTGCGGGCTTCGGCCTGACGCCGGCCGATGTCGAGAACGCCCTGCGCAAGCAGAACGTCGAAATACCGGCCGGTCGCGTCGAAGGCAACCAGCGCGAATTCACCGTGCTGTCCGAGACCGACCTGAAGACACCGGCGCAATTCGGCGCAGTCATCGTCAGCGACGTGAACGGCACGCTCGTGCGCCTGCGCGACGTCGCCAAGGTCGAACTCGGCCAGCAGGAAGAACGCTTCCGGGCGCGTTACAACGGCAAGAACGCCGTGCCCCTGGGCATCGTCAAGCAGGCCGTCGCCAATCCGCTGGATATTTCCCATGCCTTGGAGACGATGCTGCCGCAGATCACGGCGGTGCTTCCCGAAGGCATGAAGGTCGAGATCGCCTACGACTCGACCATCTTCATCAGCAAATCCATCGACGAGGTCTACTGGACCGTCGGCGAAGCGGTGATCCTGGTGGTGCTGGTGATCTTCCTGTTCCTGCGCAGCGGGCGCGCCACCCTCGTTCCGCTGGTCACGATCCCCGTGTCCCTGATCGGTGCCTTCGGCCTGATGTACGCCTTTGGCTTCACCATCAACACGCTGACCCTGCTGGCCTTCGTGCTGGCGATCGGCCTGGTCGTGGACGACGCGATCGTGATGCTGGAGAACATCGTGCGCCATGTCGAGGAGGGCATGAAGCCTTTCGAAGCGGCGCTCAAGGGCAGCAAGGAGATCGGTTTCGCCATCGTCGCGATGACGCTGACGCTGGCGGCGGTATACGTGCCGCTGGCGTTCTCGACCGGCCGCACCGGCAAGCTTTTCGTCGAGTTCGCGCTGACCTTGGCCGGTGCCGTCGTGGTGTCCGGATTCACCGCGCTGACGCTGTCGCCGATGATGTGTTCGCGTTTGCTGAGCGAAGACAAGGGACACGGCCGGTTCTACCAGGCGGGCGAGCGCGTGCTGAAGCGCCTCGATGAGGGCTATCGCAGCTTGCTTGGAACGGCTTTGCGTTGGCGGGTCGCCGTCATCGGGTTCGCCCTGGCCGTGCTGGCCGGCGCAGCCGGTCTGTTCCTGCTCCTGCCGCGCGAGATCGCACCGCAGGAAGACCAGGGATTCATCATCGCGATGGGCATCGCGCCGCAGGGTTCGACGGTCGAGTACACCGACAAGTACGCGCGCCAGATCGAAGGCATGCTGAAGGGATTGCCGGACCAGCAACGCGTGTTCCAGATCGTCGGCTTCCCCGACGTGACGATGACGATCGGTTTCACGATGCTGAAGGACTGGGAGGAGCGCAACGAGTCCGCCAAGCAGATCTCCGATGCGCTGGGCGGGCAGATGTTCTTCGCCGTGCCAGGCGTCATGGCGTTTACGCAGACGCCGCCGCCGCTGGGTTCGGACGATTTCCTCGGCCAACCGGTCAGCTTCGTCGTGCAGAGCACCGGCACCTGGGAAGAGCTGGGCCAGACGGTGAACCAGCTGATGGCGAAGATGCGCGAGAACCCGAAGCTGATCAATCCGGACACGGACCTCAAGCTCGACAAGCCGCAGCTCAAGCTCGACGTCGATCGCGACAAGGTCGCCGCGATCGGCAGCGACGTGGCCACGGTCGGCCATACGCTCGAAACCCTGCTGGGTGGACGCAACGTGACCCGCTTCAAGCGCGGTTCGGAACAATACGACGTGATCGTGCAGGTCGAGGACGTCAATCGCCGAACGCCGGGCGATCTGTCGAACATCTTCGTGCGCGCCGGCGATGGCCAGATGGTGCAGTTGTCGAACCTGGTGCAATCGCACGAGACCGTCGCCGCGAAGGAGCTCAACCACTTCAACAAGCTGCGTTCTGCCACGGTCAGCGCGGGCCTGGCGCCGGGTTATTCGATGGGCGAAGCGCTGACCTGGATGGAGACCGCGCTGCGCGAGGTGGCGCCGGGTTCGCCCTACGACCTGTCCGGCCAGAGTCGCGAGTTCCGCGAATCGTCGAGCGAGTTCGTGCTCATCTTCGGCCTCGCCCTGTTCTTCATCTACCTCGTACTGGCCGCGCAGTTCGAGAGCTGGATCGACCCGCTCGTCATCCTGCTCGGTTCGGTGCCGTTGGCTTTCTTCGGCGCACTGCTGTTCCTGAAGCTGATGGGGGGCAGTATCAACGTGTACACGCAGATCGGCTTGGTGACCCTGGTGGGATTGATCTCCAAGCACGGCATCCTGATCGTGGAGTTCGCCAACCAGTTGCAGGAACAGGGACGCAGCAAGCTGGACGCCGTGCTGGAAGCGGCGGCCCTGCGCCTGCGCCCGATCCTGATGACGACCGGCGCGATGGTGTTGGGTTCGATTCCCTTGGCTATCGCCGGCGGTGCCGGCGCCGAGGCGCGCAACCAGCTCGGTTACGTCATCGTCGGCGGCATGGCGATAGGCACGGTGTTCACGTTGTTCGTCGTACCGGTGGTGTATCTGCTGCTGGCGCGCGATCACTCGAAGCATCATCGCGAAGCCGAGCCGGCTTCAGCCTGAGTCCGATGCGGAGCGGTATCGAGAAAACGGCGCCTTCCGGCGCCGTTCTTCATTCGCCGCGATAGCGGCAGCCTGACGTACAGGTTTCGTGCACGACCACTTCGCTCAGGGATGGCAGCTGCGGCTTGAGCCGGTTCCAGATCCAGATCGCGAGGTTCTCGCTGGTCGGATTGTCGAGCCCGGGCACGTCGTTGAGATAGTGGTGATCGAGGCGGTCGTACAGCGGCTGGAAGATCTTCTTGATCTCGGAAAAATCCATGATCCAGCCGGTGTGCGGATCGGGCGTGCCGGCGACATGCAGTTCGACGGCGAAGGAATGCCCATGCAGGCGCGCACATTTGTGCCCTTCCGGTACGTTCGGCAGGCGGTGCGCGGCTTCGATGCGGAAAACCTTGAAGATGTCCATGTTGGCGGGCCTCAGACGCGACCGAGCACCGGAATCAACGCGCCGTTCACGGCCGACGCCTTGTCCGAGAGCAGGAAGACGATGACGTCGGCGAGCTGTTCCGGTTTCACCCAGCGAGAGAAATCGGATTTGGGCATGTCGGCGCGATTGGCCGGCGTATCGATGATGCTCGGCAGCACCGCATTGACGGTAACGCCGCGGTCTTTCAGCTCTTCGGCCAGCGATTCGGTCAGGCGTGCGACGCCGGCTTTCGAGGCCGCATACGCGCCCTTGCCGAGTTCGCCGCGCGCCGCGCCGGCGGCGCCGATGTTGACGATGCGACCGCGGCGCTCGACGAGGGAAGGCAGCGCAGCCTTGCTGGCGGCGACGGCCGTGCGCAGGTTGGTCTGGTACAGGAAGTCCCAGGTATCGAGGCTGCCGTCGCCGATCGTTTCCCAGCGGAAAGTGCCGGCGATGTTCACCAGCGCATCGAGGCCGCCGAGTTGCGCGACGATCGCGGCGAGCGTCTTTTCGGCGCCCGCAGCGTCGCCAAGATCGACGCCGCCGTAGACGTGCGCCGTACCGAGTGTCGAACGATCGTGCGGTTCGGCGGCGCGGTCGATCGCGGCGACCGTCGCGCCTTCGGCCAGGGCTGCGCGAACGACGGCGGCGCCCAGTGCGCCGAAAGCGCCGGTGATGGCGACAACTTTTCCTGCGAGCGTCATGACAGGAGTTCCATGAGGGAAGGGCGACAGTTTACCCGGCCCGGAAACGACGACGCCCGCGGAAGCGGGCGTGCGATCAAGGCAGCGGCGAATGGTGGCTATGGGTGGACTCGAACCACCGACCCCAGCATTATGAGTGCTGTGCTCTAACCGGCTGAGCTACATAGCCACGCGGGTCGCCGATCCCCTTGCGGGGTCGCGAATTTTCCCCGTAGCCGTGCTTCCTGTCAATCGAAACGCCCGTGCTTGTGGGCTCGCCGATCGCTGTGGCAGGCTTGACCACAGTGAATTTGGAGTCCGTTTCGTGATCGATCCGGACGGTTACCGCCCCAATGTGGGCATCGTGCTCATGCACGCGGATGGTCGGCTGTTCTGGGCCCGCAGGGTCAACCGGGACGGCTGGCAGTTTCCGCAGGGAGGCATGAACAGCGATGAGACCCCGCTGGAGGCGATGTACCGCGAGCTGCGCGAAGAGACCGGTCTGATGCCCGAGCACGTGGAAGTGCTGGGCTCGACCCCCGGCTGGCTGCGCTATCGCCTGCCGCGACGCTGTGTGCGGCGCGGCACCCGACCGACCTGCATCGGCCAGAAGCAGGTCTGGTTCCTGCTCCAGCTGACGGGGGATGAAACCTCGTTACGCCTGGACTTGACCGAAAAGCCCGAATTCGATGCCTGGCGATGGGTGGACTTCTGGTACCCGGTCGACAACGTCGTGCACTTCAAGCGCGAAGTCTATGTCCGCGCCCTGCATCATTTGTCCAGTTTTGCACGCACGATCGCTGGAGAAGAGGCTATTCCGGTGCAGGATCTCCGCTTTTCGCCGGAGCCTGCCGAGCGCCGGCAGGCCTCGCGGAACCGGCGATGGTCCAAGGCGCGGGTGCCGGGCCTGCCCTGATCAGGCTGCGGTTGACATTCATTCTCATTTGGCGTCAAATAGGAACCGTTCTCAGCTGGAACGGGCCATGTACGTCTGCATCTGCAATGGAGTCACCGACGCCGATATCCGCCGCATCGCGGCCGATGGTTGTCGCGACCTGCACGAGCTGACGATGCGATCGGGTTGCGGCGCGAGCTGCGGCTCCTGCCGCGATCTGGCGGCCGAGATCCTGTCCGATCATCAACCGCAGGCGCTTCCGCTGCCGATCCTGCCCGTCGCCGCCTGACTCCGGGCCCAAGCGCGACGCGAACAAGAGCGATTGTCTTTTCGCCCAGGTTTTTCCGGGCGCGCTAGAGTGCGCGCATTCGACGGAAGGAGCACGGCCATGAAAGGCGACGCCAAGGTCATCGAGCACCTCAACAAGGCGCTGTACAACGAACTGATCGCGATCAACCAGTATTTCCTGCATGCGCGCATGTTCAAGAACTGGGGGCTGAAGGAACTGGCCGAGCACGAGTACAAGGAATCGATCGACGAGATGAAGCATGCCGATCGCCTGATCGAGCGAATCCTGTTCCTCGACGGCCTGCCGAACCTGCAGAACCTCGGAAAGCTGTTCATCGGTGAGTCGCCCAAGGAATGCTTGGAGTGCGACCTCAAGCTCGAATTGCTCGCCGTGCCCGACCTGAAGGCGGCGATCGCGCATAGCGAGCAGGTCGCCGACTATGTTTCGCGCGACCTGTTCGCCGCCATCCTCGATTCGGAGGAAGAGCACATCGACTGGCTCGAAACCCAACTCGGCCTGATCGCCCGCCTCGGCGAAACGAATTACCTGCAAAGCAAGATCGGCAGCTGATCGCTGCAACGGGACGCGCAAAGAAAAACCCGGCATCGCCGGGTTTTTTCTTGTCGGATCGAAAGTCGCCAATCAATCTCCTCTCGTTCCTCGCCTCAGGCGTTGAGCAGGCCCTCCAGCGCCGCCTTCGCGCGCTTGAATTCGTTCTCCAGCATCAGCACCGCCACCGCGGGGCGCGCGAGCGCCTGGCCGCGCGCGCCGATCTCGATGCGTTTGGCGACGGCGGATAGCGCGAGTGCCCCGAGATTGGCGCTCGACGATTTCAGCGTGTGCGCGGGGGCGACGAGACCAGCGATATCGTTGGCGGAAGCGGCGGTCTCCAGGCGCTTGATGTGCGCAGGCGCGTCCTGCAGGAACAGGCGGATCAGGCTCAGGTATTCATCGCCCATCACCATGCGCAGTTCTTCGACGACTTCCATGTCGAGGATAGGCGGTGCAGCCGGGGTGGGCTCGGCTGGCAGCGCCGGCGCGGCAGCCGCAGGTGCCGGTGCTGGCGCAGGCGCAGGAGCGGGTCGCGGCGCCGAGGGCACCGGTTTGAGGGCCGGTGGCGCCGCAGCAACGCTCGTGGCGACGGCGACTGGCGCAGCGCTGGCGGGCGGCAGGCCCACCGGTCGCGCGCCCTGTCCAGCCAACGGCGAACGTTGCAGCCAGCGCGCCAGGCAGGATTCGAGCAGGCGCCGGTCGACCGGTTTCGACAGATAATCGTCCATGCCCGCGTCGAGGCATTTCTGCCGGTCGCCCGCCATCGCATTCGCCGTCATGGCGATGATCGGCAAGGGCGCGGCCTGCGTCTGTTTCTCGAGCTGGCGCCATTCGCGCGAAGCGGTGTAGCCGTCCTTCACCGGCATCTGGCAATCCATCAACACCAGGTCCAGTCCGCCCTGGCGCATGCGATCGAGCGCCTTTTCGCCGTTGTCGGCGGTTTCGCAGCTCAGACCGAGCATGCTGATCAGACGTTGCGCGACCATCTGGTTGACAGGGTTGTCCTCGACCAGCAGCACGTGCCCGCGCAATTTCGTCGGAGCGGTCGTCGCCGGCGCCGGTTCGGAATAGCCCGACACCGGTTCGCTCTCGCTGACACGCGCTTCGCTGACCGGTGGCGGCGCGGCCAGATAGCCGCTGATCGCGCTGCGCATCTCCGTGGGGCCGGTGTTGCGCGGCAGGAAGAGCGCCGGATGGCCTTCGGTCAGTTCCGCCGGCGGCGGTTCGTTGCCTTGCAGGTAGACCACGCGCAGATCTTCGAGCTCGATGGTCCGGCGCAGGTTTCGATGCAGGGCAATCGCGGTGGTACGCACGCTGTTGAGGTCGACCAGAAGCACGTCGAAGGTCCAGGTGCTGCCGCGGCCGAGCGCGGAGCGCAGGCGATTGAGCGCATCCTGCGTGGTGTCGCTTTCGGTCAGGTGCGAGCCCCAACCGGGGATCGCCTGTTTCAGCCGCTGCCGGAGGGCCGCGTCGGTACTGAGCAGCATCAGGCGACTGCCGTTGAGGTCGGTGCGCTGGCCCTGGATGTCGCCGACCGCCTTCAGCAGCGGAATGTCGAACCAGAAGGTCGAACCGCGGCCGGGTTGCGAGTCGACGCCGATGCTGCCGCCCATCAGGTCGACGATGCGTTTGCAGATGACGAGGCCGAGGCCGGTGCCGCCGTACAGGCGCGTGGTCGAATTGTCCGCCTGGCTGAAAGGCTGGAACAGGCGCTGCACGTTGGCGGCGGCGATGCCGATGCCGGTATCGCGCACTTCGAAGCGAAGTTCGTGCTGGCTGCGCGTTTCGCCGCGGCGGATGACGTGTAGGCTGATCGAGCCGCGCTCGGTGAACTTCAGCGCATTGCTGATGAGGTTGCTGAGGATCTGCCGCAGCCGCACCGGGTCGCCGCGCACGGCCAGACGCACGCTCGGGTCGATCTGCAGTTGCAGGCGAAGGCCCTTGGCTTCCGCCGGCTTTTCCATCAGGTGGATGATCGAATCGAGCGCTTCGCGCAGGTTGAAGCCGGTCGATTCGAGCTGCAGCTTGTTCGCTTCGAGCTTGGAGTAGTCGAGGATGTCGTCGACGATGCGCAGCATCTGTCGCGCCGACGTATAGGCCGTGCGCACGATGTCATGCTGGTCCGGCGCCAGCCGCGCGCTGATCAGCAGGTCGAGCATCGGGATGATGCCGTTGAGCGGCGTGCGGATTTCGTGGCTCATGGTCGCGAGGAACTCGCCCTTGGCCAGCATCGCCGCTTCCGCCGCCTGCTTGGCTTCGACCAGTTCGCGCTCGAGTTGCCGATGGATGGCCAGTTCCTGTTGCAGGGCATTGACCTCGCGCTTCTGCTCGCCGGTTTCCTGCGCCGCTTCCGCCAGCGCGTGGCTGCGCACGTGGAAGGCGCGCCAGAAACCGGCGATGCCGGCGACGGCCAGCAGCGATGCGACGAAAGCGATGGTGATCCAGACCGATTCCGGTCGCAGGTGCGCCACGCCGGCGGCTGCCGCCGCGCCACCGGCGCCGGCGATCGCCAGCCAGCGCAGGATCAGCGCATCCTTGGGACGAAACTTGGGCATCACAGCACCGCCTGGTTGAAATCGAAGTCGAGTTCCTGGTTCGCCTGCTGCACCAGATTGCCCTGGATGAAATCGATGCCGCTCATCCACAACGTGGCGGCTGCCTGGGCGTCTTCCACGCCATGCCCGATCACTTCGAGTCCACGGCGATGGGAGCGATCGATCAGTATCCGCAACTCGTCGCGCAGGGCGGTGCTGAGATTGCCGGCGGTGTACTTGCGGGCGAGCTTGATGAAGCCCAGCGGCAGTTGTTCGAGCAGGGCATCGCTGTCGGGGCCGGGCTCGAACTGGCTCAGGCAGAATTGCACTCCGTCCGCGACCATGGCCAGGCAGAACTGCCGGATCGTCCCGGCATGGATCGCCGCATCCTCCAGCCGCAGCTCGATGACCAGGGAGGTGCCCGGAACGGCATGCGACACCAGTTCGCCGCGCAGCCATTCGGTCTGGCTGCTGTCGGCCAGCGTCAGCGGCGACTGGGTGACGAACAGGCGCAGCTCGCGGCCTTCGGCGCGGCGATCGCGGATCAGCGTCAGCGCCTGCGAGATCACCCAGCGATCGATTTCTACGATGAAGTCGGCCTGTTCGGCGATCGGGATGATCTCGGCGGCGGAGCGCAGCCGGCCCTGGTTGTCGCGCATGCGCAGCAGCACCTGGAACTGCGAATCGTCGCTGCCCGCGACGGCCACCACCGGTTGGTAAAGCAGTTCGAGGTGTTCGCCTTGCACGGCATCGCGCAACTGCGCGAGCAATGCCGCTTCGCGCTGCGCCTCCACCGGCTTCGGCGGTTCGTAGCGCCGTACGCCGCGGTCCTGCGTGCGCGCCTCGCGCGTGGCCTTCTCGACCGCGTTGAGCAAGGCGCCGATGTCCGGGAAACCGAAGCGCAATGGACTGATGCCGACCGATGCGCGCAGGCGCAAGGGGTGTCCCTGCGCCTGGAAGCCGTGCTGCATCAGCGCCGCGCGCAGACGCACAGCCAACGATTCCATGCCGGTGTCGTCCATGTCGGGCGCCAACACGACGAAGCTGCCGTCGCCGAAGCGCGCGGCAGGGAGTTCTCCGACCAGGCCATTGACCAATCGTCCGGCTTCGGCCAACACCTCCTCGAGCGCGGTCAGGCCGAGGCGCTCGCGCAACAGCGTCACGCTCTCGATCTCGACGAACAGCAATCCGCCCGGGCGCGCATCGCCGTTGCCGCCGAGCCGGGGCGCGATCAGTTCGAGCACGCTGGCGCGATCGTGCAGGCCGGTGCTGGTGTCGCGCAGCGGCCGTTGGCTGCGGCGCTCTTCCAGCGCGCGGTGCCGGCGCACACGGTTCTGAACTGCGGAAATCAGGTGGCGTGGACGAATGGGCTTGGCGAGGAAATCATCGCCGCCGGCGTCGATGGCGTCGAACTGCCGGTCTTCGTCGCTTTCGCCGGACAGGAACACGATCGGCGTCTGCATGAAGGCGTCCTGCTCGCGGATCAGCGCCGTCAGCTCGATGCCGTTGGCATCGGGCATGTTCAAGTCCATCAGGATGAGGTCGGGATGGAACTGTTCCAGCGCGGGCAGTACGCCCAGCGCGTCGAGCACGACCAGCGAATCCATGCCGGCATTGCGCAGGATGCCTTCGGCGAAAAGCGCCTGGCTGCGGTCGTCCTCGACGATCAGCACGCGATAGGCCGCTTCGCGCGCCGGATCCACGGCGGCCTGAAGGCGCTTCAGCACTTCGTTGGCGTCGGTGACGCCGCTGATCAGCGTGTCGACGCCGGCGCGCCGCGCCGACAGGCGCAGGGCGATGTCATCGGCATGCGCGATGGCGACGAGCTGCATCGACTTGTGGCCGCGCTGGCGCGTGCCGCGCACGGCCTGGCCGATGCGTTCGAGCTGGTCGGCGAATTCGGCGTCCACCAGCACCAGATCGGCGGGCAGGGCACCCAGCAATTCTTCGAGCTCGTCGGCGTCTTCGAGCAGGTCGACCTCCACCTGCATCGTTTCGAGCCGCTGGTCGAGCTCCAGCGATACCGGATTGTGGCTGGTCAGGTGATACAACCGAAAACCCGCTCCCAGCAACTTGCGGGCCGGTTCCATGCGCGCGGGGGTTCGTGCTGTTGCCGGGTTGTTGTTGGCGGGCGCTGACGTCGGCGATGACTCCCCGAGCGTCAGCATCTCGCGCTTCTTCTCCGGCACCGGCTGCGTCGGCGCCGACTGACCGACAGGAACCGAGGCTTCGATCAGGCCGCTCGGCGCCGGTTGGATTTCCTTGTCGAAGCCGATGACGAATTCGGTCGGGCCGGGATCCGGCGGGAACGCGCTATTCCACTCCAGGTATTCCTCGGCCAGCGTTACCGGTTTCGGTTTTGCGACGACCGGTGCCGGCGCCTCGTCGACGAATAACCGTGGTCCCGCGTCGTTGCCCCAGCGCCGCCAATAACTGGGTGGTGGCGTTTCGGCTCGCGACGTATTGCCCACCGGTCGGAGGGTAGGCGATTCGGTGCCCGGGTCGGCGTGGCGTGGCGTGGCGGCGGCCAAGGCCTCGAACTCGTTGAGCATGCGCTCGCCCAAGGTCGGGTCGGGCAATGTTTCGCCGGCAAGGCCGCTGTCCACCATGTTCGCCAGGGCTTGCAGCGGTTCGACCAGGGCATCCAGGCCTACATCCTGGCACTGCTTGCCGAGCCACAGCGTGTCTTCCTGCATCAGCGAAAGGCCGTTGATGTCCCAGCCGGTTTGCAGGAAACGATCTAACCTGCGCCCGATCATGTCGACGCGACGCGGCAACATCCGCTCGAAAGCGAGACGGCGTTCGGCGAGTGGCGACTCGTCGCGGAGATTCATCGCAGGGCCCTCTGGGCCGTTGATTATGCCCCGGGGTGGCGAAGCTGTCAGGCCGGTGCGGGCGATCCCGACGCGGCCGGATCCGTCAGGCGCCGGGACTGGCGGCAGGCCTGAACACGCCGCGCCACACCGCGCGCGCAATCCAGAAGACCACGAGGGCCACGCAGGACAGGACGCCGACCAGCAGGCCCAGGGCGAGCCAGGGGTGGGCGAACACCAAGGCCAGGACGCCGATGGCCGTAACGTCTTCGCCGGCCGAGGCGGTCCAGTTCGACACGGGTTCGGGCGACGCGTTGATCAGCGCCCGCGTGGTGGTTTTCAGCGAATGCGTCAGCAGCGCGGCGCTGCCTCCGGCGACGAGGGCTGCGGTTCCGAGCTGTCCGTCAGGCGACAGGGTCGCGGCGGCCAGGAACGCGCCCACAGGAACGCGCAGCAAGGTGTTGAGCAGATCCCAGCCCGAGTCCACGCCCGGGATCTTGTCGGCGAAGAATTCGATCACCGTCAGTGCGCCGGCCGTGCCCAATACCCAAGGCGACGTGGCGACTTCGAGCCCGGGCGGCAGCTCGATCCAGCCCATCAGCCCGGCCAGTCCGACGCCCAGAACGGTCAGGTAGGCGCGTACGCCGGACAGGGCCGCGAGGGCAAGGCCGATCGCGAAAAGATGGGCTTCGGTCATCACGTGGTCCTCGGAAGACGTCGTCAGCATACGCCCGCCATCGGCGGATGCATGGACCGCAGGATTGTTTCGTCGCTCCCCGGCGGCCGGTATGCTCAGGGAATGAACACGCCGTCCCCCGACTCGCAGCGCTTCGTCATCGTGCCGCACAGGCCGCGGGCCAAGCTGCTCTGGTGGCTGGTTGCCGTGTTGTGGCCCGTGAGTCTGATCGGCATCTGGTACTGGGCGTCGAGCCAGGCGGCCCCGGGGCTCACGGCCGCCCGGGACGAACTGGGGCTGAACGCCGAGCAGTTGCGCGTGCAGCAGAAGCTGGTGCGCGACCTGCGTCAGCAGGTCGCCACGCTGAAGCGCTCGGACCAGATCAGCCGTAATGCCAATACCGAGTTGCAGTCGGCCCTGGCCGAGCGCGAGGAAGAAGTCTCGGGCCTGCGGGCCGATGTCGATTTTTACGAGCGCCTGGTCGGATCCACCGGCAAGCGCCATGGCTTGAACGTGCACGAGGCGGTGTTTTCCGCCGAGCCGGGCGGCAGCTGGCATTACATCGTTACCTTGACGCAGAACATCAACCGCGGCGCCATCAGCAAGGGTACGATGCGCTTCTCGGTGGAAGGGGTCCGGGGCGGCAAGCTCGCCACGGTCCGCTGGGACGATCTCCTGCAGAAGCCGGGTTCGCCCGGCCAACCCTTTTCCTTCCGGTATTTCCAGCAGATCGAGGGCAGCGTCATCCTGCCGCCGGGGCTCACGCCTCAACGCGTCCGCATTTCGCTGGACGCGCCCGGTGGCGATGTGGAGCAGTCCTTCCCGTGGAGCACCTCCAAACCCCCCGGAGAATGAGATGTTCGGCGACAAGAACAAGAGCTCGCGCAGCGTCACCAACATGGTCGAGACCCTGGTGGGGCCGCGCGTGGTGATCCGTGGCGACGTGCATTTCTCCGGCGGCCTGTACGTGGAAGGCCGCATCATCGGCAAGGTGATCGCCGAAGAGGGTGCGCCGGCCGTGCTGACCATCGCGCAGAAGGGCGTGGTCGAGGGCGAAGTCCATGCGCCGGTGGTCGTTGTCGGCGGACAGCTCACGGGCGACGTGCATGCCTCCGAGCGCGTCGAACTCGGCAGCCAGGCCCGGGTGCTCGGCAACATCCACTACCGCATCGTCGAGATGGCGGCGGGGTCGACATTCACCGGGCGCCTGATCCACGCCGAGGCGCCGGTGGCCCAGCTCGTGCCGGCCGAACCCGCCTTCGCCCGCGCCTCCTGACGGCGCATTGAAAACGGGCCGATCCGGCCCCATGTGGACCGCATGGAATCGCAGACGTACCAGGATATCGACGCGCCGCTGCAGTTCACCTCGGCGGCGGCAGGCAAGGTCGCACAGTTGATCGCCGAAGAAGGCAATCCGGCGCTGAAGCTGCGCGTCTACATCCGCGGCGGCGGCTGCTCCGGTTTCCAGTACGGATTCGAGTTCGACGAGGCCCAGGCCGAGGACGATCTCGCCTTGCAGCGCGACGGCGTCACCTTGCTCGTGGATCCGCTGAGCCTGCAATACCTGATGGGCGCCGAGGTCGACTATCGGGAGAGCTTGCAGGGCTCGCAGTTCGTGATCCGCAATCCGAACGCGAAGACCACCTGCGGCTGCGGCAGCAGCTTCTCGGCGTGACCGAAAAGCGCTACGCGTTCCAGCATCGCGGGTTGGATCGCGCCGATCATCTCCGCACCGACGACGCGGCGCTCGACCGTCTGTGGACGGGCGCGCAGGTGCTCGTGCTCGATGTCGAAGGCCAGGCGCGTTTTGTCGGCGAAGACGAAGCGCCCCGGTTTCCGCGCGGCGGCGAGCTGCTCGCCGAGCGTACCGGCGCAAGCTGTTTCCTCGGGCTCGACGAACAGGGCGAGCCCTGGTTCGCCCTGTCCAGCGAGGCACTGCAGGCGCTCCCGCAGAAGACCATGGAATTGCGCAGCGCGGCCACCGCCTGGCCGGTGTTCGAGGCTTCGGTATTCGCGCAGGCCCGCGGACTCATGCATTGGCGACACCGCAATCGTTTCTGCGGCGCCTGCGGCGAGGCGACCGTGTTCGCCCGCGGCGGTCATTGCGGCCGATGCGAGCGCTGCGGCGTGGAACACTATCCGCGGACCGACCCGGCCATCATCGTCGCCGTCAGCGACGGCGAGCGCCTGCTGCTCGGCCGCCAGGCCAGCTGGCCGGAAGGGCGCTGGTCGGTGCTGGCCGGTTTCCTCGAGCCCGGCGAATCGCTCGAGCAGGCCGTTGCCCGCGAGGTGATGGAAGAAGCTGGCGTGAAGATCCGCCATGCCCGCTACGCCGCATCGCAGCCTTGGCCTTTCCCTTCCTCGCTCATGGTCGGTTTCCATGCAGAAGCGGACCCGCAGGAACCGCAGGTCGGGGACGAGCTGGAAGCCGCGCGCTGGTTCAGCGCCGAGGAACTGCGTTCGCGGGTGGCCGATCGCAGCCTGCAGATTTCGCCGAGGCTGTCGATCTCGCGCTGGCTGATCGACGACTGGCTCGCCGCGCGTTGACGCTCTTGGCGTTCGGCCCATGCGGGACGGCGCGATAGGTTCTAGAATCGGGCCATGGCACTGACGCTCATCGCCGTCGTCCTGTCGCTGGTCCTCGGCCACATCATGCCGGGCATCGCGCAACTCCGCGGCTATCACTGGTTCATCAGCTGGCTGCAGGCGCTGTCGCGCGTGCTCGGCGGGCAGAGCGTGTGGCAGGGCCGCTTCGGCCTGCTGTTCGGCGTCGGCCTTCCGGTACTGGCGGTGGCGGGCGTGCAATACCTGCTGGACGATCGTTGGTTCGGTCTGCCGGCCTTCGGTTTCTCGCTGCTTATCCTGATCTACACCTGGGGCCCGCGCGACCTCGACCTCGATGTCGATGCCGTGGTCGAAGCCAGCAATGGCGATGCGCGTCGCGCCGCCGCCGCCGCACTGTATCCCGAAGGCGGCGATCCCGCCCTGGAAGGTCCGCAACTGGTCGAGGCCGTGTTCCGTTGCGCATTGTGGCGCTGGTTCGGCGTGCTGTTCTGGTTCCTGCTGCTCGGCGCGGCCGGCGCGCTGTTCTATCGCCTGATTTCGCTCAGCGCGCAGGGCGAGGCGCAGCGTAACCTGCCGACGGCGCAGAGCCAGGCGGCGAAGTTCTTCCGCGCGCTGCTCGATTGGCCCGTGGCGCATCTGATGACGTTCGGGCTGGCGTTGGCGGCGAACTTCGACAATGTGCTCGGTGCATGGCGCGACTGGCACGCCAATGGCGGCGTCCGGCTCGACACGGGTTTCCTGGGCGCGGCGGCGCGCGCCAGCGTCGTCAGCGAGCTGGCCGAAGAACAGGCTTATGCGATCGACGGTCCGGCGCAGGCGCCGGCCTTGCTCGAACTTCGCGATGCGATGAGCCTGGTCTGGCGCATACTTCTGTTGTGGCTCGCCGTGCTGGCCATTTTCGTCGTGGCCGGTTACGCGAACTGAATCGTTCCGACGGCGCCGGCTCTATCTGAGCAGCAGCAGCGCCACCGTCAGCAGCGTGACCAGCCCGCCGCCGACGATGCCGAACCAGGCGCGTCCCTTTCCGATCTTCTCGGGATGCTTGGCGATATCGCGCAGGCCTAGCCAGCCGAAGATCATCGCGACCAGGCCGATGCCGGGGAGGATCAATCCGAACAGGGCGAGATAGCCGGACGCGATGGCATAGCCGGAACGTCCCACCGGCAGCAGCCAGCGCATGGTCGAGTCCGGTGCAGGCGCAGGTGCCGCCATCATCGGGCGAGCACCTGCCGTGGCTTTCGCGCGCTCCTTGCCGCAGGCCAGGCAGGCGGTGGCGTAGGGATCGAACTTCGCTCCGCAATAGATGCAGTACACGCGAACTCCTCAGCCTGGCGCCAACAGGTTGAACGGCGGCCAGGGCAGGTTGCGCAGGAACGCGAATCCCAACAGCAGAACGGCCCAGGGGCGCGCATCGGAGATGCGCAGCGCCCAGCGCGACAGCATTGGCGGCAAGCGAGTCGTCTTGTCGAGTACGAGCAGCAGCACCAGGGGCAGGGCGAGCGTGAACACAGGGTTCATCGCCAGCGCCTGCGGCAGGTCGCCATGCACCAGGGCATGCATCGCCCGCGTCGCGCCGCAGCCAGGACAGAACAATCCCGTATAGGCATGGATCGGGCAGGGCGGCAGGCCGCTGCCGGGTTGGTTCGGATCGACGCGCCACAGCACCGCCACGCCGGCGATCGCGAGCGCCGCCAGCGCCGGCAGGGCCCAACGTGGCGCCGACGATGCCTGCAACTCAGTAACCCTGGCCGGCGGCAGCGGCAAAGATATTCAGGAGGAAGTACAGCACGCCCACGACCAGGCCGACGCCGAGCGAAACCCAGCACCAGAGCTTGGCGTTGTTCGATGCTTCGATCGCGCCGGCCAGGTCGCCGACCGCGAGCTTGGTATTGACCTGCGAGGAATACACGATGGCGACGATGCCGCCGGGGACGCAGCAGCAAAGCGTCGCGAGGATCGACCAGACCAGATAGTTCGGCACCGTATCCGGCGCGAGGCCCAGCGACTGGCTCGGCGGCGGTGGAACCGGCGGCGGCGTCGCATCGCTGGAGGCGAAAGGCGTGGGTGCATGGCCGCAGGCTTCGCAGACGCTGGCGCCGTCCGGATTCTGGTGACCGCAGTGCTGGCAATACATGATTTCCCCGATTCGCGAAAGGCGCTTGTCGATGGTAAGCCTTTCGCGCACCGCACTCTAGCGCTGCGGCGAAACCCTGCCGCGATCTGCGCGACTCAGGGATTGTCGCCGCGCAGGCGCCGCACTTTCTCTTCGAGCAGGGCGGCGGTCGCCTGCGTGCCGGGAATCGGCGGGCCGGCGATCAGTTCGATGCGCGCGCGGAAATGCCGCGGCAGGCGCAAGCGGCCGAGTCGCGAGTCGCGTTTGCTGAACATGCTGCGCCAGAGGTTCTTCAGCGCCATCGGCACCACGGGCACGGGGCGTGCTTTCAGGATGCGTTCGACGCCGGCCTTGAACTCGGCGATCTCGCCGTCGGTCGTGAGCTTGCCCTCGGGGAAGATGCCGACGATCTCGCCTTCGGCCAGGGCGCGGTCGACTTCGACGAAGGCCGCTTCCATCACGGCGGGATCTTCCCGGGCGCCGGCGATCGGGATCGCGCGCGCGGTGCGGAACACCCAGCGTGCGCCGGGTGTATTGAATATCTTGTAGTACATGACGAAGCGCGTGGGTCGCGGCACCGCGCCCATGATGACCAGCGGGTCCATGTAGCTGACGTGGTTGCACACCAGCAGCGCAGGACCCTCGTCCGGCACATGCTCCTCGATGCCTTTCACCTCGACCCGGTACATCGCCTTGGCGATGATCCAGCTCAGGAAGCGCATGAAGAATTCCGGCACCAGCGCGAAGATGTAGATCGCGACGACCGCGTTCATGATCGCCAGCAGGCCGAATACTTCCGGTACGCTGAGGTCGAGCAGGCGTTGCGCGGCGATGCCGAAACCCGCCGCCAGCACGATGAAGACCGAGTTCTGGATGTTCACACCGGCGATGACGCGCGAGAGCTCGCGTTTCGGCGTGCGGCTCTGCACCAGCGCGAACAGCGGCACCAGGAAGAAACCCGAGAACAGGCCGATGCCGATCAGGTCGATGATGATGCGGACGCTGCCGGCGGCGGACAGGAAGCCCGGGATATCGAGCCCGCTGACGGGCGCGGCGCCGGGTCGGGCGAAGTACAGATCCCCGCAGAAGATCGTCATGCCGAGTGCGCCCAGCGGCACCAGGCCGATCTCGACGGTGCGCTGCGAAAGGCGTTCGCAAAGCAGCGAACCGACACCGGTGCCGATCGAGAACAGCGCGAGCACGAAGATGTACAGGCCCGAATCGGGCGCGCCGCCGAGGTTGGCCTCGGCGTAGTTGAGCAGGTTCGCCGTCAGCACCGTGCCGACGAACCAGAACCAGGAGATGCCGACCACCGCATTGCGCACCGCCGGCTGTTTGCCGGTCAGGCGCATGATGGCCAGCGATTCCGGTATCGGGTTCCAGTTGATCTTCAGGTCGGGCGCTGCGGCTTCGACCGACGGGATCGCGCGGCTCACCAGGTTGCCGGTGATCGCCAGCGCGATGATCGCCACCGAAGCCACGACCGGCCCGTGGCTGCCGGCGAGCGCGAAGATCAGGCCGCCGAAGATCATGCCGATCAGAATGGACATCGACGTGCCCATTTCGACCAGGCCGTTGCCGCCGGTGAGTTCCTCGGGCTTCAGCACGCTGGGCAGGATCGAATACTTCACCGGCCCGAACAGGGTCGACTGCAGCCCGGTGCAGAACAGCGCCGCCAGCAGGACGATCATGTTCTGCGTCATGAAGCCGATCGCCGCCAGCGACATGATGGCGATCTCCATGCCGGTGGTGAGGCGGATCAGGCGCGACTTCTCCAGCTTCTCGGCGATCTGGCCGGCAGTGGCGGAGAAGATGAAGTACGGGAGGATGAAGATCGCCGGCGCCAGGTTCGTGTACAGCGTCTGCTGTTCCGGCGAGACCGCCATGTAACCGAGCAGGCCGATGATGGCCTGGCGATAGACGTTGTCGTTGAAGGCGCCCAGCGATTGGGTGAGGAAGAACGGCAGGAAACGGCGTTGCCGCAGAAGTTCGAACTGGTTGTGCGCCATGGAGCTCTCCCGGATGGCGGGAGCCTAACAAACTTCAGCTGCGCTCGCGTGCGATCGCGCGCCAGCCGATGTCGTTGCGGTGAAACTCCCCGTCCCAATGGATCTGCGAAACCAGCGCATAGGCCTCGCGCTGTGCTTCTGCGACCGTGTCGCCCAGCGCGCAGGCGCAGAGCACGCGGCCACCGGTCGTGACGATGGACTCGCCTTCGCGACGCGTGCCGGCGTGGAAGACTTTCGCGTGCGACGGCGCTGGACTGCCGAGGCCGGAGACCGGATCGCCGGTGCGCGGCGACTCGGGATAGTTGGCCGCCGCCATCACCACGCCAAGCGAGGGGCGCGCATCCCAATCGGCCGAAACGTCCTGCAGGCGGCCATCGACCGCCGCTTCGAGCAGGCCGAGCAGCTCGGATCGCAGGCGCAGCATCACCGGCTGGGTTTCCGGATCGCCGAAGCGCACGTTGAACTCGATGACCTTCGGCGCGCCATCGCGATCGATCATCAGCCCCGCGTAGAGGAAGCCGGTGAAGGGTACGCCGTCGAGCGCCATCCCGCGAACGGTGGGTTCGACCACCTCGCGCATCACGCGTGCGTGCACCTCCGGCGTCACCACCGGCGCCGGCGAGTAGGCGCCCATGCCGCCGGTGTTCGGGCCGGTATCGCCGTCGCCGACGCGCTTGTGGTCTTGCGAGGTGGCCATCGGCAATGCGGTGCGCCCGTCGACGATGGAAATGAAACTCGCCTCTTCGCCATCGAGGAACTCCTCGATCACGACGCGTGCGCCGGCTTGGCCGAACGCATTGCCGCTGAGCATGTCGATGACGGCCGCTTCGGCTTCCGCCAGCGTCGTCGCCACGACCACGCCCTTGCCCGCCGCGAGTCCGTCGGCCTTGATCACGATCGGTGCGCCATGCGCGCGCAAGTGCGCGATCGCTTCGGTCGTGTCGGTGAACACGGCGTAGTGCGCGGTCGGGATGCGATGGCGCGCCAGGAAATCCTTGGCGAAGGCTTTGCTGCCTTCCAGTTGCGCCGCCTGCGCGCTCGGGCCGAAGACCCTCAGGCCGGCCGCGCGGAACCGGTCGACCACGCCGGCGACCAGTGGAACTTCGGGCCCGACGACGGTGAAATCGACGCCCTCTCGCTTGGCGAGTTCCAGCAAGCCGTCGATGTCGTCGGCTTTCACCGCGACGTTGCGGCATTTGCGCTCGCCGTCGGTGCCGGCGTTGCCGGGTGCGACCAGGATGGATCGCACGCGCTCGGATTGCGCGAGCTTCCAGGCCAGCGCATGTTCGCGGCCGCCGGCGCCGATGACCAAGAGCTTCATGGCGTTTCGCCCTCGCTCACAACTGCCGACCTAGCGGGCAATCCTTCGCGCCGACGACGACTTCGAAGATCAGACGGCGGTCCTGGTCGACGAAGCGGCGACCGATCTTCGTCTTGCCTTCGTCGAGCAGGGGGCGCAGTTCCGGGTCGTTGCAGGCGAAGCCCATCAGTTCGGCCTGTTCCTGCTGGCGGATGATCGGCACCTTCTGCGGATCGAGCGATTCGAGCCTGATGTCGGGAATGCGGATGTCGATCACCAGGTTGTCGCCGACGGCACGCACGCTTTCGGTGACCAGGCCGTCCACGTAAGGCTTGGGCAGGCCCTGGCTCATGCGTGTCGCCATGTCCTGCAAGGGGCTTGTCGGTGCATTGGTGTGCCGCCATTGCAGCAGGGCAACGGCGGCGATCAGCGCGATGACGGCGAGAACGACGGCAAGCTTTTTCATGCGCGACTCCGGAGCGGGGCGATCAGTGGCGGAAATGGCGGCGGCCGGTGAAGGCCATCGCCATGCCGTGTTCGTCGGCGGCGGCGATCACCTCGGCGTCGCGCATCGAACCGCCAGGTTGGATGACCGCCACGATACCCGCTTTGGCGGCGGCATCGATGCCGTCGCGGAACGGAAAGAAGGCATCGCTGGCCATCACCGAGCCCGGCACGGCCAAGCCGGCTTCTTCGGCCTTCAGGGCGGCGATGCGCGCCGAAACGACGCGGCTCATTTGTCCGGCGCCGATGCCGACGGTCTGCGCGTCGCGCGCATACACGATGGCGTTCGACTTCACGAACATCGCCACCTTCCAGGCGAACAGCAGGTCGGCGAGCTCGGTCGGCGTGGGCTGGCGGCGGCTGACGATCTTTAGATCGGCCGCAGACAAGGAATCGGTATCGCAATCCTGCACCAACAATCCGCCGGCAATCTTTTTGTATTCAAAGGCGGAGTGGCTGCCCGAAACAAGATCGCCGCAGGCCAGCACGCGCACGTTCGCCTTCTTGGCGAAATGCGGCAGGGCATCGGCGGCGATGTCAGGTGCGATGACCACTTCGACGAACTGGCGCTTGAGGATCTCGGCGGCGGTCGCCGCGTCGAGCGGGCGGTTGAAGGCGATGATGCCGCCGAAAGCCGACGTCGGATCGACGGCGTACGCGCGGTCGTAGGCCGTCATCAGGTCGTTCGCGACGGCGACGCCGCAGGGGTTCGCATGCTTGACGATGACGCAGGCCGGCGCGTCGAAGGCCTTCACGCATTCGAGTGCGGCATCGGCGTCGGCGATGTTGTTGTAGCTGAGCTCCTTGCCCTGCAGGAAACGCGCGGTGGCGACGATGCCGCCCGGCGCGCCGGGTTCGACGTAAAGCGCGCCGCGCTGGTGCGGGTTCTCCCCGTAACGCAGCGACGAGGCCAGCGCGTAGCTCGGATGCAGCGTGTGCGGCCAGGCTTCGGGCTGGTCCGGCGTTTCGGCGCGGCGCGACAGCCATTCGGTGATCTGGCCGTCGTAGGCGCTGGTGTGCGCATAGGTCTTCGCGGCGAAACCGCGACGCTGCGCCAACGTGGTGCCGCCGTCCTGCAGGGCGGATAGGAGGGCCGCGTAGTCGGATGGATTCACGACCACCGACACGCGTTCGTGGTTCTTGGCCGCCGCGCGCAACATGGCTGGGCCGCCGATGTCGATGTTCTCGATGGCGTCGTCGTAGTCGCAGCCGGGCTTGGCGACGGTAGCGGCGAAGGGATAGAGGTTGACCACCAGCAGGTCGATCGGCGCGATGCCATGTTCGGCCATCACGGCATCGTCGGTGCCGCTGCGGCCGAGCAGGCCGCCATGGATTTTCGGGTGCAGGGTCTTGACGCGACCGTCCATGATTTCCGGGAAGCCGGTGACGTCGGACACATCGCGTACGGCGACGCCCGCATCGCGCAGGGCCTTGGCCGTGCCGCCGGTGGAAAGCAGTTCGACGCCGAGCGCGGTCAATGCGCGCGCCAGTTCGATCACGCCGGTCTTGTCGGAAACGGAAAGCAGGGCCCGGCGGACGGGCAGACGGTCGGCACGCATGGATTCACCCCGAAACGGAGTGCGAATTATACCTGCACGGATGCCGGGCGCGGCCGGAATTGCATCGTCTTTCGGATGTTTCCGCCGCTTTCGCGAGCGCGAACGGCAAACCGGCTCGGGGCCGTCGCCTCAGATGCCGTACTGGCGCAGCTTCTTGCGCAGCGTCGCGCGATTGATGCCGAGCGTGGCGGCGGCGCGGCTCTGGTTTCCGTCGTAGTGGCGCATCACTTCGTTGAGCAGCGGCTTCTCGATCTCGCGCAGCACGATGTCGTAAAGCTCGTGCGAGTCGCATTCGCCCAGGTCGTGCAGGTAACGACGGACGGCCTTGGCCACGTAGTCGCGCAGCGCCGGTTGCGAGTGGGTCGCGGGCGCGGGTTCCGCACGCAGGGATTTCACCGACGAAGACTCCAGATGCATGGTTCCGCTTCCCTGCGGGCGACTGAGGGGGAAGGAAGTCTACCCGTGTCGCGGCGCAGGCGCCACGGCAATCGCAAGCGATTGAGCGATCAGGACTTTGACCGGCCTAACGGAAATCGAAATGGAATTCGACGGCGCGTTTTCCGGGATCGACGATCTCCAGCGACAGGCTCGCCGACTGTCCCGGTGCGATCTCGCCATTGGTCGGCAGCGTGCCGAGATATTCGCGCGGCGTGAAGCGACGCAGGCCGAGCGGCTGGCCTTCGAGGTTGGCCAGGGAAAGTTCGAGCAGCGGCCAGGGCTGCGCGAAACGCGCATCGTTGCGGAAGGTGATGCTGATCAGCAGGGCGCCGGCGACGGTCGGATGCGGACGCACTTCGCGCGAGGACAGATGGAAGGCCGACGGTTCGCGCCAGGGCGGCACATCGCAGGCGAAGATCGAGCACAACCGTTCGATGCGCGGGCGCCAAGTCGGATCGGCGGCGAGGCGTTCGCGATCGGCGATGCCGATCTGCAGCAGCAGCGCGAGCGCCAGTACCGGAACCAGCAACCAGACGAACCAATGGCGCCGCGGACGCAGCGCGGGTTCGGCGGGTTTCAGGAATTCGGGGGAAGGGGAGGCCATCGCCGCGATTATCGACGGAGTCGGCGCGCGTGTGTAGGCGCGCGTACCGTTCAGGCCCGGCGTCGGCCGGTGATGCGCATCCAGTCGTCGAGTCGCACGGCTTCCAGCCCGTCGAACCAGGTCGCGTAGCGTTCGATCAGCGCCGTTTCCTGCCCATGCAGGATGCCGGACAGGGCGATGCCACCGCCAGGCGCGACGCGCGCCGCCAGCAGTTCGGCCAGGGCATCGAGCGCGGAGGCGAGGATATTCGCGACGACGACGGGATAACGTGCCGCAGGTTCGTCGTCGGGGGCGAACACCTGCAAACGTTCGCCGACGCCGTTGCGTTCGGCATTGTCCAGGCTTGCCGCCAGCGCCTGCGGATCGTTGTCGACGCCGACGGCATTCGCGGCGCCGAGCTTCAAGGCAGCGAGCGCCAGGATGCCGGAACCGCAGCCGAAATCGAGCACGGTCTTCCCCGCGAGATCCAGTGAATCGAGCCATTGCAGGCACAGCGCCGTGGTCGGATGCGTGCCCGACCCGAAAGCCAGGCCTGGATCGAGTCGCACGATCGCGCCGTCTTCCGCTTCGGGGGGCGTTTCGAGATTCCAGGGCACGATCCACGTGCGTTCGCCGAAACGCATCGGCGCGAACTGGTCCATCCAGGCGCGTTCCCAGTCCTGGTCCTCGACGACGCGGAAACTCGCCGAACTCAGGTCCAGCTTCGGGTCGTAGGCTTCGAGCGCATGCAGCAGCAGGGCTTCGTGCGTGCCTTCGGGGAACAACGCAAGCAGCGTGATCTCCGGCCACAGCGGCAGTTCGCCGACGCCGGGCTCTAGGATGGCCTTTTCGTTTTCGGCATCGGCCGCGTCGAGCAGCGACACCGACAACGCACCGAGATCTTCCAGTGCGGTTTCGAGCCGGGTTTCGTCGGCGGCGCGGCAGCGCAGGGAGAGTTCGAGGAAAGGCATGGCGCGATTCTACCTGTCCCTGATGCTCCCGTAGGAGCGGCGTCAGCCGCGATGCGCCACTCGCCACGCGCGAGGACGTAGGAGCGATGGCAATCGCGACTGTTCGGCTACGCCGGACATTTGCCCTGCCGGCGGCCCTACTTTCTTGTTTCGGCAAAAAGTAGGCAAAAACCATTGCGCCCGACGCTCGCCGGCTCGAAATCCTTTCTCGCCGTACCCTGCGCTTCTCGCCGCCCGCGGGCCGGCCCGAACTCGCGCATCCCTGCGCTCGGACAGTCGGGCCTTTCCCCCGCGATCGGCTGCGATTGTGTTCGCACATCCTTGTGCTCATCCCTCGCTACGCTCGGGACCAGCTTCGCTGTCCTGATTTGCTCCAGGCAAATCAGTCGGCTCGCTTTAGGGCGCGTTTCGCACTAGGGCCGCGCATCCTGCGCTAGATGTTGGTACGAATGTGATCGAGCGAGAAACTCGCTGCAACTATTCAGAGCTCGTGCATCACCCCAATCCGATCGCCTTTTCCTTGCGTTCGGCCAGGCGTTTTTCCAGGTAGTGGATATTGGTGCCGCCCTGCTGGAAGCCGATGTCGCTCATGATGCGCTGCTGCAGCGGCACGTTGGTCTTGATGCCGTCGACGATCATCTCCGACAACGCCACCTTCATCCGGCTGATCGCCTGCGTGCGGGTGGCGCCGTGCACGATCAGCTTGCCGATCATCGAGTCGTAGTTCGGCGGCACCTTGTAGCCTTCGTAGATATGCGAATCCACGCGCACGCCGGGGCCGCCGGGCGCGTGGAAATGCTTGATCAAGCCAGGCGAGGGCAGGAAGGTTTCCGGATCCTCGGCGTTGATGCGGCATTCGATCGCATGGCCGCGCAGCACCACGTCTTCCTGTTTGATCTTCAGCTTCTCGCCGCTGGCGATCAGCAGTTGCTCGCGCACGAGGTCGATGCCGGTGACCAGTTCGGTGACCGGGTGTTCCACCTGGATGCGGGTATTCATCTCGATGAAGTAGAAGCGGCCGTCCTCGAACAGGAACTCGAAGGTGCCGGCGCCGCGATAGCCGATGCGCAAACAGGCTTCGACGCAGACCTTGCCGATCTCGGCGCGCATTTCCGGCGTGATGCCGGGCGCGGGCGCTTCCTCGACGACCTTCTGGTGGCGGCGCTGCATCGAGCAGTCGCGCTCACCGAGGTGGATGGCATTGCCCTGACCGTCGCTGAGTACCTGGATCTCGACATGGCGCGGGTTCTCCAGGAATTTCTCCATGTAGACCATGTCGTTGTTGAAGGCGGCTTTCGCTTCGGCCTTCGTCGTCGCGATCGAGGACAGCAATGCGCCGGGTTCGCGCACGACGCGCATGCCGCGGCCGCCGCCACCGCCCGCCGCCTTGATGATGACCGGATAACCGATCTCCTTGCCGATGCGCAGGTTCTCGTCGCCGTCTTCGCCGAGCGGACCGCCGGAGCCCGGCACGCAGGGCACGCCAGCGGACTTCATCGCGTTGATGGCTTCGACCTTGTCGCCCATCATCCGGATCACGTTCGCGGTTGGGCCGATGAAGACGAAGCCGGACGATTCCACGCGTTCGGCGAAGTCGGCGTTCTCCGACAGGAAGCCATAACCGGGATGGATGGCCTGCGCGTCGGTGACTTCGGCCGCGGCGATGATCGCCGGGATGTTGAGATAGCTCTCCACCGACGGTGCCGGGCCGATGCAGACCGACTCGTCGGCCATGGCCACGTGCTTGAGGTTGCGGTCGACGGTCGAGTGCACCGCGACCGTCTTGATGCCGAGCGCATGGCAGGCGCGCAGGATGCGCAGTGCGATTTCGCCGCGGTTCGCGATGACGATTTTGCTGAGCATGGCGCGGGCCTCAGGAGATCACGAACATCGGCTCGTCGAATTCGATCGGTTGGCCGCTTTCGACCAGGATCGCGCGCACCGTGCCGGAAACATCGGCCTCGATCGGATTGAACATCTTCATCGCTTCGATGATGCCGAGCGTATCGCCGGCCTTCACCGTCTGGCCGATCTTCACGAACGAAGGCGCATCGGGATTGGGCGAAGCGTAGAAGGTGCCGACCATCGGCGAGCGGATCGTGTGGCCGTCCGGGACGTCCTTGCCGCCGCCCTTGGCATGCGCTTCGGCGGCGGTCGCGGCCAGCGCGGGTGTCGCGGCGGGCGCGGGGCGCGCGGGTTCCGCGTGATGCGCGACCGGCGCAGCCGCGACCATCATCGGCGGCGCGTGCTTGGAGACGCGCGACAAGCGCACGGATTCCTCGCCTTCCTTGATTTCCAGTTCGGCGAGATTGGATTTTTCGAGCAGGTCGATAAGTGCTTTGATCTTGCGAAGGTCCATGTCGGCCTCGTCTGGTCTTGTGGTGAAAGTGGAGGGGTTCAGCCGTTGGCGGCGGCTACGCCGTCGTTGGCCGCATGCCAGCGCAGCACCGCTTCGAGGGCGAAGTGGTAGCTGTCGGCGCCGAAACCGGCGATCACCGCGCGGGCCATGTCGCTCAGATAGCTATGCTGGCGAAAGGGTTCGCGGGAATGCGGGTTCGACAGGTGGATCTCGATGAAGGGGATGCGCACCGCCGCCAGCGCGTCGCGCAGCGCCACGCTGGTATGGGTGAAGGCGGCGGGGTTGATCAGCAGCCAGTCGGTGCCGTCCTGGCGGGCACGCTGAACGCGCTCGACCAGTTCGTGTTCGGCATTGGACTGCAGGCAGTCGAGCTGGTGGCCGGCCTCGGTCGCACGGGCTCGCAGGCGCGCGTCGATCTCCGCCAGCGTCGTGCGGCCGTAAATGCCCGGTTCGCGTTCTCCGAGCAGATTGAGGTTCGGTCCGTGAAGGACGAGGATCTTGGCCACCGGCCCCCTCCGTGTGGGACGGGCAGTGTGGACCAGGGGTGGGGGCTTGTCCAGACGATATCGGCGCGTTCCCGGCAGATCGCGTCTGTTTGAATATGGTTAAGCGCTGGTCCGGCGAGGCTCAGGGGGTGCCGGAGGCCCATTCCTGCAGTTCTTCCGGGCTGGCGAAGCTGCCGAAGCGGCGTTTGAGCAGGCGGCCGTCCGGTCCGATCAGCACGCTGAACGGTAACACGCCCTGGGCATTGCCCATCCGGGCCGAGCTGTCGGTCGGCCCCGGCATCTCCAGCAGGTTCGGGAAGGGCACCGGAACTTCGCGCAGGAAAGCTTCGGCGTCCTCGCGATGATCCAGCGCGATGCCGATGACCTGGATGCCCTTGTCGCCCTGCGACTGCGCGTATCGCCCCAGCACCGGCATCTCTTCGCGACAGGGGCCGCACCAGCTGGCCCAGTAGTTGATTACCATGCCGCGGCCTTGCACGGGCAGGCGTGTCAGCTGGCCTTGCAGCGCGTTCAGCTCGAACGCCGGCACGATCTCGCCGGTGTCGACGCGTTGCAGGCCGGGCGGCGCTTTCGACGACAGCCACCAGGCCATCAGGGCCTGGCCCGCGTCGCTGCGCAACAGCATGCCCGGCCCGTTGATGGCGATGCTCGCGGCGAGTCCGAGCACGCCGGCCAGCAACGCGGCCAGCACGATCAGCACCGCCTGCTTCCAACGCACGGATCAGTTTTCCGATGCGGGACGAGCGGGGAAGACGACGTACAGCGGCACGCCCGGCGCCTTGTACTGGTCCAGGAACTCGGTGATGCCTTCGTCCTGGTTGGTCCAGTCGCCCACCATGTACACGGTGCCGGTTTCATCCAGGAGTTTCTTGAAACCGTCGGTGTGCAGCACGGCTTTTTCGTTGACCTTGCAGGTGATGCACCAGTCGGCCGTCATGTCGACGAAAACCTGCTTGCCCTGGCCGCGAAGTTCGGCGAGTTTTTCCGCCGAGTACGGCACCGTGCCTTCGATCGACGCGACGCCGGTGTGCGTATTGGGCACGCGCAAGGCGCCATAGGAAACGCCGAAAGCCAATGCGATGAATACCCAGGCCGTCGCTTTCTTCAGCAGACCATCGCCGTAGCGCTGCCGCTCGAACCACCAAAGGCCGATCGCCAGCAACACAGTGCCGACCAGCAGCAAGGCCACCGCATCGATGCCGCGCTGCTTGCCGAACACCCAGGCCAGCCAGATGGCGGTCAGATACATCGGGAAGGCGAGCCAGGACTTGAACGTGTCCATCCATGCGCCGGGCTTCGGCAGGCGCGAGGCCAGCGCCGGCACGAAACCGATCAGCAGGAAGGGCAGGGCAAGGCCCAGGCCCAATGCGAGGAAAACCAGCATGGCCGGCAGCATCGGCGCGGTGAAGGCATAACCGAGTGCGGAGCCCATGAAAGGTGCGGTGCAGGGGCTGGCGACGACGACGGCGAGTACGCCGGTGAAGAAATCGCCGGCCGCGCCGGACTTTTCCGTCAGCGATTGCCCGGTGCCCGCCAGCGTGGCGCCGAATTGCCAGAGGCCGGACAGGCTCAGGCCGATCGCGAACAACAGCAGGACGAGGATCGCGACGACCGCCGGTTGCTGCAACTGGAAACCCCAGCCGAGCGCTTCGCCCGCGCCGCGCAATGCCAGCACCAATCCGCCCGCGACCGCGAAACTCGCCAGCACGCCGGCGGTGTACCAGAGCGCCTGCGATTTCGCGCGCGCGCGGCTCGTTCCGCCTTCGGCCAGGGACAGCGCCTTGAACGACAGCACCGGCAAGACGCAGGGCATCAGGTTGAGGATCAAACCGCCGAGCAGGGCGAGCAGCATCGCCGCGAACAGTCCGGTGTCGGCCGGCTTGTCGTCGGTCACCTTGGCGTTGGTCAGCGCCTGCCGCATCAGATCCAGCGTCAGCACCTGCGGCAGTTTCACGCCGCCATCCAAACCGGCCGGGGTTGCAATGACGGCGGAAGCATCCGCGCCATCGCCTGCCGGCAGATCGATCGCCATCGTGCGCGTCATGACCGGATAGCAGATGCCGTTGTTCTGGCAGCCCTGGAAGCTGGCCTCCAGCGTCAGCGACTGCGTGGTCGTGTTCTCGCGCACGACCGGCACCGGGATTTCCGCCACGTCGAAATACACGGTCACGTCGCCGAAATGTTCGTCCTTGTGCGAACGGCCTTCGGGGAAACGCGGCGTGCCCAGCGAAACGCCTTGCGCATCGAGCAGGCGGAACTTCGTCTTGTCGCGATACAGGTAATAGCCCTGCGCCGGCGTCAGCCGCACCAGCAATTCGGCCGGCGTGTTGGCGATGGCTTCGAACTTGAAGGCATGCGCCTCCGGCAAGGGCAGGCCGCCGGCGGCGATCGCCGGATCGGTGGCGCCGGTCAACGCGGCCAACGGATCGTTGCTCGCGGGCGAAGCGACGATGCCCTCCGCGCCGGGCATCGTCACGGTCAGCGTGCGCGTCTGCGGCGGATAGCAGACGCCGACATCGGCGCAGCCCTGGTACTTCACCTTGAAACTGACTGTATTCACGCCGCTGGCGGTCGCGCCCGTCAGCGTCGCCGTCACCGAGTCGCGGTAGGTTTCGACGTCGCCGAAAAATTCGTCGCGATGCTTGTGCCCCGGCGGTAGCTGCAGCGGATTGAACTTGAACGACGAGTCCGTCGGCTGCACGGCGAAGCGATGGCGATACAGGTAATAACCTTTCGCGACCTTCCAGGTGAACTCGACCTTCTCGCGCGATACCGCCTTCGCGCTGAGCACGTAGGCCTCGTCGACTGGCAGCAGGTCGTCCACGCTCAATGCCTGCGCGCGCACTGAAGTTGCGGCGAATCCGGCCAGCAATACGGCCAGGGCCGCGGCGAACAAACGCATCATTCGGAAATCTCTGTGTTCTCGGGGCGGGTCTCGTCCTGGACCCATTGCAGGTAAGGGGCCAGTCCGCCCGCGGCTTGGAGCGCGATTATCTCGGGAAGTTCGTACGGATGCCGCTCCCCGATCGCCTCGGTGAGGGCTTGCATGCGGTCGTCCCAGGTCTTGATCAAGAGCAGGACCTCCTCGGCATCCTCCACCCGGCCTTCCCAGCGGTAGATCGAATGCAGGCCGGGCAGGACCTGGACGCAGGCCGCCAGCCGCAACTCGACCAGGTCCCGCGCCAGGGTCAGGGCGGCGGGTTTGTCGGGGCAGGTGCAGGTGACGAGCAGGGCGGGCATTGCCCGATTCTAGGCCAAGCCCCCTTGAAAGCCGGGCGGCTCCCCCCATTACTGGGGCACCCGGCGATGCCGGGATTTTCTACGGCCCGAGGCTGGCACTCGTTCATGGCGAGTGCTAATATTCCGGCCCCATTTCCTCCCCAATCAACCAGTTACGAGGGTTGTCATGAATATCAAACCGCTGTTCGATCGCGTCGTCATCAAGCGCATGGAAGAAGAGAAGATGTCCGCTGGCGGCATCGTGATCCCCGATTCGGCCACCGAAAAGCCGATCAAGGGCGAAGTGCTCGCCGTCGGCCCGGGCAAGGCCCTGGACAACGGTTCCTTCCGCGCCCCGGCCCTGAAGGTCGGCGACAAGGTGCTGTTCGGCAAGTACTCGGGCACCGAAGTGAAGCTCGACGGCCAGGAAATCCTGGTGGTGAAGGAAGACGACATCTTCGCCGTGATCGGCTGATCGCTGCGCTGGCGCCTCGCGCCGCCGGCGAACTTACGAAAAAACAAACACGAATCTGAGGTAACAAGACAATGGCAGCCAAAGAAATCCGCTTCGGTGAAGATGCCCGCGCCCGCATGGTGAAGGGCGTCAACATCCTCGCCAACGCCGTCAAGGCGACCCTGGGCCCGAAGGGCCGCAACGTCGTGCTCGAGAAGAGCTTCGGCGCCCCGACGATCACCAAGGACGGCGTGTCCGTCGCCAAGGAGATCGAACTGGCCGACAAGTTCGAGAACATGGGCGCGCAGATGGTGAAGGAAGTCGCGTCGAAGACGTCCGACAACGCCGGCGACGGCACCACCACCGCCACCGTGCTGGCGCAGGCCCTGATCCGCGAAGGCATGAAGGCCGTCGCCGCCGGCATGAATCCGATGGACCTCAAGCGCGGCATCGACAAGGCCGTCGTCTCGGCCGTCGAAGAGCTGAAGAAGATTTCGAAGCCGTCCTCGACCTCGAAGGAAATCGCCCAGGTCGGCGCCATCTCGGCGAACTCCGACCACAACATCGGCGAGCTGATCGCCAAGGCGATGGACAAGGTCGGCAAGGAAGGCGTGATCACCGTCGAGGAAGGCTCGGGTCTCGAGAACGAGCTCGACGTCGTCGAAGGCATGCAGTTCGACCGCGGCTACCTGTCGCCGTACTTCATCAACAACCAGCAGTCGATGTCGGCCGAGCTCGATGACCCGTTCATCCTGCTGTACGACAAGAAGATCTCCAACGTGCGCGAACTGCTGCCCGTGCTCGAAGGCGTCGCCAAGGCCGGCAAGCCGCTGCTGATCGTCGCCGAGGAAGTCGAAGGCGAAGCGCTGGCGACCCTCGTCGTCAACACGATCCGCGGCATCGTCAAGGTCTGCGCCGTGAAGGCGCCGGGCTTCGGCGACCGTCGCAAGGCGATGCTGGAAGACATGGCCATCCTGACCGGCGGCACGGTGATTTCGGAAGAAGTCGGCCTGCAGCTCGAGAAGGCGACCATCAAGGATCTCGGCCGCGCCAAGAAGATCCAGGTCTCGAAGGAAAACAGCACGATCATCGACGGCCACGGCGCCGCCGACGCGATTAAGTCGCGCATCGACCAGATCAAGGCGCAGATCGAGGAGACCTCCTCGGACTACGACCGCGAGAAGCTGCAGGAACGCGTGGCCAAGCTGGCCGGCGGCGTGGCGGTCATCAAGGTCGGCGCGTCCACCGAGATCGAGATGAAGGAAAAGAAGGCGCGCGTCGAAGACGCCCTGCACGCGACCCGTGCGGCCGTCGAAGAGGGCATCGTCCCGGGCGGCGGCGTCGCGCTGCTGCGCGCCAAGGCGGCGATCGCCGGCCTGAAGGGCGCCAACGAAGACCAGAACCACGGCATCGCCATCGCGCTGCGTGCGATGGAAGCGCCGCTGCGCGAAATCGTCACCAACGCCGGCGAAGAGCCGTCCGTCATCCTCAACAAGGTCGTCGAGGGCAAGGGCGCGTTCGGTTACAACGCCGCCAACGGCGAATACGGCGACATGATCGAGTTCGGCATCCTGGATCCGACCAAGGTCACGCGTACCGCGCTGCAGAACGCCGCGTCCATCGCCGGCCTGATGATCACCACCGAAGCGATGGTGGCCGAGGCGCCGAAGAAGGACGAACCGGCGATGCCGGCCGGCGGCGGCATGGGTGGCATGGGCGGCATGGACTTTTAATCGGCGGTCCTTCGCCGATTAACCCGGGCTTCGCTGCGCTCAGCACCGGGCTACGTCCAGATGGAGGCCGTCCCTGGCCTCCGTTCGCACCAAGAGAAAGCGTTCCAAGAAAACCCCGCTTCGGCGGGGTTTTTCTTTTTTGTGGGCGTTCGTCGGCACGCGGCCATGCTGCGCGAAATCCCGACTCGCCCCGCTTCGGCGAGGTTTTTCCAGTGCGATCTCGCGGTTCCCGCCGACGCATCCGTTCCGGAGCCAAGCCAGGCTTCGACGCCGCGGCTCCGGCTGATAGCATGGCGAACTTGCACGACCTGCGCGAACGAACACTCTTGTAGTTTTCTAAGGTCCTTGCTCGGTGGATCTTCCGGTCCGAATGGAAACGAACTCGATGTTCACCCTCGTCGTCGAAGGCTGGCGCGCTTACGCGCAGTCCCATTCCATCGTCAATCAGTTCCAATGCCTCGAGCTCCTCAAGCGGGGCGACGTGCGTCTGTTCCATGTCGAAGCGCCGCATCCGCCGGCGGGTTTCCTCAAGGTGGGCTCGTGGAAAGTCGCCACGGGGCTGCTGCCTGCTGCCAGCGAAGCTGCGATCGCGGCGATTCCCGAACCGCCCTCAGGTCTCGTTCCCGACGCGACCTTCCGCCTGGCGTTCCCGTTCGATTTCTCGTCGGCTCCGCGCGGACGAACCTTCGTATTCGCCGTCGCCGAAGGCAAACGGCTCAACCAATACATGGTCGCCGGCAACCGGGCGTTGCCGGAGGTCCTCGGAAACGACGTCACCGTCGTCACGCCGTCCGGTTTTTCCCGGACGCGATTGATTGCGAGCGGCGTGCCCGCGCATCGCGCCGTCGTCGTGCCACATGGCGTGGACACGCAGACCTTCCGTCCTTCGGCCGATGCCGAGCGGATGGCCCAGCGTCGAAAGCGCGGCATCGCCGCGGACGATTTCGTATTCCTCAATGTCGGTGCGCTCTACGATCGGAAGGGCATCCCATCGTTGCTCAAGGCCTTCGCTGCGATCGCGTCACGGCACGAAAACGCGCGCCTCGTGCTCAAGGGCATCGATTCGGTTTATGGTTCGCGCGCCGCCGTCGCCGCTATGATGGCGAAGCTGTCGGCGGCGGAGCGCCGGGCGACGGAAGGCAAGATTTCCTACCGAGGCGGGGAATTGTCGTACCGCGATCTCGCCGACCTGTATCGGAGCGCCGATGTGCTGGTGTCGCCTTATCAACTCGAGGGATTCAACATGCCGGTGCTGGAGGCTGTCGCCTGCGGATTGCCCGTCATTTGCACTGCCGGCGGCCCAACGGACGACTTTACGCGGGATAGTTTCGCCTGGCGGATCGACAGCGATCTCGTGGAATTGGACGGTGGCTCCGAACGCCTGATGCCGGACCAGGACCACCTCGTGCACCTGATGGATAAGTCGCTCGAAGACAGATCCTTCCGACCACGCGCCATGGCGACGGGCCCGGCCTTCGCCGCCGAAAACTACGCTTGGGACAAGGTCACGGACCGCCTTGTCGAAGTCCTAAGGGGCCGATGACCGCCACGCCCGCCTCCCAGATGCTCAGCGTGATCATCCCCGTCCGCAACCAGGCCGGCGCGTTGCGTCGCTTGCTGGGAAAACTCAGGGAGCAGGCGATCCCGCCCGACTGGCGGGTCGAAGTCATCGTCGTCGACAATTGTTCGACCGACCACACCGCGGCGGTGATCAAGGCCAGCCCCTTCACCTATGTACTGTGCACGGAGCTCGGCAGTGGCGCCGCCCGCAATGCAGGCGTGGCCGCCTCGCGCGGTTCGCTGCTCTATTTCATGGATGCCGACACGCTGCCCGGGTCGAACGAACAGTTCGTGGTAGTGGTCGACATTGCCAGCCGCATCGGCCCGGGCAGGTTCGGTGCTTTCGGAGGCGCCGTCGTCATTCCGCCGAACCAGCGCTGGAATCCGATCGCGATCGCGGATCATTGGGCCTGTTGGTTCAACTGGCATCCGGTCCGGCCGCCCGAGCGCACGAATCTGTTCCAGCCAGGCCTCAGCCTGGTCGCGACGCGACGCGCCTTCGACGCCGTCGGCGGATTCGACAACTCGTTGACCGTCATGCAAGACATGGAATTCCAGCATCGACTGATGGGGCGCGGTTTCGCGATCTACTTCACGCCACGCCTGGTCGTGATGCACGAAGCGCGGGGTTCGTTCTGGCGCTCCTGGCGGCACAGCTGGTCTTGGGGTGGTCCGTTTCGCGAACGCTACCTGCCGACGGTGCCGGACTACGGCCTGAAGTATCCGCTCGGCCATCCACGTTTCTTCCGCAACCTCGTTCCGCTGTTTCGTCGGCGCTTCCGGATGGTGACGCGGATCGCGCGCGCGAATTCAAGATGGCAGGTGGTCTATTGCTACCCCTTCCTCGCGGCGACGATATTTGCCTGGGCTTATGCCGTCGTCCGCGGCAGGGAACCCACGCATGAGGAGCGCTCGCCGATATGACGACGCTCGGCGAAGAGCTGGCGGAGCAATCCCGCTGGCGCGCACGCGCCAAGGGGGATGCCGCCGCCTACGATGCGCTCGTCGCCAACGAATTCGACACGCCCGACGCGCAGGTCGCCCGCATCGCCGGACCGCTGAGACGCTTGCTGCGGATTTGCGCCAGGCACGTTCCGTTCTACCGCGAGAGATTCGCCGAGCTTGGTCTGGATCCCGAAGCGCGCGACCCGCTGGAAACCCTGTCGCTCCTGCCGGTGCTGCTGAAGGGGAACGTTCAGGAGCATGCCAAGGCCTTGGTCGCGGAGGTATTCGCCGAGCCGAGCGACCGCATCGCGAGCAGCACCGTGTCTTCCGGCACGACGGGCCGGCCGACGCGCGTCTACTTCAGCATGGACGCGTGGCGCATGTTTGGCGTGCTGAAACAGCGCGAGTACCGCTGGTTCCGATTCGATCCGGCGGAGAAGCTCGTGTCCATCCGCCTCGCCAGTCAGCTTTCGTGCAAGGCCGACGGCTCCCGGCTCGCCGACGGCGAAATGCTCAAGCACTTGGCGTGGGGCCACGTGGGATCGGCGTTCGCCACCGGCCCGCATCTGCACTACAACGTGACCAATCCGGTCGACGACCAGTTGCGGCTCCTGCGGAAACAAAACCCGCGTTATCTGATCGGCTATCCGGAAACGCTCGAACACCTCGCCTTCGCTGCCGCGCCGGAATCTCCCGTGGGATCGATCCGCTCCGTGCTCGCGGTTTCCGAGCAACTGACGCCGGGCATGCGCCGGTTCATCGCGCGCAGCTTCGGTGCGCCGATCCAACAGAACTACGGGCTCAACGAGATCGGACTGGTCGCCGTGCGCTGCGAAGCTGGGCGCTATCACGTCCACACCGAGCATTGCCACGTCGAGATCCTCGACGCCGCCGGCAATCCTGTCGAATCCGGAAAGGCGGGCCGCATCGTGGTGACGTCGCTCACCAACACCGCCATGCCGATGGTGCGCTACGACACCGGCGATCTTGCGCAAGTCATCGATGGCGCTTGCCCCTGCGGCCGCACCTTGCCGGCTTTCGGGGAGGTGGTCGGTCGCTACAGCCGCATCGCGTTCCTGCCGGAAGGAACACTCGGCCTGGTCGGCACGCTGAGCAGTGCGGTGGAGGAAATGCCGGCCGAGCATGCCCGGGGATTGCGGCAGATCCAGATTCACCAGTCTCGCGACCAGGGTTTCGAGTTGCGGGTGGTAGCCACCGGTCCGTTGCCGCAGGCGTTCTCACGAACGGTGCACGCCGCCTGGGCGCGTGCGAGTGCGGACGGCGATTACCCGCTGGCCATCGTCCAGGTCGACGAGATTCCGCGGTCGCCCGGCGGAAAATTCCAGGCGTTCACGTCGGACTTCATGCCGGCATTGAAGCCGGATGGCGGCGATTGACGTTCTCGCCGGCATGGATTAACCCGGGCTTCGCTTCGCTCGGCACCAGGTTACAGGCAGGCCGAGGCCGTGCTTGGCTTCAAGAGAAATCGTTTCAAGAAGACCCTGCCTTGGCGGGGTCTTTTTTGCGCAAGTGCTTCCGTGCACCCTACGGTGACTGCCGTTCCGGTATGGGTTTCGTTAGCGGACGATTCGCTTTCCGTAAAGAATGCGTTCGTCGCGTCGGCCGCGTGGCGGATGCTTGCGCAGCGCAAGCCGACCATATAAGTTCGCGCAAACTTCCAGACACCCCATGCCCAGCATCTATGCGTTGAAGCCTGCGTTCCAGTCGCTCCTGCGACCCGGCGTGGCTTTCCTGGCGAAGATCGGTGTCACGGCCAATACCGTTACCGTGTTCGCCTGCGTGGCGTCCGTCGCCCTCGGCGCCGTTCTCTATCTCGCGGCATCGCCCGCGCTATTCCTGCTGCTGCCGGCATGGATGTTCCTGCGCATGGCGCTCAATGCGGTGGACGGCATGTTGGCGCGCGAATTCGGTCAGCAATCGCGCCTGGGCGGCTATCTCAACGAACTGACCGACGTGATCGCCGACGCGGCGCTCTATCTTCCGTTCGCCCTGGTCGCGCCTTTCCATCCCGCCTGGGTGGTCGCTGTCGTGTTGCTGGCGATGCTCAGCGAGTTCGCCGGTGCACTCGGCCCGATGATGGGCTCGACGCGGCGTTACGAAGGGCCGATGGGCAAGAGCGACCGCGCGTTCGTCTTGGGCGCATTGGGCTTGTGGCATGGCCTCACTGGCGCATTGCCTGCGTTCGTCGCCTGGACGATGCCCTTGCTTTGCGCACTACTGTTGTTGACGTGCTTCAACCGCGTTCGTGCCGGCCTGGCATCGGCGTCCGATTCACCACCCCAGTGAGACCCATGCGAACACCTTCGGAAAATTCCTTCGCGACCCATGACGGCACCTCGTTGTTCTACCGGCACTGGCCGGCGACCGGCGCGCGTCGAGGCGCCATCGTGCTGCTGCATCGCGGCCACGAGCACGGCGGCCGCGTCGCCCACCTGGCCGACGAGCTCGACCTGCCCGATTTCGACGTCTTCGCCTGGGATGCGCGCGGCAACGGCCAGTCGCCTGGCGTACGCGGCGACAGCCCGAGTTTTTCCGCCCTGGTGCGCGACCTCGCATGTTTCGTGGCGCATATCGAAGCGCAGCACGGCGTCGCGCCGCGGGACATGGCGGTCGTGGCGCAGAGCGTCGGTGCGGTCGTCGCTTCGACCTGGGTACACGACTACGCGCCGAAGATCCGCGCCCTCGTGTTGGCATCGCCGGCCTTCAAGGTAAAGCTCTATGTGCCGCTGGCGCGCCCCGGCCTGAAGCTGATGAGCGCGCTGTTCGGGAATTTCTTCGTCAACAGCTACGTCAAGGCGAAGTTCCTGACGCACGATCCGGAACGCATCGCCAGCTACGAGTCCGATCCGCTGATCGCGCGCCCGATCTCGGTGCGCGTGCTGCTTGGCCTGTACGAAACGGCAGAGCGCGTCGTCGCCGATGCGCAGGCCGTGCATGTGCCGACCCAGTTGCTGATCTCCGGTGCCGACTGGGTCGTGCATCATGGCCCACAGCATCGGTTCTTCGACGGGCTCGGCAGCAGCATCAAGGAAAAGCACGTATTGCCGGGGTTCTTCCACGACACGCTGGGCGAGCGCGACCGGCATACCGCCGTCGCGAAGGTGCGGCGCTTCATCCTGCAGCGTTTCGATGCCGCGCCGGTCATTCCCGACCAGCGCCGCGCGCACGAAGCCAGCCCGAGCCAGATCGAATCCGACGCGCTCGGCGCACCGCTGCCGTGGTGGTCGCCGCGGGCCTGGTACTGGGCGAATACGAAACGCTCGCTGAAATTCGGCGCGTTGTTCTCGGCCGGTCTGAAGCTCGGCGAAGACACCGGCTACGACTCCGGCAGCACGCTCGATTTCGTTTACCGGAATCGCGCCGAAAGCCGTAATCCCTTCGGCAAGCTGATCGACAAGGTCTATCTGGGCTCGATCGGCTGGCGCGGCATCCGCATCCGCAAGACGCATGTCGAGGAACTGCTGCGCCTGGCGATGGCACGGCTGCGCGCTGCCGGCCTGCCGGTGCGCGTGATGGACATCGCTGCGGGCCACGGCCGCTATGCGCTCGAATTCTTCGAGCGCGAGGGCGGCAAGCCCGATGCCGTGCTGTTGCGCGACTACAGCCCGATCAATGTCGAACAGGGCCAGGCCCTGATCGCCGCGAAAGGCATGCAGGCGATCGCGCGCTTCGAGCAGGCCGATGCCTTCGATCGCGCGCAGGTCGGCAGCGCGCAGCCGGCGCCGACGCTGGGCATCGTGTCCGGTCTGTACGAATTGTTTCCCGACAACGCCTTGCTGGAAGCTTCGCTGGGCGGTCTGGCCGATGCGATTCCGGTCGGAGGCTATCTCGTTTACACCGGACAGCCCTGGCACCCGCAGCTCGAGCTGATCGCGCGCGGCCTGACCAGCCATCGCCAGGGCGCGGCCTGGGTGATGCGCCGGCGCAGCCAACGCGAGATGGATCAACTGGTCGAGGCCGCGGGTTTCCGCAAGATCGAACAGCGTATCGACGACTTCGGCATCTTCACCGTCTCGCTGGCGCAGCGCATCGCATGAACGACGATGCCTGGCAGTGGCGGCGCGGCCTCGCCTGGCTGGCGCTCCTCGGTCCTTTGTTCTACCTGAGCTACGGCTTTGCCAATCACCTGGCGGCCTCGCGCAGCGGCGTGCCCTCGATCGTGTTCGATTGGGAGCGCGGCGTGCCGTTCATGGCCTGGACGATCCTGCCGTACTGGACGATCAATGCCTTCTACGCCGCGTCGTTGCTCGTGCATCGGCGCGCCGCGGACGTCGACCGGCAGGGCAGGCGATTGCTGACCGCGCAATTCATCGCAGTCTCGTGTTTCATTCTCTTTCCGCTGAAGTTCGCTTTCACGCGGCCGGAGACCGAAGGCTGGTCGGGTGCGATGTTCGATGCCTTGACCAGCTTCGACAAACCCTTCAACCAGGCGCCGTCGTTGCACATCGCGCTGCTGGTGATCCTGTGGAGCCTGTACACGCCGAAGCTGCCGCGCGCCATGCGACCCGTGCTGCATCTGTGGTTCGCGCTGATCGGCGTCTCGGTGCTGACGACCTACCAGCATCATTTCATCGACATCCCGACTGGCGTGCTGCTCGGCGCGTTCTGCCTGTGGTGCTGGCCGAACGAAGGCCCGTCGCCGCTGACAAGCTGGAGGCGAGATCGCGACGCAACGCACTGGCGACTGGCTGGGTACTACGGTCTCGGTGCACTGGCCTGTGTCGCACTCGCGCACCTGGGTGGTGCCTGGCTATGGTCGCTATGGCCCGCAGTAAGCCTGCTTCTGATTGCGTTGGCTTACGCGGGACTGGATTCGCGCGTTTTCCAGAAGACGACGCGGGGCCGCATTCCATTGGGGCCGAGATTACTGCTGATGCCGTATCTGCTTGCTGCGCGCGTCAACCAAGGGTGGTGGACCCGCGGTTCGGTCGCTGCCGTGTCGTTGGGCGAAGGCGTCAGTTTCGGTCGCGTGCCGCGCATCGGCGAGCGCCTGGCGGCCGGCGAATCGTTGGTGGATCTGTCGGCCGAACTCGATAGCAGCGGCGCCACCGTACGCGCGATTCCCTGCCTCGACCTGATACCGCCGTCGCCCGCCCAGTTGCGCGAGGCGTGCGCGGCCATCGAAGCGGCGCGCAGCACGGGTGACGTACGCGTGGCCTGCGCGCTCGGGTTTTCCCGCAGCGCCAGCGCGGTGCTCGCCTGGTGGCTGCGTACGGGTCGCGAGTCGGATCTCGCGCAGGCGGAACAACGTCTGCGCGCCTTGCAGCCTCGGCTCGTATTGACCCCGACGCATCGCGAGGCCATTGCCGCGGCCGTGCATGGCTGAGGAACGAACGCCGCAGACCGAAGCGCAGGCGGCGGCGACGCGCTTGCGCCAGTCGCTGCGCGGGGACGTCGTTGCGGGATCGTGCGTCATCATCGCCATCGGCCTGCTGTTCGTCGTTCCCTTGCGCAGTCTTCCCGGCGCCTTGTCCGTCGTCGCACTGCTGATGACGCTCGTGGTCGCGTATTACTCCCTGCGCATCCGTTTCGATGCCGGGATCTTCGAGCAGTGGTCAACACGGCCGGATATCGACGCGGCGGTGCAGGAGTTCGATGCCGCACTCGCACGACGATTTCCCGGGCGCTCACTCCCGGCGGTGCGACCGTTGGCCGATCGCGCCGCCGGTGCATTCGCGCTGGCCCGGCGTCATCGCGGCTGGTGCGGGCTGCAGGCAACGGCGATACTGGTCGCGGCGGCCGCATCGGTCGCAAGAGGATTCTAGGGGATGTTCGAACGCATCGTCGCCGCCGGTATCGTCGGCTTCACACGCCTGCTGACCGGTGCGCGCACGATCTGGACGGCACCGCAACCGCGCGGGCGACAACGCGCCTACTTCGCCAATCACAATAGTCATGGCGATTTCGTCCTGCTGTGGTCCTCGCTCGATCCGCGCGAGCGTGTCCGCACGCGGCCCGTCGCTGGCCTGGATTATTGGTTGGGCGATCCGCTGCGCCGTTACATGGCCGAACGCGTATTCCGCGCGGTGTTGATCGATCGCAACCAGGAAACGCGCGTGCGCAATCCGATCGACCAGATGATCGAGGCGATCGACGCCGACGATTCGCTGATCCTGTTTCCCGAAGGCACGCGCAATCTCAGTGAACAACGATTGCTTCCTTTCAAGCCCGGGCTCTGGCATGTCGGCCGCCGCCGGCCCGCGCTCGATCTGATCCCGGTCTGGATAGACAATCTCAACCGTGTCCTGCCCAAGGGCGAGGCGATTCCGGTGCCCCTGCTATGCACCGTGCGCTTCGGTGCCGCCTTGCATGTGGAAGAAGGCGAGGAATGCGATGCCTTCCTGGCGAGGGCGCGCGAAGCCCTGCTGGATCTCGCGCCGGACGAGGAAGACCCATGAGCTTTCAGTTGCCGACCGACAACCCCTACTACCTGCTGTTCGGCGGCGTGGTCTGCACGCTGCTGCTGGCCAGCGCGATCGGCCTGGCCATGCGCCAGCTCATCGCGCGCGGACGGCCGCACGCCGTGATCGACAACCTGATCGACCGCGTCAACGCCTGGTGGTGGATGGTCGGCGTGCTGGGCGTCAGTTTCTGGCTCGGGCGCGTCGCGGTGATCGTGTTGTTCGCCATGCTCAGTTTCTTCGCCCTGCGCGAGTTCCTGACCATTACCGATACGCGTCGCGGCGACCATCGCGCCCTGCTGGCGAGTTTCTTCCTCTGCCTGCCGGTGCAGTACTGGCTGCTGTACATCGATTGGTACGGCCTGTTCGCCATTCTGCTGCCCGTTTACGGCTTCCTCGTGCTGCCCATCCTGGCCGCGCTCAGCGGCGACCCGAAACGCTTCCTCACCCGCACCGCCACCATCCAATGGGGCGTGATGGTGGCGGTGTACTGCCTGTCGCATCTGCCGGCGCTGCTGAACCTGCGCATCCCGGGGTTCGAGGGCAAGAGCATGCTGCTGATCGCCTACCTGATCCTGATCGTGCAGGGCAGTGATGTACTGCAGTATGTGTGGGGGAAACTGATCGGCAAGCACAAGCTCTCGCCGACCTTGTCGCCTTCGAAGACCTGGGAAGGCCTGATTGGTGGTGTGCTCAGTGCGACCGCGTTGGGCGCCGCCCTGCATGGTTTGACGCCATTCACGGCCTGGGAAGCCGCCGGCCTGTCCTTCTGCGTCTGCGTGATGGGTTTCTTCGGTGGCCTGGTGCTGTCGGCGATCAAGCGCGATCGGGGCATCAAGGATTGGGGCCACCTGATCGAAGGCCACGGCGGCATGCTGGACCGGCTCGACTCCTTGTGCTTCTCGGCACCGATCTTCTTCCACCTGGTGCGCTACTTCTGGACCTGAAGCGGCAGACCCAGGGCGACTCCCGCCGCTGCGCAAGCTAAAATGCACGGGTGCGCCGTCTCCGTTTCCAGCAATCCCTGACCCACCTCGCCTTGCTGGCGATGCTGTTGCTGGCCTTCGTGCCGACAGCGAGCCGCCTGCTCGCTTCTGCCGGCTTGGCGACCGGCGGCTCCTGGGTCGAGCTGTGCACGGTCACCGGCCTGAAGTGGGTGCAGCTGCCCGAGGGCGACGCGGCGCCATCGCATTCCGCACAGATGGGTGAGGACTGCGCCTACTGCCCACTGCTCAACGCCGTGGCGGTCTTCGCCCTGTTGCTGGCCCTGCTGCTTCCGGCGGCGCCGCGCGAATTGCTCGAACGATTCGCACGATTACAGCGCACTGTTTCCCGCCATCCCTGCGGCCTCGGTTCCCGCGGCCCGCCACTCGCGCTCTGAAACACGACCCTCCTGATCTGCGCGCCGCTCGCGGCGCGCGCCTCGTGCCTTCGGAGTTCCCATGTCCCGCCCCATCCATGCGGCCGCGCCCTGTGCGCGGCTGTCGCTCGCCATTGCTTTGTCCATGGCCGCCTTCGCGGCCACCGCGTCCGAAATCGCTGCCGACACGGAAGCGCCGCGCAAACCCAAGGACTTCGGCACCGTCGAGGTCGTAGGCACTCAACCGACGTCGCTGCCGACCCAGATACCGACCACGATGGAAGGCATCGATGGCGAGGCGGTCGAAGAGCGGGTCAACGCCACCGATGCCGAAGATGCGTTGAAATATTTCCCCAGCCTGCTGGTGCGAAAGCGCTACATCGGCGACTACGACCACGCGGTGCTGGCCACGCGCGCGTCCGGCACCGGCAACAGCGCGCGATCGCTGGTCTACGCCGATGGCATCCCGCTGTCGAACCTGCTCGGCAACGGCGCCAGCTTCACGCCGCGTTGGGGCCTGGTGTCGCCGGAGGAGATCGAGCGCGTAGACGTGCTGTACGGCCCGTTCTCGGCCGCGTATCCCGGCAATTCCGTCGGCGCCGTGGTCGACTACGTCACGCGCATGCCGCAGCGTTTCGAGGCGCATGCCAAGCTCGGTTACTACGTCGAGGATTTCGAGCTCTATCGGACGAATCGCCACTTCGCCGCGCGTGCGTTCAGCGCGTCCCTCGGCGACCGCGTCGACGGGCTGTCGATGTGGCTGTCGCTGCAGCGCCTGGACAGCGAGGCGCATCCGATCGCGTTCGCCAACCTGCTCGAATCGGCCGGGACGAGCGGCGGCGGCATGCCGGTGCAAGGGGAGGTCGCCGGCGAGAATCCGCGACGCCAGCCCTGGTTCCTGCTGGCGGCGACGGGACAGACGAATACCGTGCAGGACCATGCCAAGCTCAAGCTCGCCTACGACGTCGGCCCGGACCTTCGCCTGAGCTATGTCCTGGGTCTCTGGAAGAACGAGGCCTTCCGCGATTCGGAAACCTGGCTGCACGATGCCACCGGCCATCCCATCTACAGCGGCAACGTATCGATCGATGGACGACGCTATCTGATTCCGGCAACGGCGATTTCCCTGCAGCGCGCCGACCTCGAACATCGCATGCAGGGCTTGTCGCTCAGACGCAGCAGCGGCGGCGAATGGGACTACGCCATCGGCCTGAGCCGTTACGACTACGTGCGGGACGTCCTGCGCTCGCCGACCGTCGCGCGACCCATCGCCGATTCCGGTGGAGCGGGGCGCCTCGTGGACAGCGAAGGCACCGGCTGGCGCACGGCCTCGTTCGCCTTCACCTGGCGCCCGAATGCCGCGCACGTGATCGAGTTCGGACTGCAGGACGATCGCCACCGACTACGCACGCGCGTGTTCGACACCACCGACTGGATCGCGGGCGATGCGACGGCACGCTTCTCCGCCTTCGGCGGCGAGACGGAACTGCGCAGCCTCTTCTTGCAGGACACCTGGCGCGACTCTGATCGCTGGACCCTGACGCTGGGTTTGCGGCACGAACGCTGGCGAGCCCGCGACGGGCTGCTCGCCAATGCGACCAGCGAATTCGGTTTCGCGGAGAGAAGCGAGACCGCGTTCTCGCCGAAGGCGGCATTCGCGTTTTCGCTGGCGCCCGATTGGTCGGTGCGCGCATCGATCGGACGAGCCGTGCGTTTCCCCACCGTCAGCGAGCTCTACCAGGGTTCGATCGCGACGAATGCCATCGTCAACAACGATCCGGACCTGAAGCCCGAACGTTCCATCACCTCGGAGCTGTCGCTATTGCGCCGTGGCGAACACAGCGACTGGCGCGCGACGATCTTTCACGAGCGCACACGCGATGCCTTGTATTCGCAGACGAACGTGACGGTCTTGCCGAACATCACCAACATCCAGAACATCGGCGCCATCCGTACGACGGGCCTGGAACTGGCGGGGCACTGGTACGACGTCGGCGGGCAAGACCTGGACCTGGACGCCAGCCTGACCTTCGCCGATTCGATCATCCGCGAGAATCCCGGCTTTCCCGCCAGCGAGGGGCGCTGGCAACCGCGTGTGCCGCGCTGGCGCGCGAACCTGGTCGCCACCCATCGCATCGATGAGCACTGGAGCTTGACCGCAGCCGCGCGCTACAGCGGCCGGCAGTTCAATACGCTCGACAACAGCGACACCCATGCCGAGACCTACACCGGCACCAGCCCTTTCCTGGTATTGGACCTGCGTGCGAAGTACCGGCATGACGCGCACTGGAGCGCGGCGCTGGGCGTGGACAATCTCGGCGATCGGACCTACTGGAACTTCCATCCCTACAACCAGCGGACCTGGGCGGCAGAACTGCGCTACGACTACTAGAGGGAGGGTCCGATGGCCGGCTCCCGTCGCGGGCAGCGTTGTCGATGATGGGCCAGGGACGGCCCCTCGTGAAAGCCGCGCAGCGCGGCTTTCGCGGTTTTCGGCTACCCTAAATCCCAGCCCGCCGCCCAGCCCCCCGGAGAGTCCCTTGGCGTCCGATCCGAATCCGCTGCTGCGACAGGTCGCGGGCCTCGACACCCAGACGGCGATCGAACGCCTGGACCTGGCCAATCCGACCAAGATCGCCGAGGTATTGGCGGCGCTGCCGCCGGCGCGCGCGAACACCATCCTGTCGGCGATGAACGAAGACCTGCGCGCGCGGGTGATGGAAGCCGCGCCGCCGGGTACCGACTGGAGCGATGCGCTGCGTTTCCCCGAAGGCAGCGTGGGCCGCCTGATCGAAGACCCGCCGGCGGTGTTCCGCAGCGGCACTAGCGTCGCCACCGCGATCGACATCCTGCGCGAGACGGTGCGTCAGCGCATGGTCACCTATCTGTTCGTCGTCGACTCGGCCAATCGCCTGATCGGCGTCGTCGCTTTCCGCGAGCTGCTGTACGCCGAACGCAGCCAGCCGCTCGACACGGTGATGTTGCGCAACCCCTTCTTCCTGCGCCCGACCATGACGCTGGTCGATGCGATGCGCGAGGTCGTGACGCGGCATTTCCCGGTGTATCCGGTCTGCGAAGAAGACGGCACGCTGGTCGGCCAGGTGCGCGGCCAGATCCTGTTCGAGCAACAGGCCTTCGAAATTTCCGCGCAGGCCGGCGCCATGGTCGGTGTGGAAAAGGAAGAACGCCTGGCCACGCCGCTGATGCGCGCGTTCAAGTTCCGCCACCCGTGGCTGCAGATCAATCTCGTTACGGTGTTCATTACCGCCGCCGTCGTCGGCATCTTCCAGGACACGGTCGACAAGATCGTCGTGTTGGCGATGTTCCTGCCCGTGCTCGGCGGTCAGACCGGCAACCTGGGTTGCCAGGCCCTGGCCGTACTGTTGCGCGGCATGACGCTGGGCGAACTGAAGCCGGGCCGCATCATGGCCCTGATGGCGAAGGAAGCGACGCTCGGCCTGATGAACGGCCTCGTCACCGGCGCCCTGGCCGGCATTGCGATCTTCATCGTCGCCAGCCGCGAACCGGGCAGCGAAAGCCCGCTCTTTCTCGGCCTGATCACGATGGTCGCGATGGCGTTCAGCTGCGTCGTCGCCGGTCTGTCCGGTACGGCGATCCCGCTGATACTGAAGAAGCTCGGCGCCGATCCGGCGACGGCATCCAGCATTTTCCTGACCACCATTACCGACGTGGTCAGCATGGGCAGTTTCCTGGCGATGGTGACCTACTTCCTGATGTGATGTTGCACTGCAACGTGCGACCGCTGCGGAGTCGGGTCAGGATGCCATCGCTCCATCGTAGGGGAGGGAGCGGAAAGCCCGCGGCTGCATTGGCGCCGCGGGCTTTCTTTTTCCGCCGGCCGTCACCGCATCAGTTCCGCTCGACTCGCGCCGCGTAGCAGCCTCGCTTGGCGTAATGCGCCTGCAGATAGCTGACTTCAGGATTGGCGAAGAAGCCCTCGATGCGCTCGCCGAGGTCGCGGCCTTCGACCAGGTCGGCGTCCACCATCATGTGGTTCGCATCGAAGGCGCGCAGCGAGATGATGCGATGGCGCAGGGCATCGGGAACCGTATCGATCGCGACCGCGGCTTCGCGCGCGCCTTCGCGCACGAAGATCGCATGGCTGGCGCGATACGGCGTATCGGCCGGCTGGTGCACGTGGTTGAGCAGCAGCACCGTTTCGCCCACGGGCACGTCGCAAAGACCGATGCGGTCGGGATAACCCGGATGGCTGTCGACGGTCATGCGTTTCACGCCGAGTTCGGCGAGCCGCCCGTCGTCGAGGTCGTAGAGATGCTGGAACGGGGCGGGCGCGAGGCCCTGGATGCGGAAGGACATGGCGAACTCCTCGGAAGACGAGGTCATGATCGGGGTGGAGCACCGGTGCCGCTATCCGGATCGTGCGCAGCCGCTGAACGCGGCGGATCGATCGGCGCGCTGGCATCGGCGCACGAACCGCGGCCTTCCAGCCCTGCTCTTCGCGTTGCCCGCTTCCAATCGCGGCGATTCTGTCCTTCCGCCGCATGACCAATATCGCCCCGGTTTTTCCCTCCGCGACGATTGGTACCCCAGATGTGTCCGATAACACCGCGGGCCTTCGCTGGGAGGAAGCGCGACGGCGCGCTGCGGGCCGCTGATTCGAGGCAGGAAGCCGGCTTGACGAGATGCAGGAGCGGCGAGGACCATACGGTTTATCACCCCGCCTTTGGGGTCTATAAGTAGTTAGGCCCCTTCAGCCAGATGGCGCGCAAACCTCATATCGTGCACGCGGTTCCGGCAAAGCTCGTGTCCTCGGCAGTGCCTGCCGAGTTCCGAGCACTCGTCAATACTGTATCGCTCAAAGACCAAACCTACACGGTGCTCGTTTTCCCAAGCGCGCACGGTTCTTCCAACACGATCGTGGACTCCCACTCCGTCGCGAAAGCACTAAGCGCGACAGCGTCGAGAGCCACGGTTGTTGCGGTGGGCCACAACTTCACAGCGGAGGCGAGGACACTCCTAGACGAGACTGGGGGCCAGTGCTTCGCACAATCCGACTTCTATTGGACAGATGAGAGTTGGGCTAGTATCCGAGACGAGCAACGATAGGGTCCGGCAGCCAGATTCGGGGCCTAACTAATCATTCAAGCCGACGCCTTCGGCGCGGCTTAACTCAGGCGTTAGGCGTCAATGACCCGCTGGGATGTTTTTGCTGCTCTCTGTTACGGTGCGATATTCGTGATCTTCGCGGTGCTACGCCGTGGTCCAATTGTCGGGGACACTACTGGCGTACTTCTGTCAGTTTTCTTGTTCGGGAGCTACTGCGGCATCGTCGCGTTTGGCACAGACGGCAAGAGGCCGTGGTTGTCGCTTTCCAGGCAAACACTGCTGGGTGTTCTAGTTGCACTGGCAATCGGGGCGATGCACACCACATCGATCGAGGGGTTTATTGGGGCTAGCATCATCGGCCTCTTGCTTGGCTTCACCGCAGACATGTGGGTCAAGCACATTCGACCACCGTGATTGCCGCCTAACTACTCATTCGAGCCGACCGCCGGGTGTAGACTCGGCGCATACAACCGCTGCCGGCCGGCGTCGGCTAGATTCGGGCGTTGGGTGCCATTGAAATGGTTCGCACAGTTGGCGAAGATGAAAGCGAACAAAAGGTCATTGATGACATTGCTGCGTTCGGCTGGCACTGCGTCAACATCATGGCTGACGGAAAGCTTCCCCCGTACTCCTTCACCATCGGCCTATTTCAGAGCTATGGGCACCCCGAGCTGATCATATTTGGCCTCAAAGCCGAGATCGCGCATCAGATTCTTGCCATTGCTGCTGATGCGGCAAAGAGCGGCGTCCCACTCGATCTCACGCAGCCTTCCGACGCACTGCTAGACAACTATTTCTGTTGCTTTGTCCAAGTTCCAGCCACGGAGTACCGTGACAATGTTGGCTACTGCCGCTGGTACTACCAAGGCAACGGCTTTCCGCTTTACCAGGTTGTGTGGCCTTCGCGATCCGGCCTGTTTCCGTGGCATCCTGACGCCACATCGGAGTTCAGGGCTACCCAGCCGGTCATTGCAGGCGCGTCGGGTGGCACCTAACAATTCATTCAAGCCGACGCCCCAATCGCTACGTTTTTGGTCCGCGGCCCAATTCAGGCGTTAGCTGCCATCATGACTCTTGATGATGTGCTCGAAAAATGGATTCCATACCGCCTTCAAGCGATCGAAACGATGCAGTTCGCTTGGGAATGGATGGGCGAGTCAGAATTGCCACGCCATGTGGACTTAGTGGTTGATGGCAAGCTCAAGCTACGCGGAAATGTGGCGATGATTGCTAATCCCATGTTTGAGGTGGGGATCATTCACGCCAGAGCATTGCTTGAGTTTCTCGGTCTTTGTGTAGTCAAAGGCAAACTAGGTCAAATCACGAATCGACGCCCGGACGATATTGCTGTTGAGCAATACTCAACACCTGCGTTCCCGCTGAGTATCGTTTCACCTAGTGCTGCTTTAGCCGCATATCCCGGGCCTAGAGCAGATGCGGAGGATGCCCTAGTCGCAATTTTTGAATGGGCCAATAAGGGGCTCGCGCATCTAACCACGGGTTCACTGTCTGGAAATTACACCGACATGCATCTCGATATCGCTTGCCGCGGCATCCCTGTGCTCTTGCACAATCATCTTTACGCCAAGCTCGGCAGGACTATTCCGGCCCCACCCAGCGCGACTCCCGCAAATGGCGGCTAACTGCTCATTGCAGTGGACAGTCGGATGTAGACTTGCCCAATCCAGCCGTTCGCGGCCGGCTGCCGCTCAATTCAATCGTTAGGCGACGAAAGTGACAATGAAGCCAGAAGCGCACAACTCGGCGCAGCTCCGTCCGCTGGAGCGCAAAGTCTGGACTGCGGTTTTCCGCATCAGCGGGCTTGTCTTGGTCTGCTGCATGGTGGCAATCGTCGGCTTTCCGGATACCGTTGGCTACTCATGGGTGTATTGGGCCGCGATGGGTTCCGCGTTAGTTTGCGGAGTAGCCGCAGCCATCCTGAGGAAGCTGGAGGGTGAAGAGGCTCGGGTGACGCTACTTGGCTCCTCGGTTACCGTGGGCGCGGGGATAAAGGGCAATGGGACATCGATGTAGATGACTAGCTTTCTTGGCGCCCGTCGACGATCGGGTTATCTGGCGGTCGCCTAACCAGTCATTCAAGCCGACGCCTTCGGCGCGGCTCGTTTCAGGCGTTAGGCACCAATCCATGTCCTGGGCAGATCCTTACCAGTCTCCAACTGTTCGCACGGCACCGCATTTGCCGTGGCGCGTCTATTGTTCTGGCAAGAGTCGAGCCTAGCGTCTAACAGTTCATTGGACCGGCCGCGTTGACACCACGGGCCTTGTCCGCCACGCCCCTGCTAGTATGCAGGGCAGGCCGCGCGACACCGGTAGTTCGGCCGCTCGGTTCAATCCTAGGCCTGGCACGCGCTATATGGCATTGCTCTCCTTACTGATGGCGCTGGGCGCCAGCGCTGCACCAAAGGCAGCGGACATCGAAGGCGCGTGGGTTTGCGGGCCCTACCAGATGCACGGCAACGGCATGGAAATTTCGGCCGTCGATCGTCCGGTTTATTCGCCCGGCGGCGCCTTCGAAGAAGTGGGGTATGCGACCTACACGTTTCCCGACGGCACCGAGATTCGCGTCGAGATCAAGCTCATGGGTGGCTGGTCGCTGGACGGCGACATCATCGAGATTCGCTATACGTATGCCGAGTTCCTGTCCTCGGACCATCCCAAGCTGAGCATAGCTGCGGGCCAGGCCGCTCTGGATGCGAAGATGCAGCGCAAGGCCTGGTCCAAGAAGCGCATTCTTGCGCATGGTCCGGGGAGCTTGGTTACGATTCCGATCGAAGTCGAGGACAAGCAGGCCGAGGTGCAGGTTTCCTGCAGCAGGAACTGACGCTCTCGCCGCCAACCAGGGCAGCAGACATGAAGCCATGATGATTCGCGATCTCGGACAACTGCTCGCCCAGATGGAGCCTGTGCTGAATCCAGGCGCGTATGCCTTTGTCCTCGCTCCGGTGGAGGTGCAGGTGCCGGCGGACCGGATCGTCGCGTCCGTGCGCGAGCCGGAAGGGCTCACGCTCGTCATCCCCGAGTCGCTTGCGCAGGCTCTCGGTCTTCCGGTGGCTTATGCCTGCGCCTGGATCACGCTGACGGTGCACTCTGACCTGGAGGCCGTAGGCCTGACTGCGGCGTTTTCCGGCGCGCTGGGCGAAGCGGGCATCAGCTGCAACGTGATCGCCGGTGTCCATCACGATCATCTGTTCGTGCCCATCGCGCAGGCGCGGCAGGCGATGGATGCGCTGGCCCGGCTGCAGGCATCCGCGCGCTGAACCGTCGTTCGTCCTTGCGCGGGCGCGGCAGCACATACTGACTTCACAGGGCAGTACTAGTGTGCTCGCACCGAGTTACGCAGGGCTACGACCGATGACGTTAGCGCGTGCAAACCCTGTCGTTCGTCTGTTGAGCTTCGTGCTCAGTCTCGGCTGCTTCGGCATGGCCTGGCGCATGACGGCGCTGGGCGCATCGGGCGCCGAGGACATTCCGCCGCCTTTCATCCTGGTCGCGGGTCTGGCGGGCGTCGCGCTTCTGCTGGTGAGTGTCGTGGGCCGCTATCCTTGGCCTGCTTCCAACAGTTGAGGTATCAACAAGGCGGGCCTACTGCCTTAGCGGGTTCCTTAGCCGCCCCGCAGCGGTCAGAATGGCGCATGAGTCCGGAGACCGACGTCGCCCTGCGAACACTGACCGATCGCGCGCTGGCGCGGCTGACGGCGGCCGGTTCCGCGGCGCGGGCGCTGGATGAAACCCAGTTGCGGCGGCTCGCCCTCGCCAGCGATTTCGCCATCGATACCTTGTGCCGGCAACCGGATCTGCTGGCCGAGGCCGATGCGCGGCCCTTGGCGCCGCCGGTGCTTTCGTTCGAAAACGTCAACGAATGGCCGGCCTTGCTGCGGCGCTGGCGCGCGGCCGAATCGACGCGATTGATCTGGCGCGACGTGGCCGGCCTCGATTCCGTGCAGGCGACGTTGGCCGGCAGCAGCCGCATCGCCGAACAGGCGCTGGAAACCGCTTTGGTCGCACTGGAGCAGCAGTTCGCCGAGCGCCATGGCGTCGTGCGCGACGCGCAGGGGCGGGTACAGCGCCTGGTCGTTTACGGTCTCGGTAAACTCGGCGGCGGCGAATTGAACTTCTCTTCCGACATCGATCTCATCTACGCCTTCCCCGCGCATGGCGACAGCGATGGCGCGCGTGCGCTGGATGCGGAAACCTGGTTCACGCGCATCGGTCAGCGACTCGCGCAGCTGTTGGGCGAGGTCACGGCGGAAGGTTTCAGCCATCGCGTGGATCTGCGGCTGCGGCCCTTCGGCAACTCGGGTCGCGTCGCGCTGAGTTTCGCGGCGATGGAACAGTACTACCAGCGCGAAGGACGCGACTGGGAGCGTTACGCCTGGATCAAGGCCAGGCCGGTGGCCGGCGACATCGCGGCCGGCGAGGAGCTGCTGGAGACGCTGCGGCCTTTCGTCTATCGCCGCTATCTCGACTACACCGCGCTCGATGGCCTACGCGAAATGAAGGCCTTGATCGACGCCGAAGTGCAGAAGCGCGAGTTGGCCGACAACCTGAAGCTGGGCCCGGGCGGCATTCGCGAGATCGAATTCCTCGTGCAATCGCTGCAGCTCATCCGCGGCGGTCGTGAGCCGGCGCTGCGCGAACGTGCGCTGTTGCCGGCCCTGCGTGCACTGGCTTCGGCCGGGCACTTGCCGCAGGTTCTGGCCGATCGCCTGCGCGAGGCCTATCTGTTCCTGCGCCGGCTGGAGAATCGCGTGCAAATGCTCGGCGACCAGCAGGTGCACGCCTTGCCCGAGGATGGGTTCTTGCGTGAGCGCATCGCGCGCGGCCTGGGCTACGCGCAACAGGGCGAACTCGCCGTCGCGCTCGAAACGCATCGCGAGGTGGTCACGGCGGCCTTCGGTGAATTGCTGCAGACCCGGCGGCGGCGCTTGTCGCCATCCGCACTGGGTTTGTATTGGCGCGGCCTGCCGGACGAAGGCGAGGCCGCAGTATTGGCCGATGCTGGTTTCGCCGAAGCCGAGCAGCATCATGCGCGCCTGCGCGATTTCGCCCGCTCGCCGGCCGTGCGCGATCTGTCCGAACGCGCGCGCCAGCGACTCGATCATGTGATGCCGGCATTGATCGAGGCAGCGGCGCAGAGCACGGCGCCGGATGCGGCTCTGCCGCGCGGTCTCGCGCTCTTGCAGGCCATCGGTCGCCGCCCGAGTTATCTCGCCCTGCTGGAAGAGCAGCCGGCGGCCTTGTCTCGCCTGGTGGACGTGGTCGCGCGCAGCTCGTTGCTGTCGGAGCGCCTCGCGGCGCATCCGCTGCTGCTGGACGAACTGCTCGACGCCCGCGCGGTCGGGCCGCCGCCGAACGAGACGGCCTTGCGCGAACGCATCGCCGGCGAAACCGCTGCGCTGGATACCGACGACACCGAGGCTGCGCTGCTGGTCTTGAACGAACTCAAGCAGAGCCTGGCCTTCCGCATCGCGATGGCGGCGCTGGCGCAGCGACAGCCGGCGGCCGATAGCGCGGCGCAACTGGCCGTGCTGGCCGAGGAACTGCTGCGTGCGGCCCTGCATCTGGCGCGCAGCGAGATCGAACGCGCGCACGGGCGTATCGCTGGCGCTGGCTTCGCCGTGGCGGCCTACGGCAGCGTCGGCGGTCGCGAACTCGGCTTCGATTCCGATCTCGACCTCGTCTTCTTGCACGATGCACGCGCCGACGCGATTTCCGATGGCGCGCGGCCGCTGGACGCATCGCGTTATTACGCAAGGCTGGCGCAAAAACTGATCGGCCTGATGGGCACGGTGACATCGGCCGGTCGTCTGTACGAAGTGGACATGCGCCTGCGCCCCGATGGCGCGAAAGGCCTGCTCGTTTCGTCGATGGAAAGTTTTTCCGAGTACCAGCTGCAGCGCGCCTGGACATGGGAGCTGCAGGCCCTGGTGCGTGCGCGCTGTGTCGCCGGCGATGCCGCGGTGTGCGCGGCTTTCGACGCGGTGCGGGAGAAGGTGTTACGCCGACAGCGCGATGGCGACACGCTGCGCCAGGATGTCGTGTCGATGCGGCGGCGCATGCGTGCCGAGCTCGACCGCAGCAACGCCGCGCAATTCGACCTCAAGCAGGGCGAGGGCGGCCTCGTCGACCTGGAATTCCTGCTGCAGTCCGAAGTGCTGTCCCTGTCGGGCGATCATCCGGCGCTGTGCGAGACCACGGCGACGCCCGCCCTGGTCCAGGCCGTGCGCGAGGCGGGCGGATTCGACGAGATTCAGGCGCAACGACTCGGGGCGGCGCACGAAACCCTGCTGTCGCGCGGACTGGAGTGCACGTTGGACCGTCGCCCTCGCCTGGTGCGGGAAGACGAGTCGATCGCGGCGGCCAGGGCCATCGTGCGCAGCATCTGTCGTCAGCGCGGTTTGGATTTCGATCCCGACGCGACCTAGTCGAGGCCGAGACGCTCGCGCACCCGTGCGGCGATCCGCGCCGTCTCGCGCAGCGGTATGGCTTCGAAGAATTCCGGCTCGCGCGTTTGCGCCCGCACGCGGCCGCTGGCTTCGAGGTCGGCGATATAGCGGCGTACGCGACCGGTCGCGCGATGCGGTTCGGCGACGAACACCGGCGCGCTCGTGGCGCAGGCTTCGGCGATCATGTTGACCGAGTCGGGCGAAACGATGATGCGATCGGCGAACGCCAGCGCGCCCGCGTAGAAGTTCTCGCCGTCGCTCTCGTCCATCCAGAGCACGCCCGGCCCTTCGCAATAACGTTCGCGCACGATCGGCGCCAGCTCCGGCGGTGTGCGCGGCGAACCGCAGATGATCAGGCTGCCGCCTTCGCGCGCGAGTTGGTACTCGAGTTTGCTCGCGAGCACTTCGAAAGCACTGCGACCGAACGCGACGGCCGGCGTCGGACCGCCCAGCAGCACCGCGGTGCGCGGGCCGGGCAGGGCAGCGAGTCGCGGGAAACGCGCGCGCGCGTTGGCGAGCCAGACATCGTCGACCGGATTGAGGCTGCCACGACAGGCGATCAGGTTCGCGCCGCTCAGGCCGTCGTGCTCGGGGGCGATCACCAGGTCCCAGTGCCGCGCGTCGATGCGCGGGTGCAGGATTTGCACGACGCGCGTCCCGCGTTCGCGCAGCAAACGGGTCGCGAGTGCCGGGACGCGGCCGCAGCCGATCGCCAGTGCCGGCGGCGTCGCCAGCATCGCGGCGAATTCATCGCCCAATGCCCGTTCCGCGCCAGGCCAGCGTCGCGGCGCCAGCCAGCGCGCCAAGCGACCCGGTTGCAGCGTCAGTTCCCGCGGCGCCAGGGCCAGGGCCTCGGCCAATGCCAGGGACTGGCGACGATGCCCGCGGCGGCCGTCATGCAATACCCAAACCTCGCGCGGGGAACTCATCGCTCGGTGCCCGGCTCCCAAACAGTGGCGCCGAGCTTAGCAGTCCGCGGCTTCGTTGCGGACCGGCAATGGTTCGTTGCGGGCTTGCGGTTCCCTTCGGCTTCGCGCGCCCTACACTGTGTCGACCGGACGATGCGCCCGTCGTCCACCCCTGTTCGACGATTCCCCAAGGAGATGTGCATGAAACGCCTGTTGCTCGCCGCTGCCCTGTTCGCCGGTTTCGCCGGCGCCGCCCAGGCCGCCAAGTACGAAATCGACGCCCGCCATACGCAGGTGCTGTTCACCTATAACCATTTCGGTTATTCGAACATCACCGGTCGCTTCACCGAAGTCAGCGGCACCTTCGATTTCGACGCCAAGGATCCGACCAAGTCGAGCATCGACGTGCAGCTGCCGATCTCCAGCGTCAGCACCGGCGTGGTGAAGATGGACGAGCACCTGCGCAGCGCCGACATGTTCGATGAGGCGAAATTCCCGACCGCGAGCTTCAAGAGCACCAAGGTGACGTCGGCGGGTGGCAACAAGCTCAAAGTGGCCGGCGACCTGACCATCCATGGCGTGACGCGCCCGGTCGTGTTCGACGTGACGATCAACAGCACGGCGCCGAAACGCGATACGCCGGCGGCCGGTTTCGACGCGACGACGACGATCAAGCGCTCGGACTTCGACGTGAAGTTCATGCTGCCCGGCGTGCCCGACGAGATCAAACTGAACATCACGATGGAAGCCAAGGCCGCCAGCGAGGCGCCTGCGGCCAAGTAAGCCCTGTCCGGGAGGCGGCCAGGCCGTCGCCCGGCGTTTCGCCGGCGGCATGCGTTAGGCCCTAAAATGGGGGCGTCATTCCAGGAAGCCCGCCATGTCCACGCCTGCCAATACCGAGCGCCGTTACGAGGTCAGTCGCAGCGATCTGCCGCTGAGCTGCCCCTTGCCGAGCATGGCGCTTTGGAACTCGCATCCGCGCGTCTACCTGCCGGTCGAAGCGACCGGCGAAGCGGTATGCCCGTACTGCGGCGCGCATTTCGTCCTGAAGGAAAGTTGACCGGCCGATGCGCCGCCTGACCGTGGTGCAGCTGCTGCCTGCGCTGGACAGCGGCGGCGTCGAACGCTCCACGCTGGAGGTCGCGGCGGCGCTCGAACGCGCCGGTCATCGCTCGATCGTGATTTCCGGCGGTGGACGCCTGACGGCCGATCTGGGTCGCGGCGGCAGTCGGCATATCAAGCTCGGCATTGGCCGCAAATCGCTGTTCGCCCTGCGCCAGGTGTTCGCCCTGCGTCAGGTATTCGCGCGGCTCAAGCCCGATATCGTTCACGCCCGTTCGCGCCTGCCGGCCTGGTTGGCCTGGGCGGCGTTGAAGACGATGCCGGGGTCGCGCGCGCATTTCGTCACGACCGTGCACGGGCTCAATTCGCCTGGCCGCTATTCCTCCATCCTGGCGCGCGGAGAGCGTGTGATCTGCGTATCCGACACGGTGCGCCGGCATGTGCTCGCGCAATGGCCGGATACCGATCCTTCGAAGCTGCAGGTGATCGAGCGCGGCGTCGATCCGCACGCGTTTTCGCGCGACAACTTGCCGGACGCGGAATGGCGCGCCCGCTGGGATGCGCAGTTCCCGCAGCTGGCGGGTGGCCGGATGCTGTTGTTGCCGGGGCGCGGCACGCGATTGAAAGGGCATGCCTCGGCGATTCGCTTGCTGGCCGATTTGCGCATGGCCGGCCTGGATGCGCGGCTGTGCCTGCTGGGCGTGCGCGAAACCGGGCGCGGGCACTATTGCGCCGAGCTCGAGACCCTGGCGCAGTCGCTCGGCGTGGGCGAGGCGGTTGCCTTGTTGCCGCCGCGCAGCGATATCGCGGAGATCTATTCGATCAGCGACATCGTGCTGCAGTTGTCCGAGAAGCCCGAGGCCTTCGGTCGCACCGTGCTCGAAGCGCTTGGCTGCGGTCGACCGGTCCTGGGTTGGGATCACGGCGGCGTCGGCGAACTGCTGGCGCGGCACTACCCGGAGGGCGCGGTGCCGGCGTTCGACGAAGAGGCCCTGGCGCGCAAGGCCGACGACTGGTTGTCGACGAGGATGCCGGAGGTTCCTTTCCTGCGCGAAGACAGCCTGGCGCGCATGCAGGCAAGAACGTTGGAGCTCTATGACGCCCTCGTCGCCACCTGACTGGCCCTCGCGCGGCGTCGCGGCCTGGTTGCTGCTGGTCGTGGCGACCTGGCCCTGGCCGGGCGTATCGGAGAGCCTGCTCGGGCTGGGGGCGTTGTTCGTGCTGTTGGCGATGTTGTGGCGTCGCTATCGCGATGTCTTGCCCCTGGCCAGCCGCGAAGCCTGGGCGTTGTGTACGGCACTGTTCCTCGCCTATTGGTTGCCGGAGTTCTTCTCCGCCTTCGATGCCGTCGATCGCGCGGCGAGCTGGCGCGAAGTCTGGTTGGACCTGCGCTATCTGCCTTTCCTGCTGGCGATCGCGATCGCCATGGACACGGCGCGCGGCCGACGCTGGATGCTGACGGGACTCGCGGGCATCGTGCTGTTCTGGACAATGGATGCGCTGCTGCAGGTCGCCACCGGCTGGAGCCTGGGCGGTGCGGCGACGGCCGATCGGCTCAGCGGCATTTTCGGCGCCGGCAATCTGAAGCTCGGTCTTGCGCTCGCCTGCCTGTCGCCCTTCGCCCTGCATTGGGCCGGAAAAAGGAACACGGCGGCCTGGCTGCTTGTGGCCGTCGCGCTCGGCGCGGCGATCCTGCTCGCCGGTGCGCGCGCGGCCTGGTTGAGTTACGGGCTCGTTCTGCTGTGCAGCGGTCATCGCCGCTTCGGCTTGGCGAAAACGCTGGCGGGTGGCGTGCTCGGCCTGGTCCTGCTGGTCGGTGGCGGCCTGTTCGTCTCCGACACCTTGGCGACGCGCTTTCAGCGCAGCGCCGAACTGCTGCAGGGCGACGAGGCCGGCGTGGACGAAGCGCTGTCGGGACGCCTTTCGATATGGAAGGCCGCCGTCGGCATGGCTCGCGCGCATCCGCTCAATGGCATCGGCGTGCGCGGCTTTCGCGATGCCTACGCGGACTACGCCGGCGAGCGCGACTTCTTCCTAAGCCGAGGCGAAGGCCCGGCTTTGCATGCGCATCAGCTCCTGCTCGAGGTGTTCAGCGAAACCGGGGTGGTCGGCTTGCTGTTCTGGTGCGCGGGCGTCTGGATCGCCTGGGTGGCCTGGCATTGGGTGGGCGAGGCGGCGCGTCGACGCAGCCGCGTGCCGGCGCTGGCCCTGGCGGTCGCGGCATTTCCCTTGAACACGCATCTCGCGTTCTACTCCAGTGCCTGGGGTGGCGCCTTTCTGTTGCTGGCCGGCCTCTACGCGGGTTCCCTGATGGCGAGGAGCGAGGATGAACCGGGCAGCGCTTAGCGCCGTCGTCACGACGAAGGACAATGCCGCGACGCTGGAGGCCTGCCTGGCGAGCCTGGCCTTCTGCGACGAGATCGTCGTGCTCGATTCGCATTCCTCCGATGCGACCCGCGACATCGCGGCCCGTTATGGTGCGCGCGTGTTCGTCGAAGATTTCAAGGGCTATGGGCCGCAGAAACAATCGGCCATCGACAAGGCGATGCACGACTGGGTGTTGCTGCTGGACGCCGACGAATTCCTGCTGCCGCAGGCGCAGGCGGTGATCGAGCGCGAGCTCGCGGCGCCGCGCGCGGACGCGTATCGCCTGCCGCGGCAGGAGTGGCTGTTCTGGCGCTGGCCGCATGCCGGCACGCGAGCGAACCGCCAGTTGCGCCTGTTCCGGCGCTCACGCGCACGCATGAACGCCGTGCCCGTGCACGCGGCGCCGGAAGTACAGGGTAACGCGTTCGAACTCGCCGCGCCTTTCAGGCACTACGGCGAACCGACGCTGGCGGTGCGCGTGGAAAAGATCAATCGATATTCCAGTGGCCTGGCCGACTACAGAAAGGCGCGCGGGACCGGCGTATTGGGCTGGCGGCTCTGGCTGTACCCGCATTTCGTCTTCCTGCGCTTCTACGTCGGCAAGCGTTACTTCCTCAACGGCTGGGCCGGCTACCTCGCTGCGCGCACGCAGGCTTTCTACGCTTTCCTGAAATACGCCAAGGTGCTCGAGGCTGGGCGCACGGACGAGCCTCGCCCGTGAGTCGATGCATCGGCGTCTCCCTGCTGCGTCGCGCCGCCGATTGGATCGCGCGCTGGCCGCAGCCGCGGTTGCTTCGGTTCGGGCGCGTGCTGACGTTCCTGTTGTGGCCCTTGCTGGCTTCGCGTCGCCATGTCGCGGCGATGAACATCGCGCACTGTTTTCCCGAACTCGACCACCGACGCCGGGCGCGTCTTTTGCGCGCGAACCTGGTCGCCACCGTCACCGGCGCGCTGGAACTGGCGCGCGCCTGGCACGCGCCGCCGGAGGCTTTGCGCGATCTGGCCTCCATCGAAGGCATCGATCGCTTGCGCGAGGCCTTGGGACAGGGCCGTGGCGTACTGCTGTTCACCGGCCACTTCACTCATACCGAACTGGCGACGCGCCTGCTCGGTGAAGCCTTGGGCCGGCCGGTGCGCGTGGTCGTGCGCGAGAGCAACGATGACTGTCTGGAGAACTGGTTCGCGGCGGCGCGGCGTAAGGTGTTCGGCGAACCGATCGCGAAGAAGGATCTGCGCGGGCTGCTGCGTGCCTTGCAGGCAGGCGAACCGGTGGTCTATTCGGCCGACCAGAACTTCAACTACCAGCACGCCTTCGTGCCTTTCTTCGGCGTGCCCGCGGCGACGCTGGCGATCGTGCCGCAGATCGCCGAACGTGGCCGCGCGCAAGTCTTGCCCTTCTGGTTCGAGCGCGATGATACCGGCCGCTATCGCCTGCGCATCGAAGCCACCTGGGCGGATTGGCCGAGCGGCGATCCGGGTGGCGACGCCGCGCGTTACATGGCCGAGCTGGAGGACGTCGTACGGCGGCGACCCGAGCAGTACCTGTGGGTGCATCGCAGATTCAAGACGCGGCCCGACGGCACGGCCTCGTTCTACCAGTGAGGCCCGGCGTCAGCGATAGACCGGCGCTTCGCCCTTCGGTCGGCGCTTGAAGCGCTGGTGGACCCACAGGTACTGCGCCGGCACGCGACGAATGAGCTGCTCCATCGCCTGCATCACGCGCGCGGTATCGACGGTCGCATCAGCGCTCGGGAAATCGTCCAGCACCGGCCCGATCTCGAGGCGATAACGACCGTCGGCGAGGCGCTCGTGGAACAGCGTCAGCACGCGGGCGCCGGACAGGCGGGCGAGTTGATGCGTCGAGGTCAGGCTCCACGCTTGTTGTCCGAAGAACGGTACGAAGACGCTGTCGCCGCGCCGAGTTTCCTGGTCCGGCGCGAACCAGAGCACGCCGCCGCTCTTGAGGTGTCGCAGGGCCGGCCGTAGTTCCTCGCGCGTGTACATGGCTTCGGTGTACCGCGCGCGACCGCGGCGAACGGCCCATTCCAGCGCCTCTTCGTCGTGCGGCCGGTACATACCGGCGATCGGCACGTGCCTGCAAAGCAGTCGCACGCAGATCTCCAGGGTGGTGAAATGCGGCGACACCAGGATGACGCCGCGGCCATCGGCGCGAGCCGCCTCGAGATGCTGCTGGCCTTCGAGCGTGTAGCGCGTATCCAGCGGCGAGATCGGGCCCCACCAGGCGCGCAGGAATTCGAAGACGCCGAGGCCGAGCGAATCGAAATGCGCGTGCAGCAATCGTTCGCGCGCGTCATCGTCGAGTTCGGGAAAACATAGGGCGAGATTGGCGGCCGCGGTACGGCGGCGTTCGATCATCGCCACGCGCATCAGTTTGCCCAACGCGCGTCCGCCGACCTGCGCCAACGACCAGGGCCAGCGGGCCAGGGTCCAGCCGAAGGCGATCGCCAACCAGGTCGGCCAATGGCGCGGCGACAGGGGCGGGCGTGGCGTCGGTGCATCGGTCATGCGTCGATTGTAGGGCCAGTCGCCGTGCGGCGCATGGCCGGATCGCCTCGCGGCTCGGCTATGCTTGCGCGATGAAACTCGATTTCTCCGAGCGTTTGCTGTTGATGGCGTACTCGCTGGCGATGAGCCTGCTGGTGCCGCTGACGCTCGTGCATCTGTTCTGGCGAGGGCGCGGTCAGCGCGCGTACTGGCGCCGCTGGGACGAGCGCTTCGCCTTGTACCGCGAACCCGGCCTGCGCGAATGCCTGTGGCTGCATGCGGTTTCGGTCGGCGAGGTCAACGCGGCCGCGCCGCTGCTCGATCGTCTTCGCCAGCGCTATCCGCAGCTGCCCGTGCTGGTGACGACGACGACGCCAACCGGTTCGGAGCGCGCGCGCGCGATCTGGAAGGACGGCATCCGCCACGTCTATCTTCCATACGACACGCCCGGCGCCGTGCGGCATTTCCTCGACCAGTTCCGCCCGCGCATCGCCATCGTGATGGAAACGGAGATATGGCCCTGCCTGTTCGTCGAGATCGGGCGTCGCGGCATTCCACTGTTGATCGTCAACGCGCGCCTGTCCGAACGCTCCCTGAGCGGTTATGCGCCGATCCGGCGCATGTTGCGCATCGCCTTGCGCGCCGTGCGCGACGTGCTGGCGCAGACGCCGGCGGACCTGGCGCGCTACCGCCAGCTCGGCCTCGAAGCCGAGCGTGGCCGGGTGCTCGGCAACCTGAAGTACGACATCGCCTTGCCGGAAGAATTCGCGGCGCGCATGCGCGAGGAACGCGTGGCCTGGGGCGACCGCCCGGTATGGATCGCCGCCAGCACGCATCCGGACGAGGAGCAGGCCGTTCTCGCCGCGCATCGACAAGTGCTGGCGCGGTTTCCCCATGCGTTGCTGTTGTGGGCGCCGCGTCATCCCGAACGTTTCTCCGCCGCCATCGGGCAGGCGGAGGAAGCGGGGTTGCAGGTGGCGCACCGGCGCGAGCATCGTTGGCCATCGGCGGACACGCAGTGCTTCGTCATCGACACGCTCGGCGAGCTGGTCGGCTTCTATGCCTGCGCCGATGTCGCTTTCGTCGGCGGCAGCCTGCAGGCGATCGGCGGCCACAACGTGCTCGAACCGGCCGCATTGGGCGTGCCCGCACTGGTCGGGCCGCATACCTTCAATTTCCAGGACGTCACCGAACTGCTGCTCGAAGCCGGCGGCCTGGGTCGCATCGAGGATGCCGATTCGCTGGCGCGCGAAGTGATCGCACTGTTCGCCGACGAGCGTATGCGACGCGAGCGCGGCGAAGCGGCGCGCACCCGCGCGCTGAGCGAGCGCGGCGCGCTCGACCGCACGCTGCGGGTGATCGAAGAGAGAATGGGGTCGGCGAACTGACGACGCCGTTCCTCGAGGAACGGCATCGTCCCGCCTGACGGTGAAGCTCAGTTCGCGTCGGTATTGCTGAGCGCGGCTTCGGCGTCGGTGACCAGCATGCGGTTCACCGATTCGAGGTCGGAAACTTCCAGCACGCCGGCGGCCTGGCGCAGCTTGAGCTGGTTGACCAGGTAGGCGTGGCGGGCATTGGCGTATTCGCGCTGGGCCACGAAGAGCTGCTGCTGCGCGATCAACACGTCGACGATCGTGCGGGTGCCGACTTCGAGACCGGCTTCGCCCGCTTCGTAGGCGGCGCGGGCCGACACCACGGCGAGGCGGCGCGCTTCGACTTCGGCCTGGCCGGCGACGAGCGAGCGATAGGCGCCACGCGTGCTACGGGTGATGGCGCGCTTCTGCTGCTCGAGCTGGTCGTTGGCGATATCGCGCTGGTAGATCGACTGGCGCACGCGCGATTGCGTGGCGAAGCCGTTGAAGATCGGCACCGACAGGGTCAGGCCCCAGCTGTAGCCCGTGCTTTCCGAACCGGAGATGATCGGCGTGGAGGCCGGCACGGTGCGGCGCAGGCTTTCGCCCCAGTTGCGGTTGTCGTCGTAGCCGGTGCTGAAGGCCAGCGTCGGGTAGTGATCCGCACGCGCGCTGCCGATGTCCTTCTCGGCGGCCTTCACGCCTTCGGCGTAGGCGCGCAGCGTCGGGTTGGAGTCGAGGGCGATGGTCACCCAGTCTTCGGCGCTGCGGGTGTCGTCGTTCTTCGGCTGGAAGTCCTTCGACAGGCCGCGCAGGTTGTCCACGCGCTGGCCGGTGATCTCGGCCAGGGCCTCGTAGGCATCGTCGAGCGCATTGGCGGTAGCGATGGCGTTGGCGCGGGCGCTGTCGTAGCGCGCGCGGGCTTCGTGCACGTCGGTAATGGGCGCCAGGCCAACTTCCAGGCGCTTTTCCGCCTGGTCGAGCTGGCGCTTGACCGAACGCTCTTCGGCGCGGGCCGAGGCCAGCGTTTCGATCGACGTCAGGATGTTGAAGTAAGCATCGGCCACGCGAACGATCAGCGAATCAGACGCGGCATCGAGCTGGGCATCGGCCTGGCGCGCACGCGCCTTGCTGGCGCCGAGCTGGGTGTAGTTGCCGTAGTCGAACACGCTCTGGCGCACGTCGACGCCGGAGCCGTTGCTGCGCGAACTGGAGTAGGTCGAGTTGGTCGGCGTGGCCGAACCGGCGAAGACCTGGTTGCCGCTGTTGCGGCCCTGGGAATCGTTGAAGGTCACGCTGGCGTTGACCTGCGGCAACAGCGCGGCGCGCGATTGCACCACGCCTTCGGCCTGCGCGCTCTTCTGCGCTTCGGACTGTGCGAACACCGGGTCGTTCTGCCGGGCCAGCTCATAGGCCTGCATGAGGTCGGTCGCCTGGGTCTGGGCCGAGAAGCCGGCGAGGATCAGCGCGAAAGAAAGCGGACGGAGGCGTGGGGACATGGGGGAGTCTCGGTTCAGAGAATGAAATGCGGTACCGGTTCGGCGCCACGAAGATAGGGGATGTCGGTTTCGAACAGGCTTTCGGTCTGCAGGTGTTCGTCGCGGCGCGTGCAGCAGATCGCTTCCTGCACCGGCGACAGGCCGCGCACGACGAACAGTCGGCCGCCCGGCTTGAGCCAGTTCGCGAACGATTCGGGCAAGGCCGCGACGGCGGCGCCGATGGCGATCGCGTCGAAGCGGCGATTCATCGCCAAGCCGAAGACGTCGGCGGTTTCGAAGCGCACGTTGCGAAGGCCCAGGCGCTCGAGCCGGTTCGCGGCGTCTTCGACGAAATCGGCGTGGCGGTCGATGCTCAGTACATCGCGCGCCAGGCTGGCCAGGCAGGCGGTCACGTAACCGCTGCCGGTGCCGATCTCCAGGACTTCGTCGCTCGGCGACAGGGCGAGCGCCTGCAGCAGTCGGCCTTCGATCACCGGCTTCAGCATCGACTCGCCGTGCGCCAGCGGCAGCGCCAGGTCGGCGTAGGCCAACTGGCGATGCGTGGCCGGGACGAAGTCTTCGCGCGGAATCGCGCCGATCGTTTCGAGCACGCGCGGATCCAGGACCTCCCAGGGGCGGACCTGTTGTTCAACCATCGCGGCGCGGGCCTGCTCGAAGTTCAGCGACATGGGATTTCCAGGAGGTGCGAAGGGGCGGGAATTTTACGCCTCGGACGGCACCGAATGAACCACAGGATGCGGTTTGGGGGGCTTTTGGTCGCAGTGCCGGAAGTCACCGGGACGGCCAGCATAGGCTGGCAGGCGGCGGTTTCCGCGGTATTTCCGCCCTTCATGCCGCGCTCCGCGACGCGCTCGGAGCATGCGCGCGAAGGAAAAGTTCGACCACATCGGCCACGTGCGCCTCGCGTTCGCGCGCACCCGGCACATCGCACAACCCGATCAGGATGCGCATGTGCCGCACGCCTTTGAGCAGGCAGAAGAAGTGCTCGGCCGAGCGGTTGGGTTCGGGGACATGCAGGGCGCCCGCCTGGTGGGCCTGGCGCAGGAAGCTCGCCATTTCCTGCAGGGTGCGTTGCGGTCCGGCCGCGAAGAACACTTCGGCCAGATGATGATCCTGGGCCGCCTGCGCGATCAGGATGCGGTGCAGCGTGACGGAGCGTTCGTCCATCACCAGGTCCAGGAAGCCGCGGCCGATGGCGGTCAGCGAGTCCTTCACGTTCTGCCCGGGCTCGGGTTCGAAGACCTGGTGAGGCAGGATCTGCTCGCAACAGCAGGTGACCGCGGCGGAGAACAGGGCTTCCTTGTCCTCGAAATGGCTGTAGACGGTCAGCTTGGAGACGCCGGCCGCCTGGGCGATGGCGTCCATGCTGACGCCGTCGTAGCCCCGGGCCGGGAACAGGCGGATGGCCGCTTCCAGGATGGCGGCTCGCTTTTCCGGGTCCTTGGGTCGGCCGGGTGGGGAAGGGCGGGGCGAAGAGCTCATGCCCTATTATTGAACTATCCGGTTCGATAATGATAGTGTACCAGCCGGTTCACTATTTAGGTCCGGCTCATGTTCCCCGCGCGCCCTGCGATTCTTGTGCTCCTCGCCACGCTTTCGCTCGCCGGATGCGGAAGCGATCCGGTCGAAACCGTGATGCGGCCTGTCCTGGTCGTGCAACCGGGCGGCGCCCATAGCACCTTGAACGCCTATGCCGGCGAAGTGCGCGCACGCGAGGAACCGCAGCTGTCCTTCCGCGTCGGCGGCAAGATCTCCAAACGTTTCGTCGATGCCGGCAGTCGCGTGAAAGCCGGCGACGCGCTGGCCGAACTCGATGCCAGCGACCTGCTGCTGCAGCGCGAAGCCGCGCGCGCCGCCGTCACCTCGGCCGAATCCGATCTCGCGCTGGCCAAGTCCGAACTCGATCGCTACAAGAACCTGCTCGATCGCCAGCTCGTCAGCCGTTCGCTCTACGACAGCCGCGAAGCGGGCTATCGCGCCGCCGCCGCGCGTGCGACGCAGGCACGCGCCGAAGCCCGCGTGTCGGGCAACCAATCCGGCTACGCCACGCTGCGCGCGCCGCGCGACGGCGTGATCGCACTGCGCCTAGCCGAAGCCGGGCAGGTCGTCGCAGCCGGGCAGACCGTCTTCGTGCTCGCGGTGGATGGCGAACGTGAAGTCGCGATCAGCATTCCCGAACAATCGGTCGACCAGTATCCGCTCGGACGCGATCTCGCCGTCGAACTGTGGGCGGCCTCGGGCAAGCGATTCCCCGGCAAGCTGCGCGAACTCGCGCCGGCCGCCGACGCGCAGACGCGTACCTTCGCCGCGCGCGTGAGTTTCGCCGCGCCGGGCGTCAATATCGATCTCGGCCAGAGCGCGCGCGTCTATGCGCAGGACGGCAATGGCGAGGACCTGAGCCTGCCGCTGTCGGCCCTGGTCGGAAAAGAAGGAAGCAGTGCGGTCTGGGTGATCCGCGCGCAGAGCGTCGGCGAGGGCGATGCGCGGCGCATGCAGAGCGTCGTGCGACTGGTGCCGGTGAAGGTCGGTGCTTTCGGCGAGGATCGCGTGCCGGTGCTGTCGGGCCTGAAGGCCGACGATTGGGTGGTATCGGCCGGCGTGCACCTGCTGCGCGAAGGCCAGGCCGTGCGGCCGATCGACCGCAAGGACCGCGCCGTCCCGGCGCCTGGCGTGGCGAAGAACTGAGTCCGGACGATGACCGACTTCAATCTTTCGGCTTGGGCGCTGCGCAACCGCGGGCTCGTGCTCTATGCGATGGTGATCCTCGCCATCGCCGGCATCTTCAGCTACCAGCGCCTCGGCCAGTCGGAGGACCCGCCGTTCACCTTCAAGATCATGGTCGTGCGCACGATGTGGCCGGGCGCGACCGCCGAGGAAGTGGCCGAGCAGGTCACCGACCGCGTCGAAAAGAAGTTGATGGAGACCGGGCAATACGAGTTCATCCGCTCGTACTCGCGTCCGGGCGAATCGCTGGTGATGTTCATCGCCAAGGATTCGTTGTTCTCCGAGTACCTGCCCGATCTCTTCTACCAGATCCGCAAGAAAACCACCGACATCAAGCAGACCTTGCCCGAGGGCGTGGTCGGGCCGTTCTTCAACGACGAGTTCGGCGACGTCTACGGCAACATCTACGCGCTGACCGGCGACGGTTTCGACTACGCGACGATGAAGGACTACGCCGAGCGGCTGGAACTGCAGCTGCATCGCGTGCCGGACGTGAACAAGGTCGACCTCATCGGCCTGCAGGACGAGAAGGTCTGGATCGAGCTGAGCAATACCAAGCTGGCGACGCTCGGCATTCCGCTCGAATCGGTGCAGCAGGCCATCGACGCGCAGAACGCCGTCACGCCGGCCTCGTTCTTCGAAACCGGCACCGACCGCGTGCAACTGCGCGTCTCGGGCGGCTTCAAGTCGGCGGAGGAGATCCGCGACTTCCCCATTCGCGCCGGCGGGCGAACGTTCCGTCTCGCCGATGTCGCCGAGGTCAAGCGCGGCTTCACCGATCCGGCGGCGCCGCGTATGCGCTTCATGGGCGAAAACGCCATCGGCATCGGCGTATCGATGCGGCCCGGCGGCGACATCGTCGCGCTCGGCAACAATCTCGACGCAGAGTTCGAGCGCCTGCAGGAACCCTGCCGGTCGGCATGAAGCTCGCGCGCGTGTCGAACCAGCCGAAGGCCGTACGCGAGTCGGTGGCCGAGTTCGTGCGTTCGCTGGCCGAGGCCGTCATCATCGTGCTGGCCGTGAGTTTCTTCTCGCTCGGCCGCCGCGCCGGCACCGTGGTCGCTTTGTCGATCCCGCTGGTGCTGGCGATGACCTTCGCGGCCATGCATTACTTCGGCATCGGCCTGCACAAGATATCGCTGGGCGCGCTGGTGCTCGCGTTGGGCTTGCTCGTCGACGACGCGATCATCGCCGTCGAGATGATGGCGGTGAAGATGGAGCAGGGCTTCGATCGATTGCGCGCGGCGAGTTTCGCCTACAAGACGACCGCGTTCCCGATGCTGACGGGCACGCTGATCACGGCGGCCGGCTTCCTGCCGATCGCGACGGCGCAATCGGGCACCGGCGAGTACACGCGCTCGATCTTCCAGGTCGTCACGATCGCGCTGCTGCTGAGCTGGGTCGTCGCCGTGGTCTTCATTCCCTATCTCGGCGACAAGTTGCTGCCCGACCCGCCCAAGCCCGACGAGCACGGAGCGCACGCCGATGTCTATGGCGGCAGGTTCTACCGGATGTTCCGCGGGTGGGTCGAGTGGTGCGTGCGCCGCCGCTGGACGGTGATCGGCGTGACCCTGCTCGCCTTCGTGCTATCGCTATCGCTGTTCCGTTTCGTGCCGCAGCAGTTCTTCCCCGATTCGACCCGCCTTGAACTGATGGTGGACCTGGAGCTGGCCGAAGGTTCCTCGCTCGATGCGACCGAAGCGGCCGCCAAGCGCCTGGAGGCCATGCTGAAGACGCGCAAGGAACTGGAGAGCTACGTCGCCTACGTCGGCACCGGTTCGCCGCGCTTCTACCTGCCGCTGGACCAGAAGCTGCCGCAGGCGAACTTCGCGCAGTTCGTCCTGCTGGCGCACGATATCGAGTCGCGCGAATCGCTTCGTTCATGGCTGATCGCCAGCTTCGCCAAGGATTTCCCCGACCTGCAGGTGCGCGTCGTCCGGCTCGAGAACGGCCCGCCGGTCGGGTTCCCTATCCAGTTCCGCGTGTCCGGCGAACACATCGAGCAGGTGCAGGCGATCGCGCGCCAGGTCGCCGAGCAAGTTCGCGCCAATCCCAACGTCGACAACGTCAACCTCGACTGGGACGAGCCGAGCAAGATCGTTCGCATCAACATCGACCAGGAGCGTGCCCGTGCGTTGGGCGTGACCTCGGCCCAGGTCGCGCTGTTCCTGCGCGGCTCGCTCTCGGGCAGCCATGTCACGACGTATCGCGAGGGCAACGAACTGATCGAAGTGCTGCTGCGTGGCCCGGTGGAGGAGCGCAAGCGCCTGTCGCTGCTCGGCAGCCTGTCGGTTCCGACGGCGAGCGGCAAGCCGGTGCCCTTGTCGCAGATCGGCACGCTCGAATACGGCTACGAACCCGGCATCGTCTGGCATCGCAATCGCCTGCCGACGGTGACGGTGCGCGCCGACGTCTACGGCAAGGCCACGCCGCCGTCGGTGACGGCGGAGATCCTGCCGCGCCTGGAGGAGATTCGCGCAGCGTTGCCGAACGGCTATCTGCTCGAAACCGGCGGCACGGTGGAAGATTCCGGTCGCGGTTCGAAGTCCGTCGCCGCCGGCGTGCCGCTGTTCCTGATCGTCGTGCTGACCCTGCTGATGATCCAGCTCAAGAGTTTCCGTCGCAGCCTGATGGTGTTGCTGACGGCGCCGCTGGGCATGATCGGAGTGACCCTGTTCCTGCTGGTGTTCCGCGTACCGTTCGGTTTCGTCGCGATGCTCGGCACGATCGCGCTGTCGGGCATGATCATGCGCAACTCGGTGATCCTCGTGGATCAGATCGACCAGGACATCGCCGCAGGCCACGAGCCGGCGCAGGCGGTCGTCGATGCGACCGTGCGTCGTTTCCGTCCGATCGTATTGACCGCGCTGGCCGCCATCCTGGCCATGGTGCCGCTGGCCCGCAGCGTGTTCTTCGGGCCGATGGCCGTCGCCATCATGGGCGGGTTGATCGTCGCCACTGCGCTGACGCTGTTGTTCCTGCCGGCGCTGTACGCCGCCTGGTTCAGGGTGCCGAACCCGGACTGACCCTCTTCGCTGCCGGGCCGTTGTCGCAAGGCTCCCTCCCCCTTTGCCCACGGCAACGGCCCGGTTCGCGATTTTCCTGACGCACTCCCCTCCGCCGTGGTGAAATACGGCCTGAAGCGGGGGTGCCCACGCGGGCTGAGAGAGACCCTTCGAACCTGATCCGGTTGGTACCGGCGTAGGGAAGCTTCACCGCGCGGCCCTGGCCGCGCCGTGGCGCCACCGCATTCATGCGAGTCCCTCGCAGAGCCCGCACGCGTTGTGCGGACTTTCAATGAAAGCATGGTGCCCACAATGAACGCCGTATCCGTCGAACTGCTGCGCCAGGCGCAGCAACTTTCCGAAGAAGTCGTGCGACCGATCCCCGGGTCGCGCAAGATCCACGTCGCCGGTTCGCGCGACGACTTGCGCGTACCGATGCGCGAGATCGAGTTGACGCCGACGCCGCGCATCGGGGCCGCGGCCGAGAACAACGCTCCCTTCAGCGTTTACGACACCTCCGGTCCGTACACCGATCCGCAGGCGATCATCGATCTCGCCGCCGGCCTGGCGCCGCTGCGCGCCGCCTGGATCGCCGAACGCGGCGACAGCGAATCGTTGCCGTCGCTGAGTTCGGACTATGGACGCCAGCGCGAGCACGACCCCAAGCTCGCCGCCGTGCGCTTCCCGAACCGGCCCCTGCCGCGCCGGGCGAAAGCCGGCATGAACCTGTCGCAAATGCACTACGCGCGCCGCGGCATCGTCACCCCAGAGATGGAATACATCGCCATTCGGGAGAATCAGCGTCTCGAGAGCATCCGCGAAGCGCATTTGCTGAACCAGCATGCCGGGCAGTCCTTCGGCGCCGCGATCCAGAGACTGATCACGCCCGAATTCGTGCGCGACGAAGTCGCGCGCGGCCGCGCCATCATTCCGGCCAACGTCAACCATCCGGAAATCGAGCCGATGATCATCGGCCGCAATTTCCTGACCAAGGTCAACGCCAACATCGGCAACTCCGCCGTGTCCTCCGGCATCGCGGAAGAAGTGGAAAAACTCGTCTACGCCATCCGCTGGGGCGCCGATACCGTGATGGACCTGTCGACCGGCAAGCACATCCACGAAACACGCGAATGGATCATCCGCAATTCGCCGGTGCCGATCGGCACCGTGCCGATCTACCAGGCCCTGGAGAAAGTGGATGGCCGCGCCGAGGAACTGAATTGGGAAATTTTCCGCGACACGCTGATCGAGCAGGCCGAGCAGGGCGTGGACTATTTCACCATCCATGCCGGCGTGCTGCTGCGCTACGTGCCGCTGACCGCGCGCCGCGTCACCGGCATCGTCAGCCGCGGCGGTTCGATCATGGCCAAGTGGTGCCTGGCGCATCACCGCGAGAACTTCCTGTACACGCATTTCGAAGAGATCTGCGAAATCATGAAGGCCTACGACGTGTCCTTCAGCCTCGGCGACGGCCTGCGCCCGGGTTCGATCGCCGACGCCAACGATGCCGCGCAGTTCGGCGAACTCGAAACCCTGGGCGAACTGACAAAAATCGCCTGGAAGCACGACGTGCAGACGATGATCGAAGGCCCCGGCCACGTGCCGATGCAACTGATCAAGGAGAACATGGACAAGCAGCTCGCCGTCTGCGGCGAGGCGCCGTTCTACACGTTGGGACCGCTGACGACCGATATCGCGCCGGGTTACGACCACATCACCTCGGCGATCGGCGCGGCGATGATCGGCTGGTTCGGCACCGCCATGCTCTGTTACGTCACGCCGAAAGAACACCTCGGCCTGCCGAACAAGGCCGACGTGCGCGAGGGTTTGATGGCGTACAGGATCGCCGCGCATGCGGCCGATCTCGCCAAGGGGCATCCCGGCGCGCAGGCGCGCGACAACGCACTGTCTAAGGCCCGTTTCGAATTCCGCTGGCAGGACCAGTTCCATCTTGGCCTGGATCCGGAGCGTGCCCGCGAATACCACGACGAGACCCTGCCGAAGGACGCGCACAAGCTGGCGCATTTCTGTTCGATGTGCGGCCCGCATTTCTGTTCGATGAAGATCACTCAGGATGTGCGCGACTACGCGGCCGAACACGGCGTGGCCGAGAACGAAGCGCTCGACAGCGGCATGGCCGACAAGGCGGCCGAGTTCCGCGCGGCCGGCGCCGAGGTGTATCGTCAGCAATGAGGTGAGCCATGGGCATGGCGGGCGAGTCGGGGGCGGATGCGCTGCGGCAGTTGGCGACGGTCAACCGCATCGCCCGCATCGCCCTGCAGGACCTCGCCCTGCAGCCGATGCTGCAGCGGATCGTCGATACCCTCGTCGCCGAGTTCGAATGGGAATTCGTCGCTTGCGCCACCATCGACCATGAGGCGAACGAGTTCGTTTGCGCTGCCGTCGCCGGCGACCTCGAAAGCGAGGTCCGTATCGGTTACCGACGCGCCCTTGGCACGGGTGTCGTCGGGCGCTGCGCGGCGACCGGCGAAACGGTCGATATCGATGACGCGCGCGGCCACTCGGCGGTGATCGATACCTTGCACGGCACCGGTTCGGAACTTTGCGTGCCGGTGTTGCACCAGGGCGAAGTGCTCGCCGTACTGAACGCCGAGAGTCGGCGCGTCGGTGCGTTCCGCGGCCAGCGCGCCCTGCTCGAGACGGTGGCCGATCAGGTTGCGGGCATCCTGCGCGCCGCCGGCCTGTACGAAAAGCTTCGGCAGGCGAACGAGGAACTGCGCGAGGCCTATTCCGCAGTGGAGCGGCTTTCGCATAACGATGGCCTCACCGGCATCGCCAACCGAAGACGTTTCGACGCGTGGTTGCCGGAGGCTGTGCGGAAAGCGATCGCGCAGGACGAGGCGCTCTCGCTGCTGCTGCTCGACGTCGATCATTTCAAGGCTTTCAACGATGGTTACGGCCACCAGGCCGGCGATCACTGCCTGCAACAGGTCGTGGCCGTGCTCGATTACATGCTCGAAGGCACGGCGGCCCGCCTGGCGCGCTACGGCGGCGAGGAGTTCGTGGCGATCCTGTCCGATTGCGATCTGCCGACGGCCTTGTCGATCGCCGAGCGCCTGCGCTTGGCGATCGCCGCGCGGGCGATCGAACATCGTTTCGCGCCGGGCGGTTTCGTCACGATCAGCATCGGCGCGGCCGCCTGCGCGCCGGGCGCTCCCATGGAAGCCGACGGCCTGGTGCGCGAGGCCGACATCGCCTTGTACGCGGCCAAGCGCAACGGCAGGAACAAGGTCATGGCGGCGCGCTGAGCCCGGCGCTGACCGGCGCCAGTGCAGCCGGTATCATGGCCGGGTCGACCCGTGCGTCAGAGTCCGCCCATGAAGCTTCAGGTTCCCTTCCTGCAACTGCCCCTGCGTTTCGACGCCGAACGGCTCAACGCCGAGGTCGAAGCCTTGGGCGAACAGGCATGGCGGCCGCATCCGCAGGGATTCGCCGGCAACGATTCGCTCACCCTGATCACCGCCCACGGCGATCCGGACAGCGACGAAGTGGCGGGCCCGATGCGGCCCACGCCGCACCTGCTGCGCTGTCCCTACCTGATGCAGACGCTGGACGCCGTCGGCGCGACCTGGGGGAGGTCGCGCCTGATGCGCTTGTCGGGGCAGGCCGAAGTCACGCCGCACGTCGACATCAACTACTACTGGCGCGAACGCGTTCGCGTGCACGTGCCGATCCTGACGCAGCCGACCGTGCGCTTCCATTGCGGCGACGCCGAAATCAACATGGCGGCGGGCGAATGCTGGATCTTCGATACCTGGCGCCTGCATCGCGTCATCAACGACGCCAGTCGTCCGCGCATCCACCTGGTGGCCGATACCGTCGGCGGCGACGGATTCTGGTCGCTGATGCAGGCCGCGCGTCCCGCCAATCGCGACATGCCGGGTTGGGCCGCCAGGCTCGTGTCGCCGAAGGACGCGCCGACGCCGGCGCTCGACTACGAAACCATGAATTATCCCAAGGTGATGACGCCCTGGGAGATGCGCGAGCACATCGTCTTCCTGCTCGGCGAGAGCGAACCGCATCCGCAGGTGCCGGCGGTGAACGGCGTGCTGTTGCGCCTGGCTCGTCGCTGGCAGGCGCTATGGTCGTGCTACGGCGAAGACGAAAGCGGCTGGCCGCGCTATCGCGCGCTGATCGAGGAAGCCAAGGTCGAGCTCAAGGCGCAGGGCGCCGATCGCATCGCCCTGCGCAACGATGTGGCTTTCCTGCAGGCGCTGGTGTCCTGCGTACTGGAAGTGGCGGTCGCCGATCGTCCGAACAACGACGTCGAGATCCGCCAGCGCCCGAACGCCCGCGCCGCGGGCTAGTCGCGCTTCAGAAGTTGGGTTTTTCCGGCAGCGCGTTGTAGCGTTCGACCGAGACGAGGATTTCCTTCTTCGCCTCGTCGGCGCCTGCCCAGCCTTCGACCTTCACCCACTTGCCCTTTTCGAGATCCTTGTAGTGCTCGAAGAAGTGCGCGATGCGTTCCTTGGTCAGGTCCGGCAGATCGTCCACCGACTGCACGGAATCGTAGGCCGGAAAGATCTTGCTGACCGGCACGGCGATGAGCTTGGTGTCCTCGCCGGCTTCGTCGGTCATCTTCAGCATGCCGACGGTGCGGCAGCGGATCACCGAACCCGGGATCAGCGGCAGCGGCATGATCACCAGCACGTCCGCCGGGTCGCCGTCGCCCGACAGCGTGTGCGGGATGTAGCCGTAGTTGCACGGGTAGCGCATCGGCGTGGTCAGCACGCGATCGACGAAGATCGCGCCGCTGGCCTTGTCCACTTCGTACTTCACCGGTTCGGCGTTCATCGGGATCTCGATGATCACGTTGAAGTCGTTCGGCACATCGCGGCCGGTGGGGACGAGATCGAGGGCCATGGCGGTTCCCGTACTGCGGAAAAGGGCGCGAATGATAGCCCAAGCCGCTGGAGCGAACACTCGGGCGGGCGGCTCTTGCCCGGCTCGGCAGGATCGCCGGGACGCGTGAAGCGGGTTACAGTAGGCCAACCTCCCCGGACCCCCGCGCCATGAGCACCGACCCTGTCATCGACCCGAAGGCCCTAGAGCTGCTGCGCTCGCTCGACCAGGACCGTCCCGGCGCCATGATCGAACTGGTGCGGCTGTTCATCGCCGATGCGCCGGTGCAGATGCAACGGGTCGAAGAGGGCTATCGCGATCGCGACGGCGAACAGGTGCGGCAGGCGGCGCACTTCCTGCGCTCCGGCGCGTTGGCCCTGGGCCTGACCGGCATGATCGAAACCAGCCAGGTCATCGAGCACCTCGACGTGGCGCGATACGGCGAACCCACATCGGAAGCGGCGCTGGCGGCCCTGCGCGTCGAGTCGCGCAACGCGGTCGTGGCCTTGCTCAGCGTGGTGGATTCGCTTTGATCCGCTAGCCGTTCCTTCGCGCGAATACCGGCGATCGTCGCCGGAAAGAAGAAGCCCCGCTTTCGCGGGGCTTCTTGCGTTTGCAGCGGGCGGATCGATCAGCCGAGCATCGGGATCAGCAACAGCGCGACGATGTTGATGATCTTGATCAGCGGGTTGATCGCCGGGCCGGCGGTGTCCTTGTACGGATCGCCGACGGTGTCGCCGGTGACGGCGGCCTTGTGCGCTTCCGAACCCTTGCCGCCGTGGTGGCCTTCTTCGATGTACTTCTTGGCGTTGTCCCAGGCGCCGCCGCCGGTGCACATGGAGATGGCGACGAACAGGCCGGTGACGATCGTGCCCATCAGCAGGCCGCCGAGCGCGGCCGGGCCGAGCAGCAGGCCGACGATCACCGGAATGGCGAGCGGCAACAGCGAGGGCACGATCATTTCCTTGATCGCGGCCTTGGTCAGCAGGTCCACCGCCTTGTCGTACTGCGGCTTGCCGGTGCCTTCCATGATGCCCTTGATGTCGCGGAACTGGCGACGCACTTCCTCCACCACCGCACCGGCGGCGCGGCCCACAGCCTGCATCGCGAAGGCGCCGAACAGGTAGGGGATCATGCCGCCGATCAGCAGGCCGATCACGACCTTCGGTTCGTTGATCGAGAAGTTGGCGACGATGCCGGCTTCCTGCAGTTTGTGCGCGTAGTCGGCGAACAGCACCAGCGCGGCCAGGCCGGCCGAACCGATCGCATAACCCTTGGTCACGGCCTTCGTGGTGTTGCCCACGGCGTCGAGCGCATCCGTAATCTTGCGGATTTCCGGGCCGAGGTGGCTCATCTCGGCGATGCCGCCGGCGTTGTCGGTGATCGGGCCGTACGCATCGAGCGCCACGATCATGCCGGCCATCGACAGCATCGACGTCGCGGCGATCGCCACGCCGTACAGGTCGCCGATTTCGTAGCAGGCGTAGATGGCCGCCGCGACGGCCAGCACCGGCGCCGCCGTCGACTTCATCGAGACCGCGAGGCCGGCGATGACGTTGGTGCCGTGGCCCGTTTCCGAGGCCTTGGCCACCTGCTGCACCGGGCCGTATTCGGTCGCGGTGTAGTACTCGGTGATCACGACCATGGCTGCGGTCAGCACGAGGCCGATCATCGCGCACCAGAACAGATCCATGCCCAGGTCCGGCGCGCCTTCGGCCGCCGGGAACATGCTCTTGGTGACGAACCAGAAAGCGACCGCAGCGAGCACGCCGGAGACGGCCAGGCCGCGGTACAGCGCATTCATGATCTTGCCGCCTTCGCGCACCTTCACGAAGAAGGTGCCGATGATCGACGCGACGATCGACACCGCGCCCAGCACCAGCGGATAGATCACGCCGGCCCAGCCATAGGTGCCGTAGGCAATGCCGGCGATCAGCATCGCGGCGATGATGGTGACCGCGTAGGTTTCGAACAGGTCGGCGGCCATGCCGGCGCAGTCGCCGACGTTGTCGCCGACGTTGTCGGCGATCACGGCCGGGTTGCGCGGATCGTCTTCCGGGATACCGGCTTCGACCTTGCCCACCAGGTCGGCGCCGACGTCGGCGCCCTTGGTGAAGATGCCGCCGCCGAGGCGCGCGAAGATCGAAATCAGCGAACTGCCGAAGGCCAGGCCGATCATCGGGTTCAGGGCGGATTTCAGCGCTTCTTCGCTACCCGCACTGCCCTGCAGCACGAACATGAAGTAACCGGCGACGCCGAGCAGGCCGAGGCCGACCACGAGCAGGCCGGTGATCGCGCCGCCCTTGAAGCTGACATTCAGCGCCGCGTTCAGGCCCTGCGTGGCCGCCTGCGCGGTGCGCACGTTGGCGCGCACCGAGACGAACATGCCGATGAAGCCGGCGAGGCCCGAAAGCACGGCACCGATGGCGAAACCGATCGCCGTCGGCCAGCTCTTGAGCACGATGCCGATGACGAAGAACAGGACCACGCCGACCACCGCGATGCTGGTGTATTGGCGGCGCAGATAGGCGCCGGCGCCTTCCTGCACGGCAGCGGCGATCTGCTGCATGCGTTCGTTGCCGTTGGGCTGCGCGACGATCCAGCGCGCCGTCAGCAGACCATAGATGATGGCAATGGCCGCGCAGGCCAATGCCAGCTGTAAACCGTATTGCTCGAAAAACATCCCTGACTCCCCAAAAAGACAAAATAAGGCGGCCCGGAGGCCGCTGGCGCCCGAGTATGGCAAAGGGCCGGGGGGTGCGCCAGCCTGCGCGGACCCTGAAACGGCGAAGCCCGGCCAGGGCCGGGCTTCGCATGTGCGCGGCCGGGGCCGGGCTCCGGAATCAGCGCTTTTTCAGTGCGGTCGCGGCAGCTTTCGCCGCCTTCTCCGCGAAATCCTCCAAGCCCTTGGTATTGGTGCCACCGAAGACCCCGGCCCATTTGGTGTCCGCGACTTCGGTCTGGACCAATTGCGAGCCGTCGTTCTTGCGATCGAGGCTCAGGCGCACGCGCACCTTCTGCGAGCCCGCGCCGAAGCCGACGAAATAGCGCAGCGCCATGTTGCCCTTGCGGAAATCGAGGATGTCGCCCCGCAGCTTCGCGGCGCTGGCGATGTTCGGGCAGGTGCCCGGCGCCATGGCGGTCACGCCCTTGGCTTCGCGCGGCAGGAACCTGATCACGGCATCGCGGATGATTTCCAGGTTCCGCGGTGGTATCGCGGCGGCACGGTCGGTCTGCCCCTCGACCTTCTCGTCGGCGGAGACAGCAAAGGTTTCGACCTCGATGCAATCGATCGGCAGATTGACGGCCGGCGCCGCGGCGGTGGCTGCGGCCGAGGCCGCTTGCGGCTCCGGGGCCGCTTCGGCGGTCGTCGCCGCTGCCGGCGCAGCGGCGACTTCGGCGGTCGTTGCAGGCTGCGCAGACGTCGCTTCCTGGGCCGAGGCGATGCCGGCCGCGGCGAAGCAGGCGGCCACCAGGCCGAGGCGGGCAGTGTGAAGCGTGTGCTTGTTCATGCATTTCCCCTGTGGTGTTTGACGATGGTTGTAAGCGAACTTCGGGTTGAAGGGCAATGGCGGCGATTCAGGGCGGCGAACAATCCCGTTGCGAAGGCGTGATGTCGCCGGACACCGTTACGGCGAGGTTGTTCCGGGCCTGCTGGTTCTCGGGGTCGAGATGAAGCGCGCAGAGGTAGGCGCGTTTCGCTCCCGCCTCGTCGCCCGCCAGCTCGTAGGCAACGCCGAGGTTGACCCGGGGGCGCGCCTTGGCCGGCGACGCGCTCACCGTGGCCTGCCACAGGGCGAGTTCGCTCCGGTACTCATGGTTGCGCAGTACGGTCATCGTGCCGAACAGCAGGGCCAGTGCCGCCAGCCCGAGCGTCGCGATGAATCGTCCGCGCCCGCCGAACAATACGACCGCCACTGCGAAGACCGGACCAATGAGCGCCAGGTAGACATGTCGATCGTTCGCCAGATCGAAGCGCGGCAACAGCGAGTTCGTCGGCAGCAGTTGCAGGAAGTACCAGCCGAGCGCGAAGCACAACCAGGGTCGGCGCCTGCGCTGCCAGGCCGCGACGACCACGGCCGTGGACAGAAGAAGTGCCTTCAGTGCCAGCGGCATCGTCCATTGCGCGGGCACGCGTACGTCCGGATCGATGTTCGTCTGCAGGCCGAGAACCGTGTGGCCGAACAGGTAGGCGTGCGCCTGCACCTGGCCGAGCAGCTGCTCTTCGAAGGAGCGCGTGTCCAGGCTCCAGGCGAAGAAGCTGTGATAGCCCGGCGTCGCGGCGACGGCGATCAGTGCGAGAACGATCACGATGCCATGGCCGCGCAGCGCGAAAAGGGAATCTCGCAACCGGAATCCCGCGCACCAGGCGAACAGCAGCCAGGCCGCCGGCATGACGATGGCGGTTTCGCGCACGGCCAACGCGATGGCGAACAGGAGCGCCGACCACCAGGGCTGCGGTCGTACGGTCGGATCCGTCGTATCGGGCGTGAGCGTCAGCAACGAGGCGAGCGCGAAGCAGGCCATCAACGAGACCGATCGCCCGCTGACATAGGTCACGGCTTCGGTGGTCGCCGGATGCAGGGCGAAGAGCAGGGCGGTCGCCAAGGCGGCGAATTCGCGACCGGTCAGGCCAGGCGCCAGCGCTGCGAGCCATCGTCGTGCCAGCGCATGCAACAGCAGTGCATTGATCGCGTGCACGAGCAGGTTGAACAGATGGAATCCCCAGGCATGGGGCGAAAGCATCGAGTTCAACGCATAACTGAGCTTCAGCAGCGGGCGAATGCCGGGCAGGGCATCCCACCAGGCAACGAGGTTGGCGACGGACGGATTTCCCTGCACGGCCCACCAGTCGTCGAACTGGAACGGCGTCTGCAGTGCGTTCAACCAGGTCGCGGCGATCGCGAGCAACAGCAGGCAATGAGGCAGCCAGACGAAACGGCGTGCGGCGTCGCCTGCTGTCGGCGAATTCATCGGCGAGAGCGCCGTTTCGCTTCGTCGAAGGCGAGCTCCAATAGGCCGATCGAATCCCACCAGCGCTCCGGCGCGTGCAGCAGCACGGCCAGCACCTCGTGTCCTTCGCGATCGGCCAATGCAATCAGGCAGCGCCCGGCCCCGGGGGTGTAGCCGGTCTTCAGGCCGCGCGCGCCTTCGTAGCGGCCGATCAAGGCGTTGGTATTGTTCATCCGGTACTCGCGCCCGGCGCCGCTGCGGAAACGGAATGAAGGCAGGCGGGCCGCGTCGACGATGGCGCGTTGCTTCATCGCGGCACGCGCGAGCAAAGCCAGGTCGCGCACGCTGCTGTACTGCGTCGGTGCGTCGTGCCCGCAGGCATCGGCGAAATGCGTATTGCGCAGGCCGAGTTTGGCCGCGCGCGCGTTCATCATCGCGACGAAGCGCGGCTGGTCTCCACCGCGCCAATCGGCCAGTGCACGGCAGGCGTCGTTGGCCGAGCGCACCAGGGTCGCGGTCAGCAGGTCGCCGGCGCGCGCCGTGTCGCCGCTGCGCAGGCCCAGGCGCGAACCGGTTTCCTGCTGCGCGCCGCGACTGATCGTCACCTTGGCCGCGAGATCGGCGTTTTCGGCGATCAGCAGCGCCGTCATCAGCTTGGCGAGGCTGGCCATCGGCAAACGCTTGTCGGGCTGGCCTGCCCATAAGGGCTTGCCGTCGAGTTCGACCCAGTAGGCTCGTGCGACGTCGGGATACGCGTCCCGAGGCGGCGCAACCGCCGCTGCCGGCGGCGGTGCGGAGAAGAACAGCAGCGATGCGAGCGCCAGGGCCCGCATGCGATCAGCCGCCGATCACGCCGCGCAGGCGATCGCGCAGCGACGGCTTTTTCGCCGGTGGCTGCTGCGACGGCTGGCCCTCGTTGCGTTGGTTCAGGCGTCGCGCGGCATAGCGGTTGCAGAACGCGCCGTACGGACCCTCGACATGGCCGGTGAACGAGCGCGTGGTGCAGTGCTGCCTGGCGATGCCCTCGGCGCGGGCAGCGCAATGCGTGATCAGGAAGTCCGGCGCGCGGTTCGGATCGGCCTTGCTGCAGGAGCCGGCGATCAGCGTCGGGCACATGTCGCCGATGAAGTCGTAGTCGCCGCCGGCGTCGGCCTTCGCGCAGGCTTTGCTGATCACGGTTGCGCGCGGCAGTCCGCAGCCGGCGAAGGCGTCCCAGGCGGTCTGGCCTTGCGTGTTGGCACCGTTCTTGGCGGCGAGATCGTCGAACTGCTTCTGCGAACGCAGGAACTGCAGGTCGCTGGCCAGCGGCGTGACCTTGGCGCAGAACGCCGGCTTCTTCGCCGCGCACATCGCTTCCGGACCGACGAACATGGAGCCGGCGCCAACCAGCGCGGCGCCCGGTTGCGCGAGCATCTCGTTGCAGGACTTGCCGATCATCGCGTCGGCCTTGGCCTTCGGCGATTCGGTGGCGTAGTTGCAGTCGCCGATGCGCTTGCCTTCGAAGCTCATCAGCATCTGCTGGCCTTCCACGGTCGCGCGCATCTTGCCGCGGTAACCATCGGCGCCGAGCATCTCCAGCTCGCCGGAACCCGTCATGGCGTCCTTGCCGGTGCAGACCATGTCGAAGGTGACCTTGTTGCCGCTGGCGCGATAGTTGTCGACGCGGCAGTTGTCCTGCTTCGGTACCAGGGATTGGGCATTGCCGTTCTTCGGGCCGCAGACCTCATGCGTCTGGCCCGGCATGCTGAAACCGGCCATTTCCATCTTGCTGGTCACGCGGAAACGCGAGCCGCTGCCGGCCTGCGAGGACGCGCCGAGCGCAAGCAGGCTGGCGCCGAGGGCGACCAGCACGATTGCGACGTGCTTGCGGGAGGAGGGCTTTCGCGACGGCGTGGGGGACATGGGTTACTCCGGAGTTCTTGGGGGCAGCTGTTCAGCCCGGCATGTTCACAGCGAAAACGTGGTCCTGTCGTCCGACAGGACAGCGATGATGCTCAATCTTTCCAGGCCGGCAGCCGCCGTTTCACCAATCGCAGTTTCGGCCGCGCGTGTTCCGGCAGGCCATTCTTGTCGAAGGGTGTCGGTGCTTCGCCCTGGATCAAGGGCTGCAGGTAGCGGCGGCAGGCGGGAGTGATGCCGTAACCATCGGCGCGGATGAAGTTCGACGGCATCTTCTTCTCGCGGTTCGCGATCTCTTCCAGCGCCGCCGGCGCGATGTCCCAGCGATAGGGCTGCGAGGAAATCCGGCGGATGATCGGCATCACGCCATTCATGCCCTTGAGCGCGTATTGCACCGCGGCCTTGCCCACCGCCTGCGCATGCGCGAGATCGGTTTTCGAGGCCAGGTGCCTGGCCGAGCGCTGCAGGTAGTCCGGCACGGTCCAGTGAACTTTCAGCCCGAGCCGATCTTTCACCGTTGCCGCGATCAGCGGACCGACGCCGCCGAGCTGCGAGTGGCCGAAGGCGTCGACGCTGCCTTCGCTTTCGGCGAGAAACTTGCCGTCCGGGCGGCGCAGGCCTTCCGAGACGACGACCACGCAATGCCCGACATCGGCGACGATCGCTTTCACGCGTTCGAGGAAAAGCGCCTCGTCGAACGGCACCTCGGGGAACAGCACGATATGCGGCGCGTCCTTCGCCGTTCTGCCAGCCAACCCCGCCGCAGCGGCCAGCCACCCGGCATGACGGCCCATGACTTCATAAACGAAGACCTTGGTGGAGGTGTCGGCCATGGCGGCGACATCCAGCGCGGCTTCCGCCACCGATACCGCTGTGTACTTGGCGGCCGACCCGAAGCCCGGGCAGCAATCGGTCAGCACGAGATCGTTGTCGACGGTCTTCGGCACGCCGATGCAGGTCAGCGGATAGCCGCTGGCCTCGGCCAGGCGCGAAAGCTTCAGCGCGGTGTCGGCCGAATCGTTGCCGCCGTTGTAGAGGAACCAGCGCACGTCATGGGCGCGGAAAACGTCGAGCAGGCGTTCGTACTTGGCCCGATCCGCTTCGAGAGACTTGAGTTTGACGCGGCAGGAGCCGAAGGCGCCGCCGGGCGTATGCGAAAGCGCCCTGACCTCGTCGGTCGACAGTCGCCCGGTATCCACCAGTTCCTCGCGCAGAACGCCGAGGATGCCGTTGCGCCCGGCCAGCACGCGCAGACCGCGGCTCCGGGCCGCCTGGATGACCGCGCTCGCGGTGGCGTTGATGACCGCCGTGACGCCCCCGGACTGGGCGTAAAGGAGCGTTCCTTTGCTCATAAGAATCAAGCTCTTGCCGTGGTTTGATTGACTTGCCTAGGCACCCCCAGTAGCGTGGGCCGGTACGCACGGCGAGTCTGCGGCCCCACTATAGCCAAACGGGGTGAAGACGGTGCCGTGCGTCTTTCATTCTTTTTGCGCCGGGCCCGCACGCGACGCCCGGACGAAGCAGGGATCTCCAGCGACATGCGATTGGTTCTACTCGGCGCGCCCGGTTCGGGCAAAGGCACGCAAGCGACGCGACTGCGCGAACACCTGCAGGTGCCGCATATCTCCACGGGCGAACTGCTTCGCGCCGCGGTCGCGGCCGGCACGTCGCTGGGCTTGCAGGCCAAGGCCGTGATGGCCGCCGGCAATCTCGTGTCCGATGCCATCGTGCTCGGCATGCTGGAAGAACGCTTGACCCAGCCCGATACACGCAACGGCTTCATCCTCGATGGCTACCCGCGCAACCTGGCGCAGGCCAATGCGCTCGATGCCCTGTTGACGAAAATCGATCAGCCGATGGACATAGCGGTTCAGCTCGATGTCGACCAGGACTTGCTGGTGGATCGGCTGGCGGGCCGCGCCAAGGCCGAAGGCCGCGCCGACGACAGCCCGGAAGCGGTGCGCAACCGACTGAAGGTCTATGAAGAGCAGACCGCGCCGGTGGTGGATTTCTATCGCAACCAGGGCAAGCTCGCGCATCTCGACGGCGTCGGCTCGCTCGACGAGGTGTTCAATCGCATCCTCGAGGCGATCAGTCCGCATGCGGATGTCGGCTGAGACGGCGCGCCGCGCCGGTCGCATCGAAATCACTTCGACAACGCATCGGCGGGTTCGGTGAAACTGCATATCCTCGGAATCGCCGGCACTTTCATGGGCGGCGTCGCCGCGTTGGCGCGCGAACTCGGCCATGAAGTGCAGGGTTCGGACCAGGCGGTCTATCCGCCGATGTCGACCCAGCTCGAACAACTCGGCATCGGCCTGAACCAGGGTTATTCGCCGGCGCATATCGCCACCGACTGCGACATGGTCGTGATCGGCAACGCGCTCTCGCGCGGCAATGCCGCCGTCGAGCACGTGCTGAATGCGCGCCTGAACTACACCTCCGGCGCCGAGTGGCTGCGCGAGAATGTCTTGCCCGGGCGCGACACGCTCGCCGTGGCCGGTACGCACGGCAAGACCACGACCACGTCCATCCTCGCCTTCCTGCTGGAAGCGGCCGGCCGCGAGCCGGGTTTCCTCGTCGGCGGCGTGCCGGAAAATTTCGGCGTGTCGGCCCGGCTCGGCAAGGGGCGCGACTTCGTCGTCGAAGCGGATGAGTACGACACGGCCTTCTTCGACAAACGTTCGAAGTTCGTGCACTACCGGCCACGCGTGGCGATCCTAAACAACCTGGAATACGACCACGCGGATATTTTTCCCGATCTTGCCGCGATCCAGCGCCAGTTCCATCACCTCGTGCGCATCGTCCCTGGCGACGGGCGCTTGATCGTCAACGGCGAAGACGCGGCCTTGGCCGAGGTGTTGGCGATGGGGTGCTGGACGCCGGTGGAACGGTTCGGGCTCGATGGCGAATTCGAATGGACGGCGCGATTGCATCGCGAAGATGGTTCCGAGTTCGACGTCCTGCATCGCGGTGAGCCGCTCGGTACGGTGCGGTGGTCCCTGCTGGGGCGGCACAACACGATGAACGCACTCGCCGCGCTTGCAGCGGCGCATGCCGCGGGCGTCGATGTCGCACGGGTGATTCCAAGCTTGGTTGACTTCGTCAGCGTCAAACGCCGGCTGGAACTGCTGGGGCAGGCCGGCGGCGTACATGTCTACGACGACTTCGCCCATCACCCCACCGCCATCCGCACGACCCTGGCGGGTCTGCGCGCGCGCGTTGGCGAGGCGCGCATTGTCGTGGCGATGGAACCGCGCAGCAATTCGATGCGCCTCGGCGCGCATGCCGACGAGATCGCGCCTTCGCTCGATCAGGCCGATGTCGTGGTGTTCCTGCAGCGACCGGAGTTGCCTTGGGACGCCGGCAAGGTCGTCGGCGCCTTGCGCGGCCAGGGCGAGGCCGTGGTCAGCGTCGATGCGCTGATCGACAAGCTGCAGTGTCTGTGCCGGTCCGGCGACCATCTGGTCTTCATGTCGAACGGCGGATTCGAGGGCGCACCGCGTCGCGCTCTGGCCGCATTGCAGGGCTGAAGCGGACGGGCCCAAGGCTACGGCGCTTCCGGCTATAGTGGCTGCGTGCAACCGAACCAACTGCCGCTGTTTCCCCTCGGCACCGTGCTCTTCCCCGGCGGCCGATTGTCGCTGCGTATTTTCGAACCGCGTTATCTCGACCTGATTCGCGACTGCACGCGCAGCGGTAGCGGCTTCGGCGTTTGCCTTATCCTCGAAGGCAGCGAGGTCGGCGCGCCGGCGGTTCCCGTCGCCCTGGGCTGCGAAGCCCGGGTGATCGACTTCTCGACCACGAAAGAAGGCTTGCTGGGGATCGTCGTTCGCGGCGAACGGCGTTTCCACGTCGAACGGACCAAGGTTCGCGACAACGGCTTGATCGTGGCCGATGTCGCATGGTTGCCCGAGTCCACGCGCCTGCGCATCCGTCCCGAACACCAGCTGCTCGCGACCTTGCTTGCGCGCATCCTGGACAAGGCCGACGAAGCCTACGACAAGTGCGGGCTGGAGGATGCCGAATGGGTCGGTTGGCGTCTGGCCGAATGGTTGCCGATCGCGGTGCACGATCGCCAGCGCCTCCTGCAGGAGAACGATCCGCATCGTCGTCTGCAGCAGATAGTCGATCGCCTGCCCGAATTCCAATCCGACTGAACAGCTGCAGGAAGAACCAATGAGCGACTTGCGTGGAAAAACCCTGTTCATCACCGGCGCATCGCGCGGCATCGGCCTGGCGATCGCGCTGCGCGCCGCGCGCGACGGCGCCAACATCGTCATCGCCGCGAAGTCCAGCGTCGCCAACCCCAAGCTGCCGGGCACGATCCACAGCGCCGCCGAGGCGGTCGAGCAGGAGGGCGGCCAGGCATTGGCCGTGCGTTGCGATATCCGCGAGGAGGATCAGGTTCGCGCGGCCGTCGCGCAGGCCGTCGAGCGCTTCGGCGGCATCGATATCCTGGTCAACAACGCCAGCGCCATCTGGTTGCAGGGCACGCTGGAAACGCCGATGAAACGCTTCGACCTGATGAACCAGGTCAACGCCCGCGGCACTTTCCTGTGTTCGCAGGCCTGCCTGCCGCATTTGCTCAAGGCCGACAACCCGCACATCCTGACGCTGGCGCCGCCGCCCAACCTCAACCCTGCGTGGTGGGCGCCGCATACCGGTTACACGCTGGCGAAGATGGGCATGAGTTTCGTCACGCTCGGCCTGGCGGCCGAATTCCGCGATCGCGGCATCGCCGTCAACGCCCTGTGGCCGCGCACGGTGATCGCCACCGACGCATTGAAGATGATTCCCGGCGTCGAGGTTTCGCGTTGTCGCACGCCCGAGATCCTCGCCGATGCCGCGCACGTGATCCTGACGGCGCCGTCGCGCGAACGTACCGGCCAGTTCCTGATCGACGACCAGGTGCTGAGCGCGGCCGGCGTACACCTCTTCGGACAGTACGCGGTCGATCCCGATGAGGAGTTGTTGCCCGACCTCTTCCTCGACGAGGCGCTGCCATGAAGTATCTGCATGCGATGGTCCGTGTTCGCGACCTCGACGCATCCATGGCTTTCTATCGCGATGCGCTCGGTCTGGTCGAGACGCGGCGCAAGGACTATCCGCAAGGCCGCTTCACCCTGGTCTACCTGTCGGCGCCGGAGAATCCGGAGATCGAAATCGAGCTCACCTACAACTACGACGACGAAGACTATGGCGGCGCCCGCAACTTCGGGCACCTCGCTTTCGCGGTGGACGATATCTATGCCTTGTGCCGGCGGATGCAATCGAAAGGCATCGTGATCAGCCGACCGCCGCGCGATGGCCACATGGCCTTCGTGCGTTCGCCGGACGGCATTTCGATCGAGCTGCTGCAGAAGGGCGGAGCCCTGCCGCCACAGGAGCCGTGGGTGTCCATGCCGAATACCGGCAACTGGTAGGAGCCGTCGCGCTTCAGCCGGCCAGGGCCTGGCGAAGGTCCTCGATCAGATCGGCGACGTGTTCCAGTCCGACCGACAGACGCAACAGGTTCGGCGGCGAAACCGGATTCGCGCCTTCTACCGAGGCGCGATGTTCGATCAATGTCTCGCAGCCGCCGAGCGAAGTCGCGTTGCGGATCAAACGCAGCTTTCCGGCGACGCGCAATGCCGCTTCGCGGCCGCCGGCGACCTGCAAGCTCATCATGCCGCCGAAATCGCGCATCTGCTTCGCGGCGATCGCATGGCCCGGGTGTTGCGCCAGACCCGGATAGTTCACCGTCTCGATGGCCTCGTGTCCCGACAGGAATGCGGCGATGTCGCGTGCGTTCCGGCAATGCCAGGCCATGCGCGCCGGCAGGGAGCGAGCGCCGCGCAGGATGAGCCAAGCATTGAAGGGCGACAGGATCGCACCGGTGATATGGCGCCGATGCGCTACGGTCGCGAAGAGGTCGTCGTTCTTCGCGAACACCAACGCACCGCCCAGGGCATCGCTGTGGCCGCCGAAGTACTTCGTCGTCGAATGCATGACGATATCCGCGCCGAGCGCCAGGGGCTGCTGAAGCGCCGGCGTGGCGAACGTGTTGTCGCAGGCGAGCAAAGCGCCGCGCTCGTGCGCGATGGCGGCGAGCCCGGCGATATCGGCGACCTTCAGGCGCGGATTGGACGGGGTTTCGGCCCATATCATTCCGGTGCGTTCGCTGCAGGCGGAGGCAACCAACGCCAGATCGCCCATGTCGACGGTCCGCGCGACGATCTTCTTCTCCGGCAGGAATTCGCTGCAGAGCACACGCAGACCCGTGTAGCAGTCGTCGGGCACCAGGACCTCCGAATCGGTAGGCAAGGACTGCAATGCGGCGATCATCGCGCCCTGGCCTGAGGCGAAAGCCAAGGCTCTTTCGCCGCCCTCAAGGCTCGCCAGCATCTGCTCGAGGCGATCCTGCGTTGGGTTGCCTTCGCGTAGGTACTCGTAGCCGGCGCGGCGTTCTCCCGCAGGACCGTGTTCGAAGGTCGTCGCCAGGTGGATGGGCGGCGACAACGCGCCGGTTTCCTTGTCCGGGTCGCCGCCGGCATGAATGGCCAGGGTTTCAAAACGCATGCAGTTCTCCCAGTACGAAACCGCGGCCGACGAGTTCGCCGGCGAATTGTGCCTCGTCTTCGAATACGAAGGCATCGATGCCCGCTTGCTTGGCGCCATCGACGTTCGCGCGCTTGTCGTCAACGAACAAGGTCGAATGCGATGCGTATCCCAGGCGCTCCAGGCAGGCCGCGAAGGCCTGCGGATCGGGCTTGGACAGGCGCAGGCTGGCCGAGGTCACGAAACGATGCCGGAACAACGGAGACAGCTCGGGGAGCACGCGATCGATGTGCTGGTGCAGCCATTGGCCGTTGTTCGTGAATACCGCGAGCTGCGCTTGCGACGACAGGGCCTCGCACAAGGCCAGCATGCCGGGACGCGCGCGCGTCGATTGTCGCCGTGCCGACAGGAACTCAGAAGCTGGGATATCCAGGCCCCATTCGCTGCGCAACAGGTCGAGGTAGGCATCGAGGTCGAACTCGCCGCGATCGGAGCGCGCTTCCAGCCCGCTGGCGAACACGGCGCGATGCACCTGCTCTTCGCTGGCGCCGGAGGCCTGGGCAAGGACGCGGCAGCGGATGGCATGGCTGTATTCGACCAGCACGTCGTCCAGATCCAGCAGGAGCAGCTTCGGCCGGGGAAGCATGTTCATCCTGCGCGTGCTTCGTGGAATGCGTCGGCGGCCGCTGCAAGCGTGTGTGCGATCTCGACGTCGCCGTGCGCGGACGACACGAAGCCGGCTTCGAAAGCCGAAGGCGCCAGGTAAACGCCTCGTTTCAGCATGCCGTGGAAGAAGCGGTTGAAAGCCTTGGTGTCGCAGGCGATCGCCTGCTCGTAGGTTTCGACATGCTGGTCGGTGAAGTACAGACCGAACATCGCGCAGCTGCGCGTGGTGGTGAACGGCACGTCCGCATCGCGGGCCGCCGCTTCCAGTCCGTCGCAGAGCTGGTGCGTGCGGCGTTCGAGCGCGGCGTGGAATCCCGGCGCCTGTATCAGATCCAGCGTCGCCAGCCCGGCTGCCATCGCCACCGGATTGCCGCTCAAGGTGCCGGCCTGGTAGACCGGTCCGCTCGGCGCGATGTTGCGCATCAGATCGCGCCGCCCGCCGTAGGCGCCGACCGGCATGCCGCCGCCGATGATCTTGCCGAACGTGCTGAGGTCGGGCACGACGCCGTAACGCTGCTGCGCCCCGCCGAGCGCGACGCGGAAACCGGTCATCACCTCGTCGAAGATAAGCAGGGCGCCATGCTCGGTGCACAGGGCGCGCAGATGCTGCAGGTAGCCTTCGCGCGGCAGGATGCAGTTGGCGTTGCCGACGATGGGTTCGACGATCACCCCGGCGATGTCGGCGCCCAGTTCGGCGAACAGTCGTGTCGCCGCATCGAAGTCGTTGTAAGGCAGGGTCAGGGTGAGATCGGCCAACGCTTTCGGTACGCCGGGCGAATTCGGCACGCCCAGCGTGAGCATGCCCGAGCCCGCCTTCACCAGGAACGAGTCGCCATGGCCGTGATAGCAACCCTCGAACTTGACGATGCGCGAACGACCGGTGGCGCCGCGTGCCAAGCGGATCGCCGACAGCGTCGCCTCGGTACCCGAGTTCACCATGCGCACCATTTCGCAACTCGGCACGAGACGCGAAATGGTTTCGGCCATAGTTACTTCCAACGCATTCGGCACGCCGAAGCTCAGGCCGTCGCGCATCGTGCGTTCGACCGCAGCGAGCACTTGCGGATGCGCATGCCCGGCGACCATCGGCCCCCAGCTTCCGACGTAGTCGACGTAGCGATTGCCGTCGACATCGATCAGGTAAGCGCTTTCCGCGCGCGCAGCGAAGAACGGTTCGCCGCCCACGGATTTGAAAGCGCGCACGGGCGAGTTGACGCCGCCCGGCATCAGGTCCTGGGCGCGGGCGAAAAGATCATGGCTGTTCTGGTGGTTCATGCATTTGGCTCGAAGCATTGGCGGAATGCGCGCACGGTGGCGACAGGATCGTGGGCGTCGTATACGGCGACGATCGCGGCGACGAGATCGGCGCCTGCGGCGATCAGGGAAGGCGCATTGTCCGGAGTAATGCCGCCGATCGCCACCCGGGGCAGGCCCAGTCTCGCAGCATCGCGTAACAGCGACGGCGTCGCGCGTCGCGCCAGCGGCTTGGTGCCGGAGGCGAAGAATGCGCCGAAAGCGATGTAGTCGACGCCGGCATTCGCGGCGCGGACGGCGAGCTCAGACTGGTCGTAGCAGGACGCGCCCAGTATTCGCTGCGGACCGAGCGCTTGTCGGGCTTCCGCCAGTCCGCCGTCCTGTTCGCCCAGGTGCGCCCCATCGGCGTCCACCTCGAGCGCCAGTCTCCAGTCGTCGTTGATGATGAGCGGCGTGCGGGATGCGCGGCAGGCTTCGGCCAATGCCGCGGCCTGTTCGCGTCGAAGCGCGTTGTCGGCGAGCTTGTTCCGGTATTGCAGCATCGCCACGCCGGCGTCGAGCAGGGGGCGAGTGCGTGCCAGCAGCCGCACGGTGTCGGTCTCGTCGGGCGTCAGCAGGTAGAGGCCGCGGCGCGGCCAGGCGATGCGAGGAGGCATGGTTCGAAGGCGTGTCGCGGTCGCGGCAAGATGCGACAATGATAGCTCCGCTCCCCCTTGGCGCCGAGGCAATGAACGATTCGACGGCTTACCGCAGCTGGATGTGCGTGGTCTGCGGTTTCATCTACAACGAAGCCGACGGTTTGCCGGAAGAGGGTATCGAGCCGGGAACGCGCTGGGACGAGATCCCGGACGATTGGGTGTGCCCGGACTGCGGCGTGACCAAGGCCGATTTCGAGATGATCGAAGCCTGAGGCGGGAATCGCTTCAGTTGATGCTCGAACGCGAGCCGCTGACTTCCACCAGGGCCGTATGCACCGCTTCGGCGTCGTCCGCCTCGGGCAGCAAGTGCAGGTAGCGCGCCAGGTCGGCACGGGCGCCGGGCGCGTAACCTAGCTCCCGATACGCCATCCCGCGATCGCGTAGCGCGTCGGCCTGGTCGGGCGTGAGCTTGAGGATGCGATCGGCGGTGCGGGCGACGCGATCCCAGTCCTTGCGATGCGTATACAGGCCGATCAGGTTGCGCAGCATGCGCGCGAGGATCGTGCGGTGCGTCGCGGGTGCCAGGATATCGCCGAGCTGATGGTCGTCGATCATGCGGCCGCCCAGATGCGGCGACGCGCGTTCCTTCAGCTCTTGGGCGCTGACCGGTCGTCCCTTGTTGTAGGGATCCATCACCAGGATGCCGTCGTCCACCGGCAGGCGGACGAGAAAATGGCCCGGGAACGAAATGCCGTCGAGCGGCAGGCCGAGGCGGCGCGTGACTTCGATCTGCACGACCGCGAGCGAGATCGGAATGCCGAGCTTGCGATCGAACACCTCGTTCAAATAGCTGTTGCGCGGATCGTCGTACTGCGAGGCGTTGCCCTTGAATCCCTGTTCCTCGAACAGGAAATGGTTGATGGCGGTTAGGCGAGCCGGCAGGTCGATGTCGCCCCCGAGTTTGGGCCGCAGGGCATCGGCATAACCTTGCACCGTGTCGGCATAAGCGCCGGCATCGAGCTGCGGGTATTCGTCGCGAGCGATCAGTAGCGCGACATCGAGCAGGGGCAGGTCGTCGTCGCTGCAGCTCGCGAGGCTGTTCCAGTCCGGGAGTGCGTAGCGGGGCATGCGCCTAATGTGGGCTTGCCGCGCCGGCGAATCAAGGGCTCTTGGCCGGGGCCTTCTTCAGGCTCGGGTCGAGGCGCAATTCATCCCCGGGTTTTACGCCCAGCGTTTCGGCGAGACCGGCGTTGATCTCGAGCACGTAGAGCGCAGGACCTTCGCTGGGGAAGGGCGGGCAGCGATCACCTGCCGAGCAGGCGGGTACGCGCTTCTGTGCCGAGACGAGCTTGAGGGCGCGATCGAAGTACAGGATGTCGAGCGGGATGCGCGTGTTCTTCATCCAGTAGGCCTGCGGCTCCTCGAAATCATGGATGAAAAGCATTCCGCGATCGGCGGCGAGCGTGTCGCGGAACATCAGTCCGCGCGCGCGCTCCCCTTCTTCGTCGGCGACTTCGACCGTGAACCGGCGTCCCTTCAATTCCACCCACGGCTCGTTGCTGGCGGTGGCGCAGGAAGCCAGGGTGAGGGTGGCGGCGAAGGCGGCAAGAAGGCGGTGGATACGGGGCATTCGGGCATCGTCCTGAGGGAGCGCAGACGTTCCGGGATGCGGCGCGTCGCTGTCAAGACGCGCAGTAGCGGTTCTGGCGAATCCGTCAAGACTGTTTCTTTAGGGGACGAGGGGCTAGGATTCGCGTCCCTCGGCCGGGCGGGTATTGATGGGCGGGGGAGGTGGAGATCCTGATGGTTTAGGGGTGTTGACCTTCGGCAAAAGCGCCGTATAATGTGCGGCTCCCTCGGACGAAAGGTCCTCTGGGGCGGGATGCGGAAAGCATTCCAAGCGATTGATCTTTGACAGTGTGCGCAGGAAATTTGTGCGGGCGCCTGCAGGAGTGGACAAGTCCAATCTTGCAGATGTCTGTCATAAGCTT
>NZ_JASGHN010000008.1:0-319591 GCF_047602345.1 Arenimonas sp. | reverse complement strand
TATGTGTGTGTGTGTCTTCATTGACCGTATTGCTAAGGTTAATAGGGAAACACGATAGAATCCGAACAGCACCTATATCGACGATCACTGAAATGGTCATTGAGGCCGCCTCGCATCGGACAGCCAGGGGTCGGGCCACAATTGAAACAGCAGCATGTCGGTCCGGGAAAAGAGCGCAGCCACCGGCAGGGATGACCGCCAGCAGGAGCAACGAAGACTTCATTCGCGACATCGATGCTCCGGCTCCAGTCGATCCAATCACCCCTGCTTCTGGAAATACACTTCCTGGTCGGCTCACGACCACCAGCCTTCGCCCTGTGGAACTTGAGCTGGATGCTTTCGCCGGAACCGCGGCCGAGCAGCGTGCTGAAGCTGATGTCGGCGACGACTTCCGGCGACAGCGAACCTGACCAGGCGACGGTCGCGTTCGGGTCGGTGAAGACCGGCCCGGTCTTGGCCGACACCGGCAATGTCAGCGGTTCGTAGTGCGAGGTGATCGCGACGATGCCGCTGCCACTCAGTTTCATGTTGAACAGGCCGCCGGACATCATGCCGGCCATGCCCTGATCAGCGTGATGTCGGACTGGATGCCGTCCTCGTAGGCGAGCACATCATTGCAGTTGACGAAGATGGTGGCGAGGCAGCAGCATGATAGTCTCCCGGCATCAGCAACGTAAACACACTTCCTTCCATCTTCATCAGCTAAGTGCTGGGCTGATGGCCTTCTTCAGCAGATCCCCAGGCCCTGTACGTCCATGCCCTGGCGCACGAACTTGACGCCGCCCTGGTAGGCGACCATCAAACCGGCCTTGGCCCAGACGCGGCCATTAACTTAACCTGAGACAGGTGCGAGTTTTCAGTCAAAGTGCTGGCCGGTCATGTGCTTCTGAACGCCAAGGGCGGCACAAATCCTGTCATTGATGGGCCATGGCTAGTCCCGGGTTATCGCGCGGCCGGCCAGGCGCCCGGCGTCCTTAATCAAACCCGATGCAGCGCGTCGACCTTGTGCACGGATGCACTTGGTCTCCTCACATTCAGATAGGGCTGATGAGCAACTCCGGAATGGGTACAGAGGCTTTCCTCGTTCAGTACCCGGTGATGCAGATCCACCTTGGATTCGGCGACGAAGACGCAGGTGTGCAGGGCTTCGTAACCGATGCCGCGGTCGTACCGCTCCGAGGCTTCCTCGTTTCGCTGCGTCTTTTGCAACGCGGCCATGTTCACGCACATCACCGACTTGTCGAGATCAGCCAGGTCACTTTCAATCAGCCTGCAGCAGGCGCATCACTTCTTCGAAGGCGTTGCCGTGGACAAGCGTGGAGACCTTCTGCGCGGTGTCGTCGATGACCCTCGTAGCGCATCCGTCCTCCGGAACGACGCAGGTCGGCGCGCCGGCAGGTCTGCAACGATCGACCGGCTTGCCGTTGCGGCGGATCTCGAAATGCAGATCTGGAGTGACCACCATGCGTGCCGTTCGGGCGATGGTTGCCGGCCTGGCCTTCGTCCTCGGCGACGAACGGCAACAGTTGTGCGCGTCGGCCGACGACCGATCGGTCGAGTGCTTGATGATGATCAACTCGCCGTAGCCGACCAGACCGGCGCCGGAATACGCAGCGACGCCGTCGCCGGCGGCGGCCACGGGTTGCCCCGCCTTGCCGCCGATATTGATGCCCTGCTGCGTCGGATCGCCGTTGACGTAGCGGCCGATGATCTGGCCCTGCGTCGGCCAGCACCATCCCATGTTCGTAGCGCTTGCAACCGGCGGCGTGGGCGTCGCGATCGGCACCGCCGGGTTGATGGCGGGCGGCTGGGCGGTGGATGGACTTGGACAGCGAAGCCGTCGTCGTCGAAGGCTCGGTGGCGATGGGCGCCGCGACCACCGACGTCGGAGAAGCCGGTGGCAGCGTGTAAACCAATGGCTTTCGGTCGCTGTCGTCGGCGCTGGCGCGACCGGCGCCGCAGGTCCACGTCGTCGTCGAGGATGCCGTCGGGTTGGGGTCCCGTCTAAAACGTCGTCACGGCGGGCGCTGTCTGCGGCGGCTTCGCGGTCGGTGTGGCCGCCGTCGCGACGGGCGACGGTACCGTCGTGGCCGGCGCCGCAACGCGCAGGCGCTGGCCGATGCGGAGCGTGTAGGGCTCTCCGAGCGACAGATCCAGGCGATCTCGCGATCATCCAGGCCGTCGCGCATGGAGATTGCGTACAGCGTCTCGCCCGCAACCACGACATGCTCGCGCGATGCCGGGATCGGCTGCTGCGAAGGTCGCGACGCGCCGGCTGGAGCCGCGGGACGTGCGGGAGCGCGCGTGGTCTGGGCCGGCTGGTTCCCATCTCGCCGACTACTGATTCACCGCCCTGGCCTGGCCGCAGGCGCTGCACAGCGCGGCGATCAGCAAAAGGACAGTGCAACTCGCGAGGCGTGGGAGTCTGGGCATGCGGGTCAATTCAAGCACAAAGCGGGGCCGAACTCATGCGCCCTGGTGACGCAGCCACAACCAGGCGATCAGTCCGACGAACAATACCAACGCGATCCAACCGACCGGCTCGATGTGACGGCGCAACGCGACCTCCGCTTTCTCACCACCCAGGCGAATGGCGCCGGCAACGAGATACGCGCTTGCCGCGCCGATCGCGCGCCGAAACGGCGCCAAGGGCATGCCGACGGCGCCCGAAGCCAGCGTGAAGATCTTGAACGGGATCGGCGTAAACCCGGCGATCAGCAACGGCCAATCCGTTCGCGGCCGCCTGCTGATGCTCTCGAACTGATCGGCGTAACCGAGCTTGGCGATGAAGGGCATCGCCATTTCGATCGCGTAGTAGCCGATCGCGTAGCCGACGAACATGCCGACCAGCTGGCGAGACTCAGGGTCGCGAACCAGAAGCTCACATTCAGTACGCCAGGCACATGACCAGCATCAGCTCCGGCATCACCGGAAAGAAGATCGCTTCGGCGAAACTCGAGCAAAGTCAGCAGCCCAGGGAGCGTGCTTGTCCGGGCCCAGACGATGGCGCACTGGTCGAGCGGCTGGAAAATCTGCATGAAAGGATCCGGAAACAAGAGCACAACCAACCTTGCCCAGGTCTTCCTGTTGCAGGCCGTCGCGGAGCTTGCGCAGGCGCAGCAGGTTGTCGAATTCGGCCGCCACCGGTGCAACCAGGGTGCCGCCCTCCGGGCCAGTTGCGCGGCAAGGCCGATCGAGCGCCGCGCCCGCCGCAGTGACGATGATCGCGTCGAAGGCCACATGCTGGGCCAGCCCATGCGACCGTGGCGTGTTTGCTGCGCAAGTTCAGGTTGGATTGCGGAAACGTCGGCGCGCGACGCGCAACAGTTCGTCGATGCGCTCGACGGTATAGACCTCGATGCCGAGACGAAGCGAGCGCGGCCGCCTGGTAGCCCGAGCCGGTACCGATCTCCAGCACCTTCTTCGGCACCTCATGCTCGATCAGTGCCTCGGTCATGCGCGACAAGAACACCACCGGCTGCGAGATCGTCTGCCCGTTGCCGATCGGCAAGCCGTGTCTTCGAGTAGGCGCGCCAGAAGCCAGCGCCTCGTCGATGAACAGATGCCGCGGCAGGCTGCGCAACACCGTCAGCACCCGTTCGTCGCGGATGCCGCCCTCCGCGCGCAAGCGCTCGACCAGGCGATCGCGCGCGCGCTGCGAGGTCATGCCCTGGCCCTGCGCTTCCGGCTTGCGATGGAAAATCGGCGTCATGCGGAGGATTTCAGCGCGTCGGTCAGGCCGCCGACCCAGCTGGCGACGGTTTCCAGCACCTCGTAGTCGTCAGGTCGACGTGGATCGGCGTGATCGAAATGAAGCCGGTCTTCACCGCATGGAAATGGGACCGGGGCCGGCGTCCTGTGCCGCGCCCGGCGGCCCGATCCACCAGATCGGCCGACCGCGCGGATCGTTCTGCGCGATGCAGGGCTCGGCACGGTGGCGATGGCCGAGGCGGGTAACCTCGAAACCCTCACTTCGTTCCAGGGCAGATCGGGAACGTTGACGTACAGGATCGTGTCGGCCGGCAAAGGATCGGTCACCAAGCGCGACATGATCTCGACGGCCGCACGCGCCGCCGTCTCGAAATGCACCGGGTGGCGCTCGTGACAGGCCAGCGACATCGCGATGGCCGGCAAGCCGAGGCAGCGGCCTTCCATCGCCGCGGCGACGGTACCCGAATAGATGACGTCGTCGCCGAGATTGCCGGTGTTGTTGATGCCCGACAGCACGATATCGGGATCGGCCTCGAGCATGCCGGACAGCGCCAGATGCACGCAGTCGGTCGGCGTGCCGGCCACGCTCCAGACATCCTCGCCCGCAGGCTTGGCGCGGATCGGCTGGTCGAGCGTAAGCGAGTTGCTGGCGCCGGAACGGTCCCGATCGGGTGCGACGACGGTGACGGCATGCCCCGCCTTGCGCAGGGCCTCGGCCAGGCAGCGGATGCCCGGTGCATCCACGCCGTCGTCATTGCTTACCAGTACGCGCATCCCGACTCCCGAGCTGAAGCCGAATCATAACGGACCGCCCGCTGATTTTCCCGCCGCCGCGCGTTAGGCTTGCCGCATGAAACGCAAGTCCACGCCGATCGCGCCGGAAGACGCGGCCCTGTTCCGCGATGCCATCGGCGAAGTGACGCGCATCGAACGCGAGCCGGCGGCGACCGACCGCCCGGCGCCGCCGCCGGAGCCGCGCCGGCTGCGGCTCGACGAGGCCGAGGCGTTGAAAGAATCGCGCGATCTGTCGACCCTGCCCGCGATCGAGGCCAACGAGGTGCTGGCCTTCCGCCGCGACGAAGTACCGGAAAAGACCCTGCGCCAGCTCAAGCGCGGTCAGTTCAGCGTGCTCGACGAAATCGACCTGCACCGCCTGCGCGCCAGCGATGCCGAGCCCATGCTCAAGCAGTTCCTCAACCAGGCGCGGCATTCCTCGCGCCTGTGCGTGCGCGTGGTGCACGGCAAGGGCCTGCGCTCCGAGGCCGAGCCGGTGCTGAAGGCGTTGGTGGACCGGATCCTGCGCCATCGCGGCGACGTGCTTGCCTTCGCTTCCGCGCCGGTAAGCCAGGGCGGTACGGGCGCGGTACTGGTGCTGCTCGCCCGCCCGGGAGTATAGGAGCGACGGCAATCGCAATCCTGGCCGTCGCGATTACCATCGTTCCTACACGCGCACGTCGCCGAGCTCGGCCAGTACTTCGGTCGCGTACGACCCGGGCGCGAGTTCGAAGCCCAGTTCCAACACATCGTCTTCAAGCCAGCGCCATTGCAGTCCGGGAACGCGCATGCGCAAGGCACGGCGTTCCTGCTTCAGGCCGACTGCTTCCAGGCCCTGCCTAAGATCGGCGAATGCGGCAAGCGCATCTTCTTCCAGTTCTCGAACATCGCCTGCGCTGCGCAGTTCGCCACGTCCCACATTGGTCCGGTGGGATGCACGTCCTGTTCGGACACGCGCTGGCGCAGCGACTCGTCGAATTCCACCGGCCCGAAAACGCTATGCGTTCCCTCCAGCATCCAGACATCGCCCGCCGATCCCGTGTTCCAGTCGCCCCGCTCCACCCTGCGGCCGAGCACCGCGTTGAACAGGGCCGAACGTGCGGCCGACAGCAGGATCGAGCGCTGCTCGCGCTTGACGCGCGCACCGGCGAACATGCGCCGGGCCGCCGCGACATTGCCCGCTTCGCGCCCGAAACGCTGTTCGCCGAAATAGTTCGGCACGCCGAAGCGGCGGATTTCCTCCAGCCGCCGGTCGATCGCCGCCCTGTCGCCGGTAACCTCGCGCAGGACCAGCACGAAACGATTGCCGGCCAAGGCGCCGCGCGGCAATTTTCGCTGATGCCAATGCGATTCGAGCACGCGCAGCTCGTCGCTCGCGAGTGCTGCCAGGTCGGGGGCGATCTTCTTCGGCAGGTGCACGGAAAAGCGCTGCCGCGTGACGGCATGGCGATCCTTCAAACCGGCGTAGCCGATGCCCATCTCGGCGATACCGGCCCATTGCGCCAGCCGCTTCGCGACGAACGCCGTGTTCTGGCCGCGCTTTTCGATGGTCAGCAACAGGTGCTCGCCTTCGCCGGAAGGTTCGAATGCCGGCAACTCCTCGACGAAGAAGTCCTCCGGCGCCTGCCTGAATCGCGCCTCCAGCACCGCCTCGCCGAAAGCGCGCGGCAAGCGCGAATCCGCTTCGCTCATGCCTTCACCAGCAAGACCACGGCCTGCGCCGCGATGCCTTCGCCGCGACCGGCGAAGCCGAGTTTTTCGGTGGTCGTAGCCTTGACGCTGATCTGCGCCGGCGAGGCGCCGAGATCCTCGGCCAGGCAGACGCGCATCGCCTCGGCATGCGGACCGATCTTCGGTCGCTCGCAGATCACGGTGACGTCGGCATTGCCCAGGGTCCAGCCATGCTGGTCCAGCAACAGGGCGCAATGGCGAAGGAACTGCCGACTGTCGGCGTCTTTCCAACGCGGATCGCTGGGCGGGAAATGCTTGCCGATGTCGCCCAGCGCCAGAGCACCGAACAGCGCGTCGCACAGCGCGTGGATGACCACATCGCCATCCGAATGCGCGATCACGCCGCGATCGTGCGGCACGCGTACGCCGCCGAGCATCAGATGATCGCCTTCGCCGAAGGCATGGACGTCGAAACCGCTGCCGATGCGCATGGACATCTTCCTTCAGCCCTGGGTTCCGCGCGTACGCACTCAGAGCACTCGCGTCAGGATGTATTCGGCCACCGCCAGATCGGCCGGCGTGGTGACCTTGATATTGTCTTCCGATCCCTCGACCAGACGCGGCTTCAGGCCGAGGCGTTCCATCGCGCTGGCCTCGTCGGTCACCGTCACGTCGGCACGCATGGCCGCGTGCAAGGCCCGCGTCAGGCCGCCGCGGCGGAACATCTGCGGGGTGAGCGCACGCCAGAGGTTTTCGCGCGGTTCGGTCGCGGCGCTACGGCTATTGCCGTCGGCGCGCTTGAGCGTGTCGCGCACCGGCGTCGCCAGCAGTGCGCCGACCGGGTCGGCCTGCCCCAAGGCAATCAGCCGCGTAAGATCCACGCCGCGCAGGCAAGGACGCGCGGCATCGTGCACGAGCACCCATTGGTCTTCGCTCACCGTCGCGGGCAGCGCCTGCAATGCAGCCAACACGGAATCGGCGCGCTCCGCACCGCCGACGCAGGTATAGACCGGCTTGCCGCCGATCTCGCGCCAACCGCCCCAGTAGGGATCGTCCGGCGCCAGCGCCACCATCACGCCATCGATCGCCGGATGCCCGAGCAGAGCCCGCAGGCTGTGTTCGATCAGCGGCCGACCGGCGACATTGAGATACTGCTTCGGCGTTTCGCCACCGAAACGCGTACCGCGGCCCGCCGCCGGCACGACGGCCCAGCTCATTGCGCGGGCCCCGCGTCAACGGGTGTCGCTGCGGCATCGGCCGGCTTGCCCTGTTCGCGCGGTTCGACGACGCGATAGAAAGTTTCGCCGGGCTTGACCATGCCCAATTCGCTGCGGGCGCGATCCTCGATCGCGCTCTCGCCCGACTTCAGGTCTTCCACCTCCGCCGACAGCGCATCGTTGCGCTGCTGCAGGCGCGCGTTCTCCGCCTTCTGCTGACCGACCTTCTGCTGCAGTTCCCTGGCCTGGGTCCAGCCGCCGTCGCCCCACCACAGCTTCGCCTGCAAGGCCAGCAGCAGGACGAGCAGTACTGCGAACGGCCACCAGCGGCGCAGGACGCCACCCACTTAGCGCTTCAGGCTCACGAAAGCAGCGCGGCCGGCGTAACGGGCTTTCGAGCCCAGCGCCTCTTCGATGCGCAGCAGCTGGTTGTACTTGGCGACGCGATCGGAACGGCAGAGCGAGCCGGTCTTGATCTGCGTCGCCGTCGTCGCGACCGCGATGTCGGCGATCGTCGTGTCCTCGGTTTCGCCCGAGCGATGCGAGACGATCGAGGCATAGCGGTTGGCGTCGGCCATCGCGATCGCGTCGAGGGTTTCGCTCAGCGTGCCGATCTGGTTGACCTTGATCAGGATCGCGTTGGCGACGCCCTGGTCGATGCCTTCGCGGAAGATCTTCGGGTTGGTGACGAACAGGTCGTCGCCGACCAGTTGCACCTTGTCGCCGAGCTTGGCGGTCAGCAGTTTCCAGCCAGCCCAATCGTCCTCGGACATGCCGTCTTCGATCGTGACGATCGGATACTTCGCGCACCAGCCGGCCAGGAAGTCGGCGAACTGCTCCGAACTCAGACGCTTGCCCTCGCCCGTCAGGTTGTACTTGCCGTTCTCGTGGAACTCGGTGCTGGCCACGTCCAGGCCCAGCAGGATGTCGTCGCCGGCCTTGTAACCGGCCTTGCCGATCGCTTCCAGGATCGTTTCGAGAGCCTCTTCGTTCGAGCGAAGATCCGGCGCGAAACCGCCCTCGTCGCCGACCGCCGTGCTCAGGCCGCGGCCCTTGAGCACGGATTTCAGCGCATGGAATATCTCGGCGCCGGCGCGCAGGGCTTCGGCGAAATTCGCCGCGCCGACCGGCAGTACCATGAACTCCTGCATGTCGACATTGTTGTCGGCGTGCGCACCGCCGTTGATGATGTTCATCATCGGCACGGGCAACACGGCCTCGCGACCGGCAGCCAGATGCGCCCAGAGCGGCATGCCCTTCGCGCTGGCGACGGCGTGGGCATTGGCCAGCGACACGCCGAGCAGGGCGTTGGCGCCGAGGCGGCCCTTGTTGTCGGTGCCGTCGAGATTGATCAGGCGAGCATCCAGGCCCTTCTGGTCGGCCGCATCGAAACCCTTCAACGCATCGGCAATCGTCGTATTGACGTTGGCCACGGCCTTTTTCACGCCCTTGCCCAGATAGCGCGTCTTGTCGCCGTCGCGCAGCTCCACCGCTTCCTTCGAACCGGTGGATGCGCCGGAAGGAACGGCGGCGCGGCCGACATGGCCGCTGCTCAGCGTGACTTCGGCTTCAAGGGTGGGATTGCCGCGGCTGTCGAGGATTTCGCGGGCGTGGATGTGGCGGATCGCAGTCATTTTCCTTCCTTGCCAAGCAGCTTCTTGAGTTGCGGCGACGCGGCGCACTTGCCGCGCGTCGCGAACGACAGGTAATAGTTCAGCGTCACCCGGCGCTTGAGCGCGCGCATGTCGGCCTCGGCGTTCTGCCCCGTCGGGCGGGCGCCGCTGGCCATCAATACCGCGGCCGCCACCACCTGCTCGGTGAAAGCGGCGCCGGCCGGCACGCCGGCCTTCCATTCGGCATCGGTGAACAGGCCCTTGGCGTCGGCGAGCAATTCCTTGCCGCGCCCGGCGACGACGACTTCGTACATGGCGGCGTCCAGCGACATGTCGGCGCCCATGGCCGGACGCACGCAGGCATTGAGCTTGAGATCCTCGTGGATCATTTCGGATGTGCGGATCACATTGCGCTGCGCCGGCGTCGCCTTGCCGGCGGCCACCGCCTCGTAAGCGGCTCGCAGATTCGCATCGGTGCCCGCGGCCGCGAAGGTCTCGACGACCGTCTTCTGGTAGTCGGTCAGCTCGGCGTGGCCCACGGCGGGGAAGACGAGCGCCAGCAAGAGGAGATGACTGGGTTTCATGGCGTTTGCCTCAAGTGGTTGAAAGAGTTCGACGCGCCGAGCACGGCCAATGCCAGGGCTTCGATCATGGGAGCGGCTGTCCGATCACACAGGGCTTCATGAGCGCGGATGCTGCTCATCGACGCTTCTCCGAGGCTTTCGCATCAAGCTCCGCCGCGGCTCGGCGAACGTCCTGGAGATAGGGCGAATCTGCCCCGGCCTCACTGGGGAACCCCGCCAGCACATCTCTTCCGGTTCTGGGGTCGCGGTGGACCCAGAGAAGAACATCGCTACCCACTTCCGGAGGCGGAGGGCCGCAACTGTTCGACGACACATAGATGGTTCGCGGCTCCTGGGGTTTTCCCTTGATCGGCTCCACCATCCGAAAGCCAACGACAAGCATCGGGCCGAAAGGCTCCTTGTCGGCATCGTTTACCGCACGGAACCTGGAAACGTATTCGATGTGCGCGATGAAGATCGCGTCCGCCACCGTCACTCTTTCGGCTGTCGTTGGTTCGCTGACCTTTTGCCCCGGCATGACGACCACCGAACAGGCGATGGAGACCGACGGGGCGACCGATAGAATGCAGAGCAAAGCGTGAACCAGGCGGTTCAAACCTGCGCCTCCAGGAAGCCATTGCGCTTGGTGATCTGATCGAGCGCCACCAGCGTCTCCAGCAGCGCCGCCATCTTCGGCAGCGGCCAGGCGTTGGGCCCGTCGGACAGCGCCTTGTCGGGGTCCGGATGCGTTTCCATGAAGATGCCGGCGATGCCGACCGCCATCGCCGCGCGCGACAGCACGGGAACGAACTCGCGCTGGCCGCCGGATTTGCCATCGGCGCCGCCGGGCAGCTGCACCGAATGCGTGGCGTCGAATACGACCGGGCAGCCGGTATCGCGCATCACGCTCAGCGAACGCATGTCGGAGACGAGATTGTTGTAGCCGAAGCTGGCGCCGCGCTCGCAGACCATGATCTGCTCGTTGCCGGTGGCTTTCGCTTTCGCCGCGACGTGCTTCATTTCCCAGGGCGACAGGAACTGCCCCTTCTTGATGTTGACCGGGCGGCCGGCCGACGCGACCTTCTGGATGAAATCAGTCTGCCGGCACAGGAAGGCCGGCGTCTGCAGCACGTCCACGACCGACGCGACCTCGTCCATCGGCGTGTATTCGTGCACGTCGGTCAGCACCGGCACGCCGAGCTGGCGCTTCACCTCGGCCAGCACCTTCAGCCCTTCTTCCAGACCCGGGCCACGGAAGCTCGTACCCGAGGTCCGATTGGCCTTGTCGAAACTCGACTTGAAGATGAAGGGAATGCCGAGCTTGCCGGTGATTTCCTTCAGCTGTCCCGCGGTGTCGATCTGCAACTGCATCGATTCGATCACGCAGGGGCCGGCGATCAGGAAGAACGGGCGGTCGAGGCCGACCTCGAAGTCGCAGAGTTTCACGCGCTGACTTCCTTCAACAGGCGGCCTCCGGCCTTGCGCTCGCGCGCGGCGCGGATGAAGCCGATGAACAAGGGATGGCCGTCGCGCGGCGTGGACAGGAACTCCGGATGCGCCTGGCAGGCGACGAACCAGGGATGGTTCGGCAATTCGATCATTTCCACCAGCAGGTCGTCCATGGACTTCGCCGAAATGACCAGTCCGGCATCTTCGATCTGCGTGCGATAGCGATTATTGAACTCGTAGCGATGACGATGACGCTCGGCGACGACGTCCTTGCCGTAGATCTCGCGGGCGCGCGTACCCGGCTTGATGCGGGCTTCCTGCAATCCCAGGCGCATCGTGCCTCCGAGATCGGAGGCTTCGTTGCGGCGCTCGACGTCGCCGGCGGCCGTGCGCCATTCGGTGATCAGGGCGATGACGGGATGCTCGCACTGGCGATCGTTCTCGGTGGTATTGGCGCCAGACAATCCGGCCAGGTGCCGCGCGACATCGACCACGGCGGCCTGCATGCCGTAGCAGATGCCGAAATACGGGATGCCCTTCTCGCGTGCATAACGCGCCGTCATCACCTTGCCTTCGAAACCGCGATCGCCGAAACCGCCCGGCACGAGGATCGCGTCCACGTCCGACAGCACGGCGGCGGCGCCTTCGGCTTCGACCTGGGCGGATTCCAGCCACTTGAGCCGCACCTTCGTGCGCTGGCGCAGGCCGCCGTGACGCAGCGCCTCCGACAGGGACTTGTAGGCGTCCTGGTGGTCGATGTACTTGCCGACGACGGCGACGCTGACTTCGTCCACCGGGTGTTCGCAGGCATCCACGACCGCTTTCCATTCGGAAAGATCGGCCGGCTTGGCCTGCGTTTCCAGGCGCAAGCGATCGACCACGATCTGGTCGAGCTCCTGCGCATGCAGCCATAGCGGCAACTTGTAGATGTTGTCGACGTCGACGCAGCTGATGACGGCCTTCTCGTGCACGTTGGTGAACAGCGCGATCTTGCGACGCTCGCCATCCGGCAACGGCTTCTCGCTGCGGCAGAGCAGGATGTCGGGCTGGATGCCGATCGAACGCAGCTCCTTCACCGAGTGCTGCGTCGGCTTGGTCTTCAGCTCGCCGGCGGCGGCGATGTAGGGCACCAGGGTCAGATGCATGAAGATCGCCTGGTCCGGGCCGCGTTCGGTGCGGATCTGACGGATCGCTTCCAGGAAAGGCAGGGATTCGATGTCGCCGACGGTACCGCCGATCTCGACCAGGCCGACGTCGAAACCTTCGGTCGCCGCGTCGATGCAACGCTTGATCTCGTCGGTGACGTGCGGGATCACTTGCACGGTGCCGCCGAGATAGTCGCCGCGACGCTCGCGCCGGATCACTTCCTCGTAGATGCGACCGGTCGTGATCGAGTTCTTGCGGGTCAGGCGAGTGCGGACGAAACGCTCGTAGTGGCCGAGGTCGAGGTCGGTTTCGGCGCCGTCGTCGGTGACATAGACCTCGCCGTGCTGGAACGGCGACATGGTGCCCGGATCCACGTTGATATAGGGATCGAGCTTCATCATGGTGATCTTGAGGCCGCGGGCCTCCAGGATGGCCGCGAGCGACGCGGCGGCGATGCCCTTGCCTAGCGAGGACACCACGCCGCCGGTGACGAAGATGAGACGCGTCATGGGAAAACCTGGCGCTGGAAAGCCCCATTTTACAGGCTGGGGCCCCGGGACGCGAATCGGCGGCCCGGCGCCCGTCTTTCCTCACGCCCGGGGCGCGAAGAAGTCCTTCTCGGCGACGGCCGGGTTCTCCATCTGGACGTCGTGGTCCACATAGTCCGGGTGCAGGAACTGCGCCTCCAGGCACAGAGAAAGGCCATGCGAACCGCCTATCCTCACCGAGGGATACAGGCTATCGAACATGGCGTCGAAAACCACCTCCCCCGCCAGGTTCCGTTCGATCGGCTCGTTCGCCTGCAGATAGAGCAGCTGCTGCTCGTACAGGACGATGCCGCGGGCATCGGAAGTGAAATCCTTGATGACGGTGCGCGTCTTCTTACCGTCCTTTTCCTGGTCCTTGTACTGCCCGTGCTCGCGGTTGTAGGCGACGATGCGCACGACGGCGCGCTCGATCGGTACGCGCGCCGCGCCCGAGACGATCTCCGCGGCGGAGCAACGCGAACCGCGCGCCAGTGAAAGGTGGGGCGGCAGGCGCGCGGCGAAGCTCATGTACTTCTTCAGCTGGTGCCGGATCGCCGCCCACAGCATGGCGCCCAGCACGCCGCTGCCCGCGAGGGCCTTGAACAGCGGGCTTTCCGATTCGCCGTCGGAATCGCTATGGTCGTAGAACCATGTGCGGGATTCGGGCACGAACTGGTCGCGCGCGCCGACGATCGCGTTCACCGCCAGCACCGGGCCGCCCACGAGCAGCAGGCAAAGGACCACGAGGCGTGCCTTGGCCGGTATGGCCCGCAGGTTCGCGATGAAATTGAACCGGTCCTTGGGCGAATGGACTTCCTTGTGCGGCAGCGGCGGCATCGCGCGCGCCGGCAGGCGGCCGTAGGACGACAGGTCGTGCTCGATCTCGGTATCGAAGAAGAAACCATCGTCGACTTCCAGCTCGATCTTGAGCTCCAGGTCCAGCGCTTCGCCGCGATACGCGAAGACCTCCTCCAGCGTTCGTCCCAGGGATATCCGGCTGCCGCCGGTCGCCAGCACAAGCTGGTGCGTGGACAGGCGGCGCTCCTTGTGCACCGGGTCGCTGCGCTTGACCCGTGCACGCTGGACCAGCCGCAGCTCGGCCTGCCGCCCGACCACCTCCGGGTCTATCGGCAGCACGATCGCCACGATACCGTCGTGGTCGCGCTCGGTGCGTATGCGGATCCTTTCCGACATGCCAAATCTCCCCGGGGCTGGGATAATGCCGCCCTTCCGGCGATTGTGCCGCTGCCAGGTCCCGTTGCGCACCCATGAGTTCCCGCTACAACGCCGCGGACATCGAAGTCCTCTCCGGCCTGGACCCGGTCAAGCGCCGGCCGGGCATGTACACCGACACCAGCCGCCCGAACCACCTGGCGCAGGAAGTGGTGGACAACGCCATCGACGAGGCCCTGGCCGGACATGCCAGGACCGTGGAAGTCACGCTATACGCGGACGGCAGCTGCGAGGTCGCCGACGACGGTCGCGGCATGCCGGTGGACGTGCACCCGGAAGAGAAAATACCGGGCGTCGAACTGATCCTGACCCGCCTGCACGCCGGCGGCAAGTTCAACAACAAGAACTACACCTTCTCCGGCGGTCTGCACGGCGTCGGCGTCAGCGTTGTCAACGCGCTTTCCAAGCGCGTCGAAGTATTCATCAAGCGCGATGGCAGCGAGTACCGGATGGAATTCCGCGATGGCTTCCGTTCCTCGCCGCTGGACATCATCGGCAGCGTCGGAAAGCGCAACACCGGCACGCGCGTGCGCTTCTGGCCCGATGCGAAGTATTTCGATTCGGCGAAGTTCGCCGTGCGTGCCCTGCGCCACCTGCTGCGCGCCAAGGCCGTGCTCTGCCCCGGGCTGACCGTCCGCCTGAACGACGAGGCAAGCGGCGAGAAGAACGAGTGGTATTACGAGAACGGATTGCGCGACTACCTGCGCGGCGAACTGCAGGGCCGCGAATCGCTGCCGGCCGAGCTTTTCCTCGGCAATCTGTCCAAGGACACCGAGATCGTCGACTGGGCCGTGGCCTGGTTGCCGGAAGGCGAGCTGGTGCAGGAAAGCTACGTCAACCTGATTCCCACCGCGCAGGGCGGCACCCATGTGAACGGCTTGCGCTCCGGCCTGACCGATGCGCTGCGCGAGTTCTGCGACTTCCGCAACCTGCTGCCGCGTGGCGTCAAACTGGCGCCGGAAGACGTCTGGGATCGCGTGAGCTATGTGCTGTCGCTGAAGATGACCGACCCGCAATTCAGCGGCCAGACCAAGGAAAGGCTCAGTTCGCGCCAGGCCGCCGCCTTCATCGAAGGCGCCGCGCACGATGCCTTCTCGTTGTGGCTGAACCAGCACGTCGAGGTCGGCACGCAGATCGCCCAACTGGCGATCGAACGCGCCGCCGCGCGCCTGAAGACCGAGAAGCAGATCGTCCGCAAGAAGATCACGCAGGGGCCCGCCCTGCCCGGCAAACTGGCCGACTGCACCGCGCAGGATCTGTCCCGCACCGAGATCTTCCTGGTCGAAGGCGATTCCGCCGGCGGCAGCGCGAAACAGGCCCGCGACAAGGATTTCCAGGCCATCCTGCCCTTGCGCGGCAAGATCCTGAACACCTGGGAAGTCGAAAGCTCGGCCGTGCTGGCTTCGCAGGAAGTGCACGACCTGGCCGTGGCGATCGGCTGCGATCCGGGCACCGAGAACATCGACGGGCTGCGCTACGGCAAGGTCGTCATCCTGGCCGACGCCGATTCCGACGGCCTGCATATCGCGACGCTGTTGTCGGCGTTGTTCCTTCGCCATTTCCCGGCGCTGGTGCGCGCCGGGCACATTTTCGTGGCGATGCCGCCGCTGTTCCGCGTCGACGTGGGCAAGCAAGTGTTCTACGCGCTGGACGAGGAAGAGAAGCGCATCCTGCTCGAACGCATCGAGAAGGAAAAAATCCGTGGCCAGGTGTCGGTGACGCGCTTCAAGGGCCTGGGCGAAATGAATCCCTCGCAGCTTCGCGAATCGACCATCCACCCCGATACGCGCCGCCTCGTTCAGCTGACCATCGACGACCCGGTGCAGACACGCGGACTGATGGACATGCTGCTGTCGAAAAAACGTGCGCCAGACCGCAAATCCTGGCTGGAAACCAAGGGCGACCTGGCGTCGCTGGAAGTATAATCGCAGGCCCATCGCAAGGATAATTCATGAGACTTACCCGCTTCGCCGCGACTATGGCGTTCATCCTGGCCAGCTCGGCCGCATCGGCCGCGGATAGTCTGATTCCGGCGGAGCGCTTCGCGCGCGAGCCTGAGTACCGCAGCGCCAAGATCTCGCCGGACGGCGGCTATGTGGCAGTCATTTCGCCCTTCGAGAAGTTCGACGCCGTCCACATCATCAAGCTCAATGGCAACTATGAGCGCTCGGTCATCAAGTTCGACCCGCGCGAGGAAGAGATCGTCGCGAACATCTGGTGGACCGGCGACAGGCGTCTCGTCGCTGCGAAGGCGAAGTTCTACGGGATGTTCAACGCCCCCGGCCTGACCGGCGCCATCTACGCTGCCGATGCCGACGGGGAGAATCAGAAGCAGTTGTTCGGCTATGTGACGGACAACTCCAACTTCCGTTCGCTGCTCAAGGATCGCGCGACCAGCATGTTCATGCAGAACGTGCCTGCCCAACCCGGACATGCATTGTTCCGCTACTACCCCTGGGAGCGATCTAATTCCGATTTTTCCTCGTCGGTGTACCGGGTGGACACGGTCGGCGGTAAACGCAGCCTGGTGGAAACGATCGAAGGCGGCTACCCGGTGGCGGACCAAGCCGGAACGGTGCGTTTCCGGGTCGATCAGACCATTACCGATCAGCCTAATGTCTGGGTAAGGCGCGAGGCGACCGGCGGGGCATGGACGCGTGTTCCCGAAACCATCACGCGCCGCTGGATCACGCCGCTACGGTTCGAAGCCGACAACAACCATCTGTATGCGCTGATCAGCGACGCGGGTGAACCTGAGGCGCTGTACCGCGTCGATCTCGCCGCCGGTACGCGCCAGCGCCTGGCCGGCAACGAGCGCTATGCAGTGACCGACGTCTTGTGGGGCGGCTACGACGAGAGGCCGATTGCCGTTCTCTATGAAGCCGGGCGTCCGAAGATCGATTATGTCGATACGTCCTCGCCGTGGGCGCAACTGCATTCGGGCCTGATGAAGCTTTTCCCCGGACAGCTGGTGGACTTCAGGGGACACAGCAAGGACGAGAAAAAGACGCTGTTCTTCGTCCATGGCGACCGTCACCCCGGCGCCTACTACCTGTTCGACCACGAAACCAAGAAGCCGGCCATGCTGTTCGAAACCAAGGAATGGATCGAACCGGCGAAGATGGCCCCGACGCGCCCCTTCGAGTTCGTTTCCTCTTCGGGTGAAACCCTCGCGGGCTTCTTTACTGCGCCAGCCGGAAAATCGGGCCCGCTACCGACGGTCGTGATGCCGCACGGCGGTCCGTTCGGTCCCTACGACAGCTGGGGCTACGATGCCGACGTGCAATTCCTGGCCAGTCGCGGCTACGCCGTGCTGCAGGTCAACTTCCGCGGCTCGGGTGGGCGTGGCGAACGCTTCCAGAACTCCACTTACAAGCAGTGGGGCACCGGGATCCAGGACGACATTACCGATGCCGTCAAGTGGGCCGTCGCGCAGAACCTGGCCGATCCCAAGCGCCTTTGCATCTTCGGTGCCAGCTTTGGCGGTTACTCGGCCCTGATGAATCCCATCCGCAATCCGGGCATGTACCGTTGCGCCGTAGGATACGTCGGCGTCTACGACCTCGCCGAAATGCACAAATCGGGCGATATCGACGACAACAAGCAAGGTCGCAGCTACCTCGACCGCGCGGTCGGCGACGATCCGGCGCAGCTCGCGGCCCAATCGCCTGCCGCGCAGGCCGCGAAGCTCGACCTGCCCATTCTGCTGGTCCACGGCCGTAGCGATCGTCGCGCGCCGATGTCGCAGTTCAACGCGATGGAGGCGGCCTTGAAGAAGGCCAACAAGCCCTTCGAGAGCGTGGTGAAGTCCGACGAAGGCCACGGTTTCTACGATACGTCCAATCGCGTGGAGTTCTACCAGCGACTGGAAGCCTTCCTGCAAAAGCACAATCCGGCGAACTGATCCGCCGCGCAAGGAAAAACCCCGCTCCGGCGGGGTTTTTCTTGCCTCAATCGCCCAAGGCAGCGAGCAACAGGCTTCGGATCATTGCTTGTGTGGGAGCGGCCCGGGATTCGTCGTAAACGGCCGCATCCTCGTCCATGTAATTGCATTGCGCCAGTTCGAGCTGGATGGCTTCGATGCCTTCGGCGGGCCTGCCGTAGTGGCGCGTGATATGGCCACCCTTGAAGCGCCCGTTCGCGACCCAGCTATAGGCCGATTGCGCCGCGAGACATGCTTCGAGGCGTCGCTGCGTCGCGACATGGCAGCTGGTTCCGGCGGCGGTGCCAAGATTGAAGTCCGGCAAGCGCCCGTCGAACAGGAAAGGCACGACCGAACGGATGGAGTGTCCTTCCCAGAGCACGACCCGGCCGTGGCTTGCACGCAGACGGTCGAGTTCCGAGCGCAGGGCATCGTGGTACGGACGCCAGTAGCGTTCGACCCGCGCGAGTACTTCCTTCCCGTCGGGTTCCGCCCCCGGCAAGTACACCGGCCCACCGCTGAAACGAACGATCGGACACAGGCCGGTCGTGTTCTGCCCCGGATAGAGCGAGACATCGTCCGGCGGACGATTCAGATCGACCACGTAGCGCGAATAACGCGGCACCAGGACCGATGCGCCGAGTTCGCGGGCGAAATCGTAGAGGCGGCTGACGAACCAGTCGGTGTCCGGGACGCGTTTCGCTTCTTCGGTGAAACGCGATGCGATGTCCGCCGGCACCTCGGTGCCGTCGTGCGGCAGGCTGATCAGCAGCGGCGCTTGGCCGCGATGCAGGGTGCAGATGTCCATCGGCGCAGTTTACGCCGATGCGAATCGCTGCGGCCGGTAGGGGCGCGCATCGATCGCCGTTTCCGCACCGGTCATCAACGCCGCCAGCAGGCGGCCGGTGCCGGCGCTCATGCTCATGCCCATCATGCCGTGGCCGGTGGCGAGCCAAAGATTGCCGTAAGCCGAGGTCTTGCCGATCAGTGGCAGGTCGTCCCAGGTCATCGGCCGCCAGCCGTACCATTCCGCGCGGCGCTCGGAGCCCGTCGGCTCGTGCAGGTATTCGCGGGCGGCGCGTTCGAGCGCGTCGAGACGCGTTCGATTCAGGTGGTTGTCGTAACCGGAAAATTCCATCGTGCTGCCGAGCCGGAAGCCGCTATCCCAGGCCGTGACGCAGACGCTGCGTTCGCGCAGCACCATCGGCATGCGCGGCGCCGATGTCGGACGGGAATAGGTAATCGAGTAGCCCTTGCCCGGCTGGATGGGCAGGCGCAGACCCAAGTCCCTGAGCATGGCAGGCGACCAGGGGCCGAACGCGGCGACGACCTCGCGTGCGCGCAACTTGCCCTGCGGCGTGCGCACGGCATCGATGCGTCCTTTCGCCGTGTCGAAACCGCTGACGGCGATGCCTTCCTCGATCACCGCGCCGCGCGCGCGCAGCGAATGCGCCAGTTCGCGCGTGAACGCGTCCGGTCGGAACTGGGCATCGCCAGGGAATTCGATGGCACCGGCCATTCCGGGCAGCAAGGCAGGTTCGGCGCCGGCCAGCGTCGCGCTGTCCAGGGTGCGAGTGGCGATACCCAGCTCATGCAGTTTCGGCAACTCCGCCAGCGCGTTCTCCAGGGCGTCGGGACTACGGAAAACGTAGCGCAGGCCGCTGGCGGAAAATTCGCAGGCCAGCGACAGTTGCACGACCAGGCTTTCGATCTCGTGCCGTGAATGTTCCAGCAGGGCGAACTTCGCGATGGCCGAATCGCGCCAATCGCGGGCATTGCAGCGCGCCGCGAAACGCAACAACCACAAGGCCAGCGCGGGATCGAATCGCGGCCGGATGTACAAGGGCGCATCCGGCTGCCGCATCCATCGCAGGGCCTTGCCGATGACGCCGGGCGCGGCCAGCGGCGGCGCGTGGCTCGGCGTGATCGTGCCGCAATTGCCGAACGAAGTGGCCGAACCGACCACGCCGCGTTCTAGGATGCGGACCGAGCGACCCGCGTCGAGCAGATAATGCGCGCAGGCAAGCCCGATGACGCCGCCGCCGAGGATCAGGACATCGTCGACGGCGGTGGAAGCGCTGGGCATGCGCGCATTGTAAGCGGCGCGCGCTGCGGACGCTCAGGACAGGAACTTCAGGCGGGCGTCTTGCGCATCGCCGGCAGGCGCCAGTAGGTGATCGACCGCCACAGCCATTCCATCGGCCCGTAGTTGAACCGCGCCAGCCACCAGCGGCTCAGCAACAACTGCGCGCCATAGATGCCGAACACCAGCAGGACCTGTCCCGCACGCCCCACCTGGCCCCACAATCCGAGGCCATAGTGGTAGAAGATCAGGGTGCAGACGACGGACTGCGTCAGGTAGTTCGTCAGCGCCATGCGACCGGCCGGCGCCAGCCAGCGCTGAAGCCAGGGGCCGAAGGCGCCATGCAAGGCCACGACCAAGGTCGCGCCATAGGCCAGCGCCAATACCAGGCCCGCACCGAGATAGCCGGCCAATTGTGTCGCCTGCGGAAACGCCATGTTGTCCATGGGGAAACCGGTGCCCAGCCATGTGCTCAACGCCATCATGGCGAAGCCGATCGGCAACATCAGGTTTCGGAATCGGCGCAGCGCCGGAAGGTGCTCGGCCGAACGCGATAGGACGCCGCTCCGAATGATCGCCGCACCGGTCAGGAACACGCCCAGCAGGAAGAACATGAAACCGCCTGTCTCCCCCACTTGCTTGGCCGTGTCCGCGGCGCGCTGGGTCGTCGCTTCGGCATAGCTCCCGCTCGAATAGGCATACGTCGCCTGCTCCCTCATCTTTTCGTGTTCGGCGAGCATGACGACGCGCTTCGCGGCATCCTCCGGGCTGGGTTTATGTCCCGTCAGCGATGTCATTGCACCGATGGCGAGCAGCATGACCAAGGGGAACGCGTAGAGGATCGATCCAATCCAGGCGAGCGTGCGCGCTTTCATCGGCGTGGGTGCGCGGCCGACCAACGCATAGAAGCCATGGCGCAAGCCACGCAGCACCAGCAACGTGAACGCACCGATGGCGTAGGTGATGAGGATATCGCCTGCCCAGATCAAGATCGCATGCACCAGGCCGATCAGCAGCAGGCCGGTGGTACGACGAAGGTATGCCGGCACGAACGGTCGGCCGGCCGCAGCCGCGCGATCGATCATCACCGCGAAGCCCATGCCGAACAGCAGCGAAAACAGCGTCCAGAACTTGCTCTGCACGAAGAAAAAGACGAAGGCATCGGCCCAATAGTCCAGACCAAGCATGGTCGGATCGATGCCGGGATCGCTGATGGCCTGCATGGGCTTGCTGAAGAACTCCATGTTCATCAGGAAGATGCCCAAAAGGGCGAAACCGCGCAGCACGTCCAGCGCGTCGATGCGCTCGCTGCCGGCAACCGGTCCCAGGACTTGTGTTTCGCTCATGTCTTTCCCCTAGCCGGCTCTCGCCCGGCACTCCCGCAGTGTACGCAGCCGGAAAGCGAAACGGATGCCGAGGCATCCGTTTCGTTCGAAACTCAGGCCGTCCGCCGCAGGGGCGGCAACTGCCAGTAGGTGATGGCTCGCCAGACCCACTCCAGCGGGCCGTACCGGAACTTCGACAGCCACCACATGCTGAAGAGCAGTTGCACGGCGAAAACCGCGAAGACGAACACGATCTGCCAGGCGCGCGACACCTCGCCCCATTGGCCCAGGCCGTAGCCCGAGAAATACCACATGCCGATGGCGCAGGCGCCGATGTAGTTCGTCAGCGCCATCTGGCCGGCGTAGCGCAGCGGCGACAGGAGCTTCTGCCCCAGATCGGTGTAGATCAGGCAGATCAGCACGGCGACGTAGCCGATGCTCAAAGGCATCATGCCCCACTGGAACAAGGTCTGGGCGACGCGCGGCGAGTTCTGCGTCCAGTCCACGTTGAGGAAACTCGAATGCAGGCTGACGGCCGTCAGGGTCATCGCCAGGCCGATCGGCAAGGCGGTGAAGCTCAGCTTGCGGAACAACGGCAGGTTCTCGCGGATGTTGCCGATCACGCCCGAGCGCACGAACCAGAAACCGATCAGGAACATGGGCAGGGCGAGGAAACCGAGGCCGCCGGCGAAGATCGCGTCTTCCTGGTACCTCTTGGCGCGGTGAACCACCGACTCCCAGTAGCTTCCCTTCGTGTAGAGGCGGATTTCCTCGGCCGTCTCCTTCGCTCGCTCGGCCTTGCGCTCGGCCTGGCGCTTCTCGTTCTCGGCCTTCTGCTTGGCCTCTTCGGCTTTCTTCTCGGCCTCGGCTTTCGCCTTCGCCGGATCGGCCGGGGTCGCAGCCGCGGACTGCTCTTGCGGCGGCGCGAAGTGCTGTTTCGCGCTCTGGATGCCGAGGCCCACGAGTCCGAGGAAGAAAGGCAACGAATACAGCAGTACGCCCCACTTCCAGTAACGCGCGATCGCGTCCTTGTTGAGCTTGTTCATCAGCAGCGCGATGACGACCAGCACGACGACAACGCCGCCAGCGATCGGTCCGGCCTTCATCGGACCGCCGGTCTGCTCGGGGAATGCGACGGCCAGGCCGACGATGCCCGCCACCAGCGCGAGGAGAATGCCGAGCAGCAGCTTCCAGCGCGGTGCGATGTAGCGATAGAACGGGTCGCGGAACACCAGCAGGCCCGACACCATGGTCAAAGAGCCGTACATGAAGAACGGTTCCGACCAGTCCTGCTTGCCCATGGCCATCACCACGGTTCCCGTGATGAAGCAGGAAAGCAATATTCCGAACGCCGTCTTCCAGCTATTGGTCGATATCAGCAGCAGGAAGATCGCGGTGACCGCGTAGTTGTGCAGGATGTCGCCGGTCCAGACGAAGACGAAATGCGCGGAACCGAACAGGAACAGGCCGATGATGCGACGGATGTAAGGCGCGACGAAGCTGCGCTCGGTCGTTTCGGCGCGGCCCAGCATCACCGCGAAGCCCATGCCGAACAGCAGCGAGAACATCGTCCAGAACTTGCCCTGCACGAAGGTGTAGATGAACCAGCTGGCGACATAGTCCATGCCGGTGAGGCTGGCGTTGACACCGGTGCCGAGTTCGGTGATCGGTCGGCTGAACCATTCGACGTTCATCAGGAAAATGCCGATCAGCGCGAAACCGCGCACGATGTCGAGCGCGTGGATGCGTTCGGCCGCCTGGACCGGCAGCAATTCGCCGGTTATCGCCGTTGCCTGACTGTCGGACATTGCGCGCACCCCTTCCCTGTTGGCCCCTGAATTCAGACGCAAGTTTATCCCGGCATCGGCCGCCGGCATGTGTCATTCGTCGGGTAGACCAGCGGCCTAGGCCAGGGCGATGGGCGCGCCTCAGTTCCCGACCAGGCCCAGCAAGCGGGCGCGGTCTACCGCGTGCTTGCGGTTGCCGGCCGAGAGCTTGGTGAAAAGATTCTTCAGATGCCACTTCACCGTCTCGTCGCTGATCTCGAGCGCACGGGCGATCAGCTTGTTCGACATGCCCTCGTCGAGCAGCGCCAGCACCTCGGCTTCCTTCGGCGTCAGGGGGCCGCAACGCAAGTTGCTGGGCCGTACCGGCGGGGACAGCTCGGCTTCCCTCGCCCCGGATTGCGCCGACGCAGCGGGAACAGCATGGCGCGACTGCAGGTCGCCAGCCATCGCCACGGCTTCGGGACAGGCATCGGCCAACAGGCGGGACGTACCGCCGATGGAAGCGAGGCTTTCGGCTTCGGCCAGGAGGGCTTGCGCCTGCTTCGCATCGCGCCTCTGCGCCAGAACCGCGCGAAACACCTTGATCGTCAGAGCGTCGCGCTGGCGATTGAGCGAACGCGCCAGTTCGTCCGCCAGGCCGACCTGCTGTTCGGCGACATCGAAATCCCGCTTGGCGATGGCCGCTCGCGTACGGGCGATCGCCAGCGCCAGGCGGTATTGCGGCAGATACGCGCGGAATTCCTCGAGATCGAAACGCGCCTGCAACGCATCCAGTTCCTGCAGGAGCCGCTCGACCGTCTCGTGACGGGAATGCTGCGCGTGCAACCGGATCTGCTCGACCAGCCCATGCAGGGCCAATCGCGGCAGCCGGCGCCGTTCGGCCAGGTCGCCGAGCCCATGCAGCAACTGCAGCGCACGACGCTCGTCGCCCTGCCCGGCCGCGACCCTCGCCAGGGTCAGGTAGGCCAACAGGATGGTGTCCGGGAATCCGGTGCGTTCGATGACGTCGAGACGATCGGCCAGCAGGGCCGACGCGGCGACGGGCTGGTCGCGCTCCCACAGGCAGGCGGCGAGCACGGCCGCGTGCAGGCAAGCCACTTCGCTACGCCGGCCCGATGCTTTTTCCGCCTGGGCCAGCGCCGGGCGCAGCACGGCCTCGGCCTGGAACGCGTTGCCGTCCCAGAGATGGCTCAGTCCGAGCAACATCGTTCGGAAGGCCAGCGCCAGCCGGGCGGTGCTCTTGTCGGCGGCGCCCTCAGACAGGGCGAGGATGCGACGAACGGCATCGGTCTGGCCGGCATGCAGGCGCAGGTTCGCCATGCTGTTGCGATAGGTGAGCTCCCTGACCGGCTCGGTGATGTCGGCCGGGAACTCCGGCCAGCGCAGGAACAGGTCGGGCACCAGACCGAGCTTGTCGGAATACCCCGTGGCGCTCGATGCGACCAGGGCCGCGACGAACTGCGTCTGCGTATCCACCACAGGATCCTGCAGGACGTCCCTGGCGATGCGGAACGCCTCGGCATTGCGTTCACCGAGCGCCATGGCCCAGGCCGCGATCAGACGGAGATTGACGTCCGCGGCGATCACCTCGTCGGGAATGCGCTCCAGCCAGGCCTGCGCTTCCGCCACCTTGCCCTGGCTGCGCAGGATCCACAGCGACTTGGCGGCATACGCCTGCGCCTGCGCTTCGTCGCCGGCGGCGAGCGCATGCGAAGCGGCTTCGGGAAACTGTCCCCGGTCGGCGAACCAGCGGCAGGCACGACCATGCAGTTCGCACCGCTCGGGAACATCGAGCTGTTCGAAACGACTCAACAGGAAGTCGCGCACCAACGGATGCAACCGGTACCAATCCTGGTGCTCGGCGACGATCAGGATCGGCGTGTCGAGCAGCAACTGGTCGAGGAACGCGGCGGCATCGGCTTCGGCGGCAACGGCTTCGCACATCGGCGCGCTCATCCGGTCGAGGATGGCGATGCGCGTCAGGAAAGCCGCCACGCGTTCGGACAGTCGCGAGAACAGCGATTCGATGAAGTAGCGCTCGATGCCGCTATGCCTGCCGGAGAGGGAGGCGATCGCCGAGGAAAGATCCGACTCCGGTTCGATCGCCGCGACGGCCAGCTGCAAACCGATCGGCCAGCCTTCGGTCGCTTCGTGCAGCCGCATGCATTCGTCCAGGCTCAGGCGCGAACCGAAACGCTTTTCCAGGATCGCGATGGACTCTTCCGGTTGCAGACGCAAGTCGGCGGCCTTGAACACCGCCATATTGCCCTTCGCGGCGAGTTCGCCTGTCTGGAACGGCAGCGGTTGGCGCGAACCCATCATCACATGCAGGTTGGGGGGCGCGTTGTAGAGCAGGTAAACCAGCGAATGCAGGCTGGTCGCCTCCGGCAGTCGCTCGATATCGTCGATGATCAGCACCGTTTGCTTGCCCAGGCTGGCGATGTCGCCGAGCAGGCCGGTGAGCGCTTCGATGCTGAAGGGGTCGAACAAGGCCCCTGGCGGACCGCCCTCCTCTCCCGGCATCCGCCCGCTGGCCACGCGCACCGAATGCAACAAGGCGCGGTTGAAACGCGAAGGATCGTCCTGCCGGTCGACCGTCAGCCAGGCCACGAGCGCGCCCTGCGCAAGCCAGCGACGGCGCCATTGCGCCAACAAGGTGGTCTTGCCGAAACCGGCCGGCGCAATGACGGCGATCGCGGTGCGCTCGCGCACGATGTCCCAGATCTTGCTGAAGCGCTCCCGTTCGACCGCCGTACGAGGCAGCCTGGGTGGCGTCGTCTTCAGGATGAATTCGGGTTCGGACATCGATCGGCGATCCGGCATTTGCTGCGATGCAATGCAAGGCATCGCAGCGGCGCGGCAAAGCTTATCCGAACGCGGCGCCATCCACGCTCGCCAATGTGTGAAACCTGTCCCGTGTCGCGCACGACCTGCGATGAAAACCTGACCAATGCAATCGCCCCCCCGGCTTGGGGGGCGTGTTGCCAGCGACAGAAGGCGCGAAATCGCAGCCCTCGGCGTCGGCATCCACGGCCGACGACCGCTGTCGCAAAAAAACAAAGGACCAGTAACAGATGATCGTCGACCCCACGCAAACCACCGCTTCAAACCGCCATCGCAGGTCCGGACCGAAGCAACGCGCGACAACGCGCGCGATACGCGCCGCGCTGGTGCTTTCGGGTGCCCTGCTCGCTTCCGGCGGCAATGCCGTCTGGGCGGGAACCTGCGCGGTCAGCGGCGTGGACAGCATCGCCTGCAACGGCATCTTCGATACCCCGGCGCCCGATGCGCCCCTGGTATTCGCCATCGACGACCTGACCGTGGTGGTCGGCGAACTCGACGTCACCAGCATTTTCTCCGATGGCGTCGACGGCATCCAGATGACCGGAGCGACCGGTTCCGGAACGCTGGTCAACTACGGTGCGATAGCCGCCTATGGCGGTGGCGATGCCAATGCCGTCGACATGACCGCCTACGACGATGTGCTCGTAGAAAATGCCGGCAGTTTGCTGGCATACGTGGACGCGGCATCGGGTAGCGCCTACGACGTAACGGCCGTGAACCTGTATTCGGTCGCTGGCGACATCGATGTCGTCAACCAGGCCGGCGCAACCATAAGCGCCAATGCCAGCCTGGGCGACGCGACCGCCATCCACGCCGTCGCAGCGGACGGCTCGGTCATCGTCGCCAATGCCGGCGATATCAGCGCCAGCACGTATGGCGCGCACGCCACCGGCATCTATGCCGATGCCAACGGCGGCGGCTACTTCCCCGATTACTCGATCGTCGAAGTCGTCAACGAAGGCAACATCGAAGCCGATGTCCAGGCCTATTTTGGCCGCGCTTACTCCGTCGGCGTGCTTGCCTACGGATACAACGTCAATATCGCGAACGACGGCAGCATCGATGCCTATGCCGGCATCGAACACGGCAACAGCGTGGCGATCGGCGTCCAGGCCATCGGCGAGCAGTTCTCGACCGTGGTCAACGGCGAATACGGCGACATCGACGTCACCGCGGTCAGCGGCGGCGGCATTTATTACGGCCCCGACGCAGCGGCGCTCGGGGTCTTCACCGCCGGAACTTCGGCGATGACCACGAACCTGGGCGACATCTCCGCCAGCGCGACGGCCTACAGCCAGGCGGCCGTGGTGTCGGCCTGGGGCGTTCGCACCTACGGCCTCATCGGTTTCGCCACCACGGTGAACTACGGCGACATCGAGGCCACGAGCATCTCGCACTCCACCGCCGAATATGGTTCGTACGCGTTCGCCTACGGTGCCGAGACCAGCACCTTCTACCTCTACTACACGGCCACCGCCGTGAACGAGGGCAATATCTCGGCCACGGCCCAGGTCTATCGCGGCGCCGCGATCTCCTATGGCCTGCAGACGCAGGCGCGCTACGCCGCCAACTACAACGGCGAGGACGGCGTGATCTCCGCCGTCTCCATCGTCGAATACACGGGCCGCGCCAATGCCACCGGCACGTCTACGTACGGCATGTACTACTCGCACGACGTCAACGCCGGCACGATCAGCGCCTACGCCCTGAGCCATGGCAGCGCCGACACCGGGAATTTCACCTACGGTGCCGCCAATGCGACCGGCGCGAGTCAGGAATCGCCGCTGTTCGGCGGCGTCGTCATGGTCAACTCCGGCGACATCCACGCGACGGCCATCACCGAGGAAGCATTGGGCTTCTTCCACGGCGGCGCGGGCGCCACCGGGGTTTATCAGTACGGCAAGTACTACGCCGGGCTGGAGAATTCCGGCGACATCACTGCCTACGCCAGCAGCGAGCTCGGCATCGTCGCTTCGTACGGCGTCTGGTCGCGCAGCAAGTACGGCTCGACCACCTATGTCGGCAATGCCGAAGGCGCCAGCATCGTCGCGGCCTCGGTGGTTGGCAGCGCCGCCGGCGACACGTATGCCGGGCGCGCCGTTTCCCACGGCATCAACATGTTCGGCGGCAGCCAGGCCCTGGTCTACAACGACGGGGTCATCAGCGCCAGCGCTTTCGTCGACCCCAACGATCGCGACTACACCTACCACGCCGCCATCGCGACGGCCTATGGCGTCGAGCAGACGAGCAGCTACGGCGCAGCGATTCACAACAACGGCACGATCCAGGCTTACGCCGGCGCCGACTTCGGTTATGCCTCGGCTTATGGCTCCTACCTGGTCGGCCGCTACTACGGCATCACCTACAACCACGGGGACATCCTGGCGATCGCCGATGCCGATCATGGCGACGCCTTCGCCGTCGCCGCGTCCGCGATCGCGCCGGGCCAGAAGTTCTATGAAGGCTGCGGCCAGTACGGCTGCTATTACTCCTACGCCGGCGGATTGGCGGGAATGCAGAACTACGGCGAGCTGACGGCGGTTGCCAGCGCCGACGACGGCATCGCCAGGGCTTATGGTTCGGTCGTCGTCGGGCGCCTGGGCGCTGTCGGCCATAACGAGGGCGACATCGTCGCCATCGCCGAAGCCGTCGGTGGCTCGGCCGAAGCGGTCGGCAGCCTCGGCAACAGCTTCTTCGGACCGGTGGAACTGTCGAACGCCGGCAATATCACCGCAAGCGCCGAAGGCGATTCGGCCCTGGCCACCGGCCTGCTGGCGATCGGTTCTTACGGCAACCAAGGCTCCGCCTACCTCGCCGCTTCCGTCGACAACTCGGGCGACATCATCGCGATCGCGGAAGGCGACTACGCGATGGCCATCGGCGTTTCCATTACGGGGCGATACGACGACGGCACCTACCTGATCAATGGCGAAGACGCACGCATCGTCGCAGCGGCCTATGGCGCGGATGCACACGCCGTTGCCGTGCTGATGGCGTCTGGCGGCTATCACGAACTGGTCAACTACGGAACGATCGCCGCGACCGGCGAAGGCGAACGCATCGCCATCGATTCCAGCGCGAGCGCGGCGACGTCCATCAGCAACCACGGCATCGTCACCGGTTCGATCCTGGCCGGCGGCGGCGACGACGAGATCCTGAACTGGACGGGTGGCGTCATCAACCTGACGAACGCGTCGATCGACCTGGGCACGTTCTCGGCCAACGGCAACTCGTTCTACAACTACGGCCTGATCAACGTGTCCGGCGACAACCTGATCGACATGGGCGGTCCGCAGGCGGCGATCCCGTCGCTGAACCCGCTGCCGTTCTACAACTACGGCACGATCGACTTCCAGGACGGCGCGCCGAACGACACGCTGACGATCATCGGCGACTTCGCCGGCGAGGGTGAGATCAATGTCGACGTGAGCATCATCAACGAGCTCAGCGACATGCTCTACATCGACGGCAGCGTGGTCACGGGCACCGTGCAGACGGTGAACGTGGACCTGGGCGGCCCGCTGGTGCCGGTGCAGCAGTTCACCGAGATCCCGGTGGTGGAAGTGACGGGCGTGTCGGTCGACAGCAACTTCGTGCTGGGCGACATCGACTACGATCCGGACAACAGCTTCCTGAACCTGGACTTCGGCCTGTTCGCGCACATCAACGCGGCCAACACCTCGCCGGACGTGCACTACCTGGGCATTGAGGTCACCGGTCTGAACGACCCGGGCACGATCGCGGCGGCGGTCGCCGGCGGCGCCCAGGCGATGATGAACACCCAGATCGGCACCTGGCGCCAGCGCGAGGGCGTGATCAGCTCGACCGAGAAGTCCTCGGTCACGCTGTGGGCCCGCGTGTTCCGCGACAAGGGCGAGATCAACCCGGGCCACGATGCCTTCAACTTCGGCAACGGCGGCAACTTCAACTACGACCAGAAGATCTCGGGTGCGGAGGTCGGCGTGGACTTCGGCGTGACCGACGAGTTCCGCCTGGGCCTGCTGCTGGCCAAGACCGATGGCGACCTCGACCTGACCAGCCCGGGCGCGGGCCATGCCAGCATGGATGGCGACACCTGGGGCGTGTACGGCACCTGGATCTCGCCGACCGGCTTCTATGTCGACGCGTCCTACCGCTGGATGGATTTCGACGCCACGATGCACTCGAGCCTGGGTGAGCGTGAGGTCGACGGCAGCGCCGAAGCCTTCAACATCGAGATGGGCTATGCCTTCACGATGGCGAACGGCCTGAAGGTCGAGCCGCAGTTCCAGTACACCCGCGTGAACGTCGACGAGATCGATACGGTCGCGGCGCCGGGCGCGGTGATGAGCCTGCACGGTGGCGATTCCTCGCGGGCTCGCTTGGGTGTGGCGCTGCGCAAGTCCTTCACCTCGGGCAACACGGTGTGGACCCCGCACGCGACCCTGAGCGCGGTGCGTGAGTTCGATGGCGAGAACTTCTACGACATCAACGGCGACTTCTTCGGTTCGACGAACACCGAGGGCACCAGCGCACTGCTCGAGCTCGGCGTCAATGCCGACATCGGCGGCAACCTGGCCATCTTCGGCGGCCTGAACTGGCAGGACGGCGGCGCCATCAACAACAGCTTCGGTGGCCAGCTCGGCATCCGCTACACCTTCGGCAAGGCCGGGCGCTGAGCGCTCCGCACCGACATCAACAAGCATCCAGAGGAATATCCATGCCCTTCGTTCGCAAGCACCTGTCCCTCGCCGTTCTGGCGATGCTCTCCGGCCCCTGCCTGGCCGCCGGCACCGACGCCAACGACCCGGTCGTCGGCCGCGCGCTGGCCATGCTGCAGATCAACGGCAAGACGCTGCATGCCTCCACCGCCGACAGCTACTTCGCCCGCGACCTGGTCATCGACCAAGACGGCACCGAACACGTGCGCTTCGAACGACGCTATGCGGGGTTGGAGGTTCTCGGCGGCGACTTCGTACTGCATTCGCGCAACGGCCGAATGCTGGCGGCCACGCAGACCCTGCGCGCGCCGCTGCGCCTGGGCGTTCGCCCCACGCTGACGGCCGACGACGCCATCGTCGTCGCCGGCGCGCGTTTCGGCAGCGATTTTTCCGGAACGCCCGAATCCGTCCTGATCGTGGATGCGCGCGGGAAGCGGCCTGTCCGTCTGGCCTATCGCGTGCGCCTGTCGAACGCAGACAAGGACATGAGCTATCTCGTCGACGCACACAGCGGCGCAGTGATCGACGACTGGAGCGACCGGCACACGGCGGCGGCCACCGGAACGGCCAAGACCCTGTTTTCCGGCAACGTCACCCTGACGACGAACTCGATCGCTGGCGGTTACGAGTTGCGCGACCCGGCCCGCGGCGGCGGCTACACCATCAATGCCGGCACCGGCGCGACCTCGGGACAGATCTACAAGGATGCCGACAACGTCTGGGGCAACAATGCCATGACGGACGGCGCTACGCCGGCGGCGGATGCGCAGTTCGGCAGCGCCATGACCTGGGACTACTACAAGAACGTGCATGGTCGCCTCGGCATCGCCAACAACGGCAAAGGCGCTTACAACCGCGTGCACTATGGTCGCAAATACGCCAATGCCTTCTGGGCCGACAACTGTTTCTGCATGACCTATGGCGATGGCGACGGCCGCGTGGTCGGGCCGATGGTCTCGCTCGACATCTCAGGGCACGAAATGAGCCACGGCGTGATGAGCCGTACGGCGAACCTCGTTTACTCGGGCGAGTCCGGTGCGCTAAACGAAGCCAATTCCGACATCTTCGGCACGATGACGGAGTTCTACGCGAACAACCCGACCGATACGCCCGACTACATGATCGGCGAGAAGATCTACTTGGCGAACGTCCCGGGCAGCAGCAACCCGATGGCTCTGCGCTACATGTTCGATCCATCGAAAGACGGGCTGTCGCCGAACTGCTACAACCCGAACATCGGCGAGATGGACGTGCACTATTCTTCCGGACCCGCCAACCGCTTCTTCTACCTGCTGGCCGAAGGCAGCGGCGCGCGCACCTACAGCGGCGTGAATCACCAGGCGCCGACCTGCAACGGCGGCAGCGTGACCGGTGTCGGCCGGACCAAGGCTGAAAAGATCTGGTACCGCGCGATCACCGTCTACATGACGTCGGACACCGGCTATGCCGGTGCGCGTACGGCCACGCTGAACGCCGCGTCCGATCTGTACGGCCCGGCCTCCGCCGAACGCAATGCGGTCATCGCCGCATGGAAGGCGGTCGGGGTGAACTGAGCTTCCGCTATGCCGGAAAACAGAACGGCCCGCGCAAGCGGGCCGTTCTTCTTCGCGCCAGGCTCACGGCCCGGAGCGGTTGGAATCAGTGCTGTACGCCGCCTTCGCCATGCACGTGGCCGTGCGCGATCTCTTCGGCATTGGCTTCGCGCACGTCCAGGATTTCGACGTCGAAACTCAGCGACTTACCGGCCATCGGGTGGTTCAGGTCGACATCGACCACGCTCATGCCGACCTTATGCACCGTCATGGCGCGCGGTCCCATCGCGGTCGGCAGCACCACCTGCATGCCCGGCACCAGCTTGGCGTTCTTGAAATGCTTGCGCGGCACACGCTGCATCATGCCTTCGCGACGCTCGCCATAGGCTTCCTCGGGCGACACGGTCACTTCGAACTTCTCGCCGGCCTCGCGGCCCTTCATCGCGGTTTCCAGGCCCGGAATGATGTTGCCGTGACCGATCATGATGGTCAGCGGGTCGCGATCGCGCGAGCTTTCGATGGCCTCCTGGCCGGGTTCGGAAACGGAGTAATGGAAACGCACGACGCTGTGGTCTTCGATCTTCATGGCTTTACCGTGGAGGCGAGGCGGGTGACGCCGTCGCGAGGTTGGGGCAAACTCGGCCCGGATGAGGGACGCGCATTATCCGTTGCAGACGGGCCCGGCACCAGTTCGGGATAACTCTTGCTTTCGCGGCCTCGCCTGGGCAGGACTGCTGTTGCTCACCGCCTGCGCCACCACCGGCGGCCCGGCGTCGGGCCCAGGCTCGGAAGCCTTCGGGCTCGGCGAAGAGGGCTATCGCGAGCCGACCGCGCTGGCGGCGGTATCCAACGATGTGCTGATGCGTGCGATCGGTCTGGTCGGAACGCCTTATCGCTACGGCGGCACCAGTCCGGACGGCGGCTTCGATTGCAGCGGACTGGTCGGCTTCGTTTTCCACGAAGCGGCGGGCCTGAAGCTTCCCCGCAGCACCCGGGAACTGATCGATATCGAAGCGCCGCGGATCGATCGCGACGACCTGCAGCCGGGCGACCTGGTCTATTTCAATCCGCGTGGCGGCCGCGTCAGCCATATCGGCATCTACGTCGGCGAAAACCGCTTCGTGCATGCCCCCAGCGCCGGCGGCACGGTCAGGCTCGATTCGCTGCTGAGCGAATACTGGCGCCGCTACTACGTCGGCGCAAAACGCATCCTGCGCTGAAAACCGGCCGGCTTTCCGGCGGACCGCGTGGGGGTGTATATAGGAGAAACGAGCGCCGGACGGGTGTTTCCGTGATTGAGCGCACAGTCCTACAGGGGGATTCGATCATGCATGCACCGAACCAGGCAGGGCCGGCTGGCCGTTGGGCGATCTTGGCGTCGCGCATACTCAGGGATACCGCCGTCGCCGCCTTGCTCGCCTGCGGGCTGGTCGCACCGGCCGCCGCCCAGGCCACGGTCTCGCTTGAAGCCGTCACCGAGAACGCGGGCGCACTGGCCGCTTCCGCCGACACGCCACTGTCCCTCTCGGTCATGGTCAAGTCCGAGGGCAATCCGGTTGCCGGCAGGACGGTCCGCTGGAAAGTCACTCCCGATGATGGCGTGCTGGCACGCAGCGAAGGCCTGAGTTCGGCCGGTGGCGCCGACATGCCGGAGCTGGGCACGGCCTCCAATCTCTTCACTGCGCCGGGCACGGGCAGTTATCTGGTCACTGCCTCGACCCAATCCAACCCCGGCTGCGCGGGCGAAAACTGCGCGACCTGGTCCGAGGTCCAGTTCCGAATCGAAGTCGGTGCGGCCGCGGCGCGCACGGGCGTCGGCAGCAAACTTCTGCCGGTGGCCATCGGCGCCGGCGCGGCTGCGTTGCTGCTGTCGAACAACGGGGGAAGCGACGGCATCAAGAGCGCCCGGCGTTCATTGGCGAAAGTCAGCGGCGACGGCCAGTCCGGCGCGACCGGCGGGCCGGCTTCCCTGCCCCTCGTGGTTCGCGCGGACAATGACGACCGGCCGGCTTCGGGCGAGGCGATCACTTGGACGGCCAGCGGCGGCGCGACGCTCAGTGCCACCAGTACGTCGACCGACAGCTCGGGCCTGTCGCAGGTCAGCATCACCAACCTCGGGCCTGGCCCGGGGCCGGTCACGGTAACCGCGAGGCGCACCGATTCGCCCGACATGGTGAGCTTTACGGTGACGGTGCTGAACAAAACGCTGGTCATCGTTTCCGGCAACGGCCAAAGCGCGCCGATCAACACGCAAGTGCCTGCGCCGCTGGTAGTGGAAGCGCGGCTCGGTCCATCACCGCAATCAGGCATCGGCATCATCTGGAACATCGTCAGCGGCGATGCGACGATCGACAGCGTCAGCAACGGCGGAAATACCAACGGCTCCGGCCAGTCCAGCGCCGTGATCGATCTGGGCCCGACGCCCGGACCGGTCGTCGTTTCCGCGACGCGCGCCGATGCGGTCGCTGTTACCCAGACCTTCGTCCTCAACTCGCTGCTGATCCGCACGCTCGACGTCGTCAGCGGCGACAACCAGACCGCCGCTCCGAATACGCCGCTGCCCTCGCCCCTGGTGGTTCACGCCGAAGACAATGGTGCGAACGCCGCTGGCGTGACCATCAACTGGATGGCCACCGGCGGCGCCACGCTGAGTTCGCCGAGCAGCGTCACCGATGCGTTCGGCCAGGCCAGCGTCACCGTAACCAGCACTGGTCCCGGCCCGGACCCGTTCACGGTCACCGCCGTGCGCGCCGACGATCCGTCCGCAATGGCCATGTTCAACGGGAATGTCATTCCGCCCGTATTGACCATCGTGTCCGGCGATGGCCAGACCGGCCTGACCGGCAGCGCCGCGGAAGATCCGCTGGAAGTGCTGCTGGTAGACGGTGGCGGCAACCCGGTCTCGGGCCAGAACATCACCTGGATGGTGACCAGTGGTTCGGCCACGCTCGCCTCCGGCTCGTCCTCCACCGATGGCGCCGGCCATGCATTCATGACCTTCGATTACGGTGCGTTCCCCGGCCCGATCACGATCAACGCCTCGGCTTACGGCGGCTTGCAGGAAGTCGATTTCAGCGCGACGGCGAACACCGCCGATGCTCTGCAGAAGACCAGCGGCGACGGCCAGGCGGCCAATCCGGGCACCGTGCTGGCGCCCTTCGTCGTGACGATCGATCCGCCGGCCGGCGCGACCGACCTGGCGGGCGTCGAAATCACGTTCGCCGTCACCTCGGGCACCGGCACGCTTTCGTCCACGTCGGAATTCACGAACGCCAGCGGCCAGGCCAGCACGACGCTGACGCTGGGCCTGACGCCCGGCACCGTCACCGTGCTCGCGCAGGTCGTCAACGGACCCAGCGCAACCTTCACCGCGACGATCAATGGCTCGCTGGTGGCGACGCAGCTCACCATCGTATCGGGCGATGGGCAGACCCTGTCGACCGGCCAGGCGTCCGCGCCGATGATTGTCGAACTGAAGGATGGCGGCACGCCGTTGCAGGGCCTGACCGTGCACTGGTCGAGCAACAACGGTTCGCTGTCGGCGGCGAGTTCGGTCACCGACTCGAACGGTCGCGCCAGCGCGACGGTCACGCCGAGTTCCGCCGGCGCCGTCGTCGTTACGGCGGACTTCGACGCCTACGCGCAGTACACCGCGTCCAGCGTCTCGTTCAACCACAATACGACGCTGGCCTCGATACCGAACCTGAGCACCGACCAGGAAGCGGTCGCCATCGCTCTGGACAACGCCTGTATCGCATTGAGCGACGAAAGCAGTCCGGATAGCGGCGAGCAGGACCTGCTCGAACAATGCGAAGCCCTGGCCGACGCCAGCGAATCCGATCCGGACGCCGTGGCCGATGCCATCGACGAGCTGCTGCCCGATGTCGCGCAGACGCAGACGCAGACCGGCGAAGCGGCCGTGGACGCGCAGTTCGACAATCTCAACGGGCGCATCAACACCCTACGCGCGGGCGGCACCGGCGCTTCTTTCGGCGGATTGTCGATCACCACGGCCACCGGCACGGTCTCGCTGGGCTCGCTGATGACCTCGCTGCTCGGCGAGGACGAAGCGGCCAAGCAGGAAGAGGCCGGGTTCTCGCGCTGGGGTTTCTTCGCCTCCGGCAATATCGGTCGCGGCGAAACCGACGCCAACGGCAATGCGCCGCGTTACGACTTCGATGTGCGCGGCCTGACGGTGGGCATCGACTATCGCAAGACCGACAACCTGGTGCTCGGCGTCGCGGTTGGTTACACAAATCAGGACACCACGCTGTCGGGCGGTCAGGGTTCGCTGGACATGAGCGGCTGGAGCCTCTCCGGCTACGCAACCCTGTACCGCGAGAACAGCTGGTACGTGGACGGTGTGCTGAGCTGGGGCCATAACGACTACAGTCATCGTCGTCGCGTGGTCTACACCCTGCCCGGCCTGACCGTGGACCAGATCGCGCGCGCCTCGTCGGGCGGCACCGACACCTCCGCCAGCGTCACGCTCGGTCGCGACTTCAACGCCAAGGCATGGAACTTCGGTCTGTACGGCCGCGCGCAATACAGCCGCCAGCGTTTCGATTCCTTCACCGAGCGACTCGACGCGAACTCGCCGGGCGCTGGCCTCGCCCTGCGCATCGACGACCGCACGGTCACCTCGCTCAGCTCCGTGATCGGCGGCAAGGCGAGCTACGCGCACAGCACCAACTGGGGCGTGCTGATGCCGATGTTCGGCCTCGAATGGCAGCGCGAGTACAACGGCGACCCCGACGCGTTCCGCGCCTTCCTGGTCAGCGACCCGACCGGCACGCCGATCCTGATCACCGGCAACGCGCTGGACAACAACTACTTCCGCGTCAACATCGGACTGTCGTTCGTGCTGACCAAGGGCCGGTCCGGCTTCATCCAGTACGATCGCATCGTCGCCCGCGAGGGCAACAGCCTGGAGAACCTGACCCTGGGTTTCCGCATCGAGTTCTGATGCGCTGCTGGAAAAGAAAAGGCCGGGGCGGCGACGCTCCGGCCTTTTTCATTCCTTCGCCTCGACTTCGATCTTCTCCCGTTGTACGGAATGGCTGCTTGGCGCATCGACTTGCGCGCGGAAGGCACAACATGACTGCCCTAACCGCGTGTTTTCCCTCAAGCGAGATGTAGGAGGCAGCGCCTATCTCTCGGATGGGCGTTACCTCGTTCGCGTATCGAGTGGCGCAAAGAAAAAGCCGGGGCAAGCCTCGGCTTTTTTCATACATTAGTCAGACAGGACCAACTTCATCGTTCCGTCTACATCCCTATAAACGTCCCGCTTGAAGAACTCGCAATCTCTCCAATACCACTCCACGCGCCCCTCAACCTGCACATCCGGAGCTTTTTCTTCGACGTAAAGATAGTCAATGGAAAGAACCATTTCAGAGCCGTCTCCATTGCTGTATGTCAGTTGTGTTGACTCCAGAAACGCAACCCCCGTCCGGCACCAATAGATAGTGAGGTGGCACTACTGCCGTGCAGGATGAATGGGAAACGGATGCGCTTTCTAGCCCTGCACCTGGGGACTCGACATGCACCCTGTAGCCACCCCTGGCGGAGAAATCCAGCACCTGCCAATCAGGCGTAATAACGGTGTCCTGGGATTGCACGTCACATGCGAGGATTGCCGCGAACAATCCGACGCAGAAAGTTCTTGGGGAAGTCATGTTCTATCGGCCTATTCTTCTGCTTGGGAGAACACACGAGGGAATACAGAAAACGCACTATATCGATGTTGTCCGACCCGCGCCGACATCCTCTCTGGACCCGCTCGCGTAATCCGTTCGGCGACAAAGAAAAAGCCGGGGCAGGCCCCGGCTTTTTCGTGCAGCCATGAGGACGAAAGCAACTACTGCGCTTTCAGATTGAAATCGCCATAGGCCTTCAGCTGTTCGGCGACCGCCGACGGATCACCGACGACGACGATGGATTGCGATTCGGGCGAGAAGTATTTCCTGCCCATCTCGCGCACCTGCTCGGCGTTCACCTTCTGAATCAGGGGCACGTACTGACCGAGGAACTCGGCCGGCAGGCCAAGCAGCCAGTTGCCGGCCAGCGTGCCGGCGACCGAGGCCTGCAGCTGGTTGTTGATCAGATAACCGCCGGCGACGTAGCGCTTGTTCATGTCGAGCTCGGCCGGCGACACCAGTTCCGTGCCGATGCGGTTGTATTCGCCGAAGAACTCCTTCAGCGCCGCGCCGGTCACTTCGTTGCGCACGTCGGCGCCGCCGACGATGCTGCCGCCGTTGCGATAGGTACGCGAACTGGCCGAGGCGCCGTAGGTGTAACCCTTGTCCTCACGCAGGTTCTGATTCACGCGGCTGCTGAAACCGCCGCCGAGGATCGTACCCGTCAGTTTCAGCGGCACGTAGTCGGCTTCGGTGGCGGCGATGGCCGGACGACCCAATCGAATCGTCGACTGCACGCTGCCCTTGCGCTCGAGCAATTGTTTGCTCACCGACGTGCTGCGAACGGAGGCAGCGGTGTCCGGCAGCGCCGTGCCGCTGGCTTTCCAATCCCCGAACGCGGCTTCGGCCAGCTTGAAGGCCTCGGCCTCGCTGATGCGCCCGGTGATCACCAGCAAGGCACGGTCGGGACGGAAACGCTGGGCATGCGCGGCTTTCAGGCCGTCGCTGCTGGTCGCCGTGATCGAGGCCTGCGTCGGCTGCGTGCGCGCGTACGGGTGGTCTCCGTACAGCGACGCCGCCAGGGCGCGTTCGGCGCGGAAGCCGGGTTGAGCCTCCGAGACTTTCAGCGATTGCAGTGCGTTCTTCTTCGCCAGTTCCACCTCATTGGCGGGAAACGCAGGATGGCGGGCCACGTTCGAAAGCAGCTGCATCATCGGGCCGGCGTGCGAAGCCAGCGCGTCGCTGTACACGGTGATGCCGTCGAAACCGGCGGCCGCACCGACCGAACCGCCCATGCCCTGCGCCGTTTCGGCGATCTGGCGCGAATCGAGCTTGTCGGTGCCTTCGTTCATCAGGCTGGCGAGCAGGGTCGCGAAGCCCTGTTGTCCGTCGCCGTCGGCGGCGAGGCCGGCGCCACGGAAAGCGAGCACGTAGTCCACGCGCGGCAATCCTTCACGCGGCAGCACCCATACGGTCAAACCATTCGACAGCGTGCGCTTGGCGATCTGCGGCACCGGCAGCGGTTTGTCCTGCGCGTACGGCGGCAGTTCCTTCGGCAAGGCGACATCCGCGCCAGCGAAAGCGACCGGCGAAAGCAGCGAGGACACGATCAGGGCGAGCAAAGTCTTCTTCATGGTCGTCTCCTCAGTTCTTGGCCGCAGGCGCGGCGGCGGCCGGGGCGGCCATCATCGCGGCCGGCTTGCGGTCGATGACGGTGCGGTTGGCCTTGGTCAGGTAGGTGGCGGCAACGCGCTTGATGTCGTCGGACGTCACGGCTTCGATCCAGCCGGGAATCTTGTTGGCCACGGCGGCGTCGCCCCACAGCGTCTGCAGCTTGGCCAACGTATCGGCGCGGGCCAGAAAGCCTTCAAGACCGTTGTACCAATCGGCCAGCATCTGCGTCTTCACGCGCTTGAGCGTGGCTTCGTCGACGCCGTTGGCGGCGATCTTGGCGATGTCCGCGTCCATCGCGGCGAGCAGCGCATCGGCGCTGCTATCAGGCTTGTACAACGCGAACACGGTGAACAGGGTCGGGCCGTCGTATTCCCAGGGGCTGGTCAGGCCGAACAGCACGTCCATGTTCAACGCGAGTTCCTTGCCCTTCACCAGGCTCTGGTAGAACACGGAAGCATCGCCGTCGGCGAGCATCGTGCCGAGCACCGCCATCGGCACCTGATCCTTGCTGCCGCGGTCGGGCATCTTCCAGGCCGCCGCGATCGCCGGCACCTGGGCCAGCGCATCGCTCTGCTGCACGCGCTTCTCGGCCGTGTTCAAGCCTTCGCGATAATCGGGGGCGGCCGGGTCGGACGCGAGGCGATGCCGCCGAAATATTTCTGCGCCAGCGCGAAGCCCTGCTCCGGCGTCACGTCGCCGGCGATCGACAGCACGGCGTTGTTCGGGCCGTAGTAATCGCGATGGAAAGCCTCCACGTCGGTCAGGCTGGCGTTTTCCAGATCCTGGAAACTGCCGTAGCCATCGTGGTTGTTCTCCCACTTCTGGAAGGCGTGCTGGCCGATGTCGATCCACATGAAGCCGCCATAGGGCTGGTTCTTCACGTTGACGCGGATCTCTTCCTTCACCACGTCCTGCTGGTTCTTCAGCGTTTCGGGATTGAAGTCCAGCGTGCGCATGCGGTCCGCTTCCATCCACAGGATCGGCTCGATCGCCGATACCGGCGCCGTTTCGATGTAATTGGTGAAGTCGGCGCGGGTCGAACCGTTGTTGCGGCCGCCGCCGCCAGTGATGACATTGTCGAAGACGCCCTTCTTCGCATTCGGGGTGCCCTGGAACATCAGGTGCTCGAACAGATGGGCGAAGCCAGTACGGTTCTTCGGCTCGAGGCGCATGCCGACGTGATAGACGACGCTGACGCCGACGGTCGGCGAGCTATGGTCTTCGGACACGACGACGGTCAGGCCGTTGTCGAGCTTTTTCACCGCGACAGGCAGGTTCCAGCGATCGGTTTCTGACGCGGAGGCCGATGCGGCGAGCATCAGCCCGGCGATCAGCAGGGAAAGAGGACGGCGACGCATGGCAACCTCGGTTTCAGGGACGAAGCGGGCAGGCTACCGCCCGGCCGGGGCCAGCGGCCCGTGACTGAAGTCACGGATGTCGCGAACAGTTCGCCGCGCGGGTCGCCCAACCCGTCCGCCCATCGCCGGCCAGGCGCGAAGCGAGCGCAGGAGGCGCGAGCATCCGCGAGTCGGTGGCCATGGATGGCGTTCCGACCGAGCGGTCGGCCTGCCGGCTGGGCGGTCTGGGTCAATTGGGCCGCAACTGCACTGCTTCTCATGAACGATGGTTCAGCCCCGATTGGCGCGACGCAGCAAATTCGCGTAGAGTGCGCCCCGTTTGCTGCTCCGGGTTCGTTTTCCCCTCGGTGGCCGCCTGCCGGTTCCCAAGAACCCGCCCGGCCCCCTCCCGCACGTTTCGCAGCGCAAGCCGCCCCGATTCAATACAGAGTCGCTGGCGACAAACTGAGTAACAGACTCGCAGCGCGGTTCCAGGGAACGCTCCGGGTAAAAACGGAGCAACACATGTCCTTTGAATCGCTCGGGCTTGCGCCCGCGCTCGTTCGCGCGCTTGCCGAACGCAACTACACCGCGCCCACGCCCATCCAGGCCGAAGCCATCCCGCTGGTCCTCGCCGGCCACGACCTGCTCGGCGGCGCCCAGACCGGCACCGGCAAGACGGCCGCCTTCGTGTTGCCGATGCTGCAGCGCCTGCATGCCATGGGCCAACGCAACGACCGTCGTCCGCGCGCCCTCATCCTCGTGCCGACCCGCGAGCTGGCCGTGCAGGTCAACGACAGCATCCGCGCGTACAGCAAGTACCAGCGCTTGCAGGTCGCCACCATCTACGGCGGCGTCGGCATGAATCCGCAGGTCGATGCCCTGCGTCGCGGCGTCGACGTCGTCGTCGCCTGCCCCGGCCGCCTGATCGATCATCTCGACCAGCGCAACGTCGATCTGTCGGGCGTCGAAATGCTCGTGCTCGACGAAGCCGACCGCATGCTCGACATGGGCTTCCTGCCTTCGATCAAGCGCATCCTCGGCAAGTTGCCGGGCAAGCGCCAGACCCTGCTGTTCTCGGCCACCTTCGAAGACGCCCTGAAGAAGCTCGCCCTGGAAATGCTGCGCGACCCGCGCGAAGTGCAGATCGCCGCGCGCAACACCATCGCCGAGAAGGTCACGCACCGTGCGCACCCGGTCGACGGCAATCGCAAGCGCGACCTGCTGATCGACATCCTCAGCCAGCGCTGGCAGGAACAGGTACTGGTGTTCGGCAAGACCAAGCACGGCTGCAACCGCCTGGCCGAACAGCTCGAGAAGGCCGGCATCAGCGCCGTCGCCATCCACGGCAACAAGAGCCAGGCGCAGCGCCTGAAAGCCCTGAAGGAATTCAAGGAAGGCAAGGCGCGCGTGCTCGTGGCGACCGACGTCGCCGCGCGCGGTCTCGACATCCCGCTGCTGCCGCTGGTGATCAACCACGACCTGCCGATGGTCGCCGAAGACTACGTGCACCGCATCGGCCGCACCGGCCGCGCCGGCGCCAACGGTGAAGCGATTTCGCTGGTCTCGCCGGACGAAGCGCAGCTGTTGCGCGCGATCCATCGTGTACTGAAGGCCGACATCGAGATGATCACGGTCGAAGGCTATGCGCCGAGCCGCCCGATCCGCATGGGCAACGACGGCCCGTCGGCCGGCCGCCCTTCGGGCAATCGACCGCCGAGCAAGCAGCGCCGTCCGCACGCGCAGCAGAACACGCGCCATGCGCATGCCGGCAATCGTGGCGGCGCGCAGGGTCAGGAACAGCGCCAGCGTCGCGACGCCCGTACGTCGCGCTGATTCCGCCTTCCATCCGTTCCGAAGCCAGGGGCCGCATCGCGGCCCTTGTCTTTTTCCGCCAGCGATTCGACACTCGCCGCGAAGCGGGGAGGCGAAAACCATGATGCGGACGTTCCTGGCGGTACTGGCGGGCCTGATAGTGATGTTCGTCAGCGTGGCGGCGATCGAGATGATCGGCATCTACCGTTACCCACCCCCGCTGGGCCTGGACGTCAACGACGCACGCGCGATGAATGCCTGGATCGCCACCCTGCCGGTGGCGGCGCTGGCGATCGTGGTGGCGGCCTGGGCGGTCGGCGCTTTCGCCGGCGCCTGGACGGCGGCGCGCCTGAGTCGGCGACACGCCCTGCCCTCCGCGATGATCGTCGGCGTTACCGTACTGGTAGCGACGGCCACGAACTTTTTCCAGTTCGCGCATCCGGCCTGGATGATGCTCGCGGGCCTTGCTCTGCCGCTTCCCCTGGCCTGGCTGGGCTATCGCCTGGCGTCGGCGAAGCGCGAGCCGGAGCAGGATCGCGAATGGCGCGGCGGCGATCGCTGACCCGCACGATCGTTCAGAAGGGTTTGGCGATCACCAGATAGATGATGGCCAGCAGCAGCAACACCGGCAGCTCGTTGATGATCCGCAACGCCTTGGCCGACGGCAGCGCGCTGCCTGCGGCGGCACGCTTGAGCAAGCGTCCGCAGAAAACGTAATAGGCCATCATCACTATCACCAGCGTGAGCTTGGCATGGATCCATTTCATGCCGCCGACGATGTCGGGCCACCACTGCGGTGCGACCAGATGCCCGAGCCACAGCGTCAGGCCCAGCAGGAAAGCCAGGCCGAACATGTTGTGCCCGAACGAATACAGTCGCTTGCCCATCAGCAGCAGGCGTTCGCGCACCGCCGGCGCATCGCCGGCCTCGGCGATGTTCACCAGGATGCGTGGCAGGTAGAAGACACCGCCCATCCAGGCCATCACGAAGAGCAGATGCAGGGATTTGGTCCACAGATAGATCATTCGGGCGCTCCATGGCAGGCCCGAAGCATGCCACGAAAGGCCGAAAAAGCGCGGTCTGGAGCGAACAGGTAGAATAGGCACCCATTCCTCCCTCCCCGCCCGGCCGTCTGCGCCCCGGCGCACCGCGAGCACGCCATGACTTCCGAATCCACCGCCTCCGCGGTCCCGTCCTCATTCCGCGAACTCGGCCTCGCCGAGCCGCTGCTGCGCGTGCTGGCGGAAGTCGGTTACGAATCGCCCTCGCCCATCCAGGCTGCGACCATCCCGGAATTGCTGGCCGGACGCGATGTACTGGGCCAGGCGCAGACCGGTACCGGCAAGACGGCGGCCTTCGCCCTACCCCTGCTGCACAAGCTCGACCTGTCGAAGTCCAAGCCGCAGGTGCTGGTGCTGGCGCCGACGCGAGAACTGGCGATCCAGGTCGCCGAAGCCTTCCAGCGCTACGCCTCGCAGATGCAGGGCTTCCAGGTGCTGCCGATCTACGGTGGCCAGAGCTACGGCCCGCAGCTGTCGGCATTGCGCCGCGGCGTGCACGTCGTCGTCGGCACGCCCGGTCGCGTGATCGATCACCTCGACAAGGGCACGCTCGACCTGTCGCAACTGTCCACGCTCGTGCTCGACGAAGCCGACGAGATGCTGCGCATGGGTTTCATCGACGATGTCGAGAACATCATCAAGAAGACGCCGGAGAATCGCCGCGTCGCCCTATTCTCGGCCACGATGCCGCCGGCCATCCGCCGCATCGCCCAGACCTACCTGAAGGATCCGGCCGAAGTCACCATCGCCGCGAAGACGCGCACCGCCGACAACATCCGCCAGCGCTTCTGGCAGGTCAGCGGATTGCACAAACTCGACGCCCTGACCCGCATCCTCGAAGCCGAACCCTTCGACGCGATGATCGTGTTCGCACGCACCAAGCTCGCCACCGACGAGCTGGCGGAAAAATTGCAGGCGCGCGGTTTCTCGGCGGCCAGCATCAACGGCGACGTGCAGCAGGCCCAGCGCGAACGCACCATCCAGCAGCTCAAGGACGGCAAGATCGACATCCTCGTCGCCACCGACGTGGCCGCGCGCGGCCTGGATGTGGACCGCATCAGCCATGTGCTGAACTACGACGTGCCCTACGACACCGAGAGCTACGTGCATCGCATCGGCCGCACCGGCCGCGCCGGCCGCAGCGGCGAGGCGATCCTGTTCATCGCGCCGCGCGAGCGAAACATGCTGCGTTCGATCGAACGCGCCACGCGCCAGCCGATCGAGCCAATGGAATTGCCGACCGTCGAAGCGATCAACGACGTGCGCATCGCCAAGTTCAAGAACCAGATCAGCGAAACCCTGGCGAGCGGCGAATTGGGCCTGTTCCAGCGCCTGATCGAGGATTTCGAGCAGGCGCACAACGTGCCGGCGATCGAGATCGCCGCCGCCCTGGCCAAGATGGCGCGCGGCGACGTGCCGCTGCTGCTGGAAGCGCCGAAGCGCGAGCCGAAACCCGCGTTCGCCGAACGCAAGTTCGAGCAGGGCGAACGTCCGCAGCGCAAGGAGCGCGGCGAACGTTTCGAGCGCACCGAGCGACCGGAACGTCCCGCCTTTCCGAAAAAAGAACGCATCGCACGCGAAGCGGACGCCGGCATGCAGACTTTCCGCATCGAGGTCGGCTACGACCATGGCGTGAAGCCGGGCAATATCGTCGGCGCCATCGCCAACGAAGCCGGGCTCGACAGCAAGAACATCGGCCGCATCGAGATCTTCGAAGACCATAGCCTGATCGACCTGCCCGAGGGCATGCCGCCGGACATCATGTCCCACCTGAAGACGGTCTGGTGCGCGGGGCAGCAACTGCGCATCACCCGCGATGGCGAGGCGCCCGACACCGCCGGCAAGAAACCTGCGGGGCGCAAGCCTTTCGCCAAGAAGGAATTCGGCGGCAAGAAATCCTTCGGCGACAAGCCGCCGTTCAAGGGCAAACGCGAGGGCGGCGACGCCGGCGCTGGCAAGCCCTTCAAGTCCGGCAAACCCAAGCCGCATCGCAAGGGTCCGCCGCGCGACTGACGGACTCGGGCTAATCTAGGGGTATGGCCACCGTGCTGATGCCCCTGCCCCTTCACGATTTCGATCCCACCGAGAGCGGCGTGCCCTGGCGCGTGCTGGAAAGTCGCGGCCATCGCGTCGTGTTCGCGACGCCCGACGGCCAGCCGGCCGAAGCCGACGCGCGCATGCTGACTGGCGAAGGCCTCGGTCCCGCGAAACCCGCGCTGATGGCCGACGCCAACGGACGCGACGCCTATGCCGCCATGAGCCGCAGCGACGCCTTCGCGAAACCGATCCGGCACGACCAGATCGATCCGAACCACTACGACGCTCTGTTGTTGCCCGGCGGGCATGCGCCGCGCATGCGCGAATACCTCGAATCGCATCTGCTGCAAGGCGTCGTCACCGCGATGTTCGCCGCCAACAAGCCGGTCGCCGCGGTCTGCCATGGCGTGGTGCTGGTGGCGCGCTCGCTGGGCAAGGACGGCCTGTCGGTGCTTCATGGCCGCAAGACCACGGCCCTGCTCGAGCTGCAGGAAATGCTTGCCTGGAACGTGACGCGGCTTTGGCTCGGCGACTACTACCGGACCTATCCGCAATCGGTCCAGGAAGAAGTCACGGAAGCGCTGGCCTCGCCGGAGGATTTCATCGCCGGCCCCGCACCCCTGTTCCGCGACGCCCCGGGCAAGCTCGATCGCGGCTTCGCATTACGCGACGGCAATTATCTTTCGGCGCGCTGGCCCGGCGATGTGCACCGTTTCGCGGAAGAATTCGCCGGCATGCTTCCGGCGCGCTGATCGGGCAGGCCGCCGACCTCAGGCCTTGAGCAGCAGGCCCAACATCAACACAGCGAAGGCCAGGGCGATCATCACTCGCACGCGTACCGTACTCATGCCCCGTCCTCCCAGAGTCGCCGCCACCCGTCCCGTCCGAGGCGGCGCAGGGTATCGATATTACGCTCATAGATGCTGGCTGCGTCGGGGAAGGCCTCGACCGCCTTGTCGATGCTGCTTTCGCGCAGCAAGTGCAGGGTCGGATAGGGCGAACGATTGCTGAAGTTGTCGATATCGTCCGAGCGACTGTCGGCGAAGCGGTAGTCGGGGTGGAAACTCGCCACCTGCAGCTCGCCATCGAGTTCGAGTTCGGACACCGCCGCATCGGCGATCTCGAGGAAATCGTTGTAGTCGAGGAAATCCGCCAGCACATGAGGATGGATCAATAGCGTCGTCTCGATCTCGGCCGGATCGGCATCGGCCAGCAGGCGCAACTCATGCAACAGGTCCGCCAGCAGGCCCTCGACGTCGCTCGCATCGCTGACGACGTAGCGGATCTGCCTCTTCGCATGCACCGCCTTCGCGAACGGACACAGGTTCAGGCCGATCACGGCCCGTTCCAGCCATTGCTGCGTCGCATCGAGGATTTCGCGTTCGGAAGTCATCGTCGTCCGTTCCCGTCCGATCGTCAGTTTACGCCTGGCCGCCGACCCTGACCGATACGGCCATGGACGCGCGCGCGCCCTTCTCCCAGAATGACCGCAGTCCCTGGGGAGAGACCCGATGCACCTGCACGCCGCACTGATCACCACCCTCGCCGTCCTGCTCAATATCCTCGCCATCTATTTCGTCGGTCGGGCCCGCGGCAAGTACCAGATCAAGGCGCCCGCCACCGCCGGCCATCCCGATTTCGAGCGCGTATTCCGGGCGCACCAGAACACGCTGGAGCAGACCGTGTTGTTCCTGCCGGTCCTCTGGCTGGCGTCGAGCTACGCCAACGAGACGACGGCCATGGGCCTGGGCTACGCCTGGTTGGTCGGGCGGACCTGGTACCTGTTCGGCTACATGCAGGAAGCCGGCAAGCGTTCGATGGGCTTCCTGATCGGCGCGCTCGCCGCGGTAGGCCTGTTGGGCATGGCGATGGTCGGTATCGTCATGCGCATGCTGGGCTGATCCACGCGACCTGCACGAAGACAACGGCCGGGATTCCCGGCCGTTGCCTTTTCCGCGGCTTACTGCCGCGCGGACATCACCAGCAGGCTCTTGGCGACCTGCGAGTGCACGTAGCCCACGCCGCGGGCGATATGCAAGCCGATCGCGAACAACACGATGGCTACGCCCAGGAAGATCGGGAAGCTCCACCAGGGCGCGGTGAAATACCAGTTGCCGATACTGATCGTGCCATGGTGATTGAACTGGTCGACGATCGGTATCGCGGCGATGCCGAAGCAAAGCGCCAGCAGTGTCACGGCGTAACTGAAGTAGGCCGCGCCGAGCGGCTGCATCAGCAACATGTACAACATCGAGGACCAGCTGCGCGGATCGGTGAACAAGGCCTTGATGCGCTCGAAAGCCGGCACGTCCTGGCTCTTCTGCTGATAGGTCGGGCGACGTGGCATGCGCTCGCCGAGCAGGGCTTCGACCAGGCGTCCTTCGAACAGCGCGATGCCGCGCACGCTGGCGAAGAACAGGATCGCCACCGGAATGCCGATGATGAGGATGGCCAGGCCGAGGCTCAGGCTCATGCCGGTCACGACCCAGGTGAAGTACAGGATGCCCGTCACCAGCGAGAGCAACATGTAGAACAGCGACGAATACGCACGAGCATCGATCAGCACGCCGAAGAACCTGCCGAGGGCCGAACGCTGCGGCTTGCGCGGCGGCGGTTGCAGGGCCTTCGCCACCGTCGTCTCGGTCTGGCGGTAGATGTCGGCCACTTCTTCCGGGTCGCCGTAGCTGCCCGCGATGGACGCGAGCACCGTGGCCTCGTCGAGGCCGGGATTCTCGGCCAACTCGGATCGCAGATACTCCTCGGCGTCGTACAGGGCGTCCTGCACCAGGGCCGGATCGGATCCCGCAAGCGCGCGACGCAGTTGCTCGAGGTATTCGGGAATGGTTTTCGGCATCGGGGCGTTCATGGCGTCCTTCCTTCAAGGATGTTGTCGACGGCGTCGCGGGCGGCGGTCCAGTGTTGGATCCATGCCGACAGGATTTCGCGTCCCTGTGGCGTGATCCGGTAGTAGCGGCGCGGTGGCCCGGCGACCGACGGTTCGACTTCGCTCGCCAGCAGGCCGGAAGCGTCGAGATTCCGCAGCACGGGATACAGCGCGCTCTGCTTGCCGCTCAGGAAGCTCTCGCCCCCGTGTTCGAGGCGCTTGGCGATCTGATAGCCGTACATCGGTTCTTTGGCCTGATCGAGCACGGCCAGCAGCACGAGCGAGACCGTGCCGGTGCTGAGCTCCTTCTGGAACTTCTTGGTGTGGCTTTCTAGTTCGGACATGGGAGGGTCCCGGTTCGGGTAGGAAGGACCTACTGGTGAGGCGATACTATTACCAATCTAACTATAGTGAACCTGCCAGAAGTCATAGCCCCACCTGGGCCGTCCCGGTATCGTGCTTCCAGCCCGTCTGGAACCTCGCCCATGGCCGATCGCAAGCTGCCGGTGCTGTTCCTCGGGCACGGCTCACCGATGAATGCCATCGAGGACAACGCCTGGCGCCGCAGCTGGCAGGCGCTCGGCAAACGCCTGCCGCGACCGAGGGCCATCCTCTGCATTTCCGCCCACTGGGAAACCGAGGGGCCGCGACTGACGTCGAGTCCGCAGCCGGACACAATCCACGACTTCTACGGCTTCCCGAAGCCGCTGTTCGACATGCGCTATCCCGCGCCGGGCAGCCCATCGCTCGCGCAACGCGCGCAGGCGCTGCTCGGCCAGCAGGCGAGCCTGGACGAACATCGCGGCCTGGACCATGGGGCCTGGGCCGTGCTCGAGCCGATGTATCCGGCCGCCGATATTCCCGTCGTGCAACTGGGCTTGGACACGCGCCAGCCCGGCGAGTGGCATTACCGGCTTGCGACGAAGCTCGCGCCCCTGCGCGATGAAGGCGTGCTGATCGTCGGCAGCGGCAATATCGTGCACAACCTGCGTGTCTTCCGCTTCCAAGACGCCAAGCCCTACGACTGGGCGCAGCGTTTCGACGAAGCGGTGGCGCAGCGGATCCGCGAGCGAGCGCACCAGGACTTGCGCGACTATTCCCGCCTCGGCGCGGACGCCTCGCTGTCGATCCCGACGCCGGAACACTACCTGCCCCTGCTCTATGCGTTGGCGCTGCAGGAACCCGGCGAAACGGCGGCTTTCTTCAACGAGGAAGTTCAGAGCTCGATTTCGATGCGCTCGGTGCTGATCGGCGCTTAGCGCCGGAAACCTTCTTCCGGGGCGGCTTGGCCTGCGCGGCGCGTTGTGCGGCCCCGATCGCCAACAAGGCCCAGGGGCGCATGGCCTCGGCCGAATCCATCGCTTCGTCCGGCGCATTCCAGTAACTCATCTCGATGCGACGGCCGCGGCCGTCGTAAACGAAGGGCGCACTGCCAGCCTGTTCGAAACGGATACGCGACTCGCCGTCCACCTTCAGGTAAAGGCGATCTTCGACCAGGATGGCGAAGAACACGCCGTCGCAATACAGGCCGTGGCCGCCGAACATGCGCCGCACGGCGATGCGGCCCAGCGGATCGAGCAGTTCATGCAGATAGTCGATGAAGCCGTCGTCGCGCATGCCGCGTCTCGCCTCCCCTGCGCGATGACTGTACTCTCCTTTCCATGCGAAAAAACTATGACCAGGCCTATTTCGCCCATTGGTATCGCCGTCATGGCCGGGGCCACTCGTCGATGCTGCGACGCAAGGTCGCGTTGGCGGTGGCCGCGGCCGAGTACTACCTCGAACGCCCGATCCGCAGCGTCATCGACATCGGCTGCGGCGAAGGCGTCTGGCGCAATCCGCTGCTGGCGCTGCGCCCCCGCCTGCACTACCAGGGCGTCGATGCCAGCGAGTACGCCGTGCGTCGTTTCGGACGGTCGCGCAATATCGCGCTGGCCGGGTTCGGCCAACTCGCCGAACTGCGTTTCGGCCCGCCGGCCGACCTGCTGGTCTGCTCCGACGTGCTGCACTACGTGCCCGATGCCGAGTTGCGCCGGGGCCTGTGCGGCTTCGACGACCTCTGCGATGGGGTCGCCTTCATCGAAGTCTTCACGAAGGAAGACGATATCGTCGGGGACTTCGAGGGCTTCCTGCCGCGCAAGGCCGATTGGTACCGCCGGCAATTCCGCGAGGCCGGCCTGCGCGCATGCGGATCGCACCTCTACTTGAGCCCGCATCTGTCGGGCCACGGGGCCAGCCTCGAAACCGCCGGCTGAACCCGCGAACCGCAGGCAAGCCTGTGCAAGAATCCGGGCTCACCCTCAGGACACCGCCAATGAAACCGATCGCCGCGACCGCGCTCGCCCTTGCCCTGTCTTCCCTGCTGTCCGGCGCCCAGGCCGAAGAGAAGCCGGCGCCGCCGAAGAAGCCCGTCACGATGGCGGACATCCTCGCCGCTTCCAGTGCCGCGGATTGGCGCCCGCTCGATCCGCAGAACACGCTCTACCTCGAACTCGCCAGCGGGCGCGTCGTGATCGAGCTCTCGCCGGGCTATGCGCCGCTGCACGTGGACAACATCCGCACACTGGCCAAGCAGGGCTATTACGACGGCCTCGCCATCGTGCGCTCGCAGGACAACTACGTCGTGCAATGGGCCGATCCCAACGATGACGAGAAGACGCCGGAGAAAGCCAAGCCGCTCGGCGGCGCCAAGGCGCAATTGCCCTCCGAATACACGGTGCCGATCAGCGATGCGACGCCCTTCACCCGCCTGCGAGATGCCGACGGCTATGCGCCGCAGGTCGGCTTCGCCCAGGGCATGCCGGCCGGCCGCGATCCGAAGGCGAACCAGACCTGGCTGACGCATTGTTACGGCGCGCTGGGCGTCGCTCGCGGCAATGACCCGCTCAGCGGCAGCGGCACCAGCCTGTACGTGATCATCGGTCACGCGCCGCGCCAGCTCGATCGCAACATCAATGTCGCCGGCCGCGTGGTCCAGGGCATGGAGAAGTTGTCGATCCTGCCGCGTGGCACCGGGCCGCTGGGTTTCTATGAAAAGCCGGAACAGTACGTGCCGATCACATCGATCAAGCTCGCGGCTGACGTGCCGGAAAGCGAACGCACCAGGATCGAAGTGTTGCGTACCGACACCGCAACCTGGGATGCGCTGGTCGCGTCGCGCCGCAACCGCAAGGACGATTGGTACCAGGTGCCGGCCGGCCATGTGGAGCTCTGCAACGTGCCCATTCCGGTGCGACCGATCGACGCCGCGAAACCCGCCATCGCCAAATAACCTGAAAAAAACGAGGGGCGGGTTTCCCCGCCCCTCGTCTTCCCTCCCCACTCCTGACGCTTAGAACTCCTGCGAGAAGCGGATGCCGAACGTGCGCGGCTGCGCCACGACGGTATAAGGCTGGTAGCCGCAGGTCAGTGCCGCGCACTGCGCGAAGCGGGCCAGCTCGGCGCGCTCATCGAAGACGTTCTTGATGTAGAAGTCCAGGGACCACGAGTCGCGGCGCACGCCGGCCGACAAGTCCGTCAGCGTGTAGGCATCCAGTTCGCCCAGCAACGCGCTCTGCGCTTCGCGCAGATCGTTGGTGCGACTGCCCTGGTGCGAGACCGCCACCTGCCAATACGCCTCGCCACCGGCGAAGTCGAAGCTGTAGCGCGCATTGAGGTTGCCCTTGACGCGTGCGGTGACCGGCAGACGCGTACCAGCGAAGGCACGATCGTACGGCGACACCGGCAGGTAGCAGTCCGGATCGAGATTGCCGTTGGCATCGGTCGCCGCGCAATAGTCCTTCGTCAGCTCGGCGTCGTACCAAGCCATGCCGCCGCTGATCATCAGGTTGTAGGTCGCCGCCCAGTTGATCTCCGCTTCCAGGCCGCGGATGCGCGCCTGCGCCGCGTTGCGGATCTCGGTCAGGCCGTTCTGGCCCAGGTAGGAGAATTGGAAGTCGTCCCAGTTCTCCTGGAAGATCGCGCCGTTGAACGACAGCCGGTTGTTCGCCCAGGTCGTTTTCCAGCCCAACTCGTAGTTGGTCAGGAAGTCGGAGGTGTACGGCGCCAGCGTGCCCTTGCGGTTGATGCCGCCGGGGCGGAAACCTTCGGACCAGGTGAAATACACCAACTTGTTGTCGTCGATTTCGTAGGTGAAGTTCAGGCGGCCGACGTGGTCGCTCTCGCTGACCTTCTTGTCGAGGTTGACGCAGGGCCCGCCGTTGAACTGCTCGCTGGAGAAGCAAGCCGCTTCGCCGGTCGATCCGCTGAAACCGGCGCCATAGCCGAAGAAGCCCTTCAGCGCGCTCTTGACGCGGAAGAAGCGCAGGCCGGCGGTGACGGTGAACTTGTCGGTGAAGTCGTAGGACAGTTCGCCGAAGATCGCCTCGTCATGGTCCTTGCGTTCCTGCGCGGTCAGCCAGATGGTGTCCGACCAACCCGGCACTTCGAGCGAAGAAGCCAGGTCGTCCACGCGATAGCGCTGGAAGATCTCATGGCCCTGCTGCTGCCAGAACACGCCGCCGACGAAACGCAGGCGGTTGTCCTTCGGCGAAGCCAGGCGCAGTTCGTGGCTGGTCTTGCTGTAGCCGTCGCGCGCCTGGATGTATTGCGCGGGATTGATCAGGTCGCCGTTGTCGTCGTAGAAATAGGCGCCGTAGCCGGCCAGCGTGTCGTACCAGAAGCCGTAGTCGTTGTAGTCGGACTCGGAGTCGACGGTACGGTTCAGGCGGGAGAACGCATACGTCAGGTCGAAGTTGCCGATCTTGCCCTGCACGGTCAGCGCCGCCTGGGTCCAGTTGTCGTTCGACTGTTCCGGATAGAAATGCGTGACGGCCAGGTCGCCAACGCCCGGATCGAAACCGGTGCTGCCGTGCGCGCCCATGTGCTGGGCGATGATCGACGGCGTGACGGTCCAGTCCTCGTTGAAATTGATGCCGAGGGCGGCGCGAATGCCGTAGGTGTTCGAATCGTTGTAGTCCTGCTCGATCCGGTTGTTGTTCTCGATGGTGATGCCCGAGGTCGGGAAGGTACGGCGACCGAAGACATTGTCGACGTAACCGGCCTCGTGCTTCTCCCAACCGACCAGGCGAACGGCCACCTTGTCGTTGATCGGCAGGTTGAGGAAGCCCTCGGCGACGTGGCCGACGCCACCGCCGTCGATGCTGTTGGCCTCGAGGCTGTAACCGCTCGACCGCGCCGACGGATCCGGCTTGCGGGTGATGATGCGCACCGTGCCGGCCTGCGAGCTGGCGCCGTACAGGGTTCCCTGCGGACCGGCCAGCGCTTCCAGGCGCTCGATGTCGTACATGTGGATGTCGAGCGCGCCCTGGATTGTCGTGATCGGCTGCTCGTCGAGATACATGCCGACGCTGGGCTGCGAGCCCGAGTGGTTGCCGTCGCCGCCGCTGGCGACGCCGCGCATGTAGACCTGCACGAAACCCGGACCGGAGAACACGCCGCCACCGGCCGTGCCGTAGGACAGGCTCGGGATCATCTTCGCGTAATCGTCGAAGTCGGCGACGTTCTGCTGCTCAAGCTGGACGTTGCCGATGGCCTGGATGCTGATCGGCACCTTCTGCAGGTTTTCCTCGCGCTTCTGCGCCGTCACGGTCACCGTGCCGATGTTCGTGGTGCGTTCCTTGGATGCGGCCGGCTGGTCCTGCGCCGTTGCGCTGGCATCCTGGGCGGCACTGGTTTCGTCGGCGGCGTACGCAGGCGCGCTGATGGCGAAACAGATCGCCAACGCGAGCGGCAGCTTGGCGGGACGTTGCCGCCTGGTGGTTCTGTGTCTGGCATGGTGCATCGTCTTACTCCCCGGCTGTGGTTCGGTTCAAACGCGTGGATGGGCAAAAGAATCCGGCACCGCCGGATAGGCATCGAGTACGGGCCCCAAGGCGAGTTTCAGCGGCTCCAGCCACGGCGCGAAGTGCCGCCACTGGTTCACGCCGTCGCGATTGATCGGGCGCCGTACCTGTTCCGAACTCGCGGTACGCACCGCGCGTTCGTTTTCGTGGAAACGCAGACAACGTTCGTCGAACGGCAGGCCGCAGGCCTCCAGCAGGTGGCGGATCTCGCCTTCGCTGTCCTCGACCATGCGTTCGTGGAACGCACGGTGCACCGCGCCCGGCTGCACGCGGTCGTAGTGCGCCATCAGCCCGATGTAGTCGTGGTAGTAGCGACCGATGTCCTCAAGGCTGTAGCTGAAGTTCTGCCCGCGGGCGAAATGCTGCTTGAAGTTCGACAGGCAGCAACCCAGGGGATGCCGACGCGCATCGACGATCCGCGCGTTCGGCAGGATCAGGCGGATCAGGCCGAGGTGCAGGAAGTTGTTCGGCATCTTGTCGATGAAGAACGGCGCGTCGGTCTTGCGCTGGATGCGCGTGCGCTGCAGATACTCGCGACCGAGCGCGCGCACTTCGTCGGCACCGAGTTCGGCCAGCGCACGGTGGTATCCGCCGATCGAATCGTCGGCGGCCCGGCGCCGCAGGGCGCGCGTGATCGAAATGATCTCCGGCAACTCCTGCGTGCCCTCCACCTGCGGATGGCTGGACAGTATCTGCTCGATCAGGGTGGAACCGGCGCGCGGCAAGCCGACGATGAAGATCGGATCGGGCGAAGGATCGCCCCAGCCGGCGCGATCGGCGAAGAAGGATTCGTCGTAGGTCTTCTTCGCGAACTCGACGCGCGCGCTGGTTTCGCCGGCGCTGTACGGAACGCGACGCAGGCGCAGGCGGTTGCCCGCATCGTAATGGCGAAAAGAAGCTTCGTACTCGCCAGCGTCTTCCAGCGCCTTGCCGAGCGCGAAATCGAAATGCAAGCGGTGTTCTTCGTCCAGCGAATCGCGCGCGAGTTGCCTGCGCATCGCCGCGATGTCGTCGGCGGAGAACCGGTAGGTTTTCAGGTTGGCCAAGCTCCACCACGCTTCGCCGAAGGCCGGATCGCATTCGATGCTGCGGCGGTAGGCGCGGACGGATTCGTCCTGGCGCCCCTCGGTCTTGAGCGTATGCGCGTAACTGAGCCAGATGCGCGGGTGCGTCGGATACTCGCGCAGCAGCTGTTCGTACAGGGCGATGCCGGCCGCGAACTCGCCGATGCGGCAGAGGATCGCCGCCTTCAGATTGCGCATCGCCGGATTGCGCGCATCGTCGGCCAGCAGGACCTCGATCTGTTTCAGCGCCTCGTCCGGCTGATTGCCGCGGTACAGGACCAGGGCCAGGTTCTGCCTCGCTTCGCGGAAACCGGGCGCCAGTTCCAGTGCGCGCGCAAGCAGGTTTTCGGCGTCCTCGTTGCGGCCCAGGCGCACGGCCAGTTCGGCCAGCATGCGCATCGCCGCAACATCGGTCGGCATGCGATACAGGTGTTGCTTGAGCAGGCGCTCGGCCTCGGGCAGCCGGTTGTCGTGCAGGGCGGCAGCCGCCGACATCAGGGCCGGATCGCGGATCGAATGACGGACATGGCGCGAGTAAGCCTCGGCCGCGCCCGTATTGTCGCCGACTGCCGTCAGATGATCGCCGAGCGCCAACCAGGCCTGCGGCAGATCGGCCTTGAGTTCGATCGCTCGTCGCAATGCGGACAAGGCCTCGTCGCCCTGGCCCGCCCGCCCCAGGGCGATGCCGAGCTCGTACTGGGCCAGGGCCCATTGCGGCTGCTTGGTCGCCAGTTGCCGAAGCACCTCGGCCGCTTGCATCGCTTCGCCGCGCGCCGCGTGCGAACGCCCCAGCAGCAGCAGGGCCATGGGATGATCGTGCACGGCCTTTAGGATTTCGCCCGCCTGTTCGCCGGCTAGCGCGGGGTCGGTGGCGAGCAGCCGCGAGGCGTGCGCTAGCGCAATCTCGACGGAGGCGGTCGACTCGGGCACGGCTTTCCTTCAGGGGCAGAACCAGATCCGGTCGCGGGCATCGCGGCGGCCGGACCGGGGGATCCGGATACCCCTGCGATGGGATCGCCGACACATAATCAGATTGTCCCGAAGGCGTCAATATTCCGTTAACAGGGGCTGCCTGGCCGGGTTCCAGGAAGGGTTCGTCATGCCGTGGTTCGTCTACCTGATCGAATGCCGGGATGGCAGCCTCTACACCGGGGCGGCGACCGACGTGGCGCGCCGCTTCGAGGAACATCGCCGCGGCAAGGGCGCCCGCTATACGCGTTCGCACCCGCCGCTCGCACTGCGTGCCGTCATCGCCTGCGAGGACCGGTCCGACGCCCTCCGGCGCGAGTGGGCGATCAAGCGGCTCGATGCGGCGGAAAAACGACGGCTCTGCCTGCAGCATCCGCCTGCTCCGGAAATATCGGCTAGGCTTGGCGACCCGCCGCAGGCTGCACTCCGCACTGTGGCCGTCACGCGCAAGGAAAGCAGCATGCTCAAGATCGGCGACAAGGCCCCGGATTTCTCGCTGTCCAGCGATACCGGCCACATCATCGGCAGCGATTCGCTGAAAGGCCAACGCTATGTGCTGTACTTCTATCCGAAGGACGAAACGCCCGCCTGCACGCGCGAGGCCTGCGCGTTTCGCGACAACTTGCCGGGCTTCGGCGAACTTTCGGTGCCCGTGTTCGGCGTCAGCGCGGACGAGGAAAAACGGCATGCGAAGTTCGTGCACAAGTACTCGCTCAACTTCCCGCTCCTGTCCGATCCCGACCACGAGCTGATCGAGGCCTATGGCGTCTGGGTGGAGAAGAGCTTGTACGGACGCAAGTACATGGGAATCGCCCGCTGCACGTTCGTCGTCGACGCCCGTGGCCGCATCGAGCAGACCTGGGACAAGGTGAGCGTCGATACGCATGCCGCCGATGTCCTGGCCTATCTGGGCGGCGAGCCGGTCGCGGCGACCGCCGCCAAGCCGGCGAAGAAGGCGAACGCGAAACCTGCCGTCGCGAAGAAGGCGGCGAAGAAGACCGGCAAGAAGCGCGCCGCGGCAAAGCCCGCAAAGACAAAAGCCGCGGCGAAAAAAGCGCCGGTGAAGAAGGCCTCGACGAAGAAGGCCGCTACCAGGAAGCCGGCGACAAAGGGCATCGCGAAAAAGAAGTCCGCCGCGCGGCGTTGAGCGGAGAACGAAGTGCAGCCGCAGGCGCGCGCCTACGCACAGATCCATCTCTGTGTCCTGCTCTGGGGCTTCACCGCCATCCTCGGCAAGCTGATCAGCCTGCCCGCCCTGGCCCTTGTGTGCTGGCGCATGCTGCTGGTCTGCGCGACGCTCTGTCTTTTGCCTCGTGTCTGGCGCGGATTGCGCGCCTTGCCGAGCCGGCTGCTGGCCGTCTATGCCGGCATCGGCGTCGTCGTCGCCCTGCACTGGCTGACGTTCTACGGCGCGATCAAGCTCTCGAACGCTTCCGTCGCCGCCAGTTGCCTGGCGCTCGGATCCGTTTTCGCGGCCGTGCTCGAACCCTGGATCGCCGGTCGACGTTTCGACCCGCGCGAGCTGTTGCTGGGCGCCATCGCGATTCCCGGCATCGCGTTGCTGTTCGGCGGCGTTCCTGCCGGCATGCATGCCGGCATCGCCATCGGCGTGCTTTCCGCCTTCCTGACGGCACTGTTCAGCGCCCTGAACAAGCGCTACGTCGAACAGGCCGAACCGCTGACCGTCACCGGCGTCGAACTCGGCGCCGGTCTGCTCTTCCTCGTGCTCGCTTCTCCGCTGTTGCCGGGTGGCGACGCACCGCTATTCCCGATGCCCGACCTGCGAGATGCCGCGCTGCTGCTGACTCTGGCCTGGTTCTGCACCTTGCTGCCGTTCTCGCTGTCCCTGGTGGCGCTGCGTCACGTCAGCGCTTTCAGCGTGCAGTTGGCGCTGAACCTGGAGCCGGTCTATGCGATCGCCATCGCGATCGCCCTGCTGCGGGAACAACACGAACTGTCGCCACCGTTCTACGCCGGCGTGGCGCTGATCCTGCTGGCCGTGTTCGCCCATGCCTGGCTGGCGCGCCGCTCGCAACAACGCGCGCAATCGATTCCCATCGAAAGCTGAGGCCGGATGGCCCATGCGGGAAAACGGCCGAGGCACTATGCTCTGCCCTCTTCCTGCCGACTGAGCCCCGTCCATGACCCGCAAGCTGCTCTGCCTCGCCCTGACCGCCGCCATGCTGGCGGCCTGCCAACCAGCCGGATCGCCCGACGCCAACAAGCCCGCCGCCGATGCGCCGGACGCACGCACGGACGCTGCCTTCGCCGATCTTTCCAAGCGCTGGCTCGACGGCGGCATGGCGCTGAGCCCGGTGGCCGCGACGCAGATCGGCAACCACAGCCACGATGGCGAACTGGACGACCTGAGCGCCGAAGGCCGCGCCAAGAGCGTCGCCTTCTCGCAATCCATCCTGGACGAACTCGGCAAGATCGATCGCGACAAGCTGTCGCGCGAGAACCAGGTCGATGCCGCCGTGCTGGAGAACCAGCTGCGCTACGACTTGTGGACCGCCAATACGCTGCAGTCCTGGGCCTGGGATCCGATGATCTACAGCTCGTTGGCCGGCGGCTCCCTGTATTCGCTGATGGCGCGCGAGTTCGCCCCTCTGCCCGATCGCCTGCGTTCGGCGACCTCGCGCATGGAGAAATTGCCGGCGCTGTTCGCGCAGATGCGCGCCAACATCGATCCGGCGCGCGTGCCGAAGACGCACGCCGAAACCGTCGCCCGCCAGAACAACGGCATCATCGCCGTGGTCGACGGCATGATCCTGACGCACGCCGCGGAATTGCCGGCGGAGGACAAGCAGCGGATGGAAGCGGCCGCCACCGCCTTGAAGGCCGCTGTCGCCGAGCACCAGACCTGGCTGGACCAGACGCTGGTGCCGAACGCCAAGGGCGATTTCAGGATCGGCCAGAAGCTCTACGACGAAAAGCTGGCGTTCGCGCTGAACTCTCCGCTCGGTCGCAAGGAAATCCGCGAACGCGCCGAGAAGGAACTGGCCAGCGTGCGGGAACAGATGTACGGCATCGCCCGCGAGGTGCTGGCCGGCCAGAAGGGCGCGCCGGCCACGCCGGAAAAACCCGACGCCACGCAGCAGCAGGCGGCGATCGCCGCGGCGCTGGAACTCGCCTATGCCGACCGGCCGACGCGCGACAAGGTCGTCGACCTGGCCAAGTCCTCGACCGCGGAAGCCACCGATTTCGTCCGCGAGAAGGACCTGATCACCCTGCCCGACGCACCGGTCGCCATCATCCTGATGCCTGAGTTCCAGCGCGGCTTCAGCGTCGCCTACTGCGACTCGCCGGGTCCGCTGGACAAGCACCTCGACACCTTCTATGCCGTTTCGCCGATCCCCGACCAGTGGAAGGACGAGCAGGTCACTTCGTTCCTGCGCGAATACAACACGCGCTCGATCCACGAACTGAGCGTGCACGAAGCCATGCCCGGCCATTACGTGCAGATCTGGCACTCGAACAAATATCCGTCCGTGCTGCGCGCGGTGCTGTCGTCCGGCGCCTTCGTCGAAGGCTGGGCGGTGTACGCCGAAAAAGTCATGGCCGACGCCGGCTACATGGACAACGACCCGTTGTACCGCCTGATCCAGCTCAAGTGGTACCTGCGCACGATCGCCAACGCCATCCTCGACCAGGCCATCCACGTCGACGGCATGAGCCGGGAAGACGCGATGAAGCTGATGACCGAACAGACCTTCCAGCAAGAGAGCGAAGCGGCCGGAAAATGGACGCGCGCCCAGCTCAGCTCGACCCAGCTGCCGACCTATTTCGTCGGCGTGCAGGAGCACCTGGACCTGCGTCGCGAGGTGGAGAAGCGCGAAGGCGCGGGCTTCCAGCTCAAGGCCTACCACGACCGCGTGCTTTCCTTCGGTTCGCCGCCCGTGCGTTTCGTACGCCAGCTGATGCTGGACGAGCCCATCCGCTAAGTCCGGAAGCGCTCCCCATTGCGCGCCCGGCGCGCAATGGCGACACTCGGCGCGGGGAAGTCCCTGGGGAGTGGACGACGTGGGCCTATTCGACAAGATCCGGCGGCTTTTCGGCGATGCGAACGCTGCCCAGGTCGGGCGAACCACTGGCCCTGCGCCGACGCCGGCCTACGTTCCGCTGGCCGACCGGCCGGTCGATGCCTCCGAGCCCATCGAATACACGCCGCCGCTCGCGTCGTCGTCGGATGCCGCACCCGCGCCCGAAACGGCGCTCGACGACGAGCCAGAAGCCGAGACCGAGGCGAGCGGCCCCGATGGCAAGGAACGCCGGCAAAAAACGCGGCGCATGCCGCGGCCAGGTACGCGCGTCCTGATCATCGACGATTCGGCGACGATCGTCGCCCTGCTCGGCCGCATGCTGAAGCAGAACAACTGCGACATCCTGGAAGCCGGCGATGCCGAGACCGGACTGGCCATGGCGCGCAGCGAAAATCCGGAACTGATCTTCCTCGACATCGTGCTGCCGGGCATGAACGGCTTCGCCGCCCTGCGCCACCTGCGCCGCGAAGCGGGCACCAAGGACACGCCGGTGATCATGATCAGCGGCAACGAACAGGCGACCGAGCAGTTCTACGTGCAACGCATCGGCGCCGACGATTTCATGAAGAAACCCTTCTCGCGCCCGGAAGTTTTCGCCCGCGTCGAACGCTTGCTGGACGACGACCTGATTCCTCGCCGGCAGCAGACCGCGCCGGCGATCGTGCCGCCGACCCGCTAACCCGCGTCGGCGTTCAGTCCGCGCCGGTTGCCCGGGGCCGGTATCGGCGCGCAGTGCTGCGCCAGGAACTCTTCGGCGGGAATCGGGCGCCCGAAGAAGAAGCCCTGGGCGAAATCGCAGTCCATTTCGGCCAGCATCAGCGCCGTCTCCGGCGTTTCCACGCCCTCGGCGATCGCGTCGAGGTCGAGGTTGTGCGCCAGGTCGACCATCGACCGCACGAGCTGCGCGGCGCGTACGTCGCCGGTCATGTCGAGTACGAATTCCTTGTCGATCTTGAGTTCGGTGGCCGGAAACTGCTTTAGATAGGCGAACGAGGAATAGCCGCTGCCGAAATCGTCGATGGCGATGCGCAGGCCCTGGTCGCGCAATCGCTTCAGCACGCGCGCGCTGAGCTGCGGGTCGGCCATCAGCGCGTTTTCCGTCACTTCCAGCACGACCGCGTCGGGCGAGACGTTCCAGATTTCTATCGCATCCAGGATCTGCTCGACGATGCCGGTTTCGTGGAAGACGCGCGCCGACAGGTTGATCGCGAACGGCATGCCGCGGCCGGCCTGTCGCGCCTGGCCGCAGTAACGCAGCGTGGCATTGAGACTCCAGCGAGTCAGCTCGCTGATCAGCCCGGTCTGCTCGGCATAAGGAATGAACTGGTCCGGGCTGACCCAGCCGAGCGCCTGGCTGTTCCAGCGCGCCAGCGATTCGGCGCCGGCGACGCGGTCGTGGCGCAGGTCCCAGATCGATTGCAGGTAGACGTTGAGGCGATTATTGGTGACCGCCTCGCGCAGGTCGGTGTAGGCGAGTTCGGGGCGATCGGCGCGCGGCGAATAGACCGCGTAACGATCGCTGGACTGCTGCGCCTGCGCGAACGCGGTCTCCGCGCAACGACACAGCGCCATCGGCGTTTGCGCATGGTTCGGGAACACGGCGGCGCCGGCGGCGATCACCATCTGCGCCGGACGGCCTTCGAAACTCAACGGCTCCTGGAAGGCACGGACCAGGCGATTAGCCGCCAGGGCCGCGTGCCCGGCGCTGCGCACGCCGGCGAGCAGGATGGCGAACTCGCATTCGCCGACCTGGGCGAGACGGTCGTCGGGCAGCAAGGCCTGCTCGATGCGCTTGTGCGCCGCACTGGACAGGGATTCGTCCAGCAGGATGTTGACCTCGCCGAGGCGCTGCACGCGCGCGAGGATCACGCCGAAGGAACGGCCTTCGCCCTGGGCGATCAACCGTTCCAGCGTTGCGATGAATTCCGTCCGGTCAAGCATCGATGGTTCCTGTCCGCGATGCGCCCGCGCGCGGAATGCCGCAATCAGATCAGATACAACTCGGTCGGGTCGATGCCGTAGGCGCCGTGTTCCAGCGTACCTACCACTTCCACCGGCCTGCCATCGGCGCCCTTGGTGCCGTCGTCGAGCAGATCCATCTCGCGGAACTCGTCCGCCAGCTTCTTGTCGGGCGTGGTCAATACCATCACCCGCGGCCGCAGCCGGCGGGCGAAGTTCTGCGCCATCACGATCGCGATCTCGCCGGTGCTCAGTTCGACCAGGGAACCGGTCGGATACACGCTCAGGCATTGCATGAACTGCTCGACGATCTCGCCGTGGTAACGGCGGCCGCGCTCTCGATAGATCTGCTGCAGGGCCTGGTGCGGCGCCAGCTTCTTGCGATAGGGGCGCACGCTGGTCAGCGCATCGTAGCTGTCGATGACCGAGGCCATGCGTCCGAACAGGGGGATCTCGTTGCGCGCCAGGCCGTCGGGATAACCGGCGCCGTCGTAGCGTTCGTGGTGCGTGCGCACCATGTCGATCACGTCGGGCGCATAGACGCCCGATTGCTCGAGCAGGGCCAGCCCATGGGTGACGTGCGTGCGCATCTCGCGCCGCTCCGAATCCGTCATCGCGCCTTCCATCTGCAGCAGGCTGTCCGGCAAGGCCGACTTGCCCACGTCGAGCAACAATCCGCCGGTCGCCAGGTTGATCAGGGTCTCTTCGCCGAAACCCATGTGCCGGCCGAAGGCCGCGGCGAGCAGGCTGCAATTGATGGCATGGTCGTATTCGTAGACGTCGCGCTTGCCGAGACTGCTGATCCATAGAAAAGCGTCGGCATTGCGCATCACGCTCTTGACCACCGGCATCACCGCCTCGCGCACGTCCTCGACGGCGATCTTCTGGCCCTCGCGGACGTCGGCGATCACCTTGCTGGCGAACGCGGCCGCGGTTTCGTGCGCCTCGCGGGCGCGCGGCATTTCCTCGGCCAGGGTGGTCGTATTGCGGTATTCGGTGACGCGCAGGCGCACTTCGCGCGGCTGCATCAGCATCTCGGCAGTGACGGCCAGCGGAATGTTGCTGCGCGCCCGATCGACGATGACGTAGTCGCAGAGCTTGCGCAGCCCGGCGATCTGCTCGTCGTCGTAAACGTAGAAACCCTGCAGCGGGAACGGCGTTCCGAGCCAGTCGCGATCCAGGCCGCAGACGTACATGCCCACCGTGAGGTTGGCGACGTCCACCTGCACTTCCGATGCCACCAGCGTCACCATGGGGCGTCCGCAGCTCCAGTTCGCCGACCACCAGGGGAATGCCGCGATGCGGGGCAGGACGCCCCGCTCAGCTAGGCTAACAGCACTCGCGCGATGCCCACCAGCCCCGCGCCCTCAGGGCAGGGCCTGGAGCGCCTCCCGGGTCGATCCGGCCAGGGACTGCATCACTGGCTGCTCGCTATCGCGCGTATTGGCGTACAGCGCCAGCAGGAACGCCTGGGTGTTGTGGCGCTTGGCCAGGCCGGCTTGCGAGGAGAAGGCCGAATCCCAGGATGGCAGGGGCGCCGGTGCGATCAGGTCGGTCAACCATGCCTTCCAGAACGCCTCGTCGTGCAGCCCGCGCTGCGCTATGAACAGCATCGGCCGGAGCAGGCGCTCGGATTCGCCATAGATGTAGAAATGCTCGCCCGCCGGAGCGATCTGCTTGCGCACGGCGGCCAGCAGGCGATCGAGTTGAGCGCGATCGAGTTGCGGATTCAGGGCCAACTGCATGGCCAGGTCGGCGCCATGCGCGACGCCGTGCCGCCAGCCTTCTTTCGCGTCGAAACCGCGATAGTCGTTCACGCCTTCGAGGAACTCCGCGGCCGCCGTCACCAGCTCCGTGCGTTGCTCCGTCGTCATCCAGGCCGACAACCGATCCGTGCGTGCGACTTCCGCCAATACCAGCGCAGCGAACGGAGCGGTGAAGCCCTCGCGATCGCTCGCGTCCTTGCGCAGTTTGGGCAACAGCGCCTGCAGGATCGCCTGCCGCGTCGCATGATCGAACTGCCCGCTGCGCAACCAGCTGGTTTCCGCTTCGAAAGCGATGCCATCGCGCAGTTGCGGATCGGGCGAAGACAGGCAGGCCAGCAGGTCCACGGCGAGACTGCTGCGTGCCGCGAAGTCCTCGACGGCGAACTTGTTCGCCTTGAGTTCGAGCAGTTTCTCCTTCGTCCAGCCCGGCGGCGGACAGTCGGCGCTGGCGGAACCGGCCGCCGCGAGGAGGGCCAGGGCGAGCAAACTCGTGCGAATCGACAGGCGCATGCGCATCAACCCCAGAAAAAGACGTTGAGTTTGTTGCCGTCCAGGTCGCGGAAATAACCGGCGTAGAAATTGTCGCTGCGCGGACCGGCCGGGCCTTCGTCCGTCGCGCCCAGTTCCATCGCCTTCTTGTAGATGCGATCGACCTTTTCCTTGCTGTCGACCACGAGGGCGACCATGGTGCCGTTGCCCACCGTCGCCGCCTGGCCGTTGTGCGGTTTGATCACGCCGAGACTAGGCTGCGTCGGCGACACCCCCCAGGCGATGAAGCTGTCGTACTCCATGAAACGCTTGGCACCGATCTCCGCCAACAGGGCATCGTAGAAACCCGCCGCGCGGGCCATGTCGTTGGTGCCGAGGGTGACGTAGCCGATCATCGCGCGCTCCTGCCTGAGGGTGAGCGGGCAATCTACACCGTCGCGCCGGCTTTGGGAGGCGTGCCGGAAGTCACCAAAAAAAACCCGGTCCGCGTCCTGCGACGCGAGACCGGGTCAGGGGAAGAAACCGAGAGGGAGTCAGTTGCCGCGCTGGCTCAGGGCGACGCTGCCGATGATCAGGGCGCCGGCGATGCCCATCGGCAGGGTCAGCGGTTCGCCCAGCAGCAGCCAGGCCCAGGCGACGGCGAACAGGGGCACCAGGTAAGTGACGGTCACGGCGCGGGCAGCGCCGATGCGCTGGATTAGGCGGTAGTAGAGGGCGTAAGCGACGCCGCTGCAGAGCACGCCGAGCATTACGACCGAAAACCATGCGCGCGGTTCGGGGGTTTGGGCCGGCCAGTACGCGATCGCCATCGGCAGCATGAAGATCGCCGCGGACGACAGGGTCGCGGCCGCGACGGCGGCCGGCGGCAATCCCGTCAGGTGGCGGCGGACGAGGTTCGCGCCGATGCCATACAGGAATGCCGCCGTCGTACCCGCCGCCACGGCACCGCCGACGCTGGCGCCTGCGGTCTTGGCGCTGGCCAGGACCACGACGCCAACGAAACCCGCCACTAGCGCAAGGCTGCGCCGCGTGCCGATCTTTTCGCCATAGAACAGGAAGGCCACCAGGGCGGTGAACAGCACCGCCATCGAATTGGTGATGGCGCCGATGCCCGCCGGCGCGCGTTGCGCGGCCCAGGCGAACAACGCGAAGGGGATGGCCGAATTGATGATGCCGATCAGGGCCAGCTTGGGCCAGATGGCGCGCGGGAACGAGGCCCGCGCCTTCCACAGGAAGGGCAGCAGCACCACCGCACCTAGCGCCAGGCGGATCTCGACCAGGGGCATGGCGCCGAACTGCGGGGCAGCCACGCGCATGAACATGAAGGAGGCTCCCCAGATGGCGGCCAGCAGGGCCAGCTCGAGCGGCGACTGCCAGGCGCGGTCGCGTGCAGTGGAAAGTTCGGAAACGGAGGCAGGGGTGGCAGCCATGGTCGCAAGCCAGATTCGTGACTGGCGCCTATTTTCCGCGCATGGATTACCGCCACAAGCGCATACTTTGGGTCCCAGCCACAAGTTTTGTTTGAGGCTTCCATGGCCCTGCGTTCCGACTCCCTGTCCGCCCTCGCCGCCTTCGAATCGGCTGCCCGCCATCAGAACTTCGCCCACGCGGCGGACGAGCTTCACCTAACCGCCAGCGCGGTCAGCCACCATGTGCGCAAGCTGGAATCGCGCTTGGGCGTGACGCTGTTCACCCGGCATGCGCGCGGCGTATCGCTGACGGCCGAAGGCCGGCAACTGGCCGATGCCGCCGGCAGCGCGCTGGCCGATATGGAAAGCGTGTTGCGCGGACTGCGCCATGCCAAGGACGAACGCGAGCGCGTCCGCATCACCACGCTGCATTCGCTCGTCTACACCTGGCTGCTGCCCCTGCTGCCGCGTTTCGCGGCCCTGCATCCGGAAATCCATATCAGCGTGGATACCGAGATCGCGCTCGCGCGCTTCGACGACGGCGGCCCGGATCTCGGCATCCGGCACGGGCCCGGGCAATGGCCAGGCCTGAGCGCGCAGCATCTGATGGACGATGCGCTGTTCCCGGTGACTTCACCGCGCTATCCGAATCTCGATGCCGTGAAGACCGCGGCCGATGTCGCCCGATTGCCGTTGATCGCCGACCGCGCGCGCCAAGGCTGGCAGGACTGGTTCCGCGCGGCGGGCGTGCATGGGGCTCGCCTCGACGAGCGCTATACCTTCGGCGATACCACCGACGCGCTGAAGGCCGCCGCGGTCGGCCTGGGCGTCGCGCTCGCCCGCGAGCGCATCGTCGCGCCGTACCTGTCCGATGGCGAACTGGTCCGCCTGCCCGGGCCCAGCGTGCCGACGCGCTGGAACTACTACATCGTGCACCCGACGCATCGGCGCCTGCGACCTGCCGCGAAGATCTTCGCGGACTGGCTGCTGTCGCTACCACGCTGAGTGCGCGTTTATCATCGGACGCCCGGACGCGGAGAATGGCCATGGCGCAGGACTTGTTCGCGAACGAATCGGCGGCACCGTTGGCCCATGTCGGCATCGGCGGCTGGGTGTATGCCCCGTGGCGGAACAACTTTTATCCGCCGAAGCTCGTGCAACGCCGCGAACTCGAATTCGCCAGTCGTCATCTTACGAGCATCGAAGTCAACGGCACCTACTACGGTGCGCAGAAACCGGCGACCTACGCGAAATGGCGCAGCGAAACGCCGGACGGTTTCGTTTTTTCGCTGAAGGCGCCGGGCCGCATCACGACGCGCCGCGACCTCGCCGGTGCCGGCGGCGAGATCGACGCCTTCGTGTTCGGCGGCCTGGAAGAATTCGGCGACCGGCTCGGGCCGATCCTGTGGCAGTTCGAACACGGCATCCGTTTCGACGCCGACGCCTTCGCCGCCTTCATCGACCGATTGCCCGCCGAACTCAACGGCCGCAGGCTGCGCCACGCCGTCGAAGTTCGCGACGAGAGTTTCCTCTGCGATCGCTATTTCGCACTGATGCGCCGCCGTGGCCTGCCCAGCGTCTTTACCGACTCGGACAAGTACCCTTCCTTCGCCGATCTCACCGGCGATTTCGCTTATGCGCGCCTGATGCGTAGCCGCTCCACCCTGCCCGAGGGCTATACGGACGCCGAGCTCGACGCCTGGGCCGGACGCGTACGCGGCTGGCGCAGCGGCCAGGCCCCGACCGACCTGCCCCTGCAACAGGCGCCGGCGGAGGCGAAACCGCGTGAGGTTTTCGCCTATTTCATCAGCGCCGCGAAAGAGCGGAACCCCGCCGCAGCCATGGCGCTTGCCCGTCGCCTGGGCTGGACGCCGGCGCCCTGGAAATAGTTTCTCCGATCGCTGTGACGAATCGCCTCCTGCCGCGAATCATGGTTTCGAAGCAGCCATGCGGCTGTCCGGAACCCTCCCGATGCTCGAAGCCGTCGCCAGCATGAATCACGACGCCCGCCAGTCCTTCGGCGAGCTGCTCGAGCGGCATCGGCGCATCGTGTTCAAGGTCGCGCATACCTATGCCTGGGACCCGGACGATCGCGACGACCTCGCGCAGGAGATCGCGGCCCAGCTCTGGCGCGCGTATCCGGACTACGACCCGTCGCGTTCGTTCTCGACCTGGATGTACCGCATCGCCTTGAACGTGGCGATCTCGCATGTCCGCTCGACGACGCAACGCGATCGCCATTCGGTGGCGCTCGACGACACATTGCACGACGTCGCCGACGAACGTGGCGGCGATCCGGAAACCGAACAGCAGTTGCGCGCCTTGCAGAAGGTCATCGCCGGACTCGACCGCATCAACCGCGCCCTGCTCCTGCTCTACCTGGAAGACCGCAGCAATCGCGAGATCGGCGACATCCTCGGCCTGAGCGAAAGCAACGTCTCGACGAAGATCAGCCGCCTCAAGCAACGCATCCGCAACGACCTGTCCTGAGCGACACACGAATCAAGCACGGAAAGAAGACCATGGAACTCGACGACCTCAAGAACGCCTGGCAGACCCTCGATCGCCGGCTGGAAAAGCAGAACTCCCTGCAGTTGCAGATCTATCGCGACGGCAAGCTCGACACGCTGCGGCGCAGCCTGCGCCCGCTGCGCTGGGGCCAGGCCCTGCAGATGATCCTCGGCGCTTGCCTCGTGATCCTGTCGGCGGGATTCTGGAACCGCTATTCCTACGATACGGCCATGCTGATCGTCGGCATCGTCATGCATGTCTACGGCATCGCCTGCATCATCGCCGGTGGCATCGTGCAGGGCGGCATCAGCGAAATCGACCACTCGGCGCCGGTGTTGACCATCCAGAAACAGCTCGCCATCGTGCGCCGCCGCTACGTGCTCAGCGGCATGATCGTCGGCCTGCCCTGGTGGTTCCTGTGGGTGCTGGTACTCGTGATGCTGACCAAGGCCGGCACCGGCATCAACCTGTTCGCCAGCGCGCCCTGGCTGGCCTGGGGCGGCATCGCCGGCGGCTTGCTCGGCCTGCTCGGCACCTGGTGGTTCCATCGTTGGTCGCGCGACCCTTCGCGGCCAAAGCTCGCGAAGTTCATGGACGACAGCGTGACCGGGTCGAGCCTGCGCAAGGCCGGCGCCTTGCTCGACGAGATCGCCGCGTTCGAGAACGACTGAGCGCGTTGCGTTGAACCAGTCGCGTTGAACGCGACATCGTAAATCCCGCGCGGCTCGCCGCGCTCCCCGAAAACTCGCCCGCCGTCGGAAGGCCCTGCCTTCCGCGTCGGCCTCGCTCATCCCGCTTCCGGAGAAACACGATGCAAACCGCTCCGCTTTCTTCCCTCGAACGCCTGCACGGCCTCGACGCCCTGCGTGGCATCGCCCTGATACTCGGCGTCGTCGTGCACGCCAGCATGGCCTTCCTTCCCGGCGCGCAATACTTCTGGGTCGCCCACGACACGCAGCCCGAAGCCGTGCTCGGCCTCGCCTTCTATGTGCCGCACATGTTCCGCATGCTGCTGTTCTTCCTGCTGGCGGGGTTTTTCGGCCGGATGGCACTGCATCGCCTGGGCCTGCGCGGCTTCATCGTCGATCGCGCGCGTCGCATCGGCCTGCCGCTCGCGGGTGGTTGGTGGATGTCGCTGACGGCCATCGTGCTCGTGCTGGCCTGGGGCGCGATGCTGGCCAACGGCGGCAGCCTGCCGAAGGAAACGCCACCCGGCCCCACCTTCATGCCGGACGATTTCCCGCTGACGCATCTGTGGTTCCTGTACGTGCTGCTGCTTTGCTACGGCGGTGCGCTGCTGGTGCGCGGGGCCGTCATCCTCGTCGATCGCAGCCAGAAGCTGCGTGCAATGATCGATCGCATCGTGCGGATGGTGATGACGCCGTTCGCACCGGTGCTGCTGGCCGTGCCGCTGGCCGCAAGCCTGTTCTTCCAGGCGAAGTGGTATGCCTGGTTCGGCATCCCGACGCCCGACCAGTCGCTGTATCCGAACCTGCCGGCGCTCGTCGGTTTCGGCAGCGCCTTCACGATCGGCTGGCTGCTGCATCGCCAGCAGGACCTGCTGCGCGCGCTCGAGGGCCGCTGGCTGTTCAACCTCGCGCTCGCCATCGCTTGCACGGCCAGCTGCCTGTCGCTGTCGGGACTGTCGCCCTTGCTTCTGCCGGCGAAACAGGACGCGCAATACCTCGCATACACCATGAGTTACACGATCGGCGGCTGGAGCTGGAGCCTCGGACTGATCGGCCTGTGCCTGCGTTTCCTGTCGGGCTTCAGCCCGGCGCGGCGCTATCTCGCCGATGCCTCGTACTGGATCTATCTCGCGCACCTGCCGCTGGTGATGGCCTTGCAGGTGGCCATGACGCAAGTCGAATGGTCGGCCTTCGTCGAGTTCCCGCTGGTGCTGGCCGCGTCGATGGCGCTGTTGCTGGCCAGCTATCACTGGCTCGTGCGCGGACGCTGGCTGGGCAACCTGCTCAATGGTCGCAAGCCGGCGAAAGCGACGGCGCATACCGCCTTGGCCGCCAACGCGAGCTGAGAGCCCTGCCGCAGGCGCCGCACGGCGCCTGCGGTTTCGGGCATCATGCGCCGATGCAGAACATTCAATTCCGCCTCGACCCCGACCGCGACCATGTCGAACTGCACCACCTGCTGAAGCTGACCGGTATGACCGACAGCGGCGGCATGGCCAAGCAGGTCGTCGCCAGCGGCGATGTCACGGTCGACGGCGTGCAGGAATTGCGCAAGACCTGCAAGATCCGCGCGGGCCAGGTCGTGCGCATCGAAGACATCGAGATACGCGTGCTCGGCGCCTAAGCCGCCAGCAGGCGATCGATCTGCCGCGTCTCCGCCGTCTCGCCGCCGGCTTCGCCCAACAGCTTCCAGTTCATGCGCGGATAGGTCCCGACCTCACGGCCCAGGCGACCGGTGATCAGCGTCAATCGTTCGATCGTGCGTGCATGAATCAGCGAGCCGGCATCGATGTAGCGGAAGGGCGTTCCTTTCGCCAGCGCGAGGAAATAGTCCTTCGCCCGCGCATCGTTGCCGACGATGATGACGTCGCCCGCGCGCCCTTCGAGCAGGGGCGCATCGAATACCTGGGCGAAGACGTGCTTGTACGCACCCACCACCGACGTGCCCGGCAGCAGGCGCTGCAGCAGTTCGGCGCTGCTGTCGTCCCAGGGCAGGATGAAATCGGAATAATCCTCGTTGAAGGGATTGCTGATGTCGATCAGCAGTTTGCCGTCGAGCTGCCGACCGAACCGCTTGAGCAACTCGTCGAGGCCGTCGCGCAGGAAGATCGCCGGTAGAACGGCCGGGGCGGCGATCGCGTCTTCATAGCTGCCGGCGGAAAGATTGGGGATGCCGAGCTCGGCGACGATGCGCTGCGCCTTCACCGGGTCGCGGGCGCCAAGCACGACGAGCCGCCCCGCACGCGCGAACATCACCGCCAGGCGCACGCCCATGCGGCCGGCACCCAACACGCCGAGTTCGATGCCGCGGTGGCTGGCGGGAAGTGGAATGAGTGCTGAATCGTTCGACATGGCGACCTCGTGCATGCGACCGGACCGGTCGTGCCGCGCAGACTAGGCTTCGCCTTTCCGTCCGGCAAACGAGATTTTCGCAGGGGGACGGCAAGATTTTCTTGTCGCGGGCCGTCGGGCTATTGCCGTGATTCGGCCATCAACCAATCGTGCACGAGCTTCGCCGCCGCGCGATCCAGGGCGCCTGGCGGATGCAGCAGGTAGTAGGCGCAATCGGTCGGTTCGCTTCCAGCAAACGGACGGACGAGCCGGCCGGCGCGCAGGTCGGCCTCGACGACGATGCTGCGCCCGAGCACGACGCCCTGCCCTTCGATCGCGGCCTGCGTGGCCAGTACCGAGGAATTGAAATGCAGTCCGCGCGAAACGTCCTGCGCCGGCAATCCACGCGCGGCCAGCCACTGCGGCCAATCCGGAAAGCCGGGATCGAAGGCGATCGTCGCGTCGTGGATCAGCTTGAAGCCGTCGATCGCTTCATCCGGCAATTCGCGCGTGCCATCGGGGATCAGCGCAGGACTGCAGACGGGAAAAACTTCTTCGCGGAACAACAGGGTCGATTCGACGTCCCCGTAACCGCCGCGACCGTAGCGCACGCCGAGATCGATGCCTTCGGCCGCGTAGTCGGCCAGGCGATCGCTGGTGTCGATGCGCAGATCGATATCAGGATGCGAGCGCCGAAATGCTTCCATGCGCGGCAGCAGCCATTTGGCCACGAACGAAGTCGGCGCGGTAAGCGCAACCGCATTGCCCTGCCAATCGGCTTTCATCTTGCCCAGTCCCGCAGCGAGCCGGGCCAGCCCGTCGCGCACGTCGGCATAGGCCTCGCGCGCGGGCGGCGTCAGGGCGATGCCGGCCTTCGTGCGCAGGAACAGTTCGACGCCGAGATATTCTTCCAGCGTCCGAATCTGCTGGCTGATCGCCGACGCGGTGACGTTCAGCTCCTCGGCGGCGGCGGCGAAACTCGACAAGCGCGCGGCCGCCTCGAACGCGCGCAGCGCATTGAGATGCACGAGGGGCTGGCGGCGCGAAGGCATCGTCAGTCCTTCGTCCGCCGCAACGACCAGAACGGAATTTCCACACGCGTTTCGTAACCCATGCGCTCGTACAGGGTCTTCGCGCGCGGGTTTTCCAGGCTGACGTGCAGGAAAGGCGTGCGGCCCCGGGCGAGGATGTCGTTGCTCAGCATGGCCAGCAGTTGTCGCGCATAGCCGCGCCCGTTGAAATCCGGATGCGTGCAGACCGCGCTGACCTCCTGGTACTCGTCCATACCCAGGCGTTCGCCGATCATTGCCGCGAGCCGCCCGTCCTGGTAGATGCCGAAGTAGCGCCCCATGTCCATTGTGCGCTGGCGGAAATAATGCGGATAGACCAGCGCGGTCAGCGCCAGCACATCGGCGCGGTGCGCATCGGTCAGCGCGATCATCTCCGGGCCCTCGATCGGACCGAGGCGCTCCGCGCAAACCATCTGCGCCAGGATCGCCGGCCCGCCAAGACGCCAGCCCGCAGGCATCGCCGGCGCGATGCCCAGCAGGTAGACGGAATCATCCGGCGGCACCAGCGCTTCGAACGCGGCCGCCGCATCGACATCCTTGTGCCGCACGCCGAGGAAAGGCGCGTATTCGCCCGGGAAACGCGCCGTCTCGCCGTGACGCAGGGCGAGATCGCAATGGCGCGACTGCAGCGATTCCCAGAATGGATTGTCCAGCACCATGGCCTGCGCCTCAGTCCGCCGGCGCGAAACTGTAATCGAAGGAATAGAAGTGCTTGCCGCCCTCGATGAGGATGTCCATTCGTCCGGACAGGCCCACCAGGTCGCCGGTGCCGGAGTCCGGCACCACGGTCACGCTGAGCGAAGGCTTGCCGCGATCCATCGTACCGCTGTGCTGCAGGGCGAACGTGCCTTCGCGCCCGGCGAGTGCGCCGCTCACGCGTTCCATCGCGACATAACCCGCCGAGCCGTCGACACCGCTGCGGATCGCCAGCATCTGCCCACGGCTCGTCGCTTCCAGGTCGCCATGGAAATGTTTGTCCAAGGTCATACGCCCCGGTTCGGGGGATCCCTCTTCCGCCGCCTGCGGCAGCAGCTTGACGTCGAACTGGCCACTGGCACGCTTCATCGGCAACCTCCTCGGCGGAGCGAGGATTCTCTCACGCCAACGGAAGATCGGATTCGGCGCGGCACAACCGGTCGTGCAGCTCGCGCACGGCATCGACAGCCGGGTCCGTCTTGCCGCTGCCTAGTTCTCCCGCGCTGGCGCAGGCGGCATAGTCCCGCGCCCTCGTTTCGTAGTCCGCGACCCAGCGATCGCGCTCGGCGCGACGCTCCGGTCTTACCGGCCAGATGCCCGGTCGCGGCTTGATATGGCCAGGCATGCCGATGCGCCAGGGCTTCGGGCCGAGCCGCGCCCGGAAGCACTGCTGGTGCTGGCACATACGTACGTATTCGGGATCGGCCGAGACCGCCTTGAAGAACTCGGCGACCACCGATTCGCTCGGGTCGAAGCGCCGATGCATGGCCAGCACGCGCATGCCGGCTGGCGTCCGGTACAGGCGCAGCAACCAGTCCGGGTGCGATTGCAGGAAACGTTCGATGCGCGCGACGGCCTGCTTCTCCGGCCCGCCCGCCGCTTTCGTCCTTGCGCCGAGGAACAGCCGGGCCAAAGGAATCGCCACGATCACGCCGACGAAAACCAGCAAGATGGCCAGGCCCCAACCAGCGAGCCAATGCCCGGTCACGAATCCAGTCAAACCGAGCACGATCACCAGCACCAACAACCAGGACGAGGCCGGTTCCACCTGGAAATCGATATCCGCGAACAGCGCGTCAGGCGTATTCAAACAGGGCGCGCCGTAGAGATTGCGTGTGATCACGACTTCGCCATGCCGTTCGAGGATTTCCTCGCGGATCGGCACGCCGTCGGCGCCGTTGTAGGGGACCTTCGGCTCGCGCCGCACCAACGGCGCGCCGGTCATGATCAGGATCAGCGCTTCTTGCGCGCGCTCGTCGGCATGCGCCTGAGCGGCCTGCTCGCTCTCGTCGGACCAGCCGAAACGCCGCACGGTGATCTGCTTGCGGCCTTCGCGATGCCGTGCGCTCGCTTCCGCCCAGTATGCCGGTACCTGCATGCCGAAACTCCGCCTGCCCCGAGGGAGTCAGCTTAGCCCGGACGCACGGTCATGTCAGTGTGGCCACCCCAAACAAAAAGGCGCCGGCGATAGTGCCGGCGCCCGTTCCAAAACGACCCTGTCGGCTTAGCGCCTTTCGTCGTTCAAGATCGTACCGACGGCGCTCCCGTCCGAAACCGTCGCTCCGCTGACGCCGCTCACGTTGACCGTGAAAGTTTCGTCCGGTTCCTGGACCCGGTCGCCGTTGATCGTGACGACGAAGGTCTTGTTGAGCGTGCCCGCCGGAATGGACTGACCACTCAGGCTGGCGGCGACGTAGTCGCTGCCGGCGGTCGCGGTGCCATTCGCGGTGGCGATGTTGTAGGTGACGGCGCTGGTGGCGGCGGCGCTGAGCTTGACGGTGAACGTCATCTTTCGCGTGCCGATCTGGCCCTCGGCGACCGAAACATCGGCGATGCTGAGACTGGGCTGGCTGGCGGTATCGTCGTTCGTGATCGTGCCGATGGCGCTGCCGTCCGATACCGTCGCGCCGCTGACGCTGCTCACGGTGACATTGAAGGTCTCGTTCGGCTCGACCGTGGTATCGCCGTTGATCGTCACGACGAAGGTCTTGCTGGTGCTGCCGGCCGGAATGGACTGGCCCGTCAGGCTGGAGGCGACATAGTCGCTGCCCGCCGTCGCCGTGCCGTTGCTGGTCGCGATGTTGTAGGTCACCGCCGTCGAAGCGGCGGCGGAAAGCGCGACAGTGAATGTCAGCGTCTTCGTGCCGCTGTTGCCTTCGCTGGTCGAGACATCGGCGATGCTCAACGAGGGCGTCGGGGCCGTATCGTCGTTCGTGATCGTGCCGACGGCGCTGCCATCCGCGACCGTGGCGCCGCTGACGCTGCTCACCGTGACGTTGAAGGTTTCGTTCGGCTCGACCGTCGTATCGCCATTGATCGTGACGACGAAGGTCTTGCTGGTCGCGCCGGCCGCGATGGACTGGCCCGTCAGGCTGGAGGCGATGTAGTCGCTGCCTGAGGTCGCCGTACCGTTGCTGGTGGCGATGTTGTAAGTCACCGCCGTCGATGCCGCCGACGACAGGCTGACGGTGAAGGTCAACGTCTTCGTGCCGCTGTTGCCTTCACTGGTGGATACGTCAGCGATGCTCAGCGAGGGTGTCGGGGCCGTGTCGTCGTTCGTGATCGTGCCGGTGGCGCTGCCGTCGCCGAGCGTGGCGCCGCTGACATTGCTCAGCGCCACGTTGAAGGTCTCGTTCGGCTCGACCGTCGTGTCGCCATTGATCGTCACGTTGACCGTCGCCGAGGTGCTGCCGGCCGGAATCGTCACGCCGGTCTGCGACAGGGCCGAATAGTCGCTGCCCGAGGTCGCCGTGCCATTGCTGGTCGCGACATTGAGCGTCACCGCCGTGGCGGCCGCCTGCGACAGGCTGACCGTGAAGCCCAGGGTCTTGGTGCCGCTGTTGCCTTCGCTGGTGCTCGCATCGGCGATGCTCAGCGTCGGCGTGCCGCCGCCCGGATCGGGATTGCGCACGCAATCATAGGTTTCGATGATGCGCGCGCCGGTGTCGATCACCTGGAAATCCTGGATGCGCACCGGCGAACCGGCCACTTCCTGGTCGAAGGTGCGGGCGCTGACGCCGACATCGGACCAGCGGTGCATCGTGAACAGGTCGCTTTCGGCCGTCAGCGCGACGTTGCCGCCGTCGGCCAGCACGATGCCGTAGCGCTGCATCGTGCGCAGGATCACCTGTGCGCCCGGCGAGTAGAGATTGACAGGGAAATCGGCGCGCAAGCGCAGGCGCGAACCATAAGGCACCGTGCCTTCCGGACCGGACGGCCCGCCGGCATGGCTGGCAGGCCGCACGTACTGCTTCTTGCCGCCGGAGGTGGCCATGCGGCTGTTCGGCAGGATGAAGCGGATCGCATGGCCGAGATCGCTGTTCGGCGTCTGCATCGCCGTGAAGATCTCGTCGGCATTGAACAGCAGGGGCGCCATCGGGAAACCGGCGGCATCGGCGCTGGTGCAATGATCGCCGCGATTGTCGATGGGATAGACCGCATCGAGCTTCCACACGGCCAGGCATTGCGCCTGCAGGCCGGAGCTGCCGCTGGCGTTGGCACGATAGGCCTCGTACAGCTTGTTGCCCTGCACGACGAGCAGGTGGCAATCCTCGTCTTCGTTGTTGCAGGTCAGTCCGGTATTGCCCTCGATGGCCGAATTCGCCGGCACCGGCATCTGCGTGCCGACCGCTTCGCAATCGGGGAAGTAGTAGTCGCCGTTCGACGGATAGCCGACGATGCTGCGCAGCGGCGCATTGGCGTCGGCGCGCACCACGTGAATGCTGAAGTCGATCTGCATGCGCCCGTTGCCGAAACCGCCGAGGCCGGCCAGGGTGTTGATCATCGAAGACGAATTGGGATGCAGCGCAGCCTGGCTGATGTCTTGGTGCCAGACGGCACCGGGCGGGAAACGCGGTGGCGCATCAGCGGAGGCGAAGGTCGTACAACAGGCAGCCGCGAGCAGGGTAAACGCACGCAGGGTCGATCCACGGCGAAGGAAAAACATCGGGGGGCTCCTTGTGGCCGGGGGGAGGCACGCCCCCGACACTAGACTCCGGTCACCGGGAAATGTGTGACGGAGTGCTCACTTTTATTTCATTGCCCGTTCCCCTGGGCAACGGCAACTTCCACTCCCCGTGGAAGCGCGGACGTTGTGACACGCCCCAACGAAAGTTTTCTTAGCGGTGCATTAACGAGAATGGCGCCCTGCACGCCAGGCCCAGCAAGTCAGCGATTTCTCACTGCGTAATGCTTTTCGAATACTCGCCAAATAGATCGACACATTTCAAAGTATTTCTCAATTCTACCGACAATTCACCGTCATGCTTCATGAGCGCGCGCCGCACCTCGGAAGAAATAACTGCACAATCACTATTCGAGAAACCGTAGGCTGTGGAGAAAACACGATCTGCTGACGACTTATCCGTGACACTCAATAAGTCCATATTCTGCGCCTGAAAACTAAATCCCAAGAAAACGACTGTTTGCGCCTTCTGGACAAGCATCTTCATGCTTTCAAGCTGATCACCCTCATCAATTCTCTCAGTAAACGTTTTTATTCTTTCAGAAACTTGCAAGAGCCCTGTGCCCTCAAGAGTCGAGCCGAAAGGCACTTGAATACCCTCGCCCTCTTGCCAAGGCAATCTGCCAACAACGCCATAGGGATGACGTATTGGAAGCTTCTTCATCAATTCCGCGGCTTGAGAATTCGATATTCCGTAGTAGTCCTGCAGTGCGTGATAAAGGTAGAGCTCAATACAACGGTCATAGTTAAAACAAACAAATGAGAGGTTATTGAAAATCGATTCTAAATCGCCCTTCCCCACGCCCTCGACCATTCGGGAAGCTAGTGCAGGCAGCCAAGTTCCTTCAGCCCGCTCCATTTCTGGCTTATCGCCATACCGGTAGTCCTTGAACAGCTTGCTATTTGACTCGGCCTCCAGAATTGCGCTTGCGATGCCCAGCTTTCCGCACGCGACCACATGGCCGTCCTCCTTGTGAGCGTCGAGAAACGTGTCGATCGAGGGAGCTATTTGCATCCCCGTATGAATGCGACGCCCTGCTTGAACGTAAATGTTCGAATTTTGAGACTTTTCTTGGGCCAGTGAACGAAGGGCCTCATAAACTCTCCAGTCCCCTCCAGTTAGCTCATAACCATGTTGGAACGAAAAATTGAGCTTGTCGGCAATCTGAGACTTGAGCCCGGCGCCCACCGGCAGTCCTAGCTCAGCGCTAGCTCCTGCTCCCACGACAAACAGCGTTCTTGACTTGAACATGAGGAACTAGGAGCTCAACATCGGCAAATCTAGCCCCTGCTCATTCGCACAGGCTTTCGCAATCTCGTAACCCGCATCGGCATGGCGCATCACGCCGGTGCCGGGGTCGTTCCAGAGCACGCGGGCGAGACGGCGATCCGCCGCTTCGCTGCCGTCGCAGACGATCACGACGCCGCTGTGCTGCGAATAGCCCATGCCGACGCCGCCGCCATGGTGCAGCGAGACCCAGGTCGCACCGCCGGCGACGTTGAGCATCGCATTCAGCAGCGGCCAGTCGGAGACGGCATCGCTGCCGTCCATCATCGATTCGGTTTCGCGATTCGGCGACGAGACCGAACCGGAATCGAGGTGGTCGCGACCGATGACGATCGGCGCGCTGACTTCGCCATTGCGCACCATCTCGTTGAAAGCGAGCGCAAGGCGATGGCGGTCGCCGAGGCCGACCCAGCAGATGCGCGCCGGCAGGCCCTGGAAGCTGATGCGCTGGCGCGCCATGTCCAGCCAGCGATGCAGATGCTTGTTGTCGGGCAGCAGTTCCTTGACTTTCGCGTCGGTCTTGTAGATGTCCTCGGGATCGCCGCTCAGCGCCACCCAGCGGAAGGGGCCGACGCCGCGGCAGAACAGCGGGCGCACATAGGCCGGCACGAAGCCCGGGAAGTCGAAGGCGTTCGTGCAGCCGACGTCCTTCGCCATCTGGCGGATGTTGTTGCCGTAGTCGAAGACCGGAATGCCCTGGTCCTCGAAATGCAGCATGGCTTCGACATGCGTGCGCATCGAATGTTTGGCGGCATCGACGACGCGCTGCGGATTGTGTTTCTGCTCGCTGAACCATTCTTCCAGCGTCCAGCCGGCCGGCAGGTAGCCGTTGAGCGGATCATGCGCCGAGGTCTGGTCGGTGACGGCATCGGGGCGCACGCCGCGGCGCACGAGTTCGGGCAGGATTTCGGCCGCATTGCCGAGCAGGCCGATCGAACGCGCCTTGCCTTCCTTGCAATATTTTTCCAAGCGCGCGAGCGCGTCGTCGAGGTCGGTCGCCTGTTCGTCGAGGTAACGCGTTTTCAAGCGGAAGTCGATGCTGGTCTGGCGGCATTCGATGTTCAGCGAGCAGGCGCCGGCGAGCGAGGCCGCGAGCGGCTGCGCACCGCCCATGCCGCCGAGGCCGGCGGTCAGAATCCACTTGCCGGTCAGGTCGCCCTGGTAATGCTGGCGACCCATCTCGACGAAGGTCTCGTAGGTACCCTGCACGATGCCCTGCGTGCCGATGTAGATCCAGCTGCCGGCCGTCATCTGGCCATACATCATCAGGCCCTTGCGATCGAGTTCGTTGAAATGCTCCCAGGTCGCCCAGTGCGGCACGAGATTCGAGTTCGCGATCAGCACGCGCGGCGCGTCCGGATGCGAGGGGAAGATGCCGACCGGCTTGCCGGATTGAACCAACAGGGTCTGGTCGTCTTCGAGACCGCGCAGTGATTCGAGGATCTTGTCGTAGCAGGCCCAGTCGCGCGCGGCACGCCCTATACCGCCGTACACGACGAGTTCCTGCGGATTCTCGGCGACTTCGGCGTCGAGATTGTTCTGGATCATCCGGTAGGCCGCTTCGGTGAGCCAGCTCTTGCAGTTCAGCGTGTTGCCGCGCGGCGCGCGGATGTGGCGGGTCGGGTCTTTGCGGCTCGGGGCGGACATGGACGGCTCCTGGGACTAAGCCGCAATTATAGGTCGCTGGCGAGCCGGACCGACCCTCGGCATTCATGTCCGAAAACGGCGAGTCGGGGCCGCCCGGCCGTCCTATCATGGCGCCATGGCCTACGAATCCATGCCGCCGCCGGAAGTCTGCGACCGCGCCCGCCGGGCGAAGGACGCGCGTTTCGACGGCCTGTTCTTCACCGCGGTGCGCAGCACGCGGATCTATTGCCGGCCGGTCTGCCCCGCACCGACGCCGAAGCAACAGAACATCAGTTACTACCCTTCCGCCGCGTCAGCCGCCGCGGCCGGCTATCGCCCCTGCCTGCGCTGCCGTCCGGAGCTGTCGCCGGAAGTCTGGCAACGCGGCAGCGACGACGGCGTGCAACGTGCGCTGGCCCTGATCGCCGAAGGTGCCTTGCAGGAGGGTTCGATCGAAGACCTCGCGGTTCGCCTCGGCATCAGCAGCCGGCAGTTGCGTCGGCAATTCCTGGCCAGCACCGGCGCAACGCCCATCGCCGTGCATACGACGCGCCGCCTGCTGCTGGCGAAACAATTGCTGACCGAGACACAGCTCCCGGTCACGCAGGTCGCGTTGGCGGCGGGCTTCAACAGTCTGCGCCGCTTCAATGCCGCTTTCGTCGAAGGCTGCGGCATGCCGCCGACGCGCATCCGGCGCCAACGCGTCGAAACGCCGGACAATGCGTTGGTACTACGGCTCGGCTATCGCCCGCCGCTGGACTTCGCGGCGATGCTCGCGTTCCTGGCGAAACGCGCTATCCCGGGCATCGAACGCGTGACGTCCGAGAGCTACGAACGCGTGCTCGGCCCGCGCGAGGCCTCGGGTTACATCCGCGTGACGGCGGAAAAATCACGGCCCGAGCTGCTGCTGCAGATCGCCGACAGCGATCCGCGCGCTATCCCGGATATCGTGCGCCGCGTTCGCCGCATCTTCGACCTGGATGCCGATCTCGTCGCCGTGCATGCGGCCCTGCGCGAATCGCCCCTGCTCGCGCGCGGCATCAAGCAGCGGCCCGGCCTGCGCGTGCCCGGTGGCTGGGACGGCTTCGAAACGGCCGTGCGAGCCGTGCTCGGCCAGCAAATCAGCGTGGCCGGCGCAACGACGCTGGCGCGCAGGCTGGTGGAGAACTTCGGCGAAAGGCGCGAACCGGCGCGCGAAGGACTGGACCGTGTGTTCCCGACGCCGGAGCGTTTGCGCGACGCAGCGTTGGAAAGCATCGGCCTGCCGAAATCGCGGGCCGCGACCCTACGCGCTCTGGCGCGGGCCGTCATCGACGGCCGCATCGATTTTCGTGGCGGGCAAAGCCTCGACAGCTTCGTCGAACGTTTCGTCGCCCTGCCCGGCATCGGCCCGTGGACGGCGCAATACATGGCGATGCGCGGCCTCGGGCATCCCGATGCGTTCCCGGCGGGCGACCTCGTGCTGCAACAGGTGCTCGGCGGCGACAAGCGCCTGACCGAACGCGAAACCGATCTGCGCTCGCAGGCCTGGCGCCCTTGGCGCGCCTACGCCGTGCTGCACCTGTGGCACCTGAGCGGCGAACTGAAGAAGGGGAAATCCGATGTGGTTCGATGATTTCAAGACGCCGGTCGGCCTGCTCACCGTCGCGGTGGATCGACGCGGCGTGCGCCATATCCGCTTCCAGAGCGAACGCCATCCGATCCGCATCGAGAGCGAATGGAAACGCGATGCGGGCGCGGCGCGCGAGGTGCGCGAGCAGTTGATGCAGTATTTCGCCGGCGAGCGCCGCGAATTCGACCTGCCCTTGCACCCGGTCGGCAGCGAGTTCCAGTTGCAGGTCTGGAACACCTTGGCGGAAATCCCCTTCGGCCAGACCTGGTGCTACGAAGACGTTGCGCGACGCCTCGGCGACCTGAAGGCCACGCGCGCGGTCGGCGCGGCGAACGGCCGCAATCCGCTGCCCATTGTGTTGCCCTGCCACCGCGTAATCGGCAAGGACGGTAGCCTGACGGGATTCGGCGGCGGCCTGCCGATCAAGCAATACCTGCTCGAACACGAAGGCGTCGGCCAGGCGCGGCTGAAGTTCTGAGGCGTGCCTCTTTCAAGCCGGCAGCGTTCGCTGCCGGCTATTCAGGCGGCCGACGGTACGCGGAGCGCCGCACCATCCATTCCGAGGCGATCAGTGCACCGAGTGACAGCAGGATCGATACGATCGCGAGGCGACCGATGCCGGATTCGCCGCCAGGCACCTGGGTCAGTGTGTGCACCGCCAGCGAAATCGTCTGCGTTTCGCCCGGAATATTCGAGACGAAGGTGATCGTCGCGCCGAATTCGCCCAATGCCTTCGCGAATGCGAGCGTCATGCCGGCGGCGATGCCGGGAAAACTCAGCGGCAGGATCACGTGCCAGAACTTCGCCCAGGGCCGCGCGCCGAGGCCGGCGGCGGCTTCGTCGAGTTCGCGCGGAATCGCTTCGATCGAGAGGCGCACGGAGCGGACGAACAGCGGGAAGGCCATCACCGCGGCGGCGATCACCGCGCCGGTCCAGCGAAACGCGAAGCTGATGCCGAACCACGATTCCAGCCAGTGGCCGATCGGCCCGTTGCGTCCGAAGAGCAACAACAAGGCATAACCCGTCAGCACCGGCGGCATCAGCAAGGGCAGATGCACGATCGCGTCGAACAACACCTTGCCGCGGAACTGCCAACGCGCGAGCACATAGGCCGCCGCGACGGCGAACGGTGTCGCGCAGATCATCGCCATCAAGGCGATGCGCAGGCTCAGTGCGACAGCAGTGGATTCTTCCGGTGTCAGCACGTCACGGCTGGCGGAAACCGGCGCGGCGGAAAATGGCGCGCGCCTTCGCGCCTCGCAGGAAATCGAGGAAACCCTTCGCCTTCTCCGGCGTGGTCGCGCTCACGCGCGCCACCGGATAGACGATCGGATCATGGCTGGTTTCCGGGAAACGGGCTATCACCCGAACCTTCGGCTCGGCCATCGCATCCGTCGCATAGACGATGCCCAACGGCGTCTCGCCTCGCGCCACGAAGGCCATCGCGGCGCGGACGTTTTCCCCCTGTGCGAGCCGGTTCGACACCGACGGCCACAGCCCGAGCTTCTCCAGCGATTGTTTGGCGTAACGGCCAGCCGGGACCGAAGCGGTTTCGGCTGTCGCCAGTCGACCATCGGCCAGGGCCGCGAGCAGCTCGCCGGGCCGGTCGAGTTTCAGCGATTTCAGCTTCGAATCGGCCGGTGTGATCAGCACCAGGGCATTGCCGACCAGGCGGAAGCGCGAGGCCGCATCGATCAGTTTGCGTCCTGCAGATAGTCCATCCATTCCTCGTCCGCCGATACGAACAGATCGGCCGGTGCGCCCTGCTCGATCTGACGGGCCAGCGCCGAACTCGCTGCGTACGAAATGATCACCTTCTGGCCGCTGCGCCGCGTCCATTCGGTTGAAACGGCGTCCAGGCTTTCCTTCATGCTGGCGGCGGCGAATACCGTCAGGCTCGGTGGTGCCGATTCCGCGGCGAAACCCGGCACCACGCACAACAGGACGAGAAGGAACGCGAAACAGCGAAACGACTTCATCGGCGTCGGCCTCAATGTTTCGCCGGAGCACCGCTACGCGACGTCGTGGCCGCGTCCAGCACTTCGATGCGCACGACGTTGCGCACCCAGCGACCTGCACGCGCGTCTCCGGGCACGACGAGGCGGTACGGGCCGTCTTCCTTCGTCAGCGGCTGGTCTTCGTGACGGTCCACCAACAGCACCTCGGCCTTGCCGAAGTCGGCATCGAGTTCGGCAAGGCCGAAGACGACCTGATAGCCGTCCGACGCGGTGATGCGCACATACTTCGCCAGATGGGCACCGCGCAATGCCTTGTCCATCGGCACGCCGGCGTTGCGCAATACATCGGCCAGGGCCACGCCCTGCCAACGACTGGGTTTGTCGCCATGCGAACCGGCACTGACTTCCCGGCGCGGCAAACCCTCGAACACCGTCGCGTCCATGTCGATCGCCCAGGTACCGATCGCAGTGGGCGCTGCCGGTTCGTGCGCGGGTACGGGGGATGCGACCAGCGAGAGCATCGCGGCCAAGGAAAAAGCGAGCAGTGTTTTCATGGCGACGGCCCAGGGGAGACGCGCCTACTTTACCTGCCGGCGAACGCGCCGACGAGCGCGTTCACATGCCGCGGAAGCGGTGCTGGAAGGCCTGGCTGACCGGCAGTACCTCTTCGCACCCGCGCAGGCGCAGGCCGTACCGGCCGAGCTCGTCGCGACGAACGCGATCGACGGCCGACGCGCGCACGATCACGCTGCGGTGCACCTGCCAGAATTCGTCGCGATCCAGCCCGGCCAGAAGTTCCTTCAGCGACATCCGGATGATGGCCTCGTCCGTCGCGGTGACCACGCGCGTGTACTTCTCCTGCGCCTGGAAGAACAGCACATCCTCGACCGGGAACATCTTCACCGTATCGCCGACGCTGGCGGTGATCCAGCGCAGGGCCTCGGACCCGCGTCGCGCCTGCAGATGCTGGTGCAGGCCAGCGAGCACCGTGGCGATGTCCGCCGGCGGACTGGCCAATCGGCTTTTCAGGCGTTCGATCGCCAGCGAGAGGCGCTGCTCGTTGACCGGTTTCAGCAGGTAGTCCACGGCGCCGGTCTCGAAGGCGCGCACCGCGTACTCATCGTAGGCGGTGGTGAAGACGATGTGCGACGAATCCTGCAGCGCGCGCGCCACTTCCAGCCCGCTCATGCCTGGCAGACGGATGTCGAGGAAGGCAACGTCGGGCATCCGCGCGTCGATGCACTCCAGCGCCGACAGGCCGTCTTCGCAGACATCGACGTCCTCGGCCGCCGGCCAGAGTCGTTGCAGCATGGCGACGAGGGCTTCGCGCTGCGGCGCTTCGTCCTCGACGACCAGCAGTCGCGGCGTCGCGCTCATGCCCCGGTCTCCAAAGGCACGCGGATCGTGGCGACCACGCCACCGCCGGGTCGCGATTCGATCGCCAGCGAACCCCGCGCACCATAGCGCGTGCGCAACTGCTCGCGGATGTTCGCTAGACCGATGCCCTTGCCGCCTTCGCCGGCCACGAGCCCGCGACCATCGTCTTCGACGCGCACGGACAGCATCTCGCCTTCGCGCGCGGCCCCGACCAGGATCTGGCCATGGCCGGCCTTGGGCTCGATGCCGTGTTTGATCGCGTTCTCGACCATCGAGATCAGCATCAGCGGCGGAAACGGCAAGGGCGCGAGCGCATCGTCCACCTCCAAGCGGCAGGCCAGTCGCGATCCCATGCGCACCTGCATCAGGTCGAGGTAGCTGCGGCAGATTTCCAGTTGCTGGCCCAGGGTGGAATCGACCCGACTCGCGATCGGCGCGCAGGCGCGGGATGGTCGCGCGCAAGTGGTCCGCCAGGGCGTCGAGCGCGCGTTCGGCGCGCTCCGGGTCCTGCCGGATCAGCGAGCGCACGGAAGCCAGGGCATTGAAAAGGAAATGCGGTTCGACCTGGGCCTGCAACACCGCCATTTTCAGATCGGTGGATTGCATGCGCCGCCGCAATTCGTCGGCTTCGCGCAATTGTCGCGCGAGCTGGAGCCGCCGGGGTTCGGAGAAATAGCTGCCCAGCGCCAAACCGCCGCCGATCATGGCGTAGATGCCCACGACCAGCACGAAGTTCGCCGCGTTGCGTGGCGAGACCGCCGGTTGCGGCGAACGCCGCACTGTCACGTGCACGGTGCCACCGGGCTTGCTCACCAAGGGCTTCATCAGGTCGCCGAGATAGGCGGAAGACCAGGCATCGACGGCGTACCCGGCCGCCACGCCGATCGCGATCGACAGCACGACCGCGAAACGTTCGCGGCGCAAGGCCAGGCGCGCATGCCGCGCCAGCGTCGCGAGTCCAGGTCCGACCAGGGTCATCGTCAGGAAAGCGGCGGCGAAGTGTGCGCCGGCCTTCAGCGCCAGCCACCAGGCGCCGAGGGCGGCCCCGATGCCGATCGTCACGACGCTGGAGAAACCGATGATGACCGTCGCGAACAGTACCGACCGCCGCCAGAACCAGGGCGTGCTGAAGACCGGGAAATTGCGATACGCGAACCAGCGCCGACCGCCGGCCACGACCTCGGCCGGCAACGGAGCATCCAATGCGTCGTTCCCGGCCTGCATCGTTACTGCTTCGGCGCGCGCTGCACGGCGCCGCCCTGCTTGAGCAGCATCAGGTTCACGACGCCCTTCCCGTCACGCTGGAATTCCATTTCGGCCCCGACCTTTTCGGCGACGAACGAGTCCTTGCCAGCATACGTGATCTCCAGCGCGCCCTGGCCCGTGCCCTGCGCGAAGAGCTTGCCGTCCTTCGCGAAGACCGTGATCGCGAACGAGGGCGCGAGACGGAACTCGCCTTCGTAAGCCTTCAGCGCCGCCGCATCGAGGGCGGCGACCTTCGGTGCCGCCGATGCGTCCACGCGCTTGGCCGGCATGGCGCCGCCGCCCTGCAACCAGAGGAATCCGTAGCGCCCGTCGGCCTGCTTCTGCGGCCGCAGGATCGCATCGAAGTTGGCCGGAAAGAAATCGCCTGCGCTGTCCTGCCGCATCTCGATCTCGCCCTGCCCCTTCACGTCGACCAGCAGCAGGCCGCTGCCGCCCTTGAGCTGCATGCGCATGCCGTTCTCGAGCTGATAGTCGCCGGCGAGACCATCGAGCAGTTCCTTGGGCGCGGCGACAACCGTGCGCGGCGTGCCGAGCGGCACCTTGTCGTCGAGCAGGTGCAAGCCCAGGCTACCGAGCCCGCCAACCGAGGTCATCGCCGTATCGGACAGGATCACGACGCCGCGCTTCTTCGCCGGGTCGAAAGCAACGAAGGACGAGAAGCCCCCGGTGCCGCCCTCGTGGGCGATCGTGTCGGCGCCGTTGAGCGGCGCGATCATCCAGTTCATGCCCATGCGGCGCGAGCCGAGCTGCAGGATCTGCTGTTGCGTCTTCGCCAGCGGCAGCGGCGAGGCACGTTCGCCCATCTCCGCCTGCAGGTAGAGCACCATGTCGTCGAGCGACGCGCGCACGCCACCGACGCCGGCGAAATCGACCGGGATGTTCCACTGCGAGGTGACCTTGCCGTTCGGCAGGTGGCCCTCGGCCGTGCGCGTGCCCTGCGGCGACTTGGCGATGAAGCTGTCGCGCATGCCCAACGGCGCGAACAGTTCGCGTTGCAGCAGGGTTTCGAAATCGGTACCGCTGCGCTCCGCCAGCACCATCGTCATCAGCATCATCGCGTAGTTCGAATACGCCCAGCGCTCGCCCGGTGCCTGCGCCAGCTTCACGTCGGCCAACGAATCGAGCAGATCCTGGCGCGTGACGTTCGCATACGGATCGGCCGGATTGGCGGGCCGGAACTTCGCCGGCAACGCCGGCAGCCCGGACGTATGGGTCACGATGTGGCGCAGCAGGATCGGCTTGCCTTCGAACTCCGGCAGCTTCGTGCCGGCCGGCAGGTACTTCGACAGCGGGTCGTCCAGCGACATCTTGCCGGCGTCGATCTGCTGCGCCAGCAAAGCGGCAGTCATCGTCTTGCTGACCGAACCGATCTCGAACGCCGTGCGTCCGTCGTAGGCGCGCGCGTTCTTCGGATCGGCGCAGACGAAAGCCCGCGACACCGTCTTGTCGACCACGGCGACGGCGAAACAGGCGCCGGTGCGATCGCCAGCCAGGCGCTTGGTGGCGATCGCCTGCAACTCGGTGTCCGTCATCGCGTGGGCGAGCGAAGCCGGCAAGGCCAGGGCCATGGCCAGCAAGGGCATGTAAGGGGTCATCGGAAACTCCGCGTGGTAGGGCATGCGCAGACTGCCCAGCCGGGGGAGCCCTGTGGAAGTTTGCGACGAACGCGCCGCAGCGGGCGACGAACCCGCCGGAAGCATGGACGACCGGTGCGGCTCAGGCCTGGGCCAGCAGGTGGGTCAGCGTCTTTCGATAGGCGGCGGCGATCTCGTCCCGGCGCGGATGGCGGCCGTCGCGGACGGCGACCTTTCCGCCGACGTGCACTTCCCGGATCAACGACCGGTTGCCGCCGAAGACGAAACGATCGTGAAGATCGTCGCGCGTCGCGCCGAACAGCGCAGGCGCGTCGGGATCGAGCACGATGCGGTCCTCGGCCTGCGCTGGCTGTCCGCAGGATTGCAGGCCGCCGGCCACGGTCTGCTCGAACAGGCAACGACCGACGCTGGGTTCGGCGATGGTGATGCCGATGGCGCGCTCGTGCGTGATCAGGCGCTGGCCGTATTCGAGCCAGCGCAACTCTTCCACGGCCGAGACCGATACGTTCGAATCCGAACCGATGCCGATGCGCCCGTCGAGGTCGAAGAATTCCCGCAAGGGGAACAGGCCGTCGCCGAGATTGGCCTCGGTCGTCGGGCACAGCGCGACGATGGCCTTGCGTTCGGCGACGCCGTTCGCTTCCGCCGGCGTGATGTGGGTGGCGTGCACGAGCGTCCAGCGGTCGTCCACCGGCATGTTGGCCAGCAACCACTCGATCGGCCGGCAGCCGCGCAGGGCCTTGCATTCGTCCACTTCGGCCAACTGCTCGGCGATGTGGATATGGATCGGCGTGCGGTCCTTACCGATTTCGTCCAGCACTTCGCGCATCGACAGTTCCGGCACCGCGCGCAGGCTGTGGAAAGCGATGCCGATCTTCAGGCGATCGTCTTCCTCGCGCTGCAGCAGGCTCACCAGATCGAGGTAATCCTCGACTTCGTGGCCGAAGCGGCGCTGGCGTTCCGACAAGGGCCGTCCGTCGAAGCCTCCGGTCATGTACAGCACCGGCAGCAGGGTGAGGCGGATACCGGTGTCGCGCGCGGCCCGGATCAGCGCATGCGACATCGCCGCCGGATCGGCATAGGGCTGGCCGCCCGGCTGGTGGTGCAGGTAATGGAACTCGCAGACGCAGGTATAGCCCGCTTCCAGCATCTCGACGTAAAGCTGGGCGGCGATGTCGTATTGCGCTTCCGGCGTGATGCGGCCGGCGAAGCGGTACATCTGCTCGCGCCAGGTCCAGAAACTGTCGGTCGGATTCTTGTGCCGTTCGGCCAGGCCGGCCATCGCGCGCTGGAACGCGTGCGAATGGATGTTGGGCATGCCGGGCAATTGCAGGTCGGGTGCGTGCATGGGGCGATTGTAGAACCTAAAGCCGGCTTTACGGACGAGCCGGCCGCGACCGGCCAATCGCGCAGGCTACAATGCCGCCATGTCCGCCCTCTCCGGCATCGTTGTCCTGGAACTGTCCCGCGTACTGGCGGGGCCGTGGTGCGGAATGATCCTGGCCGACCTCGGCGCCGACGTCATCAAGCTCGAGCCCTTCGACGGAGATGATACCCGCGGTCTCGGGCCGCCGTTCAAGGACGGACTCTCGGCCTATTTCGCTTGCTGCAACCGCAACAAGCGCTCGGTCGCGATCGACCTGCGTTCGCCGGCCGCGCGGCCCCTGCTCGAAGCCCTGGTGCGCGAGGCCGACGTGCTGATCGAGAACTATCGCACCGGCACGGCCGAGACGCTGGGCGTCGGTTTCGACGGACTGGCGGCGATCAATCCGCGGCTGGTGTACTGCTCGATCTCCGGCTACGGGCGCGATGGGCCGGGCGCCATGCGCCCGGGCTACGACTACGTCGTGCAGGCGCAAGCGGGCCTGATGTCGATCACCGGTCAGGCCGAAGGCGAACCGCACAAGGTCGGCGTGGCCGTGTCCGACCTGGCCACCGGACAGAACGCCGCGATCGCGATCCTGGCCGCGTTGCGCCATCGCGACCGCACGGGCCAGGGCCAACGCATCGACGTATCGCTGTTCGATTCGCAACTGGCCGCGCTGGCCAACGTCGGCAGCAGCGCGCTGTTCACCGGCGAGGACGCTGGGCGTTACGGCAATGCGCACGCGAGCATCGTGCCCTACCAGGCCTTCCACGGCCGCGACGGAGCTTTCGTGCTGGCGGTCGCCAGCGAAAAACTGTGGTTGCAGACTTGCGACGCGCTCGGCCGCGAGGACTGGTTGCGCGACCCGCGCTACGTCAACAATGCCGCGCGGGTCAGGCATCGCGATGCGCTCTGCGCCGAGATGCAGGCGGTATTCGAAAACGAATCCTGCGCGCATTGGCTGGCGCTGTTCGAATCGGCAGGCGTTCCCTGCGCGCCGATAAACTCGGTGAAACAGGCACTTGAGGATCCGGTCGCACTGGCCCGCGGCATGCGCATGGAGATCGGCGGCGTGCCGATGGTCGGCAGCCCGCTGCATCTGACGCTGACGCCCGTGCGCTACGAACGCGCGCCGCCCGACCTGGGCCAGCACAGCGACGAGATCGCCGCGCACTACGGCATGGATGCGGCCGCACTACGCGCGGCGGGAGCGATACGATGAAGGATCCCGGCGCGATCGTGCATGCGCGCATTGCGACGCTGCGCGACCAGCGTGAGTACGGACTGATCGAGGACGGCGCGGTCGCCTGGCGCGACGGGCGCATCGTTTTCGTCGGAGCGAGCGACGATTTGCCGGCGGAGTTCGTCGGCGCGAGCACCGATGCCGCCGGACGATTGCTCACCCCGGCCCTGGTCGATTGCCACACGCACCTGGTGTTCGCCGGCGACCGCGCCGTCGAATTCGAACGCCGGTTGCAGGGTGCGAGCTACGAACAGATCGCCCGCGAAGGCGGCGGCATCGTTTCCACCGTGCGGGCCACGCGCGCAGCCTCTGAAGACGAGTTGTACGCGCAGTCCCTGCCCCGTCTGCTGGCGCTGCGCGCCGACGGCGTGGCGACGGTCGAGATCAAGTCGGGCTACGGGCTCGACTTCGACAACGAGCGCAAGATGTTGCGCGTGGCACGGCGTCTCGGCGAAACGACCGGCGTCGCCGTACGCACGACCTATCTGGCGGCGCACGCGTTGCCGTCGGAATTCGCCGGTCGCGCCGACGAGTACATCGCCCGCGTCTGCGACTGGCTGCCGGCGCTGCACGCCGAGGGGCTCGTCGATGCCGTCGATGCTTTCTGCGAACGCATCGGGTTCACGCCGGAGCAGACGCGCCGCGTATTCGATGCGGCGCGCGCACTGGGCCTGCCGGTGAAGCTGCATGCCGACCAGCTCAGCGATCTCGACGGCGGCGCGCTTACCGCCGAGTTCGGCGGCCTCTCGGCCGATCATCTCGAATACACCAGCGAGGCCGGTATCCGCGCGATGGCCGAACGCGGCACCGTCGCCGTGCTGTTGCCCGGCGCGTTCCACGTACTTCGCGAAACGAAACTCCCGCCGCTCGATGCGATGCGCGCGCACGGAGTCGCGATGGCGGTCGCCACCGATCTCAATCCCGGCACGTCGCCCCTGCAATCGTTGCGCCTGGCGATGGCGATGGCCTGCACGCACTTCCGCCTGACGCCGGAGGAAGCTTTGCGTGGCGCGACGGTCCACGGCGCGCGCGCGCTCGGATTGCACGATCGCGGCCGCATCGATGTCGGACAACGCGCCGACCTGGCCCTGTGGGATGTCCGTCATCCGGCGGAATTGTCGTACTGGTTGTCAGGCGAACTGCTCTGGCGATTGCTGGTCGCGGGAGCGCCGATTCACTAGCGTATCGCCGTCGGCGAGCCGGGGCGATGCGCGCTCGCCCTGGAGTTTCCATGGAAGTCGCGCCTGGCCCGTCCCGCATGCTATTGCCGATCGCCCTGGTCGTGCTGGCCCTGCAGGCGTGGATCGTTTTCCGCATCGAAAGCCGTAGCACGGACGCGCCCCCGGCCGACGTCGCGCCGGCGACGTCAGTGGGACTGAGCGCATCTTCGAACCAGGCCGATGCGATCGCGGCTGCGCTGACGCGCATGGACGCGCGCCTGGCTGCGCTCGAACTGCAAGCGGCGCGATCGGACGACGGAGCAACCAGGCCTGCGCAAGCCAGCGCGATCGACGAGGTTCTCGTGGGGAGTCCCGCCGCACTGGCCGCGGACAAAGTCATCGCGCGTTTGCTTCCGAGTGGGAACCTGACGCAGGAAGAGTTGCAGCAGGTCTACGTCGCGATCGGACAGCAGCCGGCCGAGCAGCGAGGCGCACTGATGGCTGCCATGTCGCGCGCGATCAACGATGGCCGCGTGCGGATCCGCCCTTGAACCATTGGAGCCCAGCCCATGAACGCCAAGCTGTTCGCCCTCGCCTGCCTGTTGGTTGCCGGCACCGCCAACGCCGGCTACCAGCAACGCCCGCAAGTCGTCGTCAGCACCGCCAACCGCACCGCGCAAGGCAGCCTGATCGGCGCACGCCGGTCGCCCGATTTCATGCAGCGGATCGGCTGCTACTTCGTGGAATTCGAACCCTCTTTTTCCATTGCCGTTTGCGAGGCCACCGATGCGCAAGGCAATACCGTCAGTTGCCAGACGCAGTCGCCCAAGCTGATCGCCATCGCCCAGACCGTGCAGCCGGGGTCGTGGCTGTTCTTCTCCGCCAACGCGTCCGGCTACTGCAACTACATCCAGGTCACGCAGTTCTCCTTCACCATCGAATGACACCAGACAGGGAAGCCCATGAACCCAAGACTCGCGCTCGCAAGCCTGATCCTCGCCGCCGTCGCGGCTCCCGCCATGGCCGGTTACGAATTCCTGCAGGAAGTTTCCGTCACGCCGACGTCCGCGCAGGGCTCCGTCAGCGGAGCGCGACGCGCCGCTGACGCGGTGCAGTACATCTACTGCACGTCCAGCGCGGTGCTGAGCGGCGCGGTCTCAGGCACCTGCAACGCCCGCGACAAGTTCGGCAACACTCGGAGTTGCAGCACCACCGTGCCGGCGATGATCGACGCCATCCAGAGCATCGACGACTCGTCGTTCGTCCTGTTCCAGGTCAACGGATCGGGGCAGTGCTCTTCGATCAGCGTGTATCGGGGATCGCCGTACATGGATCCGTGATTGCGATCCCGGCAAGAAAAAGCCCCGCGATGCGGGGCTTTTCCCATCCGAAAAAGGGCAGCGATTACTTCGCGGCTTTCTTCGCCGGGGCCTTCTTCGCCGGGGCCTTGGCGGCGGGGGCAGCAGCCTTCTTCGTCACCGGGGCCTTGGTGCCGGTGCCCGTACCACGGGCATTGCCGTAGCTGGAGATGTTGCGCTTGCCCTTGGCGGTACGACGGTCGCCCTTACCCATGTCTGCAATCCTTGAGAATCGAAAGTGGCGCGTAGGTTAGCAAACCGCGTCGCGCGCGGCCATGCTCGGCGGTCTGCTCAATGGCTATGCGCGCAACTGGCGTCGTGCACATGGCCGTGCGTGAGACGCAGGTTGACCAGGTGCGCGACCGCGATCAGGGTGCCGCCGAAGGTCATCGTCACCGCATGGACGATGGCGTTTTCGTGCAGCTCCGGCAGCAGGATGCCACCCCAGACGGCCAGCAGACCGGGCACGAGGAAGGCCAGGGCCCGATACACCCGATGGCGGCGATAACCCATCCAGAGACTGGCGAGCGCCAGCACCGTGGCGAAAGCGACGTAGCCGTATTCGAAGTCCGAGGTCGCCAGCACACCCAGTCCCAGGGCCGGCAACAAGGCAAGAACGAAGGGCAGCAGGGCGCAATGGATCGCGCAAAGCAACGAGCCGGCGGCACCGAGTCGGTCGAGCAGGCGATTGAGGCGTGGGTTCATTAGGGCGTGACTTGAGGCATTGACGAGGCGCTTCGATGTTATGTTATAACATAATTGTCGATCCGCTGTCATGGAGTTTCGCATGTTCCGTCCCGTCGCAAACCTGCCTCGCGCCGCGCTGGCATTGGCCCTCGCCCTGGCGCTGAACCAGGCGCAGGCCCAGCAGGCAACCGAACAGAACCCACCCTCCAGCCAGGAACCCGCGCCGCCGACCAAGGCGCCCAGCGACGACCGCCATACGCAGACGGGCGACAAGCACATCACGGACGTCGGCGATGTCGTGGTTACCGCCAGCGCTCTCGGCGATACGGCGGACACGCTGAGCAAACCGGCGGATGTGTTGTCCGGCGAGCGCCTGGACGAATCCCGCGCCGCGAGCCTGGGCGAAACCGTCGCGAGTATTCCCGGTGTGCAGAGTTCGAACTTCGGGCCGGGCGTGGGCCGCCCCATCGTGCGTGGCATGGACGGTGCGCGCGTGGCGGTACTCAGCGGCGGCTTGGCCACGCAGGACGTTTCGACGGTCAGCCAGGACCATGCGCCGACCATCGAACCCTTCCTCGCCGACCAGATCGAAGTACTCAAGGGTCCGTCCACCCTGCTCTACGGCAATGGCGCGATCGGCGGCCTGGTGAACGTGGTGGATGGTCGCATTCCCGAGTATCCGGTGAGCGGCGGTTTCAGCGGCCGCGCGGAACTGCGTTCCTTCGGCGGCGACCAGAACGGCACGACGGCGATGGCACGGGTCGACGGCGGTAGCGAGCGCTTCGCGGTGCACGCCGATGCCGTGCATCGCGACGCCGACGACTACGATACGCCCGCCGGGCGCCAGTTGAATTCGTACATCGACGGATTTTCCGGCGCCATCGGCGCATCCTTGCTCGGCGATTGGGGTTATGTCGGCCTGTCGGCGTCGCGTTTCGAAGACGAATACGGCAATCCCGGCGAACCCGGCGAACCCGATCTCGGTGAACTCGGCGTCCATCTGGAAGTGCATCAGGACCGCTACGAGATGAAAGGCGAAGTTCGCGACCTGTGGGGCCAGGGCAATGGCCTGCGTTTCGCCCTCGCCCACACCGACTACGAGCACACCGAATTCGAAGGCGACGAAGTCGGCACGATCTTCGGCAAGGACGCCAGCGAAGCGCGCGTGGAGGCCACGTTCGGTAGCCGGGAAAGCTGGCAGGGGGCGGTCGGACTACAAGCTTCGACCAGTCGCTTCGCGGCGATCGGCGAAGAAGCTTTTCTGCCCGAGACCGATACGCGCGCCCATGGCCTGTTGGGCGTCGCGCGACGCAGCTTCGGCGATTTCCAGCTCGACCTCGGTGCGCGCATCGATCGGATCAAGTCGACGCCGGCAGGCGCGGAAGGTCGCAGCTTCAACCCGTTCAGCCTGTCGCTGGCCGGCGGCTGGAAGCTCGCCGAGCACTGGCGCCTGACCGCCAATCTCGATCATGCCGAGCGCGCACCGGTGGAAGAGGAACTCTTCTCCGATGGTCCGCATATCGCCACCCTCGCCTATGAAGTGGGCGACGCCAACCTGCGCAAGGAAAAATCCAACCAGTTCGAACTCGGCCTGCACTACCAGGGCGGGCGCGTGGACGCGAAAGTGTCGGCGTACTACAACCGATTCCAGGGCTTCATCTACCTGCTGGATACCGGCAACGAATGGTATTGGGACGAGGAGGACGAATACCTGCCGATCCGCCAATGGGCGCAACGCGACGCGGCGTTCCGCGGGTTCGAGGGCGAAGCCACCTTCCATCTTGCGGCGAACGACAGCGGCGACTGGGACCTGCGCGTATTCGGCGACACCGTTCAAGCAACCTTCGCCGACGGCGGTGGCAACGTGCCGCGCATCGCGCCATCGCGATTCGGCGCGCAACTGCGTTGGGAACACGAAGGTTGGCGTGCTTCCCTCGGCGCCACCCGGACCGGTCGACAGGATGACGTGGCACAGAACGAAACGCCGACATCCGGCTACACCCTGGTCGACGCGCACCTCGCCCGACACTTCGATACGGGCGATCTCGGCTGGGAGTTTTTCGTGGATGCCACCAACCTCACCAACCAGGTCGCACGGGTGCATACCTCTTTCCTGAAGGACGTGGTGGCCCTGCCGGGCCGCAGCATGGGATTCGGTCTGCGCCTGTTCTTCTGAGGTCAAACCCGCAGCCCAGCGGAGGCTGCACACGCATTGGGTCCGCCCCGCCTCGGGGCGGGCCGACGCGGAGCAGGATGGATTGGCCGCCGCCTTCCCCGGGACGGCGGCTTTTTTATCTGATCGCCGCGCGATCCCATGCGGGAGGGATGGGGCGCCCAGAATCATTCGGGGCCGATACCCCCCCCCGATAAGAGGGGGGTGTCAGCCCGGCTTCCCGGATAACTTGCCGGTACTAGTTGGTGGGCGCTTCTGGCCCCGGATGCGGCCTCACCGGTCGCATCGGACACGCAACATTCCTGAGCCACTGTTCCGCCCCGGGGCAGTGGTCTTTTTTTATGGTGCGCCCATTGCCGGGCCGGTCCGCGACACGCCGGATCAGGCGCAGTTGGCGCAGACGCCGTGCACTTCGAGGATTTGCGCGCGAGGCGCGAAGCCGGCTTTGCGCGCCGCCGTATCGAGCAGATCGGTGATGCGCTCGTCCTCGAGCTCGATGGCGCTCTGGCAACGATCGCAGATCAGGAACGGCACCGAATGCTGCACCTGCGGATGATGGCAACTGACGAAAGCGTTGATCGACGCCAGCCGGTGGATGAAACCCTGTTCGAGCAGGAAATCGAGCGCACGATAAACCGTCGGCGGCGCCGTGCTGCCGTTCTCGGACTTCATCCGGTCCAGCAGGTCGTAGGCCTTGATCGGCTTGCCCGCTTCGGCGACCAGGCCGAGCACCTGCGCACGCAACGGCGTCAGCCGCAGGCCGCGCGCTTCGCAGGATTCTTCGACCGCGCGGACGAAACCCTTCGCATCATGCACATGATGCGAAGGATCGGTGCATTCGTGCTTGTGCGCGTGCCTGGCCATGTCCGTAGGGTGGGCCTTGGTTCACCGTCTTTCAAGCCGTGCCGTTCAGGCGGACTGGATTCGCGCGATCGCCGCATCGATGCGCGCGACGGCCTCGCCCTGCCCGGCCAGATAGACCGTCTGCGAGATGTCGGGACTGACCTGGGTTCCGGTGATGGCCACGCGCAGCGGCTGGGCGATCTTGCCCATGCCCAGGCCCAGCGTTTCGGCAGTGGCGTGCAGGGCGGCGGAAACCGACTCCGCCGACCAAGCCGGCAAGCTCGCCAAGCCTTCGCGTGCCGCCTGCAGCGGAGCGCGCGCGGCTTCCGTCAGGTGTTTGGCGACGGAGGCTTCGTCGTATTCGGTCAAGGGGCGATACCAGACCGACGCGCGTGCGGCCATGTCGTTCAGCGTCTGGACGCGATCGCGCAACGCGATCACCACGTCTTCGGCTCTCGGGCCGCGGCCGAGGTCGAGCCCCGCGTGCCGCAAATGCCATTCGAGATGCAGCGCAACGTCGGCGGGCGCGTCGCTCTTCAGGTATTGCTGGTTCATCCAGCCCAGCTTCGCGGCATCGAGACGCGAAGCCTTGGCATTGACGTCCTTCAGGTCGAACAGCGACTGCATCTCGGCGATCGAGAATATCTCCTGATCGCCATGCGACCAGCCCAGGCGGACGAGATAGTTCAACAGGGCGTGCGGCAAATAGCCGGCGTCGCGATACTGCATTACGTCCGCCGCGCCCGTGCGCTTGGAAAGCTTGGCGCCCTCCTCGTCGAGGATCATCGGCAAGTGCGCGAAGTTCGGCACCGGCCGTCCCAAGGCCTTGTAGATGTTGATCTGGCGCGGCGTGTTGTTGACATGGTCGTCGCCACGCACGACATCGGTGATGCCCATGTCCAGATCGTCCACGACGACGGCGAAGTTGTACGTGGGATAGCCGTCGGACCGGAAGATCACCAGGTCGTCGAGTTCGTCGTTCGCGATCTCGATACGGCCCTTGACCTTGTCCTCCCACACGACCGTGCCGTCGAGCGGGTTCTTGAAGCGGATGACCCGGTTCGGATCGTCCGGGCGATCTTCGCCGCGATCGCGGTAATAACCGTTGTAACGAGGCTTCTGCTTCGCGGCCAGCGCCGCTTCCTGCGCCGCGCGGATTTCTTCCTTGGTCTCGTAGGCATAATAGGCCGTACCGGCCGCGACCATCTGCTCGGCCACTTCCCGATAGCGATCCAGGCGCTGCGTCTGGTAGATCGGGCCTTCGTCGTAGTCCAGCCCGAGCCATTGCATCGCGTCGAGGATGGCGTCGATCGCCTCCTGAGTACTGCGCTCGCGATCGGTGTCCTCGATGCGCAGGATGAACTGGCCGCCGCGGCGACGCGCTTCCAGCCAGCAGTACAACGCCGTGCGGGCGCCGCCGATGTGCAGGTAGCCGGTGGGGCTGGGGGCGAAACGGGTGCGGCAGCTCATGCGGATGCGGCTCGGTCGAGGCGAGCCGGCGATTTTACCGCAGCAGCGGTGCCGCCGCGCTTATTTCACCGTGATCGTGATCTTTTCGGAAGCCACGACCGGCTGGTGCGGGACATGATTGGCGTCGGCCAGCAGCAGTTGCAGCGTGTGCTTGCCGGGCGCCAGCTTCAGCGTCGTTTCGGTCTGCCCCTTGCCGAAGTGCAGGTGCTTGTCGTCCATCGGCACCGGCATGTCCGCCGCCGGAAGAGGCGAATCGATGATCAGATGGTGATGGCCGGTGTTCTCGGCGGCGGTCCCGGCCGGAGCCACGCCCATGCCCTTCAGGCCGAAGCGCACCAGCACCTCGCCCTGGGCCGTATCGCCGTTCTTGGGACTGATGAAATAGACCTTCGCGCCGGCCGGCGACGCGGTGCGCGGCATACCCTGGGCCTGGACGAAGCCGGCGGCCAGCGCCAACAAAACTGAACAGACGACGGGACGCATGCGCTGCACTCCTGGAGGGACGGCCTGCAGCATAACGCTTCGCCGTTGTTGAGAATGAATCCGCCCGATCAAGGTCGGCCACCGCTAAAATGTGCGCATGAACACACTTCGTTTGCGCTTTGCCGGTTTGCTGCTCGGTTTCGCCGCGCTACCCGCTTTTTCCCAGGTGCGCAGCACCGATCTGGCGGTTCCTGCCCCGCCTCCAGCGGTCGGCGGACCGCGCATCGCGCTGGAAACGAACCAGGGCCGCATCGTTCTCGAGCTCTATCCGGACAAGGCGCCGCGCTCGGTGGCCAATTTCCTCAGCTACGCGCGCGATGGCCATTACAACGGCACCGTTTTCCATCGGATCATCGGCGACCTGCTGGTCCAGGGCGGCGCCTATACGCCCGACCTGCAACGCAAGCCCGACCGCGCGCCGATCCCGAACGAGTCGAAGAACGGCCTGTCCAATCTCCGCGGTACCATCGCTGCCGCCCGGCGACCGGGCGACAACAACTCGGCGACCTCGCAGTTCTTCATCAACACCGTGGACAACCGCCAGTTCGACCACCGCGGCGACGATGCCGCGAGCAGCGGCTATTGCGTCTTCGGTCGCGTGATCGAGGGCCTGGACGTCCTCGACAAGATCCGCGCGCTTCCCACCGGCGCGCGCGCGCCCTTCGCCGCCGATGTACCGAAATCGCCGGTCGTGATCGAACGCGTGCAGATTCTGCAAGAATAGCCTCCTGCCCGGCACGGCCATCGAATCGGGGGCAACCGACCCGCGTGAGCATCTATTTCGTTTCCGACCTGCACCTGGACGCCGAGCGCCCGGCCATCACCGAACTGTTCCTGCGTTTCCTGCGTGGAGAAGCGCGCCAGGCAGAAGCGCTGTACATCCTCGGCGACCTGTTCGAAGCCTGGGTCGGCGACGACGAAAGCAGCGAACCGGCGCCGGCGGTGCGCGCGGCGCTGCGCGAACTCACGCAGACCGGCGTGCCGCTGTACCTGATGCGCGGCAATCGCGACTTCCTGTACGGCGCGCGTTTCGCCGAAGAAACGGGCGCCTGCCTGCTGCCCGACCCCGCAGTGATTTCCCTGTACGGCGAACCCGTGCTGCTGATGCACGGCGATCTGCTCTGCACCGACGACAAGGCCTACCAGGCTTTCCGCAACCAGGTGCGGGACCCGAGCTGGCAGTCGCAGTTCCTCTCGCAGCCGCTCGCGGCGAGGCAAGCCTTCGCCCGACAGGCCCGCATGGCCAGTCGCCAGCACCAGCAAGGCCTGAAAGAGGCCGCACAGCTGGAGACGATCGCCGACGTCAACGCCGACGCGGTCGCGCAGACCCTACGCCGCTATGGCGTGGCACGGCTGATCCACGGCCATACGCATCGTCCGGCGATCCATTCGCTGCACGAATCCGGCGCGACCGGCCAACGCATCGTGCTCGGCGACTGGTACGAGCAAGGATCGGTATTGCGCGTGGATGCGGACGGTTTCGAACTCGCCGGGCTGCCGCTCGCGAACGCCTGAGCCTTACTTTCCCTGCGCGTAACGCGCTGCGTCGTAACCCCCGACGTCGAAGCTCACCGATCCGACCAAGCCGCTGCCTTTCGGCAATTCGATGCGGACCTTCTGCGACTGCGCCAGGCGCGAGACGAAACCCTGTTCGTCCTCGACGAACAGCGCCGGCCCCTGGCCGGAATCGGCCTGCTTGCCGGCGAAAGGCAAGGGATCGCCGCTGTCGAAACGGATGTTGACCGTGCAAGGCGTCCCGCACTGGAAACGCGACTGCGCCAACAGCAGGTAGGCGCTGCGTCCCCAGGCAGGATGGTCGCGCAACACCAGACGCGCGTCGGGCCTGGGAGCGGGCTGCCCTTCTTCGGCCAGAACCGTGCGGCTGTCGATGGCGGCGGATCGTTGCACGCCACCATCGGTGCTGACCGCCTGGTAATCCCACAGACTCTGCAGGCGTCGCGTTTCGCGCACCGCTTCGGCCTGCGCACGCGTGTCTTCGAGACTGTTCGCCAGGCGTTTGGCCGCATCGCTTTCCGGAAACCGGCGCCGCAGGTTGTCGGCGGCCGTCTCGGCACTCTCCCAATTGCGGCCGCTACGCGCCGTTTCGTAGGCGGTGAGCAGAGCCTGGGCTTCGTCCTGCTCCTGCGCCGTCATGGCCGGTGGGCCTTCGTCGCCGGCACAGGCGGACAGCAGCAGAACGGACAGCAGCAAGATCGGAATGGCTTTCACGGATCCCCCTCAAGATCGCGACAGGTCCGTGAGCATAGCCAGCTCTTCCTCGCTAAAACCTGCGCGCCGTCTCGCTTCGTGATTGAACGGCCCCCGGATCGAACCCTTGGCGACGCCACGGATCAATTCGCGGAAGGTCGAGCGCGGTTCGCGCCCTTCGCGCTCGCAGCACCAGGCGAACCAATGGCTGCCGATCTCCACGTGCCGCACCTCTTCGCGCAGGATCAGCTCGAGGATATCGGCGGAGGCATCGTCGCCCAGTCCGCGCAGTTTCAGGATCATCGCCGGCGTGACGTCGAGGCCGCGCGCCTCCAGCACGCGCGGTACGAGAGCCATGCGGGCCAGGCAAGAGTCCGCCGTTTTCTCCGCCATGTCCCACAAGCCTTTGTGCGCCTCGAAATCGCCGTACTCGCGACCGTACTCGCGCAGGCGTTGCGACAGCAGCCCGTAGTGCCGCGCCTCGTCGTCGGCGACGCTGACCCAGTCGGCGTAGTACTGCGCCGGCATGCCGCGGAAACGGTAGACCGCGTCCCAGGCGAGATTGATCGCATTGAATTCGATATGGGCGATCGCGTGCAGGAAGGCCGCGCGACCTTCGTCGCTGCCAAGGCCCCGCTGCGGGAGATCGCGTGGTGCGACCAGTCGCAGCCTGGCCGGGCGACCGGGATCGCGAATGGCCTCCGGCGACGGCGCGTCGGGCACGATGCCGATGACCCCGGCGGCGAATTCCGCCGCCGCCACATGCGTCAGACCGAGCTTGTGCGCTGGATCGGCGGCTTGCAGGCAGGCCTGCGCGGCATCGAACAAACCGCTCATCCGCGCCTGACCGCTCGCAGCCTCAGGACGCGCGCTTCTTGCGCTTGGCTTCGTCCGAGCGCAGTTGCCGCAGGCGCTCGAAATAGCCTGCCTCGATGCCGGTGACGTATTCGCCGGTGAAGCAGGACGAATCGAAGCTGACGACCTTGCGTTTCGGCCCGGACACGGCGGCTTCGAGATCGGCGATGTCCTGATAGATCAGCCAGTCGCAACCGAGCAGCTTCTCGATTTCCGCTTCGCTGCGATCATGCGCAACGAGTTCTTCCGAAGAAGGCATGTCGATGCCGTACACGTTCGGGAAACGCACCGGCGGCGCGGCCGACGCGAGATAGACCTTGCGCGCGCCGGCTTCGCGCGCCATCTGCACGATCTGCTGGCTGGTGGTGCCGCGCACGATCGAGTCGTCGACCAGCAGCACCACGCGATCCTTGAATTCCAGCGGAATCGGATTGAGCTTGCGCCGGACCGACTTCGCGCGCTGGCTCTGCCCCGGCATGATGAAGGTACGGCCGACGTAGCGATTCTTGACGAAACCCTCGCGGTACTTCACCCCGAGCACGTTGGCCAGTTCCAGCGCGGCATCGCGCGAGGAATCCGGGATCGGGATGACCGTGTCGATATCGTGGTTTGGCATCAGGCGCAGGATCTTCTCGCCGAGCTTGACGCCCATGCGCATGCGCGCCTTGTGCACGTTGATCTCGTCCATCATCGAATCGGGGCGGGCGAAATAGACGTACTCGAAGATGCAGGGGGTGTGCGGCGCGGCAGGCGCGTTGATCTCGCTATACAGCTCGCCGCGGCCGGTGATGACGACCGTTTCGCCGGGCGCGATGTCGCGCAGGCGCTGAAACCCGAGGATGTCGAGCGCGACCGACTCGGAGGCGACCGCGTATTCGTCGCCGGCCGCCGTTTCGCGCTTGCCCAGCACCAGCGGGCGGATGCCGTTCGGATCGCGGAAAGCGACCAGGCCGAGGCCGAGCACCGCGCTGACGATGGCGTAACCGCCCTTGCAGCGGCGATGCACGCCGGCGACGGCGGCCATGGCCGACTTCGGGCTCAGCACGCCCTGCTCCTGCAGTTCGTGCGCGAACACGTTGAGCAGCACTTCCGAATCGGACTCGGTATTGACGTTGCGGCGATCCTGCTCGAAGACCTCGCGACGCAGCGCGTCGGTATTGATCAGGTTGCCGTTGTGCGCCAGCGCGATGCCGAAAGGCGAGTTGACGTAGAAAGGCTGCGCTTCGTCCGAACCTTCCGATCCGGCGGTGGGATAACGGCAATGACCGATGCCGACGCGACCGGTCAGCAATTCCATCTGCTGCGGCGAATCGAACACGTCCTTCACCAGACCATTGCCCTTGTGCAGGCGCACGCGGTTGCCGTCCACCGTCGCGATACCGGCGGCATCCTGGCCGCGGTGCTGCAACACGGTCAGACCGTCGTAAAGCGCGGCGGCGACATCCGAGGTGCCGACGATTCCGATGATGCCGCACATGAGCGTGTTCTCCGGGTACTGCAGGATCGCGGCGCTGGGCGCCGCGAATGATCTTACGGGTGGGAAACGATATTTCCGTTGATGCCGAGCTTCTGGCTGAGCTCGCCACGCAGCGACGTCGCGGCTTCGCGATCGGCCACCGGTCCGACGCGGACGCGATAGCGAACGCCGCTGTCGGTTTCGATGCGCTGGACGAAGGAAGAGAAACCGGCGGCGCGCGCGCGATCGCGCAGGCTGGTCGCCGCCGCCTCTTCGGCCGGCGCCGCGAGCTGCACGGCGAATCCGCTGGACACCGTCGCCGGTGGCGTGCTCGCCGGTTTCGCGGCCGTCGTCGCAGCCGGCTTCGGCGGCACGGCCACAGGCTTGGCGGCGACGGGCGCCGGCGCGGTGTCCAGGGTCACGACCTTGCTGGTGCCGCCGGAGATGCCGTCGGCACGCAAGCGCGCGGCTTCGGCTGTGGTGCGGTCGGCATAAGGACCGAGGCGCACGCGCATCATCGTATTGCCGTTGCTTTCCACCCTCTCGGCGATGACCGGGAGCTTCGCTGCGCGCAGCTTGGTCACCAGCGCATTGGCATTGGTGAGGTTGCCGAAGCTGCCGATGTTGACGACGTAGTTGCCGGCGGCGGTCGCGGGCGCATTGTCTACCGGCGGTTTGGCGACAGGCGTCGGCGCGGCGGGAGCGGGCGTCGGCGTCGGTGCAGAAGGCGTTCCCGCTTCGCTCATGCCCGGCGAAAGCGGCTTGGCGACGCTCGCTTCGGCGGGCACTTCCGCCGACGACTCGCCGGCCGGCACGGCCGACTCGGCGACCGGTTCGGAGATTTCGGGCGGGGCGGCTGTTTTTTCGCCCGGCATTCCCAGCACGCCGCCCGGCGGCGTCTGCGCGTCCGGCGCAGCCAGCGGCAATTCGCGCGTTTCGAATTTCTGGTCCGGGGCCTTCGGCATGTCCAGCGGCACGTCGGAGGCGTCGGGATCCTTCACGTCCGGTCGCGCCAGCAGGCCGGGGAGAATGGCCATCGCCACGAGGGCGAGCACCGCGGCGCCGATCAGTCGCTGCTTGAGCGTGGAATCCATGCGAAACCCCGGCCGGAAGACGGGGCGAATTATAGCTCGTCGGCGTGGCTGCGAAGCGCCTTCATTGCGTCTGCGACGGTATGGAAGGAGCCGAATATCAGCACTCGTTCATCCGGACCCACCGCGGCCCGGGCGGACGCCAGGGCTTCGGCAACCGTCCCGTGAACCCGCACCCGCTCGGCCGGCACGCCATCGAGGCGCCGGGCGACTTCAGCGCCGCTCAATCCTCGCGGCCCGGCATCGTGGATGCCGGCGACGCACCATTCGCGGATCGAAGCCGTCAGCGTGCGCGACAGTTCCCCGATCTCCTTGTCGGCCAATGCACTGAACACGGCGATCGTCGGTTTCGGATGCGCACGCAGCCAGGCTTCGATTTGTCGCACGGCCTGCGGGTTATGGCCCACGTCGAGCACGATCTCCGGCGCATCGGCCACCTTCTGCAGACGCCCCGGCACGCGCGCACGGGCGACGCCCTCGCAATACGCCAGTTCGCCGATCTCGATCGGCAGGGCGCGCAGCGCCGCGATGGCGGCTGCCGCATTGTCCAGCTGTGCCGGCGCGACCAGCGCAGGCATCGGCAGATCGAGCTCGAATCCAGGCTCGCGCCAGCGCCAGCCCTCATCGAGGCGGTCGATCAAGTAGTCGGAATGGCCGCGGATGGCCGATGCGCCGATCTCGTAGGCACGACGCAATACCGACGACGGCGGGTCTTTTTCGCCGAGCACGCAGAGCTTCCCGGCGCGCAGGATGCCGGCCTTGTCGGCGCCGATGGTTTCGCGATCCGGGCCGAGGTATTCCTGATGGTCGAGATCGACCGTCGTGATGACGGCAACGTCGGCATCGATGATGTTGACCGCATCGAGCCGACCGCCGAGCCCGACTTCGAGGATGGCGATATCGGGCTGCGCCGCTTCGAGGATCAGCAAGGCGGCCAAGGTGCCGAATTCGAAGTAGGTCAGCGGGACCGGATCTTCGCCTGCGCGGCCGCGCGCGGTCTCGATGCGTTCGAAGGCGGCGACGAGCATCTCGTCGGAGGCGTCGATGCCGTCGACCCGGATGCGTTCGTTGTAACGCAGCAGGTGCGGCGAGGTGAATGCGCCGACGCGCAGGCCGGCGGCGCGCGCGATGGCTTCGATGAAGGCGACGGTCGAACCCTTGCCGTTCGTGCCGCCGACGATGATGACGTTCTCTCCCGGCCGGCCGATGCCGAGCCGCGTCGCGACCTCGCGTACGCGGTCCAGCCCCATCGCGATGGACTGCGGGTGCGTGCGCAGCTGGTACTCGAGCCATTCGGCGAGGTCGCGTTTCATCCGCGCATTCTAGTGCCTAAGATCGGCAGGAAACGGACCTTGGAACGCAGGCGCTGCGACAGGCGCCGCCCGACACGCCGTGAATACGTCCATGCAGGCTCTTCGTCGACATACTTGTCTCCGAAGGTCGGGCGGCAACCTGTCGCTCCCGGCCTGCTTCGCCCAATGCAGTGCTGCTTGCCCAGTGCGCCTGTTACAACGCCCGATGCACCGCTTCGCCGAAGAAGAGCGTGTGGTGCGCGCAATCGTTCAGGCGTACCACCTCCAGATCATCGACCGATGGTCCTTCCAACAGGTTGATCGTCGTCGGCGCCTGGCGGAACGACCACAGCCTCGCCATCGGCAGGCCGAGGATCCGGCATAGCAGCACGCGGTTGACCGCATCGTGCGCGACGACCAGCAGCAGGTCGTCGTCGCCCAGACCTTCGGTCGCGCGTGCGAAGGCGGGCCAGGCGCGATCGGCGACCATGCGCAGCGACTCGCCGCCCTCGCCCGGCATCACGACCGAACCGGGATCGTCGCGCCAGGCTTTCAGGCGCGCCGGGTCGCGCTCGCGGATCTCGCTGGCGAGCAAGCCTTCCCAATCGCCGTGGCCGATTTCCTGGAGCTCGGTATCCAGCGAAAGCAGGCCGATGCGTTCTTCGCCCAGCGCCAGCTCGGCCGTACGGCGTGCGCGCACGAGCGGCGAAGCGACGGCACGCGTGATCGGCACGTCGCGCAGCTTTTCGCCGAGCGCCCGCGCCTGCGTCTCGCCAACCGTGGACAAGGGGATGTCGCGCTGGCCCTGGTAGCGACCTTCGGCATTCCACGGCGTTTCGCCGTGCCTTGCGAGAAGAATGCGCATGGTTCAGACCTGCTGCAGCGAAAGCACGCCGGGAATGGCGCGCAACACGTTCAACTGGGCTTCGTCCATCGGCTTGTCCACCGTGATGGCCGCGCGCGCCTGTCCGTCGCCGGCCGCACCCAACGCGAAGTTGACGATATTGACGCCGGCCGCGCCGAGCTGGCTGCCGACGATGCCGATCATGCCGGGCCGGTCTTCGTTGCGCATCAGCAACACCGGCGCCAGTGGATCGAATTCGATTTCAACGCCATCCAGGCGCACGACGCGAGGACCGCGATGCAGGGTTGCTTCGATCTCGCGCGTGCGCTCGCGACCGTCCTCCGTGCCCCCGGCGATCTGGATGCGCAGCAGGCGGTCGAAACCATCGCCGTCGCCGCCCAACGTCTCGGAAACTTCGAGTCCGCGTGCCGCCGCTTCGTGCAAGGCATTCACCGGCGTCACGCGGCCGGATGCGGAACCCAATAGCGCTGCCACCAGCAGTCGTGTCAACGGCCGCGTGTCCAGCGCCTCGGTGCGGCCGGCATACGTGATGTGCAGCTTGGTCGGCGCCGGCACCAGGCGTGCCGACAACTTGCCCAACGCCGTCATCAATGGCATCCAGGGGCCGACTTCGCGCGCGGCTTCCGCGGTGAGCGGCGGCAGGTTGACGCAGCCGGCGACGGCGCCGGTTTTCAGGAAGTCGATGATCTGGCGAGCGAGAATGGTGCTGACGGCCTGCTGCGCTTCGCTGGTGCTGGCGCCGAGATGCGGTGTCAGGATCAGGCGCGCATGCTGGCGCAGCGGCGACTCCTTCGGCAGGGGCTCGGTGGCGAAGGTGTCCAGCGCCGCACCGGCGAGGTGGCCTTCGTCGAGCAGGCGAAGCAAGGCCGCCTCGTCGACCAGTCCGCCGCGCGCGGCGTTGATGACATACGCGCCCTTCTTCATCGCACGCAGGCGATCTTCCGACAGCAGGTTCGTCGTTTCCTTGGTGCGCGGGATGTGCAGAGTGACGATATCGGCCCAGGCCAGCAGATCGTCCAGCGGCTTCATCGGCACGCTCATGCGATCGGCCGCAGCGGCGGGCAGGAAGGGATCGTAAGCAGCGACTTCCATGCCGATGCCGGCCGCCTTGCGCGCGACGGTGGCGCCGATGCGGCCGAGACCGATCACACCGAGACGCTTGCCCTCAAGCTCGAATCCGGTCAGGCCGGTCTTCGGCCATTCGCCGGCCTTCATGCCGGCATCGGCTTTCGGGATGTGGCGCGCCAGCGCGAACAGCAGCGAGATCGCATGTTCGGCGGCGGCCAGCGTATTGCCGTCTGGTGCGTTCATCACCGCGATGCCGCGGGCGGTGGCCGCTTCGACATCGATCGTGTCGACGCCGGCGCCGGCACGACCGATGACTTTCAGGTTCGCCGCGCCCGCCAAGGCTTCGGCGCTGACCTGGGTGGCCGAGCGCACGAGGACCGCATCAATGCCATCGAGGCGCGACGCGAGCGTCGCGGCATCCTTGATCGGGTCGGCGGTTTGGACGTCGTAACCGGCGTCGCGGAACAGATTCAGACCGTCGGCATGGATGCCGTCGAGGGCGAGAACACGCATGGAGCACTCCAGGTGAGGGATGGGGATTGTCGATGGCGCGCCGGAGAAAACACGGACGCGGGGACCCCATGCACGAGGAGAACGGCCTGGTCAGGCCTTGGAATATCGGCAACCGAAACGGAAGCAGCTGTCGCGGCGGCCAGGAGACGGGGCGTCATGCGCATGGGAGTCCTGAACCTTCGGGTGGAAACTTAGCACAACCGTTGCGCGAGGCGGTAGGTGTCCCAAACGGGTGGATGGTTGGTGACTGGTGGTTGATGGTGAAGGCATGACATGACCTCGCATCACGAACCACTCACTACGAACCACCCATCATCCCTATCCCGCCGGACACTCGCCCTTCACGTACTGCGACACCTTCGGATCGCCGCAGGCGGAACAGGCGTTGCCGAAGGTCTTCTGTTCGCTGGAAGGACACGGCGTCGTCACGCAACGAATGCCGGTGTCGCGGGTGGCGCAAACCGGCCGGTAGTCCATCGTGCAGGCCTGCGGACGCGGGTCGGTGCAGGCGACGGGCGTGGCCTCGGCCTCGGGTAGCGGCGTAGTTTCCGCGGGAGGCGGTGTCTCGGCGGGCGCCTTGGGTTCGGTCATCGGCGGCGGCGCGGTCGAAGCCTCCGGCTCGCTCTGATGGGCGCAGGCCGTGGCCAGCAGACAGGCGGCGAGGAAGGCCGGGAACAGCAGACGACGACAAGCCATGAAACTCTCCGGAGGACGGTTCGGGTCCGATTCTAGGGGCAAAGTCCCAGCCATGACCTTCGGCCTACACGGGGTCTTCAGGAATCGCTTACGCTCGCGCGCCTGCCCCCTGCTCCGGCGTCGCCGCCAGGCCGCAGCCCGCCGTTCATCCCTGCCATCGCCCTCACGGGCCGGAGCCTCCTGAATACCGCCATGAAACTCACCCACCTCACCCTCGTGCTGGCGATCGCCGGTGCGCTGAGCGCCTGCAACAAGCAGGAAGCCCCCACCGACGCGAACGCCACGGCCGACGCCAAGGCGCCCGCGCTGAAGATCGACCAGTCGAAGCTGCCGGCCTTGCCGAAATTCGACGTCGCCGACCTTGATTCGGCCCATCCTGTCTGCACGGACCTGAATGCGTTCGTCAACAGCAAGTGGCTGGCCGCGAACCCGGTGCCGTCCGACAAGACCACCTGGGGCAGCTTCGAAATGCTCGGCGAGCGTTCGCTGGCCGCGCAAAAGGAAATCGTCGAAGCCGCCGCCAAGGCCAAGAATTCGCCTGGCAGCAACGAACAGAAGATCGGCGACATCTACGGCCTCGGCATGGACGAAGCGAAGCTCAACGCCGACGGCGCCGCGCCGTTGAAGCCGTTGCTTGCCGAAATCGATGGCCTGAAGGACGGCGCCGGCATCGCGCAATACCTGATCGACGGCTTCGCCAAGGGCCAGCAGTCGGTGTTCTCCTTCTTCCCCGAATCCGATTTCAAGGATCCGGGCATGGTGATCGCGTTCGCTTTCCAGAACGGCCTGTCGCTGCCCGAGAAGAGCTATTACGTCGATCCGGGCCAGAAGGCCAAGCGCGACGCCTTCGTCGCCCACGTCGAACGCATGCTCGTGCTCGGCGGCGTCGACGCCGCTTCGGCCAAGACGCAGGCGGCGGCCGTGCTCGCCTTCGAAAGCCGCCTGGCCAAGGCCTCGGTCGCGCCGATCGAAATGCGCGATCCGAACAACCAGTACCACTACGTGACGATGGAAGAGGCCGACAAGGCCACGCCGAACTTCTCCTGGTCCAAGCTGTTCGCGGCGCAGGGCATCCAGCGCGCGAAGGGCTTCTCGATGAGCCAGCCGAAGTTCTTCGCTGAAGTCGACAAGATGCTGACCGACGTGCCGGTCGCCGACTGGCAGGCCTACCTGCGCTACCACACCATCGCCGACAGCGCGGGCTTCCTGTCCGACGCCCTGTCGAACGAACGCTTCGACTTCTACGGCAAGACGATGCGCGGCCAGCAGGAACAGAAGCCGCGCTGGAAGCGCGTACTCGACACCATCAACGGCTCGATGGGCGAGGCTCTGGGTCAGGTCTACGTCGAACAAGTGTTCCCGGAAGAGTCGAAGGCGCAGATGCAGGCGCTGGTCGACAACCTGCGCGAAGCGCTGAAGGCGCGTCTCGAGAAGCTCGAATGGATGAGCGCCGAGACCAAGGCCAAGGCGCTCGAGAAGTGGAATACCTTCGACCCGAAGATCGGCTACCCGGACAAGTGGCGCGATTATTCCGGCCTGAGCATCGACGGCAGCAAGAGCTATCTGGACAACGCGCTGGCCGCCGGCGCGTTCGAGAACGCCTACCAGATGGCCAAGGTCGGCAAGCCGGCCGACCGCAAGGAATGGGGCATGACCCCGCAGACCGTGAACGCCTATTACAACCCGCTGAAAAACGAGATCGTCTTCCCGGCCGCGATCCTGCAGCCGCCGTTCTTCGACCCCTCGGCCGACCCGGCGCTGAACTACGGCGGCATCGGCGCGGTCATCGGCCACGAAATGCTGCATGGTTACGACGATCAGGGCAGCCAGTTCGATGCGCAGGGCAAGCAGCAGAACTGGTGGACCGACGCCGACCTGAAGAACTTCAAGGAGCGTACCGGCAAGCTCGTCGCGCAGTTCAACGACTACGTGCACGTGAAGGACGAAAAGGAAGGCCCGCTGCACGTCGATGGCGGCCTGACGCTCGGCGAGAACATCGCCGATCTCGGAGGCCTCACCGTGGCTTACGACGCCCTGCAACGCGACCTGATGAACAAGCGCATGGCCCTCGTCGACGGCTACACGCAGGACCAGCGCTTCTTCATGAACTGGGCGACCGTCTGGCGCCGCAACTACACGCACGAAGAAGCGAAGGTCCGATTGAAGACCGACGTACACGCGCCGGCGCCGTTCCGGGCCATCGGCGCACCCTCGAACATGGCTTCGTTCGCCAGCGCTTTCCAGTGCAAGGCGGGTGACGCGATGGTGCGTGGCGACAAGAACATCCTGATCTGGTGATTCGCAAGCAGTCAGGAAGCGACGACGGCCCGGGAAACCGGGCCGTTTCGTTTTCTGCGGCCGCGTGCCGGGCCAGCGACGCAGCGTGCCGCCGACACCGGGCCGGCGCAGGCGTTAGAATCCGCAGACCATTCCCCGGAAACACGCGATGAGCCTGAACCTGCGCCCCCTGTTCGCGATTCTTGTCCTGACCCTCGCCAGCGGCAGCGTCGATGCCGCCAAGAAGCCCGCGACGCCGGCGCCGCCGACGCCCTGCACCGATTTCTACAGCAGCGTGAACGGCGAATGGTTGAAGGGCAATCCGCTGCCCGCGAATGCCGCGAGCTACAGCCGCTGGAACCAGCTCAACGAACTGGCCGACCGACAGACCCGGCAGTTGCTGGCCGACGGCAATGCGCAGAATGCCCGCGGTCCGGCTTCGCGCCTGCTGGCCGACCTGGTCGCGAGCGGCCTGGACGAAGACAGCCTCGACATCAGCAGCCGCGCCGCGATCGAACCGCTGCTCGCGCGCATCGCCACGATCAAGAAGGGCAAGGACGTCTCGGCCACGGTTGCCGCGCTTTATCAGGCCGGCGTGCCGGTGCTGTTCCAGTTCAAGGTGCAACGGGATCCCGGCACCGGCCGGCCGCGCGCGGTGCTGGTGCCCGATGCCCTGGGGCTCGGCGATCCGACCTTCTACCTGAGCAGCGATCCGGCGATCCAGGAGATCGGCGGCATCTACCGCGCTTACAGCGCCGATCTGTTGCGCTATTCGGGCGTGCCGGGCAAGCAACTCGCAGCGCAGTCGGCGGCGGCGCTGTCGATCGAGGATGCGCTGGCCAAGGCGATGTTCGGCGGCGAAACCAGCGTCGAGCTGATGCAGGCCGACAAGTCCTTCCCGAATACGCAACTCGGCGCCTTCGTCCGCCAGACCGGCGCGGCACCGGAACAGGTGGTGCTCGCCAATGGCGAGTTCTTCAAGACGCTGGAAAAAATGCTGGCCAAGCCCGCCATCCCGCAGTGGCAGGCCTATCTGCGAATGCGCGTCCTGCAGTCGATGGCGCCGATGCTGGGCAAGGACTACCGCCTCGCCTACGCCAACCTCGTGGACCAGACGATCGCCAAGCGTCTGCCACGCACGCAGGGCGAACGCGTCGCGGCGCTGGTGCAGGAACAGGCTTCCGACCTGCTCAGCGCCGCTTATGCCGAGCGCCAGATGAGCGATGGCGAAGTGCGTAGCGCCGAAGCCATCGGCGATGCGCTGCGCGCCGCCATGGGCCGCGCGATCGATCGCGCGCCGCAGCTCGATGCCGAACGCAAAGCCGCCGCGCATCGCCAGCTCGCGGCGTTGCGCCTGGCGATCGGACGGCCTCTGCAGCCGACCACGATCTTCGACGGCCTGACCTTCGGCCGCAACACCTACGCGACCAACGTATTGGCCCTGCGTCGCTGGGCGAAAACGCGCGAGATCGCACTGCTCGTCGCACCCGACTGGCCGTCGCCGGTGTCGCAGACGCAGCCGCTGATCGGTTTCGAGGCTTCGCAGAACCGCGTGATCGTCACGGCGGCGGCCTTGCAGTCGCCCGTCTTCGGCCGCGTCAATCCGGCCGCCGACTATGGCGCGCTCGGCGCCTTGATCGGCCGCGAAATCAGCCTGGGTTACGACAGCCTGCTCGCCGGCACGAAGCTGCAGGCGCTCGCGGCGCAGTACGGCGCCTACCCCGTCGCGACCGGCGTGAACATCAATCCGGCGCTGACGCAGTTGCAGAACTCGGCCGACCTGGCCGGGCTCGAACTCGCCTGGGCCGCGCTCAACGCGCAAGGCACGCCGCCGGATTGGGCCGCGAAAAAATCCTTCCTCACGGCCTGGGCCGCGCTTTGGGCCCGACACGATCGCGAAAACCTGGCGTCGTCGATGCAATCGCCCTACGCGCCGGCGCAATGGCGCGTCAACGGCAGCGTGGTCAACCTGCCCGATTTCGCCAAGGTCTTCTCCTGCAAGGCGAAGCAACCGATGTTCAAGAGCGCCGCCCAACAAGTCGCGCTCTGGCGTTGATGACGGATTTCCAGCCCGGCCAGCGCTGGTTTTCCACGGCGGAACCAGAACTGGGGCTGGGCACGGTGCTGCGCCTGGCCGGACGGCAGGTGCAGATCGTCTTCACCGGCAGCGGCGTGCTGCGCCACTACGCGATCGGCCACGCGCCGCTGATGCGAGCGGCGTTCAGGGCCGGCGATCGCGTGCGCATCGACGGCCGCGACAGACTGATCGAGCGCGTCGACGCCGATGCCGGCCTGTTGCGCTACCACTGCCAGGGCCACTGCCATGCCGAGGGCGAACTGGATGCGGAGCAGCCGGTCTCGCAAGCCGACGCGCGCCTGCTGGCCGGGCGCATGGATCGCAACGATCGCTACGAACTGCGCCGCGAAACGCTGGAGCGTCGCGCCAGTTCGCGCGCGCATCCGGGCTGGGGCGTGCTCGGCGCCCGCATCGACCTGATCCCGCACCAGTTGCGGGTCGCGGAAATCGCCGCCGAGCGGCGGCCGCCGCGCCTCCTGCTGGCCGACGAAGTCGGCCTCGGCAAGACGATCGAGGCCTGCCTGATCGCGGCCCAGCAACTCGCCTGCGGTCGTGCGCAACGCGTCCTGGTCCTGGTTCCGGAAAGCCTGGTGAACCAGTGGTTCGTCGAGCTGTTGCGCCGTTTCAATCTTTCGTTCGCCATCTACGACGAAGAGCGCTGCGAAGCGATCGCCGCCGGCGAACCCGCCGGCAATCCTTTCGAAGACGAGCAATGCGTGATCGCATCGGTGGACTGGCTCGCCAGCCACGCCAAGCGCCGCGAGCAGGCGCTGGCCGCGGGTTGGGACTTGCTGCTGGTCGACGAAGCGCACCATCTGGCCTGGTCGCCGGAACAGCCCAGCGACGGCTATCGGCTCGTCGAATCGCTGGCGGCGCGCACGCCGGGCCTGATCCTGCTGACGGCCACGCCCGAGCAACTGGGAATCGGCGGACATTTCGCCAGGCTCCGCCTGCTCGATCCCGCCCGTTACGCCGACCTGGATGAATTCGTCGCCGAACAGGAGCGCTATCTCGCCCTGTCGCGTCTGGCCGAGCGGCTGCTCGCCAGCGAATCGCTGACCACGGGCGATATCGAACTGCTCGCGCCGCTTTTCCCGGATGAGGCCGATGCGCTGGCGACCCGGTTGGCGAAGATATCCGCGGGCGACGAAGCGGCACGCGATGCATTGCTGTCCGACCTCATCGACCGGCATGGCACCGGCCGCGTGCTGATCCGCAACCGACGCGCTGCCGTCGGCGGCTTCCCGCGCCGCGTCGCCGACATCGACGTGCTTCCGGCCAGCGAAGACGCGCAAGCCAGCGGTCGCCTGCACGCCGAATTCGCCCACGACGTCGGACTGTCGCAGGACGAACCCGCGCACGACTACGCGGCTTCGGCCGACCCGCGCACCGACTGGCTGTTGCGGACGCTCGAACGCATCGCGCCGGCCAAGGCGCTGTTGTTATGCCGTTCCCGCGCCAAGGTGCAGGCGCTGGAAGAAGCGCTGCGCCTGCGCAGCAGCCATGCGCTGGCCATCGCGCGCTTCCACGAAGACATGAACCTGTTGCAGCGCGACCGCAACGCGGCCTACTTCGCCGACCCCGACGGCGCGCGCGTGCTGATCGCCTCCGAGATAGGCGCCGAAGGCCGCAACTTCCAGTTCGCCCAGCACCTTATCTTCTGGGATCTCCCGATCGACCCGGACATGCTCGAGCAGCGCATCGGGCGGCTCGACCGCATCGGACAACGCGGCGACGTGCAACTGCACCTGGCGGCCGTCGAGGGCAGTCCGCAGCACGCCCTGCTGCGCTGGCAGCACGAAGCACTCGGCGCTTTCGGCGAAGTCGTGGCTGACGGTCGCGAACTGCTGCGCCTGTTCGGCGAAGAACTGGCGCAACTCGCGCTGCAGGACGGCGAGGCGCGCGAGCCCGCCTTGCAGGAGCTCATCGCGCGCACGCGCGCCACGCACGCCGATCTGGCCGAACAGATCGCCCGCGGGCGCGACCGGCTGCTCGAACTCGGCAGTCGCCATGCGCCGCGCGAACGGGAATCGTCCTTGCGCGAAGCCCTGGCCGACGACGACAGGAAATCGCGCGAGGACGACTACCCGATGCGCCTGCTGGAGGCCTTCGGCGTGCAGCACGAAGCGCTGAGCGAAACCCTGTGGCTGCTCGACCCGGAATACCTGACGGTCGAAGGTTTCGAGGAACTGCGCAACGGACCGCGCCAGGCCTGCTTCGACCGGGCGACGGCGCTGGCACGCGACGACTTGCTCTACCTGCGTGCCGATCACCCGATGCTGCGCTCGGCCGAAGAAATGCTGCTGTCCAGCGAGACCGGCAATGCCGCCTTTCTCATCGACGATGCGCTGCCGCCGCGCAGCGTGGTGCTCGAGGCGCTGTTCGTGGTGGAGTGCATCGCCGACCGATCGCTGGACGCGGAGCGTTTCCTGCCGGCGGAGCCCCTGCGCATCGCCGTCGATACGCGCCTGCAAGTGCGGGAGAACTTCGCGCCGAACGACCGCGCCGGCCTGCGGGCCGGCGACCGCAACTTCGACCTGTCGCCGATGCGCAAGGTGCTTTCCGCCCTGGTCCCGCCGATGCTGGATGTCGCGCGCAAGGAGGGCGAAAGCCAGTGCGCGCTACGCGCGAGCGAAGCGATGGGCGAAGCCGATCGCCGGCTTTCGGCGGAAGTGCAGCGTCTGCGCGCGCTCGCCCGGGTCAACCCATCGGTACGCGCGGAAGAGATCGAGGTCCTGGCGCAGGAACGCGAACGCCTGCTCGCCGCCCTGCCCGGCGCGCGGCCTCGTCTGGATGCGTTGCGCCTGGTCGTCAGCCCGGATTTCCTGTCGCTGCGACGCTAGCTCCCGTCATCCGACGATGCGGAACTTCGGCGGCGGTTTTTTCGGCTTCTTGCGCCCGAACGGCGGATCGCCGCGCCAGTAGCGGATGTGCAACCAGGCGATCAGCATGCCGCCGAGAAAACCGAACTGCGCCCAGATGCCCTGCCCGCGTACGCCGAAAACGAACGCGATGACGGCGAATACGATGGCCAGCGTTCGCATCTGCATGGTGACCGGCGGAATGAGCAATCGCACCGGCGAATACGGCGCCAGATAGGCCAGGGCGAACAGGATGGCGTACATGAGCCCGGAAGCGCCGGCGCTGGGTTGATACGGTGCCAGGCCTGCCCAGAAGACCAGCGTGGAAACCAGCCATTGCAGCAAGGCCGCACCGATGGCGCAGGTGCCGAGGAACCAGCCGTAGCGCCTTGTGCCCCACATGGATTCGAGCTGCCCGCCGAAATAGAGCAAGGTCAGCGCCACGAAGATCAGGTCCCATATGGAATTGATCATCAGGTGCGTGAACAGTTGCCAGGGCCTGAAGTTTCCCGTCAATTGCATCCAGCCACCGAACTCGACGCCGGAGATGTTCAAGGGCCAGAGCACCAGTTGCACGACCAGCCCTTGCGGCAGCAGCGACAGGACGAGGCTGGCCAGGGTGGCCCAAAGCAGTTTCACGGTAAGCGGGCCGTGCAAATCCATGGCGATTCGTCGAGTCGGAGTGGCCCAATCGTATATCCTTTCGCCTGTACCGATCGCAACACGAACCGATTCGATGTCGACTGCCAACCTAGACGCGCTCCTGCTCGCCCTGCAGGCCAGCCCCGAGAATTCGGCCTTGCAGGCGATCGTCCTGCAATCCTGCGTGGAACAGGACGACCTGGCCGCGTTCGAACGTGCCATGCGCCTGGCCGGCGACGATCTCGAACTGGAATCGGGCCTTCGTAGCCGCGTCATCGATTTCGCCCTGCGGCACGGGCGCGCGGAACTTCTCTCGCGCATGGGCGCTGGCGAGGCGGCGACCGACCTCCTGCGTCGCGCGCGACAGCTGCTCGGCGAAGGAGACCAAAAAGGGGCGATCGACGCCTACGAACGCGCGCTGCAACTCAATCCGACCCTGGAAGATCCGGCACTGGCCGCGGAACTGAGCGGCAAGCTGGTGCGCCTGCAAGGAGCCGGCGAGAACCGCCTGCGCAGCATCGCCAACGACGACACCTCGCAGGACGACGTCGTGCGGCTGTTGCAGCCGCCGTCGGAGCGGGTCGATTTTTCCGACGTCGGCGGCCTCGACGAGGTCAAGCAGCAGATCCGGCGCAAGATCGTCACGCCTTTCCTGAAGCCCTCCCTGTTCGATCGTTTCAAGCGCGGCTCCGGCGGCGGCATCCTGATGTACGGCCCGCCCGGCTGCGGCAAAACCTTACTCGCGCGCGCGACCGCCGGCGAGTGCGGCGCCAGGTTCTTCAACGTGGCGATTACCGACGTGCTCGACATGTATATCGGCGAGTCCGAACGCAAGTTGCACGCGATCTTCGAGCAGGCGCGCGCGATGGCCCCCGCCGTCGTGTTCTTCGACGAGATCGAGGCGATCGGCGGCAAGCGGCAGTTCACCCGCGACGGCGGCACGGCCAAGCTGGTCAGCCAGTTCCTCACCGAACTCGACGGCTTCGCGCAGAACAACAAGGGCGTGCTGATCCTGGGCGCGACCAACGTGCCCTGGGCGGTCGACCCCGCTTTCCGACGCCCGGGCCGTTTCGATCGCGTACTTTTCGTTCCACCGCCCGATCAGGCCGCGCGCCGCGACATCCTCGCGGGCTTGCTGCGCGACCGACCGACCAGCGGCGCCATCGACCTGGCCGAACTCGCGCGGCGAACTTCCGCTTTTTCCGGCGCCGACCTGCGCAATCTCGTCGAAACGGCCGCCGATGAAGCGATCGAACAATCGCTGGCCAGCGGCGAAGAACGCCCGATCGACATGACGCATCTGCAGGCGGCATTGGCGCAGACCAAGCCGACGACGCTGGAATGGCTCACCAGCGCGAGGAATCATGCGCGTTATTCGAACCAGGCCGGCCAGTACGACGACGTGCTGGCGTTCCTCGCCAAGCACGGAACGCCATGAGCCGGAGCCGCTACCACATACCGGACGAACCGAAGCCAAGCGGGCTCGCCCACCTCGCGGTCGATCCGATGTGGCCGCTGTTCGCGCAGATGCTGGCCGGCAGCTGGCTGGGGTTGCCGTGGTTCCTGCTCAACAGCCTCGCTCTCGGCAGTCCCACGCGCAATCGCGAGATCCTCTGGATGCTGTTCTGCGTATTCGGCACGCTGGGGCTGTACTTCGCCTACATGCACGTCGTCGACCAGGAATTGCTGGGCGTGACGGCTCGCCGGATCGCCGTCCTTTCCTTCGTCGTGCTCAAGCTGATCGTCGGCTACGTGCTGTACCTGAAGCAGTCGCGCGTGTTCGAGATCTGGACCTACTACGGCGGGCAGGCGCGCAACGGCGTGATCGTGCTGATGGTCGGCGCCTTCATCGGCAGGGCCTTCGTGCTGGACGCGGCGGCGAACTACTTCGTCCTGATGATCATCCTGGCGTAACGCGATGAATCAGGAAAGAGACTTCCAACTGGCGCAGGACCAGCTGCATCGCGGCCAGATCGACCAATCGATCGAGACCCTGGCCGAAATGCTGGGCGAGGATCCCGACTACGCAGACGCGCACGCATTGCTCGCCCTATGCCTGGTGCGGAAGAAGCGGCTCCATGCGGCGCGCCTGGAAGCGACCCGCTCGCTCGAACTGGAGCCGGACTCGGTCTTCTCGCATGTCGCGGTCGCGACCTGCGAAATGGCGGATCGCCGATTCGCTTCAGCCGAACGGCACCTGCATGACGCGATGTCGCTGGCGCCCCATTCGACCCTGGCACGCTATGAGCTCGCCCATCTCTACCTGCTATGGGGGCGCGAAGACGACGCCGAAGCGCAGATCGAATCGGCCTGCCAGTTGCAGCCGGACGACGCCGAACTCTGGGCGTTGCGCGGTCGCGTGGCCAGCGTCAAGGGCGACAAGACCGGCGCGCGACAATTCGCCGCCGAGGCCCTGGAACTCGACCCCGAACAAGTGGATGCGCTCGTACTGCTGGGCGAGCTGGATCTGGCCGAGGGCGATGTGGCTGCCGCGCGCCAGCATGCGGCCTGGGCGCTGCACCAGAACCCCGAGGATGTCGGCGCGATCACCCTGATCGGATCGATCAAGGCGAGGCAGAACCTGATACTTGGAATCTGGTGGAGATTCCAGAGTTTCATCTCTGCCGGCAGTCGCACCCGGGCGGTCGCGCTGCTGGTGGGCATGTACGTCACCTATCGCGTCGCGGTCATCCTGCTCGAAGAGAACGGCCTCAAGGAATGGGCGCCGTTCGCCCAGGGGCTATGGCTCGCGTTCTGCGTCTATACCTGGGTCGCACCGAGCCTGTTCCTGCGCGCGCTGAAGAAGGAACTGGCGCAGGTGCGCCTGGACGCCTCGTTCTGAGCGCGATGCCCGCGACGTCAGCGATCGCCGACTCGTTGCGCCTGCACGGCGTCGCCGAAGCGCAGGATCTGTTCCCGATGCACCTGCTGCAGGCCCTTAGGCAAGATGCGCTGGCCCTGCACGCCGCCGGCCGCCTGCGCGAGGCCGCGACCGGCCGCGGCACGGCAAGACAGCAGACCGGCCTTCGAGGCGATTCCACGCTCTGGCTGGACGATCCGCAATGCGGCGACGCGGCGGCCGACTTCCTATCCGCACTCGACGGCCTGCGCCTGCAGTTGAATCGCGAGTTACTGCTCGGCCTGCACGAAGTCGAAGCGCACTACGCCTTGTATCCGGCCGGCGCGGGCTATGTTCGGCATCGCGACCGTTTCCACGACGACGATGCGCGTGTTCTTTCCCTGGTCTGCTACCTGAACCCGGATTGGCCAGACGGCGCCGGTGGCGCCTTGCGCCTGCATTTTCCCGACGGCGCGCACGACATGGCCCCGCGCCTCGGCACGACGGTGCTTTTCCTCAGCGACGAGATCGAACACGAAGTATTGCCGGCGACGCAGTCGCGCCTGAGCATCGCCGCCTGGTTCCGACGCCGCACTTGAAGCGGGTGAGTGGTTCGTGATGAGTGGTTGATGGTGGGTTTCGCCATACCACCAACCATTCACCACCAACCATCGACCGTTCTCAAGGCTTCCAGATCATCTCGTCGACGGTGGCGGCCGCACGTTGCCCGACGACGCGTCCGTTCTTCAACGCGACGCCCTCGGCACGCAGACGCTGTACCTGTTCGGCGAACTGCGGCGAATCCGGCGGGAAGGCGATGCGACCGTCCGACCGCAGGATGCGGTGCCAGGGCAGCTTCGGATCGTCGTTCTGCGACAGCAGGCGCGCGACCATGCGGGCGCGTCCCGGCAGACCGGCCCGCCGCGCGATCTCGCCGTAACCGGCGACTTCGCCCCGGCGTACGGCCCGGATGGCGGCGAGTATTCGGTCGGCGGGCGTACGGGTGGGCATATGGCGAATGGCAGGGAAGCCGGGGTGTCGGCGATGCTAGACTATCGGTCTAGAAAGGTGCACCGACATGATGAACTTCGAACAGATTCGCAGCCACGTCCAGGGCAAGTACAAGATCACCGCGCGCGAGCCCTACCTCGTCTGCGTCGAACTGTCGCTGGCCAAGGGCAAGCGTCACCAGAGCATCTTCCTGGCCGAGCTCGATGGCGAAGACGGTCGCAAGTTCCTGCGCGTGAACACCGCCGTCGCCCCGATGACCGGCCTCGACGCCAAGCGCATGCTCGCGTTCAACTGGCAGAGCCGCGTGGGCTACATGGCCATGGGCGAGCTCGATGGCGTGCCCTACCTGCAGCTGTGCGAGAACCGCCCTTACGACGGCATCACGGCGGCGGAACTCGATCGCCTGATCCTGGAAATCGGTGGCCTCGGCGATACGCTGGAGCGCGAGCTGTCCGCCGGCGGCGATCTGCTTTGAGCGAATTGATGGTTTGTGGTTCGTAGTTGATGGTTGGTTGCATGGCGCTACCACCAACCACTCATCACGAACCACTCACCCACCCGTACATTTGCTTCGAGTGGATAGACGGTTGACGGTTTGTGGTTCGTGATTGGTGGTGGCTCTGAGGCCTCACCATCCACCACTCACTACCAACCACTCACCCGCTCCTACATCAGCTCGTAGTTGCGCAGCAGGTTCACCAGGCCCCAGGCGATGCCGCCCGCGGCCGGGATCGTCAGGATCCAGGCCCAGACGATGCGCTCGATCACCGACCACTTCAACGCCTTCGGGTTCTTGGCGAAGCCCACGCCCATGATCGCCGTCGAGATGCTGTGCGTCGTCGAGACGGGCATGCCGAAATGCGCCGCGATGGACAGGATGGTGGCCGAACTCGTTTCGGCGGCGAACCCGTTGATCGGATGCAACTTCACCATCTTGTGACCGAGCGTCTTGATGATGCGCCAGCCGCCCATCGCGGTGCCGGCCGCCATCACCAGCGCGCAGGTGACGACGATCCAACGATCGATCGAATCCTTGCCGCCATCCGGATGCAGGAACGACAGCCAGGACGGCAAGTCGTTCAGCACGCCGTCGCCCTGCGCGGCGAACACCGCCAGCGCGATGATGCCCATCGTCTTCTGCGCATCGTTGGTGCCGTGCGCGAATCCCATGTAACCGGCGCTGAAGATCTGCGCCTTGCCGAAGACGGCATTGATCCAACGCGGTCGCGAGACGCGCGCCATCCAGCCACCGGCACCGTTCATCGTGCTGATGACGGCCATCAACAGGCCCATCAGGATGACGCCGAGCAGGAAACCCGCCAGCGGCGAGGAGATCATCGGCACGACGACCTTCCAGAACAGGCCACTGTTCTTCGTCCAGGTCTCGCCGGCTTTCGACCAGATCAACGCGTCGAAATTGTTGTCGGCCGCCGCCAGCGCGGCGCCGCAAAGGCCGCCGATCAAGGCATGGCTGGACGAGGACGGCAGGCCCAGCCACCAGGTGAACAGGTTCCAGGCGATGCCGCCGGACAACGCGCAGATCAGCACCTGCGAGGTCACGTTGACGACCTCGGCATCGACCAGGCCCGAGGAGATGGTCTTCGCCACCGCCGTGCCCCAGAAGGCGCCGACGAGGTTCGTCGTCGCCGCCAGTCCGACCGCCTGCATCGGCGTCAGCACCTTCGTCGCCACGACCGTGGCGATGGAATTGGCGGTGTCGTGGAATCCGTTGATGAACTCGAACACCAGCGCCGTCAGGATGACGAGCAGCAGCAAGGTCAGCACGAGGCGATCCTCAGGAGTTCTTCAGCACGATCTGGTGCACCACGTTGCCGGCGTCGCGGCAACGGTCGATGGCTTTTTCCAGCAGTTCGAACAGGTCCTTCAGGATCAGGTAGCGCATCGGATCCGTCTCGCGCGCATAGGTCTCGCGGTAGAGCTCGAGGATCAGGCGGTCGGCTTCGGCTTCGATCGCCTGCAGCTGGTCGTTGAGCGCCTTGCTGGTATCGATGTTCATGCCCTTGCGCAGCAGGCCGACCATCTGCTCGATGACCTCACTGGCCTGCTCGAGCATCGCCGCGCGCGAACGGAAGTCGACCTCGCCCAGGCGTTCGGCGGCGAAGGTGTAGCGCTCGGCGAACTTCTCGACGATCTTCGGGATCTTGTACAGCGCGCCCGACAGCTCGTCGATGTCCTCGCGCTCCAGCGCGGTCACGAAGGTATTCACCAGCTCCTGGCTGATCTGCGCCGCCAGATCCTTCTCGCGCTGGCGCGCCAGCTTGAACTTCTCCAGCGAGCGCTGCGCGGCCGGGGTGCCCAGCAGTTCCACCAGGGCGCGCGTGCTTTCGCGCGATGCGGCGGCGCTGGCTTCGAGCAGCCCATAGAACTTGTCGCCCTTGCCGAAGATGGTCTGGAGAGAAAACATTGGCTACCCCTGATGGATGCACGCCGGCCAGGGCCGGCGGAATGTGACGCATAGTTTACCCGGAGATGACGGTCCGGACCCCGCTTCAAGGCGGCCGTGTATGCTTGGCGGGCCGCTTCCGGCCGTTTTCAGCCGCTTCATGCCCAGTTCCGCGTCTTCCGACGCCAGGCGCCGCCTTCCGATGGCCTTGGCCCTTTGCGCGTTTTCCGGCCCCGCCCTCGCGTCGGCTCATGCGGGCATGGACTTGACGAACCAGCCGATCGGCTATCTGGCGCTCGGTCTGTTCGTCCTGGCCTATGCCTTCGTCATATTCGAAGAGCGCCTGCGCCTGGCGAAATCGAAGCCGGTGATGCTGGGCGCCGGACTGATCTGGGCCCTCGTCGCCTGGGCCGCCGCGACAACGCCGGGCATGCAGGACGGGTTAGCCGCGGAGGCGTTCCGCCACATCTTCCTCGAATTCGCCGAGCTGTTCTTCTTCCTGATCGTGGCGATGAGCTTCGTGGCGGCGATGACGGAACGCAATGTGTTCGAAGCGATGCGCGCCGGCCTGGTGAGCCGCAACCTCGGCTACCGACCGCTGTTCTGGATCACCGGCGTCCTGTCCTTCTTCCTGTCGGCCGTGCTGGACAACCTGACGACGGCGCTGATCATGTCCGGCGTCGTCATGGCCGTCGCCGCCGGGAACGCCCGCTTCCTCACGTTGGCCTTCATCAACCTGGTGGTAGCCGCGAATGCCGGCGGCGCTTGGTCGGCCTTCGGCGACATCACCACGCTGATGGTGTGGCAGGCGCGCAAGGTGGAGTTTTTCGAGTTCTTCCGCATCTTCCTGCCATCGTTGGTTAACTGGTTGGTGCCGGCCCTGTGCATGCATTTCGCACTGCCCGCCGGCACCCCGCCGCCGGGTCGCGACGATGCCGACGTGAAGTACGGCGGTTGGATAGTCTGCGCGCTGTTCGCCGTCACCATCGTCATGACGGTCTCGGGCAAGCAGTTCCTTCACATGCCGCCGGTGTTCGGCATGATGGCTGGCCTGGGTCTGTTGAAACTGCAGGGCTTCTTCATCCGTCGCCGCGGGAGGCGCGACGCTCGCGAGTCCGGCGACAGCTACAACGTCTTTGAAATCATCGCGCGGGCCGAATGGGACACACTGCTCTTCTTCTACGGCGTGCTGCTCTGCGTGGGCGGGCTGGCGACCATGGGCTTCCTGCACCTGGGTTCGGAATGGCTGTACGGCGAGCTGGGCCATACCGGCGCCAATATCGTCATGGGCTTGTTATCGGCCATCGTCGACAATATCCCCATCATGTACGCCGTATTGCAGATGAACCCCGCGATGGACCACGGACAATGGCTACTGATCACCCTCACCGCCGGCGTCGGCGGCAGCCTGCTGTCGGTGGGCTCGGCCGCCGGCGTGGCACTGATGGGCGCTTCCAAGGGCGGATACACTTTCTTCGGCCACCTGCGCTGGACCTGGGCCATCGCCCTGGGCTTCGCCGCCAGCGTGGCGACGCATCTGTGGATCAACGCGGCGCATTTCACCGGCTAACGAATCGGACTCGCTGAACTCTCCATGCTGGAACTTCTTGTCGTCATCGTCGTGGTCCTGGTCAGCGGCTTCTTCGCCTTGTCGGAGATGGCCGTCGTCACCTCGCGCAAGTCGCGGCTCAAGCAACTGGCGCAGGACAGCCGTGGTGCGCGCAAGGCTTTGGAACTGTCCGAACACCCTGAAAGTTTCCTGTCGGCGGTGCAGGTCTGGATTACCGCACTCGGCATCCTGACCGGCTCGCTGGGCGTCGAATCCCTGTCGCAGAAGATCGAACCCTGGCTGATCGGCCTGCCGCTGATCGCCGATTACGCGCCGACGATCGCCAACGCCCTCAGCGTCGTCGTCATCACCTTCATTTCCGTCGTGTTGGGCGAGCTGGTGCCCAAGCGTCTGGGCACGCTGCGACCCGAGCAGATCGCCTCCGGCGTCGCCTTGCCGATGAGCATCCTGGCCACCATCGCGCGTCCGTTCGTGATCGTCCTCGCCGGCAGCACGCGCTTCCTTCTGCGCCTGCTCGGCTTCGGCAAGTTGTCCGAGGAGAAGGTGACGGAAGAGGAAATCCGCCATCTCGTCGCGGAAAGCCACGAACAGGGCGTCATCGACTCTGACGAACGCAATATGCTCAATCGCGTGCTGCGCCTGGGCGACCGATCGGCCGAATCGCTGATGACGCCGCGTACGCGCATCATCTGGCTCGATGCCGGCGCCAGTCGCGACGAGAACCTGACGATCCTTCGCGAAACCGCCTTCTCGCGCTACCCGGTCTATCGCGGCGGCGACCATGAAGTGCTCGGCACGTTCGAAACCAAGTACCTGGGCGACTACCTCGACCGCGACGGCAAGCCCGATCTTTTCGTCAAGCTCTCGCCTCCCCTGTTCGTTTCGGAATCGACGAATGCGCTAAAGCTGCTGGAGATATTCCGCGAAGAACAGCAGACGCTCGCCCTCGTCGTGGACGAATACGGCGACATCCAGGGCATCGTCACCCTCACCGACCTGCTGGGGGCTGTGCTCGGCCGCCTGCAGGACATTGAGAACCAGGACGAGGAACAACTGGTCGTCGAACGTCCGGACGGCAGCTGGCTGGTCGACGGACGCCTGTCCATCGAAGAGTTCCGCGAACTGATCGCCGTGCACGTGCTGCCCGGCGAAGACGACAACGACTTCACGACCGTGGCTGGCATGGTCATCGCCCGTTACGGACGCATCCCCCATGCTGGCGAATACTTCGACTGGCAGGGCTGGCGCGTGGAAGTGGTGGACCTCGACGGCGCTCGCGTGGACAAGGTGCTCGTCGCCCGCAGCATCCTGCAATCGTCCGACACCGGCGAAGACGAAGGCTGAGCCTTGAAACTGCCCAAGCTCGTTCGCTGGCATCCGGAAACCGGCGCGCCCCTGCCGCCGAGCACGAACCAGATGATCGAGCACTTGGCCGAGGGCGATCCCAACGAAGCGCTCAGCCTGGGCGAACTGCTGGACGAGTTCCGCGAACGCAGCTTCGGCCTGTTCCTGCTGCTGGCCCTGCTGCCGACCTTCATCCCGATCCCGATGGGGCAAGGCGCTTTCAGCGGCGGGCTGATCGCGCTGATCGGCCTGCAGTTGCTGTTCCGCGTGGAGCATCCCTGGCTGCCGGGTTTCATCGCGCGCTACCGCATCCACCGCCACACCATCGCCAGTTTCCGCAAGTACATGGGCAAATGGTTGGCGCGACTGGAACGCCTGACGCGTCCGCGCAGCGAGGTCTGGCTCGAGCATCCTTTGGCGCATGCTTTCACCGGCCTGCTCCTGACGATCCTCGGTGTCCTGCTGGCATTGCCGCTGCCGCTGACGAACTATCCCTTCGGCCTGGTCCTGCTGGCCTATTCGTTCGCGCTGATCGAACGCGACGGCCGCCTGATGCTCATCGGCTGGATCCTCGGCCTGATCGAGATCAGCCTGCTGGCCGGATTTTCCGGGCAGATCATCGCGATGGTCATGGACTTCTTCAAATAACCGATGCAGCCGTGAAGCGCTGCCTTCCCCTGATTTCGCTCTTGCTGGCAGCTTGCGATGGCGGACCGTCGGATGAGCAGTTGCGCGCCGATTTCCAGACCATGCACCCGGGATGCCAACTGCTGTCGGCGAGACCCGGAGAAGGAGACGAGGCCAACGTGTACATGCATCTCGAATTCAGCTGCGCCGGCCGTGCACTACAGCGTGCCGAAGTACGCTATGCGCGCCACGCCGGGCGATGGGCTCCCGTCCCGACCGAAGGCACCCGGGACCGATAGCGGAAAGCCAAATCAGCGAGCCCGCGCTTCCGCCATTTCGCCGATCACTTCGCGCAGACCGATACGCCAATCGGGCAGGCTCAGGCCGAAATCCTTCGCCAGTTTCGCCGTGTCCAGTCGCGAATAGGCCGGGCGCTTGGCTTTCGCCGGATATTCGCTGCTCGGAATCCCGACCAGCCGCGGCGCCCGCTCGATCAGGCGCGCCGCCAACGCTTCGGAATAGATCGCCGAAGCGAACTGGAACCAGCTGCACTCGCCATCGGCAACCACGTGCCAGGTTCCCTGTGCTTCGTCCGCGCGCGACAGCACCAGCGCCGTCACCGTCGCGAGCCAGCGCGCCGGCGTCGGCGAACCGACCTGGTCGTGCACGATGCGCATCTCTTCGCGCTCGCCCGCCAGGCGCAGCGCCGTGCGCAGGAAGTTCTGCCCACGCGCGGCGTAAACCCAGGCCGTGCGGAAAACCAGATGCCGGCAGCCGCTGTCGCGCACCGCCTGTTCGCCGGCCAGCTTGGTCCTGCCGTACACGCCGAGCGGTGCGGTGTCGTCGTCTTCGCGCCAGGGGCGACGGCCCTCGCCGCCGAACACATAGTCGGTCGAATAGTGCACGAGGCGCGCGTTCTGGCGACGGCAGGCGTCGGCCAACTCATGCACGGCTTCGGCATTGACGCGCTGTGCCAACGCAGGCTCGTCCTCCGCGCGGTCCACCGCCGTGTGCGCCACCGCGTTCAGCACCACATCGGGCGAATGTTCGGCCAGCAGGCGGTCGAGCGCGCCGGCCTCGGCGAAATCGATGCGACCGCATCGTTGCTGCCCCGGAAGCTGGCCGCTCATCGTGTACGGCAGGATGCGACCGAGCGGCGAACAGGCGCGGTGCAATTCGTAACCGAGCTGGCCGTCGGCGCCCAGCAGAAGGATCTTCATGGCCGATACTCCGGCAGTTTCTCGGGGGGAATGTCGTCGAGGAAAGGCGCATTCGCATCCTTGTCGGACAGCAGGGGCGCGCTCACCGGCCAGTCGATCGCCAGGCGCGCATCGTTCCAGCGCAGCGCAGCGTCATTCTCGCGTCGGTAGGTTTCGGTGCACAGGTAGTGGAAAATCGCGCGTTCGGATAGCACGACGAAGCCATGCGCGAAGCCCGGCGGAATCCACAGTTGGCGCCGGTTCTCCGCACTGAGGATGGCCGCCTTCCATCGACCGAAGGTCGGCGAACCGCGCCGGATGTCCACCGCGACGTCGTAAACCTCGCCTTCCAGCACGCCGACCAGCTTGCCCTGCGGCTGCGGCCATTGGTGGTGCAGCCCGCGCAGGGTACCGTGTGCGGACACCGAGACATTGCTCTGCACGAACTCCGCCGGCAGGCCGGCATCGGCGTAGCGCTCGCGATTCCAGTTTTCGAAGAAGGTGCCGCGGGCATCGCCGAACACCTGCGGCTCGATCAGCTTGCAGTCGGCCAAGCCGAAATCGACGATCTTCATTCGACCCGCCCGTGTTCGATCAGGCTCAACAGGTACTGGCCGTAACCGCTCTTGGCCAGCGGTTCGGCCAATACGCGAAGCTGGCTGTTGTCGATCCAGCCGTTGCTCCAGGCGATTTCCTCGGGGCAGCAGACGCTCAAGCCCTGCCTGACCGACATCGTCTCGATGAAGTTCGAAGCCTGCACCAGGGATTCGTGCGTGCCGGTATCGAGCCAGGCGTAACCTCGCCCCAGTCTTTCCAGATGCAGGGAGCCTTCGTCGAGATAGCGTCGATTGAGATCGGTGATCTCCAGTTCGCCGCGATCGGAGGGCTTCAGCGCCTGGGCGAATTCCGGCGCCCGCTCGTCGTAGAAATACAGGCCGGTGACGGCGTAATGCGATTTCGGTGATTTCGGCTTTTCCTCCAGCCCCGAGACGCGACCGTCCGCGCCGAACTCGGCGACGCCGTAGCGCTCGGGATCGCGCACCCAGTAGCCGAAGACCGTGGCCCCGTGTTCGCGGCGGTCGGCCAACTGCAGCAGGTTCGTCAATCCGTGGCCGTGGAAGATGTTGTCGCCCAGCACCAGGCAACTCGGCGCACCGGCGAGGAAATCGCGACCGATCAGGAAAGCCTGCGCCAGTCCGTCGGGGCTGGGCTGCACGGCGTATTCGATGCGCATGCCCCATTGCGAGCCATCGCCGAGCAGGCGTTGGAACAGGGCTTGCTCGTGCGGCGTATTGATCACCAGCACCTCGCGGATGCCGGCCAGCATCAACACGCTCAGCGGGTAGTAGATCATCGGCTTGTCGTACACCGGCAACAGCTGCTTGCTGATCGCCTGCGTCAAGGGATACAGGCGCGTGCCCGACCCGCCGGCCAATACGATGCCTTTCCTCGGCGTCATGCGCCCTCTCCCAACCGTTCCATGCGATAGCTGCCGTCGAGCACGCGTCGCACCCATTCCGGATGCGAAAGATACCAATCCACCGTATCGACCATGCCCCGTTCGAACGATACCGAAGGCACCCAGCCGAGCTCGCGTTGCAACTTGCCGGCATCGATGGCGTAACGCCGGTCGTGCCCGGGACGATCGCGAACGAAACTGATCTGCGATTCGCGCAGCAAGCCATCCTCGCGCGGACGCCTGGTATCGACCAGCGCGCAGATCGTCTTCACCACGTCCAGATTGCGTCGCTCGGCGTTGCCGCCGATGTTGTAGGTTTCGCCCGGACGCCCCGCGTCGAGCACGCGTCGCAAGGCGGAAACATGATCGCCGACATGCAGCCAGTCGCGCACGTGGGCGCCGTCGCCGTAGACTGGCAGGGCCTCGCCAGCGACGGCCTTCTGGACGATCAGCGGCACGAGCTTCTCCGGGAACTGGAACGGCCCGTAGTTGTTCGAGCAATTCGTTGTCAGCGTCGGCAGGCCGTAGGTGTGATGGAAGGCGCGGACCAGATGGTCCGAAGCGGCCTTGCTGGCCGAGTACGGCGAATTCGGCGCATAGGCCGTGGTTTCGACGAAGGCGCCCTGTTCGCCCAGCGAGCCATACACTTCGTCGGTGGACACATGCAGGAAGCGGAAGCCTTCGCGCGCCGCGCCCTCCAGCTCGCGCCAGTAATCGCGCGCCGCTTCCAGCAGGGCGAGCGTGCCGACGACATTGGTCTGCACGAAGGCGGCAGGTCCGTCGATCGAGCGGTCGACGTGGCTTTCGGCGGCGAAATTCAGGATCGCCTCGGGCCGGTGCTCGCGCAGCAAGCGCTGGACCAGCGCACGGTCGCCGATATCCCCCTGCACGAAGACGTGATCGGAGTGACCCGACAAGGAAGCGAGCGTATCGAGGTTGCCCGCATAGGTCAGCTTGTCGAGATTGACGATACGGATGCCCTCGGCCACCGCAGCCAGCACGAAGTTGCCGCCGATGAATCCCGCGCCGCCCGTCACCAACCAGGTCCGCATGCCCGCTCCGCTCGACGTCGGCCAGGACACCGACCAACGGATTGTAGCTGCGGTCCGAGCGTCGGCCCAAGCCGGCATTCGGCGAAAGCGAGGCGGCGAGACAGGCGGGCGGTCGCATGCGAGGATGGCGATGTCTTTCGCGACCCTCACGCCATGCCCGCCGCCCCGAATGGAAACAGCGCGAAGCCATTCGCTCCGGATGACGGTGGACCCGAGGCCTCGCTGCTGCGACTGATTGCCTGCGTCGATCTCGACGAAGCGCGGCGCCTGCGCATTCGCGAACTCTTCGAGGCAGGCCTCGATGCGAGCCGCCTGATCGAATTGGCCAAAGCCCATGGCTTGCGGCCCTTGCTGTTCCGACATATCGAGCGGTCGCTGGGTCCGGCCTTGCCGCGCGACCTGTTCTCGACGCTGTGGGTCCATCAGGAGCAACTGACGGCGAAGAACCGCCGCATGCGCGACGAACTGCTGACGATCGTCGACCTGTTCGAGCGCGAAGGCATTCCTGTCCTGCCGCTGAAAGGCCCCGTGCTCGCACTGCAGGCTTATGGCGACCTCAGCTTGCGCGAGTTCGGCGACCTGGACCTGCTGGTGCCGCCGTCACGGCGCACGCAGGCGCGCCGACTGCTGGCCGAGCGCGGCTACGTTTCCTTCTTCCCGATTTCGGCCGCGGCCGAACGCGCCTTGCTCGATTCGCCCGCGCACTACCACATCGCGCTCAAGCGCGACCTGATGGTCGAGCTGCATTGGAAAACGGACGCGGAGTTCGCCGTCGAACCAGCCGGAGACGCGGCGTGGTGGGAGTCGCTCGAGCGCACGCGGATAGGCGATACCGAAGTGCGCTGCCTCGCACCGCACGAACAGCTGCTCGCGCTCTGCCTGCACGGCAGCAAGCACCATTGGAGCAGCCTGCATTGGTTGGTCGACATCAACGAATTGCTCAAGACCCATCCCGACCTCGATTGGGATTGGATCCTGGGGCGCGCGCGTGGCCTCGGAGCGACGAAGCGGCTGGCCTTGGGGATACGACTGCTGCGCGACCAACTGCACTGGGTTCCGCCCCCGCGCGTCGGTAGCTGGCTGGACGGCCAGACGAGCATCGCGAGGCTGGCGGATGAAATCGCCAGCGACTGGTTCGAACTGCCCGCCCGGCAACTCGGTACCTGGCCGCGCCTGCGTCGCAACCTGTCCCTGTACGAAACGCTGCCTCGCCGCCTGAGGCATATCGTCAACGTGATCCTGCGCCCCAGCCTGGTCGAGTGGTCGCGCTGGCCGCTGCCGCCCCCGCTGTTCTTCCTCTATCTACCCCTCCGAGCCGGCCGGCTGCTGGCCAAGCAACTCCGCGCCTGACTCGGCTTCCGTTCGCCCTCTCGCCTCGTCCGCAGCCTCCGAATTCCCAGCGCTGCCGGCATCTTGCACGCCGCGTGCAATCCTTCTGGCAAGTTGCATGGCGCGCAAATGGCCCGTCAGCAAACCTGCGCAAACAGGGTACGTTGCGCTTACCTCAACAGGAATACTAACCATTGCCAGGGCCGGCTCGGGCGACGATCGTTCGCCGCTCGGCCTTGTCGGCAAAGGCTGGGAGGAATGTCTCTACGCCAGTGTGCCGGACCAGGCCGTCACCGGCAGCGGCTGTCCAAGCGCCACAATTCCGTTGCTGCTACCTGTTCAATCTGTTGGGCTTGGCTTGGGGTCTCACCGTATTGCCGACCACGAGACGGCACACCTCGACAGGAGCATCGCCGGCAGTCCCAAGGTCGCCATCCCGATCTGCCTTCGAGTCTGCGCCCCGGCAACGCGATCCAGGCCAGCCAGGCGGGATTGCAAGAGTTCCTGATGACGGCCGCCAGAAACACGGCCGTTAAGTTTCTTCTTCACAGGACGAGACGCGCGCAAGCCTGACACGCGCGGTGAGAAACTGACGCCCGTGGTCAGGCGCCCGCCCCTTCTTTCTGAATGGGTCGCCGGCCATCCCGTGGCCAATCATTCATTGCGCAACGCCAGAGTGTGATCCATCGCACATTTCTGGCGATTTGGCATGTTTCACGCTACCCTAGACAGCAGTTCTAACGATTCAAGTTTCGTACCACTTACCGATAAGTGTTGCTTACGGACAAGCATCGCTTTCACGAAAGCCTTACTAACCGTCCATTGCAGGACTCCGCGGGGGGAGCATGCGCAACAGCACGAAGCGTTCGATCTTGGGTGTGGCCATCATGGCCGTGGTTTTTGCCGCTGGCGCCTCGGCGCACAACGGCAGGTCCGTCGCCAAACCGGCCAAGCCGGCGCCGGCCGCTCCCGCGGCCAGGGCACCCCAATCCGCCCCTATCGGCATGGTCCAGGACTGGACGAACCAGTCGGTCATCTTCCGCAACGTCGAAACGCCGGAAGAAGCCAAGGCCAATAACCGCTACCAGCGCTGGCAGCGCCTGTACCGCGATCCGCGCTTCAGCCTGGCGGTGACAGAAAAGCTCGAAGCACAGGCCCTCGCCGCTTCGCGCAAGACGGCCAACGGCCGTCCCAAACCCAACCCGATTCCCGGCCCGACTCCTGCGCCGACGCCAACGCCGTCCGGCGATGCGGAAGCGGGCGTGCATCGCGACTGGAGCAATATTCTCGGCGTCGGTGGTACGAACGGCCTGGGGGGCAATGGCTCGGCTGGCACCTATCCCGCGAAGTACAACTTCGACATCATGGCCACGCCGAGCTGCGCCAACGACTTCGTCGTTTACGCGACCAATGCCGCCGGCGTCTCCGCCTCCGGCGGTACCAGCGAGACCTGGACCATCACCTTCTCCGGCAACCCCAATGCCGGCCAGACCGTGGTGATTGGTGGCGTCGCACCGCGCCAGGTGACCCTGATCGCCAGCAGCGTCGGCAATACCGGCCTGTACTTCCAGTTCACCGGCAACACCACCACCAATGCGACCAACCTGCGCGATGCGATCAATCGCTGGAGCGGCCAGACCGGTTACAGCGCCAGCTCCGCTGCCAACGTCGTGACCATCAGCTCGATTGCGCCCGGAAACATTACCGGCAGCTATGTCGACCGCGACAACCTGAGCAACACTAGCAGCGGTAACGCCAATGGCACCGCCGGTACGCCTGGTCAGCCGAGCATCATCGCGTTCAACAAGCTGTACAACGGACTCTGCGCCACGGGCGGCGCCGATGCCGGTCCGGATCGCGTCAACGACAACGCTCCCGACGTCTATTGGGCCTACAACACCGGCGGCACGGTACGTACCTCGCCGACGATGTCGTATTACGACGGCGCCCAGCAAATCGCCTTCGTCCAGACCAATGGCTCGAACCAGGCCGAATTGGTCCTGCTGAAGTGGAAGACCGGTGCCGGCAATGGTTCGGCGAGCGCGCCGGCGACGCCGACCACGGCGCTTTCGGCGTCCGACTACCGCGACCCGGACAACGTCGCCAATCCCGGCGGTTGCACCGCGGCCGCAGCCTGCATGCATCGCATGGTGTTCAACGGCAACCCCAACGTCACCTATTCCTCGCCCTTCATCGACTACTCCGGCAACATCGCCTACGTCGGCGACGATAACGGCAGCCTGCACAAGTTCACCGGCATCTTCTCCGGCAATCCGGCGGAAGTAACCACCGGCGGCTTCCCGACCGTCGTCAGCAGCGGCGAAGCGCTGTCGCCGCCGGTTTACGATTTCGGCGGCAATGTTTTCGTCGGCAGCCAGTCCGTGGCCGATTCGGGCGGCACGGGTGAAACCTGGACCCTGCGTATCGATTGCAACGATCAAGCTGGCGGAGGCATCACTTGCGAGGGCGTCAACAATGCGCTGGCTGGCTTTCTGACCGTCAACGGTAATGCCTTCAACGCCGCCGGCAACAACGCGGGCACCAACATCGACGTGGTTGGGCCAAACCGTGCCGCGGATCGCACCAATATCGTCAATGAGATCAACGGTGCGGGCATCGGCTACAGCGCGGCCACGACGGGTGGCTGCAATGACAACGTCAATGATGCGCCTTGCGACCTCATCATCACCCGCACCGCAACCGGGGACGCAGCCAGCACCCTGGTCGCCGTGGCCGGGAGCAATATCAGCATCACTGGCAACACTAACGGTACTAGCGATGCCCCGAATGGCGGAGGACGCCTGCACCGCATCAATGCCACCACTGGCGCCGTGGTCGACAGCGGCAGGTTGACGGCCAACAATGCGAACACCGGTTTCCGCGCGACGCCGATGATTGATCTCAAGACCAGCGTCATTTATGCCTCGACCTCCAGCGATGGCACCGATCGCGCGATCTATCAGTTCCCGCTCGCCTTCACGGCCGGCGCGACGGGTAGCAAGGTCTCGGTCGGCCTCGGCACGAGCAGCCTGACGACGGACGCCCAGTACGTGGGCCGCTTCGACAGCGCCTATCGCTCGAGCCCGAACGGTACCGGCAATCTCTACGTCTGCGGCAGCTTGCCGGGTGACAGCACCAGCGTGGCCATGTGGCGAATCCCGATCACGGCTGGCGTGATGGGCGCGCCGGTCCAGGGTGCGACCCTGTCCACTTCGCAGTCGCTTTGCTCGCCGGTTTCGCTGATCACCAACGGCGCGAATCAGTATCTTTACGCGGCGGTTCCCGCTGGCGGCAGCGCTCAGTGGTGTACGGGCGCCTGCCTGTACATGTTCAACCTGAACGGGCTGGATGCGGGCGTCAGCGAGCAGTGGTCCTTCACCTTCCCGACCACGCAAACGGTCGGCGGCGGCACCTTCATCGTCGACAACGTGACGTTCAATGCCGTCAGCGATGGCGACACCGGCGCCAACGTCACCAACTGCACCGGCGCGGGTGGCGACTTCGACATCTTCTCCGACGGCGGCGAGAACACCGATGGTCAATACCTGAGGGGTTGCACCTCGCAGGTCGCCGGCTACACCACCACTGGCACGAACAACAATGTCATCATCACGCGCAACCTGCCGGGTAATGTCGCCGACAACCTGGTGCGAGAAGGCGTCGACATGAACAATTTCATCGAGAACGTCGGCTCGCATGTCCAAGGCGTCGCCCCCTCGTCGACGACGTGGGGCACGACCAATGTGCCGGCGGCTGGCCTGACCGTGGTTGGTGGCATCAGCGGGCATCGTGCTGGACAACATCAGCAGCCTGCCGGGTACCTCGCAGATCTATTTCTCGAACCTCGGCACCCCGGGCAGCATTCCGGGCAACGCGATCCAGACCAGCCAGTCCGGTCTGCAATAACTTGCAATCAGTGGCGGGCCGGCGGACACTTTGCCGGCCCCCACCGAAACGACGGACCCCGACCATGAACGCCGACTCGCAGAACCACATGCCCGCGCCGGCAGCTACCCAGGACGAAGGCCGTCGCGCCTACGTCAAGCCGGAGTTCCGCCACGAGCAGGTCTTCGAGACCATGGCCCTGGCCTGCGGCAAAGTGAACGACACGCAGGCTCCCTGCGTCGGTGTGAACTCCGCTTCCTGAGTTCGCATGTCCCTGCCGCCCGCCCCGTCGCCCGCGGGCGGCATCGCGTTGGCCCAGGACGTCCTGTCGGAATTCGGACAGCTTCGGCTACGCGTCACCGGCAACAGCATGTTGCCGGCCGTGCTTCCCGGCGATGTGCTCTTCTTCAAGACCTGCCCGGCCGAGTCGCTCGCGCCGGGCAGCGTCGTTCTGGTGCGACGCGACGGCCGTCTGTTCGCCCACCGTCTGCTGGCGCTGACGCCAGAGGGGTTGTTGACCCAGGGCGATTCCATGCCGCAACCTGACCCGCCGACGCCGACCGCCGATTTTCTCGGCGTGATGATCGGTCAACAGCGCATCGGTCGCGATATCGACCCCCATGCCTCTCCTCGCTTCGGCCGCTGGCTGATGCGCCATTCCGCCCTCGCCCGTCGCATTTTCCTGCGCTGGCACCGATCCACCATCACCGCCCCCGCATGACCCAGAATCCTTTGCACCTGCACGCCGACATCGGCATCGGCGGCATCCACGTGCGCCTGCATACCGATTCCCAGGCCTATCTCGATGTCATCGGCGAACGTTTCGCCGGGTTCATCGAATCGGTCGACCGGCCCGACTACGAATTCGACGTGAGCCTCGTGCCGCCGGGCAATGGCGCGGGCGAACAGGTGCGCGTCTCGCGCGAGGGCGAGCTGTGGCGCGTGCAGCGCGGCGACTTCCTCGCCGAATGGGACCCACGCACGCGACGCGGCTGGATCCGCCAGGTATTGAGCCCGTTTTCGCTGGACTCGGTGATCCGCATCGTGATCACCCTGGTGCTCGCCGGCGAAGGCGGCATGCTGATGCATGCCTCCAGCGCCATACGCAACGGTCGCGCCTTTGTCTTCACCGGCGTGTCGGGCGTGGGCAAGACGACGATCTCGCGCCTCGCGCCCGCCGATGCTCACCTGCTGACCGACGAGATGTCCTTCATCCGACGCGATGACGACGGCGGCTATCGGGCCTTCGGCACGCCCTTCGCGGGCGAGCTGGCCAAGCCGGGCGAAAACCTCAATGCGCCGCTGGCCGGCATCTTCCTGCTGGCCCAGGGACCGGAGAACCGGATCGATGAACTGAGCCCCACCGAGGCGGTCCGCGGCCTGCTGGCGAACATCCTGTTTTTCGCGCAAGATCCTGAGCTGGTGAAGGCGATTTTCGACTCCGCCATCGCGCTGGCGTCCCGGGTTCCGGTACGCCGGCTGACCTTCCTGCCGGATACGCGAGTCTGGGAACTGATCGGAAACGAACGAGCATGAGCGCCCCCCTCTACATCAGCCGGTCCAGCGACGTGGCCGCGCGCCAGTTCGGCGACGAGCTGATGATCATGTCCGGGCGCAATTCCTCGCTGTTCAGCCTGAACGAAACCGCGGCCATGCTCTGGCAGGCCGCAGACGGCGTGACGCCGCTCGAGCAAATCGTCGAAAGCCAGCTCTGCTCGGCCTTCGATGTGGATGCCGCCACCGCCTTGCGCGATGCCCGCGAGCTCGTCTCCAGCCTAGCGGAACATGGCATCCTGCGCGTATCGGATACGCCGCAGGCGGCGGCAGCCCCGGAGAGCTGACATGAGCCTGATGGAGCAGATGGGTGTGCGTGCCCTGCAGCTCGGCATCCCGCTGCGGGCCCAGATCGACCTGACTTATCGCTGCAACGAAACCTGCGTGCATTGTTACCTCGACCATGAAGACCATGGCGAGATGACGGCCGAAGAGATCAAGGGCGTGCTCGACCAGTTGGCCGCCTCGGGCACCTTCTTCCTGAACTTCAGCGGCGGCGAGATTTTCATGCGCAAGGATCTGTTCGAGATCCTCGAATACGCGCGCAAGCTGCAGTTCTCGGTGAAGCTGAAGACGAATGCGGTCATGATCAAGCCCGCCAAGGCCAAGCGCCTGGCCGAGCTCGGCGTCGAATCCGTGCAGATCAGCCTGTATTCGCACAAGGCTGAAGTGCACGACGAGATCACCCAGCTGCCGAACTCCTTCAAGCGCACGATGGAAGGCGCCCGCCTGCTGAAAGCCGAAGGCATCAAGGTCACGCTGGCCAACGTGCTGATGAAGCAGAACGCCGACGACTACAAGGACGTGCAGGCGCTGGCGGCGGAAATGGACATGGGTTACACGGTGGACGCGACCATCACGCCGATGATGGATGGCGACCGCTCGATCCTGTCCTTGAACATGGATGCGCAACGGCTGGAACACGTATTCCACGACCATTCCCTGCTGGGCGACCAGGCCGAAACCCTGCTGGCGGCGCCTAAAGGCCCGCGCCCGCTGGAAGAGGCCTACAAGACCCTGCCCTGCAGCGCCGGCCATACCGCCGTCTACATCTCGCCCTATGGCGAGGTATACCCGTGCGTGCAGTTCCCCTATCTGGTCGGCAACGTGCGCAAGCAGAAGTTCGCCGATATCTGGCGCGACTCGCCGCAGCTGAAGGAGGTGCGCGCGATCCGCATCGCGCATCTGGAAGGCTGTTCGTCCTGCGTGCACGGCAGCACCTGCACGCGCTGCCCCGGCCTGGCCTATCTCGAAGGCAATATGCGCGGCCCATCCACGCAGGACTGCGAGAAATCCTTCGCCCGCACCGGCGTACCGTCGAAGAACCTGCAGCGCCAGCGCGAGAAGGCCGCAGCCGCCGCCAGCGAAGCGGCAAAGAAAACGATTCCCTTCGTCTGGACCTGAACCTGGTCCGAGGCCAGAAGATGGAATCTCCGGCGACTTCTTCCCAAGCCTCTTCGCTTGTCTGACCTGACGGCGGTGCGGCGCGTCGCGTATTGGCTGATGCCGCTCGTCGGTATCGCTTCGCTGCTGGGCGGCAGTGTGTTCTGGCTGCGCCGCGTGGGCTGGCTGCAGACGGACGAATACTGGTTCGACAACGCCCAGCTGGCCGCGCGCGCGCCGGCGACGGAGGATCCGTTCGGCGTTTACTGGTTCGTGATGCAACACCATGCATCGTTGCATCGCATCGAGGGCTGGTGGACGCTGACCAAGCTCGCGAAGGAATTCCTGCTGCTCGCCTTCCTGTTGCTCGCGCTGGTTTCGATCCTGCGCGCGCGCCCGCCACGCGCCTTCGCCTGGGCCTATGCCGGCGCCTTCTTGCTCGGCCTGGTTTCGGCGATCGCCTCGGCCGCGGGTGCGCAATGGCTGGCCCTGGTCGCAGGTGCGCGCGGTTTCGCCAGCTGGGTCATCGCCTGGGGTTCGATGGCCTGGCTGGACGAAAGCCTGCTGCGCCGCCTGGCCCGTGTCTGCGCCTGGACCTTGTTCGCGCAGATGCCGCTGGTCGCGATCGAACTGATGCGCGGCATGCCGATCTACGCCACGCGCTTCCTCGACCACGATCTCGTCCGCGTCGTCGGCAGTTTCAACCTGCCGATCTCCCTGGGCGCTTTCGCCGTCGTCGCCTGGACGACGATGCTCTGCTGGAGCGGCTACTCGCGCCGCACCTTGCGGCTGGCGACCGCCGCGCTGATGGTATTGCTGCTGTTCAACGCCTCGGCCACGGCCTGGGTCGCGTTCGCGGCGGCCGTCGTCGCGACGAGTCTTCCGACGCTGCGAACCCGCGCGCGCTCGCTCATGCTGGCGCTCGTTTTGCCAGCGGCTATCGTCGGCTGGTTCGCCTTGCCGACATTGACCGGTCGCGAAGACGTGCACGACTCGCTCTGGGGTCGCATTACGCCCGTACAGACGTACGCGGCCGAGAACCTGTCGACGCGCGAGCTGTTGTTCGGCAGCGGCTTCGGGCTGGGCACGAATGCGCTGGGACGACAGGACGACAAACCGGACGGCCCCGTGGGCCGGATGCCGGACCGCCCGGTCGGCGATTCCATGCCAGCGGCGGTGTTCTGGCAGATCGGTCTGATCGGCCTGGTCCTGATCTATTCCCTGTTCGCGCTGGCGCTGCGTGCCGACGCGCGGACGCGACCGATCGGCATCGCCTTGCTGGTCTGCAGCCTGGGCGTGAACATCACCGAGCTGTTTCCGGTGAATCTGATCCTCGGCTTCTGGCTGGCGAATGCCATGCGCGGCGGACGCGATGATGTCGCCGCCTGAAGCGCACAAGGAAGCCGACCTCGCCGCCTGGAACGGCGCCTGGGTGCTGGGCACGCGATTGATCGCGATGGCGATCGGACTATTGGGTCTGCCGATCCTGATGTCGGCGCTCGGCCTGCTGCAATTCGGCGCCTGGGCCGTATTGCTCGGCGGCACCTTCGCTTTCGGCACGCTGGAGCTCGGCATGAGCGTGGCGGTGATGCGCTGGACCACGCTGTCGCTGATGCCGGAATCGAAGATCAACGGCGGTCACGGCCTGAGCGCGATCATGAGCAATTCGCTGGCCTGCACCGCCCTGGTGTTCGCCGGCGTGGGAATACCGCTGTATTTCGTCAGCGAACCGCTGGCGGCCTGGCTGCAACTGCCGATGACGGCGTTGCTGACGCCCGGCCAATGCATCCTCGTCATCTACGCGACCGTCGCGACGATGGCCCTGCTTCGCTGCACGATCGCGCCGATGCTCGCGGCGCGCCGCATGGCCGTGCATTCGGGCTTCGCCCTGCTGCAATCGGTCGTAGGCGCCGCCGTGATCTGGACCGTGGCCTGGACCACGCGACGGCTCGATCTCGTCATTCTTTCCAACGCCGTCGCCATCGTCGCGGTGCAGCTGTTCGCCGCCGCCTGGACGCGTCGACGCATGCCCTGGCGCTTTTCCCGGCGCACGCTCGACCGCCGGCTCGCCAGCGACATGCTTCGGTTTGGCGCCGCACTGCAGTTCAGCGACCTTTCGACCTTCGTGATGTACCAGTTCGACAAACTGGTGATCTCCGGCGTCGTCGCGCCGACCGAAGTCGCGCACTATGAAGTCGCCAGCCGTTCCGCGCAGGCGCTGGGCAACGTGTCGAGCGCGCCTTTCGTCGCTTTCGCGCCGACCTTGACCGAGCGGCATGGCCGCAACGAGGACGTGTCGGCCGACTTGCTGCGCATGCTGCGCCTGACCGTATTCGGTAGCGGCGTTTTCCTGCTCCTGCCCCTCGCCGTCGCGCCGATCGGCCTGTTCGCCTGGATCGGCCAGATCGGTTATCACGCCGCCACGACCTTCGCCCTGCTCGCGCTGGCCGTGATCAGCACCGTGCTGATCATGCCCCTGTCGATGACGGCGCAGGCGCAGGGGCGCGCCCGACTGGAATTCGCGCGCGCCTTCGGCGCGATGCTCGTCAACGTGCCCTGCTCCTTCCTGTTGATCCACGCCTACGGCAAGGAAGGCGCCGCGCTCGGTACCTTGCTGGCCTGCCTGCTGGGCAATTCGCTGTTCGCCTGGTGGCTGTTCCGTTCGCTCGGACTGTCGTGGGCGCGCGTACTGGCGGTGCTGCAGCCTTTCGCCCTGCCCATCGCCGTCGTCACCGGCGCGACGATGGCCGTGGCGCAATGGGTCGAACCCTGGGTCATCGTCTCGCGCTGGTACATGGCTCCGACCGCCGTGGTGTTGTATGCGACGGGCGCCGTGGGCCTGATGCTCTGGCTCTGGCGTCGCGCGCTGCAGGCGGACGAACGGGCGATGATCGCTTCGCTACCGGCGCGACTGTTCCGCGCGCGCCCCGGCGTCGGCTGAGTCCCGCGATGCGCGGGCTGCGGCCGCGCCGCTTGCCATGGGTCGCGACGATTCGACACACTGCGACGCATGCCTTCCACGTCCGACTACCCCCGCGACCTCGCCGGTTACGGCCGCCACCCGCCCCGGGCCGATTGGCCGGGCCAGGCACGGATCGCGGTGCAGTTCGTGCTGAACCTCGAGGAAGGCGCGGAGAACTGCGTGCTGCATGGCGACGCCGGCAGCGAGACCTTCCTGTCGGAGATCATCGGCGCCGCCAGCTTCCCGGACCGGCACCTGAGCATGGAGTCGATCTACGAATACGGCACGCGCGTCGGCGCCTGGCGGATCCTGCGCGAGTTCGAACGCCGCGGCCTGCCGCTGACCGTGTTCGGCGTAGCGATGGCGATGCAGCGCAACCCCGAGTTGACGCGTGCCTGCGTCGAGCTCGGACATGAAATCGCATCGCACGGCTGGCGATGGATCAGCTACCAGCAGGTGCCGGAAGAGATAGAGCGCGAACACGTCGCCCGTGCCGTGCAGGTGCATCGCGAGCTGACCGGCGCGGCGCCGTTGGGCTGGTATACCGGGCGTGACAGCCCGAATACGCGGCGACTGGTGGTCGAACACGGCGGCTTCGAATACGACTCCGACTACTACGGCGACGAGCTGCCGTTCTGGACACGCGTGCGCACGAGCGATGGCAGCGAACGGCCGCACCTGGTCGTTCCCTACACGCTGGACGCCAACGACATGCGCTTTGCCAGCGCACAGGGCTTCAATAGCAGCGAGCAGTTCTTCGCGTACCTGCGCGACAGTTTCGACGTGCTCTACGCCGAGGGGGAAGAGACACCGCGCATGCTGTCGATCGGCATGCACGCCCGGCTGCTGGGACGACCGGGCCGTTTCCGGGCGCTGCAACGTTTCCTGGACCATGTCGCCGCGCACGACAGGGTCTGGACCTGCCGGCGCATCGACATCGCCCGGCATTGGCGCCAACGACATCCTCCGGCATGACCCTGGGCGAACTCAATCGCATGGACCGCGCCGCCTTCCGCACTGCGCTGGGTGCGATCTTCGAACATTCGCCCTGGGTGGCCGAACGGGCCTGGGACGCGCGGCCGTTCGCGGATACGGATGCGCTGCATGCGGCGATGTGCGCGGTGGTGGCCGACAGCGACAAGCAAGCGCAGATGACGCTGATCCGCGCGCATCCGCGCCTGGCCGACCGGGCCGCGCTGCGCGCGGGTCTCAGCGCCGATTCGCAGCGCGAACAGATCGGTGCCGGCCTCGACCAGTGCAGCGCCGACGAACTGGCGGACCTGACCGCGCTGAATGCCGCCTACGACGAACGCTTCGGCTTTCCCTTCATCATCGCCGTACGCGAACATACGCGCGCCGGCATCATCGAGCAGATGCGGAACCGCCTCGGCCGCGCGCCCGAGACCGAGGTGGCGGAAGCGCTGCGGCAAATCGAACGCATCGCCCGGCTGCGCCTGGACGCACTGGTCGAACACTGAAGACGAATAAGGAAAGGCATGCGGCCCCAAGACGAAGCCCCGGATTTCACCCGCGAATGCGTCAACCTCGCGAACGCGCGCCTGGGCGCGCTGGCATTGGCGACCAGCGACGATTTCTTCGCGCCGATGGAGCGCATGCTCGATGCGCGAGAGCCGGTGTTCATCCCGGACAAGTACGACGACAACGGCAAGTGGATGGATGGCTGGGAGAGCCGGCGCAAACGCGTGCCGGGGCACGACTGGTGCATCGTGCGCCTGGCGCGGCCCGGGCGCCTGCATGGCGTCGATTTCGACACCCGGCATTTCACCGGCAACTACCCGCCGGGCGCATCGCTGGAAGGTTGCTATCTGCGCGATGGCGACCCGGGTGCGGCTACCGAATGGTTCGAACTGCTGCCGCGCGTGCCCTTGCAGGGCAACAGCCATCACTACCACGCGCTCGACGGCGCTCGCCCGGTTTCGCACGTGCGCCTGAACATCTACCCGGATGGCGGGGTGGCGCGTCTGCGCCTGTACGGACGACCGGAGTTCGATCCGGCGCGCCGTGACGACGATGGTCTGGTCGACTTGGCCAGCGCGCTCAATGGCGCCGTCGCGCTGATCGCCAACGACGAACATTTCGGTCGCGTCGGCAACCTGTTGCTGCCTGGTCGCGGCGTCGACATGGGCGACGGCTGGGAGACGCGGCGGCGTCGCGAACCTGGGCACGACTGGTGCCTGCTCGCCCTGGCGGGGCCTGGCGTGATCGAGGCGATCGAAGTCGACACCGCGCACTTCAAGGGCAACTACCCGGCCCGCTGCAGCCTGCAGGCGGCGCATTCGCCATCGGGCGACTTGCAGGCCCTGGTCGCGCAGGCCGAGAACTGGCCGCTGCTGTTGCCCGAACAGACGCTGCAGATGGATCTGCAGCACTACTTCCGCGAACAGATCCGCGCGCATGGCCCGGTCACGCACGTGCGCCTGAACATCTTCCCCGACGGCGGCGTTTCGCGGCTGCGGTTGCGCGGCCGACCGGCCTGAGCACGGCGATGCCCCGGCTCGTCATCGAACCCCTGGACCGCGAGGCCTTCGCGCCTTTCGGCGACGTGCTCGAACCGGGCAATGCGGAAACCGTGTACGAGATCAATGCCGGAACCGCACAACGCTTCCATGCTCTCGCCCGCGTCGACATCGCCGGCGATGACGGTGCTGCCGTGATCAGCCTGTTCCGGGCGCAGCCGCGCGCACTGCCCTTCGTCGTTTCGCAATTGGAGCGTCATCCGCTCGGCAGCCAGGCCTTCATGCCGTTGGGCACCGCACCCTATCTCGTGGTCGTCGCGGAATCGCCGCAGTCGCCGCCGCGCGCTTTCTTCGCCCGCGCCGGACAGGGCGTGAACTTCCGTCGCGGCACCTGGCACCACCCCTTGCTGGCGCTGGAGCGCGAGAGCGACTTCCTCGTGGTGGACCGTTCCGGCACGGCGCCGAACTGCGACGAGATCGACCTGCCCGAGCCCTGGACGATCGAGCCGCTGTCGCCACGCTAGTCGCCGGCCTGCTCCGAACGCGCTTCGTACCAGCGCGCGATGGCCGCGCGTTCCTCGTCGCTGATCTGGGTGATGTTGCCTGGCGGCATCGCCCGCGTCCGGACAGTCTGCGTGTAAATCAGCGCCGCACGCAGCTCGATTTGTTCCGGCGTATCGAACAGTGCGCCCTTGGGCGCACTCGCCATCAGGCTCGGTTGTGCCGAATGGCAGGCACCGCAACGTCGGGCGAGGATGTCCACGATGCCGGCGGTGGAAACATCCGCGTGCGCGGGAAGATTGGCTGCCGTCGTGGCCGGCGTTGGCGCCGCGACGGAGCTTCCCGGCGCATCGGCGCTATCCGTCGCCACCGTGGATGCCGGCGTCGCGACGGGCGCGGTCGCCGGCGTGGGCCGCGGTGCGAGCCAATAGAATGCGGCGCACAAGGCGAAGCCGCCAACCGCCAGCAGCCACCAGGCCCGCTGACCGGAATGCCATAACACGAAGTACTGCCGGATCAGGGCGCCGCCGGCCATGAACACCGCCAATACCAGCCAGGCATGTTCGCCCGCATGCGCGATGGCGAAATGGTTGCCCAGCATCGCGAACACCACCGGCAAGGTGAAGTAGGTGTTGTGCACCGAACGCTGCTTGCCGCGCAGGCCGGCGAGCGGGTCCGGGGCCTCGCCGCGCGCGAGCGCCGCGACCATGCGCTTCTGCCCGGGAATGATCACGAAGAACACGTTCGCCGACATGATCGTCGCCAGGCCTGCGCCGACCAGCAGGAAGGCCGCGCCACCAGCGAAGGTATGCGTGGCCACGTAACACATCGCCAACACCTGGGCGGCGACCGCCGCACCCAGCCAGCCGTCGCGGAATCCGATCGCCCGGCACAGCCCGTCGTAAACCAGCCAGCTGGCGGCCAGGAAGGCAAGCGCGAACATGACCGCCTGCGTCGGCGTCAGCGCCGCCACGGCCGGATCGATCAGGTACAGGCGCGGCGAAGCCAGGTACAACACGGACAGCAACGCGAAGCCCGACAGCCAGGTCGTGTACGACTTCCATTTCGACCAGTGCAGCTCGGCCGGCAAGCGCGCCGGCGCCGGCATGAACTTGCGCTTGTGGTAGAAGCCACCGCCATGCACCGACCAGGATTCGCCGACCTCGTTGGTTTCGGGCTCGTTCGCGCCCGGCTTGAGGGAACGGTCCAGCATCACGAAGTAGAAGGATTCGCCGATCCAGGCGATCGCCGCGATGACATGCAACCAGCGCAGCGCGAAAGCCGCGACATCCACCAGATAGGGAGTCACTCAGCTACCCCGATAGGTGCTGTAGCCGTAGGGCGATACGAGCAAGGGCACGTGGTGGCTCGCGCCGGGATCGGCGATGCCGATGCGCACCGTGACCACGCCGAGGAAAGCCGGTTCAGGTTGAGCCACGCCGGCGGCGGCGAAATAGTCGCCGATGGCGAAATCCAGCTCGTAGCTGCCGGCCTGCAGTGCCGCGCCTTCGAGCAGCGGCGCATCGCAACGGCCATCGGCATTGGTGACGTAGCGCCCGAGCGAATGTCGGCCTTCGCCTTCGCAACGATACAGCGCGATGGATACGCCGGCGGCCGGACGGCCATTCGCCGTATCGAGGACGTGCGTGCTCAGCTTGCCCATGGCCTTATTGCGCTCCCGACTGGGCGACGTATTCCTGCAAGCGATCGAAATAGCGGCGCCTGTGCGCGGCATCGGCGAAGCTGGCCTCGAAGCTGTTGCGCGCCAGCGTGATCGCCTGCTCGCGACCGAGCCCCAGCGCATCGAAGGTCTCGACGAAGTTCTGGTTCATGTAACCGCCGAAATAGGCCGGATCGTCCGAGTTCAACGTGGCCACCACGCCGGCGTCGAGCAATTGCGGCAGGCTGTGCTGGCGAAGATCGGGAAACACGCACAGCTTCTGGTTGGACAAGGGACAGACGGTCAGCGGGATGCGCTCGGCCACCAGGCGCTGCATCAGTGTCGCATCCTTGGGCGCCTGCACGCCGTGATCGATGCGTTCGGCGTGCAGTTCGTCGAGCGCGCTCCAGATATAGGCCGGCGGCCCTTCCTCGCCGGCGTGCGCGACGCGGTGCAGGCCCAGCTGTCCGGCGCGCGCGAACACCTGGCGGAATTTTTCCGGCGGATGTCCGACTTCGCTCGAATCCAGCCCCACGCCGATGAACTTGCCCAGGTGCGGTTCGGCCTGTTCCAGCGTCTCGAAGGCTTCGGCCTCGCTGAGATGGCGCAGGAAGCACATGATCAATTCCGCGCCCATGCCGAATTCGCTGCGCGCCCGCTGCAGGGCGCTGTCCAGGCCGGCGATGACGGTCTCGAAGGCGACGCCGCGTGCGGTATGGGTCTGCGGATCGAAGAACAGCTCGGCATGGATGACGTTGTCGGCATGGGCGCGCTGGAAATAGGCCCAGGCCATGTCGTGGAAATCCTGCTCGGTGCGCAGCACGCTCGCACCGGCGTAGTAGATGTCGAGGAAACTCTGCAGGTTGCTGAAATCGTAAGCGCGACGCAGTTCGTCCACCGAGGAATACGGCAGCGCGATGCCGTTGCGCTCGGCCAGCGCGAACATCAGTTCCGGCTCGAGCGAGCCTTCGATGTGCAGATGCAGTTCGGCCTTGGGCAGGCCACGCAAGAAGCTGGCATCGGGGCGTTCGGCGGATGCGGTCGCAGTCATGGCAGCCTGCAGGGTCTGGGGTTGCCTAGAGTCTGCCCGAAGCCGGCACGGGCGCAAAGTTAGGCCGTCTCCGGGAGCCTGCTAGTCTATGGCGATGTCGAACGCGCCCTGCTTCCGCCTCAACGGCGAATCCGTCCCGCTCGAAGGCGTCGATCCCCGCCAGTCCCTGCTGCGCTGGCTGCAGCAGCGCCGGCTCGGCGGCACCAAGGAAGGCTGCGGCGACGGCGACTGCGGTGCCTGCACGGTCGCGCTGCTGGAAGCCGATGCCGACGGGCGCAGTCGCTACCACGCCGTGAACAGCTGCCTGTTGCCGCTGGGCTTCCTGCCGGGTCGCGAGATCTACACGGTCGAAGCGCTGGCCGATGGCGAGACGCTGCATCCCGTGCAGCAGGCGATGATCGAATGCGCCGGATCGCAATGCGGTTACTGCACGCCGGGTTTCGTCATGAGCCTGTTCGTCGGCGGTCATGAGGGCGAACTGGGCGACGCCGCGATCGAAGGCAATCTCTGCCGCTGCACCGGCTATCGACCCATCCGGGCAGCCGCACGGCGCCTGGCGCAGTCGCCACCGGCGCCGGACCGTTTCGACGTCGCAAAAGCCGCGCCCAGGCAGCTGCCTGCCTCTACCGCCCTGCCCGACTACCACAGTCCCGCCAGCGTCGATGAAGCGATCACGCTGAAGACGCGACACCCGCAGTCGGCCTGGATCGCAGGTGGTACCGATCTCGGCGTCGGCCTCAGCCGCCACCAATCGGTGGCGCCGGTATTGATCGCGCTCGATCGCATCGCCGAACTGCAGGCATTGCAGGTCGAAGAATCCCGTGTGCGTATCGGAGCAGGCGTTCCGCTGAGCCGGATCGAACGCGAGCTGCACGGCCGAATCCCGCTGCTCGATGATCTTCTCCACTGGTTTGCCGGTCGTCAGGTGCGAAATCGCGCGACGCTGGGCGGAAATCTCGGTTCGGCCTCGCCGATCGGCGATCTGTTGCCCGCGTTGCTGGCATTGGATGCCCTCGTCCATCTGCGCGGCCCGCGCGGCGCCCGCTCGGTGCCGGCCGCCGATTTTTTCCTCGACTATCGCCGCACCGCGCGCGCAGACGACGAGCTGGTCATGGCGGTAGACATGCAATCGCCTGGCTCGCGACGCAATGCCGGCTACAAGGTCGCCAAGCGCCAGACCGACGACATCAGCATCGTCGTCGCAGCCTTCATCCTCGGCTTCAACGGGCAGGGGCTCGTCGACCATGCCCGCCTGGCTTTCGGTGGCGTCGCGGCCGTGCCGCTGCGCGCACACGCGGTCGAAGACTGGCTGCAGGGCCGCAGGCTCGATGCGGATACCCTCGTCGAAGCAGGTGTGCGCCTGCGCGATGCGTTCACGCCGATCAGCGACCATCGCGCCAGCGCCGACTATCGGCGTGCGCTTTGCGCGAATCTGTTCGCGCGTTTCGTCGCGGAGCGCTGCGCATGACCCGCTTCGACCGGCACGCCGTGCACGAAAGCGCCGTCGGTCACGTCACAGGCCGCGCCGTATTCACCGACGAGCAATATCCCTCGGTCGGCATGCTGAGCCTGTATCCGGTGCAGGCACCGCACGCGCATGCACGCCTGCTACGCATCGATTGTGCGGCTGCGCAGGCGATGCCCGGCGTGCACGCGGTGTTGACCGCGGCGGACGTTCCCGGCGAGAACGACACCGGGCCCATCCTGCACGACGAACCGCTGATGCCGGCCGATACCGTGCGATACCACGGCCAGGCCATCGCCTGGGTCGTCGCCGACACCGAGGCGCAGGCGCAGGCGGCGGCGAAGGCCGTGCGTGCCGAATACGAACCGCTGCCGGCCCTGCTCGACATCGATGCGGCGATCGCCGCCGACAGCTTCCACCAGGCGCCGGCGCAGGTCGCCCGCGGCGACGCCGAGGCCGCGCTGGCGCGCGCGCCGCGACAGCTCGCCGGCGAAGTTCGTTGCGGCGGCCAGGATCACTTCTACCTGGAGACACAGGCGAGCTGGGCGCAGGTGGATTCGGAAGGGTTCGTACAGGTGGTCTCTTCCACCCAGCACCCGACCGAAACGCAGATCATCGTCGCGCGCGTGCTCGGCCTGCCCGCGCATCGCGTGGTCTGCCGTAGCCTGCGCATGGGCGGCGGATTCGGCGGCAAGGAGACGCAGGCCAATGCCTTCGCCGCGATCGCTGCGCTGGCCGCGCAACGCACCGGGCGACCGGTCCGGGTGAAATTGCCGCGCTCGCTCGACATGCAGCTGACCGGCAAACGCCATCCCTTCCTCGGCCGTTACCGCGTCGGCTTCGATGACGAGGGCCGGCTGCTCGCCTTGCGCGTCGAACTCTACTCGGACGGCGGCTGGAGCTGCGATCTGTCGCCGCCGGTGCTGATGCGCGCGATGGTGCACGTGGACAACGCCTATTACCTGCCGGACGTGCGCATCGTCGGCCGCATCTGCAAGACCAACCTCGCCTCGAATACCGCGTTCCGCGGCTTCGGCGGCCCGCAGGGAATGCTGGTCGGCGAAGAGATCCTCGACCGCGTGGCCCGCGCGCTCGGCGTGCCGCCCGAGACGGTGCGCGAACGCAATCTCTATCGCGCGGGCGAAACTCCGGATCGCAACCAGACACCCTACGGCCAGCCCGTGGTCGACAACCACCTGCCGCAGTTGTGGTCGCAATTGCTGCGCGACAGCGACTTCGCCGCACGCCGCGAGCGGTTGCGGCGCTTCAATGAGACGAGCGCGCAGGCCAAGCGCGGCCTGGCGATCACGCCGGTGAAGTTCGGCATCTCCTTCAACAAGGTCGACTACAACCAGGCCGGCGCACTGGTGCATGTCTACACCGACGGCAGCGTGCAGCTGAACCACGGCGGCACCGAGATGGGCCAGGGCCTGCACAGCAAGATGCTCGTCGTGGCCAGTCGCGTGCTCGGCGTGTCGATCGATCGTATCCGCGTGATGGTGACCAGCACCGACAAAGTGCCGAATACGTCGGCGACGGCGGCGAGCAGCGGCTCCGACCTGAACGGCCAGGCGGTGAAGGCCGCCTGCGAGACACTGCTCGCGCGGCTGGCGCCGGTGGCGGCGCAAAAACTCGACGCGACGGCGGAAGACATCGTATTCGCGGACGACCACGCGCAGGTTCGCGACGCTCCGCAACGCCGGATCGGCTTCGCCGAACTCGCCGCGGCGGCCTATGCCGCGCGCATCAGCCTGTCGGCGACCGGCTTCTACCGCACGCCCGGCCTGAGCTGGGATCCGGCGGCGGGCCATGGCCATCCTTTCTACTACTACGCGTTCGGCGCTGCCGTCAGCGAGGTCGAAGTCTGCGGCTATACCGGCATCCACCAGCTTCGTCGCGTGGACGTGTTGCACGATGTCGGACGTTCGCTGATCGAGGCGATCGATCGTGGTCAGATCGAGGGTGGCTTCGTACAAGGCCTGGGCTGGCTGACCTGCGAAGAGCTGCGCTGGGATGCATCCGGTCGTCTGCTCACCGATGCTCCCAGCACGTACAAGATTCCGACGGTGGGCGAAGTGCCGGAAGATTTCCGGGTTTCCCTGTTCGAACGGTCCTCGCCGCCGACGACCGAGGTGATCTTCCACAGCAAGGCGGTCGGCGAACCGCCGCTGATGCTGGCCTTGAGCGTGCGCGAAGCGATACGCGATGCCGTCGCCGCTTTTTCTCCGTCGTCCGATCGCGTGGAGCTGGCCAGCCCATCGACGCCCGAAGCCATCCACGCCGCCATCGAACGCATGCGCACCGACGGGAGCGCCGCTTGAACGAACGCCTGTTCGCGCGCCTGGCCGTGCGCCTGGAACATGAAGCGGTCGTGCTGGCCAGTGTGCTGGAAACGCGCGGCGCCACGCCACGCAAGCGTGGCGCGCGCATGCTGATCGGCGCGCAGGACAGCGACGCTAGCGTCGGAGGCGGCCTGGCCGAAGCGCGGGTGCTGGCTGCGGCGCGCGCCTTGCTCGCCGGCGCGGGCGAATCCGAGATCGTCGATATCGACCTGGGCGGCGGTCCCGACGCCGCCGGCGTTTGCGGCGGCCGCATGCGCATCGGGCTTCGCTGCTGGCAGGGGGCCGAGGCGCTCGAGCGCGCGCGTGCGATCGCGAACTCGTTGGCCAGCGGCATGGAGCTCGAACTGGGCGGCGACGAATTCGGCGACGAAGAGGCTCGTGAAGTCCTGCGCCCCGACGACCGCCTGCTGATCGTCGGCGCCGGCCATTGCGGACAGGCGTTATGCGAACTGGCGACGCCGCTCGATTTCGACGTCTGGCTGTTCGATGCCGAAGGCGAACGCCTCGATGCCGCGCGGCTTCCGCAGGCGACGCTTCTCGGCTCCGACTATTCGAAGCTCGCCGACGCCCTGCGCACGCAGCGACGCGTACAGGCGGTGCTGCTCAACCGCGATTTCCATGCGGACGTACGGACCCTGGAAGCGCTGGCGCATTCGCCGCCCTCCTTCGTCGGAATGATGGGCAGCCGCAAGCGCATCGCCACGGTGCGGGCGGCTGTCCCGGGGTTCGACGCGAGCTTCGCCCATCTGGAAGCGCCTATCGGCCTGGACATCGGTGCGCAGACGCCGCATGAAATCGCCGTCAGCATTCTCGCCCGACTGATTTCGGATCGTCACGCGCGCACGCCCTGAGCGTGCCTAGTACGCGGCGGGCGCTCGCGTCGCCACCGGTGGGTCTCGTCGGCTGCGGAGGAGCTTTCGTCGCAGGCCGCTTGTTGCAACTTCGTCGGGCCCGCAGGCTCTGCGCCACCTGCCGACGGAACCGATCATGAAACGATGGCTGTTTTTATTGCCGCTGGCGATGGCGCTCGCAGCGGCGGGCGGCGCCTTGGCCTGCCTGTACTTGCTGGGCGACGAAGATGAAACCTCCGATGCGATCGAAGCGCACGTCGCCTCCTCGGCACTCGGCGAATCGCGCCCGTATCGCGTGCATCTGCCGGATTCCTATCAACGCGAACCGAAGCGGCGCTACCCCGTCGTCTACGTGCTCGACGGCGGAGCGCAGGACGCGCATACCGCTGACTCCTCGGCGCTGATGGCCCGCATAGGCGCGATGCCGGAAGCGATCGTGGTCGGGATTCCGAGCGTAAGCGCGGAACATCGGCAACGCGACTACACGCCGCCGGGAATGCGGCAGGATCTTGACACGCCGGGTAGCGCCTTCGGCCAGGGCGATCGCTTCCTGGCGTTCCTGCGCTCCGATCTCATTCCCGATATCGAACGACGCTACCGCGCGAACGATGCGCGGATGCTGGCGGGCTACTCGCGCGGCGGCCTGTTCGTGCTCTACGCGCTGAGCGCCGCCCCTGACCTGTTTCGCGGCTATCTCGCCAACAGCCCGGCGCTGTGGCGCGACGACGATGCTATGGTGTCGCGCTTCGATCGTTTCCTGGTTTCGCAACCACGAACCGATGCACGCCTGTTCCTCAGCCTGGGCACGGCGGAAAACGAGAAGATGACGCGCGCCTTTCGTTCTGCGCTGGATCGCGTGCGAGCCCATGCACCACCGATGCTTTGCTGGCACGCGCAGTTCACGCCCGATGCCGGCCACAATCACAATGCGGCCCTTGCGACGCCGGTAGGCCTACGTTGGATCTTCGATCCCGGCTGGGTGCCGCCGAGCGGAAACTCGGCTTGCGGTGCGCTTGCTGTTTCACTCGCCGAGTAGCGACCCAGCGACAGGCCGGCGAATCTTCGCCACAACAAGAAGCCCGCATCGGAGCGGGCTTTCTGTTTGACTCGAAACCGTCGGGCGAGGGATCAGAACGGAATGTCGTCGTCCGGGAACGGCTCGTCGTTTCGGCTGGGCGGGGGTGTGTTGCCGCCGCGCGAGGGGCCGCCGCGATCGCCGCCACTGGAATAGCCGCCGCGCGAACCACCGCCACCACCACCGCTGCGCTGTGGGCGTTCGCCGCCTTCGCCGCCGCCGACACCGCCGAGCATCTGCATCTCGTTGGCGATGATGTCGGTACTGTATTTCTCGACGCCGCTCTTGTCGGTGTACTTCTCGGTACGCAGCGAACCTTCGATGTAGACCTGGCGACCTTTCTTCAGGTACTCGCCGGCGATCTCCGCCAGGCGACCGAAGAACTTCACCCGGTGCCATTCGGTGCGTTCCTGCTGTTCGCCGTTCTTGTCCTTCCAGCTCTCGCTGGTGGCGACGCTGATCGTGGTGATCGTCGAGCCGCTCTGGCTGTAACGCACTTCGGGATCGTTGCCGAGGTTGCCGACGAGAATGACCTTGTTGATACCGCGAGCCATGGAGTTTCCTTGTACGAATCGGTCGATGCAGCAAACGGTAAGTATAAGCAGCGGCCGGGACCAGCCGAAATCCGCCCGTGCCCCGATCGGGACTTTCCTACCCCACCTCGCCCATATTTCCTTTGGCAATCAGCCGATTAGCTTCCGGACTGAAGATTTCATGTTCCGGCGCTTGCATCCGCCCCTTATTTCCTATAAACATACTCTGGAATTAGGAAATAGCCCTGCCATGCTGACGATGAAGGCCAAATACGCGTTGCGAGCGCTCTCGACCCTGGCCCGGGCCGAGCCGCAGCGCCGCATGGCCCGCGATATCGCGGCGGCGACCGGCGTACCGGAAAAATTCCTTGAATCGATCCTGGTCGAGCTGCGCGACGCCGGCTACATCGACAGCAAGCGCGGCAGCGCCGGCGGCCACCGCCTCGCCCAGCCGGCCGAGAGCATCACCATCGGCGACATCGTGCGCACGATCGACGGTCCGATCGCGCCGATCCGTTGCGCCAGCGTCACCGCCTACAAGCCCTGCGACGACTGCGCCGATCCCTTCCGTTGCGCCCTGCGCCTGCTGATGGGCGACGTGCGCGACGCCATGTCCGACGTGATCGACCAGCGCAGCCTGCGCCAGTTCGCCGACGAAAGCAGCCGCCTGGCCGAACAACCCCCTTCCACTCCCGCCGAGGAAGCCGCATGGAAATCCGTACGCAACAAGAAGCGTCCGAGCTCGCGCCGTCGTCCGTCCGCCTGAATGCGCACGAGCTCGCGGTGCTGGATGCCATTCGAGCCACGCCGTTCGGCACTATCGAAGTGGTGCTGCACCAGTCGCGCATCGTCCAGGTGGTGAAGACCGAGAAAGTCCGGCTGGAGCCGACCGCCTGAACCGATCATCCGATCCATCAATCGAGGAGGTACGCACACGAAAAAACGCGACACCGAAGCAAGAACCCCAAAACGTTGCACCTGAGTAAGCGGCAAAGCCCTCCACCCCTTGGGCCAAGCCGCAGAACAAAACGTAAAACCCCAAAACGTTGCACCTGAGTAAGCGGCAAGCCCCCAACCCCTGGGTATTGCCGCAGAACAAAACGTAGAACCCCAAGACGTGGTACCTGCGCGGCCTGGGCGGCGCCCACACCCCAAGGGGCGCTGCCCGACCCGCAGGCTTTCGTGACAACACCCCGATAGCAACATCGCAACACCATCCTGTTTCGCCAACACTGCCGACCAGACAACTGGAGGCTCCATGAAACGTTTCTTCCTGGAGGCCCCATGCTGTCCCGTGTTCCTACGCTTTCCCTCGCCATCGCCGCCGTACTCGCCGCGCAACCTGTCGCCGCGACGGCTTCGACGACGCCCTCTTCCGAACAGATCACCCTCGCCGACCTCGCGCAGCGATTGCAGGCGCTCGAGCAACGCCTATCCGCCGGCAACAATCAATCCCCGGATTCCGCCCGCGCCGAAGTCGCCGAGCTGCAGCAACGGCTGGCCGTGCTCGAACGCAAGCTAGAACTGCAGCAGGAGGACGCAACCGCCAAGGCGACCAGCGCACCCGCCGTCGCGGTGAACGACAAGGGCCTTTCCGTGCGCAGCGCCGACGGCAACTACGAGATCAAGTTGCGTGGGACGGTACAGGCCGACCACCGCGTGTTCTTCGGCGACGACGACATTCCGCAGAACGATACCTTCTTGTTCCGCCGCATCCGCCCGACGCTGGAAGGATCGCTCGGACCGTTGATCGGGTTCCGCCTGACGCCGGAGTTCGCCGGCGACAGCGCCACCATCGTCGACGCCTACGTGGACGTTAAGTTCGATCCGCGCTACACGCTGCGCGTCGGCAAGCTCAAGGGCCCGGTGGGCCTGGAGCGCCTGCAATCCGCCAGCGCGATCTCCTTCATCGAACGCGGTTTCGCCACCGAACTGGCGCCCAATCGCGACATCGGCGCGCAGTTGCAGGGCGAACTGGCCAAGGGCCGGGTCAACTACGCCATCGGCATCTTCAATGGCGCGCCGGACGGCCGCGATGCGCCGACTTCCGACGCCGACGACAACTTCGAATTCGCCGGACGCGTGTTCTTCGAACCCTGGAAGAACGATGCGAACGCATTGTCCGGTTTGGGCTTCGGCCTCTCCGCCAGCACCGGCGACAAGAGCGGGCTGGGCAACAATTTCCTGCCGCGCTACCGCTCGCCGGGGCAGTCGGTGTTCTTCAACTACCGCTCGACGGTCGCCGCAGATGGCGAGCACACGCGTATCTCCCCGCATTTCTACTACTACCGGAACGCCTTCGGTTTGCTCGGCGAATACATCCGCTCCGAGCAGGACGTCTGGGTTTCCGGCAATGCCGCGACGCATACCAGCCTGACGCACAGCGCCTGGAACCTGACCGGCAGCTGGGTGCTCACCGGCGAAGACGCCGGATACCGCGGCGTGGTCAAACCGGCGCGATCCTTCCTTGCCGGCGGCGAAGGCTGGGGCGCGTTCGAACTGGTCGCGCGTTACGGCGAACTCGACATCGACGACGATGCCTTCCCGATCTACGCCAACGCCGACAGCGCCGCCTCGCGTTCGCGTGCCTGGGGCATCGGCCTGAACTGGTATCTGACCAGCAACCTGAAACTCGTTTTTAACCATACTCGCGCTACCTTCGATGGTGGGGCCCCGCTTGGCGCCGATCGCGAGGACGAGAAGACCTTCTTCTCCCGCGTGCAAGTCGCCTTCTGACATCGAACCGCCAAGGAGCATCCCGATGAATCGATTCACCACTTTCGCTGCGACCTGGCTCGCCGCGCTCGCCACCAGCGCCGTGTTCGCCAAGGACATCGAGCTGTTGAACGTGTCCTACGACCCGACGCGCGAGTTCTACGCCCAAGTCAATGCCGAGTTCGCCGCCGACTGGAAAACCAGGACCGGCGATACACTGCGCATCCAGGCCTCGCACGGCGGCTCGGGCAAGCAGGCCCGCGCCGTGATCGACGGCCTCGAAGCCGACGTCGTCACCCTGGCCCTGGCCGCCGACATCGACTCGATCGCCGACAAGGGCAAGCTGCTGCCGCCGAACTGGCAGTCGCGCCTGCCGAACAACAGCGCGCCCTACACATCCACCATCGTTTTCCTCGTGCGCAAGGGCAATCCGAAGAAGATCCGCGACTGGGGCGATCTCGTGCGCCCCGGCGTGTCGGTGATCACGCCGAATCCGAAGACATCGGGCGGCGCACGCTGGAATTACCTGGCCGCCTGGGCCTACGCGGCGAAGGAAAGCGGCGGCGACGTGACGCAGACGAAGGAGTTCCTGGCCAAGCTCTTCCGCAATGTACCCGTGCTCGACACCGGAGCGCGCGGCTCGACGACGACCTTCGTCAATCGCGGTATCGGCGACGTGCTGATCGCCTGGGAGAACGAAGCGCATCTCGCGCGCAGCGAACCGCAGGGCAAGGACCTGCAGATCGTCGTGCCCAGCATCAGCATCCTGGCCGAGCCCCCGGTCGCCCTGGTCGACAAGAACGCCGATCGGCATGGAACGCGCAAGGTCGCGCAGGCCTATCTCGACTTCCTCTACAGCCCGCGCGGCCAGCAACTGGCGGCGAAGCATCATTTCCGCCCATCGAAGCCGGAACTCGTCGACGCGGCCGATCTGGCGCAGTTCGTGCCGATCCCGCTGGTGACGATCGAAAAATCCTTCGGCGGCTGGAAGAAGGCGCAGGCCACGCATTTCGCCGACGGCGCCTTGTTCGACCAGATCTACCGGCCGGCGCAGTGAGCTTCGCGTCAGTCTCTCCCTTCAGGATCTCGCGCCAAGCCGGGCCCTTGCCCGGCTTCGGCCTGACACTCGGCCTCAGCCTGGCCTGGCTCGGACTGATCGTCATCGTTCCCTTGCTCGCCTTGTTCCTGAAAGCAGCGGGGCTCGGCCCGCAAGGCTGGTGGGCGATCGCTACCGATGCGCGCGTCGTCGCCGCGATGAAGCTCAGCTTCGGCACCGCACTGGCCGCGGCCTTGGCCAATGCCGCGATCGGCACGCTCATCGCCTGGGTGCTGGTGCGCTATCGTTTCGCCGGACGCGCCGTGCTCGATGCGCTGATCGACCTGCCCTTCGCACTGCCCACCGCCGTTGCCGGCATCGCGCTGACGGCGCTTTACGCAGGCAACGGCTGGCTGGGCCAGTGGCTGGAACCACTCGGCCTGAAGATCGCCTACGCGCCCGCCGGCATCGTGATGGCCCTGCTGTTCATCGGCCTGCCGTTCGCGGTGCGAACCGTGCAGCCCGTGCTGGAAAGCCTGCATCGCGAACACGAGGAGGCTGCTGCCTCGCTCGGCGCCAACCGTTTCACCACGCTGCGCCGCGTGGTCTTCCCGCAGTTGCTGCCGGCCATCCTGACCGGCTTCTCGCTCGCGTTCGCCCGCGGCGTGGGCGAATACGGGTCGGTGATCTTCATCGCCGGCAACCTGCCCTACGCATCCGAGATCGCGCCGCTGCTGATCGTGATCCGCCTGGAGGAATTCGACTACCGCGGAGCGACCGTCATCGCTTCGCTGATGCTGGGTGCTTCCTTCGTCCTGCTTTTCCTGATCAATGCCCTGCAACGGAGGCTGGCGCGTGACCGCATGCACTGAACCTCGCACGACCGCGGCCATCGGCGAACCGCGCCTCGTGCGGTGGCTGCTGACGGGACTGGCGATCGTTCTCGTCACGCTATTGGTCGTGCTGCCGCTGGCGGTCGTGATCGTGGAAGCGGCGCGTGCCGGGGGTGCCGCCTACCTCGAAGCCATCGCCACGCCCGACACGCGCGCGGCCATCCGTCTCACCCTGCTGGTGGCGGTGCTCTGCGTACCCACCAACATCGTCTTCGGCATCTGCGCGGCCTGGGCCATCTGCAAGTTCCGCTTCCCCGGGAAGAACCTGCTGATCACGCTGATCGACCTGCCGTTTTCCGTTTCGCCCGTCGTCGCCGGCCTCGTATTCGTGCTGCTGTTCGGTGCGCACGGCTGGTTCGGACCCTGGCTGCAGGAGCACGGCGTCAAACTGATCTTCGCCACGCCCGGCATCGTGCTCGCCACGTTCTTCGTCACCTTTCCCTTCGTGGCACGCGAGCTGATCCCGCTGATGCAGCAACAGGGCAGCGACCAGGAAGAGGCTGCGGCTTCGCTCGGCGCCGGTGGCTGGCAGACGTTCTGGCGCGTCACGTTCCCGAACGTGCGCTGGGCGCTGCTGTACGGCGTGCTGTTGTGCAATGCGCGCGCGATGGGCGAATTCGGCGCGGTCTCGGTGGTCTCGGGCCATATCCGCGGCCTGACCAATACGCTGCCCCTGCAGGTGGAAATCCTGCACAACGAATTCGACACGGCGGCGGCCTTCTCCGTCGCCACCCTGCTCGCCCTGCTCGCCCTGCTCACGCTTGGCCTGAAGCTCTGGCTCGAACATCGCCACGGCGATGCCCTCGCGGCATCGCGACGTCACTGAGGATTGCATGGACATCCGTTTAGAACAGGTCGGCAAGCGCTACGACGGCCTCGCCGCGCTGCAATCCACCTCGCTCCATATCGCCTCGGGCCAGCTGGTCGCGCTGCTCGGCCCGTCCGGTTCGGGCAAGACCACGCTGCTGCGCCTGATCGCCGGGCTGTTGCCGGTGGACGAAGGACGCATCCTGTTCGGCGGCAAGGACGCGACGCGACTGAGCCTGCGCGAGCGACGCGTCGGTTTCGTCTTCCAGCACTACGCGCTGTTCCCGCACATGAGCGTGTTCGAGAACATCGCCTTCGGCCTGCGTTCGCGACCGCGGGCCCTGCGTCCTTCCAACGCCGAGATCGAACGCAAGGTCGTCGAACTGCTGGAACTGGTGCAACTGGCCGCCTATCGCGATCGGCATCCGGCCCAGCTTTCCGGTGGACAGCGGCAGCGCGTGGCGCTGGCGCGAGCGATGGCGATCGATCCGACCGTGCTGCTGCTAGACGAGCCCTTCGGTGCGCTCGACGCGAAGGTGCGCATCGAACTGCGCCGCTGGCTGCGCGAATTGCACGATCGCACCGGCTTCACCACCTTGTTCGTCACGCACGACCAGGAAGAGGCGCTGGACCTGGCCGATCGCGTCGTCGTGATGGACCGCGGACGCATCGAGCAGGACGGCAATGCCGAACAGGTCTACGGCGAACCCGCCTCGGCTTTCGTCTTCGATTTCCTCGGGCGCTCCAATCGCCTGCGCGGCGACGTGCGCGACGGCGTATTCAGCCTGCCGGACATCAGCGTGACCTTTCCCGCTGCGGACTGCCCGGACGGACAGGCCGATCTGTTCGTGCGACCGCACGATCTCGGGCTTGCTGCAGGAAACAACGGTCTAAGAGCCGAGGTGGACGAAGTGCGGCGCCTGGCAGGGCGCATCAGCCTGGAGCTGGCCGTTCCGGGCCAGGAACGCCGCCTGTTGATGGATGTGTCGGAACGCGAACTGCCGTTGCTGCCTCGCCGCGGCGAACCCATCGCGGTGGACCTGCGACGGCATCGTGTCTTTCCCGTCACGGCCTGATCGGAAGCGCCGGCTATAATGGGCGCATGCCCGATACGCCCAGCCCCAACGCCCTGCCCGCCATCGCCGACATCCAGCGCCTCGCCGCTCCGGAGATGGCCGCGGTCGATGACCTCATCCGGTCGCGCCTGGCCTCCGATGTCGTCCTGATCAACCAGATCTCCGAACACATCGTCGCCGCCGGCGGAAAACGCCTGCGCCCGCTGCTGGCAGTGCTGTCGGCGCGCGCGCTCGGTTACCAGGAAGCGCAGCACCATACCCTGGCCGCCATCATCGAATTCATCCATACCGCGACCCTGCTGCACGACGACGTGGTGGACGAGTCCGACCTGCGCCGCGGGCGCAAGACGGCCAATGCCCTGTTCGGCAATGCCCCCAGCGTGCTGGTCGGCGATTTCCTCTACTCGCGCGCCTTCCAGTTGATGGTCGGCCTGGACAGCATGACCGTGCAGCGCGTGCTGGCCGACACCACCAACGCCATCGCCGAAGGCGAAGTACTGCAGCTGCTGCACGTGCACAACCCGGACACCGATGAGGCCGCCTATCTGCGCGTGATCGAACGCAAGACGGCCGTGCTGTTCGCTGCCGCGACGCGCCTCGGTGCGATGCTCGCCGGCGCTGACGAAGCCACGCAACAGCGACTGGCCGACTTCGGCATGAACCTCGGTTACGCCTTCCAGATCGCCGACGACGTGCTCGACTACGTATCCGACGCCGCCACGCTGGGCAAGAATCTCGGCGACGATCTCGCCGAAGGCAAGGCCACCTTGCCGGTGATCCATGCGATGACGCAGGGCGATCCGGCGCGGCGCGCACGCTTGCGCGAAATCATTTCAGCCGGCGACGTGGGCGCGCTGGACGAAGTATTGGAAGCGATCCATGCCGCCGGCAGCCTCGACTACAGTCGGGAAACCGCCAATCGCTACGCGCGTGCGGCCGAGGCCGCGTTGGGCGGCTTGCCGGACAACGACTGGACGCGGGCGCTGCGCGGGCTCGCGCGCTACGCCGTCGACCGCAAGCACTGAGCGGCGCCTGCGGCGAAACCGGCTCGCCAGCGATTCGCTGCTCGCGTTGCTCCTACTTCGCGAAGGCTTCGCCGAAGAAGTCGTGCATCATCGCCACGCTGCGGCGATAGCTGGGCTCGTGGTACTTGCAGCCCTTGAGCAGCGAACCGTCTTCGTCGGGCTCGGCGAAACAGTGCACGGCCCCGCCGAAGTTGACGAACTGCCAGTCGGCGCCGGCCTCGCGCATCTCCTTCTCGAAACCGGAGATCTGCTCGGCGGGCACGAAGCTGTCGTCCGCGCCGTTCATCACCAGCACCGGCGCCTTCAGCTCCCCAGCCCTGGCCGGTACCGTCGTGCCGAGGTTCGCGTGGAAAGTCGCCGCGCCGGCCAGCTCGGCGCCGCTGCGCACCAATTCAAGCGTGACCGCACCGCCGAAACAGAAACCGATCGCGCCGATCCGATTCGTATCCACCGGCGCACGCTTGCCAGCGCCGCGCAGGGTGGTGAACGCAGCGTTGATGCGGCCGCGCAGCTTCGCATTGTCCGAATACACGTCGGTCGCCGCCTTCCCGGCCTCGTCGGCATTCTTCGGTCGCAATCCGCGCCCGTACATGTCGACCAGCAGGATCACGTAGTCGTCGCCGGCCAGGGTCTTGGCCTTCTCGATGGCACTGGCGTTGACGCCGTACCAGTTCGGCGTCATCAACAGGCCCGGGCGCGGCGCCTGGCTGGAGTCGTCCCAGACCAGATAACCCTCGAACGTCTTCTTGCCATGCTTCCAGCTGATCTTCTCGACGCGCGGCGCGGCGCTGGCCGCGAATGCGAACGCGGAAAGTACGAGGGCAAGCAGGATGCGCATGGCGATCTCCATCGAATCGGGGGGAAGGAATCTTCGTCCTGCCGATGTTAGCACCGCCCTTCGCTCAGTCGCCGTTGCGCTCCCGTCCGCCCCGCCAACGACGCAGGGCCAGCAAGCCCAGGCCGAACAGGCCTGCCGTCAGGCACGCCAGATGCAACGTTTCGAGCGATACCGCATGCAACAGGGGATTTTCGCGGCTCAGGGGCAGGAAGGGAAACATGTCGCCATGCATGATGCCGTCGAGCACGAGGTGGCTGTAAGCGCCGGCCGCCGCGCCGATCGCGACCGGTAGCGGCGTCAGCGCCTTCCAGTGCAGCCAGTCGGGCAGGCGCCATCGACGATCGATCCGTCGCAGCACGACGAAACCGGCGACGACGATCAGCCAGGCGCAACTCGCGCCGGTGATCGTGTGCATGAACCGGTGCAAGGGAAATTGCCCGGTGAACACCAGATACACGGGTTCCAGATCCATCACGCCATTGGCGGCGCAGAACCCCAGGAAGCTGACGTGCCGCGGCGCTATCGCGTGCAGCAATGCGCCGGGACCAAAATGGAAAGGCGTGATCGGCATCGTGCGCGCCGACGCCCGGACCTAGGCGACGCCGAGTCCGGGAATCGCGCTGATCAGGTCCGGATCGAAACCGGCGCTGCGGGCGAAGTGCCGGCCGCGGTCGACATAGTCCTTGTAACGCGGAAAACTCGGCGCGCCGGGCGACAGCAGCACCACGCCCGAGGGTTCGAGCCGGTCGCGGGCGATGCGCACGGCTTCTTCCAGCTCGCCGGCTTCGAACAGGCCGAAACGTCCGCCCTGCGCCAGCGGCTTCAGGCGCTCGTGGATGCGCGGACCGTTCTGCCCCATCGTCACGACCAGCTTCGGCGCATCGGTCACCATGCGATCGGCGAAAGCGCCCCAGTCGACGCCGCGGTCGTAACCGCCGACCAGCAGGGCCACGCTGCGACCCTTGAAGCAATCCAGCGCGGCCAGGCTCGCGTACGGCGTCGTGCTGATCGAGTCGTTGACGTATTCGATGCCGTCGCGCAGACCCAACGACTGCAACCGATGCGGCAAGGGCTTGAACTCGAAAGCGGACTGGGCCAACCAGGTCGCATCCAGGCCCAGCGCCTCCACGGCGGCCAGAGCCGCGCAAAGATTCGCGCGGTTGTGCCGGCCAGGCAGGGGCAGCCGACGCGTATCCATCACCAGCAATGGGCCGCGATACAGATCGGTGTCCTCGAGGTGCCAGCCATCGGCGTCGTTGAACCAGATCACCCGCGTGGTGTCCGGCACCGACAAACCGACGAGTCGCGGATCGGCCGCGTTCAATACGGCGATGCGCGGCGCGCCTTCCGTCACCAGGGCCAGCTTGTCCTGGAAATAGCGCGCTTCCGTGCCGTGCCAATCGAGATGCTCGGGGAAAAAGTTCAGCACCACCGCGACCTGCGGATGCACCGCCTCGCGCGTCTGGTAGCTCGACAGCTCGATCGCCCAGTATTCGGGCGGCGGCTCGACGTCGATCAGCTCCAGCAAGGGTTGGCCGATGTTGCCGGCCAGCGCCGTGCGCTTTCCGCCGGCGCGCAGCAGATGCGCGATCAGGGCCGTCGTCGTGCTTTTACCCTTGGTGCCGGTGACGCAGACCATGCGCGCACCGGCGTTTTCGCCGAACCAAAGCGCGGTGCCGCCGATGAAACGCGTGCCCTGCAAGGCCGCATCGACGGCCGGCGAGGTATAGGGGCTGATGCCAGGCGACTTGATGACGATCTCGAACGCGGCCAGCTTGTTGCCGTCGACGCTCGTATCGATCGTCAGGTTCGGGTCTTCCATCGCGCGGATGGATTCGGCCTCGTTGTCGGAACAGAACACGGTGATCGGCTGACGCGGCAGGCGCCAGCGCAACGCCGCCAGGGCGGCCCGGCCTTCGCGGCCATAGCCCCAGATCGCGACGCGTTTTCCTTCAAGTTCCGAAATGCGCACGCAAGGCTCCCCAGAGCGGCGACGGAATCCCGTGTTCCGCCGATGCTACCAGCAGCGGGGCCAGTTCGAGTTCGGCGGCTTCGAGCTGGGGCTGGATTTCGCGACGGAAGCGGGCCACGAGGGCGTCTTCGCGCCAGCTCGGACTCTGCGCCAGGACCGTCATCGCCGCCCGCGACTCCTTGCCCTCGCCCACGCATTCGAACGGCTTGTGGTCCTGGTACTCGAGCAAGGCATCGAAGCCCGGCGCCTGGTCCGCTTCGTCGAGCAGGTTGCGTCCGAAGATATTCAACAGGCGCGGTTTGGGCATGAAGGGCGCCAGCGCGAGGAAAACGAAATGGCATTTCGGGCAGACGCCGCACCAGCGTTGCGCGGGGCGCTCGCCGAGGATGTGGAAGTTGCGGTTGCAACTGGAGAAATGCCCGTCGTAGCGATCGAGCCGGGCGAACTGGCGCGCCACGGCGAGTTCGGAAAACGGCCGCAGCAGCGAGTAGTACTTCAGGTCGGAGGCCACGCGCTCGCGCAGATGACGGGCGAAGTCGCGTTCGAACTGCCAACCCTTGGACCACTGATGATTGACCTCGCCAGTGCCCGGAATCAGGCTGCCGTAACTGGCCGAGCGTTCGTTCGAGAACACCACCTGGTCCGCGCCCGTCAACAAGGCAGCGACGGCGAGGATGGCCGAGTTCACGGCCGTCACCGGGATATGCCCGTTGTAAGCGCCCTGCTTGTTCATCTCGAACAAGGCCGGTGCCAGCTTGCGTTCAATGTTGAGCAAGGGCAGGCCAGTGCGTTCGGCGCAGGCGCGGATCAGGGGCGAAGAGCCGATCCAGCTGACGGTTTGCGCCACGCCGGCGGCGCGCAGCGCCTCGATGCTGACCAGCGAATCCTTGCCGCCGCCGATGGCCACCAAGGCGTGCGACGACAGGCCCAGCGCAGGCGCCGGCCCTTCGTTCGACTCGGCCGCGACCGGAAAACCGATTTTCCCGCGCAGGTCGAGCCCGTTGCGATAGGCGAATTCGCCGAGACCGTTCTCGTAAACCTCGGTCAGGAAGGCAGCCGTCTCCGCATCGATCGCATAGGAATCGATGCGGATGTCCTGCGGCACCGCCGCCTTGTAATAGCTGACGCCGGCGAGCAGGTGCAGCAAGCGTAGCGCTCGGATCACGCCGCCGAGACGGGCATCGTCCAATGCGAACGGCGCGCCGGGGAAACGCACGGTCTCGACCAGCTCGGGGCCGTCGTCCAGCGCATAGACCAATTGCGCTTCGCCGCTGGTGGCATCGAAACCGCAGCGCACGAAGCGGAAGGCGCGAACGTCCTCGCGACGGAAAACCATCTCAGTCATCGAGCGCATCCTCGACCGGCAGCTCGCGCTGGTTATAGGTATTGGCCATGACGAAACCGTAAGCGCCGGCATGCGCGATCAGGAAGACGTCGCCTTCGCGCGTGCCCTCCGGCAGGAAGCGACGACGCCCCAGTACATCGCCGGTTTCGCAGATCGGTCCGACGACTTCCGCCGACAACGTCGCGGTTTCGTCGAGGCGGGAAAGGTTCACGATCTCGTGCCAGGCGCCGTACAGGGCCGGACGCATCAGCGCGTTCATGCCGGCATCGAGACCGATGCGGCGCAAACCCAGCTTGTCGTTCAACTGCGTCACGCGGGCCAGCAATACGCCGGCTTCGGCGACCAGGTAACGGCCCGGTTCGATCCATAGCGCATATTGCGGCCAGGCCTGCTTGATCTCGGCCAATGCGCGCGCCAGCGCCTGCAGGTCCAACGCTTCGCCGTCGGGTTCGTAAGGCACGCCGAGGCCGCCGCCGATGTCGATCGCCGAGATCGTGCCGATGCCGTCGGCGATCGAGACGAGCTGGGCGTAGACCTGCGGCCAGTGTTTCGGGTCGAGGATGCCGCTGCCGACGTGCGCATGCAGCACGGTGATGCGCGCATTGGCCGTTCGCGCCGCCGCCTGGAAATCGGTCAGCGATTCCACCGGCAAGCCGAACTTGGCCTCGCGTCCGCCGGTGCGTACCTTTTCGTGGTGCCCCAGGCCGTAACCCGGGTCGATACGCAGCACGACCTGCCGTCCGGCGAACACTTCCGGCCAGTGCCGAAGCGGATACGCGCTGTCCACCGTCACCCAGACGTCCCGGGCGAAAGCCGCCTCGTATTCCGCACGCGGCGCGAAGCTCGGCGTGAACAGCACGCGCAACGGATCGAGCGAAGGCAATATCGCGAACAGGTGATCGAGTTCGGCGCGCGAAACGCACTCGAAACCGAAACCTTCCGCCTCCAGCGTCTTCAGCACCTGCGGATGCGCGTTGGCTTTCAAGGCATAGAAACGGCGATCCACCGCACCGATGCCGGAGAGTTCGCGCGCCCGCGCGCGAATGCCAGGCAAGTGGTAGACATAACGCGGCGTCCCGGCCTGCGCCAGCCCGAGCAGGCGATCGCGCTCATCGCGCCACCAGGCGGCGCGGCGCGGCGCCGGCTTCGCATCGATCTGCTTCCAGCTCGGCCCGAAAACCTCGGCCGCGTCCACCGGCATGGCGCCGGAGTGGATCAGCAGCGCATGCAGGCGCGGCATCAAGTCCTCGGCCAGCGCCTCGTCGACGACGAAGGTCAGGTTGAGGTCGTTCGAACTTTGCGAAATCAGGTGCACGCGTTCGCGCCCGAATTCGCTCCAGACATCGGTGAGCTTGTGCAGCAAGGAGCGCATGCCGCGACCGACCAGGGTGACGGCGCTGCAGGGCGCGATGACTTTCACCCGACACACCTGGGCGAGGTCGGCGCAGAGCGCGTCGAGCACGTTGGTCGTGACGAGGTTGTCGGAAGGATCGAGCGAAACGGTGACGTTGGCTTCCGACGAACCGATCAGGTCCACCGACAGGCCGTGGCGCTTGAAACGCTCGAAGATGTCGGCGAGGAAGCCCACCTGCTGCCACATGCCGATGGTTTCCATCGCCACCAAGACGATGCCGCGGCGCGAACTGATCGCCTTGACACCCGGCAAGGTGGCGGCGCGGTCGTCGATGACCGTACCCGCCATCTGCGGCCGTTCGGTATCGCGGATCCACAGCGGCACGTGCGTCTCGCGACAGGGATGGATGCAGCGCGGGTGCAGCACCTTCGCACCGGTCGTGGCGATTTCCTGCGCTTCTTCGTAATCGAGGCGGGACAGCAATCGCGCATCGGGCACGGCGCGCGGATTGGCGCTGAACATGCCGGGCACGTCGGTCCATATCTCCACCCGACGCGCACGCAGCAGGGCGCCGAAATAAGCCGCCGAGGTATCGGAGCCGCCGCGCCCGAGGATCGCCGTGCCGCCGTCCTCGTGCCGCGCGATGAAACCCTGCGTGATCAGCAGCCGACCATTGTCGGCGTCGAAGCGCTGCCGCAGCGCGGCATCGCCCTCGTAGGCGCAGGAAACGGAAAGACGACGCGACCATTCGTTCTGGTTCGGCAGTGAACGCGCCTGCAACCATTGCCGCGCATCCAGCCAGTCCACCGCCATGCCCTGCGAGCGCAGGTAAGCCACGCCGAGCGTGGAGGACAACAATTCGCCCTGGGCCAGCACTTCGGCCTGCCAGGCCAGCTCGCCGCCGGCACGGCGAGTATCCGTCGCCAGCGCGCGCAAGTCCTGCAGGCGCTCGCCCAATACGACATCGGCATCGATGCCCAACTCGACGCAATACTCGCGATGCCTCAGCTCGAGGGCGTCGATGCGCGCCGCGACGGCGGCACCGTCGGCGTGTTGTTCGCAGATGGCCTGCAGTTCGTTGGTGACGCCCGACAAGGCGGAAACCACCACCAGCACGCGGGCTCCGGTCGCCTGCGCATCCGGCACGGCGTCCTGTTCCGCCCGCTCGCGCATCAGGCGACCGATCGTGTCCCAACGATGCCGTCGGGAAACGCTGGTGCCGCCGAACTTCAGGACGATCCAATCGGAAACGGGCGCGGGCGGCATGGGCGACAGGTAGAATTCGGGGGGAGCGCACGTGCGCCGACCGACGAATGATAAACGATGCGCGCAGTCCGCCGCTTCCTCCAGCTCGATGTTTTCGCCGACCGCCCGGGTCTCGGCAACCCGCTCGCGGTGGTACTGGACAGCGAAGGCCTCGACGGCGCCGGCATGCAGGCGTTCGCTCGCTGGACCAACCTGTCGGAGACGATCTTCCTGCTGCCGCCATCCCTGCCGGGTGCGAGTTATCGCGTGCGCATTTTCACCCCGCGCACGGAAATGCCGTTCGCCGGCCATCCCAGCGTCGGCGCCGCGCACGCCCTGCTCGAAACCGGCATCGAAGCGAAAGACGGCGAACTCTGGCAGGAATGCGAAGCCGGCCTGTTGCCCGTGCGCTTCGAAAGCCACGGTGCCGGGCGCCGGATCAGCGTGCGCGCGCCGCGCGCGCGCGTCCTGGGCGTCGACGTAGCGCCTCACCTGCTCGACGCCGCCATCACCGGCATGCGTCGCGGCGCCTTGCCCATCGCCCTGCTCGACAACGGTCCGCGCTGGTGGCTGGTCGAACTCGAAGGCGAATTGGCCGTGCGCGAGTTGCAACCTGCTCTCGATGCGATCGCCGCGCTATGCAGCGCCACGCTGGCGGCTGGGCTGATGGTTTTCGCCCGCGCGGCATCGGGCGAGGCCGCGTTCGTGACCCGCGCCTTCTGTCCGGCCGATGGCGTGGACGAAGACCCCGTCACCGGCAGTGCGAACGCTTGCGTCGCCGCCTGGCTGCGCCACAACGGTGCCCTGCCCTGGCGTCGATACAGCGCCTTGCAGGGGCGCGAAATCGGCCGCGACGGCCGCATCGACATTCAGGTCGATGCGGATGACGAGGTCTGGATCGGCGGTCGCGCCCTGACCGTGGTACGCGGGGAGATGCGCTGGTGAACACGCATGAATTCCTGCAGATCGACGTCTTCGCCGAACGTCCTGGCGCCGGCAATCCGCTGGCCGTGGTCTTCGGCGGCGAGCGGCTGGACGATGCGCAGATGCAGGCGATCGCCGCCTGGACCAACCTCGCAGAAACCACCTTCGTTTTGGCGCCGACGAACGCCGACGCCGACTATCGCGTGCGCATCTTCACCACGCGCAAGGAGATCGCTTTCGCCGGCCATCCGAGCATCGGTACCGCCCGGGCCGTGCTGGAAACCGGCTTCGCCGAGGCGCGCGACGGAAGCCTGCGGCAGGAATGCCTGGCAGGCGTCCTCCCGGTGCGGGTGGAAGGGCCGGCGGCGGATCCGACGCTCTCGGTACGCGTTCCTCGTTCGCGCATCCTGCGCTACGCCAGCGGACAGGACGAGGCCCTACGCCGCGCGCTGCACGGCCTGTCGCTGGGTGCGTTGCCACCAGCGATCGTCGAAGGCGGCCGGCGTTGGTGGCTGGCCGAGCTCGCCGACGAAGCGAGCGTGCGTTCGATGCGACCGGACCATGGGGCGATCGCCGCGCTGGCGAAAGACACCGACAGCCTGGGCCTGTGCGTTTTCGCGCGTTGCGCGAACCAGCCGTTCCAATTGGTGGTGCGCGCATTCCCGCTCGGCGTCGGCATCGACGAGGATCCGGCCTCGGGCGCCGCCAATGCCGCCATCGCCGCCTTCCTCGAAGAAGCGGGCGCGCTGCGGGAACTCGGCACGCGCTACCGCGTCAGCCAGGGCCGCGAGATCGGCCACGATGCCGTGCTCGAACTGGGCATCGACGCGCAACGCGAGGTCTGGGTGGGCGGACGCACGCAGCCGGTGATCCGCGGCACCATGGACTGGTGAAGCCGCCCGCTAGCGACCGAGGAACTGCAGCAGGTTCCCTTCCGGATCCTTGATCTGGAACAGTCGAAGCCCGCCGCTACCCGGCTCGCCCAAGGGGACCGTGAAGGCGATTCCCTTTTCCTGAAGCTGGCGATGCAAGCCCTCGATGTCGCGCACCAGCAAGCCGCCCTTGAAGAAGCCGTGGATGCGACTGGCGCTGGCGGCATCCGGATCGAGCGCGGTGCGCGGCCGCGCATCGGGCAATTGCAGCAGCTCGAGCAAGGCACCGTCGCGGCGAAGCAGGGCGAAACGTATGCCGCGCTCCGGCACCTCGCGTTGTTCGACCACTTCGAAACCGAGCTTGTCGCGATACCAGGCGACCTGGGCATCCCGATCCGCGACGGAAAGCGCCAGGAAAGCGCCCTCCTCGGACAGGGCGCCTGGCGATTCCGTCGCGGCGAACGTGGGCACGGAAAGTAGACACAGCGACAGGACGAGCGCGCTGCGGCGGATGGCTGGAACGATGAACATCGCTTCGTTACTCCCGGGACGGACGGCGAACAGAACGGGATGCCCGTCAACGCCAACGTCCCTGACAGCGCCAGGCGGAATACGTTCAAAAAGAAAGACCCCCGGGCCTAAGCCACGGGGGTCTGCCGGTGCCCGTCGGACGGGCCGACGCGCTTAGCGGTCTTGCTCAGCGGTTGTACGAGTAGCGCCGGTCCTGGACCGCATCCACGTCGACGCGCACGCGGATCGTGCTGCCCGGGTGGAACGGGGTCGTGGTGCGGTAGGTCTGGCCGCCGTAACGATAGGTCACGCGATAGCCCACGACGCGCTCGTCGTAGCGGTCGTCGTAGCGATCGTTGCGGCCATAGCGATCGTCGTACCGGTCGTAGCGGTCGTCGCCGACCCAGCCGCAGCGCTGCACCATGCCGTTACGGGTGGCGTTGCCGTAATAGCCGAAGCCATAGCGGTCATCATAGCGGTAGCCGTCGTAATAGCGGTTGTAGTCGCTGTAGGTCTGGTACCGACCGTCGTAACCGTTGTTGCGGTCGATGTCGCGGCCGATGGCCGAGCCGATGACCGCACCGGCGATGGTCGCGGCCTTCTTGCCGTCGCCCTTGCCGGCCTGGTTGCCGATGGCACCGCCGACGATGGCACCCACGATGGCGCCTTCCCGGCCAGTGTCGCGACCATTGTTGTAGCGGTGGCTGTCGTAACGGCCGTAGTTGCCATAGGCGCCGTAATCATTGCCGTAGCGGCGGTCGTAGTAACGGTGGCTGGCCGGCTCCCACCAGCATTCGCGACGACCGCGGTCGCGCGATTGAGCGATGATGGGGTCGACGTCGATCACCTGCGCGGTATCGAAGCGCGGCGAACCGTTGCGATCGTCGTAACCATATCCATAGCGATCGTCGTAGCGGTCGTCCTGGACCTGGTAGGAACGATCGTCGTAGCGGTCGTCGTAGCGTGCATCGCGATAGTCGGCGGAGGCGCTGCCGGCGGCAGCGATCAGGGCCATCGTGAAGGTCGAAAGCGCGAGGCGTTTCATTTGTTTCTCCGGACGCCGGTATTGGCGTGAGCGCAATCTACGAACGCGCTGGTATACGGCGGCTTAACTCAGCCGCCTTTCTGAATACCGTTCAGCCAGTCGACAGCCTCGCTCGCGGTGCGAGCGGCGCGGCGACCGAGCAGAGGACCGACGTGACTGGCTTCGGGCAGGCGCAAGACGCTGGCGTTCAGCGCTTCGGCGAAGGCCAGCGACACGGCTTCCGGGATGTCGTCATCCTGACCCGACACGATCATCAGTACGGGACATGTGGGTGACGGGAGGGAAATACCGTCATGTGCTTCGCGCAGCACGGTCGCCGACTCGTCGCGCCAGCGCCGGAACGCGTACAGGCAGGTCGCTTCGTCGGCATCGAATAGCGCGCGCCGCGTGCCGGCAAGGCTCGCCGTCGCCGACCAGGGAACGATGTCGGCATAGATGATGAAGCGCGGCAAGTCTGCGCACCACGGTCTTGATGGAAGAGGATTGATCAGCACCAGCGCGTCAGCGAGCGGTGCATTCGCCAAAGCGAGCAATCCGCCCAGGCTGGCGCCAACGACAATCCGCGGCGACGGTAAAGTTTCGATGCGGGCGCGCGATTGCGCGATGTAGTCGTGCAATCGCGTCGCCGCGAGCCCATGCGGAGACGGCTGCAGCTCCGGTGTTGCGACCCGCCAATCGCGCGCGGCGAAAACGCGTGCCCAGATGTTCCATTCCCAGGCGCCGCCACCACCGCCATGGATGAAACAGGCGTGGCGCGCCGAGAGCGGGAAAAGTTCGCCGCGCGTGAGGCGCGGCGACGGGTCTTCAGACAAGCTTGGCGTCCATCGTGACCGGAATGGCCAGGGCGCGCGAGATCACGCAATTGGCCTTGGCATTGTCGGCGATCTCGGCGAACTGCTCGGGCGTCGTGCCCGGCACCGTGGCCGTTACGGTCAGGTGCACGCCGACGGCATGCGGACCCGGACTGGTTTCCATCAGCACTTCGGCCTTGGTATCGATGCGCGTGGCCGTCAGGCCGGCGTTGCCGAGCATGAAGCCCAGCGCCATCGAGAAACAGCCGGCATGTGCGGCCGCCAGCAGTTCTTCGGGGTTCGTACCCTTTTCGTCGCCGAAGCGGGTGCCGAAGGAATAGCGCGTACCGTCGAACAGGCCGCTCTGCGGCGTGCTCATGCGGCCCTGGCCGGCCTTCAGGTCTCCTTCCCAATGTGCGGTCGCGTAACGCTTGAAACCCATGGCCCTGCTCCTTTCCGGTAGTGGAACCGGGAGTGTAGGCCCTTTCCCCTGCCCGCCGCATGACAGCCCGGACGGGTTGACCGGACCGGCCGCAAGTGGAAGGCTAAACCCACGCCGCCCGGGCGGGCGGCGCACTCGCCATGACCGACGCGCGGTTGCGCGAATGCAACCGATGGCAGCGCTTCCGCGCCGCCGACCATGACGCCCTTCGACCCTGGTTCGGGAGGAGTCATGTCGTACAGCACACAGCAAATCCGCAACGTGGCCGTGGCAGGCCACTCGTCCGCCGGCAAAACCACGCTTTTCGAAGCCCTGCTGCATGCCGGCGGCGTCCTCCAGACGGCAGGCAGCGTGGAGCGCGGCACCACCGTGTCCGATTTCGATCCGATGGAAAAAGCGCGTGCGCATTCGCTCAACACAGCGATCGCGTCCACCGACCACGCCGGCATCCACGTCAATCTGATCGATACCCCTGGTTACGCCGATTTCCGCGGCCCTACCCTCTCCGCCTTTTCCGCCGTCGAAACGGCGCTGATCGTGGTCAATGCCAGCTCAGGCATCGAACACGGAACGCGACGCATCATGGAAGCGGCCAAAGCGCGCGGCCTTTGCCGCGTCATCGCCATCAACCGCATCGATGCCGATCCCGGCAAGCTCGGCGCGCTGCTCGACGCGCTGCGCGAGGAGTTCGGCAGCGAATGCCTGCCGATGAACCTGCCGGCGAATGGCGGCAAGTCGGTCGTGGACTGCTTCTTCAATCCCGCCGGCGATTCGGATCTGGGTCCGGTAGCCGACTGGCACCAGAAGATCATCGACCAGGTCGTCGAGATCAACGAGACGGTCATGGGCCATTACCTCGATGAGGGCGAAGCCGGCCTGTCGGGCAGCGAGCTGCACGACGCCTTCGAACAATGCCTGCGCGAGGGGCATCTGGTGCCCGTCTGCTTCGTTTCCGCGCGCAATGGCGCCGGCGTGAAGGAACTGTTGGACCTTGCGGAGAAGCTTTTCCCAAATCCGCTGGAGGCCAATCCGCCGCCTTTCCACAAGAACGGCGAGCCGATCCAGGCCAGTCACGACCCGAAAGGGCATGTCATCGCCGACGTCTTCAAGATCGTCAACGATCCCTTCGTCGGCAAGCTCAGTATCTTCCGCGTTTTCCAGGGCACGGTTCGCAAGGACACGCAGTTGCTGATCGACGATGGCAAGAAACCGTTCAAGGTCGGGCATCTGTTCAAGCTGCGCGGCAAGGACCATGTCGAAGTCGACCAGGCGATTCCCGGCGACATCGCCGCCGTCGCCAAGATCGAAGACATTCATTTCGACGCCGTGCTGCACGACAGCCACGACGAAGACCACATCCATCTGCAGCCGATCGACTTCCCGAAGCCGATGTTCGGCCTGGCGATCGAAGCCGCCACCCGAGGCCAGGAACAGAAGCTCGCCACCGCCCTGCACAAGCTGGCCGAAGAAGACCCGAGCTTCCATATCGAACACAACCCGGAGCTCAACGAGACGGTGATCCGCGGCCTCGGCGAACTGCATCTGCGCGTGATGCTCGAGCGCATGAAGGAACGTTACGGCGTCGATGTGAAATCGCGTCCGCCGCGCATCGCCTACCGCGAGACCATCTCGACGAATGCCGAGGGCCACCACCGGCACAAGAAACAGACCGGCGGCGCCGGCCAGTTCGGCGAAGTCTTCCTGAAGATCGAACCGCTGGAGCGCGGCAAGGGCTTCGAGTTCGTCGATGCGGTCAAGGGCGGCACGATTCCCGGCCAGTTCATGCCGGCCATCGAAAAAGGCGTGCGCCAGGTGCTGCATGGCGGCGCGGTGGCCGGCTATCAGTTGCAGGACGTGCGCGTCACCGTTTACGACGGCAAATACCACACGGTGGATTCGAAGGAAGTCGCCTTCGTCGCCGCCGGCAAGAAGGCCTTCCTCGATGCGATATCGAAAGCGCGCCCGCAGATCCTGGAACCGATCGTCAGCCTCGAGGTCAGCGCGCCGGAATCGCATATGGGCGACATCACCGGCGGCCTGTCGTCGAAACGCGCCCGCATCAGCGGCACCGATTCCCTGCGCGATGGCGAGATCGTCATCAAGGCGCAGGTGCCGCTGTCCGAGCTCACCGACTACGCCGCCGAGCTGAAAGGCACGACGGCCGGTCGCGGCCGCTACAGCCTGGAGTTCAGCCACTACGAGCCGGTACCCGGAAACGTGCAGAAGCAATTGACCGAAGCATGGAAGCCGCGGGTCGAGGAAGATTGAGCGACAATGGCGCAACGGAACGGCCGCCGGCCGCTCCGTTCGTCCCATTCATTGGATACCACATGCCTAAGGCGCAAGTCGCGGCGCAGGCGCGCAAGTTGCAGGACATTCCAAATATCGGCCCGTCCATCGCCGACGACCTGTGCGCGCTCGGCATCCACGAGCCGAAGCAACTGATCGGCAAGGATCCCTACGCGCTGTACGACCGCATGACCGAAATCAGCGGCGTCGCGCACGACCCCTGCCTTTGCGATTGTTTCATCTCGGCGGTGCGTTTCATGGAAGGTGCCCCGCCGCATCCGTGGTGGCACTACACGGGCGAGCGGAAGCGGGATTTCGCCGAGCGAAGCGCTTCGTCGAAGCAGGCGCGATGAAAGGTTCCCCACTGTGCATCTTCCTGGCGCTGGGCATTCTTGCCCTTCCCGTCCATGCCCGGAAGCAAAAGGACTCGCTTTGCGATCCCTTACGGGAGTTCGCTGCCTCGATAGGCCCCGACGAAAAACGCGAGATCGTTTTTTCCACCTCTTGGGGCGAGAACTTCAAAGGGGAATCGAAAGACGTTCTTTTTGCAAAACAATGCGTCCATGGCGATCACGGGCCCGCCAGGAAGGTTTGCGATGAACTGATGGGGAATGGGTCGGTCGAATTCGGCAACTACAATGCCATGCGCGCCATCACCTGCCTCGCCCCGGAAACGGAATTCGGGGGCTCTTCGTTCGAACGAGGCGATTTTTCGCTGGACGTCGGCAACGAAGATCGCGGCGCACACATCTCGATCAGCTTCGACGGGGACAAGGAAATCGGCGGCATGACGCTCCGAATAACGGCCGAGGGCTACTGATCCCGACCTCTCGGCGCTTCCGCGACGCAACGCGTGCGCCCGCAACGGTTATGCTCCCGCCACTACTTTCGCCCAGGAACCAAACATGCTTCACCGCACCCTACTGATCCTGATCGCCAGCGTCGCCCTGTTCGGCTGCCAGCGCGAAGCGCCGGCACCCGCTTCATCGGAAACGACTGCGCCCCCACCCGCGCCCGCTGCTGCCGCGACGACGGAACCGGTTGCTGCCACGCCCGCCGAACCGACGATCGAAACCCTGGCGCGCGCCGACGATACGCTCACCAGCCTGCAGGAACGTCTCGGCGCTGCCAACGCGATCGCGCAGACACTGCCCGGCGCCGAAGGCGAGGAGTTCAGCGGCTGGGTGCTGTACCCCGACGATCCAACGCGGAAAGTCGAGGTTTACCTGGACGAATCCGGCGAACATCCCGATGCACTGGTGGTGCGGAGCACGGCCACGCATTGGGTGCTGGCGAACGGCTTGCGCGTGGGCATGGATACGAAGGCCTTGCAGGAACTCAACGGCAAGCCGTTCAAGTTCTACGGCTTCGAATGGGACTACGGCGGCACCATCGTGAACTGGGACGGGGGCAAGCTCGATCCGGGCAAGGGGCCACATGGCGGCGCGACTCTGTGCCTGCCGGAAGAAGTGCCGGCGGACTATCCGACCGGCGATGCTGAATACTCCTCGGACGATCCGCGCCTGGCGGCTGCGCCGGCGGTGCTTTGCGAATTCGGCGTGCGGGTGGCAGCGCCTTAAGGCGCTGCTGAAAACCGCTTACTTCTTCTTCGCCCGCTTGGGCTGCAGCATCGTGCCGGTGCATTTCTTCGAGCCGCAGTGGCAGGCCCAGAGCTTCTTCATCTGCGGCGTGTGCGCTTCGTCGAGCACGATGCCGTAGTTGTAGGTCAGTTCCTCGCCCTCGGCGATATCGCGCAATGCGTCGATGAAGATGGCGTCGCGCGCCGGATCCTCGTCCTCGTCCTCGACGTGTTCGGCTTCGCAGTTCGGATCGCAACTGTGGTTGATCCAGCGCGCGTCGTTGCCATGCACGTTGGCATCGATCACATAGGTATCGTTCAACGTGAACAGGAAGGTGTGGCCGGTCTCGGTCTCGTCGCCGTACACGCGATCCACTTCCTTGTGCGAGCGCAGCTGGCCCTTGTACTGGATCAGGCGCGTGCCCTTCTTGATGTTCGCGGCGGCGAACACGCCGTTGCCATGGATGCGGGAGCGGCGGGTGACGATGAGATCGGAGGACATGGGCTGCAGGCAGGATGAAAGCGCATATTGTGGCGCAAATCCTCGTCACGCGCCCACGACCTCGCTGACCGCCATTGCAACGATGCAATGGGGTGTTGCGCCCGCGCGGGTTTAAGGCGCGTCCCCCGGCGCCCACACTGGTATCACCTCAACGCAAAGGTGACCCCATGAAACTGTTCTATATGCCCGGCGTCTGCTCGCAGGCCCCGCACATCCTGCTGAACGAAGCTGGCCTTCCCTTCGAGCTGGTCCTGGTCGACAAGAGCAAGAAAACCTACGACGGCGGCAAGGATTACTTCGCCATCAACCGCAACGGCTACGTGCCGGCGCTGGAGATCGAACCCGGCGTCGTTCTGACCGAAGGCCCGGCGATCATGCAATACATCGCCGACCAGGTGCCGGACTCGGGCCTGGCGCCCGCCAACGGCACGCTGGCGCGGTATCGCCTGCAGTCCTGGCTGAACTTCATCACCTCCGAAATCCACAAGGGCTTCAGCTCCTTGTTCAATCCGAAGATGCCGGCCGAAGCCAAGCAGATCGGCAAGGAAGCGCTGGCCAAGCGCCTGGAGACGGTCGAGATCGAGCTGGGCAAGCACGAATTCCTGACCGGCAATGTCTTCACCGCCGCCGACGCCTATCTGTTCGTCGTCACGGGCTGGGCTGGCTTCGTTGGCGTGGACCTGACGCCGTTCCCGAACCTGTTGGCTTTCCGTCAGCGCGTCGCCAAGCGGCCGGCCGTGCAGGCCGCGCTCGCCGCCGAAGGCCTGGCCAAGCACGCCGCCTGATCTCGCCGGGTCCGAAACTACGGGCCGTCGCCGTTTCGGCGACGGCTTGTCGGCCCGACAAGCAGCTTGGGGCCTGAACCCCTGGATTGAGCCGCCCCGCGCAATACCGTACAATTTCAGTACGGATTTATCGCAGGAACGGCCCAGCCCATGCTGCGCGTCACCAAACTCACCGACTACGCCACGGTCGTCCTGACCGCCCTGGCCGATTCGCCCGATCGCGTCCTCAGCGCGGCCGAGCTGGCCGAGCGCGCCCATCTTGAGCTGCCGACGGTAAGCAAGGTGCTCAAGCCCCTCGCCCACGCGGGCCTGGTCGAAAGTTTTCGCGGCAGCAACGGCGGTTACCGGCTTGCGCGCGCGGCCGCCGAAATCAGCCTGATTGAGATCGTCGAAGCGATGGAAGGCCGGCTCGGCATGACCGAATGCTCGGGCGAACACAGCCAGTGCGAACACGAATCGCATTGCGGCGTGCGCGGCAACTGGCGCCATATCAACGATGTCGTCGCCGACGCCCTGCGCGGCGTCAGCCTGGCGCAGATGTTCGCGCCGGTGCCGAGCAGGCCGCGCGCCCGACGCATCCCGCTGAGCCTTGCGACGGAGGCCGGCCATGCAGACTGAAAACCTCGAGATCGAACGCGCGCTCGAACGCAAGTACAGCGCCGGCTTCGTCACTGACATCGAGACCGACACCCTGCCGCCCGGCCTGAACGAGGACGTGGTGCGCTTCATCTCGGCCAAGAAGAATGAGCCGGAATGGTTGACCGAATGGCGGCTCAAGGCCTATCGCCACTGGCTGACCATGCCGATGCCGAACTGGGCCAAGCTGAAAATCGATCCGATCGATTTCCAGGCCGTCAGTTACTACGCGGCCCCGAAAGCCAAATACGCCTCGCTCGACGAGGTGCCGCAGGAATTGCTCGACACCTACGAAAAACTCGGCGTTCCGCTGCACGAACGCGCGCGCCTCGCCGGCGTCGCGGTCGATGCGGTATTCGATTCGGTGTCGGTCGGTACCACGTTCAAGAAGGAACTGGCCGAGAAAGGCGTGATCTTCTGCTCGCTGTCGGAAGCGGTTCACGAACACCCGGACCTGGTGCGCCAGTACCTCGGCAGCGTCGTGCCGGTCGGCGACAACTACTTCGCCGCGCTGAACTCGGCCGTGTTCTCCGATGGCAGCTTCGTCTTCATCCCGAAGGGCGTGCGCTGCCCGATGGAGCTGAGCACCTATTTCCGCATCAATGCCCGCGACACCGGTCAGTTCGAGCGCACGCTGATCATCTGCGAAGACAAGGCCTACGTTTCGTACCTGGAAGGCTGCACCGCGCCGATGCGCGACGAGAACCAGCTGCATGCGGCCGTGGTGGAGCTGGTGGCGCTGGCCGATGCCGAGATCAAGTATTCGACCGTGCAGAACTGGTATCCCGGCGACGAGAACGGCGTTGGCGGCATCTACAACTTCGTCACCAAGCGCGGCGAATGCCGCGGCGCGCGCAGCAAGATCAGCTGGACGCAGGTCGAAACCGGATCGGCCATCACCTGGAAATATCCGAGTTGCGTGCTGCTCGGCGACGACTCCGTCGGCGAATTCCATTCGGTCGCCTTGACGCACCATCGCCAACAGGCCGACACCGGCACGAAGATGATCCATATCGGCCGGAACACGAAGTCGAAGATCGTCTCCAAGGGCATCAGCGCCGGCCGCGGACAGAATACCTATCGCGGCCTGGTCAAGGTCGAGAAGACGGCCGATGGCGCCCGCAACCATACGCAATGCGATTCGCTGCTGATCGGCAAGCGCTGCGGCGCCCATACCTTCCCCTACATCGAGGTGAAGAATCCGGGCGCGACGGTCGAGCACGAAGCAACGACATCGAAGATCAGCGAGGACCAATTGTTCTATTGCCGTGCCCGCGGCATCGGCGAGGAAGACGCGGTGTCGATGATCGTCGACGGCTTCTGCAAGCAGGTCTTCCGCGAACTGCCGATGGAATTCGCCGTCGAGGCGAAGAAACTGCTGGAAGTTTCGCTTGAGGGTGCGGTGGGGTGATGTAGGGCGGGCTCAAGCCCGCCATTGCCTTGCAACAAGAGTCGGTGGGCCAAGGCCCACCCTACGGAAAGAAAGCAAATGCTGAAGATCGAAAACCTCCACGTCCGCGTCGCCGGCAAGGACATCCTCAAGGGCCTTTCGCTGGAAGTGAAAGCCGGCGAAGTGCATGCCCTGATGGGACCGAACGGCGCCGGCAAGTCCACGCTCGGCAACGTGCTGGCCGGTCGCGAAGGCTATGACGTCGTCGAAGGCTCGGTGACCTTTGAAGGCCGCGACCTGTTGGCGCTGGAGCCGGAAGAGCGCGCTGCCGAAGGCGTCTTCCTCGCCTTCCAGTATCCGGTCGAAATCCCGGGCGTGAACAATACCTATTTCCTGCGCGCCGCCCTGAACGGGCAGCGCAAGCGCCGCGGCCAGCCCGAGCTCGACTCGATGCAGTTCCTGAAGCTCGTGCGCGAGAAGCTGTCGGTCCTGCACCTGAAGGACGAGCTGCTGCACCGCGCCGTCAACGAGGGTTTCAGCGGCGGCGAGAAGAAACGCAACGAGATCTTCCAGCTTGCCTTGCTCGAACCGAAGCTGGCGGTGCTCGACGAGACCGATTCCGGTCTCGACATCGATGCCCTGAAAGCGGTCGCCGATGGCGTGAACCTGATGCGCTCGCCGGACCGCGCCTTCCTCGTCATCACGCATTACCAGCGCCTGCTCGACTACATCAAGCCCGACGTCGTGCACGTGCTGGCCGAGGGCCGCATCGTCGAGTCCGGCGGTCCGGAGCTGGCGTTGCAGCTCGAGGAACACGGTTACTCGTGGGTGAAGGACAGAGTGATCCCGTGAGCGCGCTGCTGCAATCGCTGACCGAAGCCGCCGACCGCCTGGCCGATGATGGCGTGCTTGCGCCTCGACGCCGAGCTGCGCTGGACCAAGCGCTTGCCAACGACTTGCCTAGCCTGCGCAGCGAGCGTTGGAAGTACACGTCTTTGCGCGCACTGGCCGCTCGTCGCTTTTCGGTGGATTTCAGCTCCGCTGACAACCTGCAGACTCCTGCATGGCTGGACTCGATCGATGGGCCGAGACTGGTGTTCGTCAACGGCGATTTCTCATCCGACCTGTCCCGGTGGAGCGCCGATGGCACGAGCTTCGGATGGCAGCCCGACTGGAGTGATGCGCCTGCAGGCCCCTTCGGGCGGCCGGATGAGGTTTTCGCCCAACTGAACAGCGCACTGGAACGGGGTGGCGCATTGGTCGAAGTCCCGGACGACATCAGCGTCGACATTCCCGTGCACCTCGTCTTTCTCGGCCGTCCGCTGGATGTCGATGTCGCCACGCACCTGCGCCATCGCATCCGCATCGGAGCACGCGCTCGTCTGACCGTGGTGGAGCACCATCTCGCTAGCGGCGAGCACCGGCACCTGGACAACCACTTGCTGCAAGTCGAGCTTGGCGAAGGTGCCGAACTCGTGCATGCGCGCATTCAGGACACGGCAGACGGCGCCACCCTGGTCCAGCGAACCGATGCTGTGCTGGCGTCGGGTGCTGAATACCGCCGCGTCGATCTCGAACTCGGCGCTGGCCTGTCCCGGCACGAACTGAATGTCTCGCTGCGCGGCGACGGCGCCAGCCTGGTTTCCGGCGGCGCCCTGCTCGGCAGCGGCCGTCGTCACGTCGACACGCGGCTCGGCATCGAACATGTCGCACGCGACACGCGCTGCGACCTGCGCTGGCGGGGACTGGCCACCGATCGCGGTCGCGTGGCCTTCCACGGCGGCATCCTGATCCGCGAAGGCGCGGACGGCAGCGATGCCGCTCTATCGAACAAGAACCTGCTGCTGTCCGACAACGCCGAGATCGATACGCAACCGGTGCTCGAAATCCACGCCGACGAAGTCAAGGCGGCGCACGGTGCCACCGTCGGGCGACTCGATCCGACCGCGCTGTTCTACCTGCGCTCGCGCGGCATCGACGAAGCGCAGGCCCGCGCGCTGCTGACCCAGGCGTTCCTGCGCGAAGCCCTGTCGCCCATGCCGGAGCTCGCCGCGATCGATTCGCTGACGCAGCGCATCGAAGCGCGTCTCGCCACCATCGGGACGCAAGCATGAGCGCTGCGATCGATTGGACGGCGCTGCGCGCCGATTTCCCCGTGCTTAGCCGGACGGTCAACGGCAAGCCGCTGGTGTACCTGGATTCTGCCAATACCTCGCAGAAGCCGCAGGCCGTCATCGACGCGGTGGACGATTTCTATCGCGCCCACAACGCCAATGTCTCGCGCGCGGTGCACACGCTCGGCACCGAAGCCACGGAGGCCTACGAAGGCGCGCGCCGCCGTCTTGCCGCCTTCCTCAACGTGCGCCCCGCCGACCTTGTCCTGACCTCGGGCACGACGCAGGCGATGAACCTTGTCGCCTACAGTCATGCCCTGCCGACGCTGAAGGCCGGCGATGCGATCCTGCTTTCGCGCATGGAACACCACGCCAACATCGTGCCCTGGCAGATCATCGCCGAGCGCGTGGGCGCGACGATCAAGGTCGCCGAGATCACGCCCGAGGGCGACCTCGATCTCGATGCCCTGTGGAAAGCGATGACGCCGGACGTGAAGCTGCTGGGCCTCGCGCATGTTTCGAACGTGCTCGGCACGGTCAATCCCGTCGGCGAGATCAGTCGCGAAGCGCGACGTCGCGGCATCGTCACCGTCATCGACGGATCGCAGGCGGTTCCCCACCGCCCCGTGGACATTCCGTCGCTCGGCTGCGATTTCTACGCCTTCACCGGCCACAAGATGCTCGGCCCGACCGGCACCGGCGGCCTCTGGGCACGGCGCGAACATCTCGAAACCATGCCGCCGTTCTTCGGCGGCGGCGAGATGATCAAGGAAGTTCGTTTCGAGAAAACGACGTTCAACGATCCGCCGCATAAATTCGAAGCCGGAACGCCAAATATCGCCGGCGTGGTTGGACTCGGCGCGGCCGTCGACTATCTGTCGAACATCGGCATGGCCGAAATCGACGCGCGCGAACAGACGCTTCTCGCGCACGCGAACGATCGGCTGTCGGCGATCCCGGGCTTGCGCATCATCGGCAACGCGAAGGAAAAAGCCGCGGTCATTTCCTTCCTGGTCGACGGCGCGCATGCGCACGACCTGGCGACCTTGCTGGACGTCGAAGGTATCGCCGTGCGCTCCGGCCATCATTGCGCCCACCCGTTGATGCAGTTCTACGGCGTGCCGGCCACTTGCCGCGCGTCGCTGGCTTTCTACAACACGATCGAGGAAGTGGACGCGCTGGCCGATGGCATCGCCAAGGTCCGCAAACTTCTCGCCTGAACCCGGTAGCCAACGCATGTCAGACATCCAGTTCCGCGCCGCCACGCCCGCCGATATCGATGCCGTCGTCGCACTCGTCGAATCGGCCTACCGAGGCGACGCCAGTCGCGTCGGCTGGACCACCGAGGCCGATTTCCTCGACGGCCGTCGCACCGGCGCCGACGACATCGAAGCCATCCTGTCGAAGCCGCAAAGCCGCTTGCTGCTGGCCGAACGCGACGGCGCCTTGCTCGCCTGCGCGCATGTCGCTATCGAAGACGGGGCCGGCTATTTCGGCATGTTTTCGGTCGACCCGCAGCAACAGGGTGGCGGCATCGGCAAGATCGTCCTGGAAGAAGCCGAGCGCATCGTTCGCGAAGACTGGCGGACAGCCAGCATGCGCATGACCGTCATCGACATCCGCGACGAACTGATCGCCTTCTACGAACGTCGTGGCTACATCCGCACCGGCATCAAGAAGCCGTTTCCGTATGGCGATGCGCGTTTCGGTCTGCCGAAACGCGATGATCTTCGCTTCGAGATTCTCGAAAAGCCGCTGCGCGCCTGAGCTTGCCGATGAACGACTGGATCCGCGTCTGCGCGCTGAACGAGCTGCTGCCCGGCGAGTTCCAGGTCGCTTACGACGGCGATACCGCCATCGCCGTGTTCAACGTGGATGGCGAGTTGTACGCGCTGGAGGATGTCTGCACGCATGATGGCGGCGAACTGGCGGGCGGGCCGATCGAAGGCTTCGAAATCGAATGCCCGCGGCACGGTGCCCGCTTCGACCTGCGCACCGGCGAAGCATTGTGCGCACCCGCTTATCTGCCGACCGCCAAGTTCCCGGTGAAGATCGAGGACGGCATGGTCTGGACCCGCGACGACCGCTGAGGCACTGAGGCCCGCCCAACTCAAGGCGGATGACGCGACGATCGGCAGATTCTTGTTGTGTTTGCGAATCATTATCATTAAGATTCGCCCCATGCCGCCAGGCATGCCCCCAACAACAAGAATTCCGGATTCCATTCGATGTCCCGCTCTCTTCCCCGTCTCAGCCCGCTCGCCGCGGCCCTGCTCCTGTCCTTCAGCGTCCCGGCCCTGGCCGACGACCTCGCCGCCGACGCGCCCAAGACCAACGCCAAGAAGATCGGCGAAGTCGAAGTCGTCGCCGAACACATCGAAAAGCCCGATTCGGTGAAGTACACCGAACCCATGCTCGATACGCCCCAGACGATCACGGTCGTGACCAAGCAGGTGATGGACCAGCAGAACCTGGTCGGCCTGCGCGACATACTGAGTACCCTGCCCGGCATCACTTTCGGCGCCGGCGAAGGCGGCGGCGGCTACGGCGACAAGGTGAACCTGCGCGGCTTCGACGCCACCAACGACATCACCGCCGACGGTCTGCGCGATAGCGCCTTGTACACGCGCAGCGACAACTTCAACCTGGAATCGCTGGAGCTGGTCAACGGCGCGAACTCCGTCTATTCGGGCGCCGGCTCGGTCGGCGGCAATATCAACCTGGTCAGCAAGCGCGCGCACGAAGGCGACACGCATTCGTTCTCGCTGGGCGCGGGCAGCGACAGCTATATGCGTGCCACGGCGGACAGCAACATCGATTTCGAGAACGGCATCGCCCTGCGCCTGAACGCGATGCTGCATCGGAACGACGTGCCCCAGCGCGACGTCGAAGAATACAAACGCGTCGGCTTCGCGCCGACGGTCACCTTTGGCCTGGGCACGCCGACCCGCCTGACCCTGAGCTACGTGCACCAGCACGACGAGAACGTGCCGGAATACGGCCTGCCCTTCTACCCGGCCTACGGTGGCCTGCTGCCGGGCGTGGACCGCGAGCACTACTTCGGCTACCGCAACATGGACACGCAGGAGATCGACGTCGATACCGTCACCGGCATCTTCGAGCACGATTTCAGCGACAAGATCACCTTCCGCACGGCGGCGCGCTACCAGACGGTCGACCAGTTCACCCTGGTGAACCCGGCCCAGGGCACCTGGTGCCTGGACAGCGGCATCAACCCCGCCACCGGCGCGGCCTGCGGCAGCCCTGGCACGTACGTGCCCAGCGGCCCGCGCGGCACGACGCGCGATACGACCAACACGCTGACGGTGCTGCAGAACGACCTGACCGCGCGTTTCAACACCGGCTCCATCGAACATGCCCTGGTCGTCGGCCTGTCCTTCGCCCGCGAAACCTACGATCTCGACAACGGCAATACCCAGCGTTCCGCCACTGGCGCGACGCCGGTCTACGACACGATGGATCTGCACGATCCGGATAACTTCTACTACGGACCACAGAACTACATCCGCGCCGGGCGCACCGAAGGAGAGCTGGAAAACCAGGCTCTTTACGTCTTCGACACCCTGAAGTTCAACCCGCAGTGGGAGCTGAACCTCGGCGCCCGCTACGAACACAATTCCGGCAGCACGCTGAGCCGCGCCTACTTCACCACGGGCCCTAACCTCGGCCTTCAGAACGGCAATGCGACCGTGTTCGACAACGAGGACAACCTGTTCTCCTGGCGCAGCGCGGTCGTATTCAAGCCAGCAGAGAACGGCAGCGTCTATCTTTCCTACGCCAACTCGAAGACGCCGTCCAAGGCGTCGGTCAACGGCTCGTGCACCGTGCAGAACTGCGGCGTCGATCCCGAGTCGGCGGAAAACATCGAGCTCGGCACCAAGTGGAACCTGTTGAACGAGCGGCTGATGCTGACGGCGGCGATCTTCCGCAACGAGCGCACCAACTATCGCGTCGCCGACCCGGGCAACCCGGACAATCCGTCCGGCATCCAGCAGCTCGATGGCCAAGCCCGCGTGGACGGCATTTCGCTCGGCGCGGTCGGCCAGATCAACGAGAACTGGTCGATCTTCGCCAACTACACGCACCTCGACAGCGAAGTGTTGCAGAGCGTGTCGGATGGCGTGCTGGAACAGACCGGCATCGACGCCCAGGCCGGCAATCCCCTGCCGAACACGCCGGAACACTCGGCCAGCCTGTGGACGACCTACACGAACAAGGATTGGACCTTCGGTTACGGCATCACCTACCAGGGCGACTACGTGCTGGCCAGCACGGCGAACGCGCTGGAAGTCGGTGGCTACACCACGCATCGCGCGATGGCCGGCTACCGCTTCGACGACCAGTTCAGCCTGCAACTCAACATCGACAACCTGCTCGACGAGGACTACTTCACCCGCATCCGCAACAACGGCTGGGCCACGCCCGGCGCCGCCCGCTCGGCGGTGCTGAGCGCGACCTACCGGTTCTGACGCCAAGCGGTTGTTCGAAGCGCGCCCCGACCATGCACAATGGTCGGGGCTTGCTCGTTGGAAAACCCCCATGCTGCTGCATATCCCGAACATCCTGAATGCCGAACAGCTGGCCCATTGCCGGGCTCGACTGGCAGCGGCCGGCTGGGCCGACGGGCGCATCACGGCCGGCCATCAGTCCGCCAAAGCCAAGGACAACGCGCAGCTGCCGGAGAACGATCCGGTCGCGATCGAATTGGGCAAGCTGGTGCTCGATGCCCTCGGCCGCAACTCCACCTTCTTTTCGGCTGCGTTGCCTCGCCGGATCTACCCGCCGCTATTCAACCGTTACGCAGGCGGGCAATCCTTCGGATTCCACGTCGACAACGCCGTGCGCTACGACCGCAGCCGCGGCGGCTCCGAGCCGGTGCGCACTGACCTGTCGGCGACCTTGTTCCTGAATTCGCCGGAAGACTACGACGGCGGCGAGCTGGTGATCGAAGACACCTTCGGCACGCAAAGCGTGAAGCTCGCGGCCGGCGACATGGTGCTGTATCCCGGCACCAGCCTGCACCGCGTCACGCCGGTCACGCGCGGCGAGCGGGTCGCGTCCTTCTTCTGGATCCAGAGCCTGCTGCGGGAAGACGCGCAGCGGCGCCTGATGTTCGAAATGGACGTCGCCCTGCGCGTGCTGACCCGCGATGTGCCCGATCATCCTTCGCTCGTGCAGCTCACGGGCGTCTACCACAACCTGTTGCGCCGCTGGTCCGACATCTGATGGGCAGCGCCGGCAGCGCCAAGGACATCGCCGATCGGCAGCAGCGCCGCGGTTTCTGGTTGCGCACGCTGCACCAGTGGCATTGGATCAGTTCCGCCGTCTGCCTGGTCGGCATGCTGGTGTTCGCCATCACCGGCATCACGCTGAATCATTCTTCGGCGATCGAAGCGACGCCGGAAACGCTCTCCTTGAAGGCGATGCTGCCCGATGCGCTGCGAGCTGCACTGCCGGCGAAGAACGAAGGCGAAGCGCCGCTGCCCGGCGCCGTGGCCGATTGGTTGAACGACGCGCTGCCCGTCAGCATCGGTGCGCAGAAAGCCGAGTGGTCGGCCGACGAAGTCTATCTGTCCCTGCCGCGCCCCGGCGGCGACGCCTGGCTCAGCATCGATCGCGCCAGTGGCGCGGTCCAATACGAACGCACGACGCGCGGCTGGATCGCCTACCTCAACGACCTGCACAAGGGGCGCAACACCGGCGCGGCCTGGCGCTGGTTCATCGACGTGATCGCGATCGCCTGCCTCGTGTTCTGCATCACCGGACTGTTCCTGCTGCAGATGCATGCGCGGCAGCGAAGCATGACCTGGCCTTATGTCGGCTTGGGGCTGGTCCTGCCGGTCCTGCTTGCCCTGATCTTCATCCACTGACTCGCGGAGTTCCCATGCGCGCCCAAATCACCCTCGTCGTCGGCGGCCTGCTCGTACTGCCGGCCCATGCCGCTGAGATCGACCTCAACCTGCAGATTCCGCAGCTCAAGGTCGCCGAATACCATCGTCCCTACGTGGCCATCTGGGTCGAAAAGGGCGACCAGACCGCCGTCGCTAACCTCGCCGTCTGGTACCAGCAGAAGGCGACGAATGAAGGCGCCGGCACGAAGTGGCTGCCCGATCTTCGCCAATGGTGGCGACGCAGCGGTCGCGACCTGAAGGTTCCTGTCGATGGCGTCACCGGCGCCACGCGCCCAGTCGGCAAGCACAGCATCAAGTTCGACGAGAGCCATCCCGAGCTGGCGAAATTGCCGGCCGGAGACTATGTGCTCGCGATCGAAGCCGCGCGCGAAGTCGGCGGTCGCGAATTGCTGCGCATCCCTTTCAAATGGCGCGGCAAGAGCAGCGGCAGCGCCAAGGGCAGCAGCGAGCTCGGCGAGATCACGCTGAGCACCACGCCCTGATCCTTCTTCCAAGACAACGATTCCGCACTGGAGCTTCCGAATGAACCGCAGCCCCCGCCTCGCCGTACTCGCCCTCGCCCTGATGCTCCCGTTCGGCGCGCAGGCCCACAAAGCCTGGTTGCAGCCCTCGCAGACGGTGCTGGCCGGCAACAACCCCTGGGTCACCGTCGACGCCGCCGTCTCGAACGACCTGTTCTACTTCAACCACGTGCCCCTGCGCACCGAGAACCTCGCGATCGTTGCGCCGGACGGCAGCCGCGTGGACGCGCAGAACAGCGCGACCGGCAAATACCGCACCGTGTTCGACGTCGAACTCAAGCAGCAGGGCACGTATCGCATCGGCGTGACCAACGACTACACGGTCGCGCAGTGGGACGAGAACGGCCAACCGAAGCGTTGGCGCGGCACGCCGGCCACCTTCGCCACCGAAGTGCCGAAGGACGCGAAGAACCTGCAGGTCTCGCAGTCCATCAGTCGCGTGGAAACCTACGTGACCAACGGCAAGCCGAGCGACGGCGTGCTGAAGGGCAGCGGCCAGGGCCTCGAGCTCGTCGCGCTGACGCATCCGAACGACCTGTTCGCCGGCGAACCCGCGAAGTTCCGCCTCACGATCGACGGCAAGCCGGCGGTCGGGCTGGATGTCGAAATCGTTCGCGGCGGTACGCGCTATCGCAACGCGCAGGACGAGATCAAGCTCAAGACCGGCAACGACGGCGAGTTCAGCGTGACCTGGCCGGAAGCCGGTATGTACTGGCTGGAAACCTCGTCGCAAGACGACAAGACGACCGTGCCGCAGGCCAAGCAGCGCCGTCTCGGTTATGTCGTCACGCTGGAAGTGCTGCCGCAGTAATTCCCCGCCTCGGTGAGCATGATGGGCCTGGACGCTGTCGCCGCCTTCGCCGTCGATACGCTTGGCGGCGCCAGCATGGGTACGACCTGGTCCGTGCGCCTGTTGGCGCCCGGGCGCGACCTGCGGCGCCTGCATGCGGTCGTCGAATCGGAGCTTGCCCGAGTCGTTGCGCAGATGAGCAACTGGGACCCCGATTCGGACATCAGCCGCTTCAACCGCGCGTCGGCAGGCAGTTGGCATCGACTGCCGAACGATTTCTGGAACGTGCTCGACCGCGCGCTGAGCATCGCCGAAGCGAGCGACGGCGCTTTCGACCCCACCGTGGGACCGATCGTCGATGCCTGGGGATTCGGACCGCCTGGTCGGACCGCCGATCTCGAACGACAGCAATGCGGCAACCTGGCGGCACGAATCGGCTGGCGCCGCATGCAGCGACGACCGCAGGACCAGTCGATCCTGCAACCGGGCGATCTGCAACTGGATCTGTGCGCGATCGCGAAGGGCTATGCCGTCGATCTAGTGGTCGCCTGCCTGCGCGACGAGGGCGTGGCGAGTGCATTGGTGGAAATCGGCGGCGAACTTTACGGCTACGGGCGCCGAGCCGACGGCAAGCCATGGCGGGTACTGGTCGATGACGATGGCGACGATGAGCCATGCGTCGTCGAACTGGATCGACGGGCTATCGCCAGTTCGGGCGACCGCTGGCACCACCGCGAGGATGCGGATGGGCAACGGCTGAGCCACAGCATCGATCCTCGCCTCGGAAGGCCGGCTGCGGATGCACCGCATCTGGTTTCCGTGTTGGCCGAGGACGCCATGCAGGCCGATGCCTGGGCGACGGCGCTGATGGTGATGGGCGCGCGCAAGGGATTCGATTTCGCCTGCGGCAAGGGCCTGGCCGCGCGTTTCGTGGATCGCGAGGGTCGGGAATGCGCGACGCCTTCGTTCGCCGCCGTATTGGCTTGCTGAGTCGGGCGATGGCACTCACGAAATCATTCGCCGGGAACGCGATCGCGTTGCTCTCCCTGCTCGGCGTCGGCGCAATCTTCGGCTATTGGCAAACGGAAGCCTGGTGGAACGCATCGCCACCCCCGGCACGCTGGTTGTGGGCGGGTGCGTGGCTCGTCGCTTATGCCCTGCTCTGCTTCCGCTTCCTGCACCGCCGGGCGCCGCGCCTTGCTCTGGTCGCGAGCGCGCCGGACGATGCGACCATCCTCGTGGCCTGGGCCAGCCAAACCGGTTTCGCGCAGCAACTGGCCGAACATACCGTCGTCGCGTTGACGAGCGGCGGTATCGCCGTGGACTTGTTGCCTCTGCATCAAGTCGACCACGCCACGCTGCAGCGCTACCGTCGGGCGCTCTTTATCGCCAGCACCACCGGCGAGGGCGACCCGCCCGATCATGCGCTGGCGTTCACCCGCGACCTGATGAGCGCGGACGCCCGCCTTCCCGATGTCGAATACGCGGTACTGGCCCTCGGCGACAGCAACTACAGCCACTATTGCGCCTTCGGCCGCGAGCTCGATCACTGGCTGCATCGCAGCGGCGCGCGCGCATTGTTCGACCGCATCGATGTCGATGCCGCGGATGCCGGTGCGCTGCGGCACTGGCAGCATCACCTCGGCCAACTCTGCGGCCGCACCGACCTGCCGGACTGGAGCGCACCGGCCTACTCGCCCTGGCGATTGCAGGCTCGCATCGTACTCAACGAAGGCAGCCCGGGCGCGTCAGTGCATCATCTCGAACTGTCCATGCCTGTCGGCGAATCGGCGACCTGGCGCGCGGGCGATATCGCCGAAGTCGGCCCTTTGCACGCCTCGGCCGAGGTGCGCGAATGGTTGGATGCCGCCGGACTGGATGGCGAGACGCGAGTGCGGCACGACGACGAGCAGGTTTCGCTGCAGGAACTCCTGCGTCGCTCGCGCCTGATCGATGCCGGGCAAGCGCGTGGGCGCTCCGAGCAAGCCGTCGCCGATTCCTTGCAGGCCTTGCCGCATCGCGAGTACTCCATCGCTTCCATCCCGGACGACGGATCCCTGCAATTGCTCGTCCGCGAGATGCGCGACGCGCAAGGTCGGCTCGGCCTCGGCAGCGGCTGGCTGACGCAGCATGCCCAACCCGGCGAGGCCATCGCCTTGCGCATACGCCGCAATCCGGGCTTCCATGTGCCCGAAGGCGATCGCCCGATGGTGCTGATCGGCAACGGCACCGGCATCGCCGGATTGCGCGCCCTGCTGAAAGAGCGGACGGCACGCGGGCGTCATGGCAACTGGCTGTTGTTCGGCGAACGCTCGGCCACCCACGACACGCACTACGCCAGCGAGCTGGCTGCCTGGCTCAGGGAGTGGCGTCTCTCGCGACTCGACCTGTGCTACTCGCGCTCGACCCTGCAGTGCCCGCTGGGCGAGCACGCACAAGTCCAGGTGCATGCCGGCTACGTACAGGAAGCCCTGTTGCAGAACGGCGGGCCATTGCGCGAATGGATCCGCGAAGGCGCCTCGATCCATGTCTGCGGTAGCCTGGCAGGCATGGCGCCCGGCGTGGATGCTGCCCTGCGGCAGCTGCTGGGCAACGACGAGACCGATGCGCTGATGGCCGCCGGTCGCTATCGCCGCGACGTGTACTGAGGCCTCAAGCGACGTTCGTAGCGAGCGGCGCGAGCCTTACCAGCAACAACTCGCCGGCGCCATCGAGGATCATGCGATGGCTTTCGCCACTGCCGGACTCGACCAGCGCGCTGTCGCCGACTTCCAGTCGCGGAATATTCGGATGGTCCTTCACCCGCGCGTACCCGCTCAGGACATAGATGGCCCAGCGGACCTGGGCTTCGGTGAAGAAAACCATCGGCCCCACCAACGGACGATGCAGCAGTTGCGCGTCGATCCGATCGCGACGCCAGATGAGGTTGTAGTCCTGGGTCGGGCCATCCAGCAGTTCGGCGGACAACCCGCGCTCGCCGGAAAAACGATGACGCCCATGCGGAGGCAACAGTTCTACGCTCTCGCCGTCGTCGAAATCCAGTCGCATGCCCTGTCCCGCCAACAATACGAGTTCGCGTTCGCAGGCTTCGAACGCGGAGAACGGCCCCGGCTTGTCGACTTCGGCGATGGACAGGCGCCAATCCCAGTCTTCCCGGTCCTCCGGCCAACGAAGGATTTCCCGCGTCCAACCGAGTCCATTCTTCCAGCGCACGCGCCGGTAGTCGTTGGCGGGAATATGGATCAGTCGCATCGGCCGATTGTCTGCCCTCGGATGCCCGGCTTCAAGCCATGCAAGTCCTGGCGAGAGGCCAACGCACCGAAGCGCGGAACGCGACGCGCGCTCAATCGGACGCTGGCGAACCGCCGTTCGTTTCGAGCCAGATGGCATCCCAGTAGGGATAGTCGCCGACGTTCTGGACGAGTCCGAGACGTAAGGGCGTCGCCACCAGATAACGCGCGACCTTGCGCTTGCTTTCGTCGTCACGCAAGGCGCGATCATGGAATCCGCGGCTCCATAGCCAACCGTTGATGCGATGACGCGCTTCAACGGCTCTTGCGCTGATCGACTTGAAGCGTCGCATCAGGCCTTCCAGCGAATCACCGGCACCCAACTCGACCAGGCCGTGCCAGTGATCCGGCATCAACACCCAGGCCAGGCATCGCGAACGTCCCCAGACCGGCGGATGCGCATGCAAGGCCGCCACCGCTCGTGCGGCCTCGTGGTCGCTGAAGACGGGCCGCCGGAACAAGGTGCTGACCGTCAGGTAATAGGCTTGGCCGGCGACGGAGACGCGCTCTCGGCGCGAATCTCCAACCCCGGCGTCGACCGGGGATTTGTCGGACGCGATAGCCATGCGGTACTCCGATCGATTCGCCCACCGGCACGCACGCGCGGCGGAACTGAAGAAAAAAAGCCGCGCCCCTGGCCAGCGGCGCGGCAATGGGGAATCGGTTCAACCACCGGAGGCGGGGCGCGCGGCCGGCTTGGCGGCAGGACGTGCAGCCGTCGGTTTCGCCGCGGCGCCGGCCTTGGTGGGCGCCGCGGGCGCACCGCCCGCGACGACGATGCGATCGCGATTCTTCTCGATCGTGGACAGGCCGATGCCCTTCACCGAGGCGAGCTGATCGGCGCTGCGGAAGGCGCCATTGGCCTTGCGATAGGCGACGATGGCCTCGGCCTTGCTCGGACCGATGCCGACGAGCACGCGGTCGAGCGTCGCGGCATCGGCACTGTTGATGTTGACCTTCTGGGCGGCAAAGGCCGTGGTGGCCAACAGGGCGGAAAGGAGCAGGCTCTTCAGGATCAGGATGGACTTGCGCATGACGGTCTCCGGAGGATGTGGGTCCGGCACGGGCTCGTGTCGGCGAACACAGTCTCGGCAGCCGCCGCCCGCGGTCGCATCGTCCGAACACCCGGTTTCCGGGCGAAAACGGCGTGCCGGCCAGTAGGAAAAACCCTGCGGCCCAGGCCCCCGACGGGCTCCCGCCCGCCGCCTGATAGAATTCCGGCAAAGACCGGAGCCCCGCATGGACAAGGCCAAGACCGAGAATTTCGTCAGCGATGCCTGGGACGGCGACATCGTCCCGCAGCTGGTCGAATACATCCGCATTCCGAACAAGTCGCCGATGTTCGACGCCGACTGGCAGAAGCACGGTTACATGGATGCGGCCACCGAGTTGATGGCGGCCTGGGCGCGCAAGCAGGCAATCCCGGGCATGACGGTGGAAGTCGTGCGCCTGGAAGGACGCACGCCGCTGATCTACATCGAGGTCCCGGGCCAGGGCGACGACTGCGTGCTGCTGTACGGGCATCTGGACAAGCAGCCGGAGATGACCGGTTGGGCCGACGATCTCGGCCCCTGGAAACCGGTGATCAAGGGCGACAAGCTGTTCGGTCGTGGTGGCGCCGACGATGGCTACGCGATCTTCGGCTCGCTGACGGCGATCCGCACGTTGAAGGAACAGGGCCTGCCCCATAGCCGCTGCGTGATCCTGATCGAAGCCTGCGAGGAATCGGGCAGTTACGACCTGCCCTTCTACGTGGATCACCTGGCCGATCGCATCGGCAAGCCTTCGCTCGTCGTCTGCCTGGACTCCGGTTGCGGCAACTACGACCAGCTCTGGTGCACGACCTCGTTGCGTGGCCTTGCGGGCGGCAACCTGAAGGTCAGCGTGCTGCACGAAGGCGTGCATTCGGGCGACGCGTCCGGCGTGGTGCCGTCGAGTTTCCGCATCCTGCGCCAGCTGATCTCGCGACTGGAAGACCAGGCCACCGGCAAGATCCTGGTCGAGAGCCTTTATGTCGACATCCCCGAGCAGCGGCTCGTGCAGGCGCGCCGCGCCGCCGATGTGCTCGGCAACGACATCTTCGACAAGTTCCCCTTCCTGCCGGGCATGGTGCCGATGAATCCGGACCTGACCGAGTTGGTGCTCAACCGGACCTGGCGCCCGGCCCTGTCGATCACCGGCGTGGACGGCATGCCGCCGCTGAGCAATGCCGGCAACGTGCTGCGTCCGTTCACCGCGGTGAAGTTGAGCCTGCGCCTGCCGCCGACGCTGAACCCGAAACAGGCGAGCGAAACGCTGGCGCGCGTGCTCGAAGAAAATCCGCCGTACGGCGCCAAGGTCGAATTCGAAGTGGAGAAGTCGTCCACCGGCTGGAATGCGCCCGCGCTCGCGCCGTGGCTCGAGAGCGCGATCGACCAGGCCAGCCAGGCGTACTTCGGCGCACCGGCGATGTACATGGGCGAAGGCGGCACGATCCCCTTCATGGGCATGCTCGGCGAGAAGTTCCCCGGCGCGCAGTTCATGATCACCGGCGTGCTGGGCCCGCATTCCAACGCGCACGGCCCGAACGAGTTCCTGCATATCCCGACCGGCAAGAAGGTCACCTCGGTCGTCGCCAAAGTCATCGCCGACCACTATCAGGCCAGCGAACAGGGCCTGACCCGCGGCGTCGGCGTACACGAAGGCGAGGCGCATTTCGGCGAGCACGGCTGCTGCTGATCGATGCCGTCCGCAGCGACTGAAGTGCAGCCCCCGGCCATCAGCGCATTTCCGCCGCTAACCGGGAACTGCGCTTGAGCCGCCTGGTCTACGCGATCGACCGGAACGTCCGCCGCCTGCTGGCCGCGATCGAGTCCTTGCACACCGGCGTACTGCTCGGTCTCTTGCGCCGTGGCTCGCTGGAACGATTGACGTCGATCTCCTATGACGCCCGTAGCCTGTATCTCGATGCGGATCACAACGCCTCCGGCCTGTTCGACTGGGAGCGCGATGCCCTGGACCGGCATTTCCCTCCCGGATCGAAGCTTCTCCTCGGCGGCTGCGGCGGCGGCCGTGAGCTGCTGGCATTGGCCGCGGCTGGTTTCGTCGTCGATGCCTTCGATCCGAATTCCGGCTACGTCGCGTCGGCGCAGCGAGCCCTGGCCAAGACGGAACTGCCCGGTCGTGTCCTGCGCGCGGCGCCGGATAGCGTGCCCGATGGGTTCGCCGGCCCTTACGACGGCCTCGTCCTGGGTTGGGGAATGTACACGCATGTCGCGGGACGCCAGCAACGCATCGCGATGCTGCGGGGATTGCATTCCCGCGCCGTCGCCGGCGCACCGATCCTGCTCTCCTTCCTGGCGAGACAGGAGCGTTCGCGCCGCGACCGTTTGCAGCATGGCGTCGCCAGGATTTTCGCCGCACTCAGCTTCAACCGGCGCCGACCCGAAGTCGGCGACGACCTGAATCAGCAGGCCTTCGTGCATTGGTTCGACGAAACGGAACTCTCGAACGAAATGCGCGAGGCCGGCTTCCGTTTGGCCGCGTTCTCGCCGAGGCCGTATGGCCATGCCATCGGGCTCAGGGACTGAAGGACCGATCCACCGAAGTAGCGATCCGCTGCCATCGCAGGCCACAAATGCAGAGGCCCCGTCACCGGGGCCTCTGGTTGCCGGAATGCCGGAAGGACTCAGCCCGCTTCCATGAGCTTTCGCCGGGATTCCCAGCGCCAGGCATCGCGACACATGTCCTCGATCGACAATGCCGCCGACCATCCAAGCTCCTGGTGGGCGAGCGCAGCATCGGCGTACAGGCTGGCGACATCGCCGGCGCGGCGCGGCGCGACGACGAACGGCACGCGTTCCCCGGTAACGCGTTCGAAAGAATGAATCAGCTCTTTCACGCTGACGCCGCGTCCGGTACCGAGGTTGATCGCCGAACGTCGCTCCGGACGACGCAGGTAATCCAGCGCGTCCACATGCGCACGCGCGAGATCGCTTACGTGTAGATAGTCGCGCACGCCGCTACCGTCTGGCGTCGGCCAATCCTCGCCGAAGATCGACAAGCACGGTTCGTCGCCGGCAGCCCCGCGGCAAATCATCGGCATCAGGTTGTTCGGCCGTCCCGCCGGCGCTTCGCCGATCAGGCCAGAGGGATGTGCTCCGACCGGATTGAAATAGCGAAGGCTGAGCGAGAGAAAGGCTGCGTCGGCCTTGCTCAAGTCCATCAGCATCTCTTCGACCACGCGCTTGGTTTCCGCATACGGATTGGTCGGACGCAGGAAAGCATCCTCGCCCACAGGCAGGGTCTTCGCTTCGCCATAGACCGACGCGGAAGAACTGAACACGATCGAAGCAACGCCAGCGGCCCGCATCGCATCGAACAGGACCCGGCTGCCGCCGACATTGTTGTCAAAGTACTCTTCCGGTCGTTCGCAGGACTCGCCGACCGCCTTCAGACCAGCGCAATGGACTACGGCATCGAATCCGCCGGCGATCATCATCGCTCGCATGGCCGGCTCGTCGCGGAGGTCGAGCTCATGTACTTCGATTGCATGCCCCGCCAGGCGCTCTAGGCGAGCCACCACCCCGCGGGAACTGTTGACGAAGGAATCGACGATGACCACCCGATGACCGCGCGCGCTCAAGGCAAGACAGACGTGGCTGCCGATGTAACCGGCGCCTCCCGTGACCAGCACCTTCATGCGGACGACCGTTGCCTCATGCGTGTTCGACGTACCAGCGGTATGCGCCTTCGATGCCTTCGCGCAGCTCGATGCGTGGCGACCAGCCCATCGCGCGCAGGCGCGAAACGTCCATCAACTTGCGCGGCGTGCCATCGGGCTTGCTCGTATCGTTGACGATGCGCCCGTCGAAGCCGACCACATCGGCCACCAACTCGGCCAACGCACGGATGCTGAGATCCGATCCACTGCCGACGTTGACGAACTGTTCTTCCGAGTAGTGGCGCATCAGGAAGACGGCTGCGTCGGCCATGTCGTCGACGTGCAGGAACTCGCGCAAAGGCGTCCCTGTGCCCCAGATGACCACTTCGCCGGCGCCGGTCAGCTTCGCCTCGTGGAACTTGCGAATCATGGCAGGGAGTACATGTGAGCTCTGCAAGTCGAAGTTGTCGCCCGGGCCGTAAAGATTCGTCGGCATCAGGCTGATCGCATCGAAGCCGTATTGCCGCCTGTAGGCTTGGCACTGCTTGATGCCGGCGATCTTCGCGATCGCGTACCACTCGTTCGTCGGCTCCAGCGGCCCGGTCAGCAGATATTCTTCCTTCAGCGGTTGCGGCGCCAGCTTCGGATAGATGCAGGAAGAACCGAGGAAACACAATTTCCGGACGCCGTTCTGCCAGGCGGAGTGGATGATGTTGTCCTGGATCGCCAGGTTCTCGCGCAGGAATTCCGCCGGCCGCGTGTTGTTGGCGTGGATGCCGCCGACCTTGGCGGCGGCCAGGAATACGTACTCCGGCCGCTCTTTGGCGAAGAAGGCCGCGACGGCGCCTTGATCGGTCAGATCGAGCTCCTGGCGCGTACGCAGCAGCAGGTCGTCGGCGCCATCCGCCTGCAGGCGGCGCACGATCGCCGAACCGACCAACCCGCGATGACCAGCGACGAATATCCTGGCCGTCGCCGGCATCACGGCATCATTCATGGTGATTCGGCGCCCGGAAACCGGCATCGTTGACCAACGCATCGCGTCGCGCCAGCGACAGATCGGCGTTCATCATCTCGGCGACCAGCGACTCGAACGAGGTCGTGGGCACCCAACCTAGTTTTTCGCGCGCCTTGCTCGGATCGCCCAGCAGGGTTTCGACTTCGGCCGGACGGAAGTACCGCGGGTCGATCGCGGTGATGCACTGCCCCGGCTTCATGGCCGAATCCGCAGGTGCGGAAGCGACGATGCCGCGCTCGTCCACGCCACTTCCCCGCCAATCGATCGTCACTCCGATCTCGTTGGCGGCCTTGGTGACGAAGTCGCGCACCGAATGCTGCACGCCGGTAGCGATCACGTAATCCTCGGGCGTGTCCTGTTGCAGCATGCGCCATTGCATCTCGACGTAGTCGCGCGCATGCCCCCAGTCGCGCCTTGCATCGAGGTTGCCGAGATAGAGGCAATCCTGCAGGCCGAGATGGATGCGTGCCAGGGCCCGGGTGATCTTGCGCGTGACGAAGGTCTCGCCGCGCAACGGGGATTCGTGGTTGAACAGGATGCCGTTGCAGGCGTAAAGCCCGTAGGCTTCGCGGTAGTTCACCGTGATCCAGTAGGCGTAGAGCTTGGCCACGCCGTAGGGCGAGCGCGGATAGAAGGGGGTCGTCTCCGTTTGCGGCGTTTCGACCACCTTGCCGTACAGCTCGGACGTGGAAGCCTGGTAGAAGCGCGTCTTTTTCTCCAGCCCGAGGATGCGGATAGCCTCCAGCAATCGCAGCGTGCCCATCGCGTCGCTGTTGGCCGTGTATTCCGGCGTTTCGAACGAGACCTGCACGTGGCTCTGCGCGCCCAGGTTGTAGATCTCGTCCGGCTGAACCTGCTGCAGGATGCGGATCAGGTTGGTCGCGTCAGTGAGATCGCCGTAGTGCAGCACGAGGCGCCGGTCGGGCGCATGCGGATCCTGGTAGAGATGGTCGATGCGGTCGGTGTTGAAGGACGAGGCCCTTCGCTTGATGCCATGGACTTCATAGCCCTTCTCTAGCAGGAGTTCCGCCAGGTAGGCGCCGTCCTGGCCGGTGATGCCGGTGATGAGTGCTTTTTTCATTTAGCTGCGTTCTTGGGGTTGGGATGGCCGACGAACTGGCCCAGTTTCGAGAGATTCTTCCATAACAGCGTGCCGATGCCACCTTGCCGGTGCCGCCGGATGGCCCGGTAGTCCTCCCTGGATTTGCGGATGATCTGGCCGAGCGAGCGATTGCTGGTGCCGCCCAGACGCATGCGCACCAGAACTTCGGGCAGATAGGCCACCCGGCCCTCCAGGCTGGTCAGCATCCTGAGCAGGGATTCGTAGTCGGCGGCGATGCGAAAGCCCGTATCGAAGCCGCCGAAACGCTGGTACAGGGAGCGCCGGGCGAAAAAAGCCGGGTGCGGCGGCATCCAGCCTCGACGCAGTTTCGCCTTCGCGAACTCGCCGGCGCGCCAGTAGCGTACGACCCGGTCCGTGTCCTGCCGTCGCACGTACAACAGGTCGCCATAACAAGCCATGACAGAAGGATCTTCGAACATGTGCGCGATCCGCTCCAGCACCCTGGCATCCGCGTACAGGTCGTCGGCGTGCAGGACGCCGACGACCTCGCCGGTGCACAGGGCGAGGCCCTTGTTCAAGGCATCGTAGAGGCCATCGTCGCGTTCGCTGATCAACTGCGATATTCGCGTGCGATGCTGCTCGAGGATGCGCAGCGTTCCGTCCGGGCTGCCACCATCGATCACCAGATGTTCTATGTCCGGGTGCGTCTGCTGCGCGATCGAGGCGAGGCAATCGGCGATCGTATCCTCGCAACGATAGGTCGCGGTCAGGATGGATATCCTCAAGATTCGCCCTTCCGCTGCGCCTCGCGCAGCTCGGCCAGGTTCATGTCGATGAAACGCTGGTAGGTCGCCAGCATGCGCGCGTACTGCAGGCCGGCCTTACCGTCCAGGACGCCTCCGCGCAGGAAATAGGAATAGAAGAAACGCAACGAGGGCCGGCACGGAAGCCGATGGGCGATGCGTTTCAGGGCCCGGCGGCGTTCCGTGGAATCCCCACTCCACAGGCCGGAGACGCGCAAGGACTCGCCACGCTCAAGCCAGCTCTGCCGGGCTTCCTCCCTGGCGTAACGCAAGTGACGTGCGAACCAGTCGTTCACGCCCTTGGAGAAGTTGTAGTGATCGAATGCCGCAGCGATCGTTCCCACCTGGTCGGGCGGCTGAACCTCGCGCTGACCGTGGCCGTGGTCGACGAAACGCAGAGCTTCGCGACGCCCGAAACGCACCTGGTAGGCGGGGTACATGCCGGCACGCCGCAACCAGCGACCGCGCAGAATGATGCGTGACGGGATGCGATAGACCGGGAACGGCGAGGACGCGGCGCCGGCGATCGCCTGCAGCTCCCGCGCGAGTTCGGGCCGGACCACCTCGTCGGCATCGAGATGCAGCACCCAAGGATGGCGCAGCTCGCCCTGCTCCATCGCGTAATTGCGTTGACCGGCGAAGCTGTCGAAGCGGCGATTCATCACGCGTGCGCCAGACGACGTCGCTAGCGCGACGGTCGCATCGGTACTTCCCGAATCGAGCACGAGCACATCGTCGCACCAGCGAATGCTGTCCAGGCAACGCGGCAGGTTCGCCGCCTCGTTCATCGTCAGGATGACGACGGAGATCATCCGTCCTTCCGAGTCCGGAGTTCGCGCTTCTTGACCGGGGTCGCAGGGTTTCCCGCCACCACCGTCCAGGGCTCGACGTCATGGGTGACGACGGCGCCCGCGCCGACCACCGCGCCATCGCCGACCACGATGCCGGGCCCGACGAAGCTCTGCGCGCAGATCCAGGCGTCAGAGCCGATCGTCACCGGCAAGCGCAATAGCGGCAGCGCCGGATCGCGATAGTCGTGGCTTCCCGCACAAAGATGGGCATTGTGCGAAACGGTGGAACGCCGACCGATCTTCACCGGCCCCAGGCTGTAGACCAGTACGTTCTCGCCAATGCTCGATTCGTCGCCGATGTCGAGGTTCCACGGAATTTCCATGCGGGCGCTCGGATAGATGTGCACAGCGCGACCGACGCGTGCCCCGAAGCAGCGCAAGAGAAAACGTCTCCAACCGAACAGCGGCCGCGGGCTGAAGCGGAACAAGGGCCAGGCCAGCATCCACAGCGCGCGGCCGATGTACTCGTTGCGCGAATAAGGACGCGACTGGCGGGCCGAGTCGATATCGAGCGTCATGCGCTTGTCCCTCGTCTGTCCAGGTAGCGCAGCAATGGCTCGGATACGCGATCCCAACGGAAGCGCTCCACGTTGGTCAGGGCGGCCTTGGAAGCCGTCGCCCATTGCCGCTCGTTCTCCAGCAGCCCCTCGAGCGCCAGGGCCGTCGCCTGGGCATCGGCCAGGGGAACGACCAACCCGCCGGGGCCGGCTATCTCGGGCGGAGCGCAAGCATCGGCCACCACACATGGCGTTCCGAAAAGTTGCGCCTCGACGGCCGGGATGCCGAAGGACTCGCAGCGGCTCAGCAGACAGAAAACGCGCGAACGGCGGTAGTAGGCCGCCAGCTCGGCGTCGTCCACCGCGCCGGTGATGGAGACGTAGTCGCCCAGATCCGATCGCTGGATGCGTCCGGCGATCTCGCGTCGGTAGTCCGCATCGGCCCAAGGGCCGACCAGATAGAGCCTGGCCATCACGCCACGGGCATGAAGCAACTGCAAAGCGTCCAGGATGTCGCCAATGGCCTTGTGCCGCGCCATTACCGACACGGTGAGGATCGCCAACTCGCGCTCGCCGTGCGGCAACGCGTCCCCGGCCGCCGCGAACACGCCATCATCGACTCCGACGTACAGGGTTTCGCCATGACGAGGCGGCGCGCCGGCGTTTTCGCGGTAAGCGCTGGCCAGATAGTCCGAAAGATAGAACACCGCCTCGGCACGGCGCTGCGCCCTGCGATAACCGAAACGCTGCAGGCTGGCCTTGAGCTTGTCGTTGGCGCTGCGATGGAAAGCCGGGAAAAAGCACCACGGGTTCTGCGCCAGGACCACCTGGGGAATGTCGGCGCCCGGCGTCAGGGCCCCTGAAGTGGAAAGCAATATGTCGGCACCGATGCGCCGAAGCAGACCTCGCATCGCCAGGCGTTGCCAGATCAGGCGCCGGGTCCATTGCGCGCCGCTCGCGCATTCCAGCCACTCCACGTTCTCGCCGAGGTCGCGACGCAGATCCCGATTGCCCGCATGGTGAAGCACGTGGAAGCTGTGCCGGCCCCTGCCGGCCGCTGCCAGGTTACGCAAATGCCCGAGCAGGACGCGGCGTCCGGAAAAATTGTTGATGGGCAACGCATCCACGGCGACGCGCATGCTCAGTCGGCGCCCATGGGCCAGGGTCGTCCCTGTTCGGCCGCGATCATGTGCGCGATGACGCCGCGCAGGTCGGTGTTCGCGCGCCAACCGAGTTCGCGTTCGGCCTTGACGGGCGAACCGACGCTGTGCGCGATATCTGTCGGCCGCCGCAGCGCATCGTCGATATCGACATGCGACTGCCAATCCAGGGCCAGCGCTTCGAACACGAACTGCACGAACTGGCGCAGGGAATGCGCCCTTCCACTGGCGATCACGTAGTCGTCGGCTCGATCGCGCTGCAGCATCAGCCACATGGCCTGCACGTACTCGGGCGCCCAGCCCCAGTCGCGCTCGATATCCAGATTGCCCAGGCGCAGGCGTTCGCCGCTGCCTGCAGCGATGCGACACGCGGCCGACACCACCTTGCGCGTGACGAACCGGGTCGGGCGCAGCGGCGACTCGTGGTTGAACAGGATGCCGGTGCAGGCGTGCAGCCCATAAGCCTCGCGGTAATTAGCCACCGCCCAGTGCGCACTAGCCTTGGCCACCGCATAGGGGCTACGCGGGCGGAACGCCGTATGCTCGTCCGCCGGATGGTCGAGCTGGCCGAAACAGTCGCCCGAGCCGGCGTTGTAGAGCCGTGTTTTCAGGCCAAGGAAACGGATGGCCTCCAGCAGGTTGAGCGTGCCGACGGAAATGCTCTCCAGGGTTTCCATCGGTTGCTCGAACGACAAGCCCACCGAGCTCTGGCCGGCCAACAGGTAGACCTCGTCCGGCGCGACGCGGCTCAGGATCTGCAGCACGCTGCGAAAATCCGTCGTTACCGCCGAATGAAACTGGACACGATCGCGCACTGCCACGCGATCGAGATTGTCGAACGATGTCATCTGCGCGTCGCGGGACGTGCCGTGGACCCGATAAGCCTTGTCCGACAGGAAACGGGCGAGCAGCGCTCCGTCCTGCCCCGACACGCCGAATATCAGTGCGTTCTTTTCGGTCACCGAATCCTGCTCCGCCTTGCGATGGCCGTACGATAGGCCACAAGCATGGAACGGGCAAAGTCCTTCCGGTCGAAACGCTGCGCCTGCACCCGGCACAGGTCCGCCGCGCGCTGCCAGGCTTCGGGCGATTGCAGCAACTCGCGCAACGCCAACGCCATGCCCTCTTCGTCGCCCGGCGCGAACAGGCGCGCGGCATCGCCGGCGATTTCCGGCAACGAAGCCGCATTGCTGCAAACCACCGGCAATCCGAAAGCCATCGCCTCAAGCACCGGCCAGCCGAAACCTTCGTAAAGCGAGGGAAACACCAGCGCGGACGCGCGCCGATAGACCGCAGCCACCGCATCGTCGTCGGGGTCTACGACCCACTGAACGCGGCCGGCCAGACCCAGCGAAGCCGCTTCGGCCCGCAGCTGCATCGAAGGCGCCGGGCCCAGCATCAACAAGGTCCGTCCGACCTCGTCGCCAAGACGCGAGAACACGCGCAACGCACCGGCACGATTCTTGTAGAAGCCCGCATTGCCGATGTGGACCACCACGCCCGGCTCCCTGGCCGCGAAGGCCGTGGCCGCCACGCGCCTCGCCATGGGCGGCCTTACCGGTAGCGAGACGACGGAAGACTGCTCCGATGAAACGCCGAACTCGGCGCGCAGGTCCTGCTGCGTCTGGCGGCTATCGCAAACGACCATGTCGGCGCGACGCATGGCATCGGCATTTCCACGCCACCACCAGCGGGCCGGCGCACTGAGTCGCGGCACACCCGGGAATCGTCCCCGATCCTGCAGCCACGGAATGATGTCGTGCGCGGTGATGGCGATCGGCGCGCCGGCAAATGCCGACGCGAGATGCGCACGGCTGCCGTCGAGCACGTGCCAGCAATCCGGAGCGAGCCGACGATGGCGACGAGCGGACAAGGGCAACGTGAGCGCATGCAGGCGGCGGCGCCAGCTGGACCGATTGGAAACCGGATCCAGTTCGATCAGTCGCGCGTCGATCTCGGGCGCATGTTCCGAGAGCGCCTGCACCAGCGTCTCGGCATAGGCTCGCATGCTGCCCGGGGAGTCCGCGGCCGCCGTGGAAACCAGGCCAACGACAAGCTTGGGTGTTGCTACTCCGCTCACCGGGAGTCCGGTCGGTCGATCGATGGCATGGCGGGCTCATAGGGCTGAACCGGTCGTCGTCGTACGGGAGGCTGTGGCAAGGCAAGCCGCGAAATGGACAATGTCAGGCCGACGAGAAAGCCGAGGAACGCAGCGATGAAGGGGTCCGCCAGGATCTGGCCGGAAATCGTGAGACTGCCGACATTGGCGAGGAAGAAGGCGAGAAGTCCGGCCGCGTACTGGCCACGCAGGGATTTCTCCCGCAACTGCTTCATCGTTTCCCGCCACAGACAAAGCACGACGGTAACCATCACCGCGAAGAAACCGAGCATGCCCGGCACGCCCAGTTCCACCATGATGCGACTCGTCGTGCTTTCCTGCCAGACACGCGGTCTTTCCACCTTCAGGTGATGCGAGCCGGGCGTCGCGGTCCCCAGTCCCTCGCCGAAGAATCCGGACTGTCGATAGGTCTCGGCCACGGAGCTGAAACCGTGGCCCTCGATGCGGCTCAGCAGGCTTTCCTGGATGCCCTCGCCTTGGTAGTAGCGGATGTTCGCGGAACGATCCTCGAGCGCGTCGCTCGCGAGCCACACTGTCGCAAACGGGATCGCAAGCAGGCTCACGATGGCGATGACGCGGCTGGAACGACCCGCCTGCCAGTAGATCCACACCAGCGCGACGACGAAAACAGGCAGCATGTAGACCATCTTGCGCCTGCCGCAAAGCAGCAATGCGGTGACCGCCACCATGCTCCAGAGCAGCCAGCCACGGCGCGACTTTCCCTTCCCCGTCATGCCCAGCACCAGGCACATCATGAAGACCGCTGCCGCGTGCCAGCCCATCACGTCCGCGCTTCGGTAGAAACCCGCGATCATGTCGACCGTGTAGCCGGTGCCCCAGCGGATCCAGTCATAACCGAGCGCATCGGTGCCGATGCTCTTCCAGCCCGAGAGATAGCCGAATCCTTCCAGTATTCCGCCGATCAATACGAGGCCATGAACGATGCAGTAGGTAGCGAGGAGCTTTCTCAGCTCCTGCAAGCTCCTCGCGTAGTGATACCCGGCGATCATCCCCAGGAACAGGATCGAATACGAGAACGCGCCGAGCAGCGTGAGCATCCACGATCCCCGCCCGTAGGTGGCGGAAATGAACGCCGCCGGGAGCGACAGTACCGCCAGCACCTGGAGCGATTTGCCGATGGACGGGAAGTGCTGCCTGAATTCTCCCCACCAGTGCCGGGTGCGTCCGACCGAAGTGACGACGGCGGCCACGAAAACGGGAGCGGTCACCAGCACCAGCCAGCCTGGCGTACCGGGCACCAGTTTTCGCAACGGATCCTGGAGTGCGGCCAGCACGATCATCAGCAGGATGCCCTTGCGCCACCCGATGAGGGCTCGCACGGAGAATAGAAAGGACAGGCCGAGCAGCAGGTACAAGGCCATCAGGCATCCCTCCCGGTGACGGAGCGAAGTGCATCGAGCACGCCTCGCACCACCAGATCGAATGTGTACCCGGTCGCCACGCGGTGGCGGGCTTGTTCGCCCATGGCCGCCAGCTTGTCGCACTCGCCGCCGTATCGGCCCAGCAAAGCGGACAAGGCGTTCACGTCGCCACAACCGAACACCTCGCCGGTAAGGCCCGGAACCACCAGATCGGCGGCACAACCCACCTGGTCGCTCACCAGGGCGGGCAACCCGCACGCCATCGCCTCGTTGACTACAAGCCCCCAGGTTTCGCCGCTATCGGACGGCAGGAGAAGGGCATCGCAGGCGGCGTACGCGGCCGGAATCTCGGACTGGTTCAGGAACCCGGCGAAACGGATCGGGAGACCGTTCGCGGCGCTGCGCAGTTCATCGCCCAAGGGGCCATCGCCCACCATAAGCACCTGGACGCGCTCGCGTTCCGCCTCGCCCATTCTTCGAATCGCTTCGACGATGTCGCCGGGCCTTTTCTTCCCGACGAACTTGCCGGAGAAAAGGAACGTCGTGCGATCCGCTTCAAGACCGAAACGGGCACGCAGCTCGGCGCGGGCGACGGACCCGCGAGCCGCGTCGGCCAGGCGCGAAAAGCGCGCATTGTCGATGCAGTAGGGCGTATGGAAAATCTTGCCGGCGGGTACGCCGGCGGCGGCAAGGTAACGCCGGTTGTTGGTTCCGATGTCCAGGCAGGCGGCGTATCGCGCCAGCAATCGCGCATGAAGCCAACGCTTCCACCAGGCCCTCCGGCTCAGTCCGTTGACCTCTCCGCGAACGATGCAGGGCGTCCCCGTCAACTTGCATGCGGCCAGGGCTTGCAGGCAGGTTTTCACGACCCAGCCATTGACGATGACCGCATCGAACCGCCCTCGCCTGATTTCGCCGTATATCTGTGGCGTGTCGCATCCACCGAAACGCGTCAGCGAAGGTTCGGCGGCGATGTTCTCCATCACCGTATAGGGGTAGCCCTCGAGCAGCGGGATATCCCAGTCGAACGCCACGCCGAACTCACGTCCCTGCTCCGTCGAGTCGGGAATCATCGCAAAAAAAACGTGGAGCTCCACGCCGTCGCGGGCCGCGAGTCGCTGCAACCATGGCACCTGGTATTGGATCGGGTGCGTCGTGACCATCGCGACGCGGGTGCGTCGCGTCGTCGCGCCGGGTGCCAAGACTCCGGAGCGGGAACGTGGCCTTGCGGCAGTGGCAGCGGGCATGTCGGGATCCGGCTGGGTCATGGGCCTAGAACGACCTGGCGATGGCATCGCGCGAAGCGAACACGGTATTGATCGCATCCTTGTAGACGACCGAATAACCATGTTCCTCGATCGTCCGCTGCAACACGGCATCTCCGCGCGAAACACGATGCAAGTCGGGATGCGTATGTTCCAGCTCGACGATCATGAGCGTCGGTTGCCATCTATCCATGCTGAATCCGGCGAAGACATCGGCTTCTCCACCCTCCACGTCCACAACCAGCACATCGATCGGCCGGTTCACTCCGGCATCCGTCAATATCGAATCCAGCGTGAGTTGCTCGACGGAAATGACGTGTGCCTGCGACACCGACGGGGCGGCCCAATCCAGGCCCTTGTAGGCCTCCAGCGAGCTCTTGCTGGCGGTGGTCAGCGTTCCGGCCACCGTGAGCTCGACCACGCCTGCCGCGGCACCGACTGCGGCTTCGACGACACGGATGCCGGGATGGTCCGCATACTTCGATCGACAGGCCGTGGCGAATTCCGGCACAGGTTCGACCAGTATTCCGGACCAACCGACATCCGCCAGGCAGGAAGTGTTGCTGAAGGACGTACCGTCGAAAGCGCCCACCTCGACGAACAGGCCGTCCGTTCGCTCGCCGAGCAGCAGCTTGTAGAGGTTCGCAAGCTCCCGTACTTGGCAGGAAGGATGGGGGCGATAGAAGGAATCGACAGCGGCGACTTTGCTGCCGCCGTCGGCGCGCACCCGGCGCAACTCGAATCCGGCGCGACGAAGAATGCGATTAATCAGTCTGGTAGAACTCATCGCCACTCCTGGTCGGCAAGATGGGCCATGGATGTTAGTGAATGGTTGCGTCCGTGCGTCATCAACGGCGAGGCGCCGCGAGGGCCTCGGGCAACTCGAGACTCTGCCTCGAATACCTGACGAAAGACTCCGGCGAGAACACGCTGAAGTGCTTCTCCGGATCGGGGTGCCTGACCGGCTCCTCCGAACCATGCGTTTCGGCCGCCTTGTAGTTCAGGACATGCAATGGCACGTCGCCATAGTAGGAAGCCCATTGGCTGAAGCTGCTGTTCGGGCCGACGATCATGTCGCACGCGGCGAGCGAATACAGGTCGACGATCGGCGACTCCGTCGAAACGGTCACGTCGAGACCATCGAAACTGCCCGGCTCCACCGGTTCGTCGGTGCACACCAGGAATCTCGCTCCGCCTCGATGGCGGGATGAGTTTGCGAGGGAACGCATGACATCGGCGTACTCTGCGGCGGAGTAGTACATGATCCCATCGCAATACGTCCGGTAGTCGCCTCGCCGCATGTGCACGCCGATCAGCGGCCCTGGCCTTCCCGCGGTGCGCGCCAAGAGGCGATCAACCCGGGTTTGCAGTTCGTCGATCGGCGCGAAGCTCTCCAGCAGACTGGTCCGGTTCTTGCGCATGCTGGCCGGAGCCGAAAAATACAACCCCGTCAGGAACGTCGTCCGCGAAGCAGCGATCGACACGAGTTGTTCGGCGCACCGGTCGAGGTCGAGGCGACTGCGTTCGCCGATGTGGATGATCGGCCAGCTCGGCAACCGGAGCGCGGTCTTGTACATGCCGCGGACCAGGAGGCTGCGCATCCGGTTCGACTCAAGATAGCCCCGCTGCGGAAACCCCGGCGCACGGGAAGCGAAGCGGAAGGAATGCCGCTCGGGGAAAGCGGGACTGCAATAAGGAATGCCGTGCTCCATGCAGAACGCGAATACGTTGGCGTGGGTCCACAGCTGGTTGCCCAGGCGCCCGTACTTCCCCATGACGACGATCACGACGCCATACCCATCAGGCGAGGACCGCGGAACCAAAGCCGCATGGCCAGCGCAAACCCGCGCGCCTCGGCGAACAGCGTAAGGGGTATCCACCAAGGCTGGCGAAGGTGATGCCTCGTGCGGATCGCACGCAACGGACGCCAAACCATCTGGAGCAACCAGCCAGGCCCGCGGGTACGGAGCAGGTAATAGTAGGCGCCGACGCTATGCTCCGGCCGGGACGTACGAAGGTGGTGCCCGTATGCGCGCGTGCCGCCGGAACCGGCAGCCAGGTGATCGATCACGGCCGTCGGCTCGTAACGGATGAGGCCATGCGCTGCGACATAGCGATGGGCGAACTCGGCTTCGAACCGATAGGCAGCACCCACGAAGTTCTCGTCGAAGCCACCGAGCGCGACGGCTATTTCCCGTCGCACGGAAAAATTGCCTCCCATGAACTCGCGAATGGCCGCGGGCGCGTCGCTGTTGAACCTGAAGCCTTCGCCCGGACGCAAGGGCTCCGGCCGCTGACCGGGCTGCAAGACCATGCCCGCGACCAGGCAAGAATCGCCCTGGGCGGCGCGGTGGGCGCCTATCAGCTCACTGTCCGGCACGATGTCGTCATCGAGGAAAAGGACCACATCCGACGAGGATGTCGACAGACCGATGTTCATGGCGTGGGGAATGCTCGGCTCCGGCAGCCGCACCCAGGTCAACCGCCCAGCCGCCTGCAACGTCGACAAGGCAAGTTCGATGTCCGCGGAATGCGACGGCGTCTGGTCGACGACGATGACCTCATCGGCCGCGGGCTCGAGCGCAAGCAGCATATGCAGGCTTTCGACCAAAACCGCGCCGCGCCGATACGTCGGGATGACGATCGCAACTGTGTGGCTATCGACCGGCAAATGAATGCCTTCGTCCGCCAAGCAAACGCGATACCTGCCCCGAGCGCGCCGCAATCGCCGGACGCTTCGTCATTCGGGTCGGCGAACCGGGGTGATGCGGATGCTGTCGTGCTCCACCTGGATGTCCACTTCGCTCCGCATGGCCTGGACATGCGCGCGAAGCTCATCGAGCGTCGGATAGTCGGGGTCGCGGCCGAAGCATCTTGCGTCGTCGATGATGACGACATGGCCGCGGCAGTCCGATCGGAAAATATGGGACAACTCAGCGAATATCGGCGTGTCCTTGTCGCCCCTCGCCGTTTCTCCTGCGGAATAGTGCCCGTCGAGCCAGAACAAGGCCGGGCCATGCATGCGCTCGATCAGCCTTCCCAACTCGGTTCCGCTGTCGCCCTGGAGGATCTCGATGTTCTCGCAACCGGAAAAGCGGCGTTTCGCCCGCGCGTGCAACTCGGGGCTCAGCTCGATGGAATAGATCCGATCGAACTCCTTGCGCATGGCCTCGACCATGTCCCCATGGAAGGTGCCGGTTTCGACGAGCACCTTCAGGCCATACTTCCGGGCATAGCTGCGGATGGTCGCCTGCTTGATCAGGTGCGGAGGCGGATCCGGGCGCCCATTCCTTTCCCACTCCTGCAGATGCCTGTTCCAGGCGGCCCTATCGCGCCAGTTGCGAATGGCGCGGTACAACCGTGTCTGTTTCAGCAGCTCTTTCAATGCATTGGCCACGATTGGCTGCCCTCTACTGCCTTACGTGGCGATAGCCCGCGATCCGGGAACACGCCTCAAGCGACACCGGCATCTGCAATCCCTACCGGCTCCATTACCGTCAACGAATCCACCTCGGCTTTGAGGCGGAAGCGTTTGTCTGTCCGGACGACTTCCTGCGTAAAACGGACCGAGCCCATATGATCGATCACGCGCTTGGAAGTCGAGCGACTGTCGTGCAACGCGATCACTCCGTTGGGCGCGACGCGTTCCGACCATAGCGACCAGTCCGTGCGCAGCCCCTCGTAGGAATGATCGCCATCGATAAAAATGAAATCGAATGGTTCGTCGGGTTCGTCCCGCAGACTTTCCGCAGCTTGCGCGCTCGTCATCTCCAGGAAGCGAACCGCCCCCCGACGCTCCCGGCCCACTTCCGAATGCGCCACCATGCGTTCCCAGGAAAAGCCGAACCGGCCCCGGGGGAAGGGGTCGACCGCATAGAGGACCCCATCATCGGCCATCACCGAGCGGAACCGGCGCGTATTGGCTCCATGCCATACGCCGATCTCCAAGAGCCGCCGCCGACCGCGCGCCAGTTCGGCGAGCGCCTGCTTCTCCTCTTCGGTCGTTTCCGTCTGGGCGGGCACCAAGCCGACACGCCACAGCAAATAGTGCAATCCCGGGCTGTTCGATATGTTCTTCAATGCGATCTCCGTGCCTTGCAGTTGGCGCCATAGTTCGGGTCTGGAAAAACCTGCGCCCTCATTGAACCGTCTTCGACTCCGCCAGGGCGCGATAGTCGATCTTTCCGTTGGCCGTCGTGGGAAGGACGGCGACGGCGACGACGCTCAAGCCTGAGCGCTGGAGCCGCAATGTCTTCGACAGATAATCGAGGACGTCCTCGGCCGGCACACGGCCGCCCTCGACTCCGACAAGAAGTTCGTTGTCGGCGATTCGCGCGCAAGCGAACCGGGCGCCGGGAAAGCGTTGCTCGAGCCTACGTTCGAGCTCGTCGAGATTGACCCGTTGCCCGAACATCTTGGCGAAACGCTTGATACGGCCGACGATGTAGTAGAAACCGTCTTCGTCGCGACGGGCGATATCGCCGGTCGCCAGCCAGTCGGTGGGCGACCAGGTCATGAGGTCGTCGACCGACTCGACATAGCCGCCAAAAACGTTCGGGCCCGCGTAAGCCAGTTCGCCGGTATCCGGATCGATCCGGAAGCTGCCGTTACGGATGGGCCGTCCGATGGATCCGGCATGGTCGGCCAGGGATTCCGGCGGAACGAAAGACATCCGCGCGGTCGCTTCGGTCTGGCCGTACATCGTGAAGAACTGCCGTCCGCGGCTCCGCGAGTGTTGCTCGTATTCCTGCACCAACGCCTCGCGCAACTTGCCGCCGGCCTGCGTCAGGTACTTCATGCCGGGCAGATCCCAGTCGAAATAGCCGAAACGAGCCAGCATTTCGTACAGGTCGGGCGTGCCCGCGATGCTGGTCATGCCGTACTTCCTGAAGTCGTCCCAGAACCGGCGATCGATGACGCTCCGGAGCGAGCAGACCAGCGTTCCGCCGAACAGCGAATTGGTGGTCAGCAGCGACAGGCCATACGAATAGTCCAATGGCAAGTTCAGCGGACACACGTCGTCGTCGGCGATCGGCAAGTAGTCCGCGATCGATACCGCGTTCTCGTACAGATTCCTCTGCGACAACTTGACCAGTTTCGCCGAACCGGTCGTGCCCGACGTACTGAGCAGCACGTCGAGTTCGGCGGCGACGAGCGGATCGTCCCCCGTCGTACGCTCCCAACGCCAGCATCGCCAGGGCGCTTGCATGTCGACGCGCGAGTATCCGGCGATTTCCTCGCGGGAAAGATCATGGACATAGGCGGGGCGATAGCGTTGCTCAAGATCCGACTTGAGCTCCTCGTTCAACTTCTCGCTCAACAGGCAGACCGCGTGTCCCTTGCCGAGATACCCCAGGATGGCGCCGATGGCAGCGATGGACGAATCCAGATACAGGAAGGCGAGGCGCTTACGGTCGTGCGGCAACGGGCTGTATGCCGCGAACAGATCGTCGAGGCCGAACGTACGTCCGATGGCGAGATCGAGATACTTCGCCTTGCCACGCGCTTTCAGCTGATCGATCAACTGCATCGGTTCTCCGTCAGGCGGTCGCGTCGCGCGACGCCTCCTGCAGGAAGGCGTCGATCCGCCGACCGAACTCGAGCGGGTCTTCCTGCATTCTCACTGCCATGTGGCTGCCCGGCAGCCGATGGAAGCGCGTGTCGGCCCCAGCCACCGCTCGCCACCGCCGGACCGCCAGTTGCAGTTCCTCTTCGGACAAGCCATCGGTCCTGAAGAACAGATGCATGGCGCCGGGAACGCCGCCGAGAAAGTGCCGGCGTTCGAACACGCGATAGACCTGCATGTTGGCCACATGGCGGTCCTGCCCTTCGATCTTCCGTCGAAGGATCCGGCGCAGGACCTCCCTGGACCAGCGCCGGAGCGACGAAACGGCGGAGACTGGCCAGTACCAATCGTCTTTCGGAAACGACTCGATCAGTCCGAAGTACGCGGTTCGGCGTCCCTGCGCGGCCAGCCGCTGCGCGATGGCGAGCGCGATCCACGACCCGTGGCAGAAGCCGCTGAAATGCAGATCGCCTTCCGGGTAAACGGCATTCACTTCGTCGGCGCATTCGGCCGCGATCCGCTCGATCGCCTGCAGGTCCCATATTTCCGTCGTCGAATGAATCTGATCGTAGTAGCCGGGGCAGTAGTAAACCGGCCGATCCGAAGGCGGGTACGCCAGGTGCGCGAAGCAGAACAGGGGCGGCGCATCGCCCTCCGCCCGGCAGACGCTGAGGTGCTTCAGCGAAGGCGCTGGCCGGGAGCTGGCGCCCAGATGAGCGTAGAACTCGGCCAGGGTGGAGTGTTCGAACAGGACCGACAGATCCAACTGCAGCCCGAACCTGGTTTGCAACGCCAGCAGCAACTCGACGGCCGTGATCGAATCCCCGCCGAGGTCGAAGAAATTGTCGGATGGATCGACGCTCCCGACCTTCAGGGCTTCGGCCCAGCAAGATCCAATGGTTTCGATGCTGGGCCGACCGGCAAGCGCCTTGTCTGTCGCGCCGGAATCGAATGCCGCGCCGGGGCCGTTCATGACGGCTCGCAGCCTCGTCCCAGCGCGACGAAATCGCCCATTCGTTCCACATCCAGTTCCCCGCGTGGCGTCCTGCGCGGGAAATCGCGACTGTCGCAGAACTGCGTATAACCGACGTCAGACAGGAACTGCAGTACATCTTGCAACGAGCTCCCGGCGGCGGCGACGCCCGCCGGGTTGCATTCGAAGACCAGCGTGGGCCGCTTCTCCCGAAGGAAGGCCTCGGCACCGCGAAACACCGCATGCTCGGCGCCTTCCACGTCGCACTTCACCAAGATTCGTTCCGCCGCCGATTCCCGCCAGGGGATCACCTCGTCGAACGTGGCGAGCCTGACATCGGTCGCGAGCCCGCCCCGCTCCACCTGCGATGCCTGAAGGCTGCCCGAGCCGGAACCGATGGGATTGAAGTGGAACGAGATCGTCCCGGAGCGATCGCCCAATGCGCACTCGATCACGGAAGAGTAGCCATCGCAATTCAGCTGCATGGACTTCCTCAGGCAAGCGGCGATTTCCGGGTTGGCTTCGACGGAAGTGACGTAGCCCGCCCTTCCGACCAGCTTGCTTGCCAACAGGGAATACGACCCATGATTCGCCCCGATATCGATGAACCAGTCCCCGGGGCGGAGCACGGACTGCATCACGCGATGTATCCGCGAGCCGCCCGCCAATTCCTGCAAGGCCTGGAAGAACTGCACATCGAAAGGCCTCGCTGCCATCCGGAAGCCGGCGTGACTGATCAGCACGTCCTTGGCGCCACCCGTCATCCGCGAGAATCGATCGAGGCATCGCAGCAGGAAGGAGCCGCCGGGCACGCGGTCCGAATCGCTGCGTCCGACGGCCCGCGCGTACGCGGCCCAGAGACGCATCGAGAACGGCATCTGCCCGACGAGAGAAGCATCCCTGTACCACATGCGAGTCGGCTCCATCGTTCAGCGCTTCTCCGCAGACTCGGATTCGGTCCCGCCGCTCGATCGCCGGCGCCGGAGTTCCATGTAGAACCGCTCGGCTTCTTCGGCGCAACGGTCCCAGGTGTGGGCCAGTGCAGTGATTCGCGCGTTTGCGCTGAGCATCGCCGCCAGTTCGGGCCGGGCGATGATATCCATCGCGGCCGTCGCCAGCGCGTGATGATCGCCGGTTTCGACCAATCTTCCGTTGTGGAGATCGGAAACATAGTCCCTCATGCCACCGGTGGCGCTGGCGACCACGCACAGGCCGCGCGCCATGGCTTCCAGCGGTGCTTTGCCGAACCCCTCGAAGAAGGAAGGGAACAGGAAGATGCCATGCTGGTCCAGCACGGTGATCAACGCGTCCTGCGGCATCCAGTCCAGGAAGGACACCCTCTCCCTCACGGAGGCGGGAAGCAGTTGACGTGCCGCCTCGTGGTGCACGGCACCGCACACCCAGGTCATCGTCGCTGTCGGCCGCTGCTCTAAGATGCTGACGACGGAGCTCGCCAGGACCATTGGCGCCTTGAAGAACGCCAGCTGCCCGACGTAGATCAACTTCTCGGCCCTGGCATGGTCCCAGGTCGTCACCGGCGTGCGCAGGAAGGCATCGCTGCAACCCTGCGTTACGACGCCGATCCGTTCGGTCGCGACTTGATATCTTTCGGCCAGGAAACGGGCATCCTCCGCGCAGGAAACGATGAAGCCGTCGCTATCGCGCGCGATATGGTCCCATTGCCGATCGAGCAGGTTGCGCATCCATCGCGAAGCGATCCGGCGCAGGCCCTGCGGCCCCGCCATGCCGAATTTTTCTCTCCACGGCGCCAAGGCTTCGGCCGACCTGACCTCGTGGCCATGGCTGCGATTGACGAAGACCGCGGCACTGCCGCCATCGCGGCGCTGCCGACGCCGACGCGCGGCGAGGTACGCATGCGGCTGGTTCAGTTCGACGATGTCGTAGTCGGCGACGGCGAGTCTGTTCTGCACGGCTCGGGCGTATGCGCGCGGCAACTCCAGCAAGTAGTGCAAGTTGCCGTGGCGGATGCGCCGACCGAGATCCTTATCCCAGATTTCATCGACGATGTGCCCTCGCCTGCGCAGTGCCTGGTTCATCTGCCAGACCGTACCCGCCGCTCCGGCATTCGGATCGGGCGGAACATCGGCGCCGACGAGGATGCGTAGCGGAGCGATCGTCACGCTATCGCTCCGCCGTCGCGTCGGGCTTGGGAATGATCACCGCCTGCATCAATCTGATCCAGGCCTTCCAGTGCCAAGGCCGGCTTCGAACCACCTGCCGCAAATAGGCGACGGCACGCGCATCCCGGTTCCTGACCAGTTGCGAGCCGAGCAGGTATTGCAATTCGATCGCCTGGTTGTCGGCCGGTACGGCATCGCCACCCGAACGCAGGCGTTCCGTCAGTTGCCTGGCCTGTTCCAGATAGCCGTCTTCCGGAAGGCCGAGCTGACGGGCCCGGAGGCAATCCTGCCCCAACTCGCCGAACCGTTGCTGGGCAGACCGGAACCGACCCGAGGTGCTGCGAATCTGTTGGCGGTACGTGTACCTGACGTCCGGCAAGTAAGCGATCCGGGACTTCATGCCCATCCTCAGCCAGAGATCGGAATCCTGCGCGAAGTGGAACTCGGGCCGATAGCCGCCCACCTCGTCATACAGCGTCTTGCGGAACATCACGCTGCCATGCGCCGGCGGGCCCAAGCGCTCGGGACCCAGCAGTCCGCGGGTCGCGGTTTCCGGGTCGGACGGTCGGCTTGTGATGGAGAGGTGTTCGTCGTCAGGACCGACATACTGCGTAGTGCAGGAAACAAAACCGACGCGCGCATCGCTTTCGAGCAACTTCGCCTGTTCCTCCAGACGACTAGGATGCGACCAGTCATCGGAGTCCTGTCGCGCGATGAACTCGCCTCGCGCTTCGTTGCAGCCGAGGACGAGGGAACGGGTCAGACCCGCGTTCTGCTGGTGGATCACGCGCAGCCGGGGGTCCTCGTTCGCCAGCCGATCGAGCAGTTCGCCGCTGCCATCGCTCGAGCCGTCGTCGATCACGATCAGCTCCAGTTCGCGCAGCGTCTGTCCCAGGATCCCGCGCACGGCGCTTTCGACGCGTTCCACATCGTTGTAGACGCTCATCACTACGGAAACGCGTGGCGTGCCCGTCATGTCAGGCCTGCGGTTTTCTCGCCCGCGACTTGCTTGCGCACCCATTCCGACCAACGCACCGCCCGGGGCCACCCGAACACGCCGGTCGCGAGCCTGTACATCTTCAACGACACGCCGCCTTGCCCGGAACGCGCCAGTTGCGCCGCCGACAACAGAGCGTCCGCTTCCGTCGACAGGCCGTGGCCCCCGCACAGTCGCGCCAGCCAGAACAGCTTCCGAGAGAAGCTTTCCAGATACGACCAATCCTGCAAGCCGAGATCGCGCATCCTGGCCCAGGCGGCGAGGTGCGCTTTCGCCATGTCGCGCACGACGCCCTGCGTGAAGTCCGATCCCATGCCGCTCGCACGCTGCTCGCCATGATCGCGCACGATCGCACCCGGTTCGGGGACGTGAACGGCACGCACGCCGAGCATGCCGGCGCGCAGATCGTGTTCCCAATCTTCGTGGCAGCGCAACTCGAGCCAGGGGCCGACGAGCTCGCAAGTACTGCGCCGCCATAGCGGCGCATTCGTATCCCATCCGCGCCCCATCAGGAACGAGGGGAAGATATCGTCGATCCGTTCGGCCGTGCGGGCCCATACCCTGGACAGGCCCGTCGTCGTATCCAGCCTGCGGGTGATTCCGAACGCCAGTCCTGCCTCGGGACAGGCGCGCAGCGCTGCGACCTGGGCTTCGAATTTTCTCGGTTCCAGCAGATCGTCCGAATCGAGGTACTGGATGAATTCGCCCCGGGCATGGCTCAGCCCGAGATTGCGGGCGGCGCCGGGGCCGGCATTGGCTTGGCGAAACAGGCGAACCTTGTCGTGATTTTCCTCGGCGAGCGCGCGGGCCATCGCCGCAGCCCGCTCCGAGGAGCCATCATCGACCAGGATGACCTCCGTATCGAGGTAGGTCTGCGACAGGACGGATGCGATGGCATCTTCCAGCATCCGTTCGCGATCGTGGAACGGAATGATCGTCGAAACGAGATTCGGGCGCACGTCGGGCACTAGCCGCCTTCCTCCGGGAACAAACCCTCCACGCTCATCCGCGATGCCAGTCCTGATCCGATTGGTACAGAGGAACCTGGAATGCGTCCCAGATCTCGCGCACGGTTCGCAAGCCCGCGTCGTCGACCTGCGCCACCCAGGACCGACTCATGGCCATGCTGTTGCGGTGAATTTCATGAGGAAGGTACTCGGCCGATGCTTTCTCGTCGCCCAGACAGGCGGCCATGTGCGCATCCCGGACCTGCTCGTTGTAGGGCAGATCGAGTGCGCCGAAAAGCGCTTCAAGCCGGGCGATCGGCTGATCGCAAAGGTGTTCGAAAACGAGAGGCTGGGCGATGCCGAGTTCCACCCAATGCCAGAGAACGCGATTGATGGCGCCATGCAGTACCGCGGCGGACGCCAGACTGTCTTCGCCTGCATGGCGCTCCAGCAAAGCGCGATAGGGCTCCAGATGGTCTTCCATCAACGTGCGGTCGTCGAGGAACTGGCGCAGGAACGCGCCCCGTGGCCAACCGAGCCTGCATACGCTGCTGGCGAAACCGGCGGGATGCCGGAACAGGACCAGGCTCCGGAGATCGAAACGTTTCGTCAGGTAACCCGTCAACAGGCAGGCCAGCGGATCCTTGACCAACAGCCTGTCGAACGAAGGCGGAACGATCCGCAGCGGCATCAGCGGATGATCCGCGTTCGCAAGCCCCAATGCGCTGCGAAACCCACCGTTCAGTACTTCGGTGAACAACTCGTCGACCGAATCGTCGCGTTCCGCCATGGGTCGGTAGCTGAAGGAACTCGGCCATCGCCCCTTGTACGGCGCGAACGGCTCGTGCACGTACCAGATGCCCGAGCACGCCAGCATGCTGGCGAGCCATGTCGTCCCGCTGCGGTGCGCGCCGGTCAGGAATATCGGCCGGCCGGCCGGCACGGCCTTGATGGCGCGCCGCGCCGCCGGATATTCCACCCAGGCTTCGCGAAGTCGACCCGCCAAGAGCCTAAGGTTCATTGGTCTTGCCTTGCGCAGGAAACTCGCTCGTCGAACTTTCGGAAGGCCTCGGAATGTCGGGATGGATGTTCAGGACAAGGCGCGCAAGCACGGCCAAGTACGCTTTTCGGATCAGCAGACGCGGCGCCAGCTTGAGGGTTCGCAGCATCAGGGAGAGCAACGCCTTCTGGCTCGCCCTGCCCCTGAGGACCACCGAGTGATATCGGCTGAGCAACTTCGAAACCAACGACTGCTCGATCATGCGTCGCAACGCATCGGGCATGGCCCTGGCGCCCGTCCATTCAAGCGCGTTGAGGCAGGCGATTGCCGGTCCGAAAAGGAAGTCGTCCGATGCCTGGCCCCGGGAGCACCAGGAGTCGGGATGCACGACATAGATCGACACCGGCTCGGTATCGACCCGGCGCACTTGCCCTGTAGCGAACAGTCGCATCCAGAACGCCAGATCGTCGACATACTTGAGCTTGGGGAAACCGCCCAAGGCCCTTGCCGCCTGTCGCCTCATGGTGATGGTACTGGTATGCACGCCCGACTTGCCGCTGAGCAGCAGGGCCAGTTGCGGTTGCGTCAGATCGGCATCATCGAATGCCGACGACTTCAGATGTTCCGCCGTCACATCCCTGCAGGTCTCGTACCCGCCGGGGAATCCGTAACGATAGACGCCATAGACGGCATCGAGCTCCGGTTCGGCCGCAAGCATTTCCATGGCCGCATTGAACCGGTTCGGCAGATACAGGTCGTCGGCGTCCAGGAAGCTCACGAACTCGCCGGAAGCGGACTCGATGCCCAGGTTCCGCGCGGCGGCGGGCCCGTGATTGCCGCCGTCGGCGTGGCGCAGCAAGGTAACGCGCGGACCTTCGTTCGCCCGTGCGTACTCCAGTACCGTCTCCACTCCGTTGTCCTTGGACCCGTCGTCCACGACGATCACTTCAAGGGACGGCCAGTTCGTCGCCTTGATCGAGTCCAGCGCAGCCACGATGGTCGATGCCGCGTTGAACAGCGGTACGACGACGCTCACCGAAGGCCCGGGCCTAGTCATCGTTCGCACAACCGGCGATTGCGGACCCCGCGGCGGCGACGCCAGCATGGATGGTCGATTCGTTCAGAGCCTGGCCCCTTCTGCCGTAACGTTGCTCAATCCGAGCATCATTCGCAGCGACGCCTTCCAGTAGCTCGCATCCATCATCAGGTCCGGCATGGCAGCGGCAACGTGAAAGGATGGCCAGAACCTGTCCCGCCATATTCGATGCTCAAGCGCATTGACGTAGCTGCAGTAGTGGAGGTACTTGCCGCGAATCTTGCTGCGGACCATGTTCCTGGCGGCCTCGTCCACCTTCGCGGACTTCATCCAGGCGTAGACATCGGTATAGGCAAGGATGTCCTCGAGCCGGAACGCCGCCTTGTGCTCGTTCTTCGCGCAAGTGGAGGAATCGTGCAGGTAGTAGCGCGCAACCGGCCGATCGGACCCGTTCGCCACCCGACCGCCCGCAAATAGTTTCAACCAGAGCGGCTTTTCCAGATTGAACCTCAGATACTCCGGAAAACCCCCGGCATCTTCCAATGCCGTTTTCCTCACCGTAATGGACGTCGTGTGCGGCAAGCGCCCGGATTGCATGGCCATCCGGAACGCCTCGAGCGGATCGGCCATGGATATCGGGATGAAAACAGGCCCTGCTTTCATCGCATCCGAGCGCGAGCCGCCGGCATGCACGAGTTCGTAAGGTTCCACTATCGCATCGATGCCGGCATCGCCATTGAGCATGGGAACGCTCACTTCGAAACGGTTCGGCAGCATTTCGTCGTCTGCGTCGAGGAACGCGAGAAACCGGCCTTTCGCTTCGGCGATGCCGAAGTTCCTGGTCCCTGCGATGCCGCGATTGACGTGGCCAGGATGGGTCAGCACGCGCACGGCGGGCCAGGCCAGGGCGCACTTTTCCAGCACCGCCATGCTTTCGTCCGACGACCCGTCATCGACGATCACCACCTCGACCGGAAGATCGCCGGCAGCGACCCGCACGGAACCGATCGCGCGCTCGATCGTCGATGCCGTGTTGTAGCTCGGGATGATTACCGAGAGCACCGGCGAAAGAAGCGGTTCGACCGTCATGCAGTGGCCTTGCGTTTCCGCAGCACACCGCGCGGGTTGAACGTCAGGTAGAACTTCTCGCCGATCTTGTCGACTTCGAAACGGCGGTCTTCCTGAAGGAACTGGTCCAGCGCCTCCATCGGGCCCGGACCGAACTCCGGTATCACCGGATGCCCATTGATGTTCGTGTCTTCGACCACCAGATAGCTGTCCGGCGTCACCAGTTCGGCGAACAGGCGCAACTCCGCCAGAACGTGACCGGCGCCATGATCGGAGTCCAGCACCACCATCACGGTCTCGCCGGCTCCGATCTGGTCGCGGATCGAGTCGACGAGCGCGGAATCGGCCGAGGACCCGTGCACATACGTGATTCGCGGATGGACCGGCCGGCCGCTCACGGTATCGTCGATGTCGACAGTGACGACCCTGCCTTTCCCCACGAGGTCGCACAACGAAGCGAACCACAGGGCCGACCCACCGAAACGAGTGCCTGTTTCAACGATCACATCGGGCTTCGACGCGAAAATGAGTTCCTGGTGCAGCCAGAGATCCATGGGGCACTTTTCCACCTTGATGCCCATGAAGAAGGTGTTGCCCCAGGTTTCCCCGCGCCGGATACCGTCGTAGTAAAGCCCATGGAAGTTGTCGATGATCTGCTCGCGCTGCGCCGGATCCCGCCATGGCTTCTTTGCGGGAAGCGGTTTGGCCAACCCGACGACGCGCGCCGCCGGGCGCAACAATGACTTCAGGCCTTCGATCAACATTCTTTACCCCCGGATCGCAGAAAGAAAAATAGTAGTGCCCATCGGCGGCAGCCGCCCCGTCATGCGACCGGCCATGCCGCCAGCGGCACCGAAGCCCCTATGCGGCGATCGCCCAGTTCCGCAATCCTGTCTTCGGCCGCGGTCAGTCGCAATCGTTCGAGCAGGGTGGAGTTCCGGCTTCTCGCTTCGCCAGCCGCCGCGCTCTGGTGCCACAGGTGCAGCACCGGCAGCATTGCGCCCTCGCCTATTCGCCGGGTGCGAAGCCTGTCCATGAACTCGTCGTCCTCGGCGCCCCAACCATAGAAGCGTTCGTCGTGTCCGCCAATCGCGAAGTAGGCGTCACGGGTCACTGCAACCGGCGTCCGATTGTTGGCGATGACGCGCTCCATCCGCGCATCGGCCGTGATCTCCCTGCTTCGCTGGATCGCTGCCGAGCTTTCCGCATCCAGGTAGAACAGCAGGCGCGGCAACCGGACCGCGTCAACGCCACGGTCGATCGCACGCACGATCTCCTCGGCCGCGCGTTCCGGCAGCACCATGTCGGCGTCATGCAGGACCAGGATGCGACCCCTGGCGACCATTGCTCCGCCGTTGAGCGCCCAGGACCGGTTGTACGGCATGTCCTGGCTGGTCGATTGCTGGTGGACGTAGACGACCCCGCTCGGAATGATGTCGCTGAATTCCCGCTGCCAGCTTTGCTCGACCACGACGATTTCGGTGGCAACGCCGACCTGTGCGCGCAGCGAGGCGAGACAGGACCGGAACTGCTCGAGCCTTCCGCGTCCACGCACGCCGACGATAATGCTGACCACCGGATCCTGGCCGCCGCTCTCCCTGGGCTTGTCCGAGAACGACACCGGCCACTGATCGATGCAATGCCGAAGGAGTCGCCCGCCCACTTCCGGGAAGACGCTGGTCAGGGTAAGCGCCGACGAATCGCTCCATTCGCACGCCCTGCCGCCGGTCACCGAATCGACGCGCAACCGCTCGCCGCGATTGCGCAGGTCCAGCCAGGACAGCCCGAGTGCGCGTGCCAGCCGCGGCGTACGCAGTATCAGTTCGGCGCGCCAGCGCTCGTGCAGCCAGCAGCCGATGCGTTGCCTGAGCGTCGGAGGTCTCTCCATCGTCATTCGCGCACACCGATTTTCCGGGCGGGGATTCCCGCCCAGATCTCGTTGGCGGGAATATCCGAAGTCACGACCGCATTGGCCCCGACGATCGCGCCATCGGCGATGCGCACGCCCGGCATCACCGCACTACCGGCTCCTAACCAGACGTCGTCGCCGATCCAGACGCCCCGACGATTCTGATCGGAACCCTGCGACTGTATCGGCATATCGACGGCATGCGCATGATTCGAAGCGACGATGCTGCAGAACTGGCTGACGAGGCATCCCTTGCCGATCCGGATGTCTCCCCCGCCTGCCCGCAGATTGTTGTATTGCCCTATCCAGCTGCGTTCGCCGATTTCGATACGGCCATAGCCATTGCCCTCGTCGCCGAACGCCAAAATGGAGCCTTCGCGAATCTGCACGCCAGCGCTGACGGCCAGAAGTTCCGGCCGATAACCGATCAGGACCACGGAGTCGCTGACGCGCACCCCTGGAGCGGAGGCGCGCACCGACTCAAACTCGGCCTGTTTTTTCCCGATTTCGCCCAGCACCCTTACGATCTGGGCATGCCGAAGCAATCGAATACCGCGCAGCAAATTAGCGATGCCGCTCATGCGCATGACCCTCGCGTCCGATCCTGGCATCCCAGCGCCGGGCGATATCCCAGAAGTTCTCGTCGCTTTCGGACGCACTGTGGGTATGCGGCCATTCGTCGCCTGGTTCGGCGGCGACAGATCGCCGGACGCCAAACAGGCTCCTGATGTTCTCTCCCCGCTCGGTCCCTACCCAGCGATCAAGGCGACCGCGTCGTCGCGGCGAAGGCAGCGCGACGGCGGGCAAGGCCTGGTTCGCAAGAGTTCGCGCGAACGCATTGCTCCAGGCTTCCGTCGAGGCGGACGTACTGTAGTTCATGCTGACCAGACGCTCGCCTCCTCGTCTCAAGGTCGTACGGAGCCCCTGGTCGCGCCAGATGCGCTCCAATGCATTGGCTGCGGCGCGCGTGTCGCCGACGTCGAACAGCAGTGCGTTCACTCCGTCCTCGAGCGAGCCTTCCAGTCGCGAACCGATGTATCGGCTGCTGACGAGGCACATTCCGTAGGCCATGGCCTCCCAGGCGACGATGGGGCCGGTTTCCCAGGACGAGGTCACGAGCATCGCATCGGCCTGCGCATAGATCCGCTGATGAAGTTCCTGGGCGGTCAGGAAACCGTGAAGCACCACCGAGCCGCGGGCGATCTGCTCTCGCAGCGCTTCCTGCAGGCGCTGGCGATCCGGGCCATCTCCCGCCACATCGAGGACGTATGGCACCGCGAGCTGATCGAGCCTCTGGACCACATCGACCAGATCCATGCACCTTTTTTGCGGCGTCTCGAGTCGTCCGGAATAGACTATCCGCAAACGATCGCTTTCCCCATCGGGCGATGGCTGCTCAGGCGCTTCTTTCCCCGGAATCGTTACGCCACAGGCCGCGTAGTGGACGCGATCGCCATCGACACCGCCGAGCGACTGGGATAACGCACAAGCCAGACGATTGGTGCACACGGCCGCGTCGATGGTCCCCCGGTAGCGAGCCATGTCCTCGAACAGGCTGCGTTCGATCCCGTGCACGCTCATTACCGCGCGCGTGGCGCACTGGTTCGACTCGCGCAGGCGGTTCATGGCCACGAAGAGATCGGGGATGTTGACCGAAACGGCGATATCCGGCCGCACGCGTTTGAGAAGGCGCTCAAGCGCCAAGCGGCGACCGACCGGTGTGTCCGTCTCGCAATGCGCGACCAAGGCCTCCTGATCGGGGTGAACAAGCAGGTATTGGTCGGGGCGATGAAACAGGCGACCCGACACCAGCGCCAATCTGGCATTCCAACCCTGCATCCGCAGCGTCGGCAACAAATAGTCCAGCCAAGTCGCCAGTCCGCCCAGCTTGTAGGCCGAAGGCGCAACGAACAGCACTGAGCGAACGGCGCTCATGTCGGGCCAGCGCGCCCGGCGCGAGCGGTTTCGCGAGCGTCGTCCGCGACGACATCCAGCGTCTTCAACGCGTCTCTTACGGCGGCGATCGTCGCAGGACTGTGATGCCGACCGTAAAGTGGCCACTCCTCGCCACCGGGGGCCACGGCGGGGCCGAACGCCGCTCGCCGAAACCTGCGTAGCAAGTCGGCCAATTCGCCGGGCATGCCGATGCGGTCGAGCTTGGAACTCGATTGCGCCGGGATCTTCGGCAAATCGGCGGCCAGCAACGGCGGACGCGACAGCATGTCTTCGAGCGCGCCCCGCCATTTTCGCAAAGCGATCTCCCAGGAGTAGTTGGCCGCCTTGGCCAGCGCCCGCTCCGAGAACAGCCTGAGCAGTCCGTCGTCCCGGGCGAGCTTGTCGATGTGACGCGCTGCCGACGCCATGTCCCCGACATCGAACGAGACACCATTGCCGCCCTCGTCGACGAGCCCTTCGGCAAGGAATCCGTCGTAGCGCGAACTGACCGGCACGACCCCGTGCATCATCGCCTCGATCAGGACGATGCCAAATGCCTCGGATGACGAAGTCAGGACCAGGGCATCCAGGTTGGGGAACGCGCGCCGGTACAGATCGGCATGATGGAGCGCCCCATGCAACTGGACGTTCTTGCAATCCGCGAACGCAGTCTGCAATTCGTCGCGGCACGGCCCATCGCCATAGATGTCGAGGCGGTACGCCGTGCCGAGCGCATCCAGCTCTCGACGCAGATCGACGAGATCGAGCACTCGCTTGTCGCTGAACGACAGCCTGCCGACATAGCCGAGCCGCAGCGGTTCGCCGGCGGCCCGGATGGTCTTGCCATGCGTGGGAGCGTCGGCGCCGTTAGCGACGACCTGCACCCGGTCCGGATCGAAGCCAGCCCATTCGAGCAATGTCCTCGCGGTCAATCGGCCCGGGCACACGACCCGATCGATCCAGTCGCGATAGAAGGCCAGATCAGCCAGCATCGGCGGAAGATTGCCCTGCGCATGTACGCCCAGGCGCAGGTCCATGCCGAGCTTCTTGCAGCGAATGGTCGCCTCGTTCGCCTCCACGATTCCGAGCGGGACGACGATGCCTGGACGGACCTTGCGGATGCAGCGCATCAATGCGCGCACGCGACCTTCCCGATTCAGGCCACGACCGTCCACTTCGACAGCCCGAATGCCGTGGTGGTATTGCAGATAGCGCGTCGGATCGTTGTACTTCTGCCCCCGGACAAGCCCGACGATGGGTTCGAAACCATGCCGGGGCAAGTACTCGCATATACGATCGAGCCACGTCTCCACGCCGCCGACGTGCGACGCGGTGTGCATGAAGAACAGTACTCGCGGAGTATCAGCCAAGGGTCGGCAACAGTTCGTCTATCGAAGCGTGGAAGCTGCGCTCGGAAAAATGCGCGGCGGCGACCGAACGCACGCTCGCAGCGGCCTCGGAATAAACCTGGTCGTTGCCGAGTATGGATTCGAGCGCCGCCGCGATCGCGGCGGGATCCTGCGATGTCGCCGTCGCGCCTATCGGACTGCGTTGCACGAAGCTGATGAGGGCGCTGTCTCGCGGCGCATGAACGAATACCGGTCGCCCGACGCTGAGGTAACTGGTCAGCTTGGTCGGGAAGGAATAGCGGCATAGTTCCCGCAAATGCGACTGGAACGGCTGCGGCATGTAGTTGAGATGGCAGGAAGCCAGGACCCGCTGCGCTTCTTCCGGCGGCCTGAATCCGAGGTAGTCGATGTTGGCCGCACGCCGGCTACTCACGTCGAGGCGCGAAGAAAGCACTTTCAACCGCACCGGGCGCCCGGCAATGGTCCAGTCCGCGTGGTCCAGAGCTCGCATGAATGCACGCCATGCGCAGCGGGCATACATGGAGCCGGCGAATCCGATCTGCCATTCGGTTGCGGCCGAAACCGTTTCAACGGCACTCGGCCCATCGGCGATTCCGGCCAGTCCGTGCCGCAGCAACTGGATGGGCGCCGTCGTGAAAGCGGCATAGTCGGCCTGCATGGTCTCCGACACGACCGCGACGCGGCGCGCGACGGACAGGCTGCGCTTGAACTGCCCGTGCAGCCAGATGCGGCTGTAGCGATCGAAATGCGCCTGCTGCAGCACGTAGTTCGGCGGATCCCACACCAGGACGACCAGCGGCTTGTCCAACGCAGCGGCAACGCGATGCGCAAGCGCAAACAGCAGTGCGTTGTCGAGCACGGCGAATACCTGCTGTACGCCAGACTCTCGCGCCGCAGCGACGATTTCCGGCACAAGCCTCGAAACCTCGCCGCGCAAGCCCGTGAACGTCCCCCAAAGGGACCGGACGGCGCTCCACTTGCTCCGGCTGCCACGCTGCGCAACCATGTTCCGCGCCTGCAGAAGTCGCACGTCCAGGCCTGGCGGCGCCTGTTCCGGCGCCCAATGGTAGTTCGGCGAAACGACCGCGCAGCAGACGAACTGCGAGGGACCCGCGTACTCGACCAGATCGTGCAGGATGATTTCGGCGACATTCGCTTTTCCCGGCGGTGTACCGGAAAGCAACAGCGTCTTCGCGACCGTCCCCGCCATCAGAGCCGATACACTCCCTTCATCCAGGCGACGGTGCGCGCAACGCCCTCGGCCAGGCTGACGCTGTCCTGATGGCCGAGGTGGTCGCGCGCCTTCGACGTATCGACGCGCTTGTCCTTCGTCGTGAGGATCTCCGAATCGCGATACTCGACCAGCCCGCGATCGGCGCCGGTGGCGGCGACCACCAAGTCGGAAAGCTCTTCGATGGTGTGCAGCTGCTGCCCGCCGATGTTGTAGGTCTCGCCGGGCACGAATCGCTCCATGATGTTCGCCAGCGTCTTGACCGAATCGGAAAGATAGGTGGACGTGCGCGAATAGCCGCGAAACACCACCCAGGGAAGGCCGCGCAGGGCGCAATAGACGAAGCGTGCGTTCACCGACCGGTAAGGACTGTAGTATTCGCCCGGCCCGTAAGTATTGAATATGCGGACGATGACGGACTCGGTACCGTAGTGCAGGCGCGAGTTGTGGATCTGCATCTCGTTGACCCACTTGGTCATCGCGTAGTCGTTCATCTGACGGATTTCGTACTGGTCCATCACCGATTCGGCCATGATCTCCGGCCAATCGCCATAAACCTCCGACGAGGAGAAATGGATCAACCGGAACTTCTGCTCTTCCTGCAGCCGGATCAGGTTCTTCGTGCCGACGGCGTTCGACTTCCAGAGCTGCTCATAGAAATCCTCGCCGTTCCAGCGACCGAACTCGGCGGCGCAGTTGTAGACGTAGTCGAAGGGGCCCCACTTCTTGAATACGCGCTCGAGTTGCCGGAACTCGCCGATGTCGCAGCGCGCGTACCGGGGGTCGATCACGTCCGTTCGCAGGGAAAACCCGATCTCGTCTTCGCTGTGGCCGAGGTCGACCGAATACACCTCGTGCCCCTTGCTGCGCAGCTCCTCGATCAATCCCCGACCGATCGTGCCCAAGCCGCCGGTCACCAACACCTTCCTAACCATGTGACACCTCACTTGAAATCCCATTCTTTCGAGAGACGCCCGCTTGCGCCGTGCTCCACGAACTCGCCAACGGCGCGCGCGGATCGCCCGTCAAGATCCAACCGATTCCAACGTACGCCAGCGATGCGGCGTCGCGACGAAGTAGCGGCTGCTGAGCGGCGCCATCGTCGAACCAAAAATGTCTTCCTGGCTTACCGTCAGTCTGCATAGGCTGTCGTTGCGCGTCAGGTATTCGGTTCCGGGAATCGCCAGGCTGGCACCGACGACGTAATCGCCTGCGGCCATGGGCAACTGGTCGAAGAAGCAGTCTATGCAGTGACGTCCCGGGTCTGCCGACAGCGGCATGGCATGGTCCGGGCTGGTGGCGGTCCGTATCAGCGTTACGCCGTCCGTCGTGGAGATGTTCATCTCGGCGGCGATGCTGCGGAAGGCCCGCGTCGTGCTGAATTCGATGCGAAACCCGGCCGGCTGCCATGTCCGCACGGACCTCAGAGGCATGCCGGCGGCATCGACAAGCTGTACGGATCGGATGCTGGCTTCGGCAGACTCGGTCAACGACTCGTTCCGATAGAGGTATCCGGGCGGAAGCGCGCCGTCGCCGCCGGCGACATCGACCGCGGACTCGAGATAGGAGGCGACGACGGCATCCGAGGCATCGAACTGCCGCACGCGACCAGCATCGAGCCAGACCGCGCGACTGCAGAGCCGCTGGACCGCGGTCATGTTGTGGCTGACGAATATCACCGTTCGCCCTTCTCTCGCGACATCGCCCATCTTGCCCATGCAGCGTTTCTGGAACTCCGCGTCGCCGACCGCCAATACCTCGTCGATGATCAGGACATCGGGTTCCAGGTGCGCCGCAACGGCGAAGGCCAGGCGTACGTACATCCCGGACGAATAGCGTTTGACGGGCGTGTCGATGAACTTCTCCACACCGGAAAAGGCGACGATCTCGTCGAACTTCCTTTCCACTTCCGACTTGCGCATCCCCAGGATCGCGCCGTTGAGGAAGACATTCTCCCGCCCCGTCAACTCGGGGTGGAAGCCAGTACCGACCTCCAGCAGGCTGGACAGCCGGCCCTTTACCAGGGCACGACCCCGGGTCGGCGGCGTGATGCGCGAAAGCACCTTGAGCAACGTGGACTTGCCGGCGCCGTTGCCGCCGATGATGCCGACGGCTTCGCCTTCGCCTATGTCGAAACTGACGTCGCGCAAGGCCCAGAACTCTTCGGCGGGGGCCCGGCCTGCCAGTCCGCGTCCACGCAACAGGCCGCCGATCCGGCCCGACAGCGTGTTCTCGAACGTCTGGCCAAGAATGAAGCGCTTGCCGAGACCCTCCACCTTGACCGCGACGCCCATCAGATCGTGTCCGCGAAGTGGCGTTCGGTGCGCCGGAAATACCACAGGCCGCTGAACAGCAGCAGCAACACCATGCTGCCGGACAGCAACAGCGGACCGAGATCCGGGGCTGTTTTGCCGAGCAAGGCCCAACGGAAGCCCTCGACGACGCCGGCGATGGGATTGAGGCTGTACAACCAGATCCAGCGCTCGGGGATGATCTCGGTCGAGTAGGCGATCGGCGACAGGTACATCCATATCTGCGTCAGGAACGGCACGAGCAATCCGACGTCGCGGTACTTCACGTTCAGGGCGGTCAGCCAGAGACCGATGCCCAGTGCCGTCGCAAGAGCCATGAGCACGAACACCGGCAGCAAGAGCACCCCTTCCCAGGTGGGATGCACGCGATAGAGCGCCAGCAGCGCAGCCAGCAGAACCAGCGCAACGGCGAAATCGGCGATGCCGGAGATGGTCTTGCTGATCGGGAGTATCAGCCGCGGGAAGTAGACCTTGGTGATCATGTTCGAGGAGCCGACGATGCTGCCGCTCGCGCCGCCCAGCGCGCGGGAGAACAGCATCCATGGCACCAATGCGCACATCGTGAACACCGCGTAGGGATAGCCCTCGGACGGAAGCTTCGCGAAGTTTCCGAACACCACGGTGAAGATCAGCATCGTCAACAAGGGCTGCACGACCGCCCACCCGAGCCCGACCGCGCTCTGCTTGTAGCGAACGCTGATGTCCCGGCGGATCAGCAAAGCCAGCAGGTCGCGATAGAACCATATCTCGCGCAGATCCTGCCGAAGCCCGGGGCCGGATTGGCTGATTTCGGTGACGTGCTTGTGCCCGAAGAATTCGAGCTGGCTTTCGTCGGTGGAGTTCGCGGCAAGAGGTTCCCGGCTCATCTCTGCTCCCCGTGCTGCGACCAATGCCAGGCCGAACCGATCATCGTTCCTAGATCGGAGTGGCGTGGCTCCCACCCGAGTTCACGGCGGATACGGCTGGCATCGCCCACGAGCACGGCCGGATCGCCCTGGCGCCGCGGACCGATGCGCGTCGCCACCGGCTTGCCGGCGGCCAGTTCGGCGGCGGCTATGACTTCCAGGACGGAATGGCCGCGTCCGGTGCCGAGGTTGTACGCATCGAATCCGGACGGCATCGTCTCCATCGATTCCAGAACGCGCGCATGCGCGTCCGCCAGGTCGCAGACATGGATGTAGTCCCGGATGCAGGTGCCGTCCGGCGTATCGTAGTCATTGCCGTGGATGGTCAACGGGCTGGACGCGTCGGTAGCAGCGAGCGCGAGCGGGATCAGATGCGTTTCCGGCTCGTGCCGCTCGCCGATTTCCCCTTGCGGGTCCGCGCCGGCGGCATTGAAGTAGCGCAGCGCGCGTGCGCGCAGGCCATGCGCCGCTGCGAAATCCGTCAGCATGCGCTCCACCATCAGCTTGCCCGCCCCGTAGGGATTGATCGGCTGCTGCGGGTGGGACTCGGGAATGGGAACGATGTGCGGAATGCCATAGGTCGCGCAGGTGCTGGAGAAGACGATCCGATCCACGCCATGGTCGCGCATCGCCTCGAGCAGGCTCAGCGTGCCGGCAACGTTGTTGCGGTAGTAGCGACCAGGATCGCTGACCGATTCGCCGACATAGGCGAACGCGGCGAAGTGCATGACGGCATCCGGCTTCCATTCCAGGATCGCCGCATCCAGGCAGGCTCGATCCGCGATATCGCCCTTCACGAGCGGACCCCAACGCACTGCCCACTCGTGTCCGTGCCTCAGGTTGTCGAAGACGATCGGCAGGTGACCGGCGCCCGCAAGCGCCTTGCACGCATGGCTTCCCACGTAGCCCGCGCCACCGGTCACGAGTACGCGGCTCATCTTGCGCTCATCGCCCAGTGCAGCAGATCGTCGACGATGCGCTCCGCCGCACGACCATCCCACAGTGCTGGCCGGCCCGCGCGTATCGGGCCGGAAGCCAATGCCGAATCGAGCGCCGCGCGTATCGCGATCGGGTCGACGCCCACCAAGCGATTCGTGCCCTGCTCTATCGTGATGGGGCGTTCGGTGTTCTCGCGCAGCGTAAGGCAGGGAACGCCGAGGGCGGTGGTCTCTTCCTGCACGCCTCCGGAGTCGGTCAGCACGACTCGCGCTTCACGCATCAGACCGGCCATTTCCAGATAGCCCTGGGGCGGAAGCGCGATGACGCCGGGGCGGGAGAGGAAGGATTCCAATCCAAACCGGATGATCTGGCCCCGCGTCCTCGGATGCATCGGAAACACGATCGGAAGCTGATCGGCAATATCGACGAGCGCTCCGAGAATGCCGGAGAAAACCTCGGGATCGTCCACGTTCGATGGCCTGTGCAGCGTGACCAGCGCATAACCATTGCTTCGGCTGACTGCAGCGGCCCCCGTGTCCGACTGCCGTAGCGTAACGTCCGCGGGAACGGCGTCCGGCAGGCTGGCCAACAGCGTATCGATCATCACGTTGCCGACGAATACCGCCTTCTCTTTCGGAATGCCCTCGGCCACGAGGTTGTCGATGGCGGATGCCTCGGTGACGTACAAGCGATCCGACAACTGGTCTGTGAGCAGGCGGTTGATCTCCTCGGGCATCCTGCGGTCGCGCGAGCGCAGGCCAGCCTCTACATGCACCACCCGGACATCGCGCTTGGCCGCGACGAGCGCGCAGGCGATCGTCGAGTTCACGTCTCCAACGACCAGTACCAGATCCGGACTCACCGAATCGATCACCGATTCGAAGCGCTTCATGATTTCCGCCGTCTGGACGGCATGCGATCCGGAACCGACCTCGAGCGAGATATCCGGCGAAGGAATGCGAAGCTGCTCGAAGAACCGACTGTTCATCTCGACGTCGTAATGCTGACCTGTATGGACGAGCACGGTTTCGACCGCATCCCCGTGCCGCCCGAAGGCGCGCATGATGGGCGCGATCTTCATGAAATTGGGTCGTGCCCCGACGACGCAAACGACCTTCAGCCGCTGATCGGAAGAAACCGCTGTCGCGCTCTTCACGCCCTCGCCTTCCCCGCCTTCCTGCAACGGTTCTCTCAAGCCTCGTCCCCCGCCCGATTCGCCTTGCTCCTGACGGCCTCGTCGCCGCGCGCGTCCATCTCCGCGCGCAGCTCGGAGATTTCCCGTTCCAGCCGCGCGTACTCTTCCTGCTTGCGACGCAGGAAGGCGGCCGTGACCGAGGCTTTGGCCCGCATGCCGCTCGGCGTCAGAACGTAGGCATAGGCCAGCTTGTTCTCGCTGTTGCGGAAGTTGTTGACCTTCACCCAGCCCTTGTCGATCAGCGCGCGCAGGCAATAGTTGGTCTTGCCCAGCGACAGGCCGAGACGTTGCGCGATCTCCCGCTGCGAAAGGTCGGGACGTTCGTTCAACTCACGCAGCAATTGCAATCGAACCTGGTCGTCCATGCTCTTTGGGCACGCTACCGCCCTGCGATGCAGGGCATTCCGCAGGGCCCGGTACCTAAGGTTTTTCTCCCACCGACAGCAGTGGGAGTTGGGGAGGGTGTTGAGGCGCTGACGATGCAGCGTCAACAACCCCACCCCAACCCTGCCCTTCAATGAAGGACAGGGAGTGAAACTAGACGCAGACGGCGAGCTGCTGGCGCGGCAACACGACCTCGCGCGCGCTGCCCAGCAATTCGAGCAGGAGGCGGACGCGATCGGCGCCTTCGGCGGCCATGAACACGCCTTCCCAGCCCATCAACGGCCCTTCCGTCACGCGCACCGCCTGGCCCGGGGCATAGTCCGGGGCCGACAAGTGCACGAAACCATCCGTTTCCGCCATGCGCTGCCGGATGCGATCGATCACGGAGTCCGGCACGCGTGCCGGCTCGCCGGCGAAACGCACCAGGCCGGCGACGCCACGGGTCGAACGCACCGGCGCCAACGAGCGCTCGCCCGGGTCTGCGCGCAGGAAAACGTAACGGGGGAACAGCGATTCGATCCGGCGTTCGATGCCGCGGGCAGTACGAAAGACCCGGCTCAGGCGCGGGAACAGGCAGTCATAGCCCTGGCGCCGGAGATGCTCCTGCGCGATCGCTTCGGACCGCGACTTCGTGAGCACGGCGAACCAGCTTTCCACTCGATCTCCGGGGTGCGTTCAAGTGTTGAACGCAAGAGTATTCGCAAGCGCGTGGCCGGCGCAAGCGCGCCAGCCGCATTCCGCCTCAGGACAGCAGCTTGTCGAAGTAAGCGATGGTCTTTTGCAGACCCTCGCGCAGGGCCACCTTGGGCTCCCAGCCGAGCTTGTCCCGGGCGATGCCGATGTCCGGCCGGCGCTGGGTAGGATCATCGGAGGGCAAGGGGTGGAACTCCAGTTTCGACGAGGACCCGGTCAATTCGATCACCTGCTCGGCCAATTGGCGGATGGTGAACTCGCCCGGATTGCCGAGATTGACGGGCCCCGTAAATCCGGGTTCGGTGGCCATCAGGCGCAGGAAGCCTTCGATCAGGTCGTCCACGTAACAGAAAGAACGGGTCTGCTGCCCTTCCCCATAAATGGTGATCGGCTGGTTTCTCAGTGCCTGGACGATGAAGTTCGAAACCACCCGGCCGTCGTTGGGGTGCATGCGCGGGCCGTAAGTGTTGAAGATGCGCGCGACCTTGATATCCAGCCCATGCTGGCGGTGGTAGTCGAAGAACAAGGTCTCGGCGCAGCGCTTGCCTTCGTCGTAACAGGAGCGGATGCCGATCGGATTGACGTTGCCCCAATAGCCCTCCGTCTGCGGATGCACGCTCGGGTCGCCGTAGACCTCGCTGGTCGACGCCTGGAAGATCCGGCAACGCAGGCGCTTGGCCAGGCCGAGCATGTTGATGGCGCCATGTACCGACGTCTTCGTCGTCTGTACCGGATCGTGCTGATAGTGGATCGGCGAGGCGGGACAGGCCAGGTTGAAGATCTCGTCGGCCTCGATGTACAGCGGGAAGGTCACGTCGTGGCGCATGAACTCGAAGCGCGGATGCCCGTGAAGATGTTCGATGTTGCGCTTGCTGCCGGTGAACAGGTTGTCGGCGCAGACGACTTCGTGCCCCTGCTCGAGCAGACGGTCGATCAGGTGGGAGCCGAGGAAGCCGGCACCGCCGGTGACCAGGATGCGTTTGCGGGATTCGTAGTTGCGCATGGCAGGTTTTTCGTCGCCTCGGTTCGGGTCTGGTGTCGCGAGCGAAGCGTATTCGCTCAGGTTTCGATGCCGGTTTCTTTAACGGGGGCTGAAACCGATGGTCCTGTGCCGGCCGTCAGAGACGGCCATCGACCGCCGCTTTCGGGAAAACGCTCTTGATGTCGTAGACGACCGCGCGCGGATTGCCGTAGAGACGCAGGCCGTCGACGCCCAACTGTGAGAACTGTTCGTGCGCCACGGCCAGGACGATGGCATCGTAAGCGCCTGCCGCCGGCGAGCCATGCAGCAGGTCGAGGTCGTATTCCTGCTTCGCCTCGGCGGCATCGACCCAGGGGTCGTGCACGTCGACGCTGGCTCCGAAACTCTCGAACTCGCGCACCAGGTCCACCACGCGCGTATTGCGCAGATCCGGGCAGTTCTCCTTGAAACTCAGGCCGAGAACGAGGATGCGGCTGCCCTTGATCGCATGCCCCTTGCCGATCATCAGCTTGACCACTTCGGCGGCCACATGCTCGCCCATCGCATCATTGATGCGACGGCAGGCCAGCAGGATATCGGGATAGTAGCCCGCGGACTGCGCTTTCTGGATCAGATAATAGGGATCGACGCCGATGCAATGGCCACCGACCAGGCCGGGCCGGAACGGCAGGAAGTTCCATTTCGTTCCGGCCGCTTCCAGCACTTCCTGGGTGTCTATGCCCAGGCGCTGGAAGATCAACGCGAACTCGTTGATCAGGGCGATGTTGGCGTCGCGCTGCGTGTTCTCCACGACCTTCGAGGCCTCGGCGACCTTCAGGCTGGAAGCGCGATGCGTGCCCGCCGCAATGATACGGCGATACAGCGCATCGACGTAGTCGGCGACCTCCGGACTGGAGCCGGAAGTCACCTTCGGGATTTTCGTGAGCGTGCGCAGTTTGTCGCCGGGATTGATGCGCTCGGGACTGTAGCCGACGCCGAAATCGTCGCCGAAACGCAAGCCCGAGGATCTCTCCAGTTCCGGCACGCATATCTCTTCGGTCGCGCCGGGATACACGGTGGATTCGTAGATCACCACATCGCCCCGCTTCAGGGCCCGCCCCACCGTCTGGCTGGCGCGCAGCAACGGGGTGAAATCCGGGCGCTTGTGTTCGTCCACCGGTGTCGGCACTGTCACGACGAAGGTGTTGCACTGACGCAGCGCGTCCGGGTCCGTGCCATAGCGCAGGTGCGTGGCGACAGCGATCTCGTCGGCGGTCAGCTCACGCGTGCGATCGTGCCCGCGTCGCAACTCGTCGATGCGTTCCGCGCTGATGTCGAAACCCAGGGTGTCGAAGTGCTTGCCGAATTCCACCGCCAGCGGGAGGCCGACATAACCGAGGCCAACGATGCCCAGGCGGGTTTGTTCGATACGGGTCATTCTTTGCGTGGCGTTTGTCGGAAAGGCCGTAGTTTAGCCAGATTGCCGGGTTCCACGGATGGCGGCACCCCGGGTCTAGCGGCCGGAGCGTTTGACGGGTAGCGCAAGTGCGCGAACATCGTGGCCAGGATCAGGGCGAATGCCGTCGACATCGCCGTGGTGCGCATCGCGTAATCGAAAGCCTCGTGCAGGGCCGCGAGGCTGATCGCGACCCAACAGGCGCGCGCCAGGAAACGATTCCAATCCAGCTTGCCTGCCTCGTCGGCCGGCGTGCGCCATGCGCGCAGGCCGGCCCAAGCCCACACGGCCGCGGACGACAGCAGCAGCAACAGCGCCAGCACGCCGCCCTCCATCCATAACTCCAGGTAGTCGTTATGGGCGTGATTCACGACATCGCGACCCGGGTCGCCGCGCAAGGCTTCGAAAGGCTGGTAGGCGAAACGGAACGTGCCGATCCCCGAACCCATCGGCGAATAGGCGCGCGCCGCATCCATCGTGGTGGCTGCGTACTGTCGCCGTCCGGCATCCACCGGATCGGCCATCGCGCGCCGGGCGGCGTCCAGCGAAGCGAACTGGACCGAGACTAGCAGACCGAGCGCAACGATCGTCGCCAGTATCCGTTTGGTTCCGCGCCGCGCCGGCAACGACCAAGCCAGCGGCAACAAGGCGAGCATACCGAGCAGGGCGAGGCCAAGCCCGGCACGCGATCGCGAGAACGCGATGCCCAGCACGAACGTCACCGACAGCAGAGCGCCGAGGACCGGCATGATGAAATCGCGTTCGCCATTGCCTTTGCGCCGCACCAGCGACCAGGCCGATCCCGCCAGGGTCAGGGGCAACAACATCGCGAGAAAGCCGGCGAAGTGGTTCCGGTTGGCGAACAGACCCACGGCATGACCGGTATTCGTCGGCACATAGAGCCGTAACGGGCTTTCAGGCCCCTGGGCCAACTGGGCCACGCCGAAGCAGACATTCACCACCCCGACCAGCAACAGAGCGCCGAAGAGCCAGCGCAGCGCGCGATCGGACAGGGCGAGCGCCGCAAGGAACAGGGCAACGCCCGGCAGGAGGGACCACAGGGCCCGTTCGGTCGCCAGCGGGTACAAGGTCCAGCGCCCCGCCGGCTCGATGCCGGCAATCGCCAGCTGCGCAGCGACCGCTTCGCGCGCGCTGCCTGCCGCCCACCAATCCGCCGGAATCGGCAGCAGTTGGATCAGCGGAAGCAACAGGGCCAACAAGGGCAGGCACCGCAGCCAGAACGGCACTCGCCAGCTCAATCGGCCGGACCAGGACGACCAAGCGAGCACGGCCAGCAACAGCAGGGCGAGCAGCTGGGCCAGCACATCGCCAAGGCCACCCCGCCCTCCCCCAGCCAGCAGGCTGGTCAACAGCAGTGCCAGGGCCGGAAAAAGGATCCGCTTGGAGAGGGGAGCGGGTTCGTGATGAGGAGGCATGGGTCCGGAAAAAACGCGGGCCGCGTCAGCGGCCCGTGTCCAATAACATGAATCCGCCCGATCAGGGGCTGGAATCGTCCTCGTCGAGCACGACCGCCACGACCACGGCGCCAATCGCCAAAGGCAGCAAGGCCTTGCCGCCGCTCACGCCGGAACTGCCGATGGCGCCCGATCCACCCGGATTGATGCCCTGCTCGGCCAGATAACCGCCGGCGCAGGTCGAACGATCGGGCACGACGACCAGCTTGTTGGCTTCGATATCCAACCGGCAATCGTCGTCGAAAACGATCGTCGTCTTGCTCTTGTCCATGACCATGACCCGGTCGCCCGGCTTCAGGCGTTGCTGCAGGCGGCCCGGGGCGAAGGCCTTGCCTTCGTTCACCATGACCTTGCCGGTGATCTTGTCGATCGTCGCGATCGGTTGCGGAGGAGGATTCTGGGCCAGAGCGCTGAACGCCAGTCCCAGGCCCAATAGGGCGGTCATCATCCTTTTCATTTCGTCCTCCTCAGCTTCGTGCCGAACGAGAGATAGAGCTCGACAACAGCCTAATGGCGCGCGATGCCCGCGTCAATGCGCCGGTTCGACGCCGTTCATAATCAGAATCCACTTCGCGTCGAGCGTCTACCGCCGCTCGATGCTCAGATCGTCGAACATCGCGGCGCCGGAAACTGCCGAGGGGTCGGCCGCCGTCCGGCGCAGCACGATCCGTTGCGCCTCGCAGCCAGGGGCCGGCACCTCGAAATCGGCTGAGAATGCTTGCCAATCGTGATTCCCGGAGAAGCCGGTCGACTGCGCGAGCGGCTGACCGTTCTCCGCGCAACTGATCGCCCAGTTCATCCCCGCCCTCTCGTCGATACCCAACATTCGTTCGCGCCCGCTCAAGCGATAACTACCGGGCGCCAGCAGCAGGACCTGCGTCACGTGCGCGAACTCGCGCGAGCGCTCATCGAACACGATGCGCAGGCTCTCGGCGCCGGAACCGCCTTCCACCCGCGCGCGCGCGATCTGCGCTCCGGCGACATCCTGCAATTGCCATTCGAACGGCGATCCCGACGGCACCTGTTCGAATCCTCCGTCATGGATATTGCCGACGTATTGCTGCTGCTCCGGCGACAACGACTCGATCCACGCCAGATAGGCCACGCCGTATTGGCGGTCCGCGACCAGGCGATTGATCCATGCGGCCTGCTCACCGGCGCTGACGCCACGCGGGGTCGAACGCAATGCGCTCATCAGCGGGCTTAAAGCCAAGCCGGAGCTGGCGGCGCCGATGATGGTGGCGAACCTCGCCTCGCGCCAGGGCGGATCCCGCGCCAAGGTCGCCGCCAGCGCCGGTTGCGCTTCGGGTGTGCTGGCGAGGCTGACGAGGGTCGGATTCAGGTGGTGGGCGATCTCCGGGCGCGTGCGGAGCAGACGATCCAGCATGGCCATCGCCCGCGAGTAATCGCTGGTCCGCAAGGCCTCGTTGATCACCCATGCCTGGCTCATGTAGTCGCGCGGACTGCGCTCCGCTGCGATCTCGTGCAATACCTTGCCCAGGTTCGGCGCGGTCCCCGCCGCATCCGCCAGTACGCGGTAACCGCGGCCGTCGAGCGGGTACGCGGAGATTGCCGCTCGCGACCAGCGAGCCACCGCTTCGGATTTCGGATCCGCGTAAACCGCCACTTCGGCCGCCTTCAGCGCCGCTTCCGCATGGTCCGGGCGCCATTGCATCGCCGCCTCGGGATTCTGCCGCGACCACCAATCGGCCATGCCGATGCCGAAGGCCCGCCAACCGGCGAAGACCAGCACCAGGCAGATCGCCGCCGGCAGCCAAGCCGCAGAGAGATGGGAATACGACGAGGGCCTAGCCACGGCGACCATCGTGGGAGAGGCGGTAGATACGCCATTGCCCGCCTTCCACCCGCAGGTCCAGCCGCATGTCGCCGCCGGTGCGCCGCGCGCGCTTGCCCGCACGGGCCTGCACGGTCGCGACATAGGTCGCGATGATCGTCGCGTTGTCGCCGTCCTGCAGCCAGCTGACATTGCTGATGCTCAGCGAACGCTGCTCGCTACTGGCGAACAGGCGATCGTATTCGTCCAGCAAACCGCCGCTGCCACCGATGGCGTTGGAGGTGACCAGCGAGCGCATCCTTTGCAGGTCGCCATCGCCGTAGGCCTGAGACAACTGGCCGACCAGGCGATTGGCGATGCGGTCGTCGATCGTCGGAAGGCCCGACGCGGCATCGGCCGCTTCGCTACGCGGGGCGACCTGGACGGAAGACGGCTCGGCGGCCGTGGCGGTTGCGACGATGGCGCTCGGGGTCGTGGTGACGGGCCGCCGTGCATCGCGCGACGGAACGGTCGCAGCGGCGGGCTGCCGCCTGGCCGTGGGAGCGATCGCGGCGGATTCGGGCGCTCGTGCTGCCAGCACCACCGATGCGGCCGGCTTGGCTGGCGCTGCAATCGGTACCGCAGCCTTGGCTGGAGGCGAAGACGTCGGCGTCAAAACCGGGGAAGGCGCAGGCTCATTCGGCATCGAGCTCGTGGCGGAGGCGACCGATTCCGCGCCGGGTTCAGACGGAATCTCCTGCGGCGGCAGTGGCGCGGACTGATTCCCGGTCGCTTCCTGATCCGCGGGGTCGGGCGACTTCGCAGGCGCTTGGCTCGGCTGGCTCGGCACGGCGGCCTCGGTTGTCGCCATGGCCTGCGTCGCCGTCTCCGGCGGAGGGGCGCGCAATAGCCACAGCAAGCCGAGCGCGAGCACGGCGCAAACGCCAAGGCCGCCGAAGATCAGTTTGGGCAACCAACGCAGTGCGTTGTAACCGGCGGCGCTGTCCTCGAACGTGGCGACCGCCGCCGGCGAATGCCGGACCGGCGAAACCGGGCGCTCTCCCGTGGTGTGACTGCGCATGTCGCTCGCGCTCGTGTTGGCCGCGTCGGCCGCTCTTGCATCGTCGAATCGCTGGCGACGCTCCGGGGTACGAAGGTCCTGCCAGGCGCGATTGACGCGATCGGCGTAAACCACCTCCCACTCGTCGGCATTGCGATCCGGATGCAGCCAACGCACCAGCCAGCGATAGTGTTCCTTGATCCGTTCGTCGGGCGCGTCGGCATCGACGCCGAGAAGGCGATAGCTATGGCTGCCGCTGGCGAACATCACCTGCTGGATGTAGAACGCCGCGGCCTCGCGGACGACCTCCGCCGATTCGTCGCTTCGCTGCCGCGCTTCGGCCAATGCCAGCTCGTCGCCGGCGACGACCCGGAGCAACAGCAACATGCCTTCCGGCAGACGCTCCTGCGGGCCGGGGCGCACAGCCGTGGGTGTGCGCAGCAACAGCAAGGCATGATGCAGCGCCGGCGGTGCGACCGAGATCATTGCCGTGTCAGTTGCGGGCTGCCGTACGAATAGTAGTAGTTGCCGTAGCTATAGCCATCGCCGGTGTGCTGCGCCTGGAAATGCGTCAGCAGGCCGCCGACCAGTCGCGCGCGCGCGGCATGCAATCGCTTGATCGCGTTCTTCGCCAGGCCGATGCGGGTATTGCCCGCCTGCACGACGATCAACGTGCCCTGCGCCATGTTCGACAGGATCGGCGCATCGGCCAGGCCCATCACCGGCGGGCCGTCGAGGATGACGAGATCGAACTTCTCCGAAGCGGTGGACAGCAGCGACACCATCTTCGGCCCCATCAGCAGTTCGGCCGGATTCGGCGGCAGCGGACCGGTCGGCATGTACAGCAGGCCAGGCGTCTGCGTGGGCTGGATCATGTCGGTAGGCTTGCTGGCGCCAGCGAGGTAATTGCTGAGGCCCTGAGAATTCTCCACGCCGAGCTGACGATGCAGGGACGGGTTGCGCAGGTCGCAATCGATGACCAGCACGCGCTTGCCGAGCTGCGCATACATCTGCGCCAGCACCAACGCGGTGGTGGACTTGCCTTCGCCAGGCACCGGGCTGGTGACGAGCAACGAACGCGGCACGCCATGGTCGGTCGAGAACTGCAGCGCCGTGCGCAAGGATCGATAAGACTCGGCAAAGGCCGATCGCACATCCTCCAGCGCGCGCATCGGCGTCATCGGCGCCTTCAATTGCGGAATCGCGCCCAGCACCGGCAGGCCCAGCTTCTTCTCGATGTCTTCCGGACGCTTGACCGTGTCGTCGAGGTATTCGAAACCGAAAGCCAGCAGGGCGCCGAGCAGCAGACCGGCCATCGCCGCCATGGTCAGGTTGCGGCTCATGTCCGGCAGCACCTTGTAGCCCGGTTCGGCCAGATCCACGACCGCGATGTTGTTCGCGCTGACGCCGCCGGCCACGCCGACTTCCTTGTAGCGCTGCAGCAGCGCGTCGTAGAGCTGGCGGTTCGTGTCGACCTCGCGCTTGAAGATGTTGTACTGGATGCTGCGCCCTTGCACGTCGAGCACTTCGCCCTTCGACTGGGACAACTGGGCTTCGAGCATCTTCTCCTGCTGCAGCGCGGCCTGGTACTCGGCCTGGATGCCGCTGCGGATGTTCGCCTCTTCGGCGACGATCTGCTGGTTGATCTCGTCTATCTGCGCCTTCAGCTGCTGCATCAGAGGGTAGCCGGGCTTGTACAGGCGCAACTTGTCCTGGTACTCGAGCATCAGCTTGGCGCGACTCTCCTGCAGGGTCTTGATCATCGGGTCTTCGCCCGCGGCGGCCTGCAGGCCGGAACCGCGCAGGCTCTGGGCCTGGCGCCAGCGCGACTCCGCCCGGATGCGTTCCGCCTTGACGGTGGCATAGGCGCTATTGAGGGCGCCGAGGTTCTGTTCGGTCAGGCTGGCTCCGTTCTCGCCACCGGCGCTGACGATCTGTTCCTTTTGCGCGAACGCCACCAGCTGGCGCTCGGATTCCTCCAGCTTGGCCTTCATTTCCTTGAGGCGTTCCTCAAGGTAGCCCTTGGCGTAGGTCGCCGAACCGAAACGACGGTCGAGGTTGTTGGCGACGAAGGCCTCGGCGATCGCATTGGCGGCGCGGCGCGAGAAATCCGCATCGGGGCTGTCGTAATTGATGCGCACCAGGCGCGATTGGCCGACCGGGCTGACGCTGATGCCGCCCTGGAACGAAGCCGCGATGGCGTTGACCGCCGCCGGATCTTCCTTCACCGGTGCCTGCGCGGCCGCGGAAGCCGTTGCGGCGTCTTCGGCATCGGGCGCCCCGCGCACGAGCGCCGTCAGGCGCTGCCAGTTCGAGGCCGGCCAAAGCCGCGACAGCTCGCCGCTCTGCGGCAGACCCATCTGCTTGACCACGCGCTGCGCCAGCGCGCGGCTGTTGAGCAAGCCGATCTGCGTTTCGAGGAAGTTCGGGTCGTATCCCATCGGCTCGATGCCCTCGACCTTGACCACGCGCAAGGTGTCGTTGTCGATCTGGACGATCGAGGTCGAGCGATATATCGGCGTGGTCAGCAAGGTCTTGACCAGGGCGATGATCAGCACCATCGCCAGCGTCGCGATCACCGTCCAGCGCCGCTTGACCAGGATGCGCCAATAATCGAGCAGGTTGATTTCGTCGTCCTGCTCGGTGTTCTCGGGGCTGCGCAGCTCCAGGCTGAGGGCCTGCTGCGGTCGCGCGATCGCCAGCGCCGACGGGCGCACCTCGGCGCTCGGCGTCGGCAAACTCTCGGGTTCGGGTTCGTGCCCGCTAGGGTCGTTGGGATTGTGTTGCATGCAAGAAGCCCCGAAAGAACGTCAGAAGATGCCGAAGAAACTGAAGACCGGCAGCGTCTCGATGAAACGACGCAAGGCCGATTTTGAACCGGATTCGTCGACGACGATGATGTCGTCGCCATAGATCTGCGGATCCTCCGACGAGCCGGCGCGGATCGCCTTCAGGTCGAACTTGGCGCCCATCTTCTTGCCGTCCACCTGGCGGAACACCACGATGCCCTGCAGGTCGGCCAGATTGGTCACGCCGCCGCCCATCGCGATCGCCTGCAGCAATGAGGTCTTGCCGCTGATCGGATAGATGCCGGGCTTGTTGATCGCACCCTCCATGGTAATGCGCTGGCTGGCGTATTCCTTGACGAAGACGGTGACCTGCGGATTCTGGACAGATCTGGGCATCGAGCTTGGCTGCGATCTGCCTCTCGAGCTCCTGCGCCGTCAGGCCGCCGGCCTGCACGACCCCGATCAGGGGCAGCGAAATCTGGCCGAGCGTGTTGACGCGCACCGTGCGGTTCAGATCGTCGACTTGGAACACGCTGATCTCGATCAGGTCCTGCGGCCCCATCCGGTACTCGGACACGCCCGAATAGGCCCCGGCTTCCGTCCGCGTATCCGGCGCCGGCATCGGCACCCCCGCCGCACCGCGCTGCGCCCCACCCGACCGGGTCGATCCCGAACTGGCGCAGGCGCCCAGCATCAATGTCAGCAGGCAAACCAGAGCGACGCGGAAGAGCGAACGTGAGGGCATGGAAAAGGCCGAAGGGGGGATGATCGGATTATGCGGCACCGAACCAACGATGCCATAGCGTGCGCCGGGTCGCAGAAACTGGCCGTTCAGGCAGCGGCGGCAGCCGTTCCGGCGCCAGATCGTCGAGGATGCCCTGCGGACGCGTACGCACCATATGCCAGGACTCGGCTTCGCCAACCCGTACCGCGGCAGCCTCCCGCCCTTCCGCCAACCGGGGCGGGCGCGAGGCGACATGGTGCGAATCGGAGGCCAGGATATGCACCAACCGCTCGTCGAGCAGGCGTTCGCCCCAATAGCGGGGGCGTTTGCCGAATCGTCCGGTCAAAGCACCCGCGGTCACCTGCATCCAGGCGCCGGCATGGGCCAAACGCACGAATATCTCGTAGTGGTCCTCGATCCAGCTCAGGCGCTCCGGATGGGTGATCACCGGGACGATGCCCATCGTCAGCAGCTGGAACACCGAATCCTCGAATCGCGGCGGTGCCACGTGGTGCGGCGGTTCGAGCAGGAGATAGCGGCTGTGGTTGATCGTCGGAATGCGGCCGGCCCGGATCGAAGCGCCCAGGTCCGGCGCCAGATGCGTATCGGCGCCGACCACCAGGGTGAGGTCGATGCCTTCGTCGCGCAGGACCGCCTGCAGTCGGGCGACCGCCGCGACGATGCCTTCGCGATCGTTCTCGTACAGGCCGGGATAGATATGCGGCGTGCAGGCGGTGACGCGGATGCCGTCGTCGACGGCGATGCGGGCCATCGCCAGCGACACATCGAGGTCGGGCGCGCCGTCGTCGATGCCCGGCAGCATGTGGCAATGCAGGTCGATCATGCCGTCGCCCGCGTCCCCGCTCATGTCAGCGCGGCCGTCGCCAGGGCCCAGCGCCGCAGCACGGGGAACGCGCGGAAGAACTTCACCGCGCGCTCGCGGTCGGCCGTCAGGCGATAGTGCACGGCGATCAGCACGAAGAACGCGACCACCAGCAAAGGCGGAGACACGCCCAGTTTCATCGCGATCGCGGCGCCGAAGCCGAGACCGGCGGACGCCAGCATCAGGACGATGGCGATCGCCGTCGGCGAGTAACCGGCATCAAGGAGGAGGTGATGCAGATGGTCGCGATCGCCCGCGAACGGCGAACGTCCCTGTCGCAGACGACGCAGGATCAGGCTCACGCAATCGATCAGCGGCAACGCGATCGTCCACGGCCCCAGCACCGGCGACACCGGATGCTCGGGGTTCTGCGAAAGACGCACGGCGGTCCAGGCGATCACGAAGCCGAGCACCATGCTGCCGGCATCGCCCAGGAATACCCTGGCGCGCGGCAGACCCGGGCGGCGCATGTTCCAGAGCAGGAACCCGGCGACCGCCGCCGCTGCCGTCACCAGCCGCTCCGCCGAAGCGTTGTTGCCGGCATAAAGGGCGAAAACGGCGAACAGCGCCAGCGACACCAGCGCCTGTCCGCCAGCCAGGCCATCGACGCCATCGGCCATGTTCAGCGCATTGATGACGCCGACGACGACGAAGATCGTCACCGACAGCGATAGCCAGCCTGCGAGACGGAAATTGTCGATGCCCACGACATCGGACAGCTGCTGCACGGAAACTCCGCCGACCCAGGCCATCACCAAAGCGGCCGCGACCTGCACGCCGATACGGTATTTCCAGTTGAGGTCGTACAGGTCGTCGAGCACGCCGACCGCCAGCAACATGCCGCCGGCAAGATAGAAACTGAGCATCGCCGACGAGGAAATATCTCCGAAGGCGATCGCGCAAACGGTCATCGCGAACAGGATGACGAGTCCGCCGTGCATCGCCGTCGGCGCCTGGTGCTGCTTGCGTCCCCCCGGCAGGTCCGGCCGGTCGGTCAGGCCGAAGCGCTCGGCCAGCGGGCGCGTCAACGGAATCAGTACCGCCACCAGCGCGAAAGCGATCGCCGCGCGCATCCATCCCTGCGTGTCGATCTGCTGCAAAAGACTCAAGTACGACTGCATAGTTTCCCCTACCGACCCGCGCGCCCCCCGGTCGCGCGAGCGTGATGCTCAACGCCCGTATTGATCTTCGAAACGGACGATATCGTCTTCGCCCAGGTACGAGCCCGATTGCACCTCGATCAGTTCCAGCGGCATCTTGCCGGGGTTCTCCAGCCGGTGCCGGCTGCCCAGCGGGATATAGGTGCTCTGGTTCTCGCTCAAGGTGAACACCTTGTCGTCGCAGGTCACGCGCGCCGTGCCGCTGACGACGATCCAATGCTCGGCCCGATGGTGATGCATCTGCAACGACAAGGCGGCGCCGGGTTTGACCACGATGCGCTTGACCTGGAAGCGCGTGCCGTTGTCGACGCTGTCGTAGCTGCCCCAGGGGCGGTACACCTTGCGATGCCAGGTGGCCTGCGTGCGCTCGGCCTGCTTGAGGCGCGAGACGATGTCCTTCACCTGTTGCACGCGGTCCTTGTGCGCGACCAGAACCGCATCGTCGGTGTCCACGACCACGACGTCTTCCAGCCCGAGCAAGGCCACCAGCCGCTTGTCGCCGAGGGCCAGCGTGTTGCGGCAATCCTGCGCCAGCACGTCGCCGCGATGGGCGTTGCCGTCGCCGTCCTGCTCGGCCACTTCCCACAGTGCGGACCAGGAGCCCACGTCGTTCCAACCCACGTCGATCGGGAGAACGCGCGCCGCCTGCGTTTTCTCCATGACCGCGTAGTCGATCGAATCGCTGGGACAGGCGGCGAAGGATTCGCGATCCAGGCGCAGGAAATCGCTGTCGCGCTTGCCGCGCGCCAGCGCTTCGCGGGCGCGCTCGACCATGGCCGGATGGGTTTTCCCGAGTTCTTCCAGGTATCGCGAAGCGCGGAAGGCGAACATGCCGCTGTTCCAGAAATACTCGCCGCTGGCCAGATAGGCTTCGGCCGTCGCGAGGTCGGGCTTTTCGACGAAACGTTCGACCGCACGAACGTCCTGACCCGCGGCCGGCGCCGCCTTGATGTAGCCGTAGCCGGTTTCGGGCGCGGTCGGCACGATACCGAAGGTGATCAGCGCCCCCTGTCCGGCGGCGGGCAACGCCGCCAGCACGGCGGCCCGGAAGCCGGCTTCGTCGCGGATCACATGATCCGAGGGCAGGACCAGCAGCACCGGATCCTCGCCAGCGGCCATCGCCTGAAGCGCGGCGACCGCGATCGCCGGCGCGGTATTGCGGCCCATCGGTTCCAGCAGGATGGCGGCCGGGTTCGCGCCGACCTGGCGCAGTTGCTCGGCCACCACGAAGCGGTGCTCCTCGTTGGCCACGACGAGTGGCGTGTCCGCACCCGGCAGGCCGCGCAGGCGCAGGGCCGTCTGCTGAAGCAAGGAGTATTCGCCGATCAGCGGAATGAACTGTTTCGGGTAGGCCTCCCGCGACAGGGGCCAGAGCCTCGTGCCGGAACCACCGGACAACAGGACGGGAACGAGTGTAGTCATGCGCTCGGGAAGATTAAGGGCTGAAGTATCATGCCACGCTCACCGCTTCACCTGATGCCCCGCTTCAACAACCTGCCCCATCCCACTGAACCGCATGACCCTTGCCTCCCGTACTGCCCAGCGCCTGGATTGGACCCGTCAGGCCCTCAACGACCCCTCGGCGCAGCTGGAAGGGGCCAGTGCCGACGCCAGCTTCCGCAGCTACTGGCGATGCGAATCGGGCGGCCGGACCTGGATCGTCATGGACGCGCCGCCGGATAGGGAAGACATCCGGCCCTGGCTGGATGTGGCGGCTCGCCTGAACGCGGCCGGATTGCATGCCCCCGAGATCGCCGCCAGCGACGCCGAACAGGGCTTCGTATTGATGTCCGACCTCGGAACCCGCCTCTACCTTCCCGAACTCGACGCGGCGAGCGTGGATTCGCTTTACGGCGACGCGCTCGACGCCATGCTCGCCATGCAGACCCGCGCCGACGTCCGCGGCCTGCCGGCGTACGACGAAGCACGACTGGTGGCCGAGATGGAGCTGCTGCCGGAGTGGTTCCTGAAACGCCATCTCGGCTTCACGCCGGAGTGCGAGGAATGGGATGTCATCGAATCGGCCTTCCGCGCGCTGGAGAAGTCGGCGCGCGCGCAGCCGCAGGTTTTCGTGCACCGCGACTACCATTCGCGCAACCTGCTGATCACCGCTTCGCGGAACCCGGGCATTCTCGATTTCCAGGATGCCGTGCTCGGCCCCGTCACCTACGATCTCGCTTCGCTGTTGCGCGACTGTTACATCGCTTGGCCAGACGACCAGGTCTATGCCTGGGCCGAAGCCTATCGTCAGCGCCTGGCCGCGGCCGGCCTCGCCGTCGGCGACGCCGGGCAATTCCGCCGGCAGTTCGACCTGATGGGCCTGCAACGTCACATCAAGGTGCTCGGCATCTTCTGCCGGCTCTGGTATCGCGACGGCAAGGCCGGGTATCTCAACGACCTGCCCCTGGTCTGGCGCTACACGCGCGATGTCGGCCGCCGCCATCCCGAAACGGTCGAACTCGTGGCGTTGATCGAGCGCGTGCTCGGCGATCGCGACATCACGCGTCCGCTGGCCTGATTCGATCATGCGTGCATTGATCTTCGCGGCCGGAAAAGGCGAGCGCATGCGCCCGCTGACGGAACATACGCCGAAGCCGTTGCTGAGCGCCGGCGGCAAGCCGCTGATCGAATGGCATCTGGAAAGGCTCGCGGCCGTCGGCATCGCCGAAGCCGTCGTCAACATCGCCTGGCTGGCCGATCGTTTCGAACCGGCGCTGGGCGACGGTTCGCGTTGGGGATTGCGTCTGCACTATTCGCACGAGGGCGCCGAACCGCTGGAAACCGGCGGCGGCATGCTGCAGGCCCTGCGCTGGCTGGGCGACGAACCCTTCCTCGCCGTGAACGCCGACATCTGGTGCGATGTCGACTTCGCGCGCTTGCCGGAAATACCCCGAGGTCTCGCCCACCTGGTGATGGTGGACAATCCGGCGCAACATCCGCGCGGCGACTTCGCGCTCGATGCCGAAGGGCGCCTGCATTCGGAAGGCGAATCGAAACTCACCTTCGCCGGCATCGGCGTATATCGCCGCGAGTTGCTCGACGATTGGCGCCGCATCGTCGGCGACGCGCCGGGCGTGGACGAAACGCCGCCGCGCTTCAAACTCGCGCCGCTGCTGCGCGCCGCGATGCATGCGCAACGCGCGACCGGCGAGCATCACCGCGGTCGCTGGACCGATGTCGGCACGCCGGAAAGGCTGGCCGATCTGGATCGGTCGCTTTCGGCCTAAGGCGTTTCCGTCACGAACCGCTTGAGGAAAGGCACGGTGATGCGTCGCTGTGCCGCCAGGCTTTCGCGATCAAGGCGGTCGAGCAACGCGGTCAGACCGCCCAGATCACGGCCGACGCGGCGGAACAGGAAATCCAGCACCGCATCGTCGAGTTCGAGCCCGCGGCGCTCGGCGCGCCGACGCAGTACCAGGCGGCGACCGCTTTCATCGAGCGCGTCCAGCGAGAGGCGCGTGCATTGTTCGAGCCGCGAGCGGAGATCGGGCAGACTCAGGGGCAAGGCGGAAGGCATCGCTTGCGCGGCATAAATCACCCGGCAATCGGCTGCGCGGGCGCGATTATGGAAATGGAACAACGCTTCCTCGTCGCCGCGATGACCCGCGATCGCCTCCAGCGAATCCAGGCACACCAAGGCAGAACGTTCCGCACCGACGAGCGCGTCGCCCAATCGTCCCGCCATCGTCGCCAGCGGCAGATAGGCCGAGGTTTCACCACGCTGTTGCGCTTCGGCGCATGCCGCCAACAAGAGATGAGTCTTGCCGCTCCCCGCCGGCCCGGCCAGGTAAAGCCAGTCCTCGCGTTCGCCGCGCGCGGACTGTTCGACCAGTGCGCGCACGTCCGCCTGGCCGACGAAAGCGTCGAGGCGTTGGTCGGGCGGGAAACGCAGCGCGAGCGGAAGTTGCGGCGTCACACGTCGGGCCGTGCCGGCGGCGCGGCGTCCGGCAGCAGCTCGCGCTGCGCGGGATCGACATCGACAGCGGCGGCTTCGGTTTCCGGAGGGTCTTCGGCGCCGTAGAGATGGCTCTCGGTGTAGTGGCGATAGGCGTAACGCAGCCCCACCATCGCCACGGCCGCCACCGGCAACGCCAGGAGCACACCGAGGAACCCGAACAACTGACCACCGGCCATGATCGAAAAAATCACCGCGACCGGATGCAGGCCGATGCGATCGCCGACCAGCCAGGGCGTGAGCACGAAACTCTCGATCGTCTGACCGAGCATGAAAATGCCGAGCACCAGCGCGAGATGCATCAGGTCGCCGTGCTGCACCAGCGTCGCGATGACCGCCGCGCTGATGCCGACCATCGCGCCGAGGTAGGGCACGAAACTCACGAGGCCGGCGATGAACCCGATCAGCAGGCCGAGGTCCAGTCCCACCATCCACAGGCCCAGGCCGTAGATCGTACCGAGGCAGACCATCACGCTGAGCTGGCCGCGCAGGAAACCACCGAGCACGTCGTCCGACTCGCGCGCAAGCTGCATCACCACCGGCTCCACCGGACGCGGCAGCAAGGCGCGCAACTGTCCGAGCATCGTGCGCCAGTCGCGCAGGAAGTAGAACGTCAGCACCGGGATCAGCACGATGTTGGCGATCCATCCCATGATGGCCAGACCGGATTTCGACAGACCGCCGAGCAGCGTCGCGGCGATGCCGCCCGCCTGTTGCCAATGCGTCTTCAGCAGCGCGACCAGATAGTCGGGATCGACATAGCCGGCGAGCTTCATGCCCGACTTGGCTTCCAGCCAGGGAATGGCCGTGAAGCTGATCCACTCGGCCAGTTTCGGCAGCCAGTCGATCAGTTTTTCGATCTGGTTCGACAACAGCGGCACCAGGATCAACAGCGCCAGCACGAGCATCAGGATCATGAACAGGAACACCAGACCGACCGCGACGCCGCGCGTTCGACCGGCGCGTTCCAGTCGCGCCACCAATGGGTCGCCCAGCCATGCCAGCAAGGCCGAGATCACGAACGGCGTCAGGATCGGCGCGAGCAACCACACGAGGCCGCCGGCCAGCACGGCCAGCAACAACCATTGCCAGCGGCGCTGGTCGTGGAAGATCGTCTTTTCGTCGCTCATGTCTTCTTCCTCAATTCGCGCGCAGCACGAATGCCGTAACGGATCACGTAGTCCAGGCCGCTGACCAGGGTGGCCAGCGCGACGACCGCGGCCAGCACCGGCCAGGATTGCGCGGGAAGCGGCCACCAGCCATTGAGCTGCAGCAATACCGCAAGCACCAGCAGAATCTGCGCCAGCGTAGTGAACTTGCCCAGCAGGCTGGGCTCGGGTTCGAACGGCCCGATCTTCTGCCACCAGGTCAGCGAGCCGGACAGGATGACCAGGTCGCGCGCGAACACCAGCGCCACCAGCCAACCCGGCATCGCGCCTCCCAGCCAGAGCCCGAGGAAACCGACGCTCAGCAGCAATTTGTCGGCCAGGGGGTCGAGCAAGGCGCCGGTGCGCGAACGCCAGCCGAATCGCTTCGCCAGGGCGCCGTCCAGCGCATCGCTGGCTCCCGCCAGCAGAGCCAACCAGAACGCCGGTTCGAACAGGCCGCGCGCCAGGCACCAGAACAGCGGCAGGGCCATCACCATCCGGACGATGGTGATGGCATTCGGTAGCCAGTCCAGCTTCATCTCAATCCGAAACGGGCCACGCTCTCCGTGGCCGGCACGTCGCTCGTGGCGGGCGGCGCGGCGATCGATTGCATCACCGTTCCCGAATCGGCCAGTAGGCGCAGGCCCTTCAGGCCCGTACTCAGTTCCAGCGACAGCCGCAGCGAATCCGTATCCGCTTGCACGACGCCGATGCGACGCACGATCGCCAGCGTCTGCAGATATGACATCAGCCGGAGGAAATCCGCCGAACTGTCGACGCCGCTGACCTCGACGAGGTAATTGCCGGCCGGACCGATGTCGAGATAGACCGAATCGCGCTTGGCCAGTGCGTCGGCGGCCGGGTCGGCGCCGGAGGAGATGACGTATTTCGGGTCGGCATGGGTTACGGGCCAGCGCGAGAGCTCGACTCCGCCCTGGCTCAGCACCCACCAGGCGGACCAGCCGCTCTTCGAACGATACATCTTGCCGATCAGCTGGGTGTCGTTGCCGTAACGCGAGGTCAGGGGCACGAGCGCCGCACTGTCGAGGTTCCAGATCGAGTTCACCGCTGCCTGTTCGATCGCCGTGCCACTGGGCAGCCCGAAGCGCAGGCCGCGATCGAGGCCGCGGTTCGCCAGCGGGCGCACGACGTTGAGTTCGTTGCTGGTCACCAGGCGTGGGCCGCGACCGTCGTCGATCGCCAACCAGAGGATCGGTTTGGGGCGAACGCCGGTCCAGTACCTGAGCCCCGCGCCGGCGATCAGAGCATCGACCGAGGCGGGATCGAAACTGACCGTCATCGTGGTCTTGTAAACGGGGACGCCGCCGACGGCGGTATTGCCCTCGCTGTCCGACGAAGTCGCCGTGTCGGATTCGTCCACCAGGCTGGTCGCCGTGGACAGGGCCCGTCGGATCACCGGGTTGGCCGGCGCCTGCGGGTTGCCGGTGAGCTTGACGATGACCGCCATCAGAGCGCGGGCGGTGGCGCCTTCACGCTCGGTCTCGCCTTGGGACGTCAACGTGACTTCAGCCTTGTACAGGGCCGGATCTCGCATCGGCTTGATCTTGGGCGCAGGCGCCGCTTCGCCCTCGGTCTTCGGCGCCGGTTTGGCGGGCGCCGCAGCGGACTGCGCCAACGCGACTGACGATAGCGCCAGGCAGGCGAGGATGGCGGAAAACAGCAGGCGATAAGGGGGGCGCATGGGCACGCGTTCGTTCGGCGGTTGCTGCCGGCATGTTGCCGCAAAGCGCCGGGGCGCGTCCAACCGCAGCGGCCCCCGACCTGCGGCCTCGCCGGAGAGGGCTGGTAGAATGGCGGTTTCCGCAGAACCGGGCCGCGATGAGCAACTCCACTCCCCTGACCTACCGCGACGCCGGCGTCGACATCGATGCGGGCAACGAGGTCGTCGAACGCATCCGGCCCGCCATCAAGCGCACCCTGCGGCCGGAAGTCATGGGCGGCGGCATCGGCGGATTCGGCGGCCTGTTCGACCTCAGCGGCAAGTACAAGGAACCGGTGTTGGTCTCGGGCACCGATGGCGTCGGCACCAAGTTGATCCTCGCCAAGCAGCTGAACCGCCACGACAGCATCGGCATCGATCTCGTCGCCATGTGCGTGAACGATGTCCTGGTGCAGGGCGCCGAGCCGCTCTTCTTCCTCGACTATTTCGCCACCGGCAAGCTCGATGTCGCGACCACGGTGGACGTCGTCGGCGGCATCGCCAGGGGTTGCGAGATCGCCGGCTGCGCCCTGATCGGCGGCGAAACCGCCGAAATGCCCGACATGTACCCGCCCGGCGAATACGACCTGGCCGGATTCACCGTCGGCGCGGTGGAAAAAGCGCGGCTGATCGACGGCAGTCGCGTGCGCGAAGGCGATGCGTTGATCGGCATCGCCTCCAGCGGACCGCATTCGAACGGCTACTCGCTGATCCGCAAGATCCTGGCGCGCGCCGGCAACCCTCTCGACCTCGAGATAGGCGGCCGCAAGCTCGCCGACGCGCTGATGGAACCCACGCGCATCTACGTCAAGCCCATATTGGAACTGCTGGCAGGGCATGAACTGCACGCGATGGCCCACGTCACCGGCGGCGCATTGATCGAGAAGATCATCCGCGTCGTGCCGAAGTCGCTCGGGCTGGAGATCGACACGTCGTCCTGGCCCTTGCCCCCTGTCTTCGACTGGTTGCAGCGCGAAGGCAACGTGCCGCGCGAGGAAATGTGGCGCACTTTCAACTGCGGCATCGGTTTCGTGCTGATGGTCGCACCCGCCGACGTCGCCGCGATCGAAGCGGATCTCGATCGCCTCGGCCTGGCGCACTGGCAGATCGGCCAAGTAGTCCCCGCCGGCGACGGCGAACGCCTGCGCATCGGCTGAAGCCGACGATGAACCAGTCGCTGCGGCTGGGTCCGTTCAAGACCACGGCGCTGGCCGCCACGATTCTCGTCTTCGCATTGACCTGGATCACTCCGCGCTGGCCGCTGGAGCAGGCCCTACATAGCTCGTTAACGGTGGTCGGCCTCGCCTGGCTGGCGCTGCACGCCCGCCGATGGCGCATGGGCAATGGCGAATTTTCCGCCGTTTGCGTCTTTATCGCGCTGCACTGCGTTGCGGCGCGCTGGCTGTATTCGAACGTGCCTTACGACGAATGGTGTCGGCAATGGCTGGGCTGGTCGCCGCAACAGGCTTTCGGTTGGCAGCGCAATCATTTCGATCGCCTGATCCACCTGCTCTACGGCCTCTGCTTCACCCCTTCCTTGAACAGCTGGATACGCCAGCGTTGGCCGCTCGCTCGCGGTGGTGCTTTCTCGATCGCCGTGCTGATGATCATGGCAAGCAGCCTGGTCTACGAATGGATGGAATGGGCCATCGCCCTGTGGATGTCGCCGGCAGCCGCCGAGGCCTACAACGGCCAGCAGGGCGATCCCTGGGATGCGCACATGGACATGCTGCTGGCGACGATCGGCGCCCTGCTCGTCTGGCCGCTCCTGCGCGCTTCGCCCGCCGGGGCCGGGAACAAGCCATGAACCGCCTTTTCCGCCTCGCTGTACTCGCCTCGGGCCGCGGCAGCAATCTGGCGGCACTGATCGCCGCGCAAAAACAGGCGCGGCTGGCCGTGCGTTTCGTCGGGATTTTTTCCGACAAGCCCGACAGCGGCGCCATCGCCCTCGCGAAAGAACACGGTATCCATGGGTTCGTCCGCCGCCCGAAGGAATTCGCCGATCGCCGCGCCTACGATGAATCGCTGTTCAATGCCGTGGCCGACGTTCAGCCCGACCTCATCGTCTGTGCCGGATATATGCGCCTGATTTCCCCCGAAGCCGTCCGCCGGTTCGATGCGCGCATGATCAATATCCACCCTTCCCTGCTGCCGAAATACCCTGGCCTGGACACGCACGCGCGCGCCCTCGCGGCCGGCGATGCCGAACACGGCGCCAGCGTGCACGTGGTGATTCCCGAACTCGACAGCGGCCCGGTGCTGGCCCAGGCACGCCTGGCGCTAGGCTCGGGCGACACGGCCGAGTCCGTGGCTCGGCGCCTGCTCGCACGCGAACACCCGCTGTTGGTGCAATGCGTGCGCGCCATCAGCGAAGGCCGCGCGGAGCTCGGCGCGGAGCGCATCCGTTACGACGGTCGCTGGCTGGAAAGCCCCCTGCAGCTCGACGAGCGCGACGAATTGAGGCCGGCCTGATGCGAAACCTGCTCCTTGCGGCCCTACTGGCGCTTCCCCTGCCGCTGGTCGCAGCGGCGCCGGCGGCCTACACCGCCCAGTACGAAGTGCGGCGCAATGGCGAACCGATGGGCTCGGCAACGGTGACGTTCTCCGCACAGGGCGGCGGCGCCTACGAGTTGCGCACGCACACCGTCGGCACCGGCGGTTTGGCTGCCATGGCGGGCGCCGACATCGACGAGCGTTCGGTCCTGGGCTGGCGCAACGGCGTCCCTGAAACGCGGCGCTATTCCTATCGACAGAAGGTGGCCTGGAAAACCAAGGAACGCAGCCTCGTGGTCGATGCCGATGCCGGCCGCATCGACAGCCGCGACGGCGACAAGTCGTACTCGCCGCCGTACGAACCCGGCGTGCTGGACCGCCATGCGGTGAACATCGCGCTGATGCAGGACCTGGCGGCAGGCGCGAGCGGCGATCGCGTCTATCGCGTGCCGCAACGCGACCAGATCGATACGCAGCGCTATCGCGTCGCGGGTCGCGAGTCCTTGCAGACGGCCATGGGCGCTCAGCCGGTACTGCGCGTCGAGCGCATCCGCGACAGCGACGACGGCCGAAAGACCACGGTGTGGTTCGGCAGCGGCCAGCGCTACATCCCGCTGCGCATGCTGCAGACGGAATCCAACGGCGATTCGGTGGAGATGCGGATCGTCTCGATCCGCTGACGCGGCGCCTGTTTCAGGACGGGACGCGGCGGATCTTCGCGCCGAGGCCGCCGAGCTTTTCCTCGATGTTCTCGTAGCCGCGATCGATGTGATAGATGCGGTCGACCGTCGTTTCACCGTCGGCGACGAGGCCGGCCAGCACCAGCGAAGCCGAGGCGCGCAGGTCGGTGGCCATGATCGGCGCGCCCGAAAGTTTTTCCACGCCGCGGATAATCGCGGTATGGCCGTCGATGCGGATATCGGCGCCCAGGCGCAGCAACTCGTTCATGTGCATGAAACGATTCTCGAAGATCGTTTCCTTGATCACGCCCACGCCTTCGGCCACGCAGTTCAGCGCGGCGAACTGCGCCTGCATGTCGGTCGGGAACGCCGGATAGGGCGCGGTGGTGAGATCGACCGCCTTCGGCCGCTTGCCCTTCATGTCGAGCTCGATGAAATCGTCGCCCGTCGTGATTTCGGCGCCCGCGTCCTGCAACTTCAGCAGGACCGCATCGAGGATGTCGCCGCGCGTGCGACGCGTGATGACGCGGCCGCCCGTCATCGCGCCGGCGACGAGGAAGGTGCCGGTTTCGATGCGGTCTGGCAACACGTCGTACTCGCCGCCGTCGAGGCGGTCGACGCCTTCGACGCCCTCCGGCAACACGCTGGTGTGTGCTGCCGCTCAGACCGGCAATGACCTGTGCAAGCTGTGGCTCAATGCCGATGGCACGTTCCTGATCTTCGACGCCAACGGCGCATACACCGGCAAGTGGGTGGCGGGCAAGACCCGTGCGGATGGCCGTACACCGATCTGCCGCTACTGGGATCTGTCCGAGTTCCAGCTGCCCGAGGAACTGCGCGCCGGCAACATGATGGCCGCGCCGGCGGCCAGCACTGCAGGCATGGCGGCGCAGCCGGCCGCACCGCGCAGTGCCCGCATCTGCGAGACCAAGAACTTCCGCACCATCTGCACCAGCTATCCGGATGTCAGCCAGCTCAGTGCGGAACTGCAGCGCAAGGCGACGCGTAGCCGTCTGGAAATGAATCATGAAGAGGGCAGCTGTTATGCGCATGGCCCCCACGCCATTGGCGAGGCCTGGTTCGAATGGGACAACCATTCGCCGGGTCAGTTAGGGCTGGATCGCGAGATCCTGCTCAAGGGCCAGCAGTAACGCACATCGGCTTCATCAATATTTTGCAGGACACCATCATGACTTCCATGTTTTCCAATGTTGGGCGGGTGTTGCGTCATGCAGCGGCCGTGATGCTGTTTGCGGGCGGTACGCAGTCGGTCGTGGCGGCCGATGATCCGCTGGCCAGCTACTACGGCAATACGCTGCTGTGCCAGAACCAGAGCAGCAAGGCGATCTGTCATCTGTGGCTGAATCCGGACCGCACTTTCTTCGTGATGTATGACCGCGGCGTGCAGCCGGATGTGCCGGTGGCGGGCGGCAACTTCCGCATCGAAGGCCGGCGCGGTACCTACCAGTTGCAGGGTAAACCCGGCGCCTATGAAGTGTGCCTCAAGCCGGATAGCGTGCCTGGTAAAAAATTCGCGATCGAAATGACAGGTGAAATTTACGGCGGCAAGGCCTGTTATGCGCTGCCGGAACGCCAGCTGGGCAGCAGCTGGATGCACAGCACGGCCGATGGCAAGCAGTACAAGATGTGGCTGGTGAAAGGCCACGGCTGAGTACGGCAGGCAATTGCAGTCGGCAAGGGGGCAGGCATGGTGACGTTGATGGTCAATGGTGAGCGGCATGAACTGGAGGTGGATCCGGAGATGCCGCTGGCCTGGGTATTGCGCGACAAGCTGGGCCTGACCGGCACGCATGTTTCCTGCGCCCTGGGCGTGTGTGGTGCCTGCACCGTGCATGTCGATGGTCAGGCAATGCGCAGCTGCGTGTTGCCGGCGAGCAGTCTCGAGGGACGCAGCATCACCACCATCGAGGGTTTGTCCAGCGATGGCTCGCATCCGGTGCAGCAGGCGTGGATTGCCGAGGACGTGGTGCAATGTGGTTACTGTCAGTCAGGCTTCATCATGGCTGCGGCGGCGTTGCTGGCCAATACGCCCAATCCCACTGACCGGCAGATCAACGAGTCGCTGAGCAACATCTGTCGTTGCGGTACCTATGTGCGGGTGCGCAAGGCGATTCATCGTGCGGCCCGTTTGAGCCGGGAGCGCAAGTGATGTCTGCTCAACGTACCGAGTCGTCACCACAGCAGTTGCAGCTGGACCGGCGCCGGTTCCGCAGGGCGCCGTGGCCGCGGGCACGGTACTGGCGCTGGGCTTTGATCTGGGCGGCAAGGTGGTGCATGCCGTCGAGGCTGCCAAGGATGTGGTCGGCCGCAATGTATTCGGTACCTGGTTGAACATCGGCGCCGACGGTGTGCTGACCCTGGTCAGCCCGGAAGTTGAATATGGTCAGGGCACCATCACCGCCAACGCCATGCTGGTGGCGGAGGAACTGGATGCCGACTGGAACAAGATCCGGGTGGTGCCCAGCGATGCCGCCACGGTGTATACCAATCCTTCTTCAGGGCGCATGTCCACTGATGGTTCCTGGGGCACGCGCGGCCGTTTCGACCAGATGCGGCTGATCGGTGCCAAGGCGCGGCTGATGCTGGTGCAGGCTGCAGCCACACGCTGGAATGTGCCGGCCAGCGAATGCGTGACAGCCAACAGCGTCATCACGCATCGCGCCACGGGACGCACAGTCACTTATGGCGAAGTGGCGCAGGCAGCCGGACAGCTGGCGGTGCCTGCCGAGGTGACACTGCGTGGTCCCGAGCAATGGCGTCTGATCGGCAAGTGGGTGGCGCGACTGGACATCGTGCCCAAGTGCATGGGACAGGCTCGTTACAGTGTCGATCACACACTGCCCGGCATGTTGCATGCCGCCATTGCACGCTGTCCGGTGGTGTGGGGGGCACAGTCAAACGTTACGATGCCACTGCGGCGCTGGCGCGTGCCGGTGTGCGGCATGTGTTTGATGTGGGTTATGGCGTGGCGGTGCTGGCCGATGATCCCTGGACCGCGCGCAAGGCGGCTGAACTGTTGCAGGTGGAATGGAACGAAGGCGAAGCTGCCAGTCTCAGCTCCGCACAGCTGGAGCGTGATTACACACTGGCGCTGGACAATGAGCCGGGTGTCACGGCGCGTAATGACGGCGATGTGCAGGCCGCGATGCGTCAGCCCGGCGTCAGCACCTTGCAGGCTGATTACACCGTGCCGATGCTCATGCACCAGTGCATGGAGCCCACCGGCGCCACGGCGTGGGTGCATGATGGCCTGGTGGAATACTGGACGCCCACCGCGTCGATGGGCAACGTGGTGCGGCACAGTCACGATGTGTTCGGCTTCGCCAGCGCACAGGTGAAAGTGCATCGCGCCGAATTTGTCGGTGGTTCGTTCGGTCTGCGTGGTCGTGTCGATCCGGAACTGGAAGCCGCGCAGTTGTCGATCAAAGCCGGCGGCGTGCCGGTGCATGTGTTGCGTCGTCGCGAGGAGGACGTGCAGCATGGCTGGTTCCGTCCTTACCATAAGACCCGCATCAAGGCGGTGCTGGACGTGTCGGGAAACCTCCTGGCCTGGGATCACAAGGTGGCGGTGCAGAGCATCAATGCGCATTACTCCGACGAAGTGATTCCGTTCGGAGTGGACATCGAACCCATCAATGAGGAGACCCGCAAGGAGAGTGCGTTCTTCCGTCTGCCGGTGGATTTCTATGCTACTGCCGGCTCGCCGCACAATCTTTCCTATCAGATTCCCAGCCTGCGCATTGTCGGCGTGCAGCAGGAAGTGCCCATTCCCACCAATCACTGGCGCTCGGTGGGTTTTTCCGGCAATACCTTCATCACCGAGGGCATGGTTGACGAACTGGCGCAGGCGGCGAATCAGGACCCGGTGGCATTTCGTCGCCGGCTGCTGCGCGACAAGCCGCGTCTGCTGGCGGTACTGGATGCCCTGGTGGCCGAGGCCAAGTGGCAGCCGCAGAAAAATCGCGGTCGGGTGCGCAAGAACGGTTCCGGCTGGGGCATGGCGTTCGGCGAAGGGTTCTGGTGTTACTGCGCCATTGCGGTGAAGGTTACGGTGACCGGCCAGCGACTGAAAATCGACCGCATCGTCTGTGTCTACGACCAGGGCATCACCGTGAATGCCGACCAGACCGAAGCGCAGGTGCAGGGCGGACTGATCGATGGTCTGTCTGCCGCCATGTATGGTGAGATCACCATCGAGAATGGCCGCGTACAGCAGAGCAACTTTCACGATTACCGGTTGTGCACGCTGGCGGAGACGCCGCCGATCCAGATTCGCGAGGTCGTCAGCCAGGAGAAAGCCGGCAGCATGACCGAGATCATTACGCCCGCACTGATGCCGGCCATCACCAGTGCCATCTTTGCCGCCACTGGCCAGCGCATCCGCGAGTTGCCGCTGAAGAAGCACGGTTTCCAGCTGCAGACCTGAATCAGGAATGCGACTGGATGCATTTTGTATTGTCTGAGCCGTAACGCTACGGTCTTGCCTGGAGATGACTGCCTTGAGCCTGCTTGCCGAACGTCTGAATCATCCGGTTTCTACTGCCGAGCTGGAACGCCGCTGGCTGGCGGTGCGCCAGCGCATGCGCGACGAAAAAATCGATGTGCTGCTGATGCAGAACAACAACGATTTCATGGGTGGCTACGTCAAGTGGTTCAGCGATCTGTCGGCCACCAATGGTTATCCACTGACTGTGGTGTTTCCGCGCGAAGCCGGCATGACCCTGGTGATGCAGGCGCCGATCGGCATGGACCGGAAGATCCCGCCAGGCGATCTGGATCTGCGTGGTGTGGAACGGGTGCTGGGTGTGGCCAGCTATGCTTCCGCGGGTTATTCGCTGGGTTACGACAATGCAGCCGTCACCCAGGCATTGCAGGCGTATGTCGGTGGCACCATCGGTCTGGTGGGGCTGGGCACCTTGCCGGTGTCGATGCTGGATCATTTGCGGCGTCAGTTCACCCGGGCCCGGTTTGTCGATGCTTCGGAACTGGTGGATCAGATCAAGGTGATCAAGAGTGATGAAGAGATCGCATTGATCCGGCGCTGTGCATCCATGCAGGATGCCTGCATGGATGCGGTGTTCAAGGCCATCCGGCCGGGCATGCGTGACATTGAAGCCGCAGCAGTGGCCGAGCAGGTGAGCCATCAGTTCGGCAGCGAGCAGGGTCTGTACCTGTGCGCCTCAACGCCGGTGGGGCAGCCGGGGCCGTTCGGTCCGCGCCGCTATCAGAACCGCATCATCCGTGAAGGCGATTATTTCGCCATCCTGGTGGAGAACAGTGGCCCGGGTGCGCAGTACTGCGAGCTGGGACGTACCTGTGTGCTGGGCAAAGCCAGTGATGCCATGAAGGAGGAAATGGACTTCGTGGTGCGTGCCCAGCAGTTCACGGTCAATCTGCTCAAGCCCGGTGCTGCCTGTGCTGACATCTGGCATGCCTACAACCAGTTCATGCGCGACAACGGTCGTCCACCGGAAGAGCGCCTGTACTGTCACGGCCAGGGCTATGACATGGTGGAGCGGCCGCTGGTGCGTTTTGACGAAACCATGACCATTGCTGCCGGCATGAATCTGTCCTGTCATCCCACCTATGCCAATGCCACCGGGTTTCACTGGTGTTGCGACAACGTGCTGGTGGGGCCTCAGGGAGGCGAGCTGATTCATCAGGCGCCGCGTCGCCTGATCGAGCTGGGCTGAGTAGTTGGGTCGATCGCGGCATGTAACGGTCTGACCGTTACATGCCGATCTGTTCACTTGCTGGTCTTGACCAGGGTGCTGGTTGGCGTGCTGCGCCACCAGGTGCTGAAATCAGCAGTGATCTGCGCGACTTCACCGAGTAGCGGATCGGGCGTGTCGCTCTTGTCCTTCTCCAGTTCTTCCAGCGAGGTCACGGTTGGCAGGCCATCGCTGGCGCGTCGGGCATTTTCACGCTGCAGGCGTTCCTGATCCTGACGCTGGCGTTCCTGCTGGCGTGTTTTCAGATTCAACGACACGCTTTTTTCCTTGCGCAGGGCTTCATAGGCGGCGATGTTCTGCAGCAGGTACTGATAGTTGGGGTCGTTGGCCACCCGCTGGTTGTGTGCCTGCAGCAGCGGATCGACACTGGCGGTGATGTTGCCGCTGCGGGTGAATTTGGCCGGACGGATGCGATCCCAGGGCAGCGCGCTTTCCATGGCGCTTTCACCGATGTCTTCGGTGCTGATGGCCGAGGGCAGGGCCAGATCCGGTTCGACGCCACGATGCTGGGTGCTTTCGCCGGTGATGCGATAGAACTTGCCGGTGGTGATGGTCAGCTGGCCAAAACCCGGTTCCTTGTTGGCGGCAAAGCGGTCCAGCGGATAGACATTCTGCACGGTGCCCTTGCCATAGCTTTGCTGGCCGATGACCAGCCCGCGACCGTAGTCCTGGATGGCGCCGCTGAAAATCTCCGAGGCGGAGGCGCTGTAGCGGTCGATCACCACGGTCAGCGGTCCGTCCCATGCGACGCTGTTGTCCGTGTCGTCCAGCGCTTCGATCTGCCCGCCGGTCTGGCGCACCTGCACTACCGGACCAGTGCCAATAAACAGGCCGGTGAGGCCGATGGCTTCCTGCAGATTGCCGCCACCGTTGGCGCGCAGGTCCATGACGATGGCGCCGACACCTTCAGCCTTGAGGTTGTCGATCAGCTTGCGCACGTCACGGGTCAGGCTACGGAAGTCCTTGTCGCCACGCTGCGCGGCATCGGTGTCCTGGTAGAAGCTGGGCACCGTGATCACGCCCACCTTGATGTCCTTGCCATCGCGCTGAATGGTGCGGATGTCCTGTTTGGCGGCCTGGGCTTCCAGCGAAATCTTGCTGCGCACCAGGCTGATGACTTTTTCAGTGGAGCCCGGTGCTGCACCCGCAGGCAGAATCTGCAGACGCACCGTGGTGCCGCCCTTGCCGCGAATCAGCTGCACCACATCGTCAATGCGCCAGCCGGCGACATCCACCAGCTTGCCATCCTTGCCTTCGCCGACGGCGGTGATGCGGTCGTTGGCGCTGACCAGTCCGCTCACTGCGGCGGCACCGCCGGCAATGACGTTTTGTACCACCACGAAATCGTCCACCACCGACAGCGATGCGCCGATGCCTTCATAGGACAGGCTCATGGCGATCTTGAATTCGTCGGATTCGCGCGGCGAGAAGTAGTTGGAATGCGGATCGAACACGTGAGCGAAGGCATTCATGAATACATCGAATACATCTTCACTGGTGGTCTTGTCGAGATTCTTCAGGGCGCGGTCGTAACGCTTGCTGAGGATGTCGCGGGTTTCGGTCCAGGTCTTGCCGGTCAGGATCAGCGACAGCGCATCATTCTTGACCCGTTTGCGCCACAGCTCGTTGAGCTCGGCAGTGTCCTTGGGCCAGGGCGCCTTGCTGCGGTCGTATTCAAATGACTCGTCAACGGTGAAGTCGGGTTCGGTCTTGAGCAGTTCCAGCGCGTAGCTGAGGCGCTCGCGGTTGCGTTCCCGGAAGCGGTTGAACACGCTGAAGGCCGGGTCGATGCTGCCGTTGAGCACGGCGTCGTCCAGCTGGTAGCGGATGCGTTCGAATTCGCGAATGTCGCTGGCCAGGAAGTAGCTGCGGGCGGCGTCCAGCGACTCCAGATAACGGTCCAGCATCACCGAGGAAATCGGATCATTGATGGCCGACTGGCGGTAGTGCGAGCGTTCCACCACGGCGCTGACCAGTTTGCTGACCCGCCGCTGCTTTTCGGTGGGAGCGTAATTTTCGGTACCGGCGGCGCTGGCTTCGTTGATGGGGGTTTGCGAGGAGGTGGACAGGCCCAGTACCAGCACGGCGACAACAGCGCTGCTCAGCCACAGGCCGCGCTTGTGTAGATATCTGCTCGCAGTCGGTAAAGTCATTGCCTGTTACACTCGCTGTACCAAAATCCGCCCCGTCCGGTGGTCAGAGTAGAGGCGGGCATCAGGGCAATCAAGCCCTCAATCGAGAGACTTTTGTGGCAAATCGTGAACAGGAGCGGCCATCATGGGGCCGTTAGCGGCGTTGAACGCCATTGTGCTGGGGTCGGCTGTGGCGATCGCTTTCGGCCTGAGCGCAGTACTGGTCATTTTTCTGGTGATCCGTGGTGATTCCGAGCAGGTGGGGGTGGAGATAGGCCGCCTGCCCGTGTACTGCGTGCTGTTTCTGGCCTTGTCGGCAGTGGCCGGGGCAGCGATGTTCAGCCTGATGAAAGAACTACGCTGGCGCTGGTGGGCACAGCTGGCTATGTGGTCGTGTGTGGCCGGACTGGTGCTGTGGTTCGCACTGCGCTGAGTGACAGGCAAGTCCGGGCGTGTCCTGCCTATTTGCGGATCACGCGTTCCCAGGTGCGTCGGCTATCGAAGACGCCGCTGTTATAGGGATCAAAACCCTTGTTGCTTGATTTGACCGCCGGGTTGCCTGAGTCCTCGGCCAGTTCCAGTGTCTTTGCCTTGCCATTGGTGGCTGTAGCGCGGGATGGACGCACAGAAGCGGGTGTGGCGGGTTTGGCCGTATCGGTCGGCGTATCACCGGTGGTGTGCGGAGTTTTGGCGGATTTCCAGAACGCCATGAGAGCCTCGGATATCTGGTGCTTGGTAATTCAACTGACTACAGAGAGTACATAACACTCCATCCGCAGTCCTGCTGGCCGCGGGTTTTGTGAGGAGCGTCACGCTTTTTCCGGGGCTTTACCCGGTTTCAATTGCCGACGGTGGGTTCGCGCCGCAGCGGACGGGAACGATTGCTGGCGGCGGCAGGCGGGGTGTGGCGGGTGAGGAAAAACAGCAACCGCAATCCGAACAGGGCGATGGCTGGTACCAATGCCAGCGCCCAGGCCGCCAGCCGCGGCACACTCAGGTCGCTGAGGGTGGCCTGATACAGACTGGACATGCTGGCGCCATACGTCGCCAAACAGCCGGCTGCCCACCACATAAATCAATCCCGGCAGGGTCAGCAGACTCAGCGGAATCATTAAGGCGGCGATCAGCAGTTCGCGCGGGAGTGAGTAATGACGGTTGGACATAGTGGGAACAGGCTGCCGGTGCGGTGCATCTTCCAGTAAAGTGCCGGCGCATTGCAAATCCGCCAACCGCCATCTTTGATGAGAAGTGAGCCGAGGATGACCGAACAGAGCCAACAGTCCCCGTTGCGTACCGCCGTGATTGGCGTGGGTTATCTGGGCCGGTTTCATGCGCAGAAGTATCGCGACCTGCCGGGTTCACAGCTGGTGGCGGTGGTGGACAGCGTGCCGGCAGCGGCCGAGCAGGTGGCGGCCGAACTGGGAGTGCCGGCGCTGGCGGATTATCGCGAGTTGCTGGGTAAAGTGGACGCGGTGAGCATCGTGGTGCCGACCCCGTTGCACTTCGCCGTGGCCGAAGCCTTCCTTGAACATGGCGTGCATGTGCTGGTCGAAAAGCCGATTACCGAAACCATCGAGCAGGCGCGTGCCCTGATCGAACTGGCCAGACGCCGCGGTTGTGTGCTGCAGGTGGGGCATCTGGAGCGTTTCAATCCGGCCATCCAGGCGGCCGCCAAGGTGATCAGCACGCCGCGTTTCATCGAGTCGCATCGCCTGGCGCCTTTCAAGCAGCGTGGTACGGATGTCAGCGTGGTGCTGGACCTGATGATCCATGACATTGACCTGATCCAGGAACTGGTGGGGCGGCCCATTGCCAGCATCGATGCGGTGGGCGCGGCGGTGTTCTCGCAGGACATCGACATTGCCAACGCACGTATCCGTTTCGAAGGAGGCTGCGTGGTGAACACCACGGCCAGCCGGGTCAGCCTGAAGCAGGAGCGCAAACTGCGTATCTTCCAGGACGATGCCTATCTGTCGATTGATCTGCAGCAGAAAATTCTCAGCACCGTGCGCAAGCGCGCGGCCGGTCCGGTGGAATCGCCGGCGCAGGTGGCCATCGACGAGCAGAGTTTCGATCAGGGCGACGCGCTGCGCAGCGAAATCGCAGCCTTCCTGCAGGCAGTTCGCGAGGGTTCCGAGCCGGTGGTTACGGGCGAGGATGGCTTGCGGGCACTGGCCACGGCCATCAAGATCACCGAACTGGTGAATCAGCAGCGTCAGTAAGCTGGAATGATGCTGGGGGAGGGCGTTGGCCCGGGCCGTCGTTCTTGCCGGCGCGGTGCTCAGAAGCTGGGGCGGTGCTTGCGCCGCTTTTTGCCGCTCCCGTCATCGCCGATGTCGTAATCGTCGAAGTCGGACAGTTGCTCGGCGGTCTGTTTCTGTTCGCGGTATTTTTCCAGCTTGCGCCAGGCAGGTTCACCTTGCGGTACTGCGCCGCGTTTGGGGCGTCCCAGGTCTTCCAGCAGGAACTCATAATCCGAGTCATCGGTACCGGCGCCCGGCAGATCGGCGTCGTCGTCAAAATCGTCTGATTCCGGTTTCTCGCTCATGGACGAATCCGTACGGGTCGGATGTCAGGGAACTGCGCGAATATATATTTCGATTCCCGGCGTCCTGCAAGCACCGCGTGTGACCAGCTGAGTGAGTTTGCTCAGCCTGTCACCAGTTCGTTCAACTGGAAGATGGGCAGCAGCATGGCCAGCACGATGAACAGCACCAGGGCCGCCATCACCACGATCATCAGCGGACCCAGCAGGCCGACAAAGGCGCCGAGTACGGCGTCCATCTCGCGCTCCTGGTTGCTGGCGGCGCGATCCAGCATGGTTTCCAGTTCGCCGCTGGCTTCGCCGCTGGAGATCAGGTGGATCATCATCGGCGGAAACTGTTTGGTGGCGCCCAGCGAACGGCCGATGGGAGAGCCTTCGCGTACCTTGACTGCTGCGGCCTGTACCGCCTCGCGCATGGGCAGGTTGTTGATCACTTCGCCTGAAATACGCAGTGCGTCCAGCACCGGCACGGAGCTGGAGGTCAGCGTGGCCAGGGTGCGGGCGAAGCGTGTGGTGTTGGTGCCGCGCACCACTCGTCCCAGCAGCGGTACGCGCAGCAGAAAGGCATGAAAACGTCGCCGGTTGTCGGCATTGCGCAGCGAGCGGGCAAACAGGAAGCCACCGATGATCAGTGCGGCCAGCAACCACAGTCCCCATTCGCGCATGAAGTTGGAAAACGCGATCAGGATGCGCGTCATCACCGGCAGGGTGGCCTTGGCATTGTCGAACTGCTTGACGATCTTGGGTACTACATAGGTGAGCATCAGCATGACGATGCCCGAACACACCAGGAACAGCAGCACCGGATACAACAGGGCATTGATGGTGCGGCTGCGCAGCTGCTCGCGCGCCTCGGTGTAGTCGGCCAGCCGTTCCAGCACCGTGTCGAGGTGACCCGACTGTTCGCCGGCCGCGACCGTGGCACGATAGATTTCCGGGAAGGAACTGGGAAAGTCACCCAGACCATCCGCCAGCGGGTGGCCTTCCAGCACCTTGGCGCGCACACCCATCATGATGCTGCGGATATGCGGGTGTTCGGTCTGTTCTGACACGGCCAGCAATGATTCATCCAGGGGCAGGCCAGAGCGCACCAGTGTGGCCAGCTGGCGGGTCACCAGCGCCAGATCGTGCGCGTTCATCGATTTGCCGCGCTTCAGGCTGAAGCTGCTGGATTGCGCCAGGCGTGCTTCGCGGCGCTGCACCTCTTCGACAGTGACCGGCAGCAACTGCTGATCGCGCAGTAACTGGCGAACCTGCTTGGCGGTATCGCCCTCCAGGACGCCCTGGCGTTCCTGGCCGGCATTGTCGATGGCCGTGTATTGAAAGGCGCCCATGGTCGCTCAGCTTCAGTCTTCGCGGGTGACGCGCAGCACTTCTTCGATGGTGGTAATCCCCTGCAGGATTTTGGCGCGGCCATCATCACGGATGCTGGGTGTCAGGGTGCGGGCGTAGCGTTCCAGTTCGTGTTCGCCGGCTCCATCGTGGATCATGGTGCGCAGGGTGTCGTCCACCGGTACGAATTCGTGGATGCCGGTACGGCCCTTGAAGCCCTGGGTGGCGTCGGGGCGTGGCCGGTACAGGGTGACCGGTGGCGCCTCAGTAGGAATATTGAGCAGGCGACGTTCGTAGTCGCTGGCGATGTAGGCTTCGCGTTGTTCCGGATTGAGCACCCGCACCAGGCGTTGCGCCAGCACGCCCAGCAGCGACGATGACAGCAGGAAGGGCTCGATGCCCATGTCGCGCAGACGGGTCACGGCGCCCACTGCGGTGTTGGTATGCAGGGTCGACAGCACCAGATGACCGGTGAGCGAGGCCTGCACGGCAATCTGGGCGGTTTCCAGGTCACGGATTTCGCCTACCATCACCACGTCCGGATCCTGGCGCAGGATGGCACGCAGGCCACGTGCGAAGGTCATGTCCACCTTGGTGTTGACCTGGGTCTGACCGATGCCATCGATGTAGTACTCGATGGGGTCCTCCACGGTCATGATGTTGCGGGTGTTGTCGTTGATGCACTCCAGCGCTGCATACAGGGTGGTGGTCTTGCCCGAGCCGGTGGGACCGGTGACCAGCACGATGCCGTGTGGACGATGCACCAGCTGGTCCATCCACTGCTGGGTGTCGGTGGCCATGCCCAGCGAATCGAGGTTGAGGCGGCCGGCCTGTTTGTCGAGCAGGCGCAGCACCACCCGTTCGCCATGACCGGCGGGAATGGTGGAGACGCGTACATCCACCGCACGACCGGCCACGCGCAGCGAAATGCGGCCGTCCTGCGGCAGGCGTTTCTCGGCGATGTCCAGTTTGGACATCACCTTGATGCGCGACACTACCAGCGGCGCTACCGCGCGTTTCGATTGCAATACTTCGCGCAGCACGCCGTTGACACGGAAGCGCACTACCAGCCGGTTTTCGAACGGCTCGATGTGGATGTCCGAGGCGTTTTCCTTCACTGCCTGGGTGAACAGTGCATTGATCAGCTTGATGATGGGCGCGTGATCATCGCTTTCCAGCAGGTCGGCCTGTTCCGGCAGGTCCTGGGCCAGGTGCGCTAGATCGGTATCGTCTTCCAGGCCACCCGCGGCCTGTTGTGCCGCATTGTCGCCGGCTTCGTACTGGCTGCGCAGTTCGCGTTCGAACTGCTCGGCATCGATGCGTCGCAGGGTCAGGGGCAGATTGATGTAGCGACGCACCTCGGCGATGGCGGCGGGGGTCACATCCTGACGGCACAGCAGCAGCGGCGCAGTGTCCGCGGCTTCCAGCAGCAGCACACCATGGCGCTTGGCGAAACCGAAGCTCAGCAGTGGCGACTGGCGGTGTGGCGCGGCCATGGCTGCCGGTTCGGCCTGCTTGTCGAATGAGGCGCTCATGGGCTGCTGACGTTCCGCTTATTGTCCGGACAGGGGCGTGGTGACCACGCCGGTTTCAGCGGGAGCGGCCGCTGCGCCGGGTTTGATGACCAGCTCCGGCAGCGTGGGTTGTTTCTCGCCGGTCTGCAGCGTCACTTTGCCGCCGTTGATATTCAGCTGCTGATTGCGCATCAGATTGTATTTGGAGTTGGTTTCGATCGCAGCCTGTACACCGTCGCGCAGGATGGTGGGACGGATGAACACCATCAGGTTGGTTTTGGTCTTCTGGCTGTAGCGGGCCTTGAACAGGTTGCCGATGATCGGCAGCGAACCCAGGATGGGCACACGCGAATTGGTTTCCTTGAGGTCATCGCCCAGCAGGCCGCCGAGCACGATGATGCCGCCGTCTTCCACCATCACCTTGGTGTTGATGCTGCGCTTGTTGGTGACCAGATCCACGGCATCGCCCTGGGTGCCGAGAGAGGACGCTTCCTGTTCGATGGTCAGGCGTACCGAATCGCCTTCATTGATCTGCGGGGTGATCTTCAGCTTGGTGCCCACCGATTCACGCGAGATGGTCTGGAACGGATTGACCGACGAGCTGCTGGTGCCGCTGGTGGTAGTTGAGGAATACTGGCCGGTGACGAACGGCACTTCCTGCGCCACTTCGATGGTCGCCTCCTCGTTGTCGAGGGTGATGATCGAAGGCGTGGAGATGATGTTGGTGTTGCCGTCTTCACGCAGTGCCCGGAGGATGGCGGCAAAGCTGGCGCCGGAGTCCACCACCCGGCCAATGCCCAGCGTGGTGCCGGTGGGCAGCGACGAGATGGAGTCGGACAGCGCCAGGGTGGCGATGTCGGTGATGTTGGTGTTGCCACCGCTGAACACGGCAGCCGGCACATTCGAACCATCGCTGCCGTAAAGTGCCCAGTTCACGCCCAGCTCGGCAGTTTTGGTGGCCGAGAGTTCCACCACAATGGCTTCGACATGCACCTGGGCGCGGCGGATATCCAGCTTGTCCACGATGGCCATGATCTGCTGCATGATTTTCGGCTGGGCGCTCACCACCAGAGCGTTGGTGTTCTTGTCCGCCCAGATCGAGGTGCTGTTGCTGGCGCTGCTGCTGGTGGTGCTGGCTGCCGGTGTTGCGCCAGCCGGCGCGGCCGTGGCGGCGGTGGCCTGGGTGATGCCCTGGATCTGTTCCTTGAGACTCTTGGCCAGGGTTTCGGCATCGGCATAACGCAGATAGCGGATCTGGGTGTTGCCACCACTTTGCAGCGGGGTGTCGAGATAGGTGATCAGGGTCTTGACCCGCAGCCGGGCCGACTTGTCGCCGCTGAGCAGGATGCTGTTGGTGCGGTCATCGGATACCACCCGCAACGGCTGGCCGCCATCGGCGGTGGCCTGCGCGGCGGCGCCGGTGGTGGCGTTCAGCGCGGTGACCGTCTTGACCATTTCGGCGGCCGTGGCGTTCTGCAGCTGGATGACTTCGATCTCGTCATCGCTGGTGCGGTCGATGCGCTCAATGATGCGCATCATGCGGTTCACGTTGTTGGCGCGGTCAGTGATGATCAGCATGTTCGAGGCCGAATAGGCGGCCAGCTGGCCATACTGTGGAATCAGCGGCCGCAGGATCGGCACCAGCTGCGCGGCGCTCACGTTGCGCACGGCAATCACCTGGGTGACCAGTTCGTCGGAACTGCTGCTGACGCTGCCCGGCAGGTCGTTGCCAGGTACCTGGCGCGCATTGGCGTCGGGAATGATCTTGATGGTGTTGCCGGCCGGGACGGCCACATAGCCATGCACCTGCAGGATGGACAGAAAGGCTTCATAAAACGCATTGGGCGACATGGGCGTGGATGACAGCATGGTCACCTGGGCCTTGACGCGCGGGTCGATAATGAAGGTCTTGCCGGTGACGGCGCTGACCGCTTCGGTGATCTGCGCCAGATCGGCATCCTTGTAATTGGGCGTGATGGTGGCGCGTGAACCATTCTGCTGTTGTGCCTGCACGCCGCTGGCCGTGGTCAGCAGCAGAGCGGTCAGCAGCAGGGCCAGAGGCCGTATGCCCCGGCCTGGCAGGCGGAGCGATGGCCGGACATTGTCTGGATAGTGATAAGTCATCATCGGTCCTGGATTACTGTGTGCTGGCTTCACCGGACTGCCCGCCCGGCGTACCACTGCGGTTGCTGCGCGAGCCCCCGGTTGCCCGGCGGGCCATTGAAGCCGCCGCGTGGCGACTCGCTGTTGCCGCTGCTTTCCGAGCTGCTGGCCCCGCTGCTGCTCTCCGGCAGGGCGAGTTGCGCCATGTCCAGAGTCAGCTGTTGACTGGCGCCATTGCGTTCCACCGTTACCTGGGCAGTGGTGGCTGACGTCAGGGTGTTGAGAATTTCCGTACCGCGATTCGGATCATCCAGGGCGCTGCCGTTGATGGCGGTCACCAGATCGCCCGGCTGCAACCCCAGTCGGGTGAACTGCTGGCGATCCCGTCCCGGATATACCCGATAACCTTTTTGCACACCATTGCTGAACACCGGCTGCGCGCGCATCAGTTCACCCAGTGCACTGGGATTGCTGCTGGCCAGCCGGCGCAGGTTGTCCCCCGGTGTGTTGGTGTTCGCTACGGTTCGGGCGCTGGGTACGGGGGCGGTGCTGGGCGTGCCTCGTGGCAGGATCAAGGTCTCCAGGGTGCCGTTGCGTTCGATGATGACCCGTTCCGGATACACCGAGTGCAGGCGGGCGCTGCCATTGATGCTGGCTCCCACCTTGTAGAACTTGGCGCTGGCGGCGGTTTCGCCCACGATGGCATAGCCGGCTTCCGGATCATCCAGCGCCATGGTGCCGGCCAGCACCAGGCTCATGCTGGTCTGCGGCAGATTGTTCGGATCGGCGCCGGTGCTGGGTGCGCCGGCAATGCCAAACAGGTGCGCGTCGGCCACCTGTTGCGGGTTGACCCGCTCAGCGGCAGCAGCCGGGGAGCAGCAGCTTACTGGTTGTGCCATCGTGTTTCCGGTGCCGGACGCCAAGCCCAGCCAGGTCAGCTGTGCGGCCTGCCAGGCGATGCCGACCACTGCCAGTCCGGCGACCAGTTGTGGCGCGTAGCGCCGGCCCAGTTCCATCAGTTGCGCACCGTCCAGCGCGCCGGACGGCAACAGCGTGGTCGATGAATTGAGCTGGAAAATCATGGCGTCATGTGCTGGGCGTGAGGGGCTGACCGGTATTGCGGGTATCCAGAGGACAAGCTTAACCTGTTCTGTAGCCAAGAAATTGTTTCAATTCGACTACAGGGGCGCAAGGCTTGCTGCGGTTGATTTGGCAGTTTTTGCATTTCCTCACGCAAGTGTCGGGGTAGGTAAAAATCCTGTCGGACCGGGTCAAGAAACCGGCTATGCCGGCCGTTAGCTTGTTCAGGTTGTGATCGTGTGCCATGGCCGGTTTGCAGGTGCATCCGCCCAGTTTGCCAGCCGTGCATGACAGTATTTTTGACCGTTGTTGATCGCCTGCTGCGAGCAGCGCTTGTTTTGCACTGCGCGGGCTCCTATATAGGGAGCTGACAACTGTCCTGAATGGTCATGAGCGAACACAACCCCGATTACGAACGTGGCCTGGTGGTGGAGGAGGTCGCGCCCAAGCTGAAGCGGCCGCCTCTGTACCAGGTGCTGCTGCTGAATGATGACTACACCCCGATGGAGTTTGTGGTGGATGTGCTGGAGCGGGTGTTCGGACTGGATCGTCCGACCGCCACGCGTGTGATGTTGGAAGTGCATACCCGCGGCAAGGGGGTATGCGGCGTCTTTACCTACGAGATTGCCGAGACCAAGGTGGCCCAGGTCATGGCCTTCGCCCGGCAGCAGCAGCATCCGCTGCTCTGCACGATGGAGGAGGCCTGAAATGCAGCCGACATTGACTCTGGTCCCGGCAAGAGGGTGCGTGAGTGTTAAGCAGCGAACTTGAACTGTGCCTCAATGAGGCATTCCAGGCGGCCCGCGAGGCTCGGCACGAATTCATGACGGTCGAGCACCTGCTGCTGGCCATCGTCGACACCCCCAAGGTGCGTGAAGTGCTGCGCGCCTGTGGCGCGGATGTGGTGCGTCTGCGCAAGGAGCTGCAGGAGTTCATCGATCAGACCACGCCACGTCTCAAGGAAGGCGATGATCGCGAGGTGCAGCCCACCCTGGGATTCCAGCGGGTGCTGCAACGTGCGGTGTTCCATGTGCAGTCCAGCGGCAGGAAGGAAGTGACCGCCGCCAATGTGCTGGTGGCCATTTTCAGTGAAAAGCATTCGCATGCCGCCTACCTGTTGTCCATGCAGGAAGTGGCGCGTCTGGACGTGGTCAATTTCATTTCGCACGGCCTGTCCAAAGTGGGCGACGACGCGGTGCCCAAGGACAAGGACGAGGCCGGCACCGAGGCCGGCGATCGCGACAGCGAGGGCGGCGCGGCGCTGGAAAAATACGCCACCAATCTCAACAAGCAGGCGCTGGAAGGGCGTATCGATCCGCTCATCGGCCGTCAGCATGAAATCGAGCGGACGGTGGAAATTTTGTGCCGCCGTCGCAAGAACAATCCGCTGTATGTCGGCGAAGCCGGCGTGGGCAAGACCGCGCTGGTGGAAGGGCTGGCGCGCCTGATCGTCGAAGGCAAGGTGCCTGAGGTGCTGAGCGACTGCACCGTGTATTCACTGGACCTGGGCTCGCTGATCGCCGGTACCAAGTACCGGGGCGATTTCGAGAAGCGTCTGAAGGCGGTGCTGTCCGAGCTGAAGAAAAATCCCGGCTCGATCCTGTTCATTGACGAAATCCATACCGTCATCGGCGCTGGTGCCGCTTCGGGCGGCGTGATGGATGCCTCCAACCTGATCAAGCCGGCGCTGGCCAATGGCGAGCTGCGCTGCATCGGCTCGACCACCTATACCGAATACCGCGGCATCTTCGAGAAGGATCATGCGCTGGCGCGGCGCTTCCAGAAGGTGGACGTGTTGGAGCCCAGCGTGCCCGAGACCGTGGAGATCCTCAAAGGCCTGCGTTCGCGTTTCGAGGAGCACCATGGCGTGCGTTACGAGGACGAAGCGCTGAAAGTGGCGGCCGAGCTGGCGGCGCGGCACATCAACGATCGCCAGCTGCCGGACAAGGCCATCGACGTGATCGACGAGGCCGGTGCCCGCCTGCGCCTGAAACCGGTGGGTGAGCGCGACAGCGTGGTGACCGTGACCATGATCGAAGACGTGGTGGCGCGTATTGCGCGCATCCCGCCCAAGAATGTCTCGACCTCGGACCGCGATCTGCTCAAGAACCTGGAGCGCAACCTCAAGCTGGTGATCTACGGTCAGGATCCGGCCATCGAATCGCTGGCCTCGGCGATCAAGATGGCCCGCTCCGGCCTCAACGACCAGCGCAAGCCGGTGGGTTCGTTCCTGTTCGCCGGCCCCACCGGTGTGGGCAAGACCGAAGTCACGCGCCAGCTGGCGCTGGCGCTGGGGGTGGAGCTGATCCGCTTCGACATGTCCGAATACATGGAGCGCCACACCGTGTCGCGCCTGATCGGTGCGCCGCCCGGCTATGTCGGTTTTGACCAGGGTGGACTGCTGACCGAGCAGATCAACAAACATCCGCATGCGGTGCTGCTGCTGGACGAAGTCGAGAAGGCGCATCCCGATGTGTTCAACCTGCTGTTGCAGGTCATGGACCACGGCACACTCACCGACAACAACGGCCGCAAGGCCGATTTCCGTCACGTCATCATCGTCATGACCACCAATGCCGGCGCCTTTGAAATGAGCCGGCCGGCCATGGGCTTTGTGCCGGGAGACAATGCGCCGGATGGCATGGAGGCGATCCGCCGGCTGTTCTCGCCGGAATTCCGCAACCGTCTGGATGCCATCATCCAGTTCAATGGCCTTGACCAGCGCACCATCCAGCGGGTGGTGGACAAACTGCTGGTGGAAGTGGAGTCGCAGCTGGAACAGAAGGGAGTACTGCTGCACATCGATGACAGCGTGCGCGAATGGCTGGCAGCCAAGGGCTATGACCCGAAGATGGGCGCACGGCCGATGGCGCGTCTGATCCAGGAGTCGATCAAACGTGCGCTGGCTGAGGACCTGTTGTTCGGGTCGCTGGTCAATGGCGGCCATGCTTATGTCAGCGTTGGCAAGGACGAGCAGCTGAAGATCGAAACCCGTTCCCACGAGGAGCCGGCGCTGCTGGAGTGAACGACGTGCTGCCCTGATTCACCAGGGCTGAAACGCAAAAAGGCCGACGCAATGTCGGCCTTTTTTGTTGCAACCGCTCTTGGGTTGCGGTGCGGTCGCCGGAATCAGCGGGCGCGGTAAACGATGCGGCCCTTGCTCAGGTCGTAGGGCGTCAGTTCCACGGTGACGGCGTCACCGGTGAGGATGCGGATGTAATTCTTGCGCATCTTGCCGGAAATGTGGGCGATCACTACATGGCCGTTGTTGAGTTCGACCTTGAAGGTGGTGTTGGGCAGCGTATCGATCACGCGGCCTTCCATCTGGATGGCATCTTCCTTCGACATGTAGCTCGCAGTTCTGAGTCGTTATCAGGGTTTGGGCCGGAAAAGGCGCGCGAATTGTGCATAAGTGCGCGCCCCAATGCAATTGCCGACTGGCGGCGGCGGTTGTCAGTCGAGATATTGGTGCAGCAAAGCCTGGAATTCACGGCGTTCGATGCTGCGTACGCCCAGGCTCAGCAGATGATCGGTAGTCATCTGGCAGTCGATCAGCCGTACCGGCCGGGCAAACGGCTGCTGGCACAGGCCAAGCAGCGCAACCTTGGAGGCATCGCTGACCCGGCTGAACATGGATTCGCCGAAAAATACCGAGCCCAGCTGCACGCCGTACAGGCCGCCCACCAGTTGTTCGTCCAGCCAGATTTCCACGGAATGCGCATGGCCGAGGCGATGCAGCTGCAGATAGGCCTGACGCATTTCTCGGGTGATCCAGGTGCCTTCGGGGCGCAGCAGCGGATCGCCGCAGGCGGCCATGACGCCGGCAAAATCGCTGTTGATCCGGGTGACGAAGCCACGGTTGCGGGCGCTGCGGCGCAGGCTGCGCGAGACCCGCAGTTCTTCGGGAAACAGCACGGCACGCGGATCGGGTGACCACCAGAGGATCGGCTGGTCATGGGAATACCAGGGAAAAATGCCGCGCCGGTAGGCCGCCAGCAGCCGCTCCGGCCGCAGATCGCCACCAGCGGCCAGCAGGCCTGGCGGGTCGAGCAGCGCGTGTTCCACGGGTGGAAAGGCTTCCGGTGGATCGGTATCGCTCAGCCAGACCAGCTGGGTCATGGTGCGTCACTCGCGGCGTCTGCGTCTGGCGCGGTGGCTGGAGCGGCGTGAAAGGGTATATGCCGGCGCATCTGCTGCGCGTACTCGGCCACCGCTTCGCGTTCCCAATGCAGGTGGGCCTGCACGGCCTGACGGAATCCGGGATCACGCAGGTAGTGGGCCGAATGGCTCAGCGTGGGCTCGAAGCCGCGGGCAATCTTGTGTTCACCCTGGGTGCCGGGTTCGAAGCGCTGCAGGCCGCGTTCGATGCAGAACTCGATGCCCTGGTAGTAACAGGTTTCAAAATGCAGGCTGTCGTACTGACCGGCGGCGCCCCAGTAGCGGCCGAACAGGGTGTCGTGGCTGTGAAAGAAAATGGCGGCAGCCACCGGTCGGCCCTGATGTTCGGCCAGCTTGACCATCACCTGATCCGGCAATGCCTGGGCCACCCGCTGCAGGAAATCGGCGCTCAGATAGTGTTCGTGACCATGCTGGTGAAAGGTGTTCTCGGAAAAGCCGAACACCGTGCGCCATTGTCGGGCATCCAGCTCTGCGCCCTTCAGGGTCTGGTAGCGGATGCCGTATTCCTCCAGTACCCGCCGGCGTTCGCGTTTGGCCTTCTTGCGTTTGTCGGCGCGAAAGGTACCGAGAAAATCATCCATGCGGGCATAGCCGCGATTGAACCAGTGAAATTGACAGCTGGTGCGTGGCAGCCAGTCGGCATCGACCAGGATTTGTTGCTGGTGCTGTATGGGAAATAGGGTGTGGGCGCTCGACAGGCCCAGTTCTGCAGTCAGATCCTGCAGGGCGGTGACCAGCCGGGTGGCGGTGTGGGGTGGGGCGTTGCGGGCCAGCAGCAGGCGTGGACCGCTGGCCGGCGTAAAGGGTATGGCGCTGACCAGCCGTGGATAGTAGTAGCGGCCCTGTGCCTGAAAGGCACGGTCAAAAGCCTGCGCCCAGCTGAAATCGAATACGAATTCGCCGAAGGAATGTTCTTTCAGATACAGCGGCAGCGCGCCATGCAGCTGTCGAGTGTGTTCATCCCGCAGCAGCAGGTGCTGCGCCGTCCAGCCGGTATCGGCGGTGGCGCAGCCAGTGTCTTCCAGCGCGGCCAGGAATTCGTGGCGCAGGAAGGGCTGTCCGTGTAGTTCGAGTGCGTTCCATTCGGCCGGCTCGACCTCATGAATGGAACGCAGTACCCGGACAGTCATTGTCGTGGATTTTAGTGTCCGGCGTCGTGCCCGGCATCGAGCTGGTCCAGATACTTGTCGGCGTCCAGCGCCGCCATGCAGCCAGTGCCGGCCGAGGTGATGGCCTGGCGATACACATGGTCGGCCACATCGCCGGCGGCAAACACGCCGGGAATGCTGCAGGCCGTGGCATTGCCCGCTGAGCCGCTCTTGACCACCAGGTAGCCGTTGTTGAGCTCCAGCTGGCCTTCGAACAGCTGGGTGTTGGGCGCATGGCCCACGGCGATGAACACGCCGGTCAGGTCCAAATCCTGCTTGGTGCCGGCAGGCTCGCCATTTTCGGTGGCGACCACTCGCAGGCCATTCACGCCCGAGTCGTCACCCAGCACTGCATCCACGGCGTGATTCCACAGGATTTTCACCTTGCCTTCCTTCTCCTTGGCGAACAGGTGGTCCTGCAGGATCTTTTCCGAACGCAGCTTGTCGCGACGGTGCACCAGGGTCACGTGATCGGCAATGTTGGACAGGTACAGTGCTTCTTCCACGGCGGTGTTGCCGCCACCGATGACTGCCACTTTCTGGTTGCGGAAGAAGAAGCCGTCGCAGGTGGCGCAGGCCGACACACCGCGACCGCGGTATTCCTGTTCCGAGGGCAGGCCCAGGTACTTGGCAGTGGCGCCGGTGGCGATGATCAGCGCGTCGCAGGTGTACTTGCCGGCATCGCCTTCCAGCGTGAAGGGGCGTTGCGACAGGTCCACCTTGTTGATGTGGTCGTTCACAATCTGGGTGTTGAACCGTTCGGCATGGGCGCGCATGCGTTCCATCAGTCCGGGACCGGTCAGGCCGTGGGCATCGCCGGGCCAGTTGTCCACTTCGGTGGTGGTCATCAGCTGGCCGCCGGCTTCCATGCCGGTGATCAGCAGCGGCTGGCGGTTGGCACGGGCCGCATACACGGCAGCGGCATAGCCGGCCGGACCGGAACCCAGAATGATCAAGCGCGAGTGGACAGGGGCCGTCATGTATACTCCAGAGTCATCGTGTGAGCGGGCAGGCGTGGTGTTGGCACCCGTGCCAGCCTTGGAAATTCAATACCTTGTTGCAAGTTCGTGGTGCATGGTTCTCAAGCCTGCCGGCGTGAGAGCGGGCCATGGTATGTGAGCATGGTGGGCGCGCCAAGCGGCTTGCAAACCGGTTCCATGCGTATGGGGGCGGTCGGCGCCAGCACAAGCCCGCAGCGCGATCAGGGTACTGAACAAATGCTTGGGTCGATATGAATGATGGTTGGTTGTCAGCACAGGTTGAGTGAGTGAGCAGTTCAGCAGCACAGGCGAAAGGGGTGAGTGGTCTGGTGGCGCGCGCGCTGCGCGAGAGCGCCCTGTTCGTGCTCGGCGCGCTGGCGCTGATCCTGTTCGTGGCGCTGCTCAGCTTCGACAACGCCGACCCGTCGTTCTGGACCACGGGCGAACCAGGTCCGGTGGTCAACTGGATCGGTCCGGTGGGCGCCAATCTGGCCGGCCTGCTGATGTGGCTGTTCGGCCGTCCCGCCTTCCTGTTTCCGGTGATGCTTGGTCTGGCCGGCTGGCTGGTGTATCGCGGTGTTGCTAACGACAGCGAAGCCCAGAGCCGTGCCACCCTGGCATTCCGCAGCGGTGGATTCATCCTGACCCTGCTCACCAGCTGTGGTCTGGCGACCCTGCATTTTTCCGGCGTCGGCTATCCCAATACCGCGGGTGGCGTGCTGGGCGATCTGATCGGCAGTGGCCTGCTCAAGGGCCTGAACATTCTCGGTGCGACGCTGCTGCTGCTGGCGCTGTGGCTGGCCGCGGTGTCGCTGTTCTCCGGTCTGTCCTGGATCGAGGTGATGGATCGCATCGGCCAGTGGGTGCTCAAGGGCATCGAATGGTCGCAGGCGCGCAGGCAGGAAGCGCAGGACAAGAAGGTCGGTCGTGAAGTGAAGGAAGCGCGTCTGGAAGTGGTGCGCGAGGAGCAGAAGCGCGTTGCCAAACGTGCGCCGCCCAAGATTGAAGCCGCCGTGCCCAAGGTCGAGAAAAGCGAGCGCGTCGAGAAGGAGCGGCAGGTGCCGCTGTTCGATGCCACCACGCCCAACGATCTGCCGCCGCTGTCGCTGCTGGACGATGCGCCGCCACGTCAGGTGGGCTATTCCGCCGACGCGCTGGAAGCCATGTCGCGTCTGGTGGAGCTGAAGCTGCGCGATTTCGGTGTGGAAGTGGAAGTGGTGGCAGTGCATCCGGAACCGGTGATCACCCGTTTTGAATTGCAGCCGGCATCGGGCGTGAAGGTCAGCCAGATCAGCAATCTGGCCAAGGATCTGGCGCGTGCGCTGTCGGCCATCAGTGTCCGCATCGTGGAAGTCATTCCGGGCAAGTCCACGGTGGGTCTGGAAATTCCCAACGAGAAGCGCGAACTGGTGACCTTGGGCGAGATCATCAAGTCCAAGGCCTATGACGACATGGCTTCGCCGCTGGCGCTGGTGCTGGGCAAGGACATCAGCGGCGCGCCGGTGGTGGCCGATCTGGCGCGCATGCCACACCTGTTGGTGGGCGGTACCACCGGTTCGGGCAAGTCCACCGCCGTAAATGCCATGGTGCTGTCGTTGCTGTACAAGGCCAGCGCCGATCAGGTGCGCCTGATCATGATCGACCCCAAGATGCTGGAGCTGTCGGTGTACGAAGGCATTCCGCATCTGCTGGCGCCGGTGGTTACCGACATGAAGCAGGCGGCCAATGCACTGCGCTGGTGTGTGGCCGAGATGGAGCGGCGTTATCAGCTGATGGCGGCACTGGGCGTGCGCAACCTCGCTGGCTTCAATCGCAAGATCAAGGAAGCCCAGGACGCCAAGCAGCCGATCCGCGATCCCATCCAGATGAAGCGCCTGCCGCCGGATGGCACGCCGGAGATGGTGCCGTTCCTGGAGCCGTTGCCCTTCATCGTCGTGATCGTGGATGAGCTGGCCGACATGATGATGATTGTCGGCAAGAAGGTGGAAGAATTGATCGCGCGTCTGGCGCAGAAGGCGCGCGCTTCAGGCATTCACCTGATTCTCGCCACGCAGCGTCCGTCGGTGGATGTGATCACTGGTCTGATCAAGGCCAACATTCCCACGCGTATTGCCTTCCAGGTGTCCGCCAAGGTGGACTCGCGCACGATTCTCGACCAGATGGGCGCGGAACAATTGCTGGGGCACGGTGACATGCTGTTTCTGCAGCCGGGTACTTCGGTGCCGCAGCGTGTGCATGGTGCGTTCGTGTCGGATGCCGAAGTGCATCGGGTGGTGGGCGCGCTCAAGAGCACCAATGGTCCGACCTACATTGACGAGATTCTCGATGGTCCCACCGGTGCGATTCCCGGCCTGCCGGGTGAAGAGGGCGAGGGTGGCGAAGGCGGCGATGCCGAGCAGGACAACCTGTATGACGAGGCGGTCAAGATTGTGGTGGAGAGCCGTAAGGCATCCATTTCCTATGTACAGCGCCGCCTGAAGATCGGCTACAACCGCGCAGCGCGCATGCTGGAATCGATGGAAGCTGCCGGACTGGTCAGTCCGCTGCAATCCAACGGTTCGCGCGAAGTGCTGGTGCCGGGACCGGAGCAGGAATAAGCCGCTTGTGAAGTTTGCTGCATGGGTCTGGTCTTATGAGCTTCGTCCCATGAGCTTCACTCTATGAACTTCGACCCATGAACTTAGACATGTATGTGCCGGTCGGACAGATATCCGGTCGCGAGGTGACGCCCGCCATGTATCAGGCCATCTATCAGCATTTGTACAAGCAGGGCATGTGGATGCTGACCCTGCTGTGTGTGTGGGTGATGGTGCCGGCCACGGTGTTGGCACAGGACGTGGTCAGCGCCGAATCCGGTGCCGTGCAGCTGGACAAATTCATGACCGGTCTGCAGTCCCTGCAGGCGTCGTTCACGCAGACCGTGAAAGACAGCCGCAATCAGCTGGTGGAACAGAGCAGTGGTACGCTGGCCATCAAGAAACCGGGCAAGTTCCGCTGGGAGTATCTCAAACCCAATGCCCAGACCATTGTGTCCGATGGCGCGCGTATCTGGCTTTACGATCCCGAGCTGGAACAGGTGACCATCCGCCGTGCCGAGCTGTCGCTCAATGGCACGCCGGCCGCGCTGCTGTCCGGCACCGGTGGCAGCTGGCGCGACAGCTTCGAAGTGGAGCATGTCGAGCAGCGTGATGGCATGACGGTACTCAACCTTGCGCCCAAGCGTACCGACACCGATTTCAAGCTGCTGCAGATGGCGCTGCGCAAGGATGAGCTGGTGGCCATGTCGCTCACCGACAAGCTGGGCCAGACCACCTTGCTCGAGTTCCGCCAGTTCAAGCGCAATGCCGGCGTGACCGAAGCGCAATTCAAATTTGCTGCGCCCAAGGGTGTGGATGTCATCGATCAGAGCGGCGCTGCCGCCAAGGGCCAGTGATGTTGTCGGGTCTGCGTTATGGCTATTTCTGGTGGTTGTTCGGCTGGTGTGCGGTGGCGGCGGCGCTGGTGCTCAGCCTGTTGCCCAGCTCGGCGCCGGTACTGCCACACTGGAACGACAAGCTGCAGCATGCGCTGGGTTATTTCCTGCTGACTTTCTGGTTCTGCGGCATCTATCCGCGGCAGCGTTACTGGCTGGTGGCGCTGGCCATGTTCGGCATGGGGGTGCTGGTGGAAGTATTGCAGGGCGTCATGCATCTGGGGCGTCAGGCCGAATGGCGTGATCTGCTGGCGGATGCAGTGGGCATCGTGCCGGCGGTGCTGCTGGCGTTGACGCCGCTGGGACAATGGCCGCGCTGGATCGAAGCACTGATTAGGCGTGCCTGACTTAAGTCCACATGACCCAAGTTCATATGACTCAGGTCCACATAACTCAGGAGATGGCCAGTCCTGACAATCGCCCACTGGCTGACCGCCTGCGACCGCAGGCGCTGGAAGAGGTGGTGGGGCAGGAGCATCTGCTCGGTCCCGGCAAACCCCTGCGGCGCATGCTGGAAGGGCAGCACCTGCATTCCATGATCCTGTGGGGACCGCCGGGCACTGGCAAAACCACGCTGGCCCGGCTGATCGCACAGCGCTGCGACGCCGAATTCATGATGCTGTCGGCGGTGATGGCCGGGGTAAAGGACATTCGCGCTGCGGTGGAGCAGGCGCAGCTGGTCCGGCAGCAATCGGGTCAGCGCACCCTGCTGTTTCTGGACGAAGTGCATCGCTTCAACAAGTCGCAGCAGGATGCCTTCCTGCCCTGGGTGGAAGACGGCACGGTGACCTTCATCGGTGCGACCACCGAAAATCCTTCCTTCGAACTGAACAATGCCTTGTTGTCGCGCGCTCGCGTGTATGTGCTGCGCGCTCTGGACGAATCGCAGCTGCTCAGCCTGCTGCAACGTGCCGTGCAGCTGGAAGCGGCGCGTGGCAACGGCTGTGTACTGGCGCCTGCGGCACTGGAGCTGATTGCCAAGGCCGCCGATGGTGATGGCCGTCGTGCGCTCAACATGCTGGAACTGGGGCTGGATCTGGCGCAGGCAGAAGTACCGCCCGCCCTGACGCTGGCCATTGCCAATGAAGTGGCTTCCGGCACTTTGCGGCGCTTCGACAACAAGGGCGATGCCTTTTACGACCAGATTTCCGCGCTGCATAAATCGGTGCGTGGCAGCGATCCGGATGCGGCGCTGTACTGGCTGTGCCGCATGCTCGATGGCGGCTGCGATCCCCGTTACATCGCCCGGCGTGTACTGCGCATGGCCAGCGAGGACATCGGCAATGCCGACCCGCGCGGTCTGACCCTGGCGCTGGAGGCTTGCGAAGTGTACGAACGGCTGGGCAGTCCGGAAGGCGAGTTGGCGCTGGCGCAGGCGGTGGTGTTCCTCGCCGTGGCTGCCAAAAGCAATGCCGTGTACATGGCGTTCAACGAAGCCATGCAGGATGCCCAAAATTCCGGCTCGCTGGACGTGCCCATGCGTCTGCGCAATGCGCCGACACGCCTGATGAAGCAGCTGGGGCACGGCGAAGGCTATCGCTATGCCCATAATGAACCGGATGCCTACGCTGCCGGCGAAAAATACTTTCCAGATGCCCTGCCGGCGCGACATTATTATCGTCCGGCGCCACGCGGCCTGGAGATCAAGATTGCCGAGGCGCTGGAAAAATTGCGGAAGAAATAGGTTTTTGCAGGGGTGCCTCATGAGGCGCCCGATTTGAATGAATGCGAAAGGGCGAGGCATGCTTTGCCCCGGTAGATAAACCAAGGCCCCTCATTTCCGCGCAGGCGGGAATCAAGCTCACAACGAATACATCATGCTCGACTCAAAACTACTGCGTACCGACACTGAAGCCGTGGCTGCCAATCTCGCCCGGCGTGGCTTTCAACTGGATGTAGCCAGGCTGCAGCAGCTGGAAGAACAGCGCAAGAAGTGGCAGATCAAGGTGGATGAGCTGCGCAACGAGCGCAACCAGAATGCCAAGTCGGTGGGCATGGCCAAGGCCAAGGGACAGGATGTTGCGCCCCTGCTCAAGCAGGTGGAAGACCTGGGCAACCAGCTGACGCAGGCGGAAACTGAATTCAATGCCGTGCAAGCCGAGCTGGATCAACTGGCGCTGGGGCTGCCCAACCTGCTGCAGGACAGCGTGCCCGATGGCAGCGATGAAAATGCCAATGTCGAAGTGCGTCGCTGGGGAACGCCCAAACAATTCGAATACACGCCGCTGGATCATGTGGCAATTGGCGAAGGTCTGGGCTTGCTCGACTTTGCCGCGGCGGCCAAGATCACTGGTTCGCGTTTCGTGGTCATGCATGGCGCACTGGCCAGGTTGCAGCGTGCGCTGACGCAGTTCATGCTCGACCTGCACACTACTGAACATGGCTATCAGGAAGTGTATGTGCCGTACATGGTCAACGCTGCATCACTGCTCGGCACCGGTCAGTTGCCGAAGTTTGCCGATGACCTGTTCGGCCTGAAGGGCGAACACGGCTACTGCCTGATTCCTACCGCCGAAGTGCCGGTCACCAATCTGGCGCGCGATGAAATCATCGATGCGGCACGCCTGCCGATCCGCTACGTGGCGCATACGCCATGCTTCCGTTCCGAAGCCGGCTCGGCCGGCAAGGACACTCGTGGCATGATCCGTCAGCATCAGTTCGAGAAGGTGGAAATCGTGCAGCTGGTGCGCCCGCAGGATTCACGGGCAGCACATGAAGAACTGACTTCGCATGCCGAAGCCGTGCTGAAAAAACTTGAACTGCCCTATCGCGTCATGGCGCTGTGCGCCGGCGATATCGGCTTTGGTTCCTCGAAGACCTACGATCTGGAAGTGTGGTTGCCCGGCCAGCAGAAGTATCGCGAGATTTCTTCCTGTTCCAACTTCGAGGCCTTCCAGGCGCGGCGCATGCAGGCCCGCTGGCGCAACCCCGATACCGGCAAGCCCGAACCGCTGCATACCTTGAACGGTTCCGGTCTGGCGGTCGGCCGCACCCTCGTCGCCATCTTGGAGAATTATCAGCAGCCGGACGGCAGTGTCGCGATTCCTGATGCGCTGCGGCCGTATATGGGTGGAGTGGAGAAGATTCGGAAGGGTTGAGATGAAGGCTAAGGGCGTCGGTAAGTGCGTCGCGCTTGCCACACCCTGTGCGGGCTGGGTTAAAGGCTTTTTGAAAGTTGGCATTCGAAAAAAGAAAGGCCGGGATTTCATCCCGGCCTCGCCAATGAAAATGATTACGCCCTTGTTACAAGGGCAAAGCATCAAACGTTTCATACACATTTCGTAACCACACTTTCACGCGCTGCCGTTCCAGCATGCCGAGCGCGTCGGCAGAGCTACGATCATTGACGGCAGCCCAGAAGCTGGTGTTGAAGCGATCAATCTTGTTCATGCTGGCTTCGTGCAGTTGCGGCAAGTCGATCACGTGGGCACCTGTGGATAGTGCTTTCTGCATGGATTCTGATTTATCGAGATAGCTGAAGTCGGAGCCGCGTCCCTGGTTTCTCACCACAATGTAGTTGGGCCGGGCGCCATAGGTATTGATCAGGCGAGTCAGCAGATCGACGGAATCCTTGCTGGAGTCGGTGACATGCCAGAAGTTGGTGGTAACGCCCATGTCGGACAATAGCGTGAGCAGGTCTGCATCCATGATCCAGCGTGAGAGCGGCGCGGCGGTTTGAGCGGCGAGGTCCACGATAACACTGGTGGCCGTATTGCTTTGCGAGGCTTCATCGAAGTTGCCGACGATCTGGTCCAGTCCTTCATAGCCATCGACAACCACGGGCGATGCATAGTCGGCATAGAAACGCGCGAACGAATTGTGTGAGCGATCGGTATCGAAGGCAGTGAACGGCTGATTCTTGTCGATGAAGTACTGGGCCAGCAGTCGTGCGGTAACTGATTTTCCTACGCCGCCTTTTTCGCCGCCGATGAAATTGAGTGAGCTCACAGAATTGTCCTTTAAAATCGAATTAATTCGATAATTATAGGCATTTATGCATGGTTTACGTTGCAAAAAATTGAATTCTCAGATGCACCAGGATTGATCATTTTAGGGAATTTGTTGGTGCAATGGATAAGGGGCTGGGTGAGGGTAATTCTTCATCGTTCAAGTTATGAGGATGAAATATGGATCATGTTCGCTGCGTAGCGTCTTTGTTAATCGTCAGATAGCGGGGCGATGCGTAATTACTCATTAGTGTCATATGCGCCAGATGGCGTGCCCGGCACCTTCGAAGTAGTTTGCGAGGCCCGCAATCGTGAAGATGGCGCCAAGGCGCTGGAGTTGCCACCGCCTTGGGTGTAAGCGCTGATTACTTGCTGAGTGCTGCTGCCACAATCGGCTTGGCCCAGTCAGGCGTGCTTGCCAGCCGTTTTGGTCCCACTACCTTGCCGCGCAGGGTATGCAGCACCAGTTTCGGAGCGGGAGTCTTGCCGGCATGTGGATCGGCTTCGAAGCTGTTGTCGTAGACACGCAATTCGGTGAGCAACGGAAGCAGCCTGATGAGATTCAGGCGGCTCTGGTTGAAGCGGTGTCGCACGTCTTTCTCCGGAATATCATGGCCGCCTTTTTTGACGCGGGCTTTGACGCGCGACAGATGGGTGTCCACATTGCTTAAGCCCACGTACCAGATGCGGACTTCGATGCCCTGCTGTAGCGCCTGCTCCAGCAGATGGGTGATGGTGTGACCGCCCAGTGTGGTTTCAAAGTTGAAGTGCAGGCGCTCCTTGATGGCGCGTTCCAGCAGTCTTCGGCCTTGATGCCAGGCGAGGCTGTTGGCTTCGGCGATGCTCAGTTTGGGATTGAGCTTGAGAATGCGTCGTGCCGCTTCATCCGGATTGAAGTACTCGCTGCCTTGCTCACGAAACATGCTGCCGGCAACGCTGCTTTTGCCAGCACCATTGGTGCCGGCAAGCACATGGATGCAGGGTGTATCAGCCACGCTTGCGGGCTTGGCTGACTGCGGCCTTGCCTAGCGCGGAGGGCGCGGCGTTGAAGGCCGTGCGTGCGCCACGTCTGGTTTTTGGTGTCTGCATCTGTGCCAGCAACGAGTCGAATTCCTGGCTCAGATCGTCCAGTTTCTGGCTGCCGGCATCCACCAGCGCCTGATACTGCTCGATGGACAGCAATACGGCCTCTGGCGCGTTGTGACGGGTGATGGCTACCGCGCCTTTGCGGGCTGCAGCCTGCATCAGTTTGCCAAAGCTGTTCTTGGCATCGGTGGCGGCATAGCTGGGCATGGCCACGGTTTCGCCGCTGCGGTTGCGGAAACTCAGAGTGCTCATGAGGGCCTCGCTGGTTGACTGCCACTGGTCCCGTTCCGGAGGCGGGCAGGAGTGGCTGATGGCTATTGTAGCCAAAATAGCTAATCTGGCCAGATGTGTGGCGGACCGGGGAAAGTATCCGGTATCAGGTTGACAGCGGTCGTGCGTTTGCGTCGCCAGCGGCGAGGCAACACTGAGGGTGCTGGTTTACTTGCTGGTGGTATCGGCCGGCGCATCGAGACAGGCCTGGATGGCGGCGCCGAGCAGGGGAATGATCTTGTCGCGGTCGGCGGCGACCATGGAGGGGGAGTTCAGGGCCTCGCGCAGGGTGAGAATGCCGATGATGTAGGCAGAGATCAGTCCAGCCCGCATCTGAGCATCGGGGCCGGGCAGCAGCTTGGCCAGGGGTTGCAGGAATTCACTGTGGAAACCGTCCGAGACGACACTGGCCGTGGTCGGGCTGGCGGCCGAGCTGAGCAGCAGCTGCAGGGCGTCGCAGTCTTCGGCGCTGCATTCGCTGTTATCGGCCAGCAGGCTGCGTGCCATCCGGTAGCCCAGATCCGGCACCTGCTGGCGCGCGGCGTCCAGATCATTGGCCATGTGCTGTTCCAGACAGAAGGCCCCGGTAACCACCTCGGCAAACAGTTTTTCCTTGGAGCCGAAATAGCGGCAGACCAGTGCCGGATCGACGCTGGCGGCGCCGGCAATGTCGCGGATTCCCACGGATTCGTAGTTGTTGCGTGCAAAGCAGGTGCGCGCGGCGGCCAGGATGCGTGCCCGGGTATCGGCCAGACATCGGGCGGGGCGGGTGCTGGGCAGTTCTGAGGTGGTGTCGTTCATGGGCCCTAAAAAGTTTATCAACAGCTGTTGACTGGCACTATTGATGCGCCGCACAATCCTGTCAACAACTGTTGACGAGCCGGATTATCCATTAGTTCCCCAATAAATCCGGTTCAGCATCGTCCTGGCAATACCCAGATTTCAGCCCCGGTACCTCCGAGTCATAAGGACAATCACATGTCTCCCCGCCATTCTGTAGAGAGCCTTCGTCTGCTGCCAGTCTTGACACTCGCGGCGTTGCTCAGCGCCTGTGGTAACGGCCAGTCGCAGGAGGCAGCGGCCGGTGGCATGTCGGCACAGGCCGTGACCGTGCAGACCCTGGCGGCGCGTGATGTGGCCATCGACTTCGAATATCCGGGCCAGACCGCTGGTTCGCGCGAGGTGGAAATCCGTGCCCGGGTCAGCGGCATCATCGACCGGCGCTTCTATGAGGAAGGCAGCCAGGTCAAGGCGGGCGCGGCACTGTTCCGCATCGATCCGGCGCCTTATGCCGCGGCCGCGGCAGCGGCTGAAGCCAATGTGGCCACGGCACAGGCCAACCTAGCCAAGGCCGAGCGTGATCACGCGCGTTACCAGCCGCTGATCGAAGCCCGGGCCATCAGCCAGATGGATTTCGATAACGTGGCGTCGGCGCTGGACATCGCCCGCGCCAACCTGAAGGCGGCTCAGGCGCAGTACAACACCGCGCGCATCAATCTGGGCTATACCGAGATCCATGCGCCCATTCCCGGCGTGATTGGTCGGGCATTGAAGGTGGAGGGCGCGCTGGCTTCGGCGGACAGTGACAGCCTGCTGGCCACCATGGCGCAGATCGATCCCATCGATGTGAACTTTGCGGTGTCGGATGCTGACCGCACCAAGCTGCAGAGCGAGGCGCAGGCCGGCACGCTGCTGCTGCCGGCCGGCAACGCTGGCTACAGCGTCAGGCTGAAAAGCAATGACGGTCGCTGGCTGGCCCAGGCTGGCAAGCTGAATTTCAGCGATTACAAGGCGGATACCAACACGGGTGCCTACTCCACTCGTGCCCGGTTCAATAACCCCAAGGGTGAACTCACGCCCGGCCAGTTCGTGCGGGTGGTGGTCAGTGGAGTGAAGCGTCCTAATGCCATCGTGGTGCCGCAGCGTGCGGTGCTCGACGGCGCCACTGGCAAGTATGTGTACGTGGTAGGCAAGGGCCAGGATGGCAAGCCGGCCGCCGAGCCGCGTCCGGTGGTGCCCGGTGAATGGGTGCAGCTGGAAGGTGCGGAAGGCAACGGCTGGGTGATCAAGCAGGGTCTGAAGGCTGGCGACCAGGTAGTCGTGGATGGCACGGCGCGCATTTTCTTCCCGTTCCAGCCCATCAATCCGCTCACTGCCGAACAGGCCGCTGCCGCAGCTGCTGCACAGCCGGCTGCACGTCAGTAATTCACGGAGGCCACGGACATGTTCTCACGATTTTTTATCGACAGGCCCATTTTTGCCTTCGTGATTTCTATCTTTGTCGTCATCGCCGGGCTGGCGGCGATGCGTGTGCTGCCCATTGCGCAGTATCCGGAGATCGCGCCGCCGGTGGTGACCGTGCGCGCCTTCTATCCCGGCGCTTCGGCTGAAACCATTGCCGAGACGGTGGCTGCCCCCATTGAAAACGCCATCACCGGTGTGGAGAACATGATGTACATGTCCTCCACCTCGACCTCCAACGGTGCGGTGGAAATTTCCATCACCTTCGAGATCGGCACCGATGTGGACCAGGCGGCGGTGAACGTCAACAACCGCGTCAAGCAGGCGGATGCGCGCCTGCCGGAAGAAGTGCGCAAGCAGGGTGTGACGGTGGAGAAGGGCTCCTCGGCCTTCCTGCAGATCTATGCCTTCTATTCGCCGGATGGCACCTATGACGATCTGTTCACTTCCAACTACGTGACGCTCAACGTGCTGGATGCGGTGAAGAAGATTCCGGGCACCACCAACGTGCAGATCTTCGGCGCCAAGGATTACGCCATGCGCATCTGGCTCAAGCCGGACCGCATGACCCAGCTGCGCGTGACGGTGCCGGAAGTCGCCGCCGCGTTGCAGGAACAGAACGCGCAGTTCGCGGCCGGCAAGATCGGCCAGTCGCCCAACGGCGGCGGCCAGGAACTGGTGTACACCGTGACCGCCAAGGGCCGTCTGTCCACGGTCGAGGAATTCGACAACATCATCCTGCGTTCCAACGCCGATGGCAGCCAGCTGCGCCTGAAGGACGTGGCGCGGGTGGAGCTGGGCTCCAAGGACAATGATTTCAACGGCACTTACAACGGCATGCAGGCCGTGCTGCTGGCCGTGTTCCTGCAGCCGGGCGCCAATGCACTGGATGTGGCCACCAGCGTCAAGAACACCATTGAGCCAATGGCCAAGAATTTCCCACAGGGGCTAAGCTACGCCATTCCTTACGACACCACGCGTTTCGTCGAAGTGTCCATCGAGGAAGTGATCAAGACCCTGGGCGAGGCCATGGTGCTGGTGTTCCTGGTGGTGTTCCTGTTCCTGCAGAACTGGCGCGCCACGCTGATCCCCACGCTGGCGGTGCCGGTGTCGCTGATCGGCACCTTTGCCGGCCTGCATCTGCTGGGCTACTCCATCAACACGTTGACGCTGTTCGGCATGGTGCTGGCCATCGGCATCGTGGTGGACGACGCCATCGTGGTGCTGGAGAACATCGAACGCATCATGCACGAGCAGCACCTGCCGGCGCGTGAGGCGGCGACCAAGGCCATGCAGGAAGTTACCGAGCCGGTGGTGGCCATCGTGCTGGTGCTGTGCGCGGTGTTCATTCCCATCGCCTTCCTGGGCGGCCTGACTGGCGAGTTGTACCGGCAGTTCGCTGTCACCATCTCCATTGCTGTGGTGCTGTCCGGCATCGTGGCGTTGACCATGACACCGGCGCTGTGCGTGTTGATGCTGCGTCGTGAACACAAACACACAACCGGCTTCGCGTTGTGGTTCAACGATTTCTTCCATCGCATCACCGGACGCTATACCCGATGGCGTGAGCTTCATGATGCAGCGTTCGCTGCTGGGCATCTTCCTGTTCGTCGGCATGGTGATCATCACCGGCGTGTTGTGGAAGTCCACACCCAGCTCGCTGGTGCCGGATGAGGACCAGGGTTACTACATCACGGCAGTCTTCCTGCCTGACGGCGCATCGCTGGAACGTACCGACAAGGTAGTGGCGGAGGTTGTCAAGACTGCGCAGTCGAATCCGGCCAATGAACATGTGATCGCGTTCAGTGGCCTGGACTTCATCGGCGGCGGTTACAAGAACAACGCGGCCACCATCTTCGTGGCGCAACGCGCCTGGTCGGAGCGCGACGTGTCGTCCAGCCAGCTGGTGGGCGAGTTGTATGCCAAGACCGCCTCGATCAAGGAAGCGCTGGTGCTGGCGTTCAGCCCGCCGGCGATCTTCGGTCTGGGCAACACCGGCGGTTTCGAACTGTACGTGCAGAATCGTGGCGAGGGTGGCACCAAGCAGCTGGTGGCGGGCATGCAGCAGTTGCAGGCGGCCGCACAGCAGAGCCCCGTGTTGTCGGGTGGTCTGCAGACATTGTGGAAACCCAATGCGCCGCAGCTGTTCGTCGATGTGGATCGCGATCGCGCCAAGGCGCTGGGCATCTCGCTGGATGATGCCTTCAATACCCTGGCCGGCACACTGGGTACTTACTACGTCAACGACTTCAACAAGTTCGGTCGTGCCTGGCAGGTACTGCTCAGCGCCGACAACCAGTACCGCAAGCGTCCGGAGGACATCGGTCGCATGTATGTGAAGAATGCGCGCGGCGAGATGGTGCCGCTGTCGGCGTTTGCCAGTGTCACCTACAGCAGTGGCCCGGACACCATGGACCGCTACAACAACCTGCCGGCGGTCAAGCTGCTGGGGTCGGCGGCACCCGGTTATTCGTCGGGACAGGCGCTGGCGGAAGTGGAGCGACTGGCGGCGCAGGCGCTGCCCGCCGGCGTGAGTTTCGAATGGACGGGTTCGGCCTATCAGGAAAAGCTGGTGTCGAATGCCGCGGCGTTCTCGCTGATCCTGGCGGCCATCATGGTGTTCCTGATCCTGGCTGCGCAGTATGAGAAATGGTCATTGCCGTTCTCGGTGTTGCTGGCCATGCCGTTCGGCATCTTCGGCGCACTGGTGGCGGTGTGGTTGCGCGGTTATACCAACGATGTGTATTTCCAGATCGGTCTGGTGACCCTGCTGGGGTTGGCGGCCAAGAACGCCATCCTGATCGTGGAATTCGCGGTGATGAAACATCGCGAGGGTTATCCCGTGGCGGCCGCGGCGATCGAAGCGGCACGGCTGCGTTTCCGTCCCATCATCATGACCTCGCTGGCCTTCATCCTGGGTGTGTTGCCGCTGGCGCTGTCCACCGGTGCTGGTGCGGGCGCGCGTACCTCGGCGGGTACCGGTGTGGTGGGCGGCATGCTGGCTGCTACCTTCCTGGCGATCTTCTTCGTGCCGCTGTTCTACAAGCTGATCACCGATCGCCGGTTGCGCACTCCACCTGAAGAGCTGTTGCCACCGCCTGAGACACCGTCGGCCACGGTCAGCGGAGGTCACAGCCATGACTAATTCAATTTCTTCGCGGCAGCGGCTTGCATTGGCGGTGCTACTGGCACTGGGATTGTCTGCCTGCGCCAGCACGTATCGTGCACCGGCGCTGGAGCTGCCGGTGGTCGAGCCAGCCAGCGCTGAGTCGGCCCCAACTATATTGACTGAGGCCACGCCGGAACTGACCAGCTGGTGGCAGTCATTCAATGATCCGGTGTTGACGGCGCTGGTGAGCGAGGCATTGACGCATAACGTCGATGTATTGAGCGCCATGCAGAGTGTCGAACAGTCGCGCAGCACGCTGCGCCAGGCCTGGTTGACACTGCTGCCTGACATCAGCGCTGGCGGCAGCGTCACGCGGCAACAGCCCAGCGACTACACCGCACAGCCGGGACAGAGCGGCATCAGCAATGTGTACAGCGCTGGTTTCAGCGCCTCGTATGAAATCGACTTGTGGGGCCGTGCCTGGAAGGCGCGCAGCGCTGCCAGCAGCCAGCTGCTGGCCAGTCAGTACGCACGTGACACCGTGCGCAGCAGCATTGCGGCACAGACCGCCAGCAGTTACTTCGCACTGCTGAGGCTGGATGCACAGCTGGCCCTGTTGCAGCAGACACAACGCACCCGTAGCGAAGCCCTGGAATTGCAGCAGGTGCGCAACCGCGCCGGTGTGTCCGGCGATTACGAACTGCAGCTGGCGCAGGCGGAACTGGCGGCCATCGACGCGCAGTTACCAGCCACCCGTTCGGCACTGACACAGGCTGAGGCGGCACTGGCGGTGTTGCTGGGGCGGTCGCCCCGCGCCGTGATGTCCGGACAGATCGAGCGAGGCGGCGCATTGCAGTCGCTGGCGGCCACGCCGGAAATTCCGGCCGGGCTGCCGGCCGATCTGCTGGTGCGTCGTCCTGATGTGCGTCAGGCCGAGGCCCTGCTGGCTGCGGCCGATGCCAGTCTGCAGGAAACGCGGCGTCGTTACTTTCCAACGCTGGGCATCACCGGCTTCTTCGGCAATGAAAGCCTGACGTTCTCGACGTTGTTCGATCAGGCGGCACGCAGCTGGAATGTGGCTGGTGCTGTGACCCAGCCCATCGTCGGACTGGCCAGGACCCGTGCTCAGGTGAAGGCGGCGCAAGCGGCGCGTGAACAGGCCGAACTGGCCTATGCCCAGGCGGCGCGTGCCGCTTATGGTGATGTGCGCAGTGCACTGGCCGCTCATCTGGCGGCGCGCGAAACACTGCAGGCCACCCAGCGCCGAGTCGACAACCAGAATCGGGTGAAGGCCATTGTCGAGCAGCGCTACGAAGGCGGCGCATCCAGTTATCTGGATCTGCTCAATGCCGAGCGTGACCGGCTGGCAGCGGAGAGCGAGCTGATCAGTGCCCTGCAGAACCGGCTCACGGCACTGGTGGGCGTGTATCAGGCGCTTGGCGGCGGCTGGGACGCCGCGGCATTCGAATAGCCTGTGACCGGTGAGTCCCGTTGCGTTGGGGCTCACCGGTTCACGGCGGCTGGCGCAGCTCTGGCTTGACGCTGCTCGACAGCACTCCGTAGACTCGCGGCCACTCATCGAGACCGGCGGAGGGAAAGGCCCTTTGATGCCGGGGCAACCGACGGATCACTCACACAGGGTGGTCCGGAAAGGTGCCAACTCCTGCGGCAGGCTTCAGGCTTTGCCGGCAGATGAGGCGCTATGCAGCTGAAGTTGGGCCGGATTCCGGTATCGAACGCAAACATGGCGACCTGCAGCGGGTTCTCCGCAGGAGCTCCGATGGGATTGTCCCGCCTGATCTGATGATCGGGTCTTGTACGGAGCCTTTGGTTTTAATGTCTGAACTGTCAATGTCGGGTGAAGCGGCCAATGTGCAGCAGGGTGAGCTGCGGCTGACGGCTGCACTGCCGCTGCATTTTGGTGGCGAACTGAACCCTGTGCAGATTGCCTGGCGCATGGAAGGCGCGGCAGGCAAACCGGTGGTGCTGGTGCTGGGCGGCATTTCCGCCGGCCGGCAGGTGGTGGCGAATTACTACGCCAACCAGTCGCAGGGCTGGTGGAAGGAAGTCATGGGCCCGGAGCGGCCACTGGATACCCGTCACTATCGCGTGCTCGGCATCGACTTTCTCGGTGGCAGTGGCCAGAGCACCGGTCCCAGAGCCGGACAGACCGATTTTCCCAGCATCAGTGCCTACGATCAGGTGGCCGCCATCGCCCAGCTGCTGAGCCATTTGCAGGTTGCGCAGCTGTATGCGGTGATCGGCGCGTCGTATGGCGGCATGGTGGCGCTGGCGCTGGGTGAGCGGGCGCCGCAGCTGGCGCAACGCCTGATCGTGATCAGCGCCGCGCATCGCACCCATCCCATGGCCACGGCCTGGCGTTGTGTCCAGCGCAACATGGTGCGTTATGCCGCTACGCGTGGTGAAGGCGCCGAAGGCCTGAAGCTGGCGCGTGCGCTGGCCATGGCCACCTACCGCACACCTGAAGAATTCGTGCAGCGTTTCGCGGGTGAGCCGGAACGGGGGGCGCAGGGTTTCGTGTTTCCGGTGGAGAAGTATCTGTTCTCGCGCGGCGATACCTATGCGGCCAGCTATGTGCCGGAATCGTTCGTGTGTCTGTCCGAATCCATTGACCTGCATCGGGTCAACGCCGCGGCGATCCGCTTGCCCACCACGCTGGTGGCCATCATCGAGGACCAGCTGGTGCCGCTCAGTGACATGCGCGAGCTGCATGCGCAGCTGGCCGGACCGAAGCAGCTGATCGAGCTGCCCTCGTTGTATGGACATGATGCCTTCCTGAAAGAGACCGAAGCACTGCGCCGGGTATTCGCCGCGGCGCTGGCCTGAGTGAGTTCGACATGACACAGAAATTGCCTGCTGATGCCCGTGACTCCACCCGGGCGGTGCGCACCGCGCTGGACAGCGATACGCAACACGGCGCCGTGGTGCCGCCCATTCATCTGAGCTCCACCTATACGTTCGCGGCGTTCGGCGAGCGGCGTGCCTACGATTACTCGCGCTCTGCCAATCCCACCCGCGATGCGCTGGCAGAAGCGCTGGCGGCGCTGGAGCGGGCGCCGGTGCGGTGATCACCGCTTCCGGCATGGCGGCGGTGAATCTGGTGTGCCAGTTGTTGCGGCCCGGCGAAGTGCTGATGGCGCCGCATGACTGTTACGGCGGCACCTATCGTCTGTTTGATTCGCTGCATCGGCGCGGCGTGATCAATACCGTGTTTGTCGATTATCAGGATGCAAAGGCCGTGGCTGCCGCCCTGCAGCAGCAGCCGAAGCTGGTGTGGGTGGAAACGCCCAGCAATCCCTTGCTGCGCATTACCGATGTGCGCGCCATGGCGCAGCAGGCCCGCGCCGTCGGTGCCTGGCTGGCGGTGGACAACACCTTCATGTCGCCGGTATGGCAGCAGCCGCTGCAGCTGGGCGCAGACATCGTGGTGCATTCCACCACCAAGTATCTCAACGGCCACAGCGACGTGGTGGGCGGTGCGGTGATTGCCGCCAGCAAGGAACTGCACGACCAGTTGTTATGGTGGGCCAACTGCACCGGCGTCACCGGCGCGCCGTTCGACAGCTATCTCACCTTGCGCGGCGTGCGCAGCCTGTATGCACGCATGACGGTGCATGGTGAGAATACGCAGCGTATTGCCGAATTGCTGGCTGCACATCCGGCGGTGCAGCAGGTGTACTACCCGGGTCTGCCGACCCATCCCCAGCATGCCTTGGCGCAGCGCCAGCAGTGTGCCTTCGGCGCCATGGTGAGTTTCGAGCTGCGTGGTGGTCTGTCGGCAGCGCGTGCCTTTGTCGATGGTTTGCGGCTGTTCTCCTTGGCCGAATCGCTGGGTGGCGTGGAAAGTCTGGTGGCGCATCCGGCCACCATGACTCATGCGGCGATGAGTCCTGAAGCGCGTGCGGCGGCTGGTATCACCGATGGCTTGCTGCGGCTGTCGGTGGGCATCGAAGCCGCTGAGGATCTGCTGGAAGATCTGCAGGCAGCGCTGCAGCGGGCTGCAGCGCTGTTAACATGAAAGACCGAATGGTCTGAAACAGTTGCCAGAACTTTGTCCAGACTCTGCCTGTCCTGATGATCCGAAAATAAAAAAAAGCCCCGTAAAACGGGGCTTTTTGTTTCATCATGAAGACGAGTTATCAGGTTCTGGAAGCCTGATAGATGCCATCGATGTTCGAATCCAGCTTGGCGTTGAATTCCGTTTCGCTTTGCTGGGCGAACAGGCCTTCGGCCAGTGCGCGCGAGAAGCTGGCCACCATGCCGTTGTTGCGCGACAGGCGGGCGTTGGATTCCACCAGCGAATAACCGCCGGACAGCGCCACCACTTTCAGCACCTTGGCATGCTTGATCAGGTCGCTGTAGAAATTGTCCGTTTCCGGCAGGGTGAGCTTGAGCATCACCATCTGATCGGCGGGCAGCTTGCTCAGTTCATCCAGAATCGCGGCCTTGAGCAGGGCTTCGGCTTCGGCCTTCTGCGGGCACTTGATGTCCACTTCCGGCTCGACGATCGGCATCAGGCCGGCGGCGATGATCTGTTTGGCGACTGCGAACTGCTGAGCTACCACGGCCTTGATGCCGGCGGCATTGGCCTGCTTGATCACCGAACGCATTTTGGTGCCGAAGATGTTCTTGGCCACGGCCTTTTTCAGCAGCACATCCAGTTGCGGCATGGACTTCATCAGCTGCACACCGTTCTGTTCGTCTTCCAGGCCCTTGTCCACCTTCAGGAACGGCACCACATTCTTGTCCTGCCACAGGTAGTCGGCGGTGGCCTTGCCCTTGATCTCGCGGTCCATGGTGTTTTCGAACAGGATGGCGCCGATCAGGCGCTGGCCGGTGAAGGCGGGGCTGGTGATGATGCGGGTGCGCATCTCATGCACCACGCGGTACATGCCTTCCTCGTCGGTCCAGGCGTCTGGCTGCACGCCGTACAGGGCCAGCGCCTTGGGGGTACTGCCGCCGCTCTGGTCCAGTGCGGCGATGAATCCGGACTCGGTCTTGATCTTCAGCTTCTGCTGTTCGAATCTGCTCACTGTGATTATCCTCAGTGTAGGTGAGTGTCGATGAATGTCGATGGTTATCGTGGGGGCTGGCCCGATTTTTCTGGCGCGAATTCTACATCGAAACCCCCGGACCAACATTCAAATGCGGTCACAGAAAGCACTGCCGCGGCTGGCACCACGCATCCTGGTGGTGCGCTGCGGCGGCCATGTTGCGGGGTTCAGGCCTGTAGTGGTCTTGGCGGTTCATCGGCTGCGGTGGCAGGTTTGGCCGCTGCTGCCGGTCGATACCCGTCTGGCGGTGCGAATTTGCAAAAGTTTTCTGATTGCCTGCTCCGCGGGTACATGAGCGTCGCTGTGCCGGATGCTAGTCTGTGCCGGTCACAGTCAATGCTTGCTGCCACTGGGCAGGCGAGTTCCGGGCTGACACACAACCACACAAAAGTAGGGGATTCATGATGCATATCGAAACTCGTCGGGCGCGCCGCATGCTGGCCGCCTTACTCATGGCTGCGTGGCTGCCGGTTGTGCCTGCGCTGGCTCAGGCGCCCGCTGCCCCCGGAGCTGCCGCACCGGCTGCCGTGCAGCGCACCATCCAGGAGATCAAGTTCACGGGCAACAAGAAACTCAGCACCGAGCAATTGAGCAAGGAAATTGGCATCAAGGTGGGCGATGTCAACACCAAGGAAGGCGTGGGCGGTGCCATGGACAAGATTGTTGCGGCTTACAAAAAGATCGGCAGCGATCTGTCCCTGATGGTGGACATCAGCCTGCCCGATCCTGCGCACACCGTCGTCAATTTCCTGATCGATGAAAACGGCACCGGCGGCAACAAGGGCGCTGCGCCGCGCGCAGGTGGCGCGGGTGGCCCGCCGCCCGGTGGTGCTCCGCCTGCAGCGCCCGCCCGCTGAGTCTGACCATTAAGCTCAGCCATTGATTTCATCCATCAAACAGTACCGGGCAGGTCGTGAAGACCTGCCCGGTACTGCAGCGGTGCCGGTTTGCTAGAGTAGCAGTCGCTGATCTGCCACTACTTCCGCGGCCCGCTGTTTCATGCGTTTAACTGTCCACACTGATTACGCCCTGCGCTTGTTGATGCTGCTGGCCATGGAGCCGGCGCAGCGCCATACCATCGAGGAAGTGGCGGCGCGTTACGCCATCTCGCGCAATCATCTGATGAAAGTCACCCAGACCCTGGTGCAGGCAGGGTTTGTCAGCAGTCTGCGTGGTCGCGGTGGTGGTCTGTCACTGCAGCGTGCACCGGCAGATATCCGGCTGGGTGACATTGTGCGCGCCACTGAAGATGGTTTTGCTCTGGTCGAGTGTTTCAATGACCAGCGAAATCATTGCGTTATCACGCCGGTGTGCGGCCTGCGCGGGCCACTGGAAGAGGCGTTGCAGGCATTCCTCAAGGTGCTTGATTCCTATTCTCTGGCGGATCTGTTGCGCAGCCCGGCGGGCGTGCGACGCCTGAAAGCGTTGCTCGGTAACTGAGCGTTGCTTCCTGCCTGATGCAGGTGAGCAGAAGGCATAAGGGGATGTACTGGCAATAAGAGGTATTGAATATACCTTTTATGAGTCCTATGCTTTGCGACGTCTACTTTTGCGTGTTTGCATGACGGCGGCCATGTGCCTGCAGGAACTCCATGCCCGACTCAGAGCCCATTTCAGAGCCCATTGATGAATTGCTCATTGAACAGCTGGTGCGGCGCTTTTATGCACGTATTCGGCTGGATGAAAAACTGGCTCCGATCTTCGCCGCGCGTATCGAGGACTGGGAAGCGCATCTGCAGCGCATGATGGCGTTCTGGTCCTCGGTGATGCTGGCCAGTGGCCGGTATCACGGTCACCCCATGCAGAAACATGCGTCGTTGCCAATCGATGCACGGCATTTCGATCACTGGCTGGCGCTGTTCGAGGCTACAGCCAATGAAGTCTGCGGCACCGCACGTGCCGGTCAGTTCATGGAGCGGGCGCGTCGCATTGCCACCAGCCTTGAAATGGGGCGTGCAGATACGCAGGGTCTGCTGCTGGCTCGGGGCCAGCGTTTTGTTGATCCGCAGCTGACGGCATGAAGCCACGGCTGCCGCCTGATACGGGCCTGTCGCCCTGCTGATCGTAGTTACCGGACGTAACGGCGCGTCCTGACAGTCATGTGAGATGAGTTTCGGTCATTGGCCATCATGCGCTGCATGCTGGTTGCTGTGCCGCGGGTTATTGCCTGCTGTTGTGGAGCCTTGTCATGGATACCAGCAAACGTCTGTGGATTGGCCTGGGCCTGTTGTTGACAGTGACTTTTGCCGTGCTGCTGTGGATGGGACGGGAGGTGTATGTACATGCGCCGCCGGTACCGGACACTGTGCTGTCTGCCGATGGCCAGGTGTTGTACACCGCTCAGGACATGCAGATCGGCCGGCAGGTCTGGCAGAGCTTCGGTGGTCAGCAGCTGGGCTCCATCTGGGGGCATGGCGCGCTGATTGCGCCGGACTGGAGCGCTGACTGGCTGCATCGTGAAGCGGAAGCGCTGCTTGAGCTCTGGGCACAGCGTGATGCGGGCATGTCTTATGCTCGGCTGCCGATGGCGCAGCAGGATGCGTTCAAGGCGCGGCTACGCGAAGAATTGCGTCCCAATGGTTACGATGCGGACACCCGGATCCTCACGGTATCGGTGGACCGCGCTCAGGCGATCAGCCGTGTTGCGGCGCATTACCTCAGCGTGTTCGGCGATGATCCGGCCACGGCGCAGCTGCGTGAAATCTATGCCATGCGTGATGCCACGGTGGATACGCCAGAGCATCGGCGTCAGCTCACTGCGTTTTTCTTCTGGACCGCCTGGGCGACGGTCACCGAGCGGCCGGACTCCAGCGCCAGCTACACCAGCAACTGGCCCTACGAGCCGCTGGTGGGCAATACGCCCACTGCCGGCACGTTCCTGTGGACGGTATTCAGTGTGCTGTTCATGATCGCCGGCATTGGCCTGCTGGCCTGGCATTACGCGGCGTATCACCGCAAGGAGCCGGTGCTGGCGCCGCCGGCCAGCGATCCGCTCAAAGGCCTGGCGCTGATGCCATCGATGCGCGCCACGCAGAAATATTTCTGGATCGTGATCGCGTTGTTCCTGACGCAGATCCTGCTGGGCGCGATCACGGCGCATTACCAGGTGGAGCGGCAGTTCTACGGCGTGGAAATTTCCGAAGTCCTGCCTTATTCGTTGACACGCAGCTGGCATACCGAGCTGGCCGTGTTGTGGATCGCCACCGCCTGGCTCGGCACCGGCCTGTACATTGCACCGGGAATTTCGGGTCATGAACCGAAGTATCAGCGACTGGGGGTCAACTTCCTGTTCGCTTGCCTGCTGATCATCGTGGTGGGTTCGTTTGCCGGCCAGTGGCTGGCGGTGATGCAGAAGCTGGGCCTGAATTTCAATTTCTGGTTTGGTCATCAGGGCTGGGAATACACCGATCTCGGCCGGTTCTGGCAGATCTTCCTGTTTATCGGCCTGCTGTTGTGGCTGGCGCTGATGGGGCGGGCGTTGTGGCCGGCGTTGCGGCGCAAGGATGCGATGGCATCGATCGTCGGTCTGTTGTTCCTGTCCACCATTGCCATCGGTCTGTTGTATGGCGCCGGTCTGATGTGGGGTGAACACAGCCACCTTGCCGTGGTCGAGTACTGGCGCTGGTGGGTGGTACATCTGTGGGTGGAAGGTTTCTTTGAAGTGTTCGCGGTGGCGGTGATCAGTTTCCTGTTCGTCAAGCTGGGGCTGGTACGTGCCGGCACGGCCACGGTGAACGTGTTGTTCGCCACGCTGGTGTTCATGGCTGGTGGCGTGCTGGGGACGTTCCATCATCTGTACTGGAGCGGCACACCCACCGCTGTGCTGGCACTGGGTGCTTCATTCTCGGCGCTGGAAGTGGTGCCGCTGGCGCTGATCGGTCTGGAGGCGTATGAGACCTGGTCGCACAGTCGTGCCACACCATGGATGGCGCGTTATCGCTGGCCGATCATGTTCTTTCTGGCCGTGTCGTTCTGGAACCTGGTGGGTGCCGGCCTGTTCGGTTTCCTGATCAATACGCCGCTGGCGCTGTATTACATGCAGGGACTCAACCTGACGCCGTTGCATGGCCATACCGCACTGTTCGGTGTGTACGGCATGCTGGGGCTGGGCCTGATGCTGTTCTGTCTACGCGGCCTGAAACCACTGGTGGAGTGGCAGACCGGGTTGTTGCGAGGCGCCTTCTGGTCACTGAACATCGGACTGGCCTTGATGGCTCTGCTGACTCTGTTGCCGATAGGCGTGCTGCAGCTGCAGGCGGCACTGGAACAGGGTTACTGGTATGCACGCTCTGCCGAATTCATGAGCCAGCCATTGATCCATCTGCTGGTCTGGCTGCGTATGCCGGGCGACACCATCTTTGCCATGGGCGCGCTGCTGGTGGCCTGGTTCGTGTTGCGGCTGTGGCTGGCGCCGCAGCGTGCCAGTACCGAAGACCGAAACGGGGTGCGGCATGAATCAGCATGAAGTTCCGCAGAGCGAATCTGCTATGCGTGCTGAATTTGCCATGGAGCTATCTGTTGCCTTGAGTCAGGGGCGGTGATTCATGGTGGTGTTCTATACGCAGATCAAATGGTTGCATGTCCTGTGTGTGATCCTGTCCGGCAGTCTGTTTGCTGTGCGTGGCCTGCTGGTGCTGAGTGGCGTCACACTGGGCAATCATGCGGCGCTGCGCTGGTTGTCCTATGCCATTGATACGGTGCTGCTCACCGCGGCGCTGATGCTAGTGACGATCCTGCAACAATATCCCTTTGTGCAGGCCTGGCTGACGGTCAAGATCCTGCTGTTGGTGGCATATATCGTTCTGGGCATCTTTACGCTTCGGTTGGCCCGCACCCGTTGGGCGCGTCTGATATGTTTCTGTAGTGCAGTGGTGATTTACCTGTGCATGGCCGGTATTGCCCGTACCCATGATCCGCTGGCACCGCTGCGGATCTTTCTTTGATTAAGCCGGCTGCTTGAACGTATAGCCGCGCCTGCGGTTCTGATTTAACGGGGAGGGATTCGTGCCTGGGCGAACAGAGACATCACTGCACACCCCGGTGTGTGACTTGCTGGGCTGTGATGTGCCGGTGGTGCTGGCGGGCATGGGCGGCGTATCGCGCGCCGAGCTGGTGGCGGCGGTGAGTAATGCGGGCGGCTTCGGTTTTCTGGGCATGGTGCGTGAATCACCGGCACTGATCCGCAGCGAGATTGCGGCAGTGCGCGCGGCTACTGCACGTGAGTTTGGTGTGAATCTGATCCCGGCCGCCACCGATCCCGTTTTGCTGGAGGCAGAGCTGGAAGCGGTATTAGCTGAGCAGGTGGCGGCCGTGACCCTGTTCTGGGATCTGCGACCGGATATCGTGCGGCGTCTGCGAGATGCCGGTTGCAAGGTGCTGTGCCAGGTAGGTTCGCTGCGGGAAGCGCAGGCCGCCGAGGCAGCGGGCGCGCATCTGGTGATTGCACAGGGCATCGAAGCTGGTGGCCATGTGCGCGGCAGCCAGGACCTGCGTGAGCTGGTCGCCGAGTTGGTGGCGCAGGTGCATATTCCGGTGCTGGCGGCCGGTGGCATTGTCAACGGCCGGGGCCTGGCCGACATGTTGGCGCTGGGTGCACAAGGCGTGGTGATCGGCACCGCATTTCTGGCGACACGTGAGTCATTCGCGCATGACTACCACAAGCAGCGCATTGTTGATGCCAGGCCTGGCGATACGATTCATACCAGGGTATTCCACATCAACTGGCCGGTCGGCGCGCCGGTGCGGGTGTTGCACAACAGCGTGACTCGTGGCGAGCGGGGAAACCCTTTCTCGACAGTGCGGCAGATCATTGGTCATGAGCAGGATCGTCCCATCTATCTGTTCAGCACGGATTCGCCGTTGTGCAACATGCACGGCGATTTTGAAGCCATGGCGTTGTATGCGGGCGAGGGTTCAGGGGTCATCCACCACATTCCAGGCGCGGCGCAGCGACTGCGCGACATCGTGACGGAAGCGCGTGAGCTGCTGGCAAGTACAACAGAAAAAATCCGGGATGATGCAGTGGTGGAGCTGGCGTCGCCGGCCTGTGCCATGAGTGCAGCGGATGATGAGTTCATGGGTTATGCCGGCAGGGATGAGCTGGTGCAATGCCTGGTTGAAGCACTGCAACTGGCTGGTGGTGTGGATCGACAATTGTCGCTTTCGCCGGATCGGGAACGCCTGAGAAACAGGTTGCTGGCGCAGCTTCGGCAACTGGCCGGTACCAGTCATACGCTGCATGGCAATACGCCAGTTTCAGACCGCGGCGAGATACTGCAACGGCTACGCCAGTGGCTGCCACGGGTGCGCAATGATGTCTTGCATGCGGATCTGACAGAGTGGCTGCGTAGCCACGAGGCTGACAGCCCACGTTGACACTGTCATTGCGCACCGGCAGGCTGCGCGCCCCTGGTTAACCGATGTGCAGAGTCGTGACCAAGCCGGATTCAATCACTACTGATAATGCTGTTGCCCCGCAGACGTTGCGCTCCAGAGTCAGACTCTGGCTGCGGGCATTCCGCGCCGTACAGTTGCCGGTGGATGGCCGTGAACGCTGGCGTGCCGTGGCCGGTGCACTGCTGGGCGTGGCGTTTGCCGCGTGGCTCAGCCGCTGGTTGGGTGGAAACAACGCAGCCGCGGTCTGGCTGGTGGCGCCGCTGGGTGCCAGCGCGGTGCTGGTGTTCGCTGTGCCGGCCAGTCCGCTGGCACAACCCTGGTCGGTGGTGGGTGGCAATACCCTGTCGGCGCTGGTGGGCATCGCCTGTGCGCAGTGGATTCCCGACCCGGCAATGGCGGCAGCGGTGGCCGTGGCGGTGGCCATTGCGGTGATGTTCCAGTTACGTTGCCTGCATCCGCCCGGTGGTGCCATGGCGCTGCTGGCGGTGCTGACTCATGCCACGCACTGGTCATTCGCCTGGTTCCCGGCCATGACCAATTCGCTGCTGCTGGTGCTGGCGGGTATGGCCTATAACACGCTGACCGGTCGGCGTTATCCGCATGTGCAGGTGGTCAACCGCAATCAGCAGCAGCGGACCGCCAGCCGCTTCAGCGCTGCCGACCTGGATGCTGTGCTGGCGCGCTACAACCAGGTGCTGGACGTCAGTCGTGATGATCTGGAATCGATCCTGCAGGCCACGGAGCTGCAGGCCTATCAGCGTCAGCTGGGTGAGCTGCGTTGCGCCGATATCATGTCGCGCCAGCTTATCGTGGCGAACTATGCCACCACGCTGCAGGAGGCCTGGCTGCTGATGCGTCAGCATCGCATCAAGGCGTTGCCAGTGGTGGATCGTCACATGCGCATGCTGGGCATCGTTACGCTGGCGGATTTCATGCGTTACGCGAATATCGAGGGTCATGGGGAAATCGCTGCGCGTCTGCGCGCGTTGCTCAGACCTACCACTGCTTTGCATACCGACAAGCCGGAAGTGGTGGGGCAGATCATGACCACCCAGGTGCGGGTGGCCAGTCAGGAACGGCATGTGGCGGAATTGGTGCCGCTGTTCTCCGAGGGAGGACACCACCATGTGCCGATCATTGGTGAGCACAGCCGCCTGGTGGGCATCATCACCCAGATCGGATCTGGTGCGGGCGTTGTATCGTGCCGTGGCGCCGTCTGTTGTTGGCTGAAGTGCGCTGTCTTCACTGGGTGCGGGCAGTGGTCGGATTCTGCATCCGACCACTGGAGAACTGAAACTCAGGACTTGGCAGCGTGCCGTTGCTCCAGCTCGCGCACTACATCAGCGAGCGACAGGTTGCGCGCCTTGAGCAGCAGGGCCAGGTGATACAACATGTCGGCTGATTCGGAAACCAGTCGTTCTTCTTCCTGCACGACTGCAGCCAGTGCGATCTCCACGCCTTCCTCGCCCACTTTCTGCGCCATGCGTGTCAGGCCGCGTTCCCACAGGCGCGCGGTATAGCTGCCTTCGGGTTGGTCGGTGATGCGTTGCGCCAGCACGGCTTCCAGACGGGCAAGGAAACTGATGCGTTCGGCGGCTGTCACCGGTTCATCACCGAAGCAGGTCAGGGTGCCGGTGTGACAGGTGGGGCCCACCGGATTGGCGGTAACCAGTAATGTGTCGTGATCGCAGTCGACATGGATGTCCACCAGGTGCAGAACATGTCCGGTGGTTTCTCCCTTGGTCCACAGACGCTGCTTGCTGCGGCTGTAAAAATGTCACCTGCCGGCTGCTGAGAGTCTGGTCCAGTGCCGCCTGGTTCATGTAGCCCAGCATCAGGACCCGGCCGCTCTGGTAATCCTGTACCACGGCAGGCAGCAGGCCGGCTTCGCCCTTGTTCCAGTCCAGCAGATTGAGTGCGTTGTTGTTCATGGCGGTGATGGTGGCGTGACTCAGGGACGGATCTCGATGTGTTCGGCGCGCAGATAACGCTTCAGGTCGGGAATGGCGATGTTGCCGCTGTGGAACACGCTGGCCGCCAGTGCGCCATCCACCCGGGCGATGTTGAATACATCGCGGAAGTGCTCGGGTGCACCGGCGCCGCCGGAGGCAATCAGCGGCACCTTGCAGATGTCACGAATCACCTGCAGCTGGGCCAGGTCGTAACCGGTGCGCACGCCATCGCTGGCCATGCAGTTCAGTACGATCTCGCCGGCACCGCGGTCCTGCACTTCGCGAACCCAGTCGGTGGTGCGGCGTGCGCTGTCGCGGGTACGGGTGGGATCACCGGTGAACTGATACACCCGGAAGTCGCCATCGATGGTCTGGCTGTCGATGCCCACCACCACGCACTGCGCGCCGAAGCGTGCACTCAGACGGCTGATCAGATCCGGATCGCTCAACGCGGGGGAATTGATGGAAATTTTTTCCGCGCCTTCACCCAGCACCTGTTCGGCCTCGGCCACCGAGCGGATGCCACCGGCGACGCAGAAAGGGATGTCCAGAATGCGGGCAATGCGCGTGATCCAGCTGCGGTCAACGGTGCGGCCATGCGGACTGGCGGTGATGTCGTAGAACACCAGCTCGTCGGCACCTTCGTCGCGATAACGCGTGGCCAGATCGATGATATCGCCCACGACCACGTGGTCGCGGAAGCGCACGCCTTTAACAACCTGACCGTCGCGAACGTCGAGGCAGGGGATTATGCGTTTCGCAAGAATGGCCGTAACTCCTCAGAGAAATCTTGTTTTCCAGCAGCGCTTTGCCACTGATGACCGCGGCCACGCCGCAGTCGCGCAGTTCATGCAGATCGCGCGCCGATGACACACCACCCGAGGCCTGCCATGACACGCCGGGGAAGCGTCGGACGGCATCGGCATACAGGGCCACGTTGGGGCCGGTCAGTGCGCCATCACGGGCGATGTCGGTACACAGCACATGCTGGAAACCGGCTGCCACATAACGTTCCAGCAACGACCACAGGCTGACATCGGAAGTGTTCACCCAGCCATGGGTGGTTAGGAACGGCGTGTTGCCGGCATCGATGCGTACATCGAAAGCCAGCACCAGTTTGTCGGCACCCAGCACCTGGCCCCAGCGCATGACTTCATCGGGGCTCGAGACCGCGACACTGCCGATCACTGCGCGCTGCACGCCCAGCGACAGCAGCGCCTGTACGCGTTCCAGCGTGCGCAGGCCGCCCCCCACCTGCAGCTGCGCCACCTGTTTGCCGGCAAAGCTGGCGATCAGGCCGTGGTTGGCCTGCGATCCATCCTTGGCGCCGTCCAGATCCACCACATGCACACGTTCGGCGCCCAGCGCCACGTAGCGATCGAGAATTTCAACCGGGTTGGTGCTGTACTGCGTTTCCGCAGCGAAATCGCCCTGGAACAGGCGCACACAGCGACCGTCCTTGAGATCAATGGCGGGAATCAATTGCATGATGGATGGAGACTCGGCTAGTCGATGGACAGGAAGTTCTTGAGCAGCAGCGCGCCGGACCTGGCCGAACGTTCCGGGTGGCACTGCACGCCGAACACGTTCTCGTGCTGCACCACTGCGGAGAACTGTTCGCCATAGTTTGTAGCGGCCAGCGTGTCGTCACCCACCGGTGCGCAGTAGCTGTGCACGTAGTACAGGTAATCGTCTTCGCTGAAGTCCTTCAGCAGTGGCGAAGGATGCATGATCTCCAGGTTGTTCCAGCCCATGTGTGGCACTGGCAGCCCGTCGCGATCCGGAAAACGGCGTACCCGGCCAGACAGCAGCCCCAGGCAATCGACATCGCCTTCTTCCGAGGAATCAAACAGCAGCTGCATGCCGACGCAGATGCCCAGGAAGGGTTGTTGCAGGTTGATGATGGTGTCAACCAGATCGGCGCGCTCCAGGCGGCCCATGCAATCGGCGGCCGCGCCCACGCCCGGCAGGATGACATGGGTGGCATTGCGGATCACCAGCTTGTCGGTGGTGAGGTCGGAGGGCACGCCCAGTCGTTCGATGGCGTAGCGCAGCGACGCAATATTGGCGCCACCACTGTCGATGATGGCCAGACGCATGGGACGCATTTACAGAACACCCTTGCTGGAGGGCAGTTCCGTGCCTTCGATGCGGAATGCCTGGCGCAGCGTGCGCCCGACGCCCTTGAAACAGGCTTCAATCATGTGGTGAGTATTCTCGCCGGTAACCTTGATGTTGATCGCCGCGCCGAGCGTGTCGGACAGCGAACGGAAAAAATGCGGCACAAGTTCGGTGGGCAGCTGGCCGACCTGGTCGCGGCCGAACTGGCCTTCCCAGACGAAGTAGGCGCGGCCCGACAGGTCGATGGCCACCTGCGCCAGCGATTCGTCCATCGCCAGCAGGAAGCCATAACGGCCGATGCCTTTCTTGTCGCCCAGCGCCTGACGCAGCGCCTGGCCCAGGGCCAGCGCGCAGTCTTCGATGGTGTGGTGTTCGTCCACATGCAGGTCGCCCTGGCAGCTCAGCTGCAGGGAGAAACCACCGTGCCGGGCAATCTGCTCCAGCATGTGATCGAAAAAGCCCAGACCGGTTTCGATATGCACCGGTGTTTCACGATCGAGATTGACCAGCACCTTGATATCGGTTTCCTTGGTCTTGCGGCTGATCTCCGCCTTGCGTTCGCGTCTAGTCAGCTGCTCGGCAATCTCGTTCCAGGTGAGCCCGGGGCTGTTCGGTGTGGCGATACGCAAGCCCTGCACGCCGATGTTCTGTGCCAGTTCCAGATCGGTGGCACGGTCGCCAATCACATAGCTGTTGGCCAGATCGATGTCGTGGCGCAGGTAGTCAGTCAGCAGGCCGGTCTTGGGCTTGCGGCACTCGCACTGGTCCTTGGCGAAGTGCGGGCAGAAAAACTCCGCGCCAAAAAATACGCCCTGTGAGTTGAACAGCTCGCGGATGAAGTCCTGCGTGACCAGAAAATCCTGCTCGGGAAAACTGTGGGTGCCGAGACCATCCTGATTGCTGACCACCACCAGCTCATAGCCGGCCGCTTGCAGCTTGAGCAGCGCCGGAATGACGCCGGGCAGCAGTCGCACCTTGTCGATGCGGTCCACCTGCTGGTCGGCCGGTTCTGCCACCAGCGTGCCATCACGATCAATGAACAGTACTTTTTTCATGCGGACAGTTTCCCGGCATTGCGGATGCCTTGCAGCAGCCGTGCATTCTGTTCCGGCGTACCGACGGTAATGCGCAGGCATTGGCCACATTGCGGCTGTTTGCGCTGATCGCGAACCACCAGGCCCACCGATTTTGCGGCATTGAACACCACGTCGGCGTCCACGCATTCCACCAGGATGAAGTTGGCGTCGCTGGGAAACACATGCCGGATCAGGCTGCAGTGCTGCAATTCCTGACTCAGGCGGCTGCGTTCGCTGATCAGCAGTTCGATCTGTTGCGCGATGCGCGTCCGCTGTTCGGGCGCGGTGGCGGCCAGCACCGACTCCACCGTGGAGGTGGGAATGGCGTAGGGCGGAATCACCCGTGCCAGCACGCTGATGATCTCGGCATCGGCAATGGTGGTGCCGCAGCGGGAGCCAGCCAGCGCATAGGCCTTGGACAGCGTGCGCAGAATCACCAGATTCGGATGATCGGCCAGCACCTGGGTGAAACTTGGGCGGCCGGTGAATTCGACATAGGCCTCGTCCACCACCACCAGCGCGCGACCATTGAGCTGTGTGCACAGCGACAACATCTGTGCGCGATCCAGCGCATTGCCCGGCGGATTGCCCGGTGAGCACAGGAACACCAGCTTGACATTGGTATTGTTGTGACAGGCGGCCAGCACCTTGTCCGCGTCGAGGGCAAATCCCTCGTTGCTGCGGATCAGCGGTACTTCGATCACGCCGGCACCCTGTACTTCGGCTGCCACGCGATAGAAACCGAAGGTGGGCGGGCAGGTGATGATGCTGTCCTGTCCGGCACGGCAGAAGCTGCGGATCAGCAGGTCGATACCTTCATCGCTGCCACGACCGGCCAGCACCTGACGGATGTTCACGCCATACAGTTCGGCCAGGCGGGCGTGCAGTGCTTCCGCGGGGGATTCGGGATAGACGTTCAGGCCCAGCGTCGAGTCGTCGCCTGCCGCACGCCAGGGATTCTCATTGGCGTGCATGCGCTCATAGCGGTGATCCCACGCTGCATACACATAGGGCTGCAGTGTCAGGATTTCCGGTCGCGCCAGATTCAGGTTGGGGTTCATGCCGCACCTTGTTTCAGGGTGGCCATGCGCAGCTTCACCGCATTGGCGTGGGCGTCCAGGCCTTCCAGCTCGGCGATGGTCACGGCGGTGGGGCCGAGATCCTCAAGACCTGCGCTGCTCAGTTCCTGCACCGTCATGCGTTTCATGAAATCCACCAGCGACAGGCCACTGTAGGCGCGCGCGAAACCATAGGTGGGCAGCACATGATTGGTGCCGCTGCAGTAGTCGCCCATGGTCTCCGGCGTCCACGGGCCGAGAAACACTGAACCGGCATTGCGGATCTGTGGCAGCCACTGGCGTGCGTTGTCCACCTGCACGATCAGATGTTCGGGCGCGTACAGATTGCTGACTTCAAAAGCAGTGTGCAGGTCCTTCACCAGAATCAGCCGTGCATGTTCCAGTGCCTTGAGCAGCGTGTTCTCGCGTGACAATTGTGAGGTCTGACGGTCCAGCTCTGCCTGCACCCGTTCAATCAGCGCGGCGGAGGTGGTGACCAGGATGGCCTGTGCGTCTGCACTGTGTTCGGCCTGCGCCAGCAGGTCGGCGGCCACGAAGGCGGCATTGGCACGGTCATCGGCCAGCACCAGCACTTCGGAAGGACCCGCCGGCAGGTCCAGGGCTGCACCCTGTGCGTCATTGGCCACCAGCATCTTGGCGGCAGTGACCCAACGATTGCCGGGGCCATAAATCTTGTCGGTCTTGGGCACGGATTCGGTGCCGTAGGCCATGGCGGCCACAGCCTGTGCACCGCCGATCTTGAAGACCTTGTCTATGCCGCACAGTCTGGCGGTCACCAGTACCGCGGGATCGGCCGAGCCATCACGGCGTGGCGGAGTGCACAGCACACGGGTCGGGCAATTGGCAATGCTGGCCGGTACCGCCAGCATGATGACGGTGGAGGGCAGGGGCGCCGTACCCGCCGGCGCATACAGGCCCACGGCATCGATGGCGCGATAGTGGCGCTCACAAACCACGCCCGGCGAGGTTTCCACACGCAGCGGTTCGCTCAGCTGCGCTTCATGAAAACGTTGCACGTTGCCGATGGCGCGCTTGAGTGCGGTCAGCTGCGTGGCAGTCAGTGCCTGTTCCGCGGCAGCAAACTCGGCTTCACTGACCTGCAGGTTGTGCAGGACGGCGCCATCGAATTTTTCGGTCATGGCGCGCAGCGCGGCATCGCCACCGCGGCGTACTTCATTGATGATGCCCTGGGTGGTCTGCAGCAGCTCGGCGGCGTTGTCCTGCGCCGGGCGGTTCAGTACGGCTGCGCGCTGGGCGGCATCCAGTGCCGTCCAGTCAATTACCCGCGCCTTGATTCGGTTGCTCATGTTGATGCGTCAGACTGCTCAGTTCAGCATTTTCTCCACCGGCAGGACCAGCATGGAGCTGGCGCCGGCGGCCTTCAGGCCTTCCAGGGTTTCCCAGAAGACGTTTTCGCGGCACACCGCATGTACCACCACCTTGTCCGGATGGCCTTCCAGCGGAATGATGGTGGGCGACTCGCTGCCCGGCAGCAGCCGCTTGATTTCTTCCAGGCGTGCACGCGGCGCATGCAGCAGGATGTACTTGCTTTCCTTGACCTGCTGGATGCCGTCCATGCGCAGCATCAGGCGGTGGATCCAGTCCTGTTTTTCCGGGCTGACCGCCACCGGGGTGCGGATGATGGCGGCTTGGCTCTCCAGGATGACCGCCACTTCCTTCAGATGATTGGCGGTCAGGGTGGCGCCCGAGGACACCAGGTCGCAGATGACATCGGCGCGACCCAGGCGGGGCGCGATTTCCACCGCGCCGGACAGGGTGACGATCTCCGCCTGCACATTGTGCTGTTTCAGGAAGCGACCGAGGATGTTCGGATAGGTGGTGGCGATGCGCTTGCCCTGCAGCGATTGCGGGTTGTCATAGCGGAAGTCGTCCGGCACGGCAATCGACAGGCGGCAGCGGCCCTGGTCCAGGCGCATCAGCACTTCAAACAGCGGCTGGATGCCACGAGCTTCGAAGGCCAGGCGCTTTTCCTCGATGACGTTGATGCCAACGATGCCCAGATCCGCCACATCCTGCTGCACCAGATCGGGAATGTCGTCGTCGCGCACCAGCAGGATGTCCAGCGGCATGTTCTCGCCGTGGCAGATCAGCTGGTCCTTGCCACGATTGAATTTCAGCCCGCAACGGGTCAGCAGCTCCAGTGAATGCTCGGTCAGGCGACCGGATTTCTGGATGGCGACTTTGAGGCGAGTGTGTTTGTCCATGGTGGGCTGCTGTAAAAGGTCAACGGTTGAATATCAGTGGATATATGGGGGCGGGGAGCGGCCGGCGCGAATCAGGCGTGTTCGGGCCGGTGCTGCTTCTCGTGCAGCCGTTCGCTGGCCAGCTGGTAGCCGCCATCGCCGTCCAGCAGGCAGCGCGCCACCCGGCCGATGGTGGTCAGGCTGACGCCGGTCTGTTTGTGGATCTCACGATAGGGCAGGCCGGCTTTGAGCAGGCCGACCACTGCCCATCGGTCCGCCAGTGCCTGCAGCTCCGCCGGTGTGCACAGGTCGCGCAGGAAGGCCCGGCATTCCTCTGCGGACTGCAGGGTCAGAAGCGCATCGAACAGGGCCCGTTCGGCGAGCGCCTGCTGCCGTGGACTTAAGTTGCGGTGATCTTTCATGCGGCGGGTAGGCTGTGCGACCGGTGCTGGCTGTAGGGCTGGCCGGTCTGCTGAATTAGGGTCTCAACAAGCGTGTGCTATAAAGTTTGTACTAATGTACTAGTACATTAAAACGGTCTGAGGGCCGCGGTCAAGCTTGCTGATGGCAAATGAGGGAACCGCTGAGGAAGCCGTATGGTCATGACAGCCAGTGTGCCCGGCCGGACAGGGGGACAGTGATGGATGGACTGGCGCATGGACTGGTGGATGCGCTGGCGGGCGAAACTGGCGTAAGCATTTCACTTTGCGAATTTTTTCAGTACACTTCGCGCCCCTTATTCGGCCCGGGGCAGGCGTGCTGCTTTGCCTCGGGTTTTTATGGTTTGCGAAATCTGTATTTTTTGAGCGATTTTTGAGGCACTAGAACTCATGGTTACGATCCGCCTGACCCGCCGCGGCGCCAAAAAGCTGCCCTTCTATCACATCGTGGTCACTGACAGCCGCAAGCGTCAGGGTGGCTCGATCCTGGAACAGATCGGCTTTTTCGACCCGGTTGCCAAGGGTAAGAGCGTCAAGCTCAACCTGGATCTGGCGCGCGTTGACTACTGGCAGCAGAACGGTGCCAAGCTGTCTGACCGCGTGCAGGCGCTGGTGGCCGACTACCGCAAGCAGGCTGTTGCTGCCTGAGTCCTCAAGGGCGTTGATGCAGTGATGCCGGCGTGAAGTGCGCCTTTAGCTGCAACAGCGTCAACCCCCATGTCTGAGCCGACTGCTTCTGCCAATGTGCCGGTGAATCAACGCCGGGTGACACTGGGAAGAATCAGGTCAGCAGTCGGGCTGGCGGGCTGGGTGAAGGTGGAAACCTTTACTGATCCTGCTGAAGGTATTTTGCGTTACCGGAGCTGGCAGCTGCAGACGCCACAGGGCTGGCGTGTGCTGCGGGTGCAGAACAGCCGCTGGTCCGGTCAGGGTTTACAGGTGCAGTTCGAAGGTATTGCTGATCGCGATGCTGCCGAGTTGCTCCGCAACACCGAGGTGGCGGTGTTCCGGCATGAAATGCCGTCGCCACCGGCTGGTGAGTACTACTGGGATGATCTGCTGGGCCTGACGGCCTATACCCCGCAGGGGAATTGCCTCGGCCAGCTGGATCATTTCCTGGACAGTCCTGCCCATCCCTTCATGGTGCTCCATGCGAAGGATGAGCAGCAGGCCCGGGTGGAACACCTGGTGCCGCTGGTCAAGGGGCGCATCCTGAGCGTCGATTTTGCTCAGGGTAGGATGGTTCTGGACTGGACACTGGATTGGGTTTGATGGGCCAGGTCGCCGTTGGCGGTGGCAGGTCCGGATGAGGTTTGTGAAGGAAACGGAGTCGATGCAGTTTGGTGTCATCACACTGTTTCCGGAGTTCGTGACGACTGCCGTGCAGGTGGGCGTGCTGGGCCGGGCCGTGGCACGGGAGCAGGTAGCGATTCGGGCGGTGAATCCACGTGATTTTGCCGACGACGTGCGCAAGACGGTGGATGACCGGCCTTACGGGGGCGGTCCGGGCATGGTGCTCAAGGTGGAACCGACACGTTCGGCGCTGCGGGCTGCCAGGGCTGCGTTACCGGCCGGTTCGCGTTGCGTGTACCTGGGGGCGGATGGTGCGCCTCTGACGCAGGCTAAGGTGGCCGAGCTGGCTGCGCTGCCGGGGCTGCTGCTGCTGGCGGGGCGTTACGAAGGTGTGGATGAGCGTCTGCTGAGCACTGAAGTCGATGAGACCATTTCCATCGGCGACTATGTGCTCTCCGGCGGTGAATTGCCGGCGCTGGTGCTGATCGATGCCATCGTTCGCACCTTGCCTGGGGTGCTGGGTGATGAGGCGTCGGCGCAGCAGGATTCGTTCATGACGGGTCTGCTGGACTGGCCGCACTACACGAGGCCGGATGTGTTTGAGGATATGCCGGTTCCCGAGGTGCTGATCGGCGGGAACCATGAGGCGATCCGGCGCTGGCGTCTGAAACAGGCGCTGGGTCGGACCTGGATCAGGCGGCCGGATTTGCTGGCCGCCAAGGCACTGACCGCAGAAGAGCGGGCATTGCTGGTGGAATTTCGTGCCGAGCAGGTCGTAACGGATCTGCCGCCGAGTCGTGACTGAGTTGATGAATTTTGGTTTTTACTGGTTTTGAGTTTAGGGCGGAGTTTATGAGCAACATTATCAAGGCGCTGGAACAGGAACAGATGACCCGTCAGATCCCGGACTTCAGCCCCGGTGATACCGTGGTGGTCGAAGTGAAGGTGAAGGAAGGCGATCGCGAGCGCGTGCAGGCTTACGAAGGCGTGGTTATTGCCAAGAGCAACCGCGGCGTGAATTCCTCGTTCACCGTGCGCAAGATTTCGCACGGCGAAGGTGTGGAGCGCGTGTTCCAGAGCTACAGCCCGTCGCTGGGTGAGATCACCGTGAAGCGTCGCGGCAATGTGCGTCGCGCCAAGCTGTACTACCTGCGCGAGCTGACCGGCAAGGCCGCCCGCATCGAAGAAAAGATTCAGTAATACCCCTCCGGGGTTCTGCTGCCAGCAGCAGGATGCTTCAGCAAGGGCGAGTGGTCATGCCACTCGCCCTTTGTTTTTGCCGTACAGGGATGTACCAATGCCGCGGAGCACAGGAAGTGCGAAAGCGGCGGCCGTACAGGGATGTATCCCTGAAGGGACTTCCTGTGGTCGCCAATGGCCGCGGAGCACACGAAGTGCGAGAGCGGCAGCCGTACAGAAACTGTCTTCATGATCGTGCGGTGCAGTCTGCACGAAGACGGCAAGATGAATCGTGTGCTCGCGGCAGTCACGCAAGCGGCGCATCTGGCGGCGTGATAAAAGACGGGTAAATATCTGTCTGCAGCAAGGCGGGAGACGCATGCGTTACTTCCTGGGTTTCTTCAAGTACAGCTGGTACCTGCTGGATGGCATCCGCAAGGTGCTGCACCTGTTGCTGCTGCTGGTGTTTTTCGGCCTGATCCTGGTGGCACTGTCGCCACAGATTCCGCTGGTGCCACGCTCGGCGGCCCTGCTGATTGCGCCGCAGGGACAACTGGTGGAACAGAACAGCGGTGGGCCGCTGGACCGCGCCATTGCCGAGGCCTCGGGTGAGCAGGAATTCGAGGTGCGGGTGCGTGATGTGGTCGAGGCTATCGAGCGTGCCCGCGACGATGAGCGCATCAAGGTACTGGTCATGGATCTGGATGGCCTTACCGGTGGCGGTATCGCCAAGCTGGAGGAAGTTGCCGAGGCGCTGCGCGAGTTCCGCACCAGCGGCAAGCAGGTGATCGCCATGGGGCAGTCCTTCGATCAGCAGCAGTACTATCTGGCTGCACAAGCCGATCAGATCTATCTCGATCCGCATGGCATGGTGCTGATCGATGGCTTTGCCTATTACACGCAGTACTTCAAGGAGGCCATCGACAAGCTGGGCGTAAGCGTCAATGTGTTCAAGGCTGGCAAGTACAAGTCGGCCGTGGAGCCGTTCCTGCGTCAGGACATGTCGCCGGAGGCGCGTGAGGCCAATCAGCAGTGGCTGGATTCGTTGTGGCGCACCTATCAGGCCAAGGTCACTGAGGCGCGAGGTCTGGACGCGGGCGCCCTGACTGATTACGCCGAACAGCTGTTGCCGTCGCTCAAGGCGGTCGAGGGTGACTTTGCCAAGCTGGCTGTGGAGCGGCGTCTGGTCACGGAACTCAAGACCCGCGAACAGGTGATCGAACAGCTCAAGCTGCAGGTGGGTGAGGACGACGACGATCACTCGTACCGGCGGGTTCATTTCCAGGACTATTTGGCAGCTGAACATGCCGAACATCCGCTGGAGAATCGCGGCAGCAACAAGGTGGGTATCGTGGTGGCGGCTGGCGAGATCGTCGATGGCGAACGCACGGCGGGTACCGTGGGCGGTGATTCGCTGGCAGAGCTGTTGCGTCAGGCGCGGTACGACGATGACCTGAAGGCGGTGGTGCTGCGTATCGACAGTCCGGGTGGCAGCGTCATGGCTTCGGAAGTGATCCGGCGCGAGATTGCTGCGCTCAAGGCGGCTGGCAAGCCGGTGGTGGCTTCGATGAGCAGCACCGCAGCGTCCGGTGGTTATTACATCGCCATGGATGCCGATGAAATCTGGGCCAACCCCGCCACCATCACGGGTTCCATCGGTGTGTTCGGCATCATGCCCACCTTCGAAGGCACGTTAGGCAAGCTGGGCATCAGCACCGATGGTCTGGGGACCACTTCGATCGCCGGCGCCTTGCGCAGCGACCGCGCCATGAGCAATACCGCGCGAGAGGTGTTTCAGCTGTCGGTTGACCATGAGTACACGCAGTTTGTGAACAAGGTGGCCGAGGCGCGCAAGCAGCCCTACGAAACCATCGATGCCGTGGCGCAGGGGCGGGTATGGGCCGCTGACGATGCGGTGAAGCAGGGTCTGGTCGATCAGCTGGGCTTGCTGCAGGACGCCGTACAGGCGGCCGCTGCGCGCGCCCAGCTGGGAGAGGACTACCAGCAGGAATACCTGGATGTGGATCTGTCCTGGCGTCAGTTGCTGGCGCAGCAGGTCAATGCGCTGACAGCGCGTGTCACCCGCATGCTGGTGCCGGATCTGCAGTTGCTGCGTGGTCTGCAGCAGCAGTTCACGCCGCTGCAGCGCGAGACCCTGCGTCTGCAGCGCATGGCTGACAGCCGACAGCTGTATTACTACTGTGCCTGCACGGTGGAATAGGCGGGTGACTGGTTGATGAAGCGCAGCGAGCAGGATGACTCCGGTGCCGGACAGACACTGCGTCTGGACAAGTGGCTGTGGCATGCACGTTTCTTCAAGAGCCGCTCGCAGGCCACTGATGCAGCGGCTGGTGGGCACGTACATGTGAACGGTGAGCGGGTGAAGGCCTCGCGTGAAGTGCGCATCGGTGACCGTCTGGAGATCACCCGCGAGGAGCAGCGTTTCGAGATCATGGTGCGCAGCATTCCGCTGCGGCGCGGCCCGGCCAGCGAAGCGCGTTTGTGTTACGAGGAAACCGTCGAACAGCATCAACCGGCGTGAGCAGCGTCGTGAACAGGAGCGATTCGTTGCTCCGGCACCCAGCCGTCGGCCGGACAAACAGCAGCGGCGGGCGCTGCGGGGGCTCAAGGGGTACTGACGCGGGTGCTGAACAGATCTGCTGGATCTGTTCAGGAGCGGGACTTGAGCAGGGTGCGATCGCCTGTGCATACTGCCCGGACCATGAGCCAAGCCAGCGCCACGCGTCAATTCCGATACTACGATCTCATTCTCGGCGCCTATGTCTGCGTCTTGTTGTGCGCCAACCTGATCGGGCCGGCCAAGGTGTCTACGGTGACGGTGCCGCTCATCGGTGACGTCACCTTCGTGGCGGGCGTGCTGTTTTTCCCCATCTCGTACCTGTTTGGTGATGTGCTCACCGAAGTGTATGGCTATGCCCGTGACCGGCGGGTGGTGTGGAGCGGCTTTGCCGCGCTGGTGTTTGCCGCGATCATGGCGGCTGTGATCGTGGCGCTGCCACCCGCGGCGGCGTGGGGCGATCAGCAGGCGGTGCAGACCATTTTCGGCAGCACGCCGCGCATCGTGACCGGTTCGATCATTGCTTTCTGGACCGGCTCACTGGTCAACAGCTATGTGCTGGCCAAGATGAAGTTGTGGACTCATGGCCGCTGGCTGTGGACCCGCACCATCGGCTCCACCCTGTGTGGTGAACTGGTGGATTCGGTGCTGTTCTATTTCATTGCCTTCTATGGCGTGTGGAGCATGGAGCAGTTGCTGACGGTGACCGCCACGCAATATGTGCTCAAGACGGTCTGGGAAGTGGTGATGACGCCAGTAACTTACCGGCTGGTGGCGCGGCTCAAGCAGGCCGAAAATTCCGATCACTATGATCGCGATACCAACTTCACGCCGTTTTCGCTGCGTACCTGAGTACGCCGACCCTTTTCTGTGACCGTAAGGAGATTGATTGATGAAAGCATCTACCACCGCCATGACCCTGGCCATGCTGACCATGCCGATGTTGGCTGAGGCTGCATGGTCCGGCAAGGGAGAGGCCGGTGCGGCCCTGGCAAATGCCAATACCGGCGCCACCACTACCACGGTGACGGTCAAGTTCGACCTGGCTCGTGAAGATGAACAGTGGAAACACGCTTTTGGCGCTTCCACCATCTATACCTCGGCGCGCGCCGAGGCCAGTGCCGATGAGCCGAATCCTGATGAAGAAACCACCGCCAAGCGTTGGGAAGTGCATGAACAGTCGGACTACAAGTTCAACATGCGTGCTTTCTGGTTCGGCGCGGTACGTCATGAAAATGACGATATCGGCAGCTTTCGTTACCAGTCGGCACTGACCACCGGTTTGGGGTATCACCTCATCGATGACGAGGCTACCAAGCTGTCGCTGCAGCTCGGTGCTGGTTACAAGCGTTTCAGGAATCGTGGTGAGCCGGATGCCGAGGGAGATGCAATAGTGACCGGCCTGGTCGATTTGCGGCAGGTGCTGACCGCCAACACCGTGTTGCTTAACAAGCTGTCTGTGGAATCCGGCGCCAGCAATACCCTGATCCAGAATGATTTGGCGTTGCAGGTGAAGATCAGCGATGTCCTGGCCCTGGCGCTGGGTTATCAGGTGAAATCCAACACCGAACCGGGTGCGCATGCCT
>NZ_JASGHN010000007.1:0-25877 GCF_047602345.1 Arenimonas sp. | reverse complement strand
ACGACTATCGCCGGTACCAGCGGGAAGTCAGCGCGTTCTTCCCTTGGCCACCGAAAGCGGCATGAATCCGACGGAGTCTCCATGGCAATGATCGATCTTTGCGAACGCGGGCTGGTCCCGGACGCCCTCACCCGCTACGGCATCCGACGCCTCTGCGCACAACGGCTGAAGGACGAAGGCGCACGGGACGCGGCGCTGGCTCAACGTCGCTATCGCGAGTTGCTCGCCCGGCTGGGCGAAAGTCCGATCGCCATCGAAACGGCGGCGGCGAACGAACAGCACTACGAAGTTCCGACGCGTTTCTTCCAGCTCTGCCTTGGCCGGCGCCTGAAGTATTCGAGTTGCTACTACCCCCACCGGCCGCGAAACGCTGGACGAGGCGGAAGAAGCGATGCTCGCGCTGTACGGCGAGCGGGCACAGTTATCCGATGGCCAGCAGATACTGGAGCTCGGCTGCGGTTGGGGTTCGCTGACCTTGTGGATGGCCGAGCGCTATCCCAACGCACGCATCACGGCGGTTTCGAATTCGAACGGCCAGCGCGAACACATCGAGGCGCAGTGCCGCAAGCGCGGCTGGATGCACGTGCGGGTCGTGACCTGCGACGTGAATCGCTTGCAACTGGCGGAAGGGCAATCCGATCGTTGCGTTTCGATCGAGATGTTCGAGCACATGCGCAACTACGACAGTCTGTTCGGCCGCATCCGCGGTTGGCTCGAACCAGGCGGCATGCTCTTCGCGCACATCTTCTGCCACCGCCAGTTGATGTATCCCTTCGAAACCGAAGGCGAGGACAACTGGATGGGCCGGCACTTCTTCACCGGCGGCCTGATGCCCTCGGCCGATACCTTGGTCGATGCCCAGACCCATCTGCCGCTGCAACAACGCTGGTTGCTTCCGGGAACGCGTTGCCGGCGCGCAGCTGACCATTGGCTGGCGAACCAGGACCGGCATCGCGACGAGGTCCTCGCCGTGTTGCGCGAAGCCTACGGCGATGCCGATGCGCAACGCTGGCACCAGCGCTGGCGGATGTTCTGGATGGCTTGCGCCGAGCTATTCGGTTACGACGGTGGGCGCGAATGGCTGGTCGCGCACTATCGCTTCGCGAAGACTTGAGTCGAGGCGCGTCGGGCCTGGCCCGACACGCGCATTGCGTCGACGCTCAGTTGCCTTGCGCGTTCTGCGCCGGGGCGGGCGCAGTCGCCGCCGGCGCTGCATCCGCGGGCTTGCCCTTGGCGACGCCGATCCTCGCCTTCATCCAGGCATCGAACTCTTCGGCCGTCATGCGCTTGCCGTACTGGTCATGTCGAAACGCCAGGGCGTATTGTCGAACTGGGTTTTCGGCACGTAGGTGTTCAGATAACACCAGGCGCTGCCCTGTACGGGGGCCGGCGTTGGCATCGCCGCCTGACGGCGTGCGCGCTCGATGACGAACTGTGCGGTGAGCGCACATTCGACCGCCGGACTTGAGGGCCGGCGCCTGCCACGTCTCCGGAGCCGCCGCCGAAATGCCGCTCAAGTCCGGCGGAGCCGCGCCACTGCAGTCTGTGCGGCGACGGGCAAGCCGGTGGCGCACAGGCCGAGGCAGAAGATCATCGATAGCGGTTTCACGGGCGCCGTCTCCTGGAGTCCGGGGGCAGGATAGCCGGCGCGGACGAGACGAGGCAACAAAAAACGAAGCCCGGCCGGAGCCGGGCTTCGCAGATCAACGCTGGAACAGACGATCAGTTCTGAACGTTCAGCTCGGTGCGACGGTTCTTCTCGCTCTTGCACGCCGGGAACGCATCGCCCAGCTGCTCGAGCGGACGGTTTTCGCCGTAGCCGTTCGGACCGGACAGACGACCGGCATTCACGCCGTGACCGGTCAGGTAGTCGTACACCACGCGGGCACGACGACCGGACAGGCCTTCGTTGTAGCCATCGGCGCCGCACTCGTCGGTGTGGCCGGCGACTTCAACGCGCAGTTCCGGATACTTGTTCAGGATCGACACCGCCTCGTCGAGGATCGCGATGGCGTCGGGACGCAGCGTGTCCTTGTCGAAGTCGAAGTTCACGCCGCGCAGGTCGATGGTCAGCGGAACCGGGCAACCGTCCGGACCGATGGCCTGACCGGCAGCGAAAAATACGGGCAGCGATCATTGCAGTTGTTGACGCCGTCGCCGTCGTCATCGAGATCGGCGCAGGTCTTTTCCGGAGCCGGCGTCGGAGTCGGGGTCGGCTCGGCGCGCGAACCGATCGGCATCATCGCCTGGATCATCGCGTAGCCATCGACGAAATAGTCGTCGCCGGGGGCGGCAAAGCTGTTGTCGTCCGCGTCGTAGCGCAGGCCGACTTCAGCGCGGGCGCTCCAGTTGCTGAACTGCATCTGCACGCCGGTACCGAGCGAAGCGAGGAAGTTGGTCTCGTCCTGGTTGACGAAGTTGTAAAGGCTTTCGTCGTGGTGCTGCACGCCCACGCCAGCGGCCAAGTAGGGCCACCAGTTGCGGTTTTCGCTACGCCAGAAATGGTAGCGGCCGACCACGGTCAGGCCGGTCATCGTCCAATCGGCCGGGTCGCCGTCGAACAGCGGCGGGCCATTGCTGATGAAGGCGCCGTTGTCGTGCTTGCTCCAGTCCAGCTGGACATCGAGCGAGACGTTCTGGTTGATGAACTTGCCGAAACCGAGAGCAAACATCGGATCGTCGCTGGTCTCGCGATCGCGATCGGTGTACTTGATGCCGCCACCGCCGGTCACATACCAACGATCGTCGTAGTCCTGGGCCGACGCAGCCTGGGCCATGCCGAGGGCGCCGAGCAGGGCGCAACACAGAAGCTTCTTCTTCATGATGTTCAACTCCATTGCACTAGAGAAATTGGTCTTGCGGCGCCGGTCGGCTCGAAGCCTGACCGGTCGCCGTCAACGTCCTAGATATCCCACCGGGCGTTAACTACCAACATAACAAATCGCCTCCCCGGTGCCAAGATTGGCCCTTAGACCGCGAACAGGTCCAGGAAGCGGTGGACGGGGGTCGATTCGAAGCGGGACGTGTCCTGGGTCAGGGCCAGGATCTGCTGGACCCGGCGGGCCGGCAGATGACCGCCCAGGGCCGCTTCGAACTTGTCCAGCAGGCCCGGGATGCCTTCGCCGCGGCGGTTCCGATGACCGATCGGGTAGTCGATCGAAACCTTGTCGGTGCTGCTGCCGTCCTTGAAGAAGACCTGGATCGAATTGCCGATGTAACGCTTTTCGGGGTCGAAATAGTCGGCCGTGAACTGCGGGTTCTCCTTCACCGTCATCTTGGAACGCACGGCATCGATACGCGGATCGGCGGCCACGGCATCGGTGTAATCGTCGGCGGTCAGGCGGCCGAAGATCAACGGCACGGCCACCATGTACTGCAGGCAGTGATCGCGGTCGGCGTAGTTGGCCAGGGGGCCGGTCTTGTCGATGATGCGCACGCCCGCTTCCTGCGTTTCCAGCTCGATGCGTTCGATCTGGTCGATCCTGCCGGCGACCTGCGAGTGCAGCTGCATGGCGCATTCCACCGCCGTCTGGGCGTGGAACTCGGCCGGGAAGCTGATCTTGAACAGGACGTTCTCCATCACGTAGCTGCCGAACGGGCGCTCGAATTCGAAGGCCTTGCCCTTGAACAGGACGTCGTAGAAGCCCCAGGTCTTCGCGGTCAGCGCGCTCGGATAGCCGACGCAACCCTTCACCGCGTTCAAGGCATGCGTCACCGCGCGACGGCAGGCGTCGCCCGCCGCCCAGCTCTTGCGCGGGCCGGCGTTCGGGGCGTGGCGATAGGTGCGCAATGCACCGCCGTCGATCCAGCTGTGGCTGACGGCATTGATGATCTCTTCCTTGCCGCCGCCCAGCATGTGGGTAGTGACGGCAGTGGAAGCAAGGCGAACCAGGATGACATGGTCGAGGCCGACGCGATTGAAGCTGTTCTGCAAGGCATAGCTGCCCTGGATCTCATGCGCCTTGATGGCGGCGGCGAGCACATCGCGCACCAGCACGGGCTTGCCGCCTTCGCGCTCGGCCTTGCGGCTCATGTAATCGGCCACGGCCAGGATGGCGCCGAGGTTGTCCGAGGGATGGCCCCACTCCGCCGCCAGCCAGGTGTCGTTGAAGTCCAGCCAACGCACCTGGACGCCGATGTTGTAGGCGGCCTGCACGGGGTCGAGCTCGAACGAGGTGCCCGGGACGCGGGCGCCACCGGCCAGGGTCGCACCGGGAACCAGCGGGCCCAGGTGCTTGACGCATTCGGGGTGCTTCATCGCCAGCATCGAGCAGCCGAGGGAATCGAGCAGCATGTAGCGGGCCGTCGTATAGGCCTCGGGCGAGCCGACGTAGTAGTCGACCACGTAGTTGGCGATATCCACCATGGCCTGGTCGGGATCGGGGCGCTTGGCGGAACGGATGTCGTGCTGGCTCATGGCAGTCTCGGACGGTGGCGAAAGCGCGATATTTTGCCAGATTAACGTCGGGCCCGGCGGTTTCCGCGCCTTGGCCCCGGCGCGCAACTCGGCTTGTATGCACGACGCATTCCGGGCATCGTTCCGCCCTGCCCTACGCCTGCGTATCCGGATGACCGCCTCCGCCTACCCCCATCTGTTCGCCCCCTTGGACCTCGGTTTCTGCACCCTGCCCAATCGCGTGCTGATGGGTTCGATGCATACCGGCCTGGAGGATCGCAGCCGCGACTTTCCCAAGCTCGCCGCCTATTTCCGCGAGCGCGCCGAGGGCGGTGTCGGACTGATGGTCACCGGCGGCGTTTCGCCCAATCTGGTGGGCTGGCTGAAACCATTCGCCGCCAAGCTCAGCTGGCCCTGGGAAATCCACAAGCACCGAATCGTGACGAAGGCCGTGCACGACGCGGGCAGCCGCATCTGCCTGCAGATCCTGCACGCCGGCCGCTACGGGTATCACCCCTTCACGGTGTCCGCCACATCGCTGCAATCGCCGATCAACCCGTTCAAGCCGCGCGGGTTGAGCGCGCGCGGCGTGGAGCGCCAGATCCGCGCCTTCGTCAATTCGGCGCGCCTTGCCCGCGACGCCGGTTACGACGGCGTCGAAGTGATGGGCTCGGAAGGCTATCTGATCAACCAGTTCCTCAGCGCGCGCACCAATACGCGCGAAGACGCCTGGGGCGGCACGCCGGAAAAACGCATGCGCTTCGCGGTCGAAATCGTCCGCCGCATCCGCGAAGCCTGCGGGCCGGATTTCATCCTCATCTATCGCCTGTCCATGCTCGAGCTCGTTCCCGGCGGATCGGACTGGGACGAAATCGTGATGCAGGCGAAGGCGATCGAAGCGGCCGGGGCGACCATCATCAATACCGGCATCGGCTGGCACGAGGCACGCGTGCCGACCATCGCCACCTCGGTACCGCGGGCCGCCTTCGCCGGCGTGACGGCAAAACTGAAACCGCACGTGCACATTCCACTGGTCGCGACCAATCGCATCAACATGCCGGAGGTGGCCGAACGCATCCTGGCCGGTGGCCAAGTCGACATGGTGTCGATGGCGCGCCCCCTTCTGGCGGATCCCCGCTGGGTCGCGAAGGCGCGCGAAGGCCGCAGCGAACGTATCAATACCTGCATCGCCTGCAATCAGGCCTGCCTGGACCACACCTTCACCAACCGCACGGCGAGCTGCCTGGTGAATCCACGCGCCTGCGCGGAAACCGAGCTCAATTACGTCCGGACGGCGACACCGCGGAAGATCGCCGTCGTCGGCGCCGGCCCCGCCGGTCTCGCCTGCGCCACGGTCGCGGCCGAACGCGGTCACCGCGTCACCCTGTTCGATGGCGCGGCCGAGATCGGCGGCCAGTTCAACCTGGCTAAGCGCATTCCCGGCAAGGAAGAGTTCCACGAGACCTTGCGCTACTTCGGCGAACAACTGCGACTGCATGGCGTCGAGCAGCAACTGGGCCGGCGCGTGTCGGCGCCGGAACTGGCGCAGGGCGGTTTCGACGAAATCGTGCTGGCCACCGGTATCGCGCCGCGCAAGGTGCAGTTCCCGGGTGCCGACCACGCCAAGGTCTGCACCTATATAGATGTACTGACCGGGCGCGTGCGCGCTGGCGAGAAAGTCGCGCTGATCGGCGCCGGCGGCATCGGTTTCGACGTGGCCGAGTTCCTCGTCCAGGACGCACCCTCGCCCAGCGTGGACACGCCGCGCTGGATGCACGAATGGGGTGTGCGTCCGGACTTCGAAGGCCCCGGCGCACTCGCCAAGCCGCAGCCTGAAGCGCCGGAACGACAGGTCTGGTTGCTGCAGCGCTCCGCCGGCAAGCCCGGCGCGCGCCTGGGCAAGACGACCGGCTGGATCCATCGCTCCACCCTGAAAGCCAAGAAGGTCCAGATGCTGGGCGGGGTCGAATATCTGGGCGTGGACGACGAAGGGCTGCGGATCCGCATCGGCGACCAGGAGCAAGTGCTGCCTGTGGATACCGTGGTTGTCTGCGCGGGACAGGAGCCGCTGCGTGAACTGCAAGCCGAGCTGCAAGCATTGGGCAAGGCGCCGCATTTGATCGGCGGTGCCGATGTCGCCGCCGAGCTTGATGCCAAGCGGGCCATCAACCAAGGCAGCCGACTCGCCGCAGTTTTCTGAGATCGGCGGGCCAGAGTGCAGGCGAACGCCTGTAATTTCACATTCATGAACGAATCGCGGCGGCGCTGAGAAACCCAGTACTACCGGGGGTTTAGGAGCGGCTTTTGAGCATTGGCTCCAGCAAAATCAATCATTTATAACGATCGGTTCAGGAAACATTGGCTTTTCGCCTTTAGGATGCGCGCCGAACCACCCCGAGGGTGGTCGAACGTGGCCCCGCCTGCATGGCTTTGGTTGGGGTTTCCGTAGCCGCCCTACCAAGAACGCGGCGAGGAATGCGAGCTCGGCTCGTCCGTCCCCAACACGTCGTATCCCGCTCGAACGGGCGCCTACCAGGGCCCGGATGAAGTGCGGACCTACGGAGCAAGGAATCGCCATGAAGTTGTCTTTCCTGATGTGGCTGGCCAGTCTTCTTCCCCAGTCGGCCGCCGACCCGCTGTGCCTGGCGACTACCGTCTACCTCGAGGCCCGCGACCAGTCCGAACTCGGCCAGCGCGCCGTGGCCGAAGTGGCGCTGCGCCGTCGCGAAGACGGCCGTTGGGGCGAGTCGGTTTGCGAGGTCGTGACCGCTCCCAAGCAGTTCGCGCCGACGCTGGTGAATCCCAATTTCCGCATGGGCAACCTGGAAGCCTGGCAGCAGGCGATGGATGTCGCGTTCAAGACGCAGCAGAACTGGGAGCAGCCCATCGCCGACCGTCATGAGGTCGTGCCCGGCGCCAGCCATTTCGCCGCGCTGCGTTATGCCAGCCCATCCTGGCGCCACTATCCGACCGTCGCCACGATCGGTTCGCATACCTTCTATCGCGTCGACCGGTTGTCGCCCTGATCCCCCGCTGACGCCAGCGGAAAAACAAAGCCGCCCTCGGGCGGCTTTGTCGTTCTGGCGGAAGCGCGCGAATCAGCGCTTTTCGATCGGCACATAGTCGCGATCTTCCGGACCCGTGTAGTTCGCGCTGGGTCGGATGATCTTGCCGTCCTGACGTTGCTCGATCACGTGCGCGCTCCAGCCGCTGGTGCGGGCGATGACGAAAAGCGGCGTGAACATCGGCGTCGGGATTCCCATCATGTGGTAGGCCGAAGCGCTGAACCAGTCGAGGTTCGGGAACATTTTCTTCATGTCCCACATCAGGGTCTCGATGCGCTCGCTGACGTCGAACAGGTTATGGTTTCCGCCGTCCTTGCACAACGCACGCGAGATTTCCTTGATGATCGGGTTGCGCGGATCGCCGACCGTGTAAACCGGGTGGCCGAAGCCGATCACGATTTCCTTGCGCTCGACGCGAGCGCGGATGTCGGCCTCGGCGGCATCGGCGCTGTCGTAACGCGCGATGATGTCCATGGCCACTTCGTTGGCGCCGCCGTGTTTCGGGCCGCGCAAGGCGCCGACCGCACCGGTGATGCAGCTGAAGATGTCCGAACCGGTACCGGCGATGACGCGTGCGGTGAACGTGCTGGCATTGAACTCATGCTCGGCGTACAGGATCAGCGAACGATCGAGCGAACGGGCGTGCAGTTCGCTCGGCGGCTCGCCGTGCAGCAGGTGCAGGAAATGCGCGGCGATGGTTTCGTCGTCGGTCTCGCATTCGATGCGGCGACCGCTGCGGGTGAAGTGCCACCAGTACAGCAGCATCGAACCGAAACTGGCCATCAAGCGATCGGCGATATCGCGAGCCTCCGATTCCGGGTGCGTGTCGCGCTCGGGCAGCACGGTGCCGAGGACCGAACAACCGGTGCGCATGACGTCCATCGGATGGGCATTGGCCGGCACCAGCTCAAGCGCATCGGTCACGATGGCCGGCAGGCCGCGCAGGCGCTTGAGCTTGGTACGGTAGGCGCGCAGCTGCGATGCCGTCGGCAAGCTTCCATGCACGAGCAAGTGCGCGACTTCCTCGAAAGTCGACTTCGTCGCGAGATCGTGGATGTCGTAACCGCGGTAATGCAGGTCGTTGCCGCTGCGCCCGACAGTGCAAAGCGCGGTGTTGCCCGCGGCCGTGCCGCTGAGGGCGACGGACTTCTTGGCTTTGGGAAGTACCTGGTTGGTTTCGCTCATGTCTTGACCCTCACTCCTTGTCCCGGGCGAACAATGCATCGAGCTTGTCTTCGTAGGCGTGGTAGCCGAGGAAGTCGTACAGTTCGGCGCGCGTCTGCAGCGTGTCGATGATGTTCTTCTGCGTGCCCTCGCGGCGCACGGTCTCGTAGAAATGCAGCGCCGCCTTGTTCATCGCCCGGTAGGCGCCGCAGCAATACAGCGCGATGTCCACGCCGGCGCCGCGCAGATCGTCCGTCGTGAAGAACGGGGTCGAGCCGAACTCGGTCAGGTTGGCGAGGATGGGCACTTTCACGGCCGCCTTGACGCGACGGTAGTCGTCCAGCGTCTTCATCGCCTCCGGGAAAACCATGTCGGCGCCCGCTTCGACATAGGCGACGGCGCGTTCGATCGCGGCATTGAGCCCTTCCACCGCGGCCGCGTCCGTGCGCGCCATCAGCACGAACGAATCGTCGGTGCGCGCGTCGACGGCCGCCTTGATGCGATCGACCATTTCGGCCTTCGTCACCACCTCCTTGCCCGGCCGGTGCCCGCAACGCTTCTGCCCGACCTGGTCTTCCATATGCACGGCGGCGACGCCGACGTTGATGAAAGACTTGATCGTTCGGCCGATGTTGAAAGCGCCACCCCAGCCGGTATCGATATCGACCAGCAAGGGCATGCCCGTCGCATCGACGATGCGGCGCGCATCGGTCAGCACGTCTTCCATCGTGCTGATGCCGAGGTCCGGCACGCCCAGCGAGTTGGCGGCGACGCCGCCGCCCGAAAGGTACAACGCCTTGTAACCGGTGCGCTTGGCCATCAGGCCGGCGTAGGCGGTGATCGCGCCCATCACTTGCAGAGGAGATTCCTCTCGCACCGCAGCACGAAATCGCGCGCCATTGGAATTCGATTGCGTCATTGCCACTCCTTGCAAACACGAAGGCGGCCCTAAGGCCGCCTTCCTTTCATCCGTGCATCAACCCAGAAGGCTGGCGACGCCAGCGCGTTCTTCCTCGAGTTCGGCCAGCGTCTTGTTCATCATCTCGCGACTGTAGTCGTCGATGGCCAAGCCTTGCACGATCTCGTACTTGCCATCCTTGCAGGTCACCGGGAAGCCATACATCACGTCCTTCGGAATGCCGTAGCTGCCGTCCGACGGGATACCCATCGTGGCCCACTTGCCGCCGGTGCCGAGCACCCAGTCGCGCACGTGGTCGATGGCGGCGTTCGCGGCCGAGGCGGCCGAACTCAGGCCGCGCGCTTCGATGATCGCCGCGCCGCGCTTGCCGACCTTCGGGATGAACGTCTCGCGATTCCAGCCCTCGTCGCCGATCTTGTCCTTCAGCGAAGCGCCGCCGACCGTCGCGAAACGGTAATCCGGATACATCGTCGGGCTATGGTTTCCCCAGACGACCAGCTTCTCGATACCGGCCACGTCGACGCCGGCCTTGATAGCCAGCTGCGACAGCGCGCGGTTGTGGTCGAGGCGCAGCATCGCGGTGAAGTTCTTCGGATCGAGATCCGGCGCGGACTTCATCGCGATATAGGCATTGGTGTTGGCCGGGTTGCCGACCACCAGCACCTTCACGTTACGCGAAGCCACTTTGTTCAGCGCCGCGCCCTGCACGGTGAAGATCTTCGCGTTCTCGAGCAGCAGGTCCTTGCGCTCCATACCCGGGCCGCGCGGACGCGCACCCACCAACAGCGCGACATCGGCATCCTTGAACGCGACCTCGGGATCGTCCGTGCCGACCATGCCGGCCAGCAGCGGGAACGCGCAGTCTTCCAGCTCCATCATCACGCCCTTCAGCGCGGCCTGGGCTTTTTCCATCGGCAGTTCAAGCATCTGCAGAATGACCGGCTGATCCTTGCCGAGCATTTCGCCGGAGGCGATGCGGAACAGCAGGGAATAGCCGATCTGGCCGGCAGCACCGGTAACGGCGACGCGGACGGGGGTCTTCATGGGTCTCTCCTGGATGAAACGCGGGCCCGATCCGGGCCCGCAGAATGGTTACGCCAGTTCGGCAAAGAATTCCTGGAAACGCTTCAGCCCTTCCGGCAACTGCGCGGTCGGACAGGTGTAGGAAATGCGCAGCGCGCGCGGCTCGCCGAACGCAGAGCCCGGCACGCAGGCCACGCCCTTGGCTTCGAGCAGCGCATTGCACAGGTCGACGTCGTTCTCGATCTTTTTGCCGCCATGCGATTTGCCGAAGGCGCAGGAAATGTCAGGGAACACGTAGAACGCGCCCTGCGGTTTCGGGCAGACGACGCCGGGGATCGAATTCATCACCGCCAGCACCTGGTCGCGCTTGGCCTGGAACTCGAGGTTCTTCTGCGTCGGCACATCCTGCGGGCCGGTCAGCGCGGCGATGGCCGCGGCGGTGACCACTTCGGGGATATTGGTGATGTGATTGGAGTTGAGCGTGGTGAGGGCCTTGGCGACCATCTCGGGGCCGGCGATGAAGCCGACGCGCCAACCCGGCATGCCGTAGGTCTTCGACAAGGAATCGACGAAGATGACGCGATCGCGCAGCTCGGGGCGCGACTGCACGAAATTGCGGTAGCCGATGCCGTCGAACACCATGCGGTTGTAGATGTCGTCGGTGATGATCCAGGTGTCCGGATACTTCGCGATGACGTCCGCCAACGCATCGATCTCGGCGCCCGTGTAGGCCATGCCGGTCGGATTGTTCGGGTTGTTGAACAGGAAGACTTTCGGCTTCTGCGCCAGCGCGGCGTCGAGCTGGGCCGGCGTCAGCTTGTAGTTCTGGCTGGCCGGGCACGGCAGTTCGAGCGATTTCGCATTGCAGATGTCGGCGATGTCGGCGTAAGTGGTCCAGTAAGGGACCGCATAGGCGATAGTGTCGCCTTCGTCGAGCAGGGCCTCCGCCAAGTTATAGAGCACATGCTTGGCGCCGATGCCGGTCGCGCAGTTGGCGCGCGTGTAACCGGTCAGGCCAATGGCTTCGATGTGCTTGAGGAAAGCGTCGAGCAACGCGTCGCTGCCGCGATTGGACCCGTACTGGCCCGAATCCTTCTGCAGAGCCGCTGCCGCAGCCTCGTACACGTGCGGTCCCGGCAGGAAGTTCGGGACGCCGATGGAGAAGGAGATGATGTCGCGACCGGCGGCCTTGAGGGCCTTGGCTTTCTCGGCGACGGCCATGATCGCGCTGGGCTTGGCGCGGCCCATGCGTCCCGCAAGCTGAAGCATCGCTTACCTCGGTGATTTTCGGGGTGGGAGAAGGAGCAAAACGCGGCTGGAAAAGCCGCAGAATTGTAGCACAGCACCCTTCCCCGGCCGGGGCTTGCGCAGCGCGCGGGGACCGGGGCAGCCTTGGCTACGTTGGCGACGGAGGAACCCATGCGACCAGACCGTGCCTTACCCCGCTTTCTTGTCCGCAGTGTCGTGCTGCTCGCGCTGTTGCTTCTGCCTATGGCGGCGGCGGCCTACAACCAGAACCGCGTGGCGACGGACGCCAACGGCCAGCCGATCCGCATTTCCGGCAGTGTGGTCGTGATCGAACCGGACATCGAATTGTCGGAAGTGCTCGCCGGCGGCATCGCCGAACCGCGCAAGGAATGGACCGAGGCGGCTCGCCGCCTCTATCCCGCCGCAGTCAAGGAGCGCCTGGCCGCCGCCAAGACGCCGCAACTTCCGGATTACCTGATCCCGACCGATCTGCCGCCCGAATCTCGGCTCGGCCAGGTACTGCGGTTGAACGAGGCCGTCTCCTTCAGCATCCTGGCCTACACCCTGCCCGGTAACCAACTCGCGACGAAGGAGGGCAAGACGCTCGATTGGAGTCTGGGGCCGGGTGTCGAGGAACTGCGCAAGACGACCGGCGCGGACTACGCCCTGTTCACCCTGGTGCGCGACAGCTACACCAGTGGCGGGCGCAAGGCGCTGCGCATAGCCGCCCTTCTCCTCCTGGGCGGCGACATCGGCGGCGGCACGCAGGTTGGCGTGACCACGCTCGTCGACCTGCGGACGGGACAAGTGGTCTGGTTCAATTTCCTCGCCCGGCAAACCGGCGATCTGCGCGACCGGCAGGGCGCGACCGCGACGGCCGGACACCTGCTGAAAGGCCTGCCCTTGTGAGGACCGCACTGCAGGCCGTGGCTTTGCTGTTGGCAACCGCGTGTTGCGCCCCGGTGAGCGCGACCGATGCCATTCCCAGCACGCAACCGGGCGAACGGCCGCTGGCCGGCACGGACGAGGACGAGCTCTGGTACGCCATGGGGCGCATCGAGCTCGAGCTGCAACGATCCCCCCAGTTGGTGCGCGACCCCGCCCTGAATGCCTATGTGCGCGACGTCACCTGCAAGGTCGTCGGCGACTACTGCCGGGACCTGCGCATCTACATCGTCGACATGCCGTGGTTCAACGCATCGATGGCGCCGAACGGCATGATGGTGGTTTGGACCGGCGCCCTGCTGCGCATGCAGAACGAGGCCGATCTCGCACTCGTGGTCGGGCACGAGTTCGGGCATTACCGCGAACGCCACACGCTGCAGCAATGGCGCAAGCTCAAGCGCAGCTCGGCCTTCCTCAGCACCTTCGGGGTACTCGCCACAGGCACGGGTTTCGGCGTCGCCGGCATGGTGGCCAACATCGCGGGCATCGCCAGCATGAGCAAGTTCAGCCGCGACAAGGAGCGCGAAGCCGATCGCATCGGCCTCGAGCGAATGCTCGCGCTCGGCTACGACCCGCATTCGGGCGTGAAGCTCTGGGACGGCATGGTGCGCGAGGAGGAAGCGCGCGACTACGGTAAACCCCTCCCGGCTTTTGCCAGCCACCCGCAGACGCGCGAACGCCGCGACGATCTGAAAGCGGCCGCCGACGCGGCGGCGACGACGCAGAACGAACTCGGTCGCGAGCGTTTCCTGGCGGCGACCGCGTCCTTCGTCGAGCATTGGCTCGAAAACGAACTCACTCGCCGCATGTACTCCACCTCCGTGGAAGCGATCGGCCTGTTGCGGACGACCGCGCCTGCCGAACGATCGGGCCTGTACAGCTTCTACCTCGGCGAAGCCTACCGACGCAGGAACAAGCCCGGCGACCAGGACCTCGCCGACGGCCTCTACGCCGAAGCCGTCGGGCAGGCCGGCGCGCCGCCCCAAGCCTGGCGCGAACATGGCATGGCGCTGAAGGCCGACGGCGACAGGAAGCCCGCCGCCGCTGCCTTCAGGCGCTATCTCGAACTCGAACCGCAGGCGCAGGATCGCGCTTTCGTCGAACGCTACCTGGAAGAACTGGAGGTGAACCCATGACCCGGTTCCTTCGCAATGCGGCCTGCGCCTGCCTGTTGCTCGTGTTGGTCGCCTGTTCCGGCACCGGCACGCGCCTGGTGCCGGCCGGCGACGGCGTCCGCGCGTTCGACATGCAGATGGATACCAGTCTCGACTGGGCGCGGGAACGCGCCCCGCGTCAGGAGCTTTGGACCATCGATGGCGCGCTGCTGAACCGCTTCGTCGTGTACTCGAACGTCAAACCGAAAGAGCATGTGCTGTTGCAGGCACGCGAACGCAAGAGCCGGCCGGACGGTCCCTGGTACCGCCCAGGCATGCGCCCGGACGAGATTCGCGACGTCCTGCTGGACGCGATGCGCGGCAGTGGGTGGAGCAACATCCAAGCCACCAACCTGAGGCCTGTGCGATTCGGCAACGCGGAAGGCCTTCGCTTCGAAGCAACCATGACCATCGGCAATGGTTTGATCTACAAGGCGATGTTCGGCGCCATCGAGCGCAACGGGAAATTGACCCACTTTTACTGGGCCGCGCCGCGCGAGCATTACTACGATCGCGATGCCGCCGCGGTCGAACGCATGATCGCCTCGATCCGGTTCGTCGAATGACTTCCTGAAACGGCGAAGGCCGCGTCGCACGAGCGAACGCGGCCTCCTTCGCTTGGCGCGATGCGATCAGGCGCGCGCGTCGAGAACCTTGTTCCACTCCGCCACGCGATCGGCCTTGGCGGCGATTGCGCCGTCGGCATCGCCGCTGACCGTGACATGGGCGATCTTCTCGCCCTGGCGAACCGCATCGACAATGTCCTGGCCTTCGAGCACGGTGCCGAACACAGTGTGCTTGCCATCCAGCCAGGGGCAATCGACATGGGTGATGAAGAACTGGCTGCCGTTGGTCGACGGGCCGGCATTGGCCATCGACAGCACGCCACGCCTGTGCGACAGGCCGGTACCGACCTCATCCTCGAAACGGTAGCCCGGACCGCCGCGGCCGCTGCCTTCCGGGCAACCGCCCTGGATCATGAAATCGGCGATGACGCGATGGAAGTTCAGGCCATCGTAGTAACCGCGCTTGGCGAGATTGACGAAATTGGCGACGGTCAGCGGCGCTTTTTCCGGGTGCAGCTTCACGCGGATCGGGCCGCGGGCGGTGTCGAAGGTGGCGATCAGGTCGGACATGAAGGGCTCCGGTTTAGGGTGGGGCCCCCGACCGCCTGAACGAACCGGCATGTCGGGTGCAGTTGCCTAGTATGACCGAAGGCGGCATGGACCGCCGGGACGGGGTACAATAGTCGGCTCCCTTCCCAGCCTGTTGCGCCGCCCGGCGCGCCCGCGCATGTCCATCCAGAATCTCCGCAACATCGCCATCGTCGCCCACGTCGACCACGGCAAGACCACCCTCGTCGACCAGCTGCTCAAGCAGTCGGGCACGTTCAGCGAGCGCGCCCAGATCGCCGACCGCGTGATGGACAGCAACGACCTGGAAAAGGAACGCGGCATCACGATCCTGTCCAAGAACACGGCGATCCGCTGGACCGCGCCGGACGGCCAGGAATACCGCATCAACATCGTCGACACCCCGGGCCACGCCGACTTCGGCGGTGAAGTGGAGCGCGTGCTGTCGATGGTCGATTCGGTGCTGATCCTGGTCGATGCGATGGACGGCCCCATGCCGCAAACGCGCTTCGTCACCCAGAAGGCGTTCGCGATGGGCTTCAAGCCGATCGTCGTCGTCAACAAGGTGGATCGCCCCGGTGCGCGCCCCGACTGGGTCATCAACCAGACCTTCGACCTGTTCGACCGCCTCGGCGCGACCGACGAGCAGCTCGATTTCCCGATCGTCTATGCCTCGGCCCTGCACGGTTACGCCGGCCTGGACGACAGCGTTCGCAGCGGCGACATGACCCCGCTGTTCGAAGCCATCATCAAGCACGTGGCGCCGCCGCCGGTCGACATGGACGGTCCGTTCCAGATGCGCGTGACTTCGCTCGACTACAACAACTATGTCGGCATCATCGGCGTCGGCCGCATCCAGCGCGGCAAGATCCGCACGAACATGCCGGTGACCGTGGTCGATCGCGAAGGCAAGACGCGCAACGCGAAAGTGCTGCAGGTGCTCGGCTTCATGGGCCTGGAGCGCCATGAGGTGAAGGAGGCACAGGCCGGCGATATCGTCGCCCTCTCCGGCGTCGAAGGCCTCGGCATTTCGGAAACCCTATGCGATCCGACCGCGGTGGAACAGCTGCCGGTGCTGAAGGTCGACGAACCGACCATCAGCATGACCTTCCAGGTGAACAACTCGCCCTTCGCCGGCGTCAAGGATCGCAGCGGAGGCAAGTTCCTGACCTCGCGCCAGCTGCGCGACCGCCTCGTGCGCGAGACCCAGCACAACGTGGCGCTGAAGGTCGAGGACACGGAAGACGCCGACAAGTTCAAGGTCAGCGGTCGTGGCGAACTGCATCTGTCGATCCTGATCGAAACCATGCGCCGCGAAGGTTATGAACTGGCCGTGTCGCGCCCGGAAGTGATCATCAAGGACATCGACGGCCAGAAGATGGAGCCGTACGAGTCCCTGGTGGTCGACCTCGAAGAGCAGTTCCAGGGCGGCGTCATGCAGCGCCTCGGCGAGCGCAAGGCCTTGATGCAGAACATGGAGCCCGACGGCAAGGGTCGCGTCCGTCTCGACTTCCTGATTCCGGCGCGTGGCCTGATCGGTTTCCAGACCGAATTCCGCACCATCACCGCCGGCACCGGCCTGCTCTTCCACGTCTTCGATCACTACGGTCCGAAGGCCGAAGGCGACATCGGCCAGCGCCAGAACGGCGTGCTGATTTCCAATGGCACCGGCCCCTCGCCGGCGTACGCGCAGTCCGCCATGCAGGAGCGCGGCCGCCTGATGATCGAGCCGGGCGAAGAAATCTACGAAGGTCAGATCGTCGGCATCCATGCGAAGGACAACGACCTGACGGTGAACGCACTGCGCGGCAAGCAGCTCACCAACTTCCGCGCCTCCGGCAAGGACGATGACGAAGGGCTGATTCCCCCGGTGAAGTTCTCGCTGGAACAGGCGCTGGAGTTCATCGACGACGACGAGCTCGTGGAAGTGACGCCGGTACAGATCCGCCTGCGCAAGAAGTTGCGCACCGAAGTCGATCGCAAGCGCGCCGGTCGCGTCTGAGACCTCGCGCCCGCCGGGCGGCCGCCGTTGCGGCCACCGGACGACCGCGCAATACTTCGCAGGCCCGGGACAGCGATGTCCCGGGCCTTGTCGTTTTCGGGGAGCATCCGCTTGGCCAAGAGCCGCCTGACTCCGATGCTGAACGTCAGCGACGTCGAGCGCAGCGTCGATTTCTACCGGCGCGCGGCCGGCTTCGAGCTCGTCAGCGGCGAGGAGCGGCTCAAGGAATGGCGCTGGGCCTGTATGCGACTCGGCGATTCGGAACTGATGTTGTCCGAAAGCGGCGGCCCCCATTCTTCCCTGCGCGTGGGCGACCCGATGGCCGAGTCTGAACCCGAATGCCTGGGCTGGGCCGCCATCTATTGCCTGCGCACGACCGACGTCGCCGCCGACCACGAGCGTTGCGTGCGTGAAGGCTTCGCACCGACGCCGATGCGCGACAGCTTCTACGACATGCGCGAATTCCAGGTTCGCGATCCGGACGGCCACGTGTTGTGGTTCGGCCAGGATCTGATTCCCGACTCCAACGAATCCACCGAGGACTGAACATGCGTCGACTCATCGTCATCGCCGGCATCGTCCTGCTGGCCTCCAGCTGCAAACCCTCGCCCACCGGCACATCCGGGCCCGCCGGCGGCAAGCCTGCCGCGCCGAAGGTGGATGTCGTCGAACTCAGCGCTGCCGACGCAGCCGAGAGGATGGCAGCGGGCTCATTGAGTTCGCACGACCTGACGCAGGCCTATCTGGACCGGATCGCGAAGATCGACAAGGATGGCCCCTCGCTCAACTCGGTGATCGAGCTCAACCCCGACGCGTTGAAGGAAGCCGATGCGCTCGATGCCGAACGCAAGGCCGGCAAGACGCGCGGGGCGCTGCATGGTCTGCCGATCCTGTTGAAGGACAACATCGATGCGGTCGGCATGGCCAACTCGGCAGGTTCGTTGGCGATGGCCGACAACCGGCCCAAACAGGATGCGTTCGTGGTCGCGCGCCTGCGCGCCGCAGGCGCGGTGATCCTGGGCAAGACCAATCTTTCCGAATGGGCGAACTTCCGCTCGACGCGCTCGACCTCGGGCTGGAGCTCGCGCGGTGGCCAGACGAAGAACCCGTACGCGCTCGATCGAAATCCCTGCGGATCGAGTTCCGGTACGGGAACGGCGATCGCCGCGAGTCTCGCCGCTTTCGGCGTCGGCACCGAGACCGACGGCAGCATCATCTGTCCGGCCTCCGTCGCCGCGCTTGTCGGTCTGAAACCGACGGTCGGCCTGGTCAGCCGCAACGGCATCATCCCGATCTCGATCTCGCAGGACACGGCCGGCCCGATGACGCGGACAGTCGCCGATGCCGCCCTGCTGCTCAATGCGATGGCCGGCGTCGACGAGAACGATCCGTTCGGCCATCCGGCCACGGGCAACATCCCCAGCGACTATCGTGCCTTCCTGAAACCCGACGCGCTCAAGGGCAAGCGCTTCGGCGTGGTGCGACAGACAATGGGCTTCCATCCTGCGGTCGATGCAATGATGGAGTCGTCCATCGCTGCGTTGAAAGCCGCTGGCGCCGAAGTGATCGACGTGAAGATCCCTACCTACGGCGAATGGGACAAGCCGGAATACGAGGTGCTGCTGTACGAATTCAAGGATGGCCTGAACGCCTACCTGAAACGCAGCGGTTCGCCGCAGGTCTCGCTGGAAGCGCTGATCGCGTGGAACAAGGCGCACTCCGACGAAACCATGCCGATCTTCGCCCAGGAAATCTTCGAGCAGGCGCAGGCGAAGGGTCCGACATCGGATGCGGCCTATCTGAAGGCGCGCGACGACGCGCGGCGCCTCGCCGGCAAGGAAGGCCTGCTGGCGACATTGGACGGGCAGCACCTCGATGCGCTGATCGCGCCGAGCATGTCGCCGGCCTGGCCGACGGATCACGTGCTGGGCGACCACTTCGTCGGTGCGGGTTACGGCATGGCCGCCGTGGCGGGAACGCCCAGCATTTCAGTGCCGTCGGGCAACGTGCAAGGCCTGCCGATCGGACTCACCTTCATGGGCCGCCCGTACAGCGAACCGGAACTGCTGGGTTTCGCCTTCGCGTTCGAGCAGAAGACGAAGGCGCGCAAGGCACCGGAATACAAGCCGTCGCTCTGATTCGATCGCTCGGCGGTGCTGCCCGATACGGGCAGCACTTACGGCTTCGTTACTTCCGGCAAGACGAGACGACCCAGGCGGCCGTTGTCGCCGCTGAACCAGAAGACGCTGCTGGCGACATCCACGCTGTCGTAGCCCGCACCAGCCAGCGAGGACCACTGCTTGCCATCCCAGGAGTCGCTACCACTAGGCCCGGTCGCGACGCACAGGGGGCGATCAGCGCTACAAGCCACGCTTGAGCGATAGCCCGGCGGCGATATCGCTTCCCGAACCGACGGGAATGTCGCCACTTTGACATCCTGAATTCTGCGCTCCGGAACAAGTTCCTCCTCGTTCTCCGAACGGCGGTAGTGGGCCGGAGTCGTACGATTGGTATCGACCCCGTAGTGCATGGCGCCAACTCCCAGGACAATGGCCCGCCCGGGCTCTGCCTCACGCTGGAAATCTCCGCCGACAACGAGTCGGCCGAGCTTTCCCGAGGCGATCGAGAAGAATCCGGCTGATGCAGCTTTGGGGCTTTCATCGATCTCGCTAGCCAACCAGTTCGATTTGCTACCAGGCATCTGTCGGTGCCAGTGCAGGCGTGCAGCATCGCCGCCCGATGCCACGACAGTCATCAGCACCTCATGCTCAATCGAATCGGACAGCAAGCGCTGTGATTCGAGCAATACGCAAGTACCGCTCGCGGCAAATGCGGCTTCGCCTTGAACGGCTTCGGGCCCTTGCACTGCAGCCCAGGATCTGCCGCGATCCTTCGTGGCCAACAGCTGAAACCGACCATCGATCGGATCGCCCAACAGACGCCCTTCGTTGCCTTCGAAATCAAAGCAATCGAAGAAGGCTCTCGGATCGCGATTCTGCAACGCGAGAATCCAAGTCTTTCCTGCATCGCTGGTGCGATAGACGCGCGAATCTTCTCCCGGTCCGATGCTGAGGACTACCGCTTCTTTGGCGCTGAATCCCTCGACATCGCGAAAATCCAGTTTCTCCGCGCCCGGCACCTTGAACACCGACCAGGTCTTGCCGGCATCGATCGTGCGCAGCACCGTGCCTTCGCGGCCGCTGGCCCAGGCAGTGTTCTCGTCGACGGCGGACAGGCCGCGTAGACGCACCGTCACCGGCGAAACGAGGACTTCGATCTCGGGAGCCTGGTCCTCTGGCGCATGCGAAACGTCCTGCCCCGCAGCAGCGAATGACAGGAGCAGGCACGAAATCGCTGCGACGAGAGATCGTCGCATCGACATCAAGCCTTCGCGGGCGCGGCGATCTGCCCCTGCTTGCGCACGATCAACATCGCGATCTCGAGCGATTGTTCGTAGTTCAGACGCGGATCCACCGTCGAACGATAGGCGCGTTCGAGGTCGGCTTCGGTGAGCTCGCGCGCACCGCCCAGGCATTCGGTAACGTTCTCGCCGGTCAACTCCAGGTGTACGCCACCGAGACGCGAGCCGTTCGCGGCGTGCAGGTCGAAGCTCTGCTCGAGTTCGCTACGGATATTGTCGAAGCGGCGCGTCTTGTAGCCGTTCGACGTGCTCTCGGTATTGCCATGCATCGGATCGCAAACCCACAAGACGCGTTTTCCCTCGCGCTGCACGGCGGCAATCAACGGCGGCAACTTTTCGGCCACCTTGGAAGCACCCATGCGCTGGATCAGGCTCAAGCGCCCTGGTTCGTTGTCCGGGTTCAATACATCGATCAGGCGCAATAGCTGCTCGGAAGTGACTGAAGGACCGACCTTCACCGCGATCGGGTTGCGCAGGCCGCGGAAATATTCCACGTGCGCATCGTCGGTCGAGGCCGTGCGCATGCCGATCCACGGGTAATGCGTACTCAGATTGAACCAGCCCCATTGCCGCGGGACCTGGCGCGTCAGCGCTTCTTCGTAGGGCAGTAGTAGTGCTTCGTGCGAAGTGTAGAAATCGGCCCGGTTGAGGTTGTGCAGCGCCTCGCCCGAGATCGTCTCCATGAACTTCACCGCGTCGCCGACCGCCGAAACCATGCGGCGATACTCGTTCGACAGCGGCGAATGCCCGACCCAGCCCAGGTCCCAGTACTCGGGGTGATGCAGGTCGGCAAAACCGCCGTCGATCAAGGCGCGTACGAAATTCATCGTCATCGCCGAACGCGCATGGCCTTTGACCATGCGGCGCGGGTCCGGCACGCGCGCTTCGGTGGTGAATTCGGGCTGGTTGATGAAATCGCCGCGATAGCTCGGCAGCGTGATCCCGTCGCGCGTCTCGGTATCGGTGGAACGCGGCTTGGCGTACTGTCCGGCGAACCTGCCCACGCGCACGACCGGCAGGCGCAGGCCATGGACTAGCACGAGGCTGATCTGCAGCAGCACTTTCAATCGGTTCGAGATGAGGCCCGATTCGCAATCGGAAAAACTCTCGGCACAGTCGCCGCCCTGCAGCAGGAAGCGCCTGCCCTCCTGGGCCTCGGCCAATTGCTTCTTGAGCGCCAGGATCTCCCACGAAGTCACCAGCGGGGGCAACTGCGACAATTCGCCCTGCACGGCCGCCAACGCCGTTTCGTCGGGATAGACTGGCTGCTGCGAAGCATGACGCGCGCGCCAGCTCGCCGGCGACCAGTCTTCGGGCATCGCTACGGGTTGCAGGGGGCGATCGCTGGCGTTCATGAAGGCGGCGGGGCTGGGCGGCCTTCGATCATCGCACGAGCCGCTCTGGAGCAAATACTCGGCCGGCTCAGCGCTTCCTGAATGCGGCCCAGAGCGTGCCGACGCCCAGGCCGAGATACCAGAGCAGCGTCCATCCCGGCATCGACAGACCGAAGAGCTTCCAATCGATCCGGGCGCATTCGCCCGACGGGGTAAAGACGCGCTGGATGACCTCCTGCAGAGGCAATGCCTCAAGCATGTAATCCAGGCCGAGGCCAGAGCACATGGCGATCTCGCTCGTGGGCATGTACTGGATGTTCAGATGCCAGGCGGCGACGCCAGCGCCCGCTGCCGCTGCCAGCGCGATCAGAAGGCCGTAGACCTTTCGCCCGAACGGGCCGGGGCTATGCAGGCCGGCGAGCAGGAACAGGATTCCCATGGCCACGAATGCGATCCGCTGCAGGATGCAGAGCGGGCAAGGAAACATCAGCATGTTGTACTGCACATGCAGGGCATAGCCCAGCAACGCGGCGCAGCAAACGAAGACCCAGCAACATCTGGGCGCGAAAGTTCCAACGGAAGGGATTGGGGCTCATGGTCCGGGCGTCGTTGTTCCAGCTCACGTGCGACCTTAGCGGAGCGAGCGAAGTTGCGAAAGACGGCGAAAAAAACCCCGGCCAAGGCCGGGGTTTTTTTGACTGAAGCCGAAAGCGCTTACTCGGCCGTGGCCACCGCGGTGGCCTGCGGACGGTCGACCAGCTCGACGTACGCCATCGGCGCGTTGTCGCCAGCGCGGAAACCGCACTTGAGGATGCGCAGGTAGCCGCCCGGACGGGCCTTGTAGCGCGGGCCGATCTCGACGAACAGCTTGCCGACGGCTTCCTTGTCCTTCAGGCGCGACATCGCCAGGCGGCGATTGGCCACGCCATCGGTCTTGGCCATCGTGATCAGCGGCTCGGCGACCCGGCGCAGTTCCTTGGCCTTCGGCAGCGTGGTGCGGATCAGCTCGTGCTTGATCAGCGACGCGGCCATGTTGGAGAACATCGCTTCGCGATGGGCGGTAGTACGGCTGAAGTTACGGCCAGAGTTACGGTGACGCATGGTCGTGATTCCTTGATTTTAAAATCCCCGGCCAAGGATGGCCGGGCTTTTGCGGACAAATCCGCGTGTATCTCAGCCCATCATGCCCTGCTGGAGACCGGCCGGCGGCCAGTTTTCCAGCTTCATGCCGAGGGAGAGGCCGCGCTGCGCGAGGACTTCCTTGATCTCGGTGAGCGACTTCTTGCCCAGGTTCGGGGTCTTCAGCAGCTTGACCTCGGTACGCTGGATCAGGTCGCCGATGTAATAGATGTTTTCGGCCTTCAGGCAGTTGGCCGAACGCACCGTCAGCTCGAGATCGTCGATCGGGCGCAACAGCACCGGGTCGACGCCGGCAACGGCCGATTTGGCCGGGCCACGCTCGCGCTGGGTGAAGTCGCCAAACACCGACAGCTGGTCCGTCAGGATGTCGGCAGCCGTGCGGATCGCGTCCTCGGCATCGATCGTGCCGTTGGTCTCGATGTCCAGCACCAGCTTGTCGAGGTCGGTGCGCTGTTCGACGCGGGCCGCTTCGACCGAGTACGCCACGCGGCGGACCGGCGAGAAACTGGCGTCGAGCATCAGGCGACCGATGGTACGGGTTTCCTCATCCGGACGACGACGAGCGGTGGCCGGCTGGTAGCCGAAACCGCGCTCGATCTTCAGGCGCATGTTCAGCGCCATGTCCTCGGTGAGGGTGCAGATCACGTGGTCGGTGTTGAGGATCTCGACGTTGTGATCGGTCTTGATGTCGGCGGCGGTCACGATACCCTGGCCCTTCTTCTGCAGGCTCAGGGTGGTGTGCTCGACGTTCTGCATGCGGATGGCGACGTCCTTGAGGTTCAGCAGAACCTCGAGCACGTCTTCCTGCAGACCTTTCGACCGTCGTGTACTCGTGCAGCACGCCGTCGATCTCGACTTCGGTGATCGCATAGCCGGGGATCGAGGACAGGAGCACGCGACGCAGGGCATTGCCCAGCGATTGGCCGTAGCCACGCTCCAGCGGTTCGATCACGACTTTGGCGCGATTGGCGCCGAGGCGCTCAATGTTGGGGCCGCGCGGACGCAGCACCTGGTGGGCAGAAAACGTCATGAACAATGACACTCCTGGAGAGGATTACTTCGAATACAGCTCGACGATCAGGGCTTCGTTGATGTCCGAAGGCAGGTCGGCGCGATCCGGCACGGCCTTGAAGACACCAGAGAACTTCTTCGCGTCGACTTCGCACCAGCTCGGAACGAGGTCCATCTGCTGGGCGACGGTCAGCGCTTCCTGCACGTTGAGGTGCTTCTGCGCGCGCTCGGACAACTGGATGCTGTCGCCGGCCTTGACCTGGTAGGACGGCAGGTTGACGGACTTGCCGTTCACCAGGACGCCCTTGTGCGAAACGAGCTGACGAGCCTGCGGGCGGGTGACCGCGAAACCCATGGATACACCACGTTGTCCAGACGCTGTTCGAGCATCTGCAGCAAGGTCTCGCCAGTATGCCCTTGCGACCGGCAGCCTTGGCGTAATAGTTGCGGAACTGACGCTCGAGCAAGCCGTAGATGCGCTGACCTTCTGCTTCTCGCGAAGCTGGGTGGCGTAGTCGGACAGCTTCCCTTCTTGGCGACCGGGCCGTGCTGGCCGGGCTTCTGCTCGAGCTTGCACTTGGAGTCGATGGCGCGAGCCGGCGACTTCAGGCTAGGTCAGCACCTTCGCGACGGGCGAGCTTACAGGTGGGACCGATATAACGTGCCATTTGATTTGATCTCCCTGCCCTTAGACGCGACGCTTCTTGGGCGGACGGCAGCCGTTATGCGGAATCGGCGTGACGTCGATGATGTTCATGATCTTGTAGCCGCAAGCGTTCAGCGAACGCACGGCCGATTCGCGACCCGGACCCGGACCCTCAATGCGGACTTCCAAGGTCTTCACGCCGTAGTCCAGCGCGGCTTTGCCGGCCTTCTCGGCAGCGACCTGGGCCGCAAACGGGGTGGACTTGCGCGAACCGCGGAAACCGGCGCCACCGGAGGTGGCCCAGCTCAGGGCATTGCCCTGGCGATTCGGTGATCGTGACGATGGTGTTGTTGAAAGAGAGCATGGACGTGGGCACGGAGTCGGTGACGACGCGCTTGATCTTCTTCTTGACCTTGGCAACAGGCTTGTTCATGGCTCGCCCTTACTTCTTGATGGCTTTGCGCGGACCCTTGCGGGTACGGGCATTGGTGCGGGTGCGCTGGCCGCGCAGCGGCAAGCCGCGACGGTGACGCAGGCCGCGATAGCAGCCCAGATCCATCAGGCGCTTGATCGAGATGCCGACTTCACGACGCAGATCGCCCTCGACGACGTACTTGCCGACTTCGGCGCGCAGCTTCTCGACCTCGGATTCGGTCAAGTCGCGGATCTTGGTGTTCGGGCTGACGCCCGCGCTGCCACAAACCAGCTTCGACCGGGTACGGCCGATGCCAAAGATACTTTGAAGGCCTACCCAGACATGCTTCTGGACAGGCAGGTTGACACCCGCGATGCGCGCCATGAGGCGATCTCCAAAACGAATTGAGCGCAATGAATCGAAAAGTATAGCAGGGCTTCGGATTCCTAGGAAGTCCCCGGGCCGAAGCCCGAAAACCCGGCATGGGGAGTGTGCCCATGCTCCGGCGACGAACCGGGAGTCTGCCTGGGAGAGGACTCCCCTCCCGGCAACCCCGCGCTACTCCAGCGCAGGGACGGAACCCCGGCTCACCCGTACGCAAAGCCGTCGTACGGGTCGCCCATCAATGTGGTCGCTGCGGGCTCTGCCGCGGCGCCACGCGACGACTTACCCCCGGATACCGCCGCGGGGGGTGCCGCCCTTCAAATTCGCTTTCTTCATCAGGCTTTCGTACTGATGAGACATCAGGTGGGCCTGAATCTGCGAGGTGAAATCCATCACGACCACGACGACGATCAGCAGCGAGGTGCCACCGAAGTAGAACGGTACATTCAGCCAGGCCCGGAGCACTTCCGGCATCAG
>NZ_JASGHN010000006.1:0-1296736 GCF_047602345.1 Arenimonas sp. | reverse complement strand
GAAGGACGTGGCAGCCTGCGAAAAGCTCCGGGGAGTCGGCAACAGACATTGATCCGGAGATGTCCGAATGGGGAAACCCACCTCGCCGAGAGGTATCCCGTACTGAATACATAGGTGCGGGAGGCGAACGCGGTGAACTGAAATATCTAAGTAACCGTAAGAAAAGAAATCAACCGAGATTCCCCCAGTAGTGACGAGCGAACGGGGAGCAGCCCTTAAGTCATTGTGGTTTTAGCAAAGCGGTCTGGAAAGGCCGGCCATAGACGGTGATAGCCCGGTATGCGAAAGGGCCACGATGATGAAAATGAGTAAGGCCGGGCACGAGAAACCCTGTCTAACATGGGAGGACCATCTTCCAAGGCTAAATACTCCTGACCGACCGATAGTGAACCAGTACCGTGAGGGAAAGGCGAAAAGAACCGCGGAGAGCGGAGTGAAATAGACCCTGAAACCGTGTGCGTACAAGCAGTGGGAGCCGCAAGGGTGACTGCGTACCTTTTGTATAATGGGTCAGCGACTTATTGTCTGTGGCGAGCTTAACCGTCTAGGGGAGGCGAAGGGAAACCGAGTCTGAATAGGGCGAATAGTCGCAGGCAATAGACCCGAAACCGGGTGATCTAGCCATGCCCAGGGTGAAGGTGCGGTAACACGCACTGGAGGCCCGAACCCACTCCTGTTGCAAAAGTAGGGGATGAGGTGTGGCTAGGAGTGAAAAGCTAATCGAACCCGGAGATAGCTGGTTCTCCTCGAAAGCTATTTAGGTAGCGCCTTATGTGAATCCTCTCGGGGGTAGAGCACTGTTATGGCTAGCGGGGCATTGCGCCTTAGCAAACCATTGCAAACTCCGAATACCGAGACGGAATGCATAGGAGACACACGGCGGGTGCTAACGTCCGTCGTGAAAAGGGAAACAACCCAGACCTACAGCTAAGGTCCCCAAATCATGGCTCAGTGGAAAACGATGTGGGAAGGCATAGACAGCCAGGAGGTTGGCTTAGAAGCAGCCATCCTTTAAAGAAAGCGTAATAGCTAACTGGTCGAGTCGGCCTGCGCGGAAGATTTAACGGGGCTAAGCCATGTACCGAAGCTTAGGGTGCATACACGTTGTGTATGCGCGGTAGAGGAGCGTTCCGTAAGCCTGCGAAGGTGGATTGAGAAGTCTGCTGGAGGTATCGGAAGTGCGAATGCTGACATGAGTAACGATAATGCGGGTGAAAAGCCCGCACGCCGAAAGCCCAAGGTTTCCTTGCGCAACGTTAATCGACGCAGGGTGAGTCGGCCCTAAGGCGAGACCGAAAGGTGTAGTCGATGGGAAGCTGGTTAATATTCCAGCACCTCGCGTGACTGCGATGGGGGGACGGAGAAGGTTAGGTGTACCGGCTGTTGGTTGCCGGGGAAAGGCGGTAGGCATGAGGCGTAGGCAAATCCGCGTCTCTTTATGCCGAGCACCGAGACGAGCCCTATCGGGCGAAGTCACTGATACCACGCTTCCAGGAAAAGCCTCTAAGCTTCAGGTCACGCAGACCGTACCGAAAACCGACACAGGTGGGCAGGATGAGAATTCTCAGGCGCTTGAGAGAACTTGGGTGAAGGAACTAGGCAACATGGCACCGTAACTTCGGGAGAAGGTGCGCCGATCTTGGTGGCAACGTGCGTTGCTCGGCTGAGATCGGCCTCAGAAACCAGGCCGCTGCGACTGTTTATCAAAAACACAGCACTCTGCAAACACGAAAGTGGACGTATAGGGTGTGACGCCTGCCCGGTGCTGGAAGGTTAATTGATGGGGTTAGCCGCAAGGCGAAGCTCTTGATCGAAGCCCCAGTAAACGGCGGCCGTAACTATAACGGTCCTAAGGTAGCGAAATTCCTTGTCGGGTAAGTTCCGACCTGCACGAATGGCGTAACGACAGCGGCGCTGTCTCCACCCAAGGCTCAGTGAAATTGAAATCGCTGTGAAGATGCAGCGTTCCCGCGGCAAGACGGAAAGACCCCGTGAACCTTTACTATAGCTTTACATTGAACGTTGAGTTCGTCTGTGTAGGATAGGTGGGAGCCTATGAAGCGTTGGCGCTAGCTGGCGTGGAGGCAACCTTGAAATACCACCCTGATGTGCTTGACGTTCTAACCTGGGTCCGTAATCCGGATCGGGGACCATGTATGGTGGGTAGTTTGACTGGGGCGGTCTCCTCCCAAAGAGTAACGGAGGAGCACGAAGGTACGCTCAGCGCGGTCGGACATCGCGCACTGTGTGCAATGGCATAAGCGTGCTTGACTGCAAGAGCGACGGCTCAAGCAGGTACGAAAGTAGGTCATAGTGATCCGGTGGTTCTGTATGGAAGGGCCATCGCTCAACGGATAAAAGGTACTCCGGGGATAACAGGCTGATACCGCCCAAGAGTTCATATCGACGGCGGTGTTTGGCACCTCGATGTCGGCTCATCACATCCTGGGGCTGTAGTCGGTCCCAAGGGTATGGCTGTTCGCCATTTAAAGTGGTACGCGAGCTGGGTTCAGAACGTCGTGAGACAGTTCGGTCCCTATCTGTCGTGGGCGTTGGAGATTTGAGAGGGGCTGCTCCTAGTACGAGAGGACCGGAGTGGACGAACCTCTGGTGTTCCGGTTGTCGTGCCAACGGCACAGCCGGGTAGCTATGTTCGGAAGCGATAACCGCTGAAAGCATCTAAGCGGGAAGCGCGCCTCAAGATGAGATCTCCCGGGACACAAGTCCCCTAAAGGAACGATCAAGACTAGGTCGTTGATAGGCGCGGTGTGTAAGCAGGGCAACCTGTTGAGCTAACGCGTACTAATGATCCGTGTGGCTTGACCATATAACCTCAAGTTGCCTTACCTCGACGTCACGTCGATGACAAACGAAACAATCGCTCGCTACTGACCCAATCCAATTTGCTGATGCGATACAATCGCATCAACACCAAACGTGAGAGCGTGCGCGACTCGATCAATGCACCGATCGGAACCGCGACCCTCCAACCGTCTCCCTGGTGACCATAGCGTTGTGGAACCACCCGATCCCATCCCGAACTCGGAAGTGAAACGCAACCGCGCCGATGGTAGTGTGCACAAGCATGCAAGAGTAGGTCATCGCCAGGGGCTTTTTTAAAGACAAACCCACCTCGAAAGAGGTGGGTTTTGTCTTTAAAGGCTTCGGCTTTTGCTGTTGTTGCGTAGGCGCCGTAGTCGCATTACGTGCACCGCAAGCAAACCCTTGTCGCTCAACGACAAGCTGCCTCGCAGACATGGGTCATCGCCAGGGGCTTTATCCAAAACGCCAGTCGAGCCATCGGCTGGCGTCTTGCTTTGGCGCGTAGCGCGTCGGCCACAGGTCGGGACAGGCGCGTCATCCCAAACACCCGCCTTGAACCCAGCGCGTGCGCCTCTTTGCCGACATCAAAAGCCCGCGCTTGCGCCGGCTGCTTCGCTCGGAAGCCCCCACCCTGGACCGCGATCGGTGGTGGGCCTATCGCAGCGCGTATCCGAACTGCTGCCGGAACTGTTCCGCGAACTCGTCGTAGCTGAAGCGCTGGTTCTGCGGGCCCAAGTGTTCGATCTTCAGCGCCCCCATCAGCGAGGCGATCCGGCCGGTCGTAGCCATGTCCATGCCATTCATCCAGCCGAAGATCAGGCCGGCGCGATAGGCATCGCCGCAACCGGTCGGGTCGACCACGCGCATCGCCGTCGCCGCCGGAATCTGCAGCATGCCCTTGCGCGTGTGCACCTCGGAACCCTTCGGCCCGCGGGTGATCAGGTAAGCCTGCACACGCTCGGAAATCTGCTTTTCGCTCAGGCCGGTGCGTTCCTGCAGCAGGCTCGACTCGTAATCGTTGACGGTGACGTAGGTGGCCTGTTCGATCATCTGCGTCAGTTCCTTGCCGTTGTACAAGGGCATGGCCTGGCCGGGGTCGAAGATGAAGGGAATGCCGGCGCCGGCGAACTCTTCGGAGTTCTGCAACATGGCCTCGTAGCCGTCCGGGCCGACGATGCCGAACGCGACGTCCTTCACGTCCTTCACGTGGTTCTCGTACGACCGCATCATCGCGCCGGGATGGAAGGCGGTGATCTGGTTGTCGTCGAGATCGGTCGTGATGAAGGCCTGAGCGGTGTAAAGGTCGGCGATTTCCTTGACGTGGTCGAGCGGGATGCCGATCGCCTGGAAATGTTCGCGGTAGGGGCCGAAATCCTGGCCGACCGTGGCCATCGGCATCGGATTGCCGCCCAGCAGCTTGAGGTTATAGGCGATGTTGCCGGCGCAGCCGCCGAATTCCCGGCGCATGCGGGGCACCAGGAAGGAGACATTGAGGATGTGCACCTTGTCCGGGAGGATGTGGTTCTTGAACTGGTCGGGGAACACCATGATGGTGTCGTAGGCCAGGGAGCCGCAGATCAGGGCGGAAGGCATCGTGGATCCTCGGAATGGGGTACGGCGATTGCTGCACGAAACGTGAATGGTAGCGCAAAGCGGGCGAGGGGCAGTGCGCACCAGCACTGGAAATCGGCGATATTCCTTGCCCATGGGAGGGGGCGTTGATACCCTAGTCAACCTCCCGAAACCCCCTATTTTCAAGGCTTCCCTGATGTTCAAGAAGCTCCGCGGCCTGTTCTCGAACGATCTGTCGATCGACCTCGGTACTGCTAATACCCTCATCTACGTCCGCGGCCAGGGCATCGTCCTCAACGAACCCTCCGTCGTGGCCGTTCGGCACAACAACGGCATCCGTGAAGTCGCCGCCGTCGGCGCCGAAGCCAAGCGCATGCTCGGCCGTACGCCCGGCAACATCACCACGCACCGGCCGATGAAGGACGGCGTGATCGCCGATTTCACCCATACCGAGGAAATGCTCAAGCAGTTCATCCGCAAGGTGCATACCTCGCGTTTCCTGCGCCCGAGCCCGCGCGTGCTGATCTGCGTGCCCTGCGGTTCGACCCAGGTCGAGCGCCGCGCGATCAAGGAATCGGCCGAAGAGGCCGGCGCCCGCGAGGTCTACCTCATCGAGGAGCCGATGGCGGCGGCCATCGGCGCCGGCATCCCGGTCGATGAAGCCCGCGGCTCGATGGTCATCGACATCGGCGGCGGTACCTCCGAGGTCGCGGTGATCTCGCTCAACGGCATCGTCTATTCGCAGTCGGTGCGCATCGGCGGCGACCGCTTCGACGAAGCGATCATCAACTACGTGCGCCGCAGCCATGGCACGCTGATCGGCGAAACCACGGCCGAACGCATCAAGCTCGAGATCGGCAACGCGTTCCCGCAGTCCGGCGTGCGCGAGATGGAAGTCTCCGGCCGCAACCTCGCCGAGGGCGTGCCGCGCATGATCGCCATCAACACGACCGAAGTGCTCGAGGCCTTGCACGAGCCGCTCGCCGGCATCGTCAGCGCGGTCAAGCATGCGTTGGAGCAGACTCCCCCCGAACTCTGCGCCGACGTCGCCGAACGCGGCATCGTGTTGACCGGTGGTGGCGCGCTGTTGCGCGACCTCGACAAGCTGATCTCGGAGGAGACCGGCTTGCACGTGCATGTCGCGGACGACCCGCTGACCTGCGTGGCGCGCGGCGGCGGTCGTGCGCTCGAGTTGATCGACATGCACGGCCACGGATTCTTCTCCGCGGAGTAAAGCGATGATGCCGGAAGGAACCAGGAGGGTTTCTTTCCGGCAGGCGACACACGGCAATTCCCCCCTATCGCCGGGAAGCAGTTCCCGGCCTCATGCCGAGTCCTAGCGCGTGGCCTATCCCGCCTCGTCCGCCTCCCGCAACAGCGACAACGTCCTGTCGACGCTGCCCTTGCTGGCCTACGTCGCGCTCGCCATCGGCCTGATGGTTTTCGACCATCGCAGCGGTTACGGTGCGATGGTCCGGCAACGCCTCTCCGTGCTCGGCGAACCCTTCCGATGGGTGGCGGCCGCGCCGGCGCGATTGTTCTCCTCGTCCCGGGACAACTTGGCGTCGCGCGATCGCCTGCAGGCCGAGAACACGAAGATGCGCAACGATCTGGCGCTTGCCTCGGCGCGGCTCAATCGCCTCGACGCGGTGTCGGCGGAGAACCTGCGTCTGCGGCAGATGCTGGGCGGTTTGCGCGGATACCGATTGAAGATGAAGCTGGTCGGCATCCTCGACGTCGACCTCGATCCCTATCGGCAGCGCATCGTGCTCGATGCCGGCAGTCGCGATGGCGTCGAAGTCGGGCAGGCGTTGATCGATTCCGGCGGCGTGCTCGGGCAGGTGATAGAAGTCAGCGGGCATCGCGCGGTCGCCCTGTTGCTGACCGATCCCGATCACGCCATTCCGGTGCAAGTGGCGCGCTCGGGCCTGAGGACGACCGCCTTCGGCAACGGTCAACGCGATCGGCTGAGCTTGCCCAGCATTCCGCAAAGCGCCGACGTCAAACCGGGCGATGTGTTGGTGACGTCGGGCATCGGCGGGCGCTTCCCGGCCGGTTTCCCCGTCGGCGTCATCACGGCGCTGCATCCCGACAGCACGAGCCTGTTCGTCATCGCCGATGCGCGACCTGCCGCGCATCTCGATCGCGGCATGGAGGTGCTGCTGGTGAGCAACCTGCCGATGGACCTGGATGTCGGTCCACCCGCGCCCAGGCGTCCGCCGACCGAGGCGGAGACGCCGGCGACGGATGCCGAGGCATCGCCGGCACAGGGAGGTGCGCGATGATCCGTGCGCCTTCGCGCTGGTTGTTGTTCGGTACCCTGTTGTTCGCGATCGTGTTCGCCCTGATCCCGATGCCGGTTTCCTTCTCGGCCATGCGGCCTTACCTGCTCGGCATTTTCTTTGCCTACTGGATACTGGAGTCGCCGGCGTTGCTCGGATTGGGATCGGCCTTCCTGATCGGATTGCTCGCCGACCTTGCGCTGGCGACGCCGCTGGGCGAGCAGGCGATGCGACTGGTGGTGATGGTCTATCTCGTACAACGCTTCCGGGCGCGACTGCGCTTCTTCCCGCTCTGGCAACAGGCCATCGCTGTCGGGTTGCTGCTGTTCAACGATCGCGTGATCGCAACGGTGCTGCATCTGGCCATGGGCCTGCCGCTGCCGCCTTGGGGTGCGTGGCTGTCGCCCGTCGTCGGCATGTTCCTCTGGCCGTGGATCTTCATGCTGCTCGACCTGGCGCGACTGCGCGCCCGCAACTGAGTTCCCGCGATGCTGCCGGCGAGCCGTCGAAAACCGATGAAGAACCCGGCCGCCGAGGCCGACCAGTTCCAGCGGCGCGCCGCTGTCGGTTTCCTCGGTATCGCTGCGGTGATGTTCGGTCTTTGCCTCGGCTATTTCCGATTGCAGGTCTGGCAGCACGAGGAATACAAGACACGCTCCGAAGCCAATCGCATCAAGCTGCGTCCGGTCGTACCGGCGCGAGGTTTGATCTACGACCGCAATGGGCGCTTGCTCGCGGACAATATCCCGGCCTACCGGCTGGAAATCGTTCCCGATCAGGTGGACGACGTCGATGCGACGGTGCAGTTGCTGGCGCGCCGCGTGAGCCTGAGCAAGGAGGACCTCGAACAGTTCAGGCTCGCTCGGCGCGCGACACGGGGGTTCCGGCCGCTGACGCTGAAGTTGCGCTTGAGCGAGGAGGAGCGCGCCCGCCTGGCGGTGGATCGCCATTTGTTTCCCGGCGTCGATGTCGTGCCCTACCTGACCCGGCGCTACCCGCTGGAGAGCGCTCTGGCGCATGTGATCGGCTATGTCGGCCGGGTCGACGCACAGGACCTTGAGCGACTCGGCGACAGCAAGTACTCGGCGCTCACCCATGTTGGGAAATCCGGCATCGAACGCTACTACGAAGATTCGCTGCGTGGCGAAATCGGATACGAGCAGGTCGAGCAGAACGTCGAAGGCCGCAGCCTGGGCGTGGTGGGCCGGGTTCCGGCGAAACCGGCTCCGGACCTGCAACTGAGCATCGATGCCGATCTGCAGCGCGCGGCGGAAAGCGCGTTCGGCGACATGGACGGGTCGGCGGTGGCGGTGGATCCGCGAACCGGCGAAGTACTGGCGATGGTGAGCTTGCCGAGTTTCGATGCCAACCTTTTCGTCAACGGCATTTCGCACAAGGACTATCGCACCCTGACCGAAAACCCGTCGCGTCCGCTGTTCGATCGCAACCTGCACGGCGGCGGCCCACCGGGGTCGACGGTGAAACCTTTCGTCGGGCTCGCCGGCCTCGAGTCGGGCATGCGCACGCCCGAGGACAAGATACTGTCCACGGGCGAGTTCCATCTGCCGGGCGTCGCGCGGGGATTCCGCGATTCGCACGCTGGCGGCCACGGTTGGGTAGACCTGCGCGAGTCGATCGCGCAATCGGTCAACACCTACTACTACAAGCTCGCCATCGACATGGGCATCGGCAAGTTCGACGAATACATGTCGCGATACGGCTTCGGCAAGCCCACCGGCATCGATCTGCGCGGCGAGAGTTCGGGCGTGCTGCCTTCGCCGGAATGGAAGTTGAAGCGCTTCAAGCAACCCTGGTATCCGGGCGAAACGGTGAACTCGGGCATCGGCCAGGGCTACTGGGTGGTGACGCCGCTGCAGCTGGCGGAAGCGACGGCATCGATCGCCAATGGCGGTCTGCGCCGGCCGCTGCACTTGGCCAAGGCCCGGCGACACGGATTCAACGAAGCCTGGACGCCCTTGCCCATGCCGGCGTCGCAGCGCATCGCCGCCAACGGCCCGAACATGAAGGCGGTACAGGAGGGCATGGTCGGAACGATCTATGGCTCGCACGGCACCGCCCGCGCCATCGGCGTCGGCGCGCCTTACCTGATCGCCGGCAAGACCGGCACGGCGCAACGCGTCAGCCGCAAGGGCAATGTCAGCGTCAATCCGCATCAGTTGCCTCTGCACCTTCGCCACCGCGCTCTGTTCATCGGTTATGCGCCGGCCGACAATCCCACCATCGCCGTCGCAGTCGTCGTCGAACACGGCGGATTCGGCTCCAGCACCGCTGCACCGATCGCTCGCAAGATCATGGACGCCTGGCTGTTGCCGAAGATCGCGACTTCCCCCGCGCTGATTCCGCAGTCGGCGCCAGCGCCCGCCGCGCCGACTGCGCCGGAGACCGTCCGATGATCGGCTGGTTGCGCGATTGGTTGCTCGACTTCGTCGACAAGGTCGATTGGCCGCTGTTGTTCGCGTTGGTTGGGGTCATGGTGGCGAGCCTGGTGGTGCAGTCCAGCGCGGGTGGCGGCGAGACCCGCGTCGTCGTCGCGCAGGCCGCGCGTTTCGGCGCCGGCATTTTCGCCATGCTGATGATTTCGCGCATTCCGCCTTCGCGCCTGCGCCGCTGGACGCCGCTGGTCTTCGTTCTCACGCTGGCCTTGCTGCCGATGGTGTTCGCTTTCGGCTCCGGGCGCAGCGCGCGACTGTGGATCAACCTGGGCCTCTTCTATCTGCAGCCGGGCGAACTGTTGAAGCTCAGCGTGCCGATGATGGTCGCCTGGTACCTGCATCGCAGCATCCTGCCGCCGCGTTGGGGCACCTTGGCGGTGTGCGCCATGATCATCGGCATTCCCGTCGGGCTGATCATCCTGCAGCCCGATCTCGGTACCGGCATGCTCGTTGCCGCGTCCGGCGCGTTCACCGTCTTCCTCGCCGGCATCGCCTGGTGGCGCATCGGATTGTTCGCAGGCCTCGGCCTGGGTTCGTTGCCGGTCGCCTGGTTGTTCCTGATGGACTACCAGAAGAACCGCATCCTGACTTTCCTGAATCCGGAATCCGATCCGCTCGGTACCGGTTGGAACATCATCCAATCGAAGATCGCGATCGGTTCCGGCGGATGGTTCGGCAAGGGCTGGGGACAGGGCAGCCAGGCGCACCTGGATTTCCTGCCGGAGCACACGACCGATTTCGCTTTTTCGGTGTTGGCCGAAGAATGGGGATGGGTCGGCGTGACCGTACTGTTCGCGCTCTACCTGTTCATCGTCGGCCGCAGCCTGTGGATCGCCGCCAATGCGCGTGATGGTTATTCGCGCCTGCTGGCCGGTGCCCTGGCGATGACGTTCTCCGTCTACGTGATCGTCAACGGGGCGATGATCGCCGGCCTCTTGCCCGTGGTCGGCGTGCCGATGCCCTTGCTCAGCTATGGCGGCACATCGGCCGTTTCGCTGCTCGCCGGCTTCGGCATGGTGATGTCGGTGCATGCGCATCGCAAGCTGATGTCGTGACGCGGGCGCTCCGCCAGTGCCTCGAACCGCCGTGCTACATTGTTCCCGCCCCAAGCACAGGATCGCCATGCGCTCCCGACTGATTCCGTTCTCCCTTTGCTTCGCCACCGCGTTGGCGGCCTGTTCCACCCCGGTCAAACCGGCGACGCCGCAGGCGACGAACAACACCGTTCCGATGCGCGTCCCGGCGCCATCGCCGGCGCAGGGCACGACGGTCGCTGCGCCCGTGGTGATTCCGGCGGTCGAAGCACCGATTCCTGTACTCGCGGCCGATCGTCGCGCCGTGTTCGTCGCCGAGACCGCGAAGGCCTATGGCCTGGACCCGAAAGAGATAGAGGCCGGGCTCGCGCAGGCGATCTACAAGCAGAGCATCATCAACGCCATCACGCGACCGGCGGAAGGCAAGCCGTGGAAGGACTATCGGCCGATCTTCCTGACCGAGGCTCGCATTCGCGGTGGCCGCAAGTTCCTCGCCGAACATCGCGAGGAATTGATGAAGGTGCAGGCCGACACCGGCGTGCCGGCCGAGATGATCGTCGCGATCATCGGCGTCGAGACCCAGTACGGCGGCAACACCGGAAGCTACCGCGTGCTCGACGCGCTCTATACGCTGGGTTTCTTCTATCCCAAGCGCGAGGAATTCTTCCGCAGCGAGCTCGGCCATTTCTTCGCGTTGACCAAGCAGGAACGTCTGGATATCGGCGCGTTGAAAGGCAGTTACGCCGGCGCCATGGGCTGGGGCCAGTTCATGCCGTCCAGCTATCGCAACTACGCGAAGGACGGCGACGGCGACGGGCGCCGCGACCTGTTCAATTCGCCGCGCGACATCTTCGCGTCGATCGCCAACTATTTCATCGGTTATGGCTGGCGCAAAGGCGAACCGGTCGCCGTGCCGGCCAAAGCCGATCCGGGCGCGGCGCCGTGGGTGCCGGAGAACTACGAAGCGAAATACGCATTGGATGAAATCGCGGCGCGCGGTTATCGCCCGGTCGACAACGCGGCTCCTGCCTTGCCGGCGACGCTGCTGAATTACGAGGGCCCGACCGGTCCGGAGTACTGGATCGGTTACCAGAACTTCTACGTCATCACGCGTTACAACCGTTCGCCGATGTATGCGTTGGCGGTTTACCAGTTGTCGCGCGAAATCGCCGCGGACCCTGTCGCTTCGCCCTGATGCGCTTTGTCGTGGCGCTGCTGCTGTGCGCGGGCCTGGCGGCTTGCGGTCATGCGCCGAAGCGGACGGGGCCGGCGCCGGTCTCGTCTGCGCCCGCAATCCGACCCGCGCCGTCGACATCGAAAGCGATCGGCGCGAACGAAGAGCGCGCCGCGATCAATCATTGCCTGCCGACGCGCCAGCATGACGAGCGCGATTACACAGCGGGCGGCCTGTACGCGCCGGGCGTGGCGGATGCCGGGCCGGCAGGCGAAGTCGATATCAGCGGCGTGGCGGAACCGGTGCCGCGCGACGAACCCAAGTCGCGTTATGGCAATCGTTCGCCCTACACCGTGTTGGGCAAGAACTACTACGTGCGCGAATCGGCCAGGGGATATTCCGAGCGCGGCGTGGCCTCCTGGTATGGCGCCAAGTTCAACGGCCGTAGTACGTCGAGCGGCGAGATCTACGACATGTGCGCATTCACCGCCGCGCACAAGACGCTGCCCTTGCCGAGTTTCGTGCGCGTCACCAATCTTGACAATGGGCGCAGCCTCATCGTTCGCGTGAACGATCGCGGCCCTTTCCACGCCGGTCGCGTGATCGACCTGAGTTATGCCGCCGCCGTCCGCCTGGGCGTCGATCGCACCGGCACCGCGCGGGTCGAACTGCGTGCGATCACCGGCGACGGCGAGACCGAGGCGCCGGCAACGGCTTCGACATCGCTCACCAACGCGTCCGCGCGAGCCGCGGTCCGGCAAGACGCCGGCGATGCGGAACGACGTTGGTTGCAGCTCGGCAGTTTCGCCGAGAAGGACAATGCGCAGCGACTGGTCGATCGCCTGGACGATGCCGGCATCGAGGACGCCGACATCGATCGGGCCGAGGTGGGCGGTCGCGATGTCTGGCGCGTGCGCATCGGTCCGCTGAGCCTGTCGGAAATCGAGTCCCTGGCGGAAAGAATCCGCCAGCTGGGCCTGCCCAGCCCGCGAGTATTCAGCGAATAGGCACTACAATCCGCTTCTGTTTTCGGGCGGCGCGCCGTCCTTCCCTCTGGAGTTCCGCATGCGTTTCCCCCGACTGATGTTCGCCGCGTTCGCCACCGCCGCCATGACGGCCGCGATCGCGCAAGTCCCTGTTCCCCAACCCGGTACTCCTGCCGCGCCCGCCGCCGTGCCGGTGCCGCCGGCGCCCGTGCCGGTGGGCGCCAAGGCCTGGTTGCTGATGGACTACGGCACCGGCCAGGTACTCGCCGGCGAGAACTACGACGAACGACGCGAACCGGCCAGCATCACCAAGGTGATGACCGCCTATGTCGCCGCGGCCGAGATGAAGGCGGGCAAGATCAAGCCCGACGATCTCGTGACCATCAGCGAGCGCGCCTGGCGCGAGGGTGGCGCCGGCACGGATGGCAGCTTCAGCGGCTTCGAGCTCAACAGCCGCGTCAAGCTCAGCGAACTCGAAAAGGGCATGGCCGTGCAATCGGGCAACGATGCCGCGATCGCCATCGCCGAACATGTCGCCGGCAGCCAGGAGGCTTTCGCCGCGCTGATGAACAGCTACGCGCAGCGCATCGGCATGAAGAACAGCCACTTCGTCAATGCGCATGGTCTCAGCGCCGAAGGGCACTACACCACCGCCTACGACCTGGCCCTGCTCGGCCGCGCCCTGATCCGCGATTTCCCGCAGACCTATGCCTACAACAGCATCAAGGAAATGACGGTCGGCAGCATCCCGCAGCACAACCGCAACACCCTGTTGTGGCGCGAGGGCAGCGGCATCGACGGCATCAAGACCGGGCACACGAGCAATGCCGGCTACTGCCTGCTGGCTTCGGCCAAGCGCGGCGAGCAGCGTTTCGTGTCGATCGTGATGGGGATCGACAGCAAGTCGCAGTCCGAAGGTTTCCGTCTGCGCGAAACCGGCAACCTCAATCTGCTCGAATGGGGCTTCCGCTTCTTCGAGTCCCACCAGCTGTACGCCGGCGGCGCCAAGATCGCCACGCAGAAGGTCTGGAAGGGTTCGGAGGAAACGGTGAATCTCGGTCTCGCCCAGCCCTTGCAGATCGCCGTGCCGCGCGGCCGCTACAACGAGCTGAAGCCGGCGATGGACGTGCCCAAGACCCTGATCGCGCCAATCAAGAAGGGCCAGGCCATCGGCAAGGTGCGCGTGAGCCTGGACGGCAAGGTATTGGCGGAGCGCCCGCTCGTCGCGCTCGATGCCGTCGAAGAAGCGGGTTTCTTCGGCAGGCTCTGGGACGAATTCTGGATGTGGTGGGAGTCGGACTGATCCTGGACGTTTCGCGCAACACGCAACGGGCCGGCGCAAGCCGGCCCGTTGCTTTCCTTCCCTGGAATCTCAGGCGAGAGCGACGCGCAGTACGACTTTTCCGCGCGCCCGTCCCTGTTGCAGGTACTCGCAGGCGGCCACCAGTTGTTCGAATTCGAACACGCGATCGATCAGCGGGCGTATCTCGCCGGACTCGATCAGGGGTACCAGCGCCTCGAGCCGCGGTCCGTCCGATTCGGTAAGGAAACGGAAGTAGCGCACCTGCTTGTTCTTCGCTGCGGCATGGACCTCGCGCGCCATCGCCTGCATGCCCCAGCGCACGAGGAAGTTCGGCGCCTTCGCCGCCATTTCCCGATCCGGCGGGCCGGCCACGCTGACCAGCACGCCGCCGCGTTTGATAACATTGAACGAGCCCAGCGTGTGTTCGCCGCCGAGCGTATCGAACACCATGTCGTAGCGATCCAGGCGATGGCGATAATCTTCGCGGTCGTAGGCGATGACCTCCTGCGCGCCGAGAGAAAAGGCCAGCGCGCGGTTGCGTTCGCTGCACGTGGTATGCACCGTCAATCCCAGGTGGCGCGCGTACTGCAGGGCGAAGCTGCCCAAGCCGCCGACGCCGGCATGGACCAGGATGCTCTGGCCGGGCTGGGCATGGGCACGATCTTCCAGTGCCTGCATCGTGGTCAATGCGACCAGTGGCAAGGAAGCGGCCTGGCTCGCGTCGAGGTTGCGCGGCGCGTGCGCGACGAAGGCCTGCGGTTGCATCGTGATTTCCGCGAAGGCGCCGAGGGTGTCGCGACTGCCGCGCACGAAGACGCGGTCGCCAGGTGAGAAACGCGTCGCGCCGGGGCCGCACGCGATCACCGTGCCGGCGGCGTCGAAGCCCGGCGTCGCCGGAAAACGCAGTTTCTGCAATCGGCGCAACTGGCCCGCCAGCAGTTTGTAGTCGATCGGGTTCAGCGCGGCCGCTTCGACCCGGATGGCGACCTCGGCGCCGACAGGCGCGCGATACGCCAGCTCGCCCAGTTGCAGCGCTTCGGCGGCGCTGCCGTAGCGCGTCGCCTGCCAGGCACGATAAGTGTCCAGCTTGGCGGCTTGCACCGCCGGTTCCCTGGAGTCGGCCATATGTATTCCCCTTGCGGCAGGCATATCAGCTCATGAAACCGAGGTCGGGGTGGGCGAAACGTCCCAGGTTCGGAACCACCAGAGGCAGGTCGCTGGACGCGACGCCGAACCATTTCGCCAGCGTGCCGGCGTACTCGTCCACCGAGGTGGAGGGCAACAACTGTCCCTGTTGTTCGACCGTATCGGGCCCGGTGATCGACAGATTCGGGAATCGTCCGTACAGGTCGCCGCCGCGCACCGCGCCGCCCATGACGAAATGGTGCGAACCCCAGCCGTGGTCGGAGCCGGTGCCGTTGCTCTTGAGCGTTCGTCCGAAGTCCGACCCGGTGAAGGTGGTGACGCTGTTCTGTACTCCCATGCGCTCCGTCGCCTGGTAGAACGCGGCGAAGTTGTCGGCGATGACGCGCAAACGATCGGCATGGTCGTCGAGGCTGTCGTGGTTGTCGAAGCCGCCGAGGCCGATGAAATAAACCTGTCGGCGGTGGCCGAACTGCGCGCGCACGTCGATCATGCGCGCGACCATGTGCATCTGTTCCTGGACGCGCATGTAGTCCTCCACCAGGCCGGGATTCAGATCGGCCGGCACGCTGCCGAACAGGTCGGAGAAATCGCGCGCGCCCGCCAATGCGGTCTGCATCAGCTCCTGCGCCGCCAGCGTACGATTGAAAATGGCCGATGCCTGACGCTGCAGCATGTTGGCGCGTGCGATCTGGTTGAGCTGCACGGCGGCATCGCGTCGGCGGTTGTCCCAGAACGACCAGAACTCCGAGGCGCCGGTCTCCGAGTTGACCGGGTAGGGCAAGGCATAGTCGCCGACCTGCCAGACATTGTTGCCCGAGAGCGAAACGCACATCGATACGGCACTGGCGTTGTTGGCGGCGGCGAGCAGGTCGGCCATGCGTCCGCCCCAACCGGTGCGGGCCGAGTAGCTGGGAACGCCCAGTTGCCAGAACCGCTGGTGATCGGAGTGCGAGAACAACTGCGGCGGCAGTTCAATCGTTCGGTTCTCGTATTGGCTGCGCGTCGTCGGATAGGACAACACGCCGACGTTGGGAACGACCGCGACCTTGCCGCCGTCGTACAGGGACTTGAGTTTCGACATTTCCTTGGGCAGGCCGATCTGGCGACCGTCGTTGAGCGAAGGCGCGATCAGGGGCAACAGGTCGTTGCGCAGGCGCGTGATGCCGAGCGGACGCGACAGCGAGCCTTCGCGGCCCAACACATAGTTGTCGTAGCCGGCCTGGTCGTAAGGGATCAGCGTATTGCCGTTGTCGTTGCCGCCGAACAGGAAAAAGCATACGAGGGCGCGGTAGTCGGTCGGTATCGCGCTGCCCACCGCACTGGCGGCCGCGAAAGATTGCAGGCTGACGCCGAAGTTGCCGAGCGCGCCCAATCCGGCGACGCTGGCGGCAGACAAGAGGAAGCGACGGCGGGAACGAAGCAGGGGGGGCTTGTTCATGTCTGGCCTCATCTCTGGATCTTGTAGTCGGGAGCGATCTCGAACAGCATCAATGCCATCTTCACCCGCTCCCTGCGCTCATTCGCCGGGACGCGATTGACCGCGTCGATGATGATCGTGCGCGCCTGCGGCGACAGCGTCTTGTAGGTCAGCAGCAGATCGAACTTGTCGACCAGGGTGGTGGCGTTGCCGGCCAGCGCCTCGAACGGCGCGTAGTTGTGGCGGTAGCCGGTGATGCCGTCGAACTCGGTCTGTACCCAGTACTCCATGAAGTTGTAGCCATCGACTTCGGTGGCTTCGTGCAGGATCTGGAACTCCGGACCGACCACGCCGTTCTGCGTCATTTCGCCCGGCGCCGAATAGAAGGGGCTGTAGAAGTTGAACACGCTCGGAGAGCTTTGCGGACGCTGCGCGAAAGCCTCCTGCATCCACCAGGGGTTGTAGTTGAAGCGACTGGCGCTGGGCGGAACGGTGAACAGGCGGAAGTATTGCGCCAGCATCACCACCGGCTCGCGCAGTTTGCCGTCCGCAGGGCCTTGCGCGAGGTTGATGTCGCGGGCTTCGGCATCGAGCAGGATCGCCTTCAGCACGGCCTTCATGTCGCCGCGCACGCCGCGGCCGTTGTTGTTGAAGACGGCGGTGACTCTTGCGATGTACTGCGGCGAAGGATTGCTCTTGACCAGCCGCTGGATTAGCTGGCGACCGATGAAGGGCCCCACGTTGGGATGATTGGCCAGCGTATCGAGCGCGGCTTTCAAGTCCGACTTGGCCGTACCGCCCGCCGGGATCACTTTGCCGCCGAGGATGCGTTTTTCCGTCTTGGAATGGTAGGCCTCCAGCGGCGTCATCGGTTTGGTGACGTCGTCGTACTCCATGTAGTAGCCGGCACGCGCGGCGTCGAAGCAGTACCAGTATTCGGTCGTCGGATTGCAACCGTTGTAGCTCCATCCGGTCAGCACCTTGGCCAGGCCGCGGATGTCTTCCTGCGTATAGGTCGGAATCGGGCGACCGGCGCTATCGAGCACCCGACTGCCATCGGGGTTGAGCTGCCAGAGGCCGATGCTGAAAAGCTGCATCACCTCGCGCGCGTAGTTCTCGTCCGGCAGCCGGCCGGTCGCCGGGTCCTCCTTGAGATTCCCGATATGCGACAGCCATAGCCCCATCGCCGGCGACAGGGTGACGCCCTCGAGCAACTGGCGATACGTGCCGAAGGCATTGCTGCCGAGCATGTCGTAGTAGGCGGAGTTGCGGATGCTGTCCACATCGCCGACGACGAAGATCTGACTGAGGGCCCAGGTCGTGCGTTGGCGCAACTGGTCCGGTCCGGTGATGGCCTGTTTCCAGAACGACTCGATCGCATACTGGTTGGTGAAATCGTCGACGTCGATGCCCTGGTCCTTCAGCCAGAGCACATGCGAATAGTGCGAGCTTCGCGGCATCGCGAACTGGTTGTTGAGCCAGCTGTCGTAGGTGGTCGCCGTAAGCGAGGTGATCTCCGCTTCGGTGGGTCCGAAGCTGGCTTGCGACAGGAAGCGGGAGGCCTGTTCTGGCGTGGGTTTGCCGCCGGGCGTCGGCGTGGGAGGCCGCGGTCGCAAGGCCTCGGCGCCCGCGACCGATTCTTCGGCGCCTCGCTCCGTTGCGGTGCAGCCAGCCAGACACGTGACCAGTAGCGCCGACAGAAAAGCGGCTCGATGCAAACCGAAGGCATGCATGGGGGCTCCTTCACGGCGCCCGCTCGGGGGAGCGGGCTGGCGCTGGACGGGGGGAGGAAGCTACGCCGTGCCGTGCGTCACTAATATGCCCCTATGGCGGGCGGAATGTGTGACGACCATCACAATTGCGGCGCGTTACCGCGACGCAGACGATTTCGGACGCTCAGGGCGCGGGCTTGCCGGCGCTTTGGCCATCCGCTGCTTCGCCGCTGGCGGAAGTTTGCGCGCGATCGAACTCGGCCAGCGGGCTCTCGGCGGGGCAGGTGCGATCCGGGAAACCGAAGTCCTTGCGCAGGTCCAGGCCGCAATCGTTCAAGCCCCCGAGCTGGTCTTGCGAACCCCGGCAACGGCGGTCGAAGGCGAGCACGAAGGCATCGCGACGATTGACGAAATCCTCGCCGCATTTGCGCATCAGGCGCAGTCGGTCGAGATCGTCCTGGGCCGGATTGGCGCCATCGAGTCCATAACGCTTGAGCTCGTCGGCGGTCAGCAGGCGCAGGCTGCGATTGGGTACGGCCATCATCAGGTCGGCCACCGCCACGGCGGCGCCGTTGCGTTCGAGATAGGCGCGCACGCGATCGTAAACGACGCGCAACTCGGCATTGAGCTCGGCACGCGTGCTGGCGGTGGAGCTCATGCGAATGATGCGGTGGATGCCGACGCGCCCGGCGATGCGACGGGTGTCGCCGGCGCTGAGGATGAACACGCAGGCGCTGTGGCACTGCGAACCTTCGCGCACCCAGATCGTCCAGCGCGACTCGGCGATGAAGTCGCCGGCGCGGATGGCGTCTTCCACCTGGCCGCCGGTCGAATCGATGTCGAGCACGCGCTTGTCGATGTCCAGCTCGTCCGCCAGGCGCGTGACGCGTTCGATCAGCGCGGTGAAATCGGCGCCGATGTGGCCGTGGTAACGAAGGCGCAGCACGCCGGGCTCGCGACAGGTCTGCAAGGCGGCGGTCAGGGCCTTGCGATCGAGCGAAGCCAGCGGCGCGCCGTCGCCCTTGGTCTCATAGTCCAGCTCGCAGCTGAGCCAGGCCTGATCTTCCTCCGGCAGCGTCATCGGCGACCAGTCGATACGCGCGTTCTGGCGCGAAACCGCGGCGTAGGGGGCGCTCCCGTTCCTGACCGGCGCGGTGCTGATGGCGCCGCCTTCGAGCGTGTCCGATTCGACGATCTGGGTCGGCGTCTTCTTCTTGGGCGGCGGCGGTGGCTCGGGCTGGCAAGCGGTCAGCGCCAGCACGGCGAGCAGGGCAGGAGCGAAATGGCGAAGGCGGATCATCGGCGAGGGCGGCAGGACGACAACGAAGGCGCGACCGGCGGTCGCGCGATTCTTGCAGCATACCGGCTTGCCGCCATCCCTGCGCTCGCGACCACCCCGGAGGTTGCACGATGTTCAGTCGCTGCGCGCGTCCCTGCGCTCGCGTTGCGCCTAGCCTGCCGAAGACGAAGCCGCGGGATCGCCGCCGATCGCGCCGGAACCCTTCGCCGTGCGCTGCAGGTACAGGTGCCGGAAGGATTCCGGATCGACAGGGCGTCCTAACAGATAACCCTGGAACAGATCGCAGCCGAGCCCGCGCAGGAACTGCGCCTGCGCGTCGGTCTCCACGCCCTCGGCGACGACGACGAGGCCGAAGCGGCGACCGATGGCGATGATGGCTTCGACGATGGCGGCGCTGTTGTCTTCCTGCTTGAGGTCGCGGATGAAGCTCTGGTCGATCTTCAAGCCATCCATCGGCAGGCGCTTGAGATAGGCCATCGAGGAGTAGCCGGTGCCGAAATCGTCGATGTAGACGCGCAGCCCATGCTGGCGCAGCGCGTCCATCGTCCTGATGGTCTGCTCCAGATCGCCCAGGACCACGCCTTCGGTGATTTCCAGCGCCAGTTGGCGCGGATCGACGCCATGCCTGCGGCAGGCGCGCAAGATGTTGTCGACGAAGTCCGCACGACCGAACTGGTGCGGACTGATGTTGACCGACACGTAATGCGATACCCGCATCAGGCCGGCATCGGTCCAGGCGCGGATCTGCGCGGCGGCGCGATCGATCACCCAGTCGCCCAATCGGACGATCAGGCCACTTTCTTCGCAAATCGGGATGAACTCGCCCGGCGGAACCATGCCACGGGTCGGATGCTTCCAACGGATCAGCGCTTCGGCACCGCAAAGTGCGGCGTCGCTGTCGAACAGGGGCTGGTATTCGAGGGTGAACGCGGCCTCGGCCAACGCGGCGCGCAGCTCCAGCTCCATTTCATGACGGGCCGCCAGGGTCGCATGCAGATTGGCCTGGAAGAAGCGCACGCTGTTGCGTCCTCCGGTCTTGGCGTGGTGCATGGCGACATCGGCCTGCTTGAGCAGGCTTTCGATCTCGTCGCCGTCGGCAGGGAACAACGCGACGCCGACGCTGGCGGTCAGGTGATGCGTTTGTCCATCGATCTCGATGGGGGCGGCGATCTGCGCGCGGATCTGTTCGGCCGCCGATAGCGCGGCGGCGGCGGCCTGGTCGGCGCTTTCGCTGGTGCTGCAGAGCACGACCACGAACTCGTCGCCGCCCAGGCGCGCCACCAGGTCCACTTCGCGCATGTTCCGGGCCAGGCGACGCGATACTTCGACCAGCAATGCGTCGCTCAGCGAATGGCCGCGGGCATCGTTCAAGGCCTTGAAATGGTCGAGATCGACGTAGAGCAGGGAACCATGCGTATGCGTGCGCGCCGAAACCGAGAGTTCGTGCCGGATGCGGTCGAACAGCAATCGGCGATTGGGCAGGTCGGTGAGCGCGTCGTGCGTGGCGAGGCGTTCGGCGGTGGCTTCGGCCCGCCTTCTTGCGACGATATCGCGTTCGAGTTCGGCATTGCTTTCCGACAGGTCGCGGTAGGCGCGCTCCAGGTTGCGACGCATGCCTTCCAGCGCCGCCACCACCTGGTCCAGTTCGTCGCCGCCATGGCCGCCGCGCCGCCGCAAGTGGAACTCGGAGGCGGGCGCACGTACGTCGTACGTGCCGGCGATCCGCGCCAGTGCGACCAGGTGCCGGGTCACCATGTAGTGCACCAGCAGCAGGACGAACAACGAGATCAGGAAGGTCTCGACCGCCTGCGTGCCGAGGATCCAAAGGGCGCGATCGTACAGGCGCGCAAGCACCGCATCGCGCGACGCTTCGACGCGCAGCACGCCGATGCGTCTTTGCTTCCCGAAGTCCGAATAGACGACCGGCAGCTCCCAGTGCAGCGGGGCGTCGGCGTCGGGCCGGCCGATCGCGATATGGATCGGCGCGTCCGCGGCGCCCGCATCGGTCTCCCGGATGGAAACGGCTTCGATATCGGGCAGGGTGTGGATGCCCTCCAGTTGCCGGCGCAAGAGTTCGCTGTCGACGTCCCACAGGCTGCGGGCGATGCTGTCCAGGCGGCTGCGCCGAAGTTCGTCGATGCGTTGTTCGATCGTCGCGATGTCGCGTCGGTACTCGAGCGCGAGCTGCACCGATGCCAGCAACAGGGTCACCAAGGTGCTGAACAGGACGATGTACAGGAGCAGGCGGCCGGCGATTCCAAGCCGCCAGGGTCGGCCGGACGTGGGCTCGCTGTTCTCGTCGTCGCGGTCGCGTTCGGCGCTCAAGCATTCCTCGTTGGTCAGGACTTACGGTTTCTTCTCCGAGCCGGCGACTCGGCGTCCACCGGTGTAGGCCGATATCCAGCGCTGCATCCTGCCGGCATCGACGGCTTCCTGCAGCACGGGCCGCCATTGCTGCGAACGCCTGGCGAATTCCGGACTGAAGGCGCAGTACACCGGATTCTCCGGCGCCCACAGCGCATCGATGCGGATATCCGCCGGAAGCCCGCCGTTCTCGACAGCGAACAGGGAAGCGAGATCGTCGTTGAGGAAGGCATCGATCCGGCCGCGTTCGAGCTTGGCGATGTTGGAGGCGAACGACGGCGCGTCGGCGCGAAGCACGCGCCTGTCGGCGAAGTAGGGCGCGAGTTCCGGATAGTGGTAGTTGAGCAGCGTCCCGACGCGTTTGCCGTAAAGCGACCGCGGGCCGGTGACAGGCGCCGAATCCGGCGGACTCACGATGACCTGCCGGATATGGAAGAGGATCGGCGACCAGCGCAGACGCTTGGGTTCGCGCACCCAGTCGGGCGCGAGAAAACAGGCCGCGTCCACCCTGCCTTCGCGCAGCCAGGGCTCGACCCGCGCGCGCGGCAGATTGATGTAGACCGGTTTCAGGCCGAGCCGCGCGGAAAGATGATCCATGATGTCGCGGGCGAGCCCGCCGCGCAGGCGCATCTTTTCGTCGTACAGCACGAAGGGTTGGCCGTTGGCGTCGTTCGCCGCGACTCGCAGCACATCCGGCGTTCGCGCCTGCGCCATCGCCGATCCGGCGATCGGAGCGCTGAGCATGGCCAGCAAGGCGGCAAGCAGGGGGCGCATGAAGCTAGCTTGCGCGTAAGCGTCGTTCGGGCGCAATGGGGTCGGACGATGCGCTGCAGCATCGCGACCCCGGAAAAACAAACGGCCGCCCTGCGGCGGCCGTTTGTTGCAACGAGGTTTCGAAACCTATTTCTTCGTGCCGCCGTCCAAACCACGGCGCTTGAGCAGCGGTTCGACGTTCGGATCGCGTCCGGCGAAGTCGCGGAAGAGCTTCATCGCGTCGGCGCTGCCGCCGCGCGAAAGCAGGGTCGCACGGAAGTGGTCGCCGTTCTCGCGCTTCAGGCCGCCGTTCTGCTTGAACCATTCGACGCTGTCGGCGTCGAGCACTTCGCTCCAGATGTAGGCGTAATAGCCGGCGGCGTAGCCGCCCATGATGTGGCTGAAGTAGGGCGTGCGATAGCGCGGCGGCACGGCCGGGAAATCGATGCCGTCCTTGGCCAGCGCCTGCGCTTCGAACGCCATCACGCCGGATGCGCCGGGCACCTGGCTCGCCGGCAACTGGTGCCAGCGCTGATCGAGCATGGCCGCGCCCAGGTATTCGGTGGTCGTGAAGCCCTGGTTGAACTTGGAACTGGCCAGCACTTTGTCCAGAAGTTCCTTCGGCATCGGCGCGCCGGTCTGGTAGTGCTTGGCGTAGTTGGCCAGCACCGACGGCCAATCGGCCCACATCTCGTTGACCTGCGACGGGTATTCGACGAAGTCGCGCGGCACGCTGGTGCCGGTGAAATACGGATACTTCACGTTCGAGAACATGCCGTGCAGGGCATGGCCGAATTCGTGGAACATCGTCGTGACCTCATCCCAGGTCAGCAGCGTCGGCTGGCCGTCGGCGGGCTTCGGGATGTTGAGGTGGTTCGCGACCACCGGCAGGAAGCCGGTCATCGCCGACTGGTCGACGTAGGTGTTCATCCAGGCGCCGCCGCGCTTGGAATCGCGCGCGTACATGTCGGAAATGAAGATCGCCAGCTGCTTGCCGTCGCGGTCGAACACGTCGAACACGCGCACGTCCGGGTGGTACACCGGCAGGTCCTTGCGCTCCTTGAAGCTCAGGCCGTACAGCTGGTTGGCGGCGTAGAAGACGCCGTCCTGCTGCACGTGATCGAGTTCCAGGTAGGGCTTGAGCTGCGATTCGTCGAAGTTGTAGCGTTCCTGGCGCACCTTCTCGGTGTAATAGGCCCAGTCCCAGGGCTGCAGCGCGAAGCTCGGCTGGCCTTTGGCCTTCTGCTCGCGGTCGATCAGCGCCTGGATGTCGGCGGCTTCCTTGCGCGCATTCGCCACGGCCGCCGGCGCGAGCTTGCCGAGCATCGCGTTGACGGCTTCCGGCGTCTTGGCCGTCTGGTTGCCCAGGCCGTAGGCGGCGTAGTTCGGATAACCGAGCATCTTCGCCTCTTCCGCACGCAGGCTCATCACACGTGAAACGATCGCCGTGTTGTCGTAGGCGTTGCCCCGGCTGCCGCGCGCGAGCGAAGCCGCCATGACGCGTTCGCGCAGCGCGCGGTTGTTGAGATGGGGCAGGATCGCGGGGTTGCTGAAGTTGTTGAGTTTCAGCAGGTACTTGCCCTTCATTCCGGCGGCGCGGTCCTGCGCGGCCTGCGCCTTGGCGAGCGCCTTGCGCGTCTGGTCGGTCGAGCCGGCGCGGTCGGCTTCCTGCGCCGCGGCGAGCGCCTTGGCGGCAGCCGCGATCGCATTCTCGGCGGCCTTGGCGGCGGTGGCGATCTGGTCTTCCGACAAGCCATCGAGTTCGGCTTTGTCATCGACGATGACGGCGGAGTCGTTGACCTCGGCCAGCACGTTCTGGCTGAACTGCGTGCCCAGCTCGGCCAATTCGGCATTCATCTGCTTGAGCTTGGCCTGGTCGGCGGCCGACAGCAGCGCGCCCGAGCGGACGAAATTGTCGTAATACTTTTCGACCAGGCGCAGGTCTTCGGCGTCGTAACCGGCCGTCGCGCGTGCGTCGTACAGGGCCTTGATCCGTGCGAACAGCTTCGGGTCGAGACTGATGGCGTCCTGGTGCGCGGCGAACCTGGCCGAGTAGTCGGACTGGATCTTGTCGCGCGCCGGGTTGGTGTCGGTGCCGACGAGATTGAAGAACACCGACAGCGCACGACCCAGCGTGAACCCGGACTTCTCCATCGCGACGATGGTGTTGTCGAAAGTCGGCTTGGCCGGGTTGTCGGCGATGGCCTTCACTTCGGCGAGTTGTTCTTTCATGCCGTAGTCGAAGGCGGGCGCGAAATCGCTGTCCTTGATCTTGTCGAACGCCGGGTAGTGCAGCGGCAGCGTGCTGTCGGCGAAGAACGGATTGCTGGCGGGCAGGGTCGAGGTCGGTGACATGGCGGCGGACTGGGCGAAAACGGGGCCGGAAAAGGCGATGCCGGCGGCGATGAGCAGGACGAGAGGCTTCTTGGACATGATGGTTCCGTTCAGGGTCGGAGGAAGGGCAGGGCCCAACCTTCCGACGCTAACCCCGGGGGCTGGCGCCGGCATGTGCCGAAAGGCGGGACGGGCGGGTTGGGAATCGCCCGCATCGCCCCGATAATGTAGCGATGAAAAAGACCGCCGACGACCAGGGCTTTCAGTTCCCCGGGGTATTCGAAATCAGCGCGATGGGGGCGGCCGACGCCGGCCTGGAAGCCGCCGTGCCGGCCCTGCTGGCCGAAGCCGGCCTGACGGTCGTGGCCGAAACCGTGCGCACTCGTCCTTCGAGCGCTGGCCGCTACATCTCGGTCGCCGTCAGCTTCCGTGCCGAGTCGCGTGAGGACTACGAGGCGGCGCACAACGCGCTGCGCGCGCATCCGGAGATCAAGTGGACGCTCTAGCGTCCGCGCCCTGGACGATCCGCGAGCTTGGGCGCCAGCCGTTCGGGCGCGTCTGGGCCGCGATGGAGGCCTATACCGACCAGCGCGGCGACGCCGGCGACGATGAGCTGTGGCTGGTCGAGCACGATCCGATCTTCACGCTCGGCCAGGCCGGCAAGCCCGAACACGTGCTGGCTGCCGGCGATATCCCGGTCGTGCGCACGAATCGCGGCGGCCAGGTGACCTATCACGGACCGGGGCAGATCGTGGCCTATCCCCTCGTCGATCTGCGGCGACGCGGCCTGGGCGTGCGCGAGTTCGTCAATCGCATCGAGCAGGCCCTGATCGAGACGATGGCGACCTGGAACCTGCGGGCGGAACGACGGGAAGGCGCGCCGGGGGTCTATGTCGGCGGCGAGAAGGTCGGTGCGCTCGGGCTGCGCGTGCGGCATGGCTGCAGTTTCCATGGCCTCGCGTTCAATATCGGCATGGACCTCGAGCCCTTCCATCGCATCAATCCCTGCGGTTACGCCGGCTTGCAGGTGACCTCGCTGCTAGAATTGGGCGGCCCCGGCGATCCCGACCAGGTCAAGCCGGTGCTGGTGGAGGCGCTGTCGCGCCAACTTGGCCTGCATCCCCGCCCTGCGCTTGAATTGCCTGGTCTGCTGGACGCCGTTCCCCTCTCCGCCTGAGCCGCCGATGTCTTCGACCGAATCCGCCCCCAAGAGCATTCCCCTCGCGGTGATTCCGTCGCTGCAGGAAGGCGCGAAACAGTTGGGCGAGGACAAGATCGCGCGCAGCCCGGTCAAGTTCGACGAATCGGCGCCGGTGCTGCGCAAGCCCAGCTGGATCCGCGTGCGGATTCCGGCCGGCAATGCGGTGCAGAAACTGAAGTCCAAGCTGCGCGAGAACCGCCTCGTCACCGTCTGCGAGGAAGCGAGCTGCCCGAACATCCACGAGTGCTTCAGCCACGGCACCGCCACCTTCATGATCCTCGGCGAGGTCTGCACGCGGCGCTGCTCGTTCTGCGACGTCGCCCATGGCCGGCCGAAACCGCCCGACATGCAGGAGCCGTTCAACCTCGCGCGCACGATCGCCGACATGCAACTGCGCTACGTGGTGATCACCTCGGTCGATCGCGACGACCTGCGCGATGGCGGCGCGGCGCATTTCGCCGCCTGCATCCGCGAGACGCGGGCGCTGTCGCCGAGCATCCGCATCGAGATCCTGACGCCCGACTTCCGCGGCAAGGGCCGCATGGAGCGTGCGCTGGAAGTGCTGCACGACGATCCGCCGGACGTGTTCAACCACAATCTCGAGACCGTGCCCGACCTGTACCCGAACGTGCGTCCCGGCGCCGACTACCGCTGGTCGCTGGACCTGCTCAAGCGGTTCAAGGCGCAGCACCCGGGCGTGCCGACCAAGTCGGGCATCATGCTCGGCCTGGGCGAAACGAAGGAACAGGTGCTCGCCACGTTGCGCGACCTGCGCGAACACGACGTCGACATGATCACGATCGGCCAATACCTGCAGCCGACTCCGCACCACCACCCGGTGATCCGTTACTGGACCCCGGAAGAGTTCGAGGAACTTCGCGTGCTCGGCGAGGGTCTGGGCTTCACCCATGTCGCCTCGGGGCCCATGGTGCGCTCGTCCTACCATGCCGACCGAATGGCGGCTGAAGCCGGATTCGTCGAAGCCGGCGCCTGAAGGCGCCGGACAGTACCATCGGCACAGGCTTCCGCACGATTCCGGGCGCAAGCTCGAACCCAGGATTCACGGTCAGAGGACCGACCCCATGATGAACAACAAGCTGATCGCCCTGACCGCCATCCTGCCGCTGACGCTGGCCCTGGCTGCCAGCAACGCGCCGGCGCCCGCCACCGCCGCACCGGCGGCGCAGCCGATGGCCGCCACCGATGCGCAGGGCGCGGCCGCGCGCCTGGTCTACGGCCTGCTGTCCGACAGCCGTTATGCCTATCGTTCGGCGACGCTGGACGACAAGTTGTCGGCCGATATTTTCCGTCGCTACCTGGAATCGCTCGACGGCGAGAAACTGTTCTTCACCCAGGCCGACATCCGTCGTTTCGAACCTTATCGCAGCACGCTCGACGATTCGATCAAGAGCCAGAACCTGCGCGCGCCCTACGACATCTTCGGCACCTACGTGCAGCGCGTCGACCAGCGCATCGCCTACGCGCGCGGCCTGCTGGCCAAGCCGATGGACCTGTCGGCGAAGGAAAGCTGGGCCTACGATCGCGAACACGCCGCCTGGGCGGCCGACGGCAACGAGCTCAACGAGATCTGGCGCAAGTACGTCAAGAACGACGTGTTGCGCCTCAAACTCGCCGGCCGCAGCCAGGAAGAGATCCGCAAGACGCTCGACAAGCGCTACGCGCAGCTCGCCAGCCGCGTGCACGAACTGCGCGGCGACGACGTGTTCGAGAACTTCATGAACGCGTACGCGATGTCGATCGACCCGCACACCAGCTACATGAGCCCGCGCAGCGCCGAAAACTTCAACATGACGATGCGCCTGTCGCTCGAAGGCATCGGCGCGGTGCTGCAGCGGCAGGAAGAGTTCGTCGTGATCCGCACGATCGTTCCCGGCGGCCCGGCCGGCAAGTCCGGCAAGGTGCAGGTCGGCGATCGCGTGGTCGCGGTCGGCCAGGGCGACAGCGGCCCGATGACCGATGTGGTCGGCTGGCGCATCGACGATGTCGTCGACCTGATCCGCGGCAAGAAGGGCACCAAGGTCCGCATCGACATCATTCCGGCCGACGCCGGCACCGACGGTGCGCACAAACTCGTTTCCCTCGTGCGCGACAAGGTCAAGCTCGAGGAGCAGGCCGCCAGCAAGAAGATCATCGATGCCGGCGGTCGCCGCATCGGCGTGATCGAACTGCCGGGCTTCTATCTCGATTTCGAAGCCGCGCGTCGCGGCGATCCGGACGCGCGTTCGGCCACTACCGACGTCGCCCGACTGCTCGGCGAGCTGCGCGCGGCCAAGGTCGACGGCGTGGTCATGGACCTGCGCGACAACGGCGGCGGTTCGCTGATCGAAGCGGTCGAACTCGCCGGCCTGTTCGTCGACCGGGGTCCGGTCGTGCAGGTGCGCGAGTCCGGCGGTCGCGTCAGCGTCGAGCGCGACAAGGACCCGGGCGTAGCCTGGGACGGCCCGCTCGCCGTGCTGGTCAATCGCAGTTCGGCGTCGGCCTCGGAGATTTTCGCGGCCGCCATCCAGGATTACGGCCGCGGCATCATCATCGGCGAACCGACCTTCGGCAAGGGCACGGTGCAGAACCTGATCGACCTCGATCGCTGGCCCGGTCGCCAGGACGAGAAGTTCGGCCAGGTGAAGCTGACGATCGCGCAGTTCTTCCGCGTCGACGGCAGCACCACGCAGTTCGCCGGCGTCGTGCCCGACATCCAGTTCCCGGTGACGGTGGACGCCAGCGAGTTCGGCGAGAGCACCTACGACAACGCCTTGCCGGCGAGCAAGATCGCCGCCGCCAACCACGTCAACCTCGGCAACTTCGGGCCGATGCTGCCGCGCCTCGGCGCGCAACACGACGCGCGCGTGGCCAAGGACCAGGAATACCAGTGGCTGGTCGAGGATGTGGCCCGCTTCCGCACCGAGCGCGAGAAGAAGACCATCTCGCTCAATGAAGCCGATCGTCGAGCCGAACGCGATCGCAACGAAGCGCGGCGCAAGCAGCGCGACACGCAGCGCAAGGCCATGGGTCTGGCGACCGTGGCCGGCAACGACGATCGCGACGATGGCCTGCAGGCGAACGAGCGTTCGGTCAGCAAGCAGGTGGCGCAGGAAGAAGCCGCGAAGTCGCGTCCCGATCCGCTGCTGCGCGAAAGCGCCTACGTCCTGTCCGACGCGATCGGACTGCTCAGCGGCAACCCGCAGCTGGCCGCTCAGGTCATGCCGGTCACGAAGCGCGCCCTGGTCTGGAGCAACTGAGCCGGTCGCCGGCCGGCGTCATCTATGGCTGCCGCCATCGGCGAGTTCCACACGATGCGGATAGCGGGCGGCTGTAACGCCCGCTAGTCTGGCGGCATGAACCGGACCGCCAAACCCGAAAGCATCATCGATCCCCGCCTTGAGCGCGCGCGCCAGCTGCTGGAGGCTGGCGAGCACGGGCTGGAAAGCCTCGGTCGCCGTGTCGGCCTCAGTGCCGGCCACCTGCAACGCAGCTTCCGTGCCGCCTACGGCTTGTCGCCGGCCGAATACCGCGCGCAGGTCAAACTGGGCGAACTCAAGCGTGGACTGCGCGGCAAGAGCGATGTCACGCGCGCGCTCGTCGATGCCGGTTACGGTTCGCCGAGCCGCGTCTACGAAGACGGCGCCGCGCGCCTGGGCATGCCGCCCGGCGCATATCGCAAGGGTGGGGCGGGCATGCGCATCCACTGGGACCTGATCGAAACAGAACTCGGCCGTGCCCTGGTCGCCGCCAGCGAACGCGGCATCTGCGCAGTCGCGCTTGGCGAGGACGAGCAGGCCTTGCTGGAGGAATTGCGCGGCGAGTTCCCGCAAGCCGAACTCGCGCGCGTGCAGGACGGTCGCGACGAGTTCCTGGCGCCGCGCGTTCGCGCGGTCGCCGATGCCTTGAAGGGTTTGTCTGCACGCGTTCCGCTGGAACTGATCGGCACGGCCTTCCAGCAGCGCGTCTGGCAGGCATTGATGAAGATCCCGCGTGGCGAAACGCGCAGTTACGCCGAACTCGCCGACCAGCTCGGCCTGCCGCGTGCGGCCCGCGCCGTGGCTCGCGCCTGCGCGCAGAATCGCCTGGCCGTGATGGTGCCCTGCCATCGCATCATTCGCGGCGACGGATCGCTCGGCGGTTATCGCTGGGGCCTGCCGTTGAAGGAAAAAGTCCTGCGCAGCGAAGCCGGTGCGTGAGACTCAGCGTTTTCGCCGCGTGCCGGGGCGCGTCGGCAGCGAGAGCCCGATCTTGATCGGTTCGAACACCAGACGCGTCTCGTAGCGTTTCACCGTGCCCTCGTCGACGAACAGGCGCTCGGCGATTTCCCGGTAGTGGGCGACGTTGCGCGCCGCGATGATCACCAGGTAGTCCCATTGTCCGGCGACCGCATAACACTGCTGCACTTCGGGCGTGGCGCGCATGCGCGCGCGGAAGGCGGAATGGAGACGGAAGGTGTCGCGCTCCATCGTCACCCAGACGGCGGCGAGCGTGACCGCCGGCAGCAGTTCGCCGTCGAGAACGGCGACCTGGCGCAGCAATCCGCTTTCCCGATAGCGCTTGATGCGCCGTTGTACCGCGCTGGCCGACAAGCCGATCGCATCGCCGAGCGTGGTCAGCGTGGTATCGGCGTCGCGCTGCAGCAGTTCGAGCAGGCGATGGTCGAAATCGTCGAGCTGGAGGGGTTTTCCGGCCACGCAAAAATATTGCGTTCTGGCGCATGTTTTTTCAAGCGCCGTTCGCGAGGCAGGCATAGGATGCTGTCCTGCGGTCGCGTCCGGGCCGCCAGGAATCCCAGAGGATTCGCCCGTGAGCATCGAAACCACGCTATCCGCGCTCGCCGCGTTCCCGCCGCTGTTGGCGACGCAGTACGCCCAGGTTCCCGTCGCCTATTCGACTTGGTCGCCGCCGCACTGGGAAGGCATGCCCAGCGAACATTTCACGCCCCTCGGGCAGTTGTTGCACGTGCGCGACATCGAGCGCGACGGTTATCACGTCCGCATCGGCCGGACCCTGACGGAGAACGGGCCGGTCCTGGCCGACATCGACAGCTACGCGTTGGCCGAGGAACGGGACTATGCCGCCGCGACCGCTGCCGATGCGGAAGCGGCCTTGGCGGATTTCGCCGTCGCGCGCGCCCGTACCGTGAAGATGCTGTCGCGGGCGAGCGTCGCCGACCTGGCGCGGGCGGCCGAATTCGAAGGCTATGGCCCGACGACCCTGCGCGGCCTCGCGCATCTGCTGTGCAGCCACGACCAGCAGCACCTGGCTGGCCTGCATTGGTTGCTCGCACGCATCGCCGTGCAGCGCGACTTCGTCGCCGGCGAATGACGCCCTCCCCAAACTTCCAGCGAAACTCCACGCCATGAACGCGATCAGCACCGAGTCTTCACCCGCCACCCGCGGCACGACGGCGCTCGTGCTCGCGCTAGGTGCCGTCTACCTGATCTGGGGCTCGACCTACTACGGTATTCGCGTCGGCCTGGAGGGCTATCCGCCTTTCCTGATGGGGGGCTTGCGCTTCATCTTCGCCGGAATCCTGTTCTATGCCTTCCTGCGCTGGCGCGGCCACGCCGCACCGACGCGCGCGCAGTGGAAGAACGCGGCGGTCATGGGCGTGCTGATGCTGCTGTTCGGTAACGGGCTGGTGAACTTTGCGGAGAAGACCGTCTCGTCGGGCCTGGCCGCGATCGCCGTCGCGTCGATGCCGCTGTGGGCCGGCATGTTCAGCGCGCTGAAGGGCCGGCATCCGAACCGGCTCGAATGGCTGGGCCTGGGCATCGGTTTCGCCGGCGTCGTCTGGCTGAACTTCGGCAGCGGCATGGCCGCCAGCCTGCCGGGCATGATCGCCCTGCTGCTGGCGCCGTTGAGCTGGGCGTTCGGGTCGGTCTGGAGCCGCGACCGCGACCTGCCGGCGCCGTTCATGAGCACGGCGGCGCAGATGATCTGCGGCGGCATCGCGATGAACATCGTCGGGCTCGCGCTGGGCGAACGCATCACGGCGGTACCGCCCCTGCATGCGACGCTGGCGGTGGTCTATCTCGGCCTGTTCGGTTCGATCGTGGCTTTCTCGGCCTACGTCTGGCTGCTGCAGAACGTACGGCCGGCGCTCGCCACCAGTTATGCCTACGTCAATCCGCCCATCGCGGTATTGCTCGGCGTCTGGCTGCTCGACGAAAAAGTCGATGCGCACGTGATCGGCGCGATGGCGGTCATCCTGGTCGGCGTGGTGCTGATCACGCGGGCAAGACTGCGCAGTTGAGAAAGAAGAAGGCCCGGCATTGCCGGGCCTTCCATCCAACCGTCGACGCGAAGATCAGGCCGTGCGTAGCGCCGTCGTCACCGGCAGGCGGGCGGCGCGGATCGCCGGCAGCAGGCCGCCGATGAAACCGATCACCAGCGCGATGACCAGGCCGGTGATCACCAGGCCGGTATCGACCTTGAAGGCGAACACGACCTGGGTGAAGCTCTGGCCCAGCGTCGACACCGACAGGTTGTCGAACATCGCCCAGGCGATCAGCGCGCCGAGCACGCCGCCGGCGAAGGCCAGCGCCAGTGCTTCGATCATCACCGAGACCAGCACCGGCCCGCCGCCGAAACCGATCGCGCGCAGCGTGGCGATTTCCTTGCCGCGCGCCGCGACCGCCGCGTACATCGTATTGAGCGCCGCGAAGATCGCGCCGAGACCCATGATCAAGGTCACCACGCCGGCCAGGCCCATGATCATTCCGCGGAACTGCTTGGTCTGCGAGCTGTAATAGGCCTGCTCCTGCAGCACTTCGACGGTCAGGCGCGGATCGGAGGTCAATGCGTCCTTCAGCGTCTGCAGCGATTCGGGCGATTCCAGGCCGACGCGCACGGCGCTGAAACCATTGCCGCGATTGAAGGCCGATTGCGCGCTGCCGGCATCGGCCCACAGTTCGCTGTCGTTGGCGTCGCCGGCTTCGAACTTGCCGACCACCTTCCATTCCGAACCGCGCATGCGCAGCGTCTGGCCGACCTCGACGCCATCGAACTGCCGCGTCACGCCGGCGCCGACGATAATCTCGCGCAAGCCCGGCTTGAACGAGCGGCCCTCGACGATCTTCAGCTGCGGGCGCAGCGCGAACGAAGGCTGTTCCACGCCGCGCAGGGTCACGTTGGCGCCATTGACCTTCTCGCCCTTCTTGAACAGTTCGGTGATGACGATCAGTTCGCCCGAGGCGAGCGGCTTGCCGTCGGCACCCTTGCGGATGCCAGGGCCTTGTTTGATCAGCGTGGCCGTGTCGCCGCCGAAACCGGAATTGAGTTCCGCACCGGAATTGCCGCGCAGGATGATGGCGTTGTCGGTGCGGCCGGTGTCCTTCAGCGTGGCCTGGAAACCCTGGGCCATCGCCAGCAAGGCGACGAAGACGGCGACGACGCCGGCGAGGCCGATGACGATGACGAGCGACGAGGCCCAGCGCTCCGGCACCGACTTAAGGTTGATCGAGGAGATGGCGAGAATCTGACTGAACATGGTCTTCTCCTTATCGGCCGGCGAGCGCGTCGACGATCTTCAAGCGACGGGCACGTAGCGCGGGCAACAGTCCGACGGCCAGGCTGAGCAGCACGATCGCCACCAGGCCCGCCATCCAGACGCGCCAGTCGATCGCCAGCGGCAGCATCGCGCCGGCGAACTTCTGCACCAGGGCGCCGAGCGCGGTGGCGATGGCGAGGCCGACCAGGCCGCCGATCGCGCAGAGCGCGAACGTTTCGGCCAGTACGAAGCCGAGCACGCTGCCGTCGGAGAAACCGAGCGTCTTCAGCACGGCGAGTTCCGGAATGCGCTCGCGCACGCTCTGCGCCATCGTGTTGCCGACGACTAGCAGAAGGGTGAAGAACACCGCGAACAGGATCCAGCGCACGATCAGGCCGATGTCGCCGAGCTGCTTGACGAAGCCGACCTGGAAATCCTTCTCGGTCTGCGTCTTGGTCTCGTCGGCCGAATTCTCGTAGCGCTTGTCCACGGCCGTCGCGACCGACTGCGCCAGTTCGGGCTTGTCGAGCTTGAGCACGAAGATGCCGCCGAGGCCGCCGCCGAACAGCGAGGCTTCGGAGAAATAGGCGTGGTTGATGTACATGCCGCCGGCGGTGTTGCGCTGCCACTCCTCGTCCTTGCCGTCGTAGATGCCGACGAGGTCGAAGGTCCAGTCCTTGCTGCCGTTCTTCTGCGGGAAGATGTTCGACTGCATCGGGATCTTGTCGCCGACCTTCCAGCCGTACTTCTTGGACAGTTCGCGGCCGGCGATCATGCCGGTACGGGTATCGGTGAAGGCCTTCCAGTTTTCTTCCGGCATCACCCATTCCGGATAGACCGCGTGCAAGCGCTGCGGATCGACGGCGAAGGCGAAGATCTGCGGATCGTCGCGGAACACCGCGCCGAACCACTGCTGGTACATCACATGCTGCACGCCGGGCGTGGCGTCCATCTCGGGCACCATGCGCATCGGCAGCGACTGCGTGAAGGATACGCGCGACTGCGTGACCAAGCGGGTGGCGCCGACGAAATCGGCGCCCGCGCTGAACACCATGTTGAGGGACTGCAGCAGGCCGAACAGCACGAAAGCCATCACCACCGATAGCAGGGTCAGGACGGTGCGGGTCTTCTTGCGGAACAGGTTGGCGATGACGAATCCGGTCTTGGTCATGGATCGTTCCTCCGCGGCGCGGCGCGCATCAGGCCTGCGCCTGTTCGGCCAGGCGGCCCTTGTCGAGATGCAGGGTGCGCTTGGCGTATTCGGCCGCGAGCGGATCGTGCGTGACCATCACGATGGTCTTGCCGTGGTCGCGGTTCAATACCTGCAGCAGCTTCAGGATTTCGTCGGCCGTCTTGCGGTCGAGATCGCCGGTCGGTTCGTCGCAGACCAGCAGTTGCGGATCGGAAACGATGGCGCGGGCGATGGCGACGCGCTGTTCCTGGCCGCCGGAGAGTTCGCGCGGCTTGTGCTTGGCGCGATCGGCGAGGCCGACCACCGTCAGGGCGATTTCGACGCTCTTCTTGCGCTGGGCCGAGGACAGCTTGGTCAGCAACAGCGGCAGCTCGACGTTGCCCTCGGCCGTCAGCACCGGCATCAGGTTGTAGAACTGGAAGACGAAGCCGACGTTGTTGCTGCGCCAGCGCGCCAGCTGGCCGGCGCTCATGCGATCGATGCGCTCGCCGCCGACGCTGATCTCGCCCGAGCTCGGCGTGTCGAGACCGCCGATCAGGTTCAGCAGGGTGGTCTTGCCCGAACCCGACGGGCCCATCAGGGCGACGAAGTCGCCGCGCGGGACGTCGATGGAAAGGCCGTGCAGCACCTCGACCTTCTGCTTGCCGCGCTCGTAGGACTTGGTGACGTTGCTGACCTTGATCATGCTTTCTTCGCTCATCGCGGGCCTCTCGGGTTGCGCAGTGCGCTGTCGATTGAATCGGAATGTGTTCTGGGTTACTTCGTTTCGGCCAGGCGCACTTCGTCGCCTTCCTTCAGCGTATCGGGTGCTTCGACGATGACCTGTTCGCCGCCGTTGAGGCCGGCCAGCACCTGACGCTGGTCGCCGACCGTGCCGCCGGCCTTGATCGCGCGACGTTCGGCCTTGCCGTCCTTCATGACGAAAACGATGTCCTGCGTGCCGTCCTTGCGCACGGCCGTCACCGGTACCTGCACGCGCGGCGCGCTGACCTGCGGCGCCGATGCGGGCGTCGTCTCGAGGAAACTCACGCGCACGCCCATGTCGGGCACGATGCGCGGGTCCTTCTGGTTCAGGGCGATGCGCACCTTGACCGTCGCCTTGCTGCGATCGGCGGTCGGCACGATGGCGATGACTTCGGCCGGGATCTTCCAGTCCGGATAGGCGTTCAGCACGGCTTCGACCGGCATCTTCGGCTGCACGCGGCCGATGTAGGCCTCGTTGACGTCGACCTGTACTTCCAGCGAATCCATGTCCACCAGGGTGCCGATGCCGGTGCGGATCGAACCGCCGCCACCGGAGATCGGCGAAATCATTTCGCCTGGCTGCGCGGCCTTGGCCACGATCACGCCGGTGAAGGGCGCGCGGATGACGGTGTTGTCGACGCCAAGCGCCGAGATCTCGACGCCGTCGCGCGCGACCTTCACGGCACGTTCCAGGCTTTGCAGGCGCGAGGCGCGCGAAGTGCGATCGGCTTCGGCCGCATCCAGCGCTGACTGCGCGACCAGCTTCTTCGCGGCGAGTTCGCGCTGGCGAACCAGGGTGCGATCGGCCAGCACCAGCTGCGCGCGCGCCTCGGCCAGTTGGGACTGTGCCGAAGCCAGTTGCGACTGCGCCAGCTCGCGCTGCGCATCGGCATCGGCGGCGTCCAGGCGCGCCAGCACTTCGCCTTCTTCGACGCGCTGCCCTTCCTCGATGAAGACTTCCTTGACCTTGCCGGTGATCTTCGACGACACGGTCGCGATGCGGCGCGCGGTCACATAACCGGAAGCATCCAGCACCGAGGCGCTGCCGCCGCCCGAGCCCTGCACAGCCGTCGCGGTCGCTGTCTTCACTTCGATCGCCTCTTCGCGCCCGAAGAAGAAGTAAGAAGCCACGATCGCGACGAGGGCCACGGTGGCCACGGCGACCCAGAGCCAAGGCCGGCCTTCCGGCGCCTGCTGCTTGGCGCTGCGGTCGATGCGGAGTTCGTTCAGGAGCTCGTTCGGGTGGGACATGGGGTTTCCGGTTCGGCGCGACGCAACAGGGGCGGAAGTATTTCACGGCGCGGCGACAGAGTCGCCACGACTGGCGCATTGTCCTTGCTGACGCCGTGGCGACAAGGTGCCGGAAGGCACTTTTTCTCGCCAGGGCAGGCCGTCATGCGGCCCGGCTGACGAATGTCATGCGTCGTCCACGCGATGCTTCAGGCCGTGAAGCGCGCCTTCAGCAGGGCGAAGGCGGCGCGCAAGCCCTGCGCCTCGCCGCCCGCGGGCTTGCCGGGGCGTTCGCTATCGTTCCATGCGTATTGGTCCAGGTGCGCCCAGGCCTGGCCTTCGGGGACGAAGCGTTCGAGGTAAAGCGCGGCCGTGATCGAACCGGCGTGACGCGAGGGACCGGCATTGGCCAGGTCGGCGATATTCGACTTCAGCATGCTCAAGTAGGGGCGCCACAAGGGCATGCGCCAGAGACGGTCGCGTTGCCGTTCGCCGGCCTGCAGGAATTGATTCGCCAGGGCGTCGTCGTTGCTGTACAGCGCCGGCACATCCGGGCCCAGGGCGATGCGCGCCGCACCGGTCAGCGTGGCGAAATCGAGGATCAGGGCCGGCTTCTTCTCCGCCGCATAGGCCAATGCATCGCACAACACCAGGCGGCCTTCGGCGTCGGTGTTGTCGATCTCCACGCTATGGCCCAGGCGCGTGACGATGACTTCGCCGGGACGGAAGGCATTGCCGGCGATGGAATTCTCCACCGCGGGCACCAGCACCGTGAGACGAACCGGCAGGCGCCGCGCCATCACCAGCTGCGCCAGCGCCAGCGCATGCGCGCCGCCGCCCATGTCCTTCTTCATGTTGCGCATGCCGTCGGCGGTCTTGATGTCCAGGCCGCCGGTGTCGAAGCACACGCCCTTGCCGACGATGGCGACATGCGGATGCGCTTCGTCGCCCCAGTTCAATTCGATCAGTCGCGGGGCGCGATGGCTCGCGCGGCCGACGGCATGGATGGTCGGGAAATTCTGCGCCAGCAGCTCGTCGCCGACGACGCTGCCGAACTGTGCGCCGTAGGCATGCGCCAGGCGCAGCGCGACGGCCTCGAGCTCCACCGGGCCCATGTGTTCGGTCGGCGTGTTCACGAGGTCGCGCACCAGGGTGCTGGCGCGCAGCAGGGCGAAGGCCTCGCTCTGTTCCGCATCGGCGCTTTCCAGCGCCAGTCGCGCCAGCGGCTTGCTTTGCTTGAGATAGCGGTCGAAGCGATAGCCGCCCAAACCCCAGCCGAGCAGGGCCAGGGCCGGATCGACGACCACGGGCGAATCCGCCGCCAGGCGATAGGTGTCGACTGGAAGCAGTTGCGGCAGATGCGACAGCGACAGCGGATCGTCGGCATCGCCGATGCCGACGACGACGAAGGCCGCTCGGCCGTCGGCGGAAGGTACGGTGAGGAAGCTTCCTGCGGCACCGGCGAAGCCGTGCGATTCGAGCCAGACGCGCGTGCGCTGGTCCTGCGATTCGCGCCAGGCCGGGAACGTGCCGCGGTCGAGCACGAGCAGCGGAACGGCCTGTGCGACGTCGGAGGCGGGGGCGAAACAGGCGGGCAGGCTCATGCGGATTCCCTGTGCGGATGATGCGCGTCCAGCCAGTCGGCGAGCGCGGCGAGCGTAGTGAAACTCAGGTCCGGAGCCGGCAGGTTTTCCGGCCAGGTTTCGTTGCGGCGGTTGATCCAGCAGGTGCGCAGGCCAGCGCCTTGCGCGCCGGCGATGTCCAGCCACGGATCGTCGCCGACATGCAGCACGTCGGCGGCATCGAGGCCGAGTTGCCGGCAGGTCGAATGGAAGATCGGCGCATCGGGCTTGGCATGGCCTTCGTTGCGCGCCGAGACGAAAACGACGAAGCGATGCGCGATGCCGATGCGGGCGAGGTCGGCGTTGCCATTGGTCAACGCCGCGATCGGCCAGCGACTGGCGAGGCGATCGAGCGCGTCGAGCGCATCGGGATAGAACTCGATGCGGTTGCGCGCGTCGTAGAAGGCATCGAACGCCGCGTCGACGTGCGCCTCGTCGTCGCCGGAATCGCGCAGCGCATGCGCCAGCGACAGGCGGCGTTGCAGGGTGAAATCGTGCGCGTGTTGCGGATGCTCGTTGGCGATGCGGTCGCGCAATGCGCGCATCTCGGCGATCGGGTACTTGTCCGCGGTACGCGGGCAACGTTCGCGCAGGAAAGCGTCGAGCGCCGCTTCCGCGCGTTCGATCGCCGGCCAGATCGGCCAGAGGGTGTCGTCAAGGTCGAGACTGAGGGCGCGCGGAGCGGGAATCACCGGCCTATTCTAACGCGGGCGCCGTGGCGACGCCGTTTATTCGATGACTTTCGCCCAGCCCTGCCAGCCATCCACGCGTTCGGCGACGATCTTGAAGCAGACCAGCATCGGCACCGCCAGCAACAGGCCGGCGATGCCCCAGAGCCAGCCCCAGAGCATCAGCCAAAGCAACAGCACCAGCGGCGAGATCGACATGCGGCGACCCAGCACGATCGGCGTGATCAGTTGCGATTCGAGCGCATGCAGGCCGAGGAAGACCAGGGCCGGCGCCAACATGCGACCCGGTTCGTCGAAGGTGACGGCGCCGACCAGGGCCAGGGCCAGCACCCCGGTCAGCGGGCCGATGTAAGGCGCGAAATTCAGCAAGGCGGCGGCCGTGCCCCAGAGCAGGGCATCGCCCAGGTTCAGGCCCAGCCACCACAGGGCGCCGGTCAGCAGCAGGCCGAGCACGATATTGATCAGACTGATGGTCAATACATAGATCGAAACCTCGGTCTCGATCGCACGCAGAATGTCGCTGGTGAGGTGCTTCTGTTGCCGGTCCGGCAACAGGCCGATGGCCTGGCGTTGCAGGCCTTCGCCATAGACGAGGAAAAAATACGTCAGCAGTACGATGGCGCCGATGCTGGTCAGCAGGCGCGGTGTGTGCGCGATGACGCTCCACAGGTTCGGCGCATGCGGTTTGTCGATGTCGGCCAGGGCTGGCGGCGCCGGTGCGGCGCCCGCCGCTTTCGCCAGCGAGACGGCGGCCTGGTTCGCCTTGTCGACCTGACGTATCAGGTTCTTGAACTTCGGCGCGACTTCCTGCAACTGCGTCGGCGCCTGCCGGACCCAATCGGTCGCCGGCGCGATCAGCAAGGTCGACATCCAGACGCCCAGCGCGAGCGCGCCGATCACGACCGCCATCGCGCCGAGCCAGCGCGGCATCCACATCTTCCTCAGGCGCGAGACCAGCGGGTTCGCGACCAGGGCGAAGAACATCGCCAGCATGATCGGCACCAGGAGTTCGCCGGCCGCCCAGCAGGCCGCCAACACCGCGAGCAGGGCGATGATGCGCAAGGACAGGCTGGCTTTCGAGGCCGGCGCATCGTGCGTCGGTTCCGATGCCGGCGTCGTTTCGTCGGGGGCGGGTGTGTGATCCATCGCACAAGGATAGAGCATGCGACTGTGGACTCGGCGTCGAAGTCGCCGGTCCGTTGAGCGGAAAGTCAGCCGGCGTTCTCCATCGCACGCAAGGGTGCTAGCGTAGCGGCCGGGGAAAGACTGGATCGGGGGATCGGATGTCCGAAGCGACGCAAGCCGCCACGCCGCGGCCGGGAAGGATCGCGCGTTTTCTTGCCATGCCCACGGGCGCCTTGCTCAAGCGGCTGCTGATCGCGGCCCTCGTGCTGGTCGTGCTCGCGGTCACGGCCTTCGCCGCGTTCGTGCTGTGGCCGGTCAGCTCGATCCCGCCGGAAGAACCCATCGACGAATACGTCTATCTCGACCAGGGCTGGGGCAAGGGCGCCGACAGCGTCGACCGCCAGACCTACTACTACACGCCGCAGGGCACCACGGTGCCGCAGGGCGCGTTGATGACGCCGGTGCGCTACAGCTGGTTCGTCAACCTCGAGCTGCCTTTCAGCGAGCAGCGTTTCGTCGATCCCGACCACATGCGGCGCTATCGCTTCATCGTCGATCCGCATCCGACGCCGGCCAATCCCGATCAGTTGCCGGTCGGGTTCACCAAGCACTACGAGCCGGCGCTGGGCGAGAACGTGCTCGACATCACCTGCGCCGCCTGCCACACCGGCGAGATACACGCGCAAAAAACGGCAAGCGCATCGCCATCCGCATCGATGGCGGCCAGGCCATGCATGCGTTCACGAGCATGGAGCGCGGCGCCTTCGGGCCGACGCTGATCGCCTCCATGACGCAGACGCTGTTCGATCCGTTCAAGTTCAATCGTTTCGCCCGCCGGGTGATCGGACCGCGTTATCCGGAAGGCAAGTCGCAATTGCGCGACGCCTTCCGCGCCTCGCTGCTTTCCCTGCTCAAGCAGGGCCAGAACAATCCGCTGCGCCAGCTCTATCCGGTGCGCGAAGGTTTCGGCCGCACCGACGCGCTCGGCCGCATCGCCAACACCGTCTTCGGCGATCACCTGGTGTCGAAGAACTATCAGGACGCGACCGCGCCGGTCAGCTACCCGTATCTGTGGAATATCTGGAAGTTCGACTGGGTGCAGTACAACGGTTCGGTGCGGCAGCCGCTGGCGCGCAACATCGGCGAGGCGCTCGGCGTCGGCGCGGTGCTGCGCCTCACCGACACCTATGGCAACCCCTTGCCGCCGGATCGGCGTTTCGACACCTCGGTCAACATCGCCAACCTCGATCGCATCGAACGCGACCTGCAACGCCTGCAGCCGCCGCCGTGGCCCGAGGAATTGCTCGGCAAGGTCGATCGCGCGCTGGCCGCGCAAGGCAAGGAACTGTTCGATACGCACTGCCAGATGTGCCACGGCCCGCACGTCGCCGACGCCGCCCTGCAGCAGAGCGGTGCGCCCTTGAAGGCTTCGCCGGCCGAACAGTGGAAGATCGAGGTCGTGCCGCTGGCGCATATCGGTACCGACCCGGCGGCGGCGACGGCCTTCGTCGAACGCCGCTTCGATCTGTCGGCGACCGGCATCACGCGACAGGAAATCCACGCCGCGTTCTCGCCGTTGTTCACGCGCGACCTGGCGCGCGATGCGCGTTACCGTTTGATCAGCGTCATTGCCGGGCGCGAAGCCGCCGGCCAGCCGCTGGGCCGCTTGCCCGAGCTCGCATTGGCCTATCCCGATCCCGACGCCGACCCCGTGCCTAGCCTGCCGAAGCAGGCCTTCGCCGATATCGCGGCCGAACTCGAGGCGCTCGGTATCGATTCGGAGCGCGGCAAGACGCAGGCGCCGGAGGAAGGTTTCGAGTGCAACCTGGCCTGCCAGCAGCAATGGCTGTCCTGGGACGTGCACGGCGCCGCCGACAGCATTCAGCGCCAGATCGCCGCGCTCGATACGCGCAAGCTCAGCGAAGGCGAGGGCCTGAACTTGCTGGGCCTGATGGTGAAGGCCAAGTACTACCGCGACGAGAACATCGACTATCCGACCCAGCAATGCCTGGAAGGTTTCGGCGCGCTCGATCTGCCGCAGCAGATCGCCGGTTACAAGCCGCGCCCCTTGCAGGGCGTCTGGGCCACGCCGCCCTTCCTGCACAACGGTTCGGTGCCCAGCGTGTACGAGATGCTGCTGCCGCCGGAAAAACGCAGCGTGCGTTTCTTCGTCGGTCGCCGCGATTACGACGCCAAGCACTTGGGCTTCTACACGACGCCGGCCGACCCGGACGAAAAGGACGGCTTCTGGCTGGACACCACCGACGCCGGCAATCGCAACACCGGTCATGGTTTCGTCGCCAGCCCGAAGCAGTGGCAGGCGCACATGGCCGATCCCGTGAAGAATCCCTTGCCGCCCGGCGTGATCGGCCCGCAGTTCAGCGACGAGCAGCGCTTTGCGATCGTCGAATACCTGAAGATCCACCAGGATCTGCCCGGCACGCCGGCCGATTTCCGTAGCCCCGATTGCAAACTCGGAGCTTCGCGATGAGCGACGCCGAAGCGGCCGCGAAATACACCCGCGACTTCGATCGGGTTCGCGACGAGGAGCAGCAATGGCTGCGCGCGCGCCGCGAAGCCGAATCGTTGCCCGCACCGGACAAGGATGAAGTCGGGCTGGCGTTTTCCGGCGGCGGCATCCGCTCCGCCGTGTTCAATCTCGGCGTGCTCGAGGCGCTGGAGTCGGTCGGCCTGATGCGTCGCGTCGACTACCTGAGCTCGGTCTCGGGCGGCGGCTACATCGCCTGTGCGTATACCTGGCTGCGCGCGCAATTGCCGCGCGGCGCCGGCCCGACTTTCGCCGCGCCGCTGGCCACGGCGCATGGCACCGCGCTCGACTGGTTGCGTCGGCATGTGCAGTACCTGATCGCGCAGAAAGGGTTCTCGATCATGACGCTGCTGGCGTCGATCCTGGCGGCGGTTTTCCTCAATGTGCTGGTGCTGACGGCGCCCTTGATCGCGGTCACCGACATCATGACGTTGCAGTTCCTGCACCTGGAATGGCCGCAGCTGCATGCGCTCTGGCCCTTGCCGCCGGCGCACGACGGCTACCTGCTGCTGTGCATCGCGTCGATGGCCTGTTTTGCCTTCTGGCCGCTGCTGGCGATGTATTTCGCGATGGTCGCCACGCGTTACGGTCTGCATTCGCCGGAAAAAGTCGATCGCATGCGCATCGCGCTCGGCGCCCTGCTGACGATCGGCTCGATCCTGATGGTGATCGGTTCGATCCCGGTCACCGCGCATTGGATCGACATGGCCCTGGCGCGTTGGGCGCCATCCTTCCTGCAAGGCGATGGCGCCTCGCTGACCTCGGTCGGCGCCGTGGTTTCGGGTCTGGCGGCGTTCTGGCGCGGGCAGTCGAAAGGCACGATGAACGGCCAGCGCCTGGCGCGCGTCGCGCTCGCCCTGCTGGTGTACGGCATCTTCGTGCTGTCCTATGCGATCGCCGAACAGATCGACACCTTGCGCTCGCAGTCCTTCCTGATCCTGCTGGCGATCTCGTTGCTGCTCGGCACCTGGTGCAGCCTGAACGCGGTCTCGATCCACAGCTATTACCGCGATCGCCTGCGCCAGGCGATGATGCCCATCGTCGCCGAGAAACCCGATGCGAACCCGGGCAACTTCCGTTGTTCGGACGTGATGCCTTCCGGCGGTGCGCCCTTCCATCTCATTTGCAGCACCTTGAACACGAAGACCTCGCCGGACGAACGCCGCCGCGCGCGCGAAGGCGCCTGCTTCGCCTTCACGCCGCTGCGTTTCGGCAGTACCGCCACCGGCTGGGGCGATGCGCGGACCAACGAGGATTCGGACGCACGCGTCGCCACCGCGACGGCGATCGCCGGCGCCGCGGTGGATCCGGATTCGCCGCAGACGAAGAACCGTTCGCTGACCTTCCTGATGGCGCTGTTGAACCTGCGCCTCGGGTACTGGGCGATCAATCCGAATCCCGAGGCCAGGCGCGCCTGGCCGCTACCGGGATGGTGGACGAAGATATTCCGCGAGTTGCTGGGCACGCGCCTGGATGAACGCTGGCGCGACATCCATCTGTCCGACGGCGGCCAGTTCGAGAACCTCGGCGTGTACGAACTGATCCGCCGTCGCCTGCCCTACATCATCTCGATCGACGCCGGTTCCGACCCCACGGCAAGTTACGCCGACCTCGGCAACATGATCGAGAAGGTGCGCGTCGATTTCGGTGCGCAGGTGAGGTTGAACCTGCGCGAAGACGAGGCCGTGCGCCCCTGGCGCTTCGGCGAGATCCTGTACGCCGACGGCAGCCGCGGCCAGCTGCTGTATTTCAAGGCCTGCATGCATGGCGCGGTCAGCGCCGACGTGCTCGCCTACCAGCGCAAGAGTCCGAGTTTCCCGAACGAACCGACGACGAACCAGTTCTTCACCGAAGCGCAGTTCGAGGCCTATCGCTGGCTGGCGCGCGAAACGGTGCTGGCGGCTCTGCAGGACCAGCGTTACGCCGGCATCGGGGAATGGTTCGATGCCTTGCGCAGGCTGGGCAACGAATCGCAAGCCGTGTCGCCGGCCTGAGGCCGGCCGCAGGTTCGTACAGCAGGCCTACAAGGTCTTCAGGTACTCGAGTAGCTCGTCGCGCTGCGCGGCGTCGAGCGCGGCGCCGTACAGATGGCCGGTGTTGCGATTGCCCGGCAGGCTCGTGTCGAAGACGAAACGCCCCGGCCCTTCGCCTTCGCTGACGTAACCCACGCGTTTCGGATCGAACATCCGGTTGCCGACGACGAACCGCGCCGGGCGCTGCGCCTCGGGCAGCATCAGGTCGGCCAGCGTCGGCACCGAACCGTTGTGCAGATACGGTGCGCTGGCCCAGATGCCGTCCAGCGGGCGTGCCTTGTAGTAGTCCGGATGCTGGTTGATGCCGGCCTTGATAGTCTTGTGCCAACTGGTGATCGCATCCTTCGCCGCGGAGAAAGGATGGCGCAGCGTCGCGCCCATCGCCGCATGCACGACCACATCGATGCTGCGCGCTTCGTTGCCGAATACGGGGCCGGCCAGCACCGCCTGCTTGCGGCCCTTGAGCATGCCGGTCTTCACCTTGCCGGCGAGGAAGTTGTTAACCATGCGCGGGTCGGTGCCTATCTCGTCGACGTCCACCATCACCGTCTTCAACTGGCGCTTGCCGTCGTCGCGTGCCGACAGCGCGTGGCAGGCCTGGCATTGTTTCGCGTACAGGGCCTGGCCGCGTTGCGCTTTCGCCGCATCGATCGCACCGAAAGCCGCCGGCCATTGCGGCGACTTGAGCTGGTAGTAGCGATCCTGCAGGGCGCCGAGTTCGGAAAAATCCACGCTCGAGTCGTAACCTAGGCCGCTGCGCTTGCGCAGGTCCACGCTGCCGTACACCGCCAGCGCCGTCGTGACGTTCTGCAGCAGCGGGCCGGGGCCGGCGTTCGGCGCCGAGCCGTTCCATTGCACCAGGTCCAGGTGCGAGGCCGACCACAGCGCGGGGAAACTCACCGGCGCGTTCGGTTCGCGCGCATTCTCCGGCAGGCCGATGCCGTTGACGGCGATGGCATTGAAGATCTGGCCGAAGGCATCGAGCCGGCCATGGCCGTAGTCGAGCCCGGATTCGTTGACGCGATGCAGGGCGTCGAGCGATTGCGCGATCGACACCATCTGGTTCTGCAGATCCTGCCGCGCCTTGCCCTGGCTGGCGCCGAGCGTGCGCGCGAAGCGATCGAATTTCGCCGGATCGGCGATGGTCGCGCTGAGGCTGCTGATCACGCCCGCTTCGAAGTTGGTGAAATCGATCAGGCCCGGCGCGCCGTCGACGCGATACTTCACATCGCCGTAGTGGATTTCGCCGGTGTGACATGCCGCACACCCGAGGCCGACCCAATACTGCCCCTTGGCGTCCTTGCTGCGGGTGAAGCCGACCGGATAACCGCCCGGGTTGTGGTCCGAGGTCGGTGCCGGCAGGAAACCGAGCTCGACCATGTGTTTTTCGCTGGCAAAGGCATCGGTCGAACCGGGCAGCTCCAGCGCGGCGAGCCAGCGATATGGCATCAGTTGCGAACCGAAGCTGCTGAACCAGGCCGCTTCGCGCGCCGTGTCGGACCAGCCCTGCGGCGTGGATACGAGGCGTTTTTCGGCGACGGGGGCGGGCTTCGCCGGTGTCGGTGCCGGTTCCGGTGCGTTGCGTCCGCAGGCGGCAAGCAACATCAGCGGCAACAGGGCCGCCCCCCAAGGTGACCGGATCGTGTTCATCGCTTTCCCCTTCGCGTGCGCCGACAATTTCATACCCGGCAGGCTTGTGGCAAGCTGCGCTGTGCACGCGATCACATGGGAAGCGCTCTCGGGCGCCGATGCCGTGCCGGATCATCCGCAATGTTGGGGAAAGGGCTGCCGGTGAGGACATCGTTGTTTCGCTGCTGCGCCCCGATCCTAGTGCTGCTCGCGCTGCTGTTCGCGACGGGCGCGCAGGCGGCCGCGCCATCGCTGCGCATCGACGAGGCCTTCTCCCAGGCCAGCCTGTCCGGCGTCATCGCGCTCCACGAAGACGCGAGCGGCCAGCAGGACTTCGCCGCCGTTCGCGCGCAGACCTTCATGCCGGCGAGCGAGAGCGGCACCAATTTCGGCTTCAGTCGTTCGGCCTGGTGGGTGCGCGTGCAACTGGTCAACGCCGGCGATCGCGACCGCGAAGTGCTGCTGCGCCAGGACTATCCGCTGATCGATCATCTCGATGTCTGGACGCAGGACGGATCCGGGCGCTGGCAGGCCGTGCGCACCGGCGACCTGCGGCCGTTCTCGACCCGGCCCATCGCCCATCGCGATTTCGTCTTCCCGGTGCGCCTGGCCAAGGGCGAAACCAAGACGGTCTATCTGCGTTACCAGACCTCCGGTGCGCTGAACATCGGCCTGAGCCTGGCCAGTCCGCACCAGCTGATCGAAAACATCAGCCTGGAACAACTCGCCTACGGCGCCTACTTCGGCGGCTTCGGCGTGCTGTTCTTCTACAACCTCTTTATCTTCCTGACGGTGCGCGACCGCGCCTTCTTCTATTACCTGCTGTACGCCCTGAGCTACGGCCTGTACTTCGGCGTGCACAACGGCCTGAGCTTCCAGTTCCTGTGGCCGGACAGTCCGATCTGGGGCAACCAGGCCCTGTTGGTGCTGCTGGCGTTCTCGCTGATCTTCGGCACGATGTTCGCGCGGCATTTCCTCAATTCGATGCAGCATTCGCCCCGGCTCGACCGGCTCGCGGTCGGCGTGCAATGGCTGTCGCTGGCGGGATTGTTCGCGTCCTTCTTCCTGCCCTACAGCAGCCTGATCCAGCCGATGGCCTACCTGACCATCGTCTGCGTCGCGGTGATCGTCGCGCTAGGCGCGGTCGGCCTGGTGCAGCGTTATCGCCCGGCCGGCATCTTCATGCTGGCCTGGGCCGCGCTCCTGGCCAGCGTGCTGGTGTACATGGTGAAGACCTTTGGCCTGTTGCCGCATAACGCCTTCACCCAGAACGCCTTCCAGGCCGGCGCCCTGCTCGAGATGGTGCTGCTGTCGCTGGCCCTGGCCGCGCGCGTGAACGAGCTGCAACGCCAGACCCTGACCGATGCGCTGACCTCGCTGTCGAACCGCCGCTATTTCGATCGCCAGCTCGAGCTGTCCTTCGCGCATTCGCGCGAGACCGGCGTGGCCCTGCTGATCCTCGACATCGACCACTTCAAGCGCATCAACGATCGCCACGGCCATGCCAAGGGCGACGAGATCCTCGTGGCGATGGGCCAGCTGCTGCGCGCCGAAGCGCCCGCCGGCGCCATCGTCTGCCGTTACGGCGGCGAGGAGTTCGCGATCATCGTCGCCACCAGCGACGGCGCGCACGCCGTCTCGGTGGCCGAACACATCCGCGGCGCGGTGCAGCGGCGTTTCGCCCAGGACCTCGAAGTGACGGTGTCCATCGGCGTGGCCAGCACGACCGCGCAGAGCTTCAACAGCGAGATGGAATTCTTCAAGGCCGCCGACGACGCGCTGTATCGCGCCAAGCAGAACGGCCGCAACCGCGTCGAAGTCGCGACGGTCTGAACCGTCGCGAACCTCGTCCTTCGCGCCTCAGCGCATCTCCAGTTCGCCGCGCGAACCGCCGCGCTGCAACACCAGGGCAAGGCGCTGCGGCTTGGCGCCGAGCTGGGCGCGGAAATCGTTCAAGTCCGATACCTGCCGGCGATTGATCGCCAAGACCAGATCGCCGTTGTCCAGGTCGTTCCGCGCCGCGCGCGAATTCGCCGCGACCTTGCTGACCACGACGCCGCGCAAGCCCTGCTGGCGATAACGCTCGGGCAGTTCCGAGAACGTCGCGCCGGTCAGGCGCGGGTCGAGCGTGCCGCCGTCGATTTCCTTGGCCTGCGCCTTCAGGGTCGCGTTGAGCACGATGGGCTTGCCGTTGCGCACCACGCCCAGGTGCACGGCCTGGCCGACCGGCAGCAGGCCTTCGATGTTGTGCAGTTCCTGCGCGCTGGCGACGCGCTGGCTGTTGACCGAGACGATCAGGTCGCCCGGTTGCAGGCCGGCGGCTTCGGCCGGCGTGCCGCGATACACGCGCGCGACCAGGGCGCCGCGCGCGGTGCCGAGATCGAACTGCTTGGCCAGGTCCGGCGTCACGTCGCGCGAATCCAGGCCGAGCGAGCCGCGGCGCACTTCGCCATAGGCCATCAGCTGGCGCATCACTTCGCGCGCGAGGTTGCTCGGAATGGCGAAGCCCAGGCCGATGTTGCCGGCGTTGCTGCCGCGCGGGTTGAAGCTGGCGGCGTTGATGCCGACCAGCTCGCCGCGCAGATTCACCAGGGCGCCGCCGGAGTTGCCCGGATTGATCGAGGCATCGGTCTGGATGAAGTTCTGGTAGCCCAGGCCGGTCAGGCCGCTACGACCGACGGCGGAAACGATGCCGCTGGTGACCGTCTGGCCCAGGCCGAAGGGATTGCCGACCGCGACGACGTAGTCGCCCACGCGCAATTGCTGCGAGTCGGCCAGCGACAGCGCATTGAGGTTGGTGGCGTTGATGCGGATCACCGCGACGTCGGTATCGGCATCGGCGCCGACCGGCTGCGCTTCGAAGGTGCGGCCGTCGCTGAGCGTGACCGAGACCGCGTCGGCGCCCTCGACCACATGGCTGTTGGTCAGGATCAGGCCGCGGGTGGCATCGACGATGACGCCCGAGCCCAGCGACTGCTGCACGCGCTCCTGCGGGAAGCGGCCGCCGCCGAAGAACTCGGCGATCGGGTTGTTCACCCGCACGACCTGCTTCGTATAGATGTTGACCACCGCCGGGGTGACCCGCTCCAGCATCGGGGCCAGGGAGGGCATGGGGGCGCCGACCGGGGTCGGTGTCGGGGTCGGCTCGGCCATGGCCTTGGCGGGCAGGGCGGCATCGACCGTGCTTTGGGCCAGGGCGGCGAGGGGGCGGGGGTTGGACGGCGTCGGGGCCAGGTAATGGGCCGTCGCGCCGCCGACCAGGGCCGCGCAGAACAGGCAGGAAACCAGGGGCAGGGTGCGCATGGACAGGCTGCTCGGGTGAGTTGGTTCAGGTTCGAGCCTAACAAATGGAGCTGAAGAGGCCCTGTGCAAGAGGTTTGAAAAGAAATTTTTGTTGCAGAAAGCCGGTTTTGGACCCTTGCAAAATCAGCAAGTTCCATCTCGAACCCGCAGCGGAATCGAAGGTTTCCGAATGGTTGACAGCCCCCCTGTCCCGGCGTAGTTTTGACCCCCGGCTTCCACACAACATCTTGGGTGGGTAGCCGGGGGGAGGCCCCAAGTTTTGGGGTCCGGTAGGGCTTTCTGTCGAGCCTGCACGACGCCATGGGCGATACGGCATGGGTTTGAACCAGAGGTTCAAGTGACGCTTCGGGGCCTGCCCCGCGAGTGCGTTCGCCTGTCTCTGCCGTTCCCCCGGACGGAATAAACAAAACAACAAGTAGCCGGCTACCCGGCACCCATGGAGGAAGCGGGAACAATGAGCAGCGTTCGCCTGGAAGCGGTCAAGAATGATGTGGGCGGGGTGTCGGCGCAGGGCATTGCGATGCAGCCCGCGTCCTACGACATCTGGGACAAGAAGTACCGCCTGAAGACCAAGAAGGGCGACCCCGTCGATGCCACGATCGACCATACCTACCAGCGCGTGGCCAAGGCCCTGGCCGACGCCGAGCCGACCGCCGAGAAGCAGAAGTACTGGTACGAGCGCTTCCTGTGGGCGCTGCGCCGCGGCGCCATCCCGGCCGGCCGCATCACCTCCAATGCCGGTGCGCTCGAGCACAAGCCCGCCACCAGCACGATCAACTGCACCGTCTCGGGCACGATTCCCGATTCGATGGACGGCATCCTCGACAAGGTGCACGAGGCCGGCCTCACGCTGAAAGCCGGCTGCGGCATCGGCTACGAATTCTCGACGCTGCGTCCGCGCGGCGCCTATGTCAGCGGCGCCGGCGCGTATACGTCGGGCCCGCTGAGCTTCATGGATATCTACGACAAGATGTGTTTCACCGTCAGCTCGGCCGGCGGACGCCGCGGCGCGCAGATGGGCACGTTCGACGTCTCGCACCCGGACGTGAAGGAATTCATCGGCGCCAAGCGCGAAGACGGCCGCCTGCGCCAGTTCAACCTGTCCCTGCTCGTCACCGACGAGTTCATGCACGCGGTCGAGACCGACGGCGACTGGCCGCTGGTGTTCCCGGTGAACATCAAGGAAAAGGACGAGATCGACACCAGCGACCCGACCCAGGTCGTCTGGCGCGAATGGCCGACCAGCACGAACTACGTCTCGCGCGAAGACGGCCTCGTCGCCTGCAAGATCTACGGCCACATCCGCGCGCAGCAGCTGTGGAACCGCATCATGGCGAGCACCTACGATTTCGCCGAGCCCGGTTTCATCCTGATCGACCGCGTCAACGAGATGAACAACAACTGGTGGTGCGAGAACATCCGCGCGACCAACCCCTGCGGCGAGCAGCCGCTGCCGCCCTACGGCGCCTGCCTGCTCGGCTCGATCAACCTGACCACCTTCGTGCGCGACCCCTTCACCGACCAGGCCAAGTTCGACTGGGAGGAATACAAGGAAGTCGTGCGCGTGTTCACCCGCATGCTCGACAACGTCGTCGAAGTGAACGGCCTGCCGCTGGAACAGCAGCGCGCCGAGATCCTGCGCAAGCGTCGCCACGGCATGGGCTTCCTCGGCCTCGGCAGCACGCTGACGATGCTGAAGATGAAGTACGGCGGTAGCGAGAGCTGCGAGTTCACCGAAGCCGTGTCGCGCGAGATGGCGATCGCCGGTTGGGAAGTGGCCGCCTCGCTGGCCCAGGAAAAGGGCCCGGCCCCGATCATGGACGAGGACTTCACCGTCACCGCCGCCATGCTGCGCCAGCGCCCGGAAATGGCGAAGGACGGCTGGGAACTCGGCCAGACCATCAAGGGCCGCGTGCTGCACGCGCGTTATTCGCGTTACATGCAGCGCGTCGCCACCGTCGCGCCGGAACTGGTCGAAGCCATCGCCGAACACGGTGCCCGCTTCACCCACCACAGCTCGATCGCGCCCACCGGCACGATTTCGCTGAGCCTCGCCAACAACGCCAGCAACGGCATCGAGCCCAGCTTCGCCCATCACTACAGCCGCAACGTGATCCGCGAAGGCAAGAAGACCAAGGAAAAGGTCGAGGTGTACAGCTACGAGCTGCTCGCCTACCGCACCCTGGTCAATGCCGACGCGATGCCCTACGCGACCGAAGACAAGGCCAAGCTGCCGGACTACTTCATCGCCGCCGACGACATCACGCCGAAGGCGCACGTGGACATCCAGGCCGCCTCGCAGAAGTGGATCGACTCGTCGATCTCCAAGACCGCGAACGTGCCCACCGATTTCCCGTACGAGGAATTCAAGGACATCTACCTTTACGCCCACAAGCAGGGCCTGAAGGGTTGCACGACCTTCCGCTTCAACCCGGCCGCCTTCCAGGGCGTGCTGGTGAAGGAAACCGACCTGGAAAACACCATGTACCGCTTCGAACTCGAAGACGGCACCGTGGTGGAAGTGAAGGGCAACGAGGAGATCGAGTACGACGGCGAAATGCACACCGCCGCCAATCTCTTCGATGCGCTGAAAGAAGGGTACTACGGCAAATTTTGATGGGATTCGCCGCGATCCTCTTGAAGGGTCACGGTAAATTCTGAACACGTTCAGCAGGACTGCGCGAAAACATCGTTGTGGTCCTGACCGCCTCGGCGCTTTCTTCGCGTAGAAGAATCCAACGAGTCGGCAACATCGCAACACCATCCATCCGCAAGGGAGCAACACAATGAGCAACGGCAATGGCGTCACCAAGACCCTGTCCAGCGCGATGGACAGCGTCAGCGAAAAAGCCAGCGAGATCGGCAACGCGATCGCGCGCAAGGCCAGCCCGGTCGTCAAGGCGGTCAAGAAGCGCACTGCGGCCGCCCGCAAGGCGGTGGAAAAGAAAGTGAAGGCCGCCGAGAAATCGCGCGCCGCGAAAGCCGTGAAATCGGCCGTCGCCAGCGCCGAGAAGAAAGCCGGCGCCGTCGTGAAGGCGGTCAAGTCCAAGGTCGGCGCCGCGAAGAAGGCGACGAAGAAGGCCGTGAAGAAAGCCGCGCCGAAGAAAGCCGCCCGCAAGGCCGCGCCGAAGAAAGCAGCGAAGAAGGCCGCCCCGCGCAAGGCCGCCAAGAAAGCGGCGAAGAAAGCCGCTCCGCGCAAGGCCGCCAAGAAGGCCGCCCGCCGCCGTTAATGCTTCTGTAGGAGCGATGGCAATCGCGACCGTTTCACCGCGCCGCGTCATCGCAACTCAAACCGCCTCACCGTTTTAGTGTCACCCGCAACACCATAAAAAGCTGTCCCGATTGTTGAACCCGTCCTCCCCCGCTTCGGCGGGGGAGGCTCCGGCACCGAAACACCGCTTTACCGCCACACCCCGAACACGTGTCATCCGTCCATCGCCTTCGAGGGTGGTGCTGGACGAAGCCCATCCCCCAAGCACGCGGCCCCGGAAGGACCGCGGCGAACAAAAAGAAATTCAGGAGTTTTGGCCGATGGCCATCAAGATTACGAAGAAGATCAAGGGCTACAGCGTCCAGAAGCCCGAAGACAAGGCGAAGGAAACCCAGGCCGCCCCCGCGACCGATCTGCCCCTGTCCGACGAGATGGTCGAGCGCGAATCCGCCTCGAACATCATCCAGATGCACGAAAAGGTCGAGCGCCCCGAAGCCCTGGTCGGCGCCACCTACAAGATCAAGTCGCCGCTGGTCGAACACGCCATGTACGTGACGATCAACGACATCGTGTTGAACCCGGGCACGCCGCATGAGCTGCGCCGTCCGTTCGAGGTTTTCATCAACTCGAAGAACATGGACCACTTCCAGTGGGTCGTGGCCATCACCCGCATCATGAGCGCCGTGTTCCGCAAGGGCGGCGACGTCACCTTCCTGGTCGACGAGCTGAAGGCCGTGTTCGATCCGCGCGGCGGTTACTTCAAGGCCGGCGGCGTCTACATGCCGTCCATCGTCGCCGAGATCGGTTCGGTCATCGAAGAACACCTGAAGTTCATCGGCATGATCGTCGACCCGGAACTCAGCGACGCCCAGCGCGCCCTGATCGCCGAGAAGCGTGCGGCCTACGAGAACAAGTCAAAAAAAAAGACTGATTCCAACCAGTTGAGCGGCGACCTCGCCGGTGCCGGTGCCGAAGGCGCGTCTCGCGCCGACGAGGCGGCATCCGAAGCCGGCGAGGCCGTCTCTTTTCCCGCATCGGCCAGCATGTGCCACAAGTGCAACACCAAGGCCCTCGTCCTGATGGACGGCTGCCAGACCTGCTTGAATTGCGGGTATAGCAAGTGCGGCTAAGTCGCTGATTGCGGTTACATCGCTGCATAAAGGAATGGCGGCCGAAGGGCCGCCATTTTCTTTGGTGTCATTGGGCAGTCGTTTGGTCTTGGTTCGCGCATGGGTCCAGAAATTGTTGCGGCGCAATGTGAGAAATTTACGCTGTTTCCCATTTTTTGGGTGGCTCTATGCAACTTCTTGCGAACCATTGGAATGCGCAGCCAAAGGCGTGCACACTGAGTTGCAAAAAAAAAGCCAGAAAGTAGACGCCTTGGCTAGATGTTAGAAAAGGTTTCAATCCAAGCGATTGTCTCAGGAGGCAAGGGTGCAAACCTATACGATTCGGCAATTGGTCGAGCAGATTCATAGAGGACAAGTTCGAATTCCTGCCTTTCAACGAGGCTTCGTATGGGATCCCGATCACGTGGCATATCTCATGGACAGCATTTACAAGAGATTCCCGTTCGGCTCACTGCTTTTCTGGAGGACGCGCGAGCAGCTAAAGGCCGACAGAAAGCTAGGCCCATTCTTGCTGCCAGACCCGCAAGCGGACTATCCAATCGACTACGTCCTTGACGGGCAACAACGGGTTACTTCTCTCTTTGGAACCTTTCAAACAGAGATTCAGCCGGAAAACTGGGACGGGTGGAAGCAGGTTTACTTCGATTTCGAAGCCAATGCATCACCACAGGAGCCTCAGTTTCAGGCATTGGCAGATGGTGAGGCGGACCCCGCCCGCTATTTCCCGCTTCGCGTATTGTTTGACACTGTGGAGTTTCGGCGGGCCACGGAGGGAATGGGTCAGAACAGACTTCGCATTGTCGATGATTTGCAGACCCGCTTTCGCGAAGCTCAGATCCCGGTGCAACTCTCCGATCTTGAGAACAAGGCTGCCGTCGCCATCATCTTCGAGAGAATCAATCGCCAGGGTGTGCCACTGGACACACTTCAATTGCTGTCGGCGTGGACATGGAGTGATGATTTCCAACTCCAAACAGAGTTCGATGCTCTAAAAGATGAACTAAGTCCGTTCGGGTTCCACGCGGTTGGGGAGGATACGAATCTAGTACTGCGCTGTTGCTCCGCAGTAGTGGCTGGTGATGCGAGCCCAGAGGCGCTCATGGCACTAACTGGCGAACAGATTCGCGAGCATTTCCCTGCAATCATTAACGGCTTGAAAGGAAGTATAGATTTCCTTAGATCAAACTTGTCAGTAGAGGCGCTGTGGAACTTGCCTTACTCCACTGTTCTTGTACCCCTCACGGTCTATTTCGCAACCGAGCGCCGCGAAGCAGTTCCTTTGCCTGATGCGCATCGAAGGGTATTGCTAAGGTGGTTTTGGCAGAGTTGCTTCTCGCGTCGGTATAGCAGCGGTGTCCTAAGAAGCTTGAAAGAAGATATAGAGTCAGTCGCCATTCTTCGGCGCTCGGGAGATACACGGCTTGCATCTGATGAATATCTTGTTCACAGCGACTTCTTTCTAAGTAATCAGTTTAATCTTGGGTCAGTCAACAGTAAAACGCACGTGCTGATGCTGGCGCAAAAGAAACCAAGAAGCTTCATTTCTGGAGCCCCCGTGGATCTGCGTGAGCCACTACGTTTCGGGAATCGTGCAGAGTTTCATCACCTTATGCCACGCGCATTCCTTGGGATGGAACAGAATCAGAACTGTTTGGCCAATATCTGCATCCTGTCTCGCCAAGAGAACAGAACGCTTGGGGGTGACGCCCCAAGCATCTATAGGGCAAGAATGCCGCCAGACGTGGCAGCCATTCTGGAGGCGTCTTTCTGTCCGCACACACTATTCTTGGATGAGTTCTACGCCTTTTCTGTGGAGCGAGCCAGGAAGCTTGCGGAGTATGCAACAGAACTGTGTTCTGCATGACCAGCACGAAAAAAAGGTCAGAGAACATTTCCGCTTCAAACGGAATAGTTCTCTGATCCCTTGTCCGCGGTCTCTTGTCTTCCATCCAGCTGACCTGCAAACGCGTGTAGTTTCCTGGCGCCAATGGACCGAACGACTTTCCCCGTCTCATGAAAAACCTGATTCGTCGATGGTTTGGCTCCGGTAGTGCGCAGTCCAAGATGGCCGGTTCCATTCCGGCATCCATCGCAGAGTTCGACGGCAAGGCGCTTGATATCGCAGTTGCAGCCACATGGCACGAACGGATCCCGCATCCTGAATGGCGCGAGGTCCAGGCGTGGGTCGAGAGCTTCGAGGAAGAAAGTCGCGCCGCCGCCTTGCTCGCTTGCACGCGTGCTTGGCTGGGGATGCTCGCGCAGACGTTGGGGCCGGGCTACCGGGTGTTCGAATCCGGCGCTGCCTTGGTGCTGAGTGAGAGACCGGACAATGAAGCCAGGGCAATGCTGGACTTCGTCGAAAACTCGCGGCGACGGGTGCGCCGCGTGCTCGAGGATCTGGCAAGCGAGGAAGTCGCCAAGGAAGTCCTGCTGTCGTTTTCCGATCGAGAGACCTATTCGCGTTACGCGGCCAGGTACTGCCCGGATATCGACGAGACGATGGTCAGTGCGGGAATGTTCCTGCATGCCGATAGAAGCCACTTTATCGTGCACGGTGATGAGCTGTGGCGGATGGAGCCCACCATCGTCCACGAGCTGACCCATGCGCAGCTGGCGCATCTGGATTTGCCGTTGTGGGTGAATGAGGGCATTGCGGTCAACACGGAACAGCGATTGACCCGCCTCGGTGCAGACGCGTTCGACGTAAAGGCATTGGAGGAGAAGCACGCGGCGTTCTGGACTATCGAGAACATCCAACGGTTCTGGGACGGTAGGGCTTTCAAGCAGGACGGCGACGAAAGCGAGCTCGCCTACGATCTCGCCCGCCTGCTGATCAACGGCGCGTGTCAGGATTGGAGCGCCTTCAAACGATTTGCTTCCGCGGCGTCCGCCGATGATTCTGGTGCGCAGGCCGCCGCCCAGTTCCTGGACGTCGACCTTGGCGAAGCCGTTCGTCACTTCCTCGATGCACCCAGTGGCGACTGGGGACCGCGCCCGGATGTTTGGCCGGAAGCGGTTGTCGTGGAACCCGAATAGGATCGAAGTATGGGAACGCATGCAATTGGGCCCCTTTTCCGGGGGACCGAATAGGTGAGGCTCGATTGTGAGATGTTCGAGTCAGTACGGAGGATGGTGCTGTGAGTTATGGCTTGTTGTTCAAGCCGCGCAGTGGCCCGTTTGACCCCGTCGGGTTTGAAGAATACTTCCGTCGCCGTCCGCACTACAGATTGGAGGCGACTCAGGCCTGGTATGAGAACCAGGATACCGGCGTCTACTTCCATTTCGATCTGCAGCAAGCGGACGATGGGGATGAAGGGGAGCACTATCCAGTCGCTTTCAACATCAACTATTTCCGACCGAGACATTTCATCCGCGAGGCCGAGCCGGAAGTCCGGGCCTTCATTCAGCATTTCGACTTGCTAGTCGCTGATTTCCAGACCAACGGCATGGGGGAGGGAGAGTACGCTTCGGAAAAACTACTGGCCGGTTGGGATCATGGTAACGAGCTCGCTTTTTCTGTTGTTCTTGGTAAGGGCGAGGGCGAGCGGCCGAATGTCCTTCATCAACCGACCGAGGTGATTGAGCGGGTCTGGCGCTGGAATCTTGACCGCGAGCGCGTGCAGTCTACGCTGGACGAGGACAAGTTCGTGCCGTTGGTCATGTTCTTCAGGCTAGATGGCGAGCTGGTCACCGGCTGTGTCTGGCCGGACGGTATTCCGATGGTGCTGCCGCCGGTTGACGTCTTGTGCCTGGCGCGAAAGCAGTTGGCACCAAGGAGGTTGTTCCGAAAAGTCGAAGACATGGTTTTCGTGCGCTGGCAGGACGTATTGCCCGTTTTCCAGAAGTTCGGCAATTCCGGTGCGGACGGTGTTGTCACGCTCGACTACTTGACGGCGCCGCCGGAGGTCGCCAAGTTCTTCCGCTCGTTCCCAGCAAGAAGAGAGAACGTCTCACTGGTTTCTGCCGAGAACGTACTGAATACTGAGCTCTGCCAACCCTATTTGGACTGATCGCCGGCGACTAACGGGTCAGGGTCACTTTGCCGACAGCGCGCTGAGAACAATGAAAAGCCGAATCCTCTGGTGCCTGATGTTCGTGGTCTGTTTCGCGACGCTCGTGTTCATCACGCCGACGCGCGCCTTCGTATTCAGCAACTTGATCGCCCAGCTCCTGGTCTTTTTGCTGTCCGCTAACATGCCGGCGTGGCGCAATAACCGGCTGTCCTATGTGGACTTCGCCTGGCCGGCCGGTCTGACGGCGATCGGTCTGCAGACGCTCTGGTTCGCCGAGGCGCGCACCTTGCCCGTGCTGCTCGTGGCGGGCATCTATCTGCTGATCGGCCTGCGCATGGCGGTCTGGGCCGTACACATGTATCGCCCCGGCGTACTGACGCGCGACCTGCCGCGTTACGAATACCAGCGCCAGCGTTGGCAGCGTGCAGGATTCCGCAGCGAGCGCTTCTCGGTGCAGTACGAAATCTTCGTACAGGGCATGGCGAACATGTCCTTCCTGGCGTTGCCCGCCTATCTGATCGCCGCCGATGCCAGCGCGGCCTTGTCGCTCTGGCATCTGATCTGGCTGATCGTGTGGATCGCGGCCTATGCCTTCGAGAGCACGGCGGACTGGCAGAAGCGGCGCTTTGCGCGCACCGCCACCGACCGTAAGTCCGTCTGCGATGTCGGCCTGTGGCGCTACAGCCGCCACCCCAATTATTTCGGGCAATGGGTGCAGTGGATCGCGCTCGTGGCAATGGCCTTGCCTTCGCTCTGGGCCTTGCGCGAGGACGTGCACGTCCTCGCGCTGCTCGTGCTGGCCCTGTCCTTGGCCTGGGTGATCCGGTTGATGTACGGCACCCTCGTGTACTACACCGGCGCTGTGCCGGCCGAACACTACAGCCGCCTCAAGCGGCCGGCCTATGCCTCCTACCAGGCCACCGTGAACCGCTTCTTCCCGGGCCCGCGGCGCACGGTGCCAGCGGAGCCGAGGCCCGAGTAGTCTTTCGCTGTTCCACGGCGGCCAAGTCGAACACGAACAAGCTTTGCCTATCCGCTGGCTGTTGCGTGGCTGAGGCGACCGAGCTGATGCCAGGATCCGCGGGCGAGGCGCTTCGAGACAAGCTCGCGATATCGCAAAGGCGATGGTGGTGACTTTCTCTGGTGACGATGCGCATTGCAGAACCGACAGGCGGCAGCAATATTGTCCGGACTGTCATCTCCGCCGTCCCGCCTCGCCAGTAGATGTTCGGCCGTACATTGCAGCTGTCGGGCCTGGCGGCTCGGGAGGCGATACAGCGTGGCGAAGATGGGCAGATCATCCAGCCACATCGGGCAGCCGCAGTAGTAACACTTCCCGGATTGACGAGCATAGGCAAGGCGCCGAGCCTTGGTCGTTCGGTTAGACATGATGGGATTGTTTTGGTTAGGGCCGAAAATCGTCCAAAACAGATCGATTCGGCATGCCCGGTGCATATCCGCTCACGGGCCGGCCAACTCCCAAACATGGAAGCTGTTACGCGTTTGATATCGCAAAACAGATCGGTTGTCCAGTGATCTGGACAATGTGAAAAAATTACGTTGCAGGGCCAGTGATGGGAATGCTGCTATGGCGGCAACTCAAACCAGCACTAGCCACGATGCAGCCCGAAAAAATTTCCTTTGCCTGGCTCGACAAACGCCTGCGCGCCATCCCGGATGGCCCTGCCGAATATCTCAATACACCATCCTGGGTAGTCGTCTGGAACGTAATCGGCCTTGCAGGAGTCGTCATCGGGCTGTCGCCTGTGTTGCTGCGGCAGTTCATGCCTGTCGGCCCGGGTGTGGTCTGGGTGGCGCTCACTGGGCTGATTCTGGAAGTAGTGGGGTTCTTTCCCTATTTCTTCTATTCAACGCTGGCCATCGTCCGCAGTTTCCTGCGTCGGAGAGCGGAGTTCGTCCAGCAGCTGGATCACGATATTGCTCAGCTTCGTGGTTTGTCCAGCGAGCTCGCTCAATACCCGACGGATACGCTCAATGAGCATCTGCGCTTTACCAGGAACGCACGCTCCCGTTTGGCGATGAAGTTCGCGTTCCTATTCGGTGGAATCGATCGCCTGGGGATATTGCCGGTAGCTATCGCCGTCGCCCTGCAGATCAAGTTGATAGAGGACATCTCTGCCGTTCCCGGTTGGCTGCTGTTCCTAGCAGCAGCGTTCGCCATCCTCTATTTCGTCGCGCTGTTCGTGTCGCACGATCAGATACGACTGCAGCTCTTTGAGATCGTCCTCGTGGCCGCGCTTGAAGATCAGCCGAAATCTTCTAGAAGCGTGTAGCTTCGTTCCGTTAAGCGTGTTAGCACTGCTGCCTTGGCATCAGTTGTATAGCCACGCTGTGCTTGTGCCGTGTGAACTATTTACGTTGCTCGCGTCGGATACGAGTGTTTGTATTGACTCAAGGCTGGAGCGGACTCGCAGCGCACGGTGGCCTGCAGCACAGGGGAATGAGTATGACAAGGCTCAAGCTTTGCAGCCTGGCGATGGCAATCGTCAGCATGGTCTCGATAACCAGTGCCTCTCAGGCCTATCAACTCTCGCCAAAGGGATCGGCGCGGGAGATTCGACTGGAGCGCTTGAATGTTTCCTATTTCGCGAATGGCCAGATACTGCTGTACAGATACAACATTGGACACTTTGTGGACCCGGTTCACGAGGAGATTACCTCCCGCATCTGGGGTTGCGAGACCGTGGACTGTGACAATCTCGATAGAAGTGATGCTCCTGCCGCAGTAGTGGCGGGAGTTCGGTGGAACGATGACCCAAGGTTCCCGCTCACGGCCGCGCAGGCCAAGGGGACCAAATGCAATATAGGCGAATCTATCCGCGTTGCGACTCAGCCCATATGTTGGGCGCAGCTTTTCAAGCGGGCAGAACACGGCGCCGCGGCCGGCAAGGCTTACGGTCCCGGGGATCCGCTGTTGTTTCGAACTCATTTCGGCGACTTGCAGTTTCTGCACGCGATGGCCGCGCACCCTGGAGAGTCCGCAAGCGAGACACAGCGGAAGATGATGGATTGGGCCCAGTTCTCCTGGCGGGTCTCTTCGGGCGAGTTCAATCTGGAAACGCCGCTGAGAGATATCCCGATACCGACCATCCATGAACGCTTCGGTATGACCGGTTGGCGCGTGCTTGACCTTCTCACCTTGGGCAACTCGGGAATCCGGCCGCATCTACGGGAAGTTTCGTTCGGTACACTGCTTCATATGCTGCAAGACAGCTACGCGGCCGGTCACGTGGAACGAGAGGAAAGCTCAGGCTTACGCACGTGTCGTTCCGGCGACTATCAAGCGACAGCGCCGGGAACTATTGTGGAGTTCCATGCTTACAACAGCCAGGACCACAAAGCCCATGCTCGCGCGGACTCGCGAGAAGCGCTCCTGAAGCAGATCGAGCAGGAGGGCGACTTGGTGGAGGTAGGGCGGACGCTGCGGAAGTATTACGACAGCCGCGCATCCTGGGAGGTAGTGGAACCGTATCTTCAGTGCGTTTTTGCCGTGCGGGATCCCTCTCGTCCGGCGAGCTCAGGGGATGCCTTCTCTCTAGCGGGGCCATAGCGTACGACGCCTCCGGGTCGTAGGTGACTAGGGAGAGAAGCGACGGGAGTCGCCGCTTCCACGAACCGCCCCTTTTTCCTGCAGCCTCTGGGGTGTAGGGTTCGCTCATGTTCATCGGCCGCATCAAGCCGGTTACGGAGTACGAGCAGGTCTGCGCCGATCTGCACCAGGCCTTCCTGCGCCGTGGCGCGCCCGAGGAAAGCGTGCGCCTGGTCGGACTGCTGTTCGCCCGTCAGGCTTCGCCGCTGGCGCAGAAGGAAATCATTCCGAACCTGGCGTATTTCAACGCGCGCTCCGGCGACAACGTGAACTTCTACTGCGGCGGCTATTGGGCCGGGGACTTGCCGCCCGACCCGCACACGGGTCGGGTCCAGGTCGGCAACGGATGGGTGTACTCGGACGAGCGCTTCGACGAGTTTCGTAAACAGGTAGAACAGCGTTCGGCCTGGCGCTACAGCGGCGGCGCCGACCTGATCCTGCTCAATGCGCGCTTTCAGCGACTGTCGCTCCTGCGGCAGATGATGAACTCGGGCGAGGCCACCGAAGTAGTGCTCGATTTCTCCTCGGCGATCGTTCTTCCGCTCGAGGCGTTGCGCCATCAGAACATCATTCCCGGCGTCGAACAGTTCTTCGAATCGATCTTCCGCTATGCCGAGGAACAGGACGGGTGCGACCCGACCTGGGGTTTCAGCCAGAAGGTGGCCGGTTCGCATGCCGGCTCATACCTGCTGGAGCTGATCCTGAGCCTGCTTCCAGCGCAGTTGGGCAAGTCGGCGAAGGAACTGGCGCATTTCGCCGTCCGGGACATTTCCGCCAGGCCGTAGAGCAGAGCCGGCCCGTCGGCATCGTGATCGAAGGAAAGTCAGCGCTTGGCGATGCAGGCCCGTCTGACCGGGCAACGCCATGCTTGACTGGCAGGCGCTCGAACAAGGTTAGACTGCACTCCCGTTCTTCGCCTGGATATCCCGTGTCCTGGAAGTTTCTTGCATCCTTCGCCCTGCTGTTCGGCCTCGTCTCGACTATCGCTGTTGCTGCCGAACATGTTCCTACGGCGCAGGAGTCGGCAGTCATCGACCGGCTTACCGGCGAATACTTCCGGGCGTTGGATGCCGGTGAATACGACAAGGCCTACGCGATGCAAACGCCGGAGTTGCAGGCGATGGCAGGCCTCTCGGAATGGTCGGCCTATATGCGCGATGAAGCGAAGACTTTGGGCCGGCCGCTGTCACGCAAGCAGGCCAAGCTCACCTGGTATCTCGACCCGCCGAACTCGCCGCGTCCGGGCTTGTATGTCGCCGTGGATTTCCAGAGTACATATGCCAATGCGCAGCAAGGCAGCGAGTATGTCATCTGGTTTCGTGGCCACGACGAATTCGACTTCCGTCTGATGCGCCATGAACAGAACTTCATGCACGATGCTGCAAAAGGAAAAGCCGCCGAGCCAGATCCCTTGCCGGAAAGCGATGCCAATGCGATCGGCTACGCCACGGTCGAGGAGGCGAGGAAGGCGCTCACGTCGCGCAAGGATGCCGAGGTCCGACCGATGCAGGAAGGCTGGCTGGTCGTGAACACCCCGGCCGACAACGCCATCTGGACCTTCACGCCGGCGGGCCATCCTGCTTATCCCGCCGTTGTGAAGCGTTTCTGGTTCGAAAAGAACGGAAGCATGATGATGGGCATGACGGCGTTGTGCCAGGCCGCGAAGGAACCTTGTGACGCGTTGATGCGCGATTTCCAGGAACTCAACCAAAAGATGGCGGAAGAGATCAAGAACAAGAAATAGCTTGGTCGGCCCGACGCATGGCTTGAACTTCTCCCGTATTCACCCATCTATAGCGAATCCGCCTAGGGATTCGCCCATGATCCGTCGCCTGCTGTTCCTGTTCTTTCTGCTGTTCGTCGCCGTGCCTGCCTGGGCCGCCGATGCGCCGCCCGCCAAACACACGCTCGACTCCGCCATCCTCGGCGAGCAGCGCACGGTCACGGTCCATCTGCCCCAGAGTTACGCCTGGGCTGAAGATCGTCGCTATCCGATCCTCTACATGCTCGATGGGCAGACGCATGCGGTGCACGGCATCGGCGCGATCGCCTTCCTCGCGTCGCAGGGGCAGATTCCCGAGATGATCGTGGTCGCGATCGATTCTAAGGTGCGCATCCGAGATTTCACCCAGACCGACTGGCCCGAGGCCTGGATCGGTGGCGGCGGCGCCGGCAAGTTCGCCAATTTCGTCGAGAAGGAATTGATTCCGCAGGTCGAGCGTGCGTATCGCGGCAATGGCTATCGCATCCTGTACGGGCATTCGGCCAGCGGGCAGTTCGCCCTGCACATGCTGGCCACACGGCCGACTCTTTTCAACGCGACGCTGGCGATGTCGCCGAGCCTGGACTGGGATCGTCAGCTGCCGATCCGCGAAATCGAAGCCGCCGTCGCCAAGCCGATGCCCGCCGCACGCTTCGTCTATTTCGCCTATAGCGACGACCGTGGTTCTGCATTAGCCGATGATGAGCGTCTCGTGCGTGCGTTGACGACACCCGGCAATCCGAACCTGCGCGCAGCCGTCAGCAGCTATCCGAACGAACGGCATTCGGCCCTGCCGCTGGTCGCGCAGGTCGAAGGCCTGCGCAAACTCTACGAGGGTTACGAATTGCCCGAATCGGCGCCGACAGACCTGGCCTCCGTGCAGGCGCATTACGATGCATTGGGCAAGCTACTCGGCACGCCGATCGCCATTCCGGAACCGGTGCTCAACGATCTCGGCTTCCGTGCCCTCGACAAGGACGTCGCGCAGGCGACGGCCCTGTTCGAACGCGCGACCAAAGAGAACCCGAACTCGCCCAATGCCTGGGACAGCCTGGCCGACGCACACGCGAAAGCCGAACGCTGGATGCAGGCGCTGGACGCCGAGCAACGCGCCTTGGATCTCGCGACGCGTTTCGCTATCGGCAATGCCGACTACTACCGGGGACAGATCGAGAAATACCGCGCCAAGCTCGCCAAGCCCTGAACGCGGGCGATCCGACGTCAACCCGCCTTGACGTGCCCGCAATACATGCGCACATCCATCTCGTGGTCGATGGAGTAGTGCGGGATGTAGCTGTCGCGCACTTCGTCCAGCGGCAGCAGCATGCGGCGGATATGGAAGGCGGTAGTTTCGAACACGAAAGGCTCGGCATTCCGTTCGAGCACGATCCAGGCGTGGAATTCCACGCGATTGCGCAATGGCACCGAACGGCGACCGGTGAACAAGCGCGCCGGAATGCCGAGGTCGCGCAGCTTGCGCCAGGCCCAGAGCGCGTGGTCTTCGCAATCGCCCTGGCGCAGTTGTTCGAAATGCTCGGGGTGTTGCCACAGGTCGGCCATGCCGAACAGGGCCTCATCGCGCTTGTACGTGCAGCGCAGCAGCCAGCGTTGGATATCTTCGAGGTTGGCGACGGCGACCGTGCTCTTGCCCTGCAGGTACCAGCTGAACTCGCGCTTCGATCCTTCGCCGAAATAATGGTGCGGCACCGGATGGCTGACGTAGGCCCAGGCATCGCGCGTGGCGCGCCAGCGCTTGGCCACGCGCCAGTACGCCGGCAGCATGCCGTGGCGGACTCCGCGTAGCAGATGGCGTATTCGGCGCATCGTTTTCATGGCGGGCATTGTAGCCAGGGCGGTATCGCGAAAAACCACGACGGCGTCGCTTTCGGGACATGAAGCCCGTCGCGCACATCTCTTTTTGGATGCGCGAAACGGCCAAAGGGTTACACCGGAATCGCCCTGCCTGAAGTAACACCCACCTCATGCACGCGACCCGTTTCCGCGACAGGCGAACGATGGGGCTTCGGAACGGGACGGCAGCGTCGCCGTCCGCCGAGTAGCCAGGAGCGATGCCATGAAATGCAAGTCTCTTGTTGCGCTGCTGTTGTTCGCCGGCTCGCTGCCGGCCTTCGCCGAAGACCAGACCCTCGCCACGATGCAGGTGCGCGCCCAGCCGGTGTTCTCGGTCAGCTACGCCTGCGCCGAACGCGCGCAGCCCAGCCGCGCCGATGTCGAGCGCCTGTTGCAGATCAACGACGGCACGCAGACGGCCGGTCTCAGCCACAAGCTGGCCGACGCCGTCGGCGATGCCTGCAAGGCGGGCGTGGCGGCCATTGAAGTGCGACGCGGCGCGCATGGCCGCTCGCTGAGTTGGGCGCCGGCGAGACAGGGTGCCAGCGTCGCGATCGCGCTGCGTTGACGCTTCGCCTGCGGATCGTGGCGCGCGACGTTCCGCCGCGCGCCACCGCGCACGCGCTGTCGGACTACGAGGCCTGGATGGCTTCCACCCAGACCCGCAGGCCGTTGAGCGCGGCATTGCCGGAGGGCGCGTCGAGCGCTTTCGGATCGCTCAGGTCATTATAGCTTTCGCCGCTGACGCTGCCGGCCCGCGCCAGGCGCACGCCTTCGCGTTGATGGCCGAAGCCGTGCGGCAGGCTGACGACGCCGGGCATCAGGTCCGGATCCACGCGCAACTCGGTCTGCACTTCGCCGGTGTCGGAACGCAGGCGCACGCGGGCGCCGTCCGCGAGTCCGCGCCGCGCGGCATCGTCCGGGTGCATCAGCAGTTGGTGCCGCGGCTTGCCTTTGACCAGGCGCGCGGCATTGTGCATCCAGGAATTGTTGCTGCGCACGTCACGACGCCCGATCAGCTGCAGCGACAGCGCGGCGCCTTGTGCCGGCGCAGCGGCGAGGCGCGCGAGTTCGTCCATCAGCAGCGGCGGTGCGCATTCGATCTTGCCGCTGGCGGTTTGCAGTCGTTGCAGCAGGGAGGGGCGCAGCGGGCCGAGGTCGAGGCCATGCGGCGCGTTCTCCAGCGTCTGGATGTCCAGTCCCGAACCGCCGCGCTTCAGGCCGGCGGCGATGAGTTCGCGTGGTGCGGGCAGATCCTGCCAGACCTTGCCGGCGGCCGCGGCATAAGCGGCGCCGAGGCCGTTGACGATTTCCCAGTCGCCGCGTTCGTCGTCGGCGCGCTGCTGCAGCGGTGCGCTGAGGCGGGCGACGCGGCGCACGGCGAAGTTGTTGAAGATCAGGTCGTAGTGGTGCTGCGTCAGCGGCGAGGCCGGCGGCAGGATCAGGTCGGCATGTCGCGTGCTCTCGTTGATGTAGATGTCGATGGCGACATAGAAATCGAGCGAGGCGAAGGCGCGCTCGAGCGTGCGTCCGTCCGGCGTCGACAATACCGGGTTGCCGGCGCAGGTGAGCAGGCCACGCACCTGGCCTTCGCCCGGGGTCAGGATTTCTTCGGCCAGCGCGGCCACCGGTAATTCGCCGGCGAACTCGGGCAGTCCGCGCACGCGGCTGCGCCAACGATCGCGCAAGCCGGGGCTGGTACCGGGGCCGGTCACGGGAATGACGGGTTCGTTTGGCAGCGCGCCGCCTTCGCGATCGAGGTTGCCGGTGGCGAGGTTGATCAGCTGCATCAGCCACTGGCAGAGCGAACCGAAGGCCTGCGTGCTCAGGCCCATGCGTCCGTACACGACCGCGCGCGGCGCCGCGGCGAATTCCACGGCGATGCGGCGCACGGTGTCGAGCGACAGCCCGGTGCGCGATTCGAAATCGCCCAGCGGCAGCGCGCAGATCGCGCGCATCGCGTCTTCGAAACCTTCGAGCTTGTCGGCGTAGGCGGCCGTCTTCTCCGCACCGATGGCGCGCAACGCCTGCAACAGCGCGACCAGGAACCAGGCATCGCTACCCGGACGGATGCAGTGGTGCTCGCTGGCGATGGCGGCGGTTTCGGTGCGGCGCGGATCGAGCACGACGAGCTTGCCGCGTGCGCACAAGGCTTTCAGGCGCTTGCCGATGCCCGGCGCCGTCATCAGGCTGCCGTTCGAGGCGATGGGGTTGGCGCCGAGCATCAGGAAATAGTCGGTGCGGTCCACGTCCGGGATCGGCACGAGGAACTGATGGCCGTACATCTGCGCGCAGACGAGCTGGTGCGGCCACTGGTCCACCGAGGACGCGCTGAAGGTATTCGCCGTGCGCAGGCTTTTCAGCAGCGCCGGCAGATAGGCGATGTGCCCGAAGTGGTGCACGTTCGGATTGCCCAGATAGGCCGCGACGGCACTGGCCCCGTGTTCGCGCTGGATCGTCGCGAGGCGTTCGCCGGCGAGGGCGAAGGCCTCGTCCCAGCCGATGGCCTGCCATTGCTCGCCGATGCGGCGCATGGGCTGGCGCAAGCGGTCGGGATCGGCTTCGAGATCGAGGATGGCATTGCCCTTCGGGCAGACGTGACCTTGGCTGAAGGGATCGGCCTCGTCGCCGCGGATCGCGACCAGGCGATCGCCGTCCTCGTACTGCAGTTCCAGGCCGCAGATGGCCTCGCACAGCGGACAGGCACGGAAGCGGGCAGTGCGGTTCATGCCGTCGATCCCTCGGGAAACACGGCCAGTGTAGGACAGAACTTCTATCGCCTGCGGAGGCCCCGTGGCGGGGCCTCCGTGGCGTGGCGCGCCGGCGATTACGCGGCGCGTTTCACCGCCGCCGGGAAATCGAGATCGGTGCGGGCGAGGTGGTTGGTGTAGTTGGTGAACACGTTGAGCATCACGCTCACCAGCACCTCGAGGATGTCGCCGTCATCGAAGCCCGCGGTCTTGAAAGCGTCGAGTTCAGCGGTCGGCACGTGGCCGCGATCGCGCACGATGGCCGAGGCCAGGCGCAGCAGGGCGGCATCGCGCGGCTGTTCAGCCTGCGCCTCGCGCGCCAGTTCGATCTGCGCCGGCGTCAGGCCTGCGCCCTTGCCGATGACCGAATGCGCGGCGACGCAATAGCCGCAATCGTTCGCTTCGCCTACGGCGAGTGCGATCTGTTCGCGCTGCCGGGCATTGAGTCGGCCGCTCGCGGTGAGGCCCGACAACTGCATGTAGGCGTTCAGCGCGACGGGCGAATGGGCGAAGGTGCGGAACATGTTCGGCAACACGCCGAGCTTGGCCTGGACAGCGTCGAGCGTGGCGCCGGTGGCGGCATCGACTTGCTGGCGGGTGAGGGGCTGGATGTAGGCCATGAGGGGTCTCCTGAGGGATGTGCGGATTGCACGGAAGCCACTCTAGGCTTGGCGAATGGACTAAAGGTGATATAAAGTCCGTAATAGTTAACCTATAGTCCAGTCATGGATCGCCTCAACGCCCTGCTGCACCGCTTCTCGGTCTCGGCCCGGATGTTCCATTCCGGCGCGCTCTGCGGCGTCACGCCCATCCCGACGCCGCCCGGCCTGGGGCAGCTGCACCTGCTCAAGCGAGGGCCGCTACGCGTCGAACACGGTCGCGACGGCACGACCTACGACGAGCCCACCTTGCTGTTCTATCCGCGCCCGCTCGCGCATCGTTTCGTCTCCGACGTCGAACGCGGTGCCGACATGGTTTGCGCGCTGGTCGAATTCAACGGCGGTGCGGTGAACCCGCTGGTTCAGGCCTTGCCGGAGTTCGTCGCGATGCCGCTGGCCGAACTCGACGAGGCGGCGATGGTGCTCGACCTGTTGTTCCGCGAAGCCTTCGGCGCGCAATGCGGGCGGCAGTCGGTGATCGACCGCCTGTTCGAAGTGGTGCTGATCCATGTGCTGCGCCGCCTGATGCAAGCCGGTGCGATGCACGACGGCCTGCTGGCCGGCATGGCGCATCCGCAGTTGCACAAGGCGTTGGTGGCGATGCACGAGGATCCGTCGCGCGCCTGGTCGTTGCCGGAACTCGCGGCGATCGCCGGCATGTCGCGCAGCAGTTTCGCCGCCGCGTTCAAGCAGGTGGTCGGCGAAACGCCTGGAGATTATCTCGCCGCGTTCCGCCTCTGCCTCGCCCAGGGCATGCTGCGCCGCGGCCTGGCGCTGAAGCACATCGCGATGGATGTGGGCTACGGCAGCACGGCGGCGCTGTCGCGCGCGTTCAAGGCCGGCTGCGGCGTGTCGCCGCGCGACTGGCGCAATGGCGAGGCGCAGGCGCGCGGCTGATCAGGGTGGTGGCGCGAGTACGGGACGGGAGGGCGGGGTACAATTCGCGCATCCGAAGAAGGGGCTTCGCGATTTCCACTTTCACGCACGCGCCGGAGACGTCCGGCTCCACGTTCGATCGGCCGCCGTTCGCGGCCATCGATCCCAAAGCCTTCGCTGCCGATGTCGAAGCCTTGCATGCCGAACTGAAAGCCGATCTCGGTCCGGCCGACTACGCGCACCTGCTGAAGATGATCTGGTGGTCGCGCCTTTGCACGCTGCTGGGCTATTCGGTCGCCTGGGTCCTGCCGAACCCGATATCGGCCCTGCTGATCGGCATCGGCAACATGGGCCGCTGGGCGACGGTGACGCATCCGATCATGCATCGCGGTTACGACCAGGTGCCGGGCGTGCCGGCGCGGCATACCAGCAAGCGTTACGCGAGGGGCTGGCGGCGTTACCTGGACTGGCTGGACTGGTTGCATCCCGATGCCTGGGCGCACGAACACAACCAGCTGCATCACTACCACACTGGGCAGCAGGAAGACCCCGATCTGGTCGAGCGCAATTCCTGGTTCATCCGTCACCGCGCGATGCCGCGTGTTTGCAAATGGCTGGTCGGCGGATTGCTGATGACGACGTGGAAGTTCAGCTACTACGCACCGAACACCTTCTTCGCGCTGAAACAGCAGCGCAGGATCCGCGCGCAGTCGCGCGAAGAGGCGAAGAACAATCCGCTGCCGACGATGGGCGAGGTGAAACGTTGGATCATTCCCGGCGAGCGCCTGTGGTTTCCTGTCAACGCCTGGGCGGTGGAATACTGGGCGCGCTGCGTGTTGCCTTACGGGCTGGTGCGTTTCGGCCTGATCCCCGCGCTGTTCCTGCCGCTGGGCACGAACGCCTGGCTGGCGGTACTGATCAATTCGCTGCTGGCCGAGGTCGTCGCCAACGTGATCACCTTCGTGACGATTGCGCCGAACCACACCGGCGACGATCTCTATCGTTTCGACAATCGCTGCAAGAGCCGCGCCGAGTTCTACCTGCAGCAATGCGCGGGCTCGGTGAACTACCCCGGCGGCAGCGACCTGCAGGATTTCCTGCAGGGTTATCTGAACTACCAGATCGAACACCATGTCTGGCCCGACCTGCCCTTGCTGAAGTACCGCCAGGCCGCGCCGCGGCTGAAAGCGATCTGCCGCAAGCACGGCGTTCCCTACATCGAAGAAAACGTGTTCAAGCGCTTCGGCAAGACCTGGTCGATCATGATGGGCGACAGCGACATGCTCCGTCCCGGGGCACCGCTGCCGACGGCCGGTTGATTGCGCGTCAGGCGGTCGCCATTCCCTTCTGCTTCGCCGCGATCTGGAACAGGCCCGCGGACAGCAGCCAGGGCAAGGCGAACAGGCCGATGAGTACGGCGGTGTAGAGTTTGTCGAGGCCGGCGATGGCGACGAAGATCGCGATGGCGACCTGTGCGATGGCGGCCGTCGCCATGACGATGGCCATGCCGCGGGCGGCGAAACGCACGCCGAATGCGCCGAACAGGGCGATGCCGATCACGCCGAGGAAAACCAGGTTCATCGGATTGCCTTCGCCCTGGATCATGCCGACAGCGAGATTCACCCAGACGGTCAGGAAGGCGGTGCCGACCGCGACGATGACGCCGGCGCGATAGGGCAGGTTGCTCGACATCCGCGAACCGATTTCGACCGCGGCGCAGGCGATCAGCAGCATCGCACCCATGACGGCGAAATCGCCGCCGCTCCAGTTGACGCCGGAGTCCGGGAAGAAACGCATCGCCAGTGCCGGCAGCGAGAGTAGGGCTGCGGCGCCGCCCCACATCAGGATCCGCCAGTACCCGTAGAGCTTGCTGCTGTTGTCCATGATCGCCGCCTTGCCGGAATCCGAGGTGTGGGCAGTGTCCGTGCACAGCATGATCCCGGGATGGGCTGTTTGTGAAGCGAGGGTGAAGCGCGCCCCGGTCTGGAGCGGGCTTGGCCGAAAAGATCAATAATAGGTCCGATCGGACATGTGTGGCTCGGGCAGGATGGCGGCTATGCGAAACACCCGGAAAATCGTTTTCGTGCTTTTCGACGGCGCCGACCTGCTCGACGTGACCGGGCCGGCGGCGGTCTTCGATGCCGCTCGCGATCGCGATGCGCGGGCCGACTACCGCATGAGCCTGTGCGCGAAGCGCAAAGGCCCGGTGCGCAGCAGCAGCGGCATCGCCCTGCATGCCGACAGCGATTTCGCCCGTGCGCCTTCGGCCATCCATACCCTGGTCGTGCCTGGTGGCCTGGGCCTGGACGAGGCGATGGCCGATGCCGCGCTGCTGGCGACGATCCGTCGCCTGGCCGCGCGCGCCGAACGCGTGGTGTCGATCTGCACGGGCGCCTTCCTGTTGGCGGCCGCCGGCTTGCTGGACGGTCGCCGTGCGACGACGCATTGGCGCTACGCGAACGAGCTGGCGCGCAAGTTCCCCGCACTGCAGGTGGAACCGGATGCGATTCATCTGCGCGATGGCGACATCTGGACCTCGGCCGGCGTGACCGCCGGCATGGATCTGGCGCTGGCCCTGGTCGAAGCCGACCACGGACAGGCCTTGGCGCTGGAAACCGCGCGCGCCCTCGTGCTCTATCTCAAGCGTCCGGGCGGGCAGAGCCAGTTCAGCGTGCCGTTGCAGGCGCAGTCGGCCGAACACGCGACGATCGAACGCGTGCGCCAGGCCGTGCTCGATCGTCCGGGCAAGGCCTGGACCGTGCAGATGCTGGCCGAACGCGCGGCGGTGTCGGAGCGGCATCTGCGCCGCCTGTTCCAGGACGAGCTCGGCATGAGTCCGCGCGAGTTCATCCACGGCACGGTGATGGAGCGCGCGCAGCGCCTGCTCAGCGATGGCGATGCGCAAGTGGCGGAGATCGCGCGACGTTGCGGCTACGGAAGTTCCGCGGCTTTCATCCGGCGCTTCCAGGCGACACTCGGTGTCAGCCCGACAGACTATCGCGCGCGCTTCCAGTCGCCGGCCGCTGGGCGGGAAGAACGTCGATGAAGGCGCGAGCGATCATCGCGCACTGCTGGACCGGCGCACCGGGAGACGGTTGGTATCCGTCGGCGGTGAGTGCGCTGGCCGAACACGGCATCGCCGCGCACGTGCCGGCCTTGCCCGATTCGCTGCATCCCGATCGGCAGGCATGGCAGGCCGCGCTGTCAGGGGCGATCGGTACACCGGAGGAATCGTTGCTGCTGATAGGTCACAGTCTGGGCGCGATCGCGCTGCTGCACTGGCTCACGCGCGCCGCCGCCGGATATCAGATCGATAGCCTGTTGTTGATCGCGCCGCCGCTGTCGCCCACCGGCGTCGCCGAGGTCGATCGTTTTCTCGATCCGCCGCCGGATCTGCGCGAAGCGCGACGTCGCGTGCGGCGCATCGATGCGATCCTAGGCGCGAACGATCCCTGGTTGCGTCCCGATCCGATGTCGCTATCGCGTCGGTTGCAGAGCGAACTCGGCGCGCAGGTTCGCGTGCTGCCCGACCGCGGCCATTTCGTGCCGGCCTCGGGCCAGACGCCCTTGCCAGAGCTCCACGAATGGACGCTCGCACGAACGCGCTTCCTGTCCGAAACCCTGTTGCAGGATTGACCATGGAAATCATCGAAGCCCGCGATTTCACCGCCGAACGTGCCTGGGGCAGCCGCGCCTTGATGGCGATGGGCGAGCACGCCGCTCGCCTGCATTGGACCGATCAGCCCTATCGCTGGCACCAGAACACGGGCGACGAGCTCTTCGTCGTGCTCGACGGAATCGTCGACATGCACTACGTCGATGACCGGGGCGAATGCCAGGTGGCGGCGCTGCAGCCGGGGCAGATGGCGCTGATGAAAGCCGGAGACCGGCATGTGGCGCATCCGCGTGGCGCGGCGCGCATCCTGGTGGTCGAGCGCTGCGACTCGGTTTGAATCGGATGCGTCGTCGCTAGGGCTTCGCGGCGGTGACGGGTTCTTCGATCAACCAATGCATCAGGTTCAGCACGAACTGGCCGTTGCGCTCCGCTTCGGGCGCGTTCATGCCCATCGGTTGTTTCTGCGGCCCCGCGAGCTGCGCGCTGAACATCGCCGCTTCGCCGAAGAACGCGGCGCGCCCCTGGCCGACCGGCATCACCGCGCCCTGCAGCCAGCCGCCGACGTCGAGATACGGGGTGTCGGCCTGGAAGGCCCAGGCGGTTTTCGGTTGCAGGGATACCGAGCCTTTCGGCATCACCATTAGCGCCTGCGCATTCGCCGGCGCGCGGAAGGCCTGGCCAGTGAAGCTGCGCAGGCTGGCGATGCTCTCGGCTTCGTTGCGTCCGCGCGTAATCGCATGATCGGCCAGGCCGCCGTCGCTGCGCCGGAAAATCGTCGGCCGCTCGATTACTTCGCGTTTGGCTTCGTCGGTGAAGCCTTCGAAGGCGAAGCCATCGGTGAACCGCACATCGAACGCCGCGGCGAGATTCGCCGCCGCGCCGGCCAGCGGCTGGTGATCGGCGATCAGCAGCAGCCGTCCACCGCCATCGACCCATTGTTTTACGGCCTCGACTTCAGAGGCAGTGAACGCGAAGGGCGTCGGCGAGGGATAACCGGCCCAGTCTTCGGTATTCGGCAAAGCGTTCGAGATCACCAATACCGTGCACGGCGACAACGTCTTCGCATCGAACGCGCCCCGGCTGGGCTGCACGACATAACCATCCCGTTGCAACAAGGCACCGAAGGCGAAGAATCGGCCGTCCAGCGTGTGGAAGTTGTGGTGCGCTTCGTCCAGGCAGACGACGGGGCCTTGTCCTTCGGTGAACGTCGGCGCACCGACCGCGGGACGGAAATCCTTGTCGGGCACCTGTTGCGCAGCGGCCGACGTGGCGAGAAAAAACAACGAAAGGGCGAAGAGCGGCTTCATGGCGTTTCCCCGTTGAGCGATGGCGCAGGGCTTCGCCCGATTGTTCGCTTGCGTTCTCGCCACCGCATGGCCCGAAAGTTGGGCCCGGGATAGACTGCCGCGAACCTGCCCGGAGCCTTCCATGCCGATTCGCATCGCCGTCCTGCCCGCCGTTCTCCTGCTTGCCGGCTGCGGCATCGCCGACAAGGCCACCTTGCAATGGCACGCCAGCACGTGCCTGGAAGGCGGCGTGGACCCGGAGGAGATCGCCGCCGCCTGCTCCTCGGTGATCCAGGGCGCGAAGGACGACAAGGAACTGTTGCGGAGCGCCTACCGCGAACGCGCCAAGGTCTCGTATGCATTGGGCCGCAAGGTACAGGCCCTGGCCGACCACTCGAAGATGATCGAGCTTGATCCAAATGATGCCGTGGCTTATCGCGATCGCGGCGCCCTTCGTGCCGAACTTGGCGACATATCGGCGGCCATCAAGGATCTGGAGGCATCGGCCCGGCTCGACCCGACCGATCCGGTGCCGTGGTTCAACATGGGTGTTGCCCGCTCGAAAGTCGACGATCGGGAAGGCGCGCTTGCTTTCAACGACAAGGCACTGAAGGTCCAGGCCGATTTCATGCCCGCCGTGGCCAATCGCTGCTGGCTGTTGGCCGTCTTGAATCGTGATCTTGATCAGGCCGGGAAGGCTTGCGAGTTGGCGCTGCAGCGCGATCCGCAGGACTCCAATACCTACAACACGCGCGGCTTCCTGCATTACCGCCTCGGCGAGTTCGAAGCCGCCATCGCCGATTACGACAAATCCATCGCCGGCGACCCCAAGGTCGGCTCCTCGTACTACATGCGCGGTATGGCCAAGCAGGCACTGGGCCGTCACGACGAAGCCAAGGCCGATATCGCCGAGGGAAAGAAGCGAGAGGCGAGTGTCGCCGAGCGCTATGCAAGCTTAGGCGTCGATGTGCCGCCCGTACCGTAGCCGAATACCAGCGCTTATCGCGCAGGGGTCGATTCCTTCGCGACAGCCTGCACCATCGCTTCGGAGTAAGGTTCGCCACTGGCTTCGCTGCGCGCCATCAGACCTTTCCATAGCGCGAAGATGTCGACGCCGAGTTTCTGGTAGCGCACGTAGCCGCAGGTGTAGTGCTCGCGCCAGGCCGTCGGCATCGCGGGGTCGGCGGCGCGTTTGGCTTCGGTGTCCTGACACTCCTTCTGCATGCCGGTGCTGTAGCGCGCCAGTTGCTCCGGCGTCCACAGGCCCGATTGCAGCAAGGCCTGCGACGACAGGGCTTCGGCGCCGCCTTCGTGCACCCAGGGCTGCGTATCGCCGATGCCGCCTCTCGCCACGAGGCCTTGCCAGACGTGCGAGAGTTCATGCGCGACCATCTGCTGCAGGCGTTCGCGCGCCAGCGGCGAATCATTCGTCAGTTGATTGCCTTCGAGCTTGTAGACGACCTGGCCGGGCAGGGCGCCGCCCTTGATGGAATAGCCGGGTTTGGCGAGGCCGGCGGCGCCGACGATCAGCGCCAGCGTACGCGGGGCCGGGCGACCGAGTTTCGCCTCGTACACGTTCGCGAGCTTCGCTGCGGTGTCGGCCATCGCCTCGCGCACCCAGGTCGGCGTCGCCGGATCGATGATGGCGCGGACACCGCCGATGGCAGAGATCTCTTGCGGGCCGACATAGGCATAGACGCCGATGTCACGATTCGCTTCTTCCGGCAGGAAGACCGTTTCGCCCGGCAGGCCCTTCAGTTCGATCTGCAGCAGCATGTTGCGCAGCACGCCGTTCTGGCGCACGCCGCCCATGAAGTGGCCGAGATAGATCGCCGTGCCGCCGTCGCTGTGTCGGTCCATCGGCACGTAGGAGTCGTGCGCCCAGGGTTCGTAGAGCTTCACGTTCACGCGCAAGGCATCGAAGGGCTTGCCGGTACTGCGAACGGATTCTTTCTTGTCCGCGTCGGTCGCGAGTTCGACGCCGGGTGTCGCCATCGCCCAGGCTTCGCCGCGGAAATTGACCACGGCCGGACCGAACTCGATCGCATCGACCCTCTCTTCCAGCCGATAGTCGGCGCGCCATGCGTCTTTCGAAACATGCGTCAGCGTCAAGCGACCTTTCACCGGTGGCGGCATGTCGGCGAATGCGAGGGAAGGAAGAAAGGCAAGAAGCAGCAGTAAGGCGCGCATGGGAAGAATGGGGGGTGAGGATGGAAGCGAGTCGGGATTATTTCAGTCGACAGGGAGTGAGACATGGCCCACAAGTTGGGCAGAACACCCGCCAATCCGGCAGGTTCGCGCAGTTATCGCATGCCGATGGCCGCGTATCGCGCTAGGCTGCGTTTAAGTCCGGCCTCGGGGATCATTCGCGTGAAGCGACAAATCGGCGTTGCATTCTTGTTGCTCGTGGCTTTTGCGACCCATGCCGACTCAGGTTTCGTGAAGGATGGTAGCTATTGGGCGGCAGCATTGAAGGACGAACGACTTCGCAACGAGGCTGTTTGCCGCCTGATCATGCGCGGCGAGTATGCCGATCTATCGCCGGTTCCGGCGTATCGCGAGAAGGTGCCCAACCTGGGATGCCGGATTCGCCGAGTGGTGGATGCGACAGCGCAGGCCAACGGTGCGTGGGTGGTTTTCCTCGAAAGCGAGTACTCCGACGACAAGCTCGCGGATGGTTCGAGGGGCGGTCATTTTCTGCTTTTCGATGCCTACGGGAGGATCGTGCCCGTTTTCGCGCGCAGCAATTCGCTCGAAGCGCCGGAAGGCATTCTGCGTTACGGCAGCGCCGGCAGCCAGGCGTTGGTGCAGATCATCGACGTCAGCAGTGGTCCCACCTCGAACGTTGATGTCGAAGTCTTGCACGTGATCCCTGCGACGATCGCGCAACGTCCTATTCTCAGTCTGATGCTGGCAACACCAGTGTCACAGGGTAAGGATGCGAAACCGGCGAGGTGGGCATGGCGAACTGTCGACAACGATCGCGACGGTCAAGCTGAGTTCGAACTAGGTCGAACCCAGGGCGATCGCTTCTCGGCGGTAGCGACCTACCGATACTCCACTGTAACGCAGCGATACGAAGGGCCGGAAGGAGCGTTGGCCGGCGACTTCCAGCGGCTCCCGGACGGTGCGATTGAGCATGATTTCAATCTCATACGCGCTTTCGGGAGTGCGCCTCGCGACTACGCGACGAAGCACAGGGCCCCATCGGGGAACCAGGCTGCGTCCGGGTCGATCTTGGAGCAAGACCCCGCCCGCAAGCAGTTCGGCGAACTGATGACACGTTTCAAGGCCGCCCGTGCGGCACGCGATCAGGGCGAAATGGAAGCGTCTCTCGACGCCACTATCAAGGCGTTTCCGGCGGGAGCGCGCTGGTGGTCTGAGTTGAAGGACGAGATGATGGATTTCGGCCTCCTGGAGCGGGGCCGATGCGATGCCGGTCTTCTTGCCGACAATGAACAGTTGAAGCGGGTCGCGCGTTTGCGAGAAACCATTCTGATATGCAAGGCGGCTAAGCTTCCGAGGGAATCGAATAAACAAATCGATGTGTTGATATCGGAGATATTCGACGGCCGAGCGAAGGACTATGGCCGCCAGGAACACGGGCTGTATGACAAGTTCGCACGACAGCCGGTGATCAACCGCCACGCGCTGGAGCTGATGGCGCAGAACCATCTGGGGGATACGCGTTTCGAACACGAGGGTGAAAGCGCATTGATCGAACAGATTCTGGCGGGTCGTGCCGACAATGTCCGTTTGCTGCTTGAGTCGGGTTATGACGCGGATGCAGGCGTTTCGCGGCAATGGCGCCGGAAGTATCCGCAGCCGGAGGGAGAAAAGATCTTCTATCCCTCGCCGATGCTGCCACTGCAGGCGGTCCGACAGTCGCTCGCCACGCGCGGGGAGCAGGCGATCGAAGTGGCGAAGGTGCTGCTGGCCGCCGGCGCCAACCCACATCGCCTCAAGTCCTATCCGCAATACGTGGCTTACCCACCTGCCGACCCTGTTCTGCAAGTGGAACTCGATCGCCTGCTTGCAGATGCGTCGAAGGCGCTGGATCCGGTTAGCACCGAGTTCCTCGGCTATCGGCTCGAATACGCACCCGAGCAAGAATCGCTGTACGCGCGATTCCTGGTAGGAAACGGGTCGGACAAACCACTATCCATTCCTGCCTGGAAGGATGGGGACGACTACCGAGTGGGAGGCTTGAATGCGGAGTCGCACCTCGAGTGGCGCATGCTCGGAGGTAGCGAATGGCAGAGCCCCTTGATGATCGAGCACGGTTGGTCGCCATCGACCAAGCTGATCATTCCTCCGGGCGAAAGCCACGAATTGCTATTCGAGATGAGCACTCACCATTTGTTGAATGTGCCGGAAGGAATGCGCTATCGCCTGTGGTTCAACACCTTTCCCGGGCAGCATCACTCCAACGCCTTTCAGTTGAACGACCCGCGTTACGAAGTCGAATCGGAACGCTTCGAGCGCAAGCGCGCCTGGGATATAGACCCGGAATGCGTGGCCTATGTCGAAGGCGAGGCCGACGACGGACATGATCGGCCTTTGCACCAGCATCAGGTCATAGACAAGTGCGAGCAGGGGAAGTGATGCGGGTCGGTCGTGGCCATCCAGCGACTGCCGTCGCTAGCGACTAAAACCAGGCTTCGTCCATCGCATAGGCGCTGTCTTCCGCCTCGCGCACGAGTTTCGCCGCCAGCTCGATCTGCGGCAGTTCGCTGGCGAAGAAGAAACGGCAGGCCTGCAGCTTGCCGCGATAGAAGTCGGTATCGACGGAATTGGCGCTCGGCAGTGCGCGCTGCGCGATGACGGCCGACTGCAGCCACATCCAGCCGATGCTGAGATGGCCGAGCAGGGTCATGTAGTGCTGCGCGTTGGCGAGCGCGAGTCGCACTTCGCCCGATAGCAGGCGCTTCGCGACGGCCTGCGTCGCTTCCTCGGCCAGCTTTACGCCAGCGAGCAACTGCAGGGCCAACGGCTGCAGTTCCGGAAGGGCCGACGCGTCCTGACAACCGGCGGCGATGCGCTGCAACAGCAGGCGCAGCGCGCCGCCGTTCTGCATCATCGCCTTGCGGCCGAGCAGGTCCAGGGCCTGGATGCCGTTCGTGCCTTCGTGGATCGGGTTGATGCGGTTGTCGCGATAGCACTGTTCGACCGGATATTCGCGCGTGTAGCCGTAGCCGCCGAGGATCTGGATCGCCAGGTCGTTCGCCTTCAGCGAATACTCCGAACCCCAGGCCTTGACGATGGGCGTCAGCACTTCGAGCAGCAGGGCGCTGTCGCGGCGTACCGCCGGGTCTTCGTCGTGGGCGAAGTCGACCAGTTGCGAGGCGTAGAAGCCCAGCGCCAGCGCGCCCTCGACCCAGCTCTTCTGCGACAGCAGCATGCGGCGCACATCGGCGTGTTCGATCAGTGCGATCGGCGCGGAAGACGGATCCTTCTGGTCGGCATGCCGGCCCTGGCGACGCTCGCGCGCGTATTGCAGCGAATGCAGGTAACCGACCTGACCCTGCAGGATGGCGCCCATGCCGACGCCGATGCGTTCCTCGTTCATCATGTGGAACATGTAGGCCAGGCCCTGGTTCGCTTCGCCGACCAGATAGCCATGGCAATCGCCGGCTTCGCCGAATTTCAGGAAGGTGTTGACGCTGCCGCGCTGTCCCATCTTGTGGTTCACGCCGGCGAGCTTGACGTCGTTGCGCGCCGCACGCGTGCCGTCGGCGTTGACCCGCCAGCGCGGCACGATGAACAGGCTGATGCCTTTCACGCCCGCCGGCGCGCCGGCGATGCGCGCCAGCACGAGGTGCACGATGTTGTCGCCGAGCTCGTGGTCGCCGGCCGAGATCCACATCTTCGCGCCGGTCAGGCGATAGCTGCCGTCCGCCTGCGGCGCGGCCTGCGTGGTGATGTCGGCCAGCGAAGACCCCGCCTGCGGCTCGGACAGGCACATCGTGCCGTAGTAGCGGCCTTCGTGGATCGGCTTCATGTAAAGCCGCTGCTGTTCCTCCGTGCCGTACACCGCGAGCAGGTTCGCGGCGGCGCGCGCCAGCGCGGGATAGGCGACGGTGCCGGGGTTCGCGGCCGAGAACATGCAATCGCAGGTGGAGGCGATGACGAAGGGCAGCTGCATGCCACCGTCGCTGGCATCGGCCAGCAATGCGGCGAAGCCGGCTTCGTTGAAGGCATCCATCGCTTCGGCGATCTCCGGGATCAGCTCGACCTTGCCGTCGACCATCTTCGGTTCGTTGAGGTCGCCCTTGCGGTTGTGCGGATAGAACTTGGCCACGGCGATCTGGTGCGCCAGCTCGATCGCGGCATCGAAAGTTTCGCGCCCGTGATCGGCGAAACGCGGGTAACGCGTCAGGCGATCCACGCCGAGCAGTTCGTACAGCATGAAATCGAGGTTGCGGCGATCGATCAGCGGGCTGGCGTTCAAGGCGGGGTCCTGGTCCGAGAAACGAAGGATTCGGCCAAGCATACCAATGCGTAGGGTCGAGACGCAGGCAACGGGTCCGCATGGCGACAGCCGTATGCCGCGCGACGCGTCGTTCTTGGCGCTATGCCATTGGTCATGCCCTGAAATTCGCGGGCGATAACCATTCGCAAGCATTCGCCGTGATTGCGCAAGGACCGTCCGGAAGTTGGCCGGCATGCGTGTCGCTTTCCGTACACCCGACTCGATCCCGCCGGCTGCGCCCGGGGAAGGGCGGTGGGTCGTACAACGGAGACACGCAGCATGATGTTGAGCGGAAGTTGCTTGTGCGGGGCCGTGCGCTACCGGATCGCCGGTCCGTTGAAGATGGCGGGGCACTGTCATTGTTCCATCTGTCGCAAGGCGCATGGCGCGGCCTTCGCGACCTGGACGATGGTGCGCACCGATCAGTTCCAATGGATCGCGGGCGAAGAATACCTGCGTGCCTATTCGTCTTCGCCGGATCGTCAGCGCCTGTTCTGCGGCGAGTGCGGCACGCCGATCGCGGCCACGCACAACGGCCATATCGGCGAGGTCGTGCTGGCTTCGCTGGACGATGAGCCCGGCGTGCGACCGCGCGAGCACATCTTCGTCGGATCGCGCGCCTGCTGGCACGAAATAACCGACGCCTTGCCGCAGTTCGTGCAGTGGCCGCCGGGGCTGGAGCCCGCGACCGCGTAAGCCAGACTGAGCGGCTGGCGAGGGACCGCTGTGCGAAACTGTGACGAAAGGCACTTCGCGGCCCGGTATTCGTGATCGAATATCGGAGATTCGCTGCGGAACCCGCACCCGATGGAACGAGCTCGATGAAACGTGCCCGCATCTCCTGGGATTTCTATCTCGCCCTGCTGGTCGTGGTGGTGTTGACCTTCCTCGCGCACGAGCTGGCGCATTGGCTGGCGGGCACCGCGCTCGGCTACGACATGGCGATGAGCTTGAACGGCGCATCGCCGCGCGGTGGATTCCTGTCGGAACGCGATGCCTTCCTCGTCTCCGGCGCCGGCCCCCTGGTCACGGTGATCCAGGGCCTGCTCGCCTTCTGGTGGACGCGACGCTCGAACCAGCCGACCGCTTACGCGTTGCTGTTCGTCGCCTGGTTCATGCGTTTCGCGGCGGCCTTCGTGAGCCTGATGCACCCCAACGACGAGGCGCGCATGAGCCTGGCCCTGGGTTGGAACATGTGGGTGCTGCCCGGCCTGGTGGTGACCTTCCTGTTCGTCCTGACCTGGGCCGCGAGCCTGCATCTGCGCATCGGGTGGAAGACCAATGTCGCCGCTTATCTGTTGTGCAGCGCTGCCTTCGCCGCGATCGTCTTCCTCGACGCGAAAGCCTGAACGCAGACAGTCGGGAAGGGCGTGTCGCCGGAAAGGCGCAGGTATGATCGCGGCGAATCCCTCTCGGCCCGACCGATGACGCATCGCTTCCGCTGGTTCCTCGTGCTGGCCGTCTGCGGCCTCGGCAGTCCGTTCGCAGAGGCGGCGGATCCGGCGGTCGCACGCGGGTTCGATGTGTTGCATTACGGCGTCCGGCTCGATCCGGATCTCGATGCGAAAACCTTGCGCGGTCGCGAAACCATCCGGCTGGCGCTGACGAGGGCGGGCCAGCGCGAGCTGGCGTTCGATGCCGGCGCTCTGGACATCGACTCCGTGCAGTACGAGGGACGGGAGCTGGCGTTCTCGAAAGAGGGCAAGCAACTGAAGCTCGCACTGCCGGAAGGATCGCCCGCCGGCAAGACGCTGGAGATTTCGCTGGCCTACCGCGGCGCGCCTACTTACGGCCTCGAATTCCATCCGGAAGAGAAGCAGATCTATACGATCTTCTCGACCAGCCAGTGGATGGTCGCGATCGACGCGCCGGACGAACGTGCGAGTTTCGCTCTTTCCGTCGCCCTGCCGGCTTCGTTCGACGCCATCGGGCATGGCAAGGCGAAGGTCGAACGCATCGATGCGAAACAGCGCCTGTTCCAGTGGCAGCAGAAGGTGCCGGTGCCGAGCTTCGTCTATGGTTTCGCGGCCGGCGAGTTCGCCGCGGCCGATACGCGTGCCCATGGTGTGGCATTGCGCATGCTTGCGCGCGACCCGCCGCCCGAATCACTGCGTCGCGTATTCGCCGATACCGGCGACATGCTGGCGTTCTTCGGCGAGCGCGCCGGTGTTCGTTACGAAGGGCGTTACGACCAGGCCCTGGTCGTGAAAACGGTTGGCCAGGAACTCGCCGGGTTCTCGCTGCTGTCGGAAGCCTACGGACAGGAAGTGCTGGAGGATGCGAAGAACGAAGGCCTCATCGCGCACGAAGCGGCGCACCAGTGGTGGGGCATCGGCACGACCTGCCGCGACTGGGGGCATTTCTGGCTCAATGAAGGATTCGCCACCTTCATGGCGGCAGCGTATCTCGAGCACCGTTTCGGCAAGGACGAATACCTGAAGTCGGTGGCGCGCTGGCGCGAGCGCACGGCGCGACTGGTGGCGGAAGGCAAGAACCACGCCCTGGTCTATCAACAATGGAAGCCCAGCGGCGACGATCGCGCCGTCGTTTACCAGCGCGGCGCCTACGTGCTGCATCTGCTTCGCGAACGCCTCGGCGAGGAGAAGTTCTGGAAAGGCATCCGCGACTATACGCGCGAACACCGCGGCCGCAGCGTGGAGACGGCCGATTTCCAGCGGGCGATGCAGCGATCCAGCGGCCAGGATCTGGACGGGTTTTTCCGCCAGCAGGTCTACGGCAGCGGCGGCCTGGACTGAAAATCCATGTCAGGCCTCGGGCGAATCCCGCTAGAATCCCGGCAACCGGCGTCGCCGGCCTGTCCGGAGGCGTCTTGATCTCGATACGGAACCTGTCCTTCGGCTACCGGAAGACGCAGCTCTACAAGGATTTCAGCCTCGAATTGTCCGAGCCGGGCGTATACGGACTATTCGGTCGCAACGGCAGCGGCAAATCCACCTTGCTGATGCTGTTGGCCGGCCTGTTGTTTCCCCGCGGCGGGAAGATCGCGCTGCAGGGGCATTCGCCGGCGCAGCGGCATCCGGATTTCCTCGCCAGCGTGTACATCGTTCCGGAGGAATTCCATCTGCCGGACCTGAAGCCGGCACGATTGGCGGAAACGCAGTCGGAGTTCTATCCGAACTTCTCGCGCGCGGCTTTCGACGAGTACCTGCGCATCTTCGAGGTGCCCGCCGAGCAGGGTTTCGGGGAAATGAGTCTCGGCCAGAAGAAGAAAGCGGCGATGGCATTCGCGCTGGCGACGTTCACGCCGGTGTTGTTGCTGGACGAACCGACCAACGGGCTCGACATCATCGGCCGCGACCAGTTCAAGGCCATCATGGCGCGCGAGGAACAGCGACGGCGAATCGTGCTGATCAGTACGCACCAGGCGCACGACCTCGAGCGCATCATGAGCCATATCCTGTTCATCGACGGCGCTTCCCTGGCCCTGTCGGCGCCGATGACGGAGCTGGCGCGCCATCTGCGCATGGGCGTGGCCCGCGACGTGCAGGAACTGGCGGCTGTCGAAGGCCTGATCCATTCCGAGGCGGTGGGCGAGCAGATCGCCTACGTCGCCGTGAATCGCAGTGGTCAGCCCGGCGCCGTGCATCTGGAGCTTCTGTACAGGGCGCTCAGTCTGGCCAAGAGCGACGTCATCGCCGCGCTGGACGCCCGCCGCCAGGAGGCAGCGCATGTTTGATCTGCGACGGTTCGCCCGACTGGCGAAGGCGCATTGGGCCGAGAACTGGAAATCCTATGCCTCGTTCTTCGGCGTGGCGATCGCGCTGCATTTCATCTTCGTCATGATCGCGCTCAGTGGAAAGCAGGGATTCACGACGTTCACGACCGCTGGCCAAGCCGCGACCTATTTCACCGGGCTATTCGTGCTGGGGCCGATTTTCGCGGCGCGCCAGTTCGGTGCCCTGGGCCGCCGCGACTCGGCCCTGCTCATGCTGATGCGGCCGGCCTCGACGTTCGAGAAGTGGCTGCTGTCGACGATGATCGTGATTGTCGGTTTTCCCCTGGTGAGCCTGCTGGCTTTCTATATCTGCGATATTCCCGCCTGGCTTATCGCCAAGTCGCAGGCGCAGGTCGCACTGGCGGAGCTGGGACCGAATGCCGCCAACCAGTCCTTGACCTTCGGGCTCAGGCCGGAAAACTACCTGCTGTTCGATCCGGTGACGACGTTCGATTCCTGGTGCGAATTCCTCACGGTCTGGCTGATGCTGCTCTTCCTGCAGGGCTTCGGCCTGTTCGGGTCGATCTACCTGCACCGGCTCCCGTTGCTGAAGACGTTCGTGGCGGGCTTCGTCCTGCTCCTGCTGCTGATCCTGGTCGGCACGGTGTTCGATAGCGAGCCGGACGCTTTCCTGGGTTATTGGGAATCGCGGCGTGCGTTGGGCGACTTGCCGAGCAGGCTCTATCCCATCCTGTGGTTCGTCCTGCCGGCCCTGCTCTGGTTCGGCGCCTACCGGGCGCTGAAAGAACGGGAGATCGCCTGATGAAACTCGCTCCCTGGCTGGCCGGCACCTCGCTGGCTCTGCTTCTCGCTACTGTCGCGACGGCAAAGTACGCCGACCCTGCCAGCAAGACCGTGGCGCTGGATGTGAAGGGCGTGCACATACTGGAGGTGCGCGGCGATGCCGATGTTTCCATCGAAATTTCGGCGCGCCGCGTGCCGTCGTACACCTATCGCGTCGCGGAAGGCAATGACGTATCGGTCGAACGCGTGGGCGAACGACTGATGATCCGCGCGAAGTCCGGTAGCTCGATGAACCTCGGAATCGCCATACCGCCGACGATCGACACTTTCGTGGTTGAGGGCGCCGGTTTCGAGGCCGAGGCGCCGATCGAGCGCGCCATCATCGGGGCCAGCGGCTACGTGCATTGGTCCGGCGACGTCGACAAGCTGGTTTTCCACGATGGCGGCGTGCCCTGCGATTGCAAGACGAGGCCGCACGGGAATTTCACGGTCAGGAAGGGCAGGATAGGCGAACTGCAGGTCTTGTCCGGCGGCGCCGACGTCAACCTCCATCGCCCCAGCACCATCGGCAAAGCCGAGCTCAGGCTGGGCGACGGCGATCTGACAGTGAACAACGCGAGAAGGTTGGAGCACATCCATCTGATCGCCGATCCGGCCGGTCCCGATGATGAAGACGATGACGACGAACATTCCTGGCGCTAGGTGGAAGTAAACGCATGAACCCACAAGCCCCGATCGTTCCTTTCTGGCATCGCCTGCGCGAGATCTCGTTGTATCCCCTGCAGGGTGCGGCGCTGGTCACCCTGGTTTCGTTGACGATCGCGCGCCTCGTGCACTACGCGCCTTTCGGGTGGTTGTTGAACCTGTTGATCTGGTTCGCCTTCTACAAGTACGCGGTCACGGTATTGCGGCGCACCGCCGACGGGCGCATGAGCGCACCCGAAGTGAGCTGGGAAGGCGAAGACTCCGGCTGGTTACAGGTGATGCTGCAGTTCGTGTTCGTGGTGTTCGCCGCGATCGGGTTCCTGGCGTTCGGCGTAGCCGGAGGAACATTGGTCGCGATCGTGCTCAGCATCGCCCTGCCCGGCGCGACGATGTCGCTGGCGATGGACGAGGACTTCCTCAAGGCCATCAATCCGTTGACGTGGGTCGCCATCGCCACGCGCATCGGCTGGCCCTATCTCGCCGTCGCCGGCCTTTGCCTGGTGATCAGTTTCAGCGAAGCCAATGCCCAGGTCGTGGTCGAGAAGCTGCCGCCGGTGCTCAACGTGCTGGTGTTCTATTTCATCGCGCAGTACGCCGCCCTGGTGACCTTCCACCTGATGGGCTATCTGATCTACCAGTACCACGAGGAACTCGGCCACGAGATCGAAGCGCCCGCCGCGCGGCGCAGCCTGTCTTCCGATCCGGACCAGGCCTTGCTCGACCAGGCCGAGAGCCTCGTGCGCGAAGGCCAGACGCAGCAGGCGGAGGACCTGCTGGGTGCGCAGATCCGGCAGCGCGGCGGCACGCCGGCCGTGCACCTGCAGTACCGCAGGCTGCTCAAGTTGCGCGGCGATGCGGCGAAACTGAGCGCGCATGGGCGCGACTACATCGCCATCCTGCTGGCGCAACAGCAGGAAAAGATCGCGCTCGACATCGCTCGCGACAGCCTGGCCGGCGACCCCGGCTTCGTGCTCGCGCAGCCCGAGCAGGTGAACGTGCTGGCGCAGAAAGCCGTGCAACTCGGCCAGTCGCAACTGGCCTTGCAGCTGGTGGGCGGTTTCCATCGCCGCTATCCGCGTCACGCCGATGTCGCGCCGAATGCTTTGCTCGAAGCGCGCCTGCTCGCCGACAAGCTCGGCCGCGATCGGGACGCGCTGACGCTGCTGGCCGAAACGCGCGATGCGTTCATCGGTCATCCGCTGCGTTCCGAGATGGAGACGTACCGGAGTTTCCTCGAATCGCTGGCGGGCTCTTCGCGCGGCTAAGGGTGTGCGTGCCGACGCCTCAGCCGGCCTGGCGCAGGAATTCCGCCTTGCCGGTTTGTGCGCTGCCCGGAAAACGCAGGCTGAGGTTCTGCGCCGCGCGTTCTGCGCGAGCGCGATCCTTGCCCTGCAGGGCATCGCGCACCAACTGCAGCCAGGCATCGGCCAAGGCGGGCGACGCGCTGTCTTCATCGTGCAGCGTTTGCAGCAGGGACTCGGCATCGTCCAGCGCGCCGATGTCCAGCCAGCGCCTGGCGAGGTCCAGCAGTTCGCTTTCCGGTATCGGCAAACGCGATTCCAGGCCGAGCCAGTCGCCCAGCGTTTCGCGCATCTGTTGACGCTCGCTGGCGCCGCCATCGCGGTGCCGCAACACGCGCGCGGCCGCATCGGCCAGTTCCGGTCGTCCCGGCTGGTAGCGACAGCAGCGATACCAGGCGAGCAGGCGCGGCAGCGGCGGCGCCGCCCGTTTGATCAGCGGCCGCAACAGTTCCCGCGCCGGGCCGGTCTCGAGTTTGCCAAGATGCAACATCGCCCGGTGGAAATCGGCCTCGCCATCGTCGCGCACCGGTTCGTCCTGCAGGAACGCTTCGCGGCGCCAACCCAGCCGCACGGCGGCCAGCCCGAGCAATGCGCCGCTGACGATGCCGCCGGCATGCACATCGAAAGCCACGCGCGAGTCCTGGGTCAGCGTCAGGTTCAGCACCTCCCAGCCAAGCCATAGCGGCAGCAAGGCCAGCGCCGGCACGCGCACGTAGTCGAAGACGACGAAAAACCAGTAGAAAACTCGCACCTTACGCATGCCCCAGAGCACGCAGTACGCACCCATCAGGCCGGCGATCGCGCCGGAAGCGCCGAGACCGCCGCCGGTTTCGCCCCAACGCCAGGCTAGGCTGACGAGCTGGCCGCCAAGGCCGCCCAGCAGATACAGCAGCAAGAAGCGGCCGCCACCCAGCGCGCCTTCCACCAGCAGGCCGAGGAAGGCGAGAAAAACCATGTTGCCGAACAGATGGCCCGCATCGCCATGCAGGAACATCGCGGTGAACGCGCGCACCGGGCTCCATTCGGAGAAGAGCATCATGTGGCGCTCGGTGAACGTGGAGTTCCAGCGGCGGTCGAATTCCTCGCGCAGCGGCCGCCACACTGCGAACTCGCCTTGTTCCGGCGTGATGACCCGATCGGCGCGCAGTTCGGCGAGGAATTCCTGGTCGTTCTGGATCGCCGAAATCAGTTGGTGGATCGGTGGCATGGCGCCGGATTCTTCGTCGAGGTCCGGCAAGGCTTGGCCACGTTCGGCCAGCCAGCGTTCGTAGGCCGGCGCTTCGTAGCGCGCGATGCCGGCCTGCTCGTAGTACTGCGCCGCGCCTTCCAGCACGCGCGCATCGCGCGTCTGCCAGCCGAAATAGACCAGCACGTTGACCAGGATCAGCAGCGCGGTGATGAAGGGAAAGTTCGCCCGCGTCAGCGGGCGATGCAAGGGAACGATCAGCACGAGGGTTTCCGCGCGGGAACTGCGCGCCAGCATACTTCAAGCGCGCAGCGGCGCGGAGTCCGGGCGATGCCGCTTACTTCCCGCGCCGGAACCGGATCAGAGTCGCCCCAACAGCAGTAGCACGATCACGATCACCAGCACCGCGCCCAGGCCGCCGCTGGGCGCATAGCCCCAATTGCGGCTGTGCGGCCAGGCCGGAATGGAACCCAGCAACAGGATCACCAGGACGATCAGGAGAAGTAGCGAAAGCGACATGGCCGGCTCCTTGGCGTTGGGGGTCAGAGCATCTTTTGGCGCGACTGTTCCGCGCGCGAAGCGCCGATCGCCGTTTCGACATGCCTGATCTCTTCCGGTGGCGGCAGCACGGCGGGGAAACCGAGATAGTCGATCCACAGCTCTCGCGACCAGCCCTTCGTGTGATACAGGTGATGGTCTTCGTCCTGCTCGACCGATTCGTAGGCCGCCAGCAACACCTTCGCTTCCGGGCTGGCGCTTTGCCTGGCGATGTGCCCGATCAGTTCCCAGTTCGCATGGTCCTTCGTTTCGGCCAGGCAGACGCATTCGGTGGCGACGAGTTCGGCGGCAGGCGCGTCGCCGTTGGCGATCGCCATCTTCATCGCCTGTACCAGCGACGTACCGATGTTCTGCACCACCTGACGGCCCGGCGTCATGACGGTGCTGTCCAGGCCCAGCGTCTCCATCACGCGCTCGACGACCTGGACATGGCGCTTGGTCTGTTCGAGGTATTCCTGCCATTCCTTGCGCAGGTCGTCGTTGACGGCGCAGCGGATCGCCGTCTGGTAGATCAGCACGCCGCCGAGTTCGGTTTCCAATGCCTGGTACAGAAGCTCAGCGATCTGTTTCGAATTTGCATGCGACCTTGCCATGGTGGCTCCGTGGATGGTGTCGGGACGAGCCGCGACGTGCGGCAATCCTGCGCAGCACGAGGCGTGCCAGCGATCGAATGCCGGCGTGTCGCGCTGCCGGCGTCATCAGCATCGTGCGAATCGAACCGTTCGGTCGCTTCGGCCTGCAATGCGCATGCCGCAGGGTCCGGTCGGCCCCGGAGCGAAGCGAGCGATCTGCGGGGCGGGATTGAATCAGAACCAGCGGCGGCGGCGACCGAGCCAGGCCGAGCCGATGGTCAGCAGGGCCATGCACGACACCGCCGTCCAGAATCCGGTGCCGGCCGAACGGAAGAAGGGCGCATCGAAGTTCATGCCGAGTACGCCCGCCAATACCGCCAGCACGCCGATGACGACGGTCGCGAAGGTCAGCACCTGCATCTGCTGGTTCGTGCGCAGGGACATCCGGCTGCTGAACAGGCCGAAGCTCCCGGTGACCAGCTCGCGGGCGTTCTCGACGATGTCCATCGCGCGCTCGAAGCGTTCGTCCAGTGCGACGAAATGCCGGTTGGCGGCGCCGCTTTCCTGCGGCCGGAAGTCCGGCCGCGCCATTCCGCCGAAGACGACGCGGTGCGGCGCCAGCATGCGTCGCAAGCGCGAGGCGCCGGCGCGCAGTTCGCGCAGCTCGGCCATGCTGTCGCCGTCGCGATCGGCCAGGATCGCGTTTTCCAGTCGATCGACGGCCAGGTCGAAACGCGATGCGGCCTCGAAATACGTCGATAGCTGCCAGTCGAGCAGCGAAGCCATGAAGCTGGACGAGGTCAGGCGGCCGAGCGCGGTTTCGCCGGCCTCGCGCGTCGTGATGGCATCGATGAACGGGATGGCATTGCGATGCAGCGAGATGACCAGGTTCTCGCCGGCGAGGACCGTCAGCACGCTGCCCTGGAATCTGATGCCGTCGCCATCGTCGACCGCGACCGTCCGCGCCCAGAAGAAACCGCCGCAGTTGTGCAGCGAAGGCGAGGTCTCGCGCGAGCGCATCGCTGCGGACGCCGCCGCCGGGATGCCCAGTGCGACAGCGATGCGGTCCAGCAGCGCATCGTCGTCGCCTTGCAAGTCTATCCACAGCAGCCGGTGTTCCTCCAGGGCCAGAGTCGTGAGATCCGCCTCGTCCTGGACCACGCGATCCATGCCTTCCGAATCGAACAGCAGCATGCGCAGCCGCGCCTGCCGGGAACGGTCGCTCGCGTCTGACGGCAGCGGCGGGTCGGCGGGGCCGATCATGTCGTCGCCATCGCTGGCCGATGCGCGAGCAGAGCCGAAGCCCAGACGCGGCGCTTGCTCTCCAGCGGCACCGAGGCATAGGCGGGGCTGGTGGATGGCAGTCGCTGGAAGCTCGGTGGATCGTCGGTCGCTTCGAAGCCGATGCGCAGGCGGTAGACCTTCTCGGCGAAACTGCCGTTGAAATAGACGTGGCGAATACGCGGATGCGCGCGCAGCAGCCCCGGCAGGTCGTTGGTCTCGAGGCTGCCGACATCGATCGCACTGTCGAGGCTGCCGTCGCGCTGGCAACGCCCGACCACGTCCCAGACCGCGATGCGATGCAGTCGCAAGGCATCGACGAGATGCGGGTACGGCCCGTCCGCGGCGAAGCCGTATATCTTGCCGAGGATCGGCCAGAAACCGTTGCGGGGATGCGCGTAGTAGCGGCCCAGACGCAGGGATTCGTTGCCCGGCATGCTGCCGAGGATCAGGCACTCGCTGTCGTCGTCGACGATCGGTGCCAGCCCCTGCAGTTTCGCAGCCGGGCAGGGCGTCGCGGTGTCCGGGCTGTTCTCCGTCATAGGGGCATCATTGCTCAGTCGCGCGATCGTTCGGATGGGCATTCAACCAGGCCCAGACGTCCAGCATGATGATCTGCGCGCGAAACCAGTCAAGCTCGGAAGCGCATAGTTCCTTCCACAAGGCCTGGAGATCGTCGGCGTCCTCGGGCATCTCGTACGTTCCGAAGGTCATCAGCCCCAGCGCGTAGGCGGGGCAGGCGTCGTGCCAGTCCAGGCCCTTCAAATGGGAGAAATGATTGCGCGCGAAACGGTCGAACTCCGAGCTGACGTCGAGCATGTCTTCGTAGGGCAGGCAGTCCGCCACGGAATGCATGCGCACCAGCCGCGAAACCACTTGTTCATGCCTGACGCGATCGAAGCCGCGGTTCATCACCGGCGCCCCTTCTCCCATGCCGCCGGAGCCATGCAGCTCTTCCCCGACGCTTCCCAAGAACTTTGCGTTGTTGCGAAAAATGCCTGACACGATCGCTTATTCCATGCTTACGCCTGTTCGCCGCCTCCTGCCCGCGGATGACTCCTCCGCGCGCGAACATTGCCGGCCGGCAAGGCCGGTTGCCGATGCTTTCGCAAGAACCGTGCCGGCCGTAGCTTCAGTCCGATCGGCGACACGGGCGTGCGGGCTGCAGGAGGTGGCGCGATGCATCGTGCAGCCTGCGCGGCCATCGGCGTGCGCAGCGATGCACTATGGAGGCCTGTCCCGTCGGGTATCGGCCCGCAGCGGCGGATAAGATGGCGGAAGACGAAGCGCGGGCGGAGGCGGGGCATGTGGAAGCGAGCGGTCCATTACGGCGCATGGTTGGCCGGCGGTGCGATCGCGCTGCAATGGCTGGACTACCGCCGCCTGGCGCATGTCTATCCGGGCGAGATCTATGTCTTGCTGATCGCCGCCGGCTTCCTGGCCCTGGGGATCGTGCTGGGCGTGCGCATCTTCCGCCCGCCGCCGGCCGTGCCGTTCGACGGCAATCCGAAGGCGCGCGCGGCCCTGGGAATGAGCGAACGCGAACTGACCGTGTTGCAGGAAATGGCGGCCGGTTATTCGAACAAGGAAATCGCCCGGCGCTTGGACGTGTCGCCGAATACGGTGAAGACCCATGTCGCGCGCGTGTTCGAGAAGCTCGGCGAGAATCGCCGCACGGCCGCCGTGCGGCGAGCGCGGGAACTGGGGCTCGTGCCCTGAAGCGGAAAACCGGGGAAAGGCCGGTCCTCCCCGCGTCCGATGCGCCCGCGGGGCCTGTTGCGGGTAGCCGGGACTGGGCGCACCATCAACAAATGAACCGGTCCGATCATCGGCGGCACGCACGCGAAACCGTCGCCCTGGCGGCGGTGGTCTCGCCGAACGAGCGCGAATCGCTGGCAGCCGTGATGGATCTGTCCGAAGGCGGCGCGCGGCTGGAATGGGAGGTGCGCGACGACGTGACGGTCGGTTCGTCGCTGCGCCTGTGCTTCCTGCTCGATCGCGAACAGGCCATCGACGTAGACGCGCAGGTCGTGCGCCTCGACGAGGGTTATGCCGGCGTGCAGTTCCTGCCGGCGCAGCAGGATATCGTCCGGCAGCTTCTGGCCGAGATCCGTTCCGACGATTGAGCCCCGCGTCCCGCGCCGGTTCGGCGCCGCGTCGTCGATCGCCGCGTCCCCGATGGCATCCGATACCATCGGCCGATGGATACCGAACGCCTCCGACGCCTTTCCGGCCGGCTGCTGCGCCTGCTGGTCTGGTTCGCCATCCTGCTTGCGCTTCTGTTGCTGGCGCTCGCGTTCGAATCACGCAAGCAACCCGATCTGCGGCGGTGGCATCGCCTCCCCCTGCAGAACGAGGCGGTGGCGCGCGACATGCGCGAAGCTTACGACTGGTCGCAATACCTGCGCGCCGAAGAAACCGTGTTCCGCGAATTGTCGCAGGGCATGCATGGCGCCGATCTGCGAGGCGGCTATCGCTACGATCCCGCCCTGCGACTGGGCGCACAACCCGGGGGACGCGACTGGAATCGCTCGCAGCAGCACTTCCCGGCACAGGCGCGAGGCGCCGTGCTGTTGTTGCACGGACTGACCGATTCGCCCTACAGCCTGCGCCACATCGCGGCGCTGTACGAGCGGGCGGGTTACGCCGTGATCGTGCCGCGCCTGCCGGGCCATGGCACGGTGCCCGCCGGATTATTGGGCGTGCAATGGCAGGACTGGCGCGCGGTCGTACGGGTCGCGGCGCGCGAATTGCGGGCACGCGTCGGACCGGACCGGCCTTTCCATGTGGTCGGCTACTCCAATGGCGCGGCGCTCGCGCTGCAGTACGCGATGGATGCCGCCGAATCCGACGAGGCGTCCTTGCCGCGGCCCGATCGGCTCGTCCTGCTGTCGCCGATGATCGGCATCGGCCGTACTGCGGCGGTATCGCGCCTGCTGCCCTTGTACGGCAGCATTCCCTACTTCGAGAAGTCGCTCTGGCTGGAAGTGCAGCCGGAGTTCAATCCCTACAAGTACAACTCATTCCCGGTCAACGGCGTCGTGCAGTCGCACCTGCTGACTTCGCTGATCCAGGCGCAGCTGCTGCGCCTGCAGGGCAGCGGAGCCGCTGGAAAACTACCGCCTATCCTGGCTTTCCAGTCGGTGCTCGACAGTACGGTCAGCACGCGCGACGTCGTCGATCGACTGTTTGCGCACTGGCCCGCCAAAGGCAGCGAGCTCGTGCTGTTCGATATCAATCGCGCCAGCCTGCTGGCGCCGATGCTTTCGCATTCCGCATCCGGATTCGCCGCGTCGCTGCCGGGCGAGGGTCCGCACGCGTATCGCCTGACCTGGATCGTCAACCGGACCCCGGGCAGTCTCGACGTGGACGAGCGCAGCGTGGCGGCGGGCGAAAGCGCGGCCCGCGTGCGGCGACTCGGCTTGGCCTTTCCGGGCAGCGTGTATTCCTTGTCGCATGTGGCTCTGCCGTTCCCGATGCACGACAGCTTGTATGGACTGCAGCCGCACGCCGACGCCGATTCCGGCATCCACCTCGGCACGATCGCCCTGCATGGCGAGCGCGGCGCCCTCGTCGTCGGCGCGGATCAACTGATGCGATTGAACTACAATCCCTTCTATCCGTATCTGGAAGCGCGCATCGCCGAGTCGCTGCCCGGTGCCCAGGCATCCGATGTCGTATTTGCGGGCGAGGCATTCTCCCGCACGCCCTGAGTCGATGTGCTTCATGCGGCGCTCATGTTTGTCGACGCATTCCGCCGCTTCGTTCATGTTGCGCTTCCTATGATGACCTCGTCATCGGAGGACCATCATGGAAAACAGGACGTTGTTTCTTGGCCGGTCTTCGCGGTCGTTGCTGATCGGTCTGGCCTTGTTCGCCGCCATGCCATCGATCGCGGCATCGCTGGATTCGGTAATCGATGCCGCCGCCGTCAACGAAGTTTCGCCATCCGTGCCGCTGCAGGCAGGCGCGTCCGGCGCGGCGGTGCTGCGCGCGCAGATCCTGCTCGAGCGCGCGAGCTTTTCGCCGGGCGAGATCGACGGGCGTTACGGCAGCAACATGAAGCTCGCCGTCGCCGCCTTCCAGTCCGCGCGAGGCCTCGACGACAGCGGCGTGCTCGATGCCCCGACCTGGGAGGCGCTCAATACGCAGGCCGCTGCCGGAGCGCTGGTGCAGTACGAGATCAGCGCGGCGGACATCGCCGGCCCGTTCGCCAAGATCCCGGTCGACATGATGGAAAAATCGACGTTGCCCGCGCTGGGCTATGCCTCGCCGCTCGAGGCGCTGGGCGAGAAGTTCCACGCCAGCCCCGATCTGCTGCGCCGACTCAACCCCGGCGCGGATTTCGCCAAGGCCGGTGAACAAATCCTCGTGCCGAACGTGGTCGGCATCTCCCTGTCGGCGCCCGTCGCCAGGATCCTCATCGACAAATCCGATGCCGGCCTGCAACTGCTCGACGCCGAAGACAAGGTGCTGGCGCGCTACCCGGCGTCCACCGGCAGCGAACACGATCCCTTGCCGATCGGCGAGTGGAAAGTGACGGGCGTCGCGACCGATCCGGTCTTTCATTACAACCCCGCGCTGTTCTGGGACGCCGATCCGAAGAACGAGAAAGCCAAGATCGCCCCGGGTCCTAACAATCCGGTCGGCAGCGTCTGGATCGATCTGTCGAAGGAGCATTACGGCGTGCATGGCACGCCGGAGCCGTCGAAGATCGGCAAGACCGAATCGCACGGTTGCATCCGCCTGACCAACTGGAGCGCGCGCAGCGTGGCCGAAGTGGTGCGCGCCGGCACGCCGGTCACGATGCGGGAATGAGGCAGGAGGGCATGCGATGAGAACCTGGGCCGCCTTCCTTCTCGGTGTCGTGACCGGCGCATTGGCGCTGGTGCTGCTGTTCGAGTATTTCGCCGATGACCCGCCGCCGGCGCCACAGGTGGTGCCGGTGCAGCCGACCGAAGCGGCCGTTCAAGAGCCGGTGCCGGAGGTTTTCGCGCCGCCGGCTTTGTCGCCGGATCTGTTCGGCGTCGCCGACGCCGACGCCGGCGCACCGGCGGCCGAAACCGATAGCGAAGCGTCTGCGTTGCCCGCGACCGATCCGGCGTTGGCGAACCTGCTGATTCCGGTGCAAGGAACCAGTGCTGCGGTGCTGATCGACACCTTCAGCGATGCGCGCGCGCAAGGCAGGCCGCACGACGCCATCGACCTGATGGCGCCGAGCGGCACGCCGGTGGTCGCGACGAACGACGGCGAAGTCGTCAAGCTCTTCAGCAGCGAACGCGGCGGATTGACGATCTATCAGTTCGATCCTTCGCGGCGCGTGGCTTACTACTACGCGCATCTCGATCGTTACGCCGAGGGTTTGCGCGAGGGCACACGGTTGCGCCGCGGCGACGTGATCGCTTACGTCGGCAGCAGCGGCAACGCCGACCCGTCGGCACCGCATCTGCATTTCGCCATCTTCGAACTTGGCCCGGACAAACTCTGGTGGCAGGGCCGGGCGATCAATCCCTATCCATTGCTGCGTCGCTGAGGCTTGACGCTGCTCGGCGGTCGCCGTCACGATGGCCGGGAATCCGTGGAGGCCTCCGATGCGTTTGCCCGTCGTTCTCTTCCTTGCCGTATCGATTGTCTCGGCAGGCTGTGCCCAGCCGAGCTTCGAGGAGAAGCTGGCCACGTCGAAGGCGAACATCGAAAGCGGGGAGGGCAAGGTCTACGACGACGCCCTAACCCAGGCGCTGAGCGGCGCCAGCCAGGACATCATCGCCTGCTACCAGTCGAACCCCGGCAAGAAGGACGTGCATGGCTTCTTCGAATTCGGGGACAAGGGCTACACGGTCACCCTGCGCCCCCAGGACGCCTTCACCGACTGCCTGACGAAGGCGATGGAAGGCCGCGATCTGCCGCCACCGCCACGCAGACCCTACCTGAACTACGCCAGTTTCGTTTACGCCCCGAAGTCCTAGGCGGGAGAACGGTCGGGCTTCGTTTTTCGTTCACGCCGGATCGGATATCTTGCCGGACGGTGATTGCCGGGAGAGGGATAGCGCGATGACGATGACCATGGACGAAACTGTGCGTCAGCGCACGCTGGATTCCTATCGGCTGGTGGATAGCCTGCCGGAGGAGACTTACAACGATATCGTGCGGCTGGCGTCCCTGCTCTGCGATACGCCGATCGCGCTGGTGACCTTGCTCGACCGAGACCGCCAGTGGTTCAAGGCCAAGATCGGCCTGGACGACGACGGCACGCGCCGCGACGAGGCCTTCTGCAATCACGCGATCGCCGAACCCGACCAGCTGATGGAAGTGCCGGACGCGACGGCCGACCCGCGGTTCATGCAAAACCCGCTCGTCACCGGCGAGATGGGTATCCGTTTCTACGCCGGCGTGCCCCTGCTCGGCCAGGGCGGCGCGCCGTTCGGTACCGTCTGCGTGATCGATCGCAAGGAGCGTTCGCTCAGCGGCAAGCAGAAGACCGCGCTGGCGGCCCTGGCGCGCCTGACCATGTTCCTGTTCGAGACCGGGCAACGACAGCGCGAAGGCGAACGCGGCGAGGTGTTGGCGGCGGCCGAGGCGTCTGCCGCGACGGCGCCGGCACCGGCCGTACCGACCGGCTTCGCCGTCGTGTTGTTCGAACTCGTCGATTGGGCGGGCGCTACCAAGCGCATCGGCGAACGCGCGGTGGAACGTGCCTTGCAGCGCCTCGAGGACGAGTTGCAGGCGCGGTTGCGACCCGGCTCGGGCGACAGCGTCAATCGCGTGACGGGCAGTCCCGAGCTGATCGTCGTGTTGCACGGCGACGACGTCGGCGAGGCGCTGGCGCAGCTGCATGCCTGCATCCCTTCGTTCGAGCGCGAGACCGAGCTGCAGGTATTGACCGCGCATGCCGTCTCCGAATCGCCGGGCGAGAAGACCGAATTCGTCTACTTGCGCGCCGACGCCGCGCTGTCGGAAGAAAAGGACGTCTATCGCGCCGGACTGGCCGCCGCCGGCTGAACCGGCGACGGCCGCCCGCATGGGTTCAGGCCAGGGATTCCGCCGGTTCCTGCGCCGCGCTCGCACTCACCAGGCGTTCGCCGTAGTGCGTCGCGTCCGACACCTGGGCCACGCGTTCGAAGCGCATGAACCAGGTCGTCTTCCAGTTCTTTCCGTCGTCGAAGGAGATGGCCTGTTCCCAGGTCACCACATCCTTGGAGACGCGCTTCCAGACGCCGCGCGCAAGGATGGGCTTGCCGTCGAGGTTGTCCGGCGAAACGAAGGTACCGACCCCATCGACGAAGCGTCCGTGCTGCGCTTCCTGCAGCACGCCGAAACGCGCCGAGACCCAGCTGTCTGACCAGGTGCGTTTTTCGCGATCGAAGGTGCGCATCGCGCTGCCGAAGGGCTTGCCTTCGGCATCGCGCAGTTCCTCGACGCTGACCAGGCCGTCGAGCAGGGTGAAGAAGCGGGCCTGACCCTTGAACTCGATCCACTCCTCGCCTTTCGGGTCCTTCAGCATTCGGTGATCGATGCGCCAGCGACCTTCGAGGAAATAGAGGCCTTCGGCATCGGTGGGAAGGGCGCCGGGCTGGTCGGCGGGATGGGCGGGTGCGTTGCTGGACATGGCGATCAGGGCTCCAAGGGCGAACAGGGACAGGAAGAAAGGACGCAGCGACAGACGGGATAGCAGGGGCATGGCGCGGACTCCGGTGTGGGACGCCTGACCAGCTTAGGCAGGCAATCACGCCAACCTGTGTCATGTATTGCTGCTACTCTTCGCCGATGCGCGCCGGACGACTCCTATCGCTGCTGATGCTGCTGCAGGCCCGCGGCCGGATGAGTGCGCCGGCATTGGCGGCGGAACTGCAGGTTTCGGTACGCACCGTTCTGCGCGACATCGACCATCTCTCCATCGCCGGCGTGCCGGTCTGGGCCGAACGCGGACGCGATGGCGGCTTCCGCTTGCGCGAAGGCTGGAGCACTGAACTCACAGGATTGACCGAAAGCGAGGCGCAGGCGCTGTTGCTGGCCGGCCTGCCTTCGGCCGCCACCGAGCTGGGCCTGGGTTCGGCTTCGACCTCGGCGCGCCTGAAGCTGCTGGCCGCCGTGCCCGATGCCTTGCGCGAAGACGCCGAGCGCGTCGGTTCGCGGCTGCATATCGATCCGGTGGACTGGTATCGACGCGCGGCGCCACCCGCCTGCCTGCAGACGGTGGCGCATGCGGTCTGGCGCCAACGCGTGTTGTCCATGCGTTACGACAGCTGGACGGGCTTGCGCGACCGGACCGTCAAGCCGCTCGGTCTCGTGCTCAAGGCGGGCGTCTGGTACCTGGTCGCGCTGCCGCCGGACGGCAAGCAGGCGCGCACGTATCGCCTGTCCAACATCCGCGAACTGCAACTGGCGAAAGCCACCTTCGCCTATCCGCGGAAGTTCCGCCTGGTCGAATTCTGGCGCGATGCCACCAGTCGCTTCGAAAGCGAGATCTATCGCGATGCGGCATTGCTGCGCGCGAACGCGCGCGGGCTGAAGAAGCTCGGCGAGATGAGCGCGGCGGTGAACGAGGCGGCGTTGCGCACGGCGACGCCGGAGGCCGGTGGCGGCGAATGGCAACGCGTGCGCGTGCCGATCGAATCGATCGATCATGCCTGTGGACAATTCCTCGCCGCCGGCATCGACATCGAGGTATTGGAACCACGCGCCTTGCGCGACCGCATGCGCGAAGTCGCTTCGGCCCTGCACGGCGTCTACGCGGCGGCGAAGAGCTGAGGCGATCGCGCGCTTCTACACACGCCGATCACATGCATGAATGCCGGCCACGCGCCGATCGCGATTTCAGTTTGAATTAATGCCGCCGACGCCATCTTTGATTTGCGACGAGATCCTCGGCGCGAAGAAAAAGGAGATGTCCATGAGCATGAAGTTCAAGCGCGGTTCCGGCCGCAAGACACGCGCCCCCCTTCCTTCCAAGGCCAGCGACTACTTCCCGGCCGGATCGGGTTGGAACCGCTATCCCGAATCCGTTCCGCCCGTCACGCGCCAGGCGGTGACCAGGCCCTTGCCGGCGTATCCGCAGGCCAATGCCGTGCCGCCGCCGGCCGGCAGGTACTCGGGCGAAGCCTTGCGCCGTTGAGCCGAACCGCGCCGGGCGATGCCCGGCGCGCCTCCACCGTTGGAGAACAGACATGAAGACCACCCTGCATCACCACGCGATTCCGCTGGCCGTTGCGCTCGCGTTAGCGATCACGACGGCGCCGCCGAGCCTGGCCGGGCAACAGACGCCGCCGGCGACCACGCAAGCCGACAGCGGCATGACCGAAGCCGACGTGCGCGCCCTGTTGGCCAGTAACGGTTACACGGAGATCAACGACGTCGAATTCAAGGAAGGCACCTGGACCGCCGACGGCAAGAGCGCCGACGGCAACCACGTCGAACTGCGCATCGACGCGGCCACGCGGAAGATCTATCCGGACGATGCCGTCGCCAACGTCGGCAAGGAACGCGTCATCGCCAACGTGATGGCGGCCGGTTTCCGCAACGTCCACGACGTCGAGCTTGAGGACGGCGTCTGGAAGGCCGAGGCGAACGATGCCGACGGCAACGATGTCGAGGTGACGGTCGATCCGAAGGATGGCCACATCATCGGCTCGAAGAAGGACGTCGTGGGCGGGAACAAGTAATCCCGCCCGCCCGCGCGCCTGGCGGGAGCGTCCGGGAACGGGCGCTCCCGTTTCCGTTGCGCCTGGCCGCCCGCGCTGGTGCCTGGCGTTTGGAGTAAGGTAACCCTCGGGCAAGGGCGGAAAGGGGAAGGTCATGCGTATGCGTCGTCTGCTGCCGCTTGTGGCGGCGGTTTTCCTTATCGGCTGCGGTTCGGTCTCGGGGCTCAAGCGCGCGCCGGGCGAAGCGGCCCGCCTCGCCGACTACGGCCGCGTCGAGGTCATCGATTTCAGCGCCAGCGGCGGCAAGAAGTTCGACGACGCGAAGAAGCAGCAGGAATACGACGAGAGCCTGGCCGAGGCGCGCGTGCGTTTCGCCGACAAGATCGCCGAAGCCCTGACCAAGACCGGCGAGTTCGGCGAGGTGTCGCGCAAGGTTTCCGCCAGCGACGCGCTGCGCATCAGCGGCGACATCACCCGCTACGACGAAGGCAATATCGTCGCGCGTGGCTTGACCGGTTTCGCCGGCCAGACGCATTTCGAAGCCATGGTCGTCATCACCGACGCCCGCAGCGGCCGCGAGATCGCCCGCGTCAGCGTCGACCGCAACAGCTGGCCGCTGCCGGTGGGTGCGTCGGCTTCGACCCTTCAGACGACGAACTACTTCATGGAGAACGCCGCGAAGAAGGTCGCCGAAGAGTTGCTGGCGGCACGCAAGCGCGAAACTGGGCGCTGACCGCGCCAACCGCTCGCCCGATCAATCGGGCATGACCCTCGCGGTGCCCGACACGCGGATCGAACTTCCGCGTTCGTCGGGAATGCGCGCATGCAGGATCGAACGGCTGCCCATGTCTTCGCCCTGGATGATCTCGATCTCGCCGCCGTGCGGCCAGTCGATATCGCGCAGATAGCCGGCGAAAGCCGCAGTGGCGGCGCCGGTGGCCGGATCCTCGTAGACGCCACCGGAGGCGAAGGGATTGCGTGTATGGAAACGCGTGGGACTTTCCGCCCAGCCCAGCAGGATCGTGACCAGGCCCTCGCGATTCATCAATCGCCGGCCGGCATCCAGTTCGTAGCGCATCGCCGACAGCGACTCGCGCGAACGCAGGACCAGACCTAGATGATCGGCGCCGCCGTGGATGCGCGCGGGCGGGATGCGCGGGTCGAGATCGCCACGCTGGTAACCGAACAGCGCCAGCGTTTCCTCGAGCAAGGCATCGGATATCGCCGCGCTGCGCGTCGGCGGCGACTGCAGGGCGGCGGCGATGACGCCGGCATCGCGCCTTCCTTCGACGCTGATGACGGCCTGGTTGAGGGTCAGTTCGAATCGCCCGTCGCCGTCGCGCAGGGCCAGCGCCGCACCGAGCGCGATCGTGGCATGGCCGCAGAACGGCACTTCCGATTCGGGCGAGAAATAGCGCACGCGCCAACCGCCACCGGCTAGCGGCGCGGCAAAGGCGGTTTCGGAGAAGCCGACGTCGGCCGCGATGCGCTGCATCTCGGCTTCGGTCGGCAGGGCATCGGCGATCGCGACGCCAGCAGGATTGCCACCGCGTTCGCCATCGGAGAAAGCGGCGATCTTCAGGAGTTCCATGTCCGTATCCAGGGAGGGGTCCACCCATCTTGAGGGCGAGTCTTCCAGGACGAAAGGTGCGCTTGGCGGGACAGACTATCCCGGTCGCCGAAAAGAAAACGCCCGGGCCTTGCGACCCGGGCGTCCTGAGGTTGCGGTGTCGGTCCGCGTTTAGCGGATCAGCTGCAGGGCGAGCACCGAAAGCAGCACGTTCGACAGCAGCGAATCGGAGCCGTTGTAGCGGTAACCGTATTGGCGGCGACCGTAATAGGCATCCTCATAGCCGCGGCGGAAGCCTTCGCGGAAGTAGTAGTTGTATTCGGGCTGGTAGACGTAATAGCCGTAGTAACCGAAGTTCGCGTCCTGGTAGACCCAGGAACTACGGTAGTCGTAGCGCCAGCCGTCCATGCGATCGGCGTAGCCGGCACGGAAACCTTCCTGGTAACCGTAGTTCAAGGCCTGGCGCAGCATCTCGGCCTGGTAGTAGTTCACCGAATACCAGCGGCCGCCGCGGTAATAGCGGTACGAGGCCGGCGTGTAGTAGTACGGATCGTTCCAGTAGTCGTGGCGGCTGGAGTAGTAGCGGCGCTGCAGGTCGAGCAGACGGCGCCAGTAGTCCTGCTGGTAACGATACTGCGAGCCGCGGTTGTGACGGCGCAGGTCGTCCCAGACGCGGCGGGCGTCGCGTTCGCGATTGTTCTGTTCGCGACGGAAGCGATCGGCCTGCTGCTGGTGCTGGTTGATCACCACCTGCTGCTGCTGGCGCGACAGTCGCGGCTGGCGCTGGGCCTGGGCGCGCTCGGTCTGGCGCACGCGTTCGAGCTCGTTGCGCTCGCGCTGGATGCGCTGCTCGCTCAGGCGGCTCTCGGTCGCATCGCGGCGCTCCTCCTGACGCTCGCGATTCTCCTGGCGCTCCTCGCGCTGGCGATCGCTGCGCTCACGATTCTCCCCGCGGACTTCGGCCTGGCGTTCGCGCTGCTCGTCGAAGCGTTCGCGTTGTTCCTGCGCCTGCTCGCGCTGGCGGTCTGCGCGCTCGCGCGATTCCTCGCGGACCTGGGCCTGGCGTTCGCGCTCGTCGGCCACGCGCTCACGCTGCTGTTCGCTACGTTCGCGCTGTTCCTGGGCCTGGTCGCGTTGGCGCTGGGCATCCTCGCGCTGGCGGGCGGCCTGCTCGCGCTCGTCGCGCTGCTGGCTCATGTCGCGGCGCTGTTCTTCCTGGCGCTGGCGCTGATCGTTCTGTTGCTCGCGCTGTTGCGCGGCCTGTTCGCGCTGCGCACGGGCATCCTGCTCGCGTTCGGCGCGCTGCCTGCCGGCTTCCTCGCGCTCGTCCTCGCGTTCCTTGCGGGCCTTCTCGCGATCCTGCTGGCTTTCTTCCGAACGCTGCCGTTCCCGGCCCTGCTGCGCAAACGCCGGCGAACCGACGACGGACAGGGTCGCGGCGATCACCGCGCTCAGCATCAATCGATTCAAGATGGTCGCTCTCATGTCTCTCTCCGTGTATGCACCCGCAGCCGGCCCGCCACGCGGGCGCCGGGAGTGCAGGCCTAGACTGCCGTGGAGAAGATGAACCGCCGTTTACGGAAACCGGGCGCGCGCCGAGCCGGATGGCGGCGGTTCATCCAGCGACGCCGCCCACGATGCGGTTCAGCCTGGGTTGCGTGCGGCGACTACCACTGCGCCTGCGGATCGAAGCTCGACAGGCGCGGTTCGAAACTGGCTCGCCTTCGATCTGTTCGCCATCCGGAATTTACGCCAGACTCGCGGCAAGCCCGGGGCCTTGCCGGATCGACCACCGCCGCACGGACACATCGCTTGTTCCCGACCCCGCCCGCGTTGCGACGATCCCTGGCTGCGCTGGCGTCGGCGCTGCTGCTGTCGGCGGTCGCCGCGCAGGAACGCCCGGGCCTGATCTCCTTCCAGCGCCTGGCCATGCCCGACGATGTGCCGGCGCATCTGTGCGCGGCGATGACGCAGGACGAACAGGGTTTCCTGTGGATCGGTACGCAGGATGGCCTGGTGCGTTTCGATGGCTACGGTCATCGCGTCTGGCGCCCGGTATCGGGCGATGCGCATTCGTTGGGCGGCAGCTATGTGCGCAGCCTGTTCGCCGCGCGCGATGGGCGCGTCTGGGTTGGCACCTTCAGCGGCGGCGTCTCGGTGTTCGACCCGCGCAGCGAGCGCTTCACGCAATACCGGCACGACGATGCCGATGCGCACAGCCTCGCGCAGGATCGCGTCGAAGGCATCGCGGAAGACCGCGACGGCGCGTTGTGGTTCGCGACCAACGAAGGTCTCGATCGCCTGTCGTCCGCGACCGGTCGTTTCGAGCATTTCCGTCATTCCGACGCGGCCGGCAGCCTCGCCGCCGACCAGGTGCGCGCCTTGCTGGTGGATCGCGGCGGCACCTTGTGGGTGGGCAGCCGCGACGGTCTGCAGCGATGGGTCGCGAAGACGCGGCGTTTCGAGCGCGTGGCTTCGGATCCGTCCGACGCCGCTTCGCTGGCCGGCCAGCTGGTCGTGCGCCTGATGGAGGATCGCCAGGGTCGCTTGTGGGTCGCGACGGCGGAACACGGGGCCGCCTTGCTCGATCCCGCTCGCGGAACGCTCCGGCGTTTCAAGCACGACCCGGCGTCGCCGCAGGGCCTGAGTCATTACTGGGTGTACGGTTTCGCCGAAGTCGGCGATCGCGAACTTTGGGTGGCGACGTTCGGCGGCGGCATCGACGTGATCGATACCCAGACGCTGCAGGTGATCGACCGATTGCATCACGACGCCGCGCTGACGGGCAGCATCGGCAGCGATCGCATCGGTTGCCTGCGCAGCGATCGCTCCGGCCTGGTCTGGGTCGGTACCTGGGGCGCGGGACTGATGCGTCACGATCCGAGTACGCGCGCTTTCCAGCACTGGCGTTACAGCCCGGAACGCCGCGACGGACCGACGCATCCGTCGATCGTACGTTCGTTGAGCCTGGCGAACGGACAGCTATGGCTGGGCACGAATGGCAACGGCATCGACGTGATGGATCGCGACGGTCGCGTGATCGGCGGCTATCGCCCGGATCCGAAACGACCCGGCGCATTGTCCGATGGTTCGATCACCGCACTGGGGCAGGGCACGGACGGCGTGTTGTGGGCGGCCACGCTCAACGGAAACCTGCACCGCCTCGCGCCTGGTGCGAAGGACTTCCGTCGTTTCGATGCCGAAGACGGCCTGCCGCGCGGACCGATCCGCACGATGGCGTTCGCACCGGACGGTGCGTTGTGGGTCGGCTCGGCCGAGGGCATGGCGCGCATCGGCCCCGACCTCGGCGTGCGCGCCTACCGGCACGATGCGGCCGATGCGAACTCGCTGTCGGGCCGTTCGGTGGAATCACTGGCGTTCGCGCGCGACGGCACACTGTGGGTCGGCACCGAGAACGGATTGAACGCCTTCGACACGGCGAGCGGTCGCGCGACCCGCATCCAGCGCGATCCGCGGCGCAGCGACAGTTTGCCCGACAACTGGATCCCCGATCTGATGATCGCGCGCGACGGGCGTCTGTGGGTCGGTACGCAGATGGGCGCCGCCATCCTCACGCACTGGGATGGCAAGCAGGCGAAATTCGATGTGCTGGCCCCGCGCCTCGGGCTGCCGCCGCGGCCGGTGGAATCGATCATCGAGGACGACGATGGACAGGTCTGGTTCGGTGCGCGCCTGCGCATCGATCCGAAGACATGGAAGCTGCGGTCTTTCGGCCCTTCCGATGGCAATGACATACCCACGCTGTTCATCGCCAGTCGCGTGCGCACGCCGGAGGGTCGCCTGTTGTTCGGCAGCGCCGAGGGCCTGCTGATCGTCGATCCCGCGCGACTGCGGCGCTGGACGTTCGCGCCGCAGGTGGTGGCGACCGAGATCCGCGTCGAAGGCGCGATGCTGCCGGGCGCGACGCAACGTCCCTCCGTGCGGCTGGAACACGGTGAGCGCGATCTGCGCGTGGACTTCGCCGCGCTCGACTTCAGCGCGCCGCAGAAGCTGCGTTACCGCTATCGCCTCGATCCCTACGATGCGCGTTGGAACGAGGCCGGCTCCGACCAGCGCAGTGCCGCCTATCCGCGCCTGCCGCCGGGCCAGTACACGCTGCGTGTGCAGGGCAGCAACCGCGAGGGCGTCTGGAGCGGACGGGAACTGGTCCTGCCCGTGCGGGTGATGCCGGCCTGGTACCAGACGCTGGGATTCCGGTTGGCGATGTTGCTGGCGGCCGCTTTGCTGCTCTATCTGTTCTATCGACTTCGCGTGCGCCAGTTGCGCGCGCGCAGCGTCGAACTGGCCGGGCTCGTGCGCGCACGCACGGCGGAATTGGAGACGGCTTACCAGCGCATCGAACTGGCCAGCGTCACCGATCCGCTCACGGGTTTGGGCAATCGTCGGCGCTTCGAGCAATCGATCGGGGCCGACCTGAAGGAATCGCTGCGTCGCCACGCGGCGGCCGATCGCTCCGGCGAAGACGATCTGGTGTTCTTCCTGCTGGACCTCGACCACCTGAAAAAGGTCAACGACGGCTATGGCCATGCCGCCGGCGATGCCGTTCTGGCGCAGACCGCTACGGTCATCGAATCCTGCTTGCGCGCATCGGATCAGGCGATCCGCTGGGGCGGCGAGGAGTTCCTGCTGACCGCGCGCTTCGTCGATCGGGCGCGGGCGGCGGCGATGGCGGAGACACTGCGGGCCGCGATCGCCGCACACGAATTCCGCATTCCGGGCGGCAACGTCCTGCGTCGCACCTGCTCGATCGGTTTCGCCAGCTTCCCGCTGTTGCTGTCGGCACCGTCGGCGGTCGACGTCGAACCGGTGCTGCAGCTGGCGGACGCGGCCCTGCATCGCGCCAAGCGCGCCGGTCGCAACCGTTGGGTCGGCATCGCGGCGACCGAACGCGCCGATACCGGCGATGGCCGCGGCCTGAGCGTCGCGGTGCGTGCCTTCCTCGGCGACGCCGACGCGGCCGTCGCCGCCGGACTGTTCCGACTGATCCTTCCCGCAGGAGATTCCGCATGAGCGTCGATCCCGCCCGCCGCAGGCTATTGCTGACGGCGGCCTGCCTGCCGGCGATCGCCCTTGCCGGCACCAAGCCGGGCACTCCGCCTGAGGCTGATTTCGCGGGCGAACTGGGCCGGATGGAAAAGGAATACGGCATGCGCATCGGCGTCGCCGCCCTGGACCTGCGCGATGGCCGACGCCTCGGTCATCGCGAAGGCGAACGCTTTCCGATGTGCAGCACGTTCAAGTTGCTGCTGGCGGCGGCGGTGCTGGCGCGCAGCGTCGAAGACGCGCAGCTGATGCCGCGTCGCATCGCGATCGCGAAGCAGGACATCGTCACCTACTCGCCGGTCACGGAAGCGCGGCTGGCCGACGGCATGACGGTGGCGGAGCTGTGCCAGGCCACTTTGCAGCGCAGCGACAATGCCGCCGCCAACCTGCTGATGAAACAGATCGGCGGGCCGGAAGCGGTGACGGCCTATGCCCGCCTGCTTGGCGATGCCATGACGCGACTCGATCGCTGGGAAACCGAACTCAATTCGGCCATCCCCGGCGACGAGCGCGACACCACGACGCCGCAGGCGATGCTCGGGAACCTGCGCGCATTGTTTTTCGGCGGCGTGTTGCCGCAAGCGCAGCGCCAGCAGCTGGAGGAGTGGATTCGTGGCAACAAGACCGGCGACGAACGCATTCGCGCCGGTGTGCCGGCAACCTGGGCGGTCGGCGACAAGACCGGCTCTGGCGCCTACGGATCGGTCAACGATATCGGCGTGATCTGGCCGCCGACATCGGAACCGATCCTGCTCGTGATCTACACCACGCACGACCGCGCCGATGCGAAAGGACGCAACGAAGCCGTGGCGCGGGCGACGAGCCTGGTCGTCCGAGCCCTGCGCTGAAGGAACGTTCCGCTGCCGGAGAACGTAAGCAGCGCTGAGCGACGCCGCGGCGGATCGTCGCCTGCGCATTTTTTTCGCCCCGGCGAGCGACGCGGATCCGCTCGCATCCCTGGCCGGATCGCCAAGTCGCCCGCGTTGTCCTCGGAACGATGCACAAGACCGCTGCGGTCCGCGTCGAACGGGGGATGCACGCATGCCTAGCGATCGCGCCATCGCGCAATGCGAGCGCTTCGTTTTCCTCGACAACCTGCAGCCGGCCACCTGCGATTCGAGCTGGCCGCTGGGCCTGCAACGGGAAGGCTGGCTGTTGTCGGCGAACAATGCGACGCCGCAGATGCTGGCGTTGGCGGGCAGCGTACGCGATTGCGGCGCGATCCTGATGGCCGACAACGGCAACTGGTCCCTGGCCGGCGAAGCGGTCGCGCCGTTCGCGGCGGATGTCGATGCGTACGAAGCGGGCGACGAGGTCACGCCGGAACAGCGTGAAGCCCTCGCGTTGCGCATCGCCGACGAAGCCGATCGCATCCAGGATCGGCTTGGTGCGCAGGGCTTGCTGGCCGCGCAGATCCGCATCGGCGGCCGCTGGATGGTCGGCCCGGAAGACCTGGGCATGGTGGCGCTGCTGCGCGCGGGCGTGGCTTGCGATTTTCCCGATGAACATTCGCTGGTGCGAGAGCGCTGGCGCCGCACGCGCGATCGCTTCCGTGCGCTCGATCGCAGCGGCTTGGGCGACTGCATCCCGTACATGGTATTGCACGCCTGGGATTGGCCCAGCGCGAACGCCGTGTCCACGGCCGCGACGAGCGAGGGCCTGGGCGATGCCGTCGCGGTCAGTCTCGGCGTCGCGATGCGCAGTCTGCGCTGGATCGACAGTCTTCCCGGCCCTGGTGGCGTCACCACGCTGCCGCGGCGGTTGCCGGAAAAATACCTTCGCGCGGTGGCGCTGGTGCATGGCGCCATGGCGGGAATGCGCGATGCTCCGCGCCTGCACCTGCTGGGCGCTGCGGCGCCGATCCTGATTGCCGTGCTGGGCCTGTTCGCGCCCTTCGCGCGGGCGCTGAGCATCGATTCGGCTGCGCCCGTGCTCGATGCGCAGGACGGCTGGTTGTACGGCGAGCGGGACGCGTTGCTGAAGATGAAACGCGAAGTGCTGGCCGCGCGCCTGCTGATGCGTGGGGAAGACTATGCCAGCGACGACCCGTTCTTCCGCGAGTTCGATCGGACTCATCCGCAGGATTGGCCGGCGTTGCGTCGCGAACTGGGTTTGACCGGAAGCGAGACCGAGGCCGACGTGAAATCGCGCGTGCTGGCATCGCCATCGGCGATGCGCGAGTACGCGCCTTACCTGGCACCGGTGCTCTCGATCACCGATCCCTTCTGCTTCGACCTGATGCGCGCCCGCTGCGGCGCCAACGCCTGGCACCTGCAACGCATCTGCCAACGCGTACGCGAACGCATCGACGACCCCGTCGAGCTGCGGCGATGGGTCGAATCGGAGGTCGCGCGCTATTCGGCCGTCGCCGATCCCGTCTGGGCGGAAGCCACGCGCCAAGCCCTGTCCTATGCGCAGCAGACGCTGCCGCTGCGCCCCTTCCGTCCGCCCGAACCAAGGAGAACGATCATGCCCGCCGCCGTTCCGGAAGCCCTGAGTGCGCGCCTCGCACAACTGTCGAGCGCGAGTTATGCCCGGCAGGTGCCGGGGCCGTCGCCCGACGGATCCGTGCAGGCCTTGTCGAACTGGTGGCTGCATCGCGAACGCCTGGCTGGCGACGTGCTCGAGTACGGCACGCTCGCCGGTCGCGCGGGACCGGTCGTCGCGCTGGCGGAACTGCGCGGCACGCTGGCCGTCTACGCCGAACGCTTGCCGATCGACGTTCCGCTGACGTTGGCGGGCTCCGGCCTGGTCTCCCGCGTGCTGGCGCGCACCACGTATTACGAATTGGCCGACGCATGGAACGAAGGGCGCAGGCTGCGCGGTCGCATGCCCTGGCGAACGGGCACCGAGCGCGAGGTCGACGAACTGGAGGCATCCTTCACCGTCGTGCTCAAGAACAGTCGACGCATCGCACTCAGAGGGCAGGCGCGGGATGTGCATCGACTCGCGGCCGAGCTGTCGGCGTTCGCCGAGCGCCTGAAGGCGAGTGCGGCACCCATCGCGGCGGCGGAGGACAGCCTGCAATCGCCGGCACTGCCTGGCTTGCGCGTAAGCCGGCTGATTCGCCAGACCAGTCTGATGGCGGCCGCGCTGCCCTTGCTGCAGGCGCGGTTGGGCGACGCGATGCTGGCGAGAACCACGCGCGAATCCTTGCAGAGGCGCGAACGATTGCGGCGCCTGGATGGGCCGCCGTTGATCGGAGCCCTTCGCCTGCTGCGGCCGGCCGAGGGCACGCGCGTGCAGATACGCGGTCGGTTGGTCGAGGCCGGTTGGGTCGAGCTGCCGGAAAAGCCCTATGGCTGGGCGAAAACGGCTGAGGGCGTGACCCTGGTCTTGCCACGCAAGCGTTTCGAGAACCGCGGCGCTCTGCCTGGTGCGTGGATCTGGGCCGCCGGCACGGTGGAGAACGGATTCCACGATCGCGGCACGGTAGTGAAAGTCGAAGCGGAAGGTCCCAGCCAGCACGCCGGCGTGGTGTTCTTCGACTGGCTCGCCGACGAATTGCGTCCGCAGATCGATCTGTACCCCGGAAGCCTGCGCTTGTGGTGGGAGCTGCCGGATCCGCGCGATCCCCGTCATTTCCGCGACACGTTGGCGCATCTCGCGCCGCGCTGAGCGCCAACGTCAAGGAGAAACCGTCATGCCCGACTGCGGAATATTGCTGGAACAGCTCGATATCGCCACCGACGAGTACCTGACCGCTTATCAGGTCTACTGGGCCAAGCGCGCCGAACTACAGCAGAAATACAGCGACTTCTCGCAACAAGTCCAGGAGATCGACCAGCGCCTGGATGCGATGGAAGAAGACGAGCAGGACCTGCTGGAAGAGCGCGATGCCCTGGGCGAGTACGACCCGAACCAGACCGAGTGCAGCGGATACCAGGATGCCTGGAATCTCGCCGACCAGATGCTCGGCGCGGCCAATGCGGCCTGGAATCAGGCGTACGCCCGCTACCAGCTGGCGACCGAAGAATACGAGCGCCTGAGCGAAGAATGGGCGGAGATCTACGCTCACTTGAGCGGCGCACGCGATCGACTGGACGAGGTGCAGGCACAGATAGCCGAGCTCGAACCTCACGAAGCCGACGACACCAGCGTGCCGGGCTTGGACGAGTTGCGCGAAGAACGGTCTTCGCTCGAGGAGGAGATCGCCCTGCTCGAACCGATGGAAGCCGCGGCCTTCGCTGCCGCCGAAGCCGCCGACCGCGAATCGGCCGAACTGATGCAGCCGCTGGACGAGTTGGAGGACGCGGCGATCCGCGCCGAAGAAGTGGAGCGGACCGTCTGGGAAGATTGGCAGGCTTGCCTGGACAATTCCGCCAGGGCCATTGCCGGCGCCGAGATCGAGGCGGAGCTGCGCGCGATCGACAGCGAGCGCGGGCAGTTGCTCAACCAGCGCGAAACCGCCAGCACCGGCATGAAGGACTACGACATGATGGGCGGCAGCCTGTTCCAAGAGGAAATCGCCGAGCCGGAGGCGCGGTACAACAAGGCGATCGGCAAGATGTTCGATGCGTTCAACGCCGCCAAGGCGCATGGTTGCATCGAAGGCGAGGCCGGCCAGTACAAGGAGGAGTACGATGCCGTCGAGTGAAGGCGCGACGGCGAACGGCCGTGGGATCGTCGCTGCCGCACTTGGTCGCGAGGCCGTCCGCCGGCGCTAGTTGATCTGCAAGCGCAATACGTCCTGCAGTTGCCGGCGTAGTTGTTCCATTTCCGGCAGGTAGCCTCCGGCCAGTTCGCGGACGCGATCGGAGGCCGCCAACGTCGCTTCGCGGAAGGCTTCGACGATGCGGTCTTCTTGTTCTGCCAGCGCGCCCAGATAGCTCGCTTCGGGGTCGTCCACCAGCATCGCCTTCAGTTCGACGTAGTTGTGCCTGAAGCTGCCGAGCCAGCTGCCTTCGCTGATGGGTTCGCCGCCGTTGAGCGACACTTCGGCCTTCAGATCCGAAATGATCGACACGTTGCTGCGCCGGATCCGGTCCAGCACTTCCAGTCCGTCCGGACTGGTGCTGCGGTCGCTGGCGAGTTCGAGGAAACCGATCGAATCTTCCAGGACTTCGATCAGGTCGTTGAGCGTGGCGGTATTGCTGCGCATCTGTCCTTCCATGGTTCGGATGCCTCTATCGGCTAGTGCTGCGCTCTGTCGCGTAGCACGGACCAGGCGACGAGCTTCTGCGAGTGCCGTAGCGATGCATTGGCCGGACTGGTCGACGGCAGCGGTTGCAGGGCGATGTCGAGATGCAGGCCGTCGAGCCTATCGGCGATCAGCGAGTCGAACAATCGCGCCGCGACAGCGCCGTTGAAATAGATGCGGCGTATGCCCGGATGGGTACGCAGGAAAGCGGCGATGTCGTTCGGCACGCGGCCATCCTTCGCCACCGGCGCGCCGGCATAGGCTGTGCGATCACAGGACTGCACCACGTCCCACAGTGCGATGCGGTTCTGTTTCAGGATGCGCAGGCGCAGCTCGTACGGCAGGCAGGGGCCCGCGCCGTACAAGGCGCCCATGATCTTCCAGAACGAATCGCTGGCATGAGCGTAGTACTCGCGCACGCGCAGCGCTTCGATGCCGGGCATGCTGCCTAGGATCAGCGTCTGAGCGCGCGGGTCGCAGACCGGCGCGAACGAACTGGGACGTAGCCGCAAGCTCGGCGGCATGCTTGCCAGCGCGTGGCGCACGGCGGGAACGGTGTGCAGCTGCATCGCCAGATCCGAACCTGCGCTCAGCGCGGCGCGCCGCGGCGGAACAGGTTGACGATGGCCAACAGGATCACCGCGCCCAGCAGCGAAACGAGGAAGCTGCCGAGCGAAAGTCCGGTATTGATCGTGCCGATGCCGACCAGCGGCGAGATGAGCCAGCCGGCCAGGATGGCGCCGACGATGCCGACGACGATGTTGAGCAGGATGCCCTGCTGCGCATCGCGACGCATGATGATGCTGGCGAGCCAGCCGACGACGCCGCCGATGATGAGCCAGATGATGATTCCCATGCCGCACGCTCCTTGTGGACGGGCGATGCGCCGAGGAGCGCATCGCGAAAGATGAAGAGAGGCCCGCCAGGGCAAGAGGCGGGGAGATGCGGCTGGCGGGCCTCATGCAGGACGTTGGCTTGGGGTGTGCCGTCGGCGCTGCAGGATCGTCACTGCAAGTTCGGTGCCAGCCGCTGATCTGCGGTTTTCGCCGTGGTTTCGCCGCAATCTGCAGGCAACGCGAGCGGCGTGGAATGCAGCTCGCACGACGCATGCGGCGCTCAGTTCGGGGTGTCGACGCCCGCCGGCGGTTGCAGGTACATCGCCGGGATGATGCGGCGCGCTTCCGGTGCGGCGATCAGGCCTTCCAGGCAGAGGAGAGCGGCATCGGCGAAGTCGCGATGGCCCTCGGCGGTGGCGAACAATACGAGGTGCGCCAGCGCATCGATCGCATCGGCGGCGGCTTCGGGCAGGACTTGCGCTTCTTCGATCGACATGACTGCTTCCTTTCGTCGGATGTCTTCGCCTCGAAAGCGAGTGTGCTCCGCGAAAGCCGTCCGGTGCGTGAATCGCCATCCGCCGCCGACATGTCGTGCGAACCGCATGGCGGCTTGCAAGCTGCAATGGTTTTGCCAACCGCGTTTCGCGGTGTAGCGCGCCGCGACCTATGGCATGCGCATTGCTTGGCGAACCGTATGCATCGGACGCCAGGACGGCGACCGCGCAAGGAGGAAGCGATGGACAGAACGAGCCATGCCCGTCAGGACGCGGGGCGTAGCGGAAGGAATCCGCGGAAACCAACCTGGCACCAGGCGTCGGAGACGCATGATGTTTCCGAAGGCGACGACTACGGCTTGCGCCGCGACGCCGGCTTCTACTTCAACCAGGGCCAGGGACGGCAACGCTGGATCGAGCAGGGCCTGGGCCAGGAAGGTTTCGAGCGCAGTCGTTACTCCGATCGTGCGGAGAACTATCGCAACGGATATCGCCAAGCGCCGAGAGCGGGCGAGGGCGGTGAAGGTTATGGCGGACCGGTCGATCCGAATCACGGACAATCGGTCGAAGGCTATGGCGGCCAGAAAGATTACGCGGTGGAAGTGTTCGAACACGTCGCGAAAGGCCGCTCGTTCCATGTGTCCGTCCGTTCCGACATGGCGATCGTCGATGAGGTGCGCGAACTGCTGGCCGACAATCCGTCGCTCGACGCGCGTGACATCGACGCGGCCTGTTTCCAGGGCATCGTGACCTTGCAGGGCACCGTCCCCGAGCACGCGATGCGGCATCTGGCCGAAAACCTCATCGCCTATTGTCATGGCGTGCGCCATGTGCGCAATCGCCTGATCGTCGGCGGCGTTTACGCATCGTCGGAGACGAACGTGCGTCCGTCCTTCAATGGAGAGAACTCATGAAGAGCATGGCGAAGTGGACGAGCCTCCTGTTCGTGGCGAGCATCAGCCTGATGTTCAGTCTTGCGTCACTGGCGACCGTGCCCGAACCGGCCAAACCAGTGAACACGGCCGTGGCCGGCAGCGACGACCGGGCCTTCGTCGAGCAGGCATTGCATTCGGGTCAGATGGAAGTGGCGATGGCGCGCATCGCCCAGGAAAAGGCCGCGGATCAATCGGTGAAAGAAACCGCGCGCATGCTCGAGCGCGAGCATGAGGAACTGAACCGGAAGCTGCAGGGCCTGCTGACGACGGCGCCTGGGGCGTCGAGCCAGGGCACCCTTTCGCAAGCGCAGATCGCGGCGGCCAACGCCGACATGAAGACGATGCAGGAACTGCAGGGGGATCGCTTCGACAGCGAGTACGTCGCCATGATGGTCATGCATCACAACGCCTCGATCCTGAAGTTCGAAGAAGCGAGCAACAACGAAAAGCTGAGCGCCGGCGTGAAACAACTGGCGCTCGATGCGTTGCCGACGCTGCGCCGGCATGCGGCGGCCGCACAGGGTCTGCAGGCCAGCCTGGCTGCGCGTTGACGGCGATCGCAAGGAGAAGAGCCATGCCGCGGGGCGAAAAATCGGCCTATACGGACAAGCAGAAGCGCCAGGCCCGCCACATCGAGCAGAGCGAGCTCGACAGCGGCAAGAGCCGCAAGACGGCCGAGCGCATCGCCTGGGCGACGGTGAACAAGCAGGATGGCGGCGGCAAGAAGAAGCGCTAGCTCGCGACGACAAAGAAGCAGGGAAGCAGGCGCGCACGAGCCGGTGTCCGGCGACATCGGCTTTTTGCCCGGCGCAGCGATTGGACAAGGAGAGTTTCATGGCGGATTCGGTGCGGTTGGCGGCGATAACGGCCTTCCTGGTCAAGCATCGCAAATCGCTTTTCTTCGACGCGCAGTCGCCGGATTCTCCGGTCATGGCGGCGGAAGCAGCGCAGTTCGCGAGCGACCTGGAAGCGCTCGGCCCCACGTTCATCAAGATCGGGCAGATGCTGTCCACGCGTTCGGATTTGCTGCCGGCCGAGTATCTCGCCGCCCTCGCGCGTTTGCAGGACGGCGCCGCGCCGATCGATGCCGACAGCATCCTGGAAGTGATCGAAGTGGAACTCGGCGCGCGGCCTGACAAACTGTTCGCGCAGTTCGAAACGACGCCGATCGGTACCGCCTCGTTCGCCCAGGTGCATGCCGCCGTGCTGCCCAGCGGCCGTGAGGTCGCGGTCAAGGTGCAGAAGCCAGGCATCGAAGCGCAGATCCAGGCCGACCTCGCCAGCATCGCGACCCTGGTGGCTTCGGTGGGCCTCGTCAGCGATATCGGCAAGCGTTACGGATTCGCCGAGTGGTTGGACGAATTCCGCATCGCCATCGCCGCCGAGCTCGACTACCTGCAGGAAGCGAGCAACCTCGAGATCTTCGCCGAGCGGTTCTCCGACTTTCCGCATCTCGACGTTCCCGAGCCGGTGCGCGACTACACGACGGCGCGCGTGCTGACGATGGAGCGCATGCGCGGCACGAAGGTCACGGCCATTCCCGGCGTGTTGCGCACCGAGACCGACTTCCTCGCGCTCGCCGAGGAACTGGGTCGTGCCTATCTCGACCAGATCTTCGTGCATGGCCTGATGCACGCCGATCCGCATCCGGGCAACGTGCTGCTGACCGACCCGCCGGGCCTGGCCCTGCTCGATCTGGGCATGGTCGGTTACGTCCCGCCGCGCATCCGCGACCAGCTGCTGAAGCTGGTACTGGCGGTCAGCGAGGGGCGGGGAGAACAGGCGGCCGAGATCCTCATACACCTGGGTACGCGCCTGGAGAAATTCGACGAGGCGCGTTTCCATCGCGAAACCGCCCGCTTGGTGGCGAAGTTCTCCAACGGGCGTTCGCAAGCGCAAAGCGAGGGCAGCATGCTCTCCACCCTGGTTGCGCTGGGCGCCGATTGCGGGCTGCGACCGCCGCGCGAACTGACGATGCTGGCCAAGACCCTGCTCAATCTCGAATCGGTGCTGGTGGCGCTGGAGCCGGCGATCTCGATGCGTGCCGTGTTGCACGAGCGACTGGAGCATGTGTTGCGCGAGCGCGCGCTGGGCAGCCTGGATCTGCGACGACTGGCGGTCGACGCGCTCGACGTGCAGGAACTGTTGCGCGAGTCGCCGCAGCGCCTGTCCAGTTTCCTCCGCACCCTGGCCGACAATCGTTTCCGCGTGCATGTCGCCGGTCTGGAGGAGTCGCGCCTGATCGAGAGCATGCAGAAGATCGCCAACCGCATCACCGCCGGCGTCATCGCGGCCGCGATGGTGATCGGCGCGGCGCTGATGATGCGTGTCGATACGGCCCACCGGCTGTTCGGCTATCCCGCCTTCGCCCTACTGATGTTTCTGCTGGCAGCCGGACTCGGCGGCGCGCTGGTGCTCAGCTCTCTGCTGGGCGACAGGCGGGCCGGCCCGCGCATCGAAAAAGACCCACTGTAAGCACGCATGGATCTCAAGAGCGGCTATCCGTTCTGGGCGATCCGGAGCGGGCTGATTCATGCGTTTCCGCGTCTGGAGCGAGATCTGCGCTGCGACGTCGCCATCGTTGGTGGGGGCATTACCGGTGCGATCGTCGCGACCGAACTGGCGGACCAGGGCTGGGACGTCATGTTGATCGAGAAGCGCGACATCGGCTGGGGTAGCACTGCCGCCAGTACCGCCCTGCTGCAGTACGAGATCGATACGCACCTGGTCGATCTCGCAAGACAGTATGGCGAAAACGACGCGGTGCTGGCCTATCGCGCCTGCCTTGACGCGCTCGACCGCTTGCGCGCGATCGCGCAGGGGCTGCGCGGAGTCGAATTCCGTCGGAGCGACAGCCTGTACGGCGCCAGCAGTTGGCGCGACGTCGGCAAACTGCGGGAAGAGTTCGCGATGCGCAAGCGGCACCATTTCCCGGCGCATTGGCTCGAGCGCAAGGCCCTGCGCGCGCTCTACGGCCTGGACGCGCAAGCCGCCATCCTCAGCACGGCGGCTGCCCATGTTGATCCGTATCGGTTGACCTATCGTCTGCTAACGAGGCTGCAATCGCATGGCGTTGGCGTGTTCGATCGCTCCGAGATCGCGAGCATCGAGGCCGGGGCGCGCTCGGTCCTGCTGCGCCTGTCAAACGGTGTCGCATTGCGCGCCGCGCACGCTGTCATTGCGGGCGGCTACGAAAGTCAGGCGTGGCTGCCCGAACGGGTCGCACGCAATCGCAGCAGCTACGCCTTCGTCACCGATCCGCTCGGCGAGGAGCGCATCGCGGCCCTCAGGCACACGATGTTCTGGGAATCGGCACGACCCTACCTGTACGTGCGTGCGACGAAGGATCACCGTTTGGTGGTCGGCGGGGAGGACGATGCCATCGACGTGCCCGCGAAGCGTGATCGGCGCGTTCTCGGCAAGGCAGAACGGATGGCCAGGAAGCTGCAGCGCCATTTCCCCGCGCTGGAGGTACGGCCCACCTTCTGTTGGGCCGGTACGTTCGCCGAGACGAAAGACGGCTTGCCCTTCTTCGGGCCGCATCCGCGTCACAGTCCGCGTCTGCATTTCGCCATGGCTTACGGTGGCAATGGCATCACCTATAGCGCCATTGGCGCTCAGCTGATTTCGGAACGCCTGCATCGCCGGCGCAGTCGCCTGGGCGAACTGTTTTCCTTCGATCGGCTCAGGCGTTGAGGACGGATTGGAAGGCCGGATGGTGTTGGCACGACTGATGCTGGTATTGCCTGCAAGCCATCGAAGGAGCGTGACATGGACGACAAGCGCAAGAAGGAAAAACCCTCGGCCGCCAAGCAGGTCGGCGCCGACCGGGCCAGGAATGCCAAGCAGCCGCAGGAAGGCCTGCCGACGCAGAACGTGCAGGGCGCGCGCATCCCGGACCAGGGCGGGCGTCGCGAACGCTCGTCGCGCTGAGACGCCGCCATGTGCTTCGCGGGGATAGAGGAAGACCAGTGGCAGCGTTGGCGCGATCAGGAGCGCAGGGAGAAATTCATCGCCAGCAGCGCGACGGCACCGGCCAATAGCAGGAGTTCCAACGAACCGACCATCAGCGTCGTGCGACCGACCTTGCCGAACCTGGCCACGCCGATCCATCTCGACAACGCGATCGGCGCGTAGATCGCGGCGGAAAACAGCAGCCCGACCTGATGCCAGGCGGGCTGCCAGGCGCACAGCGCGTAGAAGATCGCGAGCCCGAACTGCAGGCCTCCATAAACCGTTGCGTATTCGCAGCGGCCACCCGCGCTGAGCGAAAGGTAGCCGACGGCCTGCGACGTGGCGTCCAGACGAATCGTGCACCATGCGGCGAACGCGAGATACAGCATTGCATTTAGCCAGAGGTAGGCCACGGTCATGTCGCGTGCTCCGTTCGGGAATGGCGGCAGGATGCTCGTCGATGCGTGCAGGGCGCGAGAACGCGCGCTGGCATGGCTCCTGCTGCGGAATGTTCGTACCCCCACGGAGATGAGGCCATGAAAACCAGGCATGTCGTATGCACGCCCGATGTCGCCGCCGCCCGTTCGGTGATGCAGGCCGCGCGTGGGCAGGGCATTCCGGAAGACGACATCTTCCTAGTCGCGCGTTCCGATATCGAACTCGAGCGCATTCCCGACGACAAGAAGGTCGTCGCGACGGATTTCGTTCCCGCCGCGTTGCGCGGCACGCTGGCCGGTGCCGTCACCGGCCTGCTCGCCGGCCTGGTCGCCGTCGCCATCCCGCCGCTTGGCGTCACGATCGCCGGTGCCGGCGCGATGGCGGGCATCGGTGCACTGGTAGGGACCTGGTCCTCGGCCTTGATCGGCGCTTCGCTGCCGGATCCCGTACGGCAGATGTACGACGACGAGATCAAGGCCGGGCGCATCCTCGTCGTGGTCGATGTCGCCGACGACGAACTTGAGCAAGCGATGGCGGCGATGAACGCGGCGGGCGGAACGCTGAAGTCCTATTCGATGCCGGCGGCGCTGACCTGAGGGCAAACGCGGCGCCCAGGCCCGCTTTGGCCGGGGCCAGCGGCGGTCGGGCGTCGGGCGAACAGGCGGGAACCCCTTGGCCGGAATGCGGTCCGACTCGCGTGAGTTTCACCAAGCCCGGGTCGGCAGCGACGCGGTAAGCTATCGACGAGCCGTTCGCCCCGCGTGCCATGACCGATCCCGCCTCCACCGCGCCCGACCGCAGCCACCTCTGGATCGGACTGGCGATTTTCCTCGCCACCCTGGCGGCGTCGTGGTTCTTCGTCGACTTCGTCGGCCGCACCGGTCATGGCCTGGAGCGCGAGCGGGTGATGTCGCTGGCGCGCACGGCAGCGGCGACGCTGGACTCGAAGCGCATCGCTGCCTTGCAGGGCACAGCCGCCGACGTCGGCAGCGCCGATTTCGACAGCGTGCGCGACGAGCTGCGGCGTGCGCGCGACGTCAATCCGGATTTCCGTTTCGTCTACCTGATGCGACCTGCCCCGGGCAAGCAGGACGCGATGATTTTCCTCGCCGATGCCGAGGCGCCGGAGTCGGCCGATTATTCGGCGCCGGGCGACGTGTACGACGGCCCGTCCGAGAACCTGCGTTCGGTGTTCCGCACCGGTTTGCCGGTGGTCGAGCCGCCGACGCGCGACCGCTGGGGCTATTGGGTCACCAGCATTGCGCCGGTGCGCGATGCCGGTGGCAGGATCGTGGCCGTGCTCGGCATGGATATCCGAGCCGATGCCTGGCTCGCCACGCTGCAGCGCTACCGCGCGTTCGCCGTGGCGATCTGCGCACTGGTGCTGGCGCTGGAACTGCTGTTCGTCTTCGGCCTGCACCTGCAGAAGCGCGCCGCCGCGCGCCTGGAACTGCTGAACCGCAAGCTTGCGTCGCAGCTCGATGAACTGGAGAAAGCGCAGGAAGGCCTGCGCCTGGCCGATGTCGTCGTGCGCCATACGGGCGATGGCATTCTCGTGCTCGACCCACAGCTGCGCGTGGTCAGCGCCAATCCGGGTTTCGAACGCATCACCGGCCATCGCGCCGATGCCGTGGTCGGCGAAGTGCCGCCGCTGTTCGGCGACGATCCCGATGCCCTGCAGCAGGTGCGTTCGCGCCTGCAGAGCGGCACGCATTGGGAAGGCATGTTGTGGGCGCGTCGTGCCGACGAGGATCGCTTCCCGCTGGAGGCCGGCGTCGATGTCGTGCGCGACGAACACGGGCGCGTGCAGCACCATGTGATGGTGTTCCGCGACGTCACCGTGCAGAAACAGCTGGAAGACCGCCTGCGCGAACTGTCGGCGACCGATGGCCTGACCCTGCTCGCGAACCGCCGCAGTTTCGACGAAGCGCTGGAGCGCGAATGGCACCGCGCCACGCGGCACGGCGAACCGGTGTCGCTGATCATGTGCGATATCGACCACTTCAAGCCCTACAACGACATCTACGGCCATCTCGCCGGCGATCGCTGCCTGCAGCAGGTCGCCACCGCCATCGCCGCCGGCGTGCGCAGCGAAGGTGCCTTGGTCGCGCGCTACGGCGGCGAAGAATTCGCGATCATCCTGCCGCGCACCGACGGGCCGACCGCACAGGAAATCGCCGAGAGCCTGCGCCGTCGCGTCGAGGCGCTGGGCATCGCCCATTCCGGCAACCCCGATGGCGGGCGCGTCACCGTCAGCGTCGGCATTTCGACCCGCACGCCGCCGCAGACCGCCGACTACGTCGATCTGATGCAGAGCGCCGACCAGGCCCTGTACCGCGCCAAGGAAAGCGGGCGCAACGGCGTGGCGAGCTCCGAGTAGCCGAAACGACACGAGAACCGCGTCGCGTATTCGCGGCGTCCGAGTTCTCCCGCGTACCGGATACCGTTAGCATCGCGTTTCCACTGTCATTCCTGGAATCGCGTGACCGAGCACAATCCCTATCTCGCCCCCGAGGCCGGCCTCGCGGATGGCCCTGCTCCGGTACGACCGCGTTTTTATGTGGTCTCCAAGGCGAAGTTCTGGGCGTTGTACCTGGGCACGCTCGGCTTGTACGGCATCTACTGGATGTACCAGCACTGGGCCAACCTCAAACGCGCACGCAAGAGCGACGAGTGGCCGGTGATGCGAGGCATCTTCGGCATCTTCTTCGTGCATTCGCTGTTCGCCGAGTTCGACCAGGAGCTGGCCCGACGCGGTATCCGGCACGAATGGAGCCGCGTGCCTATCGCGACCGCGACGGTCATCCTCATGCTCGCCAGCAACATCATGGACCGCATGGCCTGGCGCGGGGTCGGCAGTCCGTATATCGACGTGCTGTCACTGGGGGTGTTGCCCTTGATCGCTTTCCTGGCCTGGCAGGGCCAGCAAGCCGCCAATGAGGCTTGCGAAGACCCCCGGGGCGAAGGCAATCGCCGGTTCACTGCGGCGAACATCATCTGGCTCGTGATCGGCACATTGTGGTGGCTGCTGGTCCTCCTCAGCCTGTTCGTCATCGTCTTCATGCCCGAGGTCCTGTAGTGGCCATACCACGCGCCGAAAGACCCATTGTCCTGGGCATCGCGGCGCTGGTGTTGGCGACGATCGCGGTGGCGGTCGGAAAACGCTGGGCGGGCCATCGATCCGCGCCTGGCGGGGACCGATGATAGGCGTCTTCAAGTACGGTCTCGTCCTGGCAGCCGTTGCACTGGGGCTGTACGCGATGCTGGTCGTCGGAATGCGCCTGCGTGGGCCGACCGCCGAGCAGGCGGTGGCGCTGAAAGTCTTGAACGAACCGGTCGCGCCCGTGCGCGGGCGAGATGGTTCGGATGCGGTCTGGTTGCTGCCTTTCGATACTCCGGAACACGAGCGTACGGAAGCGGCGCGGCGCCTTCGTGACTACCTGGCCCGATCGTCGGTGCTGGCCGGCACCGGGCGCCAGGAGGAAGCGGATCGCCTGGCCGATCCCTCGCGCGATTTCGCCACGTTCGCGCCCATCGATTCGAAAACGCCGGGCCTGTGTCCGGAATTCGGCGCGGACTGTCTGCGCCTCGTGCGGGAACAGCGCCAGGTCGTGGATCAGGTACTGACGGAACATGCCGCCGGGCTGCGCGCAGCCCGGCGCCTGGCCGACTACGACGGTCTGCGCTGGGGCCTCGAGCCCAGCCTGCATGCCGCGATGCCGCAGTTCGCCCCGCAACGCCTGCTGGTGCGCACGCATTACGCTCGCATGTTCGATCTCGGCGGACAGGAAGCGGCGATCGCCGGCGTTTGCCGCGACCTCTGGGCCTGGAGACGGCTAGGCAGCGACAACGACATGGTGTTGGCGAGCGTGGTGGCTTCTTCGTACGCGCGCAGTGACCTGCGCCTGCTTTCCGAAATGCTGGCCGAATGGCCGGCGGACGCAGGTCTGCCTCCCGATTGTGCCGGAGCGCTTGCGCCGGTCCAGGCGCGCGAGCTCGACCTCTGCCCGGGAATCCGAACCCACTATGCGGCGATGGCGCGCGAGTTCCGGTTCCAGCCTCCTCCCGCCGGGGAAGATGGCCTGGTCCACCGATGGATGGACCGCGAGCATGCCGCAGCGGCGTTGGCGCCTTCGTTCGCGCACTACTGCGGCGCCGATGTCCTGCGACTGCAGCAGCAGGACCGTTCGGCGACCCAGTTGGGGCCGCCGCCCGCAATCTGCGGGTCGCTCGAACGGGTCGCCGACCCGTTTGGCTGCGCGCTGGCGGGGCTGGGCGTCGACGAGCGACTGTCGCGTTACGTCGATCGCCGAACCGATTCCGCGGCAGCGATTGCGCTGATGCGCACCGTGGTCTGGCTGCGCGCGCAATCGCCGGATCCTTCTTCATGGTCTGCCTTGCTGCCGAAGCGGCCGGCCAGTCTTGGATTGAAGCGCGAACCGAAGATTTCCGCCGATGGTGCGCGCATTTCGATCGCGTTGCTTGACCGGAGCCGCGATGCCGAATTCAGCCTGGTCTTGCGCCCGGCGCCACAAGCGATGAACGAGGGCGCCGGTTCGCCATCCGCAGGCGACGGAGGCTCCTCGGCACGCAATCGCTAACGGCTTCAGGACAGTAGCCCCTGCAACGCTGCGTTCACGGCGTTGCGGCGGGTGCTGGCTTAGGATGGCCGCCTCGCCGCGAGACCTCTCGGCGCCCGATTGAAACCATGGAGTACATCATGAGCGACAAGAAGATCATCGCCGTCGTCGGCGCCACCGGTGCGCAGGGCGGCGGTCTCGTCCGCGCGATCCTCGCCGACCCCAATGGCGGTTTCGCCGTGCGCGCGTTGACGCGCGATCCGTCCTCGCCGAAAGCGCAGGCCCTGGCGCAGGCCGGCGCCGAGGTCGTCGCCGTCGATGTCGACGACGAGGACAGCCTGACGCGCGCCCTGCAGGGCGCGCATGGCGCGTATTTCGTCACCTTCTTCTGGGACCACATGTCGCCCGAGAAGGAATTCGCCGAGGCCGGCAATATGGCGCGCGCCGCCAGGCGCGCGGGCATCCAGCATGCGGTCTGGTCGACGCTGGAGGACACACGCCGTTTCGTGCCGCTGGACGACGATCGCATGCCGACCCTGCAGGGCAAGTACAAGGTTCCGCATTTCGATGCGAAGGGCGAAGCCGACCGGCTCTTCGCCGAAGCCGGCGTGCCGACGACGAACCTGGTCACATCGTTCTACTGGGACAACCTGATCCATTTCGGCATGGGCCCCAAGCAGGGCGACGATGGCCGTTGGACCTTCGTCCTGCCGATGGGCGAAGAAAAACTCGCCGGCATCGCGGCCGAGGATATCGGCCGCAGCGCGTATGGCGTGTTCAAGCAGGGCGAAGCAGCGATCGGCAAGACCATCGGCATCGCCGGCGATCATGTGTCGGGTGCCGAGATGGCGAAGGTGTTGAGCGAAGCGCTCGACCGCGAGATCGCGTACTACGCGCCGACGCCGGAGCAGTATCGCGGCTTCGGTTTTCCCGGCGCCGACGATCTCGGCAACATGTTCCAGGTTTACCAGGAATTCCAGCCGCACTTCGAAAGCAGCCGGCCCATCGCGGCGACGCGCGCGCTCAATCCGCAGTTGCAGTCGTTCCGCGAATGGGTGAAGAGCAACGCCTCGCGTCTGGGCTGATCGCCCGCGACGGAATCACTCTTCGAGCAGGTAGACGTCGAGATCCTCGGCGTCGTCGTCGCCGATCGGTTCGGCGCTGAGCGGGTCGGTGGCGGCGGCTTTCGCCACCGTCAACGCAGGGTTCGGCAACGTGCGCACGCCCAGCCGTCGGAACACCAGGGATACCTGCTCGGGGTTGGCCGCGCGGGCATCGGGCCAGTCCTCTTCGAAATAGACGTCGACGCTGACCAGTTCGTCGTTGCTGGCATCGGCGCGGATCGCATAGTGATCGACCCAGTCGATTTCCTGCAGTGCGCGGGAGACGTCGTCTTCGAGGTTGCCGCCGGCGTCGCGGCCCGCGCCGTCGTCGAGGGAACGTTCGAACCGATAGGTGCCCATGCGCCCAGTTTCCCAGTCAAAAAGCCGGCGTTTCCGGCGGAATTACCTTACCCTAGGGGGTGCGCAAAACTTTGAACTGCGTCACAGTTCTGACCAGCGGTGCCTGTAGGCCGACTGACGCGCATTGCCGCACAATTCCTACGACGACAACGGGAGAAATCGCCGTGAAAATCGCTACCTTTCCTGTCGTGTTACTGGCGTTGCTAAGCACGGCTTGCCAGCGCGAGTCCGCACCGCCTTCCGCAGCCGAAAACGCGCCCGCGCCGCCAGCGTTGCTGCCGCAGGATGCGGCGCCGACCAGCGAGCGCCTGCGCGGACAGTTCGTCATCGGCAAGGATGGCTACGGTCTGACCCTGTGCGGCGAACAGACGCAGCGTCGGGTTGGATTGTCGGGCGAAGCGGAAGCGTTCGTCGCCAAGTTGGTCGAGGCACAGGCGCGCGAGTTCTTCGTCGATGCGCAGGGCATGCACCACACCGACACGGGCCTGAGCATCGAACGCTTCGAACGTGCCAGGGCGGAGGGCGGTCGCTGCGACGAAACGGATCAAACCTTCCTGTTCCGTGCCGTCGGCACCGAGCCGTTCTGGTCGGCGAACGCCGCGCTGGGCAAGCTCACGATCGAACGCCCCGACGCGCCGGCCGTCGTTGGAGATCTGTCGGCGCCGACGGAAGAGGGCGATGCGCAGCGTTTCGTCGCTCAGACCGGGCAGGGCGAAGCGAGCTTGCTGCTGGCGCCGACGCCTTGCAGCGACGGCATGTCGGACAACCTGTACGGCTGGACGGCAACACTCGTTTTCGAAAACAGGGAGTGGGCGGGATGCGCATACTTCGGCGAATGAAAGTCTCGATGCTTCCGATCGCCTGGCGCGTTGCCGCATGATCCGTCGTCGTCCGATCCTTTCCTTCCTGCTGCTGACGCTCGCGTTCAGCGCCGTCTTCTACTACCTGATGCGCGGCGGCGAAGCGCGTGGCGGAATCATGCGCTACTACGTCACCGGCGTGATGTGGTGCCCGGCGCTCGCGGCGCTGATCGTGCAACGCCAGTTCGGCGCGACCGCCGACGCGTTGGGCTGGCGCTTCGGCGAATGGCGCTGGAACCTGGGCGCGTATCTGGTGCCGGTGCTGTATGGCCTGATCGCTTATTCGATCATCTGGCTGACCGGCCTCGGCGGGTTCCCCGAACCCGGTTATCTCGCCGACAACGCGAAGATGGTCGGCCTGCCGGTGCCGCCGCTGGTCGCCAATCTCCTGATGCTGCTGGTGCTGGCCGGACCGGGCGTACTGCTTTCCTGCGCCAGCGCGCTGGGCGAGGAACTTGGCTGGCGCGGCTTCCTGACGCCGCGCCTGGTCCAGCGCTTCGGCTTCACCGGCGGCAGCCTCGCGGTCGGTTTCATCTGGGCGGCCTGGCATGTGCCGATCCTGTTCTGGCCGAAATATCTCGGCACGACGCCGATGCCGTTCGCGATGGCCTGTTTCTTCATCAGTCTGATCGCATCGAGTTTCGTCTACACCTGGTTCCGCTTGCGCTCGGGCAGCGTCTGGCCGGCCGTGCTCCTGCACGCCAGCCACAATGTCTTCATCCCCCTGGTCTTCACGCCGCTGACGGCGGAAACGAGCGAACGCACCGCTTATGCGGTGGACGAGTTCGGTTTCATGCTCGCGGCGGTGAATATCGTCCTGGCTCTCGCGTTCTGGTGGCGGCGCGACGAAGCGACCAGGGCCGCCGTGGCCTGAACAATGCGTTTCCAGTCGCCGCGGCGCAGCGAGGTTTCGCCGGAAACGTTCGTGCATCCGATCTTCTCCGGCTTCGATGCGCCCGAAGGCTGGTTGGCCTCGGGCGCGTGGCCGGACGTCCATGCGGCGGTTGCGCCAAGGCATGGCATCACCGGTCGGTCGCTGCGTTTCGCCGACCCGGATCGTTTGCCGGAGGATGGCCTGCATTACGAAGCGCGCATCCACGACGAGGCGGCGATTCCGACGCGCAGCGAAAACTGGCATGACCTGTTCAATGCCCTGGTCTGGCGTCGGTTCCCGGCCATTAAGTCGGCGCTGAACCGACGACAGTACGAAGACCTCGCGCAGGTCGGTCCACATCGCCGGACGCCGGCGCAGCAGGCGATGACGCATTACGACGAAGCCGGCGCCATCGTGCGGCTGCGCGATGCCGCACTGCTCGAGGCCTGGGACCGGCACGATTGGACGACGTTGTTCTTCGAACGCGCGGAAGCCTGGCGCCGCGGCGACATCGACCTGTGGATCTTCGGCCATGCCTTGCTCGACCATGCCCTGGCGCCGGGCCTCTATCCGGTGGCGAAGGCATTGGTGTTTTTCGATGACGGCTGCGCCAGTCACGATTTCGATGTAGACGGCCGTGTCGCGTCCGCGATCATGGCCGGCGAGTGCCTGAACGATCCGCAGGAACTGCGCCCGCTGCCGCTGTCGGGCATTCCGGGCTGGCATCGCGACTTGCAGGACTCCGCGTTCTATCGCGAACGCCCGTGTTTTCGCCCGCTTCGCGCCGGCCGCACCTATCCATCGCCGTTGTCGCCGCAAGACAGGCGCGGCGCAGCGCGCTAGATTGGACCGACTTCGACCGATGGATCGTGCGATGAAACGCCTGCGCCCCATGTTTCTGTTGACCTTGTTCTTTGCCGGCGATGCCGCTGCCGAGACGCTGTACAAATGCCTGTCCGCCGGCGGCGAAACCAGCGTGCAATCCAGGCCCTGTCCGAAAGGAAGCACTCAGGTATGGCGGCGGGACGCCTCGCCCGACCCGATGCCGACGCCGGAACAGCAGCAGGCCGCCGAGCAACGGCGCCAGCAGGACACGCAGAACGCCAAGGCCTTGTCGGTCATCGCCGGTACGACCGAGCCGGAAGCGAAGCCGGCGCCGCCGCCACCACCGCCGAAGCCCGAGCCTGCGACGGTCGACGAGAATCGTCCGAAAGGTCCCTGCCGTCGCGCCCACGAGTTCGCTGATGCGATTCGCGCGAACAACGCCTGGCTGGAGATGCGCGACGACCAGCTCTATCGATTGGATGCTTGGGTCGTCGAACAATGCCGCGAGGCGCGCGAAGGCGAGTGAGGCCGTCCGCCGGCTGAACGGCGCGGTGTCGAGCCCCGAAAGTTCAACGCCGATTCACCGCCCGCGCCCGATCCTGCGAACCGGTGGTACGGAGGATCGGACATGCGTGCAATCACGGGATGCCTGATGGCGATGCTGATCGGCGTCGGCGGTTTGGCCGAGGCCCGGCAGCGGGCGCCGGAACAGCGCATGCGCGTCGAGGTTCCCGCCCAATCGGTGATGTTCGACCAGGGGCGTCCCTTCGATCGCCATGATCGCGCCAAGACCTCGTTGACCGTCGTGGCCGATGCCGACGGTCGCAAGCGTTATTACAGGATGGTTGACCCGAAGGATCCGACCTACTGCGACAAGCCGCAGCCCTGGGTGCAGAACGGCGGAACGGCCCAGGCTTCGCGCGTACGCGCCGACGCGCGCGTCAAGGCCGAAGCCTGCCACACGCCGGGCCCGCCCTATGGCGCCTACGACGATCGCGGGCAGTGGCATCCCTTCAAGCGTTGAGTTCGCACCGTCTCCCAAGAAGACGGGCAACAGTTTCTGATCATTGGAACGGAAAGGCCGGGCAACCCCCGGCCTTCTTTTTTCGAGCGCTCGCTGGCGGCAAGCCCTAGAATGCGTTTCCCTTTCCGCAAGACCGCCCCATGTTGCGACTGATCGGTTTCGACGGCGACGACACGCTCTGGCATAGCGAGGGTTTCTATCGCAGCGCGCATGACGAATTCGAGAGCCTGCTCGGCCGCTACATCGATTTGGCCGATGCGCGCGTGCACGATCGCCTTCTCGCCACCGAGCGCCGCAACCTGAAACTGTTCGGTTACGGCGCCAAGGGCATGACGCTGTCGATGCTGGAAACCGCGATCGAGTTGAGCGAGGAACGCATCAGCGCCCGCGATCTGCATAGCCTGTTGGCCATCGGCAAGGACATCCTCGCGCATCCGGTCGAACTGCTGCCGGGCATCCGCGAGGCGGTAGAAACGGTCGCGAACGAATACCGGATTGTGCTGATCACCAAAGGCGACCTGTTCCACCAGGAGGCGAAGGTCGCGCGTTCGGGCCTGACCGACCTGTTCCACCGCATCGAAATCGTGTCGGAAAAGGATGCGACGACTTACGCGCGCCTGTTCGAGGAGTTCGCCGTCGCGCCGGAGCATTTCGCGATGGTGGGCAATTCCCTGCGCTCGGACATCGCGCCGGTCATCGCGCTCGGCGGATGGGGCGTGTACATGCCCTACCACGTCACCTGGGCGCACGAGCAGGACACCGATTTCGCCGAGGACCACGCGCGCGTGCGCCGCGTCGCCGACGCCTCCGGCGTACCTGCGGCATTGCGTGAGTTGCAGGCCGTGGCCGCCTCGCCGGCCTATAATGCCGACGCCGGATAGGACGGGACCCAAGCATGACGTGGTGGATGTGGCTGCTGCTGGCGATTCTGATGGCGGGTGCCAGTGGCATGTCGGCCATGCTCAGCCTGTCGGCCGGTACCGCCTTCGGCACCGATTACCACACGATGACGCCGCGTCAGCGCGTGATGGGGCGCTTGCTCTATCGACTGGCCTTGTTGGGTGCGTTGCTGTTCGGTCTGACGGGCGCGATCGCGCTGGTGCTGGGCATCCGCCCCTTGTTCGCCTGAAATCGTTCGCCCGAAGCTGGGTTCCGCATGGGCGGCGGCATGGCGGCCGCCGCCCGAGGTCATTCAGCGCTGGAGCGTGAAGCGGATCGGTACGCGCGCATAAGCGCTGACCGCCGTACCTCCCACCTGCGCCGGCACGAACTGCCAACGCGCCTTGACGAATTTTCTCGCCGCCTCGTCGAGCAGACTCGAACCGCTGCTTTGTTCGATGCTGACTTCCAGCGGACTGCCGTCGGCGCCGACCAGGATCATCAGCACGACCGTGCCCTGCATGCGACGTTTTTCCGCCAGCGCGGGATAGGGCGGCGGCGGTGCGACCCGCGTCATCAGTTCGGCGATCGCGGGACCGACGGTCTCGAAGGTGTTCGGCGTACCCGCATCTTCCACCGCCGGAATGCTGCCGGCATCGATGGGTTCGGGCGGTAGATCCGCGATCAGTTCGGGTTGCGGGATCTGCACCGGCTGCGGACGCTCCGTAGGTTGAGTGCGCACCTGTCGGACTTCCGGCGGCGGCGGGGGCGGCGGAAGTTCCTCGGGAACTTTCCACTCGACCTCGGTCGTTACTTCCTTGCTTGTCGCCGGCGCAGGCGCTTGCAACGGCGCCAGCAGCAGCATGAAGGCGAACGCATGCAAGGCGATCGTGACGCTGTACCCGGCGATGCGCTTGGGATCGAGCGAGGTCAGGAGCGACGGGTTCTGGACAAGCACCATGGGACACCTCCGGGTTGGTACATCCCGGAAACGGGCCGGCGTCGGGAATGGGGTTAGACGGCGCGATTCGGGCCTAAGATGGCGGCATGGACCGGATCCGGACGACTGCCCTGATGTGCCTGGCCGCTCTGTTGGCGGCGGGTTGCGGGCGCGAAGGGGCGACCCCCTTGTCCGAGGCCGGCCCGGCGGAGCGCGGCGTCCGGGTCTGGCAGGGCGTGCTGCCTTGCAGCGATTGCCGCGGTGTCGAGACGCGCCTGGCGCTCAGCCGCGATGGCGGAAGGCACGAGTACGTGCTGTCCGAGTCCTATCTCGGACCGCGCCGCACCGACTTCGACCAGATCGGCGTCTGGCGCGAAACGGTACCCGCCAGTTCGCCAGCCGGGATGCGCACCTTGATCGTGCTCGATCCGGGCGAGGCGCGCGAACGTCGATTCGCCCTGATCGAAGACGGTTCGCTGGAGTTGCTCGAAGCCGATGGCTCGCGCCTGGCCGATGGATTCGCGTATCGTCTGCCGCGACGATGAGCGGAGCAGGGCGATGAAGATTCGGACGGTATGCTTGCTGGCGAGTTTGGCCTGCGCGTTCGCGTTGCCGCTGGCGGCGAAAGTCGCGACGAACTATCTGCCGCGCAGCGGCGATGCGGCGCTGGACTCGGACCTGATCGCCCTCGACGAAGCGGCACGCGCCAGCCAGAGCGCCTTGATCGACGCGATGGTGTCCGAACTCGGCGCGCCACGTTACCTGCTGCGCGAATACCTGGGACCGAAGCGCTGGGCGCCGGGCGACGTGTACTGCGCCTGCGCCATCGCCTATCAGTTGCAGCGGCCCTGCCTGGACATGCTGCGCGAGTACGAGCCGCGGCGAAGCGAAGGCTGGAGTGCGTTCGTAAGGTCGTTCGGCCTGTTGCCGGGTACGTCCGGCTTCGATGTACTGAAAGAACGCATCGGCAAGGCCAGGGCCAGGCTCGCGCCGGCGCAGGCGCCGGAAGCTTCGATGAAGCAGGACGTGGCCGCCGACGCGCCGCCCGCCAAGGAAGGAAAGAAATGAGCGACACGGAAACGAACGTGATCCATCGTGGCGGCTGCCATTGCGGCCGCGTGCGTTTCGAGGTCGAAGCGCCGGCCGTATTGCGCGTGCAGGAATGCAATTGTTCGCTGTGCCGGATGAGCGGCTTCTGGCATCTGATCGTGCCGGCCGCGCGTTTCCGCCTCGTCTCGGGGCAGGACGCCTTGACCGAATACACCTTCAATACCGGCGTGGCCAAGCACCGATTCTGTCGCGTCTGCGGCGTGAAGAGCTTCTACATTCCGCGCAGCAACCCCGATGGTGTGGACGTCAATGCGCGTTGCCTGGACGATGGCAGCGCGACGAGCATCGAGGTCGAGCCCTTCGACGGCCGCAACTGGGAACAGAACGCCGGCGCGCTGGCGCATTTGAGTCAGGGCTGATCCCGGCACCGATGTCGATGTTTCTGTAGGAGCGATGACCGCAGGAAATTCCTGTGGGTCGCAAGTCGCGACCTGTCCGGCCACAACGTGTCGCGACTTGCGTCGCTCCTACAGCGGTCGCCCCGAAGACAGGAGCTTGCGATCAATCCAGCTTCTTGCGGATGCGTCGCGTCGAGACGATCAGCAAGACGGCGGCGATGACGCCAAGCGCGAGCAGGTCGTTGGGCATGTCCTGCAATCCTGCGCCGCGCAGCATGATGGCGCGGATCAGTCGGATGAAATGCGTCATCGGCAGGATCTCGGCCAACCACTGCGCGGCCTTCGGCATGCCCGCATACGGGAACATGAAACCCGAGAGCAGGATCTGCGGCAGGAAGGTGAAAAAGGCCAGCTGCATCGATTGGAACTGGGTCTTGGCCAGCGTCGAGATCAGAATGCCGAGCGCGAGATTGGCCAGGATGAAGAGCAGGGCCGCGGTATAGACCTCGAGCAGATGCCCGCGGATAGGCACGGCGAACACCAGCTTGCCCAGCAACAACACAACGGTGACCTGCACCAGGCCGATGCCGACGAAGGGCAGCACCTTGCCCAGCGTCAGCTCCCAGGGCGACACCGGCGTCGCGATCAGCATCTCGAGATTGCCGCGCTCGCGTTCGCGTACCAAGGCCATGCCGGTGAACATCACCAGGGTCATCGTCAGGATCACGCCGATCAGGCCGGGCACCGTGTTCACCGGCGCGCGCCGTTCGGGGTTGTAGAAGTTCACGACTTCAACGCTTTGGTAGCTCGCGGCAACGCCGGCCAGCGGCATCGTCGCCAATTGCCGCGCGGCGGCCTGCACGCTCTGGTCGGATCCGTCCACCATCACCTGCAATGCGGGGGCATCGCGCGTTTCCACGCGGCGTTCGAAATCGGCGGGTATGACGATGCCGAGGCTGATGCGTCCCTGGCGTATCCACTCCTGCAACTGCGCCGGACTATCGGCCTGGCCGTGCAGGGCGATGACGCCGGTCGCGGCCATCGTCGCCAGCGCTTCGCGCGAACGCGCGGTTTGCGCCTGATCGACGGCGGCGGCGTCGATGCCACGGATATCGAGATTGATCGCGAAGCCGAACAGCAGCAACTGCAGCGTCGGGATGCCGAGGATCATCGCGAAGGTCAGGCGGTCGCGGCGAAGCTGCCGCAGTTCCTTCAGCACGATGGCGAACAGGCGCGTGAGGTTCATGCGGCCTCCCGCAATCGCGCCTGTCGCGTCGCGGCGACGAAGACGTCTTCGAGGTTCGGCGCCACCGCTTCGATCTCGACGTTCGCCTCGCCCACGAGCGCGCGCAAGGCGGGCTCGTCCATGCCTGGCTCGGCCAGCACGCGCAAGTCGGTGCCGATCTGCGCGACGCCGAGCACGCCGGCCTTTGCGCGCAGTTGCACTTCAAGCTTGCGCGCGTTCTCGCTGCGCAGGCGCCAGACGCGCCCGGGCAACGCCGCGCACAGCGCCTGCGGCGTGCCGTCGGCGACGAGGCGGCCGCTTTCGAGAATGGCGAGGCGATGGCAGCGTTCGGCCTCGTCCATGTAATGCGTCGACACCAGCAGCGTCGTGCCGGCATCGGCGAGTTCGAAAAGGTTCGCCCAGAAATCGCGACGCGATTCTGGGTCGACCGCGCTGGTGGGTTCGTCGAGCAGCAGTAGCTCGGGTTCGTGCAGCACGGAGCCAGCCAGCGCGAGGCGCTGTTTCTGGCCGCCCGACATGGTGCCGGCCAGTTGCTTGCGCCGGTCGCTGAAGCGATAGCGTTCGATCATCTCGTCGACGCGCTGGCGTGCGAGCGCACGCGGAAGGTCATGCACGGCGGCGAGAAACTCCAGGTTCTCCTGCACCGTCAGGTCCTCGTACAGCGAGAACTTCTGAGTCATGTAGCCGATGCGCGTCTTCAGTTCCTCGGCCTGCTCGGGAACGCGCAGGCCCAGCACTTCCACCTCGCCTTCGCTCGGCGTCAGCAGGCCGCAGAGCATGCGCAGCGTCGTCGACTTACCCGAACCGTTCGGCCCGAGGAAGCCGTAGACCTGGCCGCGCGGCACCAGCAGATCCACATGGTCCACCGCGACCAGTGAACCGAAGCGCTTGGTCAGGCCGCGCGAACGGATCGCGATCTCGTTGTCGTGCGGCGCGTTCATTGCGCGGGCCGCGCCTGCACCGGCAAGCCGGCCGGCAATGTCTTGGCTTCGCCGTCTTCCAGCACCAGCTCGGCGCGATAGACCAGGCGGCTGGCATCGTCGCCGGTCAGCGCGTAGTAGGGCGTGAACGAAGCCTCGCTGGATATCGCGCGTACATGCGCCCGCCATTCGCGTTCGACGCCTTGCACGCTCAGCACGTACTTCTGGCCTTCCTTGATCTTCGCCCGTTCGCTGGCCGGCACGAAGACGCGCGCATACGGCGCCTCGCCGACCAGCAGGCTGGCCAGGTTCGCGCCCAGCGGCGGCTGGTCGCCGGGCTTGAAGGGCAGGGCGTCCACGCGCGCATCGCGCGGCGCATGCACGTCGAGTTTGGCGGCGCTGAGTTTCAGTTCGGCCAATGCCGCTTCGGCCGTCTTCACGGCGGCTTCGGCCTGCGCCAGTTGTTCGCTGCGCGTGCCCTGGGTGAGTTCGCGCAGTTGCGCCTGCGCGGCGGCGACGGCGGCGTCGCTGCGGTCGCGCGTCGCCTTGGCCGCATCCAGCGTCGAGCGCGCGACCAATTGCTTGCCGGCCAGCTCGGCCTGGCGTGCGTACTGCTTGCGCGCTTCGTCGCGCGCGGCCACCGCACTGGCGACGTCGGCGCGGGCGGCGTCGAGCGTTTCGCTGCGCGCGCCGTTCGCCAGTTCCGCGAGCCGCGCCTGCTGCTGTTCGAGCTGCGCTTCGGCCTGCGCGATGCGCGCCTGCATGCGCCTGCCATCCAGGCGCAGCAAGCGGTCGCCCGCTTTCACCGCTGCGCCTTCCTGCACGTCCAGCGCCAGTACGGGCTCACTGGCTTCGGCCGGAAGCGAGATGCGATCCCACTCCAGTGTGCCGAGCAGCAGGCCGTCGGTTTTCGAGTGGCAGCCCGCCAACAACAGCAGGCCGGCGAGTGCGCCGTAGCGCAGGCGATCAAGTTGCATCGTGGTTCTCCAGGCCCTGCCGCAGCAGGGCGAGCGTGTGGCGTTGCATTTTCTGTGTATCGATATCGCCGGCATCGAAGATGCGGCTCCAGATCGGCCGGCCGGCGAGCGGGAACATCGTCAGGCCGATCAGCGAAACGACGGTCAGGCGTGGATCGAGTTCGGGATTGAGTCGGCCGGCCTTCTGTTCGGCGGCGAAGTACTGCGCCAGCTTCTGCGGCAATTGCGGCGCGACGTGGCCGAGCATGAACTCGCGCAGGCCGCCGCCTTCGCTGAGGATCTCGCGCACCCACAGCGAGGGCAGCCAGGGATGGCGATCGACGACGGCATACATGCCGCTGACGAAACGCGAAAGAAGATCGCCCGAGGCATCGCTGCCGGCGAACGCGGCGGCCATTTCGCCGACCACCGGCAACAGGCGCTCCTGCAGTACCGCCGCCAGCAACTTGTCCTTGCTGCCGAAGTAGTAGTGCACCAGGGCCGGGGTGACGCCCGCGGCTTTGGCCACATCGCGCAGCGGCGTGGCGGCGATGCCCTGGGCGACGAAACGCGCCAGGGCCGCGTCCAGCAGGCGCTGGCGCAGGTCGGCCCCGTCCGCTTCGGGGCGGCCAGGGCGGCGGGGACGGGGCGTGGATTTGGGCTTGGTAGGGCTCATGGGGCGAATAGTAATTAACTATTTAATTAATTGTCAAGGCGAGCCAGAATCCGGGCTTGGCCGCTAACATGCGGGCATGGATTCCAGACCCAGCCACGAAGCCAGGCTCAGCGTCGCCCCGATGATGGACTGGGCCGACCTAATGGATAAATAACGATAAATTAATTACTTAGCCAAGAATTGCTACGAAGTAGCAAAGGGGGCGCACCGCGCCAGCGGCGCAACTTGGACTAGCAAGTCAGCCAATAGGCCTGTGATTTCCCGCACATCGGCCATTGCCCCGGTCTGGGGCGCACGGGTACAACGCCCTCAGGGGAGGGCGACATGTCGAGCAAGGCAAAGGATCGCTACGAGTCTGATCCCGACGACGGGTTAAGACGCGATATTGTCGGCGACTGGGCGGAAGAGAAGCATGCCCGGCTCAGGCGCTATGTTGATATCACGCATGCTACCCGTCGAAAGTTCTCCCGCAACTCGCCCGCCTACATCGATCTCTATTGCGCGACAGGACGAGCCCGTATTAGGGAGACCGCAAGAGTGGTTGATGGAAGTCCGCTAGTCGCTTCGCTCGAGGCAAAGAAAAACGTGCCGTTCGGCCAAGTTCACATTGGCGACTTGGACACGCAAAACCTGGCGGCTTGTAAGGAACGGCTGGGGGTGGCCGGAGTTGCAGGGGTGAAGGTGTATGAAGGCAAGGCGGAACAGACTGCGGCAGACGTGGTGCGCAGCCTAAACCCTTATGGATTGCACTTGGCATTTCTCGATCCGTACAGTCTGGATGCGTTGCCTTTCGCTGTAGTCAAGACGCTCGCTGGCGTCAAACGAATGGACTTCATTATCCATATCAACGAAATGGATTTTCAGCGAAATGTCATCGGCAAGCGCGAGGAGCACAAGCTGGACACATTTGCGCCAGGCTGGCGTGATGCTATCGATACAAATCAGCGAAGCGACATCATGAAGCAGAGTTTTCTTTCGCACTACAAGCAGCTCTTAACGCAACTGGGCTACTACGTGAGCGATAATATTGAGCGTGTGACTGGGAGCCACAACCAGCCTTTGTACTGGCTGCTGCTTGCTTCACGAGACAAGCTGGCGGACAAGTTCTGGTCACAGATAAGCAATGTAGATCCTCAAGCCAGAATGTTTCAGTAGACCAATGACAACGACTTCGCGAATCGAATGGACTGAGCGCACTTGGAACCCAGTTGTCGGGTGCACGAAGATTTCGGCTGGCTGCAAGTTCTGTTACGCCGAAGTGATGGCGAGGCGATTGCAAGCCATAGGGGCAAAAGGATACGAGCAGGGGTTCAAGACAGTACGCATCCTTCCGGAGCGGCTGCGCGACCCCGTGCTAAGGCGCCCCCCGACTCTGTATTTTGTTAACTCAATGAGTGATCTTTTTCACGATCAAGTACCTGAGGAGTTCATTGATCAGGTGTTTGAAGTGATGCGCTCGACTCCGAGGCATACCTATCAAGTCCTCACCAAGCGCGGACAGCGGCTCGCTCGCTATGCTCGCAAGAACGGTGTGCCAGACAATGTTTGGATTGGCGTGTCCGTAGAGAATAAGCGCCACGGCGTGCCTCGCATTGCTCATCTTCAGTCGGCTCCCGCAGCCACGAGATTTCTCAGTGTCGAGCCTTTGCTTGAGGACGTCGGGGTGCTAGATCTGAGCGGGATTGATTGGGTAATAGTCGGTGGCGAGTCAGGACACAAGGCTCGACCGATGGATATTGCCTGGGCACGAAACGTGCAACGTCAATGCTTAGAGCAGGGCGTCTTGTTCTTCTTCAAGCAATGGGGAAACTGGGGGCCTGATGGACTGCGGCGAACGAAAAAGGCGAATGGCCGGAAACTTGATGGGAGAACGTGGGACGAGATGCCTTCGCTGGCGATGAGCTGATGTCGAGTCCCCTGCACGCCATTCCTGTCTACCACATTACGCATGTCGACAACCTTGCCGACATTGTTTCTACTGGCGGGCTTATATCCGACATCCTTCTAGGTGCGCGACCGCACTCCGTAATCGGCTACGACAACATTAAGCGACGCCGAATGACCGAAATCCAGGTGGGTTGCTGCCCCGGCACTTTTGTCGGTCACTTTGTGCCTTTCTACTATTGCCCGCGTTCGCCGATGTTGTACGTTGTGAATCAAGGCCGTACGGGTAAGCCAAAAGGATGCCAGAAAGACATCGTTCACCTTGTTACGACGGTTGGCCAGCTTGTTGCACTGGGCCACCAGTGGGCGATTAGCGACTCCAACGCAGGTTCTTTCTATGCCCAGTTTTCAACCCAGTTAGCAGATATTGGCACGTTGAATTGGCGGGCTATTCAGGCCCCGGACTGGCGGGGTGAGGTGCTAGGCTTCAAGCAGGCGGAGTTCCTGGTCCGGGACTCGGTGCCATGGCATGTCTTTAACGAAATCGGGTGCTACGATGCAAATGCGGTTACCCGAGTTACTCACGAAATTCGGCATGCGGCTCATCAGCCGCAGATGGCGGTAAAAAAGGGCTGGTACTACTAATGATCACCATTGCGCACGGGAACCTGTTGAAGGCCAACGTAGAGGCTTTGGTTAACACCGTGAATACCGAAGGCGTCATGGGGAAAGGTATCGCGCTTCAGTTTAAGCGAGCCTACCCGGCCGTCTACGATGCATACGAAGCTGATTGCCGAGACGAGTTGGTCCAGATTGGTGCGGTGCATGTCGTGGACTTAGGCGGCCTTGGTGGTGGCCCAAATTGGGTGATCAACTTCCCCACAAAGCGTCATTGGCGCGCGAAAAGCAAACTGGAAGACATTAAGACAGGGCTTGTTGACCTTGTGGCCAAGGTTCGTGCTTTGGGTATCAAGTCAATCGCGCTGCCGCCACTTGGGTGCGGCCACGGCGGCTTGAATTGGAGCGACGTGCTGCCATTGATCCGAGAAGCATTTAAGGATCTTCCAGATGTTGACGTGCAAGTCTATCCACCGACTGGTACTCCCGACCCGGTTGATATGCCGAACAAAACAAAAAAACCGCCCATCACTGCTAGCAGCGCAGCTGTCGTGGCACTGGCCAGTCAGTATCGTGAAGGACAAATGGATCCGGTCGTGCGGCTTTTGGAAATACATAAGATGATGTATTTCCTGCAGGAAGCGGGGGAGCCTTTGCGATTGAATTACGTCGCTCACAATTATGGCCCGTACGCCAGTAATTTGCGGCACGTTCTGGGCCGGATTGAGGGTCACCTGATAACGGGTTACGGGGATGGTCACGATGGCCCAGGAAAAGAGATTGATATCCTTCCTGGTGCTCTGGACGAAGCGATGGCCTTCTTGGATGGTCGCTTTGATACCAAAGATCGTATGGAGCGTGTCGCTGAACTAATTGCTGGCTATGAGGACCCTTATGGCCTCGAGCTGTTGAGTACTGTTCACTGGGTTATGTGTCATAGCGAAGGTGCTGCTGAGTCTGCTGAATCAGCGATTGATGCCATCCATTCTTGGAATGAGAGAAAAGCTATCGCCATGAAGCCAGAACACATTCGCGGTGCTTGGGCTCGCCTAAAATCGATGCGGTGGGATTCCGAATCTCGTAGTGGGCCTCGCCGTCAGGTGGTTGAGCGCGGCGCCTAGAGTTCTCGCACGTCCTGTGGCCTGAGATGGGTGTATCGCTTCAGTGTTGCCCACGATTCGTGCAATGTGAATTGAGCTACCTCATGAATGGCGTAGCCGCGTTCGAATAGGCGGGAAGTGGCTTCATGGCGCAGGTCGTGGAAGCACAGGTCATCGATCCCTAGAATCTTCGTGGCGCGCGTAAAGGCGGTGCCGATCGATTTTCCGTTGTATGGGAAGACCAAATCTTGGCCTTCCTCATGCGGTTGTGCTTCGATGATCGACCATGCCTCGGCCAGCATGCGGAAGCGCTTGTTATTGCCCTTCTTCAGTCGAGGGTGCTTCACATCTCGGAGCAAGGCAACGCTTTGCGCGCGATCGAGATCCTCCCAGCGTAGGCGGACTATCTCGTCTTGCCGCCTGGCGGTCAGCATTGCGAAGCGAATGATGTCTCCCATCGGGGTGGCGCTTCGATTCTCGAAATGATCGAGCAGCTTGGCCTCTTCACTGCTGGTCAGCCGGCGATCACGCTGCTTCGATTTGCCGATGATTCGTTCCTGGCGCAGAAACTCAGAGGCGCCGTCCAGTTCGGCCAGCGGTACAGGAACGCCCAGCACGGCAAAAGCGGCTCGGAGGACCTGGCGCAGCCAGATGATGTCGTTGGCGGCAGTGGACGGCCCTGCGCCGGCGGCGCGGCGCGCCTCAATCTGTTCGATGAAGTCCCGACGGGTAAGCTGATCGACTCGCCGACTAGCAAGGCGTCCGGTCCGCAGGGCAGAGAGGTCTCTTTTCTTAGTCCGCCCCCAGGGCTGATCCTTTGGTTCTCGAGTTTCGTACCAGCTGACCATCTCTGCGACGGTCATGCGCCTGCCCACAACCTCTCCTCGAGAGCGTTGGACGGCGAGGGCGCCTTCGCGTCGCTTCAACCACTCGGTGGCCAGGGATTTGGTGTTAAATGTGGCCGCCTCGGTGTGGACAATCTGTCCATGCCGCTTCAACCTGATCTGCGCCGTATAGCCAGTAGTGCCGTTCTGCCGTTTCCGGCCTCTGATAGTTCCCATGATTGCGCCTTGATAGTGCCGACAACATATGTCGGAATGCCTTTGGGCCATCGATGCTACAACCAATCTATGTACCACTCGGCGTAGTGCGAAATACCCCAGAATCCCCCGAAATCCCCCGGAAATACCCCGAAACGAAAAGCGCTGAAAACATGGAAGAAACCGCGACAAATCAGCAAGGGGCTTGCGTTTCAGGCACTTACAAACTTTCCGTTGCGCCTATGATGGATTGGACCGACCGGCATTGCCGGGCCTTCCATCGCGTGCTGGCGCCGAATGCGCTGCTGTATACCGAGATGGTGCATGCGCAGGCGGTGATCCATGGCGATCGCCAGCGCCTGCTCGGTTTCGATGCCAGCGAGCATCCGGTAGCGCTGCAACTGGGCGGCAGCGAGCCGTCGCACCTGGCCGAGGCGGCGCGCATCGGCGAAGACTTCGGTTACGACGAGATCAACCTCAACGTCGGTTGCCCGTCCGATCGCGTGCAGGCCGGGCGCTTCGGCGCCTGCCTGATGAAAGAGCCGTCGCTCGTCGCCGATTGCATGGCGGCGATGCGCGCGGCGGTGCGCGTGCCGGTGACGGTGAAATGCCGCCTGGGCGTGGACGAGCTGGAGGACTACGACCTGTTCCTGGCCTTCGTCGACACCGTCGCCGCCGTCGGCATCGAGCGTTTCGTCGTGCACGCGCGCAAGGCCTGGCTCAGCGGCCTGTCGCCGAAGGAAAATCGCGAGATTCCACCGCTGCGTTACGACTGGGTACACCGGCTGAAAGCCGAGCGCCCGCAGTTGCATATCGCCATCAATGGCGGCCTGGTCGAGACCGACGATTGCCTGGCGCAGTTGCAGCAGGTCGATGGCGTGATGCTGGGGCGCGCGGCCTATCACGAGCCGTATCGACTGCATTTGCTCGACCGCGCGATCCATGGCGGCGAGACGCACTCGCGCGAATCGCTGCTGCGCGCCTATTTCCCTTACATACAGGCGCAGCTCGAGCGCGGCGTCGCGCTCAAGCACATCAGCCGCCATATCCTCGGCCTGTTCCATGCGCAGCCCGGCGGACGCTTGTTCCGGCAGATACTCAGCGAAGGCGCGCCGCGTGCGGGAGCGGGCATGGTGTTGCTGGAGCAGGCATTGGACGCGACGCGGTCGCAGGGCAGGGAGGCCGCATGATCACGCGCGATGTCGGGACCTTCGTTGGCTTCGCGAAAAACTGTGCGCCGGATTTCGGGCCGTCCTGCGCGAAGGCCGTCTTCCTGATTGCGCCGGAAGGGTTCGCGCTGGCCGAACAATCGGCCAGCGACAACCGCTACATGGATATGGGTTTGACCACCGACGCGGCGAAGGCCCTGGCCGAACACCGCGGCCTGCAGTCGGCTTTGTCGGCGATCGTACCGACGATCTGCTTCTCTGGCCGTGCCGACACGCCGGACGCGCAGTTTCCGAACAATGTCTTCGCCACCGCGCCCGGCCGTTTGCTGCTCGGCCATATGCGCCATGCGGTGCGCCAGCGCGAAGCCGAGCGCCCGGATATTCGTGGCTTCTTCGCGCAGGCCCTGGGCTATCGCGAGATCGATCTGCGCGACCAGCCCGGTCTGTGCGAGTTGACCGGTGCGCTGGTCATCGATCGCGCGCGTGGCCTGGGCTTTTGCGGGCTGTCCGAGCGTTGCGACGAAGCGGGCGCCAAGGCCATGCACGCCGCCTTCGGCCTGCGGGCGACCCTGATGTTCGACCTGGCGCCAGGCGAGTACCACACGAATGTCGTGCTCAGCGTGCTGGCGGGCCGGGCCGTCGTGATCGCGCCGGATGGTTTCGCCGACCCGGCGGTGGTGGAGGGCATCGCGGAGTGTTATGCGCCGCAGGTGGTCCGACTGGGCCGGGACGAGAAACTCGGCTTCGCCGGCAACTGCATCGCCGTCGCCGAAAAGGCCGTATTCATGAGCGAAGCGGCAGCCTGCGCCCTGCGTGCCGAGAACCGCCGGACCTTGCAGGATGCCGGTTTCGCCCTGCACGCCGTGCCCCTGGCCGAGATCGAAAAAGCCGGCGGTTCCCTGCGTTGCTGCGTGGCCGAGATCTACTGAGGGCGCAGGCGGGGCTTAACAATCGCCTACCCGGAAGGGGCGAAGTTCATATCGGATTCACTGCATTTTGCCCAGACTTCCGGCCAAGCTGACTGGCACATCCCGCTCGCCACCCGTTAACATCCGACCATGTTCCTGCGTTTGTTGGCCCTTTCCCTGCTTGCGTTCAGCCTGACCTTCGGGTCGGCGGACGCGTACGCGCAGAACCAGCGTGATCGGGGGCAGCAGTCGCAGAACTCGCAGGAATCCCAGCGCGAACGCTCGGGCCAGTCGGACCTGCCGAACTCGGTGCGCCGGGTCGAACAGCAGACCGGTGGCGAAGTGCTGCGGGCCGAGCCGATGCAGCGGGACGGGCACGAGGTCTATCGCATCAAGGTACTGACCAGCGACGGCCGGGTGCGCGTCATGCAGGACGATCCGCAGCAGCGCCGCGGCTCGTCGCGACAGGAAAGTCCGAGCCGGCGCTCGTCGCCGCCCCGTTCCGAAGGCAACAACAACGGCGGTGGCAGGGGCAATGGCAACAACAACAGCGACGAAGGCGAACGCCCGCCGTTCTGATGCCGGCTCGCCGCTGACTATCCGCCAAGGAGGCACCATGCGCATTCTGTTGGTCGAGGACGAAGCTCCCCTCCGTGAAACCCTGGCCGCGCGGCTCAAGCGCGAAGGCTTTGCCGTGGATGCGGCGGCCGATGGCGAGGAAGGCCTGTATAACGGCCGCGAGCTGCCCTTCGACGTGGCCGTGATCGATCTCGGCCTGCCGAAGATGTCGGGCATGGAACTGGTGCGCAACCTGCGCACGGAAGGCAAGAAATTCCCGATCCTGATCCTGACCGCGCGTTCGAGCTGGCAGGACAAGGTGGAAGGCCTGAAGGCCGGCGCTGACGACTACTTGGTCAAGCCCTTCCATATCGAAGAGCTGTTGGCCCGCGTCAACGCGCTGATGCGCCGTGCCGCCGGCTGGAGCAAACCCACGCTCGATTGCGGCCCCGTGCGCCTGGACCTGAGTTCGCAGACGGTGCAGGTCAACGGCGGCAGCGTCGACCTGACCAGCTACGAATACAAGGTGCTCGAATACCTGATGCTGCACGCCGGCGAGCTGGTGTCGAAGGCCGACCTGACCGAGCACATCTATCAGCAGGATTTCGACCGCGATTCGAACGTGCTGGAAGTGTTCATCGGCCGCCTGCGCAAGAAGCTCGACCCGGAAGGCGAACTCAAGCCGATCGAGACGGTGCGCGGCCGCGGTTACCGCTTCGCCATCCCGCGCAGCGAATAAACCCCGCGTGCGGCCGGTGGGGTCCCGGATTCGCCTCTCCCGGCGCCGCTGAATGCCGCGGCGGCGTCCTCTTTCGCTGAAGTTCCGCCAGCTGCTGGGCGCGAGCCTGGCGCTGGTGGCCTTCCTCGGCTTCACCGGTTATGCGCTCGACCAGGCCTTTCGCGAAGCGGCCTACAGTTCGCTCGAACAGCGCCTGCAGAACTACATCAAGGACTATTACAACGGCATGGAATTCCTGCGCAACGGGGCGCTGGACATGCCGCAGCGTCCGCCCGATCCGCGTTTCAGCCGTCCGGGCAGCGGCCTGTATGCCGGCCTGATCGCCCACCGGCTGCGCTGGGAATCGGCTTCGTCGCTCGGTCGCGACCTGCCGCCGCCGACGATGATGCGCGCCGGCGAAATGCGCTTCGAAGGCCCGCTGCCCTACAAGGATGCCGACGGCCTGATGGGCGAGGTGTACCGGCTCTCGCACACCACCATCTGGGAAACGCCGAACGGCGACGTGCCGCTGACGTTCGCGGTCTACGAGGAAGCTGGTTATCTCACCCGACAGGTCGGCGTGTTCCGGCGCGCGTTGTGGGGCTATCTCGGTCTTGCCGCCGGCGTGCTGTTCCTCGTGCAGCTGTTGGTGCAGTACTGGAGTCTGAAGCCGATCACGCGCCTGCAACGCGACCTGGAGTTCGTGCGCAACGGCCTGGGCCAGCGCTTGGGCGACGGCTGGCCGAAAGAGCTCGATCCGGTGGTGGAGAGCATCAACGCCTTGATCGAGAGCGAGCGCAGCCATCTCGACCAGAGCCGCAATACGCTGTCGGACCTGGCGCATAGCCTGAAGACGCCGCTGGCGGTGTTGCGCTCGCGCCTGGACACCGATACGAATTTCAACGAGCTGCGCCGGGACGTATCGGCGCAGGTGCAGCGCATGAACGAGATCGTCTCCTACCAGCTCTCGCGCGCCGCGCGCAGCGGCCACGCCCTGTTCGCCGCGCCGATCCCGATCGAGCCGCGCGCGGAGGAAATCGTCGGTAGCCTGGAGAAGGTGTATGCCGGCAAGGGCGTGCTCTGCGAGTTCGACATCGACCCGGCCTCGCGTTTCCCCGGCGAGATCGGCGACCTGCAGGAGTTGATGGGCAACCTGCTCGAGAACGCCTTCAAGTGGTCGCAGCGCCGCGTGTTGCTGACGGTGAAGCAGGAGACGGTGATCGGTTATCGCCGTCCCGGCCTGGCTTTCACCGTGGAGGACGATGGCCCGGGCATCGCGCCGGAGAATGTCGAACGCCTGTTGCAGCGTGGTGTGCGCGGCGACGAACGCGTGCAGGGCCATGGCATCGGCCTGGCCATCGTGCAGGACATCGTGCGCGCCTATCGCGGCGAGATGAAGGTGGATCGTTCGAGCGAACTCGGGGGCGCACGCTTCGTGCTGCGCTTCCCGCCGCTGTTCTGATGCTCGTTATTCGCTAACGGAGAGATCCGCTCGCGCTCGGACCGATTGCTTCAGCGGAACATGCCCGGGAGCAGGCTATGCCAGCGCGGAGCGAAACCGCGCGATCCGTTGCTGCGCACCGGCGTGCCGGTGGCCGCGTTCTGTCCGGTCGCGCTGCTGTCGTTGTCGTTCGGCTGCGTGGCCGTCGTCGACTTCGCGGTTTTCGGGCAAGTGGTCGCGTCGTCGGTCGTGGCGGTGCCACCGGCCATGGCGCTGGTCGCGAAGAGAGCGAGCAAGGCAGCGAGGATAAGACGACGCATGACACGGCCCCGTTTTTGTTGATTTCCAGTTCAGATGCCTGAACTGGACAAAAAGTTGCAAGAAACATTCTAGCGCCTTGGCGGGCGCCGTGGGGGTTATTGCGATGCAGCATGGCGGTCCGTCGCCGGGCGCGGCAGACTCGCGGCGATGAGTGCCGTTCCGATCGCCGTCCCGCCCCTGCGCATCCGTGGCCCCGCCCTGCGGCGGGCCCTGATCTCGGGCGTCCGGCGCGTCATCGCCCAGCGCGAGACCCTGAACCGTATCAACGTATTTCCGGTGCCGGATGGGGACACGGGCAGCAATCTGGCCTTCACCCTGAGCGGCCTGCTGACCGGTGCCCTGAGCCGGCGCACGGCCAGCGCCGGCGAACTGCTGCACCGGGTCGGCGAGGATGCCGTGGACAGCGCCCGCGGCAATTCCGGGGCGATCCTGGCCCAGTTCTTCACCGGCCTGGCCGAAGCGGCCGGTCGGCACGGCGCCATCGATCCCGCCGCCCTGGCGCAGGCCATCCGCGCCGGCGCGGCCTCGGCCCGCCAGGCCTTGGCCGAGCCGAAGGAAGGCACGATCCTCAGCGTCATCCACGCCTTCGCCGAGGCGCTCGACGCCCGGCATGGCGTCAGCGAGCTGCGGCCCTGGTTCCAGAGCGCACTGGCGCGTGCCCGCCAAGCCCTGGCGAATACGCCGAACCAACTGCCGGTGCTGCAGAAGGCGGGCGTCGTCGACGCCGGGGCCCAGGGCTTTGTCGACTTGCTCGAAGGAATCGATGAATTCATGCGGGGTGGTCGCCCGACCGACGATCGCCAGGCCGAAGAGGACAGCGGAGACCTGGAAGCGGCGCAGGCGCATGGCGAATTGTTCGAAGGCGACCCGGAGCATCGCTGGTGCAGCGAATGCCTGCTGATCGGCGAAGGGCTGGATCGCGCCGGTCTGCGCGCGGCGGTCAGCGATCTCGGCGCATCCTGCGTCGTCGTCGCCGGCTCGCATTCGCGTCTGCGATTGCACGCGCATGTTTCCGACCCGAAAGCCTTGTTCGAAACGGCCGCGCGATTCGGCCGGGTCGAAGCGACCAAGGCCGACGACATGCATGCGCAGGCGCGCTCGGCGGCAGCGGGCGGTGGTGTCGCCGTCGTCACCGACAGCGCGGCCGACCTGCCCGACGAGGCCGCGCGCCGTCTGAACATCCACATGATTCCGGTGCGCGTGGGTTTCGGCGACCAGGACTATCTCGACAAGGTCGGGCTGACCACGGCCGAGTTCTACCGCAAGCTGCGCACCGAACTGGTATTGCCGCGCACCAGCCAGCCGCCGCCGGGCGATTTCCGTCGGCAGTTCGAATTCCTGCTCTCGCATCATCCCAGCCTTGTCTACGTCGGCCTCGCGCGCGCCGTCTCCGGAACGCTGCAATCGGCCGAAACGGCGGCGCAGCGCGGTCATCCCGAGCGCACGCGCATATTCGACTCGGCCAACGGCGCTGGCGGCCAGGCCTTGCTGGCGATCACGGCCGCCGAATGGGCGCAACGCGGCGAAAGCGTCGACGCCATCCTCGCCGAACTCGAACGCCTCAAGCCGCTGACCCTGACCTGGGCGGTCGCACGCGACATCGGCCATGCCGTTCGCGGCGGGCGTATTCCGCGTTGGGCCAAGCCGGTGGTGTCGGCGTTGGGGCTGACGCCGATCGCTCGCTTCGGCGCCGACGGGAAATTGAAGATGGCGGGCGCTTTCCTCGGCGGCAAGCGCATTCCCGAGCGCTTCGCCCGCTACGTGGCGCAGCGTGTCGATCGCTCGCAGCGCTGGCGATTGCTGATCGGCCATTGCGATGCCTACGACGATGGCGTGGCCTTGCAGCGCGCGCTGCAGAACGAACTCGACTGCAGCGAAAGCTGGGTGGTCGAAACCGGGCCGGCGGTCGGCGCGCATGCCGGCCCCGGTGCGCTCGTGGCAGGGCTGCAGCCCGCACCCAAGTGACGCCGCCTTCGCCCTTCGGGCGATAATCGCGCCATGACGTCCGTCCTGATCCTGCTGCTGGCCGCCTATCTGCTCGGCTCCGTGTCGGGCAGCCTGCTGCTCGGCCGATTGCGCGGCGTGGACATCCGCACGCAGGGCAGCGGCAATGCCGGCGGCACGAACGCCTTGCGCACGCAGGGCTGGAAGTTCGCGTTGGGTACCGTGATCGTGGACGTCGGCAAGGGCGTGCTGGCGGCCTGGTTGGCCCTGCGTTTCGGTCGCGATTTCGCCTGGTCGCCCTATGCCGCCGTATTGGCGGCGATCTGCGGCCATGTCTGGCCGGTCTTCCATGGGTTTCGCGGTGGCAAGGGCGCCGGCACCTTGATCGGCGGACTGCTGTTGCTCTGGCCCTGGGCATTGTTGCCTGTGCTGGCGGTCTGGATCCTGAGCCTGGGCCTGGGCGGTTACGTCGGACTGTCGACGGTGTTGGCCGTCGCGACCTTGCCGGTGTTCGCGTTGGTTCCGCCGGTGGACGCGATCCGGCTCCTGTTCGGCTTCGCGGTCTCGTTGCTGATCGTGTTCACGCATCGCGCGAACCTCGCGCGTCTGCGCGCGGGCACCGAACACCGCTTCGAACGCGCGCGTTTCCTGCGGCGGCGGCGTTCCGCATGAAGGAAACGCTGGAGAAGCTCCTGGCCGGACCGGTCAGCGGCGAAGCGCTCGCGCACGAACTCGGCATCACGCGCAGCGCCGTGCACAAGCGCATCGAAGCGCTGCGTGCGGCAGGAGTGGAGATCGATGCGCTGGCGGGCCGTGGCTATCGCCTGCGCAGGCCGATCGAATTGTTCGATCGCGATGCGATCCTCGCGACCCTGTCGCCGAGCGCCCGCGCGGAACTGGCGGAGCTGCATCTGGCGTTCGAAACCGATTCGACGCAGTCGCGCGCGCTCGCTGCCGCGGCGCCGACGAAAGGCTGCGCGCTTTGGCTGGCCGAACGTCAAACCGCAGGGCAGGGGCGTCGTGGCCGCGCCTGGGCTTCGCCTCTGGCAGCGCATGTCTGCTTGAGCGTGGCGCGTCGTTTCGATCTTGGTTTCGCCTTGTTGTCGGGGCTGAGCCTGGCGGTTGGCGTGCTGGTGGCGGAGGCGCTGCAGGCGGCGGGGTTCGACGATGTCCGCCTGAAATGGCCGAACGACCTGGTCGTCGGCGGGCGCAAGCTCGGCGGCATCCTCATCCAGTTGCGCGGCGAGGCGATGGGGCCATGCGAGGCCGTGATCGGCCTGGGCCTGAACGTACGCATGCCGTCCTCGTCGGGCGAACTCATCGACCAGCCCTGGTGCGATCTTGCCGGTCTGACGAAGGATGAGGTCTCGCGCCAGCGCGTGCTCGTGGCCGTGCTCGATCGCCTGTTGCCCGGCCTGGCGGTTTACGAACGCGAAGGATTTCCGGCCTTCCTGCGGCGCTGGCAGGCGCTCGATTCCCTGCACGGCCATCGGGTGCGGGTGATCGACGGCCGCGACAGTGTCGAGGGTCTGGCGCTCGGCATCGCCGAGGACGGAGCTTTGCGTGTACAGCTGCCGGAAGGCGAGGGCCGGTATCATGGAGGCGAAGTCAGCGTGCGCTCCGAATGAACTGGTTGATCGATCTCGGCAATACGCGTTTGAAGCTTGCTGCGCTGCAGCCCGATGGCCGGGCCGGCGAAGTGCGGGCATGTACGCACGCAGAAGCGGTGGTCGAAGGGCTGGAAGGCATCGCGGCCGGCGATGTGGCACATCTGGCCTCGGTCGCCGATGCGCGGATCACCGGAGACGTGGAGCGGGCCTTGGATGGCCGCGGCGTGCGCGTCCGGCGCGTCCGTAGCGAAGCGCAGTGCGGTCGCCTGCGTATCGCCTATGCCGCACCCGAACGCCTGGGCGTGGACCGTTTCCTTGCGCTGCTGGCCGCCAGCGAGCGCAGCGATGGACCGCATCTGATCGTGTCGGTCGGCAGTGCGCTCACCGTGGATCTGCTGGCGAAAGACGGACAGCACATCGGCGGACTGATCGCCGCCACGCCGGCGCATCAGCGCCGCGCGCTGGCCGAACGTTTCCCGGTACTCGACGTGGCCGACGGCGAGATCGTCGATTTCGCCTGCGACACCGACGATGCCGTGGTTTCCGGCGTGCAGGCCGCCGCTCTGGGTCTGATCGAGCGCGGCTTGCGCCAGGCGACCATGCGGCTGGGCGAACCGGCGCGATTGCTGGTGACCGGCGGAGGCGCAGCCGATCTGGGCGATCTCTCGCCCCTGCGCCCGATCATGCTGCCGAATCTCGTCATCGATGGACTGGCCCTGCATGCCGGATGGAGTGCGGATTGATGTTGCGCGCCCTGTTGCTGCTGGTGGTGGTGATGAACCTCGGCGTGTCGGCCTGGTGGCTCTGGCATCGTCCATCGCTGCCGCCGCGCTGGACGATGACCGATGGCGCCACGCCCTCCCTGGCCATGGTCGGTGAAAGCGCCGCCGCGCGTATCGAAGCGGCTAGCCCGGCCGAAGCCGTGGTCGAGGAACTGGGCGAGAACCCGGTCTGCATGACGCTGGGTCCGATCGAAAGCAATGCCGAGCTCAGGCGCGTCATGACGAGCCTGACGCCGCACGTCGGGCGCATCCAGTACCGCGAGGAACCGGCGACGCGCCTGCGCGGTTACCGCGTTTTCCTTCCGGCCTCGGGCAGCCGTTCGCAAGCCCTGGAAACCGCACGCGGCCTCGCCGCGCGCGGCATCAACGACTACTACGTCGTGACCGCCGGCGATCAGCAGAACACGGTATCGCTCGGCATCTTCCGCGAACTCGAAAACGCCCAGCGTCGCCAGCAGCAGGTCGCCGAACTCGGCTATCAGGCCAGCGTGGAAGCCCGCACGGAGCAGGGCTCGCAATGGTGGGTGGATATCGCCGCGCCGGTCGGTTTCGATTGGGCCAAGCGCCTGCCCGGCAGCGCCCTGACGGCGCAGAACGTGCAATGCCCATGATCGCGTCCCTGGCCGACGCGCGATAGAATCGCGTCCGTTGCCGGCATAGCTCAGTTGGTAGAGCAACCGCCTTGTAAGCGGTAGGTCCCCAGTTCGAATCCGGGTGTCGGCACCATCTCCGCGCCACCGCGACTCCCTGCATCCTGCAAGCCCTGTCCTCGTGGACGGGGCTTTGCCGTTGCCTAGCAGGAGTCGGCACCGCCGGCGGGCCTTCGTTGCGGGCCGGCCGGCCGGGGAATAAGCTCGATTCGTTCGCATCATGAGGCTGCCCATGATCGAAGTCCCGGGCTACACCATTCTTCGTCCGCTCGGGCAAGGCGGCATGGCGACGGTTTACCTGGCCATCCAGCAGTCGCTGGGTCGCGAGGTCGCGCTGAAGATCCTGTCGCCATCCCTGGCGCAGGATGCGGTCGCCACCGAACGCTTCCTGCGCGAAGCCCGCATCGCGGCCAAACTGCACCACCCGCATATCGTGGCCGTGCACGACGTCGGCGTGCACGAGGGTACGCCCTACATGTCGATCGCCTACGAGGCGGGCGGCACGATCACCAAGATGATCCGCACGCAGCCGGATCTGAAGTTCGCCTTCCGCGTCATCCGCGATATCGCGGCGGCGCTCGACTATGCGCATCGGCAGGGCGTCGCACATCGCGACGTCAAGCCGGAGAACATCCTGATGCGCGCCGACGGCACCTGCGTATTGACCGATTTCGGCATTGCGCACGCGGCCGAATCGCAGATCGGCCTGACGCGCGAGGGCACCAGCGTCGGCACGCCGCACTACATGAGCCCCGAGCAGTTGCGCGGCGAGCATGGCGACGGCCGCAGCGATCTGTACAGTCTCGGCATCGTGCTTTACCAGCTGCTGACCGGCGAACTGCCGTATCAGGGAGCCGATGGCTGGGCGATCGGCATGCAGCACCTGATGTCGCCGGTGCCGCGATTGCCGGCCGCGGTGTCCTTCGTGCAGGAACTGCTCGATGCGATGCTCGCCAAGGACCCGGCCGGACGCGTCGCCAACGGCACCGAAGTCATGCGTTGGATCGACGCGCATGTGACGCTCACGCCGGCGATGACGGTGTCGATGGCGACGCCGCGCGGGTTGCCGATGGCCTCGCAGACCAACAACAGCGCGGCATCCATCGCCGTGCTGCCTTTCGCCGACCTCAGTCCGGCCAAGGACCAGGAATATTTCTGCGACGGCCTGTCGGAAGAACTGCTGGGCCTGCTGGCGCGCGTGCCGAAACTGCACACCGCCGGCCGTACGGCTTCCTTCAGTTTCAAGAACCGCAACGCCAACCTGACCGAGATCGGCCGCGAACTGAAAGTCTCGAACGTGCTCGAAGGCAGCGTGCGCAAGGTCGGCGAACGCGTGCGCGTCTCGGTGCAGCTGATCAAGGTGGCGGACGGCTTCAATCTATGGTCGGAAACCTTCGATCGCCAGCTCGTCGATGTCTTCGAGATCCAGGAGGAGATCGCGCTGGCCGTCGTCGCCGCAGTGCGCGAAAGGCTGTTGCCCGACACGCCTCCGCCTTCGTCCTCCGATTCCGTGCCGGTTGTGCCCTTGGCGCCGACCATGGTGACGCCGATACCGCAGCCACGACCCGACATGGCCGCGCAGCTGCACGAGGAGCGCCGTCGGGAAGAAGCCCGCCAGCAGGAAGAAGCTCGCCAGCAGGAAGAAGCCCGCCAGAAGGAAGAAGCCCGCCAGAAGGAAGAAGCCCGCCAGAAGGAAGAAGCCCGCCAGAAGGAAGAAGCTCGCCAGAAGGAAGAAGCTCGCCAGAAGGAAGAAGCTCGCCAGAAGGAAGAAGCTCGCCAGCAGGAAGAAGCTCGCCAGAAGGAAGAAGCTCGCCAGCAGGAAGAAGCGCGCCAGAAGGAAGAAGCTCGCCAGAAGGAAGAAGCTCGCCTCAAGGAAGAAGCACGCCGGAAAGAAGAAACCCGCCAGAAGGGCGAAGCGAAGCTGCGCGAGATCGAGCTGCAACGACAGATCGAGCTCCAGCGCGAAGCGGAACGCCGCCGCGACGAAGCGGAAGGCGCGCCACCGCGCACGCCGGCGGCGATGCAACCCGGAAGGGAAGTCCCTACCCATGTGCGTGCTGCGTCGGTCGTCGCTGCGGTGCCCGCCGCCGCCGAGCCGGAGGCGATGCACAAGAACATCGCCGACATGGTTTCGGCGATAGAGTTTCGCGATCGCAGCCCGGCGCGACCGGCGACGAAGCGTCGCAACCCGTTGGTACTCGTGCTGGCGATCGGCCTGCCCGTGCTTGGTCTAATGGGCTGGTTCGGTTGGCGTTGGATGACGGCCCAATCGGAACAGGCGCTGGCGCAGTGTCAGACCGCGCTTGCCAAGACCCAGACAGCGATCGATGGCAACGATCTGGCCGCCGCCGGCACCTCGGCCAGCGAGGCCGAAGGCGTCTGCCAGGACGAATCGTTGGTGAAGCTTCAGGCGATGCGCGTGATGATCCAGGCGGCGCAGGCGCAGGCTCAGGCCTGCGATCCGGCAGAGGCGCAGGCCAGGGATTTGTTGCGCCAGGCCAAACCCGGCGAGGCGAAAGCGGTGCTGGACGCCGTGCAAGCCCAATGCACGCGCGAAAGCACGGGCATGCTGGTCCTGCGCACGCAGAACGCGATGACCGAAGCCGCCAGTCTGCTCGAGCAGGCCAAGACGCAAGTGCTCGCGAAGCAACCCGTGCTCGCCCGGCAGTCGGCCGAGAACGCGCTGAAATTCGACGCGTCGGTCGCCGGTGCCGCCGAGGTGATGACGGACATCGAGCGACTGGAGCGCAGCCTGCCGGCGCAGGGTTCCGAAAAGCGTCCGGCGACCGAGCCGGCGAAGCCGCGACCGTTGGCGCCCGCGGCGACGAAGCCTGCGAACAAACCGGCCGCGGCGAAGCCGTCGACGCCAACGCCATCCGCATCGCCGGCGACAGTCGCCGAGCCCGTCGCGCCTGTGCCTGCGCCCACGACGCCGACTCGGGCGGTCGCGACCTCGCCTAGCCTCGTGCCGATCAGCACGCCCGCACCGGACTACCCTCCCGCCGCGCGCCGTGCACGTATTTCGGGCTCGGTGAGGGTCAGCTTCACCGTGCGCGCCGATGGCAGCGTCGACGATGTGCGCGTCCTGGATGCGCAACCGCGCGGCGTGTTCGAACGCAACGTGCAGGCGGCCCTGCGCAAGTGGCGGTTCCAGCCCACCGGACAGTCGCAATCCGTCACGCGCTCGTTCGAATTCAAACCCTGATCTGCTGTCGCTTGCGCTGTACGCTCGCCATGCGGACACTCCACGCCGTGACTTCCGAGGACTGCGCATGTTTGTTCGTCTAGCACTGTTGTTCGCCTGGATGACGTCCACCTGTCTCGCGGCTGGTACGTCGATGTCGCCGGCCGAACTCGCCGCCTTGATCGAATCGCACAAGGCGCCGCTGGTGTTGGACGTGCGCAGCGACGAGGAATTCGCCCAAGGCCATATCCCTGGTGCGGTACTGATTCCGCACGATCAGCTCGAGACACGCATCGGCGAACTCGGCGAACCGCGCGAGGTGGTCGTGTATTGCCGCAGCGGTCGCCGTTCGGGCCTGATCCAGCCGGTGCTCGAAAAGAACGGTTTCAAGGTTCGCCAGCTCGAAGGCAGCTGGCAGGCTTGGCAGGCGGCGAAATTGCCTGAAGAACTACCGGAAAAAGAACCGGCGCCGGAAAAGTCGCCCGCCGCTTCGTCGGCGAAACCCTGAACCAGGCCGTACGGCCGCGTTTTTGCGGTAGCGACGGCTTGAGGCAGAATGGGCGCCCGCGTCCTTGCATCGGCGCATCCCGTCTCTGACGCCGGAATCTTTCCCATGTCGCGAACCTTCCCCCCTGTTGCCCTGATCGGTGCGCCCACCGATATCGGTGCCGGCCATCGTGGGGCCTCCATGGGACCCGAAGCCCTGCGCGTGGCGGGTCTGGCGCAGGCCCTGCGCGACCGCGGCCTGCAGGTGGTGGATCGCGGCAATTTGAGCGGGCCGGTGAATCCCTGGCTGCCGCCGACCGATGGCTATCGCCATCTCGATGAAGTGGTGACCTGGAATCGTCTGGTGATGGACGCCGTCGCGGCCGCGCTCGCCGATGGCCAGATGCCGATCCTGCTCGGCGGCGACCATTGCCTGGGCGTCGGCAGCATTACCGCCGTCGCGAATCATTGCCGCGCCACCGGCAAGAAGCTGCGTGTGCTTTGGCTCGACGCGCATGCCGATTTCAATACGCACCAGGTCACGCCGTCCGGCAACGTGCACGGCATGCCGGTGGCCTGTCTGTGCGGTCTCGGGCCGAAGGCGCTGACCGCGCTCGGCGGCACGACGCCCGCGATGCGTCCCGAGGACATCCGCCAGATCGGTATCCGTTCGGTGGACATCGGCGAGAAGAAACTCGTCAAGGAATACGGGCTCGACATCTACGACATGCGTTACATCGACGAAATCGGCATCAAGCGCGCGATGGAAGAAGCGCTGGAAGGCATCGATGCCGACACCCACGTGCACGTCAGCTTCGACGTCGATTTCCTCGACCCGGCGATCGCGCCGGGCGTCGGCACCACGGTGCCGGGCGGTCCGAACTATCGCGAAGCGCAGCTGGTGATGGAAATGATCGCCGACACCGGCCGCGTGTGTTCGATCGACATCGTCGAGCTGAACCCGGCCTTCGACCTGCACAACCAGACCGCGCAGCTCGCCGTGGACCTGGTGGAGAGCCTGTTCGGAAAATCGACGCTGATGCGGGATTGAGATTCATGGTGGATGGTTTGTGATGAGTGGTTGATGGTTCGTGGTCCGATATCGCCGTGAACTGCGCTTCCACCATCAACTACCGACCTTCCACCATCAACCTGTGAGTAGCGGGCCGGGAGCCATTGGGCCGCTTTCGCGACCCGTTTCTTTTCGGCGCTTGACGATCAGTACTGCGGATCCGGCGCAAAACCGATCGGGAAGGCCTGCGGCTGCGAGGGATAGCCGTAGCCGCGCGTCGGCAGCACGCCCTTCGAGACCAGGGCTTCATAGGAATCGTAGAACAGCGACGTGACCTGGTTCGGGCGCGAGCCGGCGCGTTCGAACACCGTCTGCGTTACCGGGTCGTAGCGGCGTTCGCCATGGCCGGTGCCGAGTTCCTGCGCGGCGAGCTCGCGTTCGCGACGTGGTTCGTAGCCATAGCTACCCGAGCGTGCGGCGCCAGCGGCCGATTCGGCCGACTTCGCGGCGTCCGCCGCCGGTGCCGCCGGCCTGTTCTGCGCACGTGATTCGGCGTAGGGCGAATCGGCGCGACCGATCTGCGGCATCGGCTGATAGGGTGGCGGCGAATAACGGCGCTCGCGGAAAGCGGCGACGCCGATCACGCCGACGTTGGCCGGCCGACCCGTGCGGGCGGCGTAGCTGTCGGGCAGGTCGGTGAAATAGAACTCGGCGATGTCCGAGTAGCTCTTGCGCCAGCCCTGCACCTCGATGCGCTGCCAGGGATCGAGTACGTAACCCGCTTGCGAGGAACCGGCCGTCTGGCCGCTGATCGCGTTCACGCCATCGACCGAGACGACGGCGAGCACGCGCTCGCCGGTCAGGTTCTGCAAGGTCACCGCGAAGCGATGGCCGGGGCGTCCTTCGATGTAGTCGCGGCCGGAATAGGGCAGGCGCGGCAGGGTGTAGCCGGTGTCCTGATTCTGCACCTGCACGTCGACCAGGCGCTCGTTGCGGGCGCAGGCGGGCAGGGCGAAGCAACTGGACAGCACAAGCAGGGCGGCAGCGAGGCGTTTCATGACCGGGTCTCCGTGGGTGGTGCCAACCTTCAACGCACGGGCCGGCGAGGCGGGGTTAACCGGTAAACTAGGCCCGTCAGCTGAAGCCTCATTCCGAATGAACAAGACCCGCGTCCTCACCGGCATCACCACGTCCGGCACCCCCCATCTCGGCAACTACGCCGGAGCGATCCGCCCGGCCATCGCCGCTTCGCGCGACGCCAACGTCGAGAGCTTCTATTTCCTGGCCGACTACCACGCGCTGGTGAAGGTGCAGGACCCGGCGCGCGTGCAGCGCTCCACGCTGGAGATTGCGGCGAGCTGGCTGGCCTGCGGCCTGGATCCGGACAAGGTCTGGTTCTACCGCCAATCCGACATCCCGGAAATTCCCGAACTGACCTGGTTGCTGACCTGCGTCGCCGGCAAGGGCTTGTTGAATCGTGCGCATGCCTACAAGGCGGCCGTGGACAAGAATCGCGAGGCCGGCGAGGACGACGATGCCGCGATCACCGCGGGACTGTTCATGTATCCGGTGCTGATGGCCGCCGACATCCTGATGTTCAAGGCGCATCGCGTGCCGGTGGGCCGCGACCAGGTGCAGCACCTGGAGATGGCGCGCGATTTCGCCGCGCGCTTCAACCACATCTACGGCGACCACTTCGTGTTGCCGGAAGTGTCGATCGAGGAAAACGTGGCAACCTTGCCCGGCCTCGACGGCCGCAAGATGAGCAAGAGCTACGACAATACGATTCCGTTGTTCGCGCCGCGCGCGGAACTGCTGTCTCTGATCAAGGGCATCAAGACCGATTCGCGCGCGCCGGGCGAAGCGAAGGAAACCGAGGGCTCGGCCCTGTTCCAGCTCTACCAGGCCTTCTCGACGCCGGACGAAACCGAGGCCATGCGTCGTGCCTTCGCCGACGGCATCGCCTGGGGCGAGGCCAAGCAGCAGCTGTTCGAACGCATCGATCATGAAGTCGCGCCAATGCGCGAGAAGTACGAAGCGCTGATCGCCAACCCGATCGAAATCGAAGCGACCCTGCGCGAAGGCGCCGACAAGGCAAGGAAGATCGCCACGCCTTTCCTCGGCGAGTTGCGACGCGCGGTGGGATTGCGCGACCTCAGGGAAGCGCCGAAGTCGACGACGAAGACCGCATCGAAAGCGGCACTGCCGAGCTTCAAGCAGTATCGCGAGAAGGACGGGAAGTTTTATTTCAAGCTGGCCGATGGCGAGGGCGCCGTCCTGTTGCAGAGCCGCGGCTTCGACACGCCGAAGGAAGCGGGTGGCGTGATCGGGCAGTTGCGCAGCGGCGAGATGTCGGTGTCGCACTTGCATGAAACTGCCACGCTGGGTGAAGGCGTGAGTGAGAACGACGTGCAATCGGCGCTGGACGCCCTGCGTGCCGCCGACGAGGCGAAAGCCTGATGTCCTTGCTCGCCCTGGTCCTGTTCGCGCCGTGGTTCGCCATCCTCGGCTGGGTGTATTGGGCCTTTCCGAAATCGCATGCGCAGACGCCGGCGCGTCGCCGTTTCGACTTGATCGCGCTATCGCTCGCTGTCGTGCTCAGCGCCGTCGCGATGCATTGGGCCTATTCGATCGAATTCGAAGGCACCGGCCCGCTGTGGCCGCAGGTGATCGCGACGCTGGCGGGTTACCACGCCTTCCTGATCGTGTTGATCGTCGCCTTCTTCATGCGGCGCAGCCGCTACGGCAACACGCCGGACAACGCGTAGGGTGGGCCTTGGCCCACCATCGAGAACTCGGGTGAACCGGTGCGCTTGAGCGCGCCCTATGAATCAACCCCAAGTGTTGAGGTCGATGCCGGTCTTGCCCGGTTGCTGGCGCACGACGCAGAAACGGTGTCCGCTCGGCGCCTGCATCACCCACCAGCGCTTGATGAACTGCACGCGCGTGGCGCCCAGCGCTTCGAGCCGGGCGACTTCGGCGTCGAGATCGTCGGTTTCGATGTCCAGGTGCACGCGTGGGTCATGATCGACCTTCTGCAGCAGCAGGAAGGGCTCGTCCGGCTCGGTATGCAGCTCGGCGTACTTGCCGTCGCCGTCCTGGTCGCGCGTGACGATATCCCGTCCGAAGGCGGCGCCCCAGAAATCGGCGGCCTTGCCGAGGTCATCGGTACGGCAGTCGATGACCAGGGCGATCAATACGCTGCGGTGCTTGGGCGCACGCGCCTTCTTCGCAGGCGCCGGCGCGCGCTCCTCGTCCTCGCGCCAGTGCACGACGCAGAAACGTTGTCCGGTCGGCGCTTCCATCACCCACCAGCGGCCGCGTGGGTTGCCGATGCGCTTCGCGCCTAGCGATTCCAGTCGCGCGGCTTCAACGTCGATGTCGTCGGCCTCGATGTCCAGGTGCAGGCGCGAGGGGTGGTCGACGCATTGCACTTCGATATGCCAGCCGCCCGGGCCCTTGCCGAGCAGGGCGTAGCGGCCTTCGTCGCCTTCGTCCGGATCGACGATCGGCAGGCCGAGCGCCGCGCTCCAGAACTTGCGATCGCGTGCCAGGTGCTCGCCTTGGCAATCGATCATGAATCCCGCCAGCCTGCGAGCCATCAGGGTTTCGCCTGATCGAGAGGCAGGGCGATGCTCGAACGGCGCATCAACGCGCCTTTTGCAGGTCGTCGATCATCGCCCTCAGGAAGCGCGCGGCTTCGCCGCCGGTGGCGGCGCGGTGGTCGAAGGTCAGTGACAGCGGCATGATGCGATGCGTCTCCAGTCCGCCGAGCACTGGCACCACGGCATGGTGCAGGCGACCGGCACCGACGATGCAGACGCAGGGCGGCACGACGACCGGCGTGGCGTACTTGCCGGCGAAGACGCCGAAGTTCGACAGCATGATCGTGTAACCGGTCAGCTCTTCCGGCGGCAGGCTGCGTGTCTTCACGCCGTCCCTCAATCGGTTGAGTTCGGCGCGCACCTGGCGCGGATCCAGGCGTTCGCAATTGCGCAGGGCCGGCACGAACAATCCATCCGGCGAATCCACAGCGATGCCGACATCGACACGCGTATGGCGACGCAGCGTGCCTTCCTTGCCGTTGTACCAGGAATTCATCGCCGGCTCTGCCTGCGAGGCCACGGCCAGCGCGCGGATCGTGCGCGCCATGATGTCTTCGCCCGGCGCCCAGGCATGCAGGTCGGCATCGTCCATCAAGGTCGTCGGCACGACTTCGGCATGCGCGGCGCTCATCGAGCGCGCCATGTTGCGGCGGACACCGCGTACCGGCTCGTCGCTGTCGAACTTGACGTCGGCGCGCGGTGCCGGTGCAGGCGAGGCGGAACGCGCCGCAGGTGCGGGGGCGCTGTACGCAGGCGCCGGGACGGGAGCAGGCGAGGCTCCTGCACGTGCGGTGCCGGCTGCGGCCGCCAGCTTCACGTCATTGATCGTCACGACGCCATCGGCCCCGGTCGCGCGAACGCGAGACAGGTCCACGCCGAGCTTCTTGGCAAGCGCGCGTACGGCCGGCATCGCTTTCACGCCGCCGATCGCGACCGCCTGTTCGCTGCGGATCGCATCGGAGGATTGCATCGCGCCCACGACGGTGCCGGCATCGGCGGACTTCTCCGGTGCAGCAGCGGCGGGAGCGCCAACAGTGTTGTGCAGGGCTTCGGGTTCCGGCGCAGGCGGCGGTGCGGTGGTGGCGTGACCGCCGCCGTGATGATGACCGGTGTCCTGCGCTTCGGCCCGCTGCGGCAGGTTCGGATCGATCTCGAACTCCGCCAGCCAGCTGCCGGTGACGATCACGTCGCCCGCCGCGCCGGCCAGTCGCGTCACCTTGCCGGAGAACGGCGAGGGCACGTCGACGACGGCCTTCGCCGTTTCCATCGAAATCAGCGGTTCGTCGAGACGGATTACGTCGCCGACCTTGACATGCCATTCGACGATTTCCGCGTCGGGCAGGCCTTCGCCGAGGTCGGGCAGCAGGAAGAGTTTCTTGTCGCTCATGAGGGGTTCCGTTCCAAATCGATATCGCGCGCCGGCAACCAGCCGCTGCGTCCGTCATCCGTCGCCGACCACCACCAACCGCCGGCTTCTTCGATCAATTCCACGATCTGTCCTGCGTCGGCATCGAGTTCGCGCGCCGTGTAATCGCGAACGGCCGTCGTCTCACCCGTATCGCCCGCGAGATAGCGCTGATGCACCCAGCCGCTGCGTCCGTCGGGATCGGTGGCCCATAGGAACTCCGGCCATTCGGTATCGCGATCGTCGACGCGTACCGTCTCCCCGGCAAGGAATCGCACCGGATCGTGGTACTGCGTGCGGTAGTCGCGGAGCAGGCGAGCGTGCATCGTCGGTCAGCTGCGCGCCAGGGTGCGTTTCGTCGCGGCGACGATCTTCTCCACGCTCGGCAGGTATTTCATTTCCAGCCGGAACAGCGGGATATGCGTGTCGTAGCCGGTGACGCGCTCGACCGGCGCGACGAGGTCGTACATCGATTCCTCGGCCAGGCGCGCGGCGATCTCCGCACCGAAGCCGGCCGTCTTCGCCGCCTCGTGCACGATCACGCAGCGGCCCGTCTTCGCCACCGATTCGCGGATCGTGTCGAAATCCAGCGGCTTCAACGTGGCCACGTCGATGACTTCGGCGCTGATGCCGTCCTTCGCGAGGGCGTCGGCCGCTTCCAGCGTTTCCTTGACCTGCGCACCCCAGGTGACGAGCGTGACGTCGCTGCCGTCGCGCAGCACGAAGCACACGTCCAGCGGCAGGGCTTCGCCGTCGTCCGGCACTTCTTCCTTGTACTGACGGTAGATGCGCTTGGGCTCCATGAAGATCACCGGATCCGGATCGCGGATCGCGGCGAGCAGCAGGCCGTAGGCGCGTTGCGGCGAACTCGGCAATACGACGCGCAGCCCGGGCACATTGGTGAAGATCGCTTCGTTCGCCTCCGAATGATGTTCCGGTGCGCGAATGCCGCCGCCCCAGGGCACGCGCAGCACCATCGGGCAGGTCAGGCGGCCGCGCGTGCGATAGCGGAAACGCGCGGCGTGGCAGACGATGTGGTCCACCATCGGATAGACGAAGCCGTCGAACTGCGATTCGGCGACGGGCTTCATGCCCTGCGCCGCGAGGCCGACGGTGAGGCCGGCGATCGTGGTCTCGTCCAGCGGCGTGTCGAGCACGCGCTGTGGGCCGAAGGTCTGCTGCAGGCCGGCGGTGGCGCGGAACACGCCGCCGTTCACGCCGACGTCCTCGCCGAGCACGATGACGGTCTCGTCGTTGCGCATCTCGTAGGCGAGCGCCTGGGTGATGGCTTCGATCAGGGTAATGGCCGCCATGTCAGTGTTTCTCCCACTTCAGCGCATCGGCGCGCTGTGCGGCGACGTCGGCCGGCAATTCGGCGTACAGGTAATCGAACATCGCTTCCACCGGCTGCACCTTCGTTTCGAGGTAGGCGTTGACCTCCTCGTCGGCGATGCGATTGCATTCCTCCTTCCACTTGGCCTCTTCGGCCTCGCTCCAGACCTTTTCGGCGATCAGGAAGGTGCGCAGGCGGGTGAAGGGTTCGCGTTCCCAGGCGGCCTTGACCTCTTCCTCGCCGCGATAGCGGCGGGCGTCGTCAGCCGTGGTGTGGTCGGACAGGCGATAGGTGACGAATTCGATCACGCTGCCGCCGTGGCCGTTGCGCGCGCGCAGGATCGCGTGGTCCATCGCCGCGCGCACGGCGATGATGTCGTTGCCGTCCACCTGCACGCAGTCGAGTCCGCCGGCCAGGCCCTTCTGCGCCAATGTCTTGGCGCCGGTCTGCGCGTTGCGCGGTACCGAGATCGCCCACTGGTTGTTGATGATGCACTGGATGAAGGGCAGGGCGTAGGCGCCGGCCGCATTGATCGCGGCGTAAGTATCGGTCTTGCTCGAACCGCCGTCGCCGACGCAGGCCACCGCCACGCGCGGTTCGCCGCGCAGCTTGAACGCCAGCGCCGCGCCGGCCGCGTGCAGGTTCTGCGTGCCGATCGGAACGCACCAGGAATAGTCGTGCGGCGGGCCGGAGAAATCGTTGCCGCGTTCGTCGCCGCCCCAGTACATCAACACTTCGCGTGGTTTCACGCCGCGCATGAACTGCGCGCCGTATTCGCGGTACGAGGGCGCGAACACGTCGTCGTACTGCATCGCGCTGCCGATGCCGATGTGCGTGGCTTCGTGGCCGAGGCAGCTGGCGTAGGTGCCGAGTTTGCCGGTGCGCTGCAGCGCGACGGCCTTGGTGTCGAAACTGCGCACGAGCAGCATCTGCTTGAACAGTTCGACCAGGTTCTGGCGGTCCTTGGCGAATTCCGGCAGGTCGTCTCGGACCAGCCGGCCGTCCGGGCCGAGGTATTGCAGGTATTCGATGTCGAAAGTGGCGACGGTGGGCATCGGGGCGCTCCAGGCAGACCGTCTAGATAGCAGTCCGGGACCGATGCTGGCAAGGCGCGAAAGCCCTTCCGGCGGCGTTGCGTGAACTCCGGCTCAATGCGACCGGGTACGGACAAAAAGAAAGCGCGGCCGGAGCCGCGCTTTCCGTCTTGCCTATGCTGGCCGACTCAGCGGCGCGGCACCGGGGCCGAGGCCGAGGCGCTGTTGTTCGACGGCTTGCTGTCCAGCGTCGAAGAGCCGACGGTTCCGCTCATCGTCATCGCCGTGCCGGTCCAACCGGCGGGCATGATCACGTTCACGCTGACCACGTCCTTCTTCGCGCGCGGCAGCGTGCTGCCCGGGCAATGCCAGGTGCTGCTGGTCGGCGTGCTCGACTGCGCGGTGCAGCCGGTGAAATAGCCGTACTGCGACGAGATCGACGTGACCGCGCTGGACGGGGCGTTCAGCGTGAAGTCGAAGGTCGGCGCCGAAGCAGAGACATTGCCGGCATTGACGATCGTGGCCTTGAAAGCCACCGGCACGGTCGCGCTCAGGCGGCCGGTCGGCGGCGCGATGACCAACTGCAGGTCCGTCGTCACGTTGAACAGCACCGTGGCGCTGGCGCTGTCGTTGCTGTGGTCAGGATCGGTGGTGGCGCCGGTGATCGCCGCACCCAGGGTCAGCGACGAGAAGCTGTCGCCCGTGGTCGTGTTGACGTTCACCTGGAAGCTCGACGCTTCGACGGCGATCGTCGCGCGGTTGCAGTGCACGATGGTGCCGCCACTGCCATCCGTCTGCGGCGTGCCGCAGGTCCAGCCCAGGCCCGGGCTCACGCTGACGCGTGCCGGGGCGACCGCGATCGAGAAGTCCAGCTTCAGGCCTTGGCCGCTGTCCGGCCCATAGCTGCCCGCGATCACCTGGAACTGCGCCTGCTGGCCGAGGTTGATCGGCGAAGCGATGGCGGAGACGCTCGTGTACAGATCGGCCGTCGAGAAACTGGTCGCACCGAGATACACGACGACCGGGTCGTGGTCGGAAATGCGCAGGACCGAACCGGCCGAGAAGTCGCCGTAGTCCACCTGCGGGAAGTCCGCGTTGATGCGGGCGTGATCCTCGTCCACCGTGAAATCGGTCAGCACGGCCTGGTTGGCGATTGCATGATCGAGCGACTGCGCGTTGCCGTCGAACGAGTACGAATAGCGCTCCGCCGGCGGGTTGAGGCTCGCGAGGCTGGTCAGGTTCGGATCGACCAGGTCGGCGCCGTCGTTGGGCACCACGGTGGCGCTGTCGGCGGCCGGCGTGCCCATGATCGTGCCCAAGCTGTCGCCGAGGCCGTCGTTGAACTCGAAGACGTTGAAATCGCCGACCAGGATGATGCGTTCGCCCGCATCGGCGACCTGGCGCGCCTGGATCATGTTGGCCAGCTCCACCGCCTGCTGATGGCGCTTGGCGCGCACGCGGGCGCCGTCGGTCGTGTAGCCGTTGCTGCCCGCGCCGAAGGTATTGGCGTTGTTGAGCGAACGCATGTGGTTGGCGACGACGGTGATGTCCTCGGCCGCGCCATTGGCTGCGTGGACCGTGGCGTCGAGGAACAGCGGCGGACGATCGTTGAGGAAGGTGCCCTGCTGCACGCAACCGTTGTTGTAGGCGGGCCCGCCGGTGGTGACGTCGTTACCGCTGGCGTCCTTGAACAGCGTGCACAGGCCCTGCTGCGTCACGGCGTTGACGGTCACGCGCGGCACGCCGGCCGAGACTTCCGCCGTCTTGACCAGGAAGCCGGCATCGATGCCGCCCGGGTCGTTGCCTTCGGTCAGATAGGCGACGTAGTGCGGCGCCGTCGCGCAACCGCTATTGGCGGTGTCGTCGATCGCGGCGGCCAGCGCGTCCAGCACCGCCTTCTTCTCGACTTCGACCGTGCCGATGATGTCCGGCGCGTTCATCGCCTGGCAGACCACCCGGGCGGCCTTCGCGATGCGGTTGTTGTAGGTGGTCAGGGTGACGTTGGCGACGTCGCCGTTGTTCGGACCGGCGCCGTCGTTGATGTTGTCGTAGAAGCGCAGCAGGTTGGCGCCGGAGACGGTGATTTCATCGGCGGCCGGCAGGCGCGCGAAGCTCGGGTTCGAGCCCGGCACGATGACCGGCGAGCTGCCGGGGTCGGGCAGGATCGTGTAGTTGCCGGAGAACACGTCCATCACGCCGACCAGGCCGGTGATGCCATCGCCCACGGCGACATTGAAGACCAGCGAGCTTCCGCTCTGGCCTTGGCCGCGCACGCGAATGCGCTCCATGTTCTGGTCGAAGACCGGGCCGGCGTAACCCGGATAGAAGGGCACTTCGGCCACCGCCAGGCCCGGTTCGCGGAACGGACGGGCGACGCCGCCGATCACGCCGAAGAAGGTGTGGTCCGACGTGACGACGCCGCTGCTCTCGTTGATGCTGCCGTCGCTGGGCGCGACGACGTCGAGGTCGCTGACGGAGACGCGCATGCCTTCGTAACGCTCGAACGTATCGACCGTGTAACTCGCGAAAGCCAGATCTGCGTTGAGGTCGATAGCGCCCGGCAAGGCATTGCCGGTGGAGTTCTGCGTCACGGTGGGGCTGGTGAGTTCCGTGACCGGCGCATTCCACGGCGTCGCGGACGGGACGAATTCAGCGACCGTGCCGTTCACGGTCACGTTGTTGCCGACCGCAGCGGTGGCGGGCGGCGTGGAACTGGTAAAGACGAAGATGCCTTCCGAGGTCGCCGGGTCGGCATCGACATCGGCCGCTTCTTCCTGCACGAAGAAACCGCTGCCCGTGCGCGCCGTCACGATGCCGCGCACATGCACGTTGCTGCCGACGATCGGCGAGCTGGCGCCCGGGCCCTGCACATCGTGGATCGGGGTGATCGTGATGTCGTCGTTGTTGATCGTGCCCTGGCCCTGGCCGTCGGTGACGGTGGCGCCGGTCGCATTGGTAACGTTGACGAAGAAGGTCTGGTTGGCTTCCGTCGTGGTATCGCCATTGACGCTGACGTCGAAGGTATAGCTCGAGTTGCCCGCGCTGATCGTCTGCGAGGTCAGAGACTTGGAGACGTAGTCGTTGTCGGCGGTGGTCGCGGTGCCATCGGCGGTGGCGATATCGAAGGTCACGCCGCCCGCACCGGCCGGAGAGGACAGGCTGACGGTGAAGCTGAAGGTCGTCGTGCCGGCGTTGCCTTCGGCCAGCGTCACGTCGTTGATCGAGAGGTTGGGCGTGACGGGTCCACCGCTGCAGGAATTCGTCGAGGAGCTGCTAGTGCGGGGATTCGGGGCGGCGGCGGCGAAGTCGGCGCTGTTGCTGCCGCTGTCGGTGCAACCGCCGAGCGCACGGAAGACCGCATTGGTGGTGCTCGGCGCGGGCGTGTTCGCCCCGCCTTCGTTGCAGTTGGCGGTGGTGCCGTAACCGACGAAGTCCTGGATCGATGCGCCGGTGGGGCAGGCGCCCGAGAGGGCTCCGGTGGCATTGACCAGCGCGACCTTGCCGGTGGTGGCGCTCATCGCGATCGTGCCTGTGACGTCAGGCGTCGGCAGATTATTGACGCCATTGGGGCCGGCGCCTTCAGACACCAGTAGATAGCCGCCTGCGGGAATGCTCACATTCGGCAGGTTCGTGACTTGCCAGGACGTGCCGGTGGCTGCGGCGTACTGCACCGACCAGCCATTGACGCTGGCGCTGCTGGTGCCGCGGTTGAACAACTCGATGTAATCGTTCTTGTAGGTCGAGCAGCCTGCCGTGCCGCAGCCGGCGCCGCCGTATACCTGACTGATGACGACTTGCGCCATAACGCCCGGCGCTGCGAGAACGAGCAACGCCGCCACTGCGGCGCGTGTGAGCATGCGAACCATTTGGATCCCCCGGAAACGGTCGGCCCTGCGCCGCCGTACTCCCTGATTCTAGCCCTAGCCGGGCGTCATTGGCATGACAGGCTGCAACAGAATTCCGGGTGGCCCCCGGTTCCTTGCGGGTGAATGGGTTAGGCTAGACAGCTCAAGTCGTTCCGCATTTTCTGCCTCCGATCGCCATGTCCCAGCCCCCGAACCAGCGCCCGCTCGAAGCCGGCATCACCACCGACCTGCGCGACCGCCTCAGCTACGGCGGCTATCTGCAGGTATCGACCCTGTTGTCGGCGCAGCAGCCCCTGTCGGATCCGCCGAACCACGACGAGATGCTCTTCATCATCCAGCACCAGACGGCGGAGCTGTGGATGAAGCTGGTCATCCACGAACTGAGTGCGGCGATCGGCCACCTGCAGCGCGACGAGCTCGACCCCTGCATGAAGATGTTCGCGCGGGTGAAAGCCATCCAGAAGCAGTTGACCGAACAATGGTCGGTGCTCGAGACGCTGACGCCGGCCGACTACATGGGATTCCGCCACGTGCTCGGCCCGGCCTCGGGTTTCCAGTCGGCGCAGTACCGGACGATCGAATTCCTGCTCGGCAACAAGAACGCCGACATGCTGCGCGTGTTCGCGCACGACGAGGCGGTGCAGGCCGAGCTGCGTCGCGTGCTGGAGGCGCCGAGCCTGTACGACGAATTCCTGCGCCATCTCGCGCGTCGGGGCCATGCGATCCCGGCGACGAGCCTGCAGCGCGACTGGTCGCAGCCGCACCGGCACGAGCCCGGCCTGCTGCCGGTGTTCCAGCGCATCTACGAGGACACCGAGGCGTACTGGGACTCGTACTACTTCTGCGAACTGCTGGTGGACCTGGAAGTGAATTTCCAGCTCTGGCGCTTCCGTCACATGAAGACGGTCGAGCGCATCATCGGCTACAAGCCCGGCACCGGCGGCAGTTCCGGCGTGGCGTTCCTCAAGCAAGCCCTGGAACTGACCTTCTTCCCGGAATTGTTCGAAGTGCGCACGACCCTGACCCCGCGCGGCTGATCCCGGCCCGGCTTCGGCGAGGCAAGCCCCGCTGCCGTCGTGATGTTGCGGCGCAGCATATCGTTCAGGTTTGACGGACGCGGCGACAGCGGTTACACCTTCCGGGCCTTGCGGCCGCCCGAAGCAGGTGGCCGCGCAGCCCGTTTTACCTCTTAAGTCATTCCAGGGAGAGACCGCATGAGCGGTGCAGCAAGTACGCAGGATTCGGCGCCCGTGCCCGAGTTCAAGCAGGTGATGGGACATCCGCGTCCGTTGTGGATGCTGTTCATGACCGAGTTCTGGGAGCGGTTCGCCTTCTACGGCATCCGCTGGGCCCTGACGCTCTACATCGTCGCGCAGTTCTACGCCGGTTCCGGCGAGGGCGAGGCGCCGGCCAGCCGCATCTACGGCGCTTATCTCGCGCTCGTTTACGCCGCTGCCATCTTCGGCGGGTACATCGCCGATCGCATCATCGGCTACCAGCGATCCATCCTGCTGGGCGCGGTCATCATGTCGATCGGCCTGTTCATGATCGCGATACCGGACGAGACGATATTCAAGCTCGGCCTGGCGGTCGTCATCACCGGCAACGGCCTGTTCAAACCGAACATCTCGACGATGGTCGGCAAGCTCTACGCCACCGGCGACGAGCGTCGCGACTCCGGTTTCACCCTGTTCTACATGGGCATCAACGCCGGCGCCTTCATCGCTCCCATCCTCACCGGTTGGCTGTCGGACAAGGTTTTCGGTACCGATGCGATGCCGGAATACAAGGTGGTCTTCATCGCCTCGGGCATCGGCATGCTGATCAGCCTCGTCTGGTTCTGGTTCGGTCGCCAGCAGCTGGCGGGTATCGGGCGGCCGCCGGAAGGCGACGGCGGTGGCGTCAAGATCCTGTACGTGCTCGGTTTCTGCGCCGTGGCCGTGCCGGTCTACTACTACCTGCTCGCCATCGACGCGGCCAAGTTGCAAGTGGTGCTGACGGCCTTGTTCCTGCTGCTGTGCGGCATGCTGCTCGTCGAAGGCATCAAGAACGGCCCGGAGGCACGCGACAAGGCGATCGCGATGCTGATCATCTTCACCTTCAACATCGTGTTCTGGATGTTCTTCGAGCAGGCCGGCAGCTCGTTCAACTTCCTGGCCGACAAGATCGTCGATCGCGATTTCGGCGGCTGGATCTTCCCGGTGGGCTGGTTCCAGTCGGTCAACTCGTTGGCGATCATCACGCTGGCGCCGATCGTCGCCTGGACCTGGGTCAAGATGGGCACGCGCAATCCGTCGATCCCACGCAAGTTCGGCCTCGGCATCATCTTCAACGGCCTGGCCTTCCTGCTGCTGATGGCGGCGCTGTCGGGCATGGTCAACCAGGCCGGGCTGATCCCGTTCTGGACGCTGTTCATGGTCTACGTGATCCAGTCCGTCGGCGAGCTCTGCCTGTCGCCGATCGGCTTGTCGATGACGACGAAACTCGCCCCGGTTCGCCTGGTCGGTTTCGGCATGGGCGGCTGGTTCCTGTCCACCGGCATCGGCAACAACCTGTCCGGCATCTTCGCCAGCCACGCCAGCGGCGAAACGGGCATGACCGTGGCGTCGGCGCATGCGAGCTACACGCAGGGCTTCTGGATCCTGATGGGATTCGGCGTGCTGCTGTTCCTGGTCGCGCCGCTGATCCAGAAACTGATGCATGGCGTGAAGTAAGCGATCACCATCGCTTCAGCAAGACGGAACGGCGGCCTTCGGGCCGCCGTTTTTTTTGGCAGGATGCCCAAACGCCGCGGGTACATGGATGTACAGGAGCGGCGCGTCCGCGCCCATCGCGTATGCGATGGCGCGGAATGTCGTCGAGACGGTGGGCCAGGGCCCACCCTACGGTTCGCGCGTCTCGCGCTCGCGTTCTTCCATGCGCGTCAGCAGGCGGTCGAGCGCGGCACGCTCGTCGGCTCGCAGCCCCTCCAGCAGGCGTTGTTCGTAGGCCAGGGCCAGGGGCGCGACTTCGTCGTACACCTTGTAACCCTTGGCCGACAGGGCCAGCACGGACCGGCGCCGGTCCGTGCCGTGCAGGTGGCGTTTCAGCCTGCCGTCCAGCAGCAGGGAGTTCACCGCGCGACTCACCGCGACCTTGTCCATGGCCGTGCGCTCGGCGACTTCGCCGGCCGACAGGTCCGGATAGCGCCCGAGGACCGCCAGCACCCGCCATTCCGTCACGCCCAGGTCGAAGCGCGCGCCGTACAGGGCAGCGATGTCCTGGCTGATGCGGTTCGACAGCACGGAAAGCCGATAGGGCAGGAAGCGGTCCAGCTCCAGCACGGCATGCTCCGGCGCGGCGCGGGCATTCTTAGGCGGTTCAGCGGCTCGGGGCATGTCGGCTTGCGAATAGTTTCAGATGAAACTAAATTATCACTCCCCGATTGGCAAGTCAGCCGGAGCCGCCGATGAACGCCCAGCCCAACCACGGCATGCAGGTCACCACCTTCGAGAACCCGATGGGCATCGATGGTTTCGAGTTCGTCGAGTTCGCTTCGCCGGAGCCGGAGAAGCTGCACGAGTATTTCCGCCTGCTCGGCTTCACGCCGGTGGCGCGCCATCGCACGCGCAAGATCACCAATTACCGCCAGGGCGATTGTACCTTCCTGATCAACGAAGATCCGGATTCGTTCGCGGCCGAGTTCGCCCGCCAGCATGGCCCCAGCGCTTGCGGTTTCGCCATTCGCGTCAACAAGCTGGCCGAATGGGTGCGGGTGCAGGCGCTGAAGAACGGCGCGGAGCCCTTCGGTGCGGAAGAGCTGACGAAGGCGGTCGCCGCGCCGGTCATCAAGGGCATCGGCGGCTGCATGCTGTACATCGTCGACCGTTACGACACCAAGGGCACGATCCACGATCCGGACTGGATGTGGCTGCCCGGCGCCGAAATGAAGCCGCAGGGCTTCGGCCTGACCTTCATCGACCACCTGACCCATAACCTGTATCACGGCAACATGGGCAAATGGGCCGATTACTACGAACGCCTGTTCAACTTCCGCGAGATCCGCTACTTCGACATCAAAGGCGCGAAGACCGGCCTGCTGTCGAAAGCGATGACGGCGCCGGACGGCATGGTGCGCATCCCGCTGAACGAGTCGTCGGATCCGAAGTCGCAGATCAACGAATACCTCGACGTCTACAAGGGCGAGGGCATCCAGCACATCGCCTGCTTCACCGACAACATCTACGACACGGTCGAGCGCATGAAGGCGGGCGGCATCAAGTTCCTCGACACCCCGGACACCTATTTCGACGTGGTCGATCAGCGCATCCCGAACCACGGCGAGGATCTGCCGCGCCTGCGCGCGAGCAAGATCCTGATCGATGCCGACCCGGAAACGAAGCAGCGCAAGCTATTGCAGATATTCACCCAGAACGCGATCGGACCGATCTTCTTCGAGATCATCCAGCGCAAGGGCAACGAAGGTTTCGGCGAAGGCAATTTCCAGGCCCTGTTCGAGAGCATCGAACGCGACCAGATGAAGCGCGGCGTGCTCTGAGGCCGCGCCCATGAGCCTCGCCTACCAGTCCGGTTTCGGCAACGAGTTCGCTACCGAGGCCTTGCCCGGAACGCTGCCGGTCGGACGCAATTCGCCGCAGCGCGTTCCGCATGGCCTGTATGCCGAACAGATCTCCGGCACGGCCTTCACCGCGCCGCGGCACGCGAATCGTCGCAGTTGGCTGTACCGCATCCGCCCGGCGGCGATGCACGGGCGATTCGAGCCTTTCGCGCAACCGCGCCTGCACAACGACTTCGCCAGCGGCCCCGTAACGCCTGACCAGCTGCGCTGGAGTCCCCAGGCGATGCCGGCCGTGCCGACCGATTTCGTCGACGGCCTGTTCACGATGGCAGGCAATGGCGGCCCGGAAGCGGGCGCCGGTATCGGCGTGCACCTGTACGCGGCGAATCGCAACATGGACGGCCGCTTTTTCTACGATGCCGATGGCGAGTTGCTGATCGTTCCGCAGCAGGGCCGTCTGCGCATCGCCACCGAGATGGGCGTGCTCGAGGTCGAGCCGCAGGAAATCGCCTTGATCCCGCGCGGCATCCGCTTCTCGGTATCGTTGCTCGACGGCGAAGCGCGCGGCTACGTCTGCGAGAACTTCGGCGCGATGCTGAAGCTGCCCGACCTCGGCCCGATCGGCAGCAACGGCCTGGCGAACCCGCGCGACTTCCTCGCGCCGGTCGCGGCTTACGAGGATCGCGAGGGCGATTTCGAGCTGATTGCGAAATTCCAGGGCCATCTGTGGCGCGCCGCGATCGGCCATTCGCCGCTCGACGTGGTCGGCTGGCACGGCAACTACACGCCTTGCAAGTACGACCTGCGCCGCTTCAACACGATCGGTTCGATCAGCTACGACCACCCCGATCCGTCGATCTTCCTCGTGCTGCATTCGCCCAGCGACAGCGAGGGCGTCAGCAACATGGACTTCGTGATCTTCCCGCCGCGCTGGCTGGTGGCGCAGGACACGTTCCGCCCGCCGTGGTTCCATCGCAACATCGCCAGCGAGTTCATGGGCCTCGTGCACGGCGCCTACGATGCGAAAGCGGAAGGTTTCGTGCCCGGCGGTTGCTCGCTGCACAACAGCTTCACCGGGCATGGCCCCGATGCGGCGACGTTCGAGAAAGCGTCGAATGCCGACCTGTCGAAGCCCGACGTCATCCGTGACACGATGGCCTTCATGTTCGAAAGCCGCGCGGTGTTGCGGCCGACGCGACAGGCGCTCGAGGCGCCGCAACGGCAGAAGGACTACCAGCAGTGCTGGCAGGGTCTAGTACGTCACTTCGATGGAGGAAAAGCCCGATGAAGAAGATGTTCGCGCTGGCCGCGTCGGCCCTGACGATCGCCGTTTCGCTCGCCGCCTGCTCGCGCGCGCCCGAACCTGCACCGACTCCCGCGCCTGCCGCAGAACCTGCGCCCGCGCCGGAACCGGCGACATCGCCGGAGGCCCCGGCCACATTGAAGAACGATCCCGCCGTGGTGAACTTCGAAGGCTTCGGCCCGGCCAAGTTCGGCGCGAACCAGGAACAGGTGCGCATGGCCTGGGGCCGTCCGCTCGAGGCCTCGAACGAAGCCGGCGATCCGGAAAGCGAAGCCTGCTACTACCTGACGCCGGATCCGGCGCCGCCGGATCGCAACGGCATCAATTTCATGATGGAAGAAGGCAAATTCGTGCGCTATTCCGTCGATGGCGACCTGTACGCGGCCCCGGGCGACATCCTTGTCGGCATGACCGAGGCCGACGTGCTGGCGAAGTTCCCCGGTCGCGTCGAACAACAACCGCACAAGTACACCGACGGCAAGTATCTGGTCGTCTCGCCGGAAGGCGGCGGAGAGTCCCGCCTGGTGTTCGAGACTGACGAAAAGGGCGTGATCGAACGGTGGCGCATCGGCGTTCCGCCGGCCGTTCACTACGTGGAAGGCTGCCTGTGACGGCAGCGCGAAATCGGAGCAATGGATGAAACTCGGTAGCTTGAAAGAAGGCGGCAGGGACGGCACGCTCGTGGTGGTTTCGCGCGACCTGTCGAAAGCGGTGAAAGCCAGCGGCATCGCGCCGACCTTGCAGCGTGCGCTGGAAGACTGGTCGAACGCGGCGCCGCGCCTGAATGCGCTGTATGACGTGCTGAATCAGAGCTCCGCCGAAACGGTGAATGGCGAAGAGGTGTTCGCGGTGGATTTCGCGGCACTGGCTTCGCCGCTGCCGCGCGCGTACGAGTTCGTCGACGGTTCCGCCTACCTGCCGCACGTCGAGCGCGTGCGCAAGGCGCGCGGCGCGGACGTGCCCGAGAGTTTCTACGTCGATCCGTTGATGTACCAGGCGGTCAGTGCCGGTTTCTACGGGCCGCGCGATTCGGTGCTGGTGGCGGACGAAGCCTATGGCATCGACCTCGAAGCGGAGATCGTCGTGGTGACCGACGATGTGCCGCAGGGCGCGACGCCGGAAGCCGCCGCCGCGCATATCCAGCTCATCGGTCTGGTGAACGACGTATCGCTGCGCAACCTGATTCCGCCCGAGCTCGCCAAGGGCTTCGGCTTCCTGCAGTCGAAGCCACGTTCGGCCCTGAGCCCGGTCTTCGTCACGCCTGACGAGCTTGGCGAAGCCTGGCAGGGCAACAAGGTGCATCTGCCCCTGTTGACTCACGTCAATGGCAAGTGGTTCGGCGCGCCGGAAGCCGGCGTGGACATGCAGTTCGATTTCGCCCAGCTAATCGCCCATGCCGCGAAGACGCGTCCGCTGTCGGCCGGCACGATCGTCGGTTCGGGCACGGTCGCCAATCAGGACACCTCGCTGGGCGCTTCCTGCTTCGCCGAGCAGCGCACTGTCGAAACCCTGCGCGACGGCAAGCCGAGCACGCCTTTCATGAGCTTCGGCGACGTCGTGCGCATCGAGATGCGCGGCCGGGACGGCGAGGATATTTTCGGCGCGATCGAACAGCGCATCGCCCGGGCCGAATAGGCCCGCGCGACCGTCTGGCTGCGCTCGTGGCGCGGGTGTAGGCTAGTCCGACGCCGGCCTTCGCGCCGGCCATCCAGGCGAAGGGGGCGTTATGACGGCAGGTCCTATCCGGCTGTATTCCTTCTGGCGGTCCAGCGCGGCTTACCGCGTCAGGATCGCGTTGAACCTGAAGGGACTTCCCTACGAAACGGTGCCGGTGCACCTGCTCAAGGACGGCGGCGAGCAGCATTCGTCCGAGTTCGCCGAACTCAATCCGCAGGAACTCATCCCGGTGCTGATGCACGGCAACCGGGTGCTGCGCCAGTCGATGGCGATCATCGAATACCTCGAGGACACCTGGCCGGAGCCGGCGCTGATCCCGACCATCGTGCGCGACCGCCAGCGCGTGCGCGCGCTGGCGCAGGCCATCGCCTGCGAGATCCATCCGCTGAACAACCTGCGCGTTCAGCAGTACCTGGAAAAAACCTTCAAGGCCAGCGAAGCGCAGCGCGAGGAATGGACGCGGCACTGGATCCACGCCGGATTCGAATCCTTCGAGAAGCTGCTTGCGGACAACCCCTCGACCGGCGAGTTCTGCGAGGGCGATGTGCCGACCATGGCCGACTGCCTGCTGGTACCGCAGGTGTACAACGCCGTGCGCTTCAAGGTGGACATGGCGCCGTTCCCGACCATCCGTCGCGTCAATGAGGCCTGCCAGGCGATGGAAGCGTTCCAGGCGGCGAAGCCGGAGAACCAGCCGGACGCGCCGAAAAGCTGAGGTTCGGATGCGCGAAAAAAACGCGGCCCATGGCCGCGTTTTCTTTTCCGCGATGAAATGGCGATTACTGGAAGCTGCTGGTGCTCTGCTGCTCGCCGCTGCCGTACATGTCGGCGTAGGGATCGTGCTCGCCGGAACCGCCTTCCGACAAACGGATCTTCAGGGCCAGGCCGTCGCGCGAGTCGGCCTTGCGCAGCGCCTCTTCCAACTCGATCTTGCCGTCCTTGTACATCTTGAACAGCGACTGGTCGAAGGTGTGCATGCCTTCCTGCAGCGACTTGTCCATCGCTTCCTTGATCTCGTGCACCTGACCTCGGCGGATCAGGTCGCGGATCATCGGCGTGTTGATCAGCACTTCGCTGGCGGGCAGGCGCTTGCCGTCCTTGCCGACCACCAGGCGCAGCGAGATGACCGACTTCAGGTTCAGCGACAGGTTCATCAGGATGTTCTTGTGCGCGGCCTCGGGGAAGAAGTTGAGGATGCGCTCCAGCGTTTGGTCGGCATTGTTCGAGTGCAGCGTCGCCAGGCACAGGTGGCCGGTCTCAGCGAAGGCGATGGCCGATTCCATCGTCGTCGCATCGAGGATTTCGCCGATCAGGATGACGTCGGGCGCTTCGCGCATGGCGTTCTTCAGCGCGTTGTGGAAGGCGTGCGTGTCCAGGCCGACTTCGCGCTGGTTGACGATTGACTTCTTGTGCCGGTGCAGGAACTCGATCGGGTCCTCGATGGTGAGGATGTGGCCGGTGCTGTTGGTGTTGCGGTGGTCGATCATCGCCGCCAGCGCGGTCGACTTGCCCGAGCCGGTGGAGCCGACGACGAGCACCAGTCCGCGCTGCTCCATCACGATGTCCTTCAGCACCTGCGGCAGCCGCAGCTGGTCGATCGTCGGGATCTCGCTCTTGATCGCGCGGATCACCATGCCGACTTCGCCGCGTTGCTTGAACACGTTGACGCGGAAGCGGCCGGCATCCTTCACGGCGATCGCCATGTTGAACTCCAGGTCGCGTTCGAACACCGGAACCTGGCCCTCGTCCATCAGCGAATAGGCGATCTTCTTGACCATGCCGGCCGGCAGGCCGGTATTGCCGAGCGGGTACAGCTTGCCCTCGACCTTGATGTAGACCGGCGCGCCGGTCGTGAGGAACATGTCCGAGGCGTTCTTCTCGGTCATCAGCTTGAGGAAGTAGCCGATATCCATGGGTGATCCCTTTCTCCTGGCCGCCTGGTTGCGCGTTGGGGCGACAGCTGTCGACAATACCGCCAAGCGGGCTTTTCGTGAATGAACTATATGGCACTAACCCGACGAAAAATCTATCTGTCGCTGGCCTTGACGGCGTTTGTCGTGACGGCTTTCGCAGCTACGCCCCCGACGGCCGATATGGCCGCCGCCGAAGCGGCCATCGTGGCCGCCGAGCGGGCCCAGCCGCGGGGTTCGGCCGAGCAGGCGCTGCTGGAGGCTCGGGACCGTTATTCGCAGGCCCAGGCCGCGATGGGTCGCAAGAAGTACAAGGACGCGCAGCGCCTCGCCCAACAGGCGACGGCTGGGGCCGACCTGGCCCTGGCCCGGGCCAGGTTGGCGACAGCCCTGCAGGACGTCGAGGAAAAGTCCACCCGGAATGCCGAGATGCGCCGGCAACTGTTGTTGCAGTCTGGGGGTGAGCGATGAATCGCCTCGCTGCCTGCCTGCTTGGCTTCGCCTTGCTGGTTTCCGCCGCTACGACGCTGGCACAGCGCGCACCCGATCCCGACGTCCTGCGCCTGCAGGAACAGTTGCAAGCCCTGGACGGCGACCCCTCCCTGGCCGAGCTGGCAGGCCTGGCCAGGCTCAAGGCGAGGCAGGCGGTGGCGAGCCTGCAGACGGCGCGGCGCAGCGATCGCGAGCATGCCCTGTTCCTGGCCAATCGCTGGGTCGAAGCCGCAGTTGCCTCGGCGCGCGCCGAACTGCTGCAGCAGCAGGCCGCCCAGCTCGATCGCGAACGCGACCAGATCATGCTGGAGGCGAGTCGACGCGATGCCGAGCGGGCGCGGCGCGAAGCCGACGACTTGCGTCGCCAGACCCTGGCGCGCGAGGAAGAGGCGCAGCGCCTGGCCGAGCAGGTCGAAGCCGAACGCCTGGCCAGCCAGCAGACCACGGCCGATGCCGAGGAAGAAGCGCGGCAGGCGCGAAAACTCGCCGATGCCCGCGGCCGCGAAGCCGAGTTGGCGCGCAAGGAAGCCGAGCTGGCGGCCGCGGTCGGCTCCGACGTGGCGCCGATCGGATCGCTGCCGCCGATGCGACGCAACGGTTCTCGCAGCATCTACACGCTCGATGGCAGCGCCTTCGCCAGCGGCAAGGCCAACCTGACCCCGGGAGCGCGGGCGAGCCTGCAGCGCCTGGCCAAGGCCATGCCTGCGCGCGGAAGCATCCGCATCGTCGGTTACACGGACAGCCAGGGCGACGATGCCGCGAACCTGGCCCTGTCCAGGCAGCGGGCCGAGGCAGTGAAAGCCAGCCTGCAGTCCGCCGGTATCGCCGCCTCGCGCCTGGGCGCCAGCGGCAAGGGCGAGGCCGATCCGGTGGCCGACAATGCCACGGCGGCGGGGCGCGCACGCAATCGGCGCGTCGAAATTGCCGTCGAATAGTCTTAAGGAACAAAGGCTTAGCGGATTCGTGCGAGCTAAGTGATTGAATTTCCGAGGCCGTTCCCGGTGTCTTGAAACGTCGGGGATAGTTCGGTGAGTGGTGAAAAAACAAGGGCTTGCGAAAGCCCTTGCGACCCCCGAAAGGCGGGAGTAGCGTCGGTATCCCATGCGGCATTCGCCGCATGGCGAACCGAGCCAGGCCGATGAAAGCAGACCTCGTCCGCACGGAGACCGCCGCCTCAAAGACCGAGGCGGGAGCGTTTTTCACGGACGCCGCCCGCACCGACGACCTGACCTGTACTCAATCCACACGCCCGGCCAGTCCGGGCGTTCGTGTTTCTGAAGGAGGTCACTGATGTTTGAAGGGCAACCCCAATCCGAAGTGGACGCGCTGATGAAGAGCGATCCGGAATTCCGGCAGCTCTATCACCGCCATCGCGAACTCGACAAACAGGTGTTGGACGCGGAGCTCGGCGTACTGCCGATCGACGACAACACGCTGGGCAAGATGAAGCGCGAGAAGCTGCACGCGAAAGACCGTCTGCTTCGGATGTTCGACGCCAGGCCGCACTGAACCAGTTCACCGCAGCGGTGGCGGCGGCCCATCCTCGTCGGGCCGCCGCCACCCGCAACCTGGGGCAGCTTTCCCTGGCGCAGGCTACAATCCCGCGTCGGCCCTCCGGCCATCGCACGCGCTTTCCATGACGGTCCAGAACAGTGTCCTCGAACTGATCGGCGAGACGCCGATCGTCAAAGCCCGCAACCTCGATACCGGCGTCTGCGAGCTCTACCTCAAGCTCGAATGCATGAATCCGGGCGGTTCCATCAAGGACCGCATCGGACTGCAGATGATCGAGGCCGCCGAAAAGGCCGGCCGCATCAAGCCCGGCGACACCCTCGTGGAAGGCACCGCCGGCAACACCGGCATCGGCCTGGCGCTCGTCGCGCAACAGAAGGGCTACAAGCTTGTCCTCGTCGTGCCGGACAAGATGAGCCGCGAAAAGATCTTCAACCTGCGTGCGATGGGCGCCGAGGTGGTGCTGACGCGCTCCGACGTCGCCAAGGGCCATCCGCAGTACTACCAGGACATGGCCGAGCGCCTGGCCAGGGAAACGCCGAACGCCTATTTCATCAACCAGTTCGGCAACCCCGACAATCCCGCCGCGCACGAGCAGGGCACCGGCCCGGAAATCTGGCGGCAGATGGACGGGAAGATGGACGCGATCGTGTTCGGCTGCGGCAGTTCCGGCACGATGACGGGGCTGTCGCGTTACTTCGCGAAGACGGCGCCGAACGTCGAATTGATCCTGGCCGACCCGGTCGGTTCCATCCTCGAGGAATACATCAACCGCGGCACGCTCAGCGAAAAGTCGGCGAGCTGGTTGGTCGAGGGCATCGGCGAGGATTTCCTGCCGCCGATTTCCGATTTCACCCGGGTCAAGAAGGCTTACGCCATCACCGACAAGGAAAGCTTCCTGGCCGGTCGCGAACTGCTGATGAAGGAGGGCGTGCTCGGCGGCTCTTCTACCGGCACCTTGCTGGCCGCGGCGCTGAAGTATTGCCGCGAGCAGACCGAGCCGAAGAAGGTCGTCGTCTTCGTCTGCGACACGGGCAACAAGTACCTGTCGAAGATGTTCAACGACTACTGGATGCTCGACCAGGGCTTCCTCGACCGTCCGGTCCACAACGACCTGCGCGACCTGATCCTGCGCCCTTACGCGCAGAAGGATACCGTCGTCGTAGGCCCGAACGATTCGCTCACCGTCGCCTACCAGCGCATGAAGATGTACGACGTCTCGCAACTGCCGGTGATGGACGGCGACCGCATCGTCGGCATCGTCGACGAGAGCGACGTCCTGCTGCATGTCTACGGCGAGGAGAAGCGCTTCCTCGATCCGGTATCCACGGCGATGGTCAGCAAGCTCGACCAGCTGGACGTCACCGCGTCGATGGAATCGCTGCTGCCGGTCTTCGATCGTGGCCACGTCGCCATCGTGATGGATGGCGCGAAGTTCCTCGGCTTGATCACGCGCATCGACCTTTTGAACTACCTCCGCCGTCGCGCCCAATAACTCCCTCTCCCATCGGGAGAGGGGCGGGATGAGGGTTCGCCTTCGTCCCGAAACACGGAAAAGAGAATGACCTCCGAAAACAAGTCCCACGGCCTCGGTACCCTGGCCATCCACGCCGGCCAGTCGCCCGATCCGAGCACCGGCGCGGTGATGACGCCGATCTACGCGACCTCGACCTATGCGCAGAAGAGCCCGGGCGTGCACCAGGGTTACGAGTATTCGCGCAGCCACAATCCGACGCGCTTCGCCTACGAGCGTTGCGTCGCGGCGCTCGAGGGCGGTCGAAACGGCTATGCCTTCGCTTCGGGCCTCGCCGCCACGTCCACCCTGCTCGATGCGCTCGACGCCGGCAGCCACGTGATCTGCATGGACGATGTCTACGGCGGCACTTACCGATTGTTCGAGCGCGTGCGCCGTCGCTCCGCCGGGCTGGATTTCAGCTTCGTCGATCTGAACGACATGACCGCGCTGGAAGCCGCCGTTACGCCGAAGACGAAGCTGATCTGGTGCGAGACGCCGACCAACCCGTTGCTGAAGATCGTCGATATCGCCCGCCTGGCCGAATTCGCGCGCAAGCGCGGCATCCGCCTCGCGGTCGACAACACCTTCTCCTCGCCGATGCTGCAGCGCCCGCTCGATCTTGGCGCGCACATCGTCATGCATTCGGCGACGAAGTACCTCAATGGCCATTCCGATATCGTGGGCGGCATCCTCGTGGTCGGCGACGACACCGAGCTGGCCGAGCAAATGACCTTCCTGCAGAACGCCGTCGGCGGCGTGCAGGGGCCGTTCGACAGCTTCCTGGCGCTGCGCGGACTGAAGACGCTGCATTTGCGCATGAAGGCGCATTGCGACAACGCGATGCAATTGGCCGAATGGTTGCAGTCGCATCCGGCGGTTGAAAAAGTCGTTTACCCCGGCCTGGCCTCGCATCCTCAGCACGCGTTGGCCAAGACGCAGATGCAGGGTTTCGGCGGCATGGTCAGCGTCTGGCTGAAGGGTGGCCTGCCTGCCGCGCGCCGCTTCATGGAGCGCACCGAGCTGTTCGCCTGCGCCGAATCGCTTGGCGGCGTCGAGAGCCTGGTCAATCACCCGGCGATCATGACGCATGCCTCGATTCCGCCGGAGCGTCGTGCCGCCCTCGGCGTGACCGACAACCTCGTGCGGCTGTCGGTCGGCGTCGAGGATGTCGCCGACCTGCGCGCGGAGCTGGCGGCGGCCTTGGCGGACTGATTTGTGACTGAGCGGGCCGACCGCGTCCGCGACGCCTGGAGCGATCTCTCCGCGATCGCGCGCACGCGCGAGTTGTGGTGGGCGCTGGCGGTGCAGGATCTGCGCCAGCGTTATCGGCGATCGGTGCTGGGCCCGTTCTGGATCACGCTGAGCATGGCGGTGCTGGTCTTCGCCATCGGACCCTTGTATTCGCTGTTGTTCAAGGTGCCGGCGCGGGAGTTCATCCCGCATTTCGCCCTTGGCCTGTGGTTGTGGAACCTGCTGTCGAGCCTGCTGACCGAAGGCTGCCAGGCCTTCATCCAGTCCGATAGCCTGATCCGCTCGATACGCCTCCCGTACAGCGTGCATGCGCTGCGCACGTTGGCGCGCAACCTGATGGTGTTCGCGCACAATGCATTGGCGATCGTCGCCTTGGTGCTGGTGTTCGGCATCGCGCCGCAGGCGAGCTGGTTGTGGTTGTTGCCGGGCCTGATGCTGATCGCGCTCGCATCGCTTCCGGCCATCCTGTTGCTGGCGATGGCCTGCGCGCGTTTCCGCGATCTGCCGCAGATCGTCGCCAGCGTGCTGCAGGTGCTGTTCTTCGTCACGCCGGTGATCTGGCAGCCGCGACTGCTCGGTGAACGCCAATACATCGCCGACTACAACCCCTTCCATTGGTTCATCGAAATCGTGCGGGCGCCGATGCTGGGAGAGGTGCCGCCGATGTGGATGTACGGCGCCTGCCTGGCCTGCGCTTTCGCGCTCGCTTTGCTGGCCATGATCGCTTTCGTCGGCTATCGGCGTCGCATCGCCTTCTGGGTCTGACATGGCCGCGATCTCGCTCGAACGCTGCAGCCTCGACCTGCCGATCTACGGCACGATCAACCGTTCGCTGAAGGGCGCGATCATGAGCGGCGTGACCGGCGGTTCGATCGCGCACGCCTCGCGCCGAGTCAGCGTCGTCGAAGCGGTGAAGGAGGTTTCGCTGGAGCTGCGCGATGGCGATCGCCTCGGCCTCGTAGGACACAACGGCGCCGGCAAGACCAGCCTGCTCAAGCTGATGGCGGGCATCTATACGCCGAGCTCGGGGCGCTGCGACGTGCAAGGCCGTCGCGTCAGCCTGCTCGACATGACGATGGGCCTGGACATGGAGGCCACCGGCCTGGAGAACATCCGGCTGCGCGGCCTGATGCAGGGCCTCGATCGCCAGCAGTTGCGCGAGCTGACGCCGGCCATCTGCGAATTCTCCGGCCTCGGCGAATTCCTCCGACTGCCGGTGCGCACTTATTCCAGCGGCATGCTGCTGCGTCTGGCCTTCGCCATCGTCAGCCAGGTGGAGGCCGAGGTGCTGCTGATGGACGAGTGGATCGGTGTCGGCGATGCCGACTTCATGCGCCAGGCCGACAAACGCCTGCACGAACTGGTCGACAAGGCGAACATCCTCGTGCTCGCCAGCCACAACGCCGACCTGGTGCGCGATGTCTGCAACCTCGTGGCCCGCCTGGAGCACGGGCGCCTGGTGGCGCTGGATCGTACCGGCTGAGTTTCCGGCGGACGCACAGGCGCGCAAGGTAGGGCGGTCGCGATAGAATCCGTTTCTCCCGACACGCCGAGTTTCCGCCATGGCCGACGCCGCCCGACGTTCCGACAAGGTCTATCCCGACGCCGCCACGGCCCTGCGCGACATCGTCAAGGACGGGCAGACACTGGCGGTCGGTGGCTTCGGCCTCTGCGGCATTCCCGAAGCACTGATCGCCGCGTTGCGCGATTCCGGTGCGAAGGGCTTGACCGCCATCTCCAATAATGCCGGCGTCGATGGTTTCGGCCTTGGCATGCTGCTGGCCACGCGACAGATCAAGAAAATGATCTCGTCCTACGTCGGCGAGAACAAGGAATTCGAGCGGCAGTATCTCGCTGGCGAACTCGAACTCGAATTCAACCCGCAGGGCACGCTGGCCGAGCGCCTGCGCGCCGGCGGCGCCGGCATCCCGGCATTCTTCACGCGCACCGGCTACGGCACCATCGTCGCCGAGGGCAAGGAAACGCGCGAGTTCGACGGCCACCACTACGTGATGGAAACGGCGCTGAAGGCCGATGTCTCACTGGTGAAAGCCTGGAAGGCGGATCGCTCCGGCAATCTCGTGTTCCGCAAGACCTCGCGCAACTTCAATCCGGCCTGCGCGATGGCCGGCAAGGTCTGCGTGGCCGAAGTCGAGCAGATCGTCGAGGTTGGTGCGATCGATCCCGACAATGTGCATCTGCCAGGCATCTACGTCGATCGCATCGTGCTGAACGCCTCTCCCGAGAAGCGAATCGAACAGCGAACCGTGCGGGCTTGACCGCGCCGTTTGCACGACACCCAGTGCGTATCGGGCAAGCAGTGCCACGCGCCACTAACGAAACCGAGAGGTAACACAATGCCCTGGACCCGCGATCAAATGGCGCAGCGCGCCGCCAAGGAACTCAGCGACGGCGCCTACGTCAACCTCGGCATCGGCCTGCCGACCCTGGTGGCGAATTTCATTCCCGAGGGCATGGACGTCTGGCTGCAGAGCGAGAACGGCCTGCTCGGCATCGGGCCGTTCCCGACCGAAGCCGAAGTCGATGCCGACCTGATCAATGCCGGCAAGCAGACGGTGACCGCGCGCGAAGGCGCCAGTTTCTTCGGCAGCCACGACTCCTTCGCGATGATCCGCGGCGGCCATATCGATCTCGCCATCCTCGGCGCGATGCAGGTGACGCACACCGGCGACCTGGCCAACTGGATGGTGCCGGGCAAGATGGTCAAGGGCATGGGCGGCGCGATGGATCTCGTCGCCGGCGTCAAGCGCGTCGTCGTGTTGATGGAACACACGGCGAAAGGCGGCGAACACAAGATCCTGCCGGAATGCACGCTGCCGTTGACCGGCGTCGGCGTGGTGAATCGCATCATCACCGAACTCGCCGTGCTCGACGTGACGCCGAATGGCCTGGTGCTGGTCGAGACGGCGCCGGACGTGAGCGAGGATGAGTTGCGCGAGAAAACCGGCGTTCCGATTGAAGGTTGATGGTGTGTGGTTGGTGGTTGATGGTTGGGAGCAGGTGCTTTTCACCACCAACCACTCACCACGAACCACCAACCAAGAAAAACGGCCGCTTTCGCGGCCGTTTTCTTTCGCAACAACGAAGCCGCGGATCAGCCCAACGCCGCTTCCAGCTCGGGCACCAGCGTGAACAGGTCGCCGACGAGGCCGATGTCGGCGATCTCGAAGATCGGCGCATCGCCGTCCTTGTTGATGGCCACGATCGTGCCCGCATCCTTGATGCCGGTCAGGTGCTGGATGGCGCCGCTGATGCCGATGGCGACATAGAGTTCCGGCGCGATGATCTTGCCGGTCTGGCCGACCTGCATGTCGTTCGGCACGTAACCGGCGTCGACCGCCGCGCGCGAGGCACCGACGCCGGCGCCCATCTTGTCGGCCAGCGAGTAGATAATCTTGAACGCATCGGACGAACCGAGCGCGCGACCGCCGGAGACGACCTTGCTCGCGCTCTGCAGGTCGGGGCGATCGGACTTGCCCTGCTGCAGCTCGACGAAACGCGTATGCGTCGGCAGCGCGACCGACACGGCCAGCGATTCAACCGAAGCGTTGCCGCCTTCGCCCGCCGCCGGCCACGAGGCCGTGCGCACGGTGCCGACGACAGTCTGGTCGCCCGGGGTGGTGACGGTGATGATGGCGTTGCCGGCGTAGATCGGCCGCTTGAACGTATGCGCGCCATCGACGGCGGAAATGTCCGATACCTGGGCGACGCCGAGCAGGGCGGCGACGCAGGGCATCAGGTCCTTGCCGAAGGTCGTGCTCGGACCGAGCACGTGCGAATAACCCTTCGCGGCTTCGGCGATCTGCGGGGCCAGCACTTGCGCGAGCGCATGCGCATTGGCCGGATTCGCGACGGTCAGCACTTTGCCGACGCCGGCGATCTTCGCGGCTTGCGCGGCGACGGCCTCGGGCGCGTCGGCCAGCACGAGCACATCGATGCTTTCGGCCTTGAAAGCCTGCGCGCAGGTGACGCAGCGCGCGGTGGAGGAGTTGAGTTTGCCGCCCAGGTGTTCGGCGATGATCAGGACTTTGCTCATGTCGTTCTCCTAATTACGCCAGGCCCTTGGCCTTCAATGCCGCGACCAGTTCGGCCACGTCCTTCACCATCACGCCCTTGCTGCGCTTCGCCGGCGGCGCATAGTTCGTCGTGGAAAGATGATCGCCGCTGGTCACGCCGAGATCGGCGAACGCGATCGTCTCCAGCGGTTTGCTCTTCGCCTTCATGATGTCGGGCAGCTTGATGAAGCGCGGCTCGTTCAGGCGCAGGTCGGTGGTGACCACGGCTGGCAGATCCACTTCAAGGACTTCGAGGCCGGCATCGACTTCGCGCGTCACGCGCGCCTTCTGGCCGTCGAGTTCGAGCTTGCTGGCGAAGGTCGCCTGCGGACGGCCCCAGAGCGTGGCCAACATCTGACCGGTCTGATTGCAGTCGTCGTCGATCGCCTGCTTGCCGAGGATGACGAGGCCGGGCTGTTCCTTCTCGATCAGCTTCAGCATCGCGCGCGCGGCGGTCAGCGGCTGCACGGCGCTGTCGGTGACGACGTGGATCGCGCGGTTCGCGCCCATCGCCAGACCGTTGCGCAGGTGCGCCTGGCAATCGGCGGGGCCGAGCGTGGCGACGATCACTTCGGTCGCCAGGCCCTTGTCGCGGATGCGCAGCGCTTCTTCCAACGCGATGTCGTCGAACGGGTTGGCGGAGAGCTTGACGCCCTCGGTCACCACGCCCGAGCCATCGGGTTTGACCTGGATGCGGACGTTGTAGTCCACGACGCGTTTGTAGCCGACCAGAATCTTCATCGTTGCAGCGTTCCTGTGGGACAGGCCCGTGTCCGGCGGAAGCCGGGGACGGGATCAAAGGGAACGCCGATTCTACCTGCTGAGGCCGTGCGCCGCAGTATCCGAGCCCGTGTCGCGGTCTCTATCGCACGAAAAATCAGTGACTTAAGCAGAGACGCCGCATCTCAGGCGGCGATCGCCTCGGCCTCCAGTGCGGCCAGCCAGGCATCGTCGGAACCCTCGGCGACATCCTCGAACAGGACCGTGGACAGATAGCGCTCGCCGGTATCGGGCAGCATCGCCAGCAGGACCGAGCCTTCCGGGGCGTCCTCGGCAACGCGGAGGGCCGCCGCGATCGTGGCGCCGGCCGACAGGCCGACGAAGAGTCCTTCCTCGCGCGCCAGGGCTCGCGCCGTATCGCGTGCAAGCAGGTCGTCAACGGGAAGGATGCGATCGATCACATCGCGATTCAGCACCGCAGGAACGAAATCCGGCGTCCATCCCTGGATCTTGTGCGGTTGCCATGCCGCGCCGGACAGCAGGGCCGCCGCCGCGGGTTCGGAGGCGATGACGCGCACCTCGGGACGCGCGAGTTTCAAGGCTTCGCCGACGCCGGTGATCGTGCCGCCGGTGCCCCAGCCGCTGACGAAATAATCCAGGCGTTTCCCGGCGAAGTCGCGCAGGATTTCCGGCCCGGTCGTCTGACGATGCCAGGCAGGATTCGCCTCGTTCTCGAATTGCCGTGCAAGGAACCAGCCGTGCTTTTCCGACAACTCCTTAGCCCGCCGTACCATGCCGCTGCCGCGTTCGGCCGCCGGCGTCAGGATGACCTTGGCGCCGTAGGCACGCATCAGCTTGCGACGCTCGATGGAAAAGGTTTCCGTCATCACCGCGACGAAGGGATAACCACGCGCGGCCGCGACCATCGCCAGGGCGACGCCGGTATTCCCGGACGTCGCTTCGACTATGGTCTGGCCGGGACGCAATGCGCCGCGTCGTTCGGCATCGAGCACGATGGCCAGCGCCAGTCGGTCCTTGACCGAACCGCCGGGGTTGAAGGCTTCGACCTTCGCGTACAGCGTCACATGTGTCGGTGCGAGCCGATGCAGACGGACGATGGGCGTCTCGCCGATGGTGTCGAGGATGCTGTCGTGCAATGACATGGGAACTCCTGGGAAGAAAACCGTCGCCCCGCGAAGGGAGAGAACCATGGATGCCTTGCGCTGCAGGGATGGACAACGCAGGGGGTGAGCTTTTCGCGGGACGACGAAAGCAAAGAGGGAATCTCTTGAGTCGGATCGTTCCGGATCAGGCGGCTTCGGCCAGGGGCGAGGGCAGCGATTCGGCGCCCAGCGGTGGCGAGCCGAACCAGTGCAGGCGTTCGGCCATCGCCGCCGTTTCGCCGAGGAGCAGCAGGGCCGGAGAACGCACGCCATGCGCTCTTGCGCGTTCCGGCAGCTCGACCAGCCGACCGACGATGACGCGCTGTCCCGGATGCGAGCCGTTTTCAACCAATGCGAACGGCGTCGCCGGATCGCGGCCGTGTTCGATCAGGCGATCGCGCCATTCGCCCAGGTTCGCCACGCCCATGTAGACGGCCAGCGTTTGTCGCGCTGGCGCCAACGCGATCCAATCCGGCGGAGACTCGTCGTCCTTCACATGCGCCGTGATCAACTGAACGGACTGGGCATGTTCGCGATGCGTCAGCGGAACGCCGGCGTAGGCCGCGCAGGCCAAAGCGGCGCTGATGCCCGGCACCACGTCGTAGGCGATGTCGTGCTCTCGCAGGAACTCCAACTCTTCGCCGCCACGACCGAAGACGAAGGGGTCGCCGCCTTTCAGCCGCACCACGCGCTTGCCCGCGCGGGCATGGTCCAGCATCAGTGTGTGGATCTGTTCCTGCGTGACATGGTGATGGCCCGATTCCTTGCCGACTTCGACGCGTTCGGCATCGCGACGCGCCAACGCCAATATCTGCTTGCTGACGAGCCGGTCGTGCAGGATGACATCGGCTTCGTTCAATCTCCGCAATGCGTGCAAGGTCAGCAGACCCGGATCGCCGGGGCCGGCGCCGACCAACGAAACACTGCCGGATGCCGAGTCCTCGTCCTTCGACAGCAGACGCCTGAGCGCGCGTTCCGCGGCGACGTCATCGTGACGGCGCAAGTGCGCGGCGACGTCTCCCTCGATCGCCCGCGTGAAGAATCGACGACGCCTCGCGAGATACGGGAAGCGCCGGCGGATGCGCTGGCGAAAGCGCGAGAACAACAGCGCCAATGCACCCCAGGAAGCGTCGATCTGGGTTTCGAGTTGCTCGCGCAGGTGCCGGGCCAACATCGGCGCATGGCCGCCGCTGGAAATGGCGATCTGCAGCGGGCCGCGTTCGACGCGTGCCGGTACATGGAAGGCCGAGCGCCGCGCATCGTCGACGATGTTCACCCAGACGCGACGGACCTCGCCGGCGTCGGCGACGGCACGATTGACGGCCTCGTCGTCGGTCGCGGCGATCGCCAGCCAGGCGCCGTCTAGCCATCGTGGTTCGAACTTGTCCGCGACGTGCTCGACGTGCCCTTCGGCGGACAGTCGGGTGAGTTCCGGTTCCAGCGCGGGTGCGACGATACGAAGACGCGCACCGGCTTCGATCAAGGTCAAGGCCTTGCGCCGCGCCACTTCGCCGCCGCCGACGATCAGCACGTCGCGGCCTTTCAGGTCGGCGAAAATCGGGAACAGGGCGCTCATGCTTGGGTCCGGGCGAAGGTCAGGGCTCCGACCCTAGGCAGGTTCGCGCCGGCGCGGAAATGGCGGCTGATCCTGTGCTTATGCCGCGCCGTCATGAGCGATACGCACTGCCGACTGGACGCGGCTGCACGCCTGCGATAGTTTGGCCATGAGCCCGGGAACGCCGGGCGTCCAAGACCCGATTCTTCCGAAGCCCATGTCCCTGCGTTCGTTCCCGATGTGTTGTCGCATGCCCGCGTTCACCCGCGCCGCCTGCCTGCGACCACTCTCGGGACGACCCAGATGACCCTGACACAGCTTCGTTACCTCGCCGCCATCGCCGATTCCGGCCTGAACATCACCCAGGCCGCCGAACGCGTTCATGCCACCCAACCCGGCCTGTCGAAACAGCTCAAGCAGTTCGAGGACGAACTCGGCTTCCTGCTGTTCGCGCGCAAGGGCCGCAGCTTGGAATCGATCACACCCGCCGGCGAACGCGTCTTGGCGCACGCGCGGCGTATCCTGGACGAGGCGGCCAACATCCGTTCGTACGCCGCCAACGAGCGCGGCGATCACGTCGGCCGACTCGTATTGGCAACGACGCATACGCAGGCACGGCACGTATTGCCCTGGGCCATCGCCGAGATCAAGCGCGCCTTTCCGCGCGTCAGCGTTCACTTGCAGCCAGTCGGCGATGGCGAGGTGCTGGAGCGTCTTGCGCGCGGCGAGGCGGATTTCGCCGTCGTCAGTACTTCGGGCGAAACGCCGGAGGGCGGCCTCGCGGTTCCGTTGTATCGCTGGCGCCGCCTTGTGCTGGTGCCGCGCGCACATGATTTCGCGCGCCTGGGTCGGGCGCCGAGCCTGGCCGAACTCGCGCGCGAACCGCTGGTGAGTTACGAATCCTCGACGCGCGCCGATTCTTCCTTCCAGCGCAGTTTCGCTGCTGCCGGACTGCGCCCGACCGTGTCGATGACGGCCCGCGATGCCGACCTGATCAAGACCTATGTGCGCGCCGGACTCGGCGTCGGCTTGTTGGCGGAAATGGCGGTGGGCGTCGGCGACGATGACCTGGTCGCCCTGCCCGCGCTGGACTTCGCCGAATGCGTCACCTGGGCGGTGTTGCCGCGTGAACGCGTACTGCGCGACTACGCGCTGGAGCTGCTGAAGACGCTGGCACCGCAGCTCGATCGCCGCGACCTGCGCCGTGCGCTGGAAGGCAATGGTGATGCGCATTGGTCGTCACCGCCGGCCTGGAGCGAGTTGGGGCAGGCGATAAGCGTGTGACTGTTTGATGGTTCGTGGTGAGTGGTTGGTGGCAAGCAGGGCGGCTTCTACCACCGACCATCAACTACCAACTACCAACCCGATTCGGTTCGGTGATGGTTCGTGATGTGCGGTTGGCAGTGCAGCTTTCATCGCCCACCATCAACCACTCACCACGAACCATCAACCACCCACCACCAACCCGCCTTCATGCAGACCGCACTCGCGTTTCAACCCGAAGAACCGGGTGTCTTCCTCGCGCATGCCTGGCTCCCAGCGGCGCGTGCTGTGCACGTCGCCTATCGAGACATAACCTTCGTGCCAGAGCGGGTGGTAGGGCAGGTCGTGTCGTTGCAGGTACTGCCAGACATCGCGATCGCTCCAGTCCGCGATCGGATGCAGTTTCCAGCGGCCGTCCTGCAGTTCCAGGAAATCGATGCCTGCGCGCGTGCTCGATTGCGAGCGGCGCAGCCCGGCGATCCAGGTGCGCACGCCGAGTTCGCGCAAGGCGCGCTGCATCGGCTCGATCTTGCGCAGGCGGTTGTAGCGCGCGAGGCCGTCGATGCCCTGTTCCCACAAGCGACCGTGCCGCGCTTCCATCCAGGCGATGCCGATCTGCGGGCGATACACCTTCAGGTTCAGCGACAGCCGCTCGCTCATCGTATCGACGAAGGCGTAGGTTTCCGGAAACAGATAGCCGGTGTCGATCAGGATTACCGGAAGATCGGGCTTCTGCTGCGAGGTGAGATGCAGGGACACGGCCGCCTGCGCGCCGAAACTGGAGGACAGCGCGTGCGTGCCGGAGAGATTGTCCAGCGCCCAGGCGATGCGCTCCTCCGCGCGCAGGCCGCCGAGCCAGCGATTGAGTTCGACCAGCGAACGTGCCGATTCGGCGGCAGCGACGGGATCAGGCGGGCTCATGCGACCAGTTCCGTGTCGATACGCCGCGAGGCGAGTGCGCCGCTGCGAACGAGGTAGTCGCCGAAACGCTCGCCCTGCTCGCGCTCGTGGGCATATGCGACGAGCAAGGGATCGAGCGCGGCCAAGATCCCCGCTTCGTCGATGTTCTCGCGATACAGGCGATTCAGGCGCTGGCCGCGGTGATCCGCGCCCAGCATCAGGTTGTAACGCCCCGGCGCCTTGCCGACCAGGGCGATTTCGCCCAGATACGGCCGCGAGCAACCGTTCGGGCAACCGCTGAGGCGTAGGTGGATCGGTTCGCCTTGCAGGCCGTGCTTTTCCAACAGCGCTTCGAAACGATCGAGGAAATCCGGCAGGTAGCGCTCGGCCTCGGCCATCGCCAACCCGCAGGTGGGCAGCGCGACGCAGGCCAGGGCGAGTCGGCGCGTCGGCAAATCGCGGCGAAAACGGTCGAGGCCGTGCTGCTGGATCAGGGTATCGATCGCCGCGACCTGCGTACCGGCAATGCCGGCGATCAGCAGGTTCTGGTTCGGCGTCAGGCGGAACTCGGGCCTGCCTTCGACATCGTCCAGCAACAGCAGTGCGATCTCGCGCAGTCCGTTGAGAAACGACGCGCCGTCGTGGTCTTGGATACGCCCTGCCAGGATTCGAAGGCCGAGACTCCAGCGGCCGTCAGTCTGCTGTCGCCAGCCGAAGCGATCGCCATTGTGTTCGAATGCGTGCGCGCGCAATGGTTCCAGCGCGAAGCCGGCGCGGCGTTCCACTTCGGCCTTGAACGCGTCCAGCCCGCGATCGTCGATGGTGTACTTTAGGCGTGCGCGTTTGCGCACGACGCGGTTTCCCCAGTCGCGCTGCGTGGTGACCACCGCTTCGGCCACCGCATTGACTCGGTCCGGCGTGATGAAGCCGATCGCATCGGCCAGGCGCGGATAGGTTTCCGCATCGCCGTGCGTCGCGCCCATGCCGCCGCCGACGGTGACGTTGTAACCGAGCAGTTGATCGTTCGTATCCAGAACGGCGATGAAGCCGAGGTCCTGCGCGAACACGTCCACGTCGTTGTCCGGCGGAATGGCGAAACCGATCTTGAACTTGCGCGGCAGATAGAATTCGCCATAGATGGGCTCGTCTTCTTCGCCGCCGACGATGCATTCCTCGTCCAGCCAGATCTCGTGGTAGGCGCGCGAACGCGGCAGCAGGTGCGCCGACAAGGTGACGGCCTGCGCCTGCACGCGGGCGTGTGCTTTGGTCGGGCGCGGATTGGCCGAGACGGCGATATTGCGGTTGACATCGCCGCAGGCGGCGAGCGTATCGATCAAGGCGGCATTGATCGCCTGCATCGTCGCCTTCAGTTCGCGTTTGATCACGCCATGGAACTGGAAGGCCTGGCGCGTGGTGATGCGCAGGCCGCGCTCGGCCCAGGTCGTGGCGATATGGTCGAGCTGCAGCCATTGCGCCGGCGTCACCACGCCGCCGGGCGTGCGCGTGCGGATCATGAAGCTGTGCGCCGGCTCGAGTTTCTGGCGGCGGCGCTCCTCGCGCAGGTCGCGGTCGTCCTGTTGGTAGCTGCCGTGGTACTTGATGAGTGTCTGGTCGGCCTCGGCCAAGGCGCCGGTGACCGGATCGGCCAGCGAAGCGAGAAGGCTGCCGCGCAGGCGCCGGCTGTCGCGCTTGATGTCTTCGACGGAGTGCGCGTTCATCAGTACACGTCCCGGGCATAACGGCCCTGTTGCTGCAACTGCTTCAGGAAGTCGGCCGCCGCATCGGGCGATAGCGCGCCCTGCGTCGCGATCAGTTCAAGCAGGGACGCATGCACATCGCGGCCCATTACGACCGATCCGCAGACGTACAGGTGTGCGCCGTCGCGCAGCCAGGCGAACAGTTCGCTGGCCCGTTCGCGCAAACGCTGCTGGACGTAGGTCCTGTCCCCGCCATCGCGCGAAAAGGCCAGATCCAATCGATGCAACTGGCCCTGCTTTAGCGCGCGCTGCCATTCGAGCTGGTAGAGGAAGTCGCTGCGCGCATGCGGTGCGCCGAAGAACAGCCAGTTCCTGCCGGTTGCTCCGATGGCGCCGCGTTCCTGCACGAATCCGCGGAAGGGTGCGACGCCGGTGCCGGGACCGATCATGATGATGTCGCGGGCCCCGTCCTTCGGCTGGCGGAAGCGCTCGTTGCGTTCCAGGTGTATCGATGCGTGGCCACCGATCCCGCGCGAGGCGAGGTGGTGCGACGCCACGCCCCAGCGCGTCGCGCCTTCGTGTTCGTACTCGACGTGGGCGACCGTCAAGTGAGCCTCTTCGCCGACGATCTTGCGGCTCGACGCGATCGAATACTGCCGTGGAACCAGCGGGCGCAGCGTCGCCACCAAGTCCTGCGGCGTCCATTCGGTGCGGTGGCGCAGCAGCAGGTCGATCGGTTGCTGCTGCGCGATCAGGGCGGCCAGCGATTCGGCCTGCTCCGCGTCGAGCAGACGCAGCAAGCCCGCATCGCGCGCGCGCGCGGCCTGCGCAGCGATGAAGCCGCGCGACAGTCGCGTTAGTTCGCGCTTCTCGCTCAGCCACGTTCGCAGCGGCAGTTCGACCCCGCCCTGTTCGACCAGGGTATCGCCATCCAGTCGCAAGGTCTCGAGCACGGCATCGACCAGGCGCGGCGGATTGTTCGCATGCACGGCCAGGGCATCGCCCGGCTCGTAGTCGAGCCCCGAGCCTTCGAGCGACAGTTCGATGTGACGGATATCGCGATAGCCTCCCCGTCCGGTGATGCGCTGGTTGGCCAGCAGTTGGGCGGCGAACGGATGTTCGCGATCGATCCGGGCCGGCACCGTGCGCAGCGGCGTGACGTTCGCGATCGCAGGTTGCGGCGATGGCCCCTGCTCTTTCGAGCGTTCCAGCACCTGCGCGGTCCACGGCGCGGCGAGAGTATCGATATCGAGATCGGCATCGACGCGCGGCAGCCAACGGCTCGCCCCGAGTTCCTCGAAGCGCGCATCGAGGCGCCTGCCGATTTCGCAGAAGCGCGAATAGCTCGAATCGCCGAGGCCGAACACGGCGAAGCGCAGTTCCGGCAGCTTTGGTGCGCGCGGGCCGAGCAGGAATTCGACGAAGGCCTGCGCGTCGTCGGGCGGATCGCCGTCGCCCTGCGTGCTGATCACGAGCAGCAGATGCCTTTCGTTCTTCAGCTCGTGCAGCGGGTAGGCGTCGGCCCGTTGCAGGCGTGAGGCGATGCCGGCCGACTCAAGCGTGGCTTGCAGCGTTTCCGCCACGCGATGGGCGTTACCGGTCTGGCTGCCGTAGACGATGGTCGGGCGGAATCCGCTTTCCAGCGCGGCGGCGAGCACCAGCGGCCGAACGCTTGGCGCTGGCGGCTGGGCCCGAGCGAGGCCGGCCGCATAGCCCGATATCCACCAGAGGCTGGCGGTCTCCAAGCCCTCAGTGAGCTGCGAAAGCAAGGCCAGGCGAGGCTCGGGCAAGGGCGGGGCGGGTAAGGAAGCGGCTGACATGGGGGAGTTCCGTAGGCAGGAACCCAGCCTAGGTCGTGCAATTCGCCGGCGGAAAGGACGATGCGGCATGCCGAAATAAGCCCCGTTTATTTGCCCCGGCTGCCCTTGGCCCGGATACTCCCCTTTCCTTCGCCATGGATGGGTCATGGAGCTCCCCCCGGATTTTCTCGTCTTCGTGGCCATCGGCTTGGCCGCGCAGCTGGTCGATGGCGCGCTCGGCATGGCCTACGGGGTCACGAGCTCCAGCCTGCTACTGGCCTTCGGGCTGCCGCCGCAGCTGGCCAGCGCGAGCGTGCATGCAGCCGAGGTCGCCACCACCGGTGTCTCGGGCATCAGCCATGGCATGTTCGGCAATGTCGATTGGAAGCTGATCTGGCGCCTGGCCTTGCCCGGCATGGTCGGAGGCGCCCTCGGGGCCTGGATACTCAGTGAAATGGCGTGGCCCTGGCTGCGCATCCTGATCGCGGTCTATCTGCTGATCATCGGCGCGGTCCTGCTGGTGCGCGCCATCCGCAATCGTCGCGGCGAGCCGCATACGCGCGGTGTGTCCGTGGTCGGTTTCGGCGCCGGCCTGCTCGATGCGATCGGCGGCGGTGGTTGGGGTCCGCTGACGACGACCCAGCTGCTGGCCCGCCATCTCGAGCCTCGTATCGCCGTGGGGACCGCCAACGCGGCCGAATTCTTCGTGACGGTCGCGATATCGACGGTCTTCATCTTCACCATAGGCATCAGCCATACGCACGTCGTGCTGGGCCTTCTGATCGGCGGCGTCATTGCCGCGCCTTTCGCCGCCTGGCTGACCAAGCGCCTGCCGGCGCGCGGCCTGCTGGGCATGGTCGGCCTACTGGTGGTCGCCCTCAGCACGTACAATCTCTACCGCGCTTTTGCCTGATCCCCCGACGTTTTGATGATTCCCGCCTCCCGACTCAGCCACCTCGACCGCCTCGAAGCGGAGAGCATCCACATCCTGCGCGAGGTCGCCGCCGAGTTCCGCAACCCGGTGATGCTCTATTCCGTGGGCAAGGACAGCTCGGTGCTGTTGCACCTGCTGCTCAAGGCTTTCTATCCGGCCCGCCCGCCGATTCCCTTGCTGCACGTGGACACCACGTGGAAGTTCCGCGAGATGATCGCCTTCCGCGACCGTCGCGCCGCCGAAACCGGCATCGACCTGCGCGTGCACATCAATCCGGACGGCATTCGCCAGGGCATCGGCCCGATCACGCACGGCGCCACCGTGCATACCGACGTGATGAAGACGCAGGGCCTGAAGCAGGCGCTGGATCACTATCGTTTCGATGCCGCCATCGGCGGCGCCCGTCGCGACGAGGAGAAATCGCGCGCCAAGGAGCGCGTCTTCTCCTTCCGCACCGCGCAGCATCGTTGGGACCCGAAGAACCAGCGTCCGGAGCTGTGGAATCTCTACAACGCCCGCATCGACAAGGGCGAGAGCGTGCGCGCCTTCCCGATCTCGAACTGGACCGAGCTCGACGTCTGGCTCTACATCTATCGCGAGAAGATCCCGGTGGTGCCGCTGTATTTCGCCGCCGAACGCCCGGTGGTCGAGCGCGACGGCGCCCTGCTGATGGTCGACGACGATCGCCTGCCGCTGCGCGAGGGCGAAACGCCGATGCAGAAGAAGGTGCGTTTCCGCACGCTGGGCTGCTATCCGCTCACCGGCGCGATCGAATCCGAGGCCGACACGCTGGAATCGGTGATCGAGGAAATGCTGGTCGCCACGACGTCCGAACGCCAGGGCCGCGTGATCGACCACGATCCCTCGGCCTCGATGGAAAAGAAGAAGCAGGAAGGATATTTCTGATGGCCGTCGCCGACGAGAACATCGCCGCAACGCCGGTCACCGTCGCCGCTTACCTGAAGCAGCACGAGACCAAGGGCCTGCTGCGCTTCATCACCTGCGGCAGCGTCGACGACGGCAAGAGCACGCTGATCGGCCGCCTGCTGCATGATACCAAGCTGCTGTTCGACGACCAGTTGGCCGCGCTCGAGCGCGACAGCAAGCGCCACGGCACGCAGAACGGCGAGATCGATTTCGCCTTGCTGGTCGACGGTCTCGCCGCCGAACGCGAGCAGGGCATCACCATCGACGTGGCCTATCGTTTCTTCAGCACCGAGCAGCGCAAGTTCATCGTCGCCGACTGCCCGGGGCACGAACAGTACACCCGCAACATGGCCACCGGCGCCTCCACCGCCGACCTCGCCATCGTGCTGGTCGACGCGCGCAAGGGCCTGCTGACGCAGACGCGCCGGCACAGCTATATCGTTTCCCTGCTCGGTATCCGCCACGTGCTGCTGGCGGTGAACAAGATGGACCTGGTCGGTTTCGACCAGGGCGTGTTCGACGAGATCGTCGCCGGCTATCGCGAACTCGCGGCGCAGCTCGGCATCGCCGACGTCACCGCGATCCCGCTGTCGGCCCTGCGCGGCGACAACATGATCCTGCGCTCCGACGCGACGCCCTGGTACGACGGCCCGACCCTGCTCGAACACCTGGAAACGGTGGACGTCGGCGCCGGCGAATCGCAGGAGGGTTTCCGACTGCCGGTGCAATGGGTCTGCCGTCCCGACCAGAATTTCCGTGGTTTCGCCGGCACCGTTGCGGCGGGCGGCATCCGCCCGGGCGACGAAGTCGTGGCCCTGCCGTCGGGCCGGCGCTCGCGCGTGCAGCGCATCGTCACCGCCGACGGCGACCTCGCCCAGGCGCAGGAAGGCCAGGCGATCACGCTGACGCTGACCGACGAGCTCGACATCAGTCGCGGCGACGTCATCGCCGATATCGCGCATCCGCCGCAGATCGCCGACCAGTTCGCCGCGCACGTGTTGTGGATGAGCGATGCCCCCCTGTTGCCCGGTCGCCGCTACTGGCTGAAGGTCGGTGCGCGCACCGTCAACGCCACCGTCACCGAGATCAAGCACAAGGTCGACATCAACACCCAGGAACCACTGGCGGCGAAGTCGCTGGACCTCAACGAAGTCGGTTTCTGCAACCTGTTCCTGGACCAGGACATCGCTTTCGAGCCGTATCGCGAGAACCGCACGCTCGGCGGCTTCGTCCTGATCGATCGCCAGACGAACGCGACGGTCGCGGCCGGCACGCTGGAGTTCGCGCTGCGCCGCGCCGGCAATATCCACTGGCAGCATCTGGACGTTACCCGGCAATCGCGCGCGGCGCTGAAGCAGCAGCAGGCGCGCTGCCTGTGGTTCACTGGCCTGTCGGGCTCGGGCAAGTCGACGATCGCGAACCTGGTGGACAAGCGCCTGCATGCGCTCGGTCACCACACCTACATCCTCGACGGCGACAACGTGCGGCACGGCCTGAACAAGGACCTCGGGTTCACCGACGAGGATCGCGTGGAGAACATCCGCCGCGTGGCCGAAGTCGCGAAGCTGATGACCGACGCCGGCCTGATCGTACTGGTGTCCTTCATCTCGCCGTTCCGCGCCGAACGTCGCATGGCCCGCGACCTGTTCCCGTCGGGCGAATTCCTCGAGGTCTTCGTCGATACGCCGCTGGAACTATGCGAACAGCGCGACGTGAAGGGTTTGTACCGCAAGGCGCGCGCCGGCGAGCTGAAGCATTTCACCGGCATCGACTCGCCGTACGAGACGCCGGAATCGCCGGAGTTCCATCTGCACACGGAAACCGACGCCGCCGAAGTGCTGGCGCAGCGTATCGTCGAGCGCCTGTTGCGCGAATAAGTCGAGAGGCGTTCGTTGCAATCGTAGGCTGGGCTGGCAAGTCCAGCCTCCAATATCCGCGTGAAGCAAGCTGGGCTTATTAGCCCAGCCTACGCCAACCAAGCCTACGCGAGGCGCTTCTTCAGGCTCTTGGCGAACTTGTCCGCCGCCTTGGCGTCGTGCAGGAAGAACAGCGAGGGCTCGGTCAATTCGAGTTCCAGCAATACCGGCGCGCCGCTTTGATCGCGGATCAGGTCTACGCGCGCATAAGCCAAAGGCCCTTTGTTGCCGAACAGTTTCGGTAGCGCGGCCAGGGCGGCCTTCGCGACCTGCAGTTCGTCCTTGCCGGGTTTACGCGCCGTGATTTCTTCCGGCGCGAATAGCAGTTCGGTCGGGCCTTCGTCGCGACGCAGCAGTGGGCCTTTGCGTATGGCATGGCTGAACTGGCCGTCGAAGAACATCAACGCGGTCTCGCCCGCTTCGTCCACCGCAGGCAGGTAGGGCTGTAGCAAGACGCTGCGATCCTCCGACAGCAGCCGCGCAACGTGTTTCTCCGCGGCGGCCTGTTGCGCACGCGAGTAACGCTGCGCATCGCGCGAACCGGCGCCGATGGCGGGTTTGGCGACGAATTCGGCAGCATCGGGAAAGTCGGCCAGGAAATTCCGCACCGCCTTTGCGGCATCTTCGCCCGGTTCGGCGAAACGGCTGGGCACCACCGGCACGTTCGCGCGCCGCAGTTCGTCGAGGTAGTGCTTGTCGGTGTTGTGCCGGATCACCGGCAGGGGATTGAGCAGTTTCGTCTTTTCGCCGATGCGTTCGGCCCAGGCGAGGAACTCCGGCAGGCGCTCGGCGTAGTCCCAGGGCGAACGCAGCACGGCTGCGTCGAAACGCGCCCAGGAAACGCTGGTATCGTCCCAGGCCAGGATCGGCGCTTCGATGCCGTTGGCCTGCAGCGCCTGCTGCAGCGGCGCCAGATCCTCATCCAGCGCGAAAGCGGCGATGGCGGTAACGAGGGCGATCTTCATGCGCCGATTCTCCCATATCCTCAGAGGGAGTGTAGGAGCGACGCAAGTCGCGACCATTCGCGTTCGCCTCAATGCGTAGGAGCGATGGCAATCGCGACCGTTTGGCTGCGCCGCCGCATTTGCCTGCCGGCGGCCCTACTTTTTGTTATGGCAAAAAGTAGGCAAAAACCATTGCGCCCGACGCTCGCCGGCTCGAAGTCCTTTCTCGCCGTACCCTACGCTTCTCGCCGTCCGCGGGCCGGCCCGAACTCGCGCATCCCTGCGCTCGGACAGTCGGGCCTTTCCCCCGCGGCCAGCTCCGATGCTCGGCTCGCTTTAGGGCGCGTTTGTTGCACTAGTACCGCGCTTCCTGCGCTGGGTCAGATTGGCTCGAAGTTCTGAGCCAAAATCGCCGCCGGCAGGGCAAATGCTTCGCAAGGACACTGGATTTGAAGCCACCGAACAAACGGACGGCAATTCAGTTACATCGTATCCATCAAGCGCTCGACCCACAGCGCGTACATCGCGCCGGAAGGATGCAGGCCGTCGTCGGCCAGCATGTCGCGTCGCGCGCCGTAGTCGCGCGTCAGGTCGGTGATGTCGCGCCAGACGGCGCCGCGGGTTTCGCTGACGTCGCGATTGACCGCGTTGTAGTCGTCGATCTCATCGGCGATGCGTGCGAGATCGCGCTTGCCGTCGCGCGCGAACGGCGTCACGCCCCAGTCGGGAATCGACAGCACCAGTACGCGACCGGGGTCGCCGCCGGCATAGGCGGTCGCGCGTTCGAGCAGGGCGGAGAATTCCGCACGATAGTTCTGCAGATCGCGCCCACGATACTGGTTGTTGACGCCGATCAGCAGGCTGACCAGATCCCACTGGCCCAACGGCTCCAGCGCATCGATCGCCGCCGACAGTTCGTCCGTCGTCCAGCCGGTCTGCGCGATGATGCGCGGCGCGTCGATCCCCGCGCCCAGCGCGCGCAGCGCGCTCGCCCACTGGTTCGGCCAGCGCTGGTCCTCGGCGACGCCTTCGCCGATCGTGTAGGAATCGCCCAGGGCGAGGAAGCGCACCGCGGTCAGGCGACGGCGGCGCTGCGGCGCAGAGCGGCGTCGGCGTAACGACCGAGCAATCCGTCGATGCGACGGAACACTTCGCGCATCGTTTCGGCTTCCGGCAACAGGGTCACGCGGAAATGATTGCGGTAGCGCACGTTGAAGCTCGATCCCGGCACGACCAGCACGTCCTCGCTTTCCATCAGTTCCAGCGCGAAGCGATGGTCGTCGAAGCCGTCGGCGGCCGGACCGACCACGGCAGGGAAGGCGTACAAGGCCCCGGCGGGCGCGACCAGTTCGAGATGCTCGCTTTCCGCGCAGGCTTCGATCACCGCGCGACGCGTTTCGTACAGACGACCGCCTTCGACGCAGAGCGGCGTGATCGTGTCGGGGCCCGACAGCGCGCCGGGAACCGCGTACTGGCCCGGCACGTTGGCGCACAGGCGCAGGGCGCCGAGCAGGTCCATCGCGTGGTGGTAGTCGCCCAGGCGCAGCGGATCGCCCGACAGCACCGCCCAGCCCACGCGCCAACCGCAGGCGCGATGCACTTTCGACAGACCACCGAAACTGATGCAGGGATGGTCGCCGGCGAGCGGCGCCAACGGCTGGAACGTCGCCTCGTCGTAGACGATGCCGTCGTAGATCTCGTCGGCCATCAGCAGCAGGCCGTGCCTGGTCGCGATCGCGACGAGCTGCTCGAGCAGGGCGCGCGGATAGGCGGCGCCGCTGGGATTGTTCGGATTGATGATGACCAGCGCGCGCGTGCGCGGCGTCACCAGCGCTTCGACCTGCGCCGGGTCGGGCAGGAAACCGTTTTCCGGGCGGCAGTCGTAGTGCACCGCCTTGCCGTCATTGAGGATGGTCGCGGCCGTCCACAGCGGGTAGTCGGGACTCGGCACCAGGACTTCGTCGCCGGGATTGAGCAGGGCGCGCAGCGAGATGTCGATCAGCTCGCTGACGCCATTGCCGACAAAGATGCGTTCCGGCACCGCGTTCGGCGTACCGCGCTGCTTGTAGTGCGCGGCGATATATTCGCGCACGGCCGGCAGGCCTTGCTGGTGCGTGTACGGATCGGTGCTCGGCAGATTGTCGGCGATGGCGCGCTGCAGATGTTCCGGCGCGCGGAACCCGAAGGCGCCGGGGTTGCCGATGTTGAGTTTGATGAGTTTCCGGCCCTGCGCTTCCAGCTCCTGGGCCCGACGAGCGAGTTCACCGCGAATTTCGTAACGGACTTCGGACAGGCGCTCGCGGGTCAATAATCGGGGGTGGGACATGGGAAGTGTCGGAAAAGGCTGGAAAAAGCAGCCCCGAGACTACCCGAAAGCGTTAAAGTTTTGTAGGCGCGACGCGGCTCGCCGACCGGCTCAGACCAGCCCGCGTTCAGCGTCGGACAAAGGCTCCGGTCCGACGATTCTCGAGGGCAGGTGAGCCAGACCCCAGCCCGCCAGCAAGGCGAAGCCCAGTTCCCAGGCCAGGGCGTAGCCGAAGTAGGGCGTGAACTGGCCGCCCAGGCCCAGGCAGGCGAGGCGTGTCAGGCCGATGCCGGCGTTGCCGAGCATCACCACCCACAGCCCGGCCCGGCGCCAGCGGCGATGCCAGGCGGCCATGAACAGGAAAATGGCCAAACCAAGCTCCAGGCCGCCGTAGAACGCGCGCAGCTCGATCCAGCCTGCCGCGCTGGCCCGCACGCCCAAAGGTTCCAGCGCTGTCTGCGGCGAAATGGCGAGCCAGCCACCGAAGCCGAGGAAACCCAGGCCGGCCAATAGGAGAACGATGCGCGAAAAGGTCGTCATGGGCCGACTGTGCGCTCAGCCAGGTCAAGGAAAAGTGCAGATGCGGCGGCCCGTTCGCGTGGAATCCTTCGGTCGGAACTCACTGGCGGGAACTCACCTGCGGAACCCAGCAGTTAGAATCGGCCCAATGACCCTCGCTCCCGATGCCTTCGACCGCCTGCGCGCCATCGGCTGGCCCGACACGCCGGAGCTGCGCGAAGCGGCTCGCGGCGATCGCGTCGCCCGCGTCATCGGCCAGCATCGCAGCGGCTACGACGTCGCCGAGTTCGCCGGCGATCTGCGCCGCGTGCAGCCCCCCGCCGCCTGGACCCGACCGCGTGGCGATCCGGCCGAGCGTGCCGCGGTCGGCGACTGGGTCGCATTGGATGCCGAGGGCAAACACATCCTGCGTCTGCTGCCACGCCATGCCTTGCTCAAGCGCGCCGCCGCCGGCGAGCATTACAAGCAACAGCTCATCGCCGCGAACATCGACCATGTGCTGGTCGTCAGTGGGTTGGACGGAGACTTCAATCCGCGACGCATCGAGCGTTACCTGCTGATCGTGCAGGCCAGCGGCGCCGCGCCGGTGCTGGTGCTGACCAAGGCCGACCAGTGCGACATGCTTGAGGACGTCATCGAAGTGCTGCACAACGAGCGCCTGACCGGCATCCCCGTGCATGCGGTCAATGCGAAGGATCGCGACAGCGTCGCCGTGCTGCATCCCTACCTCGGGCCCGGCAAGTCGGCCGTACTGGTCGGCTCGTCCGGTGCCGGCAAGTCCACGCTGAGCAATACGCTGCTCGGCATCGAGAAAATGAAGACCAATGCGGTGCGCGAGAACGACCAGCGCGGCCGCCACACCACCACGCATCGCGTGCTGATCCCGCTGCCGCAGGGCGGTTGCCTGATCGACACGCCCGGCATGCGCGAGCTCAAGCTCAGCGGCGACGAGGACCTGGCCGACGGCGGTTTCGACGACATCGAGGAACTGGCGCGCCAATGCCGTTTCAGCGACTGCGGCCACAGCAACGAGCCCGGCTGCGCCGTGCGCGCTGCGATCGAGAACGACGAACTCGACGAGGCCCGCTACAACAGCTATTGCAAGCTTCGCGACGAACGCGATGCCGCCGCCACGACGCTGGCGCAGCGTCGTGCCCGAAGAAAAAGTGATCCACCGCGCGCTGAACAAGCGCCTGAAAGACAAGTACGGCCGACGTTGATGGCGGCCGTCGCGCCCGCGTCGCTCAAGCACCATGCCGCGCTCGATGCGCGCCTGGTCGCGGCGGTGCGCGAAATTCGCCTGCTCGAAATGGTGAGCTGGCCGGCCAGCGCGCAGGAGGAATTCCTCGGCGCCTGGCGCATCGGCAAGATCCACATGCCGAAGATCGAGTACCAGCGGCGGGACTATACCGCCGTGCGCGCCGAGCTCGCCGCGGTCACGGCGGCGGCCGATGCCGACGATCCGGTCGGGCGCTACCTGCTGCAGACGGCGGAAAGCTGGCGCATCGCCACGCGCTTGCTCGATGCGGTCGGCACGCATCGCGTCACCGCGTATTCGGCGCGACTGTACGGCCGGCCGGCGGAGATGTTGCCTGGCGACGGGCCGACCAATCTCGATGCCGCCATGCACTTCGTCGACCTGGCCGACCAGCTCGACCAGGAACTGCGTGAGGTCGAGCCCGACTACGTGCTGCCGGCCGAAACGGTGCAGGCGGAGTTGCAGAAATCGATCGATGCCTTCTTCACCGGGCACAAGGTCACGGTCGAGCTCGATCCGAACCTGATCTCGAAAGCGGCGGCCAGCCCGACGCGCATTCGCCTGCGCACCAATACCGGTTTCTCCGACTACGACCGAAACCAGTTGCTGGTGCACGAGGCCTTCGTGCACACGCTGACCGGCCTCAATGGTCGCGAGCAACCCTTCCTGCGTTCGCTGGCGCGCGGTGCGCCAAGAACGACCGCGACGCAGGAGGGTCTGGCGACCTTCGCCGAACTGATGTCCGGCGCGATGGATATCGAGCGCATGAAGCGCATCAGCCTGCGCATCGTCGCCATCGACAAAGCCATCCATGGAGCCGACTTCGTCGATATCTTCCGCTTCTTCCTCGATGCCGGGCAGCCGCCGGCCGATAGTTTTTCTTCCACGCAACGCGTCTTCCGCGGCGTGCCGCTCGGCGGCGGCGCCGCCTTCACGAAGGACACCGTGTACCTGCACGGACTGCTCAGCGTGCACACCTTCTTCCGTTGGTGCCTGCGCCATCATCGCCTCGGCCAGGCCCGCCAGCTGTTCGTCGGCAAGCTCGCGCTCGAGGATGTGTTCAACCTGCAGGTGGCTTACGACGACGGCGGCATCGCACCGCCGCGCTATCTGCCGCCGTGGATGCAGCGCGCCAATGGCCTGGCCGGCATGCTGGCTTTCTCGCTGTTCGCCAACAAGATCCGCCTCGACCGCGTCGAGGCCGACGACCTCGTCCTCGGGCTGTAACCCCAGCCTGCTAGAATCCACGCCTTACGCCAAAGACAAGCCGCAATGTCAGAACACGACGAATTCAAGGAAGCCGCCCTCGACTACCACCGGATGGCTCCGGCCGGAAAGATCAAGGTCGCGCCGACCAAGCCGATGATCACTCAGCGCGACCTCGCCCTGGCCTATTCGCCGGGCGTCGCGCATGCCTGCGAAGCCATCGTTGCCGATCCGAACGAGGCTTCCTCACTCACCGCACGCGGCAACCTCGTCGCCGTCATCACCAATGGCACCGCCGTGCTCGGCCTCGGCAACATCGGCCCGCTGGCCGGCAAGCCGGTCATGGAAGGCAAGGGCGTGCTGTTCCAGAAGTTCGCCGGCATCGATGTCTTCGATCTCGAGATCAACGAAACCGACCCGGACAAGCTGGTCGACATCATCGCCAGCCTCGAGCCGACCTTCGGTGGCATCAACCTCGAGGACATCAAGGCGCCGGAGTGCTTCGAAGTCGAGCGCAAGCTGCGCCAGCGCATGAAGATCCCGGTCTTCCACGACGACCAGCACGGCACCGCGATCATCGTCGGCTCGGCGATGCTCAACGCGCTGCATGTCGCCGGCAAGCGCATCGAAGACGTCAAGCTCGCTACCAGCGGCGCCGGCGCGGCCGGCATCGCCTGCCTGGACATGCTCGTCTCGCTCGGCTTGAAGCCCGAGAACATCCTCGCCTTCGATCGCGAAGGCGTGCTCTACACCGGTCGTGGCCACATGGACGCCGACAAGCTGCGCTACGCACGCGACACCGACAAGCGCACGCTGGCCGATATCGTCAATGGCGCCGACGTCTTCCTCGGCCTGTCCGCCGCCGGCGTGCTGAAGCCCGAGATGGTCGCGACGATGGCCGACAAGCCCATCATCTTCGCGCTGGCCAACCCGAACCCGGAGATCCTGCCGGAAGACGCAAAGAAGGTGCGGCCCGACTGCATCATCGCCACTGGTCGCAGCGATTACCCGAACCAGGTCAACAACGCGCTCTGCTTCCCCTACATCTTCCGCGGCGCGCTCGACGTCGGTGCGACGACGATCAACGAGGCGATGAAGCTGGCCTGCGTGCATGCGATCGCCTCGATCGCGCGCAAGGAAGCCTCCGACCTCGGCAGCGCCTACAGCGGCGAAGTGCCGCGTTTCGGCGCCGACTACCTGATCCCGCGTCCCTTCGATCCGCGCCTGCTGACCGAGCTGGCACCGGCCGTGGCGAAAGCGGCGATGGACTCCGGCATCGCCGCGCGTCCGATCGCCGATTTCAAGATCTACGGCGAGAAGCTGGCGCAGTTCATCTATCGCACCGGGCTGCTGATGAAGCCGGTATACGAACTCGCGCGCAAGGACCGCAAGCGCGTCGTCTACGCCGAAGCCGAAGAAGAAACCGTGCTGCGCGCCGTGCAGACGATCATCGACGAAGGCCTGGCCGACCCGATCCTGATCGGTCGCCCGGATGTCATCGAGACGCGCATCGCTCGCCTCGGCCTGCGCATGCGTCCCGGCGTCGATTTCCAGTTGACCAATATCAACGACGATCCGCGCTTCAACGAATACTGGCAGCAGTACCATGCCATCACCGCGCGCCGCGGCGTGACGCCCGCGGCGGCGAAGAACCTGCTGCGCTCGCGACCGACGCTCATCGCGGCTCTGATGGTCGAGCGCGGCGAAGCCGATGCGATGATCTGCGGCCTGGTCGGTCGCTACCACAAGAAGCTCGGTTACATCCGCAGCGTGTTTTCGCTCGACAAGGGCTTGACCTCGACCTCGGCGATGACCGGCGTCATCAACGACCAGGGCGTGTCCTTCTTCCTCGACACGCATGTGCAGTACGACCCGAGCGCCGAGCAGATCGCCGAAGCGACGCTGCAGGCGAGCTACCGGCTCAAGCTGTTCGGCATTACGCCGAAAGTGGCGTTGCTCTCGCACTCGAATTTCGGCAGCCACAACAACGCCAGCGCCAAGAAGATGGCGGAGGCACGCGAGCTGATCGTCGCGCGCGCCCCGAAGCTCGAAATCGACGGCGAGATGATGGCCGACACCGCCTGGGACGAAGCGCTGCGCAAGCGCATCTTCCCTGGCACGACCTTGAACGGCCGCGCCAACCTGTTCGTGCTGCCGAATCTGGATTCGGCCAACATCGCCTACAACCTCGTGCGCGTGATGACCGATGGCGTGGCGATCGGCCCGATCCTGATGGGCGTGGACAAGCCCGCACACGTGCTGACGCCGGCCTCGACCCCGCGCCGCGTCGTCAACATGACGGCGATTGCAGCGGTGGAAGCGCAGATCCGCGCCGCGCGGGGCGGGTGAGCGTAAGCGCTCAGACCGTCCGGGTTTTCTTGTAGGAGCGATGACCGAAGGAAATTCCTTTGGATCGCAAGGCGCGACAAGGGTTTCCGCGACAGGGGAGGGCGATGAAACTCCACTCCGGGCTCACCATCAACGGAAAGAAGTACAAGGCCGGCGATGAAGTTTCCGGCTGGTCGGTTTATCCCTTCTTCCTCATGCACATGGGCATCTTCGGCGCTTCCGGCTTTTTCATGGCCTACGGCGCCAACGGCGTGGAACTGTTCTTCCTTTATCTGCACGGTGGCATCGCCATCCTCGCGTACGTGGTCTTTTACCTGACCATCTTCGGTGGCGAGGAAGTGAAATGGATGTTCATCAACGCCGCCCTCGGGCTGTTCGGCATTTATGCCGAGATCAACTACATCCTTTCCTGGTTCGGCAAGGCGCTTTCGGATTTCCCGCCGACCGTACACGTCACCCCTTTCCTGTACTACATCCTCTACACCTTCCTGTTGCGTCAGGCCCTGTTGGACGCCACCGGTTCGCGCGAGAATTCGCACCGCCGACGCAAGGTGGAGATCGCCTATGTGATCGGATCGGTGTTGCTCTACGGTGCGCTGTACCTGGCGCAGCGTTGATTTCTTCGGCCACCTTTTTGGTGGGGCGATGGCGATTGCGACTGTTCTTGCCGGGACGCGCCCGTAGGAGCGATGGCAATCCCGACCGTTCTCGCCTTGCGGCTTCTGTAGGAGCGACGCAAGTCGCGACCGTCCTCAATCTGCCTCGGTCGATGTAGGAGCGACGCAAGTCGCGACCTGTTCCTGCAACCAGATGGCGTCCCAGAACGAGTATTCCCGAATCCTTCGCGTCAATCCCGCGCGGACCGGATTCATTACCAGGTAGCGGGCGGCGACAACCCGATCGTCGCCGCAACGCAGGGCCCGATCATGGAATGATTTCGCCCATACCCGGCCCATTCCGGGGTGTTTCATATGCAGCCTACGAGCTGAATTTGCTTTCAGTTCCTGCACGATCTTCGAGAGATCTGCGCCATCGCCAAGCTCGATCAATCCGTGCCAATGGTCTGGCATCAATACCCACGCGCAAAGTCGAGCATGCCGCCAGTTGATCGGATCCGTCAGGGCGCGTGCGGCGGTGCAGCCCAAGGCAAAACTGGCGAACAGTCGACGGCGCCGGTGCGTCACGAACGTGATCACGTAAATCTGGCCAGCCTGCGAATGTCGTCCGCGGCGCAGTGCGGCATGGCCGTGAGAGTGGCTTGGTCGGCTCCATGTCATACCTGGTCCGGTCTTCCTGCAGCGGTCGCGACTTGCGTCGCTCCTACAAATTGCGCCCAGGCGTCGTTCACACCCACTCGCTGTTCCAGAACGTGTAGTCGTCCAGCGTGGCGGTGAGGCCGCAGCGCACCGGTTCAAGCACGAGGTAGCGCGCCGCTTCGGCCCGGTCGTCGTCGCGACGCAGGCGTCGTTCCTGCGTCGCACGTGCCCAGAGCGGTTCGATCGAGGCATCCCAGTCGCGCACGCTTCGCGTGGTGCTCGACTTGAGGTTCTGCACCAGGCGTGAGCGCGCGGCTTCGTCGCGCGTTTCCACCAGCCCCTGCCAGTGATCGGGCAGCAGCACCCAGGCCAGAAGCCGCGACTCGCCCCAGTGGCAGGGATCCGAAATGGCGCGAGCCGCGGCGCAAGCCAGGGCGAAATCGGCGAACACGGGACGGCGCAGATGCGTTTCGAACGTGAGCAGGGAGACCTGCGGCGCCGGCGCGGCGTTTGACCTGAGGGCGGTGGCGAGACCGGCAAGGGGCGCGAGCGTGGGCAGGGTCGTCATGGTTCGATGCTGTACTCGCTCTGGAAGCCCATGAATCCGACAATCGATCGGGCTGGCGTAGGAAAAGGCCGCCGACGCGCACCGGGTTTCGGCCGGGCCCTCGTGCCCGGCGCAGCGTGCCGACCGACATCCCTCCGGCAATGCGCGCTGTCCCTGGACAGCGCCGGTCGCGCACCTCGGCCCCATACCCCGCCGTACCGTGGATTTCGCCCCCATGCGCTAAACTTCGAGATTCAATGGAACGGAGCCGCGGCGCCGGATGCGTCGCGAGGGAACGCTGATGAGCTGGTTGAACGATCTGCTGGAACACGACCGCGACCCGCGCGAGACGCGCGAATGGATCGAATCGCTGAAGGCCGTGCTCGACCACGACGGCCCCGAGCGCGCGCACGAACTGCTCGAGCGCATGGTCGAACTGACGCGTCGCGCCGGCGCGCAGCTGCCGTTCTCACCGACGACCGAATACATCAACACCATTCCCGCGCACCTGGAACCGTCCATGGGCGGCGACCCGGCGATGGAATGGCGCATCCGTTCGATGATCCGCTGGAACGCGATGGCGATGGTCGTGCGCGCGAACCGCAAGCCCGGCGAACTTGGCGGGCACATCGCATCGTTCGCGTCGAGCGCTACGCTCTACGACGTCGGCTTCAACCATTTCTGGCGCGCACCCAGCGCCGATCATCCGGGCGACCTGCTCTACATCCAGGGCCACAGCTCGCCGGGCATCTACGCGCGCGCCTTCCTCGAAGGCCGCATCAGCGAGAACCAGCTCGACAACTTCCGCATGGAAGTCGACGGGCAGGGCATCAGCTCGTACCCGCATCCGTGGCTGATGCCGGATTTCTGGCAGACGCCGACGGTCAGCATGGGCCTCGGCCCGATCAGCGCGATCTACCAGGCGCGTTTCTGGAAGTACCTGGAAGCGCGCGGCCTGATGCCGAAGTCCGATCGCAAGATCTGGTGCTTCATGGGCGACGGCGAATGCGACGAGCCCGAATCCCTCGGCGCGATCGCGCTGGCCGGCCGCGAAGGCCTGGACAACCTGTGCTTCGTCATCAACTGCAACCTGCAGCGCCTCGACGGCCCGGTGCGCGGCAACGGCAAGATCATCCAGGAGCTGGAAGGCAGCTTCCGCGGTGCCGGCTGGAACGTCGTCAAGCTCGTCTGGGGCAGCTACTGGGATCCGCTCCTGCAGCGCGACCACCAGGGTCTGCTGAAGAAGCTGATGATGGAAACCGTCGATGGCGAGTACCAGAACTGCAAGGCCTTCGGCGGCGCGTATACGCGCGAGCATTTCTTCGGCAAGTATCCGGAAACGCTGCAGATGGTCGCCAACCTCAGCGACGAGGACATCCGTCGCCTGAACCGCGGCGGCCACGATCCGCACAAGGTGCATGCGGCCTATGCCAATGCCGTCGCCACCAAGGGCATGCCGACGGTGGTGCTGGCCAAGACCGTGAAGGGTTACGGCATGGGTTCGGCCGGCGAATCGCTGAATCCGACGCACCAGACGAAGAAGCTCGACACCGAATCGGTGAAGGCGTTCCGCGACCGTTTCCAGATTCCGGTCAGCGACCAGCAGATCGAAGACATTTCCTTCTACCACCCCGGCGCCGATTCGCCCGAGGTTCAGTACATGAAGGAACGTCGCGCCCAGCTCGGCGGTTCGTTGCCGCAGCGCCGGCGCAAGACGAGCAAGGCGCTCACCGCGCCGAAACTCGAAGTGTTCGACCGCCTGCTGAAATCCAGCGGCGACCGCGAGATCAGCACGACGATGGCTTTCGTGCAGGCGCTGAATATCGTGCTGCGCGACAAGCAGGTCGGCCCGCTCTGCGTGCCCATCGTCGCCGACGAAGCGCGCACCTTCGGCATGGAAGGCCTGTTCCGCCAGATCGGCATCTATTCGCCGCAGGGTCAGAAGTACAAACCGGTCGATGCCGACCAGCTCATGTATTACCGCGAAGACGCCGCCGGCCAGGTGCTGGAAGAAGGCATCACCGAATGCGGCGCGTTCTCGTCGTGGATGGCGGCGGCGACCAGTTACAGCACGAACGACCAGCCGATGCTGCCGTTCTACATCTATTACTCGATGTTCGGCTTTCAACGCATCGGCGATAGCGCCTGGCAGGCGGCCGACATGCGCGCGCGCGGCTTCCTGCTCGGCGCTACGGCTGGCCGCACCACGCTCAACGGCGAAGGCCTGCAGCACGAGGACGGCCATTCGCACCTGCTGTCGGGTGCGATTCCGAACTGCAAGTCCTACGACCCGACCTTCGGCTTCGAAGTCGCCGTCATCCTGCAGTACGGCATGCTGCGCATGATGGAAGAGCAGCAGGACGAGTACTACTACCTGACCCTGATGAACGAGAACTACACGCACCCGGAAATGCCGGCGGGCGCGGAGGCCGGCATCCTGAAGGGCATGTACTTGCTCAAGGACGCTGGCAAGGCGAAGAAGGGCGAACTGCGCGTGCAGCTATTGGGTTCCGGCACGATCTTGCGCGAAGCGATCGCGGCAGCCGAACTGCTCGACAAGGATTTCGGCGTCAGCGCCGACATCTGGAGTTGCCCGAGTTTCACCGAGCTTCGCCGCGATGGTTTCGATGTCGAGCGCCACAACCGCTTCCATCCGGAAAGTGAACCGCGCAAGGCCTACGTCACCGAATGCCTGGAAGGCCGCAGTGGCCCAGTGATCGCGGCGACCGACTACGTGCGTGCGTACGCCGATCAGATCCGCGCGTTTGTTCCCCAACGCTACACGGTGCTGGGAACGGATGGATTCGGCCGTTCCGATACGCGCGCGAACCTGCGTCGCTTCTTCGAAGTCGATCGCTACTACATCGCGCATGCCGCCATCGCCGCCCTCGCGGCCGAGGGCAAGATGAATGCGAAAGACGTGGCCAGGGCGATCAAGCAGTACAAGATCGATCCGGAGAAGAGCAATCCGCTGGGCGTGTGAGAAACGTCACGCGTGGGGCGAAAAGGGCGGCCAATGGCCGCCTTTTTCTTTTCGGCATAGGCCATTCGGCACTGGTGATCGGGAAGGCTTGCAAACTGCATTGCAACTACGGCCGCGTATGGCGACGACCCGACAGCAGCTCAGCCAAAAGGCGGCATCGCGAATCGCCGCAAAGCATGCATTCCGTCGCATTTTCGTGTGTGCGGCCTGCGGGCCGCGCATGAGACAATTGCAGGAATTTGCCTGACCTTGCGACCGCCATGCTCCGTTTTCTTCGCCACCTCCCCATGAGCTTCCGCGCCCTGGGTGCGGTCCTCGTCGTCACGACGTTCCTGGTCGCGCCAGCGATGGCAGGCCAGGTGGATTGGCAGGGCCCTGCGGGCAGCCTGAAGTTCGGGGCGCAGGTGGCTGTTTTGCCCAATGGCAATATCGTCGTGACCGACCCTGCGGATCCCGCGGGCGGCGCCGCCTATCTCTACCGCCCCGATCACACGCTGATCAGCAAGGTCACAGGCGTCAATCCCGGCGCAACACCCACGGCCGACTACGAGACGATCAAGATCGTCGTCTTGAAGAACGGCAACTATGTCCTGGTCAATACCGGCTGGAGCTCGGCTTCCACGCCGGGCGTCGGCATGGTGGCCTGGGGTAGTGCCACCACAGGGATCTCCGGTGTGATATCGGCGAGCAATGCGCTCGTCGGCTCGGTGCAGGGCGACTATGTCGGCTCCGACGGCGTCATGCCGCTGAGCAACGGCAACTACATCGTCCGGTCTCGCAACTGGGACAATGGCTCACTCGACGAAGCGGGCGCCGTGACGTGGGGCAACGGCGACGGCGGTACCGTCGGTCCTGTCTCTTCCTCGAACTCACTGGTTGGAACCAAGGCGCGCGAGCATGTCGGCTGGTATGCCTGGACGCTGAGTAACGGTAACTATGTTGCGCTGACGCATGTCTGGAACAACGGCACCGCGAACGTAGGAGCTGCGACCTGGGGCAACGGCGCCTCGGGCACGACAGGCATCATTTCTTCCGCCAATTCTCTGGTCGGATCGACCTTCAACGACTTCATCGGGGCGACCGTGACCCCGTTGACCAATGGCAACTATGTTGTCGCGGTGCCTTACTGGGACAAGAACGGCATCGTCGACGCCGGTGCCGTCGTCTGGGCCAACGGCGCGACGGGTCGCAAGGGCGTGATCGCCGCCAACATCGCCCTGACGGGCGACAAGACGGGAAATTTCGTCGGTTATCCCCAAATCGTCGCGCTCACGAATGGCAACTATGTGGTTGGCAGCTCCGATTGGGAGGACGCCAGCCATGACGATCAGGGGGCAGTGACCTGGGGCAACGGGACGACCGGTCGAACGGGCATTGTGTCGTCGGCAAACTCGCTCGTCGGCGACCAGAGTTTCCAATACATCGGCGACGACTGGGAGCACGTCACCGAAGGCATCGTCGCCCTGAGCAACGGCCACTACGTCGTCCCTTCGCCTCGATGGGGAACCAGCGGCAAACCGGACCTGGGTGCGGTTACGTGGGGTAACGGCAACACGGGAACGACGGGCGTCGTTTCCGCTGCCAACTCCTTGGTCGGCGCATCCAGTGGCGACATGGTCGGCTTGTACTCCGTTCATGGCGTTCGGCCGCTTAGCAACGGCAACTATGTCGTTTCCAGCCGTAATTGGAAGAATTCCGAAGGCATCGAGGTTGGGGCATTGACTTGGAGAAATGGCAGTGCGAGCTCGCCGGGCGTAGTTTCCGCTACCAATTCCGTTATTGGTGCCGTCGACGTCGTTACTCTGAAGGACGGAAACTACATTCTGGCTTCCAGCAACGGCATGTCATGGACCGATGGAGCCACCCCCCGCACAGCCCCTCTCACGGCCGAGAACGGATTGATGCGGCTCGGCAACGTGATCACCGTGATGGACGACGGCAGCTACATCGTCTGCCAAGCGAAAGGTATCGACGGCCCCGATGCTTCCGGTGCGGTCGCCTGGGTTCCGAAGGGCGAAAACCTGCTGGGCGAACTGTCCGCCAAGAACGCGCTGGTCGGAACGACCGCAGATGACAAGGTATGCACCGATTACATCGATGCCGAGTCTCGCGCGCTGGAAGACGGGCGTTACATGATGTTCAATTATTACTGGGACAACGGCGCCATCGTTAACGCCCGGGCGCTGACGCTCATGACGCGCGGCATGGCCGGTCCCGTGGGTGCCAGTAACAGCGTGGTCGGCACGGTCGGGTTTGGAGGAGAGAGCGTTACGGGCCGATCCGGGTTTTCATACGACTACGACCCCGTCCGCAAACACGCCGTTGTCGGCCGCTATGCCAGCAATGTCGTCAGTCTGCTGACGGCGCCGAACGACAGCGGCCCGAATTTGTCGGTTTCCGATGTTTCGATCAGCGAAGGAAACAGCGGCACGAAAGTCGCCACGTTCACGGTTCAGCTTTCCGCAGCCTCTGCTTCGCCTGTCACCTATGACATTTCCACGGCCAATGGGACCAGTACAGCCGGGTCCGATTATGTCGGCAGCTATCTGGTCGGCCAGACGATTCCGGCTGGCAGCACGAGCAAGACGTTCAGCGTCACTATCAACGGCGACGGCGCGTCCGAAGCAGACGAGTTGTTCACCGTCAACGTCAACAACGTGGTAGGCGCGAAACTGACGGATGGCCAGGCAGTCGGCAAGATCGTCAACGACGACGGCACCAGCCTTTCGATAGACGATGTCACGCTCTCCGAAGGTGCCGGTGGCACCAAGCAGATGACGTTCACGGTGAAGTTGCAGGCGGCAATCGCTACGCCGGTCACGTACAACATCGCCACCAGCAACGGAACCGCGACGGCGGGTAGCGACTATGTCGCGGCAAGCCTCACTGGACAGACTATTCCCGCCGGCAGCACCAGCAACACCTTTACCGTGCTCATCAACGGTGACACCGCGGAGGAGCTGGACGAGACCTTCAACGTCACCTTGAGCAACGTATCCGGCGCGAGCATCGGCGATGGCGTTGCGGTGGGTACCATCGTCAACGACGATCTGCCGGTGGTGATGATCGACGACGTCTCGATTGTCGAGGGCAACAGCGGCACGAAGCAGATGACATTCACTGTCAGCCTTTCCATCCCGTCCCTTACCCCGATCACCTACTCGATCGGTACGAACGGCAATACCGCGCTACCGGGTAGCGACTTCGTGTCGAAGCTGCTCGAGGGCGAAACCATACCCGCCGGCCAGACCAGCCGGACATTCACCGTGACCATCAACGGCGACGTGCTGTTCGAACCGAACGAGTCGTTCTGGGTGGAAGTGTTCAATGTCACTGGACGGCCTGGCTTCAGGCTCGAGGGTATAGGCACGATCGTCAATGACGACGCTGCAGCCGTCAACCCGGTACTTTCTGTCGCGGATGTCTCCGTCACCGAAGGCAATGGCGTAAAGCAGGCGGTTCTTACCGTCAGTCTCGACAAACCCGCGACCACCGCGGTGACCTACAGTATTGCGACGGCCGCGTTCTCGGCGACGCCAGGCCAGGATTTCACGTCGACGAGTCTTACCGGCCAAGTGATCCCCGCCGGCAGTACCAGCGGCACGGTCTCCGTTCCGATCATTGGTGACACGGTGCCCGAGTTCGAAGAGTTCTTTCTGTTCAGCGTCTCCAGCGTCGTGGGGGCCGACGTGGGGCTGGCGACCGCAAAATGCTTCATCGTGGATGACGACCAGCCAGGGCTTTCCATCGCCGATGTCGCGATAGAGGAAGGTAGTTCCGGGACACGCGAGATGACATTCACCATCCAGCTGTCGGCGATGCCGACGAGCCCGGTGTCTTTCAATATCGCCACCAGCAATGGGACGGCGACTGCGGGTAGCGACTATGTCGCCACCAGCCAGAGCGGGCTTACCATCCCGACGAGCGTGCATTCGACAACCTTCGTCGTGCCGATCAATGGCGACACGACCGTCGAATCCCATGAGACGTTCAACGTCACGGTAAGCAACGTAGTGGGAGCCACGGTGGTAGACGGGCAAGCGATCGGTACCATCGGCAACGACGATGGCCCGGGAATTCCGACGATTTCCATCGGCGACGTCTCCATCTCGGAAGGCAATAGCGGCACAAAGCAGGCGGTATTCACGATTAGTCTCTCTGCCGCCGCCAGTGGTGCGGTGACCTACGATGTCGCCACCAGCAACAGCACGGCCACCGCGGGCAGCGATTACGTCGCCACCAGTCTCATTGGCCAGACCATAGCGGCTGGGGCCACCAGCAAGACGTTCTCGGTACCGATCAATGGCGACACGGTCGGTGAGGCGGACGAAGTATTCCAGGCCGCCCTGAGCAATGTCGTGGGTGCGTTTGTCGGCGACGCGGTGGGATCCGCCACGATCACCAATGACGATGCTGGCAGTGGGCCGGGAATGTCGATCGCCGACATTTCCGTTGTCGAGGGCAACGATGGCGGAAAATTTGCCTTCTTCAACGTGACTCTTGCCGAACCATCCACCGACGACGTGTGGTTCAGTCTTGCCAGCAGCGATGGCACTGCGACAGCGGGCAGCGACTACAACGCAGTCAATGTTTCAAGTCAGATGATTTCGAGAGGCAATACCAGCGCGTCGGTTCTGGTGATCATCAATGGCGACACGGTTGCGGAAGCCAACGAGACGTTCAATGTGACGCTGAGTCAGGTCGTGAATGCCACCGTGGTCGATGGCCAGGCGGTCGCCACCATCCTCAACGACGATGGTGGCGGGCCAGCGTCGACGCTTTCCATCGGCGATGTATCGATCGCCGAAGGAGACGGCGGTTCGAAAACGGCGACCTTCACGGTAAGCCTGTCCGCGGCGGCGGCGACCGCTGTCACCTACGATATCGCGACCAGCAACGGTACGGCCACCGCCGGCAGCGACTATGTCGCGTCCAGCTTGACGGGCCAAAGCATCCCGGCTGGGCAGACCAGCAAGACATTCACTGTCACGATCAATGGCGATACGGCCGTCGAGCCGGACGAGACTTTCAATATCACGTTGACCAACCCGACCGGCGCGACGATCGCCGACGGCAGCGCCGTGGGTACGATCACCAACGATGATGGCGGCGGTGCGCCCGTCTTGTCGATCACCGATGTTTCGATCGCCGAAGGCAACAGCGGCAGCAAGCTGGCGACCTTCACGTTGAACTTGTCGGGACCCGCCGCCACGGCCGTGACCTACGACATCGCTACGGCCGCCGGCACGGCGACCGCACCGGCGGACTTCATCAACAAGAGCCAGACGGCCCAGACCATCGCCGCCGGCCAGACCAGCAAGACCTTCACGGTCTCGATCAAGGGCGATACCGTCACCGAGCCCGACGAGACCTTCCAGGTGGATGTCACGAACGTGGTGGGCGCAACGCTAGGCGATGGCCAGGCCGTCGGAACCATCACCAACGACGACGGCGCCGTTGCACCCGCGATGAGCATTGCCGATGTGTCCATCAGCGAAGGCAACTCGGGCACCAAGATCGCCACGTTCACGGTAACGCTGTCGGCGGCGGCAAGTACGGCGGTGACCTACGATATCGCCACCAGCAACGGCACGGCGACGGCCGGCAGCGACTATGTCGCGTCCAGCCTGACGGGCCAGAGCATCACGGCTGGCCAGACCAGCAAGACCTTCAGCGTCACGATCAATGGCGATACGACGGTCGAGAGCGACGAGAGCTTCACCGTGACTCTCAGCAATGCCGCCGGCGCCACGATTGGCGACGGCAGCGCCGTGGGTACGATCACCAACGACGATACGGCCGGCGCACCGACGCTGAGCATCGGCGATATGTCGATCAGCGAAGGCAACAGCGGCACGAAGACGGCGACGTTCACGGTGACCCTATCGGCGGCTGCAGCCAATGCCGTGAGCTACGACATCGCCACCAGCAATGGTACGGCCACGGCCGGCAGCGACTATGTCGCGTCCAGCCTGGTCGGCCAGAGCATCGGCGCGGGCCAGACCAGCCAGACATTCAGCGTCACGATCAACGGCGATACGACCGTGGAGAGCGACGAGACGTTCACGGTCACGCTGAGCAATCCGAGCGGCGCGACGATCAGCGATGGCAGCGCCGTCGGCACGATCACCAACGACGATACGGCCAGCGGTTCGACGCTTACCATCGGCGATGTATCGATCGCCGAAGGCAACAGCGGCTCGAAGCTGGCGACGTTCACCCTGACGCTGTCGGCCCCGGCGGCCACGGCGGTGACCTATAACATCGCCACGGCGGCCGATACGGCCACCGCACCGGCGGACTTCGTCAACAAGAGCCAGACGGCCCAGAGCATCGCTGCCGGCCAGACCAGCAAGGCCTTCACCGTCTCGATCAAGGGCGACACGATCACCGAACCGGACGAAACCTTCTTCGTCAACGTGACCAACGTGACCGGCGCGACGCTGGGCGACGGTCAGGCGGTCGGTACGATCACGAATGATGATGGGGTCACGACACCGACGTTGAGCATCGCCGATGTCTCGATCAGCGAAGGCAATTCGGGCACGAAGAGCGCGACGTTTACGGTGACCCTGTCGGCGGCAGCCAGCGCGGCCGTGACTTACGACATCGCCACGAGCAATGGTACGGCCACGGCCGGCAGCGATTATGTCGCGTCCAGCCTGGCGGCCCAGAGCATCGCGGCCGGCCAGACCAGCAAGACGTTCAGCGTCACGATCAACGGCGACACGACGGCGGAGAGCGACGAGACCTTCACGGTCACGCTGGCCAATCCGAGCGGCGCCACGGTCGCCGATGGCAGCGCCGTGGGCACGATCACCAACGACGACAGCAGCGGTTCCCCGACGTTGTCCATGGGTGACGTGTCGATCGTCGAAGGCAATGCCGGCACGGCGACGGCAACGTTCACCGTCAGCTTGTCCGCAGCGGCGGCCAATGCCGTGACCTACGACATCGCCACCAGCAATGGTACGGCCACGGCCGGCAGCGACTATGTCGCGTCCAGCCTGACCGGCCAGAGCATCGCCGCGGGCCAGACCAGCCAGACGTTCAGCGTCACGATCAACGGCGATACGACCGTGGAGAGCGATGAGACGTTCACGGTCGCGCTGAGCAATCCGAGCGGTGCGACGATCAGCGATGGCAGCGCCATCGGCACGATCACCAACGACGATACGAGCGGCGGCGGTCAGACCTTGTCCATCGGCGATGTCACGCTGGCCGAAGGCAATGCGCTGAACACGCAGTTCACGTTCACCGTCAGCCTTTCGGCTGCGGCCGCGGGCACGGTGAGCTTCAACATCGCCACGGCCGACGGGACCGCCCTGGCAGGCACCGACTACACGGCCAAGAGTGCGGCGGGCCAGACGATCGCGGCGGGCACCACCAGCAAGACCTTTACGGTCCTGGTGAAGGGCGATCGAACGCTCGAGTCGAACGAGACCTTCCAGGTAAATGTCACGGGCGTGACGGGCGCGACGCTAGGCGACGGCCAGGCCATCGGCACCATCACGAACGACGATGCGGGACTGATGACGGTGGCGCGCGTTGTCACCGGCGGTCTGGTGGACGACATCGATGACGGCAATGGCCAGCCGGTCGTGGGCAAGGACGAATACGCCCTGCTGTTGCTGGATACGGCGCAGGCCGTGTGTGAGCGCGCGCAGGCGCCGACGATCGCCGGCATCGACGGCGTCGAGAATCGCTGGGTGCTCGAAGACCTCGCCGAGACGGTGAACCTGCTCTGCCGACGCGAGCGGCATTACGCCGCCGTGTTCGATAACGCGCAGGGTGGCGAAGGCCTGGGCTTCCTGGTCGAAGTCGCCGATACGGCGCGATCGGAAGGAGCACGCGTACTCGATGCGCGAACCCTGGGTCAGGATGCGGCGCTCGCGACTTTGACGGTGCTGGCCAACGGCCACGACAAGGCCGTGACGGTGTTGCTGGCGCGCGATGCTGCATCTACCAAGCCCGGCAAGGCGGGGGATCTCGATCGTTACCTCGCTGCCCGCCGCAAGCTGGATCCGGAAGCGCGCCTCATCGTGCTGGGCGCGAACGAAAGACCGGATCTCGTCGATGCCAGCGTTCTCGCGGCCCAGATGCTCGAACTGGATGACATGCCGATCCTGCTGCCGAATGAACGCATCTTCGTCAGCGAGTCGCTGCTGGACGCGTTCGGGAACGCCGAAGTGATCCTGCCGTATCTGGACATTGACCCGCAGGTGCTGAAGCTGCAGCCTTGAGCATCCTCCGACAGAATCGGTGATCCGCTTGCGCCCTGATTTCCCGTCGTTTTGCGATACCACGGCGAAGGCCTTGCTGGCCTTCGCCGTGTCGTTTCCGGCCTTCGCTTCCGCGATGACGACGGGCGACAACGCGCTGCGCTTCCACATCATGCTCGGCGGGCAGCACGTCGGTGCCGCGCAGTGGCAATGGCGTGCGGGTGGCGAGCAGCCGTACTTCGCCGACGATCAGGAGCTTCGCATCGCCCAGCGTGGCGGCGGCGCCGGCGCCTCGCATCGTTACCGGATCGAGCGCGATCCGAAAACCGGCGCACTGCTGGTCCAGCGCCGCCTGGCGGCCGGACCCTCCGTGCAGGAAGACGAGGGCCGCATCGAGAAAGGTCGGTTGCATCTGGATCGCAGCCTGGCCGGCCAGAGCATCGGCGGCGATGTGCCGGCCGATGCCGTGATGCCGTACCAGCTCATCGGCCGCCTGCATGATCTCGCGCTGACGACATCACGCGAAAGCGCCTTCCCGCTGTTCGATCTCGACGGCCTGCGCACGACGAACGCGCGAACCGCCGCTTGCGGCGAGAACAGTGCCGCCGGTCTGCATTGCGTTCGCCTCGCCACGCCGACCCGCCGCGAAGACTGGTACTTCAGCGCCGACGGCCGCCTGCAGCGCATCGAATCGGAGTTCGCCGGCTTGCCGATGGTGATGCTGCGCTGCGAATCCGATTGCGACCGTCGCGTGGCGCAGCAGTTCGACGTCATCGGTCATCTCGTCGTCGCCTCGCCGTATCGCATTCCGAAGGATGCCGCGCAGAAGAAGCTGCGTTTCCTGCTTTCGCGCGAAGATGGGCAAACACCGGTACTCGTGCCGACGGGCGACCAGCTCGTCGTTGCCAACGGAGCACAGGCCGTCGTCACCGTCTGTCGGAATTGTGGTGAAGCCGAAGTCCCCAGTGCCGAAGAACTCGCCCGCTATCGCCAGCCGAACGCTTGGGTCCAGAGCGATCATGCCGAGATCCGCCGCCTGGCCGCGCGTGTCGGCAGCCAGAAGCACAGCGTGGATTCGCGCATGCGCCGCAGCGTGGCGCTGATGATCAAGACGCTGAAACCGGAAACCGGTTACATCGGTTATGCCGACGCCCTGCAGACGCTGCGCCTCGGCCGCGGCGACTGCATCGGCCACGCCATGCTGCTCGCCGCCCTGGCGCGGGCGCAGGGCATTCCCGCGCGCATCGTCGTCGGCATTGCCTATGCGGATCGTTTCAGCGGCCGCCGCGACGTGTTCAGTCCGCATGCCTGGGTACAGGCCTGGGACGGCAAGCGCTGGATCAGTTACGACTCGGCCCTGCAGGATTTCGATTCCACCCACGTCGCGCTGGCCATCGGCGACGGCAATCCGAACCAGGTTGGCGAAGCCTTCCTGCAGCTCAGTCGATTGAAGCTCGAACGCGTCGGCGTCGTAAAGCCCGATTGAGTAGCCTGGGTCGATGACCCGGGAACCGCATCACGACATCGCGAAACTCAGGGCTGCTTCGACGGCAGCCATTCCAGTTCGCCGATATTCGGCAAGGTGTCGAGCGCCGAGGCTTCGATCTCATCCTCGTCCGCCCAGCGCGCTTGGCCGGCGTCGAGGACGCCGCCCAGTGCGACGAATTGGATCTGTTCGGCCGTCAATATCGTCGTCGACTCAACGCTAGCTCGATGGGGTGCAGTAATGCCTGGTCCCAAAGGAATTGCAGCAACGTCTTCGGCCGTAATCACCGTGTCGGAGACGACAGTCTGTACTTCGAACAGTTTGGCGGCAGGCTTGGTTTCGGACGCATGCTGCGCCGGCGATTCCTTTGGCGCGTCCTGCGCTGCCGCCAGGCCCGAGCCCGTCAGCGTCGCCAGCATGGTGATGCCGAGGCCCAGGTTCCGGCGCTCCGCCTTGCGCTGCACCGTGTAGGCCACGCAGACCTTCTGCCCGGCGCAACTGCGCATGAAGGCCTCGCGCTGCGAACGGCTCATGCCATCGAGGTTATGCACCTGCCGGTCGCAATGCCCGCAATGGTCCTTGCCGGTCTGCGGCATCGCGTTGGCGCGCAAGGGGCAGGGCGAATCGATAACGGGGAACTTGGACATGGCAGGCACTCCACGGGCTTGCCACCAATCTAGCGCGGCCGCCCGGGCCTGTCATCCGCGGCTGGCAAGGCGTTCAACCGGTAGCCCGGATCTAAGGCCCGGCATTAGGGTGCAACGCTCAGCGCGGCTTCGATGGCAGCTTTGTAGCCCGGGTCAAAGACACGGGAACCGCAACACGACACCGCGAAACTCAAGGCCGCTTTGACGGCAGCCATGTAGCCCGGGTCAAAGACCCGGGAATCGTGCCGCTACATTGCAAGACTCAGGGCTGCTTCGACGGTAGCCATTCCAACTCACCGATCTCCGGCAGGGCGTCCTTGTCGGACAGCTCGACCTCGGATTCGTCCACCCAGCGCACATCGTCGGCAGACAGGATGGTGCCGCCGACAACGGATACGAGCTCCTGCGTCGGCAAGACCATCGAAGCGCGGGCAATGGGGTCAGGCGTCTGGAATGGCTCATCAGCACGCAAGATGGGGCTGTGCGGGCTGGTGACATAGAACGGCACGGCAGGGACCTTCGCAATCTCTTCTGCTATCCGCACCGTCGTCTCTTCGACCTTGGAAACATCGATCGGAGTGAGCACCGGCCGGGTCTCGGACGCATGCTGCGCCGGCGATTCCTTCGGCGCATCCTGCGCTGCCGCCAGGCCCGAGCCCGTCAGCGACGCCAACAGCGTGATGCCGAGCCCCAGGTTCCGGCGCTCCGCCTTGCGTTGCACCGTGTAGGCCACACAGACCTTGCCCGTACAGCTGCGCAGGAAGGCCTCACGCTGCGAGCGCGTCATGCCGTCGAGGTTATGCACCTGCCGGTCGCAATGCCCGCAATGGTCCCGGCCGGCCTGCGGCATCTCGGCCAAGCGGAAGGGGCAGGGGGAGTCGATGAAGGGGAATTGAGACATGGTCATGGATACCCAGGGGCTAGGTGCCAATCTATCTCTGTAAGAAGCGGCTGTCACGGTAGGAAGAAATGGTGTGGCGATTGTTCGGGCGACCCTGAGGGATGCTCTGATAACTCGGCCATGGGCGCGACCGACTGCGTGCCTACGCCGACCAGATCCGCGCCTTTGGACCGATGCTTTGAACGGTCGCTGGTTCTCGAAGTCGATTGCTGACGTCGCTCATGCCGCTTTCGCCGCCGAGGGCAAGATGAATGCGAAGGACGTGGCCAGGGCGATCAAGCAGTACAAGATCGATCCGGAGAAGAGCAATCCGACTGGGGTTTGAGGATAGTCCAGGTTCATGGAAGCTCTAGCTGATCGGTGACAGGGCGATGCGAAATGGCTACGGGGCCGTTTAGTGTAAAGCCAACGAAAACGTGCATCGTTGAATTCGGACTTGTCGAATACATTGAGCGAGCGGGGAGCGAAAGGTCGAACTCCGGAATTTGCACCCACTGTCTACTGTGCAACGAAGATGGAGTAGCTTGAAATTGCTTTGGTCGGCCCTCAGGGTTCAGATAGAAACAGCGAACGTCTTGCGGCATAAGTGTTGAGAGTTGGAGTCGTCGCAATGCGGAGAACACCGCTGTTGATTCGGTCGTTTCTCCGCACTGAAACAAGGCAACCGCGAAATAGAACTTCTTTAGTACATCGTCGCGATATCGAGGCGACGACATTACTGCCCGGAGATCATTCTTTAGGGCTTGCCAGTCTGGAGGTGTTCCCGTGCGATGCACTCTCCATCGGATCATTAGGTCCGCCCTAAGGGCTATCAGTTCTACAGATGGAGTAAGGCCCTTGTTCTGTATTTGCTGATGGGCGCGCTCCAAAGATTCCCGAACCTCATTAAAGTCTCGCCCCTTGCCGCTCTGAGTTGCTTCAGCGAATAGCTTTCTTGCGGCGACTTCGAATCCGAGCTGATTGCTTGAGCGGTCAAAAATCTCTTGCGCAATCAAGTCCAGCTGCGCACCATTTGGGATCGAGCTCAAGATTCGTCGTTGTAGGTCGAGCAACATTTCAATGCTTTTCTCATGTTTGAAGTGGCCTCGGCCTGACGAACCGACAGCCTGAAGCGCGTGCTCAATCTCTTGGAATGCAGCGGCGAGGGATGACAGCCCAATCTCATCGCTTGCCGAAGAGCCATTCAAGCTTGCGAGCTCGAAAAGCATATTTGCACCGACATGCGACGTATGTGCGTTGAAGAATGTAGGGCTGGATGCCTTTCTGAGGTGCTCTCTTACCAGATCAATCCCTTTGTCTCGATCAAATGCGCCATGCTTGACCATTTGCACAACTGTAGCCGCCATTGATGTATGCACATGCTCAGGCGGGGCGTCTCTTTCAGAGCCCGGGTAAATAGGCATCTCGAGCGCGCGTTCCATCGTCTTGTAGGCTAGTTCCAACTTGGTTCCGCCTTTGTGCTGAATCCAGATCCCTCGGTGCAGCTCGAGTACCCTGTCTTCAAAAGGCAGCGTCTCTGAAGCGAGCTCAAAAAGGGCGGCTCCGTCCTCGTAAGAGAAACTCCTCTCGAGCTTTGGCCGATTTCTGACGAGGACGTCCATCACAAAATTTCGATACACCGTGGACCCACCCTTGCAAGCGGCTATTAGATCCTTCAGTAACCTCAGTTCCCCAACATGGCCGACTGGTCCGCCGTTTAGGAGGACGAGCAGAATCGTAGTTACAACATCATTTCGCGTCCGAAAAACGACGGTCTCGCGCTCGGGATCGAAGTCATCGTATAGCAGCCCCCAGAGAGGGCGTCCGCCGCCCATCATGGAAATCCATTCGTCATAGTTGAGATTCAGGGCTCGCACAAGAACCTCGATCGGGAGCGCGATCCCGAGATGTGAGCTCACAGTGACAAACTCATACGCCCTTCTCGCTACGATGCCGGTAGCAGCGGCTTCCTGAGCGATGCTGGTGACAGCAGACTCTGATTCCCCTAGTCGGCAATATTCGTCTCTGAGCGACTCAGAAATCTGGCTCTTCGTTTCCGGGATCAGATACCAAAGACTGCAAAGAATGTCGTTCGAGTTCCGAGTGCTAGTCTCCTGCACCAATGCTGTTGCCGATGCGGAGTTCGCCGCGGCGCCGATGCGGACAAGCATTGCCGCCAATGAGTCCATTTCCATGCTGCTTAACTTGAATTCAAGCTCTAGTTGCTCAGTGGGTCGCCCAAGTAAATTAGCGCTACCATCACCGGTAAAGAAATCCGAATTCCGAAAAGAGAAAACAAAAACACAGGTGTCCCCGTATTTTTCAAAGCAACTCATCAGGTCGCTCGCGTCAAGTCGCAGAGACCAAGGGTCGTCGCAGAAAATAACTAGCTTGCCAGGCTTTTGCGAGGAATCTCTAGCCGCCTCAGAAAGCTTTGCCACTAGATCCTTGTAGTAGCGAATCCAATTGCCACTTGAGAATCGCTTGCACCAAAGTACATTACGACCGTCGGTGGCAAGGTCGACCGCTAGGCGCTTCAGGCAGGATGTTTTCCCGACTCCCGCTTCGCCGCGAACCACGTACGATAGTGGCTCAGAGCTCGGAGTGGCATCAAGTAGGCGATCTACATCCGTCTTCATTCTCGTGTTTTGGTCCCGACGCAAATCAAGATCCATTAAGAATGGATTCCAGTCGATAGAGCCCGGGCGGAATAAGCTGTCTACCAACGCCCCCAAGTCTCGCGGGAGGCGAACATCGTTTGGTTTGGAGGACGGCACGATTGAGACGATTGACGCAAATGCTGGGGCGACTCCTGAAAAGGCTGAGGCAGGCTTCGGACTAGCGTGTGAAGTCGGTGCTCGACGTTGTGGCCGCAGCGACGAGACCGCGTCGACAATCTCGCGAAGTGTGGCGTCAATCAACTCCGTTCGGAACTTACCCAATAGCGATACGAGTGCTGGCGGTGTGTTTACTAAGTCGCGCTTTGGAATCAAGAGTCTAGACGGTCTCGGTTTGTTCATCGCGAGCAACGCTGAAAGAACCGTGCTGATCATGACGGGGTCATCGAATGTCCCAGTTACTAGCAAAGGAGCATCTGCTAGGTAATCTGGGCAGGAGCTGAGCATCTGCGACCAGGATTGCTGCTTAAGAAGTAGGTCAGATCGTGCGATGACAACGCAGTGATTGGGATCAGGGTCGCTAAGGTTTCCGAGTAACTTGTAAACAGGAACTGTTCGTTCCGTGGGGTTGACGGAGGGGCTATCGACAATTGTTACGGTCTTGGAAGATGCTAAGGCCTCTATGTGCGTCTTGAGGTCAGACTCGAATAGTACGTCGTCGGCGAGCGAAATTACTGCCGACCAGCCAGCTCTTGCTAAGTGAGGAATCTCGGTCGGCGAAGTCAGCCTTCGGATGCCATCGCGAATGGCGGATTCATACTTGACTGCCTCAATAGAATCCAAAGCCCTCAATTCATCGAGAATATCGCGGAAGTCTGTGCTTTGAATTGCTTGCGCAATCGGCGTTGGAATTTGCCGAAATGCGACATCCAATGCATGGCGATATTCGCCCATCACCTGCGTCGTTGCGCCGCCGATGATTAGGCCAGGCCGGTGCGCGAAAGACTTGATTGAGTCTTCAAGAGTCAGAAGGGGGAAGTCCATTGACTATACCTTAGAAGTCTATATCGATGAATTGTGGCTTGGGCGGTCTGATACTCTCAATTATCGCGTCGAGCTGAGAAGCAGAGTTTCCAGAAACACCGGAGTAAGCGAGCAAATCCGCAAACATGTAGGCTGCCGCAAGAGCTTCTGCTTGTACAAACTTCAGTCGAACGCTACGGGGCTTTTCGCATGCCTGGATGAAGATCACAAAAGATGTCAGTACAGCAATGCAATTTGGAAGAAGAAGCAGTGCTTTTTCTGAGGATGCGGATGCTCCAAGCGCCTCGAATCTCTTATCCGACGTTACGAAGGTATTGATCCACCCGGCAACTGTTCGAAAGACGGATTCGCAAGCCAGTTCATGCGAGTACGCGGCGATTCCTTTCCAGATTCGGGTAGGGTGTGGCGTGTCAATTGCCAGGGAGGCTGCGGTAGCGATGTTGTCTAGCGCACTGGCCATCACCGCAGATGAAACCCCTGATTTGACTTGCATGAATGCAGCAACCGAATTCGGCGGAACTATTTCAAATGCTCCAGACCTGAAGAAAGAGGGCTGTCCTTCGCCGTCAACAATTAATACATCGATTTCGCGAGAACACCGCTCGTTGGGGTATACGGTCTTAATAAAACCTTGACTCACACGCAGTCGCGAAGACACATAGTTTCGCAGAAACGAACGAATCAATTCTTCCTTGTGAGCTCCGTCGGAGAGCCAGTGGGCGCCACCGATCAGGTCGCGAACGCGATCAGATTGAGCGGCCAGCTCGGCTGCCCAACTGCTTAGGTAGGAGGGCAAATTTGTGTCCGTACGATCTCCCCTCGACTGAGCCTTGCTACTGGCATTGAGAATGCTATAGGAACAGGTGTCAGACTACAGTTTCAACATCTCGCCCCGTACGCCGGCCGGTTCCCCGAGGCGATTGCGTCTGATTCCGCCATGTATCGCCCGCGTTTGGTCGCGCCGTAGTAGCGTGTTCCTGGGCAGTGATAGACATGCGAGCTTGTATTGACCCAAACCTGGGCTGTCGCGCCGGATGGACTCGACGTTAGCGACTGTCGAGATTCGCTTCTACCTTGTTGGGCTGCCTGAGGTGAACAGGTCTTTCCATAGGCCGCACGGTAGCCGCTGACGACCGCTTCGCGTTCGCTGAGATATTTCCCGCGTTTGGTGTTGCCGTAGTACTGTCCGCCGGGGCAGTGGTAGACGCCGGAGCTGGTATTCACCCATACGTCGCCGCGAGCAAAAGCAGGTGAGGCAAGAATCAGGGCGAACAGGAGGCTGATCGCCAGAAGGAGCCGCTTGCCGAGCATAGGCAAGGATCGGCCAAAGGCCGCTGGCATCAGGGCATGCGAGACGAGCGATTGCATCAGACCAACCCCCCTGAGCCGGCAGATTTCCACCTTACGCCCGGCATTTGGCGTGGGCTAGTGAACTAGTTCACAAGGACGATTTCAGGCACCCTTACCTTGCGTAGCTAGACGGTTCTAGCCTTAGTCGCAGCAAGGGGTAAGTCATGAATGTGCCAAGGGGTAACAACGTGCTGTCCAATCTCGCCACGGTGCGGTCGCGGTTCCGCTTCGGCTGGCTGGCGATTCCGTTCCTGCTGCTGGTCGGGTTGATCCTGTTCATGGGCAGCTGGTACACGATCGACCAGGGCGAGCGTGGCGTGCACCTGCGCAATGGCGCGGTGGTCGGCACCGCCGAGCCCGGCCTGGGCTTCAAGCTGCCGCTGTTCGACGACATCCGTCGCGTCTCGGTGCAGAACCTCACGCAGCCCTACGAAAAGATCCCGGCGTACTCCAAGGACCAGCAGACCGCCGAGATCAAGGTGTCGGTCAGCTTCCACGTGCCGCCCGGTGACGTGGTCGCGCTGTACTCCGAGTACCGCGACATCGAAGGCCTCACCTCGCGCCTGATCGACCGCCAGGTTCCCACGCAGGTCGAGAACGTGTTCGGCAAGTACACCGCCGTGTCGGCCGTGCAGAACCGCGTGCAATTGGTGCAGGACGTGACCAAGGCCATTCGCGACTCGATCAAGGGCCCGGTGGTGATCGACAGCGTGCAGATCGAGAACATCGATTTCTCCGATGCTTACGAGAAGTCGATCGAGCTGCGCATGCAGGCCGAGGTGCTGGTGCAGACAGAGAAGCAGAACCTCGAAAAGGAAAAGGTGAACGCCGATATCGCTGTGACGCAGGCCCGCGGCCGGGCCGAATCGAGTCTGGCCCTGGCCCGTGCCGAAGCCGAAGCCACGCGCTTGAAGGGCGAGGCCGAAGCGGCGGCGATCAAGGCCCGCGCCGAGGCCCTGGCGCAGAACCAGAACCTGGTCGAGCTGACGAAGGCCGAGCGCTGGAACGGTCAGTTGCCGACGACGATGATCCCGAACTCGGCGGTGCCGTTCTTGACCAAGTAGGGTGGGCTCAAGCCCACCTTGGTTTCTGCGGGAATTCATACGTAGTGGGCCAAGGCCCACCCTACGCGTGGATCACGACGAGGTTGTAGGGTGGGCTCAAGCCCACCAACGGTTTCACCAGGCCGTGTGCATGGTGGGCCAAGGCCCAGCCTACGCGGGGCCGGAAATATTGCGCGGTGGGCCAAGGCCCACCCTACGTGTAGATCACGACGAGGTTGTAGGGTGGGCTCAAGCCCACCAATGGTTTCACCAGGCCGTGTGCACGTTGGGCCAAGGCCCACCCTACGCGGGGTCGGAAATATTGCGCGGTGGGCCAAGGCCCACCCTACGTGCAGCCCAGCCATTCGGACAGGCGGTTCATCAGTCGCAGGATCTTGCGCATGTCGGTCTCCTTGGTTAGTGCATCGCCGCGTGGGCCATCACCACGCCGGCGATGCCGATGAAGCACAGCAGTTGCAGGAAGAAGAAGCTGAAGCGCACGGTCACGACGAGGTCGGTCTGCACGGTCGAGATATGCACCAGGCTCTGGCAGATGCGCGCGATCAGCGCCGTTCCCGCCATCGCATCGGCGGCTGGGCTTTGCAGGCCGCTGGCATGCAGGGCCAGCATCACGCCGATGAACAGCGGCAGGTTCTCCACGCAGTTGGCGTGCGCACGCATCGCGCGCTGATACCAGGCCGCGCCTTCGCGGCCATCGGCCGGGAACGAGGCCATGCCGGCGCGACCGGCGAGGATATGGCTGAAGCGGTAAGTGCCGATCGCGAAGATCAGCACACCGGCCGTCCACAGCACGAAACCGAGCATCATCCACAGGGCGAACGACATGGCAGTCTCCTTCGCGGCTATCTGACGAGGATCACTTGCAGGTATTCGGCCGGCACGACCAGCGAAGCGCTTCCGCCGATGTTCATGCCGTCGAGCAGGTCGAGGATTTCGAGTTCGAGTTCGCGCTGGCCGGCGGCATCGAGCGTGGCGAAGGCGCGGTGTGTGGGGCCGTAGTAGTCGCGGAAGGTTTGCAGCCAGTGCGAGGCGGAGAGATAACGCATCGGGAAGACCTTTCGTTCGGATTGGATGTCGACGGCGTGGCGGCCGAACAGGCGCACGATGTGCGGTTCGGTGCCCCAGAGCGCGGGCGATTCGATACCGGCCGGCGGCGGCACGTAGCGACCGACCAACTGGAACAACTGGCCGACGAAACCTTCCGGCGTCCAGTTCGCCAGGCCGATGCGTCCGCCGGGGCGCACGACGCGCAGCATTTCGGCGGCGGCACGGGCGTGGTCGGGCGCGAACATCACGCCGAAGCTCGACAATGCGACATCGAAACTGCCGTCGGTGAAGGGCAGGTCTTCGGCATCGGCTTCCTCGAAACAGAGGCGCAGGCCTTCGGCTTCGGCGCGCTGCGCGCCGCGTTCGAGCAGGGCCGGCACGTAGTCGGTGGACGTGACCTGGGCGAAACGACGCGCGGCCGCGAGGCTGGCATTGCCATTGCCGGCCGCGACGTCGAGCACGCGTTCGCCGGCGCGGATGTCGGCCGCTTCGGCCAACAGTTCGCCGACCAGTTGCAAGGTGGTGCCGATGACGGCGAAATCGCCGCTGGCCCAGGTCGCCTGCTGGCCGCGCTTGATGGCGAGCAGGTCGGGAGTGGGCAGCACGGTGCGTGCGGGACGTTGTCTGGGCAGTGGCATGCGAGCTCCGGCGTGGACGGGTGGGAGCATTGTCGAAAGCCGGCGCCGGCGCGGCTTGATCGAAACTCCCCGCCATTCGGCCCGTTGTCCGCGATGGCGCCGACGACGCCCCGTGGGCCGCAGGCTTCTGCCAGAATCGCCGCCATGAGTCAGGACACGCTCTCGGATGTCTTGCGCACGGTGCGTTTGCGCAGCGCGCTGTTCTTCGATCTTTCCTGCGGCGGCGCCTGGTTGGCGGAAGCGCCGGGTTCGAAAGACCTGGCCGCGCTGGTGATGCCGGAAGTCGATCAGGTGATCGACTACCACGTCGTCACCGAAGGCGAATGCTGGATCGCGATCCAGGGCGAACCGCCGCTGCGCCTGCGGCGCGGCGACATCGTCATCCTGCCTTTCGGCGACCCGCACGTGGTGTCGAGCGCACCCGGCATGCGCGCCGAGCCGGGCGTGGACTGGTATCGCGAAATGAAACTGCACAACCGGCCGTTTCGCGTCGCGCACAAGGACGGACGCCCGCTCGGTCCCGAATCCTGCGGCGGCGAACCGGGTCGCGATTACACGGTGGATACCTCGGTGATCTGCGGCTTCATCGGCTGCGACCGGCGCCCGTTCAATCCCTTGTTGGCGACCTTGCCGCGACTGTTGCACCTGCCGGCGGACGACGGCCGCTCCTGGGGCGCGCAGTTCGCGCAGCTGGCGGCGGCCGAGTCGGCCGTGCAGAGCCCGGGCCGCGAAGCCATGCTCGAACGCCTGAGCGAGATGATGTTCGTCGATGCGGTGCGCCGACATATCGATCGCATGCCCGAACAATCCACCGGCTGGCTGGCGGGTCTGCGCGATCGTTACGTCGGCCGGGCCCTGGCCCTGATGCACGAAGAGCCGGCCGCGCCATGGAGCATGGACGAACTGGGCCACAAGGTCGGGCTGTCGCGTTCGGCCCTGCACGAGCGTTTCGTCGACTTCATCGGCGTGCCGCCGATGCAATACCTGACGCAATGGCGCATGCAGCTGGCCTCGCGCCTGCTGCGCGAAAGCCAGTCCACCGTGTTGTCGATCGCCTTGCGCATCGGCTACGACTCGGAAGCGGCCTTCGGTCGCGCGTTCAAGCGCTTGGTCGGCATGCCGCCAGCGGCCTGGCGCCGCCAGCAGGGGCAGGCGCGCATCACGGAATGAGTGAGGTAGGACGCGCCTTGGCGCACCGACCACAGGCAAGCACGGTGGTGGGCCAGGGCCCACCCTACGAGTGCCGTGCATCGTATGCGCGTCGCGGAATGAGCGGCGGCGGAGTTTCGGTGTAGCGGCGAGGACGATGGGTGAAGCCGGCGACGGCACGGTGCCGGAGCATGGCGAGGCTGCTACGCAGCCTCCCTCTTCATCCCCAAGGAAACCGCTCCGTGAACGCGCTTGCTTCCGATTCCCCTTCTTCCCCCCGCGAGACCAACCGTTACGCCAAGGTCATCGAAGTGTCCCGGCGCGTGCGCTGGGAGATCGAACGCGATGTCATCAAGGGCCGCCGCTTCGATTTCCAGGACAAGTTCCTGCCCGACGGACTGAGCCGCGTCGATCGTTCCAGTCTCGTCGATGCGAACGAACGTCGCCTGATGAGTCAGATCCAGGGCCGCACCTACGCGAACATCTTCGGCCTGGTCGAACGCTTCATCAACGCGAAGATTCTTGAGCTGAGCCGCGACCACTGGTTCGGCGACCAGGCGGCGCTCGAAGCCCTGGTGCGTTTCAGCGACGAGGAGCTCAAGCACCAGGCTCTGTTCCGCCGTATCGAAGAACTGATCGACGACGGCATGCCGGCCGGCTATCGCGCCGCCGCCGATCCGAACGACATCGCGCACGCGGTGCTCGGCAAGGGCAGTTGGGCGGTGCTGGCGCTGACCTGCCATATCGAACTGTTCACCCAGGCGCATTACCGGCAGAGCATCGAAAGCGACGAGTCGCTGTCGGCGTTGTACAAGGACGTGTTCCTGTTCCATTGGCGCGAGGAGTCGCAGCACGCCATTCTCGACGAGCTGGAATGGCGGCGCATCGACGCGCAACTGTCCGAGGCCGAGCGTGATGTCGCGGTGGGCGAGCTGATCGATCTTGTCGTCGCGGTCGACGGCATCCTGCAGGCGCAGGCGGCGGCCGATGCCGAGTATTTCAGCGCGATCGTCTCGCGCCCGGTGTCCGCCGGCGAACGCCGCACGCTGGAGGCCGAGATCCTGGCCGCGTATCGCTGGCAGTACATCGTCTCGGGCGTGCAGGGGCCGCGTTTCCTGTCGGTGCTGGCGGAGCTGCTGAATCCCGCGCAGCGCGAGCGCATCGCCAATGCGCTGGCGCCGCTGGTGGCGGCTGTCTGAGTTTCCTGGGCGGGTCTTGATGCGAATGTAGCCCGGGTTGAGCGCCGCAGGCGCGATACCCGGGGAAGTTTGCCGAGGTAATCCCGGGTATCGCGCCTGCGGCGCTCAACCCGGGCTACGTCTTGTCGCGGTAGCGCGCGGTCCAGGGCGATGCATCCCGGCCTGGAGCGATGTCTGGTGAACGAAGTCAGTTGCGCCGCAGCAATTCCGACGGCGCCTTGCAGAATTGCTGCACCTGCAGCTTGATCGCCATCTTTGGTCCCGTTAGCGTCGGTTCCGCTCGACGTTAGTGCATGACCCCCGACCCCGGCCTTGGCCGGGTTTGTTTTTGCACCGGACAAGGGACTGCCCCCCATGAAGGCTCTTTGCGCGTTTCTCGCTGTCGCCCTGTTTTCGTTCGCCGCCGATTCCGCTTCCGCCGCTGGCAACACGTCTACAAGAACGCACGACCATGCCGGCGATCTCGCGCGGCTCGGACTCGAACAGGACCCTTTCGCACCGGTCTTCATCGTTTCGTCCGAGGCGAGTTTCCAGACCGGCATAAAACTCTTCGCGCGCAATCCGTTGCGCCGCACGGACAGCATGGGCAAGCCGGTCGTGTTGTCGGAAATCCGTGCGCACCAGCTCGGTGACGTGACCCGAGTGATCCACGAACGCGAACTGCGCTGCGGCGGCTATTTCGCTTTCGCCAGCGCGAAAGAGGCCGAGCACTTTCTGCGCAACGACCGCTCGCGCCAGGCCGTGCAGCAGGCCGCGCTGATCGCCTACACGGTCGACAACCAGGCGACGGTGAATCCGTGGTTGCCGCAGGTGTCGGCCACCAATATCTACAGCACCATCAACACGTTGTCGGGCTACAAGAACCGCTACTACACCAGCACCTACGGCAAGGCCTCGGCCGAGTGGATCCGCACGACCTGGCAGGGCCTGGCCGGCGCGCGTACCGATGTGACGTCGGAACTGTTCGCCTGTGCGACCTGCTCCACGCAGCCCTCCGTGATCCTGACCGTGCAAGGCGCGGAATTGCCGAATGAAGTGGTCGTGCTCGGCGCACATCTCGACTCGATCGACGTCAATGCCGGCGGCAGCAACGAACAGGTCGCACCCGGTGCGGACGACGATGCCTCCGGCGTCGCGACGCTGACCGAAGTGATCCGCGTGGCGCTCGCCAGCGGCTGGAAGCCGAAGCGCACGGTGAAGTTCATGGGCTATGCGGGCGAGGAAGTCGGCCTGCGCGGCTCGAACGCCATTGCCCAATCCTTCAAGACCGCCGGCACGAATGTGGTCGGTGTGTTGCAGCTCGACATGACGAACTACAAGTCGGGCGGCGGCGTCGACATGAAGCTGATCACTGACTATTCCAATGCCGAACTGAAGACCTACCTGACGACGCTGTTCGATGCCTATCTCGCACCGCTGGGCCTGACGCGCGGTACGTACACCTGCGGTTACGGCTGCTCCGACCATGCCTCATGGACCAGCGCGGGCTATCCCTCGGCGATGTTCTTCGAAGGCGGCAGCGCCAGCGGTTACAACCCGAACATCCATTCGTCCGCCGATACGCTGGCCAACATGAGTTCGTCGGCGGCCAACAGCGCGAAGTTCGCCAAGCTCGGCCTCGCCTTCCTCGGCGAGATGGCGAAGACGCAGGGTACGGCGACGCCGCCGCCCCCGCCGCCGAACAACGTGCTGCAGAAGGGCGTCCCGGCGACGGGACTGTCCGCCGCGACCGGCGCTTCGCTGAACTACACGATGGTGGTGCCGGCCGGTTCGCAGAACCTGACCTTCACGACCTCCGGTGGTACCGGCGATCTGGACATGTACGTGCAGCTCGGTAGTGCGCCGACCGACACGTCCTATCTCTGCCGCCCCTACAAGTCCGGCAACGCCGAGAACTGCACGTTCGCGGCGCCGACGCCTGGCACCTACTACATTCGGTTGAAGGCTTACGCCGCGTTCTCGGGCGTGCAGCTGGTCGGCAACTACGCGCAGTGCGCCGACTGCGGCAACGGCCCGCTGGTCTATACGAACGCCACCGATTTCGCGATCGCCGACAACGCCACCGTCGACAGCCCGATCGTCGTCAACAATCGCTCGGGCAATGCGCCGACGAACGCGTCGATCTCGGTGACGATCCTGCACACCTACAAGGGCGACCTGAAGGTGGACCTCGTGGCGCCGGACGGCACGCTGTACAACATCCACAACCGCAGCGGCGGTAGCGCCGACAATGTCACTGGCACCTTCGTCAAGGATCTGTCGAGCGAACTGCTCAACGGCACCTGGAAGCTGCGGGTGAACGATAACGGCGCCGGCGACGTCGGCAAGATCGACACTTGGAGCATCACGTTCTGAGGATGCTTTGTAGCCCGGGTTGAGGCCGTAGGCCGAAACCCGGGAAATCGTTTCGTCGCGTTGGCCCCGGGTATCGGCCTGCGGCCTCAACCCGGGCTATGAGTTGCGCCAGACGGTGGGCCAAGGCCCACCCTACGTCGGCGGGAAATCGAACTTGAACGCGGTCGCTTTCGCCGAACTGCGCGCCGCGAAGCGCTCTGCGAAGGCGCGCAACTGCGGATACGGATCGAGCGAGAGCACTTCGCGGAATTCAAGGTGCTCGACCAGGCAGAACAGCGAGACTTCGAGGAAGCTCAGGTCGCGCTCGGGGTGCAGCGTGGCGATGGCGCGGCCGGCATTGAGCTCCAGCCATTCCATCGCGCCGAGCAGGCTGGCACGCATCTTTACCTGGTGGGCGTTGTCCGCCGCGATGCCGGTGGCCTTGCCCATGATCAGGCCGACTTCGGTAGACATCGCCGTGGACACCAGTTCCTGCGCGTTCGCGGCTACCGGGCGATCGAGATTTTCCGGCCAGACCACTTCGAGATTGAGTTCGGAGTTGGCGATCAGTTCGCGACAGATCGGCAGTGAGCCGTACCAGACGCCTTCTTCGGTCTGCAACGTCGGCATCTTCATCGCCGGATGGCTGCCGTAGTGATCAGCGTCCTGCGACATCAGGTCGCGGATCAGCACGAAATCGACGGTGACCTCGGCTTCCGCCGCGAAGATGCGCGCGATGCGCGTGTAATGCGAGCTGGAGCGGCCGTAGAGCTGCATCGTCATTTCCCCAGGTCCAGGACGGTCTCGAAGCCGCCGAAGATCATGCGCTTGCCGTCGAAGGGAATCGGCAGGTTCTCGCGGCTGAAGCGCGGATCGGCGCTCAACTTCGCCAGCGCAGCATCGCGCGTGGCTTTGTCCGGCCATTCGATCCAGGCGAAGGCGACGACCTCGCCGTCCTGGCATTGCACGGCCCGCTTGAAGTCGGTCTGCTTGCCGTCAGGCACGTCGTCGCCCCAGCACTCCACCACGCGCGTCGCACCCAGCTCCAGGAAGGCCGGATCGACGAAGTTGGCGTGATCGAGGAAAGCTTGCCGGTTGCCGACCGGAACCGCGATGACGAAACCATCCACGTAGGCCATGGTCTTTGCTCCAGATCGAGTCGGGAACCCAGTTTGCTATCTGTGTCGATGCCGCGCCAGCGCCGAATCCGCCGGGCAGGGATCTCGTCAGTCGGCAAAGGCGTGTCGCGCCCGTTGATGTCGATCCTTGTCCTTCGGGTCGCCCGTCGTCAGGACGTGATCGAACAACGCCAACCGCATCGGCTGCGAAAGAAGTTTTTCGTCTCCGGGGCGTGTCCGACCGAAGTCCCAGCCCGCGAAAAGTCGCGCGGCGCCTTCGCGCTGTTCGCCACTGAGCTTCGAAAACGGCGACGCCGCACCGAGGATTTCGAGCGTGGAGTACTCGAGCAGCAACTGCTCCGGCACCGATTCCCAGCCAGGAACGCCCGTCCACGGGCCGGCGCCCGAACCGAACCAACCGAGCAGGCGCCGTATGCGTTCGGCGCGATCCGGAAACTGCTTTTCCAGTGCTGCACGCATCGCCGCACTTTCGCTCGCGCTGGGTCCCGCACCGAAATGGAAGCGCTCGCTGGCTTCCCAGACGGACAGGACGGAGGTCGGCATGCCGGCGAGCCAGCGTGCTTCCTCCGCTTCCCGTTTTGCGATTTCCTCCGGCGTCGGCGGTTGGTAGCCGGTCTTCGACAGGACCAGTCCTTTGGCCAGCATCAGCTCGTTCAGCGCTTCAGGCGAGCCGGCCGCACCCACGCCATCGAGGTGCTTGCCGTCGCGGAACACCTCGAGTTGGTGACAGTCGTAACACAGCAGGAAATCCCAGGTGTGGCCTTCCGCCTCGATGCGCAGCGCATGCCTGGGATCGAAACAGCCGGCGATCATGCCGTCCCAGTTCGCCACGGCCTTCTCGAAGGCCTCGATCGCCAGTTTCGACGAGTCGGCGTCGAGCATGGTCTTGCCGAGCACCTCGTAGCCATACCATCGCTCGCCTGAGCTCGGCCTATTGGGCATCGGCACCGGTTCCAGCGAGTAGATCTGGACGACTGTCGCCGTGCGCAGCACCGCCGCGACCTGCGCAGGCAATTCGTTCTTGTCGCCGGCATGGGCAGGCGCCGACATGGCGAGCCATAGCAGGCACAGACAGGAAAAGACGGTCTTGTTCATGCCGGCAGTATGCCGCCGAGGCGAGGGCCCCGCCATGACCACCGGCACTCCCGCCATGCTGGTCTCGGGGCTACGGTCGCGGGACTCATGTCGGGGGAATGCCATGCGCCACGCCGCTCTGTTCGTTGCCGTCTGCCTGGCGCTTGCGCCGGCGATCACGTCCGCTCAATCCGCCAAGCCGGTGGCGGCCTCGGAACTCGCGCGCAGCGTGAATATTCCCTATGAGGCTTTCACGCTCGACAACGGCCTGCGCGTGGTCGTGCATACCGATCGCAAGGTGCCGGTCGTCGCGATCCAGGCCTGGTACAACGTCGGTTCGAAGGACGAGCCGAAGGGCAAGACCGGTTACGCGCATCTTTTCGAGCACATCGGCCTGTTCAATCCGACCGAGAACTTGCCGGGCGGCCTGATGGAGCCGCTGCGTGCGATGGGCGCGACCGACTGGAACGGAACGACCTGGTTCGACCGCACCAATTTCTTCCAGACGGTGCCGACGTCGGCGGTCGAGCAGGCGATGTACATGGAAAGCGATCGCATGGGCCATCTGCTCGGCGCGCTGAACCAGGAGCGTCTCGACAACCAGCGCGGCGTCGTGCAGAACGAAAAGCGCCAGGGCGACAACCAGCCTTACGGCCTGGTCGAATACGCGCAGCTCGAAGGCCTGTTCCCGGAAGGCCATCCCTACCGGCATTCGACCATCGGCTCGATGGCCGATCTCGACGCCGCCAGTCTCGAAGACCTGCGCCAGTGGCATCGCGACAACTACGGCCCGAACAATGCCGTGCTCGCCATTGCCGGCGATATCGACGTCGCCACGGCGAAAGCGCTGGTGCAGAAGTATTTCGGCCATATCCCGCGTGGCGCGGTCAACGATCCGGCGCAAGCCGACGTGCCGACCCTGCCGGCGCGCGTGGACAAGACCTTGCATGATCGCGTGTCGAACACGCGTCTTTATCGCACCTGGGCCGTGCCCGGCATGCTGGACGCTTCCGCCGCCGATCTCGATGTCGCGGCGACGGTGCTCGGCGGCCTGGCGAGTTCGCGTCTCGACAATGCGCTGGTGCGCGGCGACGAAACGGCGGTCGCCGTCACCGCCGGTTACCAGCCTTTCCATCGCGTGAGCCTGTTCGAGGTCAGCGTGGACGTGAAGCCGGGGCAGGATGTCGCGGCGGTATCGGCCAAGCTCGATGCGCTGATCGCCGACTTCATCGCGAAGGGGCCGACCGAGGACGAAGTCGCACGCGTCACGACCAAGCACATGGCAGACAAGATCCGCGCGCTCGAACCGGTCGGCGGTTTCGGCGGCAAGTCCGTCGTCTTGGCCGAAGGCACGCTATACGCGAACGACCCTAACTTCTATCGCCATGAACTCGATGCCTACGGCAAGGTCACGCCGGCCTCGGTACGCGCCGCGTCGGCGCGTTGGCTGGGCCGGCCGGTGCTGGCGATCCGGGTCGATCCGGGCGAGCGCGAGGCTTATGCCGAAGCGGCGACGCAACTGCCGCCGCCGAAACCGGCGGCCGCGTTGGCGATCACGCCGCGCGAGACCATGCCTGTGGTGGGCACGATGAAGCCGCTGGATTTCCCGGATGTCGAGCGCGCGAAACTGAAGAACGGCGTCGAAGTGGTGTACGCGCGTTCGACGGCGGTGCCGCTGACCCAGGTCACGCTCGAATTCAATGCGGGCGTCGCCGCCGATCCGGGCGATGCGCTCGGCACGCAGCGCCTGATGCTTTCCCTACTCGACCAGGGCACGACGTCGCTCGACGCCGTGCAGATCGCCGAAGCGAACGAACGCCTTGGCGCGACCATCGGCAACAACGCCAGCCTCGATCGCACGGCGATCACGCTGAGCGTCGTCAGCCCGAATCTGGCGCCGGGCCTCGACCTGTTCGCCGATGTCGTGCGCAACCCCGCCTTCAAGCCGTCCGATCTCGAACGCATGCGCGCACAGCAGCTGGCGAACATCGCGCAGGAACAGACCTCGCCGATCGGCATGGGCGGGCGCGCCCTGCCGGGCATTCTCTACGGCAAATCGCATCCCTATGGCCGGCCGGGCTCCGGCCTCGGCAGTCCCGAGGCGGTGAAGGCCCTGGATCGCGACGATCTCACGGCATTCCACCAGCGCTGGATCCGTCCGGACAATGTTCGTATCTACGTCGTGTCCGACAAGCCGCTGAATGAACTGACGCCGCTGCTCGATGCGCGCTTCGGCGCCTGGGCTGCGCCGTCCGCTACCAAGGGCAACAAGGACTTCAGCGCGGCCATCCCGAAAGCGCAGCCGCGCATCGTGCTGATCGATCGCCCGCAGTCGCCGCAGTCGGTCATTCTCGGGGCGCTCGTGCTGCCGGTGTCGGGTCGCGACGACATCGTCGCCTTCAACGCCGCCAATGAAGTGATCGGCAATGGTTTCCTGTCGCGCATCAACCAGGACATCCGCGAAACGCGCGGCTGGTCCTATGGCCTGAACGGCCGCGTCACCTTCGCCGAACAGCGTTCGCCTTACCTGATCACCGCGCCGGTGCAGTCGAACCGCACGGGCGAATCGGTTGCGGTGCTGATCGACCAGTATCGCCACTTCCTGTCGGACAAGGGCGTGACGGCGGCCGAGCGCGAACGCGTCATCAATGGCAACATCCGGCAGATTCCCGGCGGTTTCGAAACGTCCGCGGCGCTGCTGAATGCGATGCGCACGAACGCGCTTTACGGCCGTCCCGACGATTTCTACGAAACCCTGGCACCGCGCTACGAGGCCATGACCGCCGCGACGATGGACGCCGAGGCGCGCCGCATCATCAAGGACTCGGAGTTCGTCTGGGTGGTCGTCGGCGATGCCAAGTCGGTGAAGCCGCAGCTGGAGAAACTCGGCCTGCCGATCGAGGAGCGCGCGGCGCAGTAATACGGGGTTCGCGGCGACGCAATCCAACGTATGGCATCCTGTCCGTCGTCGCCGCATGGCGGCGGACAGGAGTTGCGACGGGATGCGAAGGCGGTCGGAGAAACGATTCTCCTGGGTTGCGCTACTGACGGCCTTGCTGGCGGTCGGGCTGCTGACGGGCACGACGATCGTGCGGACGCAGTTCTGGCCGGATGTCGTGGTAGTCGATGGCCAGCGGCAAGGAATGATCACGAAACCATTGATCGGCTGGTTGAATACGCATGCAGAACAGCTTGAGAGGGCGAGCGATCTGCCACTGCACGAATGGCGGGACCATGCGTCGACCTGGAGAATCTCAGAAGGCAAGCTCTGGCTGCGCAAGGTGGAGATTTGGCGCGATGCGGGGGATTCTCGCCGCCCGGGTCGCCCCATTCGGAGCGACGTCATCGAGCGTTTGTTCCCGGACTCGCGAAACATCGTCGCAAGTTGGTATACCGGTGCGTTGGTGCTACCGAAGAATTTCGGGTCCGAGCCCCGGTTCTATTTTGACGACGCCGCTTTCGAGCGCTACACGGTCGTCTGGGTGCGTTCGGGCGAAGTGACGCGACGCCTTGACCTCAGTCGCGAGCAGTTTGCGGCCATGCGCAAGGAACGTTTCGCGGCCTGGCGCGGTACGGAGAGCTATCACCGGAACGTGACCGCCCTGGGTTGGAAAGACCCGACAGGAATCGACGAGTATCTTTTCTCGAAAGCGATGGGCACGTACCTCGCGGTGGAGCCTGTGCGGCCGGTGCATTGAGTTCCAACCACCGGCCCGTGGCCGCCCCGCCGCCCCGAGGCCGTATCCTTCAGGAACCGCCCCCAGGAACCGGACCGATGTTCTCTTTCCCGCGCGCCCTGTCGTTCTCCCTCGTGCTGGCGTCGGCCGCGTGGCTCGCGGCCTGCAGCAGCAGCCACTACGAGCCGCCGCAGATGCAGGGGCCGCCGGCCATGGTGGATGACGGCGGCAAGCCGCGGCTATGGATCCTGACGAAGCAGGAAGAGGTCAAACAGGTCAGCGTCGGTGGCGGCACGCGCAGCGCCAGTCGCTGGCGCAGCGACACCTTCATCCATTTTGGCGTGCAGGCCTACGATCCGCTCGAGACCAAACCGCTGTGGAAGAAGCGCCTGCTGACCTTCGGCGACCCGGACGCGCACGGTAGCGAACCTTCGCGCGTGATCGGTTCGGCCGAGAGCGCGTACCTGCTCGGCCAGGACGGCCAGGTGGTGTGGTTGATGATCGGAGATGCGCCTTTCGGCGTCAGCGCAGCCGATGGCAGCGTGGTCGCCGACAGCGAAGCCCTGCAGCGTATCAATCCGGAGCTGAAAGGATTGCTGCCGAGTGAAGCGAGACGCTATGGCTTCGATCGAGGCCTGGTGTTGATGACGGCGGACGCGCGCATGTTCGTCGTGCGCGGTCCGGAACAGAAGGCCACCGCCTACACGCCGCCACCGCCCGTGCAGGAAGTGGCGCCGTTGAAGGCCAACGGCATGCCGGAGATCGTGCCGATGCGGCCGGTGATCGGCGAACCGCCGACGCGACAGGCGACGTTCCAGGACCAGTGGCTGGGCCTGTACACAGAAAAGGAAGCGGCCGACCTCGCCAACGACGAATGGGGTCGCAAGTTCAGGTATCCCTATTCGGTCACCGACGAAGGCGCGTTGGCGCGACGCGTGTTCTACCGCGGGAAGATCGTCGATGCGCAGCATTTTGAAGATCGCTTCAAGAAGGTGACCGAGCTGCAGCCGGTGGCCGGTTCGCCGGTATTCCTGAAAGGGCGTTTCATGAACGAGGCCGGCAAGGAGATGGCTTTCTTGGCGGAAGACGGCAAGGGCATCTTCGTCTGGCATAGCACGCGCGTCGACGACGCCGGGCGCTTGGCCTTGACCCGCTTCGACGGCGAGCTGAAGCCCGTTTGGGAGACTGAGTTGCCGCTCAGCGAGAGCAGCACGCTCAACCGCATCTCGACCTGGCCGGTCTCGGGACACATCGTGGTGATGGGCGTGCTGCAGTCCGAGAAAGATGGGGTCACCAGTCGCGAGCCGCAGCTGGTCAGCATCGATCTGGCGTCCGGCGCGATGAAGTCGACGAAGCTGGCGGAGTAGGGAAGTCCCGGTAGAATCGGAGCCATCGCACGACGGATGGCTCCGATGAAACGCGGATGGTTCGACAAGCTCAGGTGGGGCCTGCTGGCGATGCTGCTGGTCGCCATGCCCGGTTGGGCGACATTCCAGCACGCGGAGCAGCTTGTAGTCGACGGAAAGACCTTCGACCTGCTGATGTTTCCGCTCGATCCCTGGATTCGGTCGCATCCGGACGCGATTCCCGACTACGGCATCACCTCGACAAACAATTGGCGGGGGTATCGAGGCTATTGGCGGATCGCCGACGGACGGCTTTGGCTGACGAAGCTGACGGTGCAGGCGCCGGGGCCGATCACGAAAGTGAAGGGCGGATCGATCGATCTCGGGCCAGATGGCAGCTTCGCCCCCGGCGATCCGAACGAAGAAATCGAGCTGCCGACGTTTGTCGACCGCGATGTCCTTCCGCAGCTCTTCCAAGGATCGAATCGTGTTTTCGCCGACTGGTTCACCGGCACCCTGGTGACCATGGCGGACGAAGTGGATGGCGTCATCAACTATGACGGCAAGGATCACAGGTATCTGGTGATCTGGGTGACCCGTGGCCAGGTCGATAAACAGATGGAAATCGACCAGCGGCAGTTCGAGGAATTCAAGCAAGGAAAGTTCGCGGCGTACAAGCGCACGGCTCTGTATGCGCAGCGCGTCGCCGAGTTTGAACAGGGGCGACGCGAGCATCCGGAAATCGAATACGACGATACCGTCGAGCAATCGATCGCCAACTTCATGACGGCGGAATACTTGGCAGTCGACGCGGAAGCGCCGTTGCCGTGACGGCGACATTAGCAATCTTGCCGGCCCGCTGATCCGGTTCCGTCGCGCCTTTCCCCCGTTTCGTCGCAAACCGCTGGCCTGGCCCGGGCCGCGGGCCTAGCGTGAGCGTCGCTTCCACCTTGGGACGACGCCATGAAACACCTCAGCCTGGTTCCGGTCGCGATCCTGATCGCCGCGTTCGCGGCCGGTTGCGAGATGGAGCCCAGCACCACGACCGCCCGATCGATGGAGGATGGCGCCCGCGTCGAAAAGAGCTGGGTCCGCACCTGGCGCGACCGCGCCCGCTTCGAATGCGTGGCCAGCAGCAGCGGCGCCTGCCAGATCGTCGTCTTCGTGACCGACTGCCCCGGAGCCGCCTGCCGGACCCGGGTGCTCAAGGAGCTGACGCTGCCGGCGGATTCGACCGCCGACATGCCGCAGCTGCCGCGCGACTTCCGCTATTGCCTGGCGCATGGGCGCAAGCCCATCGCCCCCGACTGCCTGAAAGGTTAAGGTTCCCTCCCATGATCCGCAGCTTCTTCTTCATCCTCCGCCTGGTGCTGGCCTGGGGCCTGGCCGTCTTCATGCCCATCGCGATCGTCGCGATCGCCACCAATTCCGATCCGGCCGGTTTTATGGCCTTCGTGCTGTTCCTCGTCGTGATCATCGTGGTGATCGCGGGGTTTTCGCACGTGCGCCGCGTGCGCCTGATCGCTGGCGAGGTGAACAGTCGGACGCTGTCGAACCGTCAGCGGCGACAGATAGAAATTCCGTTCGAGGCCGGCCAGGCGTTCGACCTGCTGGCCGCGGCCATCGGCGAATTGCCCGGCGTTTCGCAGGTGCAGGCCACGCGCGACAGCTTGCAGGTGCGCGCGCGTCTCGACCGCATCGATCCCTACGGCGCGCAGCCGCGCATCAGTCCGAACCGCTGGCTGCGCGTCACGCGCAACCAGATCCTCGCCACCGTCACGCCGAATGCCGATACCGGCAGCGTGCTGCTGATCTGCGAACCCGAAGCCGGCGCCTGGAGCGACCTGTTCCGCGTCGACGACGGCACCAATCTGGAGAACGCCGAGGCGGTGGCGCGCGCCATCACGCGCCGCGTGGCCGAACGCCGGCGCGGCGAGCAGGCCGACAGCACGCAGACGCGTACCGAAAAGGAGCTGACGGCGGCGAAACTGAGCCTGCTGCATGCGCAGGTCGAACCGCACTTCCTCTACAACACGCTGGCCAGCGCCCAGCATCTGACGCGCACCGATCCGCCGCTGGCCGACCAGATGCTCGGCAACCTGATCACCTACCTGCGGCATTCGCTGCCGCGCACCGACACCTCGCCTTCCACGCTGGGCGAAGAGGTCGAGCGCGCGCGCGCCTATCTGGAGATCCTGCAGATCCGCATGGGGCCGCGACTGCAGCTGCAGATCGAAGTGCCGCGGCACCTGCTGGCGCTGCCGTTCCCGACGATGATGCTGCAGACCCTGGTGGAGAACGCGATCAAGCACGGGCTCGAGCCACGCACGGCTGGCGGCACGGTCTGGATCCTGGCGCGCGAAACCGATGGCCGCGTCGCGGTGACGGTGGCCGACGACGGTCAGGGCTTCGGCGGGTCGAACAGCAGCGGCACCGGCATCGGCCTGCAGAACGTGCGTGAGCGCCTGCGCCTGGCCTATGGCAGCGAGGCTTCGCTGTCGGTCGTAGCGAACTTCCCGAACGGCGTCGCCGCGACGATCACCGTACCGACGAACGCGAGCGCCTCGGGGCTGGCATGAACACCTGCATCGTTGCCGAAGACGAATCCCTGCTGCGCGAAGCGCTGGTGCAACGCCTGGCCGAAGCCTGGCCCGACGTCGAAATCGTGGCCGAATGCGCCGACGGCGGCACGGCGCTGGAAGCCATCGCCGAACTGCAGCCCGATGTCGCTTTTCTCGACATCCGCATGCCGGGACTGACGGGTCTCGAAGTCGCCGCGGCGGCGGTGACGGCCAGCCCGCGCACGCAAGTGGTATTCGTGACCGCCTACGACCAGTACGCGATCGAGGCCTTCGACAAGGGGGCGGTGGACTACCTGCTGAAGCCGGTCGATCCGACGCGCCTGGCGCAGACGGTGCAGCGCCTGAAAGCGCGGCGGGAGGCGGCGTCGCCGTCGTCGGGCGAACAGGCTGCGCTGGCCGACGTGCTGGAGAAACTCAGCGCCGCGCTGCCGCGCAAGCTGCCGGCCCCCACCGAACCGCTGACCTGGATCACGGCCAGCACCGGCAGCGCGACGCGCCTGATCCTGGCGACGGACGTGCTGTACTTCCGCGCCGACAACAAGTACACGACGGTAATGACGGCGAATGGCGAAGCCCTGCTGCGCAAGTCGATTCGCGAACTGCTCGACGTGCTCGACCCGACCATGTTCAAGCAGATCCATCGCGGCACGGTGGTGAACCTGCGCGCGATCGATCACGTCACCCGCGACGATACGGGCAAGGGCCTGATCCACCTGAAAGGCCGCAACGAACTGCTGGCCGTCAGCCAGCCCTTCATGCACCTGTTCCGGGCGATGTAAAGCCTGTCGTGTAAGCTGGAGTCATGCGGATACGATTCCTGACGACGCTTCTGTTGCTGGCCTGGCTTATTCCGTCGCAGGCGAGGACGGTGGATTCGGCGCCCGTCGCCCGAGTGTGCGCCGCTGGCGAACTGTCCGAAGACATGCCCGCGCCTGTCGATGTGGAGGCGCATCGTCGGTTCTCGTTGCCGCTGCTGAGTTACCCTGCCGGTACGAAGATGAAGAAAGGCCTGTGGGGGTTGAAGCTCACGCTGTTGGTGGGGCCGGATGGCAGGGTCGCGTGCTACACCGTCTGGTCCGGAGACAACGGAGTCACGTCCTACATGGACGAAACGCCGCAACGCACGGCCGTCCTGGACAGCATCGCGACCTGGCAGTATTCGCCGTTCCTGGAGAACGGCGTGCCCGTGGCGGCCGTGATCGAGGAGCAGGTTCGCGAACAGGAATTGCTCGAGGATGGCCCCGACTGGACGGGCGTGCCGTTGGTCGATTTCGGTTTCCGACTCGAAGAATACGGTGACGGGCGAGAACCCACGTTCTCGATCGATATCCGGGGCGACGGCAGTGTGGAATTCAACGGGGAACATGCCGTCGATGTCGCCGGCATCCGCCGCTATCGCATTTCACGCGAGCAGGTGAGGAAGCTCGTCGACCTCGCGTAGCGCGAGAACCTCTGGTCCGCGAAGCCGCGCTACGACGTCGGGCTGTTCCACCAGCTGGAAACGCACGTCGTCCTGTCCGTCGGGAACAAGCGCCACACGATCGTCGATCGGCGAGGTCACGTACTCGGAATGCCCGCCGGCGTCGATCGGCTGAAAGAAGCTATCCGCGACGTCGTCGGCGTCGAACGCTGGTTCGACCTGTCGAACGAGACGCTGCAGTTGCTGCTGGACGAAGGATTCAAACCCCGCTCGCTGGCGGGAGCGCAGTTGTTGACTCGGGCCATGTGCAACCACAGGACGCTGGATGAGCCTGCGGCCGCTCTTGAGCGACTTGTGCAGCTGGGTGCGGCGGATATCGAGCTGGAATCGGATGGCCTGAGCAACGTATACGGTCCGGATAGCCATCTGGAAAACGCCTTGTTTTGTCAGCGTGGTTCCCTGGTAGCGCCGATGCTGGCACGCGGCGCGCTGATGACGAATGGCGTTCCCGACCAGGCGAAGCTCGACCGCGCGTTCTGGATCGCGATCGTGTCGAGGTTATTGCCGCAGGCCAGGCTCATATGGGATGCCGTTCCGGGCTTGAGGCCTCAACTGCGCTACCCGGATACGTCCAAGAAGGTGGCGCCACTGCTGTCGGTGGTCTATCTGCTGGGCGAATGGAATGTTTCGAACGAAAACAATGGCGCGGCCATGGCGCAATGGCTGGCGAGCCTGGGCGCGGATATTCGCTCGAAGAATGCCGCCGGAGAGACGTTGCTGCACATGGCTGCGGACAAGGGCGATGCCGAGCTTGTGCGCTGGCTGCTGGAGCAAGGCCTGAGCCCCAACGCAGCGGATGAGGATGGCAGGCCCGCCGTCGTATCCGCAGAAGAAGAGACGACCGTCATGCTCCTGCTCGACGCCGGATCGGTCGACGAGAAATTCAAGCCGGAACTGAAGCGCCGCGCGGAAAAGAATGCGTGGCGGCGCGTCCTGGCCTGGCTGGACGCCAGCAAGCCCTAGAGGCGCGTAGCATCGCGCACCTGCTCCAGACGGTGTGGCGACGCGATGCCGAGTCTGCCTAGCGCGCGTGGATCCAGCCTGGCAGGAAACGCTTCGGATCCATCTCGCCGTCCAGCGCTTTCGTCTGGTACTTGCGCAGGCGCCCGGCCGCGAATGCCTCCATCGTCTCGCTGCAGCCGCCGATGTATTCGCCGTCGACGAAGACCTGCGGAATGGTGATGCTGCCGGTCATGCCGCGCAGCACGGCGCGGATCTGGCCGCCGCGATCCTCGCGCTGATACGTCGTCGAATCGAGGTCGACCGCGCGGTAGGCAATCCCGCTCGCGGCGAACAGCTTGCGCAGCGCCCAGCAGAACTCGCACCACTCCAGCGCGAACAGGACGACCGGTTGCTCGGGGTCCTTGACCACGCGGGCGACGAAATCCTCGATCTCCGGCGAGGGCGTCGGCCAGGCCGGTGCGGCTGCGGGTTTGGGCGAGGGCGAGGGCGCAGTGGCCGATGCAGGCGCCGGCGGCGGCGCATCGAAACGCGCACCCGGCGTCGAGCGCGAAATATTCCATTCCGCTTCATCCATGTCGGCGCCGATGCCGTCGAACAGCGGCGTGCTCAAGTAACGCTCGCCGGTGTCGGGCAGCATCGCCAGCACGTTTGCGCCTGCAGGAAGTTCCTTGGCCAACTGCACGGCGCCGGCGACGGTGGCGCCGCCTGAGATGCCGCAAAAGATGCCCTCGCACTGCGCCAGTTCCCGCGCCAGTCGCATCGCGTCGGCGCCATTGATGCCGAGCACGCGATCCACGTGCTGCAAGGCGTCTTCGGTCAGTTTCGGAATGAAATCCGGCGACCAGCCTTGCATGACATGCGGTCGCGCCAACGGATGGCTTTCGCTGGGACGCCCATCGGCGCCACGCTTCTGCCCGACGCCGCTACCCAACACCGGCGAGTTGTCCGGCTCGCAAACGATGACCTGAGTCTGCGCGCTCTGCGCTTTCAGCACGCGCGCGACGCCTTTCAATGTGCCGCCGGTGCCGGCGCCGGTGACGAAGGCATCGAGCGATTCGCCGGCGAACGCCTCGAGGATTTCCGGCGCCGTCGTGCGCGAATGCATGTCGGCATTCGCTTCGTTGTCGAACTGCCGGCACAGGAACCAACCGTGTTCGGCGGCCAGTTCTTCGGCTTTCGACACCATGCCTGTGCCGCGCAGGGCGGCGGGCGTCAGGATCACCCTCGCGCCGAGGAACCGCATCAGGCGTCGGCGTTCGACGCTGAAGTTCTCCGCCATCACGACGACGAGCGGATAGCCCTTCGCTGCGCAGACCATCGCCAGGCCGATGCCGGTATTGCCGCTGGTCGCTTCGATCACGGTCTGTCCGGGTTTCAGCGTGCCGCGTCGTTCGGCATCTTCGATGATGCCGAGCGCGAGTCGATCCTTGACCGAGCCCATCGGATTGAAGGCTTCGATCTTGACGAAGACATTCCTGCCTTCGGGCGACAGCCGGTTCAGGCGGACCACCGGTGTGCGGCCGACGGTGGCGAGGATGTCGTCATAGCGGCGGGGGGTGTTCATGCTGCCTCCAAAGGGGACCGCGACCCAAGCTCGGGTCCGGCTCCCGGATGTACGCAAGCCTGTGGCAACATCGGCCAGCGTCGGCGGATTGGTCTGCCGACTTTACCGGGAGCAGGCCCATGCCGCTGATCGCCACCCTGTTGCTGGCCGCATCCACGGCCGCCGCGCCTGCCACTTTGCGCGTCGATCTCCAGCATAGCGGCACCAGCGACCGCGAAGCCTGGGCGCTGGAGCGCGTGCTGGTCGAACCCTTGCCCTGGCCCGGCAACCCGGCCAGGCCCGTTGACGACAGCAACCGCGGCATCAATCGTTTCGACGTGGTCGATGCTGCGACCGGAAAGCGGCTGTATTCGCGCGGCTATAGCACCGTGTTCGGCGAATGGCGCACGACCGACGAGGCCAAGACGCTGGCACGCAGCTTCCAGGAATCGCTGCGTTTCCCGAAGCCGTCGGCGCCGGTGGAGCTGCGCGTTTTCGGGCGCGATGCCAACAACGCCTTCGTGCAGCAGTGGTCGGCGACGATCGATCCGAATGCGCTCGACGTCGAACGCGGGAACTGGCCGGCGCCGGCCGAACCGATCCGCGTTCACTACAGCGGCGATCCGGCGACCAAGGTGGATCTGCTGATCCTGGGCGAGGGCTACGCGAAGGACGAGCTGCCGAAGTTCGAAGCACAGGCGCGACGTATGGCCGCGCATCTGTTCACCGTCTCGCCGTTCAAGGAGCGTGCGAAGGACTTCAACGTCTGGGCCCTGACCGTTCCGGTGCCGGAATCGGGCGTCAGCCGGCCTTCGACCGGCATCCATCGCGCCGGCGCCGTCGGACTGCGCTACGACATCTTCGGCAGCGAGCGTTACGCCTTGACGCTGGACAACCGCCGTTTCCGCGACCTGGCGCAATACGCGCCTTACGAATTTGTCGAGATCCTGTTCAACGGACAGACCTATGGCGGTGGCGGCATCTTCGGCCAGTTCAGCACCGCGGCAGCCGACAATGATTGGATCGACTACCTGTTCGTGCACGAATTCGGCCACCACTTCGCCGGCCTGGCCGACGAGTACTACACTTCGCCCTCGGTCTATGCGCCCGCGAGCGGTCAGAAAGTGGAGCCGTGGGAGCCGAACGTGACGGCCCTGCACGATCCGGCCGCATTGAAATGGAAGTCGCGGGCGACGCCGGGCGTCGCGCTACCGACGCCGTGGCCGAAGGCGGAGTTCGAGACTTTCGAGCGCGACATCCAGGCGCGCCGCGCGAAGCTGCGCGCCGACAAGCGCCCCGAGTCCGAGATGACGGCGCTGTTCAAGGAAGAGATGGGCCTGGAGATGGCCTTGTTCGACCGCTCGCCGGTGCGCACGGCGGTCGGCGCGTTCGAGGGCGCCAATTACGAGGCCACGGGTTACTACCGGCCGCAATTGCAATGCCTGATGTTCGATCGCAGCGGCGAGTTCTGCCAGGTCTGCAGCGATGCGATCGAGCAGATCATCGATCTGTACAGCAAACCTTGAGGAAGGTTGGTGGTTCGTGGTTGGTGGTAAGAAGCGAGGAACGAGTGGTCAGCAACGAGAGGTTCTTGGCTAGGTCGCCATCAAACGTCAACCATCAACCAGCGTCCTCTTTCCTCGTCGACGACTGGGCGAACGCGTAACGCCAGCCGGTCGCCGTGCGGATATACACGTCGCTGAAAAGCACCTTGTACTCGAGGATGCCGCCCTCGCGGTCCTCGGCCTTCACCCAGAGCAGGGCGCTGACGACGGCGGTGTCGGCATTGAGCAGGCGCACCGTGCGCTCGCTGCTTTCCTGGCGTTCGTAGCGATATTTCTCGTCCCAGGCTTCGCGCAACAGTTCCTGTTTGTCGATGATCGCGCCGCGTCCCGTGACCAGGGTGAAATTGTCGGTGAGGATGCGATCCATCGTCTCGGCATCGTTGTTCTTCACTGCCGACTGGTATTCGTCGTCCAGAGCATGCAGCAAGGCGATGTCGGCGTCGGCGCCGGACAGCAGGGAAGCGTGGGCGGAAAGGGCGACGTTCATGGCCGGAAGAGGGAAGGGCAGCGGTGCGATTCACCGGCTATCAGAATGCTATGCGCCGGTCTTTGCTGCTCGCCGTTTTCGGACGCGATCACCCGGCCAGCGACAGCAGTTCCCGGACCTGGCCGAAGCGCCGCGCCGGCCGCATGAGCGCCAGCGCTTCGGGCGTCGTATAGCCCCAATCGACGGCGCCGAAGTCCATGCCCGCTTCACGGGCCGCTTCGGCGTCGGCCGTGGCGTCGCCGACATAGATGCAGGCTTCAGGCTTCGTGCCAAGGACGCGGGCCGCGCGTAGCAAGCGACTGCGCTTGCCGAAGATCGACGCGCCGCAATCGATATGACCGAACAAGGCGCATAGTTCGGGGCCGAGCACGCGGTCGATGTTCGGGCGGGAATTCGACGTCACCAGGGCGAGGCGCAATCCGGCGGAGGCCAGTGCGTGCAGGGCTTCGCCCGCTCCGTCGAACAGGCGGACCTCGTCGGCCTCTTGCATGCGTCGGGTGAAATCGCGGGCCACGACCGGCAGGCGCCAGGCCGGCAGCCCGGAACGTGCCATCAGCTCGCGGGTGGACATGGCGCGCAGGGCGGGTACGTCTTGCGGCGCGACTTCGCGAAAGCCGTGCTTGCGCGCCAGCTCGTTGTGCAGTCGCAGGAAGAACGGGAACGAGTCGGCGAGCGTGCCGTCGAAATCGAAGATGGCCAGGGCGTAGGCGGGGGAGGGGCTGCTTGCGGCGTTCATGTCGCAAGAATAGCCGGGGCCGCCGCGCCTCGGCGCCTTCCCGCATCCCGCCATCGCCGGGCCGACGCTTCCTTGCGTCGGCACAGCGATCGGCGCGGTTCCCTCCCACCAGCCCGCTTGCGCGGGGCACCCATGCAACCAAGCATGGGAGCACTCTGGCGGGCCGAAAACAACGTAAATAGTTCACACCCGATCAGCTGCGAGTTTGTGATGCATGGCAGGTTTGTCGCCTCGCCGGATTTGTTAGATTGTTTCGGGGGATTGTCCAGTCACGCTGCCTTGCTCGAGCCGCCATGCAGGACGAAAAGTCGCGCCTACTGTCGCAGAAGCTGTTGATGAGCCTTGCCGATCGCGGCGACATACGCCGTTTTTCGCGCGGCAAGCAAGTCATCACCGAAGGCGAGATGTCAGGCTCGCTATACATCCTGGTCAGCGGCGAGCTGAAGGTCTATACGCGGGACGAGAGCGGGCGCGAACTGATCTACAACATCATGCGGGCCGGCGAGTTCTTCGGCGAGATGTTCCTGGACGGGGAACCGCGTTCGGCCTCGGTGAAGGCGATCAGCGATGCCCTGTGCGTGGTCGTCGGCGAGGACAAGCTGCGCTCGTTCATGGAGCAGTACCCGGAGTTCGCCGAATGCCTGGTGCTCAAGCTCATCGAGCGCCTGCGCCACGCCACCCAGCAGATCCGCAGCCTGGCGCTGGACGGAGTGTACGAGCGCACGGTGCTGCTGCTGAACCAGTTGTCGGAGGAGGAGGACGGGATTCGCGTCATTCCGCCGACGCTGACGCAGCAGGAAATCGCCGATCGGGTCGGCGCCAGCCGCGAGATGATCAATCGCATCCTCGGCGATCTGCTGCGCGGCGGTTTCCTCGAAAAAGCGCACGAGCGGCGCCTGGTGATCACCAAGGAACTGCCGAAACACTGGTAGTCGTGCGTGATGCCGATGCTGCATGAGGAAAGGCCGGCTCGCGCCGGCCTTTCCATTTGCATCGGCCCTGTGGCTCAGCGGAACAGGTTGTAGATCACTTCAGCGATCAGGCCATCGCGGGTGGACACCAGGTAGACGTTGTTGCCGACGCGGTTCCACTGGTAGCCGTACGGGGGCGGGGCCAGGCCGTAGGGACGATAGTCGATGTAGTAGGTATTGCCCCAATAGCCGTTCGGCAGGCGCGCGCCCACGCGATAGCGGTAGTCGTGGTAGCCGCGCGGTGCGATGTAGCGCGGGCCGTCGTAGCGCGTGCGCGCCTGGTAGGTGCGATTGTCGATGCGATCGAAGCGGTTCGGTACGCCGTCGCAGTCGCGGTCGCGACGGTTCTTGCGATCGTTGCGGTCATAACGATCCGGCAGGCCGTCGCAGTCGCGATCGCGCAGGTAGCGGGCGTCGTTGCGGCCATAGCGATTGTCGTAACGGTCGTAGCGGTCGGCGATGCCGTCGCGATCCACATCCGACCAGTACGGGTCGTTGCCGTGTCGGTTCTGCGCCGAGGCGCTGCCGGCGGCGCCGGCCAGGAGCAGGGCGGAGGTAAAGGCGATCACAGTCTTCTTCATGACAAGTCCTCTTGGGAGTGAGCGAAATCCTTTCGCAGGACCGATGATGACGTTGCGCGATTAACGCTTCCTTACCTTTCAGGCCCGCAGGCCTGCTGCTCCGTGAACGTTCATCCGCCGTTGGCCAGGCGAAGGCGAGATGAATTCCGTTGCCGGACAAAGAAAAAGCCGGCACGAGGCCGGCTCTTCCGCTGTCGCCGTTTCCTGCTTCAGAGCGACAGGCTGGCGACGCTCATGCGGTACGGCAACAGGACCGCCTGGACGACCGGGGCGTCCTTGCGCCGAGCGTCGGTGAACGAAACCACGTTGGCTGCCATGACGGCCGGTTCTGCGGCATGACGACTGGCGAGGTACTGACGTCCCTTTTCGGCGCGCGAGTAGAAACCCAGCGGGTCCGACGCGATCAGATGGGAAATACGGGCGTAGTACTGGGCGCGGCGGTCGATGCTTGTGCTGACATACGTCATTGTCTTTCCTCCGGATAGACTGCAAGCGAAACGTAACCGGGTCCGCCCCCTCGCCTCGTTACGCGACTCAAACCTTAGTCAGGGCTTCCTTAACGGAAACCTAAATTTTTGCAACTGAATTGCGGCCGTTCAGTCAGATGATCGGCACGTGAGCTTCGTTCAGCGAATGCTTTCAGGATGAACGGGATTGAGGACCAGGCTCAGCGTCGTTGCGACGTATTGTTCAGGCGGCCCGCGATGACTGCAGCCAGATGCGGACGTCTTCGGCGTCGCGACCGACCTGGGCAATGGCGATTTCGAGCTGCGCCTGGGTGGCATCCAGCACGACATACCAATATTCGGCCTCGCAGGGATCGGAGAGATCCACGCGCTGGTAATGCGCAGGTGCGCGCATCGTGATGTATCCGTCCATCGACCCCGCCCGGCCTTCCATACGCAGGTTCGGATGCGGAAACACATGAAAAGGTTGCAGCCGGAAAGAGAAAGGCGGGCCGAAGCCCGCCTTTCGGTTCGTCAGAGGTGAAGAGCTTCAGCGCTTGCTCTTGCCCTCGTCGTAGAACTTGCGCATGGCCACGCAGCGCACGTCTTCTTCGTGCGAAATCAGCAGTGAGCGCTTCGTGCCGGCCGAGAGCGGGCCGGCGTTGGCGATGGCGCGTTCCAGCCGGGCGACGCTTTCCGATGTGCAGGCCGCCGGGATCATCTGGCCGGCATAGGTGCGCATGAACACCGGATCGGCCTTGGCGTCGATGGCCGCGAGCGTGTCCAGACGCTGCTGCGCGCTGGCCTCGGCCAGGGCGTTCTGGCCGGCCGGGTACAGGCTGCCCATCATCACGCGCAGGCGCGAATAGGGCTCGCTATTGTCCAGCGCCTGCACCTTGGCCAGGGTCTCGGCCTTGGCTTTCGCATCCGGACGGATCACCGTCGCGGCCAGCGCGGACAGTTGGCCGTTTTCGCTGCCGTCCTTGGCCAGCTCCTTCGCGATCAGCTCGAGGCTGCCAGCGGTGTCGTAGCGATTGAGCTGTTCGATGATCGACCAGCGCGTTTCCTGGTCGATCTCGATGCCGGCGTCGACCTTGCCGTCCAGCATGCCGCGCAGGCGCTGCAGGGCGGCATCGCTCGTGGCCAGTTCGATGTAGTTGCTCAGCCAGGTCTTGGCGCGATCGCGATTGGCGCGATCGGCCTGCAGGCCGTTCCACAGCGTTTCCTCGATGCGTGCCTGTAGCCGTCGTTGCGTATCGCTGCCGCTGGCGAAGGTGCCCAGATAAGCCTTGCCGATGCCGATAGCCGTCATCGCCTGGCGCAGCAGGGTGTAATCGCGTTCCTTCGGTGCATTGGCCAGCACGGTTTCGATGTAGTCCTCGAGGCCGAGGCGACGATCGCGCAGGCCATCGTTCAGGCTCTGCCACAGCATCGAGCGCAGCATGGTGTCTTCGATGCCGGACAGTTGCGTGCGCGCCGTGGCGAACGAGACCGGATCGAGCACGACCTTCGTGAAGCCCCAATCTTCGTAGTTCGGATAGACGAGGGCGGGGCAGGCCTTGCCGACCAGGGCGGGAACTTCGGTGCTGGCGCCCGAATAGGTCACCGGCAGCTTCTCGGACAGCACCAGCTTGCCGCCGTCGAGCCCGAACACCGCCACCTGCACCAGTTGCTCGCGCAGCGTGGGGTAGGCGGAAACGGTGGCGGACTGCTTCAGTGCGAAGCGCGAGATCTTGCCGCCTTCGCAGGCGAAATCGGCACTGATGGCGTTCAGGCCCGGCTCGTACAGCCATTGTTTCGCCCACGGCTGCAGATCCTTGCCGGAAGCTTTCGACAGCGAACCGATGAAGTCGTCCAGCGTCGCGTTCTGGTAGGAATACTTGACCAGATAGTCGTGCACGCCCTGGCGGAAGGTTTCCGGGCCGATCATCTGGCGCAACTGGTGCAGGGTCGAAGCGCCCTTGGTGTAGGTGATCGCATCGATGTTGTCGAAGGCGTTCTGCGTGGTCGCGACCGGCACTTCGATCGGATGCGTCGCGATGCTGTCGTCGGTGCGGTAGGCGCCCTGCTTGCTCTGGTACTGCGACAGCCAGGGCTGGTCGAACTCATCGGACTTCGTCGTGCCCAGCGTGGCCATGTAGGACGCGAAACTCTCGTTCAGCCACAGGCCGTTCCACCAGCGCATCGTCACCAGGTCGCCGAACCACTGGTGCGCCATCTCGTGCAGGATCACCGAGGCCAGGCGCTGGCGCTGCACGGTCGTCGGCGGCGTGGTGGAAGTGAAGCGCGTTTCGGTGAACGTCACCGCACCGGCATTTTCCATCGCACCATAGATGAATTGCGGCACTAGGATCTGGTCGTACTTCTTAAACGGATACGGGATGCCGAAGTAGTCGTCGAAATAGGTCAGGCCCTGCTTGGTGTAGCGGAACCAATCCTGCGGATACACCTGCGAGGCCAGCGACTGCCGCGCGAACAGTCGCATCGGGTACTTGCCGCTGTTGTCTTCCCAGACCTTGTACGGGCCGGCGTGCATCGAGAAGTTGTAGGGGCTCAGCTTCGGCGTAGCCGGGAAGGTCCAGCGGCGGGTCGCGCCGAGCTCGTCGATCTTCGTTTCGCGCGTGGTCGAGATGACCTGCCAGTCCTTCGGCGCGGTGGCGGTGAGCTGGTAGGTCGCTTTCAGGTCGGGCTGGTCGAAGGACGCGAACATCTGGTGTGCGGCGGCCGGTTCGAAATGCGAGTACAGGTAGACGCGGCCGTCGCTCTTGTCCACGTAACGATGCAGGCCTTCGCCGTTCGTGCTGTGCTGGCGGCTGAATTCGACGCTGACCGTGTTGCGACCCTTCTTCAGGTCGCTGCCCGAAATGGTGATGAACCACTGGTTGTATTGCGGACGGATCTCACGGCCGTTGACGGTCAGGCGCAGGATGGTCGCCTTGTCCAGGTCCACCGTCAGCGGCGACAGCGTGTCGCTCAGGTCGAAATCGATCTTCGATGTCGCCTTGAAAGTCGGTTCGCCGGTCAGCGTGAAGTCCAGCGCATAGGCGACATTCGAAACGCGGGCGGAACGTGCGGCGGCCGCTTCCTGGCTCAGGAAAGCATTTTCGGCACGCGGCGCGGCTTCCTGCGCCGACAGGGGCAGGGCCAGGGCCAACAGCAGGGCGGCGAGCAACGGGGTCGAACGGGCGAGCTTCGTCTTGGACATGGCAGGCGGTCGGTTCAGGGAAACGGCGATGGTAGCCCCCGCGCGGAACCCGGCCGCTAGCCCATTAGTCATGGTCCGCGTGACGGTCCCCGGGTATTTCTTTGTCTTGGGTGGGTGGATGATGCAATCTGCAGCCCCGAACCCCCGCGTGGCCCGATGTCCGATCGATCGATCAAACCCTACGACAAGCCCGCCGGCGGCTGGGATTCGCTGAAGCGTTCCTGGCAGGCGTTGCGCGACGAGGGCATCGTGACGCGTGGCGCCAAGGCCCTGCTTCGCACCAATCAGAACGACGGCTTCGACTGCCCCGGTTGCGCCTGGCCGGACCGCAATCCGAACTCCACCTTCGAGTTCTGCGAGAACGGCGTCAAGGCGGTCGCCGCCGAGGCGACATCGAAACGCATGGGCGCGGAATTCTTCGCTGCGCATACGGTGACGGAACTCACGGCGCGGGACGATCTCTGGCTCGAAGCGCAGGGCCGGTTGACCGAACCGCTGCGTTACGACGCCGCCAGCGATCGCTATCTGCCGATTGCCTGGGACGAGGCGTTCGCGTCGATCGCCACGCACTTGCGTGGCCTCGCGCATCCCGACGAGGCTCTGTTCTACACCTCAGGCCGTACCTCGAACGAAGCGGCTTTCCTGTACCAGTTGTTCGTGCGTGAATTCGGCACCAATAATTTGCCGGATTGCTCCAACCTGTGCCACGAGGCTTCCGGCGTCGCGCTAGGCGAGCAGATCGGCAGCGGCAAGGGCGCCGTGCTGCTGGAGGATTTCGAGCAGGCCGAGGCGATCTTCATCTTCGGGCAGAACCCGGGCACCAATCATCCACGCATGCTCGGCGAGCTGCGCGCGGCTTCGAAACGCGGCTGCAAGATCGCCGTGTTCAATCCGTTGCGCGAGCGAGGGCTCGAGCGTTTCGCCTTCCCGCAGAGCCCGGCCGAGATGCTGACGGGCGGCAGCACGCCGATCGCCACGCATTATTACCAGTTGCGTATCGGCGGCGATCTCGCGGCGCTGACCGGCCTGTGCAAGTGCCTGCTGGCGAACGGAAGGCTGGATCGCGATTTCATCGAGATGCATACGCTGGATTTCGATGCATTCGCCGCTGCGCTCGAAGCCGAGCCCTGGGGACGCATCGTCGAACAGTCGGGCCTGACACAGGCGCAGATCGAACAGGCCGCGACCGTTTACGACGCCAGCCGCGCGACGATCTTCTGCTGGGGCATGGGCATCACCCAGCATCGGCGCAGCGTCGCCACTATCCAGATGCTGATGAACGTATTGCTGCTGAAGGGCAATATCGGCCGGCCTGGCGCCGGGCCTTGTCCGGTGCGCGGGCATTCGAACGTGCAGGGCGACCGCACGATGGGCATCTACGAAAAGCCCACGGACGAATTCCTCGACCGCCTAGGCGCCGAGTTCGGCTTCGATCCGCCGCGCGAGCACGGGCACGACGTCGTCTCCGGCATCCAGGCGATGCTGGCTGGTCGCGCGAAGCTGTTGTTCGCGATGGGCGGCAATTTCGCCGCCGCGACCCCGGACACGCAGCGCACGGCCGAGGCCTTGCGCCGCTGCGAACTGACCGTGCACGTGTCCACCAAGCTCAATCGCTCGCATCTGGTACACGGGCGCGACGCCTTGATCCTGCCCTGCCTTGGGCGCAGCGAAATAGACCAGCAGGCCGAAGGACGGCAGGCGGTGTCCGTCGAGGATTCGATGAGCATGGTGCATCTGTCGTCGGGCATGAAGGCGCCGGCATCGGAGCATCTCCTGTCGGAGCCAGCTATCGTCGCGCGGCTCGCGAAAGCGACGATGCCGGACAGCCCGACGCCCTGGCTCGAATTGATCGCGCACTACGATCGCATCCGCGAGCGCATCGCGAGGGTCATTCCCGGGTTCGAGGACTTCAACGCGCGGGTTCGTGTGCCCGGCGGTTTTCATCTGCATCACCCTGGGCGCGAACGCGTATTCCCGACGCGCACGGGCAAAGCTCTGTTCTGCGCGCATGCGCTGGCCGATGAAGTCCTGTTCGCGGCGCCGGGTTTGTTCGAGCTGATGACCGTGCGTTCGCACGACCAGTACAACACGACGATCTATGGGCTCGATGATCGCTATCGCGGCGTGCACGGCTTCCGCCGCGTCTGCTTCATCCATCCGGACGACCTGCGCGAACGTGGTTGGAAGGCCGGCCAGCTGGTCGACATCACCTCGGTCTGGCGCGACGGCGCGGAGCGCACCGTGCACGGTTTCATGCTGGTCGAATACGACATCCCGAGAGGATGCCTGGCCAGCTATTTCCCCGAGACGAATCCGCTGGTGCCTTTGGATAATGTCGCCGAACGCGCCGGTACGCCCGCCTCGAAATCCATCCCGGTGCGGCTGGCGCCGAGCGCCGCCGGCACGCTGGCCTCGTGAGTGGGCGATGACCACGCCTGATCGGGCATCGGCCGTCTCCTCGCGCTCGGCCTTGCGCATCGACGGCGGGCAGCGGCATCGGTTCAACGATGTCGTGATCGAGGAGCGGCCTGTCGCGCTGTCCTACAACGGCGTCGCGCATGCGGTGATGATGGCGACGCCGGCCGACCTCGAGGATTTCGCGTTGGGCTTCTCGTTGAGCGAGGGCATCGTTGATTCGCCGGCGCAATGGCGTTTCGTCGAAGCCATGCGTACCGACGCCGGCCTGGTGCTGGAGATGCTGGTGCCGCAGGCCAACTTCGACCGGCTGGCCGAACGACGACGCGCGATGGTTGCGCAGAGCGGCTGCGGCCTGTGCGGCAGCGAGTCGTTGCAAGCCGCGATGCGGCCGGCGCCGCGGGTCGACGCTCGCCGGGCGGTGTCGGTGGACGAAATCCTGCGGGCGGTCGATGCGCTGGCGGCGCATCAGGACCTGAACCGGCAGAGCGGCGGCGTGCATGCCGCCGGCTTCGCGCATGCCGAGGGCCTGCTGGTGCGCGAGGACGTCGGCCGACATAACGCGCTGGACAAGTTGGTCGGTGCGCGCGCGCGACAATCGTTGGGCGAAGGTTTTCTGGTGCTGAGCTCGCGCGCCTCGCACGAGTTGCTGCACAAGGCCGCCACGGCCGGCATCGCCGTGGTCGCGACGATCTCGGCGCCGAGCACGCTGGCGATCGAGACGGCGCAGCGTTGCGGCATCACGCTGGCCTGTTTCGTGCGCGGCAGCCAGATGACGGTCTATTCGCATCCCGAACGGCTGGCATGAGCGCGACGGGTTTTGCGCGATAATCGGATCGGACGACACGGAGATTGCCCATGGCCACGACCCTCATCGCCGGCGCCAATCGCGGCATCGGCCTCGCGCTCGCGCAACGAAGCCTGGAACGCGGCGACGAGGTGATCGCCGTTTGCCGCCAGAGCAACGAGGAACTCGACCGCAGCGGTGCGCATGTCGTGCCCGGCGTCGACGTCACCGACGCGCAGGCCTTGGCCTCGCTTGCGCGCAGCCTGGCGGGCAAGCGCATCGACCGCTTGTTGTTGAACGCCGGCGTGATGACGCGCGAAGCGCTCGGCGGCATCGACGAAAGCGCATTCGACGACATGCGGCGCCAGTTCGAAATCAATTCGCTCGGGCCGCTGCGCGTCGCCCAGGCCTTGCTCGGCAACCTCGGGGAGGGTTCCAAGGTCGGCATCCTGACCAGCCGCATGGGCTCGGTGGCCGACAACGGTTCCGGCGGCTATTACGGTTACCGCGCGTCGAAGGCGGCGGTGAATGCCATCGGCAAGTCGCTGGCGGTGGACCTGCAACCGCGCGGCATCGCCATCTTCCTGTTCCACCCCGGCTACGTCGCCACCGACATGGTCGGCGGCAAGGGCGATCTGTCGCCGCTGCAATCCGCCGGCATGCTGCTCGAACGGCTGGAGGGGCTCGGTCTCGCGCAGACGGGCAGCTTCTGGCACGCCAACGGCAGCGAACTGCCCTGGTAGCACCGCGATCAGGTTCAGACGAAGCGCGAATCTTCCCAGGCCATGCCGCTACGGCGGCGTTCGTGCCGCAGACGCCGTTCCGGCTTCGTGCCCGTGACGCGGAACAGTTCACGGCGATCTTCTCCGTCCCGGCGCGCGCGCTTGCGCTGTTCCGGAACCGGCTGGTAGTAGCACTGGCAATCGATGCGGCGGCAGTGCGGTTGCGCCAACGGCACAGTCTCCGACGTCGGCAGGCGCCGCGGGCCGAACTGGCGCGACAGCGAGCAGTTCGTGCCATTCGATTGCAGTTGCCACAACTGCCCCAGGCCTTTGCCGGCGGCGGCGACCGGATCGGCGACGCGCACGGGGCGGGCGAGCGGGGCGGTGACTACCGGCAATTCCTGCGTGGTGTCCGAGTCGTATCCCAGGCCCTGCGCTTCATCGGCGACGAGGCGGCGGGAAAACACCCAGGCGCCGAAGGCGACGGCCAGGCCGAGGATCAGGAAGAAGATCGCGCTCATTGGAGACTCCCCTAGGTTTCGGCGCGGGGTTCCGCGCCCACGCCTTCAAGCTAGGGGGCAATTGTGGAGCGGCGATGGAGCCGCTCAGTCCGGCAGCACGAACTTGTAGCCGACCCCGTAGATCGAGGTCAGCGGGTCGGCGCCGGGGCAGGCTTCGGCGATCTTGCGGCGCAGGTTCTTGATGTGGCTGTCCACGGTGCGGTCGTTGACGACGTGGTCGTCGCTGTAGATCGCATCGAGCAACTGCGCGCGCGAGAACACTCGGCCCGGTCGCTGGCCGAGCGCGCGCAACAACCGGAATTCGACCGGCGTCAGGTCCAGGCGCACGCCGTTCCAGCGCGCCGCCATGCCGGCTTCGTCCAGGCTCAGGGGCGAGCCCGGTTGCGCGTCGCGCCACTCGATGGAGCGGCGCAGCAGCGCGCGCACGCGCGCCGCCACTTCTTTCGGCACGAAAGGTTTGCAGATGTAGTCGTCGGCGCCGATTTCCAATCCGCGCAGCCGGTCCATTTCCTCGATCCGGCCGGTCACCATGATCAGCGGTACGGTGGAGAAGGCGCGGATCTCGTGGCAGACGGCCAGTCCGTCCTTGCCCGGCAGGCCGAGGTCGAGCAGCACCGCATCGGGACCGTGCGCACGAACCCAATCGGCGACCTCGGAGCCGTCGTCGAGCAGGGCGACGCGGAAGCCGGCGTCGCCGAGCGTCTCGCGCAGCAGCGCGGCCAAGCTCGGTTCGTCCTCGACCACCAGGATGGTGCGCGGGCGTTCCGCCGGCGGGGTTGCGGTCTGGACCATGGCTGGCTTGGGAACTCCTCGGTTCCTCCACGATTGCCGCGCATTATGACCAAGGGCGGTCGGCGCGCCAGCCCGGGCGCCGCCCGCTTCGCCGATGCCATCCACTCGGGCAAGATGCCGACGATGAGGACAGACCTTCGCCGCTCCGATTCCTGCCCGCGTCCGGTGCGACGCGGCGGTGCGTCCGCGCGAAAGTTTCCCGTCCGGGAGGCGCGGTGATGCGTCGTGCCCCGCTGCTCGTCGCGCTGTCCTTCCTGCTGCTGGCGCTGATCCTGGAGGGCGCGCTCGCGCTGTACTGGTCGCACTGGCTGCAGCCCCGCCTGCAGGCGCAGGGCAGGCAACAGGCGCAGGTGCTGGCGCAGTCCCAATCCGTATTGCTGGCGGTCGCCTTGTCGCAGGCGTCGCCGGCCGAACGCGAACGCCGGCTCGACGACACGATGGACCGACTGTTGTTGCTGCACGATGCGGGACAGGACACGCCCTTCTTCACCGGCATCGGCCTCGAGCCCGACTACGGCGCGATCGATTCGCGGCCCGGCAGTCTCGACCGCGTCCTGCCGCCGAAATCGCCGGATGCGTTTCGCGTCGAAACCGAGCTCTATCACCGGGACACCGGCGAGCCGATCGGCAAGGCGCGCTTCGACGTCAGCGGCGATTTCTTCCGCGGCTTTGGCGAGGACGTTAGGCGGCAGCTGACGATGCTGGGCCTGTTCGTCGCCGTGCTGCTGGCCGCGCTGGGCGGCATGCTCGTCACCCTGCTGGGCTTGCTCGAACGCCAGCGCGAACGGCGCCAGCAGGCCGAGCGCGATCTCGCCGGTCGCGAAGCGATGTTCCGGCGCGAACTGCAGGAGGCGAAAGACCAGGCCGATGCCGCGAACCTGGCCAAGAGCCAGTTCCTGGCCAACATGAGCCACGAGATCCGCACGCCGATGAACGCCGTCGTCGGCATGGCGACGCTGCTCGAACGCACGCCGCTGGACCTGCGCCAGCGCGGCCTGTTGGCGCAGCTGCGCGCTTCCGCCCGCTTGCTGCTAGGCCTGATCAACGACGTGCTCGATCTTTCCCGCATCGAGGCGGGGAAGCTGCGCATCGAGCAGGTCCCGTTCCAGTTGAACGACCTGTTCACCGACCTGACGGCGGTGATCGGCGAGCGTGCGCGAGAGAAGAAGCTGGAGGTGTTGTTCTCGATCGAGCCCGACGTGCCGCGCGCGCTGAAGGGCGACCCGACGCGATTGCAGCAGTTGCTGGTCAACCTGGTGACGAACGCGCTGAAGTTCACCGAGCGCGGCGAGATCGTCGTCGAAGTAGGCCTGGTCGAGATGGCGGGCGATTCGGCGCGGCTGCGATTCGAAGTGCGCGACACCGGCATCGGCATCGATCCGCAGACCCTGCCGCGCCTGTTCGATCCCTTCACCCAGGTCGACGAATCGAATACGCGCAAGCACGGCGGCGTGGGGCTGGGGCTGGCGATCTGCAAACGCCTGGTCGAATTGATGGATGGCGAAATCGATGGCGACAGCGAGCCCGGTCGCGGCAGCCGTTTCTGGTTCACCGCGCGTTTCGGGCTCGCCGCAGCGCAGGCCATGCCATCGACCGAACGTCGGCCGGCGGACGGACTGCGCGCCCTGGTCGTGGACGATAATCCGTCCACGCGCGAAGTGTTCGGCAGCATGCTCGAATCCCTGCGCTTCGACGTTTCGCTGGCCGAGACGGCTGAGTCCGCGTTGGCGCGGCTGGCGCAGGATCCGCAAGGTTTCGATCTGCTGGTGATCGACTGGAAGTTGCCGGGCATGGACGGCATCGAGGCCGTGCGACAACTGCATCGCGATGGTATCGAGGTGCCCGGTATCGTGATGGTGACCGCCTACGGCGGTGAAGGCCTGATGCGCGAAGCCGAGGCCGCTGGCATCGACGTCTTCCTGCACAAGCCGGTCAGCCCCTCGGCGCTGTTCGATGGCGCGATGGACGCGCTCGGGCGCGAGCGCGGCAGCCGAATGGCGACGGCGGGGAGCGTGCTCGCGCAGCGCCTGCGATTCGAACCCGGCAGCGAAGTCCTGTTGGTGGAGGACAACGAGGTCAATCGCATGGTCGCCCAGGAACTCCTGGCCGGCATGGGCGTGGACGTGGTTTGCGCCGAGGGCGGTCTCGATGCCTTGCGCATCCTCGGCCAGCGTCGCTTCCGCGTGGTGCTGATGGATATCCAGATGCCCGGACTCGATGGCGTCGAGACCACGCGGCGACTCAAGCGCGATGCGGAACTGCGCGACATCCCGGTGGTCGCGTTGACCGCGCATGCCATGGTCGGCGACCGCCAACGCTTCCTCGACGTCGGCATGGACGACTATCTTTCCAAACCCGTCGAAGAGAGCGAACTGATGCGCGTGCTGGCGCGCTGGCTGCCGCATCACGCGGAGGCCGAACCGGCAACGTTGCCGCCGGACGGCGATGCGGTCGGCCACCTGGCCGCGGCGATCGACGCAGTGCCGGGTGTCGATGTCGCGACGGCGCTGGCGCGCGTCAACGGCAAGGCGGGGCTGTTGTGGCAATTGCTCGACGGATTCCGGCAGCGCCATGCGTCGGCGGCGACGCGCCTGCGCGAAATGATCGATACCGGCCAGACGCAGGCGGCGCTGGATCTGGCGCATACGCTCAAGGGCGCGGCCGCGACCCTGGCGGCGCAGGGCATCGCCGAGGCGGCGGCGCGCGTGGAGGCGGCATTGCGGCGGCGGGAAGACGCCCGGGCCGAGCTCGGCGAACTGGCGACGGCGCTGGCGCAACTCGGCGCGGCGGAATTGCCGCAGGCGCAGGCACGCGCCGATTCGACGGCGGCGGCGGTCGACCCGGACGAGGCGGTCGCGCAGCTGGCCCGCGCCCTGTCGAGCAATAGCCTGGGCGCGCGGCAGGCGTTCGAAACATTGCGGGCGAGCCTAGCCGGCGCCGGCTACGCCGAAAGACTGGAGACGATCGGACGCTTCATCGACCGGCTCGACTATCCTGCCGCATCAGCCGAGCTGCATTCATTGCGTGACATCCTGGCAACCGGGGAGCCGATACGATGAACACGAATCCGAATTCCAACGGCAAGGCGCCCGGCGGGCGCGTGCTGATCGTCGACGACGAGCTGGCCAATATCCAGGTGTTGGCGGAAGCCCTCGGCAGCGACTACGACATCCGCTTCGCCACCGGCGGCGTGCGCGCGCTGGAACTGGCGATGGAGCAGCCGGTCGACGTCATCCTGCTGGACGTGGTGATGCCGGACATGGACGGATTCGAAGTATTGCGCTGGCTCAAATCGGAGGCGCGTACGCGCCATGTGCCGGTGATCTTCGTCACGTCGATGGACGAGAGCGCGGAGGAAGAGCGGGGATTCGCGCTGGGTGCCGTCGATTACGTCGTCAAGCCGGTCAGTCCGGCGATCGTGCGCGCTCGCGTGCGCACGCACATCGAACTCAAGCGCCAGCGCGACCTGCTGGAGGAACATGCCGCGCTCGATGGCCTGACCGGCATCGCCAACCGCCGTCGATTCGAAGCCGAACTCGACCAGCGCTGGCGCGCGGCGCAGCGCGCCGGCGGCGGCCTGATGCTGCTGCTGGCCGATGTCGATCATTTCAAGCAGTACAACGACAATTACGGTCATGGACCCGGCGATGATTGCCTGCGTCGCGTCGCGGCGGCGCTGGCTTCGGCCTTCTCGCGCGGCGACGATTTCGTCGCGCGCTACGGCGGCGAGGAGTTCGTGTTGCTGTTGCCGGCAGGCGAAGCGGGGGCGCAGATCCAGCGCCTGCTGCTGTCGGTGTCGGCGCTGGCGATTCCGCATGCGTATTCGAGCGCGGGCCGTTACGTTTCCCTGAGCGTCGGTGCGCTGGAACTGAAGCCGGCGCCGGGGGATCTTCCGCAGGTCGCGATGGAGGCCGTGGACGGCCTTCTCTACCAGGCCAAGCGCGAGGGGCGGGACCGCTGCGCCTACCGCCTGGCGGGCGAGAGCGAAGTCCGGACGATGGCGCCAGGCGACCCGGTCTAGGCGAGGGCTGGCCCGCATCGCGGCAGCGGCCTCGGAGATTCGCTGCGTGATCCCCAGATGCCGACGGGACCTGTCGCCGGTCGGTTAGACTGCCTCGGGGAGGGCTGTCGGGGCATGGCGAAACTGCGGTTGGACGACAAGGCGGGCAAGGATCCGGAGTATTTCTGGGACCGGCAGGACGCGCTTGGCCGTCGCGCCATGCTGACCGAAATCCTGGCCCAGGTTTCCCGCGAAGCGCTGCTCGGCGAAGGCCTCGAAGCGGTGCTGCAGGGCATCGTCGATTGCCTGGTGCGGCGCCTGCCGGTAGGCATCGCCAGCATCATCCTGCTCGACGACGACGGCAGCGGTTTCGTGCAGGAGGTTTGGGCCGGCGTGCTCGATCTCGATACGCCGGTGGGCGCACCCGCGAACGGGCCATGGCCGGTCAGCGTCGGCGCCGCCGGCCGATGCGCGCGGACCGGTCAGCCGCAGCTGATCGTCGGTGTCGAGAACGATCCGGACTACGTGCCGGGCAATACCGCCGTGCGTTCCGAATACCTGCTGCCGATCGTGCACCACGGGCGCATGCTCGGCGTGCTCAACATCGAAAGCACGCGCGAGGATTTCTTCACGCCGGAAGCCTGCGCCGTGTTCGACGCGGTGGCCGCGCAGGTGGCCGGTGCGATCCATCTGGCGCGCGTCGTCGGTGAACTGGAGATCGCCAACCGGAAGTTGCAGGCGCTTTCGCTCAGCGACGGCCTGACCGGCATCGCCAATCGTCGTCGTTTCGACCAGCAGCTCGAGCAGGACTGGTTGCGCATGGCGCGGGAAAGATTGCCGCTGGCGCTGGCCCTGGTCGATGCCGATTGCTTCAAACCACTCAACGATGCGCGCGGCCACCTCTATGGCGACGAATGCCTGCGCGAACTCGCGCGCCTGTGCACCGACGTGGCCATCGGCGCTAATGATCTGGTCGCTCGCTATGGCGGCGAGGAACTCGCCTTGCTGTTGCCCGGACGCAACCTGCGCCAGGCCCGCAACATGGCCGAGCGATTGCGCCGCAACGTCGAAACGCAGCGCATGCTGCATCCGGCTTCGCCAGTGGCCGGGCATGTCACGGTGAGCATCGGCGTGACGGCCCTGATGCCGAGTTCGGCCCAGTCTCCGCAGCGCCTGATCGAAATGGCCGACCGCGCGCTGTACGCGGCGAAAGCGGGCGGCCGCAACCGCGTTGTCGGTCGCGGGCTGCGCCGGCTGGTCGCCGGGGCATGACCTTCGGGTCGTGACCCCGGCATCCCGCGCTGCCATGGTCGCTGTCTGCACGTCCGATTCGCGGAATTTCCAGGAGCTCTTCGCATGACCGTTCGCACCCGGTGGTTCTTGGCTACGCTGCTGGTCTTCGCCTTGCCATTGAACGCGCGCGCGGCGACGCCCACCGCCGACTTCCTGCAGGCGAACATGAATCCGGAAGTCGACCCCGGCGTCGATTTCTTCGAATACGCCAATGGCGGTTGGCTGGCGCGCAATCCGATACCGGCGTCCGAATCGTCCTGGGGCATCGGCAATGCCGTGACCGACCAGATCCATCTGAGCCTGCGCAAGATCAACGAGCAGGCGGCGGCCGGCCCGCGAACGCCAGGCAGCGACGAGCAGAAGATCGGCGATTTCTGGGCGACGGCGATGGACACGGCGCTCGCCGATCGGGTCGGTACGCAGCCGCTTACCGACGAATTCCGCCGCATCGATGCCATCGATGGCGCGCGGCGCGCGCTGGACGCGGCTTTCGCGCTGCATGCGATCGGCGTGGAGCCTTTCTTCGGTTTCTACGTCGGCCAGGACGAGAAGGACAGCGCGGCGATGGCCGTGCACCTGGGGCAGGGCGGCCTCGGCTTGCCCGATCGCGATTTCTATTTCAACGACGACAAGGACGTGGCCAATATCCGCAAGGAGTACGTCGCGCACCTGGCGCGCGTGCTGGCCCTGCTCGGCCGCAATGTCGAACGTGCGCCGGCCGATGCCGACGCGGTGATGCGTTTCGAAACCGAACTGGCCGCCGCCTCGCGCAAGCTCGAGGACCTGCGCGATCCGCAGGCGAACTACAACAAGATGACCCCGGCCGAACTGACGCGGCGGAACACGCCGTCGATCGACTGGGCGACGCGTTTTTCGGCTTGGGACATCGCGCCGGCCTACGTGATCGTCGGCCAGCCGGAGTTCATGGCGGCACTGGACGGCATGCTCCGGCGCACGCCGGCGGGCGTGCTGCGCGACTACCTGCGCCTGCGCCTGATCACGACTTACGCGGACACGCTGGGCAGCGGCTTCGACGACGAGAACTTCAGCTTCCATGGCAAGGTGCTCTCGGGTCAGAAGCAGCAGCGCGCGCGCTGGAAGCGAGTGCTCGACAGCGAGGACACGGCGATGGGCATGGTGCTTGGCCGCATCTTCGTCGGCGAGTATTTCTCGGCGCAGGCCAAGCAGCGTTATGTCGACATGGTCGAGGCCGTTCGCACGACCTACCGCGATCGCATCGATCGCCTGGAATGGATGAGCCCGGCGACGAAGGCGAAAGCGCGCGAGAAGCTGGCTTCGATCACGCCGAAGGTGGGTTATCCCGACAAGTGGCCGGATTTCTCCAGCCTGGCGATCGGCCGCGATTCGTACGCCACGAACATGATGAATGCGATGCGCTGGCACCACGCCGACCGCCTGTCGAAGCTCGGCAAGCCGGTCGATCGCAGCGAGTGGGTGATGACGCCGCAGACCTACAACGCCTACTACAACCCGTCGAACAACGAGATCGTGTTGCCCGCGGCCATCTTCACCGTGCCGGGCACGCCCGATGCGCTGGTCGACGATGCCGTCGCCTATGGTTATGCCGGCGCCTCCACCATCGGGCACGAGATCACCCATGGTTTCGACGACGAGGGCCGGCAGTTCGATGCGGCCGGCAACCTCGCCGACTGGTGGACGGCGCAGGACGCCAAGCGATTCGAGCAACGGGCCGCGCGCATGGTGCAGCAGTTCGATGCCTACGAGCCCTTGCCCGGCCTGCACATCAACGGCAGCGCCAGCCTGGGAGAGAACATCGCCGACTACGGCGGCGTACTGCTGGGCCTGGAGGCGTTCAAGAAAACCGAGCAGTACCGCAAGGGCGAGACCATCGGTGGCCTGACCCCGCTGCAGCGCTATTTCATGGGCTATGCCCTGGGCTGGATGTCGCGGCCGCGCGAAGAGGTGCTGCGAGCGCGCCTGCTCTCGGACGTGCATGCGCCGGCGAAATGGCGGGTGCTGGGGCCGATGTCGAATATCCCCGAATTCTACGAGGCTTTCGGCGTCGAGCCCGGCGAGCCGATGTATCGCCCGGCCGAAGAACGTGTGAACATCTGGTAATGAGCCAGTTCACCCAAGCCATCGTCCGCCTGCCCGGCAGCAATTATGCCGACGGGCTGACGCGCGTGGACCTCGGCGTACCCTCGATGGCGCGGGTGATGGCGCAGCATGAGCGTTACTGTTCCGTCCTGCGCGATTGCGGATTGGAACTGACCGTTCTGCAGGCGGACCCGCGCTATCCCGATGGCACCTTCGTCGAGGACACGGCGGTGTTGCTGCCCGATGCCGCGATGATCACCCGTCCGGGTGCCGACAGCCGGCAGGGCGAAGTGATCGCCATCGATGGCGCGCTGCGAACCCATTACTCCTCGTTCGAGCGCATCGAAGCGCCAGGCACGCTCGACGGCGGCGATATCTGCGAAGCCGATCGCCATGTCTTCATCGGCCTGTCGCATCGCACGAACGAAGAAGGCGCGGCGCAACTCGCGCACTGGCTGCGTGAGCATGGTTACACATCCAGCACGGTCGATATCCGCGGCATGGACAGCATCCTGCACCTGAAGAGCGGCATCGCCTGGCTCGGCGATCATCGCCTGCTGGTGATCGAGGAGCTGGCCGATCATCCCGCCTTTGCGGGCATCGAACAGGTCGTCGTCGAACCGGACGAGATGTATGCCGCGAACGCGATCCGCGTGAACGACCATGTGCTGGTCGCCAAGGGTTATCCGAAGTTGCAGGCCCAGCTCGAAGCCCTGGGTTACGACTGCGTCGCGCTCGACATGAGCGAGTACGCGAAGATGGATGGCGGGCTGAGTTGTTTGTCGCTGCGGTTCTGAAGTTCTCGCTGCCCCGGAGCGAGTTCATCCGGCCTGGCGATGGGTTCGGATGCTTGTCATCGGGCGACACACGCTCGCTGTGGAGATGAAAGCATGAGCGAGCTGGCTGACTTCCTGGCATCGCGCGGTTATGTACGCATCCCGCTGACGCGCAGCGCCGTCGGGCACTACCACACTACCGGCACGCTCAACGGCCGGCCGGTCGAAGTGATGGTGGATACCGGTGCCGCCTGCACGGTCGTCGCGATGTCCCTGGTTCGTGCGCTCGGCTTGAAGTCGGAGTGGTTGAACAAGGACGCGGGTGGGGCGGGGGGAGCGCTCGACCAGTTCATGATCGAGGGCGCCGAATTTCGCTTGGGCGACTTCGCGCCGCGACTGGTCGGGCCGGTCGGACTGGATTTCGAGTCCATCAACGCGCCGCTGCGAGCGCAGGGGTCGGCCGAGGTGGACATGATCCTCGGCGCCGACGCGTTCGACGCCCATGCCGCCGTGATCGACTACGCCAGCCAATCACTTTTTCTCAGAGCGATCATGAGTTAAGCGGAAATGGTTCCGAAAACGGCGGCGCTTGAAAGATTGCGCCGCCGCCTTTCGGCGACGGCGCGGGCGAACCAGTGACGACGATGCGCGGCGTCCGACAAAGGGGGAGAGGGAGCGCCGCGTACCGTCGTTACCGCCTCACCAGGGGCTTACTTCTTGCTGGTCTGCACGCTGGGATTGGCGGCGAGGTAGCTGCGGTATTCGTCGCCGCTGAGCTGCCCGTTCGCATCGCCATCGGCCTGGTCGAAGATCTCGGCGAGGCTCTTGTTCGCCGTGGCTTCGTCCTTGCTCAGGCTGCCGTTGCTGTCCTTGTCCATCTCGGCCCAGCTCAGCGCGGCGGGGGCCGGCTGAGCTTCCGCGACGGCGGCGGCTTCCTTGGTGTCCTGCGCGAAGGCGGAGGCGGTGAACAGGCTGGCGAGCACGCAGCTCATGAGCAGGGTGTTGGAGTTTTTCATTGTGATCGTCCTGTGGGGGTGAGGAAGAATGCGACTCCAGTCGCGGCGCCACCATGTCACCCGTTTCGTGAACGATCACTGATGCGAAAACATGCGAACAAAAAAATAATGCCGATCTAACCGAAGGATAATTTTTCGGCGCTCTCGTCGCATGTTCGTTCAGCTGGCAATGCGATCTGCAAAGAAAAGGGCGGCCGAAGCCGCCCCTTCTTTCTGTTCAGGAATTCCGCTCAGCGCGCGTTATCGACCGGCTTCGCCTTGCCGTTGCGCAGCGCCTGCTCGATCAGGCCGCGCACTTCGCTGTCGGCGGCGTGGCTGAGCTTTTCCTGCTGCTTGCCGAGCGCGCCCAGGCGTCGACCGATTTCTTCCATCGGCTTGCTCGCGGCTTCCATCTCGCGGCCGAGCGCTTCCATCGGCTGGTGCGCAGCCTCGAGCTCGCGGCTCTGCTTTTCCATCGCGAGGCTCAGCGGCTCCATCTTCTGGTGCAACTGGTCCATCTGGACATGCAGGACTTCCATTTTCTTCGCGATCGTCTCGCGTTCGACGGCGCTGTCGACTCGGCTCATGTCCTGGGCCAGCGGCTCGAGCTTGCGGCCGAGCGCCTCCTGCTGCCGTCCCAACGTTTCCATTTCGCGGCCGAGTCGTTCCATCTCGCGGCTGTTGGGCTGGCCGCGCTCGCTGAGGGCTTCCATCTTCTTGCTCAGCGTTTCCATCGCGCGGCTGTGGGGTTCCATCTCCTTGCTGATCGCTTCCATCTTCGCGCCCATCTCCTCCGCCGGCTGCCAGGCGCTGACGGCCTGGGCGATCAGCGCAGGCTCCTGGATCAGATAGGCGCGACCGTCCTGGCGGAACCAGATGAAGTCGCCGTCGACCAGGCGCATCGCGCGTTCTACGTCGATGCGATCGCTGCGATCGCTCGAGACGGTGATGCTCTCGTGACCTTCGCGCACGAGCGCATAGGATTGCTTCGACTTGTAGTTGTCCTCGTCGTCCTCGTCCGTTTCGATGTAAGTAGTGCCCAATACCGATGCAATGGCGCCGGTGGCGGGCACGGGAGCAACCGCGGGCACGGCATCGACGGCCGACACTGCGGCCACGGGGGCGACCGACGCCACGGGGGAAGTGGCATCGACCGGCGACACCGCGGCTACGGGTGCGACGACCGCGACGGGGGCGGGCCGGTTCTGCGCGAAGACGGTGAGGCAGACCGCCGCGAGTCCGAGCACGGGCAGGGCCGTTTTCCAGCTGAAAGCGTGCTTGGACGGGCGGATCAGGCGTTGTATGCGTGTCATGAGGTTTCCTCCATTGGCCGCGGGGGCGAGGGATGAGGTGGAGAACTGGAAACGATCCAGTTCCTGGAGGGCCAACGCCAGGCGCCTAGGTTCGCCGAGGGCGCGGGCCGCGAGATCGTCGGCGATCTGTTCGCGCTCGTCGCGGACGCGCCGCGACAGCCACCAGACCACCGGGTGATAGAACAGCAGCGCTTCGATGGCGCTCTGCAGAAGATTGACGAGGTAATCGTGGCGACGAACGTGCGCGAGTTCGTGCGCGATCAGCGCTTCGAGCAGGTCCGGCGACAAGCGCGCGATCAGGGCGCTGGGGACGATGACGACGGGGCGCCACCAGCCGGCGGTGATCGGGCTTTCGATGCGATCGCACAGTCGCAGGCCGACATCGCGCCAGAGGCCGAAGCGTTCGACGAGACGGTCGAAACGCAGCTGCCAGAGACGATCGACGACCGGCCCCGGTTCGCGACTGATGCGGCCGACCCAGGCCAGGCCGATGAACATGCGCAAGCTCAGCAGGCCGGCGCCGATCGACCATGCGATGACGATCCAGGGCATCCGGTCCTGCAAGGCCGGGCGCAGGGTTTCCAGTTTCACCGTATCGAACCGGACGGCGAGATCGGCATCGGCGGCGAGCGCCGGCACGGCCGATGGCAGGGCGGCTTGCTGCAGTCCACGCCAGACCTGCACGGAAGGAATCGCCAGGCAGAGTACGAGCGCGACGCAGGCGACGGCATATCGCGTTTGCGGGCGCGCGTTGCGCAGCGCGGCCAGGACGATGGCGGCAGCGAGGCCGATCAGCGCGCCTTGCCAGACGAAGTGCAGCAGGGCCCAGCCCAGCGTGGAAACCAACGCGTTCGGGTCGAGGCTCATGGCTTGTCTCCGTTGAGCAGCTTCTGGATTTCCTCGCGCTCCTTGCGGGTGACATGACCACCACGCAGGGCGGCCATCACCAGGTCCTTGCCGGAACCGGCGAAGGCTTTCTGGATCAGGTCCTTCAGCAGGCTGGTGCGCAGCGAATCCTGCGCCTGCGCCGGTGCATAGACATGCGAGCGCTGGCTTTCGTCGCGGACCAGCAGGCCCTTGCCGTGCATGACTTGCATCAGGCGCAGCACGGTGGCGTAAGTCGTCTCGGGCCGCTCCTTCAGCAGCACCTCGTGCACCTGCTTGACCGTGGACGGACCCAGCGGCCACAACGTGCGCAGCAGGTCGAGTTCGGCGGCGGTGGGTTTCGGCGGGGCGGGAGTCTTGGCCATGGCGCGGGTTCCTGAGCTTGCAAGCAGGCTAGAACACCTAGACCGATTTGTCTAGACCTTTTTGTCTATGACTGATGGCAGGGGTCCCTGTCCCCTGGGATGCAGGGCGGCGCCGAAAGGATGCGATGCGACAGGGCGCGTTCGCCCGTGCCCTTGCGGGCCGCCGCTAGTGGCGGCTCAGGGCCAGAGCCAGACGAACGCGAAGGCGCTGACGGTGCCGTAGATCAGCGCATCGAGCAGGTCCTTCGCGACCGTGCCCCAGGGCTTGGCGAACCAGATGCCGTTCGTCACGCTGCCGCAGCCATAGGCGAGCAGGCTGATCATGCCGACCAGGTGGCCGGCCGCATGCGGATGCGCCTGCAGGCCGACGACCTGCAGCACGAGCATTGCGGCGATCGTGGCGATGGCGAGGTTCAACAGGAACCACTGGAACAGGATGGGCCCCATCCCCGGGATGCCCGGCTTGCGCACGATCAGCACGGCGATCGGGCCGTCGCGATAGCGCTTCTGCATTTCTTCGGTCTGCATTTCCTTCATGCCGTCGCAGTAAGGCAGCGTGTACTGGCCCGGCGGCAGCGGCTTGCTACGCAATGCCGCAGCGGCGGCGTCCTCATCGGGAAGCCGGCGGAAATCCGAATGGTGCCAACGGAACAGCATGTGGATCAGCGCGCTGGCGACGAAAACGCCGATGGCGGCGACGAGGATGGGCAGCCAGACGGCAGGCAGCATGTGCATGGAAGACTCCCGGTCAGGAAAAGGCGGATGGCCGCGTGATCATCTCAGCCGGCCATCGCGGACGCCAACACCACGCGATCGCGACCGCCGGCCTTCGCCGAATACAAGGCGCGATCGGCCTGGCGAAGCAGGTCCTCGAAATCGGCGTGGCTCTCGTCGAGCACCGCGATGCCGATCGACACCGTCAATGCGATGGGCGCCTCGCCGGCGTGCAGCGGTTGCGCACGCAGCGCGTCCTGCAGGCGTTCGGCCCTTCGCCGCGCACGCACTGCATCGGCGCCACGCCAGAGCAGGATGAACTCTTCGCCGCCGAGGCGGCCGGTCAGGTCGCGTTCGTCGCAAGCCGCAAGCAGCTTCTCCGCCAGGTATTTCAGGGCCAGGTCGCCGGTATCGTGCCCGTGCTGGTCGTTGATGCGCTTGAAATGATCGACGTCGAGCACCGCCAGCGAAAGCTGTCCGCCTTCGCGCCGCGCCAAAGCGAACGCCTGCATGCCGGCCTGCGCCACCGTGCGGCGGTTGGCCAGTCCGGTCAGGTAATCGGTGGAGGCCGCCTGTTGCCATTGGCGGCGGATTCGCTCGGAGCACATCAGCAGGAACGCCGTCGTGCCGATCACCGGCAGCGTCGTCATGACCACCAGCGCGAGCGCACGGATGCTGTTCCCGGTCTGCAACAGGCTGGCCTCGGCGGGCGGGATGAACAGCGTCTGCACCGCGCGCACGACCATCAGCAGGGCGATCACCATGAAGATCGCCGATTGCACGCGCTGGCTGGTCATCGGCTGACGCTCGCCGTAGCGCTGCAGGGTGTAAACGCAGGCGAACATCACCGATGCCAGCGCCAGCGAGGCGAACAGGATGCGCGCGCCCAGGTTCGGGTGTATCGCGGCGAACCAGAACACGCCGAACGTGCCGATCACGGCGGGCCACAGGATGGACCAGCGATCGGGCAGGCCGTAGAACTGCCGCAGGGCACGCAGGTAGCCCGTCATGCCCAGCAGGATGCAGGCATTGGCCAGCGGCAACACGAAGCCGGCGGGCAACTGCGCCTGCACGGCCTGCAGGATGCAACCCGCCGCCTGCAACAGCGTCGCCACGCGCCAGCTGAAGGCGCTGGGTTGCACGTCCGGCGCCAGCGTGTCGTGCATCAGGCCCAGCACGCCGCCGTTGAGCAGGATCATCAGGGTCGCGACCAGAAAGACGGTATGCGGCTCGATGGTGAACAGAAGCGGCATGGTCGATGGCCAGGGCGGGCTGGGGAAATGCTAGCACCGGCGAAGGCCGCACGAGGCCTTGCGGCGCCTGCCGCGACCGGCCATCCTCAAGCGCCGTGACGCGGAGCACAGACCCGATGCAGGACGACCGCCGGCCGCTGAGCGCGAAGTCCCTGCCTGCGCTCGAATGGAAGCGTTGCGGCGAGAACGTGCTGATCGATGCGGCGGCGGACGATCTCGCGCGCTTCCAGGTGTATCGCTACTGCTCGCTGCCCGAAGCCCTGCAACTGTTCGGCGCCGGTACCTGGACGATGGCGCATCCGCGCCTGTGGCCCGACAAGTACGAACATCACGTCAGCCGCAGCCTGTTCGACGGCGCCGGGCCTTTCGCCAACGTCTCGGCCTACCTGAAATGCCTGAGCCTGGAGTTCGGCTCGAACGCGTTGTGGCGCATGTATGCCGGCGCGATCGGCGTCGTGCGCATCGGCATCGCCTTGCAGGATCTGGTCGTCATGCTGGACAAGGCCGAACTGCCGGCGCGTTCGAAGATCCACGTCGCCCGCGTGCGTTACATGGACGAACGACCGATGCTGCGCGAAGTGAATCGCCTGCTGCGCGATCCGCCCAAGGCCGGCGCCGAGGCGGCGATGCAGGCGCTGGCGATGAAACGTTCCGGCTTCGCCTACGAAAACGAGCTGCGCATCTGCCTAGTGTCGCCGCGCCGCAGCGATCCGCCGCCGGTGCAGATGTTGCGGGGCCTGAAGACGGAACGCATCAAGAGCCTGCATCTCGATCCCTACCTGCCGGCCTGGCAGGCGGACGAACTGCGCGTATTGTTCGAAACACGGTTGGGCATCAAGGCCAAGGTGGCGCAGTCCGCCTTCGATGCCGAAGTGCCCGCTCACTGATTTTCCCGGGAGAACCTCATGTCGCATCCTTTGCCTGCTTTGCGTAACCGGTTGCTGGTGCTTGCCTGCGCGTGCGTGCTCGCCGCCTGCGGGGGTTCGGACGACAAGAAGGCCGAACAGTCGGCGCCCTCGGCTCCCGCTGCGCCTGAAGGGGCGACCCCGGCGGCGGGCGGCAGCGAAATCAAGCCTTCGTCCGAAGCCGCGGCGGCCCGATCGCAGATCGAACAGCTGTTGCAGATGCTCGATGCCGACGGGGACGGCCGCATTTCCCGCGACGAGCACCTGTCGCGCGTCCACTCGATGTTCGATCGCATGGACGCCGATCGCGATGGCTACGTCAGCGTCGAGGAAATGGATGCGGTGCGCAGCGAATTGCACGGGGAGAAACGTACGCCTTCGCAGGTCGAATTGTCCAAGGTCGATGGCGATGGCGACAACCGGTTGAGCCAGGACGAACATTCGAAATCGACTCAGGTCGAATTCGACCGCATGGACCGCGATCGCGACGGCTACCTGACCGCGATCGAACTGGAACAGGCGCAAAGCGCCGGTCGATGAGCGCGCGGCCCTAGGCGACCGGCGCGACCTGCAGCGAGACGCGTTTTTTGCCGTCGGCGACGAGCTGCGAACCGACTTCGCGAAAACCGTAAGCGGCATGGAAGCGCCGCGAGGCTTCGTTCGGCGGTTCGACATCGAATTCGCAGGCGATGCGCTCGAAACCTTGGGCGCGCGCCCAGGCGAAAAGCGCGTCGTACAACTGCCGGCCGAGTCCGCGCCCCTGGAAGGCGGAGGACACGACGACACGATCGACATAAAGGAACTGCGGGAAGTTTTCCGAGAACCATCGATAGTTCGGGCTGGCGTAGTCGGCGCCTTCGCGCAGCGCCAGCAGGAACGCGGCGACCTCGCCATCGATCTCCACGACCCGATGCCAGGCGGCCTGGCCATGCAAGCGACGCAGGCCGGCCAGATCCAGCGGGCTCAGGAAGGCGACCGACTCCTGGTTCAAGGCGAGCAAGGCGGGGAAATCGCTGTCGAGCGCGTCACGGATCATGGGGATTTTCCTGGGCAGGCATGACTTTCGTTGGGGTCGGGCCGTTGGCGCGTGGTGCTAGCATTCCCCGGTTCCGACGAGGACGCTCCGGGGAGATCCGATCATGCGACACACGATGCTGCGCCTGCTGGCCGCTGCCCTCATTCTCGCACCCGTGCTGACGGCTGCGGTTACGCCCGAAGAATATGCGGCTCGCCGCGCCGCGCTGGCGCGGCAGATCGGGCCCGACGCGATGCTGATCCTGATGTCGCCGCCGGCTTCGGTGCGCAATGGCGATGTCTCCTGGCCGTATCGCCAGGAGGACAGCATCCTCTACCTGACCGGTCTGAAAGAACCCGATACCACGCTGGTGCTGGTGCCCGGCGAGCAGGATCATCGCGAGATCGTCTTCAGCCGCGACAGCGATCCGTCGCAGGAACTCTGGACAGGCCGCATCCCGAGTTTCGACGAAGTCTCCAAGCACAGCGGCGTCGCCGAAGTGGCGTCGGCGGCGCAGTTCAACGGTTTCGTGCGCGCGGCGATGGAAGGTCGCGCCTGGGGTAAACCGAGCACCTATCGCTCCTTCGGCTCGGCCGGCCTGCCGGCGTGGCGGCAGAAGGTGCGCGATGGCAAGGCGACCGTCTGGCTGATCATGGAAAGTCGCGGCTATCGCGGCGACGCCAGCGCCGAGCAGAAGTTCATCGAAGAACTGCGGCGCAGCTATCCGGAACTGCAGTTCCGCGACGCCTTTCCCTTGCTGGTTTCGATGCGCATGGTGAAGAGCCCGGCCGAGATCGCCACCCTGCAGCGCGCGATCGACGCGACCACCGAAGCGCAGAAGGCGGCGATGCGCCGCGTGCTGACGGCGAAGCACGAGTACCAGGTGCAGGCGACGATCGAATTCACCTTCCGCGACCAGGGCACCTGCTGCTGGGGCTTCCCGTCCATCGTCGCTTCCGGCAAGAACGCGACGACCCTGCACTACGAGACCAACAACGATCCGATCCCGCCCGGCGGCCTGATGCTGACCGACATCGGCGCCGAAGTGGAGGGCTATTCGGCCGACGTCACGCGCACCTATCCGCAGGACGGCAGTTTCAGTCCCGAGCAGCGCGCCATCTACGAGGCGGTGCTGCGCGCCCAGACCGAAACCATCGCGATGATGAAACCCGGGGCTTACATGCGCGACGTGCATGAAGCCGCCGGCCGTATCCTCGGCGAGGAGTTGCTCAAGCTCGGCCTGGTCAGCAAGAACGAGCCGGCCCAGGTGCGCTGGTATTTCCCGCATGGCCTCGGGCATGAGCTCGGGTTGCGCGTGCACGACGTCAGCGACCGCAGCCGCAAGATGGAAGCCGGCATGGTCATCACCAACGAACCGGGTATCTACGTGCGCGCGAACGACGTGCGCGCCAGTCGTGCCTATGCCGCCTTGCCGGCCAACGAACGCGCCGGTATCGACGCGGCCCTGGCCAAGTACGCCGACATCGGCGTGCGCATCGAGGACGATATCCTGATCACCGACGGCGTGCCGAAGAACCTGTCGGCCGCGGCACCGCGCACCGTCGCCGAAATCGAAGCCTTCATGCGCGCTGCCGGCAACTAGGGCTTCGCCTGCCTCGCGATGTCCGCTCCCGTGCTCCGCATGCGGCCGCGGCGCTTCTTCGGCGAGTATCGCGCCGAGCGCCGCGTCGGCGAACTGGCGCTCGCCGAGCTGGAACCGACGGTGCCGGAAGACGAGGTGCGCCGGCATACGCACGACGACGCGCACTTCCTGCTGTTGCTCGAAGGCCAGTACCTGAGCGAAGCGCGTGGCATGCCGGCGCTTTGTTCGACGCGGACGCTGGTCCTCAATCCGCCGGGCACGACGCATCGCGACCGGTTCCGCGGATTGCAGGGCCGTTTCTTCACATTGTCCGTGCCGGCGCAGGCCTGGCAGGAGGCCGCTACCGTGCGTGCCTTGCCGGAATCGGCGCTGCGCATGCCGGCCACGGCCCTGGTGCGCGCGACCTTGCTGCGGCGCGAGCTGCAGGAATGGGACGGCGCATCGCCGTTGGCGGTGGAGGCAGGCTTCGAGGAGTTGCTCGACGCCGCTGCGCTGGCGCGCGCCGAATCGGCGGTGCATGCGCCGGCCTGGCTGGAGCGCGCCTGCGATCGTTTGCGCCAGGATTGGTCGGCGACGCCGCGACTGGCCGAATTGGCGCGCGAAGCCGACCTGCATCCGGTGTATTTCGCCCGCGCGTTCCGCCGCCGCTACCGTTGCTCGCCCGGCCAGTACCTGCGGCGTTTCCGCCTCGAGCGCGCACTGGACATGCTGCATGAGCGCAGGGCCTCGCTGGCCGACATCGCCCTGGCCTGCGGCTACGTCGACCAAAGCCACTTCACCCACGCCTTCCGTCGCGCCTATCGCTGCACGCCGGCGCAGTACCGCGCCCTGGCCTGAAACCGGTTCCGAACATACAAGGCGAGACGGCCCGCTTTTGCTAGTTTTGGGGCGTCCCTGTCCTGGAGCCGGTCATGACGTCGCTGCGCCTTTTCAGTTTCTTCCTCGCGACCGCCGTCGCCTTGCCTGCCATGGCGGCGGACGACCGGCGTTTCGACGACATCACGCGCGCGGTGGAGGCGGGCGAGTACAAGCAGGTCACCAGCGTGCTGATCGCACAAAACGGCAAGCTGGTGTACGAGCACTATTTCGACGAGGGCGGGGCGGAGGCGCGGCGCAATACGCGTTCGGCGACGAAGACCATCGCCGGCATGCTGGTGGGCCTGGCGATCGCGGACGGGAAGATCGCTGGCGTCGACGCGGCTGTGCTGCCCTACCTGCACTACGACAAACCGATCGAGAACGACGATCCGCGCAAGGCCAGGATCAGCTTCGCCGACCTGTTGACGATGTCCTCGCTGCTCGAATGCCACGACGAGAACCAGTTCTCGCGCGGCAACGAGGAGCGCATGTACCTGGTCGAGGACTGGGTGAAGTTCTATCTCGACCTGCCCATCCAGGGCTTCCCGGCCTGGATGCCGAAGCCGACCGACTCACCGCATGGCCGCAGTCTGCGTTACTGCACGGCAGGGGTGACGACCCTCGGCGCGGCAGTGCAGGGCGCGGTCGGCGAGAACCTCGATGCCTATGCGCAACGGCGCTTGTTCGCGCCGCTCGGCATCGAAAAACCGGAATGGCAGTATTCGCCGCTCGGCTTGCCGCAGGCCGGCGGCGGATTGGCCCTGCGCAGTCGCGACCTGCTGGCGTTGGCCCAGCTCTATCTCGACGGCGGAAAACGCGAGGGCAGGCAACTGATGCCGCCCGACTGGGTGCGCGCCTCGACGACGGCGCAGGCGAACATGCAGGAGGGCGTCGACTACGGCTATCTGTGGTGGCTGATGCGTTTCCCGGTCGGTAGCGCGCAATGGTCTTCGTACGCGATGAACGGCGCCGGCGGCAACACGGTGCAGGTATTTCCCGAGCAAGGGCTGGTCGTCGTCGTCACCACCGTGAACTACAACGTGCAGCAACCGCATCTGTTGACGATGAAGCTGTTGTCGGAGCGCATCCTGCCGAAATTCCAGCCCTGAACCGCCACGGCGTTCACCGCGGGCTCATGCTGGCGATTGCGGCGCCGCGCGGCACGGCGCAGGATGCAGGGGCATCCATCGGAAGGAGGCTCGCATGATCCGCATCCTCGGCATTTCCGGCAGCCTGCGCGCCGGTTCCTACAACACGGCCCTGCTCAAGGCCGCCACCGGCCTGGTGGACGAGGGCGTCGTGCTGGAAGCCGCGGGCATCGCCGGCATCCCGCTGTACGACGGCGACCTCGAAGCGGCGCAGGGTATTCCCTCCGCCGTGCAGGCCTTGAAGGCGAAGCTGCTGGCCTGCGATGGCCTGCTGCTCGCGACGCCGGAATACAACAACGGCATCCCGGGTCCATTCAAGAACGCGATCGACTGGCTGTCGCGCCCGACCTCGGACATCAAGGCGCATTTCAACGGTAAACCCGTCGCGGTGATGGGCGCCTCGCCCGGCGGCTTCGGCACCATCCTGTCGCAGAACGCCTGGTTGCCGGTCCTGCGCACCCTGGGGACGCAGCCCTGGTGGGGCGCGAAGCTGCTCGTTTCGCGTGCTGGCAATGTATTCGACGCGGGTGGCGAGCTCGTGGACGACAAGGTGCGCGCGCAGTTGCGCGAATTCGTGGCCGGCTTCGCGCGTTTCGTCGAGGACAGCCGGCGCGCCTGATTGCGTCGTCATGCCTGCGGGCACAGGGCGACGCGTGTAAGATCGCGGCGCCCCGCCCGAGAGCTGTCCCAACCCATGAAAGTACGCTTCTGCAGCCCCGTGCGTTCGCATATCGGCTATGGCGAACTCGGGCGCATCCTCGTGCACCAGTTGCTGCAGGCCGGCGTCGACGTTTCCGTCGCGCCGATCAGGATGGGCGAGGCGAACCTGGATTTCGGACCGCTGGGCGCCCAGGCGCAGGCGCGTACGCTGCAAGTGGACCGGGTGGATGTGAACATCGTCAGCATGGTTCCGCAGATGTTCGCCCGCTTCCGCGACCCGGCGGCCAAGAACATCGGCTATACGATGTTCGAGACCGACCGGCTGCCGCCGGAGTGGGTGGTCGAGTGCAATCGCATGGATGCGATCTGGGTGCCGTCCGAGTGGGGACGACAATCTTTCCTGGCTTCCGGCGTGTCGGTGCCCATCCATGTGGTGGGCGTGCACGCCGAGGCCCGCGAGCCGGCGCTCGAACCTGTGGAAGGGCCTTTCCGGCTGCTTTCCATGTTCGACTGGCAGCCGCGAAAGAATCCGACCGGCCTGCTGCGCGCCTACTGCGCCGCCTTCCATCGTCGCAAGGACACGGTACTGGTGCTGAAGGCCGGTCATGGCGGCGGCAGTGCGGGCGATTCGGAACGGCAGCTTCAGGCCGCCGTGGCTTCCATCTGCAACAACATCGGGCCCGCCGCCGATCTTCCGCGCATCGAGCTGGCCTCCGGCCTGCTGTCGAGCGAGCAGGTACAACGAATGCATGCCGGCGCGCACGCCTATCTCAGTCTTTCGCATGGCGAAGGCTGGGGTTTGCCGGCCTGGGATTCGGCCTTGTTGGGCAAGCCGGTGTTGCATACCGGTTGGTCCGCGCCGACGGAGTTCCTGCCGGACGCGTCCTGCATCGCGTATCGCATGGCGCCGGTTTACGGCATGCATCCGCTGATGCCGTTCCACGACGGCAGCATGCGTTGGGCCGATCCCGATCTGGACGATGCCATCGACAAGCTACGCGAACTCGAGGCCAACTACTCGGTTCGCGCCGACGCGGCGCGGGAGCATTGCCGTGGCCTGCGCGAACGCTACTCGTTGCCGCGCAGGCTGGAGCAGTTGCGCGCCGCCCTTTGAGCGGCGCGCCTGCCGATCAGTCGTCGTTGGCGATGTTGCCGAAGGCCAGGTTGTCGATGGCGATGGCGCCGACGACCGCCGTCACGTTCACGCGGAAGCGCTCCGCGCCTTCCTTGCTCGTGTCGCCGTTCACCAGCACGACGAAGGTCTTGCTGGTCTGGCCCGCCGGGATCGTCTGGCCGGCGGCGCTGTTGGCGACGTAGTCGCTGTTCGACAGGGCCGTACCGTTCGCCGTGGCGATGTTGTAGGTCACCGGGCCGGCGGCTGGCGCCGAGAGGCTCACCGTGAACGTGGCGGCCGTCGTGCCGCTGTTGCCTTCGGTCACTGTGACGTCGGCGATGCTCAGGTTCGGCGTTCCGCCGCCACCGCCGTCGTTGTCGACGATCGTGCCGACGCCCTGCGCATCGGTCACGGTAGCGCCGACGACGCTGCTGACGTTGGCGAAGAAAGTCTCGTCGTCCTCGTCGGCGGTATCGCCGTTGATCGTCACCACGAAGGTCTTGTTGGTTTGTCCGGCCGGGATCGACTGGCTGCTGAGGCTGCTGGCGACATAGTCGCTGCCCGCCGCCGCCGTGCCGTTGGCGGTGGCGATGCTGTAGGTCACCGCGCTGGCCGACGCCGCCGACAGGTTCACGGTGAAGGTCGCGGTGGACGTGCCGCTGTTGCCTTCGGTGACGCTGACATCGGTGATGCTCAGGTTGGGCGTCGCGACGGCATCGTCGTTGTCGACGATCGTGCCCATGCCCTGGGCATCGGTCGCGGTGGCGCCGCTGACGTTGCTGACATTGGCGAAGAAGGTTTCGTCGTTTTCGTCGCTGGTGTCGCCATTGATCGTCACGACGAAGGTCTTGCTGGTCTGGCCGGCCGGAATCGACTGCCCGGTCAGGCTGCTGGCGACATAGTCGCTGCCGGCCGTGGCCGTGCCGTTGGCCGTGGCGATGTCGTAAGTCACGGCGCCGGCCGCCGGCGCAGAAAGGCTGACCGTGAAGCTCAAGGTCGACGTGCCGCTATTGCCTTCGGTGACGCTGACATCGTTGATGCTGAGCGTCGGCGCGCTGCCGCCGTCGTTGTCGATGATCGTGCCGACGCCCTGGGCGTCGCCCAGCGTGGCGCCGGTGACGCCGCTGAGGTTGACGAACAAGGTCTCGTCGTTTTCGTCCAGCGTGTCGCCCTTGACCGACACGATGAAGGCCTTGCTCGTCTGTCCCGCCTGGATGAGCTGGCTGTTCAGGTTGCGCGCCGTGTAGTCGCTGCCGGCGGTCGCCGTGCCGTTGGCTGTCGCGATGTTGTAGCGCACTGGTCCCGCGGCGGCGGCCGACAGCTGCACCGTGAAGGACAGGTTCTTCGAACCCGCAGTCGCCTTCGGTGACCGATACGTCGTTGATCGACAGCGTCGGGCTGCTCGTCGCGGTCACCGTGACCTGCTTGGTCACGCTGTGGGTGGCGCCGTCGTCATCGGTGACGGTGAGTTGTACGTCGTAGGTGCCGGCGCTGGCATAGGTGCGCGAAGGGTTGGTGGCGGTGGACGTGCCGCCATCGCCGAAGGTCCAGCTGCGCGAGACGATGCTGCCGTCGCTGTCGGTGGAGCCGTCGGTGAAGTTCGCCGTCAGCCCACTGGTGCCGAAGCTGAAGTTGGCCGTCGGCGGATTGTTGCTGGCGCCTACCGAATAGTCGCCGAGCAGGGAGACGCCGCCGATCGTCGAATAGGCATAGAGCAGCACATGGTAGGTGCCGGTCTGCGCCGGATCGATCGTGCAAGACTCGGTCGTGGTCGGCGAGAACGAGCCGCAGTCGTAGTCGGAGGTCGTCGGCGGCGAGCCGAACTTGATGTACAGGTCGGCATCGCCGTTGCCGCCACTGGTATTGAAGCTGAGGTTGCTGCTGTTCGCCGGCACGGTGAAGGTGTAGCGCAATTCTCCGCCGGTGTTGGCGGCCAGGCCGGTCGCGGCGACGCCCTTGCTCAGGACCTGCACGGCCGGATGCGCGCCGATCGCGCGCAGCGTGCAGCCCTTGGCCGAGCCGTTGTCGGTCGTCGTCAACTTCACCGTGTAACGGCCCGCCAGGTTGTAGGCATGCACGGGATTGGTCGTGGTGGTGCTGCTGCCGTCGCCGAAACTCCAACTGCGCGTGGAGATGCTGCCGTCGCTGTCGGTCGACGTGTCGGTGAACGTGACGCTCAGGCCGCTCGCGCTCTGGCTGAAGCTGGTCGCCGGCTTGCGGTTGCCGCTGAGGTCGCCCGTCAGCGAAACGCCGGAGAAACCCGAAGCCGCCCGCAGCATCACGTAGTAGTTGCCCGCCTGGGCGGTCGGAATCGTGCAGCTTTCCGTATTGCCGCCCGCCGTGGAACTGCAGGCGAATACCGAGGTGGTAGGAAGCGCGTTGAACTGCACGTAGAGATCGACGTTGCCGCTGCCGCCGGAGGTATTGAAGGCCAGGCCCTGGCTCAGCGCCGACGCCGGCATGACGAAATACAAGACGTTGCCGGTCGTGGCCGTCAATCCGGTGACCGCGCTGCCGTTGCTCAGCACTTGGGCATCGCCGCCGGCGACATCGAGTACGGCACGCGCATCGATGATGCCGGTGCCGCTCATGCCGACGCAGCCGTTGACGATCGGGTAAGCGGTCGATTTCAGCAAGGTTTCCATCGCGGCCGGCGTGTACGGCGACAGGCCGCGCGCGACGCGATGGCTTTGCGCGAGCGCGACCGTGCCGGCCACGTGCGGCGTCGCCATCGACGTGCCCTGGTAGGTGGCATAACCTTCCGAGACCGGGACGGTCGTGCCGGTATTGATGGTGGACAGGATGCTCGAGCCCGGCGCCGAAACATCCACCGGCGCACCATAGTTCGAGAAGCTCGAACGATCGCTGTTGCTGGCCACCGCGCCGACCGTCACCACATTGGCGCAGGACGCCGGCGAATGATCGACCGTGTCGGTGTTGTCGTTGCCTGCGGCGACGACGACTGTCGTGCCCAGAGCGATCGCGGCGTCGATGGCAGCCTGCGTGGTGTTGTCGCAGGCACCGCCGCCGCCGAGGCTCATGTTCGCCACTTCGGCCGGATTGGCGTTCGCCGGCACGCCCGGCACATTGCCGCCGGCGGCCCAGATCAGGCCGTCGGCTATATCGGACGTGGCACCGCCACCGACGCCGAGCACGCGCACCGGGACGATCTTTCCGCCCCAGGCCACGCCGATCACGCCCTTGGCGTTGTTGCCGACGGCGCCGACGGTGCCGGCGACGTGCGTGCCGTGCCAGTTGGAGTTCGACGTGGCGCTGTTGTTGCCGGGATCGCTGGCGTCGCCATCGCGACCGTCGCCGTCGTTGGCGCGATCCACCTCGGTGATGAAGTCGTAACCCGGCAATACGTTCGCGTTGAGGTCGCTGTGGCTGGTGATGCCGGTGTCGATCACCGCCACCACCGTGCCGGCGCCCGTGTTGAGATCCCAGGCCTTGTCGGCGCGGATACCGGCATCGGCGTCGAACATGCCCCAGAGGTTGCCGTAGTTCGTGTCGTTCGGCGTGAAGGTCGGCTTCAGGATGCGATCGATTTCGACGTACTGCACGTCGGGGTCGGCGGCGATCTGCTGCAGCAGTATGCGTGTCTGTTCGCGATCGAGCTTGCGCGTCGTGCCGATCACGTCGGCGCCCAGCGACATGCGGCGCACATGATTCAGCAGCAGCGTCGGCGGCTGCACGCCGCGCCTGCGCGGGTCGGCATCGCCGATCTTCGCGCGTGCCCGACCAGCGGCGGCGTCGAGGGAGCGTTGGCGTGCCGTGGGGTTCGTCGCTGGCGCGCTGCCGGCCTTGAACTTCACGATGAACCGGTCGAACTGTTTCGCCGAGGCAAGGCCGGTCAGCTGCACCCGTTGCGGCGCGGCGGTTTGCGCGACCAGCGGAACGAAGGCCAGGCCGACGGCGAGCAGGACGGCACAGGCGTGGGAAGAGGGGGTCATGGCGGCTCCGGACGGACGTTCGATCAGGATTACCCGGGCCGCTGGAATGCCGCTGCCGGGCATAAGGAGGCCATGATCGGCCCGCAGGGAGGCTGCGTCAAACACCGTTCATGAAAATGGAGAGGAATGCACGATCGGTCGACGAAGCCCGCGGATTCGGCCACTGAAAAGAAAACGGCCGGTGCGTTTCCGCCCCGGCCGTCGTCACGATGCAGCTACGCGGCTGCTTACCAGACCTTCACGCGCTGCTCCGGCGTCAGATAGCGTTTCTGGCCGGGCTTCACATCGAAGGCGCCGTACCAGGCGTCCTGGTTGCGCACGGTCTCGCTGCGATACTGCGGCGGCGCGTGGCCATTGGTCAGCAGGCTGTTGCGCAGCGCCTGTTCGCGCTGCTTGCCGCGCCACGCCTGCGCCCAGCCCAGGAAGAAGCGTTGGTCGGGCGTGAAGCCGTCGATCGTCTTCGCTTCCTTGCCTTCCTGCGACAGGCGGTACGCGTCGTAGGCGGTGGCGAGGCCGGCGACGTCGGCGATGTTCTCCGCCAGCGTCAGGCGACCGTTGACGTGCGCGCCCGGGAAGGGCTCGTAGGCATCGAACTGTGCGGCCAATGCGTCGCCGGCGGCTTCGAACTTCTTCAGGTCCTCGGGCTTCCACCAGTTGATGAAGCGACCGTTGGCGTCGAACAACGCGCCGCTGGAATCAAAACTGTGGGTGATCTCGTGGCCGATCACCGCGCCCATCGCGCCGTAGTTCACCGCATCGTCGGCGGCGCCGTCGAAGAACGGCGCTTGCAGGATCGCCGCCGGGAAGATCAGGCGGTTCTCCAGCGGGATGTTCAGCGCGTTCACCGTCTGCGGCAGCATGTACCACTCGCTGCGGTCCATCGGCTTGCCGAGTTTGGCGATCTGTTCGCGGTAGTTGGCCAGGCCGGCCCGTTGCGCGTTGCCGTAGGCGTCGTTGGCGCGTACTTCCAGTCCGGAATAGTCGCGCCAATGCGCCGGGTAGCCCATGCCGATCTGCAGCGTGCCGAGCTTGGCCTTGGCGGCGGCCTTGGTTTCCGGCGTCATCCATTCGATGGCGTCGATGCGGCGACCGAAGGCGGTGATCAGGTTCCTGACCATCTCGTCCGCGCGCGCCTTCGTGGCGGGCGTGAAATGGCGCTCGACATACACCTTGCCGATGGCTTCGCCGAGCGCGCCATTGGTGGCGTCGACGCTGCGCTTCCAGCGGTCGCGCTGTTTCGGCGTGCCGGTCAGCGTAGTGCCATAGAAGGCGAAGTTCTCGTCGACGAAGGCCTTCGGCAGCGTGCCCGAGGCGCGGTCGAGCGCGTGGAAGGCGAGATAGGCTTTCCAGGTGTCGAGGTCCTGCGAGCCGACGAGCTTGGCGATGCCGCTGACGGCGCCCGGCTGCCAGACGATGAATTCCTTCTGCGTCGACAAGCCGGCCGCATCGAAGTACGCCGCCCAGTCGAGGCCCGGCGCCTTGCTGGCGAAGGTCTCCGGCGACCAGTAGTTCGCGCCCTTCTTCACGTCGTTGCTGTCTTCGGCATTGGCGTGCGTGTGTGCGATGGCGGTTTCAAGCGCGAGGATCTTCGAGGCTTTCGCATCGGCATCGGCGATGCCGGCCAGCGTCAGCACCTTGGCGATATGCGCCTGGTAGGCCTTGCGCATCTCGGCCATGCGGCCGTCGCCGAGGTAGAAATCGCGATCGGGCAGGCCGAGGCCGCCCTGGATCAGGTACGGCGCCACTTCGCTCGGTCGATCGAGATGCTGCGTGACCCACAGGCCGAACAGACGATCGGTGTAACCGTCGGCGGTGTTGAGGATGTCGACATCGGTGCGCAGCGTACCGCCGAGTGCACGCGACAATTCGGCCTTGTCCTTGATCGCGGCGATCGCGTCGAGTTCCGGCTGGATCGGCGCGATGCCCTTGGCTTCGATGCCGGCCTCGTCCATCAGCGCGGTGTAGTAGTCGCCGATCTTGCGCGTGTCGCCGCTGGCGGACTTGTTCGCCGCGGCTTCATCGATGATCGCGCGGATGTCGGCCTGGGTGCGATCCGACAGCGTGCCGAAGCTGTTCCAGGTGGAACGATCGGCCGGGATCTCGGTGTTCTTCGCCCAGGTGCCATTGGCATAAGCGAAGAAGTCGTCGCCGGGCACTTGCGTGCGGTCCATGCCGGCGGCGTCGAAACCGAAGTCGCCCATGACCGGCTTGGCGGGGGCGTCGGCTTCCGCGACCGGGGCCATCGCCGCGGGCGCCTGGGAACGGTCGCAGCCCGAGAGCAGGGCGGCGGAGACGGCGAGGCTGAGCAGCAGCGGGGTCAAGCCCCGGCGTAGGCGCGCGGACATGGCGGAATCCTGGAGGAGGGAGGCCGAGCATAGGAGCTATGCCCGCGGCGGGCATAGTGCGGAAGTCATGGGTCGACCGTTCAGTCGCTGCGCTTGCGCCGGCGAGCGTCCTGCCTGCGCGCGGCGTCCGCCAGGATGCGCTCGCGTTCGACGGGCGTGCTCTGGCGCCAGCGCAGGATTTCGTCGATGTGCCGCCCGCAGCCGAGACAGACGTCGGCTTCGTCCAGGCAGCAATCGCGCACGCAGGGCGAGGCGGGGCCATCGTCGGCGGAAGGGAACGGCGGAAGCGGGCTCCGCGCCATGGCTGGTCTAGGCGAGGTTCAACACTTCGCGCAGGCGGGCCAGGTAGCTGCGGCCCGAGGCCACGCGCACGCCGCACTTCAGGCGCAGCAGGTATTGACCGGAGGCGTAGGGCTCGACATCGACGATGCCGTCGATGCGCACGATGCGCGAGCGGTGCACGCGCACGAAGCGTTGCGGATCGAGCTGATCCTCGAGATTGCTCATCGTCTCGCGCATGACCAGGGCGCGACTGCCCATGTGCAATTCGACGTAGTTCGCATGCGCGCTGACGTGGTCGATCTCGTCCACCGGCACCAGCTGGATGCGGCCCGAGCCGGGTACCGCCAGTCGAAGCGGATAGTGGCGGGTGCCATGCGCGGGCGCCTGCGGGCGCACGCGTTCGATGGCCTGGCGCAGGCGATCGGCCGAGATCGGCTTCAACAAGTAGTCCACGGCGCGCGCCTCGAAGGCGCGCACGGCATGCTCGGAATGGGCGGTGACGAAGACAACGTGCGGTCGACGCCCGTCGCGCGGAAGCGATTCGAGGACATCGAAGCCGTCGAGGTCCGGCATCTGGATGTCGAGGAATGCGACATCGGGTCGTGCGCTTTGCATCGCCGAGATCGCTTCGCCGCCGTTGCTGCAGTCGGCGACGATGTCGATGTCGTCGTATTGCCCGAGCAGGCGTTGCAGGCGCGCGCGCGCCAGCGGCTCGTCGTCGGCGATCAGGGCGCGCAGGCGGTGCATCAGGCGGCCTCCTTCAGTCGGCGCAGGGGCAGGGCAAGTCGCACCAGGGTGCCGACCTCCTGTCCGCGCTGCAGTTCTAGATCGAAATCTTCGCCGTACAGGCATTCCAGTCGCGCGCGCGTCGTCGACAGGCCGATGCCGTGGCCGCCGGGCGCCTCGCTGTCGGCACTGTCGTTCTGCACTTCCAGCAACAGACGGTTCTGCGCATCGCAGTACGCGCGCACGGAGATCCAGCCCGGCGCGATGCGTCGGCTGATGCCATGGATCACCGCGTTCTCCACCAGCGGCTGCAACAGTAGGGGCGGCACCTGGGCCGTCAGGGCTTCCGGCGCCACCGACCAGTGCACGCGCAGGCGCTTGCCCAGGCGAACCTTCTCGATGTCGAGGTAGTGGCCAAGCAGCTTGAGCTCTTCCTGCAGCGCGACGACCTGGGTACCGCTCTTGTCGAGGCTGCTGCGCAGCAGGGCGCTCAGCCCGACGATCATGCGATCGGCGGCATCCGGATCGCTGTGCACGAGCTCGGCGACCGAGTTGAGCGCATTGAACAGGAAGTGCGGATTCAGCTGCGACGAAAGGGCGGACAGGCGCGCATCGGCCAATTGCGCCTGCAGCCTGACGGCCTGTTGTCCGCGCTGGTGCGCACGCTGGGCGTAGAGCAGCGCGTGCGCCACGCCGATCATCAGCCAGCTCTGGAAAAGGTTGTTGCGCACGCTCTGCTGCAGGACGCGTCCGAAGGTCGGCGTCTCGTCGTACCAATGCAGCCATTCGTCGAGCCCGTAAATGAAGCCCGCGCGCAGCACGATCACCACGGCGACGGCGACGTTCAGCGCCAGCAGCGAGCGCCCGATCCGGCCCGGATCGAGCGGGGAAGCGGAACACGCACCAGATCAGGAAAAGCGAAAAGGGCACCCAACCCCAGGCGCCGACCATGCTCGCCGGCATGGCCTTGGTCCACGGCACCGGTTTGCCGGCCGCGTCGAGCATGGTCATCCAGTCCAGGCCGTTGGCCAGGCCATTGAGCGTCCACCAGGCGACCACGACGAGGCAGAGCAAAACGAGCTTGCGATTCATGCGATCAAGCTAATCCCCGCGCGGCAACGTTGCAATACGGTTTTCATGCGTTCGTCCCCGCGAGCGCGCGCTTCGTCCCAAGCCGCTTGCCGGGGCTTTAACGCCGGCACAGTTTGTCGATGCAGGTGCTATCCGGCGCAATCTCCGGGGAAGCACCTCATCAACAATAACGTGAGGGGAGAAGGCAGGAGCGATGAACAGGAACTATACCCACAACCGTTTGCGTCGGACCGGATTGGCCGTCGCGCTCGGACTTTGCTTCGCGAGCGGCGCCCAGGCGCAGTCGAACTCGACCGGTAACATCTCCGGTACGACGACGGCCGGCGCTACTGTCGTCATCGAGAACGAGGCCACTGGCTTCCGTCGTGAAATCACGGCCGATGCCAATGGCAACTACCGCGTCGGTAACCTCGCCATCGGCGACTACAAGGTCACCGCCGGCGGTCAAACCAAGACGGTCAACGTCAGCATCGGTCAGACGACCGATATCGGCGCCGTGGAAGTGGTTGGCGGCGGCATCATCAACGCCATCGACGTGTCGTCGGTCGAGTCGACCACGATCCTGACGGCCGAGCAGATCGCCAAGGTCCCGGTTGCGCGCAACATCACCAACGTCGCCCTGCTGGCTCCGGGCACGGTGCGCGGCGACGCCGCTTTCGGCAACCTGGCCTCCTTCGGTGGCGGCGCGGTGTCCGAGAATGGTTACTTCGTCAACGGCTTCAACATCACCAACTCGTTCCGTAACCTCAACTTCGCCCAGATTCCGTTCGAAGCGATCGCTGAGCAGCAGGTCAAGACGGGTGGTTACGGCGCTGAATTCGGTCGTATGACCGGCGGCGTGATCAACATCGTGACCAAGCGCGGTACCAACGACTTCCACGCGGGCGGCAACGTCTTCTACTCGCCGGAATCGCTTAACGGCCACAACCCGGACGTCTACTACAACGATTCGCGTTATCCGGGCGGCAAGCGCCATGTCTCGGACAACAGCAAGGACACGCCGGGTTCGGTCACGACGGCCTCGGTCTGGGCCAGCGGCGCGCTGGTCAAGGATCACCTGTTCGCCTATGCCCTGCTGAGCTACGGCTGGGTCAACGGCGCCGACACCTACGGCAACATTTTCGGCAACATCAACACGACGTTGTCGCAGCGCACGCCGACCTGGTTGCTGAAGTTGGACTGGGCGATCAACGACAGCCACTCGCTGGAACTGACCGCGTTCTCCGACAAGACCAAGCAGGAAACCGACGTCTATTCCAACGCGATCGCGTCGTTGAGCGTGGCCAACCGCGGCCCGAACAACGGCACCGCCTCGACCGCCGGCAACGGCTGGAACGGCACGCCGGGCGGCCCGCAGGATCCGTTCCCGCCGCTGACCCCGGCCACCACGGATCTGCCGATCGGCACCACGCTGCAGCGCACCGGCTACCTGGGCACCACGTTCAACGAGAACGGCGGCACCAGCTGGTCGCTGAAGTACACCGGCTACCTGACCGACAACTTCACCCTGTCGGCCCTGTACGGCCAGGGCGAATCCAGCCGCTCGAACTACGGCATCGCCGCCAACGGCTTGGTCGCCGAATACAACGGCGAAGTGGGCGGTCCGGTCGCCGGCTGCCCGGTGCTCGGCACGACGGTCAGCATCACGCCGCCGAGCTGCGCCTTCATCGGCACGCTGGGTTCGCCGAAGGCCAAGGATGAGCGCGAGCAGTTCCGTATCGACGCGGAATGGGTGATCGGCGATCACCTGCTGCGCTTCGGTTACGACCGCGACGATTTCACCTCGATCGACGGACAGGCTACGGAAGGCGGCTCGGCCTGGCAGTACCGCACCGACTATCGCGTCGCGTCCGCGCAGAACCCGGGCACCGTGCGTCGCCGCCTGTTCCAGACCGGCGCCGAAGTCCAGGTCAACTCCGAGGCCTTCTACATCGAAGACCGCTGGCAGGTCACCGACAACTTCCTGGCCTACGTCGGCCTGCGTTGGGACAGCTTCGAGAACGTCAACAACGACGGCGAGACCTTCGTCGAGATCAAGCGCCAGTTCGGTCCGCGTCTGGGCTTCAGCTGGGACATCAACGGCGACGGCAAGTACAAGCTGTACGGTAACGCCGGTCGCTACTCGCTCCCGCTGACGGCCACCGTCGCCGTGCGCGGCGCCTCGGCTTCGCTGTTTCTCGAGCAGTTCTACACCTTCACTGGCGTGGATCCGGTCACCGGCGCCCCGACGGGCCTGACCCAGATCATCAACACGGCCTGCGGCTGCTTCGACCGTTACCTGAACAACGAGTACGGCGTGTCGAAGGATCCGAACGGCATCGCCGATCTGGATCTGCAGCCGATGTACCAGGACGAGTACATCCTGGGCTTCCAGGCCCAGCTGACCGACCACCTGAGCGGCGGCGTGCGCGGTATCTACCGCGAACTGAAGGCGGCGATCGACGACCAGTGCGATTACCGTCCGATCTACGCTTATGCGGCGGCCAATGGCCTGGCGTTCAACCCGTACAACCCGGGTTTCGCGTTCTGCCATCTGTACAACCCGGGTGAAGACGCGACGTTCTCGATCGACATCGACGGCGACGGCACCTTCGAAACCGTGCACCTCGACGCTGCCACGCTGGGCCCGAAGGCCAAGCGTACGTACAAGGCGGTCGAGTTCTTCCTGGAAGGCAGCTGGGACAAGTTCTTCCTGCAGGGTTCGTACACCTGGGCGAAGAGCTCGGGTAACACCGAAGGCGGCGTGAAGTCGGATATCGGCCAGCAGGACACCGGCACGACGCAGGACTTCGACTATCCGGAGCTGACCATCGGTTCGATGGGCTACCTGCCGAACGATCGTCGTCACGCGCTGAAGCTGTTCGGTAACTACGAGTTCAACGAAGAGTGGTCGGTGGGCGCGAGCCTGCTGGTGCAGTCGGGCCGTCCGATCAACTGCTTCGGCTTCCTCGATGGCGCGAACGTGTCGCACTACGCCAACGGCTACTTCTCGTGCAACGACGGTCAGACGGAGCCGCGTTACATCGCGAACCCGAACTACAACCCGAACCTGCCGCTGTCGTCGACGAACCCGCGCACGATCCAGAACCCGAACTGGCACAACGGCGGCAACAACGGCACGACGATCGTGTCGCGCGGTACGCGTGGTCGCACCGAGTGGCAGCGTACGCTCGACCTGAACGTGGCGTACAAGCCGAAGTGGGCCGACGGTCACCTGACGATGAAGATGGACGTCTTCAACGTGTTCAACTCGCATGCGGTCACTTCGGTGATCGAGCAGGGTGAAAACACCGCCGGCGAACCGCAGCTGGATCGTTACAAGACGCCGACGGGCTTCCAGGCTCCGCGTTCGTTCCGCTTCATGGTGCAGTACGACTGGTAAACCCGGTCGTCGTGGTTGAGGTGCGCCGGGACGAAGCATCCCGGCGGCCCGCGAAACAAGACTCCCCGCCGACGGTACTAGCCAGCCGTCGGCGGGGTTTTTTTATGCATGCTCATGGCGGCCGATTCTTGGCAAGCCAGGACGATTTGGCTAAGTTGCGGCATGGAGAAAATTCCGCCGCGCCCGTCCGCCTGGACCCGCCGCGCCTTCCTGGTTGCTGCAGGACTGGCCGGCCTTTCCGCCACCGCCTGGTTCAGGTCGCGACGCACGGATACGGCGACCGATTCCGGCGAGGCTGCTGCTGCAGGCGATTCGCATCCCCGGTTGCCGGCGGGATCGGATGCCGGGGTTCCGGTGTTCTACATGCCGGCCTATGTCGGAGCCGCGCACGCGTTCGAGACCACGCGCAAGGCGCGCTGGGTCGCCGATTCGTTGCAGCAGGCGCCGATCGAAGGCGTGTGGCTGACCGAACATGCGGCGCTGCAGGCGAGCGACGTACTGGGCGTGCATTCGCCGGAATACGTCGAAGCCGTTCGTACCGGCGAGCCGAGGGCGCTGGCCCAATCGCAGGGATTCGCCTGGGATGCGGGGCTGTGGCCGATGGTGCTTGCTTCCAACGGTGGGGTGGTCGCTGCGGCCCGCGCCGCGCGCCAGCATGGCGTAGCCGGCGCGCTCGCCAGCGGCTTGCATCATGCGCGACGCGAACACGGCGCCGGGTTCTGCACCTTCAACGGGCTCGCCATCGCCGCGCAGGCGCTGCGGGCGGAGGGCGTGCGGCGCATCCTCATCCTGGACCTCGATGCCCATTGCGGCGGCGGCACGCATTCGCTGATCGCCGGCATCGATGGCTTGCGCCAACTCGACATTGCCGTGGATGCGTTCGATCAATACGATCCGGCGGCGGGCAATACGCTCGACCTGCTGGGCTCGGCGGCGGAGTACCTTCCGACCCTGCGCAACCGGCTCGCCGCGCTCGCCGACTCGGAGTTCGACCTGTGCCTCTACAACGCCGGCATGGACCCGCATCAGGATTGCCCGGTCGGTGGTCTGGCCGGCGTCGACGAGCGCCTGATCGCGCAGCGCGAGCGCATCGTTTTCGACTGGTGCCGGCAGCGCCGCCTGCCGGTCGCTTTCGTCCTGGCCGGCGGATACATCGGCCCAGGCCTGGGCGTGGAGGGGCTGGTCGGCCTGCATCGCCTGACGTTGGAGGCCGCCGCCGGGCGGCCGCCCCGCGCCTGAAACTTGGCCTGCGAGGCCATCGCGGCGAGAATATCGGCCTGAATCTCCAGGCTACGATCTATGAATTCCCCGCAGACCGAGTTCCAGAAGGCGCTGGCCTTGCACCAGCGCGGGCAACTGGAGCAGGCCGAGCGCGCGTACGGCGCCTTGCTCGCGCAGGATCCGCGCAATTTCGATGTGCTGCACTTGCTGGGCATGGTGCACCAGCAGCGCGGCGACGCCGAAAAGGCCTCGGACCGCATCGCCGAAGCGCTGGCGATCGACGAAGGCGTCGCCGAGGCGCATTGCAATCTCGCCCATGCGCTGCGCAAGCTGCGTCGCTTCGACGAGGCCTTGGCCAGCTATTCGCGCGCGATCGAACTCAAGCCCGATTATTTCGAAGCCGGGTTCCACCGCGCCTGGCTGTTGCAGGACTTGCGCCGTCTGGAAGAAGCGCTCGCCGGCTACGACGACCTGCTGGCCATCAAGGCCGATGCGCCTCAGGTCCTGCATAACCGTGGCCTGGTGCTGCACGACCTCGGCCGGCTGGAAGAGGCCTTGCGCAGCTACGACCGCGTGCTGGCCCTCAATCCGGCCAGCCAGCCGTCCTGGCATAGCCGCGGCAATGTGTTGCTCGAGCTCGAACGCTTCCAGGAAGCGCGGGCGAGCTACGATCGCGCCATCGAGCTCAAGCCAGACGATGCCGAGGCGCTGAAGTCGCGCGGCATGCTGAAGCTGTTGCTTGGCGATTTCGCCACCGGCTGGAGCGATTACGAATACCGGCGCAAGCACAAGTCGGTCGTTGCCGCCGAGCAGGCGAACAACATCCCCTATTGGGAAGGACAGGAGCCGCGTGGTCGCTCGATCCTGGTGTCGGACGCCAGCGGGCTCGGCGACACCATCCAGTTCAGCCGTTACCTGCCCTTGCTGGCGGCGCGCGGCGCCAGCGTCACGTTCTTCGGTCCGCAGAAGCTGATGCGCCTGCTCTCGGGTTTCGGACCGCGCGTGCGCATGGTGTCGGAACTGCCGCCCGGGCAGCGCTACGACTACCGTTGCAAGCTGCTGAGCCTGCCGCATCTGCTGGGCACCGAAGCCGACAGCATTCCGCAGGGCGTACCGTACATCCAGGCCGAACCCGAGCGTGCGGCGCAATGGCGCGCCCGCATCGGAGGACACGGTTTCCGCATCGGCATCTGCTGGCGCGGTGCGCCGAACCGCTTGTTCGATCGCGGGCGTTCGCCGCCGTTGTCGGCGATGTTGCCGATCGCGCGCCTGCCCGGCGTGCGCCTGATCAGCCTGCAGAAGACATACGGACTAGACCAGCTGCAGGACCTGCCGACAGGCATGCAAGTCGAGACGCTCGGCGAGGATTTCGACAACGGGGCCGATGCCTTCCTCGACACCGCGGCGGTGATGGAGTCGCTCGATCTCGTCCTGAGCATCGATACATCGATCACGCACGTAGCGGGCGCGCTGGGGCAGCCGGTCTGGCTGGCCCTGCAGCGCGTGCCCGAGTGGCGGTGGCAACTCGAACGACGCGACAGCCCCTGGTATCCGAGCGTTCGCCTGTTCCGTCAGGCCAGCCTCGGCGACTGGGATGGCGTGTATGCCGCGATGGCGAACGAACTCAAGCCGTGGTTGGCGCGCCGTCTCGCCAACGAAGCCACTCGCCTGCCGTAAGGCGGCGTCGCATCTTCGCGCGGCGATCACGCGACGAAATCCGGGCTGAATTGGCGGTGCTCGTTTCCGCTGCCGTTCAGGCGGTTCATGGAGACTGGCCTCGCTGTCCAAAGCAACGGCTCAAGGAGATCCACGTGAACAAGATTCGTTCGACCCTTATCCTGGGTTCGGCCCTGCTGCTCGGCTCTGTCGCCACCACCGCCTCGGCGGGCGAAGACCTCAACTGTCGCCTCGACTACGACCTGAAAGGCTGGTCGCTGGTTTACAAACACACTTACGGCAATGGCACGGTCAGCTGCGACAACGGCCAGACCATGAAGGTGAAGCTGACCGCGAAGGCCGTCGGCTTGACCGCCGGCAAATGGCATATCGACAACGGCAACGGCCGATTCACCGACGTACACAAGATCGAGGACGTGCTCGGCCGTTACGCCCAGGCGAGCGCCAATGCCGGCGTGGTCAAGTCCGGCGAGGCGCAGGTGCTGAGCAAGGGGCCGGTCTCGCTGGCGCTGGCCGGCGGCGGCGAAGGCGTCAATCTCGGCGTCGACATCGGCGCCTTCACCATCGAGCGCCGCTGATCCGCGAATAACCGCGGGTTAACCGGCGTTGGATACCATGGCGCTCGCCGAAAGGGGAGCGCCATGGTCGCGCCTAGACTTCCATCCTTGTTGTTGCTCACCGTCGTCGCTTGCGCTTCGCACAGCGACGTGCCGTTGCCCGCAGGCGCGTTCGTCGTTCAAGACGAAGGGCTGAGCGAAATGAGCGGCCTCGAAGCGTCGCCCACGCACGAAGGCGTGCTCTGGAGCATCAACGACAGCGGCAACCGACCGACGCTGTTCCGGGTCGGGACGCGCGGCGAGAGCCTCGGTCGCGTGCAGGTGCGCGGCGCGACGCTCGGCGACTGGGAAACGTTGGCTTTCTGGAAGGAAGGCGAGAAGACCTGGTTGCTGATTGGCGATGTCGGCGACAACCACGGCTGGCGCAGTCATGTGCGCGTCTACGCCGTTCCCGAACCGGGCCCCGGGGACACGACTGCCGACGTCGCCTGGACGCTTTCCTTCCGCTACCCGGACGGCGCACGCGATGCCGAGGGCATCGCCGTGGATGCCCGCGATCAATCCCTGCTGATATTGAGCAAGCGCGACAAGCCCGCGCGTCTCTATCGCGTGCCCTTGGCGGCCCGCGGCATGGAAGAACCGGTGCAGGCCCAGTTCCTCACCACGGTATCGGTTGCGCGCGACCGGATGTTCCCGGCGCGACCCACGGGTCTGGACGTATCCAAGGACGGTAGCCGCATGGCCGTGCTGACCTACAAGGGCCTGTTCGTGTGGAACCGCTCGATCGGCGAAGACTGGGCGGCCGCGTTGGCGCGCGATGCTTCGGAGGTCGTGGTTCCGCGCATGGCCAAGGCCGAGGCCATGTCCTTCGGTGCGGAACAGGACGTGTTGTTCGTCGGGTCCGAACGCCTGCCGGCGCCCCTGATGATGCTGACCATCGAGTGATGGGGCTGGCAAGGGCGATCGCTGTTTTCGATGGCCTGCTGGACTGCGCCGCGGGCCCGGCAGAAAAATCCGCCTGCATCGATGGCTGGAGACGCGACATCGGCGATCTGGTGCCGGCCACGCAGCGGCCTTCGGCGCGCGGCATGCTCGACTATTACTTCGAAACGAGCCTGCGCGTGGATTCCGCCAAGCTGGCAGGACGTTGCGGCACCTAGCGGGCGGCCCGGCTTGACTCGGCCGCCGCATTCCCCGACTGTGCGATCCAGGGCCTGGACGTCGCCGGCCGCAATCCGTCGTCAGCATCGCATCGCCTCCAGACGTGTCTTCCGCTCCCGCCCCCGACATGAACACGCAGGCGCAATGGCGCCTGACGCAGATCGTCGCCGATACCTACGAGCGTTCGAAACTCGGTGGTCTGTTGTATCTGTTCGGTTGGTTCGTCGTTGCCTTGTTCGGGCAGATGCACCAGCGCGCGCCAGGCTGGGCGCTGGCGATCGGCATCGGATTGCTGCTGGTCGGCGTCTGGCGTTGGGCGTATCGCCCGCCTGGTGTGGCCGACCCCGAGCGCCTGCGTGCCTATCTTCGGAGCTATGGGCTAGCGATGTTGCTCAGCCCTGCGATCTGGGTGGTGGCGCAGGTCTGGCTGCTGCGCGACCCGCGTTTCGACGACACCACGCAGACGGTCGCGTTGATCGCGACGATCGGCTACTGCACGGTGTTCGCCAACGTCTACGTGACCACGCGCATCCTCGCCGCGACCGGCGTGGCCATCATGTTCCTGCCGACCCTGGTGGCCTTGTGGAGCGACCCGCGCCACCTGGCCATGGCGGTGACGATGACTTTGTACGGCGTCTATCTCGTGGGGGCCGTGTTGCGCAGCCACGCCGATTACCGGCGACGGCTGCGCCTGGACCAGCAGTTGCGCGAGCAGAGCGATCGCTACGAATGGCTGAGTCGCGTGGATCCGCTCACCGGCCTCTACAACCGGCGCTTCTTCGCCGCGAAGCTGGACGAGTCGGTGCTGCAGGCACAGCGTGGCGAGGCCGTCCTGATGCTGATGATCATGGATGTCGATCACTTCAAGCGCATCAACGACCGCTATGGCCACGCCGCCGGCGATGCCTGTCTTGCCGGGCTGGCCGGACGACTGCAGAAGGCCTTCGATGGCAGCGACGCGCTGCTCGCGCGCTTGGGCGGCGAGGAGTTCGGCATCCTGATGTACGGCGGTAGCGAAAGCGAGGCGCTGGCCCATGCGGAAGCCTTCCGCCAGGACCTGGAAGCGACGCCGCTGTCTGTCGAAGCGCAACCGCTGACGGTGACGGTCAGCGTCGGGGTCGGCGTGTTCGACGCAGCACGCGACGGCGATGGCGACGGCTTGTATCGGGAAGTGGACCAGGCGCTGTATCGGGCGAAGGACCTGGGGCGCAATCGGGTACAGCGGGTCGCGTCGGCCGAAGCGAAATAAAAAACGCCGCTCCGAAGAACGGCGTCGCCCGGAAGATCTCCGGAAGTTTCAGCCCTTGATACAGACCACCTGGCGCAAGGTGTGCACGATCTCGACGAGATCGCGCTGCGCGGCCATCACGGCATCGATGTCTTTGTAGGCGGCCGGCGATTCATCGACCACCGCGGCGTCCTTGCGGCACTCGACATGCGCCGTGGCCTTGGCATGCGCATCCACGCTGATGCGCTTGCGCGCTTCGGTACGACTCATCACGCGACCGGCGCCATGGCTGCAGCTATGGAAGCTGTCGGCGTTGCCCTTGCCGCGCACGATGAAGCTGCGCGCGCCCATGCTGCCCGGGATGATGCCGAGCTCGCCGTCGCGGGCGCTGACGGCGCCCTTGCGGGTCACCAGCAGCGATTCGTCGCCGTGCTGCTCGCGCTGCACGTAGTTGTGATGGCAGTTCACCGCCATCTTGCCGAGCTGGAACGGGGGCAGGGCGTGATGCAGACAGTGCAGCACGCGCGCCATCATCGCCTCGCGGTTGCAGCGCGCGTAGTCCTGCGCCCACGACACCGCTTCCACGTAATCCTCGAACAAGGGCTCACCTTCCAGGAAGAAGGCCAGGTCCTTGTCCGGTACGTGGTAGCCGAGCACGCGCTTCGACAACTCGCGACGCGCCTGCTCGATGAAGTAGGTGCCGATCAGGTTGCCGGTGCCGCGCGAGCCGGAGTGCAGCATCACCCAGACCGAGTCGGCCTCGTCGAGGCAGAGTTCGATGAAGTGGTTGCCGCCGCCGAGCGTGCCGAGCTGGCGATCGACCTTGTCGAAGCGGATCTTCGGATGCTTGTCGCGGATGCGCTGCAGTCGCGGCTCGAGTCCGACATCGCGCAGCTTGCTGCCGACGCTGTCGGGCAGCTTGCGGTGCTCGCCGCCGGGGCCGTTGCCGACCGGCACGCCGCGCTCGATCGAATGACGCAGGGCCGACAGGCTGTCGGGCAGGTCGTTCGCGCGCAGCGTGGTCTGCACCGCCATCATGCCGCAGCCGATGTCGACGCCGACCGCCGCGGGGATGATCGCCCCGCGCGTCGGCACGACCGAACCGACCGTCGCGCCCTTGCCCAGGTGCACGTCGGGCATGACGGCCAGCCACGGCCCGACGAAGGGCAGGGCGGCGATGTTCCGCAGCTGCGTACGCGCCGCGTCCTCGAGCGGGACGCCGCGGACCCAGGCCTTGATCGGCGTGACGTCCGGCGCATGCAGCAGTTCGTAGTTGATGTTGCTCATGATTCCTTCCTTGTGATTGTAACCCCGGCGATCCGGGTCATTCCTGTTGCTCGTTGTCCAGGCCGTGCCGACGGAGCTCACGCGCCGACAGCTGGCGCTTGCGTCGCGCATAGACGCCGTCGCGCCCGAAAAAGCCCGCATCGCTTCCGACGAACCGCCCTTCCACCGGACGTCCGGCGAACTGCACCGCGGCATGCCGCAGCGCATCGATCGGCCGGACCTCGGCTTCGCGCTCCGATGGAATCGCCGCCAGGTCCACCAGGTACCAGAGACCATTGCGACGATGCAGTTGCGCCCATGGAGAAAGATCCCGACGGTTCTCCGGCATGGACGTGCGTGCCGCGCCGAACTCTTTTCGCTCTTGGCGCCTCACCCGATCGAAGCCCTTGTTGCGCCTCAGCAGGCCGCTGACCGGGTCGACGTAGAGTGCGTGCCAGCGCGATTGTTCCAGCGGTTGCAGCCCGCGCCAACCGTCCCGGTGACAGAGCACCCCGTCCACGACGACCACTTTAACGACGACGAAATCCTCGATGTGCTGGTGGATGTGTCGCTGCACGGCATTGCGGCGGTCGATTTGGGCGCAGATCTCCGAATACACCTTGTCCCACGGGCGCCCGATCTGTCGGTGCAGGAAGCGCTTGAGCGGGCTGAGGTTCTCGTTCAACCCCTTGCGGTCGCGATGGCGACGACGGATGCCTTCGTGCGACGGCGCGTCCTCGACGGTCGCATCGATGCGATGCGATTCGCCCTGCCAGCGGCCGCCATGACGCGGCCGCTCGACGATTACCTTGTACATGTCATGACGCATGGTTTCTTCCTTGAGATGCCATCGGGCGATTCCTTTCGCCCGACAGCGGTTAAGACTTCAATGTGACGAGTTGCTTGAGCACGCCGTCCAGGCCGCCGAAGACCGTGAGCTTGTCGATCTTCTCCGTCACCTTTTCCAGCGCCTCCAGCTCCTTGAGGCGCATCAGTACCGGGCTCTCCTCGATCAGCTTGGCGGTGTTGAGCAGGGAACGGGTCGCGTTCGCCTCTTCACGCCGACGGATGACGTTGGCCTGCGCCGACTTCTCCGCCTGCACCACGCTGTTGAGGATCTCCTTCATTTCGCCCGGCAGGATCAGGTCCTTCACACCGACACCGAGCACCTCGATGCCCAGTGCCCGCACCTGGCCATGCGCGTGACCGAAGATCTCGGCATCGAGCGCGGCCTTGTCGCCGAGCAGTTCGTCCAGCGTGCGGGCGGAGACCGCCTTGCGCAGGCCAAACTGCAGTTCGCGGTACAGGACGTCGGCGACCTTGCTCACCTTCGTGCGCGCGATCACCGGATCATCGACGCGATAGCTCGCGGCCAGGTTCACCCGCAACGAGACCTTGTCGCGGGTCAGCAGCTCCTGGCCCGAAACCTCGACCGACTGCACGCGCAGGTCGACGACTTCCGACACGACGTTGCGGAACACGTTCCAGAACGCGTAGGTGCCGGCCGACAACGCACGCGATAGCTTGCCGTCGACGAACAACAGGCCGAGGTGCTCTTCCGGCACCGCCACGGTCGCGGCGAACTTGTCGAGCAGGCCGAGCTGACGCAAGCGCTTGGCGATCGCCTCATCCAGTTCCAGGCCGGCACCGAGCGAGATACTCCGCACTTCGACGGCGACCAGGCCCTTCCAGTAGAGCCGGCGCGTGCCGGGCGCGAGCACGTCCTCGACACGGCCGTTCTTCAGCACGAGACCGACTTCCTGTGCGCCGAGGTCGGCGAGAACGAAGTGCTCGGACAGGCGATCGCCGAGGCGATCGACCAGCACGTCGACGTCCTTGCCGGTGTAGTCGCAGACGGCGATGTTGTGCAGGGCGATGTCGACCTCGTCGAACAATGCGCGAACGCGGTGCACGCCCGGGCCGAGCACGCGCTCGATACGCCGGTTGCGATAGATCAGCGCGCGCTCGGCGTCGCCGACCACGAGCTTGCGGTTCATCAACATGGGTAACCTCCTTGTGGCTGTCGATGAGTGGTTCGATCCGGAAAGAACGGACGCCGGGCCGCCGGATCGAACCGGCTCGGCGATTTCGAAGGCAAGGCGTTTCGCCTTGCCGCGGACGCAACGCGCGTCGTTTGTTTGCCGCGTCGTCGTCGGACGCCGCAGCGAATAGGTGGAATCGCTCCTGGCGGAGCGATCGCGGAGGACGCGTGCGCCTTCGGGAGCGGTTGTCGCGGCATCGCGGCAGCTGCGCGAACGCAGCGGGCGATCGATCGCGACGCGCGGCCCCTTCGGCAGGCGCGTCCCCGGCGAGGGATCCGCTGCGATTGCGGTTCGCGCTCCGGTCGAAACCTCGGCGTGAACCGCGCCCGCACGGAGCGATTCCGGGTTTGGGGCTTGCGCCCCTGGGTACATCACTGCGTGACAGGCAGTTGTTGGAGCGGGATTCGAACCCGCGGCCGGCGCTTTCGCGCTGCTCTACCCGACTGAGCTATCCAGCGGTGGGCGGACCGGATTCGAACCGGCGACCGACGCTCTCGCGTTGCTCTACCCGACTGAGCTACCGCCCTCGCGAAGAACCCTCGTGCGATCCTCGGCATACGCCACGGCAAGGCCGCGCGCACCGGGCGGATCCGGAATCCGCACCGCTGCGAACCGTCGATCGGTTCTTCGCATTGCCGTCGTCCGACGGCAATTCCTTCGCGTCGCCGCTTCTCCCGTCGCCCTGCCGAAGCATCAAGGCACGCTGCGCATTCCGGGCAAATCAGGCCCGTGACGGACCATCCCTGGTCCGCGCATCGTCGGTCGTCGTCGCCCCTGTTTCGGCCTGTGCCGGATGCTTCGGAGCGGAAGCGGCATCGCAATACTTTTCGTGTTTCCTTTGCGAACGCACCGGAGTTTTCGGCTCCGGAAAGAAAAAGCCCCCGGGTGGGAACCCGAGGGCATTCGCGTCGCCTCGGGAGATCGGGGTGGCCGATCTCCCTGCGGGAAGATCAGCCTGGAATGTTGTCCACGTCCTGGCGCGGATTGCCTGCGCAGAGGCCGCGCGCTGCCATGCCGCGGCTTTCGCGCCGCAGTCGATAGCAAACTGGTTTGTGGAAGGACAGGGTCATGTCGTTGTCTTGGTGAAGTTCGCGTTTGCGAATGGGCGCGCACGATACGCCCGAAAAAAACGAAATGCAAACTTTTTTTCGATCAATCGAAAAAAATTCCTCGCGGCGAAACAAAGTAACGTCGCCGGCACCATGCCGAGCGCGGCACGGACGGCTAGAATCGACTGCGTGCGCGGCGCCCGCCGCCGCCGAACAGCCGGTGATGAACGACGACCCCGCCCTCGACAGCCTGTGGATCGCCTGCGAAGCAGGGGCCGTGCCCTGGCCGGCCGGCTCGCACGTGCTGTTCTTGCGTGCGCGAGCGCGCCAGGGCCTGCCCGTCGACCGGCGCGAAGCTTTGCGTTGCGTGCAGAGTTTCAAGCCCCTGGCCGATGTCTTGCGAAGGCATGGACATGCCATGGCCGGCGACGACGAACGCAATTTCGCCCTGACCCTGCTGCTGCCGCCGCGCCAGCGCGACGAGGCGCGTGCGCTGTTCGCCGAAGCCGTGCGTCGCACGATCGACGGCGGCATCGTGCTGGCGAGCCAGGCCAACAACGAAGGCGCGCGTTCGGGCGAGAGCGACCTGCGCGAGCTGCTGGGCGAAACGAGCAGCCTGAGCAAGAACCATTGCCGCGCGTACTGGGGGCGAGTGACGGCGGCGGCTCGCACGAGCGAACTGATGCAACGATGGTCCATGCTCGATGCACCCCGTGCGATCGCCGATGGACGCTTCCTCAGCCGGCCCGGCGTGTTCTCCTGGGAGCGCGTCGATGCCGGGTCCGCACTGCTCGCGGAACATCTTCCGGCCGGACTTGCCGGTCGCGCGGCCGATCTCGGTGTGGGTTGGGGCTATCTGTCGGCGCAATTGCTGGCGAAGAATCCCGGCATCGTCGCGTTGGACCTGTACGAGGCCGAAGCGCGCGCTCTGCAACTGGCGGAGCGCAATCTTGCCGACGAAGGCAAGCGCGTCGCATTGGAGTTCCATTGGCACGACGTCGCGCAGGGGCTGTCGTCGCGCTACGACATCATCGTCAGCAATCCGCCTTTCCATGTCGGCCGCGCCGACTTGCCCGAACTCGGCCGGGCTTTCATCATGGCGGCGGCGAACGCCTTGAATCCCGGTGGGCGCCTGTGGATGGTGGCCAACCGCCACCTGGCCTACGAGCAGACGCTGGCGCAGCATTTCGCCGATGTCCGGACGGTGGTCGTTCGCGATGGCTTCAAGGTGATCGAGGCGAACAAGGCGGGCGCATGAAACTGGTGAAACTGATCGCCAACCTCGGCTACGGCAGTCGCAAGGACGTCGGTTGGATGTTCCGCGAAGGGCGGATCACCGATGCCGCCGGCGAAGTCCTGTACGCCGATGACCGCGTGGCGCACGGCGACATCCGCGTCGATGGCGAAGCGCTGGACCCGCCGCAAGGCCTGCTGATCGCGCTGCACAAGCCGGTGGGCCATACCTGTTCGACGAAAGATCCGGGCCGCGTGATCTACGACCTGTTGCCGCCACGTTTCCGCCTTCGCGACCCGGCTCTGTCGCCAGTAGGTCGGTTGGATCGAGACACGTCGGGCCTCTTGCTGATGACGGATGACGGGGGCTTGCTGCACCGGATCATTTCGCCCAAATCCAACCTGCCCAAGGTGTACGAAGCCACGTTGGCGCAGGATCTGCGCGGCGACGAGGTCGACGTGTTCGCCAGCGGTAGCTTGATGCTCGAGTCGGAAGACACGCCGCTGGCGCCGGCGGCGATGCAGGTACTGTCGCCGCGGCACGCGCGCCTGACGTTGACCGAAGGCCGTTATCACCAGGTGCGCAGGATGTTCGCGGCGATGGGCAATCGAGTGGAGACGCTGCAACGCGTTTCCATCGGCGGTCTCGGCCTCGGCGATGCGGCGCCCGGGCAGTGGCGGATCCTCACGGGCGAAGACCGGTCCCGCCTATTCTCGTCGCCGTAGGAGCGCTGCAAGTCGCGACGATGGCGCGTGCGTCAATCGCGAAAGTTGTCGAACTGCAGCGGCAGTTCCAGCTCGGTCTGGCGCAGCAGGGCGATCGCCGCCTGCAGGTCGTCGCGCTTCTTGCCGGTGACGCGCAGTTTCTCGCCGTTGATCTGCGCTTCTACCTTCAGCTTGGCGTCCTTGATCGTCGCCACGATCTTCTTGGCGATCTTCTGCTCGATGCCCTGCTTGATCGTCACCTTCTGTCGCGCACCGGCCAGGTTGACCTCGGGCTCGGCGACGTCGAGGCAGCGCACGTCGATGCTGCGGGCGATCAGGCGCGCGCGCAGGATATCGAGCATCTGCTTGAGCTGGAAATCACTGGGCGCGCGTTGGGTCACCACGAAACCGTCGAGTTCGAATTTGGCGTCGCTGCCCTTGAAATCGAAGCGGTTGGAAAGCTCGCGGTTTGCGGTGTCCACGGCATTTGTCAATTCGTGCTTGTCGACCTCGGACACGACATCGAAGGAGGGCATGGCGGCGTCTCGTTCAGCAATGTGGATGGCGGCCATTCTAGCCGCTGCCGCTGCCGGCAGAAGGTGATTTCAGCCGCTTTTTCTCCGTTTCGTGACGGCAGGCGATTGCGGTCAGAGGCGTTTCGTGGGAGCCTCTGGCGTCGATTTTCCAGCCACCGGGGAGGGCGGCCGGAATGACGTGGGTGTTCGACATCCGTACCGCGATTCTGCTCGGCGCGTCGTTGACGTTGCTGATAGGTGCGATGTTGCAGGCCGTCAGTCACGGCCAGCCGAAAGAGCACCGGGGCCTGATGCGCTGGTGGGTGTACGGCGCCGTGGCCTATGCGGTCGGTTACGCCCTCACGGGTTTCCGCGAATGGATCTGGATCGGTTGGTCGGCGGTGTTGGCCAATACGCTCATCACCCTGGGCCTGGGCTGTTTCGCCATCGCCCTGCGCCGGTTCTCCGGCTTGCCCGAACGCGGCCGCTGGTTGCTGACGCTGGGCTTGCTGAGCCTCCTGGTTTCGATCGCCTTCTGTTTCGTCTGGCCGGACGAACGCCTGCGCCTGGGCTTCACCACGCTGATTTTCGCCCTGGTCGCCCTGGCCTGCGTGCGGGCGATCTACCGGCGCGGTCATTCGCCGACCCTCAGCGAACACGTCGCCGGCTTCTACCTGCTCATCGGCCTGCTGATGCTCAGCGCGCGCGTGGTCGCCATCCTCGGCTTCGGCCTGCCCTTGCGCAGCATCTTCGAACCGACGCCGGTGTCGATCGCGGCCTATGTGTTCAGTGGCCTGCTGCCCGTGGTCAGCACGATCGCTTTCCTGCTGATGTGCACCGAGCGCAGCCAGCGCGACCTGGAGCGATCGGCCAGGCTCGACTACCTGACGGGCATCTACAACCGCGGCGCCATCGAGGAGCTGGCCGCCGCGCAGTTGGCGCAAGCGCAGCGCCATGGTATGCCGATGTCGCTGATGGTCGTGGATATCGATCATTTCAAACGCATCAACGACGAGCTCGGGCACGCCGCCGGCGACAAGGCGCTGGCTGAAACGGTGCGGCTGTTCCGCGGGCTGTTGCGCACCGAGGACCTGATCGGGCGCCTCGGCGGCGAGGAATTCGTCGTGCTGATGCCCGATACCGACGCGATCCAGGCGCGCAATGCCGGTGAGCGGCTGCGACGCGCCGTCGCCAATACGCCCCTGCAGCTCGAGCAGGGCGAACGCCCGATGACGGTTTCCATCGGCGTGGCCGAATTCCGCGCCGAAGACGCCGGTTTCGCCCGCCTGCTGCTGCGCGCCGACAGCGCCTTGTATGCCGCCAAGCGCGCCGGCCGCAATCGCGTGCAGGTCGATCAATTGCAGCCCGAAACGCTGGGTTTGCCCTAGGCGTCGGCGACGAAGAGCTCGCGTTGCGGCGGTACGTCGTCGGCATGGCGGAAACCCGCCAGGCCCACCCCGACCAGGCGATAGCGCGTGCGCGAAGGCAGGTCCACGCGTTCGCGCAGGCCCAGCACGATGTCCCCGAATTCGGCCAACGACGATGGCGGCTGCGCCGGCGTCAGGCTGCGGGTCAGGATGCGGAAATCGGAGGTCTTGAGCTTCAGCACCACGGTGCGGGCGACCCGGTCGGGTTCCCGCTGGTTCGCCTGCCAGACTTTTTCCGCCAGGCGCAACAAGGTTTCGCCGGTGTCGCGCAGCAGCAGATCGCGTTCGAAGGTGTCCTCGGCCGAGATCTGCAAGGTCGGGCGCTCGCTTTCCACCGGGTGCTCGTCGATGCCGAGCGAAAGCTGGTGCAGGCGCCGGCCCCAACGACCGAAGCACTGTTCCAGCGCGCTTTCGCCGAAGCCGCGCAATTGCGAGATCTGCGCGATGCCGAGTTCGGCGAGCTTGGCTTCCATCACCTTGCCGACGCCGGGCAGGCGGCCGACCGGTAACGGTGCGAGGAAATCCAGCGCCTGCTCCGGCCGGATCACGAACAGGCCATCGGGCTTCTTCCAATCCGATGCGATCTTCGCCAGGAACTTGTTCGCCGCGACGCCGGCGGAAGCGGTCAGCGCGGTCTCCTCGCGAATGCTGGCGCGGATGCGTTGCGCGACTTCGGTGGCGCTAGGCAGGCCCAGTTTGTTTTCGCTGACGTCGAGGTAGGCCTCGTCCAGCGACAGCGGCTCGACCAGGTCGGTATGGCGCGCGAAGATTTCCCGCACCTGGCGCGAGACCGCCTTGTAACGCGGAAAGTCCGGCGGCACGAATACCGCTTTCGGACATAGGCGCTCGGCGCGCACGGCCGGCATGGCGGAGCGAATGCCGAACTTGCGCGCTTCGTACGAGGCCGCGCAGACCACCGAGCGCGAGCCGCGCCAGGCCACGACCACGGGACGCCCTTGCAGGGACGGGTCGTCGCGCTGTTCGACCGAGGCGTAGAACGCATCCATGTCGATGTGCACGATCTTGCGCATGCGTTCGCCGGCTCGACCGCCGGATCAGCCGCGCGGGCAGGCGACGTATTCGAAGGGAATGCGCATCTCGCCGTTCTTGCCCGGGCCGGCGATCTCGGCGCGCAGCTTGTCGCCGTCGCGCCAATAGCTGACCGACTGCGGGAAATCATGCGCGGGGTTGGCGAAATCGACGCGCTGCGCCGCCTGCGAGGTCAGGCGGAAAATCGTCGGCGCCGATCCACCGGGCTGGGCGACGAATTGCAGCCCCTCCTTGCCCATTTCGATGCGCGTGAATTCGAAGCTGCGCAACTTGCCTTCGCGAACGGTGCCGGCCATGCCGAGCAGCGTGTCGCCATGCAATCGCCAGGATTCCTGCAGGCCGTCCTTGCCCTGGCTGCCGCACCAGTCGCCGACCAGCCAGCCCAGCGACGAAGGTGTCGGGGCCGCCGCATGATCGCCATGGCCTTCGTGGCCCGAGGCGGGAGACAGGGAAAGAAACGCAGCGACGCTGGCAAGCAGGGCGAATGGAAGGCGCATGGGCTGTCTCCTGGCAGGGCTGGTCGCATCATCCCGCGCGCGGCGCGTGGACGCCACGGCCGGAGGGCATACCCCGCGCGCGGTGGGCGTATGCTGGGCTTCCCTCGTCTCAGGAGTCGAGCCATGTCGACCGATCATGCCCTGGGTTCTCCGAGCTGGTTCGAACTGGCCACCACCGACCAGGCTGCGGCCAAGCGCTTCTACGAAGCGACGTTCGGCTGGCGGGCGAAAGACAATCCCATGCCCGACGGCAGCGTCTACACCATCTTCGAACTCGATGGCCGCGAAGTCGCCGCCTGTTACACGATGATGCCGGAACAGGCGCAGGCCATGCGTCCGACCTGGGGGGTTTATTTCCGCGTCGCCGATGCCGACAAGGTGGCTGCGGTCGTGCGCGCCGGCGGCGGCCAGGTGATCACCGAACCGTTCGAGGTGATGGAGCATTTGCGCATGGCTGTCTGCGCCGATCCGGAGGGCGCGATGTTCTCCCTGCACCAGGCGCGTGCGCATCATGGCGTGGCGGCGATCCGCGAGAACAATGCGGTGAACTGGGTGGAATTGGCGACGCGCGATCTCGACCGCACCGACGCCTTCTATCGCAGTTTGTTCGGTTGGCAGACCGAGGATTTCCCGGGTGGCCCCTCGCGTTACCGGCTGTACGGCGACGTCGAGGCCAAGTGGGGCGGTCTGCTGCAGATGACGCCGGAATGGGGCGACATGCCTTCGCACTGGTCGATCTACGTGCAGGTCGAGGACGTCGATGCGACGATCGCACGGGCGACGGCGGCGGGAGGTTCGGTCTGCGTACCCCCGTTCGACATCCCGAAAGTGGGCCGCATCGCGCGCGTCGACGATCCCGCCGGCGCCGGGTTCTATCTGATCGCGCCGAATCCGAACTGAGTGGCCGGTAGCGCTGCCAGCACGGTCGCCGATTACCTGGCGGAGCTGCCGCCGGAACGGCGCGCCATCGTTTCGACCGTGCGCGACCTGGTCAATCGTCACCTGCCCGCGGGTTATTCGGAGACGATGGGTTGGGGAATGATCTGTTGGGGCATCCCGTTGGCGCGTTACCCCGACACCTACAACAAACAGCCGCTCTGTTACGCCGGTCTGGCAGCCAACAAGAACGCCTATTCGCTTCATCTGATGAGCGTTTATGCCGAGTCGAAGCAAGAGAACTCTCTGCGCCTGGCCTACGAGAAGGCCGACAAGAAACTCGACATGGGCAAGTGCTGCCTGCGGTTCAGATCGCTGGACGGCCTGCTGATGGACGAAATCGGCCGCATCGTCGCCGCCACCTCGGTCGACGACTACATCGCTCACTACGAGAGCGCGCGGCCGAAAAAGCCGAAGAAGAAATGAGCGAGGGTGCGGCCGCGTGAACCTGAACCAGATCACCGTGCCCGTGCAGGACGTGCAGGCTGCCGTCGGCTTCTATCGCAGGCTCGGCCTGCGCCAGATCGTGGGTTCGCCGCACTACGCGCGATTCGAAAGCCCGGAAGGCGAGGCGACTTTTTCCGTTCACCTCGCGGAACGAGTGCCTGCCGACAGCGGCGTTGTCGTGTATTTCGAATGCGCCGAGCTCGACGACACCGTCAGGCGGTTGTTGGCGCAGGGGCTCGTTTTCGAGCGCTTGCCCACGGACGAGCCGTGGCTCTGGCGCGAAGCGCGACTGCGCGATCCATCGGGCAATGTCGTCTGCCTGTATTTCGCCGGCGAGAATCGGCGTCACCCGCCCTGGCGTCTGCGCGAAGCTTGAGCGACCGCCGCATCACTTCTTCGAACGCGCCACGGCGGCGGTCCAATTGGCCTGCGCCGACTGGTAACGCGCGGCCGTAACCGATTCGCCGCCCCGCGCCTTGCAGTCCCAGCGCGCCAGCCGCATAGGTCTCAGCACTTTCACGTAACTGGCCTTGCTGCCGAGCTGTCGCAGTTGCGCCGGCAACAGGCAGTTCACGATCACCAGGTCTTCGGGTTTGCGCGCGGCCGGCGGCGGCGCCTTGGCGACCGCGACGGTGTATTCACCGCCCCGCACCTGGCATTCGGCGGCCGTGAGGCGCGCGATGCGCCGGGGACCCATCGTCGGCACGCCGTTGGCGCCAGTACGGACCTGGCCGGGCAGGAGGCATTCGACCAACGGCTGCGTCGCCACCTTCGCGCTGGCCTGGGCCGGCATCGGTGCGGACAGCGCCATCGCGGCAAGTCCGACGAGAGCGGTGGAAACGAGAGCGGCTGACAACGAAGCGGTCATGCGATTTCCCCTGGGCGCCCGGCGACGGGCGTGTTCCGAAACTAACGCCGGCTCAGGTCCATCGCAACCACAGGCCGACCAGCGGCTTGCGCAGGACTTCCGGGCCGTTCGTCTGGCGCCGGCCGGCGCTAGAATCGACGGGCGTTCATGCGGGGAGCATGCCGTGGCACAGCTGGCGAAACTGACGCGCCCCAAGCTGCACCAAGTATTGCCGCGCGAGCGCCTGTTCGAGCGCCTGGATGCCTGCCGCGAACGTCCCATGACCTGGGTCACCGGGCCACCGGGCGCCGGCAAGTCCGCGCTTGTCGCCAGCTACGTCGAAGGCCGTCGCCTGGGCGGCATCTGGTATCAGGTCGACCCGGGCGATCGGAACCTCGAAACCTTCTTCCACTACCTTAGTCGCGCCGCGCTCGACGGCAGCCGCAAGAAAAAACTCGTACTTCCGCAGTTCGGCGCCGAGCATCGCGCCGATCTGTCCGGGTTCGCGCGCCTGTATTTCCGAGCCCTGTTCGAGAGCCTGAAAGCCCCGGCCATCGTCGTGCTGGACAATTACCACGAGTTGCCCGCGGGTTCCGAACTGCACGGCCTCCTGGACATCATCGCGCGCGAGATCCCGGAAGGTTTCGCCATCGTCGCGACCAGCCGCAGCGATCCGCCGGACGAATGCGCGACCTTGCGCGCGCTCGATCGCCTGGCCGTGGTCGATTGGGACGATCTGCGACTGACGCTGGACGAGACGCGGCGCATCGCGGCGCTCCGGCATGTCGTGGACGAAACACTCGTCCAGGGCATGCACGAGCATGCGGGCGGTTGGCCGGTGGGTCTCACCCTGTCGCTGGAGCAGGTCAAGCGCGGCGTCGGCGGACCCGCCAGCCAGGAATCGCAGAGCCGCGAAGTCCTGTTCAACTACTTCGCCGGCCAGATCGTCGCGTCCCTGCCGGCCGCCGGCCGCGAACAGCTCATGCGCGTGGCCCTGTTGCCGCGCGCGACGGCGGCGCAGGCTTCGGCCATCGCCGGCGACGCGGGCGTGGCATCCCTGCTCGAATCCCTGTATCGCAAGCGCCTGTTCGTCGAGCGACGCGGCGATTCGTTCCAGTTTCACGATCTCTTCCGCGCCTTCCTGCTCGACGAGCTCGAGCGCACGCATGCGATGGACGAGGCGAACCGGCTGCGCATCGCCGCCGCCGGTCTGCTTGCCGAGGCGGACCAGGTCGAAGCCGCCTTCGTTCTGGCGACGCAGGCGAGGGATTGGACCTTCGCCGCATCGCTGATGCTGCGCTTCGCGCCGCGACTGTTCGAGATGGGCCGCGCGCCGGTGTTGCGCGATTGGTTCGCGGCCTTGCCCGCGCCCATGGTCGATGCCTCACCCTGGCTGACCTTGTGGCAGGGCGTATCGCTGTCGCCGGTCGCACCCTTGCAGGCCCGCGAGCGCTTCGAGGCGGCGTTCTCGCGTTTTCCGCCGGAAGAGAAAATCGGCCGCATCCTCGCCAGCGGCGCCATCCTGATGACGCACTACCTCGAGTTCGATCATGGTGCGGTCGATCGCTGGCTGGACGAGCTGTTGCCCTTGCTAGCCGATCCGCCGGTTTTCCCGGCGGTCGCGGCGGAGCTGCGGACGCTGTCGGCGCTTTCGTTCGCGCTCAGCTACCAGCGTCCGCGCAGCGAATTGACCGAACCTTGCCTTGCGCGCATCCGCACCCTGCTGTCGTCGGCAGAGCTTCCGATCAACGCGCGCGTCGAGGCCGCCACGCTGTTGCTGGCGCACTACCAGATCGCCGCCGATTTCGAGGAAGCCTCGCGCATCATCGCGATGGCGGCTGCCTGGACCGCCGACCCGCAATTGACGCCGACCTATCGCGCGCTGTGGACATTGCAGCTGGGGCATTGCCGGGTGAAGCAGGGCTTGTACGACGAAGCCATGCGCACCTACGAATTGGCCGAGGCCATCGCGCGCGACAACGCCCTGGTGTTGATGCCTTTGCGCGTGTACGTGCACATCGGCCGCGCCACGGTGGCCTTGTGCCTTGGCGACGCCGACGTGGCCGAAGCGGAGCGCCAGCGTGCGGCTTCGCACTGGACCTTCGCACGGCGGCTCGACCGCGCCCTGGACGCTGGTTTGCGCGCGTCGATCGCCTCCCATCGCGGCGAAACGGCCGAAGCGATCGCCTGCGGCAGCGAACAGCTGCAACGCCTGGATGAATGCGGGCCCGTCTGGCTGCGCTGTTTCGCCAGATTGCAGCAGGCCCTGATCCTGGTTGATGCCGGCGACGAGTCCGATGCCGAAGTGCATGGCCTGGTCGCTCAGGCGCGCGCCTTGCTGGAAGGAACCTGCCTGTCGCGCCTGGCGGTCGCCGCGGATTGCGTGGAAGCCTACGCGAGCTTGCGAAAGCATGAACCGGTGCAGGTGCGCGAGTTGCTCGAGCGCTGCGTGGCGGGCGCGCAATCGCACCAGGGCCTCTACTACCTGCGCATGCATCCGCAGGCGTTGTCCACGGTGTTCGGCGCTGCCTTGGCCTGCGGCATCGAAACCGACTACGTGCGTCGGGTGATTCGCGAGATGGGCCTGCGCGCGCCCGCTTCGCCGCCCGATGCCTGGCCCTGGCCGTACGAGATCCGAATGCTCGGCCGTTTCGAAGTGCTGCGCGAAGGCCGGCCGCTGGAGTTCTCGCGCAAGCTGCCGCGCAAGACCCTGGCCTTGCTCAAAGCCATCGTCGCCCTCGGCGCCGGCAGCGTGTCCGAGCAACGCCTGATCGATACCCTTTGGCCGGACGAGGAAGGCGATGCGGCAGCGCGCGCCCTGGACGCGACGGTCCTGCGATTGCGCAGCCTGCTCGGCGATGCTTCGGTGGTGAACCAGCGCGGCGGCAGCATCAGTCTCGACCTCGATCGGGTCTGGGTCGATGTTGCGGCATTCGAGCAGTTCCTGGCGGCGGCCCAGTCGGCGTCGCACCGCCGAGCGCCCAGCGAGATGCATCATCTCGATCGCGCCCTGGGCCTGTACCAGGGCGCCTTCCTGACCGAAGACGAAGGCGAGGGCTGGCCAGTGGCCGTGCGCGAACGCCTGCGCGGACGTTTCATCCATGCCCTGGGGCAATACGCCGAGCGGCTGGAAGCGGCCGGCGAGGAAGAGGCCGCGATCCGCGCCTATCTGCGCGGCATCGATGCCGATGCGGCCGTCGAATCCTTCTATCAGGGCCTGATGCGCTGCTATCAGCGCATGGACCGGCGCAGCGAGGGCATCGCGGCCTACCAGCGCCTGAAACAGATCCTGTCCATCACCCTTGGGCTGGCACCTTCGGCCGCCAGCGAGCGGCTCTACCAGGCCCTGCGCCAGCAGTAGTTGGATCCTGAAGCGCTCGGCCAATGGCCGGGTTCGGCAATAAGTAGGCAATAAGTAGCCTGCCCCCCGCGAAGCTCTCCGCATCGACAAGGAGAGCTCCATGCAACCCATCCGCAGTTTCGTCGTCCGCGTGTATCGGCAGGGCCGTTCCGGCTTCGCCGGCACCGTCGAGGACGTCAAGACCGGCCAGTCCCAGCCCTTTCGCAGCACGGTCGAACTCTGGGCCGCCCTGTTCGCGCGACCGCCCAAAGCGCCGCGCCGGAAAAAGCCCGTACCCACGTCCGAACCGTCCGCCGACTGAAACCCTCACCTCAGGAATCCCGACCATGTCCCGCCGCCTCACTTTCGCCATCACGCTCGCCTGCGCCAGTCTGCTGACCGCCTGCGGCGAGCAGGCCCAGGAAGCCGAAACATCGCGCCCGGTCCGTACGCAGGTCGTCGCCGCGCAAGCCGGCGACGCCATCGCCAGCTATTCGGGCGAAGTGCGCGCACGCCGCGAAACCACGATCGGTTTCCTGGTGTCCGGACGCGTGCAGCAACGCCTGGTCGAAGTCGGCGACACCGTCGCCGTCGGAACGCCGCTGTTCCGGCTCGACCCGACCGACGCGGCGCTGAACGCGTCGGCGTCGCGCAGCCAGCTCGAATCGGCGCGCAGCCAGTACGAACAGGCGAGGATCGACTACCAGCGTTATGCGCAACTGGCCGAGAAGAAGTACGTCTCGCGCTTCGAGCTGGAGAAGTCGCGTCTGTCCCTGCAGACCAGCCAGCAATCGCTGCAGGCGGCCGAGGCGAACTACCGCATGGCGGCCAACCAGTCGGCCTACACCGTGCTGAAGGCCACGACGGCCGGCGTGATCACCGCCATCGACGTCGAAGTCGGTCAGGTCGTTCAGGCGGGCCAGGCGGTCGTGCGCGTAGCCGAACAGGGTGAGCGCGAGATCGTCGTCAGCGTGCCGGAGTCGCGCGTGGACGAGTTGCGCAACGCGCGCAGCCTGACGATCGAACTCTGGGTGGATCCGTCGCGCCGTTACCAGGGGCGCCTGCGCGAAATGGCGCCGGATACCGACTCGGTCACCCGCACCTATGAAGCGAAGGTTTCGCTGCTCGACGCCGACGCTTCGGTACGCCTGGGCATGACCGGCAAGGTGCATGTCGCGTCGCCGTCGGCCGACGGCCTGCGGCGGATACCGCTGACGGCGATCTACGACATGGACGGCAAGCCGCGCGTCTGGGTCGTGGATGCCGGCACTTCGCGCGTCAGCATGCGCGACGTGCGCCTGGCCGGCATGCGCAAGGAAGGCGTGCTGGTCAGCGCCGGCCTCAAGGACGGCGACATCGTCGTGACGGCCGGCGTGAACCTGCTGCATGCGGGCCAGAAGGTGCGCCTGCCCGCCGCCTCCGCCCATGGCGAGGGTTGATCATGGACTCGTTCAATCTTTCACGCTGGGCCTTGCAGCACAAGCAGTTCGTGCTGTTCCTGATGCTGTTGGTCGGCCTCGGCGGCGTGTATTCCTACCTGCATCTGGGTCAGATGGAGGATCCGTCGTTCACGGTGAAGGCGATGGTGGTGCAGGTCAACTGGCCGGGTGCCGGCGCCGACGAAACGGCGCAGCAGGTCACCGACAGGCTGGAGCGCAAGCTGCAGGAAGTGGCGGAGATCGACTACACGACCAGCTATTCCAAGCCAGGCGTGGCGCAGATCACCATCGCACTGCGCGAGGAAACCCCGGCCGGCGACGTGCCCGAGGTCTGGTACCAGATCCGCAAGAAGCTCGGCGACATGAAGAACGAACTGCCGCAGGGCGTGCAGGGCCCGTTCTACAACGACGAGTTCGGCGACACCTTCGGCAACCTCTACGCGTTCACCAGCGACGGTTTCGACTATGCCGAGTTGCGCCGTTTCGTCGACCAGGCCCGCGACGAATTCCTGCGCGTCGGCGATGTCAGCAAGGTGCAATACATCGGCGTGCAGGACGAAAAGGTCTTCGTCGAAACATCGTCGGCCAAGCTGTCTTCGCTGGGCATCGACCCGCGCGTCATCGAAGACGCGCTACGCAACACCAACGGCGTCGTGCCGGCCGGTATCGTCGAAGCCGGCGAACAGCGCGTGGCGCTGCGCATCACCGGCGAGTTCGATTCGGTCGACGCGATCGCCAATATCGGCATCCAGGCCAATGGGCGCAGCTTCCGATTAGGGGACGTCGCCCGCGTCTATCGCGGCTTCGTCGATCCGGTGACGAGCAAGATGCACTACGACGGCAAGGATGCCATCGGTCTGGCCATCGCGATGCGCGATGGCGGCGACGTGATCCGCATGGGCAAGGACCTGGACGCGGCGGTCGCCCGCGTGCGCGCCGCGTTGCCGGTGGGCGTGGAGATCCATGCGGTGTCGAACCAGCCGGCCGTGGTGGCCGAATCGGTGCACGAGTTCACCAAGAGCTTGGCCGAGGCCATCGTGATCGTGCTGGTCGTGAGCTTCCTGTCGCTAGGCTGGCGCACCGGCATTGTCGTCGCGCTTTCCATCCCGCTGGTGCTGGCGATGACCTTCCTGGTCATGTACGCGCTCGGGATAGATCTGCAACGCATCTCGCTCGGCGCCTTGATCATCGCGCTCGGCCTGCTGGTCGACGACGCCATCATCGCCGTCGAGATGATGGCCCTGAAGCTGGAGCAGGGCTGGGATCGTGTTCGCGCGGCCACGCATGCCTATACGGCGACGGCGTTCCCGATGCTGACCGGCACGCTGATCACGGCCGCCGGCTTCCTGCCGGTCGGCCTGGCGAATTCCAGCGCCGGCGAATACACCATTTCCATCTTTCAGGTCGTCGGCATCGCGCTGATCCTGTCCTGGCTGGTGGCCGTGCTGTTCACGCCCTATCTGGGCTACAAGCTGTTGCCGGAACACAAGGCGGCGACCGACGGCCACGCGCATGAGGCCGACTATTCGCGCGGCTTCTACGGCATGTTCGGTCGTTTTCTGGGGTGGTGCCTGCGCCATCGCGGACTCGTGCTGTCGACCACGCTCGTGATCTTCGTCGCCTCGCTCGCGCTCTTCCGCACGGTGCCGCAGCAATTTTTCCCGGCATCGAGCCGGCCGGAACTGATGGTGGACCTGTGGTTGCCGGAAGCGGCCAGCATCGCCGCGACCGAAGCGGCGGCGCAGAAGCTCGAAGCCGCGCTGAAGAAGGACCCGGACATTGTCGCGGTGACCGGTTACCTCGGCATGGGCAGTCCGCGCTTCTACTTGCCGCTCGACGTGCAGCTGCCGAACACGAACTTCGCCCAATTGATGGTGATGACCAAGGGCGAGCACGAGCGCGACCAGGTGCTGGCACGCATTGAACAGTTGTTCCGCGACGATTTCCCGAACGTTCGCGGTCGCGTGTCGCGCCTGGAGAACGGTCCGCCGGTCGGTTATCCGGTCAAGCTGCGCGTATCGGGTCCCGACCCGGAAAAACTCGTTCCGATCGTCAGGCAGGTGCAGGACGTGCTGCGCAAGGACGCGGCCATCCGCGACGTGAACTCCGACATCGGCGAACGCGTGCAGACCGCGCGCCTGATCGTGGACCAGGACAAGGCGCGCGCGCTGGGCCTGAGTTCCAAGCAGATCGCCGACGCCACGCAGAACTCGCTGTCCGGCAAGGTCACCACGCAGTACCGCGAAGGCGACCAGTTGATCGATGTCGTCGCCCGGCTTGAGGAGAGCGAGCGCAGCGATCTCGACAACCTGAAGGACGCCAAGGTCTATGTGCGCGAAGGGCAGTTCGTCGCGCTGTCGCAGGTGGCCCGGATCGAACTGGGCAGCGAGAGCAGCATCCTGTGGCGCCGCAACCGCATGCCGACCGTGACCGTGCGCGCCGATGTCGGCGGCGACGCCCAGGGTCCGGACGTGACCGCGCGGGTCTGGCCTGCGGTCAAGAGGATCGCCGACGACCTGCCGCTGGGCTATCGCATCGAGATCGGTGGCGCGACCGAATCCAGCGCCAAGAGCCAGGCTTCGATCGCCGCCGTCGTGCCGCTGGCCTTGGCCATCATCCTGGTCCTGCTGATGCTGCAACTGCAGGACATGAAGAAGATGCTGCTGGTGCTGATGACGGCACCTTTGGGCATGATCGGCGTATCCTTGGTGCTGGCCGTCTTCCAGGTGCCGTTCGGCTTCGTGGCGATGCTGGGCACCATCGCACTCGCGGGCATGATCATGCGTAACTCGGTGATCCTTATCGACCAGATCGACCAGGACCTCGCGCAGGGCATTGCGCCGTTCGAGGCCGTCGTGGGTTCGACGTTGCGTCGTTTCCGTCCGATCGTGCTGACGGCGCTGGCCGCCATCCTGGCGATGATCCCGCTGACGCGTTCGACGTTCTGGGGCCCGATGGCGTGGGCGATCATGGGCGGATTGACCGCGGCGACGCTGCTGACCCTCGTCGTGTTGCCGGTGCTGTACGCGGCGAGCTATCGCATCAAGGCACCGGCGTGAACGGGCGCTGCGCGTTGCTGGTTCTGTTGCTTGCGCTGGCCTCCACCGCCGCGGCGCAAGACGATCTGGCCGCGCGCACCGCCGCGCTGCGCGCCGAACTGCCGCCCTCCGGGGGAGCCGCGCCCGAAAGCCGGGCGAACCTGTTGCGGCGTCAGTTGCTGACCTCGTTCGAGCGTCGCCTGAGCCTGGAGCATTCGCGCGTGGACGCCGCGCGTCTCTCCAAGGGCTTGTCGGTGGGGCCGCCGCCGGCCACTGTCCTGGAACTCGACGATCTGCGCCGCGAACTGCAGGACATCGAGTTCGCGTTGGCCGACGACGATCGCCGCGTCGCCGTGCTGCGCGAGGAGCGCGATGCCAGCGCCGCCCAGCTCGCGCAGGCCGTGGCCGCGCAACGCGTACTGCAGGAGTCCGCCGGGGCGACGCCCGCGGCGATCGAGGTCGCCAGGCTCGAAACCGCGTTCTTCGAATCGTCCACCGCCGAGCTCGACAGCCTGGCCGAACTGGTGGCGCAGCAACAACGCAACTCGCGCGAGCGACGCGATAGCCTCGCCCTTCGTCTGAAGCAGGCGGCATCGGCCGGCACGGTGAAGGCGAGCGCTCACGACGAAGCGGTCGTCGAGGAGCGGTTGCAACGGCGCACGCGTTCGCTGGAGGCACGCCTCGCGGCAGCGACGAGCGAGCGCGCACGCGCGCAGGCGCAGTTCGAACAGGAGGCGCGTGGGGCTTCGCCGACAAGGCGCGAGTGGCTGGTGGAAAGCCTCGCGAATGCGGACATCGAACTCGATGTCACGCGCGAAGCCCTGATCAATCTCGGTATCGAGCGCGCGCTCTGGCAGGTCGCGTTCGCCTACTACCGCGATGGCGACGCCGCGGCGGTGCTCGAGGCGAAACAGCGCGGCCCGGCCTTGCGTGGTCGCCTGGATCGTCGCCTGGATTTCCTGCAGGCCTCGGTCAACCAAGTGCTGGCGCGCCTGGGTGCGCACGACGCGCAATCGAGCCAACAGGCTGGCGCCGACGCGCAGGCCGAGGCGGATCGCCGTGCCGTGCACGAAGTGCTGCAGCAACGCGTCGAGAAGCTGCAGATGGCTCTGCTGGACGAGCGTCGGCTGGCGAACACGCTGGATCGCATGCGCGGCGATTTCGACCAGCGCATCGGCGAGGCCGGTTGGTCGGAGCGGGCGGCGGTGGCCTGGGCGAGCCTGCGTTCGTGGGTTTCGCGCGGATGGAACTTCGAACTGTTCACCGTCAGGCAGACGATCGAGGTCGATGGACGGCAGACGCAGGTGCCGCGTGGCGTAACGGTCGGAAAACTGGTCAAGGCGCCCTTGCTGCTGCTCGTCGGCCTGCTATTGGCCGGACACGTCAGTGCCTGGGCCGAAGCCTGGCTACGACGCCGTCGCGGCGCCGACGAAGGCTCGGCGCGGCTGTTCCGCCGATGGGTGTTTTTCCTGCTGGTCTGCATCTGCGCCTTGGGCAGCCTAGCGATCGCCGGCATTCCTTTGGCGGCGTTCGCCTTCATCGGCGGCGCGGTGGCCATCGGCATCGGTTTCGGCATGCAGACCCTGTTCAAGAACCTGATCAGCGGCGTGCTGGTCTTGATCGAACGCCCGTTCCGGCTCGGCGACGTGATCGAGGTCGGCGACCTGCGCGGCACCGTGGTCGACATCGACCTGCGCACGTCGGTCGTGCGCGACAGCGACGGCGCCGAAACCCTGATCCCGAATTCGTCGCTGATGGAAGAGAACGTCAAGAACGTGACCTTCCGTTCGCGCACGACGCGGCAATCCCTGGCGGTGACGGTCGATTCGTCGGCCGACCCGCGCATCGTCATCGACGCGATCCGTGACGCGGCGAGCCGCCATGGGCAGCTGGCGCCGTCGACCGAGCCCGTCGTTTTCCTCGACGAGTTCGCCGACAACGGCCTGCGCTTCGTGCTGCACTACTGGATCGAGCTCAAGCCCGGCATCGAGCGTCGCCGTGTCGCCAGCGACTTGCGGCTGATGATCCTCGGCGCTTTCGAAGAGGCGAAAATCGCGATGGCGCCGCCGCCGGTCTATCGCGCCTGAGGCCCGCGTGCCGCCTCAATGCGGGCGCAGGCGGTAGCGTTCGCGGTAGTCGCCCGGCGTCATCGCCGTCGCGCGCTTGAACAACTTGCGGAAACTGGCGCTGTCGAGGTAGCCGCAGCGTTCGACGATCTCGTCGAAACTCAGGTGCGTGCTTTCCAGCAATGCCTTCGCCCGTTCCACGCGCAGGTGCTGGATGTGTTGCAGGGGCGACTGGCCGAGATGCGCCTGGAAATGCCGTAGCAAGCTGCGCTCGCTGACGCCGCAGGCCTCGGCCAGGCGGCCGACGCTGAGTTCGCGATGCAGCTCGTGCTGCAGGTCGTGCTCGGCTTTTTCCGACAGCGAATGACGCGGTCGCTGCAGCAGGGCTTCGCTGACGTAGGGCGCCTGGCTCTGGCGTTCGGGATCGATCAGCAACATGCGCGCGGTCTGCTGGGCCAGCTCCTCGCCGCCGGCCGAGGCGATCAGCCGCATGAGCAGGGCCTGGATCGACGACGCTCCGCCGGCGGTGATGAATTCGCCGTCCTCGATCACCATCGCGTCGGCTTCGAGCCGGATGCCCGGATAGCGCAGACGGAACGCCGAGGCCAGCCACCAGCTGCACGTGGCGCGACGGCCGTCGAGAAGACCGGTTTCCGCCAGCAGCATGCTGCCGCTGCAGGTGCCGGCGATGCGGACGCCGCGCAGGTGGAAACGCCGGACGAGGTCCATTTCCTCGCGCATGCCTTCCATTTTCTGGATCAGGTCCTTGATGCTGGTGTGGCCGATGCCCGGCAACAGCAGCAGATCCAGATCCTCCGGAATCGGCACCAGGCCGCCGAGTTCGAGGCCGGTCGGCGTGCGTACCGACGTCTGGCCGCGGGCGCCGAAGACCAGGACTTCGAAGTTCAGGGCCGTGGTGGGCGAACGGATCTGCGCCAGCGTGCGCGCGACCAGCAGGGTATCGGTCGCCGACGCGACGGAAGACATCATGCCGCCCTCCATCGCGAGGATGCCGACGCGGAAGCTGCGCTCACTCATTCACGTACACCGCGCTGGTCTGCTGGGCGAGCAGGTCGATCAGGGCTTGTGGGACGGCGAGGTCGGCCGGACCAGCCTGGGCGCAATCGCGCAGTTTCACTTGCGGGGCCGCGCCGGCGGGCAGGCGCGTGACGGACGGGGCGACGAGGTCGTAGCGGCCGCGTTCGCCCGGGACCAGCAACCACAGGCCCTTGGGCAGAACCTTGCCGTTCTGGCAGGCGAGCGTGTCGATCATCAGGTCCTGGCCGTTGGCGGGCTGCAGCTGCCAGACGCCACGGGACTGATGCAGCACGGCCGAATACTGATCGCGGGTGACATAGGCCGATTCTTCGATCGGGGCGACGGCGGCCTGGCTCGTAAAGGAGAGCAGCAGGCCGGCGGAAAGGGAAAGCAAGGTCGAGGTACGCATGGTGGGTCTCCAATGGGGAGGGGTCCCCGGGTGTGACCAGCTTCCTCTCGGGCCGGGTCCACCATCAGTGGCGGAAACGACATTGTAATGGCTAAAAACGCCAAATGCTTGATCGGGCCCTCTCTCCGGCATGCTGGCGGTTCCTGCCCACCGGAACTTGCCATGTGCCTGATTGCGCTCGCCTGGCGATGCCACCCGCGCTATTCCCTGGTCGTGCTGGCGAATCGGGACGAGGCGCATGCGCGCCCCGCGCTGGCCGCAGCGGAATGGCCGGAGGCGCCGGGTGTGTTCGGCGGGCGCGACCTGGACAAGGGCGGTAGTTGGTTGCTGGCGTCGGCATCGGGCCGTTGGGCGGCCGTGACCAATGTGCGTCGCGGTCGTTCGAACGAAACCGCAACGCTGTCGCGCGGGAATCTCGTGGCGGATTTCGTCCGAGGCGACGAATCGTGCACGCGGTTCCTCGAGCGACTGGAAAGCGAAGCCCCACGCTACGGCCGTTTCAACCTGCTGGTCGGTGACGGCGACGAAGCTTTCTACGCCGGCAATTTCCCGGCATTCCGGCAGCGCAAACTCACGCCCGGCGTGCACGCCGTTTCCAATGCCGATCTCGACACCGTCTGGCCGAAGACGCGCCACGCGGAAGCGGCGCTCGTCGATTGGTTGCATACGGAAGCCACGACGGACGACGCCGATACCGAACCGTTGTTCCTTGCGCTGGCCGATACGCGCCTCGCCGACGACGATCATCTGCCCGACACCGGCGTCGGCCTCGAACTCGAACGCCAGCTTTCGTCGGCCTTTGTCCGACTGCCCGGTTACGGCACGCGCGCCAGCACCCTGTTGCTGGCCGGGCAGCGTCGCGCGCGGCTGATGGAACGTCGGTTCGATGGCGAGGGCAGCGTTTCTGGACAAGGCGAACTGCAATTCGCCTGGCCTTGAAGAAAGTCATGGCCGATTCCGCCACGGCGATGCGTGGTGTTGGGAGTCCGGTCATGCGGGCGCGCCTTGTCGCCGGCTCCTGACATTTCTTTAACTTTTTGAGGGCTGAACATGAAACTGCGATTGCTTACCTGCGCCATCATCGGCGTGAGCATGGCCGGTGCGGTCTGGGCCAAGAAGCCGGTGCGCCCCGAATATCGGCAGATCCAGCAGGAGGTGGCGAAGGAGCGTGCGGCGGAAGCGAAGGCACCGTCGAACGATGAAGTCGGCGACGCCGATTCCTTCGGCAAGAACGTCAAGTTCGCCGGTCTGATGAGCTCGGGCGTGATCAACCTCGCCAGCGACTGCACGCCGGATCCGTCCTTCCCCCCGGGCCCGGACGACCACTGCTTCGTGACCAACCCGGCGCCTGGCCTGACCTCGTTCACGGTGACCGATGCCGCGCGCATGACGATCCCCGGCAAGACCGCGCAGACCTTGTTCTGCCATTGGCAGACGCCGGCCGTGATCTACACCTTCGCCAACCCGACCGGCACGTACCAGCCGAACGCGCGCATCGTGATCACGCCGAGCTACAAGATCGAGAATCCGGTGTTGAGCGACCCAGCGCTGATCGATCCGAACACCGGCCTGCCGTTCAACGGCTCGTTCACCGTGACCTTGCCGGGCATTCGCCATGCGCGCAGCCTGCAGCCGAACGAATTCCAGACCGAACGCGACTACGGCACGCGCTCGTGCATCGCCGGCCTGGTCAGCAAGCGGGCGCTGATGGAAACGTATGGCCTCAGCGAAAACCAGGCCGACAAGTTCTTCAAGAAAGACACGATCATCACGATGAACCTCACCGGCCAGGGCGTGCTGGTGGACTTCGCGTCGATCATCTACGGCACCCGCTTCGTCAGCGACTGAACCGAACGCGAGAGACGCGGCGTGCGCGGGGCGGCTTCGGCCGCCCCGTTTTTTTGTGCCACGCCGGAATGCGACAATCTGCAACGGGTCCGCAGGGAACGCATCGATGAATCGTCGCCAGCCGCTCAACGGTATCGCCGCGATGCTGCTCGCGGTCGCCTTGTTCTCGGTAATGGATACCGGGCTGAAGCTGCTGTCGACGCATTACCCTGCGCTGCAGGTCGCGGCCTTGCGCGCGATGTCGTCGCTTCCGCTGGTCTGTGCCTTCGTGCTGTGGCGCGGTGCCGTACGCTCGTTGTTCCGCGTGCGCTGGTCGTTGCATCTGCTGCGTGGCGTCCTGGGCATCGGCATGCTGGCCCTGTTCGCGTACGGGCTGCGCCATCTGCCTTTGGCCGAAGCCTATTCGATCTTTTTCGTGGCGCCGCTGGTGATCACGGTCTTGTCGGTACCGATGCTGGGCGAACGCGTGAGCAAGGGGCGCTGGTGGGCGGTAGCGGTCGGATTGTTGGGCGTGCTCGTCGTCTTGCGTCCCACGGGCGAAGGCATTTTCACGCTGAGCGGGCTGGCCATCCTGGTGGCCGCGGTCTGCTACTCGGTGTCGGCAATCACCGTACGCATCGTCGTCCGGACCGATTCGGTGGAAAGCCAGCTGTTCTGGTTGATGACGATGGTCGCGCTCGGCGCCGGCGCCATGGCGGCGCCGCAATGGGTGGCCATACGACTCGACGATGCATGGATCCTGCTTGTGGTGGCGATCACCGGGTTCCTCGGACAGCTCGCCATTACCCAGGCCTTCCGCTTCGGCGAGGCCTCGGCCATCGCGCCTTTCGAATACACGGCCCTGGCCTGGGGGCTGCTGATCGACTGGAGCCTGTGGAACACGCTCCCGGATGCCTGGATGCTGGCCGGCGCCGGCATCATCGTGGCCAGCGGCGTCTATCTGGTGCGGCACGAGACGGTGCACGCGGAGTGCGAGCACCCCTGATCGACGTCAACCGCGGCGAGGGTCGTGCGTTCTTGGCGGTAACGACCCAGGAGATTCCAGATGAAAAAGTCACTCGCGGTTCTTGCCCTGTTCGCCGTGGCAGGCGTCGCATTGGCGCAATCGGCTGGCGAAAGCCCCGGCCCGCGTCGCGCCCACGGCGACCTGTTCGCCGAACGCGACGGCAACAAGGACGGCCGGATCAGCCTGGCCGAATGGCAGCAAGGCGAACAGGCGCGCCAGAAGGCGATGTTCGAGCGCATCGACGCGGATCGCGATGGCCTGGTGACGCGCGAGGAAATCCAGAAGCAACGCGGCCAGCGCCACGAGCGGATGCGGGCGCAGCGCGATCAGCGGCGCGACCGGATGGAGAAGTTGCGCGAGCTCGACAAGGATGGCGACCATGCCCTGAGCCGCACCGAGATCGGCGACCGGTTGCCGAAACTGGCCGAGAATTTCGAGCGGCTCGACGGCAACCGCGACGGCAAGCTGACGCGCGAAGAAATCCGCGCCGGGCGTTCGAAGATGCGCGGGGAACCGGCCGGCAAATAGGCCGCGTCGTCCGACCCGATCTCAGCGCGGCGGGAAATCGCCGCGCAGCGTATAGACCACGCGATCCTTTTCGGTCTTTCCGCGTTCGTCGGCCAGCACGCCGAGTTCGATCGTTTCCACGCCCGCTTCGTGCGCGGCGGCCAGGAAGTGCCCGCGGTGCGGTCGCGGCACCAGGTAGACGCGACCGCCGTGTTTCTGCGCGAAGGATTGCGCCAGGCTCATGTCGAAGCGCGCATCCGAAATCTTCTTCGGCTCGGGCTTGAAACCGACGCGGGCGACGTCGGCATCGAGATACAGGTTCAAGCCGTAGCGCGTCTTGTCTTCGACGAAGACGATCTCGCGCGGCGCGCCGGGCAGCAGCGGACGCAACTGCGCCGACACCATCGCCGCATTGTTGCGGCGCAGGCCGCGCGCCAGTTCGCTGTCGCCGGGCAGGGTCAGCGCCAGCGCGCCCTTGAAACCGATCAGCAGCAAGGCCCAGCCACCGATGGCGACGGCCCAGCCGCGGCCCGGGCGCCAGTCCGACAACGCCCGCGCGACCAGCAGGCTGATCGGCACGACCAGGGGCAAGACATACAGCGGCAGGCGCGAGCGCGCCAGGCAGAACACCAGCAGGGGCAGGGCGAGCCAGAGCCAAAGGAAGCGCTGCGACTCCGTCGCAGGCTTCCAGCGCGGAATCAGCCGACGACGATTGCGCCACAAGGCCAACGGCAACCAGGGCAGCAGGCCCAGCACCAGCACCGGCAGATAGACGATCAGCGGCCCGTACCATTGCGGGTTGCGATCCATTTCTTCACTGGCGATGCGCGCGACGACTTCATGCCCGAGGAAGTACTGCAACAGGCCCGGATGGCGTTCGATCACCAGCGCGTACCAGGTGAAGCCGATCAGGGCGAAGGCCAGCAGGCCGAGCGGTCGAAGCAGATTCACGCTCGAGCCGCGGTGCAGCAGTTGGAACGCGATGATCCCCAGCAGCGGCAACAGACCGGGCGGGCCCTTGGCGAGGAAGGCGAGGCCGAAAGCCGCCCACATGCCGTCGATCCAGCGTGGCGACCCGCCGCCGAATCGCGCTTGCGCGTAGCACAGCACCGCCAACGTCTCGGTCGCGGCCAGTACCGTGTCCGTATTCACCGTGTACGCCGCGAGGAAGGGGTAGGGCGAGACGAGGAAGATCAGCGCCGGCAACCAGGGTCTTTCAGGAACGAACAGCCGGCCCAGCCGGAATACCATCAAGGCGCTGAGCAGGAAGGCCAGGGCCATCGGCAGGCGCACCGCCCACTCGTTGCGGCCGAAGGTCTTCACGCTGGCGGCCATCGCCCAGTAGGTCAGCGGCGGCTTGGTGAAATGGAACGAAGCCGGGTGCCGATACAGGGTGACCGGATCGCCGGTCTTGAGCATCTGCAGGGCGACATTGCTGTAGCGCCCTTCGTCCGGATCCCAGAGCCCGCGGCTGCCCTGGAACGCGAAGGCCATCAGGGCGGCCAGCAGGAAGAAGGCGAGCAGGGAGCGGCGGCGCAGGAAGTCGATCACGCGTCTGTGTCTCGGCGGAGTGCGGCAAGGATACCCGCTGGACTGCGACGGCCAAAACCGGGCGTCCGGCCGGGCATGACCTTCGTCACTGCGCCTTCAGGCACGTGCCAGCGAGACCTGCGGTGCGCGAACCTTAGCCCGTACCCGCCGGACCCCACCCTGAGGATCTGACCGTCATGAAACGTTGCCTGCTGGCTCTCGCCCTGTTCGCCGCCGTCGGTGCCGCTCAGGCGCATGGTCGCGATGCGCACTTCAGTTGCGACATCGATTCGCGCTACGACTTCAGCACCTACCGCAACGCCTTCGTCTTCGAGCGCAAGGACGAAGCGCCGCATCGCATCACCCTCGGCGGAGGCCGGCTGTACGTCGACGGCCGCGAGGCGCAGTTGTCCGACGCCGACCGTGCCCGCCTGCGCGACTTCGAGAACGAACTACGCCGCCTGATGCCGGAAGTGCAGCAGGTGACGACGGAGGCGGTCGAAATCGCCTTCACCGCGCTCGACGAAGTGGCGCGTGCCTTGTCCTCGCATCCGAAGGAGACGATCGCCAAGCTCGACAAAGCGCATGCGCTCGCGCGGCGCGAACTGCAGCGGCAGCCGAGCCTGATGTTCAGCAAGGAGCGCGAGCCGGATATCGACAAGATCATCGAGCCGATCCTGGCCGACTTCGTGCCCGAAGTGACCGGCGGCGCGGTCAGCATGGCGATGAAGGCCGTTTTCGCCGACGACAAGGAACGCGCCGAGATCCAGGCGCGCATGGAACGCATGAAATCCGTGCTCGAGGTCAAGGTCGATGCGCGCGCCAAGCAGCTCGAGCCGATGGCCGAAGCGATGTGCCATCGCATGGAGCGGATGGACTCGATCGACAACCAGATCGAATACCGGCTGCCCAGCGGCGATCGGATCGAATTCCTGAAGGTCAAGAACCGTAAAACCAGCGACGTGCTTTGACGCGAACGCGCCAGCAAGCCATTTCCCCTCAGCCCTCCCCACGGAGGGCTCTTTTTTTCCGACGGCTCAGTCGCCGATCTTGAATTTCGACAGCCAGTCGCCGGAGAAGAATCGCTTCACGCGGTCGCCGAGACTGTCGGCGCTGGAAGGCGGCGGCGCATCGGCGGCCGGCGGCGGCGCCGATGGCACGTTCCAGGAAATGCGACCGGCACGCGATTCGCGTTGGCTGCGCAGCGCGTCGGTGACCAGGCGATCCCATCGCGTCATCTGCGAGGCAGGCAACCAGACCCAGCCGGGAATGCCCGGCGGCGGTTTGTCCGGCGACAGCGGATCGAAGGGGCGGACGCCGGGGATGCCCATGGCCTGGGTCAGCGCGCGCCCATGCACGCGCACCGCGAGCCCCTGCTTGTGGAAGACGGCGAAGGGCTGGCCTTCGAAGAGCATGCCGGGTTTGCGGTACACGTTGTCCCGGGTCACTTCGGGCTGGGTCCGCTCGAAATACTCAGCGACCATGTCGAACTTTTCGCGAGCGTTGGCCATCGCGCCCCCCGCAGCGAGGATCCAGCGAGCAGTCTAGTCCCAGCCGCCGCGCAAAGATATGCGCGACGCGCGTACGGCCCCGGATGGCCGGGCGGTTGGCCGGGGCCGGCAACCGAGCCACAATAGCCGCCTTGCGCAAAGGACGGACGAGATCATGGCCGAATTGAAGGAAGCCCGAGTGCCGGACATCGGCGGTCACACGGATGTGCCGGTGATCGAACTGCTGGTGCAGGTCGGCGAGACGGTGAAAAAGGACCAGGGCCTGGTCACGCTGGAATCGGACAAAGCGACGATGGAAGTCCCGTCGCCGTTCGCAGGCGTCGTGCGCGAACTCAAGCTCAAGATCGGCGACGAAGTCGGCGAAGGCGCGGTGGTTGCCCTGATCGAAGCCGTGGAGGGCGATGTAGCAAAGCCCGCCGCCGCGCCTGTTGCCGCTGCGCCGGCACCCACGCCCGCGGCCCCTGCTGCGGCGGTTCCCGCACCTGCGCCCGCACCCGCGAAACCGGCGACCGCACCAGTCGCGGCGGGGAGCCCGCCCGTGCGTTTCGAGGCCGATGCGTTGCTGCCCGACAAGGTGCCCTACGCCAGCCCGGCGGTGCGCGTGTTCGCGCGTGAACTCGGCGTCGATCTCGCCCGGGTCGGCGGCAGCGAGCGCGGCGGACGCATCAGCAAGGAAGACGTGCAGGCTTTCGTGAAGAAAGTGATGTCGGGTTCGGCGTCGCCTGCGGCCGGGGCCGGCGGTGCGAGCGCCGGAGGGTTGAATCTCATTCCGTGGCCGCAGGTCGATTTCGCCAAGTTCGGCGCGGTCGAGTCGCAGCCGCTGTCGCGTATCAAGAAAATCTCCGGCGCGAACCTGGCCCGCAACTGGGCCATGATCCCGCACGTCACGCAGCACGACGACGCCGACATCACCGAGATGGAGGCGTTCCGCAAGAAGCTCGGCGAGGAGCACAAGGACGTGAAGATCACGCCCTTGGTGTTCCTGATCAAGGCCGTGGTGGCGGCGCTGAAGAAGTACCCGGCCTTCAACGCGTCGCTCGACGGCGACAACCTCGTGTTGAAGAAGTATTTCCACATCGGCATCGCCGTCGACACACCGGACGGATTGGTGGTGCCGGTATTGCGCGATTGCGACACCAAGGGCCTGCTGCAGTTGTCGCAGGAGCTCGCCGAGATCAGCGGCAAGGCGCGCGAGAAGAAGCTGGGTCCGACGGATATGCAGGGCGGCTGTTTCTCGATCTCCTCGCTCGGCGGCATCGGCGGCACCGGCTTCACCCCGATCATCAACGCGCCGGAAGTGGCCATCCTCGGCGTGTCGAAATCGCAGACGAAACCGGTGTGGAACGGCAGCGAGTTCGCGCCGCGCCTGATGCTTCCGATGTCCCTGAGCTACGACCACCGCGTGATCGACGGCGCCGCGGCGGCGCGCTTCACCGCCTATCTCGCGCAAGTGCTCGGCGACCTTCGCCGGCTGCTGGTCTGAGGGCGCGACGATGGCAAGCATAGAAATCAAGGTTCCCGACATCGGCGGCCACCAGGGGGTGCCGGTGATCGAATTGCTGGCCAAGCCCGGCGATACGATCGCGAAGGATCAGGGGCTGGTCACGCTCGAATCCGACAAGGCGACGATGGAGATTCCTTCCAGTGCCGCGGGCGTGCTGAAAGAACTGAAAGTGAAAGTCGGCGACGAAGTCTCCGAAGGCAGCGTCATCGCCGTGCTCGAATCGGCGGAGGCGGCTTCGGCTGCGATGCCGTCGAAACCGGCCGAAGCGCCGAAGCTCGAATCGCCGCAAGCCGCGCCGACGATGGCTGCGCCTGCCGCCCCGGCGCCCAAGGCAGCGGGCGCGTCCGGACGCCAGGCCGATGTCGAATGCCGCATCGTCGTGCTCGGCGCGGGTCCCGGCGGTTATACCGCCGCCTTCCGCGCGGCCGACCTCGGCCTCGACACCGTGCTGATCGAACGCTACCCGCAACTCGGCGGTGTCTGCCTCAACGTCGGCTGCATTCCCTCCAAGGCCCTGCTGCATGCCGCCGAGATCATCGAAGAAGCGAAACACGCCGCTGCCTATGGCGTCGATTTCGGCACGGCGAAGATCGATCTCGACAAGCTGCGCAAGCACAAGGAGAAAGTGGTCGGTACGTTGAACTCCGGCCTTGCCGGCATGGCCAAGCAGCGCAAGGTGCGCGTGCTGACGGGCGTCGGCCGTTTCGTTTCGCCGAACGAGATCGAGGTCGAGGGCGCCGACGGCAAGAAGCTGGTGCGCTTCGAGCAATGCATCATCGCCGCCGGCTCGCAGCCGGTGAAGCTGCCGGCCTTCCCCTGGGACGATGCGCGCGTGATGGATTCGACCGACGCGCTGATGCTGGCCGACATCCCGAAACAGTTGCTGGTCGTCGGCGGCGGCATCATCGGCCTGGAAATGGCCTGCGTGTATTCGGCGCTGGGCAGCGCCGTGACCGTCGTCGAGTTCATGCCGCAACTGATGCCCGGCACCGATCCGGATCTGGTCAAGCCGCTCGCCGACCTGTTGAAGAAGCGTGGCGTCGCCGTGCACCTGTCCACGAAAGTGGCGAAGGTGGAGGCGAAGAAAGATGCCTTGCACGCGACCTTCGAAGGCGAGAAAGCGCCCGCGAACACGAAATACGACCGCGCGCTGGTATCGGTCGGCCGCCGACCCAATGGTGGGAAGATCGATGCCGACAAGGCCGGCGTCGTCGTGGACGAGCGCGGCTTCATCGCCGTGGATCGGCAGATGCGCACGAACGTGCCGCATATCTTCGCCATCGGCGATCTGGTCGGTCAGCCGATGCTGGCGCACAAGGCCACGCATGAGGGCAAGCTGGCGGCGGAAGTGGCGGCGGGCGAAAAACGAGAGTGGGTCGCGCGTGTGATTCCTTCCGTGGCTTACACCGATCCGGAAGTGGCCTGGGTCGGCGTCACCGAAACCGAAGCCAAGGCCAAGGGCCTGAAGATCGGCGTGGCGAAATTCCCCTGGGCGGCCAGCGGCCGCGCCATCGGCCTCGGTCGTACCGAAGGTTTCACCAAACTGATCTTCGACGAGGCCACGCATCGGGTCATCGGCGGCGGCATCGTCGGCACGCGCGCCGGCGAATTGATCGCCGAGATCACGCTCGCCATCGAGATGGGCTGCGAAGCCGGAGACATCGGGCACAGCATCCATCCGCATCCGACCTTGAGCGAATCGGTGGCGATGAGCGCCGAGGTGTTCGAAGGCAGCATCACCGACCTGTATATTCCGAAGAAGAAATGACGGGCCGGGGGGGTAGGCATGCTGGGTGCCACGGGATATTTCGCGCTGGGAATCTTCCTGCTGCTGCTCGGCGGGGATTCGGCGGTCAAGGGCGCTTCAGGACTGGCGCAGCGACTCGGTCTTTCGCCGTTCGCGGCGGGCTTGCTGCTCGTCGCATTCGCGACCTCGTTGCCGGAACTGGCGATCAATGCTTATGCCTTGAAGCAGGGCCAGGTCGAACTCGCGCTGGGCAACGCTGTCGGCAGCAATGTCGTCAACATCGGCCTCACCCTGGCGGTGGCCGCGTTGGCGGCGCCGTTGGCGTTACGCATGCGCTTGCTGGCATCCAAGCTGGTTTTCGTGCTGGTTGCGACCGGTGCGGTGTTGTTCTTCTCGCTCGACGGACGACTGCTTGCCTGGGAAGGCGCGGTGCTTTGCCTGGGGTTCGTCGCGGCGCTGTGGCACTACTTCCGGCGCGGATGCGGCGAGGAGGCCGAGGTGCAAGCGCAGTTCGTCGCCTTCGCAGAAACACGCACCGGCCTGCTGCAGAATCTCGCCCGGCTCCTCATCGCTGCCGTGGTCCTGTATTTCGGCAGCAAGTTGATCGTGCAGTCGGCGCCGCTACTGGGCCAGGCCTTGGGACTGGCGCCGCTGGTCACCGGCCTGACCGTCGTGGCCATCGGCACGGCCCTGCCGGAAATGGCCATCGCGGCGATCGCGTCGCGCCAGGGACAGGGCGACGTCATCGTGGGCCAGGTGCTCGGTGCCTGCCTGGTCAACCTGTTGCTGGTCGTTGGCGGCATGGCCGTAGTGCAGCCGCTGGCCATTCCCGCTTCGTTCGTGATGCTGGAACTGCCGGCCGCGATGGCGTTCGCGCTCGCGCTCTATCCGATCCTCGGCGGCGACCTGACGGTGAGTCGCCGCGAAGCCGGCATCTTGCTCGCGCTGTTCTTCGCGTGGCTGGCGTTCGTGCTGATGCAGGCTTGGACCTGAATCGGTGGTGCTCGCCGCCTCGCCCGTACAGCGGGCCCGCGATGCGCTGACCGAGTTCTTCCGGCTCGAATCCGCCGGCGGCATCCTGCTGGTGGCGGCCGCCGTGCTCGCGCTGGTGGTGGCGAATTCGCCGCTGGCCCCTCTCTACCATTCGCTGTTGGACTTGCCGGTGCAGGTGCGCGTGGGGCGGCTCGACCTGCACAAGCCGCTGCTGCTCTGGATCAACGACGGATTGATGGCCTTGTTCTTCCTGCTCGTCGGGCTGGAGCTCAAGCGCGAGTTGCTGCAAGGGCAGTTTGCCGATCGCCGCCAGGTCGCGTTGCCCTTGGCGTGCGCCATCGGCGGCATGGTTGTGCCGATGGCGATTTACACGTGGTGCAACTGGAATGACGCCGTTGCCTTGCGAGGGGCGGCCATTCCTGCGGCGACCGATATTGCATTCGCGCTCGGCGTGCTGGCGATGCTCGGTTCGCGCGTCCCGCTGGCGTTGAAGCTGTTGTTGACCGCGATCGCTGTCGCCGACGATTTGGGGGCGATCGTGTTGATCGCCCTGTTCTATACCAGCGGCTTGTCGGTGCAGGCCTTGGTGCTTGCCGCCGTCGCGGTCGCGGGCCTGTTCGCGCTCAATCGTTTCGAGGTCGGACGGCTTTCGGCTTACGCGGTCGTCGGTATCGTGCTCTGGATCGCGGTGCTGAAATCAGGCGTGCATGCCACCTTGGCCGGCGTCGTGATCGGCATGAGCATTCCGCTGAAAGTCGCCGGGGATCCCGACGCGCACCCGTTGGAAACCCTGGAGCACGCGCTGCATCCGTGGGTCGCGTACGCGATACTGCCCCTGTTCGCCTTTGCCAATGCCGGCGTGTCTTTGCAGGGCTTGTCGCCGAGCAGTCTGTTCGAACCGGTGCCGTTGGGCATCGCCCTCGGCCTGCTGCTGGGCAAGCCGATCGGGATTCTCCTCGCGGCCGCGTTGCTGGTCGCGACAGGCTGGGTCAAACGCCCCGATGGCGTCGACTGGTCCGCGCTGATTGGCATGGCCCTGCTCTGTGGAATCGGTTTCACCATGAGCCTGTTTATCGGATCGCTGGCATTCGATGCGAGCGATGAGGGGCTCTCCGTGATGAATCGCCTCGGCATCCTCGCGGGGTCCGGCCTGTCGGCGTTGGTGGGTTTCCTGGTGTTGCGAAACACCCTGCCGTCGCGAAGCATGTCGCCGCGAAGCGAATGAGGCGCTGGCTGGTTTTCGGCCTGAGCGGCATGCTCGGGCGTGCCGTGGCGGCGCAACTGCCGCTCGACGTCGAGGTCGACGCGCCGACGAGACGATCGTTCGCTGAGACGCCGGATGCGCGCTTGCATTGGCGTCAGGCCAGTCTTGCCGACTTCGTGCCGGACGAAGCCGGATACGACGCGATCCTGAGCCTCGGGCCGCTGGATCTTTTCGCCGACTGGTACCAGGCGCATGCCGTTCGGACTTCGCGCATCGTCGCGATCGGTTCCTGCAGCCTGCGCTTCAAGGCGGACTCGCCGGATCCCGCCGAACGCGAATTGGCGGCAGGATTGCAAAGTGCGGAAGACAGGCTGTTCGCGCTCGCGTCGCAGCGCGGCGTCGCGGCTACGGTACTCCGCCCGACCTTGGTTTACGGCAATGGCATGGATCACAGCCTCACGCCCATGCTGGAATTCGCGCGGCGTTGGGGCGTATTGCCCATGCCGGCGCGAGCCCAGGGGCTGCGCCAGCCGGTTCATGTGGACGATGTCGCCCAAGCGGTCCTGGCCAGCCTGGAGCCGCAGCCTGGCATCGGACGGCTCTACGAACTGCCGGGCGGGGAGGCACTGGCGCTCGCGGCGATGTTGCGGAGGTTGGCGCGGGTGCGTCTGCCCGGCGCCAGGATCGTGGTCTTGCCGAATGGCCTGTTCCGGTGGGGGCTGAGGCTGGGCCCGTGGCTGCGCGGCCGGAACCTGAGTGCGGCGGGCATCGTCCACCGGCTGGGTCAGGACCAGACCGCCGATCCTGCGCCGGCCCATCGCGACCTCGGCTTCAGTCCGCGGGTTTTCGATCCCTGAACCATCAAATGCCGGGTTGTGCTGCGGCGCAGCATCATCAGTTCCATCTTCCGTACGCCAGAGCATTGCTCTTTTGCATAACGGACTTTTAATATGGGCTAGAGTAAAGCGTCAAAACCGGGGGAGGGTCCATGAGTGAAGCCATCGAGCCGCTCAGTTTCGCCTTGTCGTCTTCCGGGGGACACGCCTGCGCTTGCCGTTCCCACCTGCTGTCTTGCCCTGATGAGGATCTGAAGCAATGAAATCCAACCACCTTGTTCGCGGGCTGCTTGCCCGTGCTCCGCTGGCCTCGGCCGTGGCCTTCGCCCTGCTCGCCGCGCCGGCTGCGCAGGCTTTCGATTTCGAGAAGGGCGAGCTCACCGGCAGCTTCGACACCACGATTTCCTACGGCGTGTCCGTGCGCACGGAAGACGCGGATACGGATCTGATCGGCAAGGCGCAATTCGATCCCACCCTGTGCTTCCAGAACATTCCGCTGGGCGCGATCGCGCCGGGCCCGCTCCGTTGCTCGAGCACCGGTGGCGTCCCCGGTTCCGCCGCGCACTACGCCGCGCCGGGCCGCTTCTCGATCAACCGCGACGACGGCGATCTGAAGTACGACAAGGGCGACGCGTTCTCGAACGCTTTCAAGATCACGTCCGAGCTGAGCCTGAAGTACCGCAACTGGGGCGCCTTCATGCGCGCCACCTACTTCTACGACTTCGAGAACAATGGTCGCGACGACCTGACCGAAGCGGCGAAGGAGAAAGTCGGTTCCGACTTCCGCTTGCTCGACGCCTTCATCTACCACGACTTCAAGATCGGCGATCACCAGGGTAGCTTCCGCATCGGTCGCCAGGCCGTCAGCTGGGGCGAGAGCACCTTCATCCAGAACGGCATCAATGTCATCAATCCGATCGACGTCTCGAAGCTGCGCGTCGCCGGCGCGGAGCTGAAAGAAGCCTTCATGCCGATCGACATGCTGTGGGGCTCCTTCAGCTTCACCGACAATCTGTCGGTCGAAGCCCTGTACATGCTGGAATTCGAAGAAGTCGAAGTCGACCCCTCGGGTACCTACTTCAGCTCGAACGATTTCGGTTCGCCGGGCGGTACCTATGTGATGCTTGGCTTCGGCACCGCGCCGCAGCCGGTCAACAATCCCGAGCTTTACGCCGCGACCTGCCTTACCTCGCCGCTCGGCTCGGGCTTCGGCAACTCCGACGTCAGCCTCGGCGCGCTGCAGGGCTTCGCCTGCGGCAACTCGGTGCCTCGTCTGCCGAACCGCAACGCGCGCGATGACGGCCAGTGGGGTATCGCCCTGCGCTGGTTCGCCGAAAGCCTCGGCAACACCGACTTCGGCTTCTACTTCCTGAACTACCACAGCCGCCTGCCGCTGCTGTCGGGCAAAGCAGTCTCGACCGCCGCGCTCAGCGGCACGCCGGCCGGCCTGACCGCCGGTTTCTTCGTCGAGTATCCGGAAGACATCCAGATGTTCGGCATGAGCTGGAACACCACGCTCCCGGGCGGCGTCGCCTGGCAGGGTGAAATCAGCCATCGCACGAACATGCCGTTGCAGGTGGACGACGTCGAACTGCTGTTCGCCGCGTTGAGCCCGCTCAATCCGTTCGTGGCGGGCACGGCCCTGGACTTCTGCAGCCAGCTCAATCCGGCCGGTTGCGCACCGCTGCCGGGCGGTTTCGGCAGCGAAGTGCGCGGCTATCGCCGTCATGAGGTCAGTCAGTTGCAGATGACTTTCACCAAGGCCTTCTCCGAAGTGCTCGGTGCTGATCAGCTCGCTCTCGTCGGCGAAATCGGCGCGACCGAGGTGTGGGATCTGCCGCCGGCCTCCGAGCTCCGTTACGAAGGCGAAGGCACCGACACCGGTGGCGGCGTCGACGTCAACGATTGCACCTACATCACCGTGCCGGGCGTCGGCCAGGTTCCTGTGGTCGCCACCTGCCCGCCGGGTGCGTTGCGCAATCCGGAAACCCTCACCGGCGGCTTCCCGACCCAGTTCTCCTGGGGCTATCGCCTGGCTGCGCGTGCCGACTACAACGCGGTGTTCGGCAGCTCGATCAACCTGTCGCCGCGCCTCGCTTTCAACCACGATGTCAGCGGCATCACCCCGGGCCCGGGCGGCAACTTCCTCGAGGGCCGCAAGTCCGGAACGATCGGTCTTGAGGCGAACTACCAGAACAAGCTGGTGTTCGACCTGAGCTACACCGCCTTCTTCGGCGGCGAGCCGTACAACCAGATCGCCGATCGCGATTTCGCTTCCTTCACCGTCAAGTATTCGTTCTGAGCCAACTGGGAGGGCAAAAGACGATGAGCATGATCAAGAAGACCGCGCTGGCGACAATCGTCGGCGCAGCGGTACTGAGCCTCGGCGTCGCACAGGCCAAGGTCGGCGCCGACAAGGCCGGCCAGTTGGGCGGTCGCCTCACCCCGATGGGATCGGAGAAGGCGGGCAACGCCTCCGGCACGATTCCGGCCTGGGAAGGCGGCATCACGCGCGCGCCGGCCGGTTACCGCGCCGGCAGCGGCCACCCGGATCCGTACGCCAGCGACAAGGTGCTGTTCCAGGTGACGCCGGCCAACTACGAGCGTTATGCGGAAGCCTTGTCCGAAGGCCAGAAGGCGATGTTCCAGAAGTACAAGACCTATCGGATGGACGTCTATCCGAGTCGTCGCAGCGCTTCGTTCCCGCAGCGCACTTACGATTTCACCAAGCGCAATGCCACCCAGTGCGAACTGGTCGCCGATGGCGACGGCATCAAGAACTGCGCCGAGGGCTTCCCGTTCCCGATCCCGAACAACGCCTATGAGCTGATCTGGAACCACAAGCTCAAGTACAAGGGCGTGTCGGTGCGCAGCTATTCGAACCAGGCCACGCCCTCGGCGGGCGGCGCCTATACGCTGACGCGCCTGCAGGAAGAGATCCTCGGCCTGTACTACAAGCCGGGCAATACTTCCGAGTCGATCAACAACATCTTGCTGTACTACAAGCAGGACGTGCTGGCGCCGGCGCGCCTGGCGGGCGGCGTGCTGCTCGTGCACGAAACCTTGAACGCAAAGGCGGCTCCACGCCAGGCATGGGTGTACAACCCGGGCCAGCGCCGCGTGCGTCGCGCTCCGAACGTCGCCTACGACAACCCGGGCACCGCAGCGGACGGCCTGCGCACCAACGACATGACCGACATGTTCAACGGTGCGATGGACCGCTTCACCTGGACGCTGGTCGGCAAGAAGGAAATGCTGATTCCGTACAACTCGTACGCCGCCGACAGCGAGAAGCTGAAGGTCAGCGACCTGATCCGTCCGGGCCACATCAATTCCGACTACCTGCGTTACGAGTGGCACCGCGTCTGGGTGGTGGAAGCCAAGCTCAAGGCTGGCCAGCGCCACATCAACAGCCGCCGTACCTTCTATCTCGACGAGGACAGCTACCAGATCGTGATGGTCGACCACTACGACGGCCAGGGCAAACTGTGGCGCTATTCCGAAGCCGAGCCGATCAACTACTACGAAGTGCCGACGCTTTGGACCACGCTGGAAACCCACCACGACCTGAAGTCGGGTCGCTACATCACCGGCCTGCTCGACAACGACGACAAGCCGCGCGATTTCAGCTTCCAGAGCACACCGGCGGATTACTCGCCGCAGAACCTGCGCAACTCCGGCGTACGTTGATCCAGTGACGAACGACTGCGCCCCCTCAGCGGGGCGCAGTCGCTTTCAGGGCTGCGTGCGTGCCGCAGCCTTCGCGATAGAGAGACTGCCATGCCCAGATCCCGCCGTTTCCGCACGCGCCCGCTCGCCGCGGCGCTACTCGTCCTGACCCTGCCGCTATTGGCGCAGTCCTCGCCTGAGCCGGCGAAGGACGATCCGTCGATGCTGCCGGCGGAGAAAATGGACCGCGCCAGCCAGTCGCTGCTGCTCGACATCGTGCAGACGACGGCAGGCATGTTCGCGGTGGGCGAACGCGGCCACGTGCTGAGTTCGAACGACGGCAAGGCGTGGACGCAGCTGTCGACCAATACCCGCTCGACGCTGACGACGGTGGCTTCCGCCGACGGCCAGCTCTGGGCTGCCGGCCACGATGGCGTGATCGTGCATTCCGCCGATGGCGGGCAGACCTGGCGTCGGCAGCGCGCCGCGCCGTGGATGCCCGACGCGGACGACCCGGACCAGGGCGTACCGATCCTGGATCTTCTCTTCACCGATTCGAGCAACGGATTCGCCATCGGCGCGTACAGCCTGATGCTGGTCACGCACGACTCGGGCGTGACATGGACGCGGCAGGCCGTCGGCCAGCCGGGCGCGGCGGAGCCGACCAAGCCGGCGGAACCGAGCTACGATGAGACCGGCCTGCTCAATACCGACGAACTGGAACTGGGCGAAGAATCCGATCCGCATCTCAATGCGATCGCGCGTACCGGTTCGGGCGCGCTGGTGATCGTCGGCGAACGCGGCACCTTCCTGCGATCGCGCGACAACGGCGCGACCTGGCAGAAGGCGAGTTTCCCCTACCAAGGTTCGATGTTCGGCGTGCTGGCCTGGGAAGGCGAGCACATCCTCGCCTACGGCCTGCGCGGCAATGCCTATGAGTCCGACGACCTCGGCACGACCTGGCGCAAGCTCGACACCCAGGTCAACGCCAGCCTGATGGGCGGCGAGGCCTTGCCGAACGGTGGCGCCGTGCTCGTCGGCGCCACCGGCGTGGTGCTGACGCGCAAGGACGCCGGCTCGCCTTTCGTCGCAAGTACCTACCAGAATGCCGCCGGCGAAACGCCCGTGCTTTCGGGCGCGCTGGCGCAGACCGATGGCAGCACTGTCCTGATCGGCGAGAAAGGCGCCGATCGTTACCAGCCGAAGTGATGGAGAACGCATGAGCCTGCCCAATAGCCAGCCCGGCCCGTTCGCCCGCTTCGCCGAAACCTTCGTCTTCGGCAGTCGGCCGGCGATCCTGATCGTCTTCGCGCTGGTCACCGCGGCGATGACCTATTTCGCCACGCAGTTGTCGGTCGATGCGGGTTTCAAGAAACAGATCCCGCTGAAGCACGAGTACATGCGGACCTTCGTCGACTACGAAGCCGACTTCGGTGGCGCCAATCGCGTCCTGATCGCGGTGATGGCGAAGGACGGCAACATGTTCAGCCAGCCGTTCATGGGAACGCTGGAGAAGGTCACGGCCGACGTCATCAACCTCGAGGATACCGACGACTCGCGCGTGCGCTCCCTGTTCACGCCGAACGTCCGTTTCGTCGAAGTCGTTGAAGACGGTTTCGCCGGCGGCAACGTCATTCCGAACACGTTCACGCCGAACGTGCCCGGATTCGAGGCCACGCAGGAACAGCTCGACACCGTACGCGGCAACATCGTGAAAGCCGGCATCCTCGGCCGTCTCGTGGCCAAGGATTGGTCGGGCGCGATGATCTGGGCCGACATCATTCCGGAATCCGACACGCACAAGGTCGACTACCAGAAGGTCGCCAAGCAGCTCGAGCAGATCCGCCGGAAGTACGAGACCGGCAACACGACGGTACACATCATCGGTTTCGCCAAGATGGTCGGCGACATCAGCGACGGCGCCATGTCGGTGATGAAGTTCTTCGGCTTCACCGTGCTGTTCACCTGGTTCCTGCTCTTCCTCTATTCGAGTTCGGGCAAGCTGGCCACGCTGACGGTGTTCTGCGCCCTCGTATCCGTCGTCTGGATGCTCGGCGCCCTGCGCCTGATGGGTTTCGGCATCGACCCGATGAACATGCTGACGCCGTTCCTGATCTTCGCGATCGCCGTCAGCCATGGCGAGCAGATGATCAACCGCTTCCGCGGCGAGATCTTCTTCGGTGGCCTGGAAGAAGGCACGGTGGAAGAGCTTCGCCAACGCGCGTCGCTGGCGGTGCCGCCGCTGGAAGCCGCGAAGCGCTCGTTCCGTGCGTTGTTGATCCCCGGCGCGGTGGCCTTGCTGGCCGGTTGCATCGGTTTCGGCGCCATCCTCGTCATCCCGATCCAGATGATCTTCGAGCTGGCGATCACCGCGACCGTCGGCGTCGGCCTCACCATCCTGACCGATCTGATCCTGCTGCCGGTGCTGCTGAGTTACACGCATGTCGGTAAGATCGACCGCAAGCGCGAGTACCGCCTGCGCCAGTTGACCCAATTCGACAAGATCTGGGCTTCCCTGACCAAGCTGAGCCGGCCGACGGCGGCGGCGGCGGTGATCCTGGTCGGCGCGGTGATCTGGTTCTTCGCCTGGCAGGAAGGCAACAAGGTCATGATCGGCGATGCCCAGAAGGGCGTGGCCGAACTGCGGCCGGAAGCCCGCTACAACCAGGACGCGGGCGTCATCAGCAGCAAGTTCGCCCTCGGCGTCGACATCCTCAACGTCATCGTCGAAGCCGGCCCCTCCGCCTGCACGACGAGCTACAAGGCGATGGAGACGATCGATCGCTTCGCCTGGCACCTCGCCAACGTGAAAGGCGTCGAACAGGTCATCACGCTGCCCTCCGCCGCCAAGATCGTCAACGCGGGCTGGAACGACGGTTCGATCCGCTGGCGCAACCTGCCACGCAATCCCGACGACTTGCGTCTTTCGACGCAAGGGTTCGAGACCGATTCCGGGTTGCTGAACGCCGACTGCAGCGCGATGCCGGTGACGGTGTTCACCAGCGATCACCAGGCGACCACGATCGACCGCCTGGTCAAGGCGACCAAGGATTTCCGCAAGGAGAACGGCGCCTACGATCCGGCTTTCGCCAAGAAGCGCGACGCCGCCGTCAAGGCGGCTTCCGAGAAGGGCGAAGAGTATCGCAGCGACCAGGTCAATTTCCGCCTCGCCACCGGCAATCTCGGGGTGATGGCGGCGATCAACGATACCGTGCGCGAATCCGAGCACACGATTCTCTATCTGCTTTATGCCGCCGTGTTCCTGATGTGCCTGATCAGTTTCCGCAGCCCGCGCGCCGCGCTGTGCATCCTGCTGCCGCTGGTGCTGGTTACCGAACTCGGCCACTCGCTGATGGTGCACCTCGGCATCGGCATGAAGGTGAATACCCTCTGCGTCGTCGCGCTGGGCGTCGGTATCGGCGTGGACTACGGCATCTACATCTTCGCGCGCATGCGCGAAGCCCTGCTGCAGGGCAAGTCGTTGGGCGAGTCCTACTTCATCGCCTTGAAGACGACCGGCATCGCCATCTTCTACACCGCGCTGACCCTGGCGGTGGGCGTTGCCCTGTGGATCAAGTCGGACCTGAAGTTCCAGGCCGACATGGGCATCATGCTGACCTTCATGTTCCTGGTGAACATGATCGCGGCGATCGTCTTCCTGCCGGCACTCTGCCGCTGGTTGTTGCGGCCGGGCGAGAAGGACGACTTCGACGCCGCCCATTGGCACGAGAAGCCAACGCAGGTCGGTTGAGTCGGTCGCGCGCTTTCATGGCCCGTCGCGGAAACCCGCGACGGGCCTTCGCCGATGTTTCCTCAAGGTTCGACCGGTGCGGCCGGGCGCGCCTTGGCCAGGTTGCGCAGGCCGATGACCAACACGCCGCCGAGCACCATCGCGCCGCCCAGCCACAGTCTCGGCCCGACGCGATCGTGCAGGAATACGATGCCGAGCACGGTGGCGATCAGCGGCGCGATCAACAGATAGGGCGTGACCTGCGCGACGGGATGGCGTTGCACCAGCCGGAAATAAAGCCCGTGCCCCACCAGCGACGCGATGATCGCGGCGTAACCGACGCCGAGCCAGGCGACCCAGCTGGCCTGGCGTATCGACGCAAGCAGGTCGTGTTCGCCGGCCGCGCTCCATAGCAGCAAGGGCGCGATGCCGATGACCGAGGTCCAGCCCTGCTGGTTGACCAGGTCGAAACCGCGCAGGTCGCGCATCAGAACCGAACCCAGTGCGATGAAGAAGGCCGATACCAGCATCAGGCCGAGCGCGGCCGGATTCTGCAGTACCGAAGGATCGAATCCGAGGACGAGCACACCGGCGAAACTGAGTGCGATCGCCATGCCGGTACGCCAGTGGAACCGCTCGCCGAGCAACCACCAGGCCAACAGGCTCGCCATCGGCACATAGCTCTGCATCAGGATGGCCGGCGAGGCGAGCGTGCTGGACAGTTTCAAGGACCAGAAACTCAAACCGAAGTGCAGCACCGCATTGCACATCGCCACCGCGATCAGCCGCGGCCACTGTCCTTTCGGCGGCGGGCGCAGGAAGGCGGCGAGCAGGGCGGCCAGCAACATCAGCCGCAATGCCGTGAACAACAACGGCGGAAACTCCTGCAGGGCCAGCTTGGAAGTGAGGAAGTTGCCCGCCCAGGCGAGACAGATGAGGAAAACGAGGAAGAAATCGCGGGCCGGCATGCGCTCAGTGTATCGTCGCGGGACAGCGGGTGCCGAACGGGCGGCGCTCGCCGTGACTGCCTAGGGAGGGCGCGCGATGGGAACCGATGAAAGTAGCGCGGTCGTGCCGTTCGTCCTCGGCCTGGCTGTGGGCATGTTGTTCGCGGTGTTCGCCGGCGCACTGATGCTGAAACTCTCGATGCGCATGATCGAGAAGTTCTCCCCGTCCTACCTGCGCTGCTGCCTGGCGATGCTGGTGTCTACGCTGGCTTCGTTCGCGCTCAACGCGGTCATCTGGTTCGCGGCCGCTTTCGCGGTGAACAGCGCCTCGCAGGCCGCGGCCGACCTCGGTAGGATCGCCCTGCTGCAGTTCCTGGCCCTCGGCTTGGGCACGGTCGTGGCATTCGTCGTGAATGCGCTCGCGATCCGCAAGCTGATCCGCCGACCCGACGGCAGCGCGCTGGACTTCGGCCGCGCCTGCCTGGTCGGTCTGCTGCAGATGGTGTTCCTGTTCGTGCTGTACTGCCTGCTGCTGCTCGTGTTGGTTGTCGTCGCCGGCGCGCTGTTGCCGTATGCGAGTTTCCTGCATCACTGACCGCGTCAGTGGCCGATGCCGACCCGGCGATAGAGTTTGTCCAGCGTCCAGGCCGGTCCCACCAGCAGATAGACCAAGTCGGTCAGGAAGCTCGGTCGCTTGCCCTCGATCTTGTGGCCGATGAACTGGGCGATCCATGCCAGCACGAAGACGGCGATGGCCGTATACAGCAGTGCCCGCATGCCCCACGTGTCGGCGATCCAGCGATTGAGGAAACCGGCGGCGACGAAGCACAGCAGCATGCCGATCGCGAGCTTGCGCGATTGCCGCCAGTACCAGGCGAAGGCGAGGAAGGCGCCGAAGGCGAACCAGGTGCCCGGCCGGAACCAGGCCGAAGGTACCGGAATCGTCCACAAGAAGGCGCCGACCGTCCAGGCGATGGCCGGTACGCAGATCACGTGGATCAGCTGGTTGGTCGGATTGAGGTGATCGCCCGAGTACTGGTCGAGCATGGGGTCGATGCGGCTCATGCGATGTCCTCCTGAGGTCTCAGTCGATCTTCAGATCGGCCAGGCGCCAGAGCGCCTCGGCGTATTTTGCGCGCGTGGCTTCGATGACGTCCGCCGGCACCTTCGGCCCGGGGGCCGTCTTGTTCCAGTCCAGCGTTTCCAGGTAGTCGCGCACGTACTGCTTGTCGTAGCTCGGCGGGCTGATGCCGACGGCGTAGGAGTCGGCCGGCCAGAAGCGCGAGGAATCCGGCGTCAGCATTTCGTCCATGACATGCAGAACGCCGTTCTCGTCGAGGCCGAATTCCAGCTTGGTGTCGGCGATGATGATGCCGCGTTCGGCCGCGTAAGCCGAGGCGAAGGCATAGATCCGCAGGGTCGCGTCGCGCACTTGCTCGGCGAGTTCGCCGCCGATGCGCGCGGCGACCGCGTCGAAACTGACGTTCTCGTCGTGATCGCCGACCGCCGCCTTGGTCGACGGTGTGAAGATCGGCTCCGGCAGACGTTCGGCCTGGCGCAGACCTTTCGGCAATTCAATGCCGCAGATCGCGCCCGTCTTCTGATAGTCCTTCCAGCCGCTGCCGATGATGTAGCCGCGTGCGATCGCCTCCACCGGCACCGGCTTCAACTTCTTCGTCACCACCGAACGCTTGGCGTACAAGGCGACGTCGGTGCCGGCCGGCAGGACATCGGCCACGGCATCGTGCGTCAGATGATTCGGCATCAGGTGCGCGGTCTTGCCGAACCAGAAGTTCGACACCTGGCAGAGCATTTCGCCCTTGCCCGGAATGGGGTCCGGCAGCACGACATCGAAGGCCGACAACCGGTCGCTCGCGACCATCAGCAGGCGATCGCCAGGCAGGCCGTAGACGTCGCGCACTTTGCCGCGATGAAGCAGGGGCAGGCCGGGCAGGTTCGAGGTATGCAGGGTGGTGGGCACGGACGATCCGGAGCTGGCGGCAGCGCGCATTGTAACCCGCGGTCTCGCGCGGTCCGGCTGCTAGAATGGGTCATGCGCCGCATTTTTCTCTTTTCCGCGATGGCCTTCGCGCCGCTGGCGGTCGCCGGTCCTGCGGCCCCGCTGGCGAAGCCGGCCAAGCTCGGCCAATGTGTGGCCTGTCATGGCGAGGATGGCCGCAGCCGCGTCGCCGGAACGCCGCATCTGGCGGGGCAGGACGAAACCTATCTCGTCAATGCGCTTGGCGCCTACCGCAATGGCAAACGCCAGGCCCAACCGATGAATTCGCTGGCCAATACCTTGCAGCCGCGCGATATCGCGGCGCTGGCCAAGTGGTACGCCGCACAAGGAAGTGCAAGTGCCGCGAGAGGCAAGACGCCGGGAGCGGCGAAAGCACAGGGCGCTTCGCGATGAGCTGGACCGGCAAGATCGTGGGCGTGTTGCTGGGCCTGCTCACGCGGCGTTGGCAATTCATCGTGCTCGGCTTCGTCATCGGCCACTTGTTCGACATGGGGCTGTTCCGGGCCAAGCGGGCTTCGCCGGCCAATCCGCCGGCCCGGGCGCCCGCTGACGATCCCTATGCAGTACTGGGCGTGAGCGTTTCGTCCAGCGACGAGGAAATCGAACAGGCTTGGCGAAGGAAGATGTCCGAGTATCATCCCGATCGCGTGGCCAACGCCGCCGACGAGATCCGCGCGCTGGCCGAAACCCGGGCGCGCGAGATCAACAGCGCCTACGAAACCATCCAGCAACAGCGTCGCCGAGGCTGAACCCATGTCCGAATGCCTGATCGCGCCCTCCATCCTTTCCGCCAACTTCGCGCGCCTGGGCGAGGAAGTGGACAACGTGCTGAGGGCCGGCGCCGATTGGGTGCATTTCGACGTGATGGACAATCACTACGTGCCGAACCTGACCATCGGACCGCTGGTCTGCGAAGCCTTGCGCAAGCATGGCGTCACGGCGCCGATCGACGTGCACCTGATGGTGAAGCCGGTGGATCGCATCGTCCCGGATTTCGCGAAGGCCGGCGCATCGCTGATCAGCTTCCATCCCGAAGCCAGCGAGCATGTGCACCGCACGATCCAGCTGATCAAGGCGTCCGGCTGCAAGGCGGGACTCGTATTCAATCCGGCGACGCCGCTCGATGTGCTCGAGCACGTGCTCGACGATCTCGATCTCGTGCTGATCATGTCGGTGAACCCCGGTTTCGGCGGGCAGAGCTTCATTCCTTCGGCGCTCGGCAAGTTGCGTCGCGTACGCGAAATGATCGATGCGAGCGGGCGCGACATCCGCCTCGAAATCGATGGCGGCGTGAAGCCGGACAATATCGGTGAGATCGCCGCGGCCGGGGCCGACACCTTCGTCGCCGGTTCGGCGATCTTCGGCCAGCCCGACTACGCCGATGTCATCGCGCGCATGCGCGCGGCCGTCGCCGAGGCGCGACGCTAAACCGTTGTTTTGCGGCGGGTCGTTTGTCCCGCCGTCCTCGCACTTGCAACTTGCGCCCGCCCTGCTAGAGTGACGCCATGGTCCGGGTACACATCACTGCAGAAAATCTCGCCAGCCATTGCTGGCGATGGTGGCGCTGATCTGACGTGGCGCCGTAACCGCTTTGCGGTTCCGGCTTGAGATATGCCGAGTCTGCGTCTCGGCGTCCCGTTCATCGTTACCCGGACCATCTTCCCTTGCTCTCCGCCGACGAATTCCGACAGCTCGCCGCCGCCGGTCATAACCGCATTCCGGTCGTGCGCGAAGTCCTCTCCGATCTCGATACGCCGCTCTCGGTTTACCTGAAGCTGGCCGACGGGCCGCATTCCTATCTGTTCGAGTCGGTCGAAGGCGGCGAGACCTGGGGCCGCTATTCCATCATCGGCCTGCCCGCGCGCCGCACCTATGCGTTCTCGGGGCGACGCCTGACGGTGCGCGAGCATGGCGAGGTGGTCGAAACCCGCGAGCTCGACGACCCCCTCGCCGAGATCGATCGGCTGCGCGAAAGTTTCGTCGTGCCGAAGCTGGCGGGACTGCCGGCATTCACCGGCGGGCTGGTCGGCTACTTCGGCTTCGAGACGATCGGCTGGATCGAACCGAGGCTTGAGCGTGGCGACAAACCCGATCAACTGGGCACACCCGACGCCCTGCTGATGCTGAGCGAAGAAGTCGCCGTCTTCGACAATCTGAAGGGCCGGCTCTACTTGGTGGTGCATGCCGATACGTCCGAGCCCCAGGCCTATGCCAAAGCGCAACGCCGGCTCGACGCGCTGGTGCATCGCCTGCGCCATGCCGGCGCATCCTATCCGGATGTTCTCGATCCTTCATTGTTGAAGGAAGAGGATTTCGTGTCCGGCTTCACGCGCGACGGGTTCATCACGGCGGTGGAGAAGGCCAAGGACTACATCCGTGCCGGCGACATCTTCCAGGTCGTGCTGAGCCAACGGATGTCCGTGCCGTTCCGCGCGCGGCCGGTGGACGTGTATCGTGCGCTGCGCGCCTTGAATCCGTCCCCGTACATGTACTTCCTCGATCTCGGCGGTACGCAGGTGGTCGGCAGCTCGCCGGAAATCCTGGTGCGATTGCAGGCTGGCGAAGTCACCGTGCGCCCGATCGCGGGGACGCGGCCGCGCGGCGTCACGCCGGAGGAAGATGCCGCGCTCGAGGCCGAGCTGCTGGCCGATCCGAAAGAGCGTGCGGAGCACCTGATGCTGATCGACCTTGGTCGCAATGATGTCGGCCGTGTCGCCGAAGCCGGCAGCGTGCGCGTCGGCGAGCGATTCGTGATCGAGCGCTATTCGCATGTGATGCATATCGTCAGCGAGGTCACCGGTCGCCTGCGTGGCGACCAGAAGTTCGGCGACGTGCTGAAGGCGACGTTCCCGGCGGGCACCGTCAGCGGCGCGCCGAAGATCCGCGCGCTGGAAGTCATCCGCGAACTGGAGCCGGTGAAGCGCAACATCTATTCGGGTGCGGTCGGCTACCTGGGCTGGTGGGGCGATGCCGACACGGCGATCGCCATACGCACGGCAGTGATCCAGGACGGCCGACTGCACGTGCAGGCCGGCGCCGGCATCGTCTACGACTCCGACCCGCAGAAGGAATGGGAAGAGACGATGAACAAGGGCAGGGCGTTGTTTCGGGCCGTGGCGCAGGCGGCGGGTGGGCTATGAAACGTCTCCAGCAACCTGATATTCGATCGATCAAGGAGATCGCGATGTCGAAAGCAATGATTTGTCTGCTGATCGCCGTACTCGGCTCACCTGTGGCGTTCGCCCAGAACATCGCCGGAAGGCCGTTCATCGCGGTTCGAGGTCATGCCGAGGTTCGCGTGGTCCCGGATGTCTTCCCGGTGGCCGTGACGTTCTCGGATACGCAGATGGATGGCGGCAAGGCCCAGGCGACCGTGGAGCAGCTGGTGGCGACGGTCATCGCGAAGGCGAAAGCAAGAGGGCTCGAGGACGCGGACCTCTCAATCGGCAACTTGCTGGTGACGGCCGATAGCGAATACGACGACGAATCAGAAAAGAGCAAGTTCACTGGTACGAAGTATCAGCGGCGCCTGGAGTTTCGGTTCCGCAAGCTGGTCGACCTCAAATCGTTTCTCGCGGAACTTCCGGCCAGAAAAGAGGTGCAGGCGCAAACGCTCGAATTCAGGCTCGCCGAACCGGGCGACATCCGCCGCCGGTTACTTGCGGCCGCCATCGAGGACTCCCGTAAGACGGGCGATGTCTTTGCCCAGGGAATGGGCGGCACGCTGGGGAATGTGCAAACGATTTCGGACAAGCCCTTGCAGCTTTCGACGGGCTCTTACATCAATCCCATCGACGTCAGTTCCGTCGAGTCGACCACCATCCTGACGGCCGAACAGATCGCCAATATTCCGGTGGCGCGAAACATCACCAGTGCCGCGCTTCTTGCGCCCGGATCCGTTCGGGGCTCTTCGACGGAGATCGCCATCAGCGAAGGTGTCGTCCGGGTCGTGGCGGACGTGTATGTCATCTACCTGTTGAACGATTGACGGGAATCGAGTGCATCCATGTTGCTGATGATCGACAACTACGACAGCTTCACCTACAACCTCGTGCAGTATTTCGGCGAGTTGGGGCAGGAGGTGAAGGTCGTGCGTAACGATGCGATGACGGTCGAGCAGATCGCCGCGCTGGAGCCGTCGCGCATCGTCATTTCGCCTGGCCCGTGCACGCCGAACGAAGCGGGCGTATCGCTGGAGGTGCTCTCGCGCTTGGCCGGCCGCGTCCCTATTCTCGGTGTCTGCCTCGGCCATCAGTCGATCGGCCAGGCTTTCGGCGGCAAGGTCGTGCGGGCCAGGACGATCATGCACGGCAAGACCTCGATGGTCCGCCACAAAGGCGTCGGGGCATTTGCCGGCATCCCCGATCCGTTCGAGGCGACGCGCTATCACTCGCTGGTGGTGGAGAAGGACTCGTTGCCCGACTGCCTGGAAGTCACCGCCTGGACCGAAGGCGCCGACGGCGGTTTCGACGAGATCATGGGCCTGCGTCATCGCGAGCTGTCGGTCGAAGGGCTGCAGTTCCACCCCGAATCCATCCTCACGCAGCACGGCCACGACCTGCTGCGCAATTTCCTGCGTGCCTGATCCCATGCCCATCACGCCACAGGAAGCCTTGCAACGCGTCATCGTCCATCGCGAGATATTCTTCGACGAGATGGTCGAGCTGATGCGCCAGGTCATGCGCGGCGAAGTATCGCCGGCGCTGACCGCTGCGCTGTTGACTGGTTTGCGCGTCAAGAAGGAAACCATCGACGAGATCGCCGGCGCAGCAACGGCGATGCGAGAGTTCTCGGCCCGCGTCGACCTGCCCGATCGCAGGAATATGGTGGACATCGTCGGCACCGGCGGCGACGGCGCGCACACCTTCAACATTTCCACCGCCGCGATGTTCGTCGCTTCGGCGGCTGGCGCCCAGGTCGCCAAGCACGGCAACCGTTCGGTGAGCTCGAGTTCCGGCAGTGCCGATGTCCTGGAGGCCTTGGGGGCGGCGATCGAGCTGCAGCCCGACGAGGTCGCCCGTTGCATGGCGGAGACCGGTTTCGGCTTCATGTTTGCGCCGATCCATCATCCGGCGATGAAGAACGTCGCACCGGTGCGGCGCGAACTGGGCGTGCGCACGATCTTCAACATCCTCGGCCCGCTTACCAACCCCGCTGGTGCGCCAAACATACTGATGGGCGTTTTCCATCCCGATCTGGTCGGCATCCAGGCCCGTGTGCTGCAGCGCCTCGGCGCCGAACATGCGCTGGTCGTGCATGGACGCGACGGTTTGGACGAGATCACGCTCTCCGGTCCGACGCTGGTCGCAGAATTGCGCGACGGCGGCATACGCGAGTACGAAGTCGTTCCCGAAGACTTCGGCTTCCAACGGACCGAGACCGAGCGTTTGCGCGTACAAGGGCCTGCCGAATCGAAGCGGATGCTGCTGGCGGCGCTGGAGGGGCGCGACGATGCGGCGCGCGACATCGTTCTGTTCAACGCCGGCGCAGCGCTGTATGCCGCGGGCGTGGCCGACACGATGGCGGACGGCATCGAACGCGCCCGTTCCATGGTCGCCGACGGTTCGGCCCGCGACCGGGTCGATGCCTACGTAGCGGCGACGCAGCGCCGCCTCGCCGAACGAGCGCGCGCGAAGCGCACCGTCTGATGCCCCATTTGTCAGGAGAGCCCATGAGTGCTGGAAAATTCGCGGCGACGCCCGAGCCGCCTTATTACGCCGTGATCTTCTCGTCGCTTCGCCATGGCGCGGATGCCGGCTACGGAGGAACGGCGGAACGCATGATGGAGCTTGCCGCACAGCAGCCGGGATATCTCGGGGTGGAAAGCGTTCGAGGACAGGACGGCTTCGGCATTACGGTCAGCTACTGGCGCGACGAGGAATCGATCCGGAACTGGAAGCGCGACGCCGAACATGCGGAAGCTCGCCGCCGTGGGCGCACCGAGTGGTACGAGCACTTCGAACTACGCGTCGCCCGGGTCGAGCGCGCGTACGCGGGCCCCCGTACCGAACGCGAGGCGGGTGCGGCGTGAGCGACATCCTCGACGCCATCCTGGCCCGAAAACGCGAAGAAGTTCGCGATCGTTCGGCTCGCCTGCCATTGCAGGAACTGGCTTCGCGTTGCGAGGATCTGCCCTCGGCGCGCGGGTTCGCGGATGCCTTGGCGCGGAAGATCCGGCAAGGACGGGCTGCCGTCATCGCCGAGGTCAAGAAGGCGAGCCCGAGCAAAGGTGTGATCCGCGCCGATTTCCGTCCGTCCGAGATCGCCCGCAGCTATGAGATCGGCGGCGCAACTTGCCTGTCCGTGCTCACCGACGTCGATTTCTTCCAGGGCAGCGACGACTACCTGCGGCAGGCACGCGCCGCCTGCGCCTTGCCGGTGTTGCGCAAGGATTTCGTCATCGACCCCTGGCAGGTGTACGAAGCCCGCGTACTCGGTGCGGACTGCATCCTGTTGATCGTCGCAGCGCTGGACGATGAGATGCTGGCGCAGTTGGCGAACCTGGCCATGGACCTCGGCATGGATGCGTTGCTGGAGGTGCACGACATCGACGAACTCGAGCGCGCGCTGCAGGTGGGCTCGCCGCTGATCGGCATCAACAACCGCAGCCTGCGCAGTTTCGAGGTGTCGCTGGAGACGACCTTGTCCATGCGGGCGGCGGTGCCGGCCGACCGTCTACTGGTCACCGAGAGCGGCATCCATAGCCCTGGCGATGTCGCCCGCATGCGTGCCGCCGACGTGCATGCGTTCCTGGTCGGCGAAGCGTTCATGCGCGCCGAGAATCCCGGCACCGAACTGGCGCGCCTGTTCGGCTGAATCAGTTGCTGCCTGGTTTGGCCCGCGGCAGGTAGAGCTGCAGCTGCAATCCCTGGAACGACGGTGCGGACTCCGCCAGCAGGCGGCCGCCCATCGAGGTCACCGCGTTTTCGGCCCAGGCAATGTTCAATCCACTTTCGTTCTCGCCCGCGGCCCGGTCGCGGTCGAAAAGATTGCGCGAAGCTTCGGCCGCGTCGCTGCGGTTATCGTCGAAACACAGGCAAAGGAAGGACCGGCCGTCGCGGAACTCGTTGTGCGCGCTGATGCGCAGGTGCACATGCCCATCCGTTTCGGAGGATCGCCCCTGCGCGCCGAACTCGACCAGCACGTTGACGACCTGTTGCAACACTTCACGGACGGCCTGCACGGGCGGCGCCCGGTAGACGGAATCGTCCACGTCCACCGACAGCACCTGGCGCTGCGTATGGCTGAGCTTGCGCAGGGCGTGTTCCAGCAGCTCCGCCACCAGAACCGGCTCCTGCGCGCCGCTGCTGCCGACATAACGCGAGTATTCGGTGACGATGCCTTGCAGGCGTTCGAGGTTCTTGCGGATGCCGCGCAGCTCGCCGCGCGCTTCCGCCAGCAGGTCGGCCTGCTCGTCGATTTCGCGCTGCAGCAGCTGCGCGATCTCCACCTGCCGGTGATGCGACGCGCCTTGCGTGTGCAATTCCTGCAACAGCAGTTGCATGCCCGACGTGTGCGTCCGGTCGAGCAGCTTCAGCGGCTGGTCGATGTGCTCCTTCAGCGGCTCGAGCAGGCGTCGCAAGTCCTGGATGACGCCGCCGGCCATTTCGTTGGCGCCGGCCCGGTAGCTTTCGTTGAACAGGCGCTGGCGCGTTTCCTGCAAGCGATCGAGCATCAGGTCGAATTCCGCCGCGAGCTGGCCGATCTCGTCCTCGCGGCGCAGGCCCAGGCGCGCGTCGCGGTTGTCTTCGCCGGTGATGCGTTGCGCATGGCGCGTGATGCGCACGAGAGGCTGCAGTACGTCGGCGTTCAGAAGCCAGGCCAGCAGGCCGGCGACCACCACGCCGGCGATCGCGATCGTCACGATGGACGAGCGTAGCGAGCTGCCGCCGCGCGCACTGATGTCGCGCGGGGTGGAAATGGAAAGATCGAGGCTGGGTTGCCCATCCAGGGTGAACAGCACCGTCTTCAAGTGCACGTACTGCGGGTCGATGCGCTGCACGAAGGGCGAATGGATGACGCGCAGACTGTCCGGGTCGATTTTCGGTGGAGCGACGGCGATGCCGCGATGTGGCTCCAACTCGACGCCCAACCCGGTCTGGCGGGCGATCTGGCGGATGCGCGCAGCGTCGAAATAGCGGCCCATGAATACCGTGCCGCGTCTCGGACCGGTGTAGTCCGAGGTGAGCACCGGGGCCGCCGCGATCATCATCGGGCCGCGATCGGTGTCGACGAGGCCGACGTGGATCTTGTTTTCGTCGCTGCGAGCGAGCAATGGATGTTGCGGCGAGATGCCGGCGCCGGTGAACTGCGCCAGTTCGTAAGGCTTGCCCGTTTCGAGATCCAGCGCGCGCGCCCAGATCTTCCTGCCGCGCGTGTCGTAGAACGCCAGCACGTCCACGCCCAGGCTCAGCTGTCCGTTGATCGTCAGGTTTTCCGGTTCGAAGTCGGGATTCTCGCCCGTCATGAAGCGATAGGTTTCGTCCCAGAAACCCCAGTCGGCGGGCTGACTGGCCAAGGCCTCGAGTTCGCTGTCGGTCAGTTCGATGACCATTTCGGCGTTGCGCCTGGCCTGTTCCTGCTCAAGGGCAAGGAAGCTTGGATAGACGCGCACGTGCTGCACGGCCATCACGATCGCCACGACGGCGAGCATCAGCGCAGCGACGACCAGCAGCGTCCGGCGGCGTAGGCTCGCCATGGGCGTCAGGCGTCCCCGAGGCGTTTCAGGAAACGCAAACCCTGTTCGGCGTAGCCGCAAGCGCGATAGAACGCATGCGCCTCCTCGCGATGAACGGCGGACGTCAATTCGATGCGCGCGGCGCCCGACTGTCGTGCCCGGCCTTCGACTTCACGCAGCAGCTGCCGGCCGATGCCTTGTCCTTGCGCGTGTTCCCGCACGGACAACGCGGTGATGCGGCAGGTCGTCACGCCCAGGGGCAGGTAGTACATCAGGTCGTAGGCCAGCATGCCGAGCAGTTCGCCGTGCGAGTCGGCCACCAGCAACTGCTGGTCGGGATCCAGGCGCAGGGCATGCAAACGCTCGCCCGCTTCCTCGGCGGTGCAGGGGTAACCGAGCGTGGTGAGCAGCACGGCGAGTTCGATGGCGTCGCCGTCCTGCGCCGGCCGCACCATCAGCGAAAGGGGCGACGGCTGTCCTAGGCTCGCCATGGCCGTTGGTTCAGCGAGTGCCGTACACCACGACCGTCTTGCCGCGTGCGTGCAGCTTGCCGTCGAGCTGGAGCTGCTTCAGCACCCGGCCGGCCATCTCGCGCGAGCAGCCGACGATGCGGGCCAGTTCCTGGCGCGAGACCCGGATCTGGGTTCCCTGCGGATGACTGAGGGCATCGGGTTCCTGGCAGAGATCCAGGAGGGTGCGGCTGATACGCCCGGTCACATCCAGGAAGGCGAGGCGGCTGGCTTTGCGGCTGGTTTCGAGCAGGCGCTTGGAGAGCTGGCCGCCGATGGCGTACAGGATCTTCGGGCATTCGCTCGACAGCGGGCCGGCGAACAACTGGTAAAGGCGTTCGTAGCTGAGCTCGGCCAGGTCGCAGGCGGTGCGGGTTCGCAGCAGCACCGAACGCTTCTCGGACTTGATGTACAGGCCCATTTCGCCGATGAAATCGCCGGCATTGATGTATCCCAGGACCAGTTCGCGGCCGTCCGACTCCTCGCTGATGACGCTTAGCGAGCCGCTGACCACATAGTAAAGGGAGCTGGCTTCGTCGCCCGGCCGGAAGATGTCGCTGCGGGCCGGATGCTTGCGCCGGTGGCAATGGTCCAGGAAATGGTTCAGCGAGACATTGTCCAGCGCCAGCGGGTTGCTCGGCAGGGCGCGGGGCGTGACCTCGCTGAGGGTAGTCCGGTGCGGCGCCATGGCAAGCCCGTGAAAGTGTGCGTTGGCGCAAGCTTAGGGCGTGACCGGGCTGGCAGCAATCTCCCTGTCGAGGCGCGAACGCCTCTTTCCGCCCCCGAGGTGGTCCCCGGGGGACGTTTGCCCGATAATGCGCGCCCGATCCGTTCCCCCGTGCGAGGAATCACGCCGTGGTCAAGCCACTGCCGCGCCTGCGACTCCAGGGCTTCAACAACCTCACCAAGGCCCTGAGCTTCAACATCTACGACGTCTGCTATGCCGTCTCGGAAGAACAGCGCCGTCGTTACATCGAATACATCGACGAGATGTTCAATGCCGAGCGCCTGACGCAGATCCTCAGCGAGGTCGCGCACATCATCGGCGCCAACATCCTCAATGTCGCGCGCCAGGATTACGACCCGCAGGGCGCCTCCGTGACCATCCTCATTTCCGAGGAGCCGGTGATCGACAAGAAGGCGGCCGGCAAGGAGCTGATTTCCGATGCCGTCGTGGCGCACCTCGACAAGTCGCACATCACGGTTCACACGTACCCGGAAACGCATCCGCACAACGGCATCGCGACCTTCCGCGCCGACATCGACGTGGCGACCTGCGGCGTCATCTCGCCGCTGAAGGCCCTGAACTACCTGATCGAGAGCTTCGACTCCGACATCGTGGTGATGGACTACCGCGTGCGCGGCTTTACCCGCGACATCAAGGGCAAGAAGCACTACATCGACCATCGCATCAACTCGATCCAGGATTTCTTGTCGAAGTCGATCAAGCAGACCTACGAGATGATGGACGTCAACGTGTACCAGGAAAACCTGTTCCACACGAAGATGCACCTGAAGGATTTCGACCTCGATACCTACCTGTTCGAGGAAAAGGCGAAGAACCTCAGCTTCAAGGATCGCCAGCGCATCGAGATGCAGCTCAAGCGCGAGATCGAGGAGCTCTTCCACGGCCGCAATCTGATCGATTGAGCCGCGCCGTTGCCGGCAACGAGAAAGCCCCGCTTCGGCGGGGCTTTTCTTTTTCGGAGACGCCGCTTCGCGCGCGCCTAGACGCGATAGGCCACGGTTTTCATGATCGACGAGGCGAGCGCCATGATTCGCGGAATCGGCGGAGGCAGCACGCGGGCGCCGGCCTGTTCGGCATCGTCGGCATGGCGGGCCTCGTCGGCCTTCATGGTTTCGAGGATGGCGCGACTGCGCCGGTCTTCGGACGGCAAGGTCTGGAGATGTTCCTCCAGATGCGCCTCGACCTGGCGTTCGGTCTCGACGACGAAGCCGAGGTTCCAGCCATCGCCGCGCAGTCCTGCCGCGAAACCGATGGCGTAGCTGCCGGCGTACCACAGGGGATTCAGCAGGCTGGGTCGGCTGTGCAGCTCCTCGAGGCGTTGTGCGCACCAGGCCAGATGATCGGTCTCTTCCTGAGCGGCGGCCAGCAACTGCGAGCGCGTGGCTTCGTCGCGGGCGACGGTCGCCTGGCCGACGTAGAGCGCCTGGGCGCAAACCTCGCCGGTATGGTTTATCCGCATCAGGCCTGCGGCGTGACGCTGCGATGCGGCATCCATGGCGTTCTCGACCTCGCTCTCCGCGGGGTTCCGGCGTTCGGCGAGCGAGCGTCCGGCGGTCGTGGTCAGTGCGCGCTGCGCTTCGACGATGAGGCGATCCAGCGTAGAGAGTTGGCGAAGATGGCTCATGCCAGGTGTTCGGCGAGGAATTCGATCGGGTGTCGTACCGGCATTGTAGTGCCGTTCGCAAGATGCAGGCGGCAACCGATGTTGGCGGAAAGCAGTTCACGGCCGTCGTTGCGTTGCATTGCCTCGATCAGGGGCGCGCGCAGGCGCTCGGCGCGCTCGCGTTCCTCCAGCATGTGCAGTCCGGCCGCGCCGCAGCAGCCGGTGTCGGGGAGCTCCTGCACATCCAGGTCGGGGATGCGTGCCAGCAGGGCGCGTGTCGCTATCAGCGAGTCGGGATCGGAACGTTGGCTGCAGGGCAGGTGCAAGGCCACGCGCCGGCCTCCAGCGCTACGAAAACGGAGGGTTTCGCCGCACCGATGCAGGAATGCCAACGCGTCCAGGACGGTGCTGGTCCCGGCCAGGTTGCGGCCGAGGACGTCGCGACAGCCGGTGGCCAGGCAGATCACGGTCTCAACCCTGGCGAACGCACGGCGGTTGCTATCGGCCAGGCGTTCCGCCATCGCGGTATCGCCGGCATGGAGGGAGGCAGTTCCGCAGCATCCCTGAGCGCTAGTCGGCACGGAGCGCATACCCAGCGAGCCGAGGCAGAGTTCCAGCGCGGCGCGCACGTTCGTCTCGTAGACGCTGGCGACGCAGCCGGAAAAGACGGCGAGTCCGCTGCCAGCTTCCGGATGGGTGGGCGGCAGAAGCGGCGAGCGCGCCAGCGGCTCGGGCGGCCGGGGCAGGCTTCGCCAGGTGGTTGGCAGCCAGCCGTAGGCCAGGCGGTAGAGGCCAAGCAGTCGTGTCAGCCAGAACGGCCGGGCCAACAGGCCCAAGCGGAGACGCTGAACGATGGGTCGGGGGCGGCGGGATGCGTGCTCGGCTCGGGCGAGATTGAGCAGGCTTCCGTATTCGACGCCGGCCGGACAAACCTGCTCGCAGCGCAGGCAACCCAGGCAGTGGTCCAGGTGGCGGTCGCCGACTGGCGTGGGCGCGAGTTGCCCGGTGGAAACGGCTTTGGCGTAGGCGATCCGACCCCGCGGGGACTCGGCCTCGCTGGCATCCAGGCGGTAGGTGGGGCAATGGGGCAGGCACAGGCCACACTGGACACAGCGGTCGGCCAGCGCCGGCAAGGACATCGCGTCGCGGGAGGGCGGGGCGGGCATGCCTGGCGATCCTAACATGCGGGTTTTGAAGGACTTGCGCCGTGGTAGCGCCAGCAGCTATCATTCCGCTTCTTTCACTTTGCATTTCCTTTGGAGCCGTCATGAAGACCATGACCGTCAGCGCCAAGCCGGAGACCGTCAAGCAGGACTGGTACGTCGTCGACGCCAGCGGCAAGACTCTGGGTCGTCTGTGCTCGGAACTCGCGCGCCGTTTGCGCGGTAAGCACAAGCCCGTTTTCACCCCGCACGTGGACACCGGTGATTACCTCGTCGTGATCAACGCCGAGAAGATCGCCGTCACCGGCAACAAGCTGCAGGACAAGATGTATTACCGGTTCACCGGTTACATCGGCAACATGAAGTCCGAATCCCTCGGTCAGGCCCTGAACGCCCATCCGGAACGCGTCATCGAAACCGGCGTGAAGGGCATGCTGCCCAAGAACCCGCTCGGTCGCGCGATGTTCAAGAAGCTCAAGGTCTACGCCGGCCCGAACCACCCGCACACCGCCCAGCAGCCGCAGGCGCTGGACTTCTAAGGTAAGCATCCATGGCACTGCAGCAGAATTACGGCACCGGCCGTCGCAAGTCCTCCACCGCCCGCGTGTTCCTGCGCGCCGGTAGCGGCAAGATCACGGTCAACGGCCGTCCGCTGGACGAGTTCTTCGGTCGCGAGACCTCGCGCATGATCGTGCGCCAGCCGCTCGAGCTGACCAAGACCACCGACAAGTTCGACGTCTCCGTGACGGTCGAAGGCGGCGGCATCACCGGCCAGGCCGGCGCCATCCGCCTCGGCATCGCCCGTAGCCTGGTCGAGTACAACGAGTCGCTGAAGTCCGAGCTGCGCAAGGCCGGCTTCATGACCCGCGACGCCCGCGAAGTCGAGCGCAAGAAGGTCGGCCTGCACAAGGCTCGCCGCGCCACCCAGTTCTCGAAGCGCTAATCGAAGAAATACAGCCCCGTCGCCAAGCGGTAAGGCACCTGACTCTGACTCAGGCATTCGGTGGTTCGAATCCATCCGGGGCTGCCAACTCAAAGCCGGTCGCTTGTTTGGAACCGGCAGCTGCAGGAAACCCGCCTTCATGGCGGGTTTCTTGTTTTCCGACCAGCAATTCGTATTGCCGTTGCTGCGGTCGCCGCCGATGATGGCCGCATTCCAGAGTGCGGCCGATGACTTTTCAGATCGCGATTCCCGAGTGGTACGTCGACCGTCCCTTCGCACGCGGGCAATACGAAGCCATCGCCCGTTGGGCGGCGATCGAACACCCCTTCTATCGCAAGCATGCGCCCGATCCTTCGCTAGTGTTCCCGGTGCTGACGCGAGCGGTGGTGCAGGCCGACAACGAGCTGCTGCTCAACGGACATCCGGAGACCGAGCGGACTTCAGGCGCCACGTCCACGCCGGTGCGCGTGTCCTGGTCGCCGCAACGCGCGCGACGGGAAAAGCTCGACGCTGCGCGCATGCTGGGTTGGCTCGGCGGATCCATGCCGGTGCTGCGCATCGTATCGACCCAGGTGCACGCACCAAGCGAACGCACCTTCGACATCAGCCGGCCGGTGGAAGAGCAGCTCGAGTTCATCCGCGAACGTCATGCCATCGACGGAACGAGTTCGATCGTCACCTATCCGACGAACCTGGAACTGCTTTGTCGCCACATCATCGCGCAGGACCTGGACTTCTCTTTCGTCCGGCGCGTGACCTGCCTGTCGGAAGTGTTCGAGCCGGAGCATGACCGGCTGATCGGCCAGGCCTTCCCGAACGCCTACGCGAACGTCACCTATAGTTCGGTCGAAGTCGGCCTGATCGCCGCCCGTTGCCCGCACCGACCCGACAACTACCATGTCATGGCCGACAAGCTGGGCGTCGAGATCCTGGACGAAGACGACAGGCCCTGCGCGCCCGGCGAACTGGGGCGAGTGGTCGTCACCGACTATCGCAACCGCTGGTCCACGCTGATTCGTTACGCCCAGGGCGATCTGGCGGCCCCCGTCAAATGCGATTGCGGACGGATTCCCCTGCCGGCGATCACGAACATCGTGGGCAAGGTGCAGGGCGTGTTCCGCACGCGCGAGGGTCGCCGGATCATCTTCACCTACTTCTCGCCGACGTTCCGCGATTCGCCCGAGATCGGTCAGTACCAGGTGGTGCAGGAGAGCCTCGATCGTTTCACCGTCCGTTGCGTTCCGCGCGCGGGCGCCGATCTGGCTCCCTTCAAGGCGCGCATCCAGGCCAAGTTCGAAGCGGAGTTCGGCCAGGGTATCCGCATCGCCTACGAAACGATGGAGCACATTCCGCGCGGCCCCGGGGGCAAGTTCCTCGTCGCGATCTGTCGCCTGCAGGATTGAAAGGCGAGCCTGGCCTGCGCTGGATGCGCCGGGCGCGCGCGATTCCAAACCGACCTGGTTTCGTCCATCCTTTGCGGATGGAAGATTGGCGTCGAGCAGCGCGATGAATCGGAACCCGGCCGAATCGGCGGGCGCTGCGCTGCCCGAGTTGCGCGAAGACCTGGACGCCGCCGCCCGGGTGGCGCGCGATCTGGCCGAGCGCTACTGCAATCGCGATGAGCTCGAATGCCGCTGGTATCACGCCAGCTGGCCCGTATTGCGCGCGCTCGGCGCCGTCAACAGCCCCGGCTCGGACGACGACTTCCTGTTGCGCGCCATCGCCGCGGAGATCGCCGACGGCGCGCGCAGCATCCTGGTCTCGGGCGCGGCCGACGCCGGCATGCTCGCCCGCGTCAGCAGTTGCCTGGGCGATCGCCGCGACCTGCGCATCACCGTGCTCGATCGTTGCCGTACGCCACTTGAGCACAGCCTGCTGCATGCGCGGCGCTGCGGGATCGAAATCGATGTCGTGCAGACCAATATCCTGGACTACGCGCCTTCCGCTCGCTACGACATCATCTGCACGCACTCGTTCCTGACCTTCTTTCCGGCCGCAGACCGGCAACGGCTGGCAGCGCGCTGGCTCGACCTGCTCAATCCGGCGGGTTGCGTCATAACGGCACAGCGGGTGCGTCCGGGCGAGAGCGAAGAGATCACGCGCTTCCCGCCCGAGGACACGAGGAAGCTGGCCGACGCGGCCGAGGCTCGTGCAATGGAGCGGGGAGCGACGATCGGCGTCGACGCCGTGTCTGCTCGCGCGCTGGCCGAAGCCTACGGCATCCACCACCATACCCACCTGATCGCATCGGCGCAGTCGCTGGAGCGATTGTTCGTCGAGGCCGGTTTCGAGCTGGAGGAGTTGGCGCCGCCTTCGGCCGAGCGCCGTCGCATGGACCTGTCCGGCGCGCCCTCGAACGCCGAATCCTGCCGATGGCGGATACTTGCGCGTCGCCCCGGCCGATCGTCGCGATAGCCGGATCGTTACCTAGCCCCTCCACGCCCATCACGAATGACCGACCTGCATATCCCCGAATCGTTCCAGCACCGGCCCTACGCGAAACGCCGCTTCAGCATCATCGCCCACTGGGCGAGGGCGAACCATCCGTTCTACATCAAGCATGCGCCGGATCCGTCGCAGCCTTTCCCGATTCTGACGCGTGCCGTCATCCAAGCCGACAACGACCTGCTGCTCAATGGATCGCCAGTCACCGGGCGGACGTCGGGCTCGACGTCGACGCCGGTCGAGATCTCGTGGGCGCCGCCGCGAGAACGCCTGGACAAACAAGATTCGGCCTACCTCGTGAGGATGATGGGCGGCCCGTTGCCGAACATGAAAATCGTTTCCACGGTAGCGCACAAGAAGGACGCGTCGACGATCGATGTGGCCACGCCGATTCCCGAACAGATCGAGTTCATTCTCAAGCGGCAGGTCGAAGCAGGCGCCTGCTCGCTGGTCACCTATCCGACCAATATCGAGATGCTGTGCAAGCACATCATCGAGAACGGCATCGACATGTCCTTCATGCGGCGCGTCAGCTGCCTGTCCGAGGTTTACGAGCCCTATCACGACGAACTGATCGCCCAGGCCTTTCCGAATGCCGACCCGCATTGCACCTACAGTTCGGTGGAAACCGGTCTGATCGCGATCCGTTGCCCGTATCGCCGTCAGAACTACCACATCATGGCGCATAAGCTGGGCCTGGAATTCCTCGACGCCGAGGGGCGTCCCTGTCGCGATGGCGAACCCGGCCAGGTGGTGGTCACCGATTACTTCAACCGCCGTTCGACCCTGATTCGCTACGCGCTCGGCGACCTCGCCGCGCCGACCACCTGCGACTGCGGCCAGAGCGACCTGCCGGCCATGACCAACATCATCGGCAAGGTGCGCGGCGTGTTGAAGGATCCGACCGGTCGGCCCGTCATCTTCACGCACCTGTCGCCGATGTTCCGGGACTCGCCGGAGATCGGCCAGTTCCAGGTGGTGCAGGAGGCCCTGGACCGTTTCATCGTCCGATACGTGCCGCGGCGCGGGGCCGAGGTCCAGCCCTTCCTGGACCGGGTGAGGGAAAGGTTTGCCGGGGAATTCGGTGCCGGGGCCGTCATCGCCTTCGAAAGCCATGCTGAGATCCCGCGTTCGGCCGGCGGCAAGTACCACGCCGCCATCTGCCTGGTTTGAGGCTCCCTGTGGCGGGCCGGTCAACCGGGAGGGGCGATGCGCGTTAAGCCCGCAGGGAAGGGGGGTGACTAATGGCCTATCCGCCGGGTTTTGCCCGTTGTGCCGGATATCTGTGACGCCTTGCCCGTGCCGAGCGAGACCTCATTCACAAAATTTAGTTCCCGAACAGGATTGCGGTATTCAGAGGCCAGTGTTAAAAATATGGTTGGGGTAATTACTCAGGATGGGTAGTCGCGCCCCCGCGCGGCAAACCAAGCGCAACATAAACTGTTGACTAGAAAGGGGTTTTTAATGAACGGAAACACCACGAAAGGCGGTCTGACCAAGACTCGCAAGGCCAAGACCATCAAGGTCGCACCCGCTACCCGCGCCATCCGACTCGCCTTGGCGACCTCGGCCACCATGCTGGCCCTCGCCGGAAGTGGCGTTACCTTCGCCGGCACCTGCTTGCCGACCGGCGTCACCGAAACCACCTGCGCCGGCATCTTCGCGGATACCGTGAATGCGGGCGACGAATTCCCCGGCGTCATCGACCTCACCCTGATCCTGGACGACAGCGTCGTCATCACGACGCCCGTCGGCAACGACGGCGTGTATGCCTCCTGGAACGGCGATGTCACCGTCACGAACTACGGTAGCATCAGCGTCGACGACGCGAACGGCATCGAAGTCAATGCCTACAACGGCGACGGTACGGTCAACAACTCCGGCATCATCGATTCCACTGCGGTCGGCGCGGACGTCACCACGGTGTTCGTCGACGCCTATTATGGCGCTAACGTCAATAACGACGGCACGATCATCGCCGGTGCCGATGCCGGCACCAGCTACGACGCCACTGGCATCTACGCCACTGGCAAGTACACCAACGTCACCAATTCCGTCGACGGTGAAATCTTCGTCGGCTCGTACAACGGCGACGCCACGGGCGTCGTTTCCTACGCGACCGGCTACTTCAAGTACGCCGGCGTCACCAACGACGGCGACATCACCGTCGGTTCGTTCGGCGGCAACGCTTACGGCGTCGTCGCGCAAGGCGAATACGTCGGCGTGACGAACAACGGCAACATCGAGGTCACGGCGCAGGGCGGCACCGCGATCGGCGTGATCGCGAACGCCACTTTCTACGACGCCAGCGTCACCAACACCGGCTCGATCGATGTCGAGGCCTATGACGTGGGCATTGGTGTTTACGCCATTGCCGACGACAACGTATCCATCGACAACGCCGGTGGCAGCATCAACGTCGTGTCCGAGGACAAATACGCGATTGGCGTGGCTGCGGTCGGTGGAGAGTCCGCTTCGGTCGAGAACTCCGGCAGCATCGGTGCCTATGGCTACGGTTACTCCGTCGGCATCGTGGCCTCTGGCGGCTATAGCGCCAACGTCAACAACACCGGCAGCATCGACGTCGTCGACTATGCGGTCGGCGGCACGGCCGCCGGCATCACCGCGGTGAGCGGCGGCAGCGTTTACGTCTACAGCAACGGCACCATCAACGTCACCGCCACCGGCGACGGCTCCGGTCCGACGACGGCCCTGCCGTATTCGGAAGGCGGCAACGCCACCGGCGTCAGTGCCATCTCCGAGTACTACAGCGAAGGCGGTAGCCAGCCGCCGTCCATCCTGTACGGCCCCAACGACGTCAACGTCGTGTTCGGCGCTGCCAACGTCCTGAACGTCACGGCGGGCGGCAACGCCCAGGGCGTCTATGCTGCGGCGCTGGGCGCCGGCAGCGTTTACGTTAGCAACGACGGCACCATCAACGTGGATGCCGGCGGCATCGCCTACGGCATCATTGCCTACTCCGACACCGACGACGTCTACGTCTACAACGGCGGCGTGATGGACGTGTACGCCTATAACGGCCCGGCCACCGGCATTTTTGCCATTGCCTACGACACCGCCACGGTTGGCGTCGACGGCAGCCTGACGGTCGAGTCCTACTACGACACGGCGATCGGCGTCCAGGCCGTCAGCAACTACGGCACCTCGGTCAGCGTCAACGGCAGCGTCTCGGCTGATGGCAAGTATTACGCGGCTGGCGTCTTCGCCACTGCGTACGCGGGTACGGCTATCGTCAGCACGGGCGCCGATGCCACCATCGACTCGACGGCCAAGTACGGTTCCTACGGCATCGTCGCTCAGGGCCAGTACGGCGCTGGCGTTTACAGCCAGGGCGACATCACGGTCATTGCCGAGGGCCCGAACTACACCAACTACGCCACCGAAGCTGTCGGCATTGAAGCTCTGGGCGTGTTCGGCAACGCGGTAGTCACCAACAGCGGCGCGATTTCGGCTTCGACCAGCGGCTATTCGGCGACCGAGCAGTACGCGACCGGCATTTCCGCGACATCCATCTACGGCAGCGTCAGCGTCTATAACGAAGGCTCCGTTGACGCGACCGTTGGCGCCTACTACAGCTACAACGGCTCCTACGCGGTCGGCGTCTCTGCCCAGGCGGTGAACGGGTCCGTCTACGTCGGCAACGTCGGCTCCATCACGGCCACCAATAACGGCACCGGCTACTACGGGTCCAGCGCGGTCGGCGTCGATGCCTACGCGGGCTACGGCAATTCGTTCGTGAACAATGGCGCGTATGGGTCGATCGAAGCGACCAGCGCTTACGGAACCGCGACCGGTGTTTCGTCCGTTGCGTACGGTACCTCCGCCATCTACAACGAAGGCGGCTCGATCACGGCTAATGCGTACGGTTCGGCGGTCGGCATCGACTCCTACGGCTACCTCGGCAATTCGTTTGTCTACAACACCGGCAGCGTCGAGGCCACCAGCGCCTACGGTTCTGCGGTGGGCGTGACGTCGTATTCGTTCAACTACGATTCGATTGTCTCGAACAACGGTACGATCACGGCGGACGCCTATGGCTTCGCCCAGGGCGTCTACTCGCACAGCAAGTACGGCGACTCCATCGTCGTGACGGGCGGCGACAGCGACATCACCGCGACCTCGGACTACAGCAGTGCGGTCGGCGTTTACACGTACACGAAGTACGGCGTGGGCGTTGATGCTGCGATCCAGAACGCCGGCGACATCACCGCGATCTCGTACTACGCTGGCGGCAGCGCCACGGGTGCGGCGGCTACGTCCAAATACGGCGACGCCACCGTCATCAACTCGGGCAACATCACCGCGACCGCCGAATACGGCGCGACCGGTATCTCCGCCAACGCCAAGTACTACGTCGGCGGCGAAGCTTTCGTCAGCAACAGCGGCACGGTGACTGTCAGCGGCGGGCTCGACAATGCTGTCGGCATCAGCGCGCAGGCTGCCTACGGTTATGTGACCGTCTACAACGAAGGCAGCATCACGGTCGACTCCGACTGGGTCTCGGCCGGCGTCCTGTCCTACTCGGGTTACGACACGCTCGTCGTCAACTCGGGCAGTATCGATGTCGACGGCTACTACCTGTCGGCCGGTGTTTATAGCCAGTCCTACCTCGGTGACATCACCGTCGCCAACCTCGGCACGGGCACGATCAGCGCCTATGCCGGCCCCGGCAATGTCTACGGCGGTTCGTCGGTCGGCGTGCATGCCGAGACGGTCTTCGGCGACGTGATCGTCTACAACGAAGGTTCGATCGCGGCCGAGTCGTACTCGTACAGCCTGCTCGCCGGCAATTCGATCGGTGTCGAGGCCTATACGGTCTACGGCAGCGTGGGCGTGTTCAACGGTGGCGACATCAGCGCCAGTTCGGAAAGCGACCACGTCTACTACAGCAACAGCGCGGTCGGCGTCGATATCACCAACTACCTCGGCTTCGCCGTGGATGTGATGAACACCGGCTCGATCACCGCCAGCGCCGACACCACCTACGGTTCGCTGCTCGGTTACACCAGCGCCGTCGGCGTGAACATCTACGGCCTGCAGAACGGCTATGTCGATGTCGCCAATGCCGGCGACATTTCGGCCGAAGCCAGCACGACCCAGTACTCGGCGCAGGCCACGGGCGTGTACGTGAACACGACGGTCGCCATCTACGGCGTCGACGTCATCAACTACAGCGAGGCCAGCATCTCCGCGGCGGCCAGCACGGTGGCCTACGGTTACGACACGGCCGCCTACGCGGTCGGCGTCAACATCGCGGTGCCTGCTTATGGCGACATCTACGTCGGCAACGGCGGCGACATCACGGCGACGGCCGATGTCGGCTACGGAACCGCTTACGGTCGCGCCGATGCCTTCGGCGTCCAGATCTACGGCTACTCCGGTTACAACGACGTCATCGAGATCCTCAACATCGGCAACATCAGCGCCAGCGCCACCAGCGGCGATGGTTTCGAGAGCGTTGCTTATGCCACCGGCATCTCGGCGACGGTTGGCGTCGACGGCACCAGCAACATCTACTTCGAGAACGCCGGCAACGTGACGGCGACGGCCGAAGACGGTGCCACCGGCGTCGAGCTGGTGAACTACAACTACGTCGGCCATGTCGAGTTCGAAAACTTCGGCGGCTACGTCGGTGCTACCGCGATCGGCGGCGACAATGCCGAAGCCATCGGCGCTCTGCTCGATTCGTACACGGTGCGCGCGCAGAACTACGGCGACGTCTCCGCGACGGCGAGCGGCGTCTACACGGCCGCTGCGTACGGCGTGGGCTCTATCGGCGGCCTGTACTCCTTCGTGGGCAACTACTACGGCGCCAGCGTCACGGCCGACGCTTCGGCGACCTACATCGCGGTCGCGGCGGGTATCGTCTCGAACGCCTTCCAGTCCTCGGTTTACAACGAAGGCACGGTCAGCGCTTCGGCGACGGCGGATGATGGCGTGGGTCAGGCGACTGCCTATGGCGTCTACGTGACCGGCAAGTACGCCGGCTTCGTGTCCAGCACGGACAGCGACATCAGCGCCGAGGCGAGCGGCTACGACGCTCTCGCGGTCGGTGTGGCGGTCGACGCCTACGACGCCATCTTCTACAACGAAGGCGCCATCTCGGCCGAAGCCACGGGCTACGAAGCGGTTGCGGTCGGTGCGGTGGTCGAGTCCTACACCAGCGTCGACGCCTTCAACTCGGGCGACATTTCGGCCGAGGCCAACGGTGACTTCGCTTATGCCTACGGCTTGGCGGTCATCTCCAACGGCGGCTATGCCGTGGCGGACAACGAGGGCGACATCACGGCCACTTCGGACGGCTACGCTTACGGCGTCTGGATCAATGGCTACACCGGCAACTACGTCTTCAACGACGGCACGATCACGGCCGAAGGCGGCAATGATGCGCAGAGCATCGCCATCTACGCCGGCGACGCCTACACCGAGATCCTGAACTACGGCACCATCAACGGTGCGGTCGTGACCGGCGACGGCTACGGCTTCTTCTACAACGAAGGCTCGTGGAACGCGATCGGTTATTCGTACCTGGGCGGCGGCGACGACGAGATCCTGAACTGGACGGGCGGCGTCATCAACATGACGAACGCGTCGATCGACCTGGGCACGTTCACGTCGGACGGCAACTCGTTCTACAACTACGGCCTGATCAACGTGTCCGGCGACAACCTGATCGACATGGGCGGTCCGCAGGCGGCGATCCCGTCGCTGAACCCGCTGCCGTTCTACAACTACGGCACGATCGACTTCCAGGACGGCGCGCCGAACGACACGCTGACGATCATCGGCGACTTCGCCGGCGAGGGTGAGATCAATGTCGACGTGAGCATCATCAACGAGCTCAGCGACATGCTCTACATCGACGGCAGCGTGGTCACGGGCACCGTGCAGACGGTGAACGTGGACCTGGGCGGCCCGCTGGTGCCGGTGCAGCAGTTCACCGAGATCCCGGTGGTGGAAGTGACGGGCGTGTCGGTCGACAGCAACTTCGTGCTGGGCGACATCGACTACGATCCGGACAACAGCTTCCTGAACCTGGACTTCGGCCTGTTCGCGCACATCAACGCGGCCAACACCTCGCCGGACGTGCACTACCTGGGCATTGAGGTCACCGGTCTGAACGACCCGGGCACGATCGCGGCGGCGGTCGCCGGCGGCGCCCAGGCCATGATGAACACCCAGATCGGCACCTGGCGCCAGCGCGAGGGCGTGATCAGCTCGACCGAGAAGTCCTCGGTCACGCTGTGGGCCCGCGTGTTCCGCGACAAGGGCGAGATCAACCCGGGCCACGATGCCTTCAACTTCGGCAACGGCGGCAACTTCAACTACGACCAGAAGATCTCGGGTGCGGAGGTCGGCGTGGACTTCGGCGTGACCGACGAGTTCCGCCTGGGCCTGCTGCTGGCCAAGACCGACGGCGACCTCGACCTGACCAGCCCGGGCGCGGGCCATGCCAGCATGGATGGCGACACCTGGGGCGTGTACGGCACCTGGATCTCGCCGACCGGCTTCTATGTCGACGCGTCCTACCGCTGGATGGATTTCGACGCCACGATGCACTCGAGCCTGGGTGAGCGTGAGGTCGACGGCAGCGCCGAAGCCTTCAACATCGAGATGGGCTATGCCTTCACGATGGCGAACGGCCTGAAGGTCGAGCCGCAGTTCCAGTACACCCGCGTGAACGTCGACGAGATCGATACGGTCGCGGCGCCGGGCGCGGTGATGAGCCTGCACGGTGGCGATTCCTCGCGGGCTCGCTTGGGTGTGGCGCTGCGCAAGTCCTTCACCTCGGGCAACACGGTGTGGACCCCGCACGCGACCCTGAGCGCGGTGCGTGAGTTCGATGGCGAGAACTTCTACGACATCAACGGCGACTTCTTCGGTTCGACGAACACCGAGGGCACCAGCGCACTGCTCGAGCTCGGCGTCAATGCCGACATCGGCGGCAACCTGGCCATCTTCGGCGGCCTGAACTGGCAGGACGGCGGCGCCATCAACAACAGCTTCGGTGGCCAGCTCGGCATCCGCTACACCTTCGGCAAGGCTGCGCCGGCCCCGGCGCCGGTGGCTCCGCCGCCGGCCAAGACCTGCGCTGACCTCGACGACGACGGCGACGGCGTCAACAACTGCAACGACACCTGCCCGAACTCGACCGCCGGCCAGGCGGTGGGTCCGGATGGTTGCCCGGTGCCGCTGACGATCGACCTGCGCGGCGTGAACTTCGACTTCGACAAGGATGCGCTGCGTCCGGACTCGATCGCGATCCTCGACGAGGCCGTGTCGATCCTGAACAAGTATCCGGAGTTGCGCGTTGAAGTCGCCGGCCACACCGACGAGTGCGGTACCGACGGCTACAACCAGGGTCTGTCGGATCGTCGCGCCAAGGCCGTGTACGAGTACCTGACGGGTCACGGCGTCGACGCAGGCCGCCTGTCGGGCCCGAACGGTTACGGCGAAAGCCGTCCGCTGGAACAGCTGGGCGACGACTTCCCGGGCTGCAAGAGCGAGAAGAACCGTCGTACCGAGCTGAACGTGCAGAACTGAGTCAGTCCCGCACCCGCAAGGGTGCGGGTTCCAACGACCCGGCGGAGCAATCCGCCGGGTTTGTTTTGTGCATCGCCCGCAATTGCCGCTCTGCGGCGCTACACAAGGGCGCGGAAATGTGGTCAAAATACGGACCCCGCGCAGCACATTGAATCCGGAGAACTACGTGACGAATAAGAAAGGCTCCTCCCAAGAGGAGATTCAGGAGGTCAGCGACAAGTCGCAGATGGACAAGGGCCTGGAGCCTGTCACCGCGGATGTCTCAGTTCCCACGCCGGCGCCCGCACCGATCCCCGGTGCCGATGCCAAGAAGCCGCCGGTCGATATCACCAAGCTGAAGGTCGAGAAGAGCTGCTCGCGCGGCTTGGCCGGCTGGTTGGCCAGCAATCGCATCTCGCTCGCCATCACCTCGTACCAGACCGGTCGCGTGTACCTGGTCGGCAGCGACAAGCAGGGACGCGTCTCGTTCTTCGAGCGCATTTTCGAACGTGCCATGGGCATCGTCGGCAACGCCCAGCGCATGTACCTGGGTGGCCTGTACCAGCTGTGGCGCTTCGAGAACGTGCTGCGGCCGAACGAGGTCATCCATGGCCAGTTCGACAAGTGCTACGTTCCGCGCAACGCGCAGACCATCGGCGACCTCGACATCCACGAACTCGGCATTTGCAAGAACGGCAAAGTCGTCTTCGTCAACACCAAGTACTCCTGCATCTCCGAACTGAGCCAGACGCACAGCTTCAAGGCGATCTGGAAGCCGGAGTTCATCAGCAAGCTGGCGCCCGAAGACCGCTGTCACCTCAATGGTCTCGCCATGGTCGACGGCATGCCGAAGTACGTTACCGCCGTGTGCAAGAGCGATGCCGTCGACGGCTGGCGCGACCGTCGCCAGGACGGTGGCGTGGTCATCGACATGGACACCAACGAGATCGTCTGCGAAGGCCTCTCGATGCCGCACTCGCCGCGTTGGGCGAACGGCAAGCTCTGGGTGTTGAACGCCGGCACCGGCGAGCTCGGCTGGGTGAACTTCGAGACCAAGAAGTTCGTGCCGCTGGCCTTCTTCCCGGGCTTCCTGCGTGGTTTGTCCATCGTCGGGAACATTGCCGCCGTCGGCCTGTCCAAGCCCCGCAACAAGCGTTTCGAGGGTCTGCAGCTCGATGAATCACTGACCAAGCGCGACGTGGAGCCGTGGTGCGGCGTTCAGATCGTGAACCTGAACAACGGCGACGTGTTGAACTGGATCCGTTTCGAGGGCGATATCACCGAAATTTTCGACATCAGCTTCCTGCCGCAGGTGCGCAACCCGATGATGGTCGGCTTGCGTACTCCGGAGATCAGGGATCTGATCACGTTTGAAACCGACATGAAGACGGAGACGGTAGCCTCATGATCAAGAACAAGAAGATGCAGATGGCCTGCGTTGCGGCGATGCTGATCGCCGGGTCGCAGATGGTCGCGGCGCAGAACAAGCCGGCTGCGGAGCCGGTCCGTCGTGCCGCTTCGCCGGAAGACATGTTCAACGCCTGGGACAAGGACAAGAACAAGTCGCTGTCGCTGGACGAGTTCAAGGCAGGTTGGGGCAACGTGATGCAGGCGAATGCAGTCGTGCGCCTGCAGGGCCAGTTCCGCGCCCACGACACGAACAAGAGCGGCTTCATCGAGGCCACCGAGTTCGCCAACCTTCCGATCATCAAGCAGGCGGGCAAGTCGGCACCGATGCTGTCGGCCTACGATGCCAACGCCGACCAGAAGCTCGATTTCAAGGAATACATCAGCCTGATCGAGACGATGATGAAGAACCGGCCGCAGGCGGCCAAGTAATCGCTAAGATCCGGCCGGCGATCGCATCGCCGGCCGGCAACCACGTTGGGGAGAGTGTTTGTGTCGTTTGAATTCACTGCGGTCTGGAAGAACATCACGCCCGAGCTCGAAGCCGAACTCGTGGATTTTTGGATTGACAACAAGGCCATCGCCGACAAGAAGCAGGCCGCTCTGCGCTCCAAGCAGGTCGTCTGCATCGTCCGGGAAGATGGCGGCAAGATCGTCGGCGTGAGCACCGCGCACCCGCGCGTGATCCCGCGTCTGCGCCAGCCCATGTTCTACTACCGCAACTTCATCGCGGCCGACTACCGCGGCAAGCAGCTGGCTGCTCCCTTCCTGGAGAAGTCCAAGATCGCGTTGCAGGAACACACCAAGTCGCTGCCCAAGCCGATCTGCCTGGGCATCCTGATCGAGCTCGAGAACAAGGGGCTGGCCGCACACCGCAACGAGGCCGTTTGGCCGGAAGCGGGCGGCACCACTTTCATCGGCTATTCGCCGAAGGGTCTGCACCTGCGCGTCAGTTATTTCGACGATGCCAAGCTCGGTGCGCCGATGCCGGTGCGCCGTCAGGCCGTGCGCGGCGGCGGACAGCAGCAGCGCGGCCCGGGCGGTCCCCAGGGCGGCCGAGGCAGGGGCCGTCAGCGCGCTTGATTGATATCCCGGCCCCGGACTTCCGGGGCCGGTCGTTTGAGCCGGCGTGTCGGCGGGGATAGACTGACCGAACGTCGAGGGGAGCAGGGGCCATGCCTATCGCGGTCGCGGAACTATCCAAACTTTTCCCGCTGGATGCCTTGCGTCCGGAGACGCGGGAGCAGTTGGCGCGGGAAGCCGCCGTTAGCGATTACCGCCGGGGCGAAGCGGTGTTCCGCGCGGGCGATATCGACGAGGAAACCGTTTACCTCATCGAAGGCGAACTGCGTTGCGAGTATCCGGATGGCCGCGTCGTCGCGCACGTCGCCGGTACCGGTCACGGCAGGTATTCGCTGAACGATGCCGTGCCGCGGCGCTTCACGGCGATCGTGGTGGGGCAGAAGGCCAAGGTGCTTCGCCTCGAGCGACGCTACGTCGAAAAGGTCATCACCTGGGACCAGCTCAGCCGCGATCCGAGCTATCGCTTCCGCGACAGCAGCGCTGGCGCCAACGCCTGGGTGTTCCGCCTGCTGCGCAGCCACGCCTTCATCAAGCTGCCGACCGGAAACCTGGAGAAGATGTTCCAGCGTTTCGTCGAGGTGCCGGTCAAGGCCAGCGAAGTGATCATGCGCGAGGGCGACGCGCCCGACAATTTCTACGTCATCCGCGAAGGCACGGCTGCCGTATCCAAGGTGCTTGACGGTGCGCCGCAAGTCGTCGCCTATCTGCGCGAGGGCGACATCTTCGGCGAGGATGCGTTGCTGGCCAATGCGCCGCGCAACGCGACCGTCCGCATGCTGCAGGGCGGCCAGCTGATGAAGTTGTCGAAGGAAGACTTCGAGGCCGTGCTCAAGCCGCCGCTGGTTTCGTGGGTGCTGCCGGCCGAGGCTTCGCGCCTGGTCAAGGAAGGAACGCGCCTCATCGACGTGCGCATGCCGGAAGAATTCGCCCAGCGGGCGATCCACGGCGCGGTGAACGTGCCGCTGTACCGCCTGCGCGAAGAAATGCCCAGCATGATCACGCCGGGCAGTCGCGTGCTCGTCTACTGCAATACCGGCGAACGTTCTGCCGCAGCGGCTTTCGTGCTCAACGGCCTGGGCTACACCGTGCACGCCCTGCACGGCGGCCTGAGCGCGATGCTGCGCCTGCAGGCCAGTGCGGACGCTTCCTCCGCCTGAGTTTCAGCCGCGCCCGTGCGATCAGCGATTCGCGCGTAGCGTTCCGTCGACGATGACCGTATCGGCTGGGCGCGCCGCGAACAGGCCGATGGTCACCACGCCCGGGATCTGGTTCAAGTCGCGCTCCAGCGCGACCGGATCGGCGATGCGCCAGTTGAATACGTCCAGGATCCAGTTGCCGTTGTCGGTGACGGTGCCTTCGCGCCAGACCGGTTGCCCGCCGCGCTCGGCGATCGCCCGACCCACCAGGCTGCGCGCCATCGGGATGACTTCGATAGGCAGCGGGAACTTACCCAGGACATCCACCTGCTTGCTCGCGTCGATGATGCATACGAACTGGCGGCTGGCTTCGGCGATGACTTTTTCCCGCGTCAGCGCGCCGCCGCCGCCCTTGATCAGGCGGTTGTGCGGGTCGCATTCGTCGGCGCCATCGACGTAAAGATCGAGCGGCCCGGTAGCGTTGAGGTCGAGTACCGGGATGCCGTGTTGCTTGAGCAGGCGCGTGCTCTGTTCCGAACTGGAAACGGCGCCTTCGATTTCGTGCTTGCGTCGCGCCAGAGCGTCGATGAAAAAGGCCACCGTCGAACCGGTGCCGACGCCGACGATCGTGCCGGGTTGCACGTACTCGGCGGCCTTCTCGCCGGACAGGCGCTTGCCATCTGCTTGCGACATGGGACTGCTTACTCCAGGGACAGGATCTGTTTCCACTGCGCCGCCGTCACCGGCAGCACGGACAGGCGGTTGCCCTTGCGCAGCAGGGCGAAGTCGCCGAGTTTGTCCGCGCGCGCCTTGATCTCGTCGAGCGTCACGACGCGGCCGAACTTGCGCTCGAAGGCGACGTCCACCAGCCACCAGCGCGGGTTGTCGCGCGGGCTGGCGGCATCGAAATAATCCGACTTGCGGTCGAACTGGGTAGGGTCGGGATAGGCCTCGCAGGCGACCTTCGCCAGGCCCGCTACGCCCGGTATCGCGGTGCTCGAGTGATAGAACAGGATGCCGTCGCCGACCTTCATGTCCTTCATCATGTAGTTGCGCGCCTGGTAGTTGCGCACGCCGCTCCAGGGTTCGCGGCCGACCTTGGCCAGCGAATCGATCGAGAACTCGTCGGGTTCGGTCTTCATCAACCAGTAGGCCATGGGTCCTCCGTGCAGGCGGATATTATCGCCCGCAAACGATCGCTTCGCGCTCGGTGAGCACGGCATCGAGCGCCACATCCCAGGGATCGGTCGCCAGCGCGTCGATCTCCTGGAAAGCGTAAGCGACGCCGATCAGGGCCGGCGGAGCCGCTGCGTTCTTGCGGAAGGCAAAACTGCGATCGTAGTAGCCGCCGCCCATGCCCAACCGGCTGCCGTCCCGGCGAAAACCGAGCAAGGGCAGCAACACGACGCTCATGTCGGCAGGTGCCAGCAGGGACGAGGCCTCGACGGCCGGCTCCGGAATGCCGTAACGATTGGCGAGCAAGGGGTCGCCGGCACGCCAGGGAGCGAAGGCCAGCCGACCATCGGGCTGCGTTACCGGAAGGCACCAGATCTGGGTCGGGCTCAGCCGCATCTGCAGGGCGTGCAGCGGAAGTTCGCCATGCATGGCCCAGTAGCCCGCGACATAGCCGGCTCGGTCGAACGTAGGGAGGGATTTCGCTTGCGTAACGATCGCCTCGGCGGCGGCCATTCTGGCAGTGGCCGGCAAAGCCTTGCGTTCGGCGCGTAGCCGCTGGCGGAGCGCGTGCTTGCCGTCGTCGCCGTCCCGCGTCATCGGAAATACACCCTCCGCCATGCCGATGCCAGCGAACGACCTTGATCCCTGGGATCAAGTGGGTACCCGTGCGATCGCTTCAGGCTTTCCGCAACAGGGCGGACATGCACACCGCGAGCGCCGCGGATTCCCGGGTCGTGTATATGGGACAAGGCGAATGTTGCGCGACTGTCGAACACGGCAGAGGATGCGAAGCCATTATAGCGCCGACGAATCCGGCAAAGGTGAACGATCAGCGGCTGACGAGCGTGTCGAACAATCCGTCGAGTTTGCGATTCATTTCGCCGAGCGTGCGGGCGATGGCCTGGTTGTCGGACCGGTCGCCATGTTGCGATTGCAGCAGCTCGTGCGCCATGTTCAGCGCCGCCAGCACCGCCACGCGCTCGAGCGCAGCCATCTTGTTGTTGCCGCGGATGTCGCGCATGCGCGAGTCGAGCAGTTGCGCGGCCGCCATCAGGCTGTCGCGTTCGCCCGGTTCGACGCCAACGGTGAATTCGCGGTCCAGGATTCGGACGTTGACCGGCTCGCTCACGCATTGCTCTCCAGCGACTTGAGGCGGTTGATCATCGCCTCGACGCGCGAGCGCGCCATCTCGTTCTTGCTCAGCAGCTGCGCGCGTTCCGTGCTCAGCTGTTCCTGGCTTTGGCGCAGGCTGCGGTTCTCGTCGGCCAGGCGCCGTACGAGCTCGAGCAGTTTGTCGATGCGGGCCGACAGCTGCTGCATCTGTTCAAGGGTGTTTCCGGCGTCCATGCGCGCACGGTAGCGAGGGCCGCCCCCGCCCGCAAGTGGCAGGGGCGAGGGCAGGGCGGCATCAGTAGGGTGCCGGGATCGCGGCGACGGCGCCGGGCTGCCAGCTACGGATGAAGGCCAGGCAGCGGTGCGCGTCGATCGGCTGGGACAGCCAATAGCCCTGGATTTCGTCGCAGCCTTGTTCGCGCAGGTAGGCCAGCTGCTGCTCATTCTCCACGCCCTCGGCGATCACGTTCAGGCCCAGCGAATGGCCCATGGTGATGACCGTCGCGGTGATGGCCTCGTCGTCCGGGTCGCGGGTCAGGTCGCCGATGAATTCCTTGTCGATCTTCAGGGTGTCGATGGGCAGGCGCTTGAGGTAAACCAGCGAGGAGTAGCCGGTGCCGAAATCGTCGATGGCGAGGCTCACCCCGATCTCGCGCAGGGCGTTCAGCGCCGCCGTCGTCTGCTCGGCGTTCTGCATGACCATGCTTTCGGTGACTTCCAGTTCGATGCGGTCCGCCGGCACGCCTGTCGCGGCGATGATCCGTCGCAGCAGCTCTGGCAGCTTGCCGCGCAGCAGTTGCAGCACCGAGACGTTCACCGCCATCGAAATATCGTGCAGGCCATGGCTGCGCCAGCGCTTGAGCGTCTGGCAGGCTTCCTCCAGCACCCAGTCGCCGATGCTGAGGATCAGACCGGATTCCTCCGCCAGCGGAATGAACACCGAGGGACTGATTTCGCCGAGCTCGGCGCTGTGCCAGCGCAGCAGGGTCTCGACACCGGTGATGCGGCCGTCGGCCAGGGCCATGCGCGGCTGGAACATCAGGCGGAACTCGCCGCGGTCCATCGCCTTGCGCAGCGACGACAACACGGTCGCGCGTTTGCGCGCCTCCGCATCCATCGCTTCGTTGTAGATCTGGTAGGTGTTGCGGCCTTCGGCTTTCGCCTGGTACATGGCCGTATCGGCGAACTTCAACAGATCGGTCGGGACCAGCGCATGGTCGGGGTAAAGGCTGATGCCGAGCGACGGCGTGATGATGACATCGTGCCGTTCGTCCACTTCGAGCGGCATCGAGAACGCCGTCAGGATCTCGCGCGCCATGCGCTCCACGGCCGGCAGGCTCTCGACGTCTTCCAGCACGACGGTGAATTCATCGCCGCCGAGACGCGCCACCGTGTCCGACGCGCTGACCGTCGCCTGCAGGCGCGTGGCGGCCGCCTTAAGCAGGCGATCGCCGGCGGCGTGACCAAGAGAATCGTTGATGTCCTTGAAGCGGTCGAGGTCCAGGAACAACACGGCGACCCGGGTTTCCTGCCGGCGCGCCCGCACGATGGCGCGGCCGAGGCGTTCGGAAAGCAGGGCGCGATTGGGCAGGCCGGTCAGCGTGTCGTAGTTGGCCAGGTAGCGCAGCTCCTGTTCGGCGCGCTTCTTGTCGGTGATGTCGTTGACCACGGCGACGAAATGACTGCGCTGTCCCTGCGCGTCGCGGACTTCGCTCATTTCGATCCAGCCGAGGAACTCCTCGCTGTCCTTGCGCTTCTGCCACATCTCGCCGGCCCAATGGCCGGTACGTTCGAGGATGTCGCGTACGCGCCGGTAGAAATCGCTGCTGTGCTGGGTCGAATCCAGCAGGCGGCTGTCCTGGCCGACGACCTCTTCTTCGCTGTAGCCGGTAATGCGCGAGAACGCCGGGTTGACCGAAATGAAGCGGAAGTCGAGGTCGATCACCGCCACGGCCTCGCTCATCGAACGCAGGACCTCCAGCGCGACGCGGCGCTCGCGTTCGGCACGACGGATGGCGGTGATGTCGCGTGCCGTACCGGCCATGCGCAGCGGGGCGCCGCTGGCGTCGCGTTCGACCACCTTGCCGCGCGAGCGTACCCAGACCCATTCGCCGCGCGCGTTGCGTATGCGGTGCTCGGATTCGTACATCTCGGTATGGCCGACGATGTGTTCCTGCAGCAGCTTCTGCACGCGCGGCAGGTCGTCGGGATGCACGGCGTTGGATCGCCATTCGTCCGTGCTCAGGGATTCCGTGGAGCCCTGCCCGAGCAACTGGTTCGAACCGAGGCGATGCAGGCTGTTGTCGCGGATATTCCAATCCCAGAACTCGTCGCCCGAGCCCCAGAGCGCGAGGTTCAGGCGGGCCTCGCGTTCGCGGATTTCGGCCGAGAGGGATTTTTCCTGTTGGCGCCGCTTGCGCACCACCTGCCAGAGCAGCCACAGCAGAACCGCTGCCAGCACCAGCAATGCGTACTGACCGGTCTGCGGCAGGAAGGAATTGACCGGGGCGGCCTGCGCCGGGCCGGCGAACGGCGTCAGCAGTCCGACGCCCACACCCAGGCAGCGCGGCAAAGACCTGGCCGTCTCCTTCCTAGCCTGCACTTATCCTGCCCCTGGATTTGCTGCGCCCGAGGGCAGTGTAGGTTCGGCCGTCCGCCCCGACAAGCCGAGCCGCAGCGTGGAAGGCGGTTCGGGCCGGTCGCCGCCTTCGCGGGCACCGCCCACGCGCCCTCTGTTCATGCTGCACGCTCGTCCACGCCCACGGAGATCGTCGCCGTGCGGGATAGCGAGACAGGTTCTAGAATGGCGCATGCCTGGCGCGATTCCATGACCGACCAAGATCTGCCCTCCCACGCCGAACTCGAAACCCATCTGCGGCAGGCGCGCCTGGGCCTGGCGGCCTCGGAACTGCACGGCGCCTTGTGCGGATACCTGTCCCGCGGCGGCGAACCCGAGCGGCGCCTCTGGCTGCAACGCGTCATGGCCGATCCTGAAGTGGGCGAGGTGGATCGCGACAGCCTCGTCGACCAGCTGTATCTGGCGACGACGCGTCAGCTGGAATCGCCGGATTTCGGTTTCGACCTGCTGCTGCCCGATGCCGACGAGCCCTTGGTGGCGCGCGCGGACGGCTTGCTGGACTGGTGCCGCGGTTTCCTGGGCGGCTTCGGACTGGCCGCCAGCGGGGAAGCGCCGCTGTCCGACGAATCGCGCGATGCGCTGGGCGACCTGTCGCGGATCGCGGCCAGCGAATTGAGCTACGACGATCCGGACGGAGACGAGGAGGCGCTGGAGGAAGTGGCCGAGTTCGTGCGCGTCGCGTCCTTGCTGTTGTACAGCGACTGCGTGCTTGGGCCGCGCCATCGCCGTTCCCTGAACTGACATCGCCACATGATCAAGACTTCCGAATTCGCGCGTCGCCGCAAGCAGCTCATGCGCATGGCCGACGACGACGCCATTCTCATCCTGCCGGCGGCGCCCGAACGCATTCGCAGCAAGGACACGCATTATCCCTACCGCCAGGACAGCGATTTCTGGTACCTGAGCGGATTCGCGGAACCCGATGCGGTGCTCGTGCTGGTACCGGGCCGCAAGCACGGCGAATGCCTGCTGTTCTGCCGCGAGCGCGATGCCGACAAGGAGGCCTGGGACGGCCCCCGCGCCGGTCCGGAGGGCGCGATCGACGCCTTCGGCATGGACGATGCGTATCCGATCTCGGACCTCGACGACATCCTGCCGGGCTTGCTGGAAGGGCGTTCGCGCGTCTACTACCACTTCGGTCGCGACACCGAGTTCGACCTGAAGCTCATCGGTTGGGTGAATCGTGTGCGCGCGCAGGCACGCCAAGGCGCGCAACCGCCGCACGAATTCCTCGAACTCGGCCATTTCCTGCACGAATTGCGACTGTTCAAGAGCGTGGGCGAGATCCGCCTGATGGAGCGCTCGGCCGACATCGCCTGTCGTGCGCAGGTCGCCGCCATGCGCGCCACCCGCGCCGGCGCTTTCGAATACGAAGTGGAAGCGGCGCTGCAGCAGGCTTACCGCGCCAACAATGCGGTCGCCGCGTACGAGCCCATCGTCGGCGGCGGGGCCAACGCCTGCGTCCTGCACTACCGCGCCAACAACGCGCGCCTGAACGAAGGCGACCTGCTGCTGGTCGACGCTGGCGCCGAATACGGCCTGTACGCATCGGATATCACACGCACCTGGCCCGTGAGCGGACGCTATTCGAAGGAGCAGCGCGCCTTGTACGAGATCGTGCTCGACGCGCAACGCGCCGCGCTGGCCGAGGCCAGGCCGGGGCGTCCCTGGATCGCCGGGCATGAAGCCGCCGTGCGCGTGCTGACGGAAGGCATGCTGTCGCTCGGCTTGTTGAAAGGCACGCTGAAGCAGAACCTGGCTTCGGGCGACTATCGCCGTTTCTACATGCACAAGACCGGTCACTGGCTGGGACTGGACGTGCACGACGTCGGCGAATACAAGCTCGCCGGCGATTTCCGCGAACTTGAGCCCGGCATGGCCTTCACGATCGAGCCCGGCCTCTATGTCGCTCCTGGCAGCAAGGGCGTGCCCGCCAAGTTCCAGGGTATCGGCATCCGCATCGAAGACGATGTACTGGTTACCAAGGAAGGCCATCGCGTGCTGACCGATGGCGTGCCGCGCGAGATCGACGCGGTCGAAGCGGTCATGGCCGGAAGCTAGAAACGAGTTGAGAGAAACGAGTTGAGAGAAAAAGAAAAGAGTGGAAGCCCGCTCTCACTCGTTTCTCATTCCTCTGCACTCGTTCCTCGCTCCTCTGCACTCGTTCCTCGCTTCTCCTACATGTCGTGCTTGTGCACGTCCAGGCCGCTGTCCTTGTAGTGTTTCCAGCGCTGGCGCAGGGGCTCGCGCGCCGACGGATCGGCCGGCACGACTTCCAGCACGCGTTCGAAACCGCCGGTCACCGGTTCGTTGCGCAGATTGAGGACCAGCGGGCGCATCGGTGCCTGGAATTCCGGCGGCACGATGAGCACCGGCGTGATGTCGTCGTCCTCGTCCGTGCCGGCGATCTGATGCGCGACGTAGGCGTCCTCGTCGAACTCCCAGAGCAGTTCGTCCAAAGCCTCGGCCTGCTGCATCGATGCGGCGAAGATCAGCATGGCTTGGCCGCTGTCGCTGGCCTTGCGCGCCAGCTCGCAAACCAGCAACAGCGGGCGTTCGAGAAAACGCGGCTTTGCTATCAGATAGAAGTCGGCGCGCGCCATCGTTCAGTCCAGCAACGCGCGCAGGTCGCTGGGCAGCGGCATCGGCTGGAATGCGCTGACGTTGGCGCCACCGGTGTTGCCCGGCGGCACCCAGATCCGCGAGAACAGCGACGCGGCCAGGGTGCGGCTGATCTGTCCGAAGACTTCGCGGTGGTCGCGGTGCCGCAATCCGTGCGCGAGCATGCTCAAATGCACGCGGACATGCCAGAAGGTGTGTCGCTGCGACAGAACGTGCGCACGCTCGAGGTGGCGAAACGCGCCATCGCGATCGGAATCGCGCAACGACCTTCCTCGCTCGAGCTCTGTCCTGATCGCCACCAGCAAAGCCGGCTTCATCGTGTCGTCACCGGCCTTCGCGGCGCGATCAGGCAACGCGATCCAGCAGCCACTGGCAGAGCAGGCCGACGGGGCGGCCGCTGGCCAGGCCCTTGCGGCCTTCATCGTTGGACACGCCGGCGATATCCAGGTGCGCCCAACGCTGGCCTTCGGTGAAGCGCGCGAGGAAGCAGCCGGCGGTGATCGCGCCTGCGCCCTTGCCGCCGATGTTGTAGACGTCGGCGAAGCTCGAATCGAGCTGCGTCTGGTATTCGTCCCAGAGGGGCAGGCGCCAGGCGCGATCGAAGACCTGCTCGCCAGCGCCAGCCAGCTCCTCGGCGAGGTCGTCGTGCTTGCTCATCAGGCCGGATGCGTACTTGCCGAGCGCGATCACGCAAGCGCCGGTCAGCGTGGCGACGTCGATGGTGGCCTGCGGTTCGAAGCGTTGCACATAGGTGAGGGCGTCGCACAGGATCAGGCGGCCTTCGGCGTCGGTATTGCCGACTTCGATGGTCTTGCCGCTCATCGAGGTGATGACGTCGCTCGGGCGATAAGCGTCGGCGTCGGGCATGTTTTCCACCGCCGGCACGATCGTCACGAGGTTCAGCGGCAACTGCATCTTCGCCGCCGCGAGGAAGGTGCCCAGCACCGAGGCGGCGCCGCACATGTCGAACTTCATTTCCTCGATGCCGCCCTGCACCTTCAGGTTGATGCCGCCGGTATCGAAGGTGATGCCCTTGCCCACCAGCGCGAAGGGCTTGGCATCGCCGGCGCCTGTGTAGCGCAGCACGATCAGGCGTGGCGGATTGGCCGAACCGCGAGCGACCGCCAGCAGCGAGCCCATGCCGAGCTTCTCCATGTCGGCGCGTTCGAGCACTTCGCAGACGACATTGGCGTGTTCGCCCGCGAGCTTTCGCGCCTGATCGGCGAGATAGCCCGGGTTGCAGATATTCGGCGGCAGGTTGCCGAGTTCGCGCGTGAAGGCGATGCCGGCGGCGATCGCCGAGCCCTGCGCGAGCGCCTTGCCGCGGGCGGCGTCACCGGAAACCTGGACGGATTCCAGCGTCACCTCCGCCTTCTTGCTGCGCGTGGCCGTGTATTCGTAGGCGGCGTGGTCGGCGGCGATCGCCGCCTGACGCACGTTCCAGTCGGCATCGCGCCCCTTCACCGGCAGTTCGGTCAGGGTCAGCAGCATGTTCTTCGTCGGGCCGGTGCGCAGTGCGCGCACCGCGTCGGCCACGGCCTTCAGGTACTGCGGTACGCCGAACTTGCCTGGGTCGCCCAGGCCAATGACCAGCACTCGCGGTGCCCTGATGCCCGACAGATCGGGCAGCAGCGCCGTGCGCCCGGTCTTACCGGACAGGTCTCCACGGGCGGCGAGGGCGGCGAGGCGGCCGCCGCTGGCGGCATCCAGGCGCTGGCCGGCGGGGCTGAGGCTGCGATCGGCGAACAGGCCGACGACGACGCAATCGGTCTCGGCGGAGGCGGGATCGGATTGCGTCAGCTGGAATTCGAGGGACATGGGGGGATTTCCGTACAATATCGGTCTAGGTCGGTGCGGCGGTCAGGCCGCTATGCCCTTCATTCTATCCTGAAGCCGACCCCCGCCCGCCCCGAGGCCCCGCAGACGAATGCTGCTGATCGAAAGACACCTGTTGCGCCAGTTCGCCGAGAGCGTCTTCGCCGTGACGGCGGTGCTGCTCCTGGTCAGCCTGGGCGGGTTGCTGACCGATCTGATCGCGGAGATTTCCCGCGGCAAGGTGCCGGCCTCGCTGTTGTTGTCCCTGCTGGGCTTGCGCTCCATCCGTTTCCTGACCTTGGTGCTGCCCCTGGCCCTGTTCGCGGGCCTGATGCTGGCGATCGCGCGGCTGTACGCTCACAGCGAAATGTCCGTGCTGGCCTCGATCGGGCTGGGCCCGCAGCGTCTGTGGCGGCCGGTGTTCTGGGTGGCGGTGCCGGTGGTCCTGCTGGTGGCGTTCGCTTCGCTTTGGCTGGGGCCGTGGTCGGCGAAGCAGGCCAAGGACATGATCGAGGTCGCCAACCGTTCCTTCCTCATCGCCGGGCTCGAGCCGGGGCGTTTCGTCGAGATGCCGGGTCGCAACGGCATTCTCTATGTGGGCGACCTGAGCACCGACGGCACGAAATTCCGGCACCTGTTCGTGCAGACCGAGCGCGACGGGCGGCTGGACATCGTCACGGCGCAGGAGGGCGACCTGCAACTGCAGGGCGAGACGCAGCGCCTGCTGCGGCTGAAGAACGGCTTCCGGGTCGAGGGCGCGACCGGCGCCAAGGATTTCCGGATGATGCATTTCGAGCGCAACGAGGTTCGCGTGCCCGATCGCGACCCGACCGTCAGCAACGACCTGACCGCCAAGGACACCCTGAGCCTGTTGCAGCAGAACGATTCCGGTTCGCGCTCCGAACTGCACTGGCGCCTGGCGATGCCGTTGTTCGCGGCGGTGCTGGCGATCTTCGCGTTGCCATTGGCGCGCAGCGAACCGCGGCAGCCGCAATACGGCCTCATCCTTTTCGCGCTGCTGGTCTATCTGCTGGGCATGCTTTCCCTGCTCGCCGGCACTTACCTGCTCGGTAGCGGACGATTGCCCGCGCCGCTCGGCCTGTGGTGGCTGCACCTGCCGATGCTGGCGTTGGCGCTGTGGATGTTCGTTCGCGACGGCCGCGTGGCATCGCCAGGGACCGCCTCGTGAAGCTGCCACCCCGCCTCGCCGGCGTTTACGTCGCCCGCACGGTGCTGATGTCCACGTTGCTGGTGGGCGCGGTACTCGCCGGTTTCCTGGTCGTGATCGCCTTCGCCGACGAAGTGGCCGACGTCGGCAAGCAGAGCTATTCGCTCGGTCACGCCGTGCTGTACACCCTGTTCACGATACCGCGTCGTTTGTACGACGTATTCCCCACCGTGGCGGTGATCGGCAGCTTGCTCGGGCTGGGAGGTATGGCCGCGCGCTCCGAGCTCACGGCCTTGCGCGCCGTGGGCCTGTCGAAACTGCAGATCGGGCTGGGTGCCTTGCTGCCCCTGTTCGGCCTGATGCTTCTGATGGCGTTGAACATGGAGACCCTGGCGCCGGCGGGCGAGCAGCGCGCGCAGGCCTTGGCCAATGCCAAGTCGAACCAGCTCAGCGTCGCGCGTTATTCCGGCCTGTGGGTTCGCGAAGGCGACCTGTTTTTCAATGCGCGCAGCGGTTCGCCGCGCAACGAAGGCAACGAGCATTGGATCCAGCTCGACGACGTTCGTCTCTACCAGTTCGACGGGCAGGGACGATTGCAATCGCTCGCGCATGCGCGCATCGCCGAACACCGCAGGGACGGCTGGACGTTGATCGATGGCGAGCGGGTGCACTTCCTGCCGCGGGCGGTCAAGGTAGACAAGATCGTGCGCGAGCATTGGGATAGCGAGATCGACGATCGCTCGCTGGAAGCGACGCTGTCGCGGCCGCGCGTGCTCAGCAGCAGCGAATTGAGCGACAACATCGACTACCTCAAGCGCAACCACCTCAACGCCTGGAAGTTCGAGAGCGCCTATTGGGGCCGCTGGTTCTATCCGCTGAAGGTGATCGTGCTGTGCCTGGCGACGCTGCCGTTCGCCTTCGGCTCGCTGCGTTCCGGCGGTTTCGGCAAGCGTTTGTTCCTCGGCATCCTGATCGGCATCGGCTACCTGTTGTCGGAACAACTCTTCGTCAATCTCGCCGACGTCTATCGTTTCGACGTGCGCTGGGCCTACCTGCTGTCGCCGGCCCTATTGCTATGGGTCTGTTGGGGCTGGCTGGCGAAACGGATCTGAAGATCGGTCAGGGCTTCGGCGGCGGATCGAGCCGCACCAGCACCGTGCCGGCGGCGAGGTCATGCAGGCCGCGTCGTTCGCCGTCCACCAGCGTCCACAGCAGGCACACGCCGGGCGTCAGGCAGGCGACGAAAAAACGCAACCACAGGGCGCGAAGGGTAGCGGGTCGGCCGTCGGCCGCCAGTACCTGCAATCGCCACGGGCGCATGCCCATCGTCTGGCCGCCGCGCCGCCAGGAAAAAACGAAGTAAGCGCCGACGATCAAGCAGAGGCAGATGAACTCCAGGCCGGCGAACAGCGGGTCGTTCTCGACGGTACGGCCGCCGTGCAACAGCAGGAAGATCCCGCTGGTGAGCATCAGCAAGGGGATCATCGGCAGGCTGTCGTAGGTGAGTGCGAGCAGGCGCCAGCCCAAGTGGGCGGGACGGGCGCTGCGTCGTGTCGCGGAATCCGTGGCCGTTTGCATGCGCATAGGATAGCCGTCGCCGACTCTCCTGCTAAGCTCGCCGCATGAGCGCGCGCACGCCGGCCGAACGTCGGATCCAGACATTGGCCTTGCCACCGGCGGCGGATGCGGACCTGCAGTGCATCGACCAGTTCCTGGAGCGTCTCTGGGCCGAATCCGGCCTGGCCCGCGCCACGCTGGACAGCTATCGCCGCGATCTCGAAGGTTTCGCGCGTTGGCTGGCGCCGCGAGGCGCTGGCATGCTCTCGGTTTCGCAGCAGGATGTTTTCGCCTATCTGGCCGACCGCGCGACGCAGCGCTACGCGGCGCGAAGCAATGCCCGGCTGTTGTCCGCATTGCGAGCGTTCTACGCGCAACAACTTCGACGCAAGACGATGGCGCAGGATCCCACGGCCTTGATCGAAGCGCCACGCCTGGGCCGCTCGCTTCCCAAGGCCTTGTCGGAAAGCGAGATCGACGCCTTGCTGCAGGCACCGGCCGTCGACACGCACCTGGGCTTGCGCGATCGCGCGGTGATCGAACTGATGTACGCCGCCGGCTTGCGCGTCAGCGAACTGGTGAACCTGCCCGCCGTCGCGGTGAACCTGCGCCAGGGCGTTCTGCGTGTGATGGGCAAGGGCAGCAAGGAGCGCTTGGTACCGATGGGCGAAGAGGCGCAGCACTGGCTGCAGCGTTACCTGGACGAGGCCCGGCCGGTGCTGGCCGGCAAGCGGGCCCTGGCGCCTTTGTTCATCACGGCCAAGGGCGAGGCCTTGACGCGACAACAGTGCTGGCAGTTGGTGAAGCGCCTAGCTGCCGCCGCCGGCATCGATCCGGCCCGCATCAGCCCGCACGGGCTGCGACACAGTTTCGCCACCCACCTGCTCAATCACGGGGCCGATCTGCGTGCGCTGCAGATGTTATTGGGCCACAGCTCGCTGTCGACGACGCAGATCTATACGCTGGTGGCGCGGGAAGGCCTCAAGCGCCTGCATCGCCAGCATCATCCCCGCGGCTAGGTGCCGGTCGCGATTCCGGTCTGTGCGACAATCTGAACTTTCCGCCCGCCCCCCGGTCGGATGACACGTCCCGTTGCAGGAAACCGCATGAACCGCAAGATCGCCGTCGCCCTGGGCCTGATTGCCGGCCTGACGATCATCGTCGCCGTGGCCCAGACACGCCCTGCCAACCCGTCTCCTGCCCCCACGGCCAGCGACGCGCTGGTGCGCAACGCATTGAGCAAGGCCATCCCGGGCATCAAGATCGACGGCATCAAGTCCTCGCCGATCGCCGGCTACCGCGAAGTGGCGGTGAACGGAAAGGTCATCTACGTCAGCGCCGACGGAAAGTACCTGATGCAGGGCCAGCTGGTGGAGCTCGCCACGCGCGACAATCTCACCGCGATCAGCGAAGGCGCCTTGCGCAAGGGCCTGCTCGACGCCGTCGGTAAGGACCGGCGCATCATCTTCTCGCCGCCGAATCCCAAGTACCGCGTGACGGTGTTCACCGACATCGACTGCGGCTACTGCCGCAAGTTGCATTCGCAGATCGCCGCCTACAACAAGGCCGGCATTTCGGTCGAATACCTGTTCTTCCCGCGCGCCGGCATCAATTCCGAGCCCTACAACCAGGCCGTCAGCGTCTGGTGCGCGGCCGACCAGCGCAAGGCGATGACCGACGCCAAGTCCGATCGTCCGGTTCCGAAGAAGACTTGCCCGAACCCGGTCGCGAAGGATTACGAGCTTGGGCGCCTGGTCGGCGTGGACGGAACCCCGGCCATCTATGCGCCGGACGGCACCCAGATCGGCGGCTACCTCAGCCCGCAGGAAATGGTGGATGTGCTGAGCCGCCAGGCGGCCCGGACCGCCGCCCGCTAGGCCTGCCGCGTCGCCAGCGGCCCGACCCGGACGACCGGGAGGGCCGTATCGTTTAAACTATCGCGCTCATTTCCCCCGGAAATCCGTGGACATGATCGTCCTTGAGGGCCTGCCGGCCCTGTCGCCGTTCAGGCGCGAACGCCTTCAGGCCCGACTGCGTCGCCTTGTTGCCGATATCGCCGTTACCGGCGCCTGGCACGTCTATTTCATCGAACCGGAGGCCGACGCCAAGCCCGATCTGGGAGCGATCGGCCGCATCCTGGAAGGCTGCGTGGCGGACGAGCCGCCCGTAACCGGCGCGCAATCGCGCTATGTCACGCCGCGACTGGGCACTTTGTCGCCCTGGGCGAGCAAGGCGACCGAAATCCTGCGCGGCGCCGGCCATCCGGTGAAGCGCGCCGAACGCGGCCTGCGAATCGACCTGTCGGGCCTGCCTTCCGATACCGACCCGCGCAGCGTCGCGCTGGCGCGCGCCTTGCACGATCCGATGACGCAGTCGCTGCTGGCGCGGCGCGAGGACGCCGCGGGTTTGTTCCGCAGCCTGCCTCCGGGCGCGCTGGAGCGCATCCCGTTGGCCGCGTTGCGCGAAGCCAATGCACGACTGGGCCTGGCCTTGAGCGTGGACGAGATCGAATACCTGGAAGCGCGCTACGCCGAACTCGGCCGCGACCCGAGTGACGCCGAGCTGATGATGTTCGCGCAGGCCAATTCGGAGCACTGCCGGCACAAGATCTTCAATGCCTCGTGGGCGATCGACGGCGAGGAACAGGACACGTCCCTGTTCCGGATGATCAAGCACACCCATGTGCAATCGCCGCAACTCACGTTGAGCGCATACAAGGACAATGCCGCGGTGGTGGAAGGCTTCAGCGGCCGCCGACTGCGTCCCGATCCCGACAGCGCCGAGTTCTCGTTCGCTGCGCCGCTCGACAGCGCTTTCTGCATCAAGGTCGAAACGCATAACCATCCGACCGCGATCTCGCCTTTCCCGGGCGCCAGTACCGGCGCCGGCGGAGAAATCCGCGACGAGGGCGCGACCGGCCGCGGCGGCAAACCGAAAGCGGGCCTGACCGGGTTTTCGGTATCGCACCTGCGCATCCCGACCTTGCCGCAGCCCTGGGAACAGGTTCGTCCGCTGAATCCGCGCATGGCGACGGCGTTCGAGATCATGCTCGACGGTCCGCTCGGCGGCGCTGCTTTCAACAACGAATTCGGGCGCCCGAACCTCACCGGCTATTTCCGCAGTTTCGAACTGCCGACCGATACGCCCGGCCTGGTGCGCGCTTACGACAAGCCCATCATGCTGGCGGGCGGCATCGGCGCGATCGATCGCGGGCTGGTGAAGAAATTGTCGTTGCGTCCGGGCGATGCGGTGATCGTGCTCGGCGGCCCGGCGATGCTGATCGGCCTCGGCGGCGGTGCCGCTTCGTCGGTGGGTTCCGGGCAAAGCTCCGAAGACCTGGACTTCGCTTCCGTGCAGCGCGACAACCCCGAGATGGAGCGGCGTTGCCAGGAGGTGATCGACCGCTGCATCGCCTTCGGCGACGCCAACCCGATCCGATTCATGCACGACGTCGGCGCTGGCGGTCTGTCCAACGCCATTCCCGAGCTGCTGCACGATTCCGACATGGGCGGCGTGATCGATCTGGCGAAAATCCCCAGCGACGATCCTTCGCTGTCGCCGATGCAGTTGTGGAGCAACGAATCGCAGGAACGCTACGTACTCGGCGTGGCTGCCGAGCATCTCGAGCGCTTCGCCAATATCTGCGCCCGCGAGCGCTGTCCCTTCGCCGCCGTCGGCGCCGCTACCGCCGAACAACGCCTCGTGTTGCAGATGCCGAACGGCGAGCGCGCGGTCGACATGCCGATGGACGTGCTGTTCGGCAAGCCGCCGAAAATGCATCGCGATACGCAGCGACCGGCGCAGGCGCGTTGGCCGCGACTGGACACGGAAGCCGTCGACCTGCGCGAGGCCGGCCTGCGCGTGCTCTCGCATCCGACCGTTGCATCGAAGAATTTCCTGGTCACCATCGGCGACCGCACCGTCGGCGGCCTATGCTCGCGCGACCAGATGGTCGGCCCCTGGCAGCTGCCGCTGGCCGACTGCGCGATCACGCTGACCGATTTCCTCGGCAATGCCGGCGAAGCCATGTCGGTCGGCGAACGCACGCCCTTGGCCCTGATCGATGCCGCCGCCTCGGCGCGCATGGCCGTCGGCGAAGCGATCACGAACCTGGCGGCGGCCCCCGTGGCGTCGCTGTCCGAGGTGAAGCTTTCGGCGAACTGGATGGCGGCGGCATCGCACAACGGCGAAGACGCGCTGCTGTTCGACGCGGTGAAGGCCGTGGGCCTGGAGCTTTGCCCCGAACTCGATATCAGCATTCCGGTCGGCAAGGATTCGTTGTCCATGCAGGCGCAATGGCAGGCCGACGGCAGCCTGCAGAAGGCCGTGGCGCCGGTGTCGCTGATCGTCAGCGCCTTTGCGCGCGTAGCCGATGCACGTGCGCAACTGGTGCCGGTGCTCGATCGCGAGGTCGACTCCGAGTTGTGGCTGATCGGCCTCGGCGCCGGCAAGCAGCGCCTCGGCGGCAGTGTGCTGGCGCAGTGCTACGGCCAGTTCGGCGGTGCCTGCCCCGATGTGGACGACGCCGCTGCCTTGAAGTCGTTCTTCGACCTGATCCAGGCCGCGCGTGCCGACGGCCTGTTGCTGGCCTATCACGACCGTTCCGACGGCGGCGCGTTCGCTGCCTTGTGCGAAATGGCCTTCGCTTCGCATCTCGGCCTCGAACTCACGCTCGATGGATGGGGCGACGACGCCTTCAAGACCTTGTTCAACGAGGAGTTGGGGGCGGTCGTGCAGATCGCCGGCGAGGATCGCGCGGCCTTCGCCGACCTCGTGCATCGCCATGATCTGACTCATTGCGCGCAACGCGTGGGCAAGCCGACGCGCGCGCCGGTCGTGCGCGTCGAGCAGGACGACGAAACGTCGGCCGAATGGTCCTGGCAGGAATTGTTCGATGCCTGGTGGTCGGTCACGCATGCAATGCAACGCCTGCGCGACAACCCCGACTGTGCCGACGAGGAGCGCGAGGTCCGGCGCGAATTCGACGAGCCGGGCCTGGGACCGGTGCTGCGTTTCGATCCCGACGAGGATGTCGCCGCGCCCTACGTGAACGCCGGCAAGAAGCCGCGCGTGGCGATCCTGCGCGAGCAGGGCGTCAACAGCCAGTACGAAATGGCCGCTGCCTTCACCAAGGCGGGTTTCCTCGCCGTCGATGTGCATATGTCCGACCTTATCTCCGGGCGAACCTCGCTGGCGCAGTTCAAGGGTTTCGCGGCCTGCGGCGGCTTCAGCTATGGCGACGTGCTTGGCGCGGGTCGCGGATGGGCGACCTCGATCCTCGAGCGCCCGGAACTGCGCGAACAGTTCGCCGCGTTTTTCGCACGCTCCGATAGTTTCAGCCTCGGCGTCTGCAACGGCTGCCAGATGATCGCGCAGCTGAAGGCGTTGATTCCCGGTGCCGAACACTGGCCGCGTTTCCTGCGCAATCGCAGCGAGCAGTTCGAGGCGCGCCTGTCCCTGGTGGAGGTGCTCGAATCGCCGTCGCTGTTCCTGCGCGGCATGGCCGGTTCGCGACTACCGATCGCCGTGTCGCATGGCGAAGGACGCGCGCAGTTCGACGCGCCCGAGCACATCGCGCTGGCCAAGGTCGCGCTGCGTTTCGTCGATGGGCATGGGCAGGTCGCCGGCCGCTATCCGATCAATCCGAACGGATCGCCCGATGGCATCACCGGCCTGACTTCCGCTGACGGCCGCAGCACCTTGCTGATGCCGCACCCCGAGCGCGTTCATCGCAGCCTGCAGATGAGCTGGCATCCGGCGGGCTGGGGCGAGGCCTCGCCCTGGTTGCGCCTGTTCCGCAACGCGCGCGCCTGGGTGGATTGAGCCCGAGGGCAGGGTGCCGGCGGCCGCATCGCCGCGCACTTTCCCCAGCTTGTTCAGGGCAGAGAACTGCTAAAGTTCGCGGGTTAATGCAGGATCGACCGCCCTTGAACGCCGCCCTGAACCAGAACCCTGCCGACTCCGCCGATTCGCGCATCGCCCAACTTCTGCTGACCCGGGGGCGCCTGAAAGAGGGCGATCTGGCGCGCGCCCAGCGCTTGCAGGGCGAGGCCGGTGGATCGCTGGGCACGCTGCTGGCGCGACTGGGCATGGTGTCGGAGCGCGACATGGCCGAGGCCGCCAGCGAGGTGCTGGGCCTGCCCCTGGTCGCGGCCCGCGATTGCCCGGATGGGCCGCCCGACAACGTCAACGTGTCCCTGCGCTTCCTCAAGCAGCAGTCCGTCTGCCCGATCGGCGAGGACGAGCATGGCGTCGACCTGCTGGTCGCCGACCCGCAGGATGCTTACGGGGCCCAGGCCGTCGGCCTGGCCAGCGGCCGGATGGTGCGGGTGAAGGTGGGCCTGCGTTCCGAGATCGCCGACCTCATCGAGCGCTATTACGGCCAGGGCCGCAGCGCGATGGGCACCATCGTCGAGAACATCGGCGACGACAGCGCCGGCGACGAGGACGATGTCGAACATCTGCGCGATCTGGCGTCGGAAGCGCCGGTCATCCGGTTGGTGAATCTCATCATCCAGCGCGCGGTGGAGCTGCGCGCTTCCGACATCCATGTCGAACCCTTCGAAACGCGCCTCAAGGTGCGTTACCGCGTCGACGGCGTGCTGATCGACGCCGAATCGCCGCCGGCCAACCTGACCGCCGCGGTCATCTCGCGCGTGAAGATCATGGCCAAGCTCAACATCGCCGAGCGTCGCCTGCCGCAGGACGGCCGCATCATGGTGCGCGTGCAGGGCAAGGAGCTCGATCTGCGCGTGAGCAGCGTCCCGACCGCGCATGGCGAATCGGTGGTGATGCGACTGCTCGACCGCGAGTCGGTCGCGCTCGATTTCCCGGCGCTCGGCTTCACCGACGAATTCCTCAGCGGTTTCGTCCGCGTGCTGGAACAACCCCACGGCATCCTGCTCGTCACCGGCCCGACCGGTTCGGGCAAGACGACGACGCTGTACGCGGCGCTGAGCAAGCTCAATACGCCCGACGTGAAGATCATCACGGTCGAGGACCCGGTCGAATACCAGATCGAGGGCATCAACCAGATCCAAGTGAAGCCCGCCATCGGCCTGGATTTCGCCCACGCGCTGCGCGCGATCGTGCGCCAGGACCCGGACATCATCATGATCGGCGAAATGCGCGACCTGGAAACTTCGCGCATCGCCATCCAGTCGGCGCTGACCGGCCACCTGGTACTCAGCACGCTGCACACCAACAATGCCGCCGGCGGCATCACCCGCCTGCTCGACATGGGCGTGGAAGATTACCTGTTGACATCGACCGTCAACGGCATCCTCGCGCAGCGCCTGGTGCGCCGCATCGAGCCGACGCATGCCGAGCGCTACGAGGCGCCGCCGGAAGTGATCGAGGAATTCGGCCTGCGGCGTTTCCAGCCGACCGGAACGATCCATCTCTATCGCCCGAAATCCTCGCCCTTGTCGCCGACCGGTTATCTCGGCCGCAGCACGATCATGGAATTCCTGGTGATGAACGACGAGCTGCGTCGCCTGGTGATGCAGCACGCGGGCATGGGCGAGCTCGAAGAAGCCGCGCGCGCGGCCGGCATGCGCACCATGTACGAGGACGGCCTGGTCAAGGCGATGCAAGGCATCACCACGATCGAGGAAGTCCTGCGCGTGACGCAGGAAGGCTAGTGTGCGAAAGATTGGGCATCCTGCCGCAACTTTCGCGTGTTGGGCAAAAGGCGTGACTTTTGCCCAACACCGCAAGCAACGCATGCGCGTTGCCTGCGTCGGCACATCCATGTGCCGAGCTACTGCTCGTGATGGGGCCGTGAGCTGATGCCCTTGTTCCGCTACAAGGCGCTCTCCGCCAGCGGCGAATCGCTCGCGGGCCAGATGGAAGCGGGCACGGCCGACGAAGTCATCGTGCGCCTGCAGGAGCAGGGCCACCTGCCGGTCGAGGCGCGACGCGCCGACGAAGGCGGCGAAGGCTTCAGCTTTTCCAGCCTGACTGAGCGGCGCGAACTCAGCGCCGACCAGATATTGCAGTTCACCCAGCAACTCGCCACGCTGCTCGGCGCCGGACAGCCATTAGATCGCGCGCTCGGCATCCTGCTCGAATTGCCGGAAAGCGGCGGCGCACGCAAGGTTATCGAACGCATCCGCGATTCCGTGCGTGGCGGCGCGCCGCTGTCCACGGCGCTCGAACAACAGCACGGCCTGTTTTCGCGCCTGTACGTGAACCTGGTGCGCGCCGGCGAATCCGGCGGTGGCCTGCACGTGGCGTTGCAAAGGCTGGCCGACTATCTCGAGCGCAACCGCGAACTGCGTGGCCGCGTGATCAACGCGATGATCTATCCGGCCATCCTGCTCCTGCTGGTCGTCGGTTCGGTGATCTTCCTGCTGCTGGTGGTGGTGCCGCAGTTCGAGGCGATGTTCGCCAGCATGAATGTCGAACTGGCCTGGTACACCGCCGCGATCGTTTGGCTCAGCAAGACCTTGCGCGCGGGTTGGTGGCTGGGCCTCATCCTGATCGCCGCGGCTTTCTTCGGCCTGAACCGGCTCTGGGCCGACCCGGCCTGGCGCCTGCGTATCGACGCGGCCCTGCTGCGCAATCGCTGGGTCGGTTCCTTGATCGGGCGTCTCGATACGGCGCGCCTGGCGCGCACGCTGGGTACGCTGGTCGGCAACGGCGTGCCCTTGCTGAACGCGCTGAACCTGGGCCGCAACGTGCTGTCCAACCGGGTGTTGGGCGAGGCGCTGGAAGCGGCTTCGGCGGAAGTGAAATCGGGGGCCGGGCTCGGCTATGCGCTCGGTCGGCAAAAGGTCTTCCCGCGACTGGCCGTGCAGATGGTGCAGGTCGGCGAGGAGTCGGGAGAGCTCGACACGATGCTGATGAAGGTCGCCGATACGTTCGACATCGAAACCCGCAACGCGCTCGACCGCCTGATCGCATTGCTGCTGCCCACGATCACCGTGCTGATGACCGTGCTGATCGGCGCCATCGTCCTTTCCATGCTCTTGCCCATCTACGACCTGACAGGAAGCCTCGGCTGATGAACACCTTCCGTTACGCCCCCCACCGCCGCGCGCAGGCCGGGTTCACCCTGCTCGAAATCGTCATCGTCATCGGCCTGATCGGCCTGATCCTGGCGTTCGTCGCCAGCCGCATCATGGGTAGCCAGAAGCAGGCGGAGTACAGGCTCGCCAAGGCACAGATGCAGACCATCGCCGGCAAGGTCGAACAGTTCCGTTCCGATGTCGGACGTTGGCCGGCTTCGCTGGACGAACTGGTCAGCGCGCCAAGCAATGGCGCCGGCTGGCTCGGTCCGTACTCGAGAGCGGAAGAGCTCAACGATCCCTGGCACCGCAAGATCGAGCTGCGCCAGCCCGGCGAGAACGGCCAGGAGTTCCAGCTGATCAGCCTCGGCGCCGACGGCAAGCAGGGCGGCGAAGGCGTCGACGCGGACCTGGTCGTTCCCTGAAACCCGATGGGTTTCGCGCCATGCCGGCTAACCTCGCACGCAACGCGCTGTCGAAGCCACGCGAAGGTCTGATCGCGCGCGACGTGCATCGTCGGCGGAACGCGGGATTTACGTTGCTCGAACTGATGATCGTGGTCGTGCTGATCGTGGGCAGCGCGGCGCTGGCTGCGATGGTGATCGGCGATCGCATGCCTGGGCAGCAGTTGCGCGGCGCCGCACGCGAGGTCGCGGCGCAGTTGCGCTACACGCGGGCGCAGGCCATCGCCAGCGGACGCCCGCAGGTATTTACTCTGGACGCGCGTACCCGCCAGTGGCTCGGGCCGCAACGACGTCATGGCGAGCTGCCGCCCGAAATCGAGATCAAGGCGACGACGGCGCGCATCGAACAGCGCCAGGCGGATTCGGCCAGCGTGCGTTTCTTCCCGCAGGGCTCCTCCACCGGCGGTCGTTTCGTCCTGTATCGCGAACGCGCCGCTTGGCAGGTCGACATCGATTGGCTGACCGGGCAGGTCAACCTCAGTCGCACCGAGCCGCCGCGATGAGGCGCACGGCCGTGGTTTCGCGCCAGGACGGTTTCACCTTGCTGGAGGTGATGCTCGCCTTCGTACTGCTTTCTACGGCGTTGGCCCTGCTGATCGCGATGCTGTCCAACGGATTGCGCCAGGTGCGTCAGGCGCAGGACGAAACGGAGGCGACGTTGTTCGCGCAGTCCCTGTTCGAACAGATCGGTACGCTGGAGGCATTGAAAGCGGGCGTGCGCGAGGGCGAATTCGCCGGTGGACGCTACCGCTACCGGCTGACGGTGGAGCGGGTTCCCGATCCCTTGCCGGTGTCGGCGGCGCCAAGCCGCAGCGCGGCACTGGAATCGCTGGATTCCGCGCAACTGTTCCGTATCGACCTTCAGGTGCAATGGGGCGAAGGCGGGGCTGCGCAGCGCTTGAACTTCGTCACCCTGCGGGCTCGCGCGGCCGATGGCCAGGAATCGGGAGGCGATTCGTGATGCGGCGCGCGCGCCAACATTCCGGATTCACCTTGATCGAAGTGGTCGTCGCGCTGACCTTGTTCGTGGCGGCGCTGGTGCTGGTGTTCGGGCTCGTGCGCAGCGCGAGCCGGGCGACCGAACGCGCCGAGGCCACGGCCCAGCGCAGCGAACGCATGCGTGCAGTCCAGGGCCTGCTGCGTTCGCAACTGGCGGCGGCGATGCCGATGCCGATGCGCGTCGATGCGGAGTCCGGCGAAGCGGTTTTCCTCGTCGGCGAAGGAAGCAGCGTGGAATTCGTCGGCAACATGCCCGGTTACCTTGCGCGCGGCGGGCCGTACTGGCAGAGATTCGATCTCGTGCGTGGCGACAAGGGCCTGCAACTGCGCTTCCAGTTCCGGCAGATGACGCCGGATGGGCCGCTGGACGCCGAGAGACCGCCGCAGGTGCTGCTGGACGGCATACGCGATGCCAGTTTCGAATACCGTAGCCTGGACGATGAGATGAAGCCGGGACCGTGGACGGACGAATGGACGTATCGCGCCATGCTGCCGCCGCTGGTGCGATTGAAATTGCGTTTCGAAGACGAAACCCGCCTCTGGCCTGAGTTCGTCAGCCAGCTGCGCCTGGGTTCCAGCTACGGTTACGGCCCCTCGCCGCAGGCCGGCGATGGATTCGTGCCGCGTCAGGGAGATCTGACGCAATGAGGCGCGGGCAGAATCGCGGTGCGGCCTTGTTGATGGTGCTGTGGCTGCTGGTGCTGCTGATCGCGCTATTGAGCGTGTTCGCCCTCAGCGCGAGGACGGAAGGCCTGCAGGCGCATTACCTGGCGCGCAGCGCCGCCGCCCGTTATGCGGCCGAAGCCGGCCTGGAACTGGCCGTGTTGCGTCTGCAGAGCGACGACGACGCGCGCCGCTGGGTCGGCGACGGACGGCCGTACCGGTTTTCGTTCGAGGACGAGGCGATCGAAGTGCGCATCGTCGACGAAACCGGCAAGGTCGACCTGAATGCGGCCACCGCCGATCTGTTGATCGGTTTGATGCGCGCCCTCGGTACCGATGAGCTGCGCGCGCAGGCGATCGCGGGCGCCATCATCGATTTCCGCGACAGCGACGACCTGCTCAATGCCGTCGGTGGCGCCGAGGACCGCGAGTACTCGGCGGCGGGTTTGCCTTACGGCGCGAAGGACGCCGGTATCGCGACGATCGAAGAACTGCAGCAGGTACTGGGCATGGACGCCGAGTTGTACCGGCGCATGCGGCCTTACCTCACCGTGCATTCGGGCCAGGTGCGGCCGGACCCCACCTACGCCCAGGCCCCGGTGCTGGAGGCCATGGGCCTGACCCCGGACGAGGTGAATCGCATCGTGACCGCTCGCGAGCAGCCGCTGGGGCAGGGGCTTCCGGCCCGGCCGGATGGCGGCGAACTCGCCCCGCGCGGCACGGGCACGTATAGTATTTCCAGCCGCGCGACCCGTCGCGACGGCACCCAGGCCCGAATCACCATGACGCTGCGTCTTGGCGGCAATGGTGCTTCGGGCTCGTTATATACGCCTCTGGCCTTGCTGGAGGGAGATTCGGACTGATGCCCGCCAGCCCTGCTTTTTCCAACGCCGTGCAACCTCTGCGCACCCGTTTGCTCGACAGTCCGCTGCCGGGTTGGTGGGACGCCGGGGTCGAGGCCGTGGCGGGATTGCTGCCGCAAGGCTTGAGGCGGCGCATTGGTGCGCAGAAGCGCGCCTTGCTGCTTTCGCTGTCCGGCGAAACGCTGCGCCTTCGCGCCGAGACCGACCGTCGCATCGTCGAGCTCGGTAACTTGCCGATGGATGCGGAACTGCTGGCGAACCTGCGGGCCCGCCTGGATGCGCAGGCAGGTGGCGTCGGTCGCTGGTTGCTGCTCGATCCTTCGCAGGTGTTGCGCCGATCGTTGACGCTGCCGTCGTCGGCGGAACCGCGGTTGCGCGAGGTGCTGGCCCACGAGATCGACCGGCAAACGCCATTCCCGGCCGACCAGGTCGTGTTCGAAACGCGCGTGCTGGGCCGGGACACGGCGACCAAACAGCTTCAGGTCGAGCTGGTGGTCGTGCCGCGTGCGGTGCTGGACGCGCAACTCGAAGCGCTGGGCCCGCTGGCCGATCGCCTGGTCGGCGTGGACGTCGCCGACGGCGAAGGCGCGCGTCTCGGCGTGAACCTGTTGCCGACGGCGCAACGCGGTGCGGGCGGCGATCGCGATCGTTGGCTCAACCGCGGCCTCGTCGTCGCGACCGTGCTGCTCCTGCTGATGGCGATGCTGCAGGTGCTCGACAACCGCCGCACCGCGCTGGCCGAGGTGCGGCAGCGCGTGGACGAGGCGAACAAGCAGATCGTCGGCGTGCGTCTGCTGCGCAACAGCCTCGGCAGTTCGCGCCAGGCCGCCGACTTCCTGGCGAAGAAGCGCGGGCAACAGCCGACCATGCTCGAACTCCTGGCCGACCTGACGCGACGCATTCCGGACGGAACCTCGCTGGAAAAACTTGCGGTCAACCAGGGCAAGATCGTCATGATCGGCCAGAGCCAGGAGGCGCCGGCGCTGGTCGGATTGCTGCAAGGCTCGTCCCTGATTCGCACGCCGGCCCTGGCCGGCGCCGTGCAGCGCGATGTGCGCACCGGCAAGGATCGTTTTACCCTCACCGCCAATATGGTCGGTGCCACGGCGGAGGTGCGCGATGGCGGTCAGCGCTAATCGCAACCGTGCCGGCGTTCTTGCCGCCGTCCTGTTGTTCCTCGTCGTCGCCTATCTGGCGCTGGTGCACTGGTGGTTCACCGCGCCGCTGCTGTCGATGAGCGATGAGCTCGACAGCCTGCGCCAGCAGGAACAAGAGCTCAGGCTGGAGCTCGCGCAGCGTCCGCAGTTCGAACAGCAGCTCGCCCAGGTCCGCGAATTCGAAGCCGCCAATCCCGGCTTCCTGCCCGAAGCGAACAAGGAGCTGGCCAGTGCCGCCCTCGTGCAGCGCCTGGAGCAGGTGGTGGGAAGCGCGAGCGCGAACCCGAACGCCTGCCAGATCACGGCGCGCACGCCGTCCGAAGCCACCGAAAAAGAACAATTCCAGCGCGTCGTCGTGCAGGTTCGCCTGCGCTGCGGCATGGCCGAGTTCGCGACCGTGCTGCATGCGCTCGAAGGCGGGCAGCCGCAGTTGTTCGTCGACAACGTCGACCTGCTTTCGCGACGCAGCTACCTGGCTGCCGGCGCCGATGTCGGTGGCGCCGCGATCGACGTCGGCTTCGATCTGTACGGCTATATCAAGTCGCCGCCGGGAACGGGACCATGAGCGATTCCCTGCGCCCGGCGACCTGGCTGCTCGGTACCGCCTGCCTGTGGGCGGCGGCCGTATTCGGGTTGGCGCTCGCCGGCCTCGGTTCGCGGGTCGCACCGACGACGCTGCCGAAAGAAGGCGTTCCGACGCTTCCCAAGCTCGTGCTGCAGTCGGCGCCCTCGCGGCTGGGTCCGATGGGCGACTACTTCGACGTCGGCGCGCGCCCATTGCTGGCGCCCGATCGTCGTCCGTCCCCCGTCGCGGCGGCGGAAGGCACCAGCGATTTCGACGCCGTGCTGACCAGCGTGCTGATCACGCCGCAGCTGCGGCTGGCGATCCTGACCGACAAGCAGAACGGCAACAGTCGACGCGTTCGTCTGGGCGAAACGGTGACCGGCACGAACTGGCAGTTGGTGCAGCTCGATCCGCGACGCGCCGTGCTCGAAGGCCCGTCCGGGCAGCGCACGCTGGACCTGCGCGTGTTCGACGGCAATGGCGGCAGCGCTCCGACCGAGGTCGCGCCCGTGAACGAAGCCGAGGCTTCGACGCCGGCGCAGGACGCCAAGGCCGCGCCGGTCGCCGCCCAGCCGCCTCCGCCGCCGAAGCCGCAGGCCGCGCCGTCGCCGCCGAGCGCCCAAACCCAGGAAGACCAGGTGGCGGAAATCCGTCGCCGGATCGAGGCGCGCCGCGCCCAGATGCGTGCCGATGCGGCGCGCGAAGCACAGCAAAGCAAGAAGGACTAACGGTATCCCCATGAAAGCATCGTCCCGTTTCCTGCCGATGAGCCTGATGATCCTGTCGGCCTTGCTGACTGCCTGCGCGACCGCCACGGCGCCGCGCATGGAGCGCAATCCGGTCTTGCTGCAGCCCTCGGCGCAGGACGCCAACGGCACCGCCATCGGTTCCGGTGAAGACAAGCCCGCCTCGCGCATCACCCGCGGCAATGGCCAGCTGATCAACGAGCGCGTCGCCTCGGCGCCGCCGCCGAGCCTGGGCACGACCGGCGAAGCGACCTTCAATTTCGAGGGCGAATCGGTGCATGCCGTGGTCAAGGCGATCCTCGGCGACCTGCTGCAGCAGAACTACGTCATCGCGCCGGGCGTGCAGGGCACGGTGACATTGGCGACGCCGAAACCGGTGAGTCCGGCGCAGGCGCTCTCGCTCCTGGAAATGGTGCTGGGCTGGAACAATGCCCGTCTGATCTGGAGCGACGGCCGTTACAACGTGGTGCCGGCCGACCAGGCCGTGGCCGGCAACCTGTCGCCGCGCACGGGCTCGGCGGCCAATGCGCGCGGCTTCGAAGTGCGCGCGGTGCCGTTGCGTTTCATCTCGGCCACCGAGATGGAAAAACTGCTCAAGCCCTATGCGCGCGACCGCGCCGTCGTGCAGGTCGACAATGCGCGCAATCTCATCGTGTTGGCCGGCACGCGCGCGGAGTTGCAGAACTACATGCGCACGGTCGAGATTTTCGACGTCGATTGGTTGGCCGGCATGTCGGTCGGCGTGTTCCCGCTGCAATCGGGCGACGCCGGCAAGATGGTCGGCGAACTTGAGAAGGTGTTCGGCGAGGGCGGCAAGACGCCGATCTCGGGCATGTTCCGTTTCATGCCGTTGGAAAGCCAGAACGCGGTGATGGTGATCACCTCGCAGCCGCGCTACCTCGGCGAAGTCGAGAGCTGGATCGAACGCATGGATGCCGGCGGCGACGGCGCCCGTCTCTACGTGTACGACGTGCAGTACATGAAGGCGACGGACCTGGCGCAACAGCTGGCATCGGTCTATGGCGGCGGTGGTGGCGGAAGCTACGGCGGCGGCGCGCCTTCGCTGATGCCGGGCCTGGAACCGGTGGAAGTGCGCACCACCGATATGCCGCCTGCCGGCAACGATTCGCCGTCGTCTTCGAACGGCGCATCCTCCACGACCCTGACGATCGGCGGCAGCGAAGTCGGCGTCAGTGCGGTCGAGGAGAGCAACGCGCTGCTCGTGCGCGCCAGCCCCGGCCAATGGGAGTCGATCCGCCGCGCGATCGAGAAACTGGACACGATGCCGCTGCAGGTGCACGTGGAAGCGCAGGTGGTCGAGGTGAAACTGACCGGCGACCTCAGCTATGGCGTCAGCTGGTTCTTCGGCAATGCCGTGCCGGCTGCGAACCAGGCCGCCACCAACGCCTTCAACGATTGGCACAACACCGCCACGAGCATCCAGCCGGCGACCAACGGCGCCAGCTTCACCTTCCTCGGCCCGAGCGCGCAGGCGATCCTCAGCACGCTCGACTCCGTGTCCGACCTGCGCGTGTTGTCGGCGCCATCGGTGCTGGTGCGCAGCAATGTCGAGGCCGATTTCAACTCCGGCCAGCAGATTCCCGTCGCCAGCACGATCATCAACAACGACAGCAACACCAATATCGACAACAGCTACAGCCAGGTGCAGTTCCGCCAGACCGGCATCAGCCTCAAGGTGAAGCCGCGCGTCGGCAAGAACGGCATGGTCTTCATGGAGATCGTGCAGGACGTCAGTTCGCCCTCGGCCACCGGCCCGGTGATCGGCGGCAACGTCAGCGTCGACAACAACAAACTCAAGACCGAAGTCGCCGTGCAGAACGGCGAGACGGTGATGCTGGCCGGCCTGATCAAGACCGAAGACGGCAACGGCAGCTCCGGTATTCCCTACCTGAGCCGCATCCCGGTGATCGGGGCCCTGTTCGGCAAGCAGACGCGCGTGCAGAACCGCAGCGAGGTCCTGGTGCTGATCACGCCCACCGTGGTGCGCGATCCGTCCGAAGCGCGCAAGCTCACCGACGAGTACGGCGAGCGCTTCCGCGCGCTGGAACCGCTGCGCAAGCAGCAGTCACAGGGCAACAAGCGCTGACCGGTGCCGTCGGGCCCGAACCTTCCCGTACGCCGCCCGTTCATCCGGGCGGGGTAAGCTTCGCCGATGACCGACGATTCCCCCCTCGTCCTCGTCTGCCTTCGCAACGCCGCCGGCGAACTCGACGGTTGCCTGGCCTCGCTCGACCGCGACCTTTCTCCGCGCGATGAGATCGGCCTGGTCGGCGATGCGTCGATCGATCCGCAGATCCTCGCCCTGGTCGCGCGCTGGCGCGAAGGGACGCGCCTGCGGGTCGGCGAATACTTCCACGATGCCGAAGCCGGTCCGGTGGCCGCCTGCAACGCCGCGCTGCAGACGCTTGGCGAACGCGACGCAGTCCTGCTGCATCCGGCGATGCGCGGCACCCACGGCTGGTTGCCGCGCCTGCGCCGTGCGGCGGCCGATCCCCGGCTGGCGACCTTGTCGCCCTGGTCGAACGATGCCGAGTTCCTGTCGTATCCGAGGTTCTGCGAAGCGAATCCACCGCCGGAACGGCCGGACGAAATCGCCGAGGCCGCCGCCGCCTGGCCCGAAGCCGCCGATGTCGAACTGCCTGGTGCGGCCGGCGTGGCGATGTTCCTGCGCGGTCGCGCCGTTCGCCAGCTCGGTGGCCTCGATGCCGAGAGTTTTTCCAGCCTGACCGGCGCGCTGGGCGATTTCTCCCGGCGCGCCGCCGCCATGGGCTGGCGCAATGGTTTTTGCCCGGGCGTATTCGCGGTGAATGCGACCGGCGCGGCGACCGGCGCCAGCGGCGAGGACCTGCAGCGGCTGATGGTGCGCTGGCCGGAATTCCAGGAGCAGGTCGCGCGTTTCGTGATGGACGATCCGATGCGCGTCTGGCGCGATCGCCTTTCGGCGCGCATCGCCGAACTCGGCCAGCAGGGCCCGCAGCGCGACCTGTTCGGGCCGTCGCCATGACGACGAACGAATCACGCCACTCGTTCCAGGGCCAGCTGATCGGCGTCGGACGCGGACGCAAGCCCAGCGATCTCGGCGTGGTCATCGTCGGCTTCGAATCCGCCTCCACGATCGAGGATTGCATCCGTCGCGTACTGCGCGAGCCGTCGGTGCGCCGGGTGATCGTGGTGGACAACGCCTCCGGCGACGATACCGCCGCACGCGCCGAGGCGATCGCCAGTCGCGATCCGCGCGTGCGCGTGTCGCGCAACAGCGAAAACCGGGGCTTCGCCGCGGCCTGCAACCAGGGCGCCAGTGCGCTCGACACGCCCTGGGTCGCCTTCATCAATCCCGACTGTTTCGTCGAACTCGGCACGCTCGAGCGACTCGTCACGCTGGCGATCGATTGCGCCGGCGCCGGTCTGCTCGGCGTGGTGCAGGTCGACGAGGCCGGCGTCGAGGATCCCGCCAGCCGTCGTCGCGATGCGTCGCTGGTCGAGGCCATGCGCCATTTCGGCCGCAAACCGGACTGGTTCCTGGGTCGCGATCCGGCCGAGGACCTGCAGGAAGTCGAAGCGGTGTCCGGCGCGCTGATCCTGATGCCGCTCGGCCTGTTCCTCCAGCTCAGCGGCTTCGACGAGGATTACCTGATGCACTTCGAAGACCTCGATCTTTGCCGCCGCGTCCGTGCCGCCGGCTACGAAGTGCGCATCGCCAACAAGCTCAAGACCACGCATGTGCGCGGCGTATCCAGCCGTGCGCGGCCCTTATGGGTGCATTGGCAGAAATACCGCAGCTTCTGGCGCTACTTCGAGAAGTTCGAGGACGAGGAGATCGACGAGCCGCAACGCACCGGTTTGCGACTCGGACTGTGGGCGCATTTCGTCGCGACGCTGCCCAAGGCCTTGCTCGGTCGTTCCTGAGCCGGGGCGCGCGGCTCAGCGGTTGCGGTTGATCTGCTCGCGCAACAGCATGGCGGCATTACGCGCGGCATCGGCGAAGTCCTCGCCCTGGCTCGCATACAGGATCGCGCGCGAGGAACTGACCATCAGGCCGGTGCCATCGGCGGTCTTCGCATTGAGGACGAGCGCATCGACGTCGCCACCCTGCGCGCCGACGCCCGGCACGAGGAACGGAAGGTCGCCGACGACGGAGCGCACCTCGGCCAACTGCTGCGGCCAGGTCGCGCCGACGACGAGGGCGCAATTGCCGTTCGTATTCCATTCCTGCGCGACTTTTTCCGCCACGTGGCGATACAACGGGCGACCGTCGATGAGCAGGTCCTGCAGGTCGCCGGCACCCGGGTTCGAGGTGCGGCACAGGATGATCACGCCCTTGTCGGCGCGGTCTAGGAAGGGCTGCACCGAATCGCGGCCGAGGTAGGGATTCACCGTCACCGCGTCGGCGCCGAAACGCTCGAAGGCTTCGATCGCGTAGTTCTGCGCCGTGCTGCCGATGTCGCCGCGTTTCGCATCGAGGATCACCGGCACGCCCGGATGGTTGGCATGGATATGCTCGATCAGCCGTGCCAGTGCGTATTCGGCGCCGAGTGCGGCGAAGTGGGCGATCTGCGGCTTGAAGGCGCAGACCAGGTCGGCGGTCGCATCGACGATGGCGCGACCGAATTCGAAGACGGCGTCGGGATGTTCGCGCAGCGGGGCCGGGAACTTCGCCGGTTCGGGATCGAGGCCGACGCAGACCAGGGAGTTCGCGTCGATCCAACGCTTGCGCAGGGCTTGCGAGAAGTTCATCGATGCCTCCGGAAGGTCAGTACACGAGCGCCATGCGCGCGAGCATGGCAAGTAAGAACAGCACGAAAGCTGCGGTACGCGCGAGTATCAACAGATAGAGTCGACGGCCACGCAGACGCAACGAAGCGTCGCCCAGCGCGTCGTAGCCATGGTGCTTGAGATAATCCATCTGCGAGATCGGCAGCGGATCGTAGTTCTCGTAGTGCCGGCGGCGTATCGAATCGATCCAGTCGCGCGGCCGTGGTTCCTTCCAATCGATGGCGACGAAGAATCTCTCGCCGACCCTCGCAGAGGCGATGCCTAACAACACCGTCGCTATGCCCGAGGCCCAGCACAAGAACGTCACGACGCCGAGTACGAGAGGCGTGCGCAGCGGCTCGATCATGGCATCCGGATCGAGCATCCCGCTGCTTACTTAAGCGCCTTGTAACGCAGACGGTGCGGCCTGGCGCCTTCTTCGCCGAGACGACGCTTCTTGTCTTCCTCGTATTCCTTGTAGTTGCCCGGGAAGAACTCGACGTGCGAGTCGCCTTCGAAGGCCAGGATGTGCGTGGCGATGCGGTCGAGGAACCAGCGATCGTGCGAGATGACCATCGCGCAACCCGGGAACTCCAGCAGCGCATCTTCCAGCGCACGCAAGGTCTCCACGTCGAGATCGTTCGAGGGTTCGTCGAGCAGCAGCACGTTGCCGCCCTGCAGCAGGGTCTTGGCCAGGTGCAGGCGACCACGCTCGCCGCCGGACAGGGTGCCGACGAGTTTCTGCTGGTCGGCCCCCTTGAAATTGAAGCGACCGATGTAGGCGCGCGACTGGATCTCGACCTTGCCGATAGTGATGATGTCCGAGCCGCCCGACACTTCTTGCCAGACGTTCTTCTCGCCTTCGAGCTTGTCGCGACTCTGGTCGACATAGGCGACCTTGACGGTGTGGCCGATGTTCACTTCGCCCTGGTCGGGCTTCTCGGCGCCGGTGATCATCTTGAACAGCGTCGACTTGCCGGCGCCGTTGGGGCCGATGATGCCGACGATCGCGCCTGGTGGTACCTGGAAGCTAAGATCGTCGATCAGCAGACGGTCGCCGAAGCTCTTCGAGACGTTCTTGAACTCGATTACGCGGTCGCCGAGGCGCTCGCCCGGCGGAATGAAGATCTCGTTCGTCTCGTTGCGCTTCTGGTATTCCTGCGAGTTCAGTTCCTCGAAGCGGGCGAGGCGGGCCTTGCCCTTCGAGCGGCCGCCCTTGGCGTTCTGCCGCACCCACTCGAGTTCCTTGGCCAACGCTTTCTGTCGCGCCTTTTCGGCCGACTCTTCGCGCTTGAGGCGATCGCCCTTCTGTTCCAGCCACGCCGTGTAGTTGCCCTTCCACGGAATGCCGCGGCCGCGGTCGAGTTCGAGGATCCATTCGGCGGCGTTGTCGAGGAAGTAGCGGTCGTGGGTGACGGCCACCACGGTGCCCGGGAAGCGCGTCAGGAACTGTTCGAGCCACTCCACCGATTCGGCGTCGAGATGGTTGGTCGGTTCGTCGAGCAGCAACATGTCGGGCTTGGACAGCAGCAGGCGGCACAGCGCCACGCGGCGCTTCTCGCCGCCGGACAGCGGACCGATCTTGGCGTCCCAGGGCGGGATGCGCAGCGCATCCGCAGCGACTTCGAGCTGCTGTTCGAGCGTATCGGCGTCGCCACTGGCGAGGATCGCTTCCAGGCGCTGCTGCTGCGCCGCGAGTTTGTCGAAGTCGGCGCCTTCTTCGGCATAGGCGGCATAGACGGCGTCGAGCGCGGCCTGGGCATTCAGCAGCTCGCCCACGCCTTCTTCGACGGCCTGGCGCACGGTGTGTTCGGGATTGAGCTTCGGTTCCTGCTCCAGGTAGCCGACCTTGATGCCCGGCTGCGGGCGAGCCTCGCCCTGATAATCCTGGTCGACGCCGGCCATGATGCGCAGCACCGTGGACTTGCCGGCGCCGTTCAGACCGAGCAGGCCGATCTTGGCGCCCGGGAAGAAGCTCAGCGAGATGTCCTTGATGATTTCGCGCTTCGGCGGCACGGTCTTGCTCACGCCGATCATGGTGTAGATGTATTGCATGGTCTTCCTCGGGCTTCGCTCGCGCGCGGCCGGCGGCCCGGAAGGGGCCGTCGACGACAGGGCGGTAGGGCGGCGATTATCGCGGAAAGGCAGCTTTTTTGCGAGTTCGCCGGGCATGCCGATGGCCCTAAACCCGCGCCGGCGCTACAATTTCGCCTCTCTCCGCCCTCCCGAGGACCGCCGAATGTTCCCCCGCGACATGCGCATTGCCGGCTACGACGACGCCCTGGCCAAGGCCATCGAATCCGAACGCAGCCGCCAGGAGGACCACGTCGAGCTGATTGCGTCGGAAAACTACGCGTCCCCGCGCGTGCTGGAAGCGCAGGGCAGCGTGCTGACCAACAAGTACGCCGAAGGCTACCCGGGCAAGCGCTATTACGGCGGCTGCGAGTTCGTCGACATCGCCGAGAAGCTGGCGATCGAGCGCGTGAAGCAGTTGTTCGGCGCCGATTACGCCAACGTGCAGCCGCATTCGGGCTCGCAGGCGAACCAGGCCGTGTATTTCGCGCTGCTGAGCCCGGGCGACACGATCCTCGGCATGTCGCTCGCGCACGGCGGCCATCTCACCCACGGCGCCAGCGTCAACATCAGCGGCAAGCTGCTCAAGGCCGTGCAGTACGGCGTGAACGAGCAGGGTCTGATCGATTACGACGAAGTCGAGCGCCTCGCGCTCGAGCACAAGCCGAAGATGGTCGTCGCCGGGTTCTCGGCCTACTCGCGCGTCGTCGACTGGGCGCGCTTCCGCGCCATCGCTGACAAGATCGGCGCCTATCTGTTCGTCGACATGGCGCATGTCGCCGGCCTGGTCGCAGCCGGCGTCTACCCGAATCCGGTACCGCATGCGCACGTCGTCACCTCGACCACGCACAAGACGCTGCGCGGCCCGCGCGGCGGCATCATCGTCGCCAAGGCCAACGAGGAGATCGAGAAGAAGCTGCAGTCGATCGTTTTTCCCGGCATCCAGGGCGGCCCGCTGATGCACGTCATCGCCGCCAAGGCGCTCGCTTTCAAGGAGGCGCTGGATCCGGCCTTCACCGAATACCAGCAGCAGGTGGTGAAGAATGCGCAGGCGATGGCGAAGACGATCATCTCGCGTGGCTACAAGATCGTCTCCGGCGGCACCGAGAACCATTTGATGCTCGTCGACATGATCGGCAAGGGCATCACCGGCAAGGATGCCGAGGCGGCTTTGGGCAAGGCGCACATCACCGTGAACAAGAACGCGGTACCGAACGATCCGCAGAAGCCCTTCGTCACCTCGGGCCTGCGCATCGGCACGCCGGCCGTCACGACGCGTGGCTACAAGGAGCCCGACTGCGTGGCGCTGGCGAACTGGATGTGCGACGTACTCGACGCCCCGAACGACGACAAGGTCATCGCCGGCGTACGCGAGAACGTGACGCTGCAGTGCAAGCAGTTTCCCGTCTATGGATAAGAAACGAGTGAATAAGAACGAAAAACGAGTGGGGAGGAACGAGGAACGAGTGTTATTCGCTCGCACCGGCGTTGCTTTCTCTCGTTTCTCTTTTCTCTCCACTCTTTCCTAGCTCATGCATTGCCCCTTCTGCCAGCACGAAGACACCCGCGTGATCGATTCGCGTGTTTCCGAGGATGGTTCGACCATCCGTCGCCGGCGCGAGTGCGAGTCCTGCGGCGAACGTTTCAATACCTTCGAGACGGCCGAGCTGAAGATGCCGACGCTGGTGAAGAGCGACGGTCGGCGCGAGAGTTTCGAAGAGCGCAAGCTGCGCACCGGTTTCGAGCGCGCCTTGCAGAAACGCCCGGTCTCGGCCGAACAGATCGATGCGGCCGTGCGCGGGGTCATCCATGCCCTGCGCATGAGCGGCGAGCGCGAGATCCCGTCGCGCAGGGTCGGCGTCTTCGTGATGGAAGAGCTGAAGAAGCTCGATCAGGTCGCTTACGTGCGTTTCGCCTCCGTCTACCGCCGCTTCGAGGACGTCGCCGATTTCCGCGAGGAGATCGAGCGTCTCGAGCGCGACCTGCCCGGACTCGCGACTGAGCAGCTGCCGCTGCTCGACGAGCCGCAGAAGAACAACAAACGTTGATGATGCGCATCGAACCGATCGCAGCGCACCCCGAGCGTGTCGCTGAACTGGCCGCCTGGCATCACGCGCAGTGGGCGCATCTGTACGACGACTGGACGCTGGCGGTGGCGATGCAGGAGCTGCGCGATCACGCCAGCCGTCGCGGTATTCCGACCACCTTGCTGCTGCTGGAGGGCGACAGCCTGCTTGGTTCGGTCAGCGTCGTGACGGAAGACGCGCCCGCCTTGCAGTTCATCGGCAGTCCCTGGCTGGCCAGCCTGTATGTCGTGCCGGAAGCGCGCGGTCGTGGGCTCGGCAAGGAGCTCGTGCTGGCGGCAGTGCGACTTGCCGCCGAAAACGATGTGCCGCGCCTGCTGCTGTTCACGCCCGAACATGCGGACTTCTACCGGCGCCTCGGTTGGCAGGCGTTTCGCCGCGAAGATCTGCTCGGTACGCCGGTCGATGTGATGGCCATCGAACCCCGGAGGCTCGCCGCATGAGTGGATTCAGCGCCGACGACCACGCGTTCATGGCCCGTGCGCTGCGCCTGGCCGAACGCGGCGTCTACACCACGCGCCCGAACCCGATGGTCGGCTGCGTGCTGGTGCAAGATGGCGCAGTCGTCGCCGAGGACTTCCATCGGCGTGCGGGCGAACCACATGCCGAAGCGCTTGCGCTGCAAGCGGCAGGAGAGCGGGCCCGTGGTGCCACCGCTTACGTGACCTTGGAGCCATGCGCGCACCAGGGCCGTACGCCGCCTTGCGCCGATGCCCTGGTGGCCGCCGGTGTTGCACGTGTCGTGGCCGCGACACGCGATCCGTACGCGCAAGTGGATGGAGCTGGCCTGGCGAAACTGCGCGAGACCGGCATCGCCGTCGAAACCGGATTGATGGAAGCTCAGGCACGCGAGCTCAATCGCGGATTTTTCTCGCGCATCGAGCGCGGCCGGCCTTGGCTCCGCATCAAGCTCGGCATGAGCCTGGACGGACGCACGGCCCTGGCCAGCGGCGAATCGAAATGGATCACGTCGGAGGCCGCGCGTCTCGATGTGCAGCATTGGCGCGCGCGCAGCGGGGCCTTACTGACGGCAAGCGGTACGGTGCTCGCCGACGATCCGCAGCTCACCGTGCGATTGCCCGAAGACAGGGAGGTGATGCCGCCGTTGCGCGTCGTTCTCGACCCGGGTTTGGCGACGGTGGCACGCGGTCGTGTTCGCGACGGTAGCGCGCCGACGCTGTACCTGCACGCTGCCGGCGCGCGTGCGCCCAGAGGCTTTTCCGGCGCCGAACTCGTGGCCTTGCCGAAGGCGGGCGAGGGCAGGCTCGATCTGGAGGCGGCGCTGAAGGAACTCGGCCGACGCGACATCAACGAAGTACAGGTGGAGGCAGGCGCCACGCTGGGCGGCGCCTTGCTGCAGGCGGGACTGGTCGACGAGCTGCTGCTCTATGTCGCGCCCGTCCTGCTCGGCGACAGCGCACGACCGCTGTTCGGCGGGCTCGACATCGCCAGCATGCGCGATCGCCTCGGTTGGCGTGTGGTCGATGCGCGCCGCATCGGCGACGACCACCGCTTCCTGCTGCGACCGGCACCGCAGGCGAGCTGATGTTCACGGGACTGATCCAGGCCGTGGGTCGCATCGCAAGCCGCGAAGCCCGCGGCGGTGATCTGCGGCTGGGCATCGCTGTCGGCGCCTTGCGCATGGACGATGTGCAGCTCGGCGAGAGTATTGCCGTCTCCGGCGTCTGCCTGACCGTCGTCGCTTTCGATGCCGAGAAATTCTTCGCCGATGTGTCGAACGAAACGCTGGCGCTGACGACCTTGGGGAGTCTGGCGGACGGCGCGCCGGTCAATCTGGAGCGCTCGCTTCGTGCGAGCGATCACCTCGGCGGCCATCTGGTCGCCGGCCATGTCGACGGCGTCGGCGCGGTCGAGCGCATCGTCGAGGACGGGCGTTCGCAGCGCTGGCGTTTCGCAGCGCCGAAAGCCCTTCTGCGCTACATCGCCGTGAAGGGTTCGATCGCCGTGGATGGCGTCAGTCTCACGGTGAACTCCGCCGACGATCGCGGCTTCGAGGTGAACCTGGTGCCGCATACGGTGGCGCACACGGCCTTCGCAGCGACCACGGCGGGTTCGCCGGTGAACCTGGAAATCGATGTCGTGGCGCGTTACGTCGAACGCCTCGCGACCACCAAGGACTGGACATGAGTTTCGCTTCCGTTCCCGAACTGCTGGCCGACATCCGTGCCGGTCGCATGGTCGTTGTCGTCGATGACGAGGATCGCGAGAACGAAGGCGACCTGATCATGGCCGCCGAGCTGGTGCGCCCGAGCGATATCAATTTCATGGTCACGCATGCGCGTGGCCTGGTCTGCCTGGCGCTGACGCGCGAGCGTTGCCGGCAACTGCAGTTGCCGCTGATGGTCAGCGACAACCGCTCGCCCTACCAGACCAACTTCACCGTCAGCATCGAGGCCGCCGAAGGCGTCAGTACCGGCATCTCCGCCTACGACCGCGCGCATACGATCCGCACCGCCGTGCGGCCCGATGCGAAGCCCGATGATTTGACCCAACCCGGGCATATCTTTCCGTTGATGGCGCAACCCGGCGGCGTGCTGACACGCACCGGGCATACCGAAGCGGCGAGCGATCTCGCCCTGCTGGCAGGGCTCGAACCGGCGGGCGTGCTGGTGGAGATTCTCAATGCCGATGGCAGCATGGCGCGTCGCCCGCAACTGGAGGCCTTCGCGGCCGAGCACGGTTTGAAGATCGGTTCGATCGAAGACCTGATCCGTTATCGCCTCGAAACCGAACATACGGTCGAGCGCGTGGACGAGCGCGTCATCGATACCGCACAGGGTCCGTTTCGGCTTCACACGTATCGCGATCGCCTGACGCACGAGCTGCACTTCGCATTGATCTGCGGCGAGCCGTCGGCGGACGCACCGACCCTGGTGCGCGTGCACGTGAAGAATCCGCTTTCCGACGTGCTGCACTGGCGCCGCGCGGATTTCGGCATCAGCGCGGCCGAGGCCATGGCGGCGGTGGCGAAGGAGGGCTGCGGCGTCGTCGTCGTGCTGGCCGAAACACTGGCGCCGGCCGACCTGCTGGCCCGCATCGGCGAGCTCCCGGAGACCGAGGCCGGCAAGACGGCGCAATGGCGCCGCAACGGCGCGGGTGCCCAAATACTGGCCGACCTGGGTCTGAAGCGCCTGCGCGTGCTCGGCACGCCGCGCCGGCAGATCGGGCTGGCTGGCTACGGCCTGGAAGTGGTCGAGTACGTGCGCCTGGCCACCGACTGAGCCCTCGGGCGCGTCCGCCGGGCACGCCTGATAAACTGACCGTCCACGAGCCCAAGCACTGCCATGCCCCGTTACGAAGGCGATATCCGTCCGCTGCCCGAGGCGCGCTACGCGATCCTGGCGAGCCGCTGGAACCCGCGCATCACCGATGTGCTGGTCGATGGCGCGCGCCAGGCCCTGATCGGCAACGGCGTGCGCGAGGAACAGATCGACATCGTGCGCGTGCCCGGTGCCTGGGAGTTGCCCGGCATCGCCGCTTCGCTGGCGCATGCCCGCAGGCACGCGGCCTTGATCGCGCTCGGTTGCGTCGTGCGTGGCGAGACGCGGCACTACGAACACGTCGCCGACGAATGCGCCAGTGGACTGATGCGCGTTGCCGTCGACTACCGATTGCCGGTGGCCAACGGCGTGCTGGCGGTGGAGGAACATGCCCATGCCGAGGCCCGCGCCGGCGGCAACCTCGGGAACAAGGGCGAAGAGGCCGCTTTGGCGGCGATGGAAATGGCGCACCTGCTGCAGCAACTGGAACACGGCAAGGCATGAAACCGCATCGCAACGATGGCATCGATCCCGCCGCGCGTTCGCGCGCCCGTCGCCGCGCCCTGCAGGCGGTCTACGCCTGGCAGCTGTCGCAGTCGTCGATCGACAAGGTCATCGACCAGTTCCGCCACGAGCAGGACATGGAAGTGGCCGACCTCGAATACTTCGAGGCCCTGGTGCGCGGCGTGGAAAGCAACTGCGCCGAGCTCGATGCCGGGCTCGCGCAGTTCATCGACCGCGGCATCGCGCAGGTCGACCCGATCGAGCGCGCGGTGCTGCGCATCGCCGCCTACGAATTGAAGTTCCGCCCGGACGTGCCGTACCGCGTCGTCATCAACGAAGCGATCGAGACGACGAAGCGTTTCGGCGCCGACCACGGCCATACCTACGTCAACGGCGTGCTCGATCGTGCGGCTTTGTTCTGGCGCGCGACCGAGGCGCAGTCGTCGCGTCGCGGCTGAGCCGCGGCGTGCCGAACGTCCGGCGCCTCGCCCTGATGCATGGGATGACGACGTGGCCGAGTTCTCGCTGATCGAACGCATTCGCGCCCGCGCCGCGACGCGCGGCGATGTGTTGCTCGGCATCGGCGACGACGCGGCCCTGCTGCGCGTGCCGGAAGGGCAGGCGCTCGTCGTCAGCACCGACACGCTGATCGCGGGGCGCCATTTCCCCCGCGAATCGAGCGCGGCGGACATCGGCTGGAAATCATTGGCGGTGAACCTCAGCGATCTGGCGGCCATGGCGGCAACGCCGGCCTGGGCCTCGCTGGCCCTGACCTTGCCGTCGCCCGATGCCGACTGGCTGGACGAGTTCCTCGACGGTTTCCTCGAATTGGCGCAGGCGCATGAAGTCGCGTTGATCGGCGGCGACACCACGCGCGGCGAGTTGTCGATCACCGTGACGGTGCAGGGATTCGTTCCTGCGGACCAGGCGCTACGGCGCTCCGGTGCGCGTGCGGGCGAAGACATCTGGGTCACCGGTTCGCTGGGTGATGCTGCCGGCGCTTTGAAGCAGTGGCGTCAGGGAGGACTGCAATCGGCGAAATTGAGGTATCGACTCGACCGGCCGACGCCACGCATCGAAGCGGCGCTGGCCTTGCGCGGCCTGGCGACGGCCGCGATCGACCTCAGCGATGGCCTGGTGGCCGATCTCGGCCATGTGCTCGAAGCCAGCGGCGTCGGCGCCGAACTCGATCTTGGCCGCCTGCCGACCTCGCGCACGCTGGCCGATCACTATGCCGACGAGACCCTGCGCTGGAACCTGCAACTCGCCGGCGGCGACGACTACGAACTATGCTTCACCGCGCCGCCTTCCGACGCCTTGGCGATCGAGCAGGCGATGGCGGCCTGCGAGACCAGCGCTACCGTGATCGGACATGTGCGGCGCGAGCGCGGCCTGCTGTTGCGTACGCCGGAAGGCGAAGCCTTCGTGACGCAGTCTTCGGGCTTCGATCATTTCGGCGAGGCTGGCGCATGAACGCACCGGCTTCGAAACGCGTCGTGCTGACGCATCCGCTGGGATGGATCGCCAGCGGTTTCGGCGTCGGCTTGGCGCCCTATGCCGCCGGCACCTTCGGTTCGCTGGCCGCGTTGCTGCCTTGGTGGTTCTGGTTGCGTCATCTGCCGCTGCCGTATTACGTCGGCATCGTCGCGCTCGCTTTCGCGCTGGGCGTCTGGGCCAGTCAATGGGTCATCGACCGAACGCGCATCGAAGACCCCGGCGTCGTCGTCTGGGACGAATTCGTCGGCCAATGGCTGGCGCTTGCCTTGGCTCCGGCGGGTTGGATATGGGTCGCCGCGGGCTTCGCGCTGTTCCGCCTGTTCGACATCTGGAAGCCCTGGCCGGTGCGTTGGGCCGATCGCGAACTGCATGGTGGCTTCGGCGCGATGGCCGACGATGCGTTGGCCGGTCTGCTCGCTTGCGGATGCCTGCAATTGCTGGCGCGTTTCGTTCCGCTCTAGAGCAAGGCACCCGCCACGCGCTCGCGCAAGGCCGGCAACACCTCGCGCTCGAACCAGGGGTTGTGCTGGAACCAGGCGATGTTGCGCGGGCTGGGATGCGGCAGCGGGAAATAGCGCGGCGCGTATTCGTCCCATGCGCGGACCGTATCGGTCAGCGACTTCTTGCGTTGCGTGCCCAGGAAGTACTGCTGTGCGTACTGGCCGATGGCGAGCACCAGGCGCACGTCCGTCAACAAGGGCAACAGGCGCGGGTGCCAGGTCTGCGAACACTCCGGTCGTGGCGGCAAGTCGCCGGAAGCGCCGCGCCCGGGATAGCAGAAGCCCATCGGCACGATGGCGACGCGGCTCTCGTCGTAGAAGGCATCGCGATCGATGCGCAGCCAGTCGCGCAGGCGCATGCCGCTGGCGTCGTTCCAGGGAATGCCGCTGCCATGCACGAGCGTGCCCGGCGCCTGTCCGACGATCAACAGCCGCGCGGTCTCGGACGCCCGCAACACCGGCCGCGGTTCCAGCGGCAAGTGCGCCTCGCATAGCCGGCAGGCGCGGACCTCCGCCAACATGGCAGCGAGCGGCGTGGCCGGCGGGATCGGGTTCACGGCGCGGTCGTCGCGGCCAGCAGCGGACGCAGCCGCGCGGCATCGATGCGAACGATGCCGCCATCCCCACGCATGTCGGCTTGCTGCGAAAGCGGGCGGTCGGCCCGGACGGCCGCGCGCGTAGGCAACAGGGCTGCCTGCGTTTCGAAAGCGATCGGTTCGGCTGCACGACCTTCGATCTGGCGATAGAGGCGACCCGCAGCCAGCAGGCTCGCGTCGAGCGCGGGATGCAGGGTCGAATCCGTATACAGCTTCGTTTCCGCGTGCGCTTCGCCGTAGGCGCGTACGTCGGCACCGATGTCCACGGCTTCGGCGCTGGTGGCATCGGCGAGCTTGCGCAGTCCGCGACTGAGTTGGCCCTGCCAGATGGCATCCGGTCCCCAGGTGCCGAACAGCAGTACGCGCATGCCGTGCCGCTTCGCCAGCGCGGCGAACTTGCGATGCGCCGCGACGATCGCCTGGCATTCCGGTTCGCTGCGCGCATTCGGCTTGCCCAGGCAGGCCAACTGGCCGCCGCGCTCCTGCAGTACCAGCACCTGCCAGCGACCACTGGCGATTTCGCCGGCGGCCACGCCGTCCTGCCAGCGTTCGGCGATGCTTCCGCCGGGCGCTGCGATGAGGTCGGCTTCGTAAGAGTTCCTGCCCGGTTGCGCGTTCGCGAGTGCGACGAACAGCGCCGGCAGGTTGTTGACGTAGGTGTAGCTGTTGCCGACGAACAGCACGCGCGTCGGGGCGGCGGATTGCACCTGCGATCCCGTCGGCAGGGCGAACGCCGCAGCGAAAAGCACGATCAGGATCCGGATGATGCGGTGCATGCGATCGCTCCTCAGCCGCCGGCCGGCAGGATCTTGCCTGGATTCAGGATGCCATCGGGATCGAAGACGCGCTTGATCGCGCGCATCGCCTCCAGCGTGGGCGGCTCCAGCGCTTGCGCCATGAAATCGCGTTTTGCCAGGCCGATGCCGTGCTCGCCCGACAGTTGCCCGCCCAGCGACAAGGTCGCGGCGAATACTTCGGCCAAGGCATCGGAAGCGCGACGTTCCTGCGTCGCGTCGTCGGCGTCGTAGAGAATGTTCACATGCAGGTTGCCGTTGCCGGCATGGCCGAAGCAGACGATTCGCAGGGCGTGCCTCTCGGCGATGTCGCCAACGCGCCGCAGCAGATCGGGAATGCGCGAGACCGGCACCACCACGTCCTCGTTGATCTTGCCGCTGGCGATGCTGCGCAGGGCCGGCGACAGGGCTTTGCGCGCAGCCCACAAGGCTTCGGACTGCGCGGCATCGATGGCATCGCGCACTTCCAGGCATCCGTTGCCGGAGGCCGCTTCGCGCAACGCCGCGATCGCGGCATCCAGGGACTGGGCATCGCCGTCCGCCTCGATCATCAGCAAGGCCCCGGCATCGGGCAGCGGGACGCCGCCGAGGTCGCGCGCCAAGCGTACGCAGTCGGCGTCCATGAACTCAAGCATCGAAGGCGTCACCGGCTGCGCCATCAGGCGCGACACGGCCTGCGCGGCGGCATCGACATCGCGGTACAGCGCACGCAACACGCGCCGCTGCGGCGCCACCGGCACCAGGCGCAGGCTGGCCTCGACGATCAGTGCCAGCGTCCCTTCCGAACCGATCAGCAACCGCGACAGGTCGTAGCCGGTGGACGACTTGCTCGTCGCCGCACCGAAGCGCAACAGTTCGCCGTTGCCGGCGACGGCAGTGAGCGCGAGCACGTTGTCGCGCGTCGCACCGTACTTCACTGCGCGCGGCCCGCCGGCATTGCAGGCGATATTGCCGCCGACGCTGCAATAAGGCGCGCTGGTCGGGTCGGGCGGCCAGAACAGGCCGTGCGGGCGCAACGCGAGCTGCAGATCGCCATTGAGCAGGCCCGGTTCCACCACCGCGCAACGATCGCCGGGGCGGATACCGAGGATGCGGTTCATGCGCTCGAAGCCGACCACGACGCCGCCTTCGACCGGTACGCTGGCGCCGGTGGTGTTGGTGCCGCGCCCGCGCGCGACCAGAGGCACGCGACGCATGCGTGCCCAGCGCACGAGTGCGATGACTTCCTCGCGGGTGGTCGGCAAGGCGACGGCATCGGGCAGGGCCTGTCGGCGCGAATTGTCGTAGCCATAGGCCAGGCGTTCGGCCGGATCGTCCAGCAAGGCGCCTTCGCCCAGCAGGGCGCGTAGTTCGCTTAGCGAGGCGGGGTCCATGCGCCGATTCTAGAACCTATCCTGGCGCGTCGCTCGCAAGGACTACAGGTCGTCCATCGTGAACGCGTTGCGGATCCATTCGCATTGCAGGCCATCCGCAGCGGGCGTCGCGGCGACTACGTCGAAACGGCAGGGCGCATCGCCATGGCGCGGATTGGCCGCCAGCCAGGCCTGTGCCGCCAATGCCAGCTTGCGGCGTTTGCCGAGATCGATCGAAGCCGCGGCCCCGCCGAAACGCGGATCGCGACGCAAGCGCACTTCCACGAAGACCAGTGTCGCGGCATCGAGCATCACCAGATCGAGCTCGCCGAACGGATAGCGCGCGTTGCGTTCCAGCAACTTCAGTCCCGCGCGCTGCAGCAGCATGCAGGCGGCGTCTTCCGCCGCCGCCCCCGAGGCCTGTCGCTCAGCGGCCAGAAGTCGATTCCGTGCGCAATGCGCGTTCCGGCGCGGGGCGCGGACGCCCGCCACTGAACACGGCCCAACCCGGGTTGCGTTGCACGGTGCCGAAACTGTCGAGGCTCAATTCGCCGGTCGCGCCACGGAGGGAGAAAGACGGATCGCTGCCGAGCCGATCGAGATAGGCCGCGAGTTGCCAGGCGTCCATGCCGAAAGCGAACAAGCGTTGCGCCGGCCCGCGCGCGCTGGACAAACGCTTGGCCAGGTCGTCCGGGGCGGGCAGGTTCGAACGCTGGTCGAGCAACCAGGGCAGTTCCGGGAATTCGATGCCGTCCAGATCGCCATCGAGACGCGCGCTCGCGCCGCTGAGGATCAGCGAAGTCGACAGGCGGGGCAGCGCCGCCATCGGCGAGGTCTTCAGTTGCGAGGCGATCAGGCGCGCCGCCGGTGCTTTCACTGCGAGGAACACCGCATCGGCGCCCTTGCCGTCCTGCAGCGCCTGCGAGAGGTCGCCGACCTCGTCGCCGACGGTGCTTTCCCCGACGATCTCGCCGCCGCGCGCGCGCAGTTGTTCGCGGAATGCGACCAGCGTGCGTTGCGAACTGTCGTCGCGTTGCACGAACACGCGTACGCGACGCAGTCCGCGATCGACCAGGCGATCGGCCGTCACCAGGCCTTCTTCGTCCGGCGTCAGAGCGAAGTTGATGCTGCCCGGCGCCGTGCTCTGGCCGCGGTTGAGCGCGATCACGCCGATACCGGGTTCATTGCCGTCCAGAAGTCCGTTCACTTCTTCGCGCGCCAGCGGACCGAGGATGAGTTGCGCCCCGTCGGCGGCGGCCTGCTTCGCCGCTTTCTGCGCCCCTGCGGCGGTGCCCGCGCTGTCGTAGAAACGGATATCAGGACGGCGGCGCGTTTCGGCGTAGTACGCGGCGAGGATGCCGTCCCGCACGCTGGCGCCAGCCGAGGCCAGGCTGCCGCTGGCCGGCAACAGCACAGCGAGTCTTTCCGGCGGGCGGTAGCCATCGCGTTCGGCGGCCGGGAAGCCCTGCGTCAGCGCCAGGCCTGAGCGCGGCAACGGGAAGGGCAGGGGCAGGCCGCGCTTGCCGAGTTCTCGCGCGACGAAAGGATAGAGCGGGTCGGACGGATTCATCCCGCCGCTGCGCTGGCTCAGCTGCTGGCTGTCCAGGCGGCCGAGTTGGCGATCGATGTTGCGTGCGCCCGCGCTGCGTTCGCGCGGCGACAACCCCTGCAGCAGCCAGGCTTGTTCGGCGGCTGTTTCGAAATACATGCCGGCCGCCTCGAAGGCGCGGGCGCGCAGCGCATGCCATCGCGTGCGGAGCGCCGTAGGTACGCTGTCGCGCGATTGGCCGAGCAAGGGCACTGCATCGCCGCCGCGTCCGGCATCGATCATGAACTGCGCGCTGAGCATATCGTGCAGGAAGGCGCCGTCGCCCTGCAGCTTGCGCCGGTTCGCGAGCGCCAGCGCCTGCAAGGCCTTGTCCTTGTCACCGGCGCGCTCCCAGGCATCGGCCGCGAACACCAGCGCGCGATCGCGAGCCGGACTGCGCGCGGTGTCGGCCAATGCCTGCCAGGCAAGGGCGGCATCGCGGTACTTGCCGTCGGCAGACAGCGAAATCGCGTTCTGTTCTTCCGGACTCAGAACGACCGACGTCGTGCTGACCGTGGCGCAACCGACGAGGAGCAGGGGGATCAACAGGGCAGGCAGCAGGCGCATGGGGGGCTTCCGGGGCGATACGACTAAGATGATACCCATTCGGACCGACGAGACTCCCATGGCCGTGATTTCTCCCGGCACCCTTTATGTCGTGGCTACGCCGATCGGCAATCTGGCCGACCTGAGTCCAAGGGCCCGGGAGACGCTGGCTGCGGTGGATGCCGTCTGCGCCGAGGACACCCGGCACACCCGGCAATTGCTGGCCGCCTTCGGCCTGGAGCGGCCGCTCGTGGCCCTACATGAACACAACGAGGCCGAATTCGCTGCCCGGCTGATCGCACGCCTGCGTGCCGGCGAGAGCCTGGCCCTGGTCTCGGATGCGGGCACGCCCCTGGTCTCGGACCCGGGTTATCGACTGGTGCGCGAGGCGCGCGCCGCAGGTTTGCGCGTCAGTCCGCTGCCGGGCGCATGCGCGGCGATCGCGGCGCTGTCCGTAGCCGGGGTGCCGAGCGATCGCTTCTGTTTCGAAGGCTTCCTGCCGGCGAAGTCGTCGGCGAGGCGCGAGCGATTGCAGCAACTCGCGCGCGAAACGCGCACGCTGGTGTTCTACGAGAGCTCGCATCGCATCGAGGAATCGCTGGCGGACATGGCGGTCGTGTTCGGCGGCGCGCGCGAGGCGGTGCTGGCGCGCGAACTGAGCAAGCTGTTCGAAACCGTGCTCGGCGATACGCTGGGCGAGCTGACGGCGAAAGTCGCTGCCGACGAGAACCAGCGCAAGGGCGAGTTCGTGCTGATCGTGCGCGGTTGCGAGGACGATGCGGCTGCGCGCCTGGCGGAAGGCCAACGTTTGTACGCGAAACTCGGCGAATACCTGAAGCCCTCCCAGGCCGCGAAGCTGGCGGCTGAACTCAGCGGCGCGCCTCGGAAAGCGCTGTACGGCGGCGAAGCCGGACAGGATTGAGTGCGCGTGCTGCATGCGGGCGGCGTAGCGAACCCAACATGACCTGTACGGATGCTTCTCAGCGAGGCTGCGATGCGCGCGGCCTGATGCTGCGCCTGTGAGACAATCCGCTGTGGCGGAGTCGGCCAGACAACCGCGTCGCGACTCGATCGCGCCGAGGAAAGTCCGGGCTCCACAGAGCAAGGTGCCAGGTAACGCCTGGGCGGCGCGAGCCGACGGAAAGTGCAACAGAAAACAAACCGCCGAACGGCGGTTGCTACCCGCAAGGGCGGTGACCGTGCGTGGTAAGGGCGAAACGGTGGGGTAAGAGCCCACCGCCTGCGGGGCCAACGCCGCAGGGCACGGCAAACCCCACCTGGAGCAAGGCCAAATAGGGGGACGATGGGTTGGCTCGGCCCGTCCCCGGGTGCGCTGCTTGAGCCCTGCCGTGAGGCAGGGCCGAGAGGAATGGTTGTCCACGACAGAACCCGGCTTATCGGCCGGCTCCGCCACTTCTGTCCCCCAACGGCTCCCGGCTGGCCCAAGGCCGGTGGGTAGCGGGCTTGGTTCCGCCCGTCTACCAGCTCCTGGCCTGGCCAGCCTTACTGTCCTCGGCGCCGTTTGCGCAATCCCTCCGGTTCCACGCCCGGGCTGGCGCGCTTTTGACCAGTTCCGCCTCCCTTCCCACCGACCGAGACCGCGGTCACGACTCGGTGCAATGTCGAACGGAAACAAGACTAACCAAACGGTTCTTAAACCAGTCTCTCAAGATTGGTGCAAGACATTGATTCCCAAAGCGAATTTTCCCGATTTTTTGCTTGACAGCCCCCCGACCCAGGACTAACGTGGGCTTCCGAGGGAATTTCGGGTTTTTTGTGGGGATCAGTGGGGAAATGTTTCAGGGCGAAACGGCGATCACCATCGATGACAAGGGCCGCCTGGCTATCCCGGTCGCATTCCGGGAGCTGGTGGCGAGCGCCGGCGGCCGTCTGATCGTGGCCTACAACCCCTACGAAGCCGGCTGCCTCTGGCTGTACCCCGAAGCGGATTGGACCAAGGTCCGCGACCAGGTCATGGCGCTGCCGAACGCGAAGAAGGTGCATCGCAACCTGCAGCTCAAGCTCGTCGGCGCCGCAACGCCGGTCGAGCCGGACGGCAATGGTCGCGTGCTGATTCCCGCCAGTCATCGCAACGCCGTCGGCATCGACAAGAAGGCGGTGCTGCTGGGCATGGGCAACAAGTTCGAACTGTGGAGCGAGCAGGCGCACCTCGCGCAGATCCGTCTGACGATCGCGGAAGACGAGGTCAGCGAGGACATGCTCGATTTGAGGCTTTAACGGTGACGGTCGGGACATCTGTGGAGACGCAGAACCCGAGCCATCTACCGGTGATGTGGACGCAGGTGCTCGATGGCCTGCGCGTGATCGGGAACGGCAGATATCTCGACGGAACATTCGGTCGCGGCGGTCACGCACGCGGCGTGTTGGACCGGCTCGGGCCGGCAGGAAGGTTGTTGGTGATGGACAAGGACCCCGCTGCGATCGCGTGCGCTGCCGAGCTGTTCGGCGACGACGCGCGCGTCGCCGTATATCGGGGTTCCTTCGCCGAACTCGGGCAGTGGAGCGAAACGACCGAAGGATTGGACGGCGTGCTGTTCGATCTCGGCGTGTCTTCGCCTCAGCTCGATCAGGCCGAGCGCGGCTTCAGCTTCGGCAAGGACGGCCCGCTCGACATGCGCATGGACAACGAGTCCGGCGAAAGCGCCGCCGACTGGCTGGCGCGCGCCGACGAGAAGGAAATCGCCGACGTGCTCTGGACCTACGGCGAAGAGAAGCTCAGCCGCAAGATCGCCCGCACGATCGTTGCGCGCCGCGCCGCGACGCCATTGCTGCGCACGGCCCAGTTGGCCGAGCTGATCGCCTCGGTCGTCGGTCGCGGCGATAGCCGCATCCATCCGGCGACCCGCAGCTTCCAGGCGATCCGCATCCACATCAATCGCGAGCTCGCCGATCTCGAACGCGGTCTGGATGCCGCGCATGCGCGCCTGAAGCCCGGCGGCCGGCTCGCCGTGATCAGCTTCCACTCGCTGGAAGACCGCATCGTCAAACAGTTCATCGCGCGTCACGCGAAGGCGCCCCCGGGCAACCGCCGCATGCCGATCGCGCAGGAGTTCCACGCCAGCCTGGTCGACATCGGCGGCGCCCAGCGCGCCGACGACGAGGAAGTGGCGCGCAACCCGCGCGCGCGGAGCGCCGTGCTGCGCGTGGCGGAAAAGACGGGCGGATCGCCGCAGGTGCGCGCATGAGCCCGCGCGTATTCCTGATCGCGCTGTTGCTGATGGCGGCCGTCGGCAGCGCCGTCGGTGTGGTTTACGCGCGCCAGCAACATCGCCTTGCCTATGTCGAACTGACGCGATTGGAACGCGCGCGTGACGAACTGAACATGGAATTCGGCCGCCTGCAGCTCGAGCAGGCGACGTGGTCGGAAACCAATCGCATCGAACAGGCCGCGACCGAGCGCCTCGGCATGGCTTTCCCGCAGGACGCCGACGTGGTGGTGCTCAAACCATGAAGACCCGCGCCCGTCCTTACGACTTGAAAGTGCGCCTCACCGCGCTGGCCGGCGTGCTTGGCCTGTGCGGCGTGGTGCTGGTCGGTCGCGCCGCGCAGATGCAGCTGCTGAACAAGGATTTCTACCAGCACCAGGGCGAGGCGCGTTTCCTGCGCGAGATCCCGATTCCGACCTCGCGCGGCATGATCATGGACCGCAATGGCGAGCCGCTCGCCGTGTCCACGCCGGTCGAGTCGGTCTGGGCCAATCCGCAGGAGCTACTGCAGCACCCGGAACGCCTGCCGGAACTGGCCAAGGCGCTCGGCATTCCGCAAGACGTGCTGACCCAGCGCGTCGCGCAGCGCTCGGACAAGGAATTCGTTTACCTGCGTCGGCACATCAACCCGGACGATGCGCAGGCCGTGGTCGCGCGCGGCATTCCCGGTGTTTATGCGCAGCGCGAATTCCGCCGGTTCTATCCGCATGGCGAGGTGATGGCGCATGCTCTGGGCTTCACCAATATCGACGACCGCGGGCAGGAAGGCCTTGAGCTGGCGTTCGACGGTTGGCTGACCGGCAAGCCGGGCGCGCAGAAGATCATCCGCGATCGGCGTGGCCGCATCGTCGAGAACGTCGACCTGGTCCGCGCGGCCGAACCGGGCAAGGACCTGACGCTGTCGATCGACCGGCGCATCCAGTACCTGGCCTACCGAGAACTCAAGAGCGCGCTGTTGGCCAACCAGGCATCGAGCGGCTCGGTGGTGGTGCTCGACATCCCGACCGGCGAAATCCTCGCCATGGTGAACCAGCCCGCCTACAACCCGAACGCGCGCGAGGCTGCGATTCCCGGCACGCATCGCAACCGCGCGCTGACCGACGTGGTCGAGCCGGGTTCGGTGATCAAGGCGTTGACCGTCGCGGCCGCGCTGGAAAGCGGCGTCGACTCGAACGTCGTCGTGCCGACGACGCCCCTGGTGGTCTCCGGTCACCCGATCCGCGACGTGCACGACTACGGTCCGGTCACGCTGGAGCGCTTGCTGCAGAAGTCCTCGAACATCGGCGCCAGCCGGCTCGCGCTCAACATGAGCAACGAGCACTTCTACGACGTGCTGCATCGCTTCGGGTTCGGACAGAACACTGGCTCGGGTTTTCCCGGCGAATCGGCCGGCGTGCTGGCGCCGCCGCGCAGCTGGGGCCAGCTCGAGAAGGCGACGATCTCCTATGGTTACGGCCTGTCTGTCACGCCGTTGCAGATCGCGCAGGCCTACGCCGCGCTCGGCAACGACGGTCGGCTGATGCCGCCGACCTTCGTCAAGGGCGGCGGCAGCAGCGGTCGGCAGGTGCTCGATCCGCGCATCGCGCGCGAAGTACTCGGTATGCTGGAAAGCGTCACCAAACCGGGCGGCAGCGCCACGCGCGCGGCCGTCACCGGTTACCACGTCGCCGGCAAGACCGGCACCTCGCGCAAGTTCACTCGCGGCGGTTACGAGAAGAAGTACATCTCGCTGTTCGCTGGCGTCGTGCCGATGGACCATCCGAAATTCGCGATGGTCGTCGTCATCCACAACCCGAGCGGTCGCGACTACTACGGCGGCCTGGTTTCCGCGCCGGTCTTCCACAACGTGATGGATGGCGCGCTGCGCCTGATGGATGTGCCGCCCGACCATGTCGAGCAGTGGTACGCCAGCGAACCGGTGGCGAATGCGCCGCAGGCCGCCACCACCCCCGCGACCGCACCGATGGAGGCGCAGGATGCCGCCGCCACGCCGACGGGAGTGGCGCAATGAGCCGCGCCCTGCGCCTGCACGAATGGCTGGACGGCGAAGTTTCGCCGCTGCCTGCCTTCGATCCGTTGCTGCACGAACTCAGTGCCGATAGCCGCGAGCTGGGCGAGGGCGATGTCTTTGTCGCGCTGGCCGGCGCGACCACGCACGGCCTGCGCCATGCAGACAAGGCGCAGGCGGCGGGTGTCGCCGCCATGGTCTACGAAACGCCGATTCCCGAAGGCGTAATCGCGCCGGGGAACGCCATCGCGATCTCCGGCTTGCGCGCGAAGCTCGGCCACTTGGCCGACAAATTCTATTCGTCGCCGTCGAAAGCGCTGGCGATGACGGGCGTTACCGGCACCAACGGCAAGACCTCCACCGTGCAACTTATCGCCCAGGCGCTGCATGCCGATGGCGCCATTGTCGGCAGCATCGGTACGCTGGGCACGGGCCTGCATGGCCGCCTTGTCGCTGGCGAACGCACCACTCCCGACGTGGTCAGCGTGCATCGTCTGCTGGCGAAGATGCGCGACGCAGGCGCGACCCACGTGGCGATGGAAGTCTCGTCGCACGCGCTCGAGCAGGGCCGCGTCGACGATGTCGCCTTCAAGGTGGCGGTCTTCACCAACCTCACGCGCGACCATCTCGATTTCCACGGCACGATGGAAGCCTACGGTGCGGCGAAGGCGAAGCTGTTCGCCTGGCCGACGCTGCAAGCCGCGGTGGTGAACCTGGACGATGCCTTCGGCGCCGAGTTGCTGGGTAACGTGGATGCCGGCGTTCGCCGCATCGGCCTGAGCTCACGCGGGCACGCCGATGCCACGCTGCATGCGGACGAGCCGCAGCTTTCGCCTGAAGGGATTCGTTTCGCCCTGCGCGAAGCCGGCGAAGCCCACTCGGTGAGATCGCCCCTGTTGGGCCGCTTCAATATCGACAATCTGCTCGCTGTGGCCGGCGCGCTGCGTGCCCTCGGCTGGCCCCTGGAAAAAGCGGCTCGCGTGCTGCCCTCGTTGCTGCCGGTCGGCGGCCGCATGAGCCGCGTCGGCGGCGAACGCGGCCAGCCGCTGGTCGTGGTGGACTATGCGCATACGCCCGATGCCCTGGAACAGGCGCTGGCTAGCCTGCGCGAGCACCGGCCGCGCCGCCTGACTTGCGTCTTCGGCTGCGGCGGCGATCGCGATCGCGGCAAGCGGCCGCAGATGGCGGCGATTGCCGAGCGCGGCGCCGACCGGGTGATCGTGACCGACGACAATCCTCGCAGCGAGGAGGGCGATGCCATCGTCGCCGACATTCTCGCCGGCTTTGCCAACGCTTCCGGCGTCGAGGTGCAGCGGGATCGCGCGCTCGCCATCGCGCTTGCGTTGCGGGGCGCGGGAAGCGACGACATCGTGCTGGTAGCCGGTAAGGGCCACGAAAACTACCAGGAGATCGCGGGCGCGCGCCATGCGTTCGACGACCTGGCCGTGGCGCGGCATTTGTTGGGGGAGCGGGAATGACTTCCTCATGCCTCCGCGATCAATACGGGATTGGCCCATGAAGCCCGTCCTGCTTTCCACGGTAGCCCATTGGTGCGAAGGCCGCCATCTCGGCGATGACGTGGCCATCAGCTCCGTTAGCACCGATACCCGCACGATCGCGTCCGGCGCCTTGTTCGTGGCGCTGCGCGGCGAAAATTTCGACGCGCACGACTTCGTCGCCGAGGCGCAGACGCGTGGCGCCGCCGCTCTGCTGCTGCATCACGACGTCGAGACCGATCTTCCGCGCGTGCTTTGCGCCGATACCCAGGAAGCGCTGGGCGAATTCGCCGCCGGCATGCAGCACTCGCGCCGCGCCGTCGTCGTCGCCCTGACCGGCAGCAACGGCAAGACCTCGGTCAAGGCGTTGACGCAAGGCATCCTGTCGCGGACGGGGCGGACCTACTTCAATCCCGGCAACCGCAACAACGAGATCGGCCTGCCGCTGGCCGTGCTCGATGCGCCGGAAGACGCCGAGTTCGCCATCTACGAAATGGGCGCCGGCAAACCCGGAGACATCGCCTATCTGACCAGCATCGTTCCGCCGCAGGTCGCGCTGGTGAACAACATCGCGCCGGCGCACATGGAGCGCATGGGCAGCCTGCTGGGCATCGCCGAAACCAAGGGCGCGATCTACGAGGCCCTGCCGGACGACGGCGTGGCCGTGATCAACGCCGACGATGCCTTCGCGCCGTACTTCGCCGGCATCGTCGGCGCTCGCCGCAGCTTCCGTTTCGGCATCGAGAACGACGCCGACATCCGCGCCAGCCGAATCGTCACGGAGGCCGACGCTTCCCGCTTCCTCTTGCATACGCCTGCCGGCAGCGAAGAAATCGCGCTTCCGCTGCCCGGGCGGCATAGCGTGATGAACGCACTGGCCGCCGCCGCGATGTCGCTGGCGGCCGGCGCGCCCTTTTCGGCCATCGTCGAAGGCTTGCGGCATGCCGAGCCGGTGAAGGGCAGGCAGATCGCCCATGCGCTGGGCAATGGGGCCATCGTCATCGACGACAGTTACAACGCTAATCCCGGTTCCGTTTCCGCCGCCATTGCCACGCTCGCGCCGCATGGCGCCAGTGCGTGGCTCGTGCTCGGCAATATGGCCGAACTCGGCGAAACCGCGCCGGCGCTGCATGCCGACATCGGCCGGCAGGCGAAGCGCGCCGGCCTCGGTCGCGTGTTGACGCTGGGCGAGCTCGCGCGTGAAGCCAGCGCTGCGTTCGGCGAAGGCGGAAGGCACTTCGAATCGCAGGAGGCGCTGATCGCGTCCCTGTCGACGGAGCTGCGCGGAGGAGTGCGCTGCCTGGTGAAGGGTTCGCGTTCGAGCGCGATGGACAAGGTGGTCTCGGCCTTGCTCGATCAAAACAACAATAAGAAAACGGAGGGGACCGGCCATGCTGCTTGAACTGGCCCGCTTGCTGCAGGCCTGGGCGCGATTCTTCGCGCTGTTCGACTACATCACGATGCGCGCGATCCTCAGCGCGCTGACGGCGCTCGCCCTGTCGCTATGGCTCGGCCCGACCGTCATCGAGCGCCTCTCGCGGCTGAAGGGCGGCCAGCCGATCCGCAAGGATGGCCCGCAATCGCATTTCTCCAAGGCGGGCACGCCGACGATGGGCGGTGCGCTGATCCTGCTGACGATCACGCTGGCTACGCTGCTGTGGGGCGACCTGCGCAACCGTTATGTCTGGATCCTGTTGTCCGTGCTCGTGGCTTTCGGTGCGATCGGCTGGCTCGACGACTGGATCAAGATCGTCAAGCGCGATCCGAACGGGCTGAAGTCGCGACACAAGTACGCTCTGCAGTCGGTGTTCGGACTGGCGGCGGCGATCGCGCTGTACATGAGCGCGGACGTGCCGGCGGCGACGACGCTCTATCTGCCCTTGTTGAAGAATTTCGCGTTGCCGCTCGGCGCGGGCTTCGTAGTACTGGCCTATTTCTGGATCGTCGGTTTCTCCAATGCCGTCAACCTGACCGACGGCCTGGACGGCCTGGCGATCATGCCGACGGTGCTGGTCGCCGCCGCGCTCGGCGTCTTCGCCTATGCCTCGGGCCACGCGCAGTTCTCGCAGTACCTGCAGATTCCGGCGATTCCCGGCGCCGGCGAGTTGACCATCTTTTGCGCCGCCATCGCGGGCGCCGGACTCGGATTCCTCTGGTTCAACACCTATCCGGCCATGGTCTTCATGGGCGACATCGGCGCATTGGCGCTGGGCGCCGCGCTTGGCACGATCGCCGTAATCGTGCGCCAGGAGCTCATCCTGGTCGTGATGGGCGGCATCTTCGTCATCGAGACGCTCTCGGTGATGATCCAGGTGGCCAGCTTCAAGCTGACCGGTCGGCGCGTGTTCCGCATGGCGCCCATCCACCACCACTTCGAGCTCAAGGGCTGGCCGGAGCCGCGCGTGATCGTGCGCTTCTGGATCATCTCGGTGGTGCTGGTGCTCGTCGGCCTCGCGACCCTCAAGGTGCGCTGAAGATGAACCTTCGCGACCGCGCCAGCCAGGCACTGCGTTTCGACGACCTCGAAGGTCGCTTCGACCCGTGGCTGCTGACCGTGGTCGTGACGCTCGCGTCGATCGGCGTGGTGATGGTGGCGTCGAGTTCGATGCCTTATGCGCTGAGCAACGGTGTCGGCGCGTTCTACTACTTCAACCGCCACCTGATGTTCCTGGCCGGCGGCATCGTGTTGGCCTTGTTGGCGATGCGCACCGAAATGAAGCAGGTCGAACAGCACAGTCACCTGTTCCTCGCGCTGTGCTTCGTGCTCCTGCTGGCGGTTCTGGTGCCCGGCATCGGACACACGGTCAACGGCGCGCGCCGCTGGATCAACCTGGGCGTCTCGAACTTCCAGGCCGTGGAGGCGGTGAAGCTGATGTTCATCGTCTGGCTGGCCAGCTACCTCGTTCGTTTCCGCGACGAGATCGGCAACAGCTGGAAGACCCTGCTCAAGCCGCTGATCCTGGCCGGCGCCCTGGTCGGCCTGCTGCTGATCCAGCCGGACTTCGGATCGGCCATGCTGATCCTCGCCGTGACCGGCGGCATGGTCTGGCTCGGCGGCGCCCGCATTCGCAACCTGGCCTTGCCGGCGCTGGCGGGCATGATCGCGATGTCCTTCATCGTGCTGCTCGAACCCTATCGCGTACGCCGCCTGATCTCGTTCAGCAATCCGTTCGAAGACGCGTTCGGCAGCGGCTATCAGCTGGTGCAGGCGCTGATCGCCATCGGTCGCGGCGAAAGCACGGGCGTCGGTCTCGGCGGTTCCATCCTGAAGCTCGACTACCTGCCGGAAGCGCATACCGACTTCATCTTCTCGGTGACGGCCGAGGAGTTCGGCTTCCTCGGCGTTTGCGTCATTGTCGCCTTGTTCGCGCTGTTCGCCTGGCGGGCCTTGCGCATCGGCTGGCGCTGCATCGGCATGCGCCGGCATTTCAGCGGCTACTGCGCGTTCGGCATCGGCCTGTGGATCAGCCTGCAGGCGGTCGTGTCGATGGGCGTTAATCTCGGCGTACTGCCGACCAAGGGCCTGACCTTGCCGCTGATCTCGTCGGGCGGTTCCAGCATCCTGATGACCTGCGCCGCCATGGGCGTGTTGCTGCGCATCAGCTACGAGCTCGATCGCGCCGAACTGCGGGCCGCTCGTTTGCGCGGCGGTGCCTTGCCGATGGAGTCGGTGGGCGAGGAGGACCTCGAACCATCGCCGCAGACGGCGAACTATCGCCACGATGCCGTCGCGACGCCGCCGTTGCGCGAGCCGCGCGCGCGCGTCGAACCGAAGTTGGGAGCGCAGCGATGAGCGCGGCCCGGAACGCACCCGTGATGATCCTGGCAGGCGGTACCGGTGGCCACATCTTCCCCGGCTTGGCGGTGGCGAATGCCCTGCGCGCGCGCGACGCCGCGGTCCTGTGGTTGGGTGCGGATGGCGGCATGGAAACGCGGTTGGTGCCGGCGCACGATCTGCCGATCCGCACGATCGCGGTGCGTGGACTGCGCGGCAAGGGTTTCGCCAGCACGCTGGCGGCGCCGCTCGTGCTCTTGCGCTCGCTCTGGCAAGCCTGGTCGGTGTTGCGTCGCGAAAAGCCGCGCGCCGTCGTTAGCTTCGGCGGTTATGCCGCCGGCCCCGGCGGGCTGGCGGCCTGGTTGCTGCGTCGTCCTCTTATCGTGCACGAACAGAATCGCGCTCCCGGCATGACCAATCGTGTGCTGGCGCGTTTGGCGCGGCGCGTGCTTTGCGGCTTCCCAGACAGTTTCCCGCGCGTGAAGAACGAGACCGTCGGCAATCCCGTGCGCGCGGAAATCTCCGCGCTGCCCGCTCCGGCCGAACGCTTCGCCGGACGCGCAGGCGCGATCCGCCTGCTGGTGCTCGGCGGCAGCCAGGGCGCGCGCGCAATCAACGAATCGGTTCCGAAAGTGATCGCCGCGATGCAGTCGCAGCATCCGTTCGAAATCCGGCATCAGTGCGGCGAGAAGATGCTGGAGCAGGCCCGGGAGGCCTATGCGAACGCCGGCGTGCAGGCCAGCGTCGAACCCTTCATCACCGACATGGCCGCTGCTTACGGCTGGGCCGACCTGGTGATCGGGCGTGCGGGCGCGCTGACGATCGCCGAGCTCTGTGCGGCTGGCGTCGGCAGCATCCTGATTCCGTTCCCGGGGGCGGTCGACGACCACCAGGCCCGCAATGCGGACTTCCTGAAAGAGCGCGGCGGCGGCGACTGGCTGCGCCAGGACGGCGCGATGGATGTCGAGCTTCGCGGCCGGCTGCAGCCGCTGGTGGGCAATCGTGCGCAACTGCTGCGGTTGGCCGAAGCGGCACGGGCCGCGGCATTTCCCCAGGCGGCGCAACGCGTCGCCGACATCGTGATGCAGGAGGCCCGTCCATGATGCAGCGACGCCTGAAGGAAACCGGCGACCTGGCTCGCGCGTTCCCGCGCGTGCATTTCATCGGCATCGGCGGCGCCGGCATGAGCGGTATCGCCGAAGTGATGGTCACGCTCGGCTACCAGGTTTCCGGTTCCGACCAGAACGATTCGGCCGTGACGCGTCGCCTGGCGCAACTCGGCGCCAAAGTGCACCAGGGCCACGCCGCCTCCCATGTCGGCGACGCCGACGTCGTGGTGATCTCCAGCGCCATCAAGGCCGACAATCCGGAACTGGTGGCGGCGCAGCGCGAGCGCATCCCGGTGGTGCCGCGCGCCGAAATGCTGGCCGAACTGATGCGCTTCAAGCGCGGCATCGCCATCGCCGGCACGCACGGCAAGACGACCACCACCTCGCTGACCGCGAGCGTGCTGAAGGAGGGCGGGCTCGACCCGACGTTCGTGATCGGCGGTCAGCTGCTGTCGGCGGGCGCCAACGCCAAGCTGGGCAGCGGTCAGTGGCTGGTGGGCGAAGCGGACGAGAGCGACGGCAGCTTCCTGCGCCTGAATCCGCTGATCGCCGTCGTCACCAACATCGATGCCGACCATCTCGAGAACTACGGCGGCGATTTCAATCGCGTGAAGGCGGCCTTCTCCGAGTTCCTGCACCGCTTGCCGTTCTACGGCCTGGCCGTGCTGTGCGTCGACGACGCGGAAGTGGCGGCGTTGGCCGAACAGATGCCGCGCCATCTGATGCGCTACGGCTTCGCCGAAACGGCCGACGTGCGTGCGACCGACGTGACGCAGGACGGCAATGTCATGCAGTTCGTACTGCATTTGCCCGAGAGCGAACCGCATACGGTGCGCCTGAACCTGCCGGGTCGGCACAACGTGCAGAACGCGCTGGCCGCCGCCGCGATCGGCTGGCAGCTCGGCGTGTCGAACGAAGCGATCGCCAGCGCATTGGAGAAGTTCCAGGGCATCGGCCGCCGTTTCAACCTGAAGGGCGAGCTCTCGTTCGCGGGTACGTCCGGTCGTGGCAGCGTGCTGCTCGTCGACGACTATGGTCATCACCCACGCGAGCTGGAAGCGGTCTTCGCTGCGGCTCGCGGTGGCTGGCCGTCGCGCCGGCTGGTGGTGGCCTTCCAGCCGCATCGCTATAGCCGCACGCGCGATCTGTTCGACGATTTCGCCGCGGTGCTGTCGGGCTGCGACGCGGTCGTGCTCACCGAGGTCTACGCCGCCGGCGAAACCCCGATCGCGGGTGCCGACGCCAAATCGCTCGCGCGGGCGATACGCGCGCGCGGACGCATCGATCCGGTCGTCGTCGCCTCCACGCGCGAGCTGCCGGAACTGCTGCCCGACGTACTGCAGGACGGCGATCTGCTGCTGATGATGGGCGCCGGCGACATCGGCTATGTCGCGGCAGAAATCGCCGCCAAAGGATTCGAAGGAGCCAAGAAAGCATGAGCAGCGCATTCCGCAAGGTTTCCGACCCGCGCCAGTTCGGCCGCGTGGCCGTGTTGCTGGGCGGTACGAGCTCCGAGCGCGAAGTTTCCCTGAACTCGGGCGCCAACGTGCTCGACGCGCTGCGCGCGCGCGGCATCGACGCCCACCCGGTCGACGGCATTCCCGCCCTGATCGAAGCACTGGCCGCGAAGAAGTTCGATCGCGTCTTCAACATCCTGCACGGCAACAAGGGCGGCGGCGAAGACGGCGTGTTGCAAGGCCTGTTGGAAGCGCTCGGCGTGCCCTGCACGGGCTCGGGCGTGCTCGGCACGGCCTTGGCCATGGACAAGATCCGCAGCAAGCAGGTCTGGTTGAGCCTCGGCTTGTCGACGCCGCGTTACGCGCGCCTTTCGCCTGGACAGGATGTGCATGCGGCCGCTCGCTCGCTCGGCCTGCCGGTGATCGTGAAGCCGGCCTGCGAAGGTTCGAGCGTCGGCGTCAGTCGGGTCTTCAACGACGCCGATCTCGATGCGGCGGTCGAGCTGGCCGCGCGCTATCCCGGCGAACTGCTGGTAGAGCAGCTGATCGAAGGGCAGGAGCTAACCGTCGGCATCCTCGGCGACCAGGCCTTGCCGTCGATCCGCATCGTGCCGCCCGGCGAGTATTACGACTACCACGCGAAATACGTCAGCGACGACACCCAGTACCTGTGTCCGGGACTGGAAGGCGACGCCGAGGCGGAAATCCGCGCGCTGGCGTACGCCGCGTTCCAGGCCGTCGGCTGCAGCGGCTGGAGCCGCGTCGACGTCATGCGCGACAAGGCCGGCAAGTTCTATCTTCTCGAAGTCAACACGGCGCCGGGCATGACCAGTCATTCGCTGGTACCGAAAGCGGCGCGCGAGGTCGGCATCGATTTCGAGACCCTGTGCTGGCGGATACTGGAAACCAGCTTCAAGTCCGATGCGGGCGACGAGGTGGCGCACGGATGAGAGCGCTTCTTCGCATCGCCGCCTGGGTGTTCGCGATCGGCCTGGTCGCGTTTCCCGCGATCGCCGTCGTGAATGGCTGGATCGGCGGTGCGCGCTGGCCGATGCGTCACCTGGCGGTGACCGCCAAGTTCGAGCAGGTCAGCGACGCGCAAGTGCGCGCGGTGGTCATGCCTTACGTCAAGCGCGGCTTCTTCGCGGTCGACCTCGAATCGATCCGCACCAAGCTCGCGGCACTGCCCTGGGTACGCAAGGTCGAAGTGCGCAAGCGTTGGCCCGATCGTCTCGAAGTCACGCTGGACGAGTACCGGCCGTTGGCGCGCTGGGGCAAGGAACGCATGTTGTCGGAGAACGGCGAGCTGTTTCCGGCGCCGGCGCTCGTCTCCCCGGCCTTGCCGGTGTTCGAAGGCGCCGACGAGCGCGCCAGCGAAATGATGTCGTTCTACAGCCAGGCGCGCCCGCTCTTCCTGGCGATCGGACTGCAGGTCAATCGGGTGAACCTCTCCGCGCGCGGCAGCTGGAGCCTGGCCCTGTCTGATGGCACAGAAGTCGAAGTCGGCCGTGGCGAAACGCAGGCCCGCCTGCAGCGGTTCGCGCGCATGCTGCCGCGCCTGCGCCAGACCGACCCGCGGCCATTGCTGCGCGCCGATCTTCGCTACACCAATGGATTCGCCTTGACCTGGGGTGCCGCAGCCGCTCCGGACAAGGCCACGCAAACGCAGCAACAGGCGAGAACATGAACCGCAAAGGCGACAAATCGCTGATCGTCGGCCTCGACATCGGCACCTCCAAGATCACCGCCCTGGTGGGCGAATACGCGCCCGGTCACGAGATCGAAGTGATCGGCATCGGTTCGCACGAATCGCGCGGCATGAAGCGCGGCGTCGTCGTCGACATCGAATCGACGGTGCAATCGATCCAGCGCGCGATCGAGGAGGCCGAATTGATGGCCGGCTGCGAGATCCGTTCGGTCTACGCCAGCATTTCCGGCAGCCACACGCAGTGCCGCAATTCGCCCGGCATCGTGCCGGTGGCGGGCGGGGAAGTGACCTACGGCGATCTCGACCGCGTGCTGGAGGCGGCCAAGGCGGTCGCGGTGCCGGCCGATCAGCGCATCCTGCACGCGATTCCGCAGGAGTACATCGTCGACAACTCGCAGGAAGGCATCCGCAATCCCGTCGGCATGTCCGGTGTCCGCCTCGAAGTGCGCGCGCACCTGGTGACCGGCGCGTTGTCCGCTGCCGCGAATATCAGCAAGTGCGTCAATCGTTGCGGCCTGCAGGTGGACGACCTGATCCTGGGTTCGATCGCGTCCAGTACGGCGGTGCTGACCGGCGACGAGAAGGAGCTCGGCGTCGTGCTGGTCGATATCGGCGCCGGCACCACCGACATCGCGGTATTCGTGCAGGGCGCGATCCGCCACACGGCCTCGCTGCCTATCGCCGGCGATCAGGTCACCAACGACATCGCGCATCTGCTGCGTACGCCGACGCCGGAAGCCGAGCAGATCAAGGTGCGCTACGCCTGCGCCCTGGCACAGTTGGCCACGGCGGAAGAATCCATCCAGGTGCCGAGCGTGGGCGATCGCCCGCCGCGTCGCCTCGCGCGCCAGGCGCTGGCCGAGGCCGTGCAGAACCGCTACGAGGAAATCTTCGAGATGGTGCAGGCCGAACTGCGCCGCTCCGGGTTCGAGGAACTCGTGCGAGCCGGCCTGGTGCTGACCGGCGGCGCCGCGCGCATGGAAGGCGTGATCGAACTGGCCGAGGAAATGCTGCACATGCCGGTGCGCGTCGGCATTCCGCAGCACGTCACCGGACTCGGCGAGGTCGTCGGCAACCCGGTGCATGCCACCGGCGTCGGCCTGCTGCTCTGGGGTAGCCAGATCGAGCATCCGCATCGCCCGCGTATCAACGCCGGCAAGGCGGGAACGGTTTTTGGAAAGCTGCGGACATGGTTCCGCGGCGAGTTTTGAGTCACGGCAACAGCGATAACAAGAAAACACACATACACAGAACGAGGACACGGACATGGCACATTTCGAACTGGTAGAGAAGCTGGCCCCCAATGCGGTAATCAAGGTTTTCGGCGTCGGCGGCGGTGGCGGCAACGCGGTCGCGCACATGGTCAACGCGGGCGTCGAGGGCGTGGAGTTCGTCACCGCGAACACCGACTCGCAGGCGATCAAGCAGTGTGGCGCCAAGTTGCAGCTGCAACTCGGCGGCAACGTCACCAAGGGTCTCGGCGCCGGCGCCAACCCGGAAGTCGGCCGCCAGGCCGCGCTCGAGGATCGCGAACGCATCCTGGAAGCGCTCGACGGCGCCGACATGGTGTTCATCACCGCCGGCATGGGCGGCGGCACGGGCACCGGCGCGGCGCCGGTCGTGGCGCAGCTGGCGAAGGAGCGCGGCATCCTTACGGTCGCGGTCGTGACCAAGCCGTTCCCGTTCGAAGGCCGTCGCCGCATGCAGGTGGCGCTGAAGGGCATCGAGGAACTGGCGAACCATTGCGACTCGCTGATCACGATCCCGAACGAAAAACTCATCACCGTGCTTGGCCGCGACGCGACGATGGTGCAGGCCTTCCGCGCCGCCAACGACGTGTTGCTCGGCGCCGTGCAGGGCATTGCCGACCTGATCGTGCGCCCCGGCCTGATCAACGTCGACTTCGCCGACGTGCGCACCGTGATGTCGGAGATGGGTCTGGCCATGATGGGCAGCGGCTCGGCACGCGGCGACGATCGTGCGCAGGCGGCGGCCGAAGCGGCCATCAGCAATCCGCTGCTCGACGAGGTCAACCTCGCCGGCGCCAACGGCGTCCTGGTCAACATCACGGCGGGTCCGGATTTCACCATGCGCGAGTTCGACGAAGTCGGCCGCACGATCGAAGAGTTCGCCTCGGAAGACGCGACGGTCGTCATCGGCACTGTGCTCGATCCGGACATGGCCGACGAAGTGCGCGTGACGGTCGTCGCGACCGGGCTGAATCGCCAGGCGCAGCGCCAGCCGGTCCGCAACGGCGACCGCGACTCGCTGCGCGAGCCGATGCGGCAGCCGGTCAAGCTGGTCCGCAACGCCACCACGGGCTTGGCCGATTTCGACGCGATGGCGAATGCGTCTTCCTCGTCGATGGCTGGCAACAACCTGGGTCTGCGCGCCAGCCGCGGCGCCGAACCGTCGGCCCCGGCGACTGCCCTCGACAACGACAGCAGCTACCTCGACATCCCGGCCTTCCTGCGCCGGCAGGCCGACTGAGCCGTGTCACGCGCGGCCACCTCTGGGTTCAAGGGCCCGGTCGGCCGGCTGCGCTCGCTTTATCCCCGGCCTGGATGGCTGGGGCTGGTGTCACGTCCCCTTTGCCCGCCGGCACTGCCGGCGGGATTTTTCAGTTGGGGCAGGAACTTGTCCGGGCGGGGATTGTCCGAATGGAGCTTCCGGATGCCCGTTCTGAGACGCAGTGTTCCCTTCCTGCGGGGGCGTTCAGGGAGGGGTGTGGTATCCTTATTCGTTAATGTTTTGTGTCCTCTGTCCAGGGGAACGGCAAATTTATGATCAGACAGCGCACGTTGAAGAACGTGATCCGCGCCACCGGCGTGGGCTTGCATAGCGGTGAGAAGGTCTACATGACCCTGCGTCCGGCTGCGCCGGATACGGGCATCGTATTCCGTCGTACCGACTTCACGCCGGCCGTCGAGATCAAGGCCCGCGCCGAACTGGTCGGCGACACCAGCCTGTGCACCGCGCTCGTCCAAGGCGAAGCCCAGGTCAAGACTGTCGAACACCTCATGTCCGCCTTCGCTGGACTGGGCATCGACAACGCTTACATCGACCTGTCCACGGCCGAAGTGCCGATCATGGACGGCTCGGCCGGCCCCTTCGTGTTCCTGCTGCAATCGGCGGGTATCGAGGAGCAGAACATGGCCAAGCGTTTCATCCGCATCAAGAAGACGGTGCAGGTGGAAGACGGCGACAAATGGGCCCGTTTCGAGCCGCACGATGGGTTCAAGGTCGGTTTCACCATCGACTTCAAGCATCCGCAGTTCAGCAAGGCCACCTCCAGCGCCGAGATCGATTTCTCCTCGACCTCCTTCGTCAAGGAAGTCAGCCGCGCGCGCACCTTCGGCTTCATGAAGGACATCGAATACCTGCGCGAGCGCAACCTGGCGCTGGGCGGTTCGATGGACAACGCGATCGTGCTCGACGATTACCGCGTGCTCAACGACGACGGCCTGCGTTACGACGACGAGTTCGTGCGCCACAAGATCCTCGACGCGATCGGCGACATCTACTTGATGGGCCATGCCCTGATCGGCGCGTTCTACGGCTACAAGTCGGGCCATGCGCTCAACAACAAGCTGGCCCGCGCCCTGCTGGCCCAGACCGAGTGCTGGGAGTACGCCAGCTTCGAGGACGAGTCCGTCCTGTCCCCCACCGCGCCTACGGTGGTCATCCGGCCCGTTCCGGCCCGCTGAAGCCTGGCCGGAAACGGCGTCAAATCGGGTCAAAACTGAACCGTGGCCGGTTCATTGGCCGTTTTGCGTGGCCGATCACGCGCTTTTCACCTGAATTAACCCGGATTTAACGGCCGGGGCGAATTCCTGCGGCAGAATGCCCCCTCACCGAGTTTCAGGCAAGGACGCCAGTTTCAAGAGTTGGGCCCGGAGTTCCGGGTCGCCCACGGACTGGGCGGTCGTGCGCAATGATTCGCGTACGGCTTGCGAAAGGGGTTTGCCAGCGGTTTCACCCGGGGAGATCGGGGTCGCGGGTACCACTTTGACGACCAGCGTGCGGGCCGGCAGGCCAGCCGCGGCAGCCGCGTCCAGCAGGATGTCGGCCGAAAGCCGCAGCTTGCTCTTCCAGATCGGCGCGCTGACCAAAAAAACCAGCTTGTCCTTATCCACGTTCGCCAGGCGACATTGCCCGGCCAGCGCGGCGGGCAGGCTCTGGCGCAGCAAGGCATCGAGCCGGTCCAACCACTGGGCGCGTTCGATGACCGAACCGAGTTCGCCACCCGCCACGGCCTGCAAGGCGTCGGGAGGAGAACCGGGAGCGGCGCCACGATCCTGAGAGTGAGTACGTTTCGACATGCTGAATGTCATCATCGTATCGAAATTCCTGCGCGCCCCCCAGAAACTGGCGCTGCACGAACCGAAAGTAGCCGCTTCCGCCGCGGCAGTCGCGATCGCCATCCTGGGCCTGAGCTTCGGCGCCGGTTTCGCGGCGCGGGGCGCCAATGGCGCCGCCAAGTCCGAGATCGCGCAGCTGCGCAGCGATCTCGGCACCCAGCAGGCGGCGCTGAAGGAAGCGCGCGAGAACGCGCAGATCGAAATCAACGCCATCGCCGCGCGCGTCGGCGAGCTGCAGGCCCAGGCCAATCGTCTGAACGCGCTCGGCGAGCGCCTGACCCGCAGCGGCAAGCTCAATGACGGCGAGTTCGATTTCGAACGCACGCCCGGCATGGGCGGTAACGAAACCGTCAGCGACGCGCCGGCGGGCGACCTGCTGAAGGACCTGAATGAGCTGCAGGCCCAGTTCGACGCTTCCGGCCGTCAGCTCTCGGTGCTCGAATCGATGCTGTACAACCAGCAGCTCGAGCGCCAGTCGGTTCCCTCGCAGCGCCCTTCCAACGGCTATATCACTTCCGGCTTCGGCACGCGCTCCGACCCCTTCTCCGGCGGCCGCGCGCACCATCTGGGCATCGATTTCGACGCTAACACCGGCGACCCGGTTCGTTCCGCGGCCGGCGGCGTCGTCAGCTATGCCGGCGTCAAGACCGGTTACGGCAATGTGGTCGAGATCGACCACGGCAATGGTTACAGCACCCTGTACGGTCACAATTCGCGTCTGCTGGTTCGCGTTGGCGATCTGGTCCGCTCCGGTCAGGAAATCGCCAAGGCCGGTTCCACCGGCCGCTCCACCGGTCCGCACGTGCATTTTGAAGTGCACCAGAACGGCCGCCCGGTCAATCCGCGCCCCTTCCTGGACAAGATCGGCGGCTGAGCTTGATATCTCGGGGCCCGTCCCCAAGTTAAACTAGGCGGCCCTCCGCGAGGAGGGCCGTTCTCGTTTCTGCGCCCGGCCATCGCGCGCGCTCCCTCCCAATCCTGACCGGCTTTCCCATGCTCAACAGCTTGCTTACCCGTCTTTTCGGCAGCCGCAACGAACGCCTGCTGCGGCAGTTCCAGAAGTCCGTCGCCCGCATCAATGCATTCGAGCCGCAGTTGGAGAAGCTCGACGATGAGGCGCTGAAAGCCAAGACCGAGGAATTCAAGCGCCGGATCGCCGATGGCACCAGCCTGGACGAACTGTTGCCGGAGGCATTCGCGGTTTGCCGCGAAGCGTCGCGCCGCGTGCTCGGCCTGCGCCATTACGACGTGCAGCTGATCGGCGGCATGGTGCTGCATTCGGGACGCATCTCGGAAATGCGCACCGGCGAGGGCAAGACCCTGGTGGCGACCTTGCCGGTCTATCTCAACGCGCTGTCCGGCAAGGGCGTGCACGTGGTGACCGTCAACGACTATCTCGCCAAGCGCGACGCCGCCTGGATGGGACGTTTGTACAACTGGCTGGGCCTGAGCGTGGGCGTGGTCTACCCGGGCATGCCGCATTCCGACAAGAAGGGCGCCTACGGCGCCGACATCACCTACGGAACGAACAACGAATACGGTTTCGACTACCTGCGCGACAACATGGCGCTGGCCAAGGAAGACCGTTTCCAGCGCGGCCTGAATTTCGCCATCGTCGACGAAGTCGACTCGATCCTGATCGACGAGGCGCGCACGCCGCTGATCATCTCGGGTCCGTCCGACGAGTCGCAGGACCTTTACCTGCGCGTGAACCAGATCGTGCCCCGCCTGACCAGGCAGGAGAGGGAAGACGGCGACGGCGACTTCTGGGTCGACGAGAAGCAGAAGCAGGTTCACCTGTCCGAAGCCGGCATGGAGCACGCCGAGCGCCTTTTGCGCCAGGACGGCCTGGTGGCCGAGGACGACAGCCTGTACAGCGCCAACAATCTCGCGGTCGTGCACCACCTCAACGCGGCCCTGCGCGCGCACGCGCTTTACCAGCGCGATGTGGACTACATCGTGCGCGACGGGCAGGTCATCATCGTCGACGAATTCACCGGCCGTACCCTGCCGGGTCGCCGTTGGTCGGACGGCCTGCACCAGGCGGTCGAAGCCAAGGAAGGCGTGCGCATCGAACGCGAGAACCAGACGCTGGCCTCGATCACGTTCCAGAACTACTTCCGCATGTATTCGAAGCTGGCCGGCATGACCGGTACCGCCGACACCGAAGCCTACGAATTCCAGCAGATCTACGGCCTGGAAGTAGTGGTGATCCCGACCCATCGCCCGATGGTTCGCAAGGACAGCGCCGACCTCGTTTATCTGAGCAAGCCCGCCAAGTTCCGCGCCGTCATCGAGGACATCAAGGATTGCTACGCGCGCGGCCAGCCCGTGCTGGTCGGCACCACTTCGATCGAGACTTCCGAACTGCTGGCCGACCAACTGGGCGCCGCCAACATTCCGCACGAAGTGCTCAACGCCAAGCAGCACGAGCGCGAGGCGCATATCGTCGCCCAGGCTGGCCGCAGCAAGGCGGTTACCATCGCCACCAACATGGCTGGTCGCGGTACCGACATCGTTCTCGGCGGTTCGCTGGAAGCCGAACTGCACGCCTTGGGCGAAGGCGCGTCCGAACTGGAGAAGGCGCGGGTCAAGGCCGAATGGCAGAAGCGCCACGACGAGGTCCTGGCCGCCGGCGGCCTGCACATCATCGGCACCGAGCGACACGAATCCCGCCGCATCGACAACCAGCTGCGCGGCCGTTCGGGTCGCCAGGGCGACCAGGGTTCCTCGCGTTTCTACCTGTCGCTCGAAGACAACCTGATGCGCATCTTCGCCGCCGAATGGGTGCAGACCGCGATGCGCAAGATGGGCATGAAGGAGGACGAGGTCATCGAGTCGGGCCTGGTCACCAAGCAGATCCAGAACGCGCAGCGCAAGGTCGAAGCGCACAACTTCGACATCCGCAAGAACCTGCTCGATTTCGACGACGTCGCCAACGACCAGCGCAAGGTGGTCTACCAGCAGCGCAACGAGTTGCTCGAGTCCGAGTCGGTGCAGGACGTCGTGGCGGCCATCCGCGAGGACGTGATTTCCGAGCTGTCGCGCCGCTACGTCCCGGAAAACTCGATCGACGATCAATGGGATCTCGACGGCCTGCAGCGTGCGCTCGAGGACGAGTACGGCATCGTCGAGGACCTGAAGAAGCTGCATTCGGAACGCGAAGAGCTCGACGACGCGGCCCTGGTCGCGCACGTGCTGGCAACGGCGGAGCGCCACTATGCGGCCCGCGAAGAGCAACTGACGCCGGAGATCATGCGCCACCTGGAAAAGCACCTGATGCTGAATGTGCTCGACCAGAGCTGGAAGGAGCATCTGGCGCGCATGGACTACCTGCGCCAGGGCATCCATCTGCGCGGCTTCGCCCAGAAGCAGCCGAAGCAGGAGTACAAGCGCGAGAGCTTCGAGCTGTTCTCGGAGATGCTCGAGAAGGTCAAGCGCGAAGTGATCAACCTGCTGGCCCGCGTGCGCATCCGCAGCGAGGAAGAAGTCGCAGAAATGGAAGCGGCCGAGCGTCAGCGCCTGCAGGCGCAGTCCAATCGCATGCAGTTCCAGCATCCCGAAACCGGCGGCTTCGGCGCCGACGAGGAAGCCGCGCAAGCGCAGGCGTTGGCGGCGATGGGCGAGGGCGTGCTGACGCGGACGAACGGGCCGAAGGTCGGTCGCAACGATCCTTGTCCCTGCGGTAGCGGCAAGAAATTCAAGCAGTGCCACGGTCAACTGGCCTGACCGCGGCGGATTGAAGCAGTGACCGAGCACGGCATCCCTGCCTCGCCGAGTCACCCAGCCCTCCGCATCCTGCGGGCGTTCGGCCCGGCACGCGATGCGATCCAACGCATCGCGTGAGTAGCCGGGACCCCATCCACGTGGTCGCCGGCGTCATCGCGGATGCGCGCGGACGCATCCTGCTGGCGCGACGCACGGCCGGGCGCGATCTTGCCGGCGCCTGGGAATTCCCCGGCGGAAAACTGGAGGCGGGCGAAGCGCCGCTGGCCGCGCTCGACCGCGAGCTGCACGAAGAACTCGGCATCCGCGTATTGGCCGCCGAGCCGTTGCTGGCGGTACCGCAGCAGTATCCGACCAAGCGCATCGTCCTCGATGTCTGGCGCGTGACGCGCTTCAGCGGAAAGCCGCATGGTCGCGAGAAGCAGGCCCTGGCCTGGTCGCCCCCCGAAAAACTGCATACCTATCCGATGCCATCCGCGGACCGGCCGGTGGTGTCGGCACTGACCGAGCCGGATCGCTACCTGATCACACCGGAGCCGGGCAGCGATACGCGCGCGTTCCTGCGCGGCATCGAAAAGGCCATCGAAGGCGGCATCCGACGGATCCAGTTGCGCGCGCGCGAACTGGCGCCGGATCGCCTGTCATCGCTCGCGGAACAAGTCCGGTCGCGGTGCCGCGAACACGACGTCGAGCTGCTGCTCAACGGCGATATCGAACTGGCGCACAAACTAGGTTGCGGCGTGCACCTGCGCAGCTCGCAGCTCGCCTCGCTCGCCGCAAGGCCCCTGCCGGTCGATCTTCCCGTCGCGGCTTCCTGCCACGATGTCGAGGAACTGCGTCGGGCCGAAGCACTCGATGTCGATTTCGCCGTACTCGGACCTGTCGCACGCACGCCGACGCACAAGGAACGCGAGCCGATCGGCTGGAGTGGTTTCGCCAGCCTGCGCGAATCGGTCTCCTTGCCGATCTATGCGTTGGGCGGGCTCAAGCCGGGCGAGGTGGCGATCGCGCGCCGGCATGGGGCCCAGGGCATCGCGGCGATACGCGGCCTGTGGTCGCGCGCCTGAGCGCGTTCAAGTTTGCGCGACGGCGAGTTGCCGATAGCGTCGATCCAGTCGTTCGACGATAGCCTCCAGTGCGTCGCGTGAGCCGTCGTTGACGATCACATCGTCGGCGATCGTCAGTCGATCGAGTCGACTGGCCTGGGCAGCGATCATGCTGTCGGCCAGGGCCTCGTCGATGCCATCGCGTTCGAGCAGGCGTCGCCGCTGCAACGAGGTCGGCACATCCACCAGCAGGATGCGCTGTAGCCATGGATACGAGGAACGCCCGCCGCCTTCCGCCAGGAGCGGGATGGCAGCCAGCGCATACGGCCCACCGGCCTCCCGGCAAAGATCGCGCAGGCGCTGCCGGATGCGCGGATGGGTGATGGCCTCGAGCTCGCGCTTGGCGGCGGCGTCGGAAAAAATGATCTCGCGCAGTCGCGACCTGTCCAGTTGTCCGTCCGCCTTCAGGACGCCGTCGCCGAAGCGTGCGCGGATCTGGTCGAGGGCGGTTTCGCCGGGTTCGACGATTTCGCGTGCGACGATGTCGGCGTCGGCCACCGCGATGCCATGCGACTGGAACAGCGCGCAAATCGCCGACTTGCCCGCGGCGACGCCCCCGGTGACGGCGACGACGAAGCCGGCCATTCAGTGCGGCACGGCCCAGCGCAGGTACAGGCCGAGCAGGTCAACACCGAGGAAGAACTGAATCCAGCCCGCGATCGCCAGATAGGGACCGAAAGGAATGCGCGTCGCGCGATCGCGCCCCTTGATCAGCAGCCAGGCCGAACCGATGATCGCGCCGACCAGCGACGAGATCAGCAGGATCGGCAGGATCGCCTTGATGCCGCACCAGGCGCCGAGTGCCGCCAGCAGCTTGAAGTCGCCCGCCCCCATGCCTTCCTTGCCCGTCACCAGCTTGAACAGCCAGTACACGCTCCACAGGCTCAGGTATCCGGCGACGGCGCCGAGGATCGCCGAGACAGGATCGACGAAAACGCCGAACAGGCTGGCTAGCAGTCCCAGCCAGAGCAGGGGTTGCGTGAGCTGATCGGGAAGCAACTGCGTGCGCAGGTCGATGCCCGACAGCGCGACCAGCGCGGCCGAGAAGACCAGGCCGAGCCCCGCCTGCAAGCCGAAGCCGAAACGCCAGAGGCAGGCGGCGAACAAGAGGCCGGTCAGCAATTCGACGGCGGGGTATTGCCAGCTGATCGGAGTCTTGCAACCGCGGCAGCGGCCGCGCAGGGCGATGAAACTCAACAGCGGAACGTTCTCCCACGGCGCCAGCTTGTGCCCGCATTGCGGGCAATGCGACGACTCCACGACGATGCCGGCGGGCGCCGGCTCGTATGGCTCGTTCAGGCCGAGCAACTCGCGACTGTCGCGTTTCCACTCCCATTCCAGCCGCTTGGGCAGGCGCAGGATCACGACATTGAGGAAGCTGCCGATCAGCAGACCGAAAAACAAGGCGGCCAGGATGGCCGCCTTGGGGTGAAGCACGAAGTAATCGAGCATGCGATCAGACGGTCGCGGCCAGCTTGAAGATGGGCAGGTACATGGCGATCACCATGCTGCCGACCAGACCGCCGATGATGACCATGATGAACGGTTCGAGCAGGCTGGCCAGGGCGTCCACGGCGTTGTTCACTTCCTGCTCGTAGAACTCGGCGACCTTGAACAGCATGGTGTCGAGCGCACCGGCTTCTTCGCCGATCGAAGTCATCTGGATGACCATGTGCGGGAACAGGTCCACCTGTTTCATCGACATGTTCAACGAATAGCCCACGGCCACGTCTTCACGGATGCGCTTGACCGCCTGGTTGTAGACGATGCTGCCGGTGGCGCCGCTGGTGATTTCCAGCGCTTCGACCAGGGGCACGCCGGCCTTGAAGGTCAGGGCGAGGGTACGGGCAAAGCGGGCGATGGCGGACTGATGGAGAATCTGCCCGATCACCGGCAGCTTCAGCATGAAGCGATCGGTGAGGTGCTGGACTTTCTCGGATCGCTTGTACGCGCCGATGAAAACCACGACCGTGGCTATCGCCACGAACAGCACCAGCCACCAGTACTTCACCATGAATTCCGAGGCATTCACGTACATCATCGTGAACGCGGGGAGTTCGGCGCCGAAGTTGTCGAACACCGCCTTGAACTGCGGGATGACGAAGATCAGCAAGATAGCAGACACGATGATGGCGATGGCCATGACGCCCGCCGGGTAGAAGAGCGCCTTCTTGATCTTGCCCTTCAGCGCTTCGATGCGTTCCTTGTAGGTGGCCAGCGTATCGAGCACGGTATCCAGCACGCCGGCGCCTTCGCCGGCGCGGACCAGGTTGCGGTACAGCTCGTCGAACTGCACCGGATGCTTGCCGAGCGATTCGTACAGCGACATGCCGCCGGAGATCGAGTTGCGGATGTCCTCCAGCATGTCCTTCATGCGCTGGTTCTTCTGGCCGCCCGACAGGATCTCGAAGCTCTGCACCATCGGCACGCCCGAGGCGAGCATCGTGGCGATCTGGCGGCTGAAGATGGTGATTTCCAGCGCCGAGATGCGCGAGCCGGCCTTGCCGAAGAGCGGCTTGGGTTTCGGCTTGACGATCGTGGGATTGATGCCCTGCTTGCGCAGTTCGGCCTTGACCAGATTGGCGCTCTTGGCCGAAATCTCGCCCTTGATCTTGGTGCCACGCTTGTCCGTTCCCTGCCAGATGAAGACTTCGAACGGATTCGAGCGGGCGGCGATGGTCGCGGCGTTGCGGGCGGCAGCGGCTTTGGTGGTAGCCATGGCTTAGTCCTTGGTGACGCGGTTGATTTCCGCCAGGCTGGTGACGCCGTTTCGGGCCTTCAGCAGTGCGGATTGGCGCAAGTCGTTGATGCCGGACCGTTTGGCGGCGTCGGCGATCTGCAGGGCGTTGCCGCCCTCGAGGATGATCTTCTGGATCTCTTCCGTCATCGGCATCACCTGATAGATGCCGACGCGGCCCTTGTACCCGTCATTGCAATCGGAGCAGCCGACCGGCTCGTAGATCTTCATGCCGTTCTTGATGTCCGCGTCCGTATAACCTTCGGCCAGCAGGGCGGCGGCGGGCAACTGGACTTCACGCTTGCAGTCGTGCAAGCGGCGGGCGAGGCGCTGGGCGATGACGATGGTCACCGAGCTGGTGATGTTGTAGGGCGCGATGCCCATGTTCATCAGGCGCGATATGGTCTGCGGCGCGTCGTTCGTATGCAGGGTGGAGAGCACAAGGTGGCCGGTTTGCGCCGCCTTCACCGCGATCTCGGCCGTTTCCAGGTCGCGGATCTCGCCGACCATGATCACGTCCGGATCCTGTCGCAGGAAGGAACGCAGGGCGACCGCGAAGGTCATGCCCTTCTTGATGTTCATCTGGACCTGGTTGATGCCCATCACGCGGATTTCCACCGGGTCTTCGGCGGTGGAGATATTGCGTTCCTCGGTGTTGAGGATGTTCAGGCCGGTATACAACGAGACCGTCTTGCCCGAACCGGTCGGACCGGTCACCAGGATCATGCCGTACGGCTTGGCGAGGGCATCGAGGTAGAGCTGCTTCTGGTAGTCCTCGTAACCGAGCTTGTCGATGCCGAGTTTCGCGGCCGAACCGTCCAGCAGTCGCAGCACGATTTTTTCGCCGAACAGCGTCGGGCAGGTGCTGACGCGGAAGTCCATTTGTTTGGTCTTCGACAGGTTCAGCTTGATGCGGCCGTCCTGCGGCACGCGCTTTTCCGCGATATCCAGCTGCGCCATGACCTTCAGGCGCGCGGAAATGCGCGGATGCAGCTTGATGGGGGCTTTCGCCACGGCGCGCAGGATGCCGTCCAGGCGCAGGCGCACGCGGAAGTCGTTCTCGTACGGCTCGAAGTGGATATCCGAGGCGCCGCGCTTGATCGCATCGAGCAATACCTTGTTGACGAACTTCACGACCGGGGTGTCGTCGCCCTTGGCTTCGACGCCGGTGCTGTCGGCCATCTCGTCGTCGCCGCCGCTGGACTCGAGGTTCTCGAGACCTTCGTCGTCGCCCATGTCCTTGGTGATGTCCTCGCCCGCGACGAGAGTCTGGTCGATGGCCCGGCGCAGGCGATCTTCGTCCACCAGGATCGGTTCGACGGTGACGTTGGCGGCGAACTTGATCTCGTCCAGCGCCCGCGTATTGGTCGGGTCGGCGATGGCGACGTACAGGCGGTTGCCGCGCTTGAGCAGCGGCAGGGCCTGGTGCTTGGTGATCAGGTCTTCGCTGATGAGCTTGTGCGCGGAGAAACGCAGGTCCATCGCCGAGGGGTCGAACAGCGGGATGCCGAACTCGGTCGAATTGGCCGCCGCGATATGCGAGGAGTTGATCAGGCGCTGTTCGAGCAGGTAGACATGCGCCTGCTTCTTGGCCTTGGTCGCTTCCTCCAGGGCCTTGCGCGCGTCTTCCTCGCTCAGGACGCCGTCGATGACCAAGCGTCGGGTGAGTCCGGTGATTCCTGCCAGGTTGGCGGTAGCCGCATTCATAGCCATTTCCCCAGTCGCACTAGGACTTTACCGCAAATTCCTCAGCCCGCGTAGCACCAGCCGGGCCCGGCTGACCGGGGCCCGGCCTTCAGGGTAATCTGTCCCCTGATTTTCGGGGAGCGGAAATGCGTATTTCATTGATTCTCCCGGCAAAGAACGAGGCGGAGGGGCTGCGTCGGACACTGCCGGGACTGCGGGAACTGCTACCCGAAGCCGAATTGATCGTCGTGGACGACGGCAGTACCGACGAAACGGCTGCGGTGGCCCGGGACCATGGGGCCCGGGTGCTGTCCTCCCCTTATTCGATGGGTAACGGCGCCGCCATCAAGCGGGGTGCGCGCGCCGCCCAGGGCGAAATCCTGATGTTCCTGGATGCCGATGGGCAACATGGCGCGGCCGCCATCCCGGAACTGCTGGCGAAGCTGGAGAACGGCTTCGACATGGCCGTCGGTGCCCGCGGCTGGGATGGTCAGGCCAGCGTGGGACGCGGTCTGGCCAACGGTCTGTACAACCGGGTCGCGAGTTGGATGACCGGGCACCGCGTGGCGGACCTGACCTCGGGCTTCCGTGCCGTGCGGGCGGCCAAGTTCAAAGAATTCCTGCATCTGTTGCCGAACGGGTTCTCGTATCCCACCACGATCACGATGGCTTTCTTCCGCAGCGCCTATCCGGTGGCCTACGTGCCCATCCCGGTCGCCAAGCGGCTGGGCATGAGCCATATCCGCCCGCTTCGCGACGGCGTCCGATTCCTGTTGATCATCTTCAAGATCGCGACGCTCTACTCGCCGATGAAACTGTTCGTGCCGACCGCGGCCGTGTTCGGCTTGCTGGGACTGGGCAACTACGCCTATACGTACATCACCGAGCATCGGTTCACCAACATGAGCGCGCTGATGTTCAGCGCGGCGGCCATCGTCTTCCTGATCGGCCTGATTTCCGAACAGATCACGGCGTTGACTTACCGACGCCATGACTGAAGCGCCGCCGGAGGGCAGGCCCCGGTTACTGGTGCTGACCTCGACCTATCCGCGCTGGAAGGGCGACCCCGAGCCGGGTTTCGTGCACGAGTTGTCGCGACGCCTGGCGTCGAGCTTCGACGTAACGGTGCTTGCGCCGCATGCTGCGGGGGCTTCCGTCGAAGAAACGTTGGACGGCGTGCATGTGCAGCGTTTCCGCTACGCGCCGGTGCGCTGGGAAACGCTGGTCAACGATGGCGGCATCGTCGCGAATCTCAAGCGACATCCCGTCAAGTACTTGCTGCTCCCATTCTTTTTCCTGGGGCAGGCGCTGGCTGCCTGGCGTCTGGTCCGGCGTTGGCGGCCGCAGGTCGCGCATGCGCACTGGTTGGTGCCGCAGGGCTTCCTCGCCGGCTTGCTGCGGCGTTTCGCCGGTGGCCCGCCGTTCCTGGTGACATCGCACGGAGCCGATCTGTATGCGCTGCGCTCCGCGCCCCTGCCCGCGATCAAGCGATGGGTGGCGCGCGAGGCGACGGGCCTGACCGTGGTCAGCCACGCGATGAAGGACGAACTCGCGCGTATCGGCATCGATCCCGCGCGCGCGCAGGTGCAATCCATGGGCGTCGACCTGAAGGGCGGGTTCACGCCGGACCCGGACTGCGCGCGCGACGAAGAATCCCTGCTGTTCGTCGGCCGGCTGGTCGAAAAGAAAGGGCTCCGCCATCTCATCGACGCGATGCCGCTGATGCTGGCGCAGCGACCTGCGCTCACGTTGCGCGTGGCTGGCTTCGGTCCGGAGGAGCCGGCCCTGCGCGCGCAGGTCGCCGCTTTGGAGCTGGCCGGAAACGTGCAGTTCCTCGGCGCCATGCCGCAGGCGGAACTGCCGGCGCTGTATCGCCGCGCGACCCTGTTCGTCGCCCCCTTCGTGGAAGCGGCCTCGGGCGACCAGGAAGGGCTCGGCCTGGTCATGATCGAGGCGGCGGGTTGCGGCTGCCCGGTCATCGCCAGCGACCTGCCTGCGGTTCGCGACGTGCTCGAAGAGCGCGTCGCGCCCGGCGATGCCGCTGCGTTGGCGGAGGGCATCCTCGGATTCCTCGAACAGGACGTGGATGCGAGGCGACGCAAGGCCGAGATCCTCAGGCAGCGGCTGCTGCACCGCTTCGACTGGCATCATGTCGCCGATGGTTACGCCGACGCGTTGACGCGGGCCATGACGGCGGGAGCGCGATGATGGTGACAGGGGAGGCCGTGGCGGTCGCAGGAGGGCGCATTTGAAGCTGGACAAATCCAATCCGCGGCACTGGTGGTGGCTGCTGCGCTTCGGCTGTTGCGTGCTGATTGCGCGTCTTCTGCGCCCCTTCTTCCGGCGTTCGCGCGAACCCTCCGTCGTGGTGCTGTACGGGCATCGGCTCACCGGCAATCTTCTGGCGATCCGACGCGAACTGGCGCGCGGTGGCGCCGGCGACATTGACGCCACTTACCTGACCATGGACCGCGACTACGCCGCCGTGCTCGAAGCGGCGGGGGAAAAGGTTTGCCGGGCCGGCACGTACGCCAGTCTGCGCCTGATGCTGCGCGCGCGCGCCATCGTCAGCGATCACGGCCTGCATGTGATGGTCTGGTTGCTGGGCAGCGGCGATCTGCGCTTCTTCGACGTCTGGCATGGCATTCCGTTCAAGGGATTCGACGGCGAGGACTTCCGCGTGCAGCGCCGCTACGACGAAGCCTGGGTGGCATCGCCATACCACCGAGAGTTGTACGAACGGAAGTTCGATTTCCAACCGTCGCGCTTGCGCATTACCGGCTATGCGCGTACCGACGAGCTGACGGGTCAGCCGCTGGATCGCGAGGCCTTGTTGCGCGAGTTTGGCCTCGAGCGCTACCGCGGCCGCCCGCTCGTCCTGTTCGCGCCGACCTGGAAGCAGGATTCCGGCGACCGCAGCCTGTTTCCCTTCGACTTGTCCGGGCAGGAGTTCATGCAGCGGCTCGTCGAGGTTTGCGCGGCCAAGGACGCCGTGGTGCTGTTCCGTTGCCATCTCAACAGCGACGGCACGCTCGATGCGATGTTCGCCGCCAGCGACGTCGTGCAGGTGCCGTTCGGGCGCTTCCCCGACACCGAACGCCTCTTGCAACTGGCGGACGTCCTGATCTGCGACTGGTCGTCGATCGCGTTCGATTACCTGTTGCTGGAACGGCCGACGATCTTCCTCGAGGTGCCGCCGCCGTTCCGCAAGGGCTTCTCGCTCGGGCCCGAGCATCGTTTCGGCGCGGTCGTCGGCGACATGCCGCGATTGCTGGACGAGTTGGCCTTGGCGCTCGCGGGTGGGCCGGCCTACATGCAGGAATGGTTGCCAGCCTATCGTCGCGAACGGGAACGCATCTACGGCGACTTCGCCGACGGGAAGTCGTCGGCGCGTTGCGTCGACGCCCTGCGCGAAGCGCTACGGAAACGGGGCGAGTGAACCACGTTATCGCCGCAGGTTGACCAGCCCTCGCCAGACCCGCGCCAGAGCGTCGCGGGCGCCGCTGATCAGCGCATTGAGCCAGCGTACCGGGAGGCGCGATTCGTACTCGCGCAGTTCCTCGTCGCGATATTTCAGCCGGTTCAGGGCCAGTCGATGGCAGGCGACCAGTCGCGCATTGGCTGCGTCGATGTCATGCGCATCGGGAGCTTCGTCGGGCAGGTCTTCCAGGTGCTCGTGCCGGGCGATCCAGCGCGCCGTGGTGTGGGTGTCGATGAAGCGGATTTCGCGCGGCCAGCGCGGGCGGCCCGGGTAGCGCGGTATCCAGCCGCGCTCGAGCGCGTGCCGCATGCCCGGTTCGAGCGGCGCGTCGAGATAGGCGCCAGCGAAGTTGTATCCCTTGATGCGCGGGCCGTGGCGACGATAGGGCGTCCGCCACAAGGGGCCGTAAATGCGTTCCAGCATCATCGCCGGTTCGGCGGGCGCGAAGAATTCCCGGTCCCGGATGCGAACCTTGCAGCGGTTCTCCACGAACCAGTACGGAAAGCTCATCTTGGCGTTGAAGTAGGCGCCTTCTTCGACGTTGAATCGGCGAAGGATGCCATCGGAGAACAGCGTCTGGATGAAGAAGTCGCCGTGGAAGCGTTGCTGCTCGTCCGCCACTTTGATGATGCGCCGTTCTATTTCGTGCGGAGAGGGGGTGCCGTCCCTGAAGGATGTCATCGGCCGGGCGACCGGATATTCGAGAACCAGCGCGCGGCGGGCGAAGAGGTCGCGCGCAGCCAGGATCTTTTCGACGTCGCTGTCGATGATCTCGATGTCCCAGTCGGTGTCGTTGGCGAGAAGATCGCCGTGGCGTACCGCACCGAGCAGGGTGCCGCCGGACAACACGTACTCGATGCCGAGGGATTCCAATATCTCGTGCACCGCGCACAGCGAGGCGAACAGATCGTCCGTGGGGCAAGGGACGTAGTCGGCGAAGGTGGACTTCGCCCTGCCGCCATGGTCTTTCGTCCGGTCCATGCGCCTGGGTCCCGATATCCGGTCAGCGGTCGGCGGGTCGTTCGGCGAGCAACGCGACGAAACGAGTATTCGGCCAGCGGTTGAAATGCTCGGGATAGATATCGTCTTGGCGCAATACCTTCAGCCCGGTCGATTCGATCAGGCGCATTTCGTGCGCTGGCGTCCGGTATTCCGAGTAATAGCTGCTCTGCAGTTCCTGAGAGAGGCCGTCGACGACCACGTCCTCTGTGCGCCCCATCTGGTTCTTCACCACGAGCTTGCCGCCGGGTTTCACCCAACGGGCGATCTTGCGATATAGCCCAGCCGCTTCCTCGGCGTTGAAATAGTTCATGACGCCGAAGAGAATGACGATATCGAAAACAGCGTCGGTTTCGAAACCGAGCAGGTCGGCATTGACGATCTGGACGTGCGCAGCCGGCGTGATGAACTTCGAGAACGCCGGATACAGTTCGACCGCCACGATCTGCCCGAAGTCGTCCATGATCCGGTTGAGCAGCAAGCCCGTGCCGGCGCCGAGTTCCAGCAGGCTCGCCGAAGGATCGGCGAACTCCTTCATGTAGGCGACGTCGAACTCGGTCGAATCCGGCGCCTTGTTGCGCGTTGCGTCCGCCGATTCGATGCGTCCCGCCAAGGCGTCGTAGTAGGAGCGGATCTTCTCATTGCTCACCGATGTAGCTCCTGAAGTTCTCCTGCGCCCGATGATAGTCGGCCACGGTGTCGATATCGAACGCGCGCACGTGCAGCGCCGGAATCGGCAGCCGGTCGATCAGGCCTTCGAAGACGTTGCCGCGCACGTTGGCGACTTTCCTGCTGATCAGTCGTGCCGGGCCCGACCATTCGTAGGGCGTCCGGTGCTCACGCGTGAACCCGACGACGCCATCCGTTCGCTCGTCGACCTGCGCGAACACGGCTTCTTCGGTCACGGCCTCCGAAACGCCAAGGTACTCGCCCTTGTGCTGCAGGCACGATGCCAGGCTCTCGTGATGCACGACCAGATCGCCGTCCCAGGCGATGACGTATTCATTCGCGTAACGCGACCCCAGATACAGGCTCTGGCCGGTGCCGGTGGAGAAATAATCGTGGTTGAAGACGAACACCGCATCGTTGCGCACGGCCCTGACGGCCTGGATGACGTCCCTGGCCTGGAAACCCACGACCACGCGGATATCCTCGACGTCCCGGAAGCCATCCAGCTGCCACTGCACGAACGGCCGCTGCTCGAAATTGATGAGCGCCTTGGTCGAATTCAGTCCGAGCCGCGACCCGAGGCCCGCGCAGCTGAGCACCAGGGTGTTGCTGCCCGGTTCTGGTTCCGTCGTTCTCAATTGTTCGAGCAGGCGCAGCAGGGCGGATTCGTCGAACACGGCGAAATCGGCGACGTCGAGCACGGAGCGCGCGGGCCAATGCACGAGCCCGGTGGCGACGGCGACGTCGGCCTGCCGCATCGCTTCGGCATCGTTGTTGCCGTCGCCGATGAAGACGACCGTCTCACCCTGCGACTGCCAGTGCCTGACGATGTCTTCCTTCCTGAGGATGGACGTGAGCTTGGTCACGCGATCGTCCACGATCGTGGCTTCCGAGCAGCAGACCTGGCAATCGATCCTGCGACACAGCCCTTCGATCCACGGACGGAGGTTGCCGGTAGCGATGATGCAATCCGCCGAATTGCGCCGGATGAATTCGATGACCCCCGCGAACAGTTCCACATCGGCGAGCAGCCGGTTCATTTCCGAGACGGGATACTGTCCGAGGATGCCGACCCGGCGGATGAAGCTCTCGATGAAGGGCACGTTGCCCCGGATGGTCTCTTCCGTCAGCGCATCGATCCTGTCCTGGATGCCGAAGCGGGCGGCCATGATCGGAAGCGTTTCGTGCCGGCTGATGGTTCCGTCAAGATCGAAGATGAACTTCATTGTTAGGGTCCTGGCCCCGATGCCATGCCGGCAAGTATACCGGCCGGCGCATGCGCCGCGACCCGGGCGGGCGCGATGCCGCATGCCGAAGCCAAGCAACAGGTTGCGCGACGCCAAGTCGAATGCGTGCCGCTACCAGTCGCAGAGTTCTTCGTAGCGTTCCAGCGGATAGATGGACTGGGAGCCATTGGCAATCAGCATTCCGGTTCCGGCGGCCGGGGGGGGCGCGATGCGCGATTGCATCTCGCCGACCAGCGCCGGCGTAACGCAAGAGCGGCGCAGCAAGCGCACTTTCCAGCCAGGAAACGGCCGTGAGGCGGTGGAATAGGCGGGGTTGGGCACGCGCCAATCCGCGCCGTAGTAGGCCGACAGGAAAGCTTCGGGTTTGGCTGGTACCGTTACTTCCACATCGCGCATGCGCGCCTTGCCGGCCGGTAGGAAATCCGTTCTCGCGCAATCCAGGTTGGCGCGCGGATGGATCCACAGGCTCTCGCGCTCGCGCCACACGGCATGCACGTCCAGGTGACAGGCAGGCGCCATGCCCGGTAGGCGCAAGCGGAACAAGCGCCCTTCGCGGTTGAGCGTCACCACGAATCCGGCCCGCACCAGTTTCACCACGAAGGCCATGCCTTCGCTGCGCACCTCTTTCGACGTGGCGGCGTCGGACCAGTAGCCGACATCGAAGTCGTCGTCGCCCGGGATGAAATCGCCGCCGCGATGCTGGCCCAACAGCGTTCCGTACAGCACGAATAGGGGCGTGCCGAGTTCGGCTTCGAAAAAACGACTGGCGGCCTGGTATATCTGCAGGAAGCCACGCTGCAACTCGGCGACGCCGGGCTTGTCCTTGAGCAAGAAGCCCTTTTTGTCCAGTTTTACGTTGAGGTCGCCAACTCCAGCGGCATTCTGGCCGTGCGGGATGTCGAGCAGCGTCTCTTCGCATCCGCGGAACAGCAGCGCTCCGCCATCGGACAGGTGCAGAGAGAGTCGGGCCGACGACGGCAACGCGGCGAGCGCGTCGCGCTGGATATGTACGACCAGCAGATACAGGCCCCGGACCACTCGGCTGGCCGAGGTCTGTCGTATGGACCGGCCATCGACCAATACATCGATCTGTCTTCCTTTCACCCCGGGGCGCAGGAAGCCGTCGATGCGCAGGCCGCGATGGGTGACATGCACTTCGTAATAGCCCGCAGCGGCGTGGCGCGGCGTGTCGGTCCTGCTCGTCGGATCGGGCATCGCGCTCACGTGGAACAGCGGGTCCTGCACGCGTGGCCGCCCTTGCCGGAACCGGTTTCGCTCCGCGATGAACTGCCAGCCCTGGCGCACCAGGAACGTTCCCCGACTCGACGAGCGATCGGCGCTACGGATCGCCCGTTCGTATGCTCCGGATGCGAGGCTCCTGAATCCCAGTTTCTCGAAAGCGGCGCCGCCCAGATGGAGCAGGCTCGCCGGCGTGAGGCCCGCCTGAAGCAGGTAGTGCGCGGCACTCTTGAGTGCGCTGAGCATGGCCTCGAGCGGCAGGGGCAAGGGCCACCCTTCGCGCGCGGCGCGCGGAGCGATGCTGCTGTCGTTCATGCGCGGCGACCGCTCATAACGACAACACCTGCTGGCAATATTCGAGCGATGTTTCCTTGTGCGCGATGACGACGATCGTCTTGCTGCCTGAGAGGTTGCGGATGGCTTCGTTGAGCGCTTCTTCCGTCTGCCCGTCCAGCGCGCTGGTAGCCTCGTCGAAGAACAGGACAGGCGGGTCGCGATAGAGGGCACGGGCGATGCCGACGCGCTGGCGCTGGCCACCCGACAGGCGGATGCCGCGATCGCCGACGATGGTGTCGTACCCGTTCTGGAGTTCGGCGGCGACGAAGTCGTGGATCTGCGCCGCTCGCGCCGCTCGCTCTACCGCTTGCATGTCGATGTTCTGGCGCGGCACGCCGAAGGCGATGTTCTCGGCCACGCTGGCGTCCGCCAGGTAGATGTGTTGCGGAACATAGCCGATGGCGCGTTGCCATCCGGCGATGTTGCTTGCCGTGATGGGGACGCCGTCGACGGTCAGGCGTCCGGCTTGCGGTCGCAGCAGCCCTAGCAGCAGGTCCATCAACGTGCTCTTGCCTGCGCCGCTCTTGCCGGCGATCCCGATGCTGGCATTGGCGGGGATATGCAGATCGAAGTCGTCGAGTACCGGTTTGTCGGGTGTCGATGGATAGGCGTAGCGGATATTTTCCAGCCTGATTTCGCGCTGCGGCGCCAGGGGCGCGGCGGCAGGGGGAGAGCTCTCCTCGGGAAGGTTCAGGTCGCGCTGTAGGCTCTGAAGCGATGCCGAGGAAAACTTCAGTTTGGCGAAGCCGCGGTAGATGATCTGCGCCGCCGGCAGCATGCGGAACGCCGCGAAGCCGTACAGGCCCAGTGCAGGCAGGACATGGCCGACATCGTTCGAGCGCAGCAACAACAACAGGGCCACGGTGATCAGCATGCTGTAGCCGATCGCCTCCACCAGGTACAACGGCGACTGGCTCAACGTTTCGCTGGTCGCCATGTGGCGAGAATACAAGCGCGAGGCACGGTCGAACTTGCCGCGGTAGGCATCGGCCGAATGCGTGATCTGTACGTCCTTGATGCCGCCCAGGGCCTCGTTGCAGGCCTGGTAACGCTGGCCGTTGGCGACCTGTCGCTCACGCCCGATCCGAGCCAGGCGTTTGCGCACGAGGGTGTAGATTCCGCCATACAGTACGACCAGTACCGCGACGATGCAGGTCGCCGTCAGCGGATCGTAGTAGAAGATCAGGATCGCCATGGCCAGCACCACGGCTCCCTGGGCCAGCATCTGCGATACCGGCTTGATCAGGTTGACCAGCAGCTGGTCAACCTCGGACAGGACGTTCTTGCCCAGCAGCGAGGGGTTGCGCGTCAGGAAGAACTCGTAGGGCTGGTGCAGGTAGCGCGACAGCAGTCGCGCGCTGATCGAATGCCGTTGCAGATACACGAAACGGTTGATCAGGTGCAGTGTGATGGTCTTGAACGCGGACGAAGCGACGACCACGGCGATCGAAGCCAGGCCCAGGGCGATGGTGAAGCCGCGGTCATCCGCGAAGGCGAATCGCTGGTAAAGCGATTGCAGCATCGCGTTCTCGTGGATCACCGCCGGCCGTCCGAGTACGGACAGGAAGGGCATGATCGACAATACGCCCAGCGTTTCGGCGCCGGCCATCAGGATCACGAGGACCATCATCCATAGCGTCTTGCGTCGCTCGATAGGCGTGAAGACGGCCCAGATGTTTTTCAGGTCGGCGATCATCGGGGGGCTGTCTCGCGCACGGGTTGCGTTCGGTCGGTCAATCTGCCGATGTTGCCATGGACTCGCGCAGCACCGCCTCGGTATCGGGTGCGAAGATGAAGTTGTCGGCGCGGCCAGGCGTGTTCATCTGCGGCAACAGCGCCAGCACCTGCGCCGGCGTGGCGAAACGCCGCACGTGCTCATCCAGTCCGAGTCCGGCGAGCATGCCGGCTATCCGCGAAAGAACCTCCCGGCGCGCGGGATCCGTCGCCAGCGCATCGACGTGGCGACGCAGCAATGCCGGCAGCGTGAAGCTGCAGGCGAGTCCATGCGGTACACCGTGGTGCAGGGTCAGGGGATAGGAAATGGAATGGGCAAGCGCCGTGCGCGTGTGACTGATCGCCTGGCCCGCCATCATGCTCGCCTGCTGCATGCCGGCGCGCGCTCGCAGGTCATGGCCGTCGGCTAGTACCGTGGGCAAGGCATCGGCCGCGATGCGCAGCGCGCCCAGGGCGAGGGCTTCGCTGACTGGCGTTGCGTGGCGGTTCCACAAGGATTCGAGCGCGTGCGAAATCGTGTCCAGCGCAGGGTACAGGGTGTCGTCGTGTCCCAGGCTCAGCGTCAGCTCCGGGTCAAGCACACAGGCCGACGGGAACACCGTGTCGCCGGCGACGGAAAACTTGCGGTGCGTGCGCTGATCCCAGACCGTGGCGAAAGGCGTCACTTCCGAACCGGTGCCGGCGGTCGTCGGTACGGCAACCAGTGATATTCGACCGCTCCACGTCGCTTGTGCGCCTTCGCGGAAAACGCGATGCAGGGGATGCGCCTCTTGCGCGTCGAGGATGGCTGCGATGGCCTTGCCCGCGTCGATGGCGCTGCCGCCTCCGATGGCGAGCACCGCGACGGGCGAAGACGCACGATGGCGTTCGGCGGCGCGCTCGAGATCGTCGAGTTCCGGGTTGGGCGTTACCGAATCGTGCACGACCAAATGGCGTTCGCCCGGTCGCTCCACGAGAGCGGCTACGCGTCCCGTGATGCCGCGGCGCGTGAAACCTGCCGTCGTCACCAGCAGAATCGCGCCTCGCTCGGGCAACAATGCCGGGAGCTCCCCGAGAGCACCCGGCCCGGCGACCACACGTACCGGGTTGTAGTGTTGCCAACGGGCAAAGTCCGGACTCATCGGGCTGCTCGCATGAAGGCGAGCTTGTTCTCCTCGGGCGTGCTGGTGGGCCGGCCCAGGTCGTCGCGCGAGCCGACCGAGATGTCGATTTCGAGCAGCGCCGGACCGGGCAGGGCGCGCAGGCGCGTCCATGCGTCGGCGACGCCCGCCTCGTCGGCGGCCCGCAGATAGGAGGAGTAACCGCAGGCGCGCGCGATGGCCTCGAAATCCATGCGCCCGGCGACCGTGGGCTGCCCGCCCACCGATTCGTGCGCGGCGTTGTTGAGCAGCACATGCACCAGGTTCTTCGGCTTGAGATCGCCGATGATGGCCATCGCGCCGAGGTGCATCAGGGCCGAACCATCGCCGTCCAGGCAGACGACGCGTCGTTCCGGATTGCCCAGTGCGACGCCGAGCGCGATCGACGAGGTATGTCCCATCCCGCCGACAGTGAGGAAATCGCGTTGCGCGCCGTTGGCGCGAGCGCGCAGTTCGAACACTTCGCGCGAGGTCTTGCCGGTGGTCGAAACCACCAAGTCGTCGCCGGCGAGATCGAGCAGTTGGCGCAGGGCCTGTTCCCGACCGAGACTCGAACGCTTCTCGGCCTTGCGGCCGCCCTTGTAGTTCGCGAAGGCATCCTTGCGCACCAGAAGGGCGACCGGAGCATTGCTTTCCACCATTTTCGAGAGAGCGGCGTCGAGTGTGGGCGTCACATCGCTGTCGGCATGGAGGATCCAGTAGGGGACTTCGAGCAGGTCGAGTTGCTCGCGCGAAATGCGGCCTTGCTTCACATGCTGCGGCTCGTCGTGAACGCCGGGTTCGCCACGCCAGCCGATGATCAACAGCATCGGGACTCGGTAGACCTCCGGGTCGGCCAGGGATGTCAGCGGATTGACCGCGTTGCCCAGACCCGAATTCTGCATATAGACCGCAGCGTAACGGCCGGTGGCGAGGTGAAAGCCGAGCGCCATCGCCACGGCGTTCCCTTCGTTGGCTGCGATGACGTGGCCGACCGAGCCGCCATGGTCGTCGACATAAGCGCAAAAGCTCTTCAGCAGCGAGTCGGGAACGCCGGTGAAGAAGCCGATCCCTCTGGAAACCAGGGCTTCGAACAGTTGTTGCGGCGCGATCATTTGGTGCCCGGGATGAGTTCGAGGATGTCCTTGATCGGCAGCATGCGCGCATCGCATTCGGCCGATCGGCCGTGTTCGAGGATGGAGCGCGCCGTATCGAGCATGGCCGGGTAGGCGCTGCGCAGCAACTGGTTGGCGTAGATGACGATGTTGATGCCGTTGCTCATCAGCTCTTCTTCCGTCACCTGGTTGTAGCTCGACGGTACCGCCACCAGCGTCTTGCGATTCTCGAAGGTATTGTAGGTCCGGCAGAACTCGAAAATCTCGGCCGGCGACTTGTCCCTACCGTGGATCATGATGCCATCAGCCCCGGCCGCCAGGTAGGCGCGAGCGCGTTCGAGCGCATCGGCGACGCCCTTGCCGAGGATCAGGCTCTCGATGCGCGCGATGATCATGAAGTCGTCGGTGGCTTGCGCATGTTTGCCTTCGCGGATCTTGTGGCAGAAGTTTTCGATGCTGTCCTGCGTCTGCGGCACATCCGTGCCCAGCAGGGAGTTCTTCTTCAGGCCGGTCTTGTCCTCGATGATCACGGCCGACACGCCTAGTCGCTCTAGGTTGCGCACGGTGAAGACGAAATGCTCCGTCTGGCCGCCGGTGTCGCCGTCGAAAATCACCGGCTTGGTGGTGACTTCCAGCACCTCGCTCAACGAGCTGATGCGCGCGGACATGTCGACCGCCTCGATGTCGGGCTTGCCGCGCGCCGTCGAGTCGGTAAGGCTGCTGCCCCACATGCCGTCGAACTCGCGCTTGCCTTGCGGCGTATCCATCGACGTGTTCTCGATGATCAGCGCGCTCAGCGGATTGTGGATGTCCAGGAAGCGAATCAGCGGCTTGACGCGCAGCATTCGGCGCAACGACTTCAGGCGAAGGTTGGGCGTCGTGCCGACCTCCTTCAGGGCCGCATGCAGCGCAGTCGAAGAGATGTCTTTCGTGTACGGGACTTCGACCAGCTCGCCGCCCCATTGCGCCAGGGTGTCGATCACGCGTTGCCGCGTCTTGCTTTGCACGCCAGTGCGCCAGTCGTCGCCATGAACGACGATGTCGGGTTTGAGCTCGACTAGGTTGGGAACGTAGTCCAGCGTCGTCTGCGGTACCACGCGGCTGACCCAGCGCAACGATTCGATGATCTCGCGGCGCTGCTCGAATTCCATCATCGGGACGCGCTTGTAGCTGGCGATGGCCTCGTCGGTCAGCAGGCCGACGACGACTTCGCCATGGCGGGCGGCTTCGCGAAGGATATTGAGGTGCCCGGGGTGCACCAGGTCGGCACTCATGCCGACGTAAACGATTTTGCTCATGGGGGTCCTGAGTCGATTCTGGTGCCGGCACCCTGGCGCCTCTGCGGCGGGCGTGGGGTCCGGCTCATGCCTACCCTTGTTGTATCCGAGGCGTTCCGGCGCCGCAAGACTTGTGTGGGCTGCCAGGCTTTGGAAGGCGAATGGACGCCTGGCGCAAGAAGGCGAGGCTCAGTGGCCGGGCGCCGTCTTCAGCCGCGCCTTTTCAAGCCGGCGCTCCATGGCGTCGGCACGGGTGCGGGCCGATCCGAAACGCCCGGACTCCCGCAGGACGGCGATCTGGGCACGTGCCTCGTCGTATTTCCCAAAGGCGATCAGGACGCGGATCAGGTTTTCGCGATACTGCAGGTTCCGCGGCGCCCGCGCGCTGACTTCGCGCGCGATGTTCTCGGCGAGAGGCCGATCGCCCAGCACGTTCAACGCGTAGTTTCCGTAGACATTCAGTACTTCGAGATCGTCGCGACGGCTGAGGGCCGCAGCGAAGACCGTGAGCATCCTGCCGGGAGGGAAATGGCATCGCCGGGATATCGCGCATTCGTTCAGGGAGGCGAGGGCGCCGCGTTCCTGCGGGCCGATCGGTCGGGTCGCGAGCTTGGACGTCAGCTCATCCCACCATTCGTCCTTCAAGGGCGAGCCCGTCTGGGCGGCGAACAGCAGCAGCCCCTGGACCGGCAGCACATTGCTGTTGGGCGCACGCCGCGCGCGTTCCAGCGCGGCGAACGCTTCCTGGCCGATCGCCGAGTGCTTGTCGCCCTTCGAGAGGGCGACAAGCAATTGCGCCAGCGCGTAGGTCGCTCGCGGCGAATCGGGGTGCTTGCTCGCTTCCGTCTGGGCGAAGGACAAGGGGTCGCGCCATTCGCGCGCGCGCAAGTGCGTCAGACCGGCGTGCATGACCACCGTCACCAGCAGCACGGCCGCGCCGAGTTGCTTCCGCGTTTGGTCGCGTGGCGCCAGCAGCAGGAGATCGACCAAGGCGATCGCGACGCCCAGCGAAGCGAAGTAGTTCCGGTGCTCGAACACCAGTTCGAGCGGAATGAACGTTGCCGTCAGGGCTTGTGCGGCGAAGAACCAGGCGATGCCAAGGCATAGAAGCGGTCGCCGCGATCGCAGCGCGATGGCCAAGGCGATCAGGGACGGAACCAGCACCAGCCCGAGCAGGGTCGACGGTGGCGAGAGCAAGCCGCGCGAGACTGGGTAGTCGTCGTGATAGAGGCCAAGTTCGGACAAGGGCGGGAAGATCGTCCAGCGCAGGTAGTCGATCAGCACGCGTGGTTGGGTCAGCAACCTTTCGCCCAGGTCGAAATCCCGGCGCGCATAGGCGTTCTCCGACATCGCCTTCGGCAGCAGCCAGGCGACAGCGGCGATCGCCGGCAGCAGCAGGACGATGGCGTAGAGCCAGTGCAGTCGCCGATCGCGCCTGCCGGCAGGACCGCGAAAACCGAAGACGAAAACTTCAAGCAGGAACGAATACAACGGCAGCAGCACCGCCGATTCCTTGCACATCACGCCCAGCACGCCGCCGAACGCGAGCCCGCACACGGCCAGGCCGAGGCCCGGCATGCCCTGCATCTGCCGGTGCCGGCCCAGCACGTAGATCCACAGGCCGGCGAAGACGAAGGTATGGCTGAGGCTCTCCATGCGCTGGACGATGAACAACACGCCCATCAGGTTTATCGGGAAGAAGGCCCACAACGCGGCCATCGCCATGGCGGCCCATGTGTCGCGCCGTTCGTCGCCGCCCATCGTGCGGAGGATCGCGCGGCATAGTCCGAAGACCAGGACCGCGTTCAATGCATGGATCGCGATGTTGGCGAATTTCATCGGTGCCGGCGCCAATCCGGTGAAGTAGTGCTGGATGGCGAAGCTCAGCATGGCGAGCGGCCGCTGCAATCGGCCGGCGTTGGACGAGAACATCGCGGCCAACCAGTCGGGCCCGTCCAGATCCTTCACGTGCAGGAACTTGTTGAGCACGATGTTCGGGTAGTCGTCGAAGGCAAAGCCGCCGCCGAGGCCGGGCCAATACACGGCGAAGACGCCGACGACGATCGCCAACAGGCCGAACAGGCTCGCCTTCGATGTTCCCGTGCTTGTCATGTTCGACGGTTGGTTTTCACGGCGGGGTGGCGGGTGCATCATCGTTCGGCACGGCGTCGTTTCCGCGATCGCCACCCTCGACGGGTCGAGATGCAATCTCTTCCTGTAGTTTCCTGCGCAGTTCGCCCATCTCGTGCGGCCAGAAGCCTTGCCATTGCATTACCTTGGCATGCAGGCGCGCCATGCCGAAGCGTGGCCGCGACTGCCGGTGGCCGATCGTTTCGTATTCGTCCAGCAGGGCGAGCGCCTGCGCGTAATGCCCGTGAGCGGCGAGGAAGGCGACCATGCGCGCCGCGAAGTCCGGATTCGGCTGCGATCGCAAGGCCTTGCGATAGTGCTGCAGCGCCAGGTCCGGATCGCCGCGATGCACGGCCAGTTCGCCGAGCAGGGGTTCGAGTGTCTGGTCGATCTGGCCGATGCGCGCGATATGCGGGTTCGCGCGCGCCGCCGAGATCCAGCGTTCGACGGTGGACAGGTCCATGCCCGGGCAGGCGTTGCCGGCCGCCGCGCCGAGGCTGCGGCTCAACCAGCGGTGCGTGAGCAGGTCTTCGCCGTCGCTGCCGCGCAGGCTTCGCGCGACCGCCTCGGCTTCCTGCGTCGTAATGCCACCCATCGCACAGCGGGCATTGACGTAGTTGAAGGCGAGCTGCAGCTCGTAGGGGCGGGCTTGCCACAACGGAAGCAGGATGCGCGCGGCAAGCTCGGGTTGCTTTTGCCCCATCAGCGCCAGCGCCGCGTTGGCCTGGGCCCGCGGCGAGTCGGGATTGCGAGCCGCCCACAGCTGGGCCAGTCGATCCGGTTGCCCCCAGAGACTGGCGCGCTGCCAGGTCGTGAACGACAGGAGCGCGAGCAGGCCGATGGCAAGGGCCGCGCGCCAGGCGACCGGTCTTTGCCAACCTACGATGACGTGCGCCAGCGGCCAGAACAGCAGCATGGCCGGGAGATAGTTGCGGTGCTCGAAGTACAGCTCGAGCGGCACGACCGTGGATTCCAGCACGTGGCCGGCGAAGAAGAACAGGATCGCGGCGGAAAACCGCGGCATTCGCGAGCGCCAATGCCATGCCGCCGCCATCAATCCCAGCACGAGCATCAGACTGGGAAGCGTGGTCGCCGGTTGCCACCATCCGGTCGAGACCAGGTACTCGTCGTTGAACAAGCCGGTCGAGATCGAACGCGGGACGAACAGCAGGCCGAGATATTCGCAAAGCACGCGCGGCTCGGTGAGCAGTCGTTCTCCGATGGTCCATGCGCGATGGGCCAGGTCCTTGTCGAGGCGGAAAAGGAAGCGCGACAGGTAGGCCGCTACGGCCAGCGCGGGCAAGACCAGCAGGACGAACTCGTGGCGGCGCAGGGCGCTGCGTGCAGGTGCGGATAGTTCGGCATCATTGCGCCGAAGCGTCGTGGTCGCGAGGGTGGCGGCGAGCAAAGGCAGCAGGATGCCGTTGGCCTTGCAGAGCAGCGCGCAGAACGTGCCGGCTCCGATGCCCAGCCACATCGCCGCGATCCCGCGCGTCCCCGCGCTTTCGGCATAGCGCCGCCGTCCGTCGACGTAGACGATCAGGCCCAGCAGGGAAAAAGTCGCCGGCAAGATCGCTTCGCGTTGGACGATGTACAGCGTGGTCGAGACCAGCAGCGGATGCAGCAGCCAGAACGCGGCGGCCAGCAAGGCCACCCATCTGCCCGCGTCGTCGCGGCCGCTTAGCTGGTTTTCGAGACGACGCAACAACAGATAGAGCAGGCCGCCATTGAGCAGGTGCAGGATCAGATTCGTGCGCAGGAACGGATAGGGATCGGCCGGCCAGTCGCGGGCATCGATGAGGAAACTCAGCAGGGCGAGCGGTCGCCCGGTCGGATCGGCCGTCCCGGAGGTGAGGTAGCGAAGGAAGGAGGGCCAGTCGTCGATCGCGCCGCGCTTTCCGAGGGCGTCGAGATTGACGAAGTCGTCGAACAGGAATCCTCCGCTCAGCCCCGGCAGATAGCTGGCCCAGGCAAGCAACAGGATCGCCGCCAGGCCTGCGAGGGGCAGGAAATCGAGTTTGCGCGCGGGAATGGCGGTCATCCGTAGAAACAGGAAGGGCCGCACAAGCGGCCCTTCCGATGGTAGCCGATTGTCGAATCGGCGTAGTCGCGGCGATCCGTCAGTTGCGGCAGATCGTCGGCACCCACTTGGTCTTCAGATCGCTGGAGCGGTTGCAGACCCACTCGATGCTGCCCGAGTGCGTGATCGGCGAGAACTGCAGGGTCTGGTCGCGGATCACTTCGTTCGACTTGGGCTGGTCGAAGTGGGCGGTGATCACGCCACTGGCGACGCCGACGGACGAGACGTAGGTACCGACGATCGAGTCGGGGGCGGCCAAGCCGTAGGAGGAGTTGGACTCCGCGAAGCGGCCTTGGTTGTTGTAGAACTCGGCCACGGCGGTCTTCATGCCGTCGATCAGGGCCGAACCCTCGGAGAGCTGGGACCGGATCACGTAGTCCGAGTACTGGCTGATGGCGATGGCGGCGAGGATCGCGATGATGGCGACCACGATCATCAGTTCGATAAGGGTGAAGCCGTGCTGCGTTTTCATCTGAAGCCCCCTGGTTAAGCGCCCTAAATTCCCAGCCCGGCGAAAGTACCCGCGGCATGCTGGCTCCCAGAGTAAAAAGCAGGAAACGTGCCAACCGCCCTGTCAGAGAGGCAAAGAAAAAGGGCCGCGCAAGCGGCCCTTTCCTGGAACTAAGCAGCAGACAGTTAGTCGCGGCAGATCGTGGCGACCCACTTGTTCTTCATGCCGTCCGACTTGTTGCAAGCCCATTCGATCGAGCCCGAGTGGGTGATCGGCGAGAAGCTCAGGGACTCGGCGGTAATCGCGTCGTTCGACTTGTCCTGGTCGAAGTGGGCGGTGATCACGCCACCGGCGACGCCGACGGACGAGACGTAGGTACCGACGATCGATTCCGGAGCGGCCAGGCCGTAGGAGGCGTTGGCGTCCGCGAAGCGGCCCTGGTTGTTGTAGAACTCGGCCACGGCGGTCTTCATGCCGTCGGCGAGCGAGGAGCCTTCCGAGACCTGCGAACGGATCACATAGTCCTGGTACTGGCTGATGGCGATGGCGGCCAGGATCGCGATGATGGCGACCACGATCATCAGTTCGATGAGGGTAAAGCCTTTCTGGTTCTGCATGGTGTATCCCCTAGGGTGTGTGGTTTAAAGCTCACATGCATGACGCTGGCGTTCCGGTCCTTCAGGCGGCGCACGCCATGCACATGCGATGGTGACCTTGCATCATCCGTGCCAGAAAATCCAGTCCGGCTCGGCTTTGCGATCTGGGTCAAGTTTCGGGAAACGCAGAAAGACGCCGATTCCGGCAAGCGCGGCTTGCCTCACGCGATGCCATGCCCGGAACTGTTGAGCGGCGCACGCTTTTCGCGGCACGGGAGTCCGCCGGGCCGGCGTGGAGGCTGCGCAAGGGGGCATCAAGGAAGGCTGCTGGGCCCAAGGGCAGTTTCTGACAAATTTCGTCAGTCGCATCTGGGTTGTGAGCAAATCTTGCTCAATCCATGCCCAGCTTCTTGAGTTTGTACCGCAGCGCCCGGAAGGTGATGCCGAGATGGGCTGCCGCCTTTGTCTTGTTGTAGCGGCAGGCCTCGAGCGCGGCCTGGATGGCTTCGCGTTCGATCTGTTCGAGCGCATCAGGCAGGGCGGCCTCGGCGGTGGTGCGTGCGACCAGGCGTACACCGGTGTTCTGCGCCGAGTCGACGATGAATTCGCTGACGGCCGGTAGATTCAGATCGCCGATCTCGATGCGCGCGCCGTCGCACATCGCCACGGCGCGTTCGAGGATGTTCTCGAGTTCGCGCACGTTTCCCGGGAAGGGATAGCGCATCAAGGCGGTCATCGCCGCATCCGACAGCGGCGGCAGGTTTTCGCCCAGCTCGACGCTGAGCTTGAGCAACACCGACTCGGCGATCATCGGGATGTCTTCGCGGCGCTCGCGCAACGGCGGTACCGGCAGTTCGATCACGTTGATGCGGTAGTACAGATCGTGGCGGAAGCGGCCGTCCTCGACCAGCTTGGCCAAGTTCTTGTGCGTCGCCGACAACACGCGCACGTCGACCGGCGCTTCGTTGGGGGCGCCGATGGCGCGCACGGTCTTCTCCTGGATCACGCGCAGCAGCTTGACCTGCATGTGCAAGGGCAATTCGGCGACTTCGTCGAGGAAAAGCGTGCCGCCATTGGCGGACTGGAACAGGCCTTCCTTGTCGGCGTGAGCGCCGGTGAAGCTGCCCTTCTTGTGGCCGAACAACTCGCTTTCCATCAGTTCGGTCGGGATGGCGCCGCAATTGACAGGAACGAAGGGCGCGCCCGAGCGCGCGCCTTGTTCGTGGATCAGGCGCGCGACCAGTTCCTTGCCGACGCCGGATTCGCCGCTGATGTACACCGGAGCCTGACTGCGCGCCACCTTGGCGATGGTCGCGCGCAGCAACTGCATGCGTGGCGAGTCGCCGATCAGGCGATTGCTGGCCGGCTGCTGCAGGCGGCGTTGTTCGCCGAGATCCAGTGCACTCTGCACCAGGCGACGCAGCACCGAGAGGTCGACCGGCTTGGTGACGAAATCGAAGGCGCCGGCTTTCAAGGCGCTGACGGCGGCTTCCACGTTGCCATGGGCCGTGATCATCGCCACCGGCGTTTCCGGATGCCGCTGGCTGATGTGACTGACCAGATCGAGGCCGGTGCCGTCCGGCAGACGCATATCGGTCAGGCACAGGTCGTATTTGTCCGAAGCCAGTTGCGCCCTGGCGGAAGAGAGATCGGCGGCGGTATCGACGCGCAACCCCATTCGACCCAAGGTCAGGACTAACAACTCGCGGATGTCGCGTTCGTCGTCGACCACCAGCGCACTGCGAGTCACGGCCATCTCAGCGGAGCTCCCGCGCGGAAGACCGGCAGGGGCTGGACGGCCGACCACGGCAAAGGCTCAACGGGGCCCGTTTTCTGACATCGCGGCGGGAACTCATGGGGGAAGCGGGCAGGTCATCCGGGGGGATGGGAGACACGATAGCCGGAATGGCCGGAGGCCGGAAGCCTTGGCGCATGCCCTGGGTCCGACTCAGGCCGAGATCAGCGATTTGACCGCAGGCAGGGCGATCCTGAAGCAACTGCCGCCGGCCGGTACCGACTCGTAGTTGAGCACGCACTGGTTCGCCTCGCAGAGCTGGCGCGCGATATACAAGCCCAGGCCGGTGCCGTGTTCGCTGGTCGTGTAGAAGGGCGAGAAGATCTGCTCGGCCACTACCGGCGGGATGCCCGGGCCGCGGTCGATCACCTCAAGCACGGGCGAGGTTTCCTGCGAGTCCTGCCTTACCGCGACGGTCACCTGGGCCGGACGGCCGGGTTCGCGACCATAGGTCAAGGCGTTCTGTACCAGCACCGTGAGCACCTGGTGCAGATGGCGCGGGTCGGCCATGGCGTAGACCGGGTAGCCGGACGGATTGACCATCTGCAGCACGTCGTTCTCGAGCGGATGGCTGACGCGATACTCGTTGACGAAACTGCGCGCGAACGCCGCCAGGTCCATGCTTTCCGTCTGCGCCCGCTCGCGCCTGGCCATGCCGAGGATGTTCTGCACGATCGCGTTCATTCGTTGGCACTGCGAGTGGATGATTTCCAGCAGGCGCCGGTCGGTTTCCGGAAGATCGGGCGATTCGTCGAGCAATTGCGCCGAATAGCTGATCGAAGCGAGCGGATTGCGGATCTCGTGCGCAATGCTGGCCGACAAACGGCCCAGCGTCGTCAGCGTCAGTTCCTCGGCGCGGCCGGAGTAGATGCGGCTGTCGTCGAGGAAGATCAGGAAGAGCTTGTCCGTCAGGCTCAGTGCGACGAAACGCGGCAACACCTCGGCCAGGCCTTCGGCGAACACCATCGCTTTCGGGATGTCGCCACGACCCTGGCGCCAGTGCCACAGGCTCTGGTGCAGGGTGGGCGCGACGTCGGCGAGATCGCGTCGATCCGGCGACGGGTGGCCCAGCAGGCCCCAGGCGGCTTCGTTCGCGAGGCGGATGCGATGGGCGCCATCGACCACCAGGACGCCGGTACGCATGCGCCTGATCACCAGTTCGTTGAGCTCGGCGAGATTGGCCAGCTCCTCGCCGCGCTGCTCGGCCAGCGCTTCGCTCTTGTGCATCTGCTTGCGCAGTTGCTGGCAGAGCAGGGCGGTCGCCATGTAGGTCACCGAGAACATCATGGGCTCGGCGATCGGACGGTTCTCGGTCCCGAGCAGACGACTGAAGACGTATTCGGCGAGCAGGGCGCAGGCGGCGGCGATGGCGAACCCGATACTGGCGCTGGCGGTGAGGATGAGGCTGCCTGCGGCCAGGTTGAATACGAGGAACATCGAGATGCTGCCTTCGCCACCCTCGGTCGCGATCAGCGCGCCGGCCGCCGCCGCGATGTCGATCGCCAGCCCGACGGCCACCTGTCGGCGAAGGCGGTGATCCGGGTTGCGGCTGGCGACCAGCAGCACCGCGGAGGCGATGAGATAGACGATGGCGATCGCCTGCGCGACCAGCGGATAGGGAATGTCGACGACCCGCAGGCCAAGGGGCGTCAGCGTCGCCAGCGCCATCAGGCTCGCTTCGAGCATCCGGAACAGGGTGAAGAAATACAGCTCCTGCCGCTGCATCGTCACGCTGGTTCTGAGGGTGGTAGGGCTCGGCATGCGTGGTCGGCGCGCGGTTGCGGTTGCCATCGGGTCGGGTACCCATTTTGCCTTTACCGGGAGGGTCGGCGACAATACGCCCCCTCGTTTTTCGACGATTCGGGCGGCACATGCCCCGATCGACCCCGCTGGTTCCTTCCCAAGGTGACGCATGAATTTCCACGAATACCAGGCCAAGCAGCTGTTCGCCGACTACGGCATCGCCGTACCGACGGGTCGCGTCGCCCGTAACCCGGAAGAGGCCGTCGCCGCCGCCAAGGCCATTCCGGGCGACCTTCGGGTCGTCAAGGCGCAGATCCATGCCGGCGGTCGCGGCAAGGCCGGTGGCGTGAAGCTGGCCAGGTCCTACGACGAGGTCCGCGACTACGCCAAGGGCATGCTCGGCACCCGCATGGCGACCTACCAGTCCGCCGGCGTCGCTCTGCCGATCGACTGCGTGCTGGTTTCCGAAGGCACGGACATCGCCAAGGAACTGTATCTCTCGGTCCTCACCGACCGCGCCAGCAAGACGATCACCTTCATCGCCTCCGCCGAAGGCGGCGTCGAGATCGAGAAGGTGGCGGCCGAAACGCCGGATGCGATCAAGACGTTGCACGTGAACTATGTGCAGGGCCTGCAGCCCTACCAGTGCCGCGACATGGGTTTCTCGCTCGGCCTGAACGCCAAGCAGGTCAATCAGCTCACGAAGATCATGCTGGGCCTGTACAAACTGTTCAACGAGAAGGACCTGGCGCTGGTCGAGCTCAATCCGCTGGCCATCCTGAAGAACGGCGATCTCGCCGTGCTCGACGGCAAGATCAATTCCGACGACAACGCCACCTTCCGTCATCCGGAACTGGCGGCGATGCGCGACATCCGCCAGGAAGACGAGACCGAAGTGCTGGCCAGCCAGCACGACCTGAACTACGTGACCATGGACGGCAACATCGGCTGCATGGTCAACGGCGCCGGCCTGGCTATGGCGACGATGGACGTGATCGCGCTCAACGGCGGTTCGCCGGCCAACTTCCTCGACGTCGGCGGCGGCGCCACCAAGGAGCGCGTGACCGAGGCGTTCAAGCTGATCCTGAGTTCCGACAAGGTGAAGGCGATCTTCGTCAACATCTTCGGCGGCATCGTGCGTTGCGACATGATCGCCGAGGGCATCATCGCCGCGGTCAAGGAAGTCGACGTCAAGGTTCCGGTGATCGTTCGCCTGGAAGGCACCAACGTCGAAGCCGGCAAGGAACTGCTGAAGAACAGCGGCCTCGCGATCACGCCGGCCGACGACATCAACGACGGCGCCAGGAAGGCCGTTGCGGCCGCCAAGGGCTGAACAGCGTAGGAGCGACGCGAGTCGCAACCTCGAACAACACTCCCGTCGCGGCCGCGGCCGCTCCTACGGAAAGAACCAGGAATACCCAATGAGCGTCCTGATCAACAAGAACACCAAGGTCATCGTGCAGGGTTTCACCGGCACCCAGGGCACCTTCCACGCCGAACAGATGGTCGAGTACGGAACCCAGGTGGTCGGCGGCGTCACGCCGGGCAAGGGCGGCACGACCCACATCGGCCTGCCGGTGTTCAACACGGTGCGCGAGGCGGTGGACGAGACCGGCGCCGACGCTTCCGTCATCTACGTGCCGCCGCCGTTCGCGGCCGACGCCATCCTGGAAGCGGCCGATGCCGGCATCCGCGTCATCGTCTGCATCACCGAAGGCATTCCGGTGCTCGACATGCTGCGCGTGAAGAACACGCTGCGCGGCTACGACGACGTCGTGCTGATCGGTCCGAACTGCCCCGGCATCATCACGCCGGGCGAGTGCAAGATCGGCATCATGCCGGGACACATCCACATGCCGGGCAAGATCGGCATCGTTTCGCGTTCCGGCACGCTGACCTACGAAGCGGTGAAGCAGACGACCGACGCCAAGCTCGGCCAGTCCACCTGCATCGGCATCGGCGGCGACCCGATGCAGGGCATGAACTTCATCGACTGCCTGCGACTGTTCCAGGACGACCCGCAGACCGAGGGCATCATCATGGTCGGCGAAATCGGCGGCAGCGCCGAAGAGGAAGCCGCCGAGTTCATCGCGCAGTACGTCACCAAGCCGGTCGTCGGCTTCATCGCCGGCGCCTCGGCGCCGGCCGGCAAGCGCATGGGCCACGCGGGCGCGATCGCTTCGGGCGGCAAGGGCACGGCGGCCGGCAAGTTCGAGGCGTTGGAGAAGGCCGGCGTCACCACGGTGAAATCGCCGGGCGACCTCGGTGCGGCCATCGCCAAGCGCCTGCAGGGCTGAACGCGCCGCCGACCGCGACGCAACGATGGCTGACAAACACGAAAGGCCGCGCTAACTTGGCGCGGCCTTTCGCTTGATGGATACCGACGGATGACGATCCGCATCGCGCTGGCCCAGTTCGATTTCCCGGTGGGCGACATCGCCGGCAACGCCGCGCGCATCGCCAGGATGATCGACGAGGCGCGCGATACGCATCATGCCGACTTGGTGCTGTTCCCCGAACTCGCGCTCTGCGGATATCCGCCGGAAGATCTGTTGCAGCGCCCGGCCTTCCTGGCCGATTGCCAGCGCGCGATGGATTCGCTGGCGGCCTCGGTGCACGGCATCGTCGTCGTCGTCGGTTGGCCGCAGGCGGTGGGCGCGGTCGTGTTCAACGCGGCCAGCGTGTTGCGCGACGGTGCGATCGAAGCGACCTATCGCAAGCAGGAATTGCCCAACTATGCGGTATTCGACGAGCGGCGCTACTTCAGCGTCGATCCGGACGGCGAGGCCTGCGTCTTCGATGTCGCGGGCGTTCCGGTGGGCCTGGTGATCTGCGAAGACCTGTGGTTCGCCGAACCGCTGGCCCGCACCGTCGGGGCGGGCGCCAGCCTCGTCGTCGTACCCAACGCTTCGCCCTACGAACGCGGCAAGCTCGAACAGCGCGATGCCTTGCTGGCCCAGCGCGTGCGCGAAACCGGCGTCGGCCTCGCCTACCTCAACGTGGTTGGCGGACAGGACGAAGTCGTGTTCGACGGCGCATCGGATCTCGCCGATGGCGATGGCGGTTTTCATCCGGCCGCGAAAGCGTTCGAAGACCACTGGCTGGTTGCCGACTACGACGCGCAGTCGCGGTGTTTCGCCCGCCGCCTCTGGCCGGAAGAAAGCGATGGCAGCGCCGAATCGCTGGCCTGGCGCGCGATCGTGCGGGGCATCCGCGATTACTGCGGAAAGAACGGCTTCGGCAAGGTCTGGCTCGGATTGTCCGGCGGCGTCGATTCGGCCCTGGTGCTGGCCCTGGCAGTCGATGCATTGGGCGCGGAGAACGTCAACGCCGTGCGCATGCCTTCGCGCTACACGGCCGATCTTTCCAACGATCTTGCCGAAGTGCAGGCGCGCAAGCTGGGCGCGACCTTGCACGCGGTGCCGATCGAAACGCCGTTCCAGGGCTTCCTGGATGCCCTGGCGCCCATGTTCGCCGGCCGTGCGCCGGACACTACGGAAGAAAACCTGCAATCGCGCTCTCGCGGCGCGATCCTGATGGCGCTATCGAACAAGTTCGGCGGCCTCGTGCTGACGACCGGCAACAAGAGCGAGTATTCGGTTGGCTACGCGACCATCTACGGCGACATGTGCGGGGGATTCGCGCCGATCAAGGATCTGTACAAGACCGAGGTGTTCGCCCTGTGCCGCTGGCGCAACCGACAGGGCGACGGCGAGGTGATCCCGCAGGCGGTGATCGATCGGCCGCCGTCGGCGGAACTGCGCGAGAACCAGAAGGACCAGGACTCGTTGCCGCCCTACGACCTGCTCGACGCCATCCTCTATCGCCATGTCGACCAGGAAAAATCCGGGGCGGAAATCATCGCCGAGGGCTTCGATGCGGAGGTTGTCCGCCGTGTGCTGCGCCTGGTGAAGATCAGCGAATGGAAACGGCGGCAGGCCGCGCCCGGGCCGAAACTTTCGCGCCGGGCCTTCGGCCGCGAACGGCGCTATCCGATCACGTCGGGATACGGCTGATCGCTTCGAGCGATCCGTTACAAAAAACCCCGCCGAAGCGGGGTTTTTTTCTTACTTCATTTCGCCGGCGAAGGGATTCAGCTGGCGCCAGAAGCCCTTGCGTCGCGGCCAATCGCCGGAGAGGTAGGGGTGGTTGGGGTAATTCTGCTGCAGCACGCGCTTGGCATCGGCATTCAGCGTTTCCTGGCCGAGCTTGTCGTACGAAGCCGCCATCAGCGCCACCGCGTCGCCGTCGTATTCGCTCTGGGGGTAGGTTTCCAGGGCGTACTTGCCGCGCGCCGCCGCCGAGACATAAGCGCCGCGACGGTAGTAGTACAGGCCGACGATGATGTCGTGGCGGGCCAGCAGATTACGCAGATAGACCATGCGCTGGCGCGCATCGGCGGCGTAACGGCTGTTCGGGTAGCGACGGATGACGTCGTTGAAGTCGTTGTAGCTCTGCGTCGGGCTGGCGAGGTCGCGCTGCGACAGGTCCAGGCGCGCCAGGCGGGTGAAGATGGTGCGCTCGCGATCGAAATTGATCAGCGCCTTGAGATAGTAGGCGTAGTCGATGTGACGATGGCGCGGATAGGTGCGGATGAAACGGTCGATGCCCGCCGTGGCGTCCTCGAGCTTGCCGGTCTTGAACTGGGCGTAGACCAGCTCGAGCTGCGCCTGTTCGCTGTAGGGGCCGAACGGGAAGCGCGCGACGAGGCGCTGGTAATACTTGATCGACTTGGATTCGCTGCCCTCCACGAGGTATTCCTTGCCGCGGGCATACAGCGCCTCGACCGGCAGGGTCTCGGTCTCCGGCTCGGTGTCGCCGCCGAACCAGCCGCCGATGGTCTTGCAGCCGCCCAGACTCAAGGCGAAAGCCACGAACAGGAATACGCGCAGGGCGACGGAGAGACGAATCATCGGGCCGAATTTCTCTGGGGGCTGCGGGGCAGCAGTTGAGGGATAATAACCGAAAGCTCCGAGCCGCCTCCATGAAGGGCCCGGGGTCCGTCCGGGGCCTGGCCCCTACCCGAGGCCAAGGCATGAATCCAGGCGCCAGCCATTCCGACGATTCCGAACACGAGCTGCTCGAGGCCGAGGTGCCGCTGGAACTGGCCGGCAGGCGCTTCGACCAGGCGCTGGCCGAGATGTTCCCGGAATTCTCCCGATCCCGCCTGACCGAGTGGATCAAGACCGGTCAGGCCTTGCTCGACGGCGAAACCGTCAAGCCGCGCGATCCGGTTCGCGGGGGCGAGGCCGTGTTCCTGCGCGCCAAGACCGAAATCGAGGTCCGTTCCCTGCCCGAGGCCATCGATTTCGAGCGGGTTTACGAGGACGAGGACCTGCTGGTGATCAACAAGCCGGCCGGGCTGGTGGTGCATCCCGGTGCGGGCAACGCGTCGGGCACGCTGGTCAACGCCCTGCTGCATTTCGATCCGCGCATGGCCGAATTGCCGCGTGCCGGCATCGTGCACCGCCTCGACAAGGACACCTCCGGCCTGATGGTCGTGGCGCGTTCGCTGCGGGCGCACGCGGCCCTGGTGGAGCAATTGTCGGAACGCGAAGTCCATCGGCAGTACGTGGCCGTGGTGGTCGGGCCGATGATCGCCGGCGGCACCGTGAACGCGCCCATCGGTCGTCATCCCACCGATCGGCTGCGGCAGGCCGTGGTGAAGGAAGGCCAGGGACGCGATGCGGTCACGCACTATCGCGTGCGCGAACGCTTCCGCGCCCACACGGTGGTGGAGTGCCGGCTCGAAACGGGCCGCACGCACCAGATCCGCGTGCACATGATGCACGCCAAGCATCCGCTGATCGGCGATCCGCTGTACGGCGGATCGTTCAAATTGCCGAAAGCGGCGACGCCGGATCTGGCCGAGGCCTTGCGTGCGTTCAAGCGCCAGGCGCTGCACGCCGAGAAGTTGGAGTTCGAGCACCCGGTGGACGGCCGCACGGTCAGTACGCAGGCTGCGATTCCGCCCGACATGCAGGCCCTGATCGGCGCCCTGCGCGCCGACACGGCCGCGTTCAAGGGCTGAGCGGGCGATGGCGGGAGTGCTTGCGGCCGACTGGCCCGCGCCGACGAACGTGATCGGGCTGACGACGCAGCGCGACGGCCCCGGCGTGTCGGAACGCCCGTTCGACCGCTTCAATCTCGGCATCCGCTGCGGCGACGATGTCGCCTGCGCCACGGAGAATCGCCACCGCCTTCGGCGGGCGCTCGAACTGCCCTCGGCGCCGAACTGGTTGCAACAGGTGCACGGCGTGGCGGTCGCCCGTTTCGACGCTGCCGTAACGCAGGACGATCGCACGGAACCGGTCGCCGACGCGTCGGTGACGTCGACGCCGGGCTGCGTGCTGGCGGTCCTGACCGCCGATTGCCTGCCGGTACTGTTCTGTGCGGCCGACGGCAGCGAAGTCGGTGCCGCGCACGCGGGCTGGCGCGGCTTGGCGGCCGGCGTATTGGAAAGCACGGTATCGGCGATGCGCACGCCGCCCGCGCGATTGCTGGCCTGGCTGGGGCCGGCGGCGGGACCGACCGCCTATGAAGTCGGCGACGAAGTGCGCGAGGCTTTCCTCGCTTCCGATGTCGCCGCGGCTTCCGCCTTCGCCTCGACCCGTGCGGGGCATTGGCGCGTCGACTTGTACGCATTGGCGCGACAACGCCTGGCGCGCGTCGGGCTCGATCGCGTTTTCGGCGGAGGCCTGTGTACGATTTCCGACCCGCAGCGCTTCTATTCCCATCGGCGCGACCAGAGTACCGGCCGCATGGCCAGTCTGATCTGGATGCGCCCGTGAGTCCCTGGCGGCAGGCAGCCCCCTCCTGTCGCGACCATCCAAAGGAACGGTCTTGAAGCTTTCCGTCGTCATTCCCTGCTACAACGAGACCGCCACGATCGTGGCGCTGCTCGAGGCCGTGCGCGCGGCGCCATGGCCCGACATCGAGGTGATCGTTGTCGACGATTGTTCTACCGACGGCTCCCGCGATCTGCTGCAGGCGATGCAGCCCGCGTTGTACGACCGCCTCGTGCTGCACGAACGCAATGCCGGCAAAGGCGCTGCTTTGCGCAGCGGCATCGCAGCGGCCACCGGCGATGTCGTGCTGATCCAGGATGCCGACCTCGAATACGACCCCCGGGAATACCCGCGCCTGCTGGCGCCGATCGTCGAGGGCGAGGCCGACGTCGTGTACGGCTCGCGCTTCATCGGCTCCGGGCCGCATCGGGTCCTGTACTTCTGGCATCGCTTGGGCAATGGCCTGCTGACCCTGATGTCGAACATGTTCACCAACCTCAACCTCACGGACATGGAAACCTGCTACAAGGTCTTCCGTCGCGAGATCATCCAGTCGGTGCGCATCGAGGAGAACCGTTTCGGTTTCGAACCGGAGATCACCGCCAAGATCGCGCGGATGAATTGCCGGATCTACGAGATCGGCATTTCCTACCGCGGCCGCACTTACGAGCAGGGCAAGAAGATCGGCTGGAAGGACGGAGTGCGCGCGATCTACTGCATCATCAAGTACAACCTCTTCCGCTAGGGCGGCCGTCCGCGTGAGCGACTCGAGCGCAGAAACCCCGATTTCCTCCGGCGCGCACCGCCAGTCCGGCGCCGGCCCGCTCATCCTGCTCGGCGTGCTGATGGCGGCCTTGGTGGTCGCGGGAACGCCTTGGGGCGTGGGCATGACGCCGGACTCGATGGCCTACGCCGCCGCCGCGCAAGCCCTGGTCGATACCCTGGATTTTTTGGCCTTGCCGCCCAAGTGGCCGCCCTTGCTGCCCTTGCTTCTCGCGGCTGCGACGGCGATCAGCGACGACGTGCTGGTGGGTGGGCGTTGGATCAACGCGCTGGCGGGTGCCTGCAACCTGGCCCTGGCCGCCTATCTGCTGCGGCGCTGCGGTGCCGGCGCCATCGCAGCCTGTTGCCTGGCCCTGCTCCTGGCCGTGCAGCCCGGGTTCCTGCACATGCATCTCGTGCTGTGGTCGGAGCCGATGTTCCTCGCGTTCGCCTTGCTCGACGTCGTGGCCTTGGAGCGCGTCCTGTCGCGACCGGGAGATGCGCGTTGGCGCGCATTGTTGGTCGTCGCTTGCGCGGGAGCGATGTTGACGCGCTATGCCGGCGTGTTCCTGTTGTTGCTCAATGCCGCCGCGCTATTGCTTCATGACGGCGAAGGGACGAGGGTTGCGCGCCTGCGCGTCTTGCTGCTGACGTCGGTGCTTCCCTTGTTGCCCTTCCTTGCCTGGTTGGCGTTCAACGCCTCGCGCGGCGCCGGTTCGCTGGGCCGCTCGCTGGCCTGGCATCCGCCCGGACCGGCTCACTTCGCGGATGCGAACCGGGTGCTGTCGGGCTGGTTGCATTTGCCGCGCGCCGCCGGTCCCGTCGTCGTCCTGGTATTGCTCGCGGCGGCCATCTGGCTGGTGCGGCGGAGCGTTCGCGGCAGGGCGGAGCGGTCGAGCATGCCGATGATCGTGGCGCTCTATGCGCTGGCCTACGCCGCCTTCATCCTGTTCTCGATTTCGCTACTGGACTTCCAGACGCCGTTGGACGAGCGCATCCTGTTTCCCCTGCTGCCGATAGCGCTGGCCGTTGCCGTGGCGTGCCTGGCGGCGATCCGGCGCAAGTGGCTGTCCAGGGTCGGGCTGGCCATGCTCGTGGTCGCGTTCGCCCTGAATGTTCCGGCCGGCCTGTTGTTCTGGTCGATCAGCCGGAGCGAAGGAATCGGGTTCGCGTCGCATTCGGTGCGCGATATGTACATCCTGCGCTGGATGCGCCAGGTGCCGGCGAACTGGCCGCTGCTGAGCAATGCGCCGGAGCTCATCGCCCTGCACATGCATCGGAAGGCGGGAATGCTGCCATCGCGTTTCCAGCCCAATTCGCTGCGACCCAACGCGCAGCACGATGCGCGTTTGCGCGAGCGCGCTGGACGCGCGCGACTCATCGTCTATTTCCACTCGGTGAAATGGCGCGACTACCTGACTACGCCGGAAGAGCTGAATCGGCTGGAAGGCTACAGGATGATCTACGACGATGCCGATGCTACGGCATGGATACGCGAGCCGGCGCCACGCTGATCGCCGGCTGTCGGGCGCTCCGCAGTTGCCTTGAATTCTCGATTTCCGACCGCATGAATCCGGTATCGCGGCCTGGCCGCCCCGTTTCCGGACGACCTCCCCATGCGGATGGAAAAACTGACCTCGCGCTTCCAGCAGGCCCTGAGCGACGCGCAATCGCTGGCCGTCGGTCGCGACCACAATCTGATCGAACCCGTACATCTGATGGTCGCCCTGATCGACCAGCCGGGCGGGAGCACGCGCCCCTTGCTGGCGCAGGCGGGCGTCAACGTCGCCCTGCTGCGGCAGCGCCTGGGCGAGGCTCTCGATGGCTTGCCGAAAGTCTCGGGCCAGGAGGGCAACCTCAGCGTCGGCAACGAACTGGCGCGCCTGCTCAACATCACCGACAAGCTAGCGCAGCAACGCGGCGACGCTTTCATCGCTTCCGAGCTCTTCGTGCTCGCTGCGATCGACGACAAGGGCGAGCTCGGTCGCGCATTGAAACAGGCCGGCGCGAACAAGGCGAAGATCGAACAGGGCATCGACGCCCTGCGCGGCGGCGAGAAGGTCGGCGATGCCAATGCCGAAGAAAGCCGTCAGGCGTTGGAGAAATACTGCATCGACCTGACCGCGCGCGCCGAAAGCGGCAAACTCGATCCGGTCGTCGGCCGCGACGAGGAGATCCGTCGCACCATCCAGGTGCTGCAGCGGCGCACCAAGAACAATCCGGTGCTGATCGGCGAGCCCGGCGTCGGCAAGACGGCGATCGTCGAAGGCCTGGCCCAGCGCATCGTCAACGGCGAAGTGCCTGAGGGCCTGCGCGGGCGACGCGTGCTGTCGCTGGACATGGGTGCGCTGATCGCCGGCGCGAAGTTCCGCGGCGAGTTCGAGGAGCGCCTCAAGGCGGTGCTGAACGATCTCGCCAAGCAGGAAGGCAATGTCATCCTGTTCATCGACGAACTGCACACGATGGTCGGCGCCGGCAAGGCCGAAGGCGCGATGGACGCCGGCAATATGCTCAAGCCCGCGCTCGCGCGCGGCGAGCTGCACTGTATCGGCGCGACGACGCTGGACGAATACCGCAAGTACGTCGAGAAGGACGCGGCGCTGGAGCGCCGCTTCCAGAAGGTTTTCGTCGGCGAACCCTCGGTAGAGGACACCATCGCCATCCTGCGCGGCCTGAAGGAACGTTATGCCGTGCACCACGGCGTCGAGATCACCGATCCGGCCATCGTGGCGGCCGCGACGCTGTCGCACCGCTATATCGCCGATCGCCAGTTGCCGGACAAGGCCATCGACCTGATGGACGAGGCGGCCTCGCGCATCCGCATGGAAATCGATTCCAAGCCGGAGGAGATGGATCGCAAGGAACGTCGCCTGATCCAGCTCAAGATCCAGCGCGAAGCCTTGAAGAAGGAAAAGGACGCCGAGTCCCGGCAGCGCCTGTCCGATCTCGAAGCCGAGATCGAGAAACTCGAGCGCGAGTTCAACGACCTCGAAGAAATCTGGAAGGCCGAAAAGGCCACGCTGACCGGCGCGACGAAGATCAAGGAGCAGATCGAGCAGGCCAGGCTCGATCTCGAAGCCGCACATCGCGCGCAGGACTTCGCCCGGGCCAGCGAGATCCAGTACGGCCGCATGCCGGAGCTGGAGAAGCAGCTCAAGTCGGCGCAGGAAGCCGAGACCAAGGGCTTCCGCCTGCTGCAGGACAAGGTGACGGCCGAGGAGATCGCCGAGGTGGTCTCGCGCTGGACCGGCATCCCGGTCAGCAAGATGCTGGAAGGCGAACGCGAAAAGCTGCTGAAGATGGAAGATGCGCTGCATGCGCGCGTGATCGGCCAGGACGAAGCCGTGAAAACGGTTTCCGATGCGATCCGGCGTTCGCGCGCCGGCCTGTCCGATCCGAATCGACCGAACGGTTCCTTCCTGTTCCTCGGCCCCACCGGCGTCGGCAAGACCGAGCTGTGCAAGGCGCTGGCGGAGTTCCTGTTCGACTCCACGGACGCGATGGTCCGCATCGACATGAGCGAGTTCATGGAGAAGCACGCGGTCAGCCGACTCATCGGCGCGCCCCCGGGCTATGTCGGTTACGAAGAGGGCGGTTACCTCACCGAAGCGGTGCGACGTCGCCCCTACAGCGTGATCCTGCTCGACGAAGTCGAGAAGGCGCACGCGGACGTCTTCAACGTGTTGTTGCAGGTGCTGGACGACGGTCGCCTGACCGACGGCCAGGGCCGTACGGTCGACTTCCGCAACACCGTCATCGTGATGACCTCGAACCTGGGCTCGCAGTACATCCAGGAACTGTCCGGTCAGGGCGATGCGGCCTACCTGGAAATGAAGGCGTCGGTCATGGCGGCCGTGCAGAGCCATTTCCGTCCGGAGTTCATCAACCGGCTCGACGATATCGTCGTGTTCCATCCGCTGGAACAGGAGCAGATCCGATCGATCGCGCGCATCCAGACCGCCGGCCTGGCGCGCCGCCTGGCCGAGCGCCAGATCCGCATCGAGATCAGCGACGCCGCCCTGTCGCTACTGGGCGAAGCGGGTTTCGATCCGGTCTACGGCGCGCGGCCGTTGAAACGCGCGATCCAGCAACAGCTGGAGAACCCGTTGGCGCAGAAGATCCTCGGCGGCGAATTCGCCGCGGGCGATGTCGTGCGCGTGGATGCCAAAGCCGGAGGCCTGGTGTTCTCGAAGGAGTGAATGCGCAACGGGCATCGCCCTTTGCAGCGGATCCCGACTACTCGCTGAGCGCCGGCTTGTCCGGCGCGACGCATTTCAGGAAGTGGCTGGTGTCGCGCATCACGTTCGCCTTGACGTCCTTGGCGTCGCGCTTCGAGTAGTACTCGACCAGGGCGCGCAACCGGTCGCGCATGTCCTTCGATGCCGAAGGTTCGATCAGCCGTTCGACGATGGCGTCCTCGGCCATTCCCCGCTTGCGGTAGCCGGGTACGACGACCGACAGGTAGTAGGACAGCAGGTAGCACACGCCGCTACGCTCGGCATCGAGCGGAACCTGGCGCGCCGCGAGGCAGCGCACGAAGGTCGAGCTGCCCCAGGCGGGCATCGAACTCGGCTTGGCCTCGTAGATGACGCGCAATCTTTCTTCGACCAGCGCCTTCGGCGGCGGAGCCTTGCCGGGCGGCAGGGAGGTCATCGCGCGTTCGACCGCCTTCTCCAGCGGTTGACCGCTGGAGTACAGGGAGTATTCGGCCAGTCGCAGCGAGGATTCTCCGCCGCAGGCCATGGTGAAGGCGACCTGCTCGCGGTTGAGTCCGTACATGGTCTGCTCCGCCCGGGCCGGCGGGGCGAATACCGTCGCGAGTACCGTCGACAGCGTGAATGCGGCGAAGGCGATCCTGTGGTTCATTCCGGGGTCCGACGATGACGAGCGCCTAGTTTGCCGCTTCGGGGGCGACGCTGACAGCGCCGAACTGAACCTCGCACAACCACCGGGTTCAAGCGGCCGGCATCGCGGCCGGCGCCGCCATGACCATTTCCGCCAGCGAATGCGCCAGTTCGCGTTCGGCCATCACGACGCCATCGGCGCCGTGTTTCATCAGGTGTTCGACCTCGGCATCGCTGTGCGCGCGCGCCAGCAGGGTCAGGGCCGGGTTAATGGCGCGCAGCTTCGCCAGGGTCTCGCCGGCTTCCAGCGGTTGCGGAATCGCGAGGATGGCGATGCGTGCCTTCCCGGGCTGCGCTTCGGCCAATACCTGGTCGGAAGCGGCGCTACCGCGGATACCGGGGATGCCGGCGGCATGCGCCCGCACAACGTGATCGATGTTGTCGTCGATGATGAGCACGGGCATGCCGCGGTCGCGCAGCAGCCCGGCGAGCGTGCTGCCGACGCGGCCGTAACCGATGACGATGGCATGCGCATCCAGGTCGAGAGACGGCCCGGGCGCGGCCTCCTTCGGTGGCAGCGGCGTGCCGGCGATGTTGCGTGCCTGCCAGCGCGCCAGCCAGGTGAACAGGAAGGGGTTGGCGATGATCGACAGCAGGGCGCCGGCGAGGATCAGATCGTGGCCTTGCTGCGAAAGCATGCCCTGCGCGAGTCCCAGGCCGGCGAGGATGAAAGAGAACTCGCCGATCTGCGACAGGCTGACCGCGATCGTCAGCGCGGTGGCGACGGGTAGTTTCAGCAGTCGTACGATCGCGAAAGCGATGGTGCCGTTGCCGATGATGATGATGGCCAGCGTCGCCAGCACCAGCCAGGGATGCGCGATCAGGATGCCCGGATTGAACAGCATGCCCACCGAGACGAAGAACAGCACGGCGAAGGCATCGCGCATCGGCAGCGAATCGGCGGCGGCCTTGTGGCTCAGTTCCGATTCGTTGAGCAGCATGCCGGCGAAGAAGGCGCCGAGCGCGAACGAGACATCGAAGAGTTTCGCCGCACCGAAGGCGACGCCCAGCGCGATCGCCAGCACGCACAGCGTGAACAACTCGCGCGAGCCGGTGGCGGCGACGCGTTCGAGCATGGACGGAATCACTCGGCGTCCGACGATCAGCATCACCGCGACGAAGCCCGCGACCTTGACGAAGGTCAACGCCAGCGCGGCCCAGATGCTGCCGCCCTTGCCGTCTCCCGCGCCCATCGAACCGGCGACGGCCGGCAACAGCACCAGGGCCAGTACCATCGCCAGGTCCTCGACGATCAGCCAGCCGACGGCGATCTTGCCGCGTCGCGTATCCAGCAGGCGGCGTTCTTCCAGCGCACGCATCACCACCACGGTACTGGCGACCGACAGGGCCAATCCGAAAACGAGGCCATCCATCGGCGACCAGCCGAGACTCCAGCCGAATCCGTAGCCGAGCAGGGTGACGAAGGCGATCTGGGCGATCGCGCCGGGCAGGGCCACGGTTCGAACCTCCATCAGGTCCTTCAGCGAGAAATGCAGCCCTACGCCGAACATCAGCAGGATCACGCCGATCTCGGCCAGCTCCCCGGCGATTCCCGCATCGGCCACGAAGCCCGGCGTGAAGGGGCCCACCACCATGCCGGCGAGCAGATAGCCCACCAACGGGGGCGTGCGCAGGCGCTGCGCCAGGCTGCCGAAAAGGAAGGCCATCACGAAACCGATGGCGAGCGTGGCGAGCAGGGGCATCGAATGGGGCATGCGACTCCAGGGTTTGGGCGGACGCGCGGCGGAAACCCACGCCGGCAACCCCGAATTTAACCGATCGACCGGCCTCGGTCTCCCCATGCCCGCAGGATGGTCACGCTGCAGCCCTGCGGTTCGTTCCGGGCTGGTAGAATGCGCGATCTATGATTTCCCTGAAGAACTTCGCCCTGCGGCGCGGCGAACGCCTGCTGCTGTCCGACGTGAATCTCGCCCTGCACGCCGGTTGGCGCGTGGGTGTGATCGGTCGCAACGGCTGCGGCAAATCCAGCCTGTTCGCGACCATCCTCGGCGAAGTCGAACCCGACCGCGGCGATCTCGATTTGCCGGGCAAGGTGCGCATCGCCAGCGTCGCGCAGGAAACGCCGTCGCTGCCCGATCCGGCCATCGATTTCGTGCTCAGCGGCGACGAGCTGGTGTATTCGATCATCCGCGCCGAAGCCGAGGCCATGGATCGCGAGGATTACGACGCGGTCGCCGAAGCGCACCAGAAGCTCGCCGAGATCAACGGCTACGACGCCACCGCGCGGGCCGGTCGCTTGCTGCATGGCCTGGGCTTTCCGGCGGAAACCCACGCGCGTCCGGTGTCAGATTTCTCCGGCGGCTGGCGCGTGCGCCTGAACCTCGCGCGTGCGCTGATGTGCCCGTCGGACATGTTGCTGCTCGACGAACCGACCAACCACCTCGACCTCGATGCGGTGCTGTGGCTGGAGCAATGGCTGCTCAAGTACACCGGCACGCTGCTGATGATCTCGCACGACCGCGAGTTCCTCGATGGTGTCTCGACACATACCCTGCACCTGCACGAAGGCAAGGCGAAGCTCTATACCGGCGACTACACCAGCTTCGAGCGCCAGCGCGCCGAGCAATTGCGCCAGCAGCAGATCGCCTTCGAGAAGGAGCAGGCCGAACGCGAGCACCTGCAGAAGTTCATCGATCGATTCAAGGCCAAGGCCAGCAAGGCCAAGCAGGCGCAGAGCCGCATGAAGCGCCTGGCCAAACTCTCCGGCACCGAGGCCGTACGCGCCGAGCGTGCGTTCCGCATCAATTTCGCCGAGCCGGCGAGGCTGCCGCATTCGCTGATCCGCCTGAATCACGTCGATGCGGGTTATCGGGTTGCAGCTGGCTCAACCGGAAACCCAGCGTCGGCGGTGGGAAGTGACTCGCCGAAAGCCGTTACGATCTTGCGTGACATTGGTTTCGGATTGGAGGCCGGCGATCGCGTCGGCCTGCTCGGCCCGAACGGCGCCGGCAAGTCCACGCTGGTGAAAACCCTGGTCGGCGAATTGCCCTTGCTGACCGGCGAGCGCGTCGCGCATCCGGACCTGCGCATCGGCTACTTCGCCCAGCACACGGTGGAAAGCCTGCACGAAGGCCAGAGTCCCCTGTGGCATCTGAAGGAAATCGCGCCGGACGCCGGCGAACAGGTGCTGCGCAACTACCTCGGCACCTGGAATTTCGTCGGCGACCGCGCTTTCGAATCGGTGGACGGCTTCTCCGGCGGCGAACGCGCGCGCCTCGCGCTCGCGCTGATCGCGTATACGAAGCCGAACGTGCTGTTGCTCGACGAACCGACCAACCACCTCGACCTCGACATGCGCGAAGCGCTGGCCGAGGCGCTCAGCGATTTCGACGGCGCCATCGTGCTGGTTTCGCACGATCGCCATCTGATCGGCCTGGTCTGCGAAACCTTCTGGCGCGTCGCCGACAGCAAGGTCGAGGAATTCAACGGCGACCTGGACGAGTACGCGGCCTGGCTGCGTTCGCGCGGCTCCGAAACGAAGGCGCCGAAGGCCGAGAAAGCCGCGTCGCCGGCGGCGGAAGCGAAACCGGCGAAGCCAAAGCCCGCATCGGACGTGGGCAGCAAGCGCCTGCGCCAGGTCGAGGAACGCATCGCCGTGCTGCAATCGGAACTGGCGCATATCGAGCACGAGCTGGCCGATCCCTCGCTCTACCGCAGCGACGGCGGCGGCGCCCTGCTGCAGTTGAGCGAGAAGCAGGCGGCACTGGTGCGCGAGAAGGATACGCTGGAAGCCGAATGGCTTGGCCTGTACGAAGCGGGTTGATGGTGGATGGTTGGTGGGAGGAATGCCATCGACCTCGCTGTCCACCACCAACCACGAACCACGAACCACGAACCACACACCATCAACTACCCATCACTCACTAACTCTCCACTCGTTCCTCGCTTATGCCCATCTACGCCTTCGAATGCGCCGCTTGCGGACACAGTTTCGATCGACTGCAGCGCATGTCCGATCCGGATCCGACCGTCTGCCCGGAATGCGGTGCCGAACAAGTACGCCGGCAGCTGACCGCGCCGCAATTCCGCCTTTCGGGCGGAGGCTGGTACGAAACCGATTTCAAGAAAGACGGCGACAAGAAGCGCAACCTCACCGGCAAGGATGAAAGCGCCGGCAAGACCGAAAGCAAATCCGAGGCGAAGAGCGAAAGCAAACCCGAAAGCAAACCGACGCCTCCGGCGAAATCATCGGAATAGGCGGGCAGAAAGAAGGCCGGGTTTCCCCGGCCTTCCTTTTTTACTTCGCCGCGCTATCAGCGCGATACGCCGAAACGGCCGCGACAACCGTTATCCACCCACAGCTGGCCGTTGCGATAGCCCCAGGTGCGACCTTCGACGCAGGCCGTCTTCGACAGCTGTTCGACCAAGCGCGGGCGCCCGTTACGATCGATCCAGGCACAGGTGCGATAGCGGCCATCGTCGCTGGAGCAGGTGACGTTGTAGCCCCAGTTGCCGCCGCCACCGCCGCCACCCCAATTGCTGTCCTCGAACTTGGCGCGGCAGCCGCGCGCGACCCAGACATAACCCGGACCCTGGCCCCAACTACGGCCTTCGATGCAGGCGTTGTCGGACAGCTTGCGCACCAGGCGCGCCTGGCCGCGGAAGCCGGTATTGCACTGGCGGTAGCGCATGTCTTCGCTCTGGCAGATCACTTCGCGCTGCCCGCCCGGGCCTCCCGGCCAGGTCGGCCAGCCGCCGCGGTCTTCGGAGAAGCGGGCGCGGCAACCTTCATCGACCCAAACCAGACCGGGGCGAGAACCCCAGTTGCGGCCCTCGATGCAGCGCGTGTCGGAGAGCTGCGCGACGAGGCGGGCGGGGCCGCGGTACGGCGTGCGGCATTCGCGGTACCGGCGATCGCTGCTCGAGCAGATGATGTCGTTCTGCTGCCAACCGCCGCCGGAGGGCGGACGCCATCCGCCGTTGTTGTTGCCGCGCAGGGAATCGGCGATGTCGGAGCGGATGCGGCTGAAGGTCCAACGCTGCGCGCGAATCATGTCGAGATAGAAATCGAGCTGATCGTCGGGGATGTTCCGGCCGCGCGACTGTTCGCGATACTCGCGCTCGATCGCGAATACCTGCTCGGACGTGGACAGCTGACTCATGTTCTCCGGCGCGTACGCGCGCTGCTGCGCGACGGCGGGAGTGGCGCTAAGGGCCAGCAGTATCGAAAGGCTGGCCAGCAACATCCTCATCATGGCTTGTTCCTCCTGGTGAACAACGATGCCTCGGGTCAATGATTGCGCGTGCCGCTGGCTCTGGGCTGAACGGCCCGATGCAACGCCGGGCCCAGGGCTTCGGACCAATGCACGAGACGGTCCCGGCCCAGGTGCTTGGCTTCGAGCAAGGCCAGGTCGGCGCGATGCAGCAGATCCGACAGGCTCTCGCCGGGCTGCCAGCCGGCGATACCGACGCTGGCCGTTACGCGCGTCTCGCCGATGCGCAGGGCGGCGATTTCGCTGCGCAGCCGTTCGGCCAGTGCCTGTGCTCCCTCGGGATCGCAATCGCGCAACAGCAGCGCGAACTCCTCGCCACCGAGGCGACCGATGACGCGCGTATCGTCGGCCAGCGGCAACATGCATTGCGCGACCGCGACCAGGAGCTGGTCGCCGACGCGATGTCCGAATTCGTCGTTGACCTGCTTGAAGTGATCGAGGTCGAGGAACAGCGCGGCGAAAGGACGCGGCTGCCGCTCCAGTCGCAGGATCAGCACTTCGCCGAGCTCAAGGAAATGCCGGCGGTTGAGCAGCGAGGTCAGGCTGTCGATGCGCGCGCGTTCGGCCAGCTCTTCTTCCGCCTGGAAATAGCCGCGACGCGCTTCGTCGATGGCCGAATGCAGGGTGAGGGCGACGACGATGCCCAGCGCGGCCTGCACCACATAGGCGATCCAGACCGTGCTGCCGGCCAGCGCATGCCAGAGCGCCACCGATCCCGCCAGATAGGCGAGCAGGGTGGATACCAGGACGGTGCTGCGTCTTGCCCAAAGGGGCGCGGTCACCAATGGCGTGGCGATGAAGATCGGCAGCACGAGGGCGAGGGCGCCATGGCCCGGCAGTGTCAGGAAGGCGCAACTGAGGATGAACACCGTCTGTAGCGCGAGGCCGGCCCAGGCGAAACGGATGGGGTCCTTGAGCCGGCGCATCAGCAGACCGAGTGCGATCATCGCCGTCGCGCCCGCCAGGAAGGCGGGGCTGCCGAGCAGATCCAGCAGAGGTTTGCGCAGGATGAAAGCCTGCAGAACGCCGAACAGGGCAAGCATGGCCGGCGCAAACAGAATCACCAGGCGCAGGCGCTGACCCTGCCAGCGGAACATGCGCAGGAGATAGGCCGACTCGCGTTCGGGGGTGAAGGCCATGGGACTTCCCAGGTCCGCCGGTTGTCAGCCTGCGCCCGAACGGTCCGGACCGCAAGCCGGCGGGCCGGCCGGCCAGGAGGGCTTGCCGTGACCGGGGCAGGGCGCGGGCGTCTCTGGCAAAATAGCGGGCTGTTTAGGCCCCTGCGGCCCGGAGAATTCCATGCGTACCCATTACTGCGGTCTCGTCGACGAGACGCTGATCGGCCAGACCGTCACCCTCTGCGGCTGGGTCAACAAGGCCCGCGTCCAGAGCCACCAGGTCTTCGTCGACCTGCGCGACCACGAAGGCATCGTGCAGGTGCTGGTCGAAAGCGACCAGCCCGCGCTGTTCGCCGCGGCATCGGCCCTGGGTCACGAGGATGCGGTGCGCATCGTCGGCGTCGTGCGTGCGCGCCATGCCGTCAACGACAAGATCCGCACCGGGCGGATCGAAATCGTGCCGACCGCGATCGACGTATTGAACAAGGCCGAGCCGCTGCCCTTCCATGCGCACGAGAATCCTGGTGAGGAGACGCGCCTGAAGTATCGCTATCTGGATCTGCGCCGTCCCGAGATGCAGCAGATGATGCGCACGCGCATCCGCCTGGTGCAGTCGCTGCGCCGCTGGCTGGACGAGCGCGGTTTCCAGGACATCGAAACGCCGATCCTGACCAAGGCCACGCCGGAAGGCGCGCGCGACTTCCTGGTGCCGGCGCGCATGCATCCGGGCGAGTTCTACGCCCTGCCGCAATCGCCGCAGCTGTTCAAGCAGATCCTGATGATGGCGGGCTTCGATCGCTACTACCAGATCGCGCGCTGCTTCCGCGACGAAGCCCTGCGCGCCGATCGCCAGCTCGAATTCACCCAGCTCGACATGGAGTTCGCCTGGGTCGGCGAGCGCGAGGTGCAGGACACCGTCGAAGAGATGATCCGCGTCGTGTTCCGCGATGTGATGGGCGTCGAACTCGCCACCGAGTTCCCGCGCATGCCCTATGCCGAGGCGATGCGCCGCTATGGTTCGGACAAGCCCGATCTTCGCATTGCGCTGGAGCTGGTGGACGTGGCCGAACTGGTGAAAGGCAGCGAATTCGCCGTGTTCAGCGCGGCCGCCAACGACCCGCATGGCCGCGTCGCCGCCCTGCGCATCCCGGGCGGCGCGTCGCTGTCGCGCAAGCAGGTCGATGACTACGCCGCGCATGCGGCCAAGTACGGCGCCAAGGGCCTGGCCTACATCAAGATCGCCGAGAACGGCGAGGTCAGTTCGCCGATCGCCAAGTTCTTCGCCGAAGACGCCTTCGCCGCGTTGATCCGGCATGTCGGCGCCGGCAACGGCGATATCGTCTTCTTCGGCGCCGGCGCCTACAACAAGGTGTCGGACTTCATGGGCGCGCTGCGCCTGAAGGCAGGCAAGGAGTTCGGTCTCGTCGCCGAAGGCTGGGCGCCGCTGTGGATCACCGATTTCCCGATGTTCGAGTGGGACGAGGAAGAGCAACGCTACGTCGCCCTACACCATCCGTTCACCGCGCCCGCGGTGGACAGCATCGACGATCTGCGCGCCAACGCCAGGACGGCGGTTTCGCGCGGCTACGACATGGTGCTGAACGGCAACGAGATCGGCGGCGGCTCCATCCGCATCCATCGCCCGCAGATGCAGAGCGCCGTGTTCGAACTGCTCGGCATCGGCGCCGAGGAAGCGGAGGCCAAGTTCGGCTTCCTGCTCGACGCGTTGAAATTCGGCGCGCCGCCGCACGGCGGCATCGCCTTCGGCATCGATCGCATCGCCGCCCTGATGGCGGGCACCGAATCTATCCGCGATGTCATCGCCTTCCCGAAGACGACGACGGCACAGTGCCTGATGACCGGTGCGCCTTCGCCGGTGCCGGACAAGCAGCTGGCCGAAGTGCACATCGCCGTCCGTCCGAAAGCGGACTGAAGCGGGCAGGACCGGTGGTCAGCGCCGGTCTTCCGACCAGCGGTCGGTCCAGCCCCGGACCGACGGCCCTCCGATCGGATAAGCTCGCGCGAATTCCCTGGCGCCCGGCGCATGCCCGAAACCGTCCTCCTGCTGCATGGTCTGATGATGCGCGGCCCGATGCTGTTGCCGCTGGCAGGCCGTCTTCGACGACGGGGATTCCGTCCGCTGCTGTTCGGCTACCCGACGCTGTGGAATGCACCCTCGCGTGCGATGGACAAGCTGGCGATGCGGCTCTACGAGACCGGCCAGGACACCGTGCATATCGTCGCGCACAGCCTCGGCGGGCTGATCGCGATCGAGACCATCAACCGCTACCAGCAACTGCCCCAGGGGCGCGTCGTCTGCCTGGGCGCACCGATCGCCGGCAGTTCCGCCGCGCGCGGCCTGGCGGACAAGGGCCTGGGTTTCGTCGCCGGCAAGAGCGGCCCGCTGCTGCGCGGCGGCCTGATCCAGCTTCCCGAGAAACGACAGATCGGTGCGATCGCCGGTTCGCGATCGGTCGGCCTCGGCAAGTTCTTCGGCGGCCTGGACGGCATCAACGACGGCACGGTCGGCATGTGGGAAACGCGCCTGCCCGGGCTGGCCGACCATATCGTCGTTCCTTCCAGCCACTCCGGCCTAATCCTGTCGCCGCGCGCCGCCGAAGTGACGGCGAACTTCCTTGAAACCGGCCGCTTCCAGCCTTGAGGGCGGGCGCCGGTATAATTCGCATCATCCGGGAATACGAGAAGAATCATGGGCAGATTGATGGCCATCGAAGGCCGCAAGAGCGCGCAGGACGCCAAGCGCGGCAAGGTCTTCACCAAGCTCATCCGCGAACTCTCCGTAGCCGCGCGCGCCGGCGGCAGCGATCCCAAGGCGAACCCGCGGCTTCGCCTGGCGATGGATCGCGCGCTGGCGGTGAACATGGGCAAGGATGTCATCGAGCGCGCGGTCAAGAAGGCGACCGGCGAGCTCGAGGGCGTCAGCTACGAGGAAATCCGCTACGAGGGTTACGCGCCCGGCGGCATCGCCGTCATCGTCGACTGCATGACCGACAACAAGGTGCGCACCGTGGCCGACGTCCGCCATGCCTTCAGCAAGTGCGGCGGCAATCTCGGCACCGACGGTTCGGTGAGTTTCATGTTCAAGAAGCTCGGCGTGCTCAGCTACGCGCCAGGCGCCGACGAGGATGCCGTGACCAATGCCGCCATCGAGGCCGGGGCGGACGACATCGTCGTCTATCCGGACGATGCTTCGATCGAAGTGCTGTGCGCGCCCGAGGTTTTCGAAGAGGTGAAGTCGGCGATGCAGGCCGCCGGACTGGCGCCGGACGAGGCCGCCATCACCCTGCGCGCCGACAACGATGTCGCCGTCGCCGGCGAAACGGCGCAGCAGGTCGTCAAGATGATCGACATGCTCGAGGATCTCGACGACGTGCAGAACGTCTACCACAACGCCGAACTGGGCGCCGACGCCTACAAGTGACCCGCATCCTCGGCATCGATCCGGGTTCGCAGCGCACCGGCGTCGGCATCGTCGACGCCGACGCGTCGGGTCGCGCCACGCATGTCTTCCATGCGCCGCTGAAGCTGCTCGAAGCCGAGAGTTTCCCCTTGCGCTTGAAGAAGTTGCTGGACGAACTCGGTGCGATCATCGAACAGTATCGGCCGGACGAGGTGGCGATCGAGAAGGTGTTCATGGCGCGCAACCCCGATTCGGCGTTGAAGCTCGGCCAGGCCCGCGGCGCGGCGATGTGCGCGGCGGTCATGCGCGACCTTCCGGTGCACGAATACGCCGCCAAGGAAATCAAACTCGCGGTCGTCGGCAAGGGCGGGGCGGAGAAGGTGCAGATCCAGCACATGGTCGGCGTAATGCTGAATCTTCATGGCAAGATCCAGTCCGACGCGGCCGATGCGCTGGCCGTCGCCATCACGCATGCCCACGTTCGGGCGACCGCGCAACGCATCGGCGTCAGCGCCCGGCAGGTATGGAGCCGGAAGTGAGTATTCACGCCGATGTGCCGCGGTTCGGCGTAAAAGCGCCGATGAGCGCTTGCGCGAAGAGTGCGTGCTGTGCGGGTGAGCAACCGATGAGCGCTTGCGCGAAGAGTCCGTGCTGTGCGGATGGGCAACCGATGAGCGCTTGCGCGAAGAGGTCAAAAGAATGATCGGACGGTTGAAAGGCACCCTCGTGCACAAGCAGCCGCCCTGGCTGATGATCGACGTGCACGGCGTCGGCTACGAACTCGAAGCGCCGATGTCCACCTTCTACGACCTGCCGGAACTCGGCAAGGAAGTCGTGTTGCTGACGCATTACGCGCAGAAGGAAGACGCGGTCGCGTTGTACGGCTTCCTCAGCGAAGGCGAACGCCGCTTGTTCCGCGACGTGCAGAAGGTCAGCGGCATCGGCGCCAAGATCGCGCTCGCCATTCTCTCCGGCGCCAGCGTGGACGAATTCGCACGGCTGGTGCAGGCCGGCGATGTCACGGCGCTGACGCGCATTCCGGGCATCGGCAAGAAGACGGCCGAGCGCATCGTCGTCGAACTGCGCGACCGCGCCGCCGATTTCACGGGCGGCGCGCCGCCGGTCGCCGGCCGAGGCGTGGCGAACGACCCGGTTTCCGAAGCCAGCGTGGCCCTGCAGCAGCTGGGTTACAAGCCGGCCGAAATCGCCCGGATGGTGAAAGAAGCGGCCGCCGGGGACAGCCCGGAGGAAATCATCCGGAAAGCGCTAAAATCCGTCCTTCGCAGCGGTTGACCAGGCCAGGAAGCCTAGACCCCATGTCACAACAGGCGCATGGACACGGCCCGCAACGGGCCCTGCCGCTGATCGTCGGCGCCATCGGCGTCGTCTTCGGGGACATCGGCACCAGCCCGCTGTATACGCTGAAGGAAGCCTTCGGCCACCAGTACGGCCTGCATCCCGATTCGACCAACGTGCTCGGCGTCCTGTCGCTGGTGTTCTGGGCCATGTTGCTGATCGTCACGATCAAGTACGTGATGGTGGTGATGCGCGCCGACAACCGCGGCGAAGGCGGCATCCTCGCGCTGATGGCGGTGGTGCAGCGCAGCCTGCCGATCGCCTCGCCGCTGGCCTATACCGTCGGCATTCTCGGCATCCTCGGCACGGCCCTGTTCTTCGGCGATGCGGTGATCACGCCGGCGATTTCGGTGTTGTCCGCCGTCGAGGGCCTCGAAGTCGCCGCGCCACGCATGCACCACTATGTCGTGCCGATCACGATCGGCGTGCTGGTCGCGCTGTTCCTGTTCCAGCGCAAGGGGACGGAGAAAGTCGGCCGCATCTTTGGGCCGGTGATGATCCTGTGGTTCCTGTCGATCGCCGTGCTCGGCGTGGCGCAGATCCTGCGCAACCCCACCGTGCTGCAGGCCTTGAACCCGTATTGGGCGGTGCAGTTCTTCGTCCATCACGGGCACGCGGCCTGGCTGGCGCTCGGCGCCGTCGTGCTCGCGGTGACGGGTGGCGAAGCCTTGTATGCCGACATGGGTCATTTCGGCCGCATCCCGATCCGCAAGGCCTGGCTGTTCTTCGTGATGCCGGCGTTGATCCTCAACTATTTCGGCCAGGGTGCGCTGGTGCTCGCGCATCCGGCCAAGGTCAACAATCCGTTCTACAACCTGGTGCCGGATTTCCTGCTGTTCCCGATGATCATCCTGGCGACGATGGCGACGGTGATCGCTTCGCAGGCGGTGATCTCCGGTGCGTTCTCGCTGGCGCGTCAGGCCATCCAGTTCGGCTACCTGCCGCGCTTCAAGCTGGTGCATACCTCGGCGGAAACCATCGGCCAGGTCTACCTGCCGTGGATCAACCGCATCCTGCTCGCCTCGGTCATCGTGCTGGTGCTGACGTTCCGCAGTTCGACCAATCTCGCTTCCGCTTACGGCGTCTCCGTTACCGGCGCGATGCTGATCGATACCTTGCTGCTGCTGATCCTCGCCTCGGCGCGTTGGCGCTGGCCGGGTTGGGCGATCGCGGCCGTGGGCTTGCTCTACCTGACGATCGATGGCGCGTTGCTCAGCTCGAACGCGATCAAGTTCTTCCACGGTGCCTGGGTGCCGATCGCGCTCGGCCTGGCCGTGTTCACCATCATGCGCACCTGGCGCCGCGGCCGCGATCTCGTGCGCGAGCAGGTCAATCGCGACAGCCTGCGCATCGAGCATTTCGTCCAGAGCGTGATGGCCGAGCCACCGGTGCGCGTCGCCGGCACCGCCATTTTCATGACGCCGTCGAACGACTACATGCCGCCGGCGCTGCTGCATAACCTCAAGCACAACAAGGTGCTGCACGAGCGCAATGTCTTCCTCAGCGTCGAGACGGTGAGCGTGCCGCGCGCCGACGAGGGCGAACGCGTGGCCTACACGGACCTCGCACAGGGCTTCGCTCGCCTGACCCTGCGCTTCGGTTACATGGAAGACCCGGACGTGCCGAAGGCGCTGAAGCACTGGAACATTCCGGGACCGTCCTTCGACCCGATGGATACGACCTTCTTCGCCAGCCGCGAGGCCCTGATCGCCAAGGCCGACCACGGCATGGCCCTGTGGCGCGACAAGCTCTTCCTGGTCATGTCGCGCAACGCCACCCCCGCCACCGAATACTTCGGCATTCCCGGCAATCGCCTCGTCGAACTCGGCACCCAGGTCGTGATCTGAGTTTAGTCGGCCTGTCTGCCCGCTTGCGTCGGAGTTCCTGATCGGTCCTATACTCGGCCACCGTCATGAAACGGTCATGGGGAGAGGGGCATGAAACGGAAGCTGGCTTGCTTGTTCGCGTTCGCGATGATCGGGTCGGCCCAGGCCGGCGGACTGCCCATCGGCAAGGAGTGGGTCGGCGACAAGCCGCTGCCGCCGCCCTATGGCGTGGGCGTGGATTTCTTCCACATGAACCAGGGCTATGAAATCGAGTCCCTGCAGTTCAGCCTGCCTGGCGTGCCGGCGATCCCGGGCAATCTGGTCAAGGTCGAGAGCAGCATCCAGCACCGCGACCTGAAGTTCGACGCCTGGGTATTCCCCTTCCTCAACGTCTTCGCCTTGTACGGCAAGGTCAACGCACGCACCGACGTGGACCTGCGCGGCGTGCCCACCGCGCAACTCGGCCTGCCGCCGCTCGCCGTCGTGCCCGTGCACTACCAGGGCAATGTCTATGGTGGCGGATTGACGCTGGCCTATGGCGGCGACCACTGGTTCACCTCGCTCACCGGCTCGTGGACGCGCACCAGCCTCAGCGGCGATTTCGACAGTTCGGTGAGCTCGCGCAGCTTGCAACCGCGCGTGGGCTACTGGAACGGGCCGTTTTCGGTCTGGGTCGGCGGGCAGCAGATCAAGACCGAAGAAAAGCACGCCGGCAGCATCCAGCTCATCCAGGGCTTCCCGCCGATTCCGTTCGCGGTGACCCTGCACGAGCAGGCGAACTGGACGCCGATGGCCGGTGCGCGCTACGTGTTCAAGAACAATTTCGAACTCAGCGCGGAATTCGGCGGCGGCGAACGTCGCACCAGCCTGGTCAACGGCACCTGGCGTTGGGGCGGCGGTTCGGACTGAAGCCGACGCCGAGCGCGCCTTGCGCCTTCGCACCGTGCTGCTGGCCGCGGTCGTGGCGATCGCCACGGCCAGCGTCGGCGCGGCCTACGAAACCGACCAGTATTCGAACCGGCTGACGCCCCTGGCCGATGCCGGTCCGGCGCTGGATCGCGAAGTCAACGCCGCCATCGTCGACATCGCCGCGCAGTGGAAAGGCCCGCGCGACGACAACCGTTTCGTGATGGCGGTGTTCCACCGCATCGGCGGTTATTACTGGGTCGACCGGCTCGAACGCTGGGCGATGGATTCGCCGGAAGTGGAGAAACTGCCGACGCCGCGCCGGCAATCGGTCTACCACGGCCTGCCGCTGCGGACCACGCGGGTCGCCGGCATATTCGGCATCGGACCCACCTTTCGCGTCGGCGACACGCTGGTCGGCTCGGACAAGATCGGCCATTTCCTGTCGCAGGGGCGCAAGTTCTGGCAGCGCTGGCATCGTCGACGCGACGAGGCCGGGCCGGCGCGTACGTCCGCCCGGATCGAAGGCGGCATCTTCGGCGGCGTCACCACCGGTTCGTACTCCAACGCCGATGTCGTGGCCAACTATGAGGGCTATCGCTTCTACCGGAGCCTGTTCGAAGACGAGGTGGTGCCGGGCAAGCCGGCGATCCTGCGCTGGCAGGACGGGCATTGGGTCGTGCAACGCCCCTTCGCCTGGCGCGATCACGTCAACGCCTATTGGGACGAGGCCCTGAACCCGAACGCCTATTCGCCCGGCCTGCGCCGCGCGATGCTCGGGCGCTTGCGCGATTTCTGCGGCGACTACGCCCGCATGCCGCAGAGCTATGCGCTCGCACCGAACGAAGACGCCGCGCTCGCCGCGCGCTACGCCGGCATCGGGCTGCGACCCGATCCGGCCCTGCGACTGGACGCGGTCTGCGCCGATGCGCCGGAGGCCGCGGCGGCGAGGTAAACTGTGGCCTCCGCCCGCGTCGGGCGTCCGGCAGTCAGCATGAACGATCGCGTCGTCGCCACCGAGTCCACCCGCGAGGACGAAGCCGTCGAGGCCAGCATCCGGCCGAAAAAGCTCGACGAATACCTGGGCCAGGAAGCGGTCCGCGAACAGCTCAAGATCTACATCGAAGCCGCGCGCGGCCGGCGCGAAGCACTCGACCATGTGCTGATCTTCGGGCCGCCGGGCTTGGGCAAGACCACGCTGTCGCATGTGATCGCCAACGAGCTCGGCGTTAACCTGCGCCAGACCTCGGGCCCGGTGATCGAGCGTGCCGGCGACCTCGCCGCGTTGCTGACCAACCTGCAACCGCACGATGTGCTCTTCATCGACGAAATCCACCGCCTGTCGCCGGTGGTCGAGGAAGTGCTGTATCCGGCGATGGAGGATTTCCAGATCGACATCATGATCGGCGAAGGACCTGCCGCGCGCTCCATCAAGCTCGACCTGCCGCCTTTCACGCTGATCGGCGCCACGACGCGCGCCGGCCTGCTGACCGGTCCGCTGCGCGATCGCTTCGGCATCGTGCAACGCCTGGAGTTCTACACGCCGGAAGAACTGACGCGCATCGTGCGGCGTTCGGCCGGCATCCTCGGCATCGACTGCGATGCCGACGGCGCTGGCGAGATCGCCCGCCGCTCGCGCGGCACGCCGCGCATCGCCAACCGCCTGCTGCGCCGTGCCCGCGACTACGCCCAGGTGCGCGCCGGCGGCCATATCGATCGCGACGTCGCCGATGCCGCGATGGGCATGCTGAAAGTCGACCCGGCCGGTTTCGACGAGATCGACCGGCGCATGCTGCGCATGATCATCGACAACTTCGACGGTGGGCCGGTCGGCGTGGAATCGCTTGCGGCGGCGCTGAGCGAGGAGCGCGGTACGCTCGAAGACGTCGTCGAGCCCTACCTGATCCAGCAGGGCTACATCGTGCGCAGCGCGCGCGGTCGCATGGCCAGCCAAAAAGCCTACCTGCATCTTGGCCTGCGCCCGCCGCGGCGCAACACCGACGTCGATCTGTTCGACGCGCAGGGCGGCGAATGACGGGCGTCGCAGCGCTTCCGTTCAGCTTCCCGATAAGGGTGTATTGGGAAGATACCGACGCCGGCGGAGTGGTCTATCACGCCAGCTATTTGCGTTTCCTCGAACGCGCGCGCAGCGAGTGGTTGCGCGCGCAGGGAGTGGCGCAGCAGGCCCTGCGCGACAGCGAGGACCTGGTGCTGGTGGTGCGCGAAATGCGCCTGGATTTCCTTCGGCCGGCCAGGCTCGACGACGAGTTGCGAGCGACGGTCGTGCTCGGCGAGCGTCGCCCGGCCAGCTTCGAAGTCGCGCAGGAACTCTTCCGCGGCGAAGAGTGTCTGTTGCGTGCCGGGGTGCGCGTCGCCTGCCTGCAAGCTTCCAAATTCCGACCGCGGGCCCTGCCGGATTGGCTGGTGCCGGCTCCACAGACTGGAGTGAACCGATGAACCCCTTTTCCCTCTTGCTCACGGCCGCACCGACCACGGCATTGCCGGCCGAGGCGCAGGCCGCCGCGCAGACCGTCGCCAGCGAGAGCGGGTTGAACTACATCCAGCTCATCTGGCATGCGAGCCTGCCGGTGCAACTGGTGATGGTGCTGCTGTTGGCGGCCTCGGTGCTGAGCTGGTTCATCATCTTCGGCAAGATGGGCGTGTTCTCCCGCGCCAACAAGGATGCCGAGGAGTTCGAAGGCCGCTTCTGGTCGGGCGCGGACCTCAATCAGCTCTACCGCACGGCGACGGAGCGCAATCGCATCGTCAGCGGCCTGGAGGCGATTTTCGAAGCCGGCTTCCGCGAGTTCACCCGCCTGCGCCAGCAGAAGAAGAACGTCGATGCGCGCACCCAGCTCGAGGGCGCGCAACGCGCCATGCGCGCCACGCTCGCGCGCGAGGTCGATGCGCTCGAGCACAATCTCGAGACCCTCGCCAACGTCGGTTCCACCGCGCCTTACGTCGGCCTGGTCGGCACCGTGTTCGGCATCATGGTGTCCTTCCATGGCCTGGCCAACAACAAGCAGGCCACCATCGCCAGCGTCGCGCCCGGCATTTCCGAGGCGCTGATCGCCACCGCGATGGGCCTGTTCGCCGCCATCCCGGCGGTCTGGGCCTACAACCGTTTCGCCACGCGGGTCGAACGCCTGTCGGTGCGTTACGAAAGCTTCACCGAGGAGTTTTCCTCGATCCTGCAGCGGCAATCGCATTCCGACGAGGGCTGAGCGCTAACCCCGGTCCCGCCACTCGCCCGTTGAGGAAACGCCATGAGCGCCGCCTTCATCCGCCGCCACCGCAAGCGCAAGCTGAAATCCGAGATCAACGTCGTACCGTACATCGACGTGATGCTGGTGCTGCTGATCATCTTCATGGTCACGGCTCCCTTGCTGAACCTCGGCGTGGACATCGACCTGCCGAAGTCCAATGCGAAATCGGTGGAAACGAAGAAGGATCCGATCGTCGTCAGCGTCGATGCCGAAGGCGGTTATACGCTGAAGCTGCAGGATGCCGGTCGCGAGCGCGTAGATGCGGCGCAACTGGCCGCCAAGGTCGGCGCGGTGGTCAAGGCCAATCCCGATATCGCGGTCTTCGTGGCCGGCGACGGCAAGGCAAGTTACGACACCGTCTACCAGGCCATGGTCCTGCTGCAGACGGCCGGCGTGCAGAAGGTCGGGCTGATGAGCAAGCCGACGGAAACGCGCTGAGCAACGATGGAAACGCGCGCCGACCAGACCCGCGCCCTGCTGCTGACGCTGTTGCTGCATGCGGTCGGCATCGTGCTGGTGTGGCTGAGTTCGAGCTGGTTCTGGTCGTCGCGAGCCGATGCCGCCGCGGGAGAACCGATCACCGCATCGCTGGAAATCTCGTCGGCCGACCTGCGCCGCGCCGAACAGTCCATCGCCGACGCGGCGAAGGCAGCGCGCGAAGAGCAGTCCGCCAAGCCGCAACCGAATCCGTCCCCGTCGCCGCAGGACAGCGATACCCCTTTGCAGCCCAAGCCGCAGGCGCCGCAGGACCAGCCCGATACGGTGGACCAGCAGGCCATCGACCGTCTTGCGATCGAGAAGGCGGAAAAGCTGCAGCGCGAGCAGGAAGAACGCACGCGGCAGGAACAGGTGGACCTGACCGAGGACATCGAGCGGCAGCAGGAAGTGGAGCGGCGGCAGCGCGCGCGCGAACAGCTCGAGGCCATCCGGCGTGAGCGCGAGCAGGCGGCCCAGACCACGCGCATGGAAGAGCAGCGCCTGCGCCAACTCGCCGATCGTCAGGCCGCGAACCCGTCGCCGCCTCGCGATCCGGCCCCGCAAGCGGGCAACCGCGGCATGGACGAAGGTCTGCTGGCGCGTTACATCGCTGCGCTGAACGCCACCGCGCGCGCGAACTGGAATCGATCGATGGCGCCGGAACTGGTGCGTTGCAAGGTGCGTTTTACCCAGCGCATCGGCGGCGAGGTCATGCGCGTCGAATTCCTCGAATGCCCCTTCGATGCGGTGGCGCGCGATTCGGTCGAACGCGCCCTGTTCAAGGAACCCATGCCCTACCAGGGATTCGAATCCGTCTATCAGCGCCAGGTCACGCTGACGCTGTGTTACCCCGAGGAGTCCTGCCAATGATGAAACGATTGCTGCGCAATTTCGTGCGGGCGCTCTGCCTGCTGGTTCCGATGGCCGCGGCGCAGGCGCAACAGGGCGCGCTGGACATCGGCCTCGTGTCCGGCAACGAGTCGGCCCTGCCCATCGCCGTTATCCCGATGCCCTACCAGGGCAGCGCGGTGCAGCCCGACACCGACGTCGCCGCGGTGATCCGCGCCGATCTCAATCGTTCCGGCCAGTTCCGTTCGCTGGCCGAAGCCAGCCTGATCGAACGACCGTCGCGCGGCAGCGACATCAAGTTCCCGACCTGGCGATTGCTCAAGCAGGACTTCGTCGTCGTCGGCCGCGTGCTCGACGATGCCGGCGGCGGTTACCGGGTCGAATACGAACTGTGGGACGTCGCCAAGCAGGACCGCCTGATCGGCCTCGCCGTCGGCGGCCGCGCGCGCGGCATGCGCGACGTGGCGCACCAGATCGCCGACCAGATCTACGAAAAGATCCTCGGCGTGCGCGGCGCCTTCTGGACCCGCATCGCGTATGTGACTGCCACCGGCGTGGGGCAGGGCATCCAGTACTCGCTGATGGTCGCCGACTCGGACGGTTTCAATCCGCAGACCGTCGTGCACTCGCGCGAGCCCCTGCTGTCGCCGGCCTGGAGCCCGGACAGCAAGCGCCTGGCCTACGTCAGCTTCGAGCGCGGCAACTCCACCATCTATATCCAGGAACTGACGACGGGCGCGCGCGAAGTGGTCGCCAGCTTCAAGGGCATCAACGGCGCTCCGGCCTTCTCGCCGGATGGCCGCAGGCTGGCCCTGACCCTGTCGCGCAGCGGCAACCCCGAGATCTACGTGATGGACCTGGCCAGCAAGGGCCTGACCCAGATCACCAACCACTACGGCATCGACACCGAACCGGTCTGGCTGCCCGACGGCCAGAACCTGCTCTTCACCTCCGACCGGGCCGGCAAGCCCCAGGTCTACCAGGTGGCGGCCAGCGGTGGCGAGCCTCGCCGGATCAGCTTTCAGGGCGATTCGAACGCCCGCGCCAGCGTCTCCGCCGACGGCAAGAAGATCGCGATGGCGCAGGGTTCAGGTAACATCTACCGCATCGCCGTGCTCGACCGCAGCTTCGGCGGCAGCGGCCGCTGGCAGACGCTTTCGCCGGGGAACCTCGACGAATCGCCGAGCTTCGCGCCCAATGCCAGCATGTTGCTGTACGCCACCAAGGAAGGCCGCAAGGGCGTGCTGTATTCGGTTTCGGCCGATGGCAAGGTCCGTCAGCGCTCCACGATCGCCGACGGTGATGTCCGCGAACCCGCCTGGTCCCCGTTCAGGCAACGCTGAACGAGGCTCGTTCACACTGGCCCGGCAGGATTCGCAAAATATTTCGACAAGGAGATAGGGGAAGCCCATGAACACCACCACCCGTTTGATGCTCGCTCTCGCCGTCAGCCTGGCGCTGGTCGCCTGCAGCAAGAAGGTCAAGGAGTCCCCGGACAGCGGCACCGGCACCTCCGGTAACACCGGCGCCGACACCACGCCGATCTCGACCAATGGCCGCTTCACCCCGGCCGATCTCGAGACGCATGCCTGCCTGCGCCAGCGCGTGGTCTATTTCGATTTCGACCAGGACACGCTGAAGCCCGACTTCCAGGCCATCATCACTTGCCATGCCAAGTACCTGCAGGATCGCCCGGAATCGCGCATGACGCTGGAAGGCAATGCCGATGAGCGCGGTACGCGCGAATACAACCTCGGCCTCGGCGAGCGTCGCGGCAATGCCGTATCCAGCGCGCTGCAGGGCAGCGGCGGCTCGGCAGGCCAGATCAACGTGGTCAGCTACGGCGAAGAGCGTCCGACCTGCCTGGATTCGGGCGAGGACTGCTGGGCGAAGAACCGCCGCGTCGAAATCGTCTACACCACCAAGTAAACGATGAAGCGCATCGTCCTGAGCGCGCTGTGTGCGGCCGTCCTCGTGGCGGCCGCACCGGTATCGGCGCAGAAGCTGAGCCTGGCCGAGCGCGTGACGGCGCTGGAGCAGAAATCTGCCGCCGCGTCGCAGGGCAGCAGCCAGGCCAACGTGGACCTGCTCAATCGCCTGACGCAGTTGCAGAGCGAGATGCAGGCCCTGCGCAACCAGGTCGAACAGCTGCAGAACGAGAACGAGCAGCTCAAACAGCGCGGCCGCGAGCAGTATCTCGATCTGGATTCGCGCCTGCAGCGCCTGGAAGGCGGCGACGCCACCGCTTCGGCGCCGCGCAACGCCGCGACCGCCCCGGCAACGGCGCCGGTCGCGAGCCAACCCAGCGCGCCGGTGCGCAACGCGGCCCCGGCGGCCGGTGCGCCCAGTGCCGCCGATGAAGCGGCCGCGTATGGCGCCGCCTTCGACCAGCTCAAGCGCGGCGACTACGTCGAATCCGCGCGTGGTTTCCGCAGTTTCCTGGAGACCTATCCGCAGGCCTCGCTGGCGCCGAACGCCTGGTACTGGCTCGGCGAAAGCTATTACGTTACGCAGAACTACGACGTGGCGCTGGAATCGTTCGAGCGCCTGTTGCAGCAGTTTCCCGATTCGAACAAGGCGGCCGACGCGCTGCTGAAGAAAGGCTATTGCCTGCTTGAACTCAACCGCGCCGATGAAGGCCGCCGTGCCTTGAACGACGTCGTCAACAACTATCCGGATTCCGACGTCGCAAGGCTGGCCCAGAGCCGCCTGCGCGCGCTGAGCCTCGAAGCGCGCTGAGTCCCGGCGCGCCATGACAACCGAAGCTGCCGCCAGCGATCGCCTTCGCCTCACCGAGATTTTCCTCTCGGTGCAGGGCGAATCGCGCAGCGTCGGTTGGCCCACGGTCTTCGTGCGCCTCACCGGTTGCCCGCTGCGCTGCCAATACTGCGATACCGCCTACGCCTTCCATGGCGGGCAATGGTGGGAGATCGACGCGATCCTGGCCGAAGTGGCGAAACACGGCGTGCGCCATGTCTGCGTGACCGGCGGCGAGCCGCTGGCGCAGAAGCGCTGCATCGGCCTGCTCTCGCGCCTGTGCGACGCCGGCTACGAAGTCTCGCTGGAAACATCGGGTGCGATCGACGTGTCCGAAGTCGATGAACGCGTGCACCGTGTGGTCGACCTGAAGACGCCCGATTCGAAGGAGCAGTCGCGCAATCGCCTTGAGAACATCCCGCTGCTGACGCCGCGCGACCAGGTGAAGTTCGTCATCTGCAGCCGCGGCGATTACGAATGGGCGCGCGAGATGCTGGCCGAACATCGCCTGGCCGAGCGTTGTGAAGTACTGTTCTCGCCCAGCTATGCGCAGGTGCCGGCCCGCGAACTGGCCGAATGGGTCATCGCCGACCGCCTGCCGGTGCGCTTCCAGATGCAGCTGCACAAGCAGCTTTGGGGCGAAGAAACGGGGCGCTGAGGCCTTTCCCATGGTCCAGCCAGCACGGCTGCGGACGCAGGAAGTTGGCGGGAATGCTTCGATCGCGACCTTCGGCGATAGGGACGTCGTCGAAGAGCCTACATGGACGTATTCACGGCGTGTCGCGATCGGAGCGTTCCGGCGAATTCCCTCGTCGACGTCAGCCAATTCGGCGACAATACGCCCATGAAGAGAGCCGTCGTCCTCGTTTCCGGTGGCATGGATTCCGCCGTCACTCTGGCCATCGCCCGCGAGCAGGGGTTTTCCTGCCATGCGCTCAGCGTGCGTTACGGCCAGCGCCATTCGGCTGAACTCGACGCCGCCGCCGAACTCGCGCGCCTGCAAGGGGCCGCCGAGCACAAGACCGTGCACGTGGACCTGCGCAGCATCGGCGGCTCGGCGCTGACCTCGGACATCGCCGTGCCCGAGCACGACGCCGATGAACCGCTCGACGCCGGCATTCCCGTGACCTACGTGCCGGCACGCAACACCATCATGCTGTCTGTCGCACTGGGCTGGGCCGAGGTGCTCGGCGCCGACGACCTGTTCTGCGGCGTGAACGCGGTGGACTATTCCGGCTATCCCGATTGCCGGCCCGAATTCATCGAGGCTTTCGAGAAGCTTGCGCGGCTCGCGACCAAGGCGGGCGTCGAGGGCCATGGTTTTCGCGTGCATGCGCCGTTGATCCGCATGTCCAAGGCCGACATCGTGCGCGAGGGGCTGCGCCTGGGTGTGGATTTCTCCCGCACCGTTTCCTGCTATCAGGCCGACGCCGACGGCCGCGCCTGCGGCCGCTGCGATGCCTGCCTGCTGCGCGCCCAGGGTTTTCGCGCCGCCGGCGCCGTGGATGTGACGCGTTACGCGGGCTGAACCTGCCCGTTTTTCCGGCGGTTTTCTTGCCCGGAAGGGCCGCTGCCCCTAAACTACGCAACCCCGCGGGGCCGTTAGCTCAGTCGGTAGAGCAGAAGACTTTTAATCTTTTGGTCGAAGGTTCGAATCCTTCACGGCCCACCACTCTTCGAACAGACTTCTCGCGTGAAGGATTTCCGGCCGCGCACTGTACGCGCGGCGTTCGAACGAGCGCGAACCTGCGGTTCGCAAGCAACTCGTTCTCACCCTTCACGGCCCACCACTCTTCGAACAGACTTCTCGCGTGAAGGATTTCCGGCCGCGCACTGTACGCGCGGCGTTCGAACGAGCGCGAACCTGCGGTTCGCAAGCAACTCGTTCTCACCCTTCACGGCCCACCACTCTTCGAACAGACTTCTCGCGTGAAGGATTTCCGGCCGCGCACTGTACGCGCGGCGTTCGAACGAGCGCGAACCTGCGGTTCGCAAGCAACTCGTTCTCACCCTTCACGGCCCACCACTCTTCGAACAGACTTCTCGCGTGAAGGATTTCCGGCCGCGCACTGTACGCGCGGCGTTCGAACGAGCGCGAACCTGCGGTTCGCAAGCAACTCGTTCTCACCCTTCACGGCCCACCACTCTTCGAACAGACTTCTCGCGTGAAGGATTTCCGGCCGCGCGCTGTACGCGCGGCGTTCGAACGAGCGCGAACCTGCGGTTCGCAAGCAACTCGTTCTCCCCCTTCACGGCCCACCACTCTTCGAACAGACTTCTCGCGTGAAGGATTTCCGGCCGCGCGCTGTACGCGCGGCGTTCGAACGAGCGCGAACCTGCGGTTCGCAAGCAACTCGTTCTCAATTCGCTGAAAGCGGCTGATCGCTTCCGCGCCGATTCTTTTTGGGAGAGCGAATCGAGAGCGCGTCAGTTTTCGTAAGCGCGATAGTAGCCATCCATTTCCATGACTCCGGCGGAAACAGACATTGCCTCGAACTTCCGGCCGTCGACTTGCCGTTCCTTTCGCCTGATGACGCGAATTACGCCGAAGCGATCCATCGTCAGATCCAGACCGCTAACGGAGCTAGAGCACATCGTCACGCCGGGGCCGCCGACCAGGCACAAACCCGCGTCCAGTCCGGTTTTCTTTTCGAAGTGCTTCAGCTTGTCGCCAACTTTCACATACGGCGCGAGGCGGGCCAGCATTTCCTGCTTGGAAAGGTCGGAGTACAGGATCGAGGAAATTTCCGCCGGCCGGACAGGCGGATCGAGTGGCGTGATCGTGGCGCAGCCGGCGAGAAACGCAGTCAGGATCGAAACGTTGGCGATCGTTCTCATTTCGTAGGCGCCTGATGGTTGAGCCGGGCCGCGTCGCTGCGACACCAAGCCATCGCCGGCAGCGCATGCCGGTAGGTGGTGAGGCAACGAAAGGCATGCCTGCCACTCTATCCGGTGCGCCGAAGTAGTGTCGATAGCGCCGTCGCTGGAGCCGTTGTCACCGTATTCTTCTTCTGGGAACGATATGCCCGGCCCGGCTCCTCACGCCACCACGCGCCGCTGCGTATCGAGCAGCCGGCCAGCCGCTATCGGGTCCAGCGGCGGATGCAGCAGGAAGCCTTGCAGGGCATCGCATCCCAGACGCAGCAGCAGTTCGCGCTGCACCTCGGTTTCCACGCCTTCGGCGACCACCGACATGCCGAGGTTGTGCGCCAGATTGATGATGGTGCGAACGATCGGTGCATCCTCATGCCCCGGCGTGGCGTCGGTGCCGATTTCGCGCACGAAACTCTGATCCACCTTCAGCTTGCCGATCGGCAGCTTGTGCAGGTAGCTGAGCGAGGAATAGCCGGTGCCGAAGTCGTCGATCGCCACACCCACGCCGAGCTCGCGCAGTTCGATGAGATTGGCTGCCGATTCCTGCACCTTCTTCAACAGCAGCGTCTCGGTGATCTCCAGCTCCAGCGCCTCGGGCGGCAACTGCGCATCCTGCAGGGCGCGGCGCACGCTGTCGACGAAGTCGGATCGGTTGAACTGCAGCACCGACACGTTGACCGACATGCACAGGTTCGGGTGGCCCGCCCGGCGCCAGTGCGCCGCCTGTTCGCAGGCCTCGCGCAGTGCCCATTCGCCCATCGAAACGATCAGGCCATTGTCTTCGGCCAGCGGAATGAAACGCGAGGGCGAAACCTCGCCGAGCGACGGATGGCGCCAGCGCAGCAACGCCTCGAAAGCCAGCACATTGCCGTCGGCGTCGACCTGCGGCTGGTAGGCCAATGCCAGCTGGCCGAGCTGCATCGCATAGCGCAGGTGCCATTCCAGTTCCATGCGCTCGCGCGCCAGCCGGTTCATTTCCGCGTCGAACCACTGGAAGTTGTCGCGCCCCACTTCCTTGGCGCGGTACATGGCGACGTCGGCGTTGACCATCAGCGTGGCCGCTTCCGCGCCATCGTCCGGATAGAGGCTGACGCCCAGCGACATGGTGACGAACAGTTCCCGGCCCTCGAGCTCGAAGGGCCGGCGCATCGCCTCGACGATGGTCTGCGCCACGCGGATGGCATCGCGCGCGTCCTCCAGTTCGGTCAGCACCAGGGTGAATTCGTCGCCGCCTACGCGCGCCAGCGTGTCGCTGCCGCGCACGCAGCCGGCCAGCCGCGCGGCGACCTGGCATAGCAGCGCGTCGCCGGGCGAATGGCCCAGGGTATCGTTGATGTGCTTGAAGCGGTCCAGATCCATGTACAACACGGCGACGCGGCGGCCGCTGCGTTGCGCCTGCGCCAGCGCCTGGCCGAGGCGGTCCTGGAACAGCAGCCGGTTGGGCAGACCGGTGAGCGCGTCGTGTTGGGCCTGGTGCGCCAGCTTGTCGGTCAACTCGCGATGTTCGATGGCCACCGCCGCCAGCCGGCTCACCGATTCCAGCAGGCGACGGTCGCGGTCGCTGCACTCGCGCGGTGCTGTCCCAAGCAGGTTGAGTACGCCAAGAACGGCGCCCTTGGCCGACAGGATCGGCATCGACCAGCAGCATTGGATGTTGAAGTCGTCGCGCATCCGATGCATGCGCGTCCAGGCCGGGTGCGCCGTGGTGTCGGCGACCAGCACCGGTTCACCGGAGGTGACCGCATTGGAAAAGTCGAGGCCATCGGGCGAGCGCAGCACGGCGTGCAACGTCCGGATGTAGTCCGCCGGCATCGACGGCGCCGCGGTACCGGCACGCTTGCCGTCGCGCAACAGGGTGAGGCTGCCATGCATGCCGGGGCGCTGGTGTTCGAGGGCCTCGATCACATGCGCGAGCACCGCCGGCAGCGGCTCGTCCTGCGCGACGAGTTCGAGGATGCGCGCGCGATCGCGTTCCAGGGTTTCGTTGCGTTTGCGCGAGGTGATGTCGAGGCAGGCGCCGGCCAGGCCGGTCACCTCGCCGTTCCCGTCGCGCAGGATCTCGACCTTGTCGAACAGCGTGCGCACCTCACCGTCGGGGCGCACCACGCGCGTCTCGTGGCTGAAGTCCTTCTTCTCGCGCGTCGCGCGCGCGAAGCGCTCGACCATCGGCGCGCGATCCTCTTCGGGCAGGCGACGGATGAAATCGCCGAAGGAGGGACGGTGCATGGCCGGGTCCACGCCGTAGATGCGGCACAGCTCGTCCGACCAGGTCAGCGTTTCGGTGGCCGCATCCCAGTTCCAGCTGCCCAGGTGCGCGAGGCGCTGCGATTCCTCCAGCCGCGACTCGCTCAGGCGCAGCGCCATTTCCGCCTGCTTGCGTTCGATGGCCGCGGCCACCTGGCCCGACACGAATTCGAGCAAGGTCTTGTCCGATTCCTCGTAGTGCACTTCGCCGGAATAACTTTGCACCACCAGTGCGCCGATCGTGCCCGACTGGGTCTTGAGCGGAACGCCCAGCCAGTGCGAGGACGCCGTGCCGACGTAGCCGTCCTCGCGATAGACGCCTTCGTTGGGCGTTTCCGGGGTGAACAGCAGCGCAATTCCCAGGCGCACCACGCGTCCGGACAGCGTGCTGTCGTCGAGTTTGGTCGCAGGCGGCGGCGCGTCGTGTTCGTCGACGTAGTAGGGGAAGCTGAGCTCGTCCTTACCGCGGTCGTAAAGCGCCACGAAGAAGTTCCTCGCCGGCAGCAGCTCGTCGACGATGTCGTGGATGCGGCTGAACAGCGTCGACAGCGTTTCCGCCGACTGCGCGGCCTCCGATATCCGGTAAAGCGCACGTTGGGTGCGCTCGTCGCGCTTGCGCTGGGTGATGTCCTGCACCACGTAGGAGAAGCGCGGTCGCCCGCTCGGCCCCGCGCCCAGGTGCGTCAGCGTCACCTGCCAGTGCAGGTGGCTGCCGGGCACGTTGCTCGCCTGTTCGAAATTGACCGGCTGCCCCGTCCGCAGCGCCTCCAGGTACTTCTCCAGCCACACGCCGTTGCGCGGGCCGCTCAAGCCCAGTTCGCTGATGCGCTTGCCTTGCAAGTCCTCGAGCTTCATGCCGTTGGCGTTGGCGGTCGCCTGGTTGACCGAGACCAGCAGAAGGTCCTCATCCTCGATCAGCTCGGTGATGCCCATCTGGAAGGGCGCACCCTCGAAGAACGAGCGCAGCACGGTCGGGTCGGGACCCGATGCGTTGTGCTCATTTCGTTCGCCGCCCATACCTGGTCCCCTGCCGACGCCGATTCCGCCCTGACGTCTTGCCAGCATAGACCTATCCGGTGCCGGGCAATAGGCGCTGGCCTCTCGGTCGTTCGACGGGTGGGCGTGGCAGGCGCTCGTCGGCGTCGAGTAGGAACACGACCGAGTCATGACGCGATGTTGCTACTCAGAGCATCAGGTCGGTGTCAGAGAGTACGCATGTCTGCGTCAGCGAACATCGATATAGTGGGTGTCCTGTGCTTTTTGCAGGAGGGCGTCAATGCAGTACTTGCAGAAATCCGTTCTCCGGTAGGCCTGTGACCCAATGCGAGGATGATGTTCAAGGGGGCGATGCTGTGTACGACAATCCCAGAAGACCGTTTGGGGGCTGATCATGCTAAGGGAACTTGCCAAGTTTTCTGCGATCGGGTTTTTCGTAAGCTCCATGACAACGCTATGCGGCGTTCTTCTCGGAGCAAGAAATTTCCCGAAGGTCTCTTCTGGCGTTTCCGAAGATATTCTCTCTGGGGTCGATCTGCTTAGCTATTTTCTTCAAAATCCAAGATTCGGGTTGAGCTTGGTGACACCCATGTTCCTGCAGATTTTCATTGCTTGCGTCATATCGATGATTATTGCGCGCGTGATGCTCGCGCGTTCGCGTCTGCCTTGAAAAGAGAAAAGGAAAAAGATAAAGGGCACCCACTTTCTTGTTGTCAGGCCTGATCTGAAATGAATGCGTCGCCTTCGGGCGGCGTTTTCATTTTCCACGAGCGTGATGCGTTTGTGCTGCCCACACACCATCCTCCCTCGCGGGCAGCGGGGCCCTGCCTAGTTGCTCAGTCCGCTTTCGACAAAACCGTCGCCAGGCCAATGCTCTTGCCCCATCGCTGATGCACGACCAGTGCTAGGTAGTCGCCGAGCCTCAATGGCAGGCAGGCGGCCAAGAACTCGGGTCAGAGTACATTTCCCGGCTTGCTCTCGATCGGACGATCCCACTCCCTTCCACGGGAGTTTTTTCGCGCCTGACCTGGGCGCATACTGACCCCAGATCCTCGCCGCGGGGTGTCGGCCCCGCAGGGATGGCTGATGCGCCGCCTGTATCTGTCGCTATTGCTGCTGGGCCTATGGCCGGCGCTCGTCTGCGCGGCGGTTCCGGCCAGGGGCGACGCGTCGCGCACGCAGATAGACGCCGCGCTGGCCTTGCCGTCGGTCTTGCGCGAGCAGACCCGCGAGCGCCTGCCCAGCGTGGGCTTGACCGATGGCGAACGGGTTCAGCGCCTGCTCGACTACATGATCGCCGACGAGGGCCTGGGCCTGCGCTATCGAGAGCAGCCTTCCCTCGACGTGAGCGAGGCCTATGCGACGCGACAGGTGAACTGCCTGTCGTTCACCCTGTTGTTCGTCGCGATGGCGCGCACGCAGGGCTTCGATGCCTTCGTGCAGGCGACCGATCAGGCACTGGCGATGGAACTGGTGGGCGACACCCTGTTGCGCGCCACGCACGTGAACGCCGGCGTGATGATCGATGGCCGCGAGTACACGGTCGATGTCGGATGGCGCGCCTTGCTGGCCGGGCATCCGCCGAAAAGGATCAGCGATGCCCAGGCGGTGGCAATGCTGCGCAACAACGAAGCCGTGGAGCGTTTGCAGCAGGGCGATGCCGTCGGTGCCATGCCCTTGATCGAATCCGCCTTGGCGCTCGATCCGGACAGTGCGATGGCCTGGAGCAATGCCGGCGTGATCCGCAGCCGCGCCGGCCAGCGCGATTCGGCGGAGCAAGCCTATCTGCAGGCATTGAAGCTGCGTCGCACGCATCTGGGCGCGTTGAGCAATCTCGTCCTGCTGTATCGCAGCACCGGCGCGGAAAAGCAGCGGCTCGCCTACGAAGCCCGGCTCGAGCGCGCGCAGAGCCAGGACCCGTTCACCCAGTTCCTGATCGCGCGCCAGTTGGTGGGCGCCGGCGCTTACGAGGATGCGGTAGCGCGTTACCGCCGCGCGATCCGATTGATGCCGGACGAACCGGCTTTCCACCGCGGCCTGGCGGAGGCTTATCGGCTGCAGGGGCGCGACAGCGCGGCCGAGCGATCGCGCCATCGGGCCGACAACCTGTACTCGCGCAAGATGCGCGGCGGGGGCGTGCGTCGGGCGGAGCCGGATGCGGGTTGAGTCGGAAGAAGCGATAGCGCGCAGACTTGCAGATTCAGCCATGCGCCCAGGAGACGCGCATGCGTCTCTCGGCCAAACGGACGAGCGAGAAGCGAAATAGTCCGTCGGATGTAGAGCGAGAATCGCAGGTCGCTTGCCGTCAAGCCGGATGCGCCTGCCACCACCGGAATTCCTGCACCTTGGACTGGCCGACGAGGCGCGAGAGGCTGGTCGTGAACTCTTCCAGCCGATCGATTCCCGCAATCACCAGGGCATCGCCGGATGGCAGGTTCACTCGCGTCGCGCGCACGCGGCCGCCTCGCCGTGCCACCTGGACCGAGACGATGGAGGCCAGAGGAACCTCGGCTGTGCCATCCGGCCCGAACAGGCGCAGGGCATCGGTCGCCAGCTCGATTCCCATCTCGCGCATTTGCGCGGCCGAGCGTCGCGCCTCCTGCACGTTCCTGTATGCCTGATAGGCCGAGGCCACACCGATGACGCCGAAAATGGCCGCAGCGATCCAGCTTTTCATCACGGCCGAGCCGACAGCGATCGCCGCCACCAGCAGCCCAGGCACGAGCGCACCGGCGATGGCGGTGCGTTGCCCCGACAGGATGTGCTCGGCGCTGTAGCGATAGGTGCTGTTCTGCATGGATTCGTGGTTTCGGCTAGATCGATAGGCGAGAGCGGAAGATAGCCCAAGCCCGGGAGCGTTGTCAGAATGCGTTTCCCGCGATGAGCCCTCCGTCTATTTTTCGTGGGGCCTTGAGGGGCGAGGGGTCGGGGGCGAGAGCTTGCAATAGACATGTCGCTACGGATCTTGCTGGGCTCTTCAGCCCAGCCTGCATCCGTTCTCGCTCAGGATAAGTTGCCTCGCAACGCCACCGGCAGTCGCGCACTGACGTCCACGCCGAAATGACGGTACGCATCGAGCGCATCGGATAATAGCGAATGCGCCGCCGCAGGCAGCGGGTCGCGCAGTGGTCGGTCGGGGTCGATTCCGTGCTGGCGCAGCACTTCGCTGGCCCAGTCGTGCAGTTCGTTGCGTCGCGATGTCAGCGCCTGCTTGAACCACTCGCGCGCCGGTTGGTGCAATCGATGTCCCGCTTCACCCAATTGCATCGCCGCGGTGCTGAGTGACGGATAGGCGCCGCGATACCACTCGGTATAGCCACCGGCCTCCAGCCGGATCGTCAACGGCATCGGTGCGCGATGCACGGCGAACTCTTTGCGGAAGCGGCGTTCGATCGCCGCGGCGTCTTTCTGCGATTCGGTTTCGACCAGCAGGGCGCGATCGAAATCGAAGGCCTCGTGGAAGCGGCGGCTGAATTCGCGCGCACGGCGCAGCGGGTCGTTCGAGATGCCGAGCTTCAACCAATCCTCGGTGTGCAGGGGCAACAGATAGACGTAGCCCTGGGCCATGGCGCGAACGCCGCTTTCGCCGGGCGGTCAGTCGGCGGGGCGCCAGCGCGCCAGTTCGAGCTTGGCGATCGTGCCGTGGTGCACTTCGTCGGGGCCGTCGGCGATGCGCAGGGTACGGATCATCGAATACAGATAGGCCAGCGGGAAATCCTCGCTGACGCCGGCGGCGCCGTGCGCCTGGATGGCCCAGTCGATGATCTGGCAGGCCATCGCCGGTGCGACGACCTTGATCATCGCGATCTCGGCGCGCGCCGCCTTGTTGCCCACGCTGTCCATCATCGACGCGGCTTTCAGCGTCAGCAGGCGCGCTTGTTCGATCAGGCAGCGCGATTGCGAGATGCGCTCGTGCCAGATGGATTGGTCGGCCACCGGCTTGCCGAAGGCCACGCGGGTCTGCACGCGTTTGCACATCAACTCCAGCGCGCGCTCGGCCGCGCCGATCGTGCGCATGCAATGGTGGATGCGGCCGGGGCCGAGGCGGCCTTGTGCGATCTCGAAGCCGCGGCCTTCGCCGAGCAACAGGTTCGTCGCCGGCACGCGCACGCCGCGCAGTTCGACTTCCATGTGCCCATGCGGCGCATCGTCATAGCCGAAGACGCCGAGCGGGCGCTTCACTTCGATGCCGGCGCTGTCGGCCGGCACCAGGACGATGGACTGCTGCTGGTGCGTGGGCGCCGTCGGATCGGTCTTGCCCATCACCAGGAACAGCGAACAGCGCGGATCGCCGGCGCCGGATGCGTACCACTTCAGGCCGTCGATGACGTAGTGATCGCCGTCGCGGCGGATCGAGCATTGGATATTGGTCGCATCCGACGAGGCGACGGCAGGTTCGGTCATCAGGAAAGCCGAGCGCATTGTGCCGGCCAGCAGGGGTTCGAGCCAGCGATCCTTCTGCGCCTCGTTGCCGTAGCGTTCCAGCGTTTCCATGTTGCCGGTATCGGGCGCCGAGCAGTTGAATACTTCGGCGGCCCAGGGCACGCGGCCCATGATTTCGCAGAGCGGGGCATATTCCAGGTTCGACAGGCCCTGCGGCGCGCGTTCCGAACGCGGCAGGAACAGGTTCCACAGACCGGACTTCCGCGCCAGCGGCTTGAGTTTTTCGATCGTCTGCAGCGCCTGCCAGGCATTGCCGGCGCGGCGGTTGCTCTGAACTTCCTCGAGGTAAGCCCGCTCGTTCGGCACGATGTGTTCGGCGAAGAAGGTTTCGAGCTGGGCCCGGAGGGCTTCGACGCGGGAAGAGTGGGCGAAATCCATCGGGAACCTGTGTTCGTTGACGAAGGCGGCGCGAGGGCGCCAAGGCATCCTAGGCAGCGTCCGCGGCAGGCGCAAGCCGCGCGCGGGGCGCGCTCAGGACAGCAGGGAGCGCAGCATCCAGGCCGTCTTTTCGTGCGCCTGCATGCGTGTCGTCGCCAGGTCGGCGGTCGGCTGGTCGTTGGCCTCGTCGGCGCGCTTGAACAGCTCGCGCGCGGTCTTCGCGCAGGTCTCGTGGCCAGTCACCAGCTGCTGCACCATGCCCTTCCAGTCCGGCACGCCGGTCTCTTCCTTGATCGAACTGAGCTTGGCGTATTGCGCGCCGGAGGCCGGTGCGAAGTGGTCCAGCGCGCGCATGCGCTCGGCGATTTCGTCCAGCGCCAGCCACAGCTCGTTGTACTGCGTCATGAAGCTCAAGTGCAGGGCATTGAACATCGGTCCGGTCACGTTCCAGTGGAAGCCGTGCGTTTTGAGATACAGCGTGTAGGTATCGGCCAGCAAGCGCGCGAGGCCGTCGGCGATCTGCTTGCGGTCCTTGGAGGCGATGCCGATGTCGATCTTCATGTCAGTTCTCCGGGCGAATGGGAAAATCCAGCCTACAACCGTATCCTATGCCTGTGAAATCCCTGTTTTCGATGCTTCCCATCGACGTTTCCTATCGGACATGAGTCGCCCGGAAGCCCCCGCCACGCCGCGCCTCGACCTGGCCCTGAGCCGGGACCAAGGCCGGCTGCGCCGCATGCAGTCCCGCTTGCGCGAGAAGCCGGGCGACGACGCCTTGCGGGCGGCCTTCGTGCAAGCGCTGATGGCGTCGGTGGCCGAACGCGAGCGGCGCGAAGCGCAACGTCCCGTCCCGGAGTTCGACAACGACCTGCCCATCAGTCGCGAAGCCGAGACCATCATCGGGCTGATCCGCCAGCACCAGGTCGTCGTCATCGCCGGCGAAACCGGCTCGGGCAAGACGACGCAGTTGCCCAAGCTCTGCCTGGCGGCCGGCCGCGGCGTCGCCGGCCTGATCGGCTGCACGCAGCCGCGCCGCATCGCCGCGCGCGCCGTGGCGCGGCGCGTGGCCGAAGAGCTGAAGACCCCGCTGGGCGGGGCCGTCGGTTACCAGGTGCGCTTCACCGAGAACGTCGGCGAGCAGACCTACGTCAAATTCATGACCGACGGCATCCTGCTGGCCGAGATCCAGAGCGATCGCTGGCTGTCGCGTTACGACACGCTGATCATCGACGAGGCGCACGAGCGCAGCCTCAACATCGATTTCCTGCTCGGTTACCTGAAACAGCTCGTGGCCAAGCGCCGCGACCTGAAGCTGATCGTGACCTCGGCGACGATCGACACCTCGCGTTTCGCGAAGCATTTCAACGATGCGCCGGTGCTCAGCGTCGAGGGCCGCAGTTATCCGGTCGACGTGCGTTACCGACCGCTGGAGGAAGTGGGCGAAGGCGATCTTTCCGGACGCGGTTCCGAGGAAACGCGTCGTGGCGACCGCACGATGAACGACGCCATCGTCGCGGCGATGGACGAGATCACGCGCGAGGATCCTCTCGGCGATACCCTGGTCTTCCTGCCGGGCGAACGCGAAATCCGCGATGCGCACCTGGCCCTGTCGCGGCGCAAGTACCGCAATACCGAAGTGCTGGCCCTGTATGCGCGATTGTCGGCGAAAGACCAGGACCGCGTCTTCCAGCCGGGGCCGCAGCGCCGCATCGTGCTGGCGACGAACGTGGCCGAGACCTCGTTGACGGTGCCGCGCATCCGCTACGTGATCGACCCCGGCGCCGCCCGCGTGAAGCGCTATTCGCCGCGACAGAAACTCGACCGCCTGCATATCGAACCGATCTCGCAGGCCAGCGCCGACCAGCGCAAGGGCCGTTGCGGCCGCGTCGCCGCCGGTACCTGCTATCGCTTGTATTCGGAAGCGGATTTCCAATCGCGTCCGCGTTATACCGATCCGGAGATCCTGCGCGCCTCGCTGGCAGGCGTGATCCTGCGCATGCTCGATCTCGGATTGGGTCGCGTCGAGGACTTCCCCTTCATCGACCCGCCCGATCCTCGCGCGATCAGCGATGGCTGGCAGACGCTCTCGGAACTCGGCGCTGTGGCGGCGGGCGAGGGCAACGAACGTCGCCTGACGCCGATCGGCCGCGAGATGGCGCGGCTGCCGATCGATCCCAAGCTCGCGCGCATGCTCATCGCTGCGCGCCAGCATGGCGTCTTGCGCGAGATGCTGGTGATTGCCGCCTTCCTCGGCATCCAGGACCCGCGCGAGCGTCCGGCCGATGCGCGCGAGGCCGCCGACCAGGCGCATGCGGCCTTCGCCGATCCGACTTCCGAGTTCCTCGGCGTGCTGAAGCTTTGGGAAGCGTATCGCCTGGCGCACGAAGACCTGACCCAGTCGAAACTGCGAGGCTGGTGCGAGAAGCACTACCTCGGCTTCCTGCGCATGCGCGAATGGCGCGAGCTGCATCGCCAGCTGCGGCTGAGTTGCGAGGAGCTGAAGTGGGAGGAGGCGCCTGCGTCTGTCGATGAGAGCGAAACGGCCCGACTGCGCGGCGGCGATGACACCAGCTTCTACACCTTGTTGCATCGTGCGTTGATCGCCGGCCTGCCGAGCCAGATCGGACATCGCAGCGAGAAGGGGCTTTACGACGCGCCGCGCCAGCGCAAGTTCCAGATCTTCCCTGGGTCTTCGTTGTCGAAAACGCCTCCCGCATGGTTGCTGGTCGCCACCATGCTCGATACCCAGAAAGTCTGGGGCCTGATGGCGGCGAAGATCGAGCCCGACTGGGTCATCGCCGAACTGTCGCACCTGCTTGCACGCAAACACTTCGATCCGCACTGGTCTCGCGCGCAGGGACGGGTGCTTGGTTCCGAGCAGATCAGCCTGTTCGGCCTGGTCTTGGCGCCGAAGAAGCCGGTGCACTACGGCGGCCTGTATCCGGTCGAATCGCGCGAGATCTTCGTGCGCCAGGCCTTGTTGCCGGGTGAGATCAATACGCGCTCGGCGTTCGTGGCGCGCAATCTCTCCACGTTGTCGAAGGCGCAGGAAGAAGAGGCCAAGCAGCGTCGTGCCGGCCTGATCGCCGACGAGGATTGGCAGGCGCGCTGGTATCTCGACCGCCTGCCGCCCGAGATCAACAGCGTGCAGGGCCTGGACAGCTGGTATGGGAAGCTGGCGCCGGAGAAGAAGAAATCGCTGGAATGGTCGCTGGCCGACCTGTTGCCGGGCGAAGGCAGCGAAGCGGATCGTTTCCCGAAATATTTCGCGCTCGGCGATGCGAGGCTGGCGCTGCATTACCGTTTCGAACCCGCCGCCGAAGACGATGGCGTCACGCTCGATGTTCCCCTGCATCTGCTCAAGGCGCTCGACCCCGCGCGACTGAGCTGGCTGGTGCCGGGCCTGGTGGACGAGAAGGCCGCCGAGCTGATCCGGTCCTTGCCGAAAGCCCTGCGCCGCAACTACGTGCCGGCCCCGGATTTCGCCCGCGCCTTCGTGCAAGCCTATCCGGCCTCGACGCGTAGCGCCGGCGGCGAAGCCGATGCCGACGACCTCAAAGGCACGCTGTCGCGTTTCCTGACGCGCACGACCGGTGCGCCGGTGACGGCGTTGGATTTCGACGAACAGGCACTGGCGCCGCACTTGCGCATGAACCTGCGCCTGGCCGATCGCGGCCGCGTGCTGGCGATGTCGCGCAATCTCGATGAACTGAGGCAGCGTTTCGGCGAGCGCGCCGAACGTGCGTTTGCCGAACAGGCCGGCGAGCGCCTCGCACGCGAAGGCCTGCACGAATTTCCCCACCAGTCGATTCCCGCGCAAATCCCCGGTGCGGCCGGCGTACCCGCGTATCCAGCGCTGGTGGACGACGGCGACACCGTGGCCCTGCGCGTGTTCGCCGATCCGGTCGAGGCGCGCGAGCAGCATCGGCGCGGCGTGCGGCGCCTGGCCGAGTTCGCGCTGGCCGAGAAGGTGAAGCAGTCGCGCAAGCAGTTGCCGGTGTCGCCGAAGCTCGGTCTGTTGTATGCGGCGATCGAAAGCGCGGAGCGTCTGCGCGCCGATATCGTCGAAGCGGCTTTGGCCGCTGCGCTCGGCGGCGAGTTGCACGGCATTCGCGACAAGGCCGCCTTCGATGCTCTGGTGGCAAAGATCGGTCGCGAGCTGTTCGCCGAAGCCATGCAACGCCTGCAGCTGGCCGAAGCCGTGCTGGCCCTGTACGCCGAGATCAAGCCCCGGCTCGAATCGCCGTTGATGGGTTGGGCGCGTGGCAATCTCGACGACATCGCCACGCATCTGCGTAGCCTCGTGCACCCGGGTTTCCTGCGCGAAACGCCGGCCAGCCTGCTGGCCGAATACCCGCGCTATCTGAAGGCACTGAAGCTGCGCGGCGAGCGTGCCCTGGCCGATCCGGTGAAGGACCAGGCGCGGCTGCTGGAACTGCGACCGTATGCCGAGGCGCTGGAACGCGCACGCGAAACGGGGCAGGGCGGGCGCGAGGCCTGGCAGGAGTTCCGCCAGGACCTGGAAGAATTGCGGGTGCAGACCTTCGCGCAGGAGCTGGGCACACGGCGTCCGGTCTCGCACAAGCGCTTGGCTAAGCAGCTCGAAGGCTTGAGCCGTAGCACGGGTTGAGCGCCGTCGGTGCGATACCCGGGGTTGTCCATGCGGAGAATTTCCCCCGGGTTCATTCCTCAACCTGGGCTACGAACTGCCGGACACCACTCACCACCAATCACCAACCCGTCCTGGGTTGTGTCCTCGCACGAGTCCCGCTAGCGTGGGGCTGTCCCTGCATCGCCCCCTGCCGTGAGTCCGAAAGCCGCCCACTTCCTGCTCTCCGACTGGCTAGATCGCCAGCAGGCTGCCTTGCCTGCGGTTTGGGTCGCGGCCGTGCGCGAGCGCGAAGGCATCGCCTTGCCTGCGCTGGCCGCACCGGTCATCGAATTGCTGGATCGATTGCGTGCCGATGCGGAAGTGCAGTTGGCGGCCTTGCTGCATCTTTCGCCCGAACTGCGTGCCCTGCACACGCCTGAACGCGCGAAGGCAGCGCCTGGCCTGGAACTGCTGCTCGATGGGCTGCGCGCGGCCGAGCAGGTCTGGAGCCTGCATGCCCAGCGCGAGAGTCGCGGCAGTGCCGAAGGCCTGCGTCGCCTGCTGCTGGCGATCATCCGTGACCTGCGTGTCGTCCTGATCCTGCTGGCCGAACACCTCGCGCGCTTGCGTGCGGCCGGCAAGGCCCCACGCGAAGAACAGATGGCGCTGGCCCAGCTTGCCGTCGATATCCATGCGCCGCTGGCGAACCGTCTCGGCATCTGGCAATTGAAGTGGGAACTGGAAGACCTCGCCTTCCGCTACCTGCAGCCGGAAACCTACCAGCGCATCGCCCGTCTGCTCGACGAAAAACGCGGCGACCGCGAGCGTTTCATCGAGGAAGCGAAACGCCGCATCCGCAAGCTGCTGGCGGACGAAGGCATCGATGCCGATGTCGCCGGCCGACCGAAGCACATCTACAGCATCTGGAAGAAGATGCAGCGCAAAGGTGTGCCTTTCAGCGAACTCTACGACGTACGCGCAGTGCGCGTGTTGGTCAACGACATCGCCGACTGCTACGCCGCGCTCGGCCTGGTGCACCAGCTCTGGGCACCGATCCCGTCCGAGTTCGACGATTACATCGCCCAACCCAAGGGCAACGACTATCGCTCGCTGCATACCGCCGTGGTCGGGCCGGAGGGGCGCAACCTCGAGGTGCAGATCCGCACGCGCGAGATGCACGAACACGCCGAGCTCGGCGTCGCCGCGCATTGGCGTTACAAGGAGGGCGGCAAAGGCGAGGCCAGCTTCGAACGCAAGGTCGCCTGGATGCGGCAGCTGCTGGATTCGCGCGATGGCGACGAGGAAAGCGAAGCCGGGTTGCTGGCAGGTTTCAGCACCGAGCTGATCGAAGACCGCGTCTATCTGCTGACGCCGCGCGGCGAAGTGGTCGACTTGCCGAAAGGCGCGACCGTGCTCGATTTCGCCTACGCCGTGCACACCGAAGTCGGGCATCGTTGCCGCGGCGCGAAGGTCAACGGCCGCATCGTGCCGCTGGATTTCCAGCCCGGCAGCGGCGATCGCGTCGAGATCATCACCGGCAAGACCGGCGAACCACGCCGCGATTGGCTGTTGCCGGCCAATGGCTTCCTCGCCACCGGTCGCGCGCGCGACAAGGTGCGCGCCTGGTTCCACAAGCTCGATCGCGCCCGCAATCTGCAGGCCGGTCGCGAGTTGCTGGAGAAGGAACTGCGCAAGATCGCGATGCTGCAGGCCGATCTGGCGCCGGTACTGGAGAAATTCCACCTCGCCTCGCTGGAGGAGCTGCATGTCGCGCTGGCGCTCGGCGACATCGGTCCGAGCCAGGTCAGTCGTGCGCTTCACGATCACGCGCAGGCGCAGAATGCCGCACCAGCGGCGCCCACGCGCGCGGCACCGCGCAAGGCGCGCAAGGAAGACGGCAGCCGCTTCACCGTCGAAGGCGTCGGCAACCTGCTCGTGCAGCTGGCGCGTTGCTGCCAACCGGTGCCGGGCGATGCCATCGTCGGCTATCTCACGCAGGGGCGCGGCGTCAGCGTGCATCGCCAGGGCTGCGTCGCGGTCGAACGCCTGATCGCCGCGAAGCCCGAACGCGCGCTGCCGGTGAATTGGGGGCGTGTCGCCGGTTCGCGTTACGAGGTCAATGTGCTGATCCGCGCCTACGACCGCAAATGGCTGCTGAAGGACCTGACCAACCTGATCGCGCAGGCCGAGATCAATATCCTCGGCATGAACTCTCAGGTCGATCCGACGCGTGGCCTGGCCGAAGTGCGCGTCGCATTGAACGTCAACGACTTCCAGCAACTCAGCGAACTGCTCGGCCGCCTCAACGCCGTGCCCGGCGTGCAGGAGGCGAGACGGCTGGGCTGAATGACGTAAGATGGTACTCGTCTGAAGGAGCATGCCATGTCCGCCATTTCGCCACGCGACCTCGCCGCCGCCCTGACCGAACTCTGGTCGCCGCGCGTGATCGGCGAACTCGACGACAACTACGTCAAGGTCGCGAAGGTGGAGGGCAGCCTGGCCTGGCATAGCCACGAGGGCGAGGACGAGCTGTTCTACGTGCTCGACGGCGTGTTCCGCATCGAGATGGAAGAGCGAACGGTGGTGCTGAACCCGGGCGAGATGTTCGTCGTGCCGAAAGGCGTCCGGCATAACCCGATCGCCGAGGAGGAGTGCTTGATCCTGCTGATCGAGCGCAAGTCCACCCTGCATACCGGCGATGTGCGAACCGAAAAGACCCGCTCGATCGACGAACAGCTGCGGGCGCTCTAAGCACGCGAAACCCCTGTCGGGGCTCGTAGCAGAGCGGTTTTCCATGGGCGCTTGACAATCTACTAATCAATTAGTACTAATATCGCCGTACATACCCTGGCGGCGATCCGATGGACCATCCCAATCCCACCGAAGGCGAACTGGCGATCCTGCGCGTGCTGTGGTCGCGCAAGGAGCCGATGACGGTGCGCGAAGTGCATGCCGTGCTGTCGAAAGGCAAGGACACGGCCTATACCACCGTGCTGAAAATGCTGACGATCATGGCCGAGAAGGGGCTGGTGCAGCGCGACGAGAGCGAGCGCAGTCATACCTACCGCAGCGTGCATGCCGAGCCGGTGGTGCAGGCGTCGCTGCTGAAAGACCTGATGCGCCGTGCTTTCTCGGGGTCGGCGCTGACCCTGGTGCAGCGTGCGCTCGACGATCAGATGGCGAGCCAGGAAGACCTCGATGCGATCTCGCGTCTGATCGCCGACGCCAAGGCGAAAAAGAAGAAGCGTTGATGGATACGTTGTCCGTCGCCCAGTTCGGTATCGCGCCGGCCCTGGCCTCGGCGCTGCTGCATTCGCTGTGGCAACTGGCCTTGCTGGGTTTCGCCGCCGCCGGCGTGCTGTCCGCGATGTCGCGTTCCAGCGCAGCCCTGCGCCATTCGGTGGCGATGGGTTTCCTGCTGTCGATGTTGTTGCTGCCGTTGTTCCAGTTCTTCCGTTTTCTGGGCGTGTCGAGCGGCAAAACCGAAGGCGGGCTGTTGCCGATGATCGGCATGCAGAAGCTCGATCTGGGCGCCGGTGTATTTGCGCAGCAGTCGGAACCGTTGGCTGGCCTTGTCGTGGTGGCCTGGCTGCTGGGCGTGGCCCTGATGCTGCTTCGGCATGCAGGCGGATTGCACTACCTTCGTCGTCTCGAACGCCAGCCCTGGCAACCCTTGCCGGAAGACTGGCAGCGGAGCGTACAGGCCTTGCGCCAACGCATGGGCATCGCCCGCGACATCGTCGTGCGCCTGTCCGCCGATGTCGCCGTGCCGTTCACCGCGCGCCTGCTTCGTCCAGCGATCTGGTTGCCGCTGTCCCTGCTGACGCGCACGCCGCCGGAGCAACTCGAAGCGCTGATCGCGCACGAACTGGCGCATATCGCGCGCAAGGATTGGTTGTGGAACGGGTTGCAGTGCCTGATCGAATCCCTGCTGTTCTTCCACCCCGCGGCGTGGTGGCTCGGCCGGCGCATCCGGCAGGAACGCGAAAACGCCTGCGACGATCTGGCGGTGGCGGCCTGCGGGGACGCCATCGTGTTGGCGGAGGCGCTGGCGGCGCTCGAATGCCAGCGCAATCTGCATTCCCCGCGTCTTGCACTTGCCGCCCAAGGGGGCTCACTCATGCAACGCATCACCCGATTGTTGTCGGATTCACCCACGCGGGCGCGCTGGGGCGCGAGGGCCGCGCTCGGCCTGCTCGCCTTCGCCGGCGTCGCACTCGCGATCCAGGTCGGCGTTGCCGGCGGCGCGATGCCCGAGCTGCACGTCATGTCGACCAGCGACGATGGCAAGCTCGGTCCTGGCGACGTACGCGAAATCACCGCGAACGGGATCGATGGCAAGCGCTTCTACCGCGCCAGCGTCGATGCGAACGGCAAGTTGACCGAGCTCTACCAGGAGAACGGCAAGACCCTGCCGATCGATGCGAAGACTCGCGCCTGGGTCGACAAGCTCTCGCGCGCTGTCGTACCGCCGCCGCCCCCGCCGCCTCCCGCGCCACCGCCGCCGCCGGCACCACCGCCGCCACCGGAACCGCCCCTGTTGTCGGATGTGCCGGAAACCAAAGGCCTGTTCGAACTCATCGCTGCCGATCCGCGTGTGTTGGCGAAAACCGGTTCGCCGGTCGCGCTCTCGCACGATGTCCCGGATGGCGAAATACACGCCGACGAAACCGGCGGCACGGCCGAACTGCGAATGAAGCTCAAAGGTCCCGAGGGCATCGCCATCGTCGACCTGACCGCCACGCGCACGAACCGCCAATGGAAGCTCGATACCCTTGCTGTCCGCTGACCTTTTTTTGCCCTAACCTACTAACAGGTTAGTAGGTTAGGGCCTTTCGCCTGCATTCCGAACTGATACGAAGATGGAAGCGATCGCAGAGCATCGCGAGGCACCAGATCGGTCGCTCGACGATGTCGATGCGTCGCCACCGCCTTCGTCTCTGCGACGGCTTTCGCTACCCGGGCGGCGTCGTTTCCGGAAGGAGCTTCGGCGTAGGCAAGTTCGGATCGAGCACTTTCGCGATGCCAAGCGCGAACACGGCGCCGACACATTGCGCCAGAACAAAGGCGCCGACGTCCTGCAGCCGGATGCCTGAGAAACTGTCGGTGAACGCGCGCGCCAGCGTGAGGGCGGGGTTGGCGAATGACGTGCTCGCCGTAAACCAGTAGGCGGCGAAGATGTAACCCGCCACCAGGAAAGGCATCGCCGTCGGGCGATGCCGTCGCGCCAGCAGGATGGTCAGCAGCAGGCCGAAGGTCGCCACCGCCTCGCTCAGCCACTGCCCAGCGCCTGTTCGCGTGTGCGAACCGACTTGCAGCAAGGGAAGGTCGAACATGGCGTGGGCCAACAGCACGCCGGCGATCGCCGACACGGTCTGTACGAGCAGGTAGGCGATGGCGTCGCGCGAACCGATCTCGCCGCGCCAGCGCATGGCCAGGCTCACGACAGGATTGAGATGCGCACCGGAGATCGGTCCGAGGATGGAGATCAGCACATACAACGCCGCCGCGGTGGCGGCGGCGTTAGCCAGCAACGCGACCGCATCGTTGCCCTGCGACAGGCGTACGCCCATGATGCCCGAGCCGACCACGCAGGCGAGCAGCAGCATCGTGCCGATCGCCTCGGTCGCGAGTTTACGACCGAGCGCCATCAGAGTTGCGCCAGCAGCGTTTTCACGCGCGAGGAGATCTCGTCGCGGACCGCACGATAGGCATCGTCGTCCATCTCGCGCGGATCGGGCAGGTTCCAGTCCTCGCGACGCCTGGCGGGAACCCAGGGGCAGCTGTCGCCGCAGCCCATGGTGATCACCGCATCGAACTCGCCGTCGATATCATCCAGCGATTTCGAGGCGTGCGCGGACAGGTCATAGCCGAGTTCGGCCATGAAACGGATCGCTTTCGGATTGATGCGACCCGAAGGGCGCGAACCGGCGCTCAGCGCATCGAGCGCTTCGCCGCCGTGGAGACGTGCGAAGGCCTCGGCCATCTGGCTGCGGTTGGCGTTCTCGACGCAGACGAACAGAACGCGTTTTTTCGGATTCACGATGGGGTCTCGCGTCGTGGTCGCTTAGCAGCAGACCGAAGCCGGCGCACAGCACGGGCCGCTCTTGTCCGCTCGCGGCTTCATCGCCGACACGTTCGGCGTGCAGGCGGCGCCATCGGTGGCACAGGCCGCTTCGCCCGCGTAGTAGGTGGTCGCTTCGCCGAAGGTATGGAAGGTTTCCCAGCGCGTACCTTGCGGATCCTCCGTCCACAGTTTGTCGGAGCGCGCATAGCAGCAGACGGTCGCTTCTTCCGGAATCACGCTGCCGCCGGCGGCGTCGAGACGTCGGCCAAGCGTCGCCAAGCCATGCTCGTCGTCGACTTGGATGCCGAGGTGATCGACGCCGGGGTTACGGCCGGTATTGGAGATGGCGAAGTTGATGCGGGGGTCTTCCAGCATCCACTTGGCGTAGTCGTTTTTCACGACGGTTGGTTCGGTAGCGAAAAGGGCGGAATAAAAACGGATGCTCGAGGCGAGATCGGCGACATTCAGATGCACGTGGAAGCGATTCATGGGACGGCTCCTTTCTTTCGTGGCGTACAGGCAGTCGCCGGGGTGCAGTCGGCCGCACCCGCGCAACAGTTTTCGGTGAGGTAGGCAAGCAGGGCGTTCATCTGCGTGTAGTCGGCGCGCACGCGGATCACGCGGCCTTCGCGCTGGTCGATGACCAGCTTCGCCGCGCGCAATACGTTCAAATGCGCGCTCAGCGTGGCGGGCGGCAGGTCGAGCAGATCGCGCAGCTCGCCGACCGACAGTCCGTCCGGCCCGGCCTGGACCAGGCGACGGTAGGCGGCGAGTCGGGACTCGTGACTGAGCGAACCCAGGGCGGCAAGAGCATCGGCGGTCTTCATAATTCCAATATTCCAGAAATATGGAAATATGTCAACATGCCTTAGGGAAATTGGCCAACAGCGCCGGTCATCAGGTTTCGGCTAGCAGCAACGCCCGCCGGTGCCGCGGTAGCGCGCGGACTGGCGGTCTGCGAAGAATTCGGCGTAGCTCATCGGCTCGCGTTCCGGATGATGTTGCCGGGCGTGGCGTAGATAGGCTTCGTAGTCGGGCACGCCGATGGTGATGCGCGCGGAGTCGCGTGCGCGTCGCCACAGGCGGCGGAGCAGGTCAGGCAGCGACATGCGGCGTCTCCTGCGCGGTGATGCCAGGCGCGCGATAGGCCTTAAGCGCGGCGCGCAATCCGAGTACGACCAGCGAGATCACCAAGGCCATCAGAATGACGGTCAGCGTGGCGTTGACGTAGTCGTTGCGCAACACCTGATGCATCTCGTCCATGGTCTTGGCCGGCGCCAGCACTTCGCCATGCGCGATGGCGTCGGAGAACTTGCGCGCATGCGCGAGGAAACCGATGCGCGCGTCCTCGTGCATCAGTTTCAGCCAGCCCATGCTCAGGGTGCAGATCACCAGCCAGGTGGTCGGCAGCAAGGTGACCCAGATGTAGCGTTCGCGTTTCATCTTGACCAGGCAGACGGTAGCGAAGGTCAGCGCGATGGCGGCCAGCATCTGGTTGGCCATGCCGAACAAGGGCCACAAGGTATTCACGCCGCCGAGCGGATCGATCACGCCCTGGTAGAGGAAATAACCCCAGGCCGACACGCAGAGCCCGGTCGCGAGCACATTGCCGACCCAGGAATCGGTGCGCTTGAGCGGCGCGTAGAAACTGCCGGCCAGATCTTGCATCAGGAAGCGGCCGACGCGCGTGCCGGCATCCACCGTGGTCAGGATGAACAGGGCTTCGAACAGGATGGCGTAGTGGTACCAGAAGGCGAGCATGCCTTCGCCGGAGAAGATCTGGTTCAGGATCTGCGCCATGCCGACCGCCAGCGTCGGTGCGCCGCCCGTGCGCGAGAGCAGGGTGGTTTCGCCGATCTCGTGCGCGGTGGTCGTGAGCATCTCGGGCGTGATCACGAAGCCCCACTGGCTGATCGCAGCGGCGGCCGAATGCACGTCGGTGCCGATCAGCGCCGCCGGCGAGTTCATCGCGAAGTACACGCCGGGCTGCAGGGCGCAGGCGGCGATCAGCGCGGTGACGGCGACGAAACACTCCATCAGCATCGCGCCGTAACCGATGAAACGCGCATCGGCTTCGTTCGCCAGCAGCTTCGGCGTCGTGCCTGACGAGACCAGCGCATGCCATCCCGACACCGCGCCGCAGGCAATGGTGATGAACAGGAAAGGGAACAGGCCGCCGGCGAAGACAGGGCCGGTGCCATCGACGAAACGCGTCACCGCCGGCATCTGCAGTTGCGGCATCGCGATCACGACGGCGCCGGCCAGCAATACGACGGTGCCGATCTTCAGGAAGGTGCTCAGGTAATCGCGCGGCGCCAACAGCAGCCAGACCGGCAGCACAGCGGCGAGGAAACCATAGCCGATCAACATCCAGGCCAGGGCCTTGCCGTCGAAGGTGAACATCGGGCCCCAATGCGGATCGGCGGCGACGATGCCGCCGTAATGGATCGACAGCAGCAGCAAGACGACGCCGATGATGGAAACCTCCAGCACCTTGCCCGGGCGCAGCCAGCGCAGGTAGACGCCCATCAGCAAGGCGATAGGAATCGTCATCGCGACGGTGAAGGTGCCCCAGGGGCTGATCGCCAACGCCTTCACCACGACCAGGGCCAATACGGCGAGCAGGATCATCATGATCATCAGGATGCCGATCAGGGTGATCGTGCCGGCGGCCGGACCGATCTCGCGGCGGATCATTTCGCCGAGCGAACTGCCGTCGCGCCGCAGCGAGAAGAACAACATGACGAAATCCTGCACCGCGCCAGCGAGCACGACGCCGAACAGCAACCACAGCAGGCCGGGCAGGTAGCCCATCTGCGCGGCAAGCACGGGCCCGACCAGCGGACCGGCGCCGGCGATAGCGGCGAAGTGATGGCCGAACACGACCCAGCGATCGGTCGGCACGTAGTCGAGCCCATCGTTGCGGCGCACGGCGGGGGTGGCGCGCGTACCGTCCAGCCCGAGCACGCGATCGGCGATGAAACGGCTGTAGAAACGGTAGCCGATCATCTGTATCGCGACCGTCGCGCCGATGACCCAGGCGGCGTTGACGGTTTCGCCGCGGCGCAGGGCCAGCACGCTCAGGCAAAAGGCGGCGAGGGCGGCGACGCCCCACCAGAACAGTTTCTTCAGGACGGAAGGCATGCGCGGCCGGTCGGGTGGGGAGTCGGCCGATAGACTGCCACGGAACCGGCGTTAAACGCGATGCACGGGATCGCGCCGGGACGCGGGTCGGCGCGTCGTAAGATGCGGCATGCCTTCGATCCCCCCGAATCGCTGATGGCGCCCCGTTCGCCCGCCCGCTTCCTCGGCTGGAGCGCGGCCGCGATCGCATTGTCGGCGGCGGTCGCGCTGGCGGTCTGGCGCGAGCCGCTCGGTCGTTTCCTGTTGCCCGATCCACGATTGAACCAGCGCCTCGCGGCCGCCGATGCGGCCCTGGCCCGCGGCGAACTGACGCGAGCCGACGGCAAGGGTGCGCGCGAACTGTATGAGGCCGTGCTGGCGGCCGATCCGGATCAGTTGGCCGCGCAACAGGGGTTGGCGCGGATACGCGCGGCCGTACTCGTCAACATCGACCGGGCCCTGCGCGCGCATCGCCTGGAAGAAGCGCGCACGCAGCTGGGCCTGGCCGCATCCTTGTCGGTGCCGCAAGAACAACTGCAGCCGTTGCAGGCACGTTTGCTCGAACTCGATCGATCGGCCGCGCGCCTGCCCGAATGGCTGGCGGCGGCGCAACGTCCCGGCGCGACGGCCAAGCAGGCGCTGGAAGCGTACGAGGCCATCCTTGCCGTCGATGCCGGCAATGCGATCGCATTGGAAGGCCGAAGCGAGGTGCTCGGTCGCGAACTCGAACGTGCGCAGGCCCTGTTGACGCAGCGTCGTCTGGCCGAGGCCGAAGCCATCGTCGCCGCCGTGATCGCACGCGATCCCGCGCATCTCGACTTGCCGGAGGCGCAGGCCGCGCTGGGCGAAGCGCGCGATCGCCGGCAGCGGCAGCTCGCAGGGCTATTGCGCACCGCCCAACGCGACCAGCGTGCCGGGCGATGCGAACGCGCCGCCAAGCGTTACCAGCAAGTGCTGGCCGACGATGCCGGCAGGCTCGTCGCAAGAGAAGGTCTGCAGGCCTGCGCGAGCAAACTGCTGCAGCGCGCAAACGAACAGATCGCGCGACAGGATTTCGCCAGCGCCGAGCGCGGGCTGGCGCAGGCGCGTTCGTGGTCGCCCGAGCTTCCCGGCCTGACTGCCGCGCGCCGGCATCTGCGCCAGGCGCGGGCAGATCAAGCGCGCCTGCAGACGCGTTCTCAGGTGACGCAGTTGCCGCAACTGCTGGCCGAGGCTCGCGACGCGATCCGCACCGAACATTTTCTCGAACCGCCCGGCGCCAGCGCCTGGGATCGCCTGCGCGTTGCGGCCTCCATCGCACCGGGATCGGAGGAGCTGAAAAAGGTACAGAACGAGTACCGCCGCGCGGCGCGTAGTTGCCATGAGCAAGGACTCGTCGAGAACGATCTCGGTCGCGCACAAGCCTGCCTGGAAGCCCTGGTCGCGATCGATCCGGGCGATACACGCCTGGTACCGGCGCGACTGCAGTTGGCCGAACGCTGGTTGGCCTACGCGGAAGAGCGTATCGGCGCCAGCGACTTCGTCGCCGCACGGCGCGCGCTGAATGCGGCGCAGGCCATCGATGCTTCGAACGCGCGACTGGCGGCGATGGAAGCGCGCTTGCGCCAGGCCGAGGGCGTGCCGCAGGCGAGGCAGCCTTAGGGCGTGTCGCCTCGCACAATCCATCGCGCGCGCATGCCCGTTGGAAAGTTCGGTCCGTTTGTCGTCGGAGTTCCGGCTGACGCCAATCAGCGACTCAGGTCGGCCTGAGTGCGCTAGCAGAATCCCTGGGGAATGAATACGTAAATAGTTCACACATGAGCGCGAGACGGCGCTCACAGATTCACCGTATTCCTCCACGCCTTCCAAGTCCTGCGGCTCGAATCGGAGGCACTTGTAATCGTGGGAACGCCTGATCGTGAAAGCGCTGCTCAGAATCGTCGTGCTGCTTGTCCTGTCCTTGTCATGGGCTGCGCCCACGAAGGCCGACACCATCGAGAATGCGTACCAAGCCTGCTACGACCAGATCGCGGACGCCTATGACTGGGCGAGCACCGAGTGGCCGAACCATACCGTCAAGAAGGACACGCTTCACTGCTATCGCTACGTCGATGGCGACGACCGCATCTTCATCAAGACTGGCGGCGACCTCTGGATATGGAGAGACCTGAGTTATTCGACACAGACCACCTACTACTTTTGCTGCCATCACAAGTCGAAGGTGCAGGTGACGCAGGATTGCCCCGTGGACAAGGTCTGGGTCACGCAGGGTACGAATACGACGGGCCTGAGCGGTAGCTGCGAGGACCCGCCGCCGCCGGATCCGCCGCCGACGGCAGAGGAGTTCAAGTCGCTCGGCTTCGTCGACTGCCCGACCGGCAAGTGCCCGATGTACGGCAATCCCATCAACAGCGGCAACGGGAACAAATTCCAATCGGAAGTCGATATCGCGACGAGCGGCCTTCTGGGGTTCACGCGCTATTACAACAGCGCCGCCACGGCGGCCTCCCATCTGTTGGGGGCGCACTGGACGCATACATATTCGCGCAAAGTCGTCGTGGACGACGACGTCGCCATGGTCTGGCGACCCGATGGCAAGCAGTTCCAGTTCGTCTTGACGGGCGGCAACTGGGTGCCGGATGCCGACGTGGTAGGCACCCTGCAGCGCTTTGTCGACGGTGGCGGTGCGCTGACCGGCTGGACCTACGAGGCGGAAGACGCACGCCAGACCGAGAACTATGACGCGCTCGGTCGCCTGACCAGCATCGTGCGCCTGGGCGGCGAGTCCGTGACCTTGGTTTACAACGGCGGCGTCATCGAGAACAACGACGACGACCATCTGTTGACCAGCGTTACGGACCAGAGCGGCCGCAAGCTGGTGTTCACCTATGATGCCGATCGCCGCATCGACACGCTGAGCGATGCCGCCGGCGCCGTCGTCACCTATCACTACGACACGACAGGCCGTCTGGTCGGCGTCGATTTCCCGGGTTCGACCAGCCGTAGCTACCTGTACAACGAGTCGGCCCATACCTCGGGTGCAAACCTGAGCTACGCCTTGACCGGCATCATGGACGAGGAGCTTCAGCGCTACGCGACCTTCAAGTATGCCGCCGACGGCCGCGCGATCTCGACGGAACACGCTGGTGGCGTGAACAAGTACACGATCACTTACGGCGCCGAGGGTTCGGCGCTGGTCCAGCGGCCGAGTGGCGTGATCGCCAGCCTGGAGTTCGTGGAGATCCTGGGGGTCAGCAAGATTTCCGGCACCGAGGAAACCTCCGGTTCGACGACCCGAGCCAACAGCTACTCTTTCGACGCCAACGGCCGTATCGATGTTACCGCCGACGCCTCGGGGATCCAGACCGACCGCGACTTCAATAGTCGCGGCCTGCTGACCCAGGCCATCGAGAACACCGCCAACACCGGCAGCACGCGCCGCACGACGCAGACGGACTGGCACTCGACCCTGGCGATTCCGACCGAGACCCGTCTGTACGACAGCGCCTCCGCGTTGCCCGGCACGCTCAAGTCGCGCAGTACCTATGCCTACAACAGTCGCGGCCAGGCGACGGCCGTCTGCCAGATCGATGCCTCCAACAGCACGGCGATGGCCTACAGCTGCGGCAGTTCGGCCAATGCGCCGACCGGCGTACGCCAGAGCCGGATGATCTATTGCGAAGCCGGCGACGTCACCGCCGGCACCTGTCCGCGGGTCGGCTTGCTGATTTCGGTCGATGGTCCGCGCACCGATGTGACAGACACGACCGCGTATACCTACTACGCCAGCGACGACAGCAGCTGTGCCGGCTCGCCGACGACCTGCCCGCATCGCAAGGGCGATCTGTGGAAGGTCACCAACGCGCTTGGCCAGGTCAGCGAGATCCTGGCCTACGATGCCACCGGCCGGGTGCTATCGACGAAGGACATCAATGGTGTCGTAACGGATATCGAGTACAACGGTCGCGGCTGGCCGGCGGCCCGCAAGGTCCGCGGCACCAACAACAGCTCCGAGACGGACGACTCGATTACCCGCATCGACTACGACGACACCGGCGCGGCGACGAAGGTAACGGAGCCCGATGGCGCCTACCTCAGTTTCACCTACGATGCCGCCCATCGCCTGACCGACGTGACCGACAACCTCGGGAACAGCCTTCACTACACGTTGGACAATGCCGGCAATCGCGTGCAGGAGGACAGAAAGAACAGCGGTAGCACGGTCAAGCACAGCTTGTCGCGTGTGTACGACACCCTGGGTCAGCTCGAAACCGTGGCCGATGCCTATGCCACGCCGGCCGACTTCACCTACGATCTCAATGGCCAGCCCGACACGGCGACCGATCGGCTCGGACGCATCAGCGACAACGACTACGACGCGCTGGGCCGCCTGACGCAATCGATCGCGAACACGGCAGGCTCCGGCGCCGAACGCCCGGTGACGGGTTTTGCCTACGATGCGCGCGATCATTTGACGACGGTGACTGATCCGAAGGGCCTGAACACCACGTACACCTACGGCGGCCTGGATGACCTGACGCAGCTGGTCAGCCCCGACACGGGCACGACCACCTATAGCTACGACAGCGCCGGTAATCGCACGGACCAGACCGATGCGCGTGGCGTCACGAGCAACTACAGCTACGACGCCTTGGGGCGGCTGACCGCGCAGACCTTCCCGACCACCGCGCAGAACATGGCGTTCTACTACGACACGGCCGAAACGGTCTGTGCGACCGGCGAGACCTTCACGGCCGGGCGGCTGACGAAGTTCAGCGATCAGTCGGGCAGCACGAAGTTCTGCTACGACCGTCGCGGCAACCTGGTCCGGAAGGTACAGGCCACGGGCTCGAATACCCATACGACCGGCCTCACCTACGATGCGGCCGACCGCGTCACCGCCATCAGCTATCCGAGCGGGGCCATCGTCACCTATCTGCGCAATGCCAACGGCCAGATCGAGCGCGTGGACGTCAAGCCCTCCGCGAGCGCGAGCCAGGTCACGGCGGTCAGCGCCGTCACCTATCTGCCTTTCGGCCCCGTGAATACCTTGACCTTCAACAACGGCCGGGTGCTGACCAAGGCCTATGACCTGAACTATGGCATCGACAGCGTCAGCGACTCGGCGACGACGAATCCGCTGAGCCAGGATTTCACTCTGGACGTGCAGGGGAATGTCACCGGTCTGACCGAGCGCACCAATGCCTCGACGACGGTCACGCGTACCTATACCTATGATGGCGTGGATCGACTGACGGCGCAGAAGAACGGCAGCGCGACGGTCGAGGGTTTCGCCTACGACGCGACCGGCAACCGTACCAGCAAGACGGTAGGCGGCACCACTAATTACAGCTACGCGTCCACCAGTCATCAGCTGACCAGCGTCGGAAGCACCTCGCGCAGCTACGATGCCAATGGCAACCTGACGCAGATCGGCACGGGCGCCAATAGCTATCCGAAATACACGTACTACGATTTCAACCGAATGAAGAATGTATTGGTCAAGCCAAACTTTCTGGTTCAGACGACGACTTATCTGTACAACGCGCGCGGCGAGCGTGTTCAGAAGTCATCCGGAGCGGCGGACAAGACCCAGTTCGTTTACGACGAGGCTGGACACTTGATCGGTGAATACCAGGGCTCAGGCAATCGCAGTCGTGAATACGTGTGGCTGGGCGATACTTTGGTGGCGGTCATGCAGGACGATGGAACTACTGCGACGCATTTCTACGTCGAGACCGACCACCTCGGTGCGCCGCGTGCCATCGTCGCGCCCAGCACGAACACCATCGTCTGGCGCTGGGATATCAATCCCAAGGCCTTCGGCGAAAACGCGCCCAATACCGATCCCGATGGCGATGGCACCGCTTTCCGGCTCTTCAATCTGCGGTTCCCGGGGCAGTATTACGACGAGGAGTCGGGCCTGCACTACAACTACTTCCGCGACTACGAGCCAGGCACGGGACGGTATGTGCAGAGTGATCCGATTGGGTTGGGGGGTGGGGCGAGTACATATGGATATGTTGGCGGCAATCCGCACAAGTTTATTGACCCATCCGGACTAGATCTTGTCCCAAGGGAGCGGAGAGGTATGGCTTGGTCCTCAGGGCCTGTAGGGACTCTTGATGGAATGACTGGTACGCGACATGTGCGATCGAATCCGCCACTGAAAATTGGTCCAATCGGCGAAGTAGATGATACTGTGGGTCACTATTGCGGGACGCTGGGTCGCCCCTGCGGGCAGGCGCCGAAATCGTGCCCTAGTAGTGCGCCGGATCCTCTTGCCAGTTGCTTAAGCAAATGCGACGAGGACTTGCGAGCTGCGCTGAACAAGGAACTGGATCGGTACACTGATGATGTCTGCGACCGGGGCACTGAATATGGCACCTGCGAGTGGCAGGCGATCACGAGGCACATGAGTCTGGACTACTTGGCGCGCGAAAGAGGGAGCCAATGCCGGAGAGCTTGTCTAGGGTCTTCAGAATGAAAAAGGTTTAGCAAGAACTAAGGACACCCACTTTTCTCTGGTGGATCCGCTGCAGAGCGAAAACGCCGCCCAAGGGCGGCGTTTTTTCACATTTTATGGTGACGACGCGTTTGCATCGCCAAAAAGATTGCAGTTCTATTGACTAAGGTCGAAGCGGGTACGTACTGGGGTAATTAGTCATGAAAACAATAACGGCACTACTGTTAATGTTGCTCTGTTTGCTTGGGTGCGCGCATTCTTCGCGTGTATCACCACGGGCATATGTTTTCAGTGTGACCGTTCAATGCGAGGTTGGGCAGTTGATAGTTGTCCAGACGGTGTCAAACGCTGGAATGAAGGAGATGATTGTCACGGAAAACCAAGTTCCTTGGTCGACCGGAGAGAATGGGGCCTATTTCTCCATTCGGGATGCTTTTGCTGATCCAAAGAACTAAGGACACGCACTTTTCCCTGGGGAGGCTAAGGACACGCACTTTTCTCTGGCGGGTCTGACGAAAAGAACTAAGGACACCCACTTTTCTCTGGTGGATCCGATGCAGAGCGAAAACGCCGCCCAAGGGCGGCGTTTTTTCACATGTGATGGTGACGGCGCGTTTGCATCGCCCACACGCCATCCACCCTTTCGGGCTTGGCTGTCACGCTTTCGGGCTCAGTTCGTTTTCGCCAGCGCCGTTGCGATGCCGATGCCTTTGATCCACCGCTGATGCAACCGCGCGGCCCAGTCGGTCAGATCCTGTACGTCACCGACAATGCGCCAGTAACCCGAGCCGATCGCCTTCACTCGTACGGCCCAGCGATCAGGATGGGATTCGAATCGTTGCAAGATGCTCGGCGCGTGTTTCGGAATGGCTCCGCGTTTGTCCGGCCTGACCTGCCTGCCTGTCCATTCGACCAGGGCCAGGTAGTCGCCGAGGCTTAGCGGCAGGCAGGTCGCGATCGAACCGGCGATGGGCTGCAGCCGGCGGGCGAGTTGGGCTTCATCGGCCGCGTCTATCCGGGCCTTCACGCTCGTGTGCCGAGAGCGATCCAGGCGAATTGCCAAGCCCGACCGGATGGGGTTCAGATCCACATAGGCCATCGCGGCGAGCAAGGCCCGTTCATCGCACAGCACTTGGGCCTTGAACCTTCCCTCCCAGAAGCGACCCTTGCAGCCGTCCTCGCCATTGGCGGCGCGCGCAATGGGCTCGGCTAGGCATTTCATCAGCCAGGACAGGTCCGACAGGCGAGAACGGATTCGCTGCAGCCGTTCGGGTTGCGTCATCAGCAGGCGCTGTTTGAGTCCACGTGCTTGCTCTGAATCCTCCCGAGGCGGGAACAGGCGTACCCAGCGCGCGGCTACGGCCTCGTCGCTCCAGCCATCAACCACGGCCGGATCGATCTGTACCACGAGGTGCAGATGGTTGCTCATCACGGCATAAGCGTGGATGGCGATGGCGAAGCACTCGGCCAGCAGGAGAAAGCGCCGTTCGATCCAGGCCTTGCGGTGCTCGAACGACTGACCGGTGTGGCGATCGATACCGCAGAGGAAAGCACGCCGCACGCAGCGTTGTACGCAGTGATAGGTGCCGGGCCCGCCGGGCGGGATGAGAGAAGCACGTGCGATGGTCATGCGTCGAACATGACGAGGACCGTGCAGGTGAGCTATCGGAAATGTCTGAAGCGGGAGTCAGCGAACATCGATATAGTGGGTGTCCTGTGTTCTTTCTGTACTATTCAGAGGAAAAAGGGGACGGCGTTAGTTCGTTCTATTGGCTGCTCCGCGCAGCTGAGGCAGGGGATGCCCAGAGCCGGCTGCTAGTATTATCGGTGCTGGAGGAAAGCAAGGACTACCACAATCGAGCTATGGGGCGGTTTCTCCGAGACAGGTGGAAAACGGCGAGCCCATAGTTTCTGTTTCGATAAATGGGGTCGGAGCAATTAAGTCGCTCATAAAAAGGAAGACTAAGGACACGCACTTTTCTGTGAGGGGTCCGATGCAAAGCGAGTTCGCCGCCCTTGGGCGGCGTTCTTGTTTGGGATGGGCACGATGCGCTTGCGTCGCCCACGCGCTAGCCTCCCTTCCGGGCTTGGGGGTTCAGCTTTCGGGCTTAGTCCGCTTTCGCTAACCTGGTTGCCAGGCCGATGCCCTTGATCCATCGCTGATGCAGGCGCGCGGCCCAGTCTTTTCCCTGTATTGCAGGACGCGCAATGAAAAGAGCCCGCTTTCGCGGGCTCTTTTCATCACCAGGCGTATCGCTGGGAATCAGAAGCGATAGTTCACGCCGACGCGGAACACGCTCAGGTCCAGGTCCGAGGTGTGCGTGAACACGCTGCTCGGCCAGGTGTCGTCGACGTCGGTCGTCAGGTTGTTGCTGGTGCCGCCGACGGTGTCGAAGTCGGCGCGCAGGTATTCGGCCTTCAGCGACCAGTTGTTGCCGAAATCGTGTTCGTAGCCGACGCCGTAGATCCAGTCGTCCTGCGTATGCGAGGCGGAGTAGGATTCGCGCGCATCATCGTAGGTGTCGGTGAAGGCGTCGTCGATCTCGATGTCGACCTGGGCCCAGCCGGCGGTGAAATAGAACAGCGAACGATTGTGGGCGTAGCCGATACGCGCACGCAGCGTCTTCAGGTCGTCGGCCGACGTCTTCTCGTACACGGTGAACGTGGTCGGCGCGCAGCAGGGATAGGCCGCGCTATCGCTGCGGCTGTCATCGGCATTCAGGGCGGTCCAATCGGCTTCCAGGCCGAGCACGACCGAATCCCACTGCCAGTTGTAGCCGAACGTCAAGCCGCCGGCGAACCCGCTCGGATCGACCTGACCGTTGCCGGCGGCGGTGATGGCGGGCGTGCTGGTGCTGGAGAAGTAGCCGCTGTTGCTGTAAGCCGGCGAGGTGGTGACATCGGAACTGCCGTCGGCGTGGCCGGCGGTGACGCCGACGTAGAAGCCGCTCCAGTCGGTGGTATCGGCGAGCGCGGGGGCGCTGGCGGCGGCGGACAGGGCGAGGGCAAGGACAAGCTTGCGAAGCGTCATGGCGTTTGCATTCCTGGTTTTGTTGGGGGCGATGGCTGGCGCGGCGCGAGTTCGCGGCCACATTCGCCATCGCAGCCTATAGACGGAGATCGCGACGACCACAGGACAGCCACACGCGAAAAAACTTCGGGCGCGGTTCAGTTGCGCGGCGTAAGCGCCGCCAGCAGGCCTTGCAGCGTTTGCCTGGCCGCTTCCGGCGAAAAATGCCGTTGCGTGTTCTCCAGTCCGCCCACCCGCAGGCGCTGCCAGAGCGAATCGTCGGTGTACAACCGAACCACGGCGTCGGCGAACGCCGCCGCTTCGTCGGCGACGAGGACGTTCTCGCCATCGTGCAGGCGCATGCCTTCCACGGCGCAAGGCGTCGCGACCACCGGCAGGCCGCGCGAGAGGCTGTGATTGATCTTGCCCTTGACGCCGGCGCCGTAGCGCAACGGCGCGACGCTCAGTCGCATGCCGTCGATCAGCGCGTCGAGCATCGGCACATGGCCGTGGAAGACGACGCCGGTGCGTTCGCCCAGCGCGACGATGCGCGCTGGCGCATCGCCGCCGACGAGATGCACGCGTAGGTCGGGAACCTGTTCGCGGATGCGCGGCAGGATCTCGTCGACGAACCACAGCGCCGCGTCGACGTTCGGTGGATGCCGGTAGCCACCGACGAAGACGAGGTCGCGGCGCGACGCGAAATCCGGCGTGCGCTCGTCGCTGCGGTGGATGTTCGAGACGATCTCGACCTTCGCACCGGGCACGAGCTCGCGCAGCAGCGCCTGTTCGTGCGGGCTGACGACCCAGGTGGCATCGGCAGCTTGCGTCAGGGCCAGCTCGCTCTCGCGCGAACGCTGCGCGGCCTGAGCGGCGGCCTGGTCGCCGGTTTGTGCTGCTTCGCGCTCCTCGCGCAGGAAGTGCAGGTCCACCGTATCGAAGACCAATTGCGCCTGCGGTGCATGCTCGCGCAGCAGGCGCAACAGGGGCGATAGCACGTAGTGGCGCGAAACGACGATCAGGTCGAAGCGCGGGCCGTGTTCGCGCAACCAGGCCGGCACGTCGCCGATCCAGGGATGCCACCAGGCCTCCACGCCGAGCTGCTGCAAGGCCAGGGTGTAGCCGCCGTCGTGCGCGAGGTTCTCGGCGAAGAAACTCACCGAACAGCCCTCTTCGCAGAGCAGGCGCAGCAAGGCGAGCATGCGCACCGAGCCGGAATCGCGATCCGGCGTCGGCGTGCAGGCGTCGATCACCAGCACGCGGCGACGGCCGCGGTGCACGGAGGCATCGGTCTGGCCGCGCCAGGCGGCCGGCGCGTGCTGCGTCGCCAGTTCGTGCTGCCAGCGCTGGCGGAAGCGCGACTGGTTCGTGATCTGGTGCGCCTTCACGCCCTGGGCGGTATCGGTGCCGGCGGTCGCGCCCTCGTAATGCACGACGACCGAAGCGGGCTGGTAGCGCACTTTCAATCCGGCGCGCCGCACGCGCATCGCCAGGTCGGTGTCTTCGTAATACGCGGGCGCGAAGTGCGGATCGAAACCCTCGAGCCGCTCGAACAATTCGCGTCGCAGCGCGATCGCCGCGCCCGAGCAATAGTCGGCCTCGCGCAAGAAGTTGAAGGTCGGATGCGCCGGGTCTTCGAAACGTCCGACGTTCCAGGCGCTGCCATCGCCGAAGACGAGGCCGCCGGCTTCCTGCAGACGGCCGTCCGGATAGACCAGCTTGCTGCCGGCCAGCCCGGTGTCGGGAAAGGCCTGGAAGGTCGACAGCAGGGCGTCGAGCCAGCCCGGCTGCACGGCGGTATCGTTGTTGAGGAAGACCAGATAGTCGCCGCGGGCGATGCGCGCACCGGCATTGCAGGCGCCGATGAAACCGAGATTGCGTTCGTTGCGATGCAGTCGCAGGCCGGCGACTTCGGCCAGCACGTCGGCGCTGCCGTCCGGGCTGGCATCGTCGACCAGGATCACCTCGAAGCCGGCGGCATCGCCGCATTTCGCCAGGGCCTTCAGGCAATGCAGGCTGTAATCGAGTTGGCCGTAGGCCGGCACGATGACGCTGGCGCGCGGCCGGGCAAGGAAGGGGAAGGACAGTTCGCGCGCCGATACCGGCTCGGGATACAGGCGCAGCGGAGCGGGGGCAGGGCGCGAGCGGTAGCGTTCGCGGATCGCCGACCAGGTCGCGCGAACGCCACGGGTGCGCAGGCTGGCCAGGCCCCGACGGAACAGCCCGAACCATCGATTCAGGCGGTAGGCCATGCCGCTGGCCGACAGTCGGCGTCCGCCGTGCGTCGCGTCGGACATCAGGCGCACCGCGACGAGCGGATACCGGCCCGGCGGGAGAGGCAACGGCCAGTGCGTCGATTCATCTTCAAGCACGAATCCGGGTCGGAGGGCCTGATAAACTGCCCGAATCGCCCATTTTAAATGATCGCCGCCTTGCGCGAAGAAGACGAAGACGACGCCGAGACAGCCGACGTTCACCGCCCCTGGCGCCGCTGGGTCCTTCGTGGATCCCTGCTGGCGCTCGGCCTGCTGGTGGGCATCGGTATTCCCTATGTCTGGTACATGGACAAGCAGGTGCGCAACGAATTCGCGCAGCTGCAATGGCAGGTGCCGACTCGCGTGTACGCGCGACCGCTGCAACTGCAGGCTGGCGTTCGACTCGATGGCGATACGCTGGAGATCGAACTGACGTCGGCGGCGTACCGCAAGGACGGCAGCGGCCAGTTGCCCGGCACGTATGCGCGCGATGGCGGTCGTTTCAAGATCGGCACGCGCGCCTTCACCGACATGGACGGTCCGGTCAATGCGCGCCGTCTCGACGTCACGGTGTCGGGTGGTCGCGTGGCTTCCGTGCGCGACGCCGAGAGCAAGCGCAAGCTCGACAGCGCCAAGATCGATCCGGCCCGCATCGCCACCTTGTACGGCAACAGCGAGGAGGAGCGTCGGCTCATCCGCCTCGAGGAAGCCCCGGAACTGCTGATCACCGGCCTGCAGGCCGTCGAGGACCGCAACTTCAAGCACCACCACGGCATCGACCCCTGGGGCGTGATGCGCGCGATCTGGGTGAACCTACGCGAGGGCGAATTCGAACAGGGCGCGAGCACGATCACGCAACAGATGGTGCGCAGCCTGTTCCTGAGCAACACCAAGACGGTATCGCGCAAGCTCAAGGAAGCCCTGTACGCGCTGATCATCGAAGCGCGTTTCGACAAGAAGAAGATCCTCGAGGCGTATCTCAACCAAGTCTATCTTGGCCAATCGGGCAACCAGTCGATCCGCGGCGTCGCCGCCGGCGCCGATTTCTGGTTCGGTCGCGAGCTCAACACGCTCAAGACCGAGGACATGGCCCTGCTGGTCGGCATCATCCAGGGCCCCGGTTACTGGGATCCGCGTCGTTTCCCCGAGCGTGCGTTGAAGCGCCGTGCCATCGTGCTCGGCGTCTGGGAAGAACTCGGGCTGATCACGGCCGAGGAAGCCAAGCGCGCGAAAGCCGCGCCGCTCGGCGTCAGCAGTCGTCCTGGCGTGGCGCGCAACCGCGCACCGGCCTTCATGGACCTCGTGCGCCGGCAGCTCGCGCGTGACTATCCGGCCGACGCGCTGCGCGGTGCCGGTCTCAGCGTGATGACGACGCTGTCGCCCTCGGTGCAAACCCTGTCCGAGCGCGCGGTCGCCACGACGCTGGCGCGCATCGAACGCAAGCAGGGCCCGGCATTGCAGTCCGGCATGGTCGTCACCGACACCAGCGGCGGCGAAGTGCTGGCCATGGTCGGCAGCCGCAAGGCCGACGAACACGGCTTCAATCGCGCGCTGGAAGCGCAGCGCCCGGTGGGCTCGCTGCTGAAGCCCTTCGTCTACCTGCTCGCCTTGGCGCAGCCGGATCGCTATTCGCTGGCGAGCTATGTCGAGGACTCGCCGGTCGAAGTCACGCAACCGAATGGCAAGGTCTGGCGCCCGCAGAATTCCGACGGACGTTCGCACGGTACGACGACGGTGGCCGGTGCGCTTGCGCATTCGTACAACCAGGCGACGGTGCGCGTCGGCATGGACGTCGGTCCGGAGCGCATCGCCGAACTGATGAAGGTCCTGGCCGGCCTGCGCGCCGAACCGAATCCTTCCCTGATCCTCGGTTCGGTGGATCTGTCGGTGCTGTCGATGACGCAGATGTACCAGTTCCTCGCCTCGGGCGGGCAATTGCAGCAGTTGCGTGCGGTGCGCGGCGTGCTCGATCCGAAAGGCAAGGCGATCAACCGCTACGACTTCAATGCCGATCCGGCCCAGGCCGGCGATGCTGTCGCCGCGCGCCTGGTCACGCTGGCGATGCAGGGTACGGTGACCTACGGCACGGCGAGCCAACTGCAATCCGATGGCTTGGGTTCGTTGCAATCGGCCGGCAAGACCGGCACCAGCAACGACAGTCGCGACAGCTGGTATGCCGGTTTCACCGGCGATCATCTGGCCGTCGTCTGGGTCGGCAACGACAAGAACGAACCGACTGGCCTGTACGGCGCCACCGGCGCGATGCGCGTGTGGTCGGCGCTGTTCACCAAGTTGCCGTCGGAGCCGCTGCGCGTCGGCAGCGAAGGCATCGAATGGGCCTGGCTCGACGCCAGCGAATACGCGACGACCGAAGAAGGATGCCCCGGCGCGCGCCGTGCCGCCTTCGTCAGCGGCTACATGCCTCCGGAACACAAGACCTGCCAGGAAAGCAGCTGGCTCGACTGGTTCCGTCTCAATGGCGATGGCGCACCCCCGCCTGACGGCGCCGCTCCGCCGCCTCCCGCCGAGGAGCCCGTGCAATGAGAACTCTTCTGGGCATCAGCCTCTGCCTGCTGCTCGCGGCCTGCGACAGTACGGGCGGCAATACGGCGACGAGTACCACGCGCAAGCTGACGCCGGCGGAGATGCTGGCGCAGGTGCGCGCCTCGGGAAAACTCGGCAACGAACTCGATGTGCAACCCTGGCGCGATCCGCAGGTGGAAGACCTGCGGCAGGCGGCGACCGCGGCGGAATCGCGCGGCGACATGGCGGCGGCCGACCAGGCGCTGCAGGGTGCGCTCGCCATCGCCACCGACGATCCCGACCTGCTGCAGTGGCGCGCCGAACTGGCCTTGCTTCGTCGCGACTGGGCCCAGGCCGAACAACTTTCCCTGCGCTCATACGAAAAAGGTCCGAAGCTCGGCGGTTTGTGCCGGCGCAACTGGAGCACGGCGCAGTACGCGCGCGAAGCGCGTGGCGATGCCGTGGGCATGGGGCAGGCGCAGCAGCGTGTCGCGACTTGCGCCGTAACGCCCCCGCCGCGTTACTGATGGGGATGGCGCAAGAGCGCACTGCATGCGCGACCTGATCGAACGCACGCGCGCCGCACTCGGCGCCGACGGCCCGCTAGCCGACCGCTTGCCGGGTTACACGCCGCGCGAAGCACAGCGCATGTTGTCCGAAGCCATCGCCGAAGCCATGGACGATCGCGACACGCTGATCGCCGAAGCCGGCACCGGCACCGGCAAGACCTACGCCTATCTCGTGCCGGCCCTGTTGTCGGGCGAGCGCGTCATCATCTCGACCGGCACGCGCGCCTTGCAGGACCAGCTCTACCATCGCGACCTGCCGCGAGTGCGCGCCGCGCTCGGCGCCAGCGCCAAGACGGCGCTGCTGAAAGGCCGCAGCAATTATCTTTGCCGCTACCGGATGGAACAGGCCAAGGGCGAGAAATTCGTCAGCCGCGAGGTCGCGGCGCAGTTCCAGCGCGTGGTCGCCTGGAGCGGCCGCACCACGCGCGGCGACCTGGCCGAACTGTCGGACATGCCCGAAGACAGCCCGCTATGGCCGCAGGTCACCTCGACGGCCGACAACTGCCTGGGCGGCGAATGCCCGTTCTGGTCGGAGTGTTTCGTCGCGAAGGCGCGCAGCGAAGCGCAGGCCGCCGACGTCGTCGTGGTCAATCATCATCTGCTGCTGGCCGATCTCGCGATCAAGCAGGAAGGTTTCGGCGAGATCCTGCCGGGTGCCTCGGCCTTCGTATTGGACGAGGCGCATCAATTGCCCGAACTCGCCGCGCAGTTTTTCGGCGAAGGCGTCGGTGCGCGCCAGCTATTGGATCTGTCGCGCGATGCGTTCAAGGAATGCGCCACCACGCCCTCGGCCTTGGCGACGGTGCAACAGCCGGTGCGCACGCTCGAACACGTGGTGCGCGAGCTGCGCCTGGCGATGAACGACTTCGCCCAGCGCGGCGCCGCGGCGAGGTTGCTCACGCATACGGCGGCCTACGGGGCGCTGGTGGCGCTCGATGCGGCGCTCGACGATTTGCGCGCCGGCCTAGCGCCGCTGGCCGAAACCTCGCCGGGTTTCGCCGCCTGCAGCGATCGCGCGATCGACCTGCTGGCGCGGTTGCGACGCTGGAGCGAGGCGGAAGAGGGCGACGAGGAAGTACGCTGGTACGAGTTGACGCAGCGTGGCTTCACCTTGCAGCGCACGCCGCTGGATGTTTCGGCGCCCTTGCGGCAGTACCGCGAGCAATCGCGCGCCGCCTGGATCTTCACGTCGGCGACGATGGCGGTCGGCGGCGATTTCGGACACATCGGCACACGGCTCGGTCTGGACGATCCACGCGAGTTGCTGCAACCCAGCCCGTTCGACTGGCCGCGCCAGGCCCTGTGTTTCCTGCCGCGTGGATTACCCGAACCGAACACGCGCGGTTATGGCGCGGCCCTGATCGATGCGGTCTGGCCGGCACTGGAGGCCTCGCGTGGTCGTGCCTTCCTGTTGTTCACGTCGCATCGCGCACTGCGCGAAGCGGCGGAGGCGCTGAAGGATTCGCCCTGGCCGCTGTTCGTGCAGGGCACGGCGCCGCGGAATGTCCTGCTCGAACAGTTCCGTCATTCGGGACATGGCGTGTTGCTGGGCGCCGCGAGTTTCTGGGAGGGCGTGGACGTGGCCGGCGATGCGCTTTCGCTCGTCGTCATCGACCGCCTGCCTTTCGCTGCACCGGACGATCCGGTGCTGGAAGCGCGACTCGAAGCCGTGCGTCGTTCCGGCGGCAACCCCTTCCGTGACGAGCAACTGCCGCAGGCGGTGATCTCGTTGAAGCAGGGCGCGGGCCGACTGATTCGCAGTTTCGAGGATCGCGGCGTGCTGGTGCTCTGCGATCCCCGCCTGATCGGCAAGAGCTACGGGCGACTGTTCCTCGACAGCCTGCCGCCGCTGCCGCGCACGCGCGATATCGCCGACGTGCAGGCGTTTTTTGCGCAAGAATCGGATCGGGTCCAGGACGGCGGCGCCGCCGTGGAGTTGTCGGCATGAAACTGCTTGCCATCGATACCAGCACCGAAGCCTGCTCCGTCGCGCTGAGCGCGAACGGCGAGATCAGCGAGCGCTACGAGATCGCACCACGTCGGCATACCGAGCTGGTGCTGCCCTGGGCCGACGAACTGCTCGCCGATGCCGGCGTCGCGAAGGCGCAGCTCGACGCGATCGCGGTCGCACGCGGGCCTGGCGCCTTCACCGGCGTGCGACTGGCCGTCGCCATCGTGCAGGGCATGGCGCTGGCCCTGGATCTTCCGGTGATTCCGGTGTCGACGCTCGCAGCTCTGGCTTTGCGTGCGCCGGAGAGCGATAACGGCACATGCATCCTGGCGGCGATCGACGCGCGCATGGGCGAGGTGTATCTCGGCGCGTTCGAGCGCGATGAAGCCATGCTTGTTCGTCCGCTAGGCGAGGAATGGATGGCCGCCCCGGCATCCCCGAATATGCCCGAGCGTGGAAGCTGGATCGGTGTGGGCAGCGGATTCGCCGCGGCCGACGGCGCATTGAAGCATGCACTGGACGAATCCCTGGAACATTGCGATGACGCCGCTTTGCCGCATGCCGCCGATGTCGCGCGCTTGGCCGCGTTGGCCTGGGCGCGCGGCGAAGCGACCGCGCCGGATTTGCTCGAACCGGCCTATCTGCGCAACAAGGTCGCGCTCACGCTGGCCGAACAGCAGAAAGCCCGCGGCTAGCGCGGGCTTCTGCTTTCGGAACGACGCCCCACAGCGGCTGCTGACGAGTTCGTAGGCTGGGCTGACAAGACCAGCTCGCCGAATCAACGCGGCTTGTTGCTGACGAAGTGATAGATCAGCATGCCGATACCGGCCGACGCGATCAGCAGGCCGAACACGGCCGGGTTGTCGGTATTCATGTTGAAGCCACCGACGAGGCCGAAACCGGCGCCGATCGAGGTCAGCACGATGCCCCACTTCAGCGCCGACAGGCGGCGGGACTGTTCGTCGGCCACCAGCATGGCCTTGATCAGGTCTTCCGAAACATTGGTCTCGGCGTAGCGGCGACGCACGCGGCCGTCGATGACGAACTTGATGGCCAGGGTGATGCAGACGAACAGGGAAATCGGAATCAGGTACTCGAAGGGCATTGGGGTTCTCCGTCGGGGCGGGCGGGTTGCCCGTTTGTGGCGATGGACAGGGGGAGGGCGGGAACGGTTGCAGCTATTTCGTTCCGGCTAGCCGCGTCGGGTCGCACTGGCCGCCTGCCCGCTCGGTCGAAGGGCCGTCCGTGGCGGCTGACTCGCCAAGCACGCCGAGTGCCGACGACCGACCGCGACGCGCTTGCCCGGAATCGGCAGCGTCTTCCTGACCACCGAATCCGGACGCTACGGCATCCTGCCTCCGCTGCCATCGCGAGCCGCGGTCGGTCGTCGGCGCGTCACGCGAGGTGCCGGCGTTCGACCCGCCGAAGCCTCCCGGCAGCGAAGGGCACGACGCCCGTAGCGTCAGCGAGTCGGTGGCCATGGATGGCCTTCCGACCGAGCGGGCAGGGAGGCTTCAAGGGGCGGACGGCCCGCGCCGAACTCCGGATGCTCGGCTTGGGAGATTTCGGCGTAGGCTGCAACCGTTCGCCCGGAACCGGTATCCCTCCTGCGATGAGCGAGGACGAAGACATCGTGGCGGCCGTGCTGGCCCGCGCCCCCGGCGCGTTCGAGCGCCTGGTTGGGCGCCACCAGGCCTTGGTCTGGCATATGGTCTATCGTCTCGTGCAGCACCCCGAGGATGCGCGCGAGGTCTGCCAGGACGTCTTCTTCCGCGTCTACGACCGCCTGCACCAGTACCGCTCGGAAAGCTCGCTCGCCACCTGGATCGGCCGCGTCGCCTATTCGGTCGCGGTGCGGCATCTGCAAAAGAAGCGCATCCCCACGGTCAGCGCCGAGATGGACGAGGACGGCGAGTATTCGATGTTCGACCACGTCAGCGACGGCTTCGACCTCGAATCGGCCTGCGCCGACAACGAATTGATGGGGCACCTGGGCGAGGCGCTGGAAACACTGCCGCCGCTACAGCGCACCCTGATCACGCTCTATCATCTGGACGAACTGGGCATCGGCGAGATCGCTGCAATAACCGAACTGCCGGAAGGCACCGTCAAGAATTATCTTTTCCGCGCGCGGCAGAAGCTGCGCCAGCAACTGGAACGGAAACTGGGAGTGCTCGCATGAACAGCAATCAACGCGACGAAGCCGAACGACTGCAGGCCGAAGCCGAACGCGCCGAACGCGAAGGCCGTCCCGCAGGCATCGATCCGGCCGTGGACGCTTATCGCCTCGTGCAGCGCGCCGTGGTCAACGCGCCGATGCCGCCGGTCCCGCTGGGTTTCGCCCAGCGGGTGGCCGCGCGCCTGCGCGCCATGGAAGAAAGCGCGCGCGTCGAAAGCGGACTGACCGGTTTCCTGATGCTGGCTTTCGTCGCCGGCGCCGCCTACTTTCTGTTGCCCACGATGGGCACCTGGATGCCGGATTTCCAAAGCACGCTGCCGCATTTCCCGTGGACGATGGCGATGGCGGCGGGCTTGGCCGTACTCGTGGCCTGGGGCGTGGATCGCGGCTGGGTGGCGACGCATCCGCGCATGAACAATTCGCGTTGACTCGCAGCCCGGGTTGTAAAACCCGGGGTCGTTTTTGCCGGTGTGTTTCCCCGGGTATCGCGCCGCTGGCGCTCAACCCGGGCTACGGGCAAGCACCGTCAATCCGTCACCGTCACATCCTCATCGAAGCTCGCCGAGTAGGCCTCGCCGCTGCGGCGATCCGCGCGCACTAGCGATGCGGAGAATTCGTCGCCCGAGACGAAGCCGATCTTCAACCACTCGCCCTCGATGGCGACCGACTGCACCTTGTGTCCGATCAGCGCCAATACCGGCTGGCTGGATTCCCGCGCGCCGAAAGCGGAGAAAGAGCAGGCCGTGAAGCGGAAATCGGCCGAATCCTCGTCGGCGTAGGCCGCCATCACGGTCATGCCGACCAGGCGTTTCAACGATTCTTCGCTCATGCGCGCTCCCCTTGGCGAATCATGGCGCGAGTCAGAGTTCCATGCGCCAGCCCAGCGCCAGCATGCGTTCCTGCAGGAACGCATGGCCGAAGCGTTGCTGGTACTGGATGAAACCCGAATGTCCGTGCGTGAAGACGAAGACGCTGCCGATCGCGACTTCGCCCCAGCCCTTGTCCGGGTCTTCGGTATTGAAGCTGACGCCGTTGCGCGCGACGTCGGAGGCCAGCCGCAGCGTGACCTGGCGGCGCGGATTGCTGAATTCGTTGAACCAGCTGACGCGCGCCATCGGTTGCCAGACGCCCCAGTCCTGCGAGAAGGCGCGGCTGATGCCGAAATCCACATGGCCGCGGCGCGTGTCGATCTTGCGGCCGGGCACCAGCAGGTCGAGACCGATGCCGCCGGTTTCCTGATAGGCCTCGATCGTCGTGCGGCCGCCATCCATGCCGATCGCGACGCTGGGATTCCAGCCCTTGTACGACCACTGGCCGTTCACCGCCACGCCTTGCACGCGCCGCGAGGCATCGGGATTCGCCGTCGCCATGCCGCTGATCGTGATCGAACCGGGCCCGAAGGGCAGGGTGTAGCGAATTTCGCGTTGCAGCTCGTAGTCGCCGTTGAGCCAGCCGGCGTAGGCGTCGACGCTCCAGTGCTGGCCGAGCGAACGGCTGGCCGTGACGAGCACACCGGAAAAGCGCGTATCCACCGCGCCGGCGGTGCCGTCGTAATCGAGGCTTTCGCGCACGTGGTTCAGCGCCAGGCCGACGCTCCAGCGATCGTTCGGTTGCCAGTCGACGCCGGCGGTCAGCGAGCTGGTATCGGCCGCGAACGCAGCTTCGTTCTGGCCGGCGCGACGGTCCAGCCGACCGATGTCGCCGGAGACGAAGATCGACCAATGCGAAGCGATCTCGCCGTCGAGCTGCATCGACAGGCTGCCGTCGTAGTTCTGGCGGAATTCGGCCGCGACCGACGGGCTGCCGACTTGCGGAATGGACAGGCCAAGGGAAGAACCGGCGGTATCGCGCGTGGCCACGCGCGCCTGGCCGGGAATTTCGTTGAGGCGCTGGCCCAGCGCGGCGATCAGGTTGGCGTTCGGCGCGCTGGAGTTCGCCGTTTCGTCGCAGCGCGTGGCCAGCAAGGTGCCGGCAACGGACGTCAGGCAGATGGTGTTCCACTTTGCAGCCAAGGCCTGGGCCGGCGTTTGCGCTTCGGCGCGTCCGGCCTGCAGGGCGGCGAGCAAGGCAAGGGGCAGGAGGGCGTAGCGCATGGTCGTCTCCGGGGTATGGCCCGAGTCTAGCAGGGCGCGCGATGTGCTCAAATGTGGGCAGGACTGGGCAGGAGCCGGCGATGCGCGTTGTCTTCCATGGGGCGGCCGGCGAGGTCACCGGGTCCTGCCATGAGGTGTTCGCGGCCGGCCATCGATTGCTGCTCGACTGCGGCATGATCCAGGGCAGCGAAGCCGACGAGGCGCGCAATGCCGAAGCCTTCGGTTTCGATGCCGCGGCGCTCGACGCCGTCGTGCTCAGCCATGCGCATATCGACCATTGCGGCCGCCTGCCGCTGTTGGTGAAGCGCGGTTTCCGAGGCCCCATCCATGCGCAGGAAGCGACCGCCGACCTGCTGCGCATCATGCTCGAAGACGCCGCTTCTCTGGCCGAGATGGATGCCGAACGCGACAACCGGCATCGTCGTGGCGGGCATGCGCACCATCAACCGCTGTTCACCCGGCACGATGTCGAAGCGGTGATGCGACAGGTGCAGTGTCATCCGTATGGCGAGAGCCGCGAGATCCTGCCGGGCTTGCGCCTGTGCCTGCGCGATGCCGGCCATATCCTCGGCTCGGCCTGCGTCGTGCTGGAGGCCGACGAGGATGGTCAAGTGCGCACCCTCGTGTTCTCCGGCGATATCGGTCCGCTCAATACGCCGATCCTGCGCGACCCCGATCCGCCGCCGCGCGCCGACCTCGTGCTGATGGAGTCGACCTATGGCGGTCGCCTGCATCGCGAACGCGCCGAAACCATCGCCGAACTCGGCGACGTGTTCGCGAAAGCCTGGAAGGACGGCGGTAACGTGCTGATCCCGGCCTTCGCAGTCGGGCGCAGCCAGGAATTGCTGTACTGGTTCGCGCGGAACTGGGACGAGTGGCAACTCGGTCGCTGGAAGATTTTCCTCGACAGCCCGATGGCGGCGAAAATCGTCGAGGTTTACGACCGGCACGAGGATCTGTTCGACGCCGATGCGCGTCGCGTCTGGCAGAGCCGACCGAATCCGTTTCGCTTGCCGAACCTGCGTTACTGCATCGACGCGGCGGAATCGAAAGCGATCAACGAGGTGCGATCGGGCGCCGTGATCATCGCCGGCTCGGGCATGTGCAACGGTGGTCGCATCCGCCATCACCTGCGGCATGGCCTCGGCCGCAGGCAGAACCATGTGGTCTTCGTCGGCTACCAGGCGCATGGCACGCTCGGGCGACGGCTGGTGGACGGCGCATCGCAGGTGCGCATCTTCGGCGAAGAGATCCAGGTGCACGCGCAGCGCCACACCGTCGGCGGCCTGTCCGCGCATGCCGACCAGCGCGGCCTGCTCGACTGGTACTCGCGCATCGTCGGCCATCCGCCGGTCGCGCTGGTGCATGGCGAGGACGAAGCCCGCGAGGCGATGGCGAAGAAGATGAAGGAAGAATTCGGCAATCGCGTGACGCTGGCGAGGCCGGGAATGGAGTTGGAGGCCTGAGGCTTGGCGGCCCAGGACTGCACACAATGCATATCGCGATCCTCACCTTCCAGGGCTTCAACGAACTCGACTCGCTGATCGCGCTCGGCGTGCTGAACCGCGTCAGGAAATCGGACTGGCGCGTGACGCTGTGTTGTCCCGACGCGGAAGTGACCTCGATGAGCGGCGTGACGCTGCGCGCGCAATCGGCACTGGAAGATGCCGCCGCCGCCGACGCCGTGATCGTCGGCAGCGGCGTACAGACACGGACGATCGTCGATACACCTTCCCTGATGCAGCGGCTCGCGCTACGCCCTGAGCGGCAGCTCGTCGCGGCGCAATGTTCAGGCGCGTTGGTCCTGGCCAGGCTCGGCCTGCTGGATTCCATTCCGGCCTGCACCGACCTGACGACGAAGCCCTGGGTGCAGGAGGCGGGCGTGGAAGTGCTGAACCAGCCCTTCTTCGCACGCGGCAATATCGCCACGGCCGGCGGCTGCCTCTCATCGACCTATCTGGCAGCATGGGTCATCGCGCGCAGCGAGGGGCTGGAAGCGGCCGCTGCGGCGCTGCACTACGTGGCACCGGTCGGCGAGAAGGAGAGTTTCGTCGCGCAGGCGCTGCGCAATATCGAGCCCTATCTGCCGGTGCAAGGCGCATGAGCGCAGCAGGAGGCATTGCCGCTTCGACAGGTGGGAAGCCCTGTGGGGCCCTGACCTACCATAGGGCAACTTGGAGTGATGTGTCGAAATGACGTCTGCAAGCCGAAATGCACCCCACCGTTTTTCTCGCATCCCCAGGAGATCGACATGAAAGTACTAGCTGCCGTGATGGCCATCGGCTTGGCCTTGACGCAAAGCGCCGCCGCTTCGGACGCCAAGCCGGTCGACCCGGGCGATCTTCCCGAGTTCTTTGCCGGAACCTGGACGGTGGAGGGGCTTGAAGACAGCTTCCGCGAAACCTGCGAATGGCTTTCGCCGAATTCGTTCCTGATCTGCCGCGGCACCGATAGCGATCCGAAGAACCCGGGTCAATGGATCACGCTGCTCGGCTACTCGCATGCCGAGAAGATGTACAACTTCACCGCCTTCGACGGCGGCGGCGGAAAGGCCGTGTTCTCCGGCTGGCTGCGCGACGACGTCTGGATATTCACTTCGGAACAGTTCCTGCACGGCAAGATGAGTCGGCTGCAAGTGACCATCACGCCGACCAAGGACGGTTACATTTTGCGGGAAGAGGAATCGGTGAACGGCGGCCCTTGGAAGGTCACGCTCGAGGAAAAACATGTTCGGCTGCCGAAGGCGGGCAAGTAGGTGCGGCGGCACGAGATACGGATTCAGAACTCATGAAAATGCTTTCCCTGCTCGGTAAGTCGCTCAAGAACGACGAAGTCATCGAACTGCTCGAGGCCTACGACGTCGATGTGATCTATGCCTTCGATCGCCTGCATGAGAACAGCCCGGACGTGTATTGGGCGTCGATCAATGACCTCGGGTTGCAGCTTCGTTTCGATGAGAGCCAACGCCTGGACACCATCTTCTGCCACGTGCTGCCGCGCGAGGGCTTCGGTCCTATCCTGACCGAAACCATTGGCGTTCCGATCTTCGATTCCTACGTGCTCGCCGAGCAGGCCTGTCGGCGCGACGGCCTGCAATACAAGTCATCGTCTTCGCCGGGTGCCTGGCTGAAGATCCTGACGCCCGGTCACGACGCGCATTACCAGTTCAAGGACGGGCGGCTTGCGATGGTGACGCTGATGCTTTCCGTTTCTGCGCAGAACGCCTGACGGCATCGGTGGCTGAATGAGCGAAGGCCAAAGGATAGGGCAGGTGCGACCGAGCGATCGGAGGATGTGGTGGCTCGTTCCGGCCGGGTTGGCGGCGATCAGTGGTATCTACTTTCTCGCGGACGCGTTTGGCTGGTGGTGGAAATACATGAAGGAGGCCGGTAGTCCGACGCGACATGAGTATCTCATCGGTGTTTTCCTTAGCTCTGTTTTCGCCCTGCCTTTCTGGATTTTCGCCTCCTGCCTTGCTTTCCCTGCGCGCAAGTCGATTTCGCGGAGAGCGAACTTCGCAATACACGCTCCGACAGTAATCTTGTCCATAGCTCTACTTCTTACAAACCTCGTCCCAATGCTGGTGCTTCTGTTTGATGGTCTTGACTAAGCGAGGGCTGTGAAAGTGGTCATGGTCGATGAGACGTCAAGGTACGCCGCAAAGCTGCTTTTCCAGTTCCGTATCGAGTTCGATGGCGAATCGGGCACGATGCGCCTATGCGAAGAGCGCATCCTGCTGCTGCATGCGAAAAGGGCCAAGCAGGCCTTGTCGCTGGCGAAGAAACGTGGGAAGGCCGCGCAGCACCGTTTCCGGAACGACGCTGGCGGCATGGTGAACTTCGAATTTGTGGGGGTGCTCGACCTGTTGCGGCTAGGTTCGGAATGCGAGGAAGACGAGGTTTGGTACGACATCACCCGGCGAAAGCTGCCCATGGAGCGCTCCGCCACCATCCTTCCCGCCGAACGGGAGTTGAACGCCTTTCGCGAAGAAGAGATGTTGGGGCTAGCATCCGCGACTGCATCTCGCGGTAGTCGGTCTCGCCGGCGCTGACGCCGACGAGACGTGCGTAGGGTGGGCTCAAGCCCACCCTTCGCATTACCCCCGGAATCGCGTCGCAGATCAGCCCTTCTTCGACGCGATCCACCGATCGATCTTGGCCTCGAGCACGTCCAGCGCCACCGAGCCGTCCTGCAATACCTGCGCATGGAATTCGCGCGGATCGAATTTCGGGCCCAGCGCCTTCTCGGCGCGTGCGCGCAGTTCCTTGATCTTCAGCTCGCCGATCTTGTAAGCCAGGGCCTGGCCGGGAATGGCGATGTAGCGCTCGGCTTCGGAGACGGCTTCGGTTTCACTGGTGGCGGAGTTCTCCAGCATGTAGGCGATCACCTGTTCGCGCGTCCAGTTCTTGCTGTGCAGGCCGGTATCGACGACGAGGCGTATCGCACGCCACAGCTCCGCCTGCAGGCGGCCGAAGTACTGGTGCGGATCGGTATAGACGCCGAGTTCCTTGCCCAGCGATTCGGCATACAGGCCCCAGCCTTCGGCGAACGCCGTCTCGCCGCCGAAGCGGCGGAATTTCGGCAGTTCGCCGAGTTCCTGCTGCAGCGCGATCTGGAAGTGATGGCCCGGAATCGCTTCGTGCAGGAACAGGCTTTCCGCATCCCAGGTCTTGCGGCTGGGCAGGTCGTGCGTATTGACGTAGAAGATGCCGGGGCGCGTGCCGTCTTCGCTCGGGCCCTGGTACTGGCCGCCGGCGGCGGAGGCCGCGCGGAAGGCTTCGATCGGCCGGATCTCGAACGCGGCCTTCGGCGTCAGCGAGAAGAGTTTCGGCACGCCGGCATTCACGCGCGCATTCAGCGCGTTGTAGGCCTTCAGCAAGTCTTCTTCGCTGGCGAAGGTGTAGCTGTTGCGGTCGGTCATGTGGGCGAAGAAGGCTTTCAGGTCGCCGTTGAAGCCGACCTGCTTCATCACCTCGCGCATTTCGCCCTGGATGCGCGCCACTTCGCGCAGGCCGATGTCGTGGATCTGCGCCGGCGTCAGCTCGGTGGTGGTCGACGCCTTCGCGCGGAAGGCGTACCAGGCGGCGCCATCGGGCAGGGCGGCGAGGCTGACGGTGTCGCGGCAATGCGGCAGGTAGTCGTCGGCGACGAACTTGCGCAGGCCGCGATAGGCCGGCATCAGCTTGCCTTCGATCAGCGCGCGGTACGACGCCGTCAGGCGCGCCTTGTCGGCATCGGAGAAATCGGCGGGGAAGTTCGTCACCGGGCGCCAGAACAGCGTGTCTTCGGGCTTATCCTTGATCAGCGCGTCGAGCTGCGGCAGCACCTTCACCATCAGCGCCTTCGGTTGCACGACGCCGTCCTTGATGCCGGTGCGCATGTTGGCCTGCATCGTCGCCAACAGTTCCGGCAGGTGCGATGCACGCGCCAGCCAATTGTCGTAATCCTTCACGGTCTTGAAGGGCTGGGCGCCGGAGCCGGAGCCGAGTTGGGCGAACTGGCCGGGCAGGCCGCCGAACTGGTTCAGCGGCTGCTTCCAGCCGGGATAACGCGTGGCTTCGATGTCGTTCTTCAGGTCGCGAACGAAGATGTCGTGCGATAAACGCGCCTGCCCATCCAGGCCATCGGGGCTGATGGCCTGGATGCGCGCCAGCCAGCGCTGGTTGAAGGCCAGCGTCAGCGCACGGTATTCGGCCGTGTAGGTGTTCGGCAGTTGGTCGTTGTAACGCGGGTCGCCGACGTAGGTTGCGCTGAGCGGGCTGAGCTTGAGCGATTCCTCCCAGTACTCGGCGTAGAGGCGATCGAGTTCCTTGGCCTTGCCGCTGGCTTCGGAGACGGCGGCAGGTACTTCGGAAGCGACGGCGAAAGACACGGACGAAAGCGCCAGTGCCAGCGCGACGGCGAGTTTGTGGATGCTCATGGATTGCCCCTTCAGGAAGGATTCGAGCTTGCCCCGGCCGACGCGGGTCGGCACGGGCTGGAAGTCATGCGCGGGCGGCCTCTTCGCGCAGCCGGGCGGCCTCGGCGTCCCCGAGATAGGCCTGGATGCCGCGCCGCATCGCGTACAGCATGGGAATCAGCGCCAGCGCCGCGCTCATCTTGTAGATGTAATTGAGGGTGCCCACGGCCAGGAACAAGCCCATGGACCAATGCTGCGGGCCGATGACGAAGGCGATGTAGAGCACGACGAAGCTGTCGACGAACTGCGACACGGCCGTCGAACCGGTTGCGCGCAGCCAGACGAAGCGTTCGCCGGTGGCGCGCCGGATCCGGTGGAAGATGCCGACGTCGATCAACTGGCCGAGCAGGAAAGCGATGACCGACCCCCAGATCGTCCACAGGCCCTGGCCGAAGACGGCGGCGAAGGCCGCCTGGTAGTCCGGTACGCCCTGGTCCTGCGCGACGCCGACCCACCAGCTCGCCGGCGCGAGATGGATGGCGGCGAAGGCGAAGGCGAAGCCGTACAGGATCAGGCCCACCGCCAGCCAGCTGATGAAACGCACGCCGCGCTTGCCGTAGTACTCGTTCACCGTGTCGGTGAGGATGAAGACGATCGGCCACAACAAGGTGCCGGCGGTGAAATTCAAGGAACCGCTCTGGCCGAACAGGTTCCATTCGAACGGCTTGAGTCCGAGCGTATCTTCGAGCGCGAAAATCTTCACGCCGATGAATTCGGCCAGCACGGCATTGGCGACGAAGAATGCGGCCAGCACCACGAAGAGTTTCTGCGCGCGGTTCATTCCATACATCGTTCAATCCTTTCGGGCGAAGGGAATGCGTTCGGGCGCGACGGCGCCACCGGAAATGATGAAGGTCATGGCCTGGTCCACCGTCCAGTCGGTCGGCGTGAGCTGATCGGTCGGCACGATTTCGAGATAGCCCGAGGTCGGGTTCGGCGTGGTGGGCACGTAGACGGCGGCGAGTTCCTGCCCGGTCTTTTCGTCGAGCAGGATGCGGGTGACGAAGCCGATGGATTTCATGTCGCGATGCGGGAAGTCGATCAGCACGACGCGCTGCGTGCCGTCGGGTTTGGTCTGCAGCAGGTCGAGCAGTTGTCGCGCGCTGCCGTAGACGGTTTTCGCCAGCGGAATGCGCGCGATCAGCGCCTCGAACCAGGACAGCAGGCGTTGCCCGACCACGCGTCGCGCCAGAGCGCCGACGACGATGATCAGCGCGAGCGTGGCGACCAGGGCGATGGCGGTCTGCACCCAAGGCGCGGCCAGCCAACCGAGCATCTGCGGATCGCCAGCGGCGAGCCGCGCGGTGATCGGCGCGATCACCGGCTGGCTGATGCCGGAAAGAAGGGCGAAGACGAACTTGAAGACGATCCAGACCAGCCAGATCGGAATCAGGGTCAGCAGACCGCTGATGAAGTAGCGTTGCAATCGGCGCATCGGGGGCGTTCGGCTAGGAGCAGGGGGGCCTGCACAGCATACCCGGCGCTGCCTTCGATCGCTGGATCAGTCGGCTTCGCGCACCAGGCGGATGCCGATGTCGTCGTAACCGTAGCCGACGTCGAAACCGCTGGTCTTGGTCGGATCGGCGCGGTTCGGGCTGTCGCGCCAGCTTACGCCACCGACCTGGTGCCGCGAGCAGCTTCCGGCGCAATCGTTCAACCATTCGCGCACGTTGCCGCGCACGCCGAGCAGGCCCAGCGGGCTGGACGCCCCCTGGTTGGTCGGCACCGTGCCTTCGCTGCCGCAATCGAGCTTGCCGTCGCGGCAAGCGTCGCCGCTGCCGCGATAGTTCGAGATCAGCTGCCATTCGGCGAAGCTCGGCAGGCGATAGTTCTCGCCCGTGCGCTGGCTCAGCCACTTGGCGTAAGCGCTGGCGTCCTCGTAGCTGACGCAGACCACCGGATGGTTGCCGCTCTGGGTGAAGCCGGGATCGACCCAGCTGCGCTTCTTGATCGAGATCGGCGCCAGGCGGTTGCGGCAGCGGGCGTTCGGACGACCGGTGCTGCTGGCGAATTCGGCGTAGCTGCTGCGACTGACTTCCTCGCGCATGACCGCCAGGCCGGGACGCAGGTTGACCATCGCCGGGCCACCGCCGCGGGGTGTCTCGGCCTTCGGTGCCTGCGCGACCACGGCTTTCGACCAGGCCGGCTCGAGCAGTTTCGGATCGACTTCCAGCATGCGGGCCATCGCCTTGCTGCGGTCGATGGCGGCGCCATCGTTGCCGCGGGTGGCGCGTTCGAGACGCGCGACCAGCAAGCTCGGCAGGCCGTCGCGGAATTTCTTCCAGGCCGGTTGCTCGACGAGTTTGTTGTCGCGCGCGAACTTCTTGCCGCGTTGGTAGAGGCTGGTGACGCTGTCGTCGCGGTTGGCCGCGATGCCTTCGTTCATCGCCGTAGCGAGGCCGGCGACGATCTGCTCGCTCAGCGCGGGCAGTTCCGGATTGTCGGCGTCCAGTCGCCGCGCGGCGGCGAGCGAATCGATGGCGTTGCCGCCCGGCGGCAGGCTGAAACGTTTCTGCGCGATCTGGCGCTTCACCGCGGAAATCTCCCGCGCGCCGATGATGGTCGGGTCGTAATCGAGCGGCGTCACCGCAACGCTGGCTTGCACGGCGGCGAAGCCCGCGCCGGTGTTCCCGGTAGCGGCGATCGCATCGCCGGGAGCCGCGGCTTCGCTGCCGGCTGGCGTTGGCGCGACGCCGGGGTCGGTGGCGACCGGCGGCAAGCCCGTCGCGTCCTGCGCGATATCGGTCGATACCGGCGGAGCGGGTTCGACGATCGCCGGCGTCGGTGCCGGCGCCGGCTTGTCGGGCACGGTGGCGACTTCGGCCGGCTTGGGTTTGTCGGTGTAGAAATCCGGGGTTTTCGCCGCTTCGCGTCCGCGCAGCATCAGTACCGCGACGATCACCAGGGCGAGGCCGCTGACGCCGAAGATCGCCGGCTTCAGCCAGGCGCGCGAGGAAGACGAAGCGGGCTTGTCGCCATCGACGACCATGCGTTCGCGATTGGCGATCTGGTTGAGCGCGCCGAGCATCTGCTGCGCGTTGCGGAAGCGGTTGTCCGGCGCCTTCGCCATCGCGCGGTCGATCAGCGGCTGCCAGTGCTTCTTCTCCGACGGCAGGCGCGGGATCGGATCCTGCGCATGCATCAGGGCCAGCGACAGCGGCTCGCTGGAAAGATAGGGCAGGCGACCGCTCAGCAATTCGAAAGCGAGCACGCCGACGCTGTAGAGATCGGCGCGGCCGTCCACCGCTTCGCCGCGCGCCTGTTCCGGCGCCATGTAGCCGCCGCTGCCGACGGCGAGGCCGGCGGTGGTGATGCGGGACGAGTCGCGCTTGGACAGGGCGATGCCGAAGTCGGTCAGCAACGGACGGTCGGCATTGTCGAACAGGACGTTCTCGGCCTTGACGTCGCGATGCACGATGCCGCGCGCATGGGCGTATTCGAGCGCCGACAGCAGCGAGCGCAGCACTTCGACCACTCGGGTTTCGTCCGAAGTGAAATCGCGCTGGCCGAGATGGCCCTTGGCCAGGTAAGGCAGCACGTAGTACAGCAACCCTTGCGGCGTGCGTCCGACCTCATGGATGCCGACGATGCACGGGTGCTCGAGCTTGGCGATCGTGCGCGCTTCCTGTTCGAAGCGCTGCTTGCTCTTCTCGTCGGTCAGCGCCTCGGGCGCCATGACCTTGACCGCCACCTGGCGGTCGAGCGACTCCTGCACGCCCAGATAGACGTAGGACATGCCGCCCTTGCCAATGCGCCGCAGAACCCGGTAACCCGGGATCTCGGGCATGAAGCTGGTCAGCAAGGCCGACAGTTCTTCCGGAGAAAGCTCTTCTTCCATGGGGGAGGCAGGAAAGTCTCGGGCGCGGATTCCGGAGCATAAGCCAGCCGACGCCGAGCGGGAACGGGGTCCTTTGAAACGGACGTCTCAGTTCGCGGGTCGCTGGTCGCGTTTGAGTCGGACATAAAGGCGTTTTCGCACCCGGGCCACCCGCTCGCCGGAGGCGTCGAGAATGTCGGTCTCGAACCAGCGCAGGATCTTCTCGCCGCCGGCCGCCGCCTCGCGCAATTCGGCCAATACCGCCTCGGGCAGGTCGAATTGCGCGGCCACGGTGCCACGACCCGGCTTCAGGAATTCGATCTCGCCGGCCTGGTCCCAGACCAGATAGTCGCGGCCCAGGCGTTGCAGGACCATGATCATCCAGAAGGGGTCGGTCATCGCGAAAAGGCTGCCGCCGAAATGGCTGCCGACGTAGTTCCGGTTGAACCAGCGTTGCCGCAGCTCGACCCGGGCCCGGCTCCAGTCCGGCGCGAGTTCGGTGACATGCACGCCGCTCAGCAGGAAGGGCGGCCAGAGGTTCATGTAAAGGCGCAGGATGCGGGGGCTCATCGGGCTGGCTATGCTCAGGGACCGGGGTCGAGCTTGCCATACGCAGGCGTATTGAGGAAGTCCATGGGGGAAGCCGAGACGTCCGAAAGCCGCTGCGCGAACTGCGGCGCCCGCCTGTCTGGGCCGTTCTGCAGCCAATGCGGGCAGCGACGCTTCGTCGAAAAGGATCGCCGCTTCGGGCATCTGATGTCTCAGTTCGCCGAGGCCGCCACCGACCTGGACGGGCGCTTCTGGCGCAGCCTGCGGGCTTTGATGCTGCAGCCAGGCCGGATCGCCGCCGATTACATGCTCGGCCGTCGCGCCCACTGGATGTCGCCGTTGAGCCTGTTCCTGTTCGCCAACGTGCTGTTCTTCTTCGCGCCGGGCCTGACCGACCTGACCTTGGGGCTCGAGCAGCAAGTCCCCGAACGCGTGCTGCGCGAGTTCCGAACGATCGATCAGCAACAAAGCAACCGCACCTACGGCGAGCAGATGCATAACGTCGTGACCGCGCCGTTGGCGCGACAGGCGATTCGTCGGGCGCAGGCGCGCAGCGAGGCGGCGGGCCGTCCGTTCGACCTGGAGAAATTCGCCACGCGCTACCACGCGCAGTCCGATTCGATCGGCAAGCTGCTGGTGATCGTGCATGTGCCGGGCATCGCGCTGGTGTTGATGCTGGCGACGTGGCGGAAGCGGCGCTACTACGCCGAGCATTTCGTGCTGGCGCTCAGCCTCGTCGCATTCACGCTGCTGTTCGTGCAGCTCGTCGTGCATCCCAGTGCGTGGCTGTACCAATGGGCGATGGCGGCGGTGGGATCGCCGCGCGGCATGCCCGCTTACGTGGCCTGGCTGCTGGTCGCGATCAACGTGGCGTATTTTTCCGCCGCCTGCCGGCGTTGTTATGGCGGCGGCTGGATATTGGCTCTTGTACGCGGCTTCTGCGCCTTTGCCGCACTGGGCGTGAGCAGCCTGTTCTTCTACCGAGGGCTGCAGCTGCTGATCACATTGTGGACGATGTGATGTTTCAGAACAGCAGCGAGGCCATCTTGCGCCGGTAGGCGCCGACGAGGTCCTCGTCCTCGATGATGCGGAAAGCGTCGATCAGCGACTTCTTCGCCAGTTGCTCGCCGTAGTTTCGGTCGCGCCGCAGCATCTCGAGGAACTGCTTCAGCCCGCCTTCCGAATCGCCTTCGACGATCAGTCGCACGCCGAGCAGGTGACGCGCACGCAGATCGTTCTCGTCCGCCGCGATCGCCGCCAGCAACGGTTCGCGCGGCGGCGCATCCTGCAACAACGCCGCGAAACCGAGGCGCGCGCGGGCGCGCACGCTCCGGTCGTCGGTCGCCAGGTTCGCGGGCAGTGCATCGAGCAACTTCTCGGCTTCGTGTGCCGCGCCGGTCTTCAGCAAGGCGAGCGCGAGGTCGAGCTTGAGTTCGTCCTTGTCGGGTTCGGCCGCGACGGCCTGACGCAGGCGCACCACCTCTTCGTGCGGATCGACGACGACGGGCGCAGCCTCTTCGATCGGAGCTTCCACCGCTTTCGCTTCGATGCCGTGGTGCTTGAGGAATTCGCGCAACTGGCCTTCGGTCAATGCGCCCGGGAAGCCGTCGACGATCTGGCCGCCCTTGAGCAGCATGACGGTGGGCACGGAGCGGATCTGGAAATAACCGGCGAGTTGCTGCTCCTGATCGACATCGACCTTGGCCAGCAGGAAGCCACCGGCGAATTCGTCGGCGAGCTTCTCCAGGATCGGGCCCAGCGTCTTGCAGGGGCCGCACCAGGTCGCCCAGAAATCGACCAGGACCGGCACCTCTTTCGACTTCAGGATCACCTCCTGCTCGAACTGGGGCAGGGAGGCGTCGAAAACGTAGGCGGAAGCGGTCATGGGCGGGGCTTCGGATCGTGAGGGTCTGCGCTGCAGATGGTGCCAGTCCGGCCGCCCCTCAAGCCAATGTAATCTTTACTTGACATCGGCCGAGCAACATGTAATCTGTACATTACATTTAGTAAAGAGGAGAAGACAATGCGTTGGCCTGCATGGGGATTGGCTGGATTGGTGGCGCTGGCGGGCCTGGCGTTCTGGTTGTTGCTGGCGGGACCGGATCGATTGTTCGGCCTGGATACCGGCAACGTGGGCATCGCCCTGACGGCACTGGTCGCATGGTCGGCCTTGCATGGCGTATCGGTCGCTCCCCGATCGGAGATGGAGAACGCGGTGTCGCCCGGGGAGTGGAAAGCCTGGGTCGGCGTCGGCTTCAGCGCGCTCGGCATCGCCTATTTCCTGTCGAAGGCGCATCTGTTCGCCGGCGCGACCGATCTGCGCGACGTGCAGGCGGTGGGGCGCAACCTCGTGCTGATGCTGATCGCGTGGACGGTGCTGGGCTGGCTGTTGGAGAACCGCTGGAAAGGACGCGTCCAGAAGGACGAGCGCGATCGCGAGATCGAGAACGACGCCAGCGGCTGGGGTCGCGGCGCGCTGGTGTTCGTGGTGATCGGCGTAGCGGTCATGTTGGGCCTGTCTCCGGCCCGCAAACTGGAATGGGCCACGCCGATCGCGGTATCGAACCTGCTGGTGTTCGCGTTGATCTGGAGCTGCTTCGTCGAATACGTCGTGACCGCGCTGTCGTACTGGCGCGACCGGCGCTGAGGCTGCCATGGGCACGACACCGATCGCGAATCACATCCGTCGCCTGCGTTTCGAACGAGGCGAGATGACGCAGGAAGAACTGGCGCGTCGTTGCGGCGTGACGCGCCAGACCATCATCGCGCTGGAGGCGGGCAGGTACGCGCCCTCGCTGGAACTCGCCTTCCGCATCGCGCAGGCGTTGGACGCGCGTATCGAGGCGGTCTTCGAATGGAAGCAGGAGGCCTGAAAGACGCCCCGCCCGCGCCGATCAATCCACGTCGCGGCGAATGAAATTCCTCAGGCCGAGCAGGGTGACGACGAGTCCGCCCACGAGCCCGGCGATCACGACGAAATCGAGGTGCTTGCCTTCGCCAGCCATCACCTGCACCGGCATCGACCACGGATACCAATGGCCGAAACGCGCGGACTGCCCGATCAGGAATCCCATCACCGTCGCCGTCATGCCGACGGACACCGCCACGGTGAAACTGCGCCAGCGGATCGAGATCCAGGTGTGCAGGGCGGCGACGAGCAGCGAGGCGGCGAACATCGCGGCCACCGACTTCCACATCAGCGCCCAGGGCGGTGGGCCGCCGATACCGAAGGCCGGCTGCGTCAGGCTGACGATCCAGCCACCGATCGGCGTGAGCAACACCAGCACGACGAACGCGGCGGCGATCATCGCGACCAAGGCCACGGCCTTGGCCAGATAGTGCGAGGCCGTCGGAATGGGAAGCGCCAACAGCTGTTTCCATTGCCGTTCGCCATGTTCCAGCCCGGCCAGCAGGGCCGATTGCAGGGTGATGAACAACGGCAGCATCAAGAAAGCCCACAGGCCCATCACCGACAGGGCAAAACCGCGCCAGGCATCGGCCGGGTCGACATCGCGCACGGGCACTTTCATGAAGGTCAGTTGCAGGGCGTAGAGAGCGACGACGACGCCCGGCGCGATCAGGCACATCCAGAGCGCCAGCGTGCCGCGCAACTTCACGGTCTCGGCGGAAAGGGCGCGAACGACGGCGTTCATGCGGCATGCTCCAGTGCGGCATCGACCGTCAGGTCGAAGAACAGGGATTCGAGCGACGCGGTTTCGCGCGCCAGGTGCGAGACGGCGATGCCCTGGGCGACCAGAAGACGGTTGATCTCGGCTTCGTCGCGCTGCGCCAGCGTCACCGCCAGCATCTGCGTATCGAGCCATTGCACCGATTCACCGAGTTGCCGCAATGCTTCGGCGGCCTTCAGCGGCGCGTCGCAACCGAGCAGCAGCCGCGGCTTGCTGCGGCTGCGCAGTTCTTCCAGTCGGCCTTCGAAACGCAGGCGACCGGACTGCAGCACGCCGACATGCGAGGCGATCTGTTCGATTTCGCTCAGAAGATGACTCGAAACGAAGACGGTCAATCCGTCTTCGGCCACCAGGCTGCGCAGCAGGCGGCGCATGTCGAGGATGCCGGCGGGGTCCAGCCCATTGCTCGGTTCGTCCAGGATCAGCAGTTTCGGTCGGCCCAGCAGGGCCAGAGCGATCGCCAGGCGCTGCTTCATTCCCAGCGAGTATTCGCGTACGCGGCGGTGCGCCGAATCCGTCAAGGACACGCGCTCCAATGCCTCGTCGATGCGCGAACGCGGTACGTCGAGCAGGCGACGCGTTACTTCGAGGTTGTCGCGGCCGCTCAGATGGCCGTACAGCGATGGCGATTCGACGAGGGCGCCGACGAGGCCGAGCGCATCGCGCGAATCGCGCCGCATCGCCTGGCCGAACAGCGCGATTTCGCCGCGATCGGCGCGTAGCAGGCCGAGCAGCATGCGGATGGTCGTGGTCTTGCCGGCGCCGTTCGGGCCGAGGAAACCGTAGATCGCGCCGGCGGGCACGTTCAGGTCGAGGTCGCGCACGCCGTGGCCGCCCGCGAATTCACGGGTCAGCCCACGCGTGCCGATGGCGGGTGTGGTCATCTTGGGTTTACGTGCCAGGGGATGTCCCGCATCTTCCGCTCGTCGCGTTCATCCGCCATGTGCCGGAGGTTCACCAACCATCGCCCGGCCGGCGTAGACTCGATCCATCCAGCAGAGATCCGTTCTTCGATGAAATACCTGCTCGCCTGTTCCTTCCTGTTACTGCCCGGTTTCGCCTGCGCCGATACGCGCATCGCCTACACCGTCGAGGGCAGTTGCCCGGCATTGGCCGAGCGCATCGAGATTTCCGGCAGCCTGCTTCGCCTGGACTCGCGTTACGACGGCCAGCTGGTCACCTCCCTGTTCGACGGCGGGGAAGACACGGTGACCTCGCTGATGCACGACCAGAAGCAGTTCCACCAGATGGAGGTGGACGCCGATGCGGCCGATTACACCGCCGATGTCCTCGGCAGCACGATGACCTACGTCGACCGCCAGATGGAAGCGACGATGGCGCAGATGAAGAAGAGCTGCGAGCAGATGAAGGCGCAGACGCGAGGACGTGGCGTCGTCACCGCTTGCGACAACATGCCCGACTTGCGTTCGATGATGAGCCAGGCCACCGGTGCGACGCCGCAGCTCAAGCCCGAAATGCGCGAAACCAACCGCGAGGATAGCGTCGCCGGCGCGACGTGCCGTTGGACGGAAGCCTGGCAGGGCGAGATGAAACTGCGTGAGCAGTGCGACGCCGACGTCGCCTCGCTGCCTCTGCCCGACGGCGACCGCGGCGGCTTCGCGCGCGGCATGCGGGTGATGATGAGTTACGGCGACGCCTTCAAACCGGTCGTGGATCGTTTCGCCATGGGCGACCCGAATCCGATCCCGATTCCGGGCAAGGGCAAGTTCACGCTGGCAGGTCAGTGTTTCGATGCCACCGGCGAACGGGTAGGGCACTATGCCGCCGACATCGTGGTCGGTCCGATCGATCCGCAGCGTTTCCAGGTGCCGACGGACTACACGCCGATGATGCAGGCGGATCCGCAGTAGCGCCGACTCGCGTCGCGCTCAGGCCGCGTCGCCGCGGCCGCAGCCCCCGGGGTTGAACACGCGTTCGGTCGAGGCCGGATATTTCCCGAGCAGTCGCGCCGCGCGCGTCGGCCGGCGGGCGAAATCGCCGCCGCAGTTCGGGCAGACGCCGCCGAGCTTGCCCTGCGCGCAATCGCTGCAGAAGGTGCATTCGAAGGAACAGATCCAGGCCTCATCCGAGTCGGGCGGCAGGTCCTTGTCGCAGCATTCGCAACCGGGTCGCATTTGCAGCATGGTTTCGTCCTAACCAGTGAGTCGGCAAGAAGCGCCAGTCAATCCCCGCCACCGTCCCCGCCGCTGTCGCCACCGCCGCCATCGGCATCGTGATGGTGCGGGCCATGGCTCCCGCCATCGGAATAGGACGAGGCCGAGGGATCGTCCGGCGTCTTGCGCTTGCCATGGTTGTAGAAGAACACGACGGCGATGATGGCCGCCACGATCGCGATGATGAACCAGGCTACCGACATGGGCTTCTCCCGTCTGGATAACCCAGTCTAGCGCTTGATTTCCATCGCCTTGCGCGTGGCGTCCTGGCGGGCGCGTTCACGGGCCTCGAAATCGGCCAGGCAGGCGTCGCGGCGGACCATCGCGCATTCGAGGTAATCGACGATCTCGATGACGGCCGCGCGCACCGCGCGCTGGTCGGGGCCGTTCTGGTTCATCGCGCCGGCGTAGGGGTCGACCTTCTCGCCACCGGGCGTCTTGCCTTCGATCGTGCGGGCGTAACGGATCTCGCCGGTCGTCGTGTCGATCACGCGCAGGTCCACGGCGAGATAGCCGCCTTCGGAAGTCGATTTCACGCCGGCGCCGACGCCGAGGAAGCCGCGCTTGTACTGCGTGTTCACCTTTTCCTCGAAGGCGGTCACCGTGCCGGTGACCAGGTATTGGGCGCCGGTGAGCTTGCCGATGGCGATACTCGTCGCCGCCGAAACCATGCCCGTGGCGGACAGGTTCTGCTCCTCCATCACCGCGCGCAGCTTCTGCCGCTCGACGATGTTGAAGGCCGGGCGTGCAGACAGTTCGTTCGTGAGCATCGTCGTCATCGCGCGGCCGGCGCCGCCCTGCATGAACATCGCTCCGGTTTCGTCCTGGAACTTCAAAACGCCGATGATCGGGCGCGAAGCCGGGACGGGCATCGCGGCAACCGGGGCTGGGGCAGGCGTGGTTTCGGCGGCAGGGACAGCGTCGGAAGCGGCGGGCGACGGCTGGGCCGAGGCCGACCCGGCGACGAGGAGGAGGGCAAGGATCAGGGGCTTCATGGACGCATCTTAACGCCGCCCGGGCGCCATTCCGGCCAATGGGTTAGGCCCGAGCCGGGCCGCAATGCTACCCTGAACGCCGTTGTCTTCAGCTTTCGCCTCCACCCCCATGCAAGCCACCCCCGAATCGGGCGTTTACGACCCGAAGGCGGCCGAGTCCGCCGCGCAGCGCCATTGGCAGTCCACCCGTGCTTTCGAAGTGAAGGAGGACGCGGGCAAACCGAAGTACTACTGCCTGTCCATGCTGCCTTACCCCTCGGGCGCCTTGCACATGGGGCATGTGCGCAACTACACCATCGGCGACGTGATCAGCCGCCATCGGCGCATGTGCGGCTACAACGTGCTGCAACCGATGGGTTGGGATGCGTTCGGCCTGCCGGCGGAAAACGCCGCGATCAAGCACCAGACCGCACCGGCGGCGTGGACGTACAAGAACATCGAACACATGAAGGCGCAGTTGCAGGCGATGGGCTATGCCATCGACTGGACGCGCGAATTCGCCACCTGCCGGCCGGACTATTACCGCTGGGAACAACTGATGTTCACCCGGCTGTTCCGCAAGGGCATCGTCTATCGCAAGAACTCGGTGGTGAACTGGGATCCGGTCGATCACACCGTGCTGGCGAACGAGCAGGTGGTCGACGGCCGCGGCTGGCGCAGCGGCGCGATCGTCGAGAAGCGTGAGATTCCGCAATGGTTCCTGCGCATCACCGCGTACGCGCAGGAGTTGCTCGATGGCCTTGATGCGCTGCCGGGCTGGCCCGACGCGGTGAAGACGATGCAGCGCAACTGGATCGGCCGCAGCGAGGGCCTGGAAATCCAGTTCGCCGTCGAAAACGAAAGCGAACCGCTGACGGTGTTCACGACCCGCCCCGATACGCTGATGGGCGTGACCTATGTCGCCGTCGCAGCCGAACACCCGCTGGCGCTGAAAGCCGCCGCGAACAATCCGCATCTCGCCGCCTTCATCGACGACTGCAAGGTCGGCGGCGTGTCCGAGGCCGAACTCGAGACGCAGGAAAAGCAGGGCTGCGCCACGGGCCTGCATGCGATCCACCCGATCAGCGGCGAGAAGCTGCCGATCTGGGTCGCCAACTTCGTGCTGATGGGTTACGGCACCGGTGCCGTGATGGCGGTGCCTGGCCACGATGCGCGCGATTTCGAGTTCGCGCACAAGTACGCGTTGCCGATCAAGCAGGTGATCGCGCTGCGCACGCCGTTGCCGCCGCATCTGGCGCCGGAGCTGGCCTACGACCCGGAAAAGTGGAAGGACTGGTACGCCGACAAGACCAACCCGGCTGCGATGTGCGTGCATTCGGGCGAACTCGACGGCATGGATTACCGCCGTGCGTTCGACCACCTCGCCGACAAGCTCGAAGGCGAAGGGCGTGGCACGCGCCGCGTGAACTTCCGCCTGCGCGATTGGGGCGTGAGCCGCCAACGCTACTGGGGCTGCCCGATTCCGATCGTGTACTGCGCGCAGTGCGATGCGGTGCCGGTGCCGGAAGAGCAGTTGCCGGTTGTGCTGCCGGAGAACGTCGCGGCATCCTATTCAGGAGCGGGCGGCGTGCAGTCGCCGATCAAGGCCGATCCCGAGTGGCGCAAGACGACCTGCCCGCAATGCGGCGGCCCGGCCGAGCGCGAGACCGACACCTTCGACACCTTCATGGAGTCGAGCTGGTATTACGCGCGCTACACCTCGCCGGGCGCGAACGATCTGGTGGACGAACGCGCGAACTACTGGTTGCCGGTGGACCAGTACATCGGCGGCATCGAACACGCGATCATGCACCTGATGTATTTCCGCTTCTATCACAAGCTCATGCGCGACGCGGGCCTGGTGAAGACGGACGAGCCAGCCACCAACCTGCTCTGCCAGGGCATGGTGATCGCGGACACGTTCTATCGCGAAACGGCCGGGCACAAGGACTGGATCAACCCGGCCGACGTGGACGTGAAACTCGACGAACGCGGCCGCGTGATCGGCGCGACGCTGAAAGCCGACGGCCAGCCCGTGCTCATCGGCGGCAGCGAGAAGATGTCGAAGTCGAAAAACAACGGCGTCGATCCGCAGATCATGATCGAACGTTACGGCGCCGACACCGTGCGCCTGTTCTCGATGTTCGCCGCGCCGCCGGAACAGTCGCTGGACTGGAACGAGTCCGGCGTCGAAGGCATGTCGCGTTTCCTGCGCCGCCTTTGGTCGCAGGCGCATCGACACGCCGTCGGCGGCGTTCCGCCGACGCTGGACGTCGCTGCGTTGACCGCGGGTGGCAAGGCCTTGCGCCGCCAGTTGCACGAGACCATCCAGAAGGTCGGCGACGACTACGCGCGCCGCTACACCTTCAACACCGCGATCGCCGCGGTGATGGAACTGCTGAACGCACTCGGCAAGTACGACGAAGCCGGCGACAACGCCCGCGCTCTGCGCCAGGAAGCCCTGGAAGCGGTGACCCTGCTGCTGAACCCGATCATCCCGCATACCTCGCACGCCCTGTGGCAGTTGCTCGGCCACGCCGAAGCGACGATCGAGGACATCGCCTTCCCGACGGCCGATGCCTCGGCGCTGGTGCGCGATGCGCTGACGCTGGCGGTCCAGGTGAACGGCAAGCTGCGCGGCACCATCGAGGTCGCCGCCAGCGCCGGCAAGGAAGAGATCGAGAGACTCGCGTTGGCCGAAGCCAACGTCGCGCGTTTCCTCGAAGGGCAGACGGTGAAGAAGCTCATCGTCGTGCCCGGCAAGATCGTCAACATCGTCGCAGGCTGAACGCAACGCAATGAGTACCCCTGGAATTGGAATTGAAACCGCCGTCGGCCTGATGCGCAACGGCGACCTGACCGCGGCCGAGCGCGTTTGCCGCCAGATCCTGCTGACCGAGCCGGGTCGCGGCGATGTCGTGCAACTGCTCGGCGTCGTATTGCTGATGAGCGGCCACGCCGCCGAGGCGGAACGGCAGCTGGACCTGGCTACGCGACTGGATCCGTCGTCGGCCATCGCGCAGTACAACCGCGGCAACGCGCTCAATGCCCTCGGGCGGCATGAGGAAGCGGTGGTCTGCTTCGAGCGCGCCACCGGCATAAGGCCGGAACTGGCCGAGGCGCACTGCAATCGCGGCAACGCCCTGTCGCGCCTGTCGCGCTGGCAGGAGGCGATCCTCGCCTACGATGCCGCGCTGGCGCTGCGCCCGGCCCTGGTCGAAGCCCTGAACAATCGCGGCGATGCCCTGCTGCGTCTCGGTCGCGATGACGAGGCGCTGGCCGGTTTCGACGCGGCGCTGGCGATCAAGCCCGACCATGCGGCCGCCTTGAACAATCGTGGCAATGCCCTGCGTCGAATGGGTCGCGCGCAGGAAGCGCTGGCGGCCTACGATCGCGTCCTGGGCCTGCGCCCCGATCTGGTCGACACGCTCGACAACCGCGGTCTGGTATTGCAGGAACTGGCGCTGTTCGATGCGGCACTCGCCAGTTTCGATCGCGTCGTGGCGCTGGCGCCCGGTCGCGCCGGCGCGCTGTTGCATCGTGCCGGCGTGTTGCGCGACTTGCGCCGCTTCGACGAAGCCCTGGCCGACTGCGATCGTGCATTGAGCATGCGTCCGAACGACGCTGCGGCGTTCAATGCGCGCGGCATCGTTCGCCACGAAGCGCGCCAGCTCGACGCCGCCGTCGCCGACTACCGGCGCGCGCTGGATATCGATCCCGGCCTCGCCGACGTCTGGAATAACCTGGGCAATGCCCTGCACGATCTCGACGGCATGGAAGAAGCCGAAGCCGCTTATCGCAAGGCGCTGGCGGTGCGGCCCGATTACGCCGAGGCCATCGTCAATCGCGGCCTGGCCTTCATGGACCGCCGCCGTTTCGACGAGGCGATGGCGGATTTCGATCGCGCGATCGAACTGCGACCGGCTTATTCCGAGGCCTATAAGCGCCGCGGCATCGCGCGCCTGCTGCAGGGAGATTACGAAACCGGTTGGGCCGATTACGAAGCCAGCCAGCGGCATTGGCGCGAGCGCAATCCGCATCTGGTGCAGCCGATCCCGTATTGGAACGGCGAAGCGCTGGCCGGCAAACGCATCCTGCTCAGCGAGCCGAACGGATTCGGCGACACCATCATGTTCTTCCGCTACCTGCGTCCGATCCTGGAGCAGGGCGCCGAAGTCACGTTCCAGGGGCCGCGCAGCCTGTTCCGGCTGCTTTCGACCTGTTCCGACCGCATCCGCTTCATCGAGGAAGTCGACGACCCGACGCGTTACGACTACCAGAGCGCGCTCTGGAGCCTGCCTTACGTCTTCGGTACGCGTCTGCAGGATGTTCCGACGGGCATTCCCTACCTTCAGGCCGAACCCGAGCGGGTGCAGCGCTGGGCGGAAGCGCTGGACCCGGCGCAGTTCAACATCGGCATCTGCTGGCAGGGCAATCCGGCGCGCAAGATCGACGCGGCGCGTTCGATCCCGCTGGCGCATTTCCAGGCATTGGCCTCGGTGCCGGGCGTGCGCCTGGTGAGCTTGCAGAAGCACCATGGCCTGGACCAGCTCGAACGCGTGCCGGTCGGCGCCAAGGTGCAGTTGCTCGGCGACGAGTTCGACGCCGGCGCGGATGCCTTCCTCGATACGGCCGCGATCATGCAGAAGCTGGATCTGGTCGTCAGCTGCGATTCGGTCGTGAACCACCTGGCCGGTGCGCTGGGGCGCCCTGCCTGGATCGGGCTAAGATACGTACCGGAGTTCCGCTGGATGCTCGATCGACCGGATAGTCCGTGGTATCCGAGCCTGCGCCTGTTCCGGCAACCCGCCATCGGCGACTGGAGCGCGGTGTTCTCGGCGATGGCGGGCGAGTTGCGCAAGATCTCGGGCAAGTCCGGTCGCAAGTCCGGCAAGCAATCCTAGGAGTCAGCATGCGTCGCATCCTTACCGTTCTGGCATTGGTACTGGCGCTCGGCGCCTGCGGGTTCCATCCGCGCGCGCAATTGCTGATTCCGGCCGAGTACGGCGCCATGCGGGTGGAATCCGGCGATCCCTACGATCCGCTCGCATTGGGACTGACGCGGGCGCTCGAGCGCAGCGGCAATCGGATCGCCGGCAGCGGCGAACCGGCCACCGTGCTCAAGGTCTCGTCGCAGACCTGGGATACCTCGCCCGTTTCGGTCGACCAGTTCGCCCAGGTTCGCGAATACGCCACGCGCTATCGCGTCGAGTTCGTGCTGGTGGGTAGCGACGAGAAACCGTTGGGCGAACCGCAGCGCATCGAGCTGACGCGCGAATACTCCTTCGACCAGAACGCATCGGCGGGTAGCCCGGCGGAGCAGGAGCTGATCCGCAAGGAGCTGCGCCGCGACATGGAAGCCGCGATCCTTCGCCGCGTGGACGTGTTGCTGCGCCCGAAGCGCTAATGGAGCTTCGCCCCGACCGTCTGGAAAGGCAGCTTGCGGGCGAACCGCTGAAACCGGTTTACCTGATCGCCGGCAGCGAACCCCTGCTGGTGCTCGAATGCGCCGACGCCGTGCGCCGCCGCGCGCGCGAGGAAGGTTACGGCGAACGCGAAGTCTTCGATGCCGAAGGCAGTTTCGACTGGAACACGTTGTCGATGGGCTTGGCCTCGCTGAGCCTGTTCGCTTCGCGACGCCTGTTCGACCTGCGTCTTCCGAGCGGCAAGCCCGGACGCGACGGCAGCGAAGCGATCCAGGCGTATTGCCAGAATCCGCCGCCCGATACCGTGCTGCTGATCACCGCGCAGGACTGGAGCCGCGCGCATGCCGGCAAGTGGAGCGAGGCGATCGCCGCGACGGGCCATGTCGTGCCGGTCTGGCCGATCAAACCGCACGAACAGGACGAATGGTTGCAGAAGCGATTGCGCGCTCGCGGATTGACCGCCACGCCGCCCGCGCTGGCCCTGCTGGCCGAGCGGGTGGAAGGCAATCTGCTTGCGGCCGCGCAGGAGATCGACAAGCTCGCGCTCCTGCTCAAGGGCGATGCGCAGGCGCGCGCCGACGCCATCGATGCGCCGACGATGCGCTCGCTGATCGCCGATTCGTCCCGCTTCGATGTCTTCGGCCTGATCGAAACCGCCCTGTCGGGCGATGCGCAGCGCAGCGTTCGCATGCTGCACTCCTTGCGCCGCGAAGGCGAGCAGGTCGCTGGCCTGATGCCGATGATCGCGCGCGAACTGCTGTCCATCGCCGGGCTGGCGCGCATCAAGGACGACGGCGGCAATCTGGCGGGGGCGATGCGCGAGGCGCGCATCTGGGAAAGCAAGCAGGCAATGTATCGCCGCGCGATCGACCGGCATCCGGCCTCGCGCTGGGAATCTTTCGTCGGCGAAGCCGGCCGCATCGATCGCATCGCCAAGGGCCGCGACGCCGGCGATGCCTGGCTCGGCCTGGAGCGCCTGCTGGCGGCGATGGCCGACGCGCGGGCGCGGCGATTGTTGGCCTGATGTTGCGGTTGTTCTACGGCGGTACCTTCGATCCCGTGCACAACGGGCATCTTGCCGTGGCCGCAGCGGCGCATGCCGAACTGTCGGCCGACGTCGTGCTGTTGCCCGCCGCCGATCCGCCGCATCGTCCGCCGACCGGGGCGAGTGCGGCCCAGCGCAGCCAGATGCTGCGCCTGGCGGTGCAGGCGCTGCCGTACTGTCGGGTGGACGAGCGCGAATTGCGCCGTGCCGGCCCTTCCTACAGCGTGGATACGCTGAAGGAGATCCGTCGGGAGATCGGTCCCGACCAGCCGCTGGCCTGGCTGCTGGGCGCCGATTCGTTCCGCAGCCTGGCCAGCTGGCACCACTGGCGGGAACTGTTCGGGCTCGCCCATTTCGTCGTCGCGATCCGGCCGGGTCACGACATCGATCGGCTCGCCGAACCGCTGCATTCGGCCTGCTCGGGTCGCTGGACCGAGCAGGCGCAGGCGCTGGCCGCGACGGCGGCAGGGCGGTTGTATCGTCTGGTCCTGCCGCCGCGTCCGGAATCGGCGACTGCCGTCCGTCGCTCGTTCGCGACGGGCGAGGGCGATCTGGGATGGTTGCCGCCGGCCGTGGCGGCTTACGTGCGGGAACAGGGGCTGTACCGGTCGCAGGGGATATAATGCTTCCGCCGCCCGCCAGGGTTTCCGAGACAGCGCCTTGACCACGCAAGCCCACGTCATCAAGACCAAGATGCCCGACCCGGCGCCGTCGCCGGAGACCTTGCTGAAGCTGGTGCATTCCGCGCTCGAGGAAATGAAAGCCAAGGATGCTGTCGAGATCGACGTCCGCGGCAAGACCAGCATCGCCGACTACCTGGTGGTCGTGTCCGGCACGTCGACACGGCACGTGAAGTCCGTCGCCGACGAAGTGGTCAAGTTCGCCAAGAAGGCCGGCGTCATGCCGCTGGGCGTGGAAGGCGAGCGCGAGGCCGAATGGGTGCTCGTCGATCTCGGCGACGTGATCGTGCATGTGATGCTGCCGCGCGTGCGCGAGTTCTATGCGCTCGAGCGCCTGTGGACGGTCGGCGACCAGCCGCCGGAAGATTGAGCCGGGCGCGCGATGAAAGCGCGCCTCATCGCTGTCGGCGAACGCGCCCCCGGCTGGGTGGCCGAGGGTTTCGCCGAATACCAGAAGCGTCTTTCGCACTGGTTGCCGCTGGAACTGGTCGAGATCGCGCCCGGCGTGCGCGGCAAGGGTCGCGATGCGGCGCGTGCGACCGCCGATGAAGGCGCGCGCGTGCTGGCTGCATTTCCGAAGCAGGCGCAGGTAGTCGCGCTCGACGGCCGCGGCAAGCCCTGGTCTTCCGAACAATTGGCGCAGCGGCTCGAAGCCTGGCGCCAGCAAGGCGGCGATCTGGCGTTCCTGATCGGCGGGCCGGAAGGGCATTCCGCCGACGTGCTGGCCCCGCCGCGCCGGAACGATGGTCGCTGGGTCCGCTCACGTTGCCGCACATGCTGGTGCGCCTGCTCGTCGCCGAGCAGCTCTATCGCGCCTGTTCCTTGCTCGCCAACCATCCCTACCACCGCGCTTGATGCCAGAAGTGCGAAGGCCGCGACTGCCGCCAGCCGGCCCTACCGGCTATGCTTGCGGCATGCTTTATCTCGCCTCCCAGTCGCCCCGGCGACATGAACTCCTGAACCTCATCGGTGTCGAACACGGGCGATTGGACGTGGACGTTCCGGAGGTTCGTCAACCGGGCGAGCCTCCGGCCGATTACGTGAACAGGGTGGCTCGCGAGAAAGCCGGCGCCGGATTGCTGAAGGTGTTGGCGACGCCGCAGGCGGTCGTGCTCGGTGCGGATACCGAAGTGGTGCTCGGCGACGTGGTGTACGGCAAGCCCGTCGACGATGCCGACGCGGCGCGCATGTTGCGAGAATTGTCGGGACGCACGCACCAGGTGATCACTGCCGTCTGGCTGGTCAGCGCCGGGCGCGAAGAGCATGCGGTCAGCGTCTCGGACGTGAGTTTCGCCGCGCTCGACGAAGCGCAGATCGCGGCCTACCTCGGTAGCGGCGAAGCGATGGGCAAGGCCGGCGCCTACGCGATCCAGGGTCGCGCCGCCACCTTCGTCTCGCACCTGTCCGGCAGCCACTCGGCGGTGATGGGGCTGCCCTTGCATGAAACTGCGGTATTGCTGCGCAAGTTCAAGCTGTTGCCCTGAAATCGACGTCAGAAACGGGAACGCCGTGTCCGAAGAAATACTCATCAACGTCACGCCGCGGGAAACCCGGGTCGCCCTGGTCGAGAACGGCATGCTGCAGGAACTGCACATCGAACGCACGTCGCGTCGCGGCGTCGTCGGCAACGTCTACAAGGGCCGCGTGCAACGCGTGATGCCGGGCATGCAGGCCGCCTTCGTCGAGATCGGGCTGGAGCGCGCCGCCTTCCTGCACGCTTCCGACATCCTGCGGCTGACGCAGGCGCAGTCCGGCGAGGGCGAAGAAGCGATCGCGCCGAGTCCGCCGCCGCCGATCACCTCGCTGGTGCACGAAGGGCAGGAAATCGTCGTGCAGGTGGTGAAGGATCCGATCGGCAGCAAGGGTGCGCGCCTGACCACGCAGATCTCCGTGCCGTCGCGCTACCTGGTCCTGCTGCCGCATTCGCGCGTGATCGGCATCTCGGCCCGCATCGAGGACGAAGCCGAGCGCCAGCGCCTGAAGGCGCTGATGACCGAACTGGTGGAAGGCAGCGGCGTCGGTTACATCGTGCGCACCAATGCCGAGGGCCAGACGCCGGAAGCCCTGGCGGAAGACGTCGAATACCTGCGCCGTGCCTGGCGCATCATCGGCGAAGCCGGCAGCAGCGCCGAAGTCGGCGGGCGAATCTACGAGGATCTGTCGCTGCCGCTGCGCGCCGCGCGCGACCTGATGCGCAAGGACGTGGACAAGGTTCGCGTCGATTCGCGCGAAACCTGCGACCGGCTTCGCGCTTTCGCCGGCCAGTTCATGCCCGATTTGGCGGAGAGGGTGGAACATTATTCGGGCGAGCGACCGATCTTCGACCTGTACGGGGTCGAAGACGAGATCCAGCGCGCGCTCCTGAAAGAAGTGCCGCTCAAGTCGGGCGGCTACCTGATCGTGGACCAGACCGAGGCGATGACGACCGTCGACGTGAATACCGGCTCCTTCCTGGGCCAGCGCAACCTCGAAGAGACGGTATACCGCACCAATCTCGAGGCCGCGCAATCGGTCGCGCGCCAGCTGCGCCTGCGCAATCTCGGCGGCATCATCATCATCGACTTCATTGACATGACCGACGACGAGCACAAGCGGCAGGTGCTGCGCACGCTCGAGAAGGCCCTGTCGCGCGATCACGCCAAGACCACGGTCTACGAGTTCTCGCCGCTGGGCCTGGTCGAGATGACGCGCAAGCGCACCACCGAAAGCCTGGAACGGCAGCTCTGCGAGCCATGCCACGAATGCGGCGGCCGCGGCAGCCTGAAGACGGCGGAAACGGTGATCTACGAGATCTTCCGCGAGATCACCCGTGCGGTTCGTCAGTTCGAGGCGCTGCAGTTGCTGGTGATCGCCTCGCCCAAAGTGGTCGGCAAGATCACCGACGAGGAATCCTCGGCGGTGGCCGAGCTGGAGGAGTTCCTCGGGAAGTCCATCCGCTTCCAGGCCGACGAGCAGTACGCGCAGGAACAGTACGACGTGGTGCTGCTCTGATGGCGGATCGCTTCCGCCGATGAAAGCCGTCCTGCGCCGCCAACTGCGGCACTGGCGCCGATGGTTCGGCTACGGTTCGCTGGTGCTGCTTATCCTGCTGGCGACCCTGGTCGGCGTGGTGAACCAGTTGTTGCCGCTGGTCGAGCAGCATCCGCAGCAGATCGCCCGTTGGCTGAGCGAGCGCGTCGGCGAACCGGTGAGCTTTTCCAGCGCGAAGGCGGTGTGGACGCGGCGTGGCCCCTTGTTCACGCTCAGCGACCTGCGCGTCGGCGAAGGCGACGACGTGCTCGACATCGGTCGCGCGCAGCTGCAGGTCGCGGTGTATTCGGGCCTGTTGCCCAACCGGCCGCTGACCGAACTGAAGATCCGCGAGCTCGCCCTGACCGTGCAACAGGAAGCCGACGGTCGCTGGCATGCGATCGGATTGCCCGGCGAGGAGCAGGCCGATCCGCTCGAGCGGCTCGAGGGTTTCGGCGAACTGCAGATCGAGAAAGCGCAATTGACGGTACGCTCCTTGCGCAGCGGCGTGGACGTGCGCATGCCGCGCTCCGATGTGCGCGTACGCGTCTACGAAGACCGCGTGCGCGTCGGGGCCAGCGTCTGGGCCGATCTGGGCAGTCCGCCGGTCACCGCCGTGCTCGACATGGACCGCGAGCGCCGCTCTGGCCGGCTCTGGGTCGGCGGCCGGGATATCGCCCTGGCGCATTGGTCTTCGGCCTTTGCCAGCCTCGGCCTCGTGCCTTTGGGCGGCAAGGCCGAGGCCGATGTCTGGTTGCGTCTGGAGCAGCAGCGGATTGACGACATCATCGTCGATGCGGACATCGACGAGGCTTCGTGGCGATCGGCCGATCGCATTCCGATCGGCGGCGGAAAATCCGACTATGCCCGTGCGCAGTTCGAACACCTGCGCGCGTTGGCGCGGTGGCGATCGGAACAAGGGCAGTGGCAGCTGGGCGTGCGCGAGTTCGAGGTGCGCCAGGAGGGGCGCGAAGCGCGGCTCGACGGCTTGCAGGTTCGCGGTGGGCGCTCGTTCGCCGCCCGCGCCGATTCGCTCGACCTGCAGCCGCTGGCCTCGCTGCTGTCGCTGACGAAGGAGTTGCCGGTCGGCCTGCGCAGCTTCCTGGCGCGATCGCAACCGAGCGCGGTATTGCGCGACGTTCAGATGAGTCGCGGCATCGGCGGCCGATTGCGCGGCGGCTTGCGCGTCGAGGCGTTGAGTCTGCAGGCGGCCGGCACGCGGCCCGGTTTCTCCGGTTTGTCCGGACGCATCCGCTTCGACGAAGACGGCGGCGTGATGCGCGTCGAATCCACGCCGGTGCGATTCGAATGGCCGACCGAATTCCGCGACGTGCTCGATGTACGACTCAGCGGCACCCTGGGTCTTTGGCGTCGCGACAAGGATTGGGTGCTCGGCGCGACGGGCCTGGGCGTCGATGGCGAGGGTTACGATGCGCGCGCCCGTTTCGAGATCGGCTTGCAGGCCGATGGCAGCAAGCCCACGCTCGACCTCGCCGCCGACCTGTCGCCGTCGGATTTCGATGTGGCCAAGAAGTTCTGGCTGCGCGGCATGATGCCGAAGCCCGCGGTGGAGTGGCTCGATCGCGCCCTGGTCGAGGGCGATGTGATCGGGGGACGCGTCGCCATCGGCGGCGATCTGGACGATTGGCCTTTCCGCAACCGTGGCGGCGCGTTCGATGCGCGCGCGCAGGTGCGCAACGCCACCCTGAAGTTCCAGAACGACTGGCCCGAGGGCAGGAAGCTGGATCTCGACGTCGTATTCGACGGCCCGGGTTTTTCCGTCGCGAGCGGCAAGGGAGAACTGCTCGGTACGCATGTCCGCGAACTCACCGGCGGCATCGAGAACTTCGGCCACACGCCCCTGGACCTGCACATCGTCGCCGACGGCAAGGCCGAAGATCTGCGCAAGCTGCTGATCGCCAGCCCGCTGAATCGCCGCTACGGCGAGCACCTGAAGGCCGCCAGCGTGGATGGCGAGGCCGATGTCGCGCTCGACCTGAGCCTGCCGCTACAGGCCGGCAAACACGATGCCCGCATCGCCGGTTCGCTCGACCTGACCGATGCGGTGTTGGCCGATTCGCGCTGGAACCTGCGCTTCACCGGTGTTTCAGGGCGTACACACTTCGATCAGGACGGTTTTGCGACCGACAATCTGTCCGTGCGCCTGGACGAGCAGCCGGCGGTGTTCAATTTGCGCGTGGGCCGTCATGCCGACGATCCGACGCTGGCCGCCCGGGCCGATCTGACCGGCAGATTTTCCGCACAGACCTTGTTGCAGCGTTACGAAGGCATGGCCTGGTTGCGACCGCGCTTGAGCGGACAGGCCGAATGGAACGTCAGCGTCAGCGTGCCGGTCGCTGGTGCGGACGGAAAGACGCCACCGTCGCGGTTGCTCGTGCGCAGCGACCTGCAGGGCGTGGCGATGGCCCTGCCGGCGCCTCTGGACAAGTCGCCGGAACGAACCTGGCCGCTCGAGCTGCAAGCCAGCTTGCCGCTGGAAGAAGGGACGCTGCAGCTGCGCCTTGGCGAAACCATGCGCTTGCGCGGATTGATCCGGGAGAACAAGCCTTTCACCGGAAGCGTGCACTTCGGCGGGGGCGAACCGGCGGCGATGCCGGCGCGCGGCCTGTCGGTGCGCGGCAACGTGCCGGTGCTGGACAGCACCGGTTGGATCGCCTTCTCGACGCAGGGCGAGGGTGGTTCGCTGCTCAACGACATCGACGTGCGCGCCGCCCAGTTGCAGCTGATCGACCGCGGTTTCGCCGACACCCATCTGCAGCTGCGCCGCGCGGGCAATGCTTCCGAGATTCGCCTGGAAGGCGTCGGCATCGAGGGCACGGTGAACCTGCCGTCGCAATTGACCGACGGCGTGCAGGGACGATTCTCCAAGCTGCATCTGGCGGCGCAATCGGTCAGCGCGCAGGCCGAAGCGGCTCGCGTGGCGAACGCGGGCGTCGAGCCGGGCGTGCCATCCGCGCCCGCTGCGGCCAGCATCGTCGAAGTGAGCGATCCATCGACGCTGCCACCGCTGCGTTTCAATATCGAAGATCTGCGTTTCGGCCAGGCACAACTGGGGCAGACCGAATTGGTGACGCGGCCGATTCCCGCCGGCATGCGCATCGAGAAGTTCGAGACTCGCGCCAAGACCCTGTCGCTGAGCGTGGCAGGCGAGTGGGTGCGCGAAAACGAGGCCACGCGTTCGAACATGCGGCTGGATTTTTCAGCCAACAACCTCGGACAGATGCTCGATGCGCTCGGTTTCGCCGGCATGGTGCAAGGGGGCAAGACGCGCGCGACGCTCACCGGCAGTTGGCCCGGCTCGCCCGGCGCTTTCAGCCTGGCGACGATGAACGGCACCCTGCGTGCCGACATCGGCGAAGGACGCCTGCTCGACGTCGAACCGGGCGGCTCTGGCCGCATGCTCGGACTGATGAGCATCGCCGAGATTCCGCGACGCCTGAGCCTGGATTTCAGCGATTTCTTCTCGAAGGGTTTCGCCTTCAATTCGGCGCGCGGCGATTTCGTTTTCAGCGGCGGCAAGGCGCGAACCGACAATCTGCGGGTCGACGGCCCGGCCGCCGAGATCCGCGTCAGCGGCACCACCGGCATGCGCGACCAGACCTACGACCAGCGCGTCGAAGTGCTTCCGAAGGCCGGTAGCGTGTTGCCGGCGATCGGCATGCTGGCCGGCGGCCCGGCCGGCGCCGCCGTCGGACTGGTGGCGCAGGCGGTGCTGCAGAAGCCGCTGAAGCAGACCACGCGCGTGGTCTACCGCGTCACCGGTCCGTGGCAGAAACCCGACGTCGAAGTCATCGAACGCGGGCCGGCCAAGTCCGCCACGGCACAGGCACAACCCTGATGCAGGCTTGCGTCGTGCCGTATCCGCCCGCATCTAGTCCCCATCTCCCAACGAGTCTTCCATGAACTCATCGCTTGCCCGCGCCGAATCGCGCCTGCTTTCCCCGACCGGTCTCGGCCTGGACGACGTCGATCGCGCCTTCTCGCGCTTGCTGGGCCCGGGCGTCGACGCCGGCGATATCTACTTCCAGCACAGCCGGCGCGAGAACTGGACGGTCGAGGACGGCATCGTCAAGGACGGCGCGCATTCCATCGAACAAGGCGTCGGCGTACGCGCCATCAGCGGCGAAAAAACCGGGTTCGCCTATTCCGACGACATCCGCGGCGAAGCCTTGATCGAATCGGCGGCGGCGGCGCGTGCGATCAGCCGCGAGGGTTCGACGGTGAATTCGGGCCAGCGCATCGTCGTCGCGGGGCGCGCGCTCTACACCGGCGAAGATCCCATCGACGGCATGCCGGCCGAAGACAAGGTGGGCAAGTTGCGTGAGATCGATGCCTGGTTGCGTGCCGCCGATCCGCGCGTGCAGCAGGTCATCGTCAGCCTCGCCGGCGCCATCGATACCGTTCTGGTCGCGCGCAGCGACGGCACCGTCGCCGCCGACGTGCGTCCGCTGGTGCGCTTCAACGTACAGGTGATCGTGCTGCAGAACGGTCGGCGCGAGTCGGGTTATGCCGGCGGCGGCGGACGATATTCGTACCAGGAGCTTTTCTCCGGCGGCCGTCCGGAATCGATCGCGCGCGAGGCCCTGCGTCAGGCGCTGGTGAATCTGGAGGCGGTCGACGCGCCGGCCGGCACCATGCCAGTCGTGTTAGGCCCGGGCTGGCCCGGCGTGCTGCTGCATGAGGCCGTGGGACACGGCCTGGAAGGCGATTTCAACCGCAAGGGAACGTCGGTGTACTCGGGGCGCATCGGCGAGCGCGTCGCCTCGCCCGGCGTCACCATCGTCGACGACGGCACGCTGGCGTCGCGGCGCGGTTCGCTGAACATCGACGACGAGGGCACGCCGACGCAGTGCACGGTGTTGATCGAGGACGGCGTGTTGCGCGGCTACATGCAGGACACCTTGAATGCGCGCCTGATGGGCATGGCGCCCACCGGCAACGGGCGGCGCGAGAGTTTCGCCAGCCTGCCGATGCCGCGCATGACCAATACCTACATGCTGGCCGGACATCACGATCCGGCCGAGATGATCGCGTCGGTCGAGCGCGGCCTGTACGCGCCGAACTTCGGCGGCGGGCAAGTCGACATCACCAGCGGCAAGTTCGTCTTCTCCGCCAGCGAGGCCTACCTGATCGAAAACGGGAAGATCACACGCCCGGTCAAGGGTGCGACCCTGATCGGCAACGGCCCGGAGACGATGACGCGCGTGAGCATGATCGGCAACGACCTGCAGCTCGACGCCGGCGTCGGCATCTGCGGCAAGGACGGTCAGAGCGTGCCGGTCGGCGTCGGCCAGCCTTCGTTGAAGATCGATGCGATGACGGTGGGCGGCACGCAGGCCTGATGAATCGGCCGGCGAAAATGCTCGACGGCGGATCGCACAAGCGGATGCGCGCCCCTCGCCAGGCGCGGTCAGTCCTGCGCCGGCGTTTCGGCCATCAGCTCGCGCAGTTCGCGGAACAGTTCGCGGTAGGCGTGCGGCGGACGGTTCTGCAGTTTTTCCTGGTGCGCATTGCGCGCCAGCTGGCGCAGGTGCTGGCGATCAGCCTGCGGGAAATCCTGCAACAGTTCCGACAAGGCGACGTCGCCCTCGGCGATCAATCGGTCGCGCCAGGCTTCGATCCGGTGCAGTGCAGCCGATTCGCGGCGGGTATCGGCCTTGTCGTGCGACAGGGCCGCGCGGATGGCGTCGAGCGCGGATTCATCCTCCCGTCGCAGGTTCTTCGCCAGGAACTGCGTCTGTCGCTTGCGGGCGATCTGCGCGGTGATGCGCTGGCAATCCAGCACCAGGGCCAGCAGCTCCTCGCCCAGCGGCAACTGCGCCAGCCGCGCCGGCGTCTGCGCCATCAGCGCGGTCGCCAGATCGAGCACGGCCAAGGCTTCGCGGCGTTGTTCGCCGCGGCTGGGGCCCAGGAATTCGCCGGTGTCGTCGTCGATGCCGCGCATGCATGAATGAAATAGGGAGACAGGCATAGTATGGACACCCCCACGCAGATCACCAAACCCGGTCCCGCCTACGCCGGGCATCTCGCCGGCTTCGCCGAGGATGTGCTGCGCCGTTGCCGCGAGCGCGGCGCCAGCCAGGCCGAGGTATCGCTCAGCGAAGACCAGGGACTGGCGGTCAACGTGCGCATGGGCGACGTCGAAACGGTCGAGCACACGCGCGACCGCGGCGTGGCGGTAACGGTGTACTTCGGCAAGCGCAAGGGCACGGCCAGCACCGCCGACCTGCAGCCTGCCAGCCTGGAGGCGACCGTCGACCAGGCTTGCGCGATCGCCCGCTTCACCGAAGAGGATGCCGCAGCCGGCCTGGCCGACCCGGACCGGTTGGCGACGAGCTTTCCGGATTTCGATCAATGGCATCCCTGGGATATCGATGCCGAATCGGCGATCGAACTGGCCTTGCAGGCCGAAGCCGCCGGGCGCGCCGTCGACCGGCGCATCGGCAATTCCGATGGTGCCGCTGTCAATACCGGCCTGAGCGTGGCCCTGTACGCGAACAGCCATGGTTTCGTCGGTGCCGAGCGCGGCAGCCATCATTCGATCTCCTGCTCGCTGATCGCCGGCAGCGGCGATGGCATGCAGCGCGACTACTGGTACAGCAGTGCGCTGTCTTCGCTCGACCTGGAGGCGCCGGCCAAAGTCGGTCGGCGAGCCGCCGAGCGCACGCTGGCGCGACTGGACCCGCGCCCGATCGCGACCGGCGAATATCCGGTGCTGTTCGCGCCGGAAATGGCGCGCAGCCTGGTCGGCCACCTGCTGGGCGCGGTATCGGGCGGAGCGCTGTACCGCAAGGCCAGTTTCCTCGTCGACAGCGTCGGTACGCGGCTGTTCCCCGAATGGATGAAACTGCGCGAACGGCCGCATCTGGCCCGCGGCCTGCGTTCGGCCGCCTTCGATGCCGACGGCGTGGCGACGAGCGAGCAGGACCTCGTGCGCGATGGCGTACTGCAGCGCTATGTGCTCGGCACCTATTCGGCCCGCAAGCTCGGCCTGTCCAGCACCGGCAATGCCGGCGGCATCCACAACCTGGATGTCGACAGCAATAGCGAGGGCTTGGACGAGCTGGTCGCCGGCTTGTCGCGCGGCCTGCTGGTGACCGAGTTGATGGGCCAGGGCGTGAACAATCTGACCGGCGACTATTCCCGTGGCGCGGCCGGCTTCTGGATCGAGAACGGCCGGATCGCGCATGCCGTCGACGAGATCACCATCGCCGGCAACCTGCGCGACATCTTCCTCGCCATCGAAGCGGTGGGCGCCGATATCGACCCGCGCTCGCATATCCGCTGCGGCTCGATCCTGGTCGGTCGCATGATGGTCGCCGGCGAGTCCTGACCGGTCGGGGCCTTCCCTCGCGTTTTGAACTTTGCTTGCCCGGCCGTGGGTTGACATGGCGCGCCCGGCAGCGGACATTCACGGCAGCCGCACCGTACGGTGCGGCCCTTCTGGAGGGGAGAGCAATGAGCGAAGCTTCGCAAGACGACAAGACCATGGGCATGGTCGCGCACCTGTCGGGAATCCTGATCGGCTTCATCGGGCCACTGGTGATCTGGCTGATCAACAAGGACAAGGCCGACAAGGGCTGGCTGAACAGCCAGGCCAAGGAAGCCCTGAATTTCCAGATCACCGTGACGATCGCCTATATCGTCGGAATGATCCTGACCATGGTGTTGATCGGCATTCTGGTGGTTTTCGGCGTCATGATCGCCAACCTGATCCTGTGCATCATGGCCGGCCTGAAGGCCAACGAGGGCGTGGATTATCGTTATCCGTTCGCCCTGCGCCTGATCAAGTAATCGCTGCTCGCGCGGGTCAGTAGGCCCGCGCCACGGCGAACTCGGCGAGCCGGCGCAAACCGTCGGCCCGCTCCGAAAGCGGCCCCAGGGCCGCTTTCATTTTTTCCGAAAGCTCCGCCAGCAGGCGCTTGGAAGCCTCCAGCCCGAGCAGCGCGACGTAGGTCGATTTGTCCTGCGCGGCGTCCTTGCCGGCGGTCTTCCCGAGTTGGATGTCGTCGGCTTCGACGTCGAGGATGTCGTCGCGGATCTGGAAGGCGAGGCCGAGGTCGGCCGCGAAACCATCCAGGCGTTCCAGCATCGCCGCATCGGCGGCGCCGACCAAAGCCCCCATGCGAACGCTGGCGCGTATCAGTGCGCCGGTCTTCAGCGCGTGCAGGCGTTCGAGATCGGACCGCGCGAGCAGGCTGCCGGTCGCATCCATGTCCAGCTGCTGGCCGCCGCACATGCCGAGCGAGCCGCTGGCGCGGGCCAGCGTATCGATCAGTACGAGGCGCGTCTCTGCCGGCGCGGCGACGTGCGTCAGCGTTTCGAAGGCGAGCGATTGCAGCGCGTCGCCCGCGAGGATGGCGGTCGCTTCGTCGAAGGCGACATGCACGGTCGGGCGACCGCGACGCAGGTCGTCGTCGTCCATCGCCGGAAGATCGTCGTGCACCAGCGAAAAGGCATGGATCAATTCGATCGCCGCAGCGACGTCGTCGAGCGCACCCTCGTCGGCGCCGAACAAATGGCCAGTGGCAAAAACCAACTGGGGGCGGATGCGCTTGCCGCCATTGAGGCAGGCATGGCGCATGGCGGCGTGCAGGCGCGCGGGTATCGCCGTGGCGGCGGGCAGGCGACGTTCGATCGCGGCTTCGGCCCGGGCCGCCCAGGCGGCCAGGCGGGCCTCAGTCGACATCGCCGGAGAATTCCTGCGCGGCTTCGGGCTGGGTCGGATCGGCCAGCAGGCGCACGCGCTGTTCGGCCTGCTCGAGCGCACTCTGGCATTGGCGGTAAAGCGAAACGCCGCGCTCGTAGGCCGCCAGCGATTCGTCCAGGCTTTGCTCGCCCTGTTCCATCTTCTGCACGAGCTGTTCGAGCTCGTCGAGCGAGCGTTCGAATTCGGCGACGGGCGAGGGCGGCGAGGCGGGGGTTTTGGCGGCCATGGCGAAAGTGTGCGAGTCCGCCGCGGGGCGGTCAATGCCGCCAGCGCAACTGCAGGCCGCGTTCGCCGAGCCAATCGTGCATTCGCGCGGAAATCGCCAGATCGGCGGCCGCCAGCAGCTCGCCGTCGGCGGCGAACAGCAGGGGCAGGCGTCGCCGCAGCCAGGGTGGAACGCCCAGGTCCTGCAGCACATGCTTGAGGCTGTGCGAATGCTTGCGCCCCGCAAGGCGGATGCGCTCGCCGCCCTGGCGTGCGGCGATGCGAAAAGCCGAGCCGGTTTCAGCGGCGCCGACAAGCGTGCCCGCGCTGGCGGACTGCAGTTCCAGGCGGTCGCCCGTAGGCAGGGGCAGCGGATCGACGCCGTCCCAGTGGCAGCTCCATCGCAGCGCGAGCCCGTCCGATTGCGGCTCGGCATGCAAGAGATCGCGCCAGCGCCGGATCACATGCCCGGCCCAGTGGCATTCGGCTTGGGCGTCGGGCGCGGCTGGCAATAGTTGATGTTCCAAGGTCGCGACCGCCATGGCGGGCAGCGGCGGGTAGCCGAGGGTTGCGATCCACAAGCGCAGGACGCGACTTCGCGCCGCGGCTGTTTCGGCGAGCAAGGGCGAAACCCGCAAGGCCTGCGGGTCGGCGGTTCGCGCGACGGCCAGCCGACCGGAAGCATCCTGTTCCAGGGCCGTCGCTTCCTCGGCCAGCAAGGCCGCGCTGCGGGCCAGGCGTTCGCTCGCCGACGGCCAGCGCGCCCGCAACAGCGGCAAGACGCGATGGCGAAGGTAGTTGCGATCGAGGCGTTCGTCCGTATTGGACGTGTCATCCACCCAAAGCAGCGCATGAGCCCGTGCATAAGCGAGCAGTTGCGCGCGCGGCACGTGCAGCAAGGGCCGCCAGAGGCGTCCGCCTGCGAATTCGCGTTCCGCGCGCATCGCCGCCAGGCCATGGCTGCCGGAGGCGCGCAGCAGGCGCAACAGGACGGTTTCCGCCTGGTCGTCGAGATGGTGTGCCAGCGCCAGGCGTTCGCCCGGCTGCAGCTCCTGCGCGAACGCGGCGTGGCGTGCGTTGCGCGCAGCCGCTTCCGGACCATCGCCGTTGCTGAGGTCGACGCCGGCGCGATGCACGGCAAGGGCAATACCCAGTTCCGCGCAAACCTTCCGGCAATGCGCGACCCAGTCATCGGCCTGCGGCTGCAGGCCGTGATGTACGTGGATGGCGCGAAGCCCGGCGAGTCGGATCGCGGGCGTCGCCGCCAGCGCATGCAGCAGAACGGTGGAATCGAGGCCGCCGCTGAAGCCGACGAGCGTCGCGGTACCGGAGTCGAAGCTGACTGGAAGCGTTCGCGCGGCGCTCATCGCTACTCGACGTCGAGCTCCACGCCACCGACGAAACGAGCCGCGAGATTGTAGAAAACGGCCGAGAGCAGGCCGCCGATGAAGCCCATCAGTCCGTACATGATCGGGAAGATCACGACGGCGGCCAGGCCGAGTCCGGCCATGAATCCGGCGCCAGCGGCGCCCTCGGCACCTTCCTGCGCCGCGAGGCCCGCCATGCCGCCGACCATGCTCACCAGACCGAAAATCGCGCCGACCAACAGACCGATGCCGCCGTACATGAGACCCATGAGCTTGCCGAGGGACAGTGCCCCCACGCGTTTGACGATCATGCCGTTCTCCCTGAGTGGCCGCCGGGCTGGCGGTCGTCGCACTCTAGGGCCGCCTCAGCGGCAGGGCAAGCGAGATTCAGGCGGTTTCGTAAGCGCCGTAGCTGCGCAGGCGTTGGTAGCGCTGTTCGAGCAGCGTCTCGATGTCGACCTTCTCGATCGCCGCCAGTTCTTCGAGCAAGGTCTGCTTCAGCGTCGCGGCCATTGCGGTGGGATCGCGATGGGCGCCGCCGAGCGGCTCGGGCACGATGCGATCGATCAGCTTGTGCTCGATCAGGCGCTGCGCCGTCAAGCCGAGCGCTTCGGCGGCGTCCTTGGCCTTGTCGGCCGACTTCCACAGGATCGACGCACAGCCTTCCGGCGAGATCACCGAGTAGGTGCCGTACTGCAACATCAGCGTGCGGTCGCCGACGCCGATGGCGAGCGCGCCGCCGGAACCGCCTTCGCCGATGACCGTGCAGATCACCGGGATGCGCAGTTCGGCCATTTCCAGCAGGTTGCGGGCGATGGCTTCCGACTGGCCGCGCTCTTCGGCGCCGATGCCGGGATAGGCGCCGGGCGTATCGATCAGTGTGAACAGCGGCAGGCCGAAACGTTCGGCCATCTTCATCAGACGCAGTGCCTTGCGATAACCCTCCGGGCGCGGCATGCCGAAATTGCGCCGGATCTTGCTCTTGGTATCGCGGCCCTTCTGGTGACCGATGATCACGCAGCTGCGTCCGTCGATGCGTCCGAGGCCGCCGACGATGGCTTCGTCGTCGGCGAACGCGCGGTCGCCGGCAAGCTCGTGGAATTCGTCGCAGATCAGGCCGATGTAATCGAGCGTGTACGGGCGCTGCGGATGACGGGCCATCTGCGAGATCTGCCAGGGCGTCAGCGACTGGAATATCTCCGCCGTGCGTGCCCTCAGCTTTTCCTGCAGGCCGGAAACCTCGCTTTCGATGTTCACGGCGGGGCCGTGGCTGGCCCGGCGCAGCTCCTGGATCTTCGCTTCCAGGTCGGCGATGGGCTGTTCGAAGTCGAGGAAGTTCGGATTCATGCGGGGGTTCAGGCAGGCATTGGGGGCAAAGTCTAGCAGGCCGGTCGCCGGGAGGACTCAGCGCTCGGCGGCCCAGGGCCGGTGCAGGGCCAGGCTGACGCCGCTGATGCCGGGCAGGGCACGCAGGGCATTGATCAGCTCCGCGTCGCTGCGCACCGAATTGCTGCCGTTGAGGTCGATCGTTCCGCGCGAATCGGCGGTCAGCAGGTCCAGGCGCAACGGCGTGCCGCCGGGGCGGAAACCGGCCAGGGCGTGCTGCAGGCGATCCCAGACGCCTTGCTGGCGCAGATCCACGGTCAGCGCCAGCCGGCGGCCATGCTGGCTGCATAGCGCACGGAAATCCCAGCATTGCCTCGCGCGCAAGGAAAAGCCGCCGTTGAACGTGTCCTCGCGCAGGCTGCCCTCGACGATGACGATGCGATCGCGCGACAGCAGCGAGGCGTGCTCGCCGAAACTGTCGCTGAAAAAGGCGCATTCGAGCCGGCCCTGCCGATCCTCGATCTGCACGAAGGCCTGGCTGTCGCCGCGGCGCCGCACGGCCGTGACCAGGCCGGCCAACACGACCTGCGCTTCGCCTCGACGGTCCTTGCGTTCGCTCCACAAACGGTCGACTTCGCCGAGGTGGTAGCCGACCAGGGCGGCAAGTTCGTCCTTCCAGGGATCGAGCGGATGGCCGCTGAGGTAGTGGCCCAGGGTTTCGCGTTCGCCGAGCAGTTTCTGCTCCAGCGTCCAGTCGTTGGCGGTCGGCAGTTCGATATGGATCGTCGGCGCATCGCCACCGCCGCCGAACAGGGATGTCTGGCCGGCCGCGCGTTCGTGCGCGAGCTGTTCGGTCGCGCGCAGGACTTCCGGCAACTGCAGCATCAGCGAGGCGCGGTTGGCGCCGAGCGAGTCGAGCGCGCCGGCCTGCACGAGGGCTTCGATGACGCGACGGTTGAGCTTGGCCGAATCCACGCGCTGGCAGAAATCGAGCAGGTCGCGGAACTGTCCTTGTTTCGATCGCGATTCGACGATCGCCTCGCAGGCGCCGCGGCCCACGCCTTTCACCGCACCCAGGCCATAGCGCACGGTGCGCGCATCGAGCGCCTCGAACATGTAGCCGGAAGCGTTCACGTCGGGCGGCAGCACCTTCAAGCCGCTGGCGCGCGCGTCGTCGAGGAAGTTGACCACCTTGTCGGTGTTGTCCATGTCCGACGACATCGTCGCGGCCATGAACTCGGCCGGATGGTGCGCCTTCAGCCAGGCGGTCTGGTAGGCGACCAATGCGTAGGCGGCCGAGTGCGACTTGTTGAAGCCGTAGTCGGCGAACTTCTCCATCAGGTCGAAGATGGTCGTCGCCACGCGCGCATTGATGCCATTGCTTTCGGAGCCGCCTTCGAACTTGACGCGCTCCTTCGCCATCTCCTCGGGCTTCTTCTTGCCCATCGCACGGCGCAGCAGGTCGGCGCCGCCGAGCGAATAGCCCGCCAGCACCTGGGCGATCTGCATCACCTGTTCCTGGTAGACGATGACGCCGTAGGTCGGCTTCAGGATCGGTTCCAGCAACGGATGCGGATAGCTGACTTCGGCGCGGCCGTGCCGGCGATCGATGAAGTTGTCCACCATGCCGGCGCCGAGCGGGCCAGGACGATACAGCGCGGCCAGCGCGATCAGGTCCTCGAACACCTGCGGCTGCAGCTTTCGGATGTAATCCTTCATGCCGCGCGACTCGAACTGGAACACCGCGGTGGTGTCGCCGCGCGACAGCAGGGCGTAGGTCTTCGGGTCGTCCAACGGCAGGGCGAGGATCTCCAGCGGCTCCGTGCCCGCGGCGTTTCGCCGGGCGTTGATCGCCTTCACCGCCCAGTCGATGATGGTCAGCGTGCGCAGGCCGAGGAAGTCGAACTTCACCAGGCCGACCGCTTCGACGTCGTCCTTGTCGAATTGGGTGACGACGGACTTGGCCGTTTCGCCCTTGCCCACGTGTTCGGCGAAAAGCGGAGAGAAATCGCTCAGCGGGCGCGGCGCGATCACCACGCCGCCGGCGTGCTTGCCGGCGTTGCGCGTCAGGTCCTCCAGCTTGAGCGCGAGGTCCATCAGGTCGCGCACGTCGTCTTCGTCGTGATAGCGCTGGACCAGTTCGCCGGAGACGAGGTTGTTGTCCTTCTTCGCCGCATCCGAGCGGCCGAGCGCATCGTCGAGGGTGATGCCGAGCGTGTTCGGGATGAGCTTGGCGATGCCGTCGACGAAGCCGTAGGGCAGGCCGAGCACGCGGCCGCAGTCGCGCACGACAGCCTTCGCCGCCATCGTGCCGTAGGTGATGATCTGGCTGACCTTGTCGCGGCCGTACTTGCGCGCGACGTAGTCGATCACCTCGTCGCGGCGATCCATGCAGAAGTCGATGTCGAAGTCGGGCATCGACACGCGTTCCGGATTCAGGAAGCGCTCGAACAGCAGGTCGTAGCGGATCGGGTCGAGGTCGGTGATGCCGAGCGACCAGGCCACCAGCGAACCGGCGCCGGAACCGCGACCGGGGCCGACCGGGATGTCGTTGCGCTTACCCCAATTGATGAAGTCGGCGACGATCAGGAAGTAGCCGGGGAAGCCCATCTTGACGATGACGTCGAGTTCGGTATCCAGGCGGGCGTCGTAGTCGCTGCGCGCCATGCCCTCGGCCAGCGCATAGGTCGCGAGACGGCGATCGAGACCGGCATGGGCTTCGTGCCGTATCCACGATTCGAGCGTATGCCCTTCCGGCACCGGGAAATCGGGCAGGTAGTAGGTGCCTAGCGAAAGCTGCAGGTTGCAGCGCTTGGCCAGCTCCACCGTGTTCTCGAGGGCTTCGGGAACATCGGCGAACAGGGCCGCCATTTCCTCCGGCGATTTCAGGTACTGCTCGGCGCTGAAATCGCGCGGCCGGCGCGGATCGTCGAGCACGCGCCCGGTGGCGATGCAGACGCGCGCCTCGTGCGCGTCGAAATCGTCGCGCTCGAGGAAGCGCACGTCGTTCGACGCGATCAGCGGCAGGTCGAGTTCGTCGGCCAGCGCCAGCGCGGCGTTGTTGAAGTTCTCCTCGCCGTCGCGGTGCGTGCGCGTCAGCTCCAGGTACAGGCGATCGCCGAAGGCGTCTCGCCATGTCCGCAGCCGGTCGCGCGCGAGTTCGGACCGACCGGAGGCGACGGCGGCGCCTATCGGGCTTTCGCGGCCGGCGATCACCGCGAGACCGTTGTTCTCCTGCAGCAGCCACGATTCCCGTATCGCGACGAAATCGCCGTGATGGCCTTCCAGATAGGCGCGCGTCAGCAGCCGCGACAGGCACAGGTAGCCGGAATGATCCAGGCAGAGCAGGGTCACGCGCGTCGGCGCTTCGTTTTCTTCGCTGATCCACAGGTCGGCGCCGGCGATCGGTTTCAGGCCCGCCCCTTCGGCGGCCTTGAAGAATTTCACCAGCGCGAAAAGATTGCTGGTATCGCTCACCGCCACGGCGGGCAGTCCGAGCTGCGCACAGCGCTGCACCAGCGCCGGCAGGCGCAGCGTGGAGTCGGTCAGCGAAAACTCGCTGTGCAGGTGCAGGTGAACGAAGGAGGGGGCCATGCCGGACGCCGTGGGCAGGGGGTCAGCTTAGGCGCGGGGGTAGGCCCGGACAAGGCTTGACAGGGCGGATCGAACGGCAGGCATGGGCCCGAAAAAACGCCGGGGCGGGTCGCCCCTGATTGCGACCCGCCCCGAACGCCAGACGTGCTCTGGATTTGTCGGACGGCGATCCTGTGGATCGCCCCCTGGTACTCAGTAAACGCGGAACGGCCGGTTCAGGCGCTCCGTGCGGGCATAGCCGCGGGCATGGATCTCGCGACGCTGCAGCAGGGTATTGGCCTTGGCCAGGCAGTCGTTCTCCCAGGCGGCGCGGCGCTCGGGCGCACTGCCGCGCGGCTGCTGTTCGCTGCGGAAGCGGCAGAAGTCCAGGAAGTCCTGCACTTCACCGGCGAAGGCTTCCCAGCTCAGCTCGACCAGCAACGCATCGTCGAGATGGCCGATCAGCGGCAGATCGTCCGGGATCAGGTCGTCGAAGCGGTTGAGGTAGTCGAGCAGCACCCGCGCGCGCTCGGCGAACTCGGGGCTGACGTGCCAATCCTGGTCGTGCAGCAGGCGACGCAGCTGCTCGACGCGCGCCATGCGCTGGTTGATCGTCGCCACCGCGATGTCGGTCGGCAGCGTCTGCAGCCAGCGCGCCAGGCTGGCGATCTGGTCGGCATGCACGCAGGGCGCCGATCCGGCGACTTCCTGCAAGGCTTCGTTGAAATCGTCCATCGCATCGTCATTGATCGCGACCGAACCGATACTCAGGCGGCGCGACTGCGTGCCTTTCGGCGGAAGCGCCAACGGCAGCGACGGCGTGGCCTGGAAACGGGGGCGCGGCAAGGTGTTCATGATGTCCTCTTATCGGGGCTGGATGCCCGTCTTGTTTGTTGGATGCACGAACAGTCTGAAGGGTTGCAAGGAATTCCTCGCGGGCCTTTGGTCGCCATGACCTTCGGACTATCCGGTGCGCACAGCAGACATGCTGGTGGCACGGGACATTGATACGCAGGAAAAGCGCCGGACAGGACACTGCGCGACAGGCACGGTTCAGCCGACGTGGAACAACGCGTCCGGCGGGCCGAAATCGACGTAGTGGCGCTCGCGAACGCGATGCAGCTGCGCCCACAGCGCGCCTTCTTCCAATCGCATCGTTAGCCAATCCTGCGTGCCCGCCGGCCGATCGCCGCGGTTTTCGCTGCGATAGCGGTTGAAGTCCTGGTAGTCGGCCAGTTCTTCGGCCAGCATCGGCCACACCAGTTCGACGAGCAATGCGTCATCGAGGCGGCCGTACCAGGGCACGTCGTCCGGAATGAGGTCGTCGTTCTCGCGCACGTAGTCGAGCAGGCGCGCGATGCGTTGCTTTTGCGCATCGTCCAGCGTCCAGTCCTCGTCGGCGAGCAGGGCTTCCAGCTCCGGCAAGCGGTCGAGCCGGGCGTCGAGCAGGCGCTGGCGTTCGTCCAGCGGTTGCGACTGCAGCCATCGCGCAAGGCTGGCGATGGCATCGGCATCGACGTGCGGCGCATCGGCGTGCAGTTCGTGCAGGAAGTTGTTGAAGCGTTCCATCGCGACGGGCGAGAGTTCGAACGGACCGGCGACATGCCGGCGATGCGTTTCGCGCGCGTTCGGGAGTGGCAGGGAAGAGCCGGCAGGGCTCGGGGCATTCTGGCGCATGGCAGCCTCGCTGCCGGCCGCGGGAGGGGAGCTGCGTCGGCTGGTCGGCTTGCGCCGTCCGCAGCACGCATCGTTCGCCGGATGCGGGATCAGCATCGCGCGATGCCGGCGCACGCGCACCTGTCGAACGTCACCACGACCTATGGCGTTCAGCCGATGTAGGGAAAATATTCAGAACAGCTCGGAAGGCTGCAGCGCCGCGCGCACGGGCGCGAAGCTGCGGCGGTGCTCGCTACATGGGCCGTGCATGCGCAGCGCGTGGAGATGCTCCGGCGTCGGGTAACCCTTGTGCCGGTCGAAACCGTAGCGCGGATGTTGCGCGTGCAGCGCGACCATGTGCCGGTCGCGCGCGACCTTGGCCAGGATGGATGCCGCCATGATCGCCGGCTCGCGCGCATCGCCGCCGACCAGCGCCTGCGCCGTGCAAGGCAAGGTGCGCGGCAGGCGATTGCCGTCGATCAGGGCATGCGCCGGAACCGGCGATAGCGCGTGCAACGCGCGCGCCATGCCGGCCAGCGTCGCCTGCAGGATATTGATGCGATCGATTTCGGCCGGCGGTACGAATTCCACGTGCCAGGCCAGCGCCTCGCGCTGGATCAGCGGGAACAAGGCCTCCCGCGCGGCTTCGCTCAGCGCTTTCGAATCGCCGAGGCCGTCGATGGGACGGCGTGGATCGAGGATGACGGCAGCGCAAACCACCGGCCCTGCGAGCGGGCCGCGACCGGCTTCGTCCACGCCGGCGACCAGTCGCGTCGTGGCCGTTTTCATCGCGCGCCGAGCAGTTCGGCGATCGCGTCGGCAGCCTGCGAGGACGCGTTTCGACGCAACTTTTCGTGGATGGCGAGAAAACGCGGCTCCAGCGTTTCGCGCGCTTCGGCGTCGTCGAACCAGCGCAGCAGGGCGGCCACGAGATTCTCCGCCGTGCAGTCGTCCTGCATCAGTTCCGGCACCACCGGTTCGTTCGCCAGCACGTTCGGCAGGCTGTAGCGATTGACCTTCATCATGCCCAGGCCCATGACGATGCGATAGGTCAGCGCGGAGATGCGGTAGGCCACGATCATCGGCCGTTTCGCCAGCATGGCTTCGAGCGTCGCGGTGCCGGACGCGAGAAGGACGACATCGGAAGCGATCATCACGCGGTCGGCCTGTCCGTCGATCAGCCGGGCCTCGGCCAAAGGCGTCGCGCGCATCTGCGCTTCGATTTCCGATCGGCAGGCGGCATTCGCGGCCGGGATCACGACGCGCAGATCGGGTTTGCTTTCCGCCAGCAGGCGCGCCGATTGCAGGAACACCGGCAGCAGGCGGCGGATCTCGCCGAGGCGGCTGCCGGGCAGCAAGGCCAGCACGGGCGCGCCCTGCGGCAGCGCGAGGGTTTCGCGCGCCGCGTCGCGATCGGGATGCAGCGGGAAACTGTCGGCCAACGGATGTCCGACGAAGCGCGCATTCACGCCATGGCGTTCGTAGATCGGCGGTTCCATCGGGAACAGGCACAGCACCAGGTCGGCGCTGTCGCCGATTTTCCTCGCCCGGCCCTGGCGCCAGGCCCAGATCGACGGGCTGACGTAGTGCACGGTGCGAAGGCCCGCACGCCTGAGCTTCTTCTCCAGCCCGAGGTTGAAATCGGGCGCATCGATGCCGATGAAGACGTCGGGTTTCCAGTCCAGCAGGCGTGCATGCAGGTCTTTGCGCAGTCGCAACAGGCGCGGCAGGTGCCGCAGCACTTCGGCGAGCCCCATCACCGCCAGCTCGTCGCTCTCGTGCCAGGTCCGCATGCCTTCGGCGCGCATGCGCGGGCCGCCGACGCCGGCGAATTCCGCCGAAGGAAAACGCTGCTTCAGTTCGCGCAGCAGGCCGGCACCGAGGAGGTCGCCCGAGGCTTCGCCGGCGACGAGCGCGATGCGCATCGCGTCAGCGCAACAGGCCGCGCTCGCTGCGCTCGATGAATTCGAGCATGCGCCGCACGTCGTCCGACTGGCCGGCGCTTTCGGCCAGTTCCTGCTTGGCTTCGGCCAAGGGCTTGCCCGACATGTACACCGCCCGATACGCACGTTTGATCGCCGCGATGCGCTCGGCATCGAAGCCGCGGCGCTTCAGGCCTTCGGCGTTGATGCCGCGGGGTTCGGCGTATTTGTCGGCGACCATCAGGTAGGGCGGCACGTCGCCATTGACCAGGCAGCCCATGCCGATGAAGGCGTGTTCGCCGATGCGGCAGAACTGGTGCACGCCCGCGAAGCCGCTCATGATCACCCAGTCGCCGACGGTGACGTGGCCGGCGAGGGTGGCGTTGTTGGAAAACACGGTGTCGTTGCCGACGATGCAATCGTGGGCGATGTGCACGTAGGCCAGGAACAGGTTGCGGTCGCCGATCTTGGTCAGCCCGCCGCCGGTGCCGGTGCCGCGATTGACGGTGACGAACTCGCGAAAGGCGTTGTCGTCGCCGATGACGAGTTCGGTGCGCTCGCCGGCGAATTTCTTGTCCTGCGGATCGCCGCCGACGGCGGCATGCGAATGGAAGCGGTTGCCGCGACCGATGCGCGTGGGGCCGGAGATCGTGCAATGCGGGCCGATCACGCAGCCGTCGCCGATTTCCACCTCGGCGCCGATCACCGCATACGGTCCGATCTCGACATCCCGGCCCAGGCGCGCGCCGGGGTCGACGATAGCGCTCGGATGAATCATCTCAGCCGCGGCCCTCGGCGCAAAGGATCTCGGCGCTGGCCACTTCCTTGCCGTCGACGCGGGCAACGCTCTCGTACTGCGCCATGTTGCGGATCTGCCGCTTCAGCCTGACTTCGAGCATCAGCTGATCGCCGGGCACGACCATCTTGGAGAAGCGGGCGTTGTCCACCTTCACCAGGTAGAACAGTTTTTCCTGCTTGCCGGTGTTGCCGTCGTGCTGCAGCGAGAGCTGGGTCAGCAGCCCGCCGGCCTGCGCCATCGCTTCCACCACCAGCACGCCCGGCATGACCGGATGACCGGGGAAGTGCCCCTGGAAGAAGGGCTCGTTCGCCGTGACGTTCTTCATCGCCAGGATGCGCTGGTGCGGGTCGAGCTCGAGCACGCGATCGACCAGCAGGAACGGATAACGATGCGGCAGCAGCCCCTGGATACGGGTGACATCCACGGGCAGCGCGACGGGGGTTTGGCTCATGCTCAGTCCTTGGCCTGGGGCAGGGCGCCAATTTTACGCGCCAGCGCGTCCAGATGCTTGAACCTCGCGGCATTGCGCCGCCAGTCCCGGCTGGGCTGGACCGGCGTGCCCGAGGAATATTCGCCCGGCGACTGGATGGAATGGGTCACCAGGGTCATGGCCGTCACCAGTACCTTGTCGCAGATTTCGATATGTCCGACGATGCCGGTGCCGCCGCCGATCAGGCAATAGCGGCCGATCCGGGCCGAGCCGGCTACCGCCGCGCAACCGGCCATCGCCGTATGGGCGCCGACGATCACGTTGTGGCCGATCTGCACCAGGTTGTCGAGGCGCACGTCTTCGCCGAGCACGGTGTCCTCGATCGCGCCGCGATCGATGCAGGTGTTGGCGCCGATTTCGCAGTCATCGCCGACCACGACGCCGCCCAACTGCGGCACTTTCAGCCAGTGGCCGTCCTGCATGGCGAGGCCGAAACCATCGGCACCCAACACGGCGCCCGGGTGCACGCGCACGCGGCGCCCGAGGCGCACCCGGGTGACGAGCGTGACACGGGCGATCAGTTCGCTGTCGCCGCCGACGATGCAGTCGTCGCCGATGACGCAACCGGGTCCGACGAACGCGCCGGCTTCGACGCGCGAGCGCGCGCCGATCGAGACGAAGGCGCCGACTTGCGCGTCCGGCGACACGATCGCATCGCTGGCGATCGATGCGGACGCATGGATGCCCGGCTGCAGGGCCGCGCGCGGCTCGAACAGCGCGGCGATGCGCGCGAACGCCGCGTACGGATCGCGCGCGATCAGGCAGGAAACCGGGCAGTGCTCGGCATCGTCGGCGCCCAGTACGATCGCCGCCGCCGCCGTGTCGGCAAGCTGGCTACGGTAACGGGGATTGGCGAGAAAGCCGAGTTGGTCGCCCGAGGCGCCGGCCAGCGTGCCGACGCCGGCGATCTCTGGATCCGTATCGCCGCGCCGTTCGAGTTCGAAACGGGCGGCGAGTTCGGAAAGGCGATAGGGCATCGCTTGGCCCGGTGGCCGGTCTTACTGCTGGTTGCCGAAGGTGAATTGCAGGCGTTCGACCTGATCGCCTTCTTCCTTGCGGATCGGCACGGCGAAGCTGATCGAGATCGGACCCATCGGCGACTGCCATTGCAGCGCGATGCCGGTGGTGACGCGGAACTTGTCGATGGCGAAATCGTCGCGTGCGCCGAATACGTTGCCGTAGTCGACGAAGGCAGAGATGCGCGCTCCCGGGCCGCTGAACAGGCGCGGCAGGTAGAACTCCACCGAACCGGTCGTCTTGATCGGGCCGCCGAGCGGCTGCAGGCTGCCGTAACCGGGGACTTCGTAGTTCGGACCCAGCGTATTGGCCTGGAAACCGCGTACCGAACCCGGGCCGCCGGCATAGAAATGCTTGAAGAAGGGCAGGCCGCAATTCTGGCCCGTGCCGGCGATGATCGCGCCGGTGTAGGTGTGGTCGTAGCAGGTCTGCTTGGCGGTGTTGCCGTAGCTGTCGCCGTAACCGACATCCACTGAGGTCCGCATGATCAGCCACGGCGTCAGCGGCCAGAACTTCTCGAACTCGTAATTGAGCCTGTAGTACTCGAGATCGCTGCCCGGCAGGGCGATTTCGCCCGACAGCCGATGCAGCGTACCGCGCGTCGGGAACAGGTAGCTGTCGCGCGTGTCGATGGCCCAGCCGGCCTTCAGCGTCCAGGCATTGACCGTCCACTGGCGATTGCCGCCGGTCAGCGGCAGCGGATCGATCGTGCTCAGGTCGCCGTCGTCGTTCTCGCGCGGCGTGCAGGCCGGTTTGCCGGTCGTGCCGCAACCCAACGCTTCGTCGCCGTCGTCGTCGGTGTGTACCGTGCTGACGATCGGCGTGCGCTGGCGGTCGCCGAGCGAATCGACCAGGTAATAGACCACCGGCAGTGGCGTCAGGCCGTCGGTCGTCGTGATCTGGTTGCGGTAGATGCCGAACGCGGTGCTGATGCTGGTGTTCTCGGACAACGGGATGCCGAAGCTCACTTCGCCCGCCGCGTTGCCGGCCGAGTAGCGTGCCGTCGTCGTCGTCGAGGTGTCGTAGTCGCTGTAGCTCAGGCCGTAGCCGACGCTGATGCCGTCGTCGGTGAAGTACGGGTCGATGTAACTGAAGGAAATGCTGCGCGAATAGGTGTTGTTCTGCACGCCGACGGAGAAGCGGTTGCCGGAGCCCAGGAAGTTGTTCTGCTGCAATTGCACGCTGGTGATCAGACCGCCGTACTGCGAATAGCCGACGCCGAACGTGAAGCTGCCGGCATTGCGTTCCTTCACGGTCACGACCACGTCCACCTGGTCCGGGCGTCCCGGCACTTCCGGCGTGTCGACTTCGACGGTCTCGAAGTAGCCCAGGCGCTGCAGGCGGATCTTCGAACGGTCGATCGCCGCCTGCGAGTACCAGGTGGCTTCGAACTGGCGCATTTCGCGACGCAACACTTCGTCAGCCGTATTGCTGTTGCCCTTGAACAGGATGCGGCGGACCTGCACGCGTGGGCCCGGCTGCACGACGAAATTCACCGCCACGGTCTTGTTGGCGCGGTCGACTTCGGGAATCGGATTGACGCTGGCATGGGCGTAACCGAGGTTGGCCAGGGTCGTGCTGATGGTGTCGTTGGTCAGTTCGACCAGGGCCCGCGAGAACACGCTGCCCGCCCGCATCATCACCAGCTTCTCGATCTCTTCCTGCGGCAGGATCGTCTCGCCCGAGACCTTGGCCTCGGAAACCTTGTACATCTCGCCTTCGGTGATGTTGGCGGTGATGTACATGTCCTGCTTGCTGGGGCTGATCGAGATCTGGGTGGACTCCAAGTTGAAGTCCACGTAGCCGCGATCGAGGTAGTAGTTGGACAGTTTTTCCAGGTCGCCCGACAGCTTCTCGCGCGAGTACTGGTCGTCGCGCTTGTACCAGGACAGCCAGTTGGTGGTGCCGGACTCCCAGTTGCGTCGCACCAGGCCCTCGGCGAAGACGTTGTTGCCGACGATGTTGATGTCGCGGATCTTGGCCGGCTTGCCCTCGGTGATCATGATCTTCAGGTCGACGCGATTGCGGTCGAGCGTGGTCACTTCCGGGTTGATGATGACGCCGTACTTGCCGCGATTGTTGTACTGCCGGGTCAGTTCCTGGGTCAGGCGGTCGAGGTTGAGCGGGTTGTAAGTCTCGCCCTCGGACAGGCCGATCGACTTGATGCCCTTCATCAGGTCTTCGGTCTTGATTTCCTTGTTGCCTTCGATCGACAGCGTGTTGATGGCCGGGCGTTCGGTCACGCTGACGACCAGGATGCCGCCCTGGCGGTCGAGCTTCACGTCGCTGAAGAAGCCGGTGCGGAACAGGGCGCGGATGGCCTCGTTCGCCTTGTTGCGATCGAGCTGGTCGCCACGCTCGACCGGCAGGTAGGTGAATACGGTGCCGGCGGAGATGCGTTGCAGGCCGTCGATTCGGATATCCGAGACGGTGAAGGCCTCGAAGTTCTGCGCGAAAGCCTGCCCGGACAGGGCGGCGGCGAGGGCGAGGGCAAGGAGGCGGCGGCGTGCGTTGTTGCGCGTCATCATCGGTCCAGATTGGTGGCGGCAGGGCCGTGGGTCAGGTGATTCGGAAGATTCGCAGGACATCATTCGTGTTTGCCAGCAGGATCAGGCCGAGCAGCAGCGCCAGGCCGGCATATTGGCCGGCGATCAGCACGCGTTCGCTGACGGCTCGACCCGAAATCAGTTCGGTAAGGTAATACAGCAGGTGCCCGCCGTCCAAGGCGGGGATCGGCAGCAGGTTCAAGATGCACAGGGTCAGGGACAGGCTGGCCATGAAGAAAAGCAGGCGGGCCGCGCCCTGGCTGGCCTCGGCATTGGCGGCCTGCGCGATGCCGATGGCGCCGCTCAGGTTCTTGGTCGAGGCCTGGCCCGTTACCAGCCGTCCGAGGAAGGACAGGATCGTCTGCGTCTGCCGGTTCGTTTCGCGCAAAGCGGCCTTCATGGCCGCGCCGACCGGGTGGCGGATCAGGACCGCCGTGGGCGCGACGGGCGCAATGCCCAGCCGACGCACGGTCTCGGAGCCTTCACGCTCCAGCTTGGGCGCGATGTTGACCGTGAGCTCACGCCCCTGGCGACGGAAACGCACGGACACGGGTTCGCCGGCGGGAGACAGGCGCTGCAGCGTGGCCGGAATCTGATCGAAATTGCCCACCGGCACGCCGCCCAGCGAAAGAATCTCGTCGCCGGGCTGCAACTTGCCCGTGGCGGCGGCGTCTGCCGTCAGCGAGCCGACGACGGCTGGCGGCACGGGGCGCCCGGACAGGCCCATGGCGCCGAACGGGTTTGTCTGGTCGAAATCCGGCGCCAAACGATCCAGCCGCAGCAGGCGGTTCGCGCGTTCGCCGCTGCTCGTCTGGATATCGAGGCTGATCGCTTCGCGATCGATCGCGGCGATCACCAGGGCGGGCAGGGCATCGTCCCAGCTCACGGTAGTCTCGCCGCCGATCGCCAGGATGCGGTCGCCCTCGCGCAATCCGGCCTCGGCGGCCAGGCCGCTGGTCTTGCCGAGCATCGGCGGGAAACCGGGCACGCCGATGACGAAGGCAGCCCAGAGCAGCGCGACGCAGAGCAGCAGGTTGGCGATCGGACCGGCGGCGATGATGGCGATGCGCTTGAGCGGAGGCTGCTGGTTGAACGCGGAGGCGCGTTCGGCTGGCGCGACTTCGGTTTCGCGGTCGTCGAGCATCTTCACGTAGCCGCCGAGCGGGATCATCGCGACCTGGTATTCGGTACCGTCGCGCGCGGTGCGCGACCACAGCGCGCGACCGAAGCCGACGGAGAATCGCAATACCTTCACGCCGCAGCGGCGCGCGACCCAGTAGTGGCCGAACTCGTGGAAGGTCACGAGCACGCCCAGGGTCACGATGAACCAGAAGAGGCTGCCGAGGAACTCGCTCATTGAATGCCCATCTTGCGCAACAACTCCCCGGCCCGTCGCCGCGCTTCGCGGTCGCTGGCGAGTAGGACACCGAGATCCGCGGCGGGTTCAATGGCCTGTGCGGCCAGGGTCGCCTCGATCAGGTCCGGGATGCCGAGGAAGGGCAGGCGACCTTCGAGGAAGGCGGCCACCGCGACTTCGTTGGCCGCGTTCAGGATGGCTGGCGCGGTACCGCCCGCGCGCAGCGCATCGAAAGCCAGCCCCAGGCCGGGAAAGGCCTGGAGGTCGGGCGGCTCGAAATCGAAGCGCGCCAGCGCGGCCAAGTCCAGCGGCGCCACGCCCGAATCGATGCGTTCGGGCCAGGCCAGGCCATAGGCCAGAGCCGTCCGCATGTCGGGATTGCCGAGTTGCGCGAGCACGGAGCCGTCCACGTAGTCCACCAGCGAATGGATCACGCTCTGCGGATGCACGACCACTTCGATGCGATCGGCCGGCAGTCCGAACAGATGATGCGCCTCGATGACTTCCAGCCCCTTGTTCAGCAAGGTGGCCGAGTCGACCGAAATCTTTCGCCCCATCACCCAGTTCGGATGGGCGCAGGCTTCCTCGGCGGTGACGTTCGCCAGCGAGGCGCGACTGCGGCCGCGGAAGGGGCCGCCCGATGCGGTCAGCAACAGCCGGCGCACGCCTTCTCGCGATCCGTCGCCCGGCATGCACTGGTAGATGGCGTTGTGCTCGCTATCGACCGGCATGATGCGGGCGTTATTGGCGCTGGCGGCGCGCATCAGCACGGCGCCGGCGAGCACGACCGATTCCTTGTTCGCCAGCAACAGGCGTTTGCCAGCCCGCGCTGCGGCCACCGTGGAAGCGACGCCGGCGGCGCCGACGATCGCGGCGATCACCGTGTCGTTGTCGTCGCTGGCGGCGATCTCGTCGAGTGCGCCCGCGCCCGAACGCGCTTCGGTCGGCAGGCCCAGGTCCTTCAGGCCGTCGCGCAGGGACGCGTAGGAGGATTCGTCGGAAACGATGGCGACATCGGGACGGAAGCGATCGCAGATCGCCAGCAACTCGGGCACACGCGAGCGCGCACTGACGGCATGCATGGCGAAGCGATCCGGATGGCGTGCGATGACGTCGAGCGCGGACGAGCCGATCGATCCGGTGGCGCCCAGCAGGGCGATGCGGCGCGGGTTCAGAGGCCCAGCCATACCTTCGCCACCACGAATACCGGCAGTGCCGCGAGCAGGCTATCAAGTCGGTCGAGCAGGCCGCCGTGCCCGGGGATCAGGTTGCTCGAATCCTTGGCGTCCGCATGTCGCTTGAGCAGGCTCTCGAAAAGATCGCCGACGACCGACATCAGCGCCGTCACCAGGGTCAGCACCAGCATCTGCGGCAACAGGTTCCACGTCAGGCCCAGCAGAGGCAGGGCCACGAGCGCGAGCAGCAGGCTGCAGGCGAGCCCGCCGATCAGGCCTTCGCGCGTCTTGCCAGGGCTGATGCGCGGCGCCAGCTTGACGTGACCGAAGCGCACGCCGACGAAATAGGCGCCGGTGTCGGCGGCCCAGGCGATCGCCAGGGCGAACAGGGCCCAGCCGGCGCCATGCGGCGTACCGGCATGCAGCCAGCACAGCGCGGCCCAGGCCGGAATGGCACAGAGGCTGCCGGCCAGCAGTTTGATCGCGCGATTGAGCGGCGTATCGGCCGAAGCGAACTGATAGCTGGCCAGCCAGATCAGGACGAACAGCCACCAGGCGGCACCGATCACGCTGAGCAGCTTGAGCGTGAACAGCCCATGGCCGGCGCCCCAGATCACGGCTGCCATCAGCATGGCATTGCCGGCGAGATAGGCCAGGCGCGATGTCCTGTCCTTCAGACCGGCAAGCTCGGCCCATTCCCACAGGCCCATCATCAGCAGGCTGGCCAGCAGCAAGGCCAGCCAGGACGTCGGCAGCCACAGCACGGCCGCAATGGCGACCGGCGCCATGATCACGGCGGCGACGATGCGCGTGCGACGACTCATGCCCGCGCTCCCTGGCGCACTTGTTCGCCGGTCAGTCCGAAGCGGCGTTCGCGATTGGCGAAGTCGTCCAAGGCCTGGCGCAACACGACTTCATCGAGGTCGGGCCACAGGGTTTCGGTGAACCACAGTTCGCAGTAGGCCAACTGCCAAAGCAGGAAGTTGCTGATGCGCAAGTCGCCGCCGGTGCGGATGAACAGGTCGGGTTCGGGCTGGTCGGCCAGCGACAGGCGGGCGGCGAGCAGGGTTTCGTCGATCTGCGAAGGGGTCAGTCGCCCCGCGGCCACTTCCTCGGCGAGCGCGCGCGCGGCGCGCGCGATGTCCTGCCGCCCGCCGTAGCTCGCGGCGATATTCAGCGTCAGCGCGCGGTTGCCGGCCGTGAGGTTCTCGGCGCGCGCCATCTTCTCGCGGATGATCGCGGCGAATTCGTCGCGCTGGCCGATGAAGACGATGCGCACGCTGCGGCGATGCAACTCGTCGACTTCCGAATCGAGCATGCGCAGGAAGAGTTTCATCAACGCACCGACTTCCTCCGCCGGCCGGTTCCAGTTCTCGCTGGAGAAAGCGAACAGCGTCAGCGCCTGGATGCCTTCGGCAAGGCAGAAATCGAGGCAAACCTGCACGGCGCGCGCGCCGGCGCGGTGGCCGAGCGTGCGCGGCCGGTTGCGACGCTCCGCCCAACGACCGTTGCCGTCCATGATGACGGCGAGGTGGCGCGGCTTGCGTGCGGGCGGATTCATCGGGCGGACGTTCCTGCTCAGACCGCCAGAAGTTCCTGCTCCTTCGCCTTCACCGCATCGTCGATGTCCTTGACGAACTTGTCGGTGAGCTTCTGGATCTCCTCCTCGGCCCGCCGAACTTCGTCTTCCGACACGTGCTTGTCCTTCAGCAGTTCCTTGACGTGCTGGATGGCATCGCGGCGCACGTTGCGCACGGCGACCTTGGCGTTCTCGCCTTCGTGGTGCACATGCTTGCCCAGTTCCTTGCGGCGCTCCTCGGTCAGCGGCGGCAGGTTGATGCGGATGACCTGGCCGGCGGTGTTCGGCGTGAAGCCGAGGTTGGAAGCCAGCAGTGCCTTCTCGACCGCGGCGACCATGGCTTTTTCCCAGGGCGTGATGGTCAGCGAACGGGCATCGGCGACGGCGATCGTCGCGACCTGCGACAGAGGCATGTCGGAACCGTAATAGTTGACCTTGATGTGGTCGACCAGCGCGGTGGTGGCGCGCCCGGTGCGCAACAGGGTCAGCTCGTGGCGCAGCGCATCCACGCTCTTGGTCATGCGGGTCTGGGCGTCTTTCTTGATCTCGGGGATCATGGTCTGGCTCCGCGCTAAGTCTCTGTGTATCCGGATTATAGGTCGCCGCCGTGCACCAGCGTGCCCAGCGGCTCGCCCTGCAGGATGCGCATCAGTGCGCCCGGCTGCAGCATGTTGTAGATGCGCAGCGGGATGCGGTTGTCGCGGCACAGCGCGAACGCGGCGGTGTCCATCACCTGCAGGTTGCGCGCGATGACCTCGTCGTAACCGAGCGTGTCGAAACGCTTCGCCGTGGGGTTCTTCTTCGGGTCGGCGTCGTAGATGCCGTCGACCTTGGTGGCCTTGAGCAGCAGGTCGGCGCCGATCTCGCTGGCGCGCAGCGCCGCGGCCGAGTCGGTGGTGAAAAAGGGATTGCCAGTGCCGGCCGCGAAAACCGCGATGCGGCCTTTTTCCAGGTGGCGGATGGCGCGCCGACGGATGTAGTCCTCGCAGACCTCGTTGATCTTGATCGCGCTCATCACGCGCGCGTAGCCGCCGAGCTTCTCCAGCGCATCGGCCATGGCCAGCGCGTTCATCACGGTCGCCAGCATGCCCATGTGGTCGCCGGTGACCCGGTCCATGCCGCTGGCCGCCAGGCCCGCGCCGCGGAAGATGTTGCCGCCGCCGAGCACGAGGCCGATCTGCGCCCCGGCCTGCTGGGCCTGGATGATTTCGGCCGCCAGCGCCTTGAGTACCACCGGGTCGATCCCGTAGTCCTCGGCGCCCATCAGGGCCTCGCCGGAGAGCTTGAGCAGGACGCGACGGTACTTCAGGGGCTGGTCTGTCATGGGCGATTCCGGCGCGGGGGCAAACAGCGGGAGTTTAGCTGATCGCGGGCCGGGCCCGACAGCGCGGCCGTCTCAGCCGCCGTCCGGTGACGCGGCCGGTTCGAAGATCGCGTACAGCTTGCGCGCGCGTTCGAGCACCTGCCAGGTGCCCGAGAAGCCTGCGGGTACGACGAAACTGTCGCCGGCGCGGACTTCCATCGCGTCGCCTTCCTCGTCGCGGATCAGGATGCGCCCCTCCAGCAGGTGGCAGAACTCGTGCTCGCTGTATCGGACTCGCCAGGTCGCTGGCGCGGCCTCCCAGATGCCGCAATGGAACTGGCGGCCCGGGTCGGAATACAGGTTGGCGACCCCTTGCCGGGGGTCGCCGGCGATGAGCCTGGCGGCATCGACCTCGTAGCGATCGCTGGCGGCGGTGTCGGCGGGAATTCGCAGGATCGGCATGCGGGCCTCGTTCTCGTTCAGGGCTTCGTGGGCGTCACGCATAGGGACGTGCCGCGATGATGGTCCGTTCCCCAGGTCCTGAAACCGGAGGTGTCGAGGTGGATCTTGCCTGCGCGATAAAAGCCGAACCCCCAGGCCAAGGCGGGGCCGCGCTTGCGCCAGGCCTCGCACAGGCGTTGGACCCCTGCCGCGTCGCTCTCGATATCGAGGTCGAGCGCGGCGTTCGCCAGATGGCGGCTCGCCTTGCTTCCGCCTTCGCAGCGATTCAATGCGGGTTGGCGATAGACGGACGCAACTTCGGCCTGGATAAGCAGGCCGGAACGCTTCAGCTCGCGCAACAGTCGCAGCGTTGGAACGATGTTGGGCCAGGACGCGCGCGGCGGAACCGCGAATTCCTCGGCATCGCAGGGACGCCAGTGGCGGCCGGTGCGCAGCAACTGCTCCAGCGGCACGACACCGCCGACGCGCTGTGCATCCAGGAAAGCGGAATAGGCCGCGACATGGTTCGCGTGCGCCTCGCGCCATACTTCGAAACGAGGACGCGAATCGCCGCATGCCAAGCACAGCAGCGGCAGGATCAGGACGAATGAGCGCAGGCGTCTGCGCCGGTGCATCAGCTGCCCGGCAGCAGGAAGGCCGCGACGACGCGCCGGCCTTCGGCGGCGAGCACGTTGAACGTGCGTGCGGCGGCGGCGTTGTCCATGACTTCGATGCCGATGCCCCGGGTCAGGCAGGCGGCCATGACGGCCGGCTCCGGAAACTGCAGGCGAGCGCCACTCCCGAGCAGCACGACCGCTGGCGAGAAAGCCAGAACGGGGTCGAGATCCTCCGGTGACAGCTCTTCGACTCGTCGTGGGCGCCAGTCTTCGATCAACTCGCTGGGCGCGAGGACGAAACTGCGGTCCAACCGGCGTTCGTTCACCAGCACGCCGCCGGCATCCACGCCGCGCAGCAGGTAGCGGAAATCGGTCGGCTCGAGGTTGAGCTGCATCGCGCTCGTCAGCCCTTGGGCAGGATCACCAGCGGTTTTTCCTTGCGACGCCGGTAAAGGATGGCGACATGGCCGATACGGCCGACCAGGGCGGCGCTGGACTGCCCGGCCAGTTCCTCGATCCAGGCGTCGCGCACCTCGCGATCGTCCGCTGCGACTTTCACCTTCAGCAGTTCGTGCTGTTCCAGAGCCACGTCGAGCTCGGCGATGAGGGCGGGCGTGACGCCCTTGGCGCCGACCAGCACCACCGGTTTGAGTTCGTGCGCGAGGCCGCGCAGATAGCGCTTCTGCGGGTTGGAAAGGGCGATGGACATGACGTTCGGGCCGCGGGTGCGAAGGGGCGAAAGGGTATCATGGGCGCATTCACGACCCCGCCCACGCACCCGCATGACCCGCAGCAAGAGCAGCCAGCGCTGGCTCAAGGAGCACTTCGCCGACCCCTTCGTGAAGAAGGCGCAGGCCGAAGGCATGCGTTCGCGCGCGGCCTACAAGCTCGAAGAGCTGATCGAGCGCGACCGCCTGCTGAAACCGGGCATGGTCGTCGTGGACCTGGGCGCCGCGCCGGGCGGCTGGTCGCAGGTGGTCCGGCGCCAGCTGGGCGACAAGGGCCGGGTATTCGCCCTGGATATCCTGGACATGCCGCCGATCGCCGGGGTCGAGTTCGTTCACGGCGATTTCAGAGAGCCCGGGCCATTGTCGCAGTTGGAAGCCCTGCTGGACGGGGCCGCGGTGGACCTTGTGCTTTCCGACATGGCCCCCAATATGAGCGGTGTGGATACCGTGGATCAGGCGCGGGCGATGCATCTGTCCGAACTGGCCCGCGATTTCGCTGACGAACACCTGCGGCCGGGCGGCAACTTCCTGATCAAGCTTTTCATGGGCGAGGGTTTCGACGCTTACATGAAAGACCTGAAGGGGCGCTACGCGAAGGTGATCACCCGCAAGCCGGCGGCCTCGCGCCGTCGATCGAACGAAGTGTACGCGCTGGCTACCGGCAAGCGCTGAGGGAGTAGGAATGAACGACCTGGTCAAGAATCTGCTGGTGACGATCGCCGTGCTGCTAGTGCTGGCGACCGCCTACCAGAGCTTCGCGCCGCAGTTCGCCGCCGAATCGAAGGAAGTCACTTATTCCGACTTCCTCGACGAGGTCTATGCCGACAAGATCAAGCAGGTCGAGTTCGCCGGTTCCGGCAGCGTCAGCGCGACCGTGGTCAAGTTCGAGCGCCAGGACGGCAGCAAGGGCATGTCGATCGGTCCCTACGACCGCGAACTCGTCAACGACCTCGTTCGCCACAAGGTTTCCATCGTCCAGGAAAAGCCCGACACCGCGCCTTCGGTGCTGCAGGTGGTGCTGACCTTCCTGCCCTACGTGCTGATGTTCGGCTTCATCTATTTCATCTACCGGCAGATGCAGCAGGGCGGTTCGCGCGGCGCAATGACCTTCGGGCGTTCGCGCGCCAAGCTGCAGGGCGAGGATCAGGTCAAGGTGACCTTCGCCGACGTCGCCGGTTGCGACGAGGCCAAGGAGGAGGTCGGCGAACTGGTCGAGTTCCTGCGCGACCCCGGCAAGTTCCAGAAACTCGGCGGCAAGATCCCGCGCGGCGTGCTGATGGTCGGCCCGCCGGGTACCGGCAAGACGCTGCTGGCGCGCGCCATCGCCGGCGAGGCCAAGGTGCCGTTCTTCAGCATTTCCGGTTCCGATTTCGTCGAGATGTTCGTCGGCGTCGGCGCATCGCGCGTGCGCGACATGTTCGAACAGGCGAAGAAGCACGCGCCCTGCATCATCTTCATCGACGAAATCGACGCGGTCGGTCGCCATCGCGGTTCCGGCATGGGCGGAGGCCACGACGAGCGCGAGCAGACGCTGAACCAGTTGCTGGTCGAGATGGACGGTTTCGAAGGCGGCGAAGGCGTGATCGTGATCGCCGCGACCAACCGCCCCGACGTGCTCGACAAGGCACTGCTGCGTCCCGGTCGCTTCGATCGCCAGGTCATGGTCGGCTTGCCCGACATCAAGGGCCGCGAGCAGATCCTCAAGGTGCACATGCGCAAGGTGCCGTTGCACGACGACGTGCGCGCCGACGTGCTGGCCCGCGGTACTCCCGGTTTCTCCGGCGCCGATCTGGCCAACCTGGTGAACGAAGCCGCGCTGTTCGCCGCGCGCCGCAACAAGAACCAGGTCGACATGCAGGATTTCGAGGACGCCAAGGACAAGATCTACATGGGTCCCGAGCGCAAGAGCATGGTCATGCGCGAAGAGGAGCGTCGCAACACGGCCTACCACGAGTCGGGCCACGCGGTGGTGGCGATGTCCCTGCCGAAGGCCGACCCGGTGCACAAGGTCACTATCATGCCGCGCGGCTGGGCCCTGGGCCTGACCTGGCAGTTGCCCGAGCACGACCGCCTGAGCAATTACAAGGACAAGATGCTCGAGGAGCTGTCGATCCTGTTCGGCGGACGCATCGCCGAGGAGATCTTCGTCGGCGAAATGTCGACCGGCGCCTCCAACGATTTCGAGCGCGCCACCAAGCTGGCCCGTAGCATGGTCACCAAGTACGGCATGTCCGACTTGCTCGGCACGATGGTTTACGCCGATACCGATGCCGGCTTCGGCGTGCAGAACAAGACGATTTCCGAGGCGACGCAGCAGAAGGTCGACGCCGAGATCCGCCGCATCCTCGATGAGCAGTACGGCGTCGCTCGCCGCATCCTCGAGGACAAGCGCGACGTGGTCGAGGCGATGGCCGGCGCGCTGATGGAGTGGGAAACCATCGACGCCGAACAGGTGAAGGCGATCATGGAGGGCCGCAAGCCTTCGCCGCCGGCCGGCTGGGTGGAGAAGCCCGGCAAGGGCGGCGACAAGGGCGGCAACTCGCCGAGCACGACGCCGGACTTCGGTGGCGCCGCGCCGCAGACCTGACTCCTCGCGCCGACGGCATCGCGCAAGTCACAAAGGACGGCTTCGGCCGTCCTTTCTCTTTGACGCCGTCCTGTCGACGGCCAGGAGAGACCGAGATGAGCGAACAAGCAACCAGCCGCATCTGTCGTGGCAAGACGCCTTGGCTGGCGATCGGCGTGGGCATCGGCACCGCGCTCGGAGTAGCATTCGGCAATACCGCGATGGGTGTCGCGCTGGGCGCGGCGCTCGGTGCCGCATTGCAGGCGCTGTTCCACGCGCGCTGAGCACTGCATCCCATGGATGGCCGAGGAGGATAGCCCATGTTCGATATCACGCCTTCGCTCGACTGCGGTGGCCGTCGCCTGGTGCTCGACCGGCCGCGCATCATGGGCATCGTGAACGTCACGCCGGATTCGTTTTCCGACGGCGGCGCTTTCGCCGATACCGACTCTGCCGTCGCACATGCATTGAAGCTCGCCGAGGAAGGCGCCGACATCCTCGACATCGGCGGCGAATCGACGCGGCCGGGCGCGCGCCAGGTGCCGCTCGACGACGAACTCGCCCGCGTCATCCCGGTGATCGAGAAACTGGCGAAGGCAACGGGCTTGCCGATCTCCGTCGACACCTCGAAGCCGCACGTCATGCGCGCCGCCGTCGCCGCCGGTGCCGGATTCATCAACGACGTGCGCGCGCTGCGCGGCGAAGGCGCGATGGAGGCGGCCGCTGCGCTCGCCGTGCCGGTTTGCCTGATGCACATGCAAGGCGAGCCTGGAAACATGCAGTCCGATCCTTCCTACGACGATGTCGTCGGCGAAGTGCACAGCTTCCTGGCGCAGCGCATCTTCGCTTGCGAGATGGGCGGCATTCCGAAAAAGAACCTGGTCATCGACCCCGGGTTCGGTTTCGGCAAGGCCACGACGCACAACCTGCAGCTGCTGGCGCAGCTGAGGCGTTTCGTCGAGCTTGGCGTGCCGGTGCTGGCCGGTCTGTCGCGCAAGCGCAGCATCGGCGAACTGACGGGCCGGGAAGCGGCGAGCGAGCGCGTGTTTGGTTCCGTCGCTGCGGCGCTGATCGCGGCGCAGAACGGTGCCACGATCCTGCGCGTTCACGATGTCGGCGCTACCATCGACGCGTTGAAGGTCTGGAACGCCGTGGCGGCCGTACCGATGCCGCGGGGGAAACCGAGCGCACCGGCCATCCGATGGCCGGACGACGACTGAGCCTGCGTTGCTCGAGTGGGTATCGGCCGAAACACGGAGCACGCATGAAAGGCGGGATGTCGACGACGATCGCGTTGTTGTTGCTAACCGCCTGCTCTGGCGAACCGGCGCCAACGACGACTTCGACCGCGCTGGACGAATCGACAAAATCTCCCGCATTGGTCAAGGGCGATCCGGTCGAAGGCCTGCGCGTGGCGACGCGCGTCGGTTGTAACGGTTGTCATGGCGAGCACGGCGGCGGCGAGGCGCTCTGGAGCGAACCGGGGGAATTCAGCCTGGTTGCGCCCAATCTCACCGAGAAACGCGAACTCTACGACGATGCCGGATTGGAGCGATTGTTGCGTCATGGGCAGACGCACGACGGCCATGTTCCGTTCGGCATGCCGGTCAAGATGTTCCAGCACCTAAGCGACCGGGAAGTGCGCGATATCGCCGCCTGGCTGCGCTCGCTGCCCGAGGCCGCCAACCCGACGCTGGAAAACAGCTGGTTTTCCGACGACATCGCCAAACAGATCAAGGACGGCACGCATCCCTATTCGGAAGACATGCAGCCCGATCCGGGCAATCTGCCTCCTGGCGAGCCCCCGACGGAAACGCTGGCGCTGGGCCGCCATCTCGCGATGACCAGTTGCGGCGAATGCCATGGCTGGGACCTGAACGGATTCGAAGGCGACGATGCGCCGTCGTTGATCGTCGCCAAGGCCTATTCGGCCGAGAACTTTTCCCGATTGATGCGCACCGGACTCACCGCGAGCGGCAAGGAATCGAAAACGGGTCTGATGAGTGGCGTCGCGCGCTGGCGTTTCAAGCCGATGAGCGATGCCGAGATCGCCGCGCTGAAGGCCTATCTGGATTCGCGCTGACCGACCGACCAGGTGCGGCAGATGTTTCCTGCGTTACGACCGGACGCTGATTTGCCTGTCTTCCAGGCCAAGTTCTTTCAGGATGCCGACGACATCCATCATGTCCGAATACTCGGCCTGCGGGTCGGTCCTGACCTCGATGATGATGTCATTGATCTGGTGCGGTTGTGGCGGCAGGCGAATCGCCTGTCGCAGTTGCGTCGCGGGCATCTCGTGGCCGTTGACCTGCACCAGGCCGGACGCCCCCACTTCGATGCCGACACGTTCGAGGTATTCGCACCGTTCTCCGAAACACAATACGCAACCACGAGATTGGTCGTTTTCGAGCGTCGCAGTACGGCCCGGCATCGCGACCATGATCACGACCATGACGGCCGCCAGCACGCCAACCAGGGGCACGACATTGATCAGGGGCATCACGCCGGTGCGACGGCGGTCGGCTTCTTCGTTGTCGAGGTTCATGCGGAATGGGCCTCCGCCCTGAATCGCAGCACGCGCGGATCGATCACCCGTCGCCACAGCGGCGGGAACAGGGCCAGCACGAACATCGCGGCATAACCGCCCGGTAACTGCGGCGAATCCGCATGATGGCGCAGGATCGAATAACGCCGCTTCGGGAAGGCATGGTGGTCGGAATGACGCTGCAATTGGAACAGCAGCAGGTTCGACAGCGCGTAGTCCGAATTCCAGGAATGCAGGTGCGTCGTACGTTCGTAGCGCCCGTCGGCCAGGCGCTGCCGTTCCAGCCCGTAGTGCTCGATGTAGTTGATGACCTCAAGCGTGCCCGCCGCGATGACGCCCTGGGCGAGGAAGAACAGCAGACCCTTGCCGTCGAGCGCGAAAAAGAACGCGGCCGCCAGCGCCAGCCAGGCCGCCGTCCACCACATCAGTTCGTTGCGCCACGAAAGCGGCGAATGCCCGAGCTTGCGAAGTCGCAGTGCTTCGAGCGACCAGGCATTGAGCGTGTTGCGCCACATCGCGCGCGGCAGGAAATGCCAGACCGACTGACCCAAGCGTGCGCTGGACGCATCCTCCGGCGTCGACACGTGCACGTGATGACCGCGCAGATGCTCCACCTTGAAGCCGTGGTAGCCGACGCTGGACAGCAGCAGGCCGCCGAACAGCGGTTCGAGTCGGCCGTCCTTGTGGATCAGTTCGTGCGCGGTATTGATCGCCAGCACGCCGCCGACCACGCCCTGCGACAGCAGCCAACCGATGTTGCCGAACCAGCCCAGTTCGGCCTGCACGAACCAGGCGCCGGACCAGGCGAGCAGGGCCAACTGCACGGGCAGTGCGAGCAGGGTCAGCGCCCGGAACCAAGGTTGCAGCGCGACTTCGCGCTCGCGTTCGGCCGGCACGTTCGCGGCATCGTGGCCGAGCGAATAGTCGGTCGCCGGCAGCAGCACGAACAGGAAGAACAGCGGCCACCACGTCAGCCATTGTGCGTCGGGCGCGCGCGACAGCAGCCACGCGGCCAGCGGCATCTGCGCCGGCACCGCGAAGACGAGCAGGAAGGCGAGGGCTTTCAGGCGATGCATGGGCCGATCATAGCGCCATGCGGTATGTTGCAGCTCCGCCACAGCCGCCCGTTCCCGTGATCGATTCCCGTCCCCTCGCCATCGCCCTGATGGGCCCGACCGCCTCGGGCAAGACCGCGCTCGCGGTCGAGTGGGCAGAGCGCCTGGGTAGCGAGATCGTCAGCGTCGATTCGGCCCTGGTCTATCGTGGCCTGGACATCGGTGCGGCCAAGCCCGAGCCGGAGTTGCGCGTGCGCGCTCCGCATCGTTTGATCGACATCCGCGACCCGCATGAAACCTATTCGGCCGCCGAATTCGCCGCCGACGCCTTGCGCGAAATGCAGGCGCTCTCCGCCGGCGGCAAGCCGCCCCTGCTCGTCGGCGGCACCGGACTGTATTTCCGCGCCCTGCTGGACGGCCTGTCCGAGATGCCCGAAGCCGATGCCGGCGTTCGTGAACGGCTCCGCGAAGAGGCCGCCGAGCGGGGCTGGGCGGCGCTGCATGCGGAACTGCTTCGCCTGGATCCGATAGCCGGCGCGCGCATCCACGCCACCGATCCGCAACGCATCACGCGCGCGCTGGAAGTCCATCGGCTCAGCGGTCGGCCGATCAGCGACTGGCAGCAGGCGAAGGCGCATCGCTCCTTTCCGTTCCGTGTGCTGAAGCTGGTGCTGGCGCCGGCCGATCGCGCGGTCCTGCACGAACGCATCGAACGAAGGTTCGATGCGATGCTCGCGCAGGGCTTCCTCGACGAAGTGCGACGCTTGCGCGCGGACTCGCGCCTGCACGAAGACCTGCCCGCGATCCGCGCCGTCGGTTATCGCCAGGCTTGGCGACACCTCGACGGCGAAACCGACGCCACGACCTTCCGCGGGCAGGCGATCGCCGCGACCCGCCAGCTCGCCAAGCGCCAATACACCTGGCTGCGCGGCGAGCTCGATGCGCGCTGGTTCGATCCTTTCGGACAGCGCGATGCGCTCGAACAGGCGCTGCGGACCTTCCTCACTCGCCCCTGAGGGCGCGGCCGTGTAAAGTGGCATCGTCGATCATCGGCAGGATCGCGACCAGGAAGGTCGCGACCGGGGCGCATCCCGCGACCCCGGCGCAGGACCGGCTTTCGCCGGGCCCTCGCATCCCAAGCATTCCGGAAGGATGGCTCGATCGACATTGGCGGCCTGGACTATTGGCCGCGCACCGCGCCCGATGGCGCGCATAACTACAACGGAGTCCGTATGTCGAAAGGCCAGTCGCTGCAAGATCCCTTCCTCAATGCCCTGCGTCGCGAGCGTGTGCCGGTTTCGGTCTATCTCGTGAATGGCATCAAATTGCAGGGCACGATCGAGAGCTTCGACCAGTTCGTCGTCCTGCTGCGCAACACGGTCAGTCAGATGGTCTACAAGCACGCCATCTCGACCGTCGTGCCGGCCCGCAACGTTCGCGTTGGACCCGGCGGCGGTCATGTCGCGGCGGCCGACGAAGAGGGCGGCGCCGTTGAAGACTGAGGCGCCTCGCCGCACGTGATCGAACGAACCCGCAAGGGCGAGAACGCGCTGCTGGTGCAGCCGTATCCGCCCGGTCCGCAAGACGCCTCGCTGCTCGAAGAATTCACCGAACTCGCGCGCAGCGCGGGCGCGACCGTGGTCGGTGCCGTGACGGCGCGCGTCGAACGCGGTAGTCCCTCGCACTACATCGGCAGCGGCAAGGTCGAGGAAGTCTTGTCGGCCTGCGATGCGACCGACGCCGACGTCGTCCTGTTCAACCACGCCCTGAGTCCTGTGCAGGAGCGCAATCTCGAGAAGGCCCTCGGGCGTCGGGTCGTCGATCGTACCGGCCTGATCCTCGACATCTTCGCCCAGCGCGCCGCCTCGCATGAAGGCAAGCTGCAGGTCGAACTCGCGCAGCTCAAGCATCTGTCGGCGCGCCTGGTGCGCGGCAGCGCGGCGGGGCTGGACAGCCAGCGCGGCGGTTCGATCGGCCTGCGCGGCCCTGGCGAAACGCGGCTCGAAACCGATCGACGCCTGCTGCAGAAGCGCCGCGAAACGCTGGAGGCGCGCCTCGAGAAGGTCGAAGCCCAGCGCAGCCAGATGCGACGCGCGCGCGTGCGCAACGCCATTCCGCGCGTGGCCCTGGTCGGTTACACCAATGCCGGCAAGTCGACGCTGTTCAATGCGCTCACTGGTGCCGGCGTTTACGCCGCCGACAAGCTTTTCGCCACGCTCGACCCGACCGTGCGTCGCATGCAGGGGGCGGGCAGTACGGTCGTGCTCTCCGATACCGTCGGTTTCGTCCGCGACCTGCCGCATGAGCTGGTCGCTGCGTTCCGTTCCACGCTGTCGGAAGCGCGCGATGCGGACCTGCTGCTTCACGTCGTCGACGCCTCCGACGAGCATCGCGACGAGCGCATGCATCAGGTCGACGAGGTCCTGCGCGACATCGGCGCCGGCGAGGTGCCGCAGTTGCTCATCTTCAACAAGATCGACCGGCTCGAGGACGGCAGTGCGAGGCACGACGTCCCGGCTCAGGGGCCGGAACGCCTCTGGCTATCGGCCAGGACCGGCGAAGGGTTGGAACGGCTGCGCGATTCCCTGCTGACCCGGTTCGCCGACCGGCGCCTTCAGGCCGAGCTGAGGCTGGGGGCGGGCGAGGGTAGGCTGCGCGCGCGATTGCACGATCTGGACGCCGTGCGCGAGGAGGCTGCGGACGAGGCAGGCTGGCGCTTGAGCGTCGATCTTCCCCTGGCCGTGGCCGAGCGCCTGGCCCTGGAAGCGGGCGGACATGCGCTGGCCCCCTTGCTTGTGGCCCCCACAGCCCCTACCTACAATTCCGACGATTGACTGAAACGGCCGCCCACGCGGTCCGCATGGAGCAAGCATGGCCTGGAACCAGCCTGGAAAGGGCGGCCAAGACCCCTGGCGCGGCAAGAACAGCCCCAATCCGGTGGATGCCTTCTTCGCGCGTCTGCGCGAGATGTTCGGCGGCGCGGGCGGCGGAGCCGGCCCGATCGCCTGGCTGCTGCCCCTGCTCGGGTTGCTGGTCGTGATGAGCAGCTTCAAGCTGATCGACGAACAGGAGCGCGGCGTCGTGCTGCGCCTCGGCGCCTACAGCCGCACGATGACGCCCGGCGCGAATTTCAAATGGCCCTGGCCGATCGAAACGGTCACCGTGGTCCCGACCACGCGCATCCAGCAGGTCGACGATCAGGTGCGGGTGCTGACGCAGGACGAGAACATCGTCGACATCAAGTTCACCGTGCAGTACCAGGTCGCGAATCCGCGCGATTTCCTCTATGCCTTCCGCGACGACCTGATCGCCGACGGCAAGCGCGAACAGGGCCGCGAGACCCTGCGCAACGCCGCCGAGAGCGCCGTGCGCGAAGCCATCGGCAACCACACGCTGGACACCGTGCTGCTCGATCGCGAGAAGCCGCAGACCGCCGCCAGCGAACATCTGCAGGACACGCTCGATTCCTACCACACCGGTTTACTGGTGACCGCGTTGAACCTGACCGACGCCCGCCCGCCCACCGAGGTCAAGGAGGCTTTCGACGAAGCCAACCGGGCGGCGCAGGACAAGGAAAACACCATCAACATCGCCAAGGCCTATTCGAGCAAGGTATTGCCGGAAGCGCGCGGCGTCGCGGCGCGCATCACCGCCGAGGCCGCCGGCTACCGCTCCGCCACCATCGCCAAGGCCGAGGGCGACGCGCAGCGATTCCGCCAGCTCGCCGACCAGTACCGCAAGGCGCCGGAAGTCACGCGCAAGCGCCTGTTCCTGGAAACCATGCAGGAAGTGATGGCCAAGAACCCGAAAGTGGTCGCTGGCCGGGGCAACATCCTCTACCTGCCGCTCAACAGCGGCGCGGGCGCGCCGCCGCCGGCGAATGCCGCGCCGCTGACGCAATTGCCGGAGGTGCGGGCCCTGCCGGAGCAGCCCCGTCGCCTGAACGACGAACGACCGCCTCGCGAGTCGCGTGAAGGAGGCCGCTGAGATGCACAATCCCGTTTCCTATCTGATCGCCGGCGTCGTCCTGCTGCTGGCCTTGCTCAGTTCCGTCTATACCGTCAGCGAAGGCCAGACGGCCATCGTGCTGAATCTCGGCAAGATCGTGCGCAGCGACCTCAAGCCCGGCCTTCACTTCAAATGGCCGGTGGTGGAGGAAGTGCGCAAGTTCGACCAGCGCATCCTGTCGTTGGACGACGCGCCGGATCGTTACCTGACGACCGAAAAGAAGGACGTCGAAGTCGACTTCTTCGTCAAGTGGCGCATCAAGAACGTCACCACCTTCTACCGCAACGCTGGTGGCGGCGACGAGGATGCGGCCAAGGCGCGCCTGCGCCCCCTGGTGCGAAAAGCGCTGCGTGGCGAGATCAACCGACGCTCCTTGCAGGCCGTCGTGTCGAGCGGGCGCAGCGACCTGACCGGCAGCCTGCTGAAGGCGATCAACGCCGAGGCGGCCACGCTGGGCATCGTCGTGCTCGACGTGCGCATCAAGCGCATCAACCTGCCGCAGGACAGCACCGTGCTGGAGAACGTCTTCCAGCGCATGCGCACCGATCGCGAGAAGGTCGCCAACCAGCTGCGCGCCGAAGGCGTGCAGGCCTCGGACGGCATCAAGGCCGACGCCGACCGCCAGCGCCAGGTGATCCTGGCCGACGCCGAACGCGATGCGCAGAAAGTGCGCGGTGAAGGCGATGGCCGCGCCGCTGAAATCGGCGCCGCGGCCTACGGGCAGGACGCCGAGTTCTACGCTTTCTACCGCAGCCTGGAGGCCTATCGGGCCAGCATGGGCGATGGGCGGACGACCCTCGTGCTGGATCCCGAGTCCGAATTCCTGCGTTACTTCGGCAAGGACGGCCGCTGATCCGGGATGCCTTCGGACCTGCTCGCCGCGCTCTGCCTGGTGCTGCTGATCGAAGGCCTGTTGTTGTTCGCCGCGCCGGAGGCCTGGAAGCGCGCGGTCGAGCAGTTGGCCGCGCAGCCGGCCGTCCGGCTGCGCACCTACGGCGGCTTCATGGTCATCGCCGGACTGGCTTCCCTGTACCTGGTCCGCGGCGGCTGACCGGCCCCCACGCGGCGCGTTCCCGCGTATAATTTCGAAAAGCCGGGGCGACCTCGGCTTTTTCTGCGTCTGGGGTTCGGGTTTTCGCCGGATCGCCGGACCGTCGCCCACGAAATCACCGCCCCTCGGGGCAACGAATTCTTTTGCGGAGACAGGGTCATGGGTCAGTCGGTCGTAGTGTTGGGCGCGCAGTGGGGCGATGAAGGCAAAGGCAAGATCGTCGACCTGCTGACCGAGGAAATCGGCGCCGTCGTGCGTTTCCAGGGCGGCCATAACGCCGGCCACACGCTCGTCATCGGCGGCAAGAAGACCGTGCTGCACCTGATCCCGTCCGGCATCCTGCGCGAAGGTGCGCTCTGCCTGATCGGCAACGGCGTCGTGCTGTCGCCGGCCGCGCTGCAGAAGGAAATCGCCGAACTCGAAGGCAATGGCGTCGAAGTGCGTTCGCGCCTGAAGATCAGCCCGGCCACGCCGCTGATCATGCCGTACCACATCGCCCTCGATCAGGCGCGCGAAAAGGCCGCCGGCGGCAAGGCCATCGGCACCACCGGTCGCGGCATCGGCCCGGCCTACGAAGACAAGGTCGCGCGTCGCGGCATCCGCGTCGCCGACCTGAAGTATCCGGCCGAGCTCGCCGAGAAGCTGCGCACGGCGCTCGACTACCACAACTTCGTGCTGACCAAGTACCTTGGCGTCGACGCGGTGGATTTCCAGAAGACGCTGGACGAGGCTGTCGCTTTCGGCGAATACGTCGAGCCGATGAAGGCCGACGTCGCCGGCATCCTCCACGACCTGCGCAAGCAGGGCAAGAAAGTCATGTTCGAAGGCGCGCAGGGTTCGCTGCTCGACATCGACCACGGCACCTATCCCTACGTCACCTCGTCGAACACGACGGTCGGCGGCGCGCTCGCCGGTACCGGCGTCGGCGCCGATTCGATCGACTACGTGCTCGGCATCGCCAAGGCCTACGCGACGCGCGTCGGCGGCGGCCCGTTCCCGACCGAACTCGACGACGAGATCGGCCAGGGCATCCGCGATCGCGGCGCCGAATACGGCGCGACCACCGGCCGCCCGCGCCGCTGCGGCTGGATCGATCTGGTCGCGCTCAAGCGCGCCGTCGCCATCAACGGCATCAACGGCCTGTGCATCACCAAGCTCGACATCCTCGACGGCATGCCGTCGCTGAAGATGTGCATCGCCTACAAATACCACGGCAAGCAGAGCGAATACGCGCCGCTCGATGCGCAGGGCTGGGACGAATGCGAGCCGGTCTATCTCGAATTCCCGGGCTGGAACGAAAGCACCGCCGGCGTCACCGAGTGGGACAAGCTGCCGCCCGCCGCGCGTGCCTATCTGCGTGCGCTGGAAGAATTGTCGGGTTGCCCGCTGGCCATCGTCTCCACCGGCCCCGACCGCAACGCGACGATCGTGCTGCGCGATCCGTTCGCCTGATCATGTAGGGTGGGCCAAGGCCCACCCTGCGTTGCGTCAATGAAAATCGTGCGACGCGACCTGCAGCGAACCCAGTAGCGGGCTCAGGTCGTGCAGGCGTTGCGCGATCAGGTGGCGCACGCCATCCACCGTTTCCCAACGGCCGTCCACCGCCAGCAGGCGCGAGCCGACGAGTTCGCGCCGTTGCCGTTCGGCGATATCGCGCCAGACGACGACGTTCACGCAGCCGTCCTCGTCTTCCAGCGTCACGAAGGTCACGCCGGTCGCCGTCTGCGGGCGTTGCCGCAGCGTGACCAGGCCGGCATGGCGCACCGCGCTGCCATGCGGCAGGGCTTCCAGTTCGCGCGAAGGATGGCAGCGTCTCGCGCGCAGTTGCCTGCGCAGCAACTTCAGCGGATGCGCGCCCAGCGTCGTGCCGACGCTGGCGTAATCGGCCAGTACCGCTTCGCCCGCGTTCGGCGGCGCCAGCTGGACGTGTTCTTCCTGCACGGCCTTCGTGCCGGCGAACAGGGGCAGTACCGCTTCGACGCCGCTGGCGTTCCAGCGCGCGCGATTGCGATGCCCGGCCAGTCCGCGCAAGGCATCGGCATCGGCCAGGCGATCGAGATCGCGACGCGGCAATTGCGCGCGTTCGGCCAAGTCGGCGACATCGCGGAATGCCCGCTGCGTGCGCGCCGCCGATAGCCGTCGCGCGGCGTCCTCGCCGAAGCCCGACAGCTGGTTGAAGCCGATGCGGATGGCCGGCTGGTCATTCTTGTCCTCCCTGCGCGGCCTGTCGCCACTGTGCGGTTCCAGCATGCAATCCCAGTCGCTGTAGCGCACGTCGAGCGGACGCACTTGCACGCCGTGCCGTCGCGCATCCTGCAGCAGCTGGTCCGGCGTGTAGAAACCCATGTGGGTCGGCACGTTGACCAACGCGCAGGCGAAAGCCGCCGGCTCGTGGAACTTCAGCCAGCAACTGACGTAGGCGACGAGCGCATAGCTGGCCGCATGCGACTCGGGAAACCCATAACTGCCGAAGCCCTTGATCTGTTCGAACAGGCGCTCGGCGAATTCGTCGCTGTAATGATTCTTGCGCATGCCGGCATAGAGTTTCTCGCGATGGCCTTCCAATCCGCCGTGGCGCTTCCAGGCCGCCATCGCGCGGCGCAACTGGTCGGCTTCGCCCGGCGTGTAATCGGCGGCCACCATCGCGATCTCCATCACCTGTTCCTGGAACAGTGGAATGCCCAGCGTTCGCTCAAGCACTTTCTCCAGGGCGGGCGAGGGATATTCGATCGGCTCCTTGCCCTGCCGCCGTCGCAGGTAGGGATGCACCATGTTGCCGGCGATCGGCCCCGGCCGGACGATGGCGACCTGCACGACGAGATCGTAGTACTTCGCCGGTTTCAGTCGCGGCAGCATCGACATCTGCGCGCGCGATTCGATCTGGAAGGCGCCGACGGTATCGGCGCGCTGGATCATGCCGTAGACATCCGGGTCGCCGACCGGAATGGCGGCCATGTCGGCAAGATCCCGTCGGCCATGCGCGCGCAGCAGTTCCAGGCAGCGCGAGATCGCGCCGAGCATGCCGATGCCGAGTACATCGACTTTCAGCATGCGCATCGTGTCGAGATCGTCCTTGTCCCATTGGATCACCGTGCGTTCCGGCATCGCCGCATTCTCGATCGGCACCAGTGTGTGCAGGGGCGCATCGCTGATGAGGAAACCGCCGGGATGCTGGGAAAGATGGCGCGGGAAGCCGATGAGTTGGGCGGTGACCGCGAGGATGCGGCGGATGGCCGGGCTGTCCGGATCGAAACCGGTTTCGCGCACGCGATCATCCGAAGGCACGTCGTCGTCCCAGCGACCGACCGTGCGCGCCAGCCGATCCACCTGGTCCGGCACCAGGCCCAGGGCCTTGGCCACGTCGCGCAAGGCGCTGCGTCCGGAATAGGTGATGGCCACGGCGGTCAGCGCCGCGCGTTCGCGGCCGTAGCGACGATAGACGTACTGGATGACCTCTTCGCGCCGGCTGGCGTCGAAGTCCACGTCGATGTCGGGCGGTTCCTTGCGCTCTTCGGAGATGAAGCGCTCGACCAGAAGGCGCATGTGTACGTCGCCCGGATTGACGGCGGTGATGCCGAGCACGAAGCAGACGACCGAATTGGCCGCCGAACCGCGCCCCTGGCAAAGGATTCCCTGTGTGCGCGCGAAACGCACGATGTCGTAAACGGTCAGGAAGTAGGGCTCGTATTCGAGCCGGGAAATCAGACCGAGCTCGTTCTCTATCTGTTTCTCTATCTTCGCGCGGATGTCCGCGGGAATGCCCGTGGGCCAGCGATCGGGAAGATGCTTTTCCACGAGCGCGCGCAGCCATGTCGTCGGCGTATGGCCTTCCGGCACGACCTCTTTCGGATACTGGTAGCGAAGATCGTCCAGCGTGAAATCGCAGCGATCGGCGACGGCCAAGGTCTCGGCGAGCAGGTCGGGAGGATAGATCCGCGCCACGGCCTCGCGCCTGCGCAGGTGTCGCTCGCCGTTCGGGAACAGCAGGTCGCCGGCTTCGGCCACCGGCGTGCGATGACGGATCGCCGTGATGGTGTCCTGCAATGCGCGTCGTCCGCGCGCATGCATGTGCACGTCGCCGCTGGCGACCAGGCGCAGGTCGAGCCGTTCGCCAAGGCCGCGCAGTTCGCGCAGGCGTCGTTCGTCGTCGGGCCCGTGGTGCAGTTCCGCCGCGATCCAGGCGCGCTCGCCGAAAATGCGCCGGACCCACTCGCCGTGCCCGATATCCGGAGAGTCTCCCGGCGGCCACAAGGCCAGCACGCCCTCGTTCCCTTCTTCGAGATCGGCGCGCAGCAGGCGGTAATCGCCTTTCTCCGCGCGTCGCCTTCCCGTCGTGATCCAGCGACAGGTCGCCTGGTAGCCGACCAGGTTCTGGGCAAGCAGTACGAGCTTCGGACCGTCCTGCAGCCGGACCTCGCTGCCGACGATCAGTTTCAATCCTGTTTTCTTCGCCGCTTCGTAGGCGCGCACGATGCCGGCCATCGAAGCCTCGTCGGTGATCGCCAGCGCGGAATAACCCAATGCCTTCGCACGCCCGAACAATTCCTCGGCCGAACTGGCCCCGCGCAGGAAACTGAAATTCGACAGGCAATGCAGTTCGGCATAGGCAGGCGCGGGGTTGTCGTTCATGCGAACCAGCCATGCAGCATCCACGCGCCGCGTTCGCCTGGCGCGCAGAACACCCAGGCGCGTTGCCCTTGCGAGGTTTCGGCGACGTAATAATCGCGCTGCGCATCGTCGCCATCCCACCAGCCGGTTTCGATGCGTTCGGGTCCGGCAAGCAGTTGCAGGCGCGCGTCGCGCAAGGGGACAGGACGTTCCAGCAACCAGGCTGGGCGCGGCAACGGTTCCTGCACCGGCATCGGGCTCGTTTCCCCGGCATCGCGACGCCAGGCGTATTCGGGCCGATGCTCGGCCACGGCCGACAGGCCATGCACCGCCTCGTTGCCGAGTCGTGCGCGCAGGCGCTCGCGCAATTGTTCCCAGGGCATGCCCTGTTGCGCACGCAGGTCGAACAGGTCGGCACCGGCCGGCACGAAAGGCGGCAGTTCGCGCGCCAGCAAGCGCAGGCCGCGCACCGGCGCCGGTACGCTGGCCTGCGCAAGGCGACCACGCGCCAGTTCGAACAGCAAGGCGGCATCGCGTTCGGGTGCGAGCAGGCCGACAGGTACATCGCTATGGCCGTGGTCCTCGTGTTCGAGGCGGAGCACGAAGCGCTGCACGCCGCCATCGCGACCGGCGAGATAGGCGGCGAGGTCCGAGGTCAGGCGACGCAGCGGGAATTGCAGGGCTTCCGTGCTCTCGGTTTCGAAGGAGAGTTCGATGCGCGCATCGAAGACGTCCGGGGGGCGATGCAGCGGCAATATCTCAGGCGCGTCGCCGCGCAGGCGGTCGAGCTGCGCCAGAAGTCCGGGACCATGGCGCTTGCCGAGAGAGGCGCGGGGCAGGGCGAAGACCTGCCCGAGCCGGCGCAGCCCGAGATGCTCGAATGCTCCCGCGGCGGCAGCCGGCAAGCGCGCCTGCGCGATCGGCACCTGTGCCAAAGCCGACAGCATCGGAGCCGTGTTTTCGATGGCGAGGCCGTCGCGATGCCCGGCCAGCACGTGGGCCGCGCTGGCGACTGGCGCCATCGCGATGCGGTGGTGGAATCCGAGGGCGGCGAGATCGTCGCGCAGGCGTGCTTCGAACAGCGGCCAGGGTCCGAACAGCCCCAGGCTTCCCTGGATCTCCAGCACGATGGCATCGCCGAAGGCGACACTGACCTGCGAGCTGTAGCGATACGCCCAGGCCGCCAGCAGACGGCGCGCTTGCGCGACCGATTCTTCGTCGTATTCGATCGCCGTCAGGTCGGGCAACAGGGCCTGCGCCGTGGCGAAGCTCTGGCCGGGCTGCAGGCCGCGCGCGCGTGCAGCGCCGTTCGCGGCCAGCAACGTGCGCCGTTGCAAGGGGCCATGCACGAGCGCGAGTGGTTTTCCCGGCGCGGGATGGCGGCGGAGGACGGTGTCCAGCGCCAGCTGCGGCAGCAGTACGCAGGCCCAGAGCATGGGGGCGATTCAATGCGCGCCGGCAAGCGCGAAAGCACGCGCGGGCGCGAGGCCGCCGCGACACTTGAGCACGCGCAACTGGCCTGGCGCGAGTTGCAGGCGCAGCGCGGCTGGCGAAGGATTGCGCGCTTCGCGCGCATCGCGAAAAGCGAATGCCAGGGCGCGCCCGCTTTCGGCGGCGACCTGCAGGCGACGCAGGGATTTGTCGTCGGCCCGCTGCGGCCAGCAGAGCACGGCCGACAGGCAGCCGGCGCGCAGGCATTGTTCGCTGGCCCACAGCGCATCCTTTGCGCGATCCGTCGCGACGATGCGCAGGCGACGCAGGTCGACGCCGGCATCGCGCCAGGCGCGGGGGAAAGGCACGTAAGGCGGAGCGATCAGTGCGACATCGCGACCGGCCTGCGTATGTCGCGCCAGCGTGGGCAGCACGAGGCGCAATTCGCCGATGCCATCGGCGGGCGACAGGATTTCGCTGAGCGCGGCTTCCGGCCAACCTCCGCCGGGCAGGGCGGCATCGAGCGCCTCATGGCCGGTGGGCTCGCGACCTTCTTCGATCTGCGCTTTCGCCGTGCCGCGCCACAGGCGACGGTCTTCGAGCATCGATGCCAGCGAAACGACGCTCACTCAGGCGCTCCGTACGAGTCCGCAGTACAGGCCTTCGATGGCGAAGTCGGCATCGCGCGGAATCTCGATCGGCGCATGGTCGGGATTGCGCGGAAGCAGGCGGATGCCGGTCTTCGTGCGTTGCAGGCGCTTGACGGTGATCTCGCCATCGACGCGCGCGACGACGATCTGCCCGCTCTCGGCCACCGGCATGCGTTTGACCGCGATCAGGTCGCCATCGAGGATGCCATCGCCGATCATCGAATCGCCTTTCACCCGCAGCAGGTAATCGGGCTGCGGAAAGAACGTCGCACGGTCGTACAGGCGCTGCCCTTCGACATAGGCATCGGTCGGGGCGTCGGCACCGATCGGCCGGCCGGCGGCGACCCGGCCGAGGATGGGCAGGGCGAGCAGGTCGGCGGCATCGGGGATCGCGCGGGTCAACCGGATGCCGCGAGCCTTGCCCGGCAACAGGCGCAGATGGCCCTTGGCTTCCAGGGCCTGGAGATGCTGCTGGGCCGAGCGCGCCTGGCTGAAGCCGAAGGCCTCGGCGATCTCGGCCAGGGTCGGCGCCGAGCCATGCTCCCGGATGCGGGAGGCGACGAAGTCGAGCACGGCCTGCTGGCGGGCGGTCAAGGGCATGCCACAAATATATGTGGTATCTCGTCCCTATGCCAGTGCCAACAAAAAACCCGCCTCGCGGCGGGTTTTTCAGTCCGGATGAAACCGGGCGTTCAATCGGCGGCCTTACTGGTGGCCGGATCGTCCACGCGTGCGGTCTGGCCGACCTGCAGGACGACCGAGCTAGACGCGGCCACCGTGCCATCGGCGCGCTGGATCACGACGCTGTAGTTGCCCGTGGGCAAGGAACGCAGGCGGTACTTGCCGCTCTTCGGCACGGTGATTTCGCGGTGCTGGCCGGTGTCGTAGTTCTCGACGATGACGGTGTCGCCGGGATTGGCGTTGCCGGCGATGTTCGCGCTGTTGTTCGATTGGGCATGGGCCGAGGCGGCCAGGAACAGGGTGGCGCCGAGCGCCAGCAGGCCTCGCTTCACGAGGCGGGAGAAGCTGTTGCGGATCATGGTTTCTTTAGCCTTTGTTCAATTCTCGAGAGTCATGCAACCGATGCCGCGCAAGAAGTGAAAAAAGTCACGGTTCATGCGCATCGGGTCACGAAAATACTTGCACGCGAATTGCGTGCGAAACAGGACAGTCCGCACTGCGTCGCAGTGGCGCGATCAGGCCGTTACGTCGAAACCGCAGGGGCTGTCGCCGGCCAGGTGGCGAGTCCATAGAGTCGTGTACGCCGTTTCCAGATGGCGACGGAAATGGTCGGTATCGAACAGCGCGTGCGTTCCGCGATCATCGACCAGGCGCATGCGAAGCTGCGCCAGGCGCGCGGGTTCTCGCGCCAGCGACAGGGCCAGCGCCTCGTATTCGTCGAAGCCCCGCACAGCCAGTTCCGGCAGGCCGACGGCTCGCAACAGACTGCCGGCCACGCGCGAGGCGAAACCTTCGCCGACACGGGTCACCAGCGGCAGGCCCATCCAGAGCGCGTCGCTGCCGGTCGTATGCGCGGTGTAGGGAAAGGTGTCCAGGAACAGGTCGGCGTGCAGATGCCGGGCGAGATGCGCGGCCGGCGATCGTCGTGGCGCCATGACGAGACGCTGCGGCGCGATACCGCACGCGGCCGCCTCGCGGCGAAGATTCGCGCCAGCCAGTGCATTGTCCTCGAACAGCCACAGGACGCTGCCCGGCACCTGCGCCAGCAGGCGCATCCACACGGCGAAGATTTCCGGGCCGATCTTGTAGCTGTTGTTGAAGCAGCAGAAGACGAAGGCTTCGTCGGGCAGGCCATGTTCGCTTCGCGTGCCGGCTTCCGCAGGCCGTACGCGACGATCGTCGTTGACCTGATAACAATCGGGTAGCCGGACGATGCTCTCGCGGTAGAACGCTTCCTGCCCGGGCGGGACTACGCAGGCATCGGCGATGAGATAGTCGATGAAGGGCGCCTGCATGCTGCCGGGGTAACCCAGGTACGAGACCTGTACCGGCGCCGGACGCGCGGCGAGGATGCCGGCGCGGTTGCGCGAAGTGAAACCGGCCAGGTCGACCGCGATATGGACGTCCATCGCCCGCAATTTCTCCGCTACCTCGCGATCGCCCATCGCGCGTACGTCGATGAAATGGTCGAAGCCTTCGCGCAGGCGCCGCCGCATCGGGCCATTGCTGTCGGGGCCGAACGAGACGGCGATGATCTCGAAACGCTCGCGGTCATGCTTTTCGAACAGGCCCGCACTGAGGAAAGCGGTCGCATGATCGTGGAAATCGGGCGACAGGTAGGCGAGCCGGATCCTGCCGTCCTCCGCGACGCGCGGGGAAGAGGGCGAGACCGCATCCGCGTCCGGATGCTGGCGTTGTGCGTACAGCCGCGCACAGGCCTGTTGTTGCGCCGGCGAGTCCGACACGGCGAAAAACGAGAACGGGTCGCACACCGACTTGCCCGCAGCGATGCCGTCGATGATGCGTTCGCGCAGGCTTCCGTGTTCGCGCCAATCGCAGGCGAGCCGCCGCGACCGTTGCAATTGCCCCAGCGCGTAGGGGAAATCCGGCGCGGCATCGAGCAGTTCGGCATAGGTCGTCGCCGCCTCGTCCCAGCGGCCCAGGGCCGAAAGCGCCAGCGCGCGGTTGTTCAATACGCCGACCAGGTCGGGTCGCAACTTCCGCACGCCGTCGTAGCAGTCCAGCGCTTCGTCCCAGCGCGACAGTCGCTGCAATGCGGCGCCGCGCCCGATCCAGGCGCGAACGTCCCCGGAGTGCAGCGAGAGCGCGCGTTCGAAACTCTGCAGTGCCGGTTCGAGCCTGTGCAACGACAGCTGCGCGCTGCCGAGCCCGGTCCAGGCATCGGCGGAGTCCGGTCGTGCCGACGCCAGACGACGGAAAACGGCGGCGGCCTCATCCGGTCGCCCCAGCTTTTGCAGCACCTCGCCTCGCAGCAGCAGCGCTTCCGTCTGTCCGGGCGCACGCCGCAGCAACTCGTCCAGCGCCGCCAAGGCCCGCTGCCAGCGGCCCGCGACCTGGAGCTCCCGCGCGCGCTGCAGGGCTTCGTGGAACTCGGCGGCGGAAAGGTCGGACGACATGCGAATCGGGTCTTCCATGGCTGCGACAGCGCAGCCTGCCATAGCGTCGTGATGCTTGCCGATTGCACGGTGCGGTGCGGAAAGGTCATGCATTCTGCAATGCCTGCGCCGTCGCACGAAAGGTCGTCGCAGGCGGGGAGCCCGGATTTGCTGGGTTCCAGCGGTTGGCAGAGTGCATGCAGGGCGAGTTCGGACTGGTTCAGGGAAGGGCCAGCGAGTTCGTCCAGTCGCGCGTCGTCACTGCGGGGAAATCAATGAGAGCCGAAAAACTCAGCGCCAAAGCGTCGGGCCGCCCTTCCGCGGCTCGGCGGGCGGGCGCGAAAGTCGCGAACGGAAGCGGGCGGGCCAGGCCGTCCGACGATCCCGAAGCCGCCTCCGACGAACGTTCGCGCTTGCTGCTGCGCGCTTTGGTCGCTTTTCGCGATGGCGATTTCTCCGTGCGACTCCCGACCGACTGGACGGGCATCGACGGTCGCATCGCCGAGACGTTCAACCAGAGCATCGCGCAGGAAGATCGCATTACGCGCGAGGTCGAACAGCTCAGCTTGAAGGTCGGCAAGGAAGGCCGGCTGCGCCAGCGCGTCTCGCTTCCAGGCGCGGTCGGCGCCTGGGCGACCAAAGTCGATGCGATGAATACGCTCATCGACGACCTGGTACGGCCGACCGCCGAAATCGCCCGCACGATCGGCGCGGTGGCGAAGGGCGATCTGGACCAGTCGATGGAGCTGGAAGTGGACGGCCGCGCGCTGAAAGGCGAGTTCCTGCGTTCGGCCAAGCTCGTCAACGAAATGATCCAGCAGCTGTCGGTGTTCGCCTCGGAAGTGACGCGCGTGGCGCGCGAAGTCGGCACCGAAGGCAAGCTCGGCGGCCAGGCCCATGTGAAGGGCGTCTCCGGCGTCTGGAAAGACCTGACCGATTCGGTCAACCAGATGGCCGGCAATCTCACCGCGCAGGTGCGCAACATCGCCGAAGTGACGATCGCCGTGGCCAACGGCGACCTGTCGAAGAAGATCACCGTGGACGTGCGCGGCGAGATCCTGCAGCTGAAGGAAGCCACGAATACGATGGTGGACCAGTTGCGTTCGTTCGCCTCGGAAGTGACGCGCGTGGCGCGCGAAGTCGGTACCGACGGTCGCCTCGGTGGACAGGCCGTCGTGCCGGGCGTCGCCGGCACCTGGAAGGACCTCACCGACAACGTCAACTCGATGGCGAACAACCTGACCGGCCAGGTGCGCAATATCGCGACGGTGACGACGGCGGTGGCGCGCGGCGACTTGAGCCGCAAGATCACCGTCGACGTGAAGGGCGAGATCCTCGAGCTGAAGGAAACCATCAATACGATGGTCGACCAGCTCAACGGTTTCGCGTCGGAAGTGACGCGCGTGGCGCGCGAAGTCGGCACCGAAGGCAAACTCGGCGGCCAGGCCAAGGTGCCCGGCATCGCCGGTACCTGGAAAGACCTGACCGACAACGTCAATTCGATGGCGAACAACCTCACCGGCCAGGTGCGCAACATCGCCGACGTGACCACCGCCGTGGCGCGTGGCGACCTCAGTCGCAAGATCACCGTCGACGTGAAGGGCGAAATCCTCGAACTGAAGGAAACCATCAATACGATGGTCGACCAGCTCAACGGTTTCGCGTCGGAAGTGACGCGCGTGGCGCGCGAGGTCGGTACCGAAGGCAAGCTCGGCGGCCAGGCGGCGGTGCCCGGCGTCGCCGGCACCTGGAAGGACCTGACCGACAACGTCAATTCGATGGCGAACAACCTGACCGGCCAGGTCCGCAACATCGCCGACGTGACCACCGCCGTGGCGCGCGGCGACCTCAGCCGCAAGATCACGGTGGAAGTGAAGGGCGAGATCCTCGCGCTGAAGAACACCATCAACACGATGGTCGACCAGCTCAACGGTTTCGCCTCGGAAGTCACGCGCGTGGCGCGCGAGGTCGGTACCGACGGCAAGCTCGGCGGCCAGGCGGTCGTGCCGGGTGTGGCGGGTACCTGGAAAGACCTCACCGACAACGTCAATTCGATGGCGAACAACCTGACCGGCCAGGTCCGCAACATCGCCGACGTGACTACCGCCGTGGCGCGTGGCGACCTCAGCCGCAAGATCACGGTGGACGTGAAAGGCGAGATCCTCGAGCTGAAGGACACCATCAACACGATGGTCGACCAGCTCAATGGCTTCGCGTCGGAAGTGACGCGCGTGGCGCGCGAAGTCGGTACGGAAGGAAAACTCGGCGGCCAGGCGGCCGTGCCCGGCGTCGCAGGAACCTGGAAGGACCTGACCGATAACGTCAACTCGATGGCGACCAACCTCACCGCCCAGGTGCGCGACATCGCCGAAGTGACCATCGCCGTGGCCAACGGCGACTTGTCGAAGAAGATCACCGCCGACGTGCGCGGCGAGATCCTGCAGCTCAAGGAAACCATCAATACGATGGTGGAGCAGTTGCGCTCGTTCGCGTCGGAAGTCACGCGCGTGGCGCGCGAAGTCGGTACCGAGGGACGCCTCGGCGTACAGGCCGTGGTGCCTGGCGTCGCCGGTACCTGGAAGGACCTGACCGATTCGGTCAACACGATGGGCGCGAACCTGACGGCCCAGGTGCGCAACATCGCCGAAGTGACCACCGCCGTGGCGCGCGGCGACCTCAACCGCAAGATCACCGCCGACGTGAAGGGCGAGATCCTCGAGTTGAAGAACACCATCAATACGATGGTCGACCAGCTCAACGCCTTCGCCGGCGAGGTGACGCGCGTGGCGCGCGAAGTCGGCACCGACGGCAAGCTCGGCGGCCAGGCCAAGGTGCCCGGCGTCGCCGGTACGTGGAAGGACCTGACCGACAACGTGAACTTCATGGCCTCGAACCTGACCGACCAGGTGCGCGGCATCGTGAAGGTGGTGACGGCGGTGGCCGATGGCAACCTGCGGCAGAAGCTCACCGTGCAGGCGAAGGGCGAAGTCGCCGCGCTCGCCGAAACAATCAACAACATGACCGATACGCTGGCGACGTTCGCCGACCAGGTGACGAACGTGGCGCGCGAAGTCGGCGTGGACGGTCGCCTCGGCGGCCAGGCGCACGTGCCCGGCGCCGCGGGTACATGGAAAGACCTCACCGGCAACGTGAACCTGCTGGCGGCGAACCTGACGACGCAGGTCCGCGCGATCGCCGAAGTGGCGACGGCCGTGACCAAGGGCGATCTGACGCGTTCCATCCAGGTGGACGCCAAGGGCGAAGTCGCCGAGTTGAAGGACAACATCAACACGATGATCTTCAATCTGCGCGAAACCACGCAGAGCAACCGCGAGCAGGACTTCCTGAAGACCAACCTGGCGAAGTTCACCGGCATGCTGCAGGGGCAGCGCGATCTGGCCACGGTGGGTCGCATGCTGCTCAACGAACTTGCGCCGCTGGTCGACGCGCACCAGGGAACGATCTATCACCTGACCGGCAGCAAGGGCGAGTTGCAGCTCAAGCAGCTGTCGAGCTATGCGCACAGCGGCAAGGCGCCGATGCGGCAGACCATCCACCTGGGCGAGGGCCTGATCGGCCAGTGCGCGCAGGAGAAGAAGCGCATCCTGCTGCAGGACGCGCCGCCCGACTATCTGCGCATTTCCTCCAGCCTGGGCGACGCCCGCCAGCTGAGCATCATCGTGTTGCCGGTGCTCTATGAAGGCCAGACCAAGGCGGTGATCGAACTGGCTTCGCTGCGGCCTTTCGGGGCGGCGTCGATGGCTTTCCTGGAGTTGCTGACGCAGAGCATCGGCGCGGTCTTCAACGCGATCGAAGCGACGATGCGCACCGAAGGCCTGCTCACGCAGTCGCAGCAGCTGACGATGGAACTGCAGTCGCGGCAGACCGAGCTGCAGCAGACCAACGAGGAGCTGGCGAACAAGGCCCGTCTGCTGGCCGAGCAGAACGCCGAGGTCGAGCGCAAGAACATCGAGGTCGAACACGCCCGCAACGCGCTCGAATCGAAGGCGACCGAGCTGGCGCTGACCTCGAAGTACAAGTCCGAGTTCCTGGCCAACATGTCGCACGAATTGCGCACGCCGCTGAACTCGATCCTCATCCTGAGCCAGCAGCTGGCCGGCAACAGCCTGGGCAACCTGTCCGACAAGCAGGTCGAGTTCGCCCGCAACATCAATTCTTCCGGTTCCGACCTGCTGCACCTGATCAACGACATCCTCGACCTGTCGAAGATCGAATCCGGCACGGTGACGGTGGAAGTGGAAGAGATCAGCTTCGCCGGCCTGCGCGACACCATCGAGCGCAACTTCCGCCATGTCGCCGAGGCCAAGAGCCTGCCGTTCCGCGTGCGCTTCGCCGAGAGCATGCCGCGTGCGATGCACAGCGACCCCAAGCGACTGCAGCAGATCCTGAAGAACCTGCTGTCGAATGCGGTCAAGTTCACCTCGGAGGGCCATGTCGAGATCCGCGTCGGTCCGGCGACTTCCGGCTGGAGCCCGGATCACCCGGTGCTCGGCAAGGCCGAGCGCGTCGTCGCGTTCGAAGTCGAAGACACCGGCATCGGCGTCGCCCCGGAAAAACAGCGCCTGATCTTCGAGGCCTTCCAGCAGGCCGATGCCGGCACCTCGCGCAAGTACGGCGGCACCGGCCTGGGACTGGCCATCAGCCGCGAACTCGCGGCCTTGCTCGGCGGCGAAATCAAGCTGGCCAGCGCCCGTGGCGAGGGCAGCACGTTCACGCTGTATCTGCCCCTGCATTACGCCGGCCCGAATACCCAGCTTCCGGAAGGAAAGTCCTTCGCGGAAGGCCGCAACCTGATGCCGACGCTCACCGTGTTGCCGAGCGCGAACGAGGACAGGGTTGCCGACGATCGCGACGCCATCCGCGAGGGCGACAAGTCCCTGCTGATCATCGAAGACGATCCGCACTACGCGCGCATCCTGCTCGACCAGGCCCGCGATCGCGGCTTCAAGGGCATCGTCGCCAACAAGGGAATGCTCGGCATCTCGCTGGCCAAGCAATTCCGACCGGCCGCCATCGTTCTCGACGTCTACCTGCCCGACATGCTCGGCTGGGCGGTGTTGAACCAGCTGAAGATCGACCCGGCCACGCGGCATATCCCGGTGCAGATCGCCAGCGTCGATGAAGGCCGCCAGCACGGACTGGCGCATGGCGCCTTCGCCTACCTGGTCAAGACCTCGACGACCGAAGGCTTGGAAGCGGCCTTCGACCGCCTGAAGAGCTTCACGCAGCCGGCGCCGAAGCGCTTGCTGGTGATCGAGGACAACGACATCGAGCGCGAGGCCATCGTCGCGCTGCTCGGGCACGACGACATCGAGATGGTGGCCGTCGGAACGGGCGCCGATGCGCTCGCCGCGCTCGAAAAGCAGTCGTTCCAGTGCGTCGTGCTCGACCTGAGCCTGCCCGACATGAGCGGCTTCGAGCTGCTCGAGCAGATGCACGAGCGTCCCGAGCTTTCCGACGTGCCGGTCATCGTCTTCACCGGTCGCGAGCTTGACAGCGCCGACGAGTCGCATCTGAACCGGATGGCCAAGCGCATCGTGCTCAAGGATGTGCAGTCGCCGGCGCGATTGCTGGACGAGACGGCGCTGTTCCTGCATCGCATCGTCACCGGCCTGCCGGAGGACAAGCAGGAGATGTTGGAGAAGCTGCAGCGCTCGAGCGAAGTCCTGCGTGGCCGGAAGGTTCTCGTCGTCGACGACGACGTGCGCAACATCTTCGCCCTGACCACGATGCTGGAAAACGAGGAGATGGAAGTGCTCAGCGCCAGCAGCGGCGCCCAGGCGATCGACCTGCTTCAGAACAGGACCGACATCAGCGTCGTGCTGATGGACATCATGATGCCCGACATGGACGGTTACGAGACGATCCGCCGCATACGCAGCCAGGCCGAGTTCCGTACCCTGCCGATCCTCGCGCTGACCGCCAAGGCGATGAAGGGCGACCGCGAGAAGTGCCTCGACGCCGGCGCCAGCGACTACATCGCCAAGCCGGTCAATACCGAGCAACTGCTGTCCCTGCTGCGGATATGGTTGTTCCGCTGAGCATGAAGTCCGTACGCCGCCCGACGCCAGCGCCACCGGCCGGATCGCCCGCGCGATCCGCGCCCGGCCTCGACGATCCGATCAACATCCTGATCGTCGACGACGAACCGAAGAACCTGGTCGTGCTGGAAAGCATCCTGGACGACCCGGGCTATCGGCTCGTGCGTGCGTTGAGCGCGGACCAGGCGCTGTCGGCCCTGATCTCCGAAGACTTCGCCCTGATCGTGCTCGACATCCGGTTGCCCGACATGACCGGCTTCGAACTGGCGCAGATGGTGCGCGCGCGCAAGAAGACCGCCGCTTTGCCCATCATCTTCCTGACGGCGTACTACAACGAAGACCAGCACATGATGGACGGCTATGCGCTGGGCGCGGCCGACTTCCTGCACAAGCCGGTCAACCGCGGCATCCTGCGCTCGAAGGTGGCCACCTTCGCTGAACTTCACCGCAGCCATCGCGCGCTGAGCGCCGAAGTGGCGGAACGGCGGCTGGCGCAGGATCAGCTGCGCCAGATGAATGCCACCCTCGAGCAGCGCGTGCTCGAACAGACCGAGGCGCTGCGCGAGTCCGACGCGCAACTGCGCGCGATGATCGACGCCTTGCCCGCCGCCGTGTACGCGACGGATGCCGAAGGCCGGCTGACCCATTACAACCAGGCTACCGTGACGCTGTCGGGGCATACGCCGATCCTGGGTTCGGACAATTGGTTCGAGACCTGGAAACTCTGCCTGCCCGACGGCACGCCATTGCCGCGGGAGCGCTGCCCGATGGATATCGCGCTGACGGAAGGACGCGTCGTCAATGGCATGCAGGTGATCGTCGAACGCGCCGACGGGCAACGCGTCTGGGTCGCGCCGTATCCGACGCCGCTGCGCGATTCCACCGGCCGCATCATCGGCGGCATCAACATGCTGGTGGACATCACCGACGCGAAACGCTCCGAGGCCGAGCTCGAGGCGGCCCGGCGCAGCGCCGAACAGGCCAATGCCGCCAAATCGGAGTTCCTGGCCAACATGAGCCACGAGATCCGCACGCCGATGAATGCGATCTTCGGCTTCACCCAGTTGCTTTCCGAGACGGTGGAAAAGCCGAAGGAACGCGACTGGGTGCAGTCGATCAAGAAGAGCGGCCAGTTGCTGCTGAACATCATCAACGACGTGCTCGACCTGTCGAAGATCGAAGCCGGCAAGCTCGAGTTGCACGAGCAGCCCAGCGACGTATCGGGCATCGTCGACGACATCGTCGTGATGTTCACGCCGCAGGCTTCCGAGAAGGGCATCGGTCTGGCGCGCGAGATCGACACGGCCGCGGTCGAACCCCTGCTGCTGGACGGACACCGCCTGCGCCAGGTGCTGATGAACCTGGTCGGCAATGCGGTCAAGTACACCGAACGCGGCAGCGTGACGATCCAGCTGCAGGTAGTGCCAGCCGAAGCGGGTGGCGTCGCGCGCGACGTGCACCTCAACGTGATCGACACCGGCGTCGGCATTCCGGCCGACCAGATCCGGCAGATCTTCGAGCCGTTCCACCAGGCCGATAGTCCGGACGGCAAGCGCCGCCAGGGCACCGGTCTTGGCTTGAGCATCGCCATGCGTCTGGTGCGCGCGATGGGCGGCGAGATATCCGCCGACAGCGAGCCGGGCAAGGGAACGGTTTTCCGCGTGCGCCTGGCGAACGTTCCGGCTACCGGCCTGGCGCCGGTGGCCGAAGTCCAGGAGGAGCGCATCGATTTCAACGCCGTTCCGCCGCTGAACATCCTGGCCGTCGATGACGTGCCATGGAATCTGCAGGTCATCGCCGGTTACTTGCGCGATACCCACCACGTCGTGCACACGGCAGGCGACGGCGCTGCAGGTCTCGCCGCGGCCCGCGACCTTCGCCCCGATGTCGTGCTGCTGGATCTGCGCATGCCGGTGATGGACGGTTACGAGGCGCGGGATGCGATGCGCGCCGAACCCTCGCTCGGCGAGACCGCCATCGTCGCGGTCACCGCATCGAGCCTGCAGCAGGAAGAAGTGGCGCTTCGCGCGAGTTTCGACGGTTACATCCGCAAGCCGTATTCGCCGACGCAACTGTTCGAAACCCTGGCCATGATGGCGGGTCGACTCGGCACGCGCGAAAGCGAACAGGTGGTAACGGACGCCGGGCTCAAGGACGAGCCCGGCTTCTGGAACGACGCGTTGCAGGCCGAATGGCGGGCCTTGCAGCGGAAGGAGCTGGCCGAGATGCGCAGCAGCATGCGCATGCGCCACCTCGCCGACTATGCGCAGCGACTGCTGGATTTCTCCGAGCGCGCGCAATATGAGGGGCTGCGTGCATTGGCATCGCAATTGAGCGCAGCGGTGGACGAATTCGATATCCGGCGCACGCAGGAGACGCTGGAGCGCGTGGCGCGCTTGCCGGAATCGTTCGCGACCGCCTGAGCGCGGCCGTCGTTTTCCGGACGTCAGAATCGACAAACCCCCGATCGCTCGGGGGTTTGTTTTTGATCTGGTGCCAGGAGAGGACTCGAAGATCTAATGCAAGTTGTTGGATTGATTGTGTTTCCTTTTTGCCCCGTTGGTCCATGCCCCCGGATGTGCCCCCGCATCTTCCCAGCCAGGATTCGGGCTGCCAAGTGGCGCGATCCGGCGTCCGAGCGCGAGATCGACAAGCGGCAATTCAAGGTTGAGGTCCGCTCGCACTCTCGGCGTCTCGGCCTAGGATGTAATTGAGTGCATTGCGGCTGAGAGGGAAAAGAACGTTGTAAAGCAAATCCTTGTTGATGCTCGACCCCTTGTGGGCGATCTTGTTGCGCTGCTCGATCAGGGCGGCGCAGCGCGCCTGATCTACGACGATAGGCCCGTTCAAACCATTGATTCGGGAGCTACCCACCGCATCGACGATGCGCGCGAGCTTAGCCGCTCGGCCCTCAATCGTGGTCGTCGGATTGTTCAACAGGCCGTTCAGGCGCTGCAACGCCGCGCCATTTGAGCGCACGACTTCCTGAAGCTGTGTTTTTTCTTCAGAAGAGAACATTGGCGTGAACAAGGAGAGGAACTCCTCACGTTTTTCTAGCTCCTCCAAAATGACAAACCAGAATAAGAACTTCGATTTAGGCTGCGTTGACTTCATGCCCTCCACGAATACGTCGGTGAGTGGCGACCAACGCAACGCGGTCAGAAGCTCGGGTGTGACGACGACGCCATCGATCGACGTCATATCCAACGAAATCTCTATGCCGCCACTCTGCGCCGTAAGTGCCTTCACGCGGGCCCATTGGATGTCTACATATAGGTTGCCATACCATGGATCTCGCTGGCTTTCGGCCAACCTGGCCGACCAAGCGTCGGCGAGCTGTTGGAGAAAGCTGAACGCATCGGCTTCGGTCACAGCATGGTCGAAGTCGAGCTTGAGAAGCCGCGCATCGTTGCTCGGGCGCTCCAAGGTGAACCTCGCCAGCGGCACCCCGAGTACGGTGAGATCCCGCAGAACAATCTCGTCGGAGCGAGTCTCCCGCGGAACGCCTAGTAAGACGAACTCGCCGCGGCGGGCCGACTGGAATCCGGGATTGGCGATGTCATGCGAAGAGACCAACCTCAGCGGCGCTTCGATTCCGTAGACAGCCCTCTCTTCAGTGCTCATATGTCGCCCCATTGTTGGGGAGTGGAGTGGTTTCGCGGTCGTGGCCAGACAGTTCCGCGGCTCGTCGAGAATTCAGCTGGGGCCGGCGCGTGAGATCCGGTAGCTGATCGGACAAGTGCAAATGGGGTTGGGCTGGGCTTTGACATGGTATCTCGAGGTACCGGTGGTACTTATGGCTTCAGGGTGACACTAGGACCGTGAGATTTGAATTACTCGTATGGATGTCCGCTTAGGTTCGGAAGCGGACATTCGATGTGCGGTTCAAGAGGAGAAGAAGGGCCATTCTTCAGGAACCAGCGCTGGTGGCTTGGTCCACGGCTGTTCCACTAGCGCGTCTTGAAACCATTGCTCCCTCAGGTTTGCATGTTCGGTGACGATCAGTTGGAACCCGGGGGCGTCCTCCTGAGTGAATTTCAGCAACAGCTCGAACAGTCGACGCACTGCATCAAGATCGGCGTCGGCCTCGGTTCTTTGCACTGAACCATCGGCGTCCTTGTATATTTGCTCGGACGGGAAGTAGACCTGAGTCGGCTGGTCGATCATCAAGAAGCGTGGGATAGGCCGATTGTTTTTGGCTGCGAACAAATGCAAGGCAAGCAGTGCTGATAGGTGGTAGGCAAGGTGGTTTTCGCCACCTCCGGTTCTGCTCATCGGGACCGGGCGCTCGGGTCGATCGAAAGTTATCGTCAGCTGGGGCAGGTTAAGCCGTGCGGGATAAGAGCTAAACTCGGCGTTGAACGTTTGGATGTACCGCGATACCTGCACCGAGATGTTGTTGAGGATAGAAGCCAAACGTTCGTTGCTGTCGTCCGCGCCAATCTGATCCTCCAACTGCTTCACTTTGTGGTTAAGGCGACGATTCTCCGCCTCCAATCTTGCAAGGCCATCGTTTGGGAGCAGCGTTTCCAGGAATAGGCTGATGCGGCCAACTACGCGCGCGGCTGCATTGTTGCGTGTGCCCATTTGGGCGATGACCTCGTTGGTGGAGATTGCCGAGGACAATTCCGCTTCTTTCTGCCTGATTGTATTCGCGATGTCGTCTGCTTTGCCGCCCAGTTCACTCAGGTAAGCTTCCAGTTTCGGGCGTTGACCTGTGGCGATACGCAATTCCTTGTCGAGCGATTCCAGCTCATCAAGCAAGACGGCAGCGATTGGAGAGTCCAGCGCCAAATTCCGCTCGCTGAAAGGCCATTGCCATTCGCCGCTTGTGGGGTTCCTCGGCAGCGCCTTGATCGAGGCCAGCCGGTCTTTCTGCTCGGCCGCCTCGCTTTCGTAGCCACCTGCGCGTCTGGCGAACTGTTGAGCCGCATCGATCCTGGCCTGGACCTCGCGGCGATCCTGACGCAACTGACTAAGTTCGCTTTCCAGAAGCGAAATTCGGCTGCCGTCGTCGTCAGGCACCATGTCAGGCTTCCATGATAGTGCCGACCTCAAAGCCTCGAAAATCTCGTTGGCATTCGGGCCCCTGTCCGGATTGACGATGATGCCGACCGTCCTGGCCTCCGAATAGAGACCGATGGCTTGCTCGTGCGACGTGTCGACGGTCGCGCGCACATGCTCCAACTGCTTGCTGTTGAGTCTCAGATCCCTCTGCGCCGTGCGCAACTTGGATTCCAGCTCATAGCGGTCGTGCGAGGAGACGCCGAGAAGAATCGGCAGCGTGTCGCGAATCGCCTGTGGTTGGAACTGCTCGTTTTGGCGATAGAAGAGCTGATCCTTGTTAGCGACCAAACCCTGCTTCTGAAACAGGTAGTAGAGAGTATGCTTTACATTCGCATCGTAGCTGTCGCGGCTGTGTTCGAGTGCGACATCAGTACGGTTCTCGGGAATGCCGAGCAGACGCGACAGCAGTTCGACGATACTATCGTCGTCCGTGTTGATCGTAAGGTCCTTGAAATCGGGCGCCTGCAATTGGGTTCCTCTTCGCAGCATCGCAGTGCTGCAACTAGCTCCGCCGCCGGGTGGGGTCGGCTTGGCAACCAGCACCTGTTCATTTTGGACCTGGTAGATCACTGCGAACCAGGACACCTTATCGCGGATGACGCCTTCGGGGACGTTGAACGAGGAGCGCCCCATGCAGTATTCGATGATCTCGGAGAGTGCAGACTTGCCGGTGGAGGAACGGCCGGTGAGGACATTGAGCCCGTCCACTTTGAACCTGAGATCCCGGCGCTGGCCGTCGTGACTATAGATATGGATGGACCTGATCTTCATGGGCGAATACCGAAAGTTGTGTAAACAGTCACCCGATCGGCGATACGAGCGAACTCCCTTCCGACAATGCGCGCCACTTTCTGGCAGGAGACGGTCTCGTCAGTTCCATTGATTGTCTTGCGCACCTTGTCGGGCACAGTCTGGATGCGACCGTTGTCCGCGACTGCGAGGCAGCCCCTTTCCATCAGTAGGCCGAACCCTTCGAAGGCATAAGGCAGCATTTGCGTGACTCGATCAGCGAAGCCAACCATGACCTGCTGATTCTTTTCAGTTGTCTTCAGAAGGTAGCTGCGCGGGCTGCCGGCGATCACCACGCGCGAATCCTTGTGGAGGCACAACGGTAGCACCAGCAGCGACAGCGAGAACGGCATGCCGCGGGCGTCTTCTTCCGCGTACCCCTGCAGCGCACGGAATAGGATCAAGCCGCAGAAGGCGGGATTGAAAAGATTCCGAATCTCGAATGGCCGCCGATCCCAACGCTTCACGCGGCCACCTCTACTCCGAGCACATGGCTGAGTCGGTCCATGAACCTTGGATGCCAGTAGATCCTGGGTTCGGGCGTTGTGTCCGCAAGGATGTGGAAGCTGCCGCGAAGAACGTAGGGCTCGGTCACCCGCGCACGAATGCGCAGGGAATCAATCTTTCCCGTCTCAAACTCTGCCCAGTTGTAGAGGGCAGTGCCGGCATCGCGCAGCGCGCCCTCGGCACTGTCGTGCTTCAGTTTCTCAAAAGCGACATCCTTGTATCGGTTCCACTCGTCCGCAAGACGATCCTCGTATTCCTCGACTTCTCCGGACACCAGCAGGTTCTCGCGTGCCCACGCCGATCGCTGCTCGAACGCCCGATAATAGTCCATGATTGCGTTCCTGATTCGGCTGGCAGAAATGCCGATCTCGCGTAGTTGTGCAACGAACAGACGTCGATCGGTGTCTGTGTCTATCTCGCCGCCTGGCACCTTCCCGCGAAAGGTGATGGGCAGGCTGTCGGCCTTGTACTCCTCGGCGATGTTTGAGAGTTTGTCCGAGACTTCGTAGCCGAATATTCCTTCCATCCTGGCGCCGGTCAATTGCTTGATCACCGCGTCATTCCACCAGCCTTCCAGTCGCTCAAGGACGAATTCGCGGTGCTCACGGCGGATGCTGCGCATGTGCTTATCCCTGATGATCGCTGGAATGTCGCTGATTCGTGGGCTGCCATCGAGGATCAGGATGCGTTCGAAAAAGTCCTGCTTCTCGATGTCGCTTAGTTCGTTGAACTCCGGTGCAATTGAACCGATGAGCGCTGATTTCGATTTGGCAAGCGCGGCGCCGGCAGATTCGATCAGCGGGACCGTATCTCCGAACGCGACGGGCTGATCGGGGAGTAGGCGCGCGAGGAACGAGTCACCCGACACCATGCCGGTAGTAAACAGAAAGAACCGCAGGTTCGACGCAGCACGGCCATCGCGCTTATATCGTGCCAGCCAAATTCTCACGGACTTCCAGAAGTCGGTCGATAGATCGGTCAGTTTGTCGCCGGCTGCCTTGTGCTTAAGCGAGGCCAAGGACTTGCCGCCACCGTCGTGGACGAAATCGAGGTCGTCGTCCTTTTCTAGGAAGACGGTGGTGCTCTCAGGTGCCTGCAGTAGGTGCAGCAGCGCTAGGCGAGCCTGGTAGATGTATCCCAGGCCTTGCTTGCCCGCTGAATATTTGTCTGTCAACTTGCTACTCATGTGACGAAGTTCCGTCGCTCGGCTCGGTAGTCTTTGTTGCTTTGGAGTTCGAGCGTGCGATCTTGTTGGCGGCCTTCTTGATTCGCTGCTGTGCATCCTTGACCTTCTCGCCGTCGATAACTTCCCGCTTTAGAATCTCGTTCGCCAGCAAGTCGGAAATGTTCTCCGGATCGATCTTGAGTTCCGGGAAGAAGCGCCGCATTTCTCGGCGTATGCAAGACACAACAGGTTCCGACATGACAACCTGCGCCACCGTGAACTTGTTCAGCAGAGAAATGTGTTGGTGATAGACGCCCATCGCGTCCGATGTAATGCCCTCGCGGCATAGCAAGAAAAGTCGGCGCCGATCTTCCTCGCTCTTCAGGTTTACGTCCGGTATGCACACAGAGGAGACCTGATCGAAATCGACCGGCTGGCCGAACTTGATCCGGTACAGGCGCCACTCAAGCGAGTTTGTCAGTACGATCCACTCGATGCCTTCATGGGCGCCATAGTTGATGGCTTGGCGTAGATGGTTGTCGTTCAGGGCGAGAGCCGCCGCTTTGACTTCGATCAGAACGCGAATCTTGCCATCGATACGAATGGCGAGATCGCAGAAAGTGCCGCGGATTTGCTGCTCGCTCGTAAGCTCGTTGTATTTATCGAATCCGAATATCTCGGACAGCATGTCCTTCACGAGAGTCACTGTGTCGGCTTCCGACACGTCTCTTGTTTTGTGTGAGATCGCGACGGCCGTCAGGGCCTTGAGTGAAGCAGGCCAGCGGTCGGAAACCTTCTTCGGAATCTTGATCATGAAGCCCCCTGTCGTTCGCCGCGTGGGCGGCATCAGAACGATCCCCCAGAAGGGTTGCCAGTCATGCTCTCGGGACGCACACGAGGGGTCAAGTGACGTAGTTCACATCAGTTTGGCGACATCTCCCGACAGTGCCCGCCATTGCTGGACGTGAACGGACACCATGGATTGCCCTCGCTCAGCCCCGCTAAACCTTTTCCAACTGCCCGGGATTACCCCAAGGATCGCCCCCGGACCGTGCCGGGGGCTCTAGCTGGGGAATCAGGTCATGGTGGCAGTCGTCTCGGGTAATGGATTAGGTCTTTTCAACACGTCGCTGACGCAGTTGGGGGGCAGTCAGGGAGGCATGGCGGGCATCGGGGGCAGTCGTACCTCGAACTTCGTCAACCTCGCCACCGGCAACCTGATCCTGACCGGTTACGACGAGAGCCTCTTCGGCCAGGGCTTCGCCACCGGCCTCGTGCGCACCTACAACAGCCAGGGCAGCTTCGGGCAAGCCGGCGCGGACGGCTGGCAGACGGGCTACGAGCGCACGGTGCGCCTGGCCTCGGGCACCGAGAACACGGCGGGCAGCACGGTCGAGCGCGCGACAGCCGACGGCAGCGTCGTCACGTACACCTGGGATGCGGATCGCAGCGCCTATGTCGCCACCGCGGGCGACGGCGCGCACGACACCATCGTCCTGTCGGGCTCCGGCGGCACGGCCAAGTGGCTGTGGACCGAAGGCGGCACGCAGGTGCGGGAAACCTACGATGCCAGCAGCCTGGGCACGGCCGGGAAGCTGGAGCAGATCGTGGATCTCGCCACTGGCGCGAGCTATGTACTCGCCTACACCAGCGGCCTGCTGAGCACGATCACCGGCGCGAACGGCGAGACGCTGGAGTTCGGCTACGACGGATCGAATCGGCTGATCAGCGTCGGCACGCGCGAACGCGACGCCGGCGGCACGCTGTCTTCGCTCAAGACCCAGGTCAGCTACGGCTACGACGCCGCCGGCCGCCTGAGCTGGGTGCAGACCGACCTGACGCCGGACACCAACGCCGACGACACCTGGGACGGCAGCGTTGCTGCGAACAACGATGGCAAGCGTTATCGCGTTACCTACACCTACGAAGATGCCAGCTCGCTGCGCATTACCGGCGTCACTACCAGCGACGGTCTCACGGTCGGCTACACCTACGATGGCAGCGGTCGTGTCGCCAGCGTCACGCAAGGCGGCGCCGGCGATGGCTCCACGCAAACGCTGACCTACACGTACAACAGTGGTTCGACCGACATCACCGATGCGGCCGGCCGCGTCTGGACCTACCAGTACGACGCCAACAAGCAGCTCACGGCTGTGCTCGAACCGACCGTCGGCGGCCAGCGCGCGATCACCGAGTACACCTACGATGCCGACGGCAACGTCACGCGTATCCGCCAGGCGGCCTACGCTGGCGCGAGCTCGACGCTGGACACGGTGTTCCAGTACGACACCAACGGCAACGTCACGCTGCAGCGCGATCGCCTCGGCAACACGATCACCCGCACCTACACCGCCGCCAATCGCATCGCCACCGAAGCGCGCTACACCACGCCGGACGCCGATGGTCTGGATCCGACCCATGCCGGCACCACCAACCTGCCGAGTGGCGCGCTGATCACGCGCTACGTGTACGACACTACCAATCCGCGCCTGCTGCGCTTCGTAATCAATGCCGCGGGCGAAGTGAGCGAGAACCAGTACCACGCCTCGGGCGTGGCGACGGGTTTGGTGAGCTTGAGCCGCCGCTTCCTCGGCGCGACCTACGACACCTCGGGCCTGGGCGCCACGGCGGTGCCGACGCTGACACAGATGACGACGTGGGTCAGCGGCAAGGAAGGGCAGAGTGCGCGCACGGACTTCAGCTACGACGCTCAGGGCCGCCTGGCGCAACGCAACGACTATGCCACGGTCGATGGCAGCGGCAATGGCACGCTGGATGCGGCCACGTCGATCACCCGTTACACCTACGACGCCCAGGGCCTGCTGCGCCAACAGCTCACCGTGCGCGGCGCCAGCCGCACGCTCGGCGGCGGCGCCCCCAACGGCAGCGAAGTAGTCGACTTTGTCTATGACGGCCTTGGCCGTCTGCTGAGCACGATCCGTCGCGACAGCGGCACGGCCAGCAACGACGATGCCAATACCGTCACCACGGTCACCGCCTACGTCGACTCGGCCAAGCAGATCGTGATCACGCTCGATGCCGGCGCGGTTCGCACGGAAGTACGCAATGCTGCGGGAATGCTGGTCTCGGTATCCGACGCCAACGCGGCCAGCAGTCCGACGGTCGTTCGCACGACGAACAACTATTACGACGCGACCGGCCGCCTTCGCGCGGTGCAGGATGCGAGCGGGGCGCGCAGCTATTTCTTCTACGATGCCGCCGGTCGCCTCAGCGCGACGGTCGACGCCACCGGCGCGGTCAGCCGCACGGTGTACGACGAGATCGGCCGCCCCACGCAGACCTTGGCCTATGCCACGCGTGTCGTGACCACGTCCTGGTTCAGCGCCGGCGCGGTCACGAAGGACGCGCTGATCTATGCTGCGAGTTCGCCGACCTTGGCCGGCAACGAAGCCTGGGTGCAGACCGACGCGAGCAACGATCGCGCCAGCGCCACGCGCGTGTTCGACGATGCGGGGCGCCTGCTGCACGAGACGGACATCGCCGGCCTGAGTACGGCCTATGCCTACGACGGCGCCGGGCGCCTGCTCTCGACCACGGTCAGCAAGCCGGGCGATGGCGCGGTGACGCCGCGCGTCACCCGCTTCTTCTACGACAGCGCCGACCGCGTGGTCGCCACGCTCGATTCGGCCGGTTACCTGAGCGAGTCCATCTACGACGCCGGTGGCCGCGTCGTTCAGATGATCCGCTATGCGACCTTGACCAACAGCAGTTACTGGGTCAGCGGCACGCTGGCGCAACTGCGTCCGTCGCCGAACGCGACGAACGACCAGACCACGCGCCTGTTCTACGACAGCCGCGGCAATCAGATCGGCCAGCTCAACGCCGAAGGCTATCTGACCGAGTACGTCTACGACGAAGCAAACAACCAACGTGCGGTGAAGGCCTACGCCAAGAAGCTCACCAGCCTGACGGGCAGCGAGAGTTTCTCGACCCTGCGCACGGCGGCCAACACCGGCGCGCCGACCGAACCGGTCCGTCTGACCCAGCGCAGCTTCAACGGCCTGGGCCAGCTGATCACCGAGCTAAACGTCGAAGGCACGGTCACGCGCTATTCCTACGACGAAGCCGGGCGCCTAGTGCGCACGGAAGCGGCGTACGGCACGAGCGAAGTACGCGAGAACTACGCGCGCTACGACGTGTTCGGTCAGCTGATCGGCCAGGTCAGTGGCGAGCAGGCGGCCACCGCCGGTCCCTTGCTTGAAGCCATAAAGAACAATGGCTCGCTGACGGCTGCCCAGAAGGAAGCCGCTTACGACGGTGTGTATGCACAGTACGGCATACGCCACAGCTACAACCTGCTCGGTCAGCGCACCGAGAGCGTCGACGCCACGGGCGCGAAGACCTTCTACTTCTACGACAAGGCCGGTCGCCAAACCTTCATCGTGCGTGGCGTGAAGAACGGCGGTGGCGTCGCCAATGGCCTGGGCGAAGTCACCGAAACGCGCTACAGCGCCTTCGGCCAGGTCACCGACCAGTTGGCTTACACCGGCCGCATCACGATCACCGTGCCGGGCGATCGCGCCAGCGTGGAAACGGCCATCGGCACGTTGAGCTTCGTGGCGGCCACCGATACGCGCCGCCAGTTCGTCTACGACCAGCGCGGTCTGATGACGCGCGCCACCGATTCGGAAGGCACGCAGACGAACACCAGCTACACCGCCTTCGGCCAGGCCTATGAAATCACCACGGCATATGGCACCGCGCTCGCTGCGACCACGCGTTATGCCTACGACAACCGCGGCCTGCTGAGCAGCCGCATCGAAGCGCAAGGCACGGGACTGGCGCGCACCACCAGCCAGACCGTGGATGCCTTCGGACGCACGATCACCGCGACCGATGGTCGCGGCATCGTCAGCACCTTCACCTACGATCGCCTCGGCCGCCAGCTGAGCCTGAGCCGCACGGTGAGCGGCGTTGCCGAGACCGTCTCGACAACCTATGACGCGTTCGATCGTGTACTCACGCAGACCGATGCCCGTGGTAACGCCACGACCTACGTGCACAGCGACACGGCCCGCAGTGTCGTGATCACCACGCCCGAGGGCGTGGCCATTACGACCATGCACAACCGCTTCGGCCAGACCGTGACGGTGAGTCAGACGCTACCGGGCGGGACGGTTGCCACTACGACGACTACCTACGACAAGAACGGAAACGTCCTGACGGTCACCGATCCGCTGGGCAATGTCGTCGTCACCAACCATTACGACGTGCGGGCCTTGCTGGAGGACACGACGGATGCCACGGGCCGCAAGATCGGCTACACCTACGACGCGGTCGGCCGCGTGCTCACGCGCGTGGAGGACCCGGGCAGCGGCAAGCTCAACCTGACCACGACCTACGCCTACGACGGCCAGGGCCGCCAGCTCACCGTCACCGATTCGACCAGCCGCGTCACCCAGTTCAGCTACGACCGTGAAGGCCGTCTGACTCAGATTGCCAAGAATCCGGCCGGCCTGAACCTGCTCACCGTCACCACCTACGATGCACTCGGCCGCACGCTGACGGTGACCGAAGGTCACGGCACCAGCGCCGCGACGACCGTGCAGTACGGCTACGACGCACTGAACCGCCGCACCAGCGAGATCGTCGATCCCGGTGCGGGCAAACTGAACCTGACGACCAGCTACGCGTTCGATGCCAACGACAACCTCGTCACCCGCACCGATGGCCTGGGCAAGCTCACGCGTTATGCCTACGACGAAGCGAATCGCCTGCGCTTCGTGGTCGATGCCACCGGCGGCATCGTCGAAACCGTCTACGACAAGAACGGCAATGCCATCGTCACCCGCGGCTATGCCAAGGCCCTGACGCCGGCCTCGCTGACCGCCCTCGCCAGCGCCCCGACCATCAGCGCCATCCAGACGCTGATCACCAGTCAGAGCCTGTCGAACGACGCAGTCGATCAACTTGCCTATCGCGTTCTGGATCGGGACAACCGCGTCCGGTTCACGCTGGATGCGGCCGGAACGTTGAGCGAAATGCGCTATGACAGCGCCGGCCGGGTACTCCAGACACTGGTTTACGCCAGTGCCTTCACGACCGGCAGCGTTCTGACCAAACTGCGCAATGGAACGGCTGTCGAAAGTGATTTCGCTTCCTTCGTCGGCAGCAATGAATCGGCCGCGCGTGTCAGCACGCAGGTCTACGACAACGCCGGTCGCGTGGTTTACACCTTGGTGCGTAGCGATGCCGCCCAGGCCATCGTCAGCGAACGTCGCTACGACGCGGCGGGTCGGGTTATCGCGGACGTCGCGTTCGCCAAGACCATTACTTATGCGGTCGGCCAGAGCGCGGCACAGATCCTGAGCGCACTGACGACCGCCGGCGCCACGGCGGCCAATCAGCAGCGCCTGACCCAATACACCTACGATGCCGTCGGTCGCCTGCACTTCACGCTGGATGACGCAGGCGCAGTCAGCGAACAACTTTATGACGCCGCCGGACGTGTCACCTCAACCCGGCAGTACCTGACCGCGGTCGTTGTGACCACGGTTACCGATGCCAATGTCCAGGCGGCGATCGGCGGTCAGAGCAACCCCCGCATCACGAGCTATGCCTACGACAATGCCGGTCGCCTGGTAAGCACCACAGATGCCCTGAACCAGACCGAATACTACGGCTACGACGCGGCCAGTCGTCGCATCAGCTTCAAGAACAAGCTCGACAAGGAATGGAACTACGAGTACGACGCCGCCGGTCGCCTGACGGCCGAGCGCACGCCCGAGGTCGCCGTCGCCCGTTTCAACGGCAGCGGCGCTGTCGTCATCGATAGTCTGCGCATCGTTACCAAGACGGTCTACGACGCGCTCGGGAATGTAACCAGCCGCATCGAGAACGCCGAGGCCTCGGAAGTCAACGAGCGCCGCACCACGCAGTACGTCTACGATGCAGTCGGTCGGCAGATCAAGACGATCTTCCCGGACGCCTGGCAGATCGACGTCGGCGGCAATCTCGTCGCCACTGGCGTACTGCCGGAGATCCTGGTCACCTACGATGCCCTGGGGCGCGCGGTCGTGCAGAAGGACGTGCGCGGCAACTACAGCTACAAGATCTACGACGCGCAAGGGCGTGTTGCCTACGACATCGACGCGGGTGGCTATGTCACGACCTATTCGTATAACAGCTTCGGCGAGCAGACCGGGCTGACCCGTCACGCGACGGCGTTCGATTTTTCCAAGCTGAGCGGATGGACGGTCGGCACGGCGATCACGTTGAGCCAAGTCACGGTGAGTGCGACGGCGAACACCGCGACGATCACCACCAGCGCCGCCAACGACCGGACCATGACCGTCACGTTCGACGCGCTGGGCCGCAAGACCGCAATCGTTGAACACGCCGTAAGCTACTACAAGGCCGATGGCTCATCCGCGAGCGGATCGCCGACGACGCAGTTCGTTTACGACGTCTACGGCAATCTCGTCAAACAATCGGTGCTGCTGGAAGGAACGGCGGGGCAGGGCGATGCCGTCTGGGCGCATACCTACAGCTACTACGACGAACTCGGTCGTCGCACCCTGAGTGTCGATGCCGAAGGCTACGTCACTGTCTGGACCTACGATGCCCTTGGCCAGCTGGCCGAACAGTTGGAACACGCGCGTGCCATTTCGACGGCCTCGTTGACGACCGCCACGCCGCCGGCCTTGCCGACCGCTGGCGATGCGGCGACGGGCTACGACCGCGGCGTGATGTACATCTACGATGCGCTCGGCCGTAAGCTCAGCGAGTCGGTGCTGCGCCTGTACCAGAATTCCGATGGCAGCAGCGCCGTGGCCGAAGTGGATACCGACTACGAGTACGACGCGCTCGGTCATGTCACGGCAATGACCACCGGCGGGAACCGCACCGAGACCGAATACGACGTGCTGGGTCGGACCAGCGCCGTACGCGAGCAGGAACGCCAGGTATTGGTTTCCAACTGGCAGACGTTGCTGGCCAACAGCACCGGCAATACCCTGAACTCGGCTGCACTCTACGTGTTGGCTTCACCGCACACGGCGATGGCTTACGATGCCTTCGGCAACGTGGTGAAGGTCGTGCGCTCGGGCGTGGGCGAAGTCGCCGGCGTGGTGGCCGCGTCGGCGAACGATCAGATCGCGACAACCCGTTACGATCGACAGGGTCGTGCGGTGTTGTCGACCGATCCGGCCGGCAAGATCGTGGCCACCACTTACGACGCGGCCGACAACATCATCGGCCAGAGCTACCGGCTTACCGATCGCCTGGGCCACAACGCCACGATCATCAGCGTGTACACCTACGATGCGGCCGGTCGGCAGACGAGCCAGCGTCAGGATCGCCTGCAGTACAGCGGCACGACCGTGACCGATGCACAGGCATTCGTGAAGTACAACGCCTTCGGCGAGATCATCGCCAAGGCGGAGGTCAACGCCAACCTGGGCAACGCCACCTTGTCGGCGCAGTACGAGTACGACGCTGCGGGTCGCGTGGTGCGCAGCAATGCAGACGCCGGCGTGTTCCGTCGCTACGGCTACAACCTGGCTGGCGTGCAGGTCAGGGAAGAGCGCGACTGGAACGACGCCGGCACGCCGCGCATCGCCGTGTTCAAGCAGAACGTCGACAAGCTGGGTCGCGTCGTCAAGGTGGTTTCCCCGTCCTACACGTCCGATCTCGGCGCAACGGCGACCACGCTCCTGCGCCTGGACCGCTGGGGCAACGTGCTCGAGCAGACCGATGCGCGCGGGTTCAATACGCAGTTCTTCTACAACGACCAGAACAAGCTGATCCGCCAGCTCGCGCCCTTGGTCAAGGTCGTGTCCGAAGCCGGAGTGGAGACTTGGCAGCGACCGGAAACGCGTTGGCTGTACGATCAGTTGGGGCGCTTGATCAAGGAGATCGACGCCAACGGGCATGCGCGCAGTTACGCCTACAACGACGCCAACCAGCTCACCGCCACCACCGACGCCACGGCGGCCGTCACCAAGACGGCCTACGATGCACGCGGCCAGGCGCTGGCGACGCAGAATGCGCTGGGCTATCTGACCTATGTCGATTACGACCTGGGCGGTCGCGCAGTCGCGCAGGGCGATTTCCTCGTCAACACCGCCGGCACGGCGCGAACCAAAACGCCGCTGCAGCGATTCACGCTCGACCAGGACGGCAATCGCCTGACGGTTACCGATGCGCTCGACAACGTACAGAAGTACGACTACGACGGCCGGGGCAAGCTGCTGCGCAGCGAAACCGACACGGGCGTGGTGATGACTTACGCCTACGATGCACGCGGCAACCGCACGACCGAGAACTACGCACTCGGCGGCCAGAGCTGGACCTACGACTATTTCGGCCGTGTCACCGCGCACTCCGACTTGAGCGGAGGTGAATTCACCTACACCTACGATTCGCTCAGTGGCCAGATGACCGGCACCGCGATCAGCAACAAGTCGCGGAGCATGACCTATTACGCCAACGGCCAGCTGCGCAGCCTTGCCGAAGGCCTGAACCTCTATCTGTTCGAATACGACGCGGCCGGCAACCGGACGCTGGAAGAAACCACCACCAAGGACGGCGGCAATAACGACGTCCATGTCGCCACCCGGACCTACTACGACAGCCTTGGCCGCATCTCGCGCGTCACTTCGGATGACCTGGTGCTGAGCAAGCGCATGCTGGACGTCAGCTACGACTACGATGCGGTCGGCAATCGTCGGCGCGTAGTGGCTGATGCCGGCTACGGTCCCGACGTGCTGCCGGTATCGATGGACAACCGCGCGCCCATCGTCGTGGCGCCGCCTGCCAACCAGCCGATCGAATCGGGTGTCGTGTTCTCCTGGAGCGTGCGCGCCACCGACATCTTCCGCGACCCGGAGGGCACGGTCATGGCCTATTCGGTGACCAAGGCCGATGGCAGTGCAATTCCTTCATGGTTGTCCATGAGCTACAACGCCGAAACCGGGATGTTGACTTTCTCGGCCACGGCCGGTTCCAGTGCGAGTATCGGCCAAACCATCGGCCTCAAGCTCACGGCGCGCGATCAGAACAACACCGGGCTCACCGCCGACGCCAGTTTCTCGGTCAATGTCTTCGGCAACCAGGCGCCCATCGTCGCTAATGCCATTCCGAACCAGAGCGCGACGGTCAACCAGGCCTGGAGCTTCCAGTTCGCCGCGAACGCTTTCAGCGATCCCGACGGTCAGACGCTCACCTACAGTGCGAGCGGATTGCCGAGCGGCGTGACGTTCAACGCAAGCACCCGCACTTTCAGCGGCACCGTGACGGCGACGGGTACCTACAGCATCACCGTCACCGCCAGCGATGGCGCCTTGAGCGTGTCCGACAGCTTCGACCTGGTCGTCGGCAGCGCGAACCAGCCGCCGATCGTCCTGAACACGATCCCGAACCAGACCACCTCACCGACCCTGCCGGCGGTGACCTGGACCTACACCTTCCCGGCCAACACCTTCAGCGACACCGACGCACTGACCTACACGCAGACCGGCATGCCGGCCTGGATGTCGTTCAACGCCAGCACCCGCACCTTCAGCGGCGCCGGCGATCGCGTCGGCTCGTGGACGATCACCGTCAAGGCCACCGACACGGCCGGCCAGCACGTCAGCACCGCGTTTACCGTCACCGGACCGAACGTCGCGCCGATGGTGATCACGCCCATTCCCGACAAGACGGCAACCGTCGGACAGGCGTTCACCTACACCTTCCCGACCACCACCTTCGACGATCCGAACTACAACCAGTCGTTGACCTATACCGCCAGCGGCATGCCGTCCGGCATCACGTTCAGCCCGGCGCTGCGCAAGTTCAGCGGCACGCCGACGACGAGCGGCACGTATACGGTCACGGTGACGGCCAGCGATGGCTCGCTGACCGTGACGGATACCTTCGACATCGTCGTCAGCGGCGGCAGCAACCAGGCGCCGACGGTCGCCAATGCCATCCCGAACCAGACCGCGACGGCGGGCCAGAGCTGGAGCTTCCAGTTCGCGGCCAACACCTTCAGCGATCCGGAAGGCCAGACCCTGACTTACACCGCCAGCGGCATGCCCAGCGGTGTGACCTTCAATGCCAGCACGCGCACCTTCAGCGGCACGCCGGCCTCGGCCGGCACCTACACCATCACCGTGACCGCCAGCGACGGCTCGCTCAGCGTGTCGGACGCGTTCGACGTGGTGGTGGGCAGCGGCGGCAACCAGGCGCCGACGGTGGCCAATGCCATTCCCGATCAATACGGCATCCGGAACCAGGCTTTCAGCTACACCTTCCCCAGCAATACCTTCAGCGATCCGAACGGCGACACGCTGACCTACACGGCGATCCGGGTGAATTCGAGCGGCGTGCAGCAGACGTGGCCACCGTATCTGACGTTCAATGCCAGCACGCGCACCTTCAGCGGCACGCCCGGGACGACACGTACCGACATCATCCGGGTCACAGCGTCCGACGGCACGCTGACCGTCTACGACGACTTCGTCATCACCATCGAGAACTCGCAGGGCTTCATGGCTGGCGGCGGCTCGTCCTCGATGCAGGCGGCCTACGGCCAGATGATGCAGTCGATGAGCGAGGACCCGGGCGGCGAAGGCGGCGGTGGAGGTGGCGGCGGAGGCGGTGGAGGTAGCGGCGGCACGACGCCGAACCACCAGGAGCTGTGGTTCACCTACGATGCGGCGAACCGCGTGCTGGTGACCAACGGCACGATGAACAACGGCGTGATCGTCGTCAGCGGCGACAAGAGCTGGGCGCAGGCCTACAACGCCGTCGGCTACGTGACGGCCAAGTACACGGTGGTCGATGGCGCGACGAAGATCGCGCTGTCGGAAGTGGACCTGCGCGGCCAGACGACCAAGGATTTCCATGCGGCGACGGTGGGCGGCACCAATGGCATCGCCAAGACCTACGGCTACGACGTGGCGGGCCACCTGACCCAGACGACCGAGTGGTACGCACTCGACGAGACCAAGCAGGGCCGGGTGACGGAGTGGGACGAGGAACTGCAGGAATTCATCCACTACTTCACCAACGTGCCGATCGGCGGCTGGCTCAAACACCACGAGGTATACACCTACGATGGCGACGGCCGTTTGCTCACCCTGAGCGAGACGGGCCGCCTGCAGGGCTGGGTGAACGACTGGGCGCAGCAGCAGGAACTGGGCGGTGGCATCGATCCGGGTGACGTTTCGTACCAGCAGACCAATCTGGGCGCGCTCGACGCGATCTCGCTGCTGACCTACACGTCGGATTCGGCGGGAACGAGCGGCTACGACAGCAACGGACGCCTGATCACGCACCGCTACATCCACTACTCGGAAGGCGAGTTCGCCACCAACCAGAATGCCGGTTACACCATCACCTACACCCACAGCTATTTGGGCCGGGACAGCTGGCTCGAGAGCGGCGTGTCGGCCGATGCCGACCTCTCCACCATGCGCGATGGCGTCACGACGAGCATTTTCGACGTATGGAGCAAACGCAGTCTCGTCACCGAGATCACGCCGCTGCCGGACTACGAGACCACGCTGACCAACAAACGCTACTTCGCCTACGACGCCAACGGCGCCATCCTGGCGCGTCGCGACGGTGTCATCGAGAACAACGAGTTCGTGCAGTCGGGTAACGGCAATGCGAACAACGTCTTCAACCCGGCGCCGCAGTTCATCACCTCCGCGCAATGGGCGGCGATGACCGAGGCCGAACGCAAGACCTGGCAGGGCAAGGCGTTGAATCAGCACTTCGTCTACAGCAACGGCCAGCAGGTCGGGCACGTGAACGAAGCAGGCATGATGAACGTCGCCGACAAACTGACGGCGTTCGACAGCAGTTCGCTGGGCACCAGCCAGGTGACGGTCAGCGACGGCGATACGCTGCAGACCTTGGCGCAGCGCATCTACGGCAACGCCAGCCTCTGGTACGTGCTGGCGCAGGCCAATGCCGTGACCGATAGCGAGTTGTTCACCGGCCAGGTGCTGGTGGCGCCGAAGGTGACGACGAGCACGAACGATGCGGCGACCTTCAAGCCCTACAACCCGGCCGAGGTGACAGGGCCGACGCAGCCGAGCACGCCATATATCGGCAAGGCGCCGCAGACGCAGTGCGATGCGTTGGTCATGGTCACCATGGTGATAGTGGTGATTTTTGTATCTGCTTTAACCTTTGGACAACTCGCCCCTGCCGCCTCCAGCGCCATGGCGCCTGCCGCTTCAACTGCAGCGTCAACAACTACTACTATCTTTACCGTGGGTGCGAACGGACTCTCCGTCGCCGGCGGCGTGGTGGGGGGCGCAGCCGCAGGAGCGGCAAGCGCGGCTGCTACGGGGGTGATCAATAGCACCTCGGGTTACGGCAGCTTTAGCTGGCGGAGCGTGGCGGCGGGCGCGGTGACGGGCGCAATCACGGGTGGTATGGCGGGTGCCCAGCTAGGTTCCGTAGGCCAGGCCTTGAAAGAGGCCGCACTTGGCAAGGCGGTTCTACTCGCGGCCGCGAATGCAGCGGCGGGATACATCGGTCAGCGCGTTGCGGGCATGGACGTATCGTTCAGTTGGAAGAATATCGCGGCCCAGACAGTGAGTAGCGTGGTGGCGGCAGGCATCGGGATCGCGGCGCGTCTGGCGCCAGATACACCCTTCACGGGCGCGGGAAGCTTCTGGGCTGATGTTGGCAATACCGCCATCGAGGGCGTAGTCAGCACGCATGTGCGTCGAGCTTTTGGTTTCGACGACGAGATAAATTACGGCAAGATTGCACTGGATGCGTTCGGAAACGCGATTGGCAATTCGATGGCTGGCGTTCACGCCAAAAGTGCCCCTCAGGCAGCTGGAGGCATTTCTCTGGCTAGCGGCACGCTTGACGAAGGGCAGCCATTCAATACGCTGGCATGGGTTCTCAGTAACGTCGAGCCATCGACCACGTTGGGTTCTTTCGGATCTTTCACGTGGGATGGGGTAAAGCCAACCTTCGATGGCATGCTTCGTGAAGCTGTCGACAAGGGGTTTGTCACACCCGATATGATGGCCCGGATTCAAGAAAGAGCAGGAAGGAATGGCGAAGGCCATGGATATAAATGGCCTAATGTGGCAGATGCGCTATCCGATCCCGCGAAGGCAGAGATCGACTATCCCCGTGTCCGAGAGGATACGTTCGCATATGCGCTCTACCAGAACATTCACTTTGATGCCGACCTCCCGCTGGTCACACAGAATTCGAGCATCTTGGAAGTTGCGAGCGTCAACGAGTACTTGACCTCTCACTATGGCCCGGCAATGGAGGTCAAATCGTTGGGCGGTGTAACTGCCGCCAACAACATCATGAGCTTCGGGGAGTGGCTGAATGACCGGACTCATTCAGCCGTCGAACGGGCGCTGAACAAATATGACGATCTCGCTACGCAGGATGCGGGCGGAGTGTTTACGGCGTGGGCGGCGGCGCAGCGTACCCCTTTCCGGATCATTCTGGGTACGGTCGAAGGTGCCGTCTATCTTGGTACTCTTCTTGACTCAAACGTAAGGCAACAGGCGTACGATTCCATCGGGAGTGCATTGAGCAATCCCGGCGCTCTAGTTGACGCAGGCAAGAATTACTTCAAGACCCACGATTGGTCGGACATTCTCCAAGATGGTGCCGTCCTCGCCGGTTCCGTTTATCTGACGGGCGGTGGGTCTTTGAGGGGTGTCGGCGCCCTGAACAAGCTGCCGGTATTGGGGGCGGACGTGGGAGCGGTCTCCGCCTCGTCCTGGCAGAAGATGACTGCGGCGTTGCGGGGTCCGTCGCGAGGGGTGGCGGCGGATGCTAGGATGGGACAGGTTGCAAAGAGCGAGGTGACAACCTTCTTCCATGGCACTTCGGCTGAATATGCCTCAGCGATTCGTACCAGCGGTATCGATCTAGCGAAGGGCAACCCAAGTGCTGATTTCGGGCGGGGGTTTTATATGACGACTTCAAGAGAGGAAGCCCTGGCATCGGCCGGCCGGCTCTATGAAGGGCCGCTAGACGTCGTTGAGTTCAACGTGCCGAATCATGAATTGGCCAATCTATCCAAGCTCGAATTCGGCTCCGCCGATGCGGCTTGGCAGGACTTCACTCGATTCCACAAGACCTTTGGCCCTGATGATCTCCTTCATGGCGGGCAACCATACGATCTTGTGACGGGGCCGCTGTATCGTCGGTACAATTCGGCCGGCGTCCCAATCCCCTGGGAGAATCGCCTCCCGCAGACTAGTCTGCACACTCAGGATGCGATTGACTTGTTTAATCCATACATGAAGAACTGATATGGAACCAATGCTGCCAACAGACGAGGAAACAAATCACCTGTTTGATCAGGTGGTTTCGGACTTGCATGCGAACTTCAATTGCTCAGTAGACCAAGCAGAAGCACTTGTTAGGACTTACTACTCCCGGTTTCTCAGCGCTGAATACTGCCAAACGATCGGTGTTCCCGTGCAAGATGACGATTTTTTCTTCCATGAGGGTGTTAGAGGAATGTCCCTGCGGGTCCACTACTATGTCGCTCTGGCAAAGGATCCAAGCCCCCATGAATTCATCGAGTGGCGATCGTCGCTTGGCAAGCAGGTCTGAATCGGAGTCTTTATGGCGGTGCTAGTAGAAGGGATTTCAGTCGTAGTTCGCTGCGAAGCGATAGCAAAGTCTCACCAAGGTGGTCAAGCTCAGTTTGTAGCGGGGGTTCCGAATGGGTCTCTGCGCGCAGACGGTGAACTGGCGGCCATCACTTTCCTGTCTCCAGATGACGCGAGGCGTTACGTGGAACAGCTAGAGTCGTGCGGCTTGGTCTATCGTGATTCAAGTGGGGCCAGGGACTTGGTGGTCGTCGATCAGAATTCTGGGCTTTGCGTGCCCTGTGATTGGGCTGAATTTGGCAAGTCCGTCTGGAACAACGATGAACGAAAGCCCGTGGCCGTGTGTGCAGTAGACCCGCGACGAGAACAGCGAATCGTTGCGCCAAACGGCTGGGATTTCGCGGATTCCTTGAGTGCACGAAGCCGATTTGTTGAGAGCGGAAGCGTGCCTGAAAATCTAACGCTCATAGGGCAGGGTGATGGATTGGATACCTATGTAGATCGCACTACTGGCGAACACTTCTACGTAAGACGCGGACAGTAAAAAGTTGCACGTAAGACCTGCAAAGAAAACAAAGAAAAACAAAGAAAAGGACACCCACTTTCTTGTTCTCAGGCCCGAGCTGAAACGAAAGCGCCGCCTTCGGGCGGCGTTTCGCTTTTTGATAGTCGCTCATTGATCGCATCGCCCACGCGCCATTCTCCCTTGCGAGCTTGGTGGCCCTGCTGGTGGGCTCAGTCTGCTTTCGCTAAGGTTATCGCCAGGCCAATGCCTTTGACCCAGCGCTGATGCAGCTGCTCGGCCCAGACAATCAGAGCCGGCACTTCGCCGACGATCCGTTCGCCTTTCCCCTAAACTCCAGCCCAGCCCTCGGGATTGTCCAGGTAACCCCTAGACCACTCCCGATCCGGCCCCGCCGGGTCGGCCGTCCGCTTTTCCGGAGTTTTCAATGACCTACGACAAGCTCGACAACGACGAACTGCTGCGCATCGCGCTGGATGCCTTGAACCAGGACCTCCACGCCGAGGCTGTGTCCATGCTCAAGACCCTGGTCGAGCGGGACTCGAATCACGTCTTCGGTACCTACCTGCTGGCCGCCGAGCATATGCAGTTGGGCATGGTGGATCGGGCGGAAGCCGGCTTCCGACGCACCGTCGAACTGGCGCCGGACTTTCCGATGGCGCGGTTCCAGTTGGGCCAGCTCTACCTGGTGAAAGGCGATGCCGAGTCGGCCCGCGCGGTACTGGCGCCCGTGGCGGCTCTGCCTGAAAACATGGCCCTGGGGCACTACGCGAAGGGCCTGATCGCCGCGGCCAACGAAGATGCGGACCATGCGATCGCCGAGTTGCAAGCCGGCCTGGCTTGCGAACAGGACGTTCCCGCCATGACCGCCGACATGCAGCGCGTCTTGGACAACCTGCGCGCCTTGCAGGGTGGTGGCCAGCCGGCGCCGACGATGCCGACGGGTAATGCCGCGCCGCTGTACCTGTCGAACTACGGCAAGCCCGTCGGCTGATAGACCGGGATGTCGATCGACAAGCTCGGTTCGGCGGCGAGCATCATCGCGGCGCTGCGCGCCGAGATGACTCAGCGCAACGAGCGCGGTGGCCGCAAAGCCGCGACGCGATCCGAGGCCGATCCGCCCGCGCGCGCGGTACGCGATGTGCAGGTATTGCGCAAGCAACTGGCCGAAATCGTGAAGGCCGTCGATGTTCGCGACGAAGCGGCCGTGCATGCGGTGAGGCCGCAGGTCGTGCGCGCGATTTTGTTGTGGGAGTTCGGCGCGGAGTTGCGCGAACACCCCGACTGGCAACCGATGTTGAACTCCATCACGCGCACTCTGGAGTCGCAACCTGCCCACCAACTTCAGTTCTCGAAACTGATTGGTGAGTTAAAGCGTTGATTTTTCGTGTGTGAGAAAAATCACACTCGAAAAAATTTGACGGCCTGAAAATCTCTCTCCAGACTCCGCGCCCCAAGCGAATCCATTGGGGTTGTTCGCGGTTGCGCATCGTCCCGCAGAGCGGTCGATGTGCGCTGGAACACACCGGGATTCGCCCGCATCACCGATTTCCCGAAAGTCCCATTGAGGCGCCGACGGTTTAGCCACCTGATGCGTCGACGGCCTCGGCTTGCCTTGAGAAACGCATGAACGAAACGATGCAGCGCCTTGAAACCTTGCGAGGCTTCCTCGCGCAGGACCCCGGCAACGTGCCGCTGGCCTGTGAATTGCTCGATGCGTACATGGCCCTCGGCGACTACGCGGCCGCGCAAGCCTTGCTCGAAACGCTGCCAACCGAATCGCGCGAAGCCGCCGGCGTGCGCTTCCGGCAGGCGCGTGCCGCGCTGATCCATGGCCGATATACGGAAGCGGCCGCGGTGCTGCAGGGCCTGATCGACGAGGGCATCGAGAACGTCGCGCTCTGGCACGACCTGGCGTTCGCGCAACTCTGCCAGCGCGATACCGCTGCGGCGCGTGCGACGCTGGAGGCGGCCGCGACGCATTTCGGCGCGAATGTCGAACTGCTGATCGTGCGGGCCCGTGTGGCCATGATGGATGGCGACTTCGATCTCGCGCTGGCGACGCTCGCCGACGCCAATGCGCTGGCGCCGGAGCACGCGACGGTACAGGGCCTGCGCGCCTTGGCCCTGTTCGACACCGTGCAGAGCGACGCGGCCTATGCGGCGGCGAAGACCTGCCTCGCGCGGCATCCCGACCAGCACGAAGCCCTGATCGTTGCCGGTTCCGTCGCGCTGATGCGGCAGGCCATCGACGAATCCGAAACGCATTTCGTGCGTGCCTTGAACCGCCATCCGAACTCGGGGCGCTGCCTGTCCGGCTTCGGCCAGGTGCGCATGCTGCAGAACCGTTTGCCGGACGCGCGTGACATCCTGCGCCACGCCGTCGTCACGATGCCCGACCACATCGGCACCTGGCATGCGCTGGCCTGGGCCGAACTCCTGCTCGGCGAGCTCGATGCCGCTGAAACCAGTTACCAACACGCCTACGACCTCGACCGAAACTTCGCCGATTCGCACGGCGGCCTTGCCCTGGTGCATGCGGTCAAGGGCCGGCATGACGAAGCCGAGCAGGCGATTCGCCGCGCGCTGCGCCTGAATCCGGCCTGCCCGACGGCGCTGTATGCGCGCAGCCTGTTGCTGGAGGACGAAGGCCGCGAGGACGAGGCGATGCACGTACTCGGCGGCCTCGTGCCGCTGACGGGCCTGCCGCCCGGCACCGACCTGAAGACCTTCGCGCGCGCCCTGCGTTCGCGTTTCGACGCGCGAGCCCGGTAAGGGCATCGTGGACGCCGATACCGCCATGCAGTTGCTGAGCCAGACGCTGTTCGCAGCGGTAAAGGTCTCGGCGCCATTCCTGATTGTCACGCTGCTGGTCGGGCTGGCGATCTCGGTGCTGCAGGTGGTCACGCAGATCCAGGAAATGACGCTGACCTTCGTGCCCAAGCTCATCGCCGTGGTCGTGGTCTGCGTGGCCCTGGGCAGCTGGATGCTGTCGGTGATGGTCGAACTCGCCAAGCGCATGTTCGAGATGGCGGCATCGATGTAGGCCTGCATGAATGCCATCGAATCCACCGTGATGCTGTTGGCCTTCGCGATGCTGCGCTATCTGCCCGTACTCGCGATTCCGGCCTTGTCGCCCCTGAGCTGGGCGCCAGCGATGGTGCGCATCGCCCTGCTGCTGGCGCTGGCGTGGTTGACCGTGCTCGCCTCGCCGGCGGCGTTCATCGCGACGCCGCGCGCTTTCGATGCGGCCACGGTGTTGCTGGGCTGCACGAGCGAACTGCTGTTGGGGCTGACGTTCGGACTGGCGATCCTGCTGCCGCAGGCCGGCATGGGCTTCGCGGCGCGCCTCGCCGATATGCAGGCGGGCCTCAGTGCGGCCTCGCTGTTCAATCCCGGCGGTCAACACGAGCCCGAGTCGATGCTCGGCACCATCGTGCTGCTGGCGGCGACCGTGCTGTTCTTTTCGCTCGACCTGCATCTGCAGCTGTTTCGCTTGCTGACAGGCAGCGTGCAGGTGCTGCCGCTCGGCGCGCTCGGCATCCGTCTGGATCTCGACGGCTTCTTCGGCATGGTCGGCAGCGGTTTTCTGTTGGGCATGGCGGTGGTCGCGCCGGTGATCATCGGCCTGTTCGCCGTGGACATGGCGGTGGCGTACGCGACGCGCTCGATGCCGCAGGCGAACGTCTATTTTCTCGCCCTGCCGCTGAAAGTGGCTGTGGCCCTGATGCTGCTGGCGATGACGCTGGCTTTCGCGCCGATGCTGATGGGGCGCTTGTACGAGGACGCGTTCGCGCGCCTGCCGATGGTGATCGGAGGCTGAGATGGCGAGCGAAGACCAGGACAAGACCGAACAGCCGACGCCGTATCGCCTTGAAGAGGCGAGGAAGCGCGGCGAAGTGGCGAAGAGCCCCGACGCCGTCGGCACCGGCGTGCTGATCGTGTTTGCGGTCACGATGGCGATGACGGCGGCCTGGGTGATGAGCTCGATCGCGCAGGCCACGCGTGCCACGCTCGCGCTCGCCGGCGCCAAACCTGCGGTAGGCCCGGCGCTGGGCGCCTGGCTGCAGACGACCTGGGCGCCGGTCTGGCAATCGCTGTCGCCCCTGGCCTTGGCCTTGCTGGTAGTCGCGGTGATCGCGAACGTCGCGCAGACGGGGCCGATTTTTTCGGTGCATCCGATCACGCCGGACTTCAACCGTCTCAATCCCACGCAGGCCTTCAAGCGCCTGTTCTCGTTCCGCACGCTGTGGGAGCTGGGCAAGATGGGTCTCAAGCTCGGCCTGCTGGCCGCGCTGGCCTGGCTGGTGCTCGGCGAAATGCGCGCGCTGACGGAAAGCCTGGCGATGGCTTCGCCCCGCCGCCTGCCGCAGCTCGCCCTGGCCGCTTTCGTGCGGACCTCGATCTACGTGCTGCTGATCCTCGGCCTGATCGCGGTGCTGGACTTGCTGATGACACGCCGTGAGTTCATCCGCAAGATGCGCATGAGCCGGCGCGAACTGCGCGACGAATACAAGCGTCGCGACGGCGATCCGGAGGTCAAGTCCAAGCAGAAGCGCCTGATCCGCGAGTTGCTGAAAAAGGCGCGCTCGGTGCCGCGCGTCGCCGACGCCGACATCGTGCTGACGAACCCGACCCATTACTCCGTGGCGTTGCAATACCGCCCGGCGACGATGCGCGCGCCGATCGTGCTGGCCAAGGGCACGGGCTTCCTGAGCCGCCGCATCCGTGAAGTGGCGGCCCGCCACGGCGTGCCGATCCTGCGCCAGCCGGCGCTGGCGCGTGCGCTGTATCGCGAGTGCGAAGTCGAAGCGCCGGTGTCCGAAGAACGTTATGCCGAGCTGGCGCCGGTGTATCGCTGGCTGTTCGCTCGCCGCAGCAGCGAGGTGACGGCATGAGGGAGCTGTTCGCCCAGGTCTGGTCCGGCAAGCGCGATCTGGCGCTGGTCGCTTTGATGATCGGCATCCTGATGGTGCTGTTCGCGCCGATTCCGTCGGTGCTGCTCGATTTCCTGCTGGTAGTGAACCTGTCGCTGGCCCTGATGATCCTGCTGGCCACGTTCTTCACCGAATCGCCGCTGAAGTTCTCGACGTTCCCGACCATCCTGTTGTTGGCCACGCTGTTCCGCCTGGCTCTGAACGTGTCGGCGACACGCCTGATCCTGGAGGGTGCCGACGCCGGCCGGGTGATCGGCGCCATCGGCAGTTTCGTCGTCGGCGGCAATTACGTCGTCGGCATCGTCGTCTTCCTGATCCTGGTCGTCGTACAGTACGTGGTGGTGACCAACGGTGCGCAGCGCGTCGCCGAAGTGGCGGCGCGTTTCACCCTCGACAGCATGCCCGGCAAGCAGATGAGCATCGATGCCGACATGAACATGGGCCTGATCGACGAGCACGAAGCGCGTCGGCGCCGGGCCCAGCTCGAGAAGGAGTCGAGCTTCTACGGCGCGATGGACGGCGCGACCAAGTTCGTCAAGGGCGATGCCATCGCCGGCATCATCATCATCCTGATCAATATTACCGCCGGCTTGGCGGTGGGTATCGCCCAGATGGGCATGCCCTGGACCGAGGCGGTGCAGCGTTTCACCCTGCTGACGATCGGCGACGGCATCGTCACGCAGATTCCGTCGCTGGTGATCGCGGTGGCGACCGGCATCATCATCACGCGCGCTGCGTCGGACAATCAGCTCGGCAAGGAAATTCCCAAGCAAATCTTCTCCAATCCAAAGGCCATGGCCGTGGTGGCCTTGGCGTTGATCGTGCTGTTGTTGCTGCCGGGCTTTCCGGCGATCCCGGTCTTCATCGCCCTCGTAGGCGTGATCGTGATGGGCGTGTTCGCGGCCCGCCGCCAGATTCGTGGCGATGCCGCGGACGAAATCGAAGACTCCGCGCCAGCGGCCGAGTCGGGCAAGGACGAGCTGCAGCGCCTGATGCGCATCGAGCCGATCGAGATCGGATTCAGCCCCGAGCTGGCGGCGACCTTCCTGGCGCCCGGCGCCGATTTCGGTGAGCGCATCGCCGGACTGCGCAAGCAGTTCGCGCAGGACTTCGGCTTCGTGTTGCCCAAGGTGCAGATGGCGCCGCGCACGGAGTTGCGCGACGGCGCTTACGAGATCCTGATTCACGGAAACCGCGTCGGCCGCGGCGAACTGCGCACGGACCGCGTGCTGGCGATCAACCCCGGCGGCCAGCGCGCGAAGCTCGAAGGCATCGAGACGCAGGACCCGGCCTACGGGTTGCCGGCGCAATGGATTCCGGCGGAGAGCCGGCAGTTCGCCCGCGGCGCCGGCTACACGCTGGTCGATCCCGATACCGTGCTGATGACGCATTTCAGCGAACTGGCCAAGCGCCATGCGCCGGAACTGCTGACGCGATCGGAAACCGAACGCCTGGTCAATCGCTTGCGCGACCACCATGCCTCGTTGATCGACGAACTGGTGCCGAACGTACTCTCGTTCTCCGACATCCAGAAAGTTCTGCAGTTGCTGCTGCGCGAACAGGTCAGCGTGCGCCACATGGAATCGGTGCTCGAAGTGCTGGTCGACGCAGGCAAGTCGACCAAGTCGCCGGAGGACCTGGCCGAGCGCGTGCGCGAGCGCCTGGGTACCGGCATCTGCCAGCGCCTAAGCGACGGCAGCGGGGAACTGCACGTGCTCACGCTCTCGCCCGACATCGAACGAACCTTGCTCGGCAACCTTCGCAACAACGACGCGAAGGGCCCGATGTTCGCCGACATGGCGCAGCTCGACGCTTTCATGAAAAACCTGGCGCGCCAGGCCGAGGCGATGATGGGGCGCAGCCTGCAGCCGGTGCTGCTATGTCCGTCGCCGATCCGCCGCCCGCTGCGCAGCCTGCTGCAACGTTCCCTGCCTTACGTCTCCGTCGTCGGCCTGAACGAAGTGCCCTCCACGACGCCCGTCCGTTCCTTCGCCGCCGTTTCCCTGGCCGCCTGAGTCCGTCATGACCGACACCATCCAATCTGTAAGCCGGGCCTTGAGCGCCGACATCGCCACGCTGAACACGATCAGCCACAACATCGCCAACCTCAATACGCCGGGCTTTCGCGCTGAACGCAGTTTGCCGGGTTTCGAGGCGCATTTGACCGGAACGAGCGAGGGCTTGCGCGCGCGCGATCTGTCCGACGGTCCGCTGTCCACGACCGGTCGCCCCTTGGACCTGGCTCTACGCGGCCATGGCTTCTTCGTCGTCGAGCGAGACGGTGCGCCGGTACTCGTGCGCGCCGGACAGTTCCGCCTGGATGCGGAAAAGAATCTGGTTACCGCCGCCGGCGATCGCGTGCTCGGCGAGTCCGGTGCGCTGACGCTCGAGAGCGAAAACGTGCGTATCGATGCCAAGGGCGAGCTGTGGTCCGGCACGCAATCGTTGGGCCGCCTGCGCCTGGTCGACGTCGCTGATGCCTCGGCCCTGCGAGGGCTCGACGGCGGTGGCTTCCGTTACGAGGGCGCGCTGACCGAGTGGCAGGGCAGCGTGCAGCAGGGCGCCATCGAGCACGCCAACGTCGATGCCGCCGACGAATCCATCCGGCTGATGGAACTCACCCGCCACGTCGAATCCGTGCAACGCGCCATCGCCATCTACGACAAGGCGATGGACGCCGGCGTCAACCGTCTCGGCGAAAACTGACAGGAATCCCCACCATGATCGATGCCCTCTACATTTCCGCGACCGGCCTGCGCAGCCAGCAGGAACAGATCGACGTCATTTCCAATAACGTCGCCAACATGCAGACGCCCGGTTTCAAGAAGAGCCGGATAAGTTTTGCCGAAATCACCGGTGCCGTATCGGAAGCGCGCGAACCCGCCGCGCCCGTGTTCAATGGCGGCGGCACGCGCGTGCTGTCCACGTCGACGGTGTTCAGCGGCGGCGAGATGCGCCTGACGCAGAACGCGACCGATCTGGCGATCGAGGGCAACGGCTTTTTCGAACTGGAAACGGCGGCGGGCGAAAAGGTCTATACCCGTGCCGGACAGCTGCGCGTCGATTCCGACGGCTATCTGGTTTCGGTAGGGGGACTGCGCTTGGCGCAGGGCGTGCAGGTGCCGCCGGATGCGGTGGACCTGCGCGTCGCGCCGACCGGTGAAGTGACGGCGCGTCTGGGCAACGACAGCGAGCGTACGCAGATCGGTGCGATCGAGCTCGCGACCTTCGCCTCGCCCGATGGATTGCAGGCCATCGGCGAGAACAACTTCTCGCCGACCGCCGAGTCGGGCGGGGCGAGCTTCGGCCGTCCTGGCGATGCCGGTTTCGGTCGCCTGCAGCAGGGTTATCTGGAAATGGCCAACGTCGATCTGATCGACGAAATGACGGCGCTAGTGATGGCGCAGCGCGCTTATCAGCTCAATGCGCGCGTGCTGCAAGCCTCCGATCAGATTCTCGAAACCATCAACAACCTGCGCCGCTGATGCTCCGGTTCCTGCCCCTGCTGTGGCTCTTGCTGGGCGCGCCCGCGTTCGCTGCGGACGCGGCGGCATCGGCTGAGCGCATCGTCTCGGTCGCGCGCGAGGCTCTGCTGGCGCGCGCGCAGGCCGAAGGCATCGACGTGCTCGTCGAGCCGGTGGGGCGGGTGCAGAGCGTGTCGGCGGCGGCCAGCGAGGTGGCTGAAGTGGCCGTGATCGACTGGCAGAGCCCGTGGTTGCGTTCGCGTGTCGGCGTGCCGGTGCAGGTGCGCGCGGCGAGCGGAATCTCGTCGACCGTGGTCGTCTGGTTCGCGCTGTCGGCGCCGAAGGAAGGGCTCGTCTATGCGCAGGACGCGGCTCGCGGTGCATCCGGGGCGCAGACGCCGACGACGATGGCGCGTTACGACCTCGCACGCAGCGGCGAGCCGGCGCTTTCTTCGCCGGAAGCGATCGTCGTACAGCGGCTTCGTCGCAGCGTGCGCGCCGGCATGCCGGTGCTCGCCAGCGATTTCGAAGCCATTCCGACCGTGCAGGCGCAACAGCCGGTGCGCATCGCCGTGGCACAGGGAGCGGTGCGACTGGACGTCGCCGGTCGCGCGCTCGTCGATGGCGAAACCGGCCAGATCATTTCCGTACTCCCGTCGCATGCGACCGAACCGGTGCGTGCGCGCGTGGTTTCTTCCCAGGTGGTGACTCTTGAGAACTGAGCAATCCCTACGTCTGGCCGTCGCGCTTTTGGCGCTGATGGCGGTGCCGCTGGTCATGGCTTCGCCGCGATCGAGCCTGATCGATCCGGCGACCTTCCGTGGCCCGGCCGCCGACCAGCGCGCCTACCGGATCGGCGACGTGCTGACGGTGTATGTGCTGGAGACCGCCCACGCACGCTCGCAGGCCGGAACCGGCGCCGAACGCAACACCGATATCGGCATCGCCTTGCACGCGCCGTCGACGGCGTACGAGGCCGACCTCGGCGTGCGGAACAAGAACAACGGCGCGGCGCAGACGCAACGCATCGGCGAACTGCGCGCGCAGCTCAGCGTGCGCGTCGTCGCTTTGGAGCCCAACGGCTTGCTGCGCGTCAGCGGCGGCCAGATGCTTGCGGTCAATGGCGAGCAGCAGCGCATCACGCTCAGCGGCCTGGTGCGTCCAGAGGACATCACGGCCGGCAACATCGTCTGGTCGAGCCGCCTCGCCGAAGCCGAGGTTTCGTTGTCGGGCAAGGGCGTCGTCAGCGAAGCGCAGAAGCGCAGCCTGATCGCGCGCATCGTGCAATGGCTGGGTCTGTGATGCGCGCCGTCCTGTTTGTCCTGTTGGCGCTGGTCGCCATTCCCGTGCATGCGCAGGGCGCCAACGCCGTCGCCCTGAAGGATCTGGCGCGCGTGGCCGGCGTGCGCGAGAACCCGTTGACCGGTTACGGCCTGGTGTTCGGCCTGTCCGGCTCCGGCGACTCGGCGCGCAATCGCGCGACCCTGCAATCGGTCGCGAATACCTTGCGCACGTATGGCGTGAACGTGGCGCTGGACGATCTGGCCAGCCGCAACGTGGCGGCGGTCATCGTGACGGCGAAGCTACCGGCCTTCGCCGAACCAGGCCAGACATTGGATGTGCAGGTCGCCTCGTCCGGCGATGCGCGCAGCCTGACCGGCGGTACGCTGCTGCTGACGCCGTTGAGCGGACCGGATGGTCGCGTGTACGCCATCGCGCAGGGGTCGATTTCCGTCGGCGGCTACCAGTTCGAAGCACTCACCGCGTCAGTGCAGAAGAACCATCCGACCGTAGGTGTAATACCGGCGGGTGCGACGGTCGAACAATCCCCGCCCTTGCAGGTCGGTGGCGACGGCCGGCAGCTGAGCATCCTGCTCAACCAGCCGGACTTCACCCTCGCCAACCGCATCGTGCAGGCATTGCAGGCCTCGCTGCCCGGCATCGATGTGCACGCCGAGCATGCCGGCAAGGTCAGCGTGCGTTTCGCCGCGCCGCCGACCAATCTCGTGGCCGAGATCGCGCGCATCGAGAACGTAGCCGTTCAGCCGGTGCGCAAGGCGCGCGTCGTCGTCAACGAACGTACCGGCACCGTCGTCGCCGGCGGCGATGTGCGACTGGGTCGCGTCAGCGTCTCGCAGGGCGAGCTGCGCGTGGAGATCGCGACCGAGTACCGCGTCTCGCAACCGGAAGGCGTCGTGTTGCGGCAGGCCGATGGCATCCGCACCGCCATCGTTCCGGAAAGCCGGATCGAAGCGAAGGAAGGGCCGGCGCCGCTGGTGAACGTGCCGGAAGGCGCGACGGTATCGGACCTCATTGCGGCGCTGCGCGGCATCCGTCTTCCCACCCGCGATGTGATCGCGGTCCTGCAATCCATCAAGGCCGCCGGCGCGCTCGACGGCGAACTGGTCATCCAATAGGACATCCCATGAGTTCCGGCAACGATCTCACCACCGAAGCCATCCGGCTCGCGCTCGGCATGAACCAGTTGCGCGCCGAATACGCCAGTCAGAATATTTCCCGCGCCAACACGCCCGGTGCACAGGCGACGCGCGCGGATTTCGGCGCGACGCAGGCCCTGTTGCGGCAAGCCGCGGCCGCCGACGGCGCGAGCGAAACCGGCCTCATGTCGTCGCTGATGACGGCACCGGCGCCGAGCTTGCGTTCCGATCCGCTCGGCGCATCGATCCAACTCGACGAAGAGGTTGCCGACATGTCGTCGGCAAGCCTGAACTACCAGGCCCTGAGCGAATCGCTGGGTCGTCACTTCGGCCTGATGCGTCTGGCCGTCACCGGGAAGAATTGAGCATGTCGATCGAATCCATCATGGATGCCACGCGTTCGGGCCTCGCTTACGAGCGCCTGCGCATGGAAGCCGCGAGCCGCAACATCGCGGCCGCGAACGTGCCGGTCGCCGCCGATGCACAGTCGGCGAATGCAACGGCTGGCAACGGCTTCGACGCGCACCTGCAGAACGCGGCGCAGGCCACGCGCACCGTGCACGACCCCGGTCATCCGATGGCCGACAAGGAAGGCATGGTGCATTACCCGGCCACCGATCTCGTACAGGAAATGACGACGCTGATGACGGCGAGTCGCGGCTACGAGGCGAATGTCCGTGCCTTCAACCTGCTGCGCGGCATGCTGGTCAAGGCCTTCGAGCTGGGGGCGAAATGATGAGCGGGATCGAAGCGATCGGCGCCATCGCGCCCTCGGCCCTGACGGCCATCGAGGTGCCGGCATCGACGTCCGGTGCGCAAGCGGCCGATTTTCGCCAGATGCTCGGCGACGGCATCGCCAAACTCGACGACAACCTTCGTGTCGCCGATCACCAGTTGCGCGCGATGGCGGCCGGCGAAAACGTGGCCGTGCACGACGTGATGATCTCGATGGAACAGGCGCGCATGCAGTTGATGTTCATGGTCGAGGTGCGCAATCGCGCGGTCGAGGCCTACCAGGAACTGATGCGGATGCAGCTCTGAGGCCGATGGCATGAACGCTTTCAACGAATTCTTCCGGAGCCTCGGTTCCGGCGCCCGGACGGGCTTCCTCGCCGGCGCGTTGCTGATCGTGCTGGGCATGATCGCCGCGCTGTGGTGGGTATTCTCGCCCAGCTACCAGTTGCTGTTCGGCGACCTGCGCGAGGCGGATGCGGCGGAAATCGCCCAGTCGCTGACCGAGTGGAAGGTGCCGTACCGCTACACCGACGACGGCCGCGGCATCGAAGTGCCGCAGTCCCAGGTGTACGACACGCGCATGAAGCTGGTCTCGGCGGGCGTGCCGAGCGGCGGGCATGCCGGGTTCGAGCTGTTCGACGACGCCGATTTCGGCGTTACCGAGTTCGCCCAGCGCGTGAACTACCAGCGCGCCATCCAGGGCGAGCTCGAGCGCAGCATCGCCGCGCTGCCGGGCGTGCAGAACGTGCGCGTGCACCTGACCATTCGTCGTCCTGGTCTGTTCGTCGGCCAGGACGATGCGTCCAAGGCCTCGATCGTGGTCGGCATGCTGCCGGGCGAAATGCTGACGGCCGCGCAGGTGCGCGGCATCCGCAATCTCGTAGCCTCCGCCGTCGATGGCTTGTCGCCGGCGGCCGTGGTCGTGCTTGGTCCCACGGGCGTGATGCCGGGCGGTGGCGGCGCGGGCGAAGACAGCCTGATGTCGCAGAACGAGGAGCAATCGGGTTACGAGGCGCGCGTGCGGGAGCGCATCAGCGACCTGCTGAGCCAGGCCTTCCAGTTGCGCGATTTCCGCGTATCGGTCGACGCCCGCGTCAATTTCGACCAGGTAAAACGCGTCAGCGAACGCCTGCTCGAACAGGGAGAGGGTGGCAACGGCCTGCTCGTGCGCAAGCGCGTGAATCGCAGCGGCGCGGCCCCGACGGCCGATGCGACGCAGGCACCGACGACGCAGAGCCAGGAAGAGTACGACTACGCGCATGGCAGCGAGCGCGAGGAAACGATTCGTGCGCCGGGTCGCGTCGAGCGGCTGTCGATCGCGGTGCTCGTGCCGCCGGGCCTGAGCTCGGCGGAAATCGAACGGCTGCGCAAGCTCATCACGGCCGCGGCCGGCCTCGACAGCGAACGCGGGGACCGGCTGGAAATCTCGGCGCTGGCCGATGGTCCTAGCGGCATCAAGGCGATCGACGAAAACCCGGTGCTGAGCGCTTCGGGCGATCCGGACAAAGCAGCGGTGCCAGGCACGGCGCGTCCCTCGGGAGCGAGCGGTCCGTCGCGTCTGCCCGGCCCGCTCTGGACCTGGATCGCCTTGGCGATCGTTGTCGGCTTGCTTGGCGGCATCGTTCTCGCGCGACTGTTCCGCAGCACGCCGCCGGCTTTGCGACCGCAGGAACGCGATGCCGTGCTGGCCAAGATGCGCGTCTGGCTGGCCGAAGGCGGCAACGCATCATGAGTGCGCACGGACTTCGCAAGACCGCGCTGTATCTGGCCTCGTTGCCGGCCGACGAGCAGCGTTCATTGCTTGTCGCCTTGCCCGCCGAGGCGCAGCGCGCCCTGAAACCCTTGATCGCGCATGTCGCGGCGCAGGGCTGGGCGGCGCCCGAACTCGTCGGTCGGGTTCTGGCCGAAGAGATGCGCGGCCTGACGGCGGAGTCGGCGCTGTCGGTCGATGCCTTGCTGGCGCTGGGCAAGACGCTGCCGGCCGATTGGACGGCGCGCGTGTTCGCCGCCACGCCAGCGATCGACAGCAAGTTCTTGCTGGGCCTGCTCGATACGCCGTTGGAACAACGTGTGCAGGAACATCTCGCCGCGGTGCCGCGGTTGCCCGATCGCCTGCGCGACGCCTTGCTGGCCGAAGCGGCCGCTTCGGTCCGGACCGCCTGAGACCCGCCCATGCGCCGACTGAGCCCGGAACAACTGCAGCCTGCGATGCGCCCCGTGCGTCTGGGCGCATCGGAGGAGACCGCGCCGGCAAGTGCCGCCGCGACGGACGATAGCGCGGCCCGTTTGCAGGCAGCGTTCGACGAAGCGCGCGATCGCGGCTTCGACGAAGGCATGAAGGATGCGGCCAAGGAATTGCAGCGGCGTAGCGACCGCACGGCGCAAGAGTTGCGCGACGCGCAGGCCAAGGCCATGGCCGAGCTGGAAGGGAAACAGAAATCCCTGCAGGCCCTGTTGGCCGGATTGCCACAGGCCTTGAATCGCCATGCGGACGATTGCGAAACCCTGGCGGTCGAAGTCGGTTTCGCGGCGCTGGCGCGATTGCTCGGCGATCTCGATGCCGATCGCGAGCTGATGACGCGCCTGTGCCGCGCGGTGCTGCGGGACTTCGGTCAGCCATCGGCGCGATTGAGGCTCAGCGAAGCCGACTTGCCGATGATCGATGTGACGGCACTGGCTGTCGCCATCGAACCCGATCGCCGGCTCGCGCCCGGCGCCTGCGTGATCGAAACGCCGCGCGGCCAGATCGACAGCGGCCTGGACGTCCGCCTGGAAGCGATCCAGCAGGGCTTGCTGCAGGCCCTGTCCGAGCATCGGAGCCGCGCATGAGTTCGCTCGCGCAACGCGTGGTCGACAAACTGCAGCGCGCCGACCTGGCGCAGCGGCAGGGGCGGCTGGTGGCGTTCAATGGCCTTGTGATCGAATCCATCGGCCCCGACGCGCACCTGGGCGAGTTGTGCGAATTGCTGCCTGGCGACGGCCGCGAGGCCGTCCAAGCCGAAGTCGTGGGCTTTCGCCAAGATCGTGTGCTGTTGATGCCTTACGGCAATGTGCAGGGCATTTCCGCCGACAGTCGCGTGCGTGCGACTGGCCGCAGCCTGAGTATTCCGGTCGGCAATGGTTTGCTCGGCCGGGTGGTCGATGCCTTCAGTCGTCCGCTCGACGATCGCGGCGAACTGCGCTTGACGCAGGACTACCCGTTATACCGCGAACCCATCAATCCGCTCGATCGCGCCGAGATTACCGATGTGCTCGAGACCGGCATCCGCGCCGTCGACGGCTTGCTCACGCTTGGCGTCGGCCAGCGCATGGGCGTGTTCGCGGGCAGTGGCGTCGGCAAGAGCACCTTGCTCGGCATGATGGCGCGCCATGTTTCGGCCGATGTCACCGTGCTGGCCTTGATCGGCGAACGTGGCCGCGAGGTCGGGGACTTCCTGCGCCACTCGCTGGGCGAGGACGGCCTGCGCCGTTCCGTGGTGGTGGCGGCGACTGCGGATCAGCCGGCGCTCGTGCGTACGCACGCGGTACATGCCGCGCATGCGATCGCCGAGTTCTTCCGCGACCAGGGCAAGTCGGTGCTATTGATCGTCGATTCGATGACGCGCTTCGCCATGGCCCAGCGCGAGATCGGCCTGGCCATCGGCGAGCCGCCGACGTTTCGCGGCTACACGCCTTCCGTATTCGCGCAGCTCCCCCGCGTACTGGAGCGTTGCGGACGCATCGCCGGGCAGGGCGCGATCTCCGCCATCTACAGCGTGCTGGTGGAAGGCGACGACATGAACGAGCCGATCACCGACCACATGCGGGCGATCCTCGACGGACATATCGTGCTCACGCGCGAGCTGGCCGCGCGTGCGCATCATCCCGCCATCGACGTGCTGCACAGCACCAGCCGCCTGATGAGCCAGGTCGCCGCGGCGGAGGATCAGAGCCTGGCGCGTGAAGTGCGCCGCGTTCTGGCACTGTACGAAGGCTCGCGTGACCTGATCGAGCTGGGCGCGCACCAGCGTGGCGCCAATCCGGCGTTGGACCGCGCGATCGACCTCAAGCCGGCGCTGGACGCCGTGCTGATGCAAAAGCCGCAAGAATCTCTGCGCCGTGCCGAAGCACTGCGCCAGTTGCGCGCGGCGATGGAGTCGGTGCGATGACGCGCAAGCCCGGCAAGGTACAGCGACTGGTGCGGCTGAACGAGTTCCGCGAGGAGCAAGCCGGTCTGGCGATGCAGCAGCGTCTCGGCGAAGCGCGCGAGGCCGAAAAGGTGCACGCCGATGCGAAGCAGGCCGCCGAACGCGTGGGCGAAAGCAAGACGCAGGCTCAGGCCGACGGGCGCCTGGATCTCGCGCGCTACCAGGCGGCGCTGGGATTGGAGCATCGCGCGCTCGAGCACGCCGAATCGCTTCGTGCCGAACACGCCGCCTGCGAAACGCGCAGCGATGCCGCGCGCCAGGACTGGAGCAACGCGGCTTCGGCCACGCGCGTCAGCGATCAGCGTGCGCGTCGCGAACGCGCGGCCTTGTCGACCTTCCTCGAAAAGAAAGACTTCGATCACCTCAGCGATCTTCTGCTTACCCGCCTGGAGCGTACGGATGATTAACCTGTTGCCCGAACTGCCTTTGCCGGTACCGGCCGCGAATCCGGCGCGAAAGCCGGAAAGCGGAACCCTGGACTTCGCGGCGATGCTTGCGACGCCGCCGGCACCGGCAGCCACATCGGCGCCAGCGGCGGCACCTGCATCCATCGGCAGAGATGCTGTGGTTCCGATGCCGGCCGCGCCAGCGGGTGCCGTCGCTCCGGCCTTGCCCGAATCGACGCCCGCCGCGTATCCGCCGCCCGCTGCAGCGGACACATCGTCGGCGCGCGTGCGTCCGACCGCGCCCGTGCTTGCCGACCTCCAGCCATCCTGCGGCTTGTCGCAGACGGTCGTGGTGCCTGGTCCGCGTCCGAATCCGTCGCCGGTCGCCGTCGAGCCACCGGCGACGCCGACAGCACCTGCAAGCGATCCTGTCGTCGCCGGTTCGGTCGTAACCGATCCGGTCGTAACAGCACTCGCACAATCGCATCACGCGCCCACGCACGAAGGCACGATCGATCTTGTCACCTTGCCCTGGCGCCTGCGCGCCAATGCCGCGCTGTCCTATCGTTCGACCAGCGGCGGTAACGTCGGCACGGCTGCGATGGCGGATAGCGCGCGCGCACCGCTTATCGGCGGTGCAAGGTGGTCTGGCGAATTCGCGGCGCGATGGCCCACGTATACCTGGGTCAATGGCGAATGGCAGCCCACCTCGACCTTGCCGCGACCGCCGTTTCTTTCCTTGCCCGAGCGTCCGGATCATGGCTGGTGCGGCAACGCCGATCCGGTGCATGCCGGCCAAGCAACGGCTTGGACATTCTGGTCGCAGCGCCTGCTGCGCTGGCAACCCGACAGGGAAGGCGAGGGCGTGATCGCGCGCGTGCGCGATTTCGGCTTCGATCCCGCGCAGACCCAGTCCCTGATCGATTCCCTGCTGGCGCTCTCCGAACAGCAGGACATTCCCCTGCGCCGCATCGTGCTCAACGGGCACGAGATCTGGCGTGCCGATTCTTCCGTTTCCTGACCCGAGAGAACGCCTCATGCCCGTAGACGCCATCGGCAGCATCCTCAATCCGGCAAGTGCGACCGCCACGCGCCAGAACACGATCGATCAGGAAGATTTCATCAAGCTCTTCCTGTCGCAGCTCCAGTTCCAGGACCCGCTGGAGCCGGTCGACAACCGCGAGTTCCTCGCGCAGCTCGCGCAGTTCTCCAACCTCGAGCAAACGCGTCAGACCAGCCAGAACACCGAAGGCTTGCTGGTGATGAACTCGTCCTCGCAGGCGCTGAACCTGCTCAACAAGACCGTTTCCCTGGCCAACGGCAGCGGCACGACCGATACCGGCACCGTGATCGCCGTGCAATTCACCACCTCCGGTCCGGAGTTGTCGATCCAGACGACTTCGGGCCAGGTGCTCACCAACGTCCGGCTGTCGCAGATCAGCCTCGTCAAACAGTAATCGGAGTCTCACGCCATGTTCCAAGCTCTCTTCAACAGCCTCTCCGGCCTGTTCAGTTTCTCCCGGAGCCTCGACACCGTCAGTAACAACGTGTCGAACATGAACACCCCGGGTTTCCGCGGCAGCGATACCTTCTTCGAGAACGTCAATGGCGGTCTCGGCACGCGCATCTCCGGCGATGGCCTGCGTACCAGCTCGGGCGACATCCGCCAGACCGGCACGCCGACCGACCTCGCCATCGACGGCAATGGCTTCTTCGTGTTGCGCGACGGCAACGGCAACCTCTACTACACCCGCGCCGGCCAGTTCCGTTTCAACGAGGACGGCCTGTTGGTCGACAGCGTCACCGGCTATCAGGTCATGGCGATCGACTCGGCGGGAAATCTGCAGAGCATCGATCTCGATGGTTACCGCACCTTGCCGCCGCAGGCGACGACCAGCGTGCGCATGGTCGGCAATATCGCGCCGGGCACGCCTTCGACGACGATCAATTCGATCCGCGTCTACGACTCCGCCGGCGCACTGCACACATTGACCGCGACCTTGACCGACAACACGGCGGTTACGCCGGGCAGCTATCTGGTCAGCGTCGTCGACGAGACGGGTGCGACCATCGGCACGGGCGAAGTGCGCTTCGGTACCGACGGCACGCCGCTGGCCGGCTTCAATACGCTGGTCCTCAATCCGACCTACCAGGGCGTCGCGCAGTCGATCACCCTCAACTTCGGAACGCCTGGTGCGTTCTCGGGCGCCACGCGCCTGGCCGGTATCGCCTCGAATCTGGGTGCACAGGTCGCCGACGGCCATCCGCTGCTCGGCATCACGGATCTGTCGTTCGACGACAAGGGCGTGTTGCAGGTGGTCTATTCCTCGTCCGAGAAACGGTCCGGACCGCAGATCGCCTTGGCTTCGTTCCCGAACGAAAGCGCGCTCGACATGGTCGGCGGCCGACTGATCGCTGGCACCAGCGTGCTGCAGCGCGAGCTCGGTCGTCCGGGCGAGGGCGTGTTTGGTCGCATCGCCGGCGGCAGCCTCGAATTGTCGAACGTCGACCTGACCCAGGAGTTCGCCGACATGATCATCATCCAGCGCGGCTACCAGGCCAGCTCGCGCGTGATGACGGTCAGCAACGAAATGATCGAACAGCTCTACAACAGCACGCGAGGCGGCTGATGAGCGCGACGCGCCTTCGCTGGCAGGGCACGCAACGCCGACAGCGGCTGTTCGACAAGCTGTGCGACGAGCTGGCCGTATGGCTCGGGCATTGGAGCGTCGATCCGGCGTTCCTGTCGTTGTCGCCGCTCGAAGACGCGACCTGGCCGGAAGTCTCCGGTTGGCAATGGCGCCAATCCGGTGGACTTCGCGTCGGCGCGGGTTCGGCCGATCTCGATCGGCTCGGCGCCTTGCTGGCGCGTGCCTCCGCCAGCGATGCCCTGCAACTGGGGCGGCGTGTAGGCCATCGGGCCTGGAATGCCTTGCTTGCACAGCTTGCGATCGCCGGAAAGAACGAGCTGTCCTGGACGGATGCACAAGCACCTTCGGCGCGCGAGCGCGAAGCGCGTTGGGGTGGTACGGCATGGCAGCTGTCAGGCGTGGGTTTCACGGCCGTGCTCTGGATTGACGCGGAACTGTGCGAACGCTGGCTGCCTTCCACCGTGAATGCCACCTCGCGTGTCCATGCGAGAGATTCGGCCCTGGGCGGCGAACCGCTATCGCTACAGGTCGTACTCGATCTCGGCAACGCAACGCTCGCCGACACCCAGGCGCTGCGGATCGGCGACGTACTCGTATCGAATGCTCCCCTCGATCGTGCCTTCCAGCTTCGTGGCGCGCACGCCCGCCCGCTGGCGGCCGGTCGTCTCCATCGCAACGGCGAGCGACGCAGCATCCAACTCGACGCCACTTCCTGATTCGGAAATCCCATGAACAAGACTTCCCTGCATCCTATCGATCTGGTCGAGGCACCGGTGTCGCAGCCGGCCGGCCCGGCCCTAGTGGCCAAGGACATGAGCCTCGTCGGCCATGTGCCGGTCGCGCTGACCGCCCTGATCGGCAATGTTTCGCTGACGGTGGACCAGCTCTTCGCCCTGAAGAAGGGCGAAGTATTGGCGATGAACGAGTCGATCGACGCGCCGATTACGCTGGAACTCAACGGAAAGCCAGTCGCGCGCGGCGAACTCGTCGCCGTGGACGATCACTTCGGCGTCCGGATCACCGAGTTGTCATGAGCGCAGAACCCGCTTCGGCCACGGCGCCACCGCCGGCGGCGACCACCACGACGGCTCCCATTCCATTTCGCGAGTCTTCCGTCGCCTCGACCGGAGACGTGTTCGGCATGTTCGCGATCACGCTGTTGCTGCTGGCCGCGTTCGCCGGCGCGGCCTGGTACGCGCGCAAGGCAGGGTGGCTCGATCGTTGGATCGGCAAGCTGCCCGCGAAGCCGGGAATCCCGGTCAGGCGTCTGACCGTCGTCGAGCGGTTGCCGCTCAGCCGCAAGACGATGGTCTATCGCATCGTCGATGGCGATCGCCAGTACCTGCTCGCCGAATCGATGGGTGGTGTGCAATGGCTGCCGATCGATGCGCCGCCGGAGGCCGCGCCATGAGCGCAAGCCTTCGCCGCTGGCGGCTTCCGCTGCTGATTCTCGTGGCGCTGTTGGCCCTGTTGGCCGCGTCGGTCGCGTCGGCCCATCCTGCGGTCGAAGCCCTGGGGCAAGCGGTCAAGCAGGACTATTCGCCGGTCGTGCGCACCTTCGTGCTGCTCAGCCTGCTGTCGGTCATTCCGGTCTTGCTGATCGGCCTGACCTCGTTCACGCGCATCATCATCGTGCTTTCGCTCCTGCGCCATGCCCTGGGTCTGCCGCAGACGCCGCCGAACAGCGTGCTGGTGACGCTGGCGATGTTCCTGACGCTGTTCTCGATGGCGCCGGTCGTCGATCAGGTGAACAACCAGGCCTTGCAGCCTTATCTGCAGGAAAAGATCACGGTCACGCAGGCGATCGATATCGGCTCGGCGCCGGTACGCGAGTTCATGGTGCGCCAGACGCGCGAATCCGACTTGTCCGCCGTGCTCGAAATGGCACGGGCACCGCGCCCGAAAACCATCGATGACATCAAGTTCGTGCATCTGGCGCCGGCCTTCCTGCTGAGCGAACTCAAGACGGCATTCCAGATCGGCTTCGTGATTTTCCTGCCCTTTCTTCTGGTCGATCTGGTGGTGGCGGCCATCCTGATGGCCTTGGGCATGATCATGGTGCCGCCGACGACCATCAGCCTTCCGCTGAAGATCCTGCTTTTCATCCTGATCGATGGCTGGGTGCTGGTGTCCAAGGCCCTCCTGAGCAGCTACTGGACCTAGCGGGATGGTGATGGCGGCACTCCCCGACGAACCGCTGTTGTGGCGTCGCTATCGCCAGGGCGGCGATCGGGATGCGCAACAACTTCTGTTCGCGCAGTTCGCCCCCTGGGCGAGGGCAGTGGCGCGGGATGTCTATCGGCGTGTGCGCATCGTTCAGATGGACTGGGCGGACTATTCCCAGAACGCTACGCTTGGGCTGGTCGAGGCCATGGGTCGCTACGATCCTGAGCGGGGTGTGGATTTCATGGCCTACGCCAAGCCGCGCGTGCGCGGCGCCGTATTCAACGGCTTGCGTGCCTTCATGATGGAGAGCAGCTCATCGCAGGAGGGTGGCGCCCGCTATCAGGAGCGGTTGTCCTCTTTCGACGAATCCGAACCCGAGGACCTGCTGGGCCAGTTGGTCGCTTCAGTCTCGGGTTTGGCCGTCGGATTCATGTTGGACAGTGCGGCGGCCGAAGAACTAATGCAACCGAACGAGGCGGTGGAAGACGCCATCGATCGCGAGCAGACCAGTGCCTTGCTGCGGGCCGCCGTGGAGCGCCTTCCCGAGCGCGAAGAATTGGTGGTGCGCTTGCATTATTTCCAGCACATGCCCTTCGTCGACATCGCTCAGCTTCTGGGCCTGACCAAGGGGCGGATATCGCAGATCCACAAGGCGGCGATCGAGCGACTTCGAAGCTCGGCTCATGCCGGAACCGGACCGCCGGCGAGGTACTAAGGCTGCAATTTGCGGCCTTCCATTGCGTGCCTGCGCTATACCGCGAGGGCGCATCTTTTTTCCTCACCCCTTGGGCGCTACCACACCCTCCTCCCGAAGGCGCTGCATCAGCGCGTCGGCAATCGCGCTGGGATCCCCAATGTCTGGCCGCCTGCCCAGCCGCAGGCCTTGGAGAAGGTCGCCCTGCCGTTCGGTTGATATCTTGCCGTAGCTGGTGAAGGTGGTCAGTACGTGCTCGTGGCCGAGATTCTGGCTCCAGGCCTTGAACTCTTCCGCCGATGAACATGTGCTCATGCCGATCTGAACGAGGGTGTTCCGCAGACTATGGGGGTTGAAGTACGGCAGGCCAGCATCCGTAAAGGCCGCCCGGAAAAGCGCACGAATGGGGGTGGCGTTGCTCCAGTGCTTCTTCTCGATGCCAGTCGCCTCGAACTGCCCCGTTTCACCTAGTGCCGTCCTAGTGGCTGGGAACAGAGGGTCATCGTTTCCCCACAACCGGTCGTTGCGCAGGTAGTGAACCCATTCTTCGAGAATGACCTTGGCGCGGTCGCTGACGGGGAAGAAGTACGTGGTGAACGTCTTGCTGAACTTGGTTTGGACCTCGCGCGCGTCCTGATACACCTCGCTCTTGGCCAGGTCGAGGTGCTTGAGCTTGATGCTGGCGATGGCGCTGTCTCTCGCCCCTGTCAGCAGGGCAAAGGCGATCACGGCGCGATTGCGGCGCTCGATCACCGAGGAGGTCGGCATGTTGGCCAGAACATGCTCCACCTGTTCGAGCGTGGGGCAGGGGCGGCTCCGGCGGGTGGTGGCAATGCGAGCGTCCTTTTCGGAAAGGTTGAAGAAGTCCGCATCCGTATAGTGAAGCTTGGTTTTGTAGCGCGGCTGCAAAACCAGCCATTGAAAGAATCGTTTTAGCTGCGCGAGCTGGGCGTGGACGGTGGCTTTCGTGAGCCGTTTGCCGGTTATCGGGCTGATTTCCTCGGCGAGGTGCTTCTTGAAGGCGATCGCCTGTTGATGGTGGAAGGCCATGAAATCCTTGTGCCGGTTGAAGGCCTCGAATCGGGCAATGGCCATGGCGGCGGCATCCACGGCGGCTTCGCCCTGGCGTCGCGCTTCCTTGAGGTAGACAAAATATTCGCGTTTGATGCGCTGGTTGTTGGCGTTGTGCTGAGTCATGGCGGGTCACCTGGGTTGAAGTCACATTTCACGGAGGGCTGAGCGCGCAGGCTTATGTGCTGCTGCCCCTCCGGAACTGCGATCCGCAAATCGCCCGTCGCCTGACCAAGTTTTTCCAGGGATACCCGCCTGTACAGGCCGATTCCGCAATCCGGACACTCCCCGATGAGGTTTCCCTGGGAATTCGACAGCGGGCGGTATATGACTCGATTGCCGAGTGGAATGCGAGGCAACCGGCAACGAAGGCAGTAGATTTCTCCAGGGTGGCAGGGGCGTTTGTTCTTCGCGCGCCTTGCCTTGAGAAAGTCCACCAGGGCATCTCCCGCGATCAACAGTGGGCGCCTCTGGTCGATGGTGGGCAATCCCTCCGCCAGCCAGTGGCGCACTGTGTTCTTGTGCACGCCGAGCAATAGCGCCACATCACCGACCGAATAGGTGAAGTGGATCTTGACCAGCCGGTGGTTCGGGCGGCGCGCGCTCATGGCCGACCGGCTACGGGGTCGCCTTGCGGCTTTCGGCGATCTGCTGGGCCAGCCAGTCCTCGATCTCGGCTTCAAGCCATCCGACGGCACGACCACCGAGGTTGATCGGCGTCGGGAACGTTTTTTGAGCGACGCGCAGATAAATGGTGCTGCGGGACAACCCGGTACGGGCCTTGACGTCAGGCAGGCGCAGGATCGAGTGGCGGGTCGGAGGCTGCGGGAGGGTGCTGGCCATGTTTGGCGCTCCTTAGGGCGCTTGGGAACATGGCTACTCCATTGTGGGTAGAGAAAATTTCTTAGCAACGCTAGCCGTTTTCTCTACAGTCTCACCAAGGCGACCTTCTAGGCCGTGATGCGGCTAGGCGGTTCTTCCTGCGTATGTTCTCGTAGCGTTCGGCGAGCGGTCGCAAGCGGTCGACTTCTTCGCGGGCGGCTTTCAGCTCTTTCATCAGGTGCTTGTTGAGATCCTCTGCCTCGTCGATTTTCTGGAATGCGTTTTTCAGCTCTTGCTTGCAGCGATCTAGGTCGCCCGGTACAAGCCGCATATCAGCGCTAACGGATATAGCCAGTCGTTCCACGATTCTTATGATTTCAACACGTGGAACATCCGAAAACTCGCTCGGCCATTTGTTTTTTGCCCAAGCCTCGACCTCCGGAACATAGAACGTCAATGACTTTGGTGCGGGATGCAGGGCGCCGATTTTGACGGCATGTGCGATCCGCTTTCGGACCTTGTCGATGGTCTTACGAATGGGCTCGCCAGGTGGCTTTACTCTCTCAGCAATCCACAAAGCTAGTTCCGCCAACGGTTTGATCAGGGTGGTCTCGTCGTGGGGCGTGTCCACACTTTCATCTAGTGGTTCGGTCATTGAAGAGCCTCCAATAGTCGGTTGCCCGTAACCTACACCCCGTCCTGGCTCTGGGCACCGGTTATGAGCCCAGCCAGAAACCTTGTTGCCTGCCCATGGATCCCAGGCCGCTTGCTTTCCTTGGGGCCTGCCATGTTCAGGACCCGGATGTCGTGGAGGCGCAGCCATCCACGGGTCGCCGCGATAGTCTCCTCCCAGGAGGCGGCATCGAGCGCGACCAGACGAACCGGCTTGCTGGCACGCTCGGCAATGCGCAGCGTTTCCAACGTGCCGCCATCAAGGGCGCCCACGTTGAGAATCAGGGTGCCGTCGCTCTCCAGAACATTGCGCTTGGTGCGCTGGCGATACCCGCTCGATTCGGTTTCGGTGAGCTGGTATCGGAGCGGGATAGCTCCATCCTCGGCCTTACGCCCGGCCGGGCACCAGCCGCCATGCTTGCACCCGTGAATGATCGCCACATCAAGAGCAGCGCGGTCGACGCCGGTTTGGCCACCAGAAATCACCGTGTCTACAGATTCGCAAAGGATGGAATGGGTGGTCGGCATGTCTCAAAGAGTCATCAAGTCCGATCTGGATGTCTACGATGCTGCTCTTGCCAACCCTGAAATCATGAAGCTCACGGTTGAGCGGTTGTGCAAGGCGTGGCCGGGTGCCGTAGTCATCCGATCGCGCCGCTTTTACCGGCGCGTGCCGGATTTCTTCTCCCGGAACGGCGCGACAGTGCCAGGTAGCGCGAGTCCATCCAGGTAGTCCGCCCACTTTTGCATCGCCTTGCGGCGCGCGTCGGTGAACGATGTTCGGTCGTAGGCTTTCTGTACTTCGCCCCTCTTGGCGTGGGCGAGCTGGGCTTCCAGTACGTCGGAATCGATACTCAGTCGTTCGCGGCCGGCCGTGCGCAACATGCCTCGGAAGCCGTGCGTCGCATGCTTGCCCTGAAATCCCATTGTGCGCAGCGCCTTGCTCAGAGCATCGCGATGCAGGTGCGGCGATTTCTGTCTGGCCAGGGGCGGGAACACGTATTCACGGCCGGCGGTGTAGGCCTGCATGGCCTCGAGCAAGGCCTGTGCCTGGCGCGGCAGTGGCACGATGTGCGCGTGACGCATCTTCATTTTTGCCGCCGGGATGCGCCACTCGGCGCCACGGATCTCGTCCCATTGCATCGTCGCGACGACGCCGGGGCGCTGCGCTGTGTAGGCGCAGATCAGCAGGGCGGTCCGAGTGACTTCGGTGGGGTAGTCGCGCACGGCTTTGAGGACCGCGGCAATCTCGTCGGGGTGGGTGAGGGCAGGGATATGGCCCTTGTCCGCCTTTGGCAGCGTGTCGCGCAGGTCAAGCAGGCGGTCTTCGTCGCGCAGGCCTTCGTGCACGGCGAAGCGAACGATGCCCTGGGCATACTGGCGCGCTTTCCGGGCGATATCCGGCGCGTGGTCGGCGATCTTCCGCAAGACATCGATGACATCCTTGGAGGACAGGGTATCGATCCTGCGACGTTTCAGCGGCGGCAGCAGGTAGGTGGCGGTGACGTACGTCGCTTTCCTAGTACTCTCAGGCGCCCAGGTCTTGCTCTTCATCGCAAGCCAGTCGGTTGCCACGGCGCCGAACGTGCCGCGCGCTGCGCGCTTCTCCGCTTCCTGATCGAGTCGCCGCTGTTCTGCAGGGTCGATGCCGTCGCGGAGCTGTTCGCGCGCCTTGTCGCGCCGTCTGCGTGCTTCAGCGATCGACACTTCCGGGAACACGCCAAGCGCGAGACGTTTCTCCTTGCCGGCGAAGCGATACTTCCACCGCCAGTAGCGCCCGCCTTCGGTCGTCACTTCGAGATAGAGACCGAGCCCATCCCAGTGCCGACCAGGTTGGGGCCTCTTGAGTGAAACGGCACTGAGCTTGTCCGTGGTCTTGCCCACCGGAAAGGTCCCGTTATGCCCCCGACGGGGTTTGTGCCCCCAATAGTGCCCCCAGCTAGGGCGAGATGCAACGGGACGGCATGGAACGAACTGAAACAAAAAACCCCGCAAATTTGCGGGGTTTTAGGCTGTTTCTGGTACGTCTTTGGACGTCCTGAAACTGTATCGTGGTGCCCAGGAGAGGACTCGAACCTCCACGGTTTTACCCGCTAGTACCTGAAACTAGTGCGTCTACCAATTCCGCCACCTGGGCCAATCTTCCGCCATGGGCGAAAGAGCCGCGTAATCTAAAGATCGGCGCGGCGTTTGTCAATTTCGGTTCGCCGGATGCCGGCCCGAGGCGGGTCCGTTCAGGTCGGCGGTGTACCATGCGCGCATGAAGAAAACCCCGAAGAAAAAGGCCGGCGCCGGTTCCCGGCCGCCCTGGCTACCCGATTCCATCCAGCTCAGCGCCGGCCGCGATGAAAAACCCGCCCGCAAAGGGCCGCGTAAAGACGACAAGCCCGGAGGCAAGCCGGCCGGCCCGCGCGGCAAGCCGGGCAAGTCCAGCAAGCCCGGACCCGCCCGCAAGCCCGGCCATCGCGCCGACCCGCACGCCGCGCGCGAAGCGCAGCGCTACGAGAACCCCATCGTCAGCCGCGAGGCCCTGATCGCGTTCCTGTCCGACGCGCCCGGTCCGTTGGCGGTCGAGGACATCGCACGCGCCTTGAAGCTGACGGCGCCGGACCGGCTGGACGCCCTGTCGCGGCGGCTCAATGCGATGCTGCGCGACGGCCAGTTGATCATGAACCGACGCGGCGGTTTCGCCGTGGCCGAACAGCTCGACCTGATCGCCGGCGTGGTGATCGCCAACCCGGAAGGCTTCGGTTTCCTGAAGCCCGAGAAGGGCGGCGACGACCTGTTCCTGCCGCCGGGCGAGATGCGCAAGGCCCTGCACGGCGACCGCGTGCTGGTCAGCGTGACCGGCGTGGACCATCGCGGCCGGCGCGAAGCCGGGATCGTCGAAGTGCTCGAACGCCGCTTGACGCGTGTGGTCGGCCGTTACGGCGAACGCGCCGGCATCGGTACCGTGGTGCCGGATGATCGCCGCGTGCTGGCCGAATTGCTGATCCCGCCGGATGCGCGCAATGGCGCGCGCGAGGGGCAGCTGGTGGTTTGCGAGATCGTCGAGGCGCCGACCAAGGGCCGGCCGCCGATCGGCAAGGTACTGGTCGTGCTGGGCGACAAGCTCACGCCTTCGCGCGTGGTCGAGATGGCGATCCACGGCCACGATCTGCCGCACGAGTTCCCGAAGGCGGCGCTGGCCGAAGCCGCTGCCGTGCCGGTGGAAGTGCCGGCCGAGGTCGCGCGCGGCCGCGTGGACCTGCGCCAGATGCCGCTGGTGACCATCGATGGCGAAGATGCCAAGGATTTCGACGATGCGGTTTATTGCGAGACCGACAGCAAGGGCTTCCGCCTGATCGTCGCGATCGCCGACGTCTCCCATTACGTGCGGCCCGGCACGGCGCTGGACGACGAGGCGGTCCTGCGCGGTACCTCGGTCTATTTCCCGGGCTTCGTCGTACCGATGTTGCCGGAGACCTTGTCGAACGGCATCTGCTCGCTGAATCCGAAGGTGGACCGGCTCTGCTTCGTCTGCGACATGCACGTCGATTTCGAAGGCCAGGTGACGCGTTCGAAGTTCTACGAGGCGGTGATGCGCTCGCACGCGCGTCTGACCTATACCCAGGTCTGGAAGGCGGTGGGCGAGAACGACGAGGAGGCGCGCACGCAGATCGGTGCGGTGTTGCCGCACGTCGAACGCCTGCACCAGCTCTACCAGGTGCTGGCGAAGGCGCGGACGAAACGCGGTGCGATCGAATTCGAGTCCGGCGAAACACGCTTCGTGCTCGACTCCAAGGGCGAGGTCATCCAGGCCGGCATGCTCGAGCGCAACGATGCGCACAAGCTTATCGAGGAATGCATGATCGCCGCGAACGTGGAAGCGGCCAAGTTCGTGCTGAAGAAGAAGATCCCAGCGCCGTTCCGCGTGCACGACCGTCCGCCGGAATCCAAGTACGCCGACCTGCTCGAATACCTGTCCGAGTTCGGCCTGCGCCTGCCGTCCTACGCGGCGGTGACGCCGAAGGACTTCACCACGTTGTTGAAGAAGATCCGGGCGCGGCCGGATGCCGCGTTGCTGGAAACGGTGTTGCTGCGTTCGCAGAGCCTGGCGGTGTACGCCACCGACAACAAGGGTCACTTCGGTCTGGCGCTGGAAGCCTACGGGCATTTCACTTCGCCGATCCGCCGTTATCCCGATCTGCTGCTGCACCGATCCATCAAACATGCGCTCGCCAGCGGCAGCGAGGATGGTTTTTCCTATTCGGCCGAAGAAATGGCCGGGCTCTGCCTGCAATGTTCGGAAAAGGAGCGCCGCGCCGACGAAGCCGAGCGCGAGGTGGACGAACGCTACCGCAGCGCCTGGATGGAACAGCACGTCGGCAGCGAGTTCGATGGCGTGATCAGCGGCGTGACCTCGTTCGGCCTGTTCGTCGAGCTCAGCGAATCCAAGGTCAACGGCCTCGTGCACGTGACCCAGCTGCCGCACGACTATTATCATTTCGATCCGCTGCGCAAATCGCTGCGCGGCGAACGCAAGGGGCGTGTCTGGCGCCTGGGCGACCCGGTGCGCGTGCTGGTGCTGAAGGCCAGCGTCGAAGACAAGCGCATCGACTTCAAGCTGGTGGAGCCGGAAGCGCCGAAAAAGAAGAAGGCATGGGCGGAGTGAAACGATGAGCAAGCAGGGGCAATGGATCGCCGGCATCAATGCGGTCGCATCGGCGCTGGAGCACGATGTCGAGCACGTGCGCGAGGTATTGATCGAGGCCGGCGGCAAGAACGCGCGCCTGACCGAGATCGAGGAAACCGCGCGCCGTCGCGACGTTTCGGTGCGCCGCGTGAATACGCAGGCGCTGGAGGGTATCGCCGGCGGACTGCGCCACCAGGGCGTCATCGCGCGTTACGAAGCGGCCAAGCAGCTGGCGGAAAGCGAATTGCCGGCCCTGATCGAGGGCGCCGAAGGCAAGGCCTTGCTGCTCGTGCTCGACGGCGTGCAGGATCCGCACAATCTCGGCGCCTGCCTGCGTAGTGCCGCCGCTGCCGCCGTGACGGCGGTGATCATCCCGAAGGACAAGGCCGCGCCGATCAATGCGACGGTTCGCAAGACGTCGGCCGGCGCCGCCGATCGCATTCCGGTCATCAGCGTGACCAATCTGGCGCGCACGCTGCGCGCGATCAAGGAAGCCGGCGTCTGGGTTTACGGACTCGACGGCGAGGCGACGACGGGCATCCACGGCATCGACCTGCGCGGCAATGTCGCGCTGGTGCTCGGCGGCGAAGGCGAGGGCATGCGTCGGTTGACGCGCGAGCATTGCGACGGCCTGGTCCGCATCCCGATGCCGGGCGAGATGGAAAGCCTCAACGTCTCCGTCGCCACCGGCGTGGCCCTGTTCGAGGCCGTGCGGCAGCGATTGGGCTAGTACCTGCAGGCGATGCGCGAATCGCTACCGGTTCGCGCCAGGACAAGGAACTTCGGGGAGCGGCAATGCTGAATCTGCAGTGGTTCGATTTCGTCGGCTTCGTCGGCGTGTTGCTGGTGCTGGGCGCCTACGCCGGGCAGCAGATGCGCAAGATCAGCGGCGACGGCGTGATGTTCCCGTTGATCAACATGCTCGGCGCCGCCGGCATCCTGGTGCCGATCTGGTACGCCGAGCAGATGAACTGGTCGGTGTTGTTCATCGAAACGGCCTGGGTCGCGATCAGCGCCTATGGCATCTGGCAGGCGATGTCGCAGCGTTTCGCCAAGCCGAAGGCCTGAGCAAACAAATACGGTTGGTGGTTCGTCGTTGGTGATAAGTGGTGTTCTTACCACCAACCACTTACCACCAACCACTCACCACCAACCACTCACCACCAACCACTCACCACCAACCACTCACCACCAACCACTCACCACCAACCACTCACCACCAACCACCAACCACCAACCTGTCTTAGTGCGGTTGATGGTTCGTGGTTGGTGATAAGTGGTGTTCTTACCACCAACCACTCACCACCAACCACCAACCTGATTTACAGGCTCGCCAGCCACTCGTCGTCCGAACCCTCGTTGATGCCTTCGAACAGGAAGGTCGAGAGATAACGTTCGCCGGTGTCGGGCAGCATCGCCAGGATCGCATCGCCGGGCTTGGCCAGTTCGCGCGCAACCTGCAGAGCGCAGGCGAAGGTGCCGCCGGCGGAAATGCCGCAGAAAATGCCTTCCTGCTGCGCCAGGGCGCGTGCGGTATCGCGCGCGAGTTCGTCGGTGACGGGCAGGTTGTGGTCGTAAACGCTGCGATCGAGCACCGCCGGCACCAGGTTCGGCGTCCAGCCCTGAATCTTGTGCGGCGTCCAATCCTTGCCGGCAAGCATCGAAGCGCCGGCCGGTTCGGTCGTGACGATCTTCGTTTCGGGACGCGCGGCCTTGATCATCTGGCCGGCGCCGGTCAGCGTGCCGCCCGTGCCCCAGCCGGTGACGTACCAATCGAGTCGGCGACCGGCGAAATCCTGCAGGATCTCGGGGCCCGTCGTGCTGCGATGGAACGCCGGATTGGCCGGGTTCTCGAACTGTCGCGCGAGGAAAGCGCCGTGCTTCGCGGCGAACTCCTCGGCGCGCTTGATCATGCCGGTGGCGCGTTCGGCGGCCGGCGTCAGGATCACCTTGGCGCCGAGCGCGCGCATCAGCTTGCGGCGTTCGATCGAGAAGCTCTCGGCCATGAAGGCGACGAAGGGATAGCCGCGCGCCGCGCAGACCATCGCCAGCGCGATGCCGGTGTTGCCGGAGGTCGCTTCGACCACCATCTGTCCGGGCTTCAGGGCGCCGCTCTGTTCGGCATCGAGGATGATGGCCAGGGCAAGGCGGTCCTTCACCGACGACATCGGATTGAAGAATTCGCATTTGACGAACATGTCCACGCCCTTCGGCGCGAGGCGCTGGATGCGCACGATCGGCGTGCGGCCGATGGTGTCGAGGATGCTGTCGAGAATCATGAGGTCACTCCTTGGGACGGGCGGACGCGGGCAAGCCGCTGCGCCGGGACAGGATCAGATTACGCCAACTGGCCCCGGCACCGGCCACGCCCGGCCGCGGCTCAGGGCTGGACGGCGTCCTGCCAGCGGTTCATGACCTTGCAGAACAATTCGGCCGTACGTTCGACGTCGTAGACGGCCGAATGCGCCTCGTCGCCGTTCCAGGCGATGCCGGCCGCCTGTACCGCGCGGCTGAGCACGGTCTGGCCGTAGGCCAGGCCGCCAAGCGTGACCGTGTCGAAGACGCTGAAGGGGTGGAAGGGGTTGCGCTTGTGTTCGACCCGCGTTACCGCGGCGTTGAGGAAGCCGAGATCGAAATGCGCGTTGTGCCCGACCAGGATCGCTCGCTGGCAGCCGGCCGCGCGCACCGCCGCCCGCACCGGGACGAAGATGCGGTCGAGGGCCTCGCGTTCGGGCACGGCATCGCGGAAAGGGTGGTGCACGTCGATGCCGGTGACCTCGAGCGATTTCGGATCGATCTCCGAACCCTCGAACGGCATCACGTGGCTGCTGGCCATCGCGCCCGGCACGAGCCTGCCGTCCGCATCCATCAGGATGGGCATCGCGGCGATTTCCAGCAGCGCGTGTTTCGCGCAATCGAAGCCGCCGGTTTCCACGTCCACCACCACGGGCAGGAAACCGCGAAAACGCTCGGCCATTCGGGGCGATGCTGCAGGCAAGTCCATGCCTGCAGGATATCAGTTCGACGAAGGATCGGGCCCGACGTCGGGCCGGGTGCGCCCTTACGCGAACAGGAAAACCGATGCCAGGCCGAGCGCGACGCCGGCGATCACGAGCGCGATGCCGAACATCGGCACCAACAACGACAGCGGGATGCCGAGGACCAGCAGGCCCAGCGACCAGGCGCGCGCATCCACGTAGCCATGACGCACGCGCGCGTCGAACGCACGGGCGAACAGGTTGTCCAGGCTGAGCTTGCCGGCGCCGCGGAAGACCAGTGGCAACAGCATTGCGGCGAACAGCAACGGCAGTTTGAAATTGCCGAAGCCGCGGTCGGTGATGACATAGCCCATGGCCAGATCGCGCAGCGACTCCCAACTCATCGGCCAGTGCACCGAAGCGGTCGCGACCATCGTCAGCACCAGCAAGGTAAAGGCGAAGAAACGGGTGCCGAAGCCGAGCAGCAGTGCGATCGCGCCGCCGAGTTCGAACCAGGTCGCCATCGCCCAGCTCAGGTCCGGCGGCGCCAGGTTGAACGGGAAGGGGAATTGGTTCTGGATATCGGCGAACCAGTTTTCGCCGCGATACTTCTCGATGCCCGATTCCCAGAATTCCCAGGCCAGCAGCAGGCGCAGTCCGAGCGGAGCGAGCCAGTCGCCGATGCCATCCAGCCGTTCGGTGACGGCGAGCCAATGTTCCCTGTATTTCATGATCGTGTTCCTCAATCTTCGGTCAAAAGGAGCCCGTGCCGCGGGATGCGGCTTCCGGGCCTATCGGTGCTTTCAAGCCCGCGTGCCGATCAGGACGCGCGCTTGCCGCAGTTGTTCGAGCATGGCCGCGCCCTCGACGACGAAGGCTTGCGGATCGGGTGCGCCGGCCTCCCAGGCCAATGCGAAGAGTTGCTCGCGCCCGCTGATTTCAGGCGCTTCGTCGAGGCGTTGCAACAAACGGAACACCAACGCGGTGATCTGGTTGAAACGCACGCGCCCCTCGTCATCGCGTTGCACCAGCAGGAAGGTCGGTTCGGCCGGCGCGGCCATCGGCCGGTAGTCTTCGCTCAGCCGATGCACCGGCCAGGCGTAGGCGAGCGCCCAGGCAAGCGGAGAGGGTTGCGGTGCGCCTTCCAGCAGGTCGCCGAAAGGATCGCAAGCCAGTGCCAGCGGATCGCCCTCGGAAATGTCCAGGGCCAGCTCCACCCATTCGTAATGCGCCAGTTCGCGCAGCCACGGGGCATCGGGCGGCAGTTCGATGTCGTCGAGGTAGCGGATGAATTCGCGGGCGATCTCGGGGAACAGCGGCGTCTGGCAGCGGTATTCGCGATAGAAATCGCGGACCAGCAAGGACCATCGCTCTTCGCCGAACAAGCGCCTTATCACCGGGAAATTACCCGACAACAGATCGCGGATGCTGTTGAAGAACAGCTCGCGATAGACCGCCAGGCGACGTTCCTCGATCGCGGGCGGTGCCGGGTTCAGAACGGGGTCACGCAGGTGCGCCGCCAGTTCGAACTGCTGCGCGCGCAGGGCATCAGGCGCGTGCATGGAGCGGCTCCTTCGGCGTCGCTTCCGATACGACGCGGCGAATCGTCGCGACTTCCGCCAGCAACTCGTCGAACGGCGGAAAATTGAAATCGCGTTCGAGCAGGGCCGGGCGCGGACCGATGCGGCGCACGGCCGCTGCCAGCAGGTTCCAGACATCGGGCTTCACGGACGCGCCGTGCGTGTCGACCTTCAGGTCGTCGGCCTCGTCGTAATGGCCGGCGACATGGAAATAGGCCACGCGCTCGGCCGGCAGACGCTGCAGGAAATCATAGGGGTCGTAACGGTGGTTGATGCCGTTGACGAAGACGTTGTTGACGTCGAGCAGCAGATCGCAGTCGGCTTCGGCCAGTACGGCATTGACGAAATCGATCTCAGCCATCGCCTGGTGGGGCGCGGCGTAATAGGAAACGTTCTCTACGGCGATACGGCGACCCAGCGCGTCCTGCACTTGGCGGATGCGTCCGGCGACGTGATGCACGGCTTCCTCGGTGAACGGGATCGGCATCAGGTCGTAGAGCTGGCCGTCGTCCGCGCAATAGCTCAGGTGTTCGGAGAAGATCGGCACGCGGTGGGCATCGAGAAACCGGCGCAGGCGCAGCAGATGCGTATCGTCGAACGCCGCCACGCCGCCGATATTCAGCGACAAGCCGTGGCAGACCAGCGGGTATTTCGCGCTGAGTTCGGCGAGGGCGTCGCCGTAGCGGCCGCCCACGCCGATCCAGTTGTCCGGCGCGCATTCGAGGAAATCGAATCCGCCCGGCGCCGCGTCCCGCAACGGGCCCAGCAGGGCCCGCCGCAGGCCGAGGCCGGCGGAGGATGCATCGAGTTCGCGCCTGGACGTCATCGCCGCATCACTTCTTCTTGTCGTCGCCGCACTTGCCTTCGCCACATTTGCCTTCGCCGCACTTGCCTTCGGCCTTGCCCTTGTCGGCACCGCACTTGCCTTCGCCACACTTGCCTTCGCCGCACTTGCCCTCGGCCTTGCCCTTGCCGGAGGCGCCGCACTTGCCTTCACCACACTTGCCTTCGTGGCCGGCTTTCATCTCGTCGGCGCTGATCATGCCGTCCTTGTTCTTGTCCATGGCGTCGAAGCGCGCCTTGGCCATCGCGGCATGTTCGGCGGCGCTGACCTTGCCGTCCTTGTTGCTGTCGGCGTGCATGGCGCCGCACTTGCCTTCGCCGCAGGAGCCGTGTTTGCCCTTGTCGGCGCTGGCTTCGTGCGCGCTGAGCAGATAGCCCTGGGCGAGCGAGGTCATGGCGAAGCTCGACTGCGACAAGGCGAGACCGCCGACGATGACGGCACCGAGGGAAAGCGGCTTGAGGATGTTGTTGGACATGATGTTCTCTCTTGGTTGATTGCGGTCGGATCCGCGGGTTTGAAAGGTATCTACATCGATTCAGGCGGCGAGATACTCGCGCGCCAGGCTGCGGGCCCGATGCAGCCGCGCCTTGGCGGCCTGCAACGAAAGTCCGAGCTTGCTGCACAGTTCTTCCAGGCTCAATCCGTCCAGATCGCGCAGCAGGATGATCTCGCGGTAGTGGGCAGGAAGCGATTCCAGTGCCTTGGCGACATCGCGCGCCAGGCCTTTGCTTTCCGGGTAATGCGGTCCCTCGATGTCCTCCGTGATGGGCACCTGCAGCAAACTACGTTTGATGCGCTTGTAACGGTTGCACTCGCGCTTGACGATGCGGAACAGCCAGGACGCGAAACACTCGAGCTGGCGCAGATCCACGAGCTTGCGCGACACGGTGAACAAGGACTCCTGCACCGCGTCTTCGACATCGTTGATCGGGCAGTGGTACTCGGCGTAGCGGCGCAGGTCCTGGCGCGAACGGCTGAGCACGCGTTCGAGCGCGCGCGGGTCGCCCGAGCGTGCCGCCAGCAGATCGTCGTTGAGGGCCAGGGCCGCGTTCATCGTGTTTCCAAGCATGGCGCGCTCGTGGCGCCGTTGACAGCCCAAAAGAGCATCGTGCCGGGGCGGAGGATTCGCCGGTCAGCCGGATCCGTTCAACTTCCGTTCATTTTCGGGAAACCGCGCGCTCCCGCCAAAGCCAGCGTACGCGGGCCAAAAAGAAGAGCCCCGCGATGCGGGGCTCTATCGGGGGGACCGCCCGGTCCTGGTCAGGCCTCGGCTTCTTCCTTGTAGGCGTCCACCGGGATGCAGGCGCACATGACGTTCTTGTCGCCATAGACGTTGTCCACGCGCGCCACCGGCGGCCAGTACTTCTGTTGCTTCAGCACCGGCAGCGGGAAGGCGGCCAGCTCGCGCGGATAGGCATGCGTCCATTCACTGGCGCTGACGGCCGTCGCCGTATGCGGCGCGTTCTTCAGCGGATTGTCCTCGCGGTCGAGCTTGCCTTCCTCGACGGCGCGGATCTCGTCGCGTATCTGGATCATCGCGTCGATGAAGCGGTCGAGTTCGTGCTGCGATTCGCTTTCGGTCGGTTCGACCATCAGCGTGCCGGCGACCGGGAAGCTCAACGTAGGCGCGTGGAAGCCGAAATCGATCAGGCGCTTGGCCACGTCCTCGGCGCTGATGCCGGTGCTGTCCTTCAGCGGGCGCAGGTCGAGGATGCATTCATGCGCGACCAGGCCGTTGCGGCCCGTGTACAGCGTGTCGTAATGCGCGGCCAGGCGCTTGGCGATGTAGTTGGCGTTGAGCAGGGCGACCTGCGTGGCCTTGCGCAGGCCTTCGGCGCCCATCAGCGTCACGTACATCCAGCTGATCGGAAGAATGCTGGCGCTGCCGAAGCTCGCGGCCGAGACCATGCCGACATCGCCCATGCCGACGCCGTCGGTGCGCAGGCCGTCGTTGCCAAACGCGCGCGGCAGGAAGGGCGCCAGGTGCGATTTCACCGCGCAGGGACCGACGCCCGGACCGCCGCCGCCGTGCGGAATGCAGAAGGTCTTGTGCAGGTTCAGGTGCGAGACGTCCGAACCCCAACGCCCGGGCTTGGCGACGCCGACCAGCGCATTCATGTTCGCGCCGTCGGTATAGACCTGGCCGCCATGCTGGTGGATCAGTTCGCAGATCTCGACGACGTCTTCCTCGAACACGCCATGCGTGGATGGGTAGGTCATCATGATCGCCGCGAGGCGGTCGCTGTACTTTTCCGCCGCACGACGCAGGTCGGCGACATCGACGTTGCCGTTCGCATCGGTTTTCGTGACGACGACGGTCATGCCGCACATCTGCGCCGAAGCGGGGTTGGTGCCATGCGCGGAGTCGGGGATCAGGCAGATGTCGCGATGGCCTTCGCCGCGGCTGCGGTGATAGGCACGGATCGCCAACAGGCCGGCGTATTCGCCCTGCGCGCCGGAATTCGGCTGCAGGCTGACCGCATCGTAGCCGGTGCATTCGACCAGCATGGCTTCGAGGCCGTCGATCAGTTCCTTGTAGCCCCGCGTCTGCGCTGCCGGCGCCAGCGGATGGATCTGTCCGAACTCGGGCCAGGTGACAGGGATCATTTCGGCGGTCGCATTGAGCTTCATCGTGCACGAGCCCAGCGGGATCATCGTGCGATCCATGGCCAGGTCCTTGTCGGCCAACGCGCGCATGTATCGCAGCAGTTCGTGCTCGCTGTGGTGCGTGTTGAAGACAGGATGCTGCAGGAAGGCGCTGGATCGCCTTGCACTACTCGGGATCGCGTCGTTGGCCGCGGCATCGAGCGCGTCGATGTCTTTCACTTCGACACCGAACAGGCCGGCGAGGCGAATCACGTCTTCGCGCGTCGTCGTTTCGTCAAGGCTGATGCCGACGCTGCCGGCGTCGACCGGGCGCAGGTTGATGTGCGCGGCCTGGGCGCGTGCGTGGATCTCGCCGGCGGCCACTCCATGGACATGCAGCGTATCGAAGAAGCCGTCGCCGACCGACACGCCGCCGCTGCGCAGCGCGGTCGCCAGGATCGTGGCCAGGCGATGCGTGCGGCGTGCGATGCGGACCAGGCCTTCGGGGCCGTGATAGACCGCGTACATGCTCGCCATCACGGCCAGCAATACTTGTGCGGTGCAGATGTTCGACGTCGCCTTCTCGCGGCGGATGTGTTGCTCGCGCGTCTGCAACGTCAATCGATAGGCGGGCTTGCCTTCGGCGTCGATCGACACGCCGATCAGGCGGCCCGGCATCGAGCGCTTGTAGGCGTCGCGGCACGCCATGAAGGCGGCGTGCGGGCCGCCGAAACCGAAGGGCACGCCGAATCGCTGCGAATTGCCGACGACGATGTCGGCGCCCCATTCGCCGGGCGCGGCGATCAGGCTCAGGGCCAGCAGGTCGGTGGCGACCGAGACGAGGCCGCCGCGCGCATGCACGGCCTCGGCCAACGCACGGTAGTCGTTGATCGCACCGAAGGTGTCGGGGTACTGCAGCATCACGCCGAAGGCATCGACGCCGGCCGCATCGGCATCATCGCCGACGATGACCTCGATGCCCAGCGGTTCGGCGCGGGTACGGATGACTTCGATCGACTGCGGATGCACGCCGGACGAAACGAAGAATACGTTCGACTTCGACTTGCAGGAGCGCTTGGCCAGCGTCATCGCTTCGGCGCAGGCGGTAGCCTCGTCGAGCAGGGAGGCGTTCGCGATTTCCATGCCGGTGAGGTCGGCGCACATCGTCTGGAAGTTGATCAGCGCTTCCATGCGGCCCTGCGAGATTTCCGCCTGGTAGGGCGTGTACGCGGTGTACCAGGCCGGGTTCTCGAGGATGTTGCGCAGGATCACGTTCGGCGTATGCGTGCCGTAATAGCCCTGGCCAATGAAGCTGCGGAAGACCTGGTTGCGATCGGCGATCGCGCGGATCTTGGCGATCGCCTCCACTTCGCTGATGGGCGCCGGCAGGGCGAGCGGTGCGGCGGACTTGATGCTGCCCGGCACGATGGCATCGGTGAACGCATCGAGCGAGTCGTAGCCGACCGCGCGCAGCATGTGCGCGATCTCGCCGTCGTTCGGGCCGATATGGCGTTCGAGGAAGGCGTCGTGGTGCTCGAGCTGGCGCAGGGATTCGCGGGTCATGGCGGGTCCGGACAAGGGCAGTGGCCGTGCGCACGGCACGGTTCTCGCCCCTCTGTCCTTTTGCCTGAGAGTTTTGGGGAGTTGCCACCCCATGCCCCTTCGGCGCCGGTCGGTTCCGGTCTCTCCAGAGTCGCTCGCGCGGTACGGTTCTGGTTCCTGAGCGATTACGGGCGTTACGCCTTCGGCGGTGGCTCGGGGCCACGCTCTCCCATACCGCGCATCGAGCCCGCCCAGTTTACCCGATCGGGGCGGTCACGGCCTCAGGCCGATGCGGCGGCCTTCTGGGCGGCGACGTAGCGGTCACGGCATTCCTGGGGCCAGACGACCCGAGGGTCGTAGAACTCGTCGAAGACCGGTGCGCCATCGGCAGGGAGAACGAGCCAGGGCTGTTTCGTCGAGGCGTAGATATGCGCGTCCGGCAGGAAGGCGCCGGGCTCGTCCAGGCTACCGACGCGGACGAAACGGATGCCGGGGCCACCGGTGGGGTAGTTGCTCCACAGCGCGACACGGCACTGCGGGCAACGGGCGATCTTCTGGCCCCTGCCGCTCGCCGATGGCGTATCGATCACTTCGACTTCGCCCTGCAGCAGTGCGACGCGATCGGCTTCGATGATGGCATTGAGCGCGAAGGCCGTCCCGGTCTCGCGCTGGCACCAGCTGCAGTGGCAGGCGTGCACGATCATCGGCGTGCCCTGGATGCGATAGCGGACAGTGCGGCAGGTGCAGCCGCCCTCGGCAAAGGATTCGTTGCCTGCGTTCATCGGCGCCTCCTTCCGGAATGCGCCGAGTATGTGAGCGGTCGCAGGGCGGAGCAATGGCCGGATGCGACGAGACCGGGCGATTCTCGCCCGGCGCCGCAAACACGATTACTGGCTGGTCAGATCGCCCTTGGCGCGCGATTCGGTCAGCGGTGCGCCATGCACGAGGAACCAGGTGTTCTCGGCGATATTGGTGGCATGGTCGCCGATGCGTTCGATGTTCTTGGCCATGAACAGCAGGTGCGTGCAGGCGGTGATCTGCTTGGGATCTTCGGCCATGTAGGTCAGCAGCTCGCGGAACAGCGAGGTGTACTGCGCATCGACCTCGACGTCGCGGTTGCGCACGAGCAGGGCGCGATCGGCATCGCGGTCGCGATAGGCCTGCACGGCGTCGCGTACGAGTTCGTTGGCGAGCTTGGCCAGGGCCGGCAGGCTGCGCACCGGTCCGACCGGCGCGACCTGGTTCAGCACCATCGAACGCTTGGCGACGTTCGCGGCGTAATCGCCGATGCGTTCTATATCGGCCGAAATGCGCAGCGCGGCATAGACTTCGCGCAGGTCGCGGGCCATCGGCTGGCGCAGCGCGAGCAGGCGCAGGACGTCGTTGCTGACTTCGTGCTCGAGCGTATCGATGGCATCGTCGTTGGCGACCACGCGCTCGGCGGCCTTGCTGTCGCGGCGCATCAGCACGTCGACGGCGGCGTCGAGCTGGGCCACGGCGATGTCGCCCATGCGGGTGATTTCGCCGTATAGGCGCTGCAGCTCGTTGTCGAAGCTCTTGACGATGTGGTCGTGGGTCGTCGCCATGGTCTTTCTCTGAAGGGTTCCGGTGTCGGTCAGCAGCCTCGGCGTTTCAGCCGAAGCGCCCCGTAATATAGTCTTCGGTCTGCTGCTTGGTCGGTTTCGTGAAGATGGTTTCGGTCACGCCGTGTTCGACCAGTTCGCCCAGGTACATGAAGGCGGTGTAGTCGGACACGCGCGCGGCCTGCTGCATGTTGTGGGTCACGATCAGGATCGTGTACTGCTGCTTCAGCTCCGAGATGAGCTGCTCGATCTTGCCGGTGGCGATCGGATCGAGCGCCGAGGTCGGTTCGTCGAACAGGATCACCTGCGGGCGCAATGCGATCGCGCGGGCAATGCACAGGCGCTGCTGCTGGCCGCCGGACAGGCCGAGCGCGCTCTGCTTGAGCTTGTCCTTGACCTCGTCCCAGAGCGCGCCCTGGCGCAGGGCGGCTTCGACGCGGGCGTCCATGTCCGCACGCGAGAGCTTCTCGTAGTGGCCGATGCCGTAGGCGATGTTGTCGTAGATCGACATCGGGAAGGGCACCGGCTTCTGGAACACCATGCCGATCTTCGAGCGTAGTTTGTTGAGTTGGTACTTCGGATCGAGCACGTTCTCGCCGTCGAGCAGGACCTGGCCTTCGGCGCGCAGCTTGGGATAGATCGAATAGATGCGGTTGAAGATGCGCAGCAGGGTCGACTTGCCGCAGCCGGAAGGGCCGATCAGCGCGGTGACGCGCTTTTCCGGGACATCCAGGTCGATGTCGCGCAGGGCCTTGAACTGGTCGTAGTAGAACGACAGTCCGCGTGCGGACAACTTCACCGGGGAGGCGGCGAGCGTGCTGGACGCGCCGGACGGCAGCGAGGTGGCGAGGGAGATTTGCACGTCAGTCATTGCTCATCTTGTTGCGCAGGAGGACGACGCGGGCGATCAGGCCCAGCGTCAGGACGAATAGCGTCATGCAGAAGGCGGCAGCCCAGGCCAGGCCGTTCCAGTTCTCGAACGGACTCATCGCGAAGCTGAGCATCACCGTCGGCACGCTGGCCATCGGCTGCATCAGGTCCGTGCTCCAGTACTGGTTGCTCAGCGAGGTGAACAGCAGCGGTGCGGTCTCGCCGCTGATTCGGGCGAAAGCCAGCAGCACGCCGGTGATGATGCCGGGCAGGGCGGCGCGATAGAGCACCTGGGTGGTGACCTTCCACTGCGGGATGCCGAGCGACAGCGCCGCCTCGCGCATCTGCGTCGGCACCAGGCGCAGCATCTCGTCGGTCGTGCGCACGATCACCGGCAGGGCGATGAAGGCGAGAGCGATCGCGCCCGCGAAGGCCGACGCATGGCCCATCTGAACGACGACGACGGTGTAGACGAACATGCCGAGCACGATCGACGGCGCCGACATCAGGATGTCGTTGACGAAGCGGATGGCTGCGCCGATGCGCCGGTTGTTAGCGTATTCGGCGAGATACGTGCCGGCGGCGATGCCGATCGGCGTGCCGATGCCGATGGCCAGCGTGCCGATGATCAGGCTGCCGGCGAACGCGTTGAGCATGCCGCCGTCTTCGCCGGCGGCCGGCGTCATCTGCGTGAACAGCGCGGGCGTCAGGTACTTCAGGCCGCGACTCAGCGTGGTCCAGAGGATCCAGATCAGCCAGAACAGGCCGAACAGCGCGGCGGCACCGGACAGCACCAGGCTCAGCCCATTGATCAGGCGGCGACGGAAGTACAAGCGGTCGGCGAAGGAGGTGGCCATCAGTTGCCCTCCCGCTTCTGCAGGCGCATCAGCATCCATTTGGCGAAGGCCAGTACGACGAAGGTCAGCACGAAGAGAACGAGGCCGAGCGCGAGCAGCGAGGACTTGTGCAGGGGGTCGACCGATTCGCCGAACTCGTTCGCGATCGTGGACGCGATCGACGTACCCGGATTGAGCAGGCCGGCGCTGATCTCGTAGGCGTTGCCGATGACGAAGGTGACCGCCATCGTTTCGCCGAGCGCGCGGCCGAGGCCGAGGAAGACGCCGCCGATGACGGCCGAACGCGTATAGGGCAGCACGACGTCCCAGACCACTTCCCAGGTCGTCGAACCGAGCGCATAGGCCGATTCCTTCAGGCGCGTCGGCACGGTCAGGAAGACTTCGCGCATCACCGAGCTGATGAAGGGAATCACCATGATCGCCAGCACGATGCCGGCGGTGAGCATGCCGATGCCCAGCGGCGGGCCTTCGAAGATTTTTCCGACCACCGGCACGGTGGCCAGGTTCGCTTCCATCCAGGGATAGACGTGCTCGCTGAGGTAGGGCACGAGCACGAACAAGCCCCACATGCCGTAGATGATCGACGGGATGCCGGCCAACAGTTCCAGCGCCGAGGCCAGCGGCGTACGCAGCCAGGCCGGCGCGACTTCGGTCAGGAACAGGGCGATGCCGAAGCTCACCGGTACCGCGATGATCATCGCGATCAAGGAAGTGATCACCGTGCCGAACACCGGCACCAGGGCGCCGAACTTGCGCGCACCGACGTCCCATTCGCTCGAAGTGAAGAAGGCCCAGCCGAATTCGCTGAAGGCTTCGCGACCACCCCACAACATCGCGGCGGCGGCGCCGAGCAGCGCGACCAGAACGGTCACGCCGGCGCAGGCGACGAGGAACCGGAACATGCCGTCGAGACGGCCGTCGGTGCGCGCGCGCTGGTCCAGCGTCGACAGGGCAAGGGAAGGCTGTGCAGTCATCGTTGTTTTTCTTTCGGACGGGAAGCCCGGAATTGCGCGCGAGGCGTGGTGCGCAATTCCCGGATCCCCGATGCGAACGCAGCCTTCGTCCGAAGGCTGCGTCGCGGGCGGGATCCTTCCGGATCAGTACTTCATGTTCTGCGTCCAGTAGGCCTGGATCTGCGCGACCAGTGCCGGCGGCAGCGGCACGTAGTCGAGCTTCTTGGCCGCGTCGTCGCCATTGGCGTACACCCAGGTGAAGAATTCCTTGGCGGCCTTGGCGGACGCCGCGTTCTTCGGCTGGCGATACATCAGGATGAAATTGGTCGCGGTGATCGGCCACGAGGCTTCGCCCGGCGCATTGGTCATGACCAGGTAGAAATCCTTGGCCTTGGCCCAATCGGCGTTGGCGGCGGCGGCGGCGAAGCTCTCGTCGCTCGGCAGTACGAACTTGCCGGCGGCGTTCTGCATCGCGGTGTAGGCCATCTTGTTCTGCAGCGCGTACGACAGTTCGACGTAGCCGATGCCGCCCTTGAGCTGCTTGACGAACGCGGCGACGCCTTCGTTGCCCTTGCTGCCGATGCCGGTCGGCCATTTCACAGCCGTGCCTTCGCCGACTTTGCTCTTCCATTCCGGGCTGACCTTGGAAAGGAAGTTGACGAAGTTGAAGGTGGTGCCGGAGGCATCGGCGCGGTGCACGACGCGGATCGGCAGGGCCGGCAGCTTGGCGCCCGGGTTCAGCGCGGCGATGGCCGGATCGTTCCAGGTCTTGACCTGGCCGAGGAAGATGTCGGCGAGCACGGCGCCATTGAGACGGATCTGGCCGGCGGTGAAGCCCGGCACGTTGACGACCGGCACGACGCCGCCGATCACCGACGGGAACTGCACGAGGCCGGAGGCGGCGAGATCATCGGGCTTCAGCGGGGCGTCGGACGAACCGAAATCGACAGTGCCGGCCTTGATCTGGGCGATGCCGCCGCCCGAACCGATGGACTGGTAGTTGACCTTGCGGCCGGTGGCCTTGTTGTAGTCGGCCGACCACTTCGACATGACCGGGTAGACGAAGGAAGCGCCGGCGCCGGTGACGTTCTGGGCGCTGGCGAAGGGGCTCGCCAGGGCCGCCGCGAGGGCGAGGATGGCGAAGCGGGATTTCATGGACTTGAACACGTGAGGCTCCTGGAAGGGTCCGCGGGATCACCGGGATCGGTCGCCGGTCTTCCCGGCGCGCACAGGATCGCGGAGGTTTGTGACAGGGGTGTGACGGTTGTAACAATCGCCACGAAAGCAGGGGGGATGGTTCGTGGTTGATGGTCGGTGGTAGCCGATGAGCGGACTGAAGCCGAACCTGCTTCGCGCGGTCCGGCGCACAACGCTCCGCTGGATTCGGGGATGCACGCTGTTCGTTCATCCCTGGAAAGCAAAAGGGCGCGGCCGGAGCCGCGTCCTTCGTGTCCGCGCTTACCAGTAGATCTGGGCGCGGAACTCGATGATGCTCGGATCGTCGTTGATCGGGATCAGGCCGCGCTCGCTGTTCACCTTGACGTAGTTCAGCGCGAACTTGAAGTTCGAATGCCAGTAGTAGTTCGCGCCGACGATCAAGTTGTGCTCGGTGCCGCCGTAGACGAGGCCATCGTTCAGGTCGACGCGGTCGTAGCGCAGGCCCAGCTGCCACATGCCCTTGGACGGATCGTTCGGCAGCGGAGTGGCGATGGTGCCGTTCTTCCAGGTCCAGGTTTCGCCCGTCACGTTCCACACGCCCGAGACATACCAGCCATTGCCGCTGAAATTGTCGTGCGCCGTGCGGCTGATGCGCGTGCCCATGTATTCGCCCTGGATCTTGAGCGGGCCATGCACCCATGAAGCTTCCGCGCCCCAGGTACGGATGCGGTCGGCGTCGGTGAAGGTGCCGGTATCGACCAGGCGCACGCCGGTGATGTCGGCGTCCGGGCGCACGCGCAGGCGCGCCTTGTTGTCGCGATTGGCGTTGATCGCTTGCGTGTAATCGGCCGCTTCGAAATCGACGTAGGACAGGCCGAGGTGCAGGAAGCCGCCCTCGTTCAGGATCGGCGCCCAGGCGCCGCGCACGCCGAAGCCGTCGCCGCCGGCGCGGTTGCGGGTCATTTCGCGGGTGAACCAGGAACCGGTGACCGTCCAGTCGTCGCCACCGGTGGTCACGCCCACGCCCATGCGGCGGGCGATGCCCTGCATGTTCGTGTTCATGGCTTTCGAAATGAAGTCGTTGTGGCGCGTGCTGCTCAGTTCTTCCAGGCTGTTGGGCTGCTTGAACTGGCCGACGGTGACCGAGGTGAAGCCGGTGAACTTGTACTGGATATTGGCGTCGAGGAACTTCTTGTCCTTGGCGTCGTAGCCCACGACCCAATTCCACTGGCCCGGGCCCTTGCCCTTGAAGATCAGCTCGGCGCGACGGAAGTCGAAGTCTTCCTCGCCGTCGCCGGTGGCGGCATTGAGGTTGGCCACGTCGCTGTTGTACCAGTAGGTGTCGGCCTGCAGCAGGCCCTCGAACGTCACTTCGGAACCGCCGATGACGTCGAACGAGATTTCGGCGAAGGCCGGGGTGGACAGCGCCGCGAGGACGGCGGCGGCGAGCAGTTTCTGCATCAGTTTCATGACGGTTCCCTGCGAGGGCGAGTGGAAAGACCGGCGCAGCTTAGGTCGTGAAGGTTTCGTTATTGTGACAAGCGAGACATATGACGGCGACAAGTCGGAAGCATGACGGACATCAAGGATTCAGCCGGATTCAGCGTCCAGCCGGCACAATCCGGCGCTTCATCATGGGCCTCGGCCTGGAGCTTCCTGTCTTGAGCGTTACCGTTTCCCGCCTTTCGGTCGTCATTCCCTCCCGCCTGGCGCCGATGCTGCCCTCCGATTCCGAGGATCGATGGTATGTCGAGCGGGCCCTCGCGAACGTGCGCGGCCAGTCCGCCGCGCGCGATGGCCTTGAACTGGAACTGATCGTCGGCGTCGACGCGGGCCAGGGCGAACGAGCGCGCGAACGACTCGGTCCGGAGGTCTTGATCGTCGAAGCGCCCCGGCGCTCGCAGGCGTCCGCGCTCAACGCGGCGATGGCCAAGGCGACGGGCGAAGCGATCGCCTTCCTCGAAGACGACGACCTGTGGTCGCCGGAGCACCTCGGGACCGCATTGCAACAGCTGGCGGATTGCGACTTCGTTTCGTCGACGCAGCTGGAGGTAACGCCCGAAGGCGCGGTGCTGCGCATCTTCGATTACGCGACGCCTTCGGGTTGGGTCATGCCGCGCGCGACGCTGAACCGCGTGGGCCTGTTCGACGAAGAATACCGCTGGCACCTGGATACCGAATGGCTCGGACGCCTGGGGCAGAGCAAACTTCGCCGCGTGCATCTGGTGGAAGCGACGGCGCCGATATCCTGGGACGAAATCGTCGGCACGCGCGTCGGGTTGCCGGACATCCTGCGTAGCGGCGGCGGGAACGTTCGCCTCGTCCGGCACGAATCGCCCTGGCCGCTGGTGCGCCGTACCTGCCATCCGGGCTCGGGCATGGCGCAGATCGCGAAGGATCCGGTGAAGGCCGCGGCGAGCAAGGCCGAATACGATCGCATGTGGAAACGCTTCAAGTGCATCCCGTGGTGATGCGCGTGAATTCGCTTCAATCCGGCGACGACGTCTTGTCCTTGTAACGGCACAGGTCGCGGATCACGCATTGCGGGCAATCGGGCTTGCGCGCCTTGCAGACGTAGCGGCCGTGCAGGATCAGCCAATGGTGAGCGTCTAACCGGTACTCCGGGGGAACGACTTTCATCAACTTGTCTTCCACCTCGCGTACCGTCTTGCCGGGCGCGAGGCCCGTGCGGTTGGCGACGCGGAAGATATGCGTGTCGACCGCGATCGTCGCTTCGCCGAACGCGGTATTGAGCACGACGTTCGCCGTTTTCCGACCGACGCCGGGAAGCGCCTCCAGCGCGTCGCGCGACCGCGGCACCTCGCCGCCGTGTTCTTCGATGAGCTGACGGCAGGTCGCGATGATGTTGGCCGCCTTGGCGTTGAACAGGCCGATGCTGTTGATGTAACGCTTCAGTCCGGCTTCGCCGAGCTCCAGGATGGCTTCGGGGGTGTTCGCGACCGGAAAGAGTTTTTTGGTCGCCTTGTTCACGCCGACGTCGGTGGCCTGCGCGGAAAGGATCACCGCCAGCAACAACTCGAACGGCGTCGAATAGACCAGTTCGGTCGTCGGTTTTGGGTTGAGTTCGGCCAGCCGGGCGAACAGCTCGCGGCGCGCTTCCGGTTTCACGAATCCACGCTCCTTCGTTGCCGCCAGGCTTGCCGCATGGCGATCAGGCACGCGAGCGCAAGAAAGGCGCCGATGGGCAAGGTGGCCAGCAACAGGCCTTCGTAACCGGGCAGGGGGTGCCATTCCAGCCAGGGTGCGTGCAGCAGGCGACCGGCCTCGGCGAACAATCGGCCGCTGCCGATCAGTTCGCGGATCGCTCCGACGGCGAGCAAGACCCAGAGGAAACCGAGGCCGGCGGCGAAACCATCGATCGCCGCGCGCGCCGGCGACTGCCGCGACGCAAACGCCTCGGCCCGACCCAGCAGTGCGCAGTTGCTGGCGATCAGCGGCACGAACAGGCCGATCACCGCATGCAGTTCCGGCAGCCAGGCGCGCATCGCCAATTCGATGGCGGTGACGACGGCCGCGATCACCGTCGCGAAGATCGGAATGCGCACGTCGCGATGCGTCAGACGGCGTATCGATGCGACGGCAAGATTGGTCAGGACCAATGCCAACAGCGTGGCGAGGCCAAGCCCGAGCGCATTGAGCGTGTTGTGGCTGACGGCGAGCAAGGGGCAAAGGCCGAGGAGCTGCACCAGGCCGACATTGCCGCTGGACACGCCATATTCGAGGATGCGGCGGGGCGTCGTGTTCATCGTGGCGCTCCCGTCGCCGGCGTTGGCGATTCCGGCGCGTCGTCGAAACGCAATGACGTTCCCGAAGGCGCGGCGTAGATGCGGTCGCCATGCCGGCGAACGAATTCGAGGACGCGATGCACCGCTTTCACGACGGTACGCGGCGTCGACGTGGCGCCGGCGAGCTGATCGAAGTCGCCTCCGTCGCGTTTAACCGCCCAGCCGGCGTCGGGCGGATTGCCGAGCGCGCGGCCATCGAAGCCGCGGATCCAGCCGCTGCGGCGGATGTCGATGGCATCGCCCAGGCCTGGCGTTTCCTTGTGCGCGGTTACTCGCACGCCGGTGATGCGGCCCGTACGGTCCACGCCGATGAGCAGGGAAATCGGTCCGCCGTATCCTTCCCGGGCGACGGCTTCGAGCACCAATGCTGTCGGGCTGCCGCCGCGCCTGGCGCGATGCACGCTCACGTCCTCTTCGGTACCGAGCCAGGCGGGCGCCGTGATCCGGACCTCATCCAACAGCGGGGCGTTGTCGTACAGCGCGGACGGCAGGACGATGGCCAATGCCTGCTTCTGCGCCGTTCTTTTCGCCGCATCGATCCGTTCGCGCGTCAATGCATGCATGCCGGCCAGCAAGCCCGTCGCCAGCACGGCCACTCCCGCAAGACCAGCGATGGCGCGCAAGGCCGGAGCGGGCATCGCCGTCATGGCGACGCCTTTTCGCCGTAGACGCGCGGACGCGTGTGCAGGTCGATCCAAGGCGCCGCGCAGTTCATCAACAGCACCGCGAAAGCCAGGCCATCGGGATAGGCGCCCCAACGCCGGATCACCAGCGTCAGCACGGCGACGCCGGCGCCGAAAATCAGTCGGCCGCGCGGCGAACTGCAGCCGGTGACCGGATCGGCGGCAATGAAAAAGGCGCCCAGCATCAACGCGCCGGAGAACACGTGCTGCAGCGGAAACGGATGGATGTCCGGATCGTAGGCCCATACCGGCAGGCTGAGCGCAACGACGGTACCGAGCACGGCGACCGGCGTATGCCAGCTGATGACGCGCTTCCACAAGAGGAACAGACCGCCGATGGCGTAGAGATTGGCGATCCATTCCCAACCGCGACCGCCGAAATCGCCGAACACGGGGTCGTGCCGGATCTCGCCGATCGTCTCGCCGCGTTGGCTCAGTTCGCGCACGGTGTCGAGCGGCGTCGCCTGCGCCAGCGCGTCCCAACCCCAGGGCGCCGGTAGTCGACCGGTGAAGATCGCACGCAGCGAATCGACGAAGCCGGGAACGTCGGGATTCGTCGTCAGTCCGCTCGGCGGCAGCCAATGGCCGAGTTCGCGCGGGAAGCACACTAGGACGACGGCGAAACCGACCATCGCGGGATTGAACACGTTGGAACCGAGTCCGCCGTACAGATGTTTGGCCAGGCCGATCGCCGCCAACATGCCGAGCGCGGCGATCCACCACGGTGCCAGCGGCGGCAGGCACAACGCGAAGAGCACCGCCGTCACCGGCGCGCTGAGATCGCCGAGGAAGGGCCGCAGGGGCCGGTCGCGCAGCTTCAGCATGCCGGCTTCGATCGCCAGCGCGAACGCGATGGCCAGTGCGATCTGGATCAGGATGCCCGGTCCGAAGAACCACAGATGGCCAAGGGCGCCGGGCAGCAGCGCCAGCAACACCAGGCCCATCGTGCGCCGCACGCTGTTGGGCGCCGGGACATGCGGCGCGGCGCCGACCGCGAAGGTCTTCATGGCCGATCGTCCTTCGGCGCCTGGCGCTTGGCTTTCGCGCGCTCGATGGCGGCCGCGACGGCGTCCGCCGACGCGCCGCGCTTGCTGCGATCGGCATCGCGCTGCGCGCGCTCGGCGGCATCGCGTGCCAGGCGGGCGTTGCGCGCTTCGAATCGCCGCCGCGAATCGTCGGCGCGTTGCGTGCGGGCGCGCTGCGCCGATATCTCCTGCTTGGCTTCGCGGAAGCGCTGCGTCAGCGGGATATGGCTGGGGCAGACAAGGTCACAGCAGCCGCATTCAATGCAGTCGAACAAGCCATCGTTCCCGGCGCGGTCCAGGTTGTTCGCCCGCCAATGCCGGAACAGCTCTTGCGGTTGAAGCTGCGCGGGGCAGTCGCGCGCGCAGTCGCCGCAGCGGATGCAGGGCAGCTGTTGCGTTTCGTCGCGCAGGTCCGCTGCACCGAGCACCAGCACGCAGCCATGCTGCTTTTCGATCGGTACGCTGTCGTCCGCCTGCGCTTCGCCCATCAGCGGGCCGCCGAGCAACAGACGGGCGGCCGCCGGCGTGTAACCGCCGGCCTGTGCGATCAGGTGTTCCACCGGCGTGCCGACCGGCACGCGGTAGTTGCCGGGTTTCGCGACGCCCGGGCCGGTGACGGTGACGATGCGATGCGTCAGCACTTCGCCATGCGCGACCGCGCGCCAAGCCGCGAAAGCGGTGCCGACGTTGTGCACCGTCACGCCGATGTCGCTGGGCCATCCGCCGCTCGGCACCTGCCTGCCGGTCAAGACTTCGATCAGCTGGCGTTCGCCTCCGGTCGGATACACGGTAGGCACGGGGACCATTGCGATCGACGGGAACGCGCCGGTCGCAAGCGCATCGCGAACCGCCGTCCAGGCTTCGACCATCTGGTCTTCGACCGCGATCAGTGCGCGACCCGCTCCGAGCGCCTGCGCAAGCAAGGCGGTGCCGCGCACGACATCCGCCGCCTGTTCGCGCAGCAGGGCGTCGTCGCAGGCGATCCAGGGTTCGCATTCGGCGCCGTTGACGATCAGCAGCGGGGCCGATGCCGCGCTCGCGAGCTTTTCCGCGGCGGGAAAACCGGCGCCGCCGAGCCCGACGATGCCGGCCTCGGCGATGCGCGCGCGCAGCGATTCGGCATCGGCCGTGGCGACATCCATCGACGGCAAGCGCAATGCCGCATCGTTTTCGCCATCGGCGACGACGCGGATGCGGATCAGGTCGTCGGTAACCGCGATCACTTCGCCCGAGGCCGGTGCATGCAATGCCGCTGCCCGGCCTGTCGCATCGGCGATTCTTTCGCCCGCCCGTACCCGTTGGCCGACAAGGACGCAGGCGGTCAGGCTGCCGCCATACGGCGCTCGCAAACGCAGGCTCAGCACAGGCGGCGAAGGGCAGGCGCGGATCGACGCCGGAACCGATTCGGCCTTGTGCCCGGCCAGCGCCGATCCGCCATGGAACCGATGCAATCGCAGCGGTGCGCCGGCGTCCAAGCCGTTCAGCGACCGATGAATTCCGGCTTGCGCCGTTCCAGGAATGCGCCGGTGCCTTCCTTCATGTCGTCGGTGGAAAAAGTGACCGCGAACGCCTGGCTCTCGTAGTCGAGTGCGGTCGACAACGGTGCTTCGCCTGCGAGCACGATCGCGCCGATCATCGCCGTCATCGCCTGCGGCGCGGCCGCCGCGAGCTGCATGGCGATCTTCATGGTTTCGGTTTCGAGCTCGGCCGCCGGTACGACACGGGTCACGAGATTCATCGCCAGTGCGCGGCCGGCGTCGATCGGCTGGCCGAGCAGGCACAGCTCCAGGGCGGGGCCGCGCCCGGCCAGGCGAAGCAAGCGTTGCGTGCCGCCGAAGCCGGGAATGAGCCCCAGGTTGACTTCCGGCTGGCCCAGCTTCGCCGCATCGGACGCGATGCGCAGATGGCAGGCCATTGCCAGTTCCATGCCACCGCCGAGCGCGAAGCCGTTCACCATGGCCACGACCGGCTTGCCCAGTTCCTCGATCCGGCTCATCAGACGCTGGCCGTGACGGGAGAAATCGCGCGCCTGGACCGGGCTCAGGCCATTCATCTCGGCGATGTCGGCCCCGGCCACGAAGGCCTTGGGTCCCGCACCCGTCAGCACGATGGCCCGCACGCCGGGGGCGGCTTCGGCTCGTGCGAAGGCGTCGTGGAGTTCGCCGATCGTCTCGTGGTTGAGGGCATTCAGCTTGTCCGGGCGGTTGATGGTGATGCGCCGGACGGCGCCCTGGTCTTCGATCAACAGGTTGCGATAGCTCATGTTCGGGAACTTTGGAGGGGGTTGGGGGTCGGATCCGGGACGTCGGCTTAGTGGCGGTTAAGCCTGCGGGCCGTTATCCTATCGCGTCCACTCGGGGCGCGATGCCGCCCCGTCTTCCACTGGAGGTTTCGCTGATGAAGTTGCGTTCCCTGGCCGTTGCCCTGGCCGCCCTTACCCTGAGCTCGGCCTCGGCCCTGGCCCAGACCGCGCCTGCTGCGGCGCCGGCCGCTGCTCCGGTCGCCGACAAGGCCACGCTGAGCTACGCGCTCGGTTACGACTTCGGCGATGGCCTGTCGGCCACCGGTACCGACATCGATGTCAACACCGTCGTCCGCGCGCTGCAGGACGCTTACGCCAAGCGCCCGGCCACCGTGTCGAAGGACAAGATGGAAGCGGCCCTGCGCCAGTTCCAGGACAAGATCGTCGGCCAGCAGAAGGCGGCTTACGACAAGGCTCTGCGCGAGAACAAGCAGAAGTCCGATGTTTACCTGGCTTCCAATCGCTCCAAGCCGGGCGTGACCACGCTGGGCGGCAACATCCAGTACCGCGTGATCGACGCCGGTACCGGCGCCAAGCCGACCGCTGCGAGCCAGGTCGAGGTCCAGCTGCGCGGCACGCTGATCTCGGGCGAAATGTTCATGAACACCTACAACAGCCCCGACGGCAAGCCGGCCGGCTTCAAGATGAGCGAGTTCCCGCCGATCCTGCCGGCTGGTCTCAAGGAAGCCCTGATGCAGATGCAGAACGGCGCGCGCTGGGAAATCACCCTGCCGCCGGAAAAGGCTTATGGCAACGATCCGCGCGCACCGGGCGGCCCGGGCCAGGCGGTCGTGTTCGACGTCAAGCTCATCAGCGTCAAGTAATCGATCCGATCGCGCCGGCGCAAGCCGGCGCGATTTTTTTTGCCGCTCCGATGAATCATTCTTTCCGCGCCGTTCTCAGCCCCTGCGTGGGCATCTGCTCGCTGGACGGCAACGGCTTGTGCGAGGGCTGCCATCGCAGCTCGGCGGAAATCGCCCGCTGGTCGCAAATGAACGACGACGAGCGACTGCACCTGATGGAAGACGTATTGCCGTTGCGCGAGGCGCAGCGCGCGTGAGCGCAGCAGGCAAGGAATTCGCCCGCATCGCCGGTGCACTGCACCCTCTCGATTCGCCGCCGCCCGCACCGGGCTGGAATCTCGCCGAACTGATCGATCTGCTTCCCGACCAGGGACGTTCGCTGCGTCCGGCTGCCGTGCTGGTGGGAATCGTTGAACGCACGGACACCTGGCAGATCCTGCTTACGCGCCGCACCGATTCCCTGCGCCATCACGCCGGCCAGGTCAGTTTTCCCGGCGGACGGATCGAGGACAGCGACGCCGATCCCGTCGCTGCCGCGTTGCGCGAAGCGCGGGAGGAAGTCGGGCTGCAGGCGGAATCCGTGCAGGCACTGGGCTATCTCGATCCGTTCGTGACCATCACCGGGTTCCATGTGTTTCCGGTGGTTGCGCGCATCGACGCCGGTTTCGTCGCACGGATCGATCCTTCTGAAGTCGCCGAAGCCTTCGAGGTGCCTTTCGACTTCCTGATGGACGCGGCCAATGCGAAAGAGCTGGAAGTCGAATATCGTGGCGGACGACGCGCCCTGGTCGAATTCCGCTACGCCGACTACAGCATCTGGGGTGCGACGGCGGCGATGTTGGTGAACTTCCGACAGCGGCTGGAGGCAAGAGCATGAGCTGGACGACCCTGGTATCCGCGCTGGAACTCGCCTCCGCACTCGGCCAGTCGAATCTCGCGATCGTGGATTGCCGCTTCGTGCTGGCGGGCGCCGATCCCGAGGCCGGCGAAATCGCCTGGCGCGAATCGCATCTCCCGGGCGCGGGTTATGCGCATCTCGATCGAGACCTGAGCGACCATCGCAAGCCGCCCACGGCAGGGCGTCATCCGGTGCCCGACGACGGCGACTTCTGCGCCCTGCTCGAGCGCCTCGGCATCACGCCGCAATCGCAAGTGGTGGCCTACGACGCCGGCGATGGCGCGATGGCCGCGGCGCGGTTCTGGTGGCTGATGAAACGCATCGGCCATGAGGCCGTTGCGGTGCTGGACGGCGGTTTCGCGCGCTGGACCGCGCTGGGTCTGCCGGTCGAAAGCAAAGCGCCCGAGATCGTTCCCGGGCACTACCAGGCGCGCTATCGCGATCGCGAGGCGGCCAGCGTGGACGAGATCGGTCGCGCCGTTGCCGACGGCGCCTTTCTGCTGATCGATGCGCGCGCGGCCGAGCGCTATCGCGGCGAGGTCGAGCCGCTGGACAAGGCTGCCGGGCATATCCCGGGCGCGGTCAATCGGCACTACGCACTCAATCTTCGCGACGGCGGCTTCAAGCCCGCGATCGAGTTGCGCGAGGAGTTCAATGCGCTGCTCGGCGATCGTGCGCCGCAGGAAGTGGTGCTGTACTGCGGTTCCGGAGTAACGGCCTGCCACAACCTGCTGGCCATGGAACACGCCGGCCTGCGCGGCGCCCGCATCTTTCCGCCGTCGTGGAGCGGCTGGATCGCCGACTCCGCGCATCCGGTCGCGAAATAGTCGCGCCTACTGCTTCTCGGTGTTGCCGGCGAAACCGCCGGAATCGTTGCGCGTCAGTTCGACGCCATCGACCGTCATTTTCCACACGCCTTCGACCTGGTGCGGCGCCTGGCCTACCTTGAATTCGGTCTTCAGTGGGCCGAGGCCGGCGCTGAAACCGGATGCGGTGAACTCCTGGATCGGCGCATTGATCGACGTGCTGCCGCCGCCTTGCACGCGCTTGTAGTCGAGCGTGCCGTCGGCGGTGATCAGCAGGCGCATCTCGTTCGCTTCCCACAGGCCGACATAGTCCTTCTGCGCCTCCGGCACGGGTTTGGAGCAGGCGGTAAGCAGGGCGAGCAGCAGCATCGCCAGGAAAGCGCGCAACGTCGTTTTCATTTCTTCAGCCTCGCCATCAGGATTTTCAGTGCGGCCTGCGTATCGGGGGAATCCCAGCCGGAGATGAACCATTCGAGTTCGGGCTCGGCGAAACCCTCCAGCGCGGCGATGACATCGGCCCGCGCCAGCGCGCGCGTCGCGAGCATCGGACCGGACGGGAGCGCCAACAGCTCTTCCAGCCAACGAACGGCGCGCGTGACGACTTCACCCGCGTCGGTGAGCTCGTCGACCATGCCGTACTGCAAGGCCTGCTCCGACTCCACCATCGCGCCGGCGACCACCAGGCGCTCGGCGCGATGCGGCCCGACGACGCGACGCAGCAGGAACTGGATCGCATCCGGCACCGCGAGCCCGACCTGCGTTTCGTTGAGGCCGATGCGGAACGGCCCGCGCGCCATGATGCGATAGTCGCAGCAAAGCGCCAGCACGCAGCCGCCGGCCGGGTTGTGCCCGGCGATGGCGGCGACGACCGGGATCGGCGATCGTGCCAGCGCACGTCCCGCGCCGAAGAAACGCGACCAGCAGGCCTTCAGGCCGGCGCGATCGAGCGTCAGCAGGTAGGGCACGTCCATGCCGCCGGAGAACACCTTCTCGCCACCGGACAGGATCAGGCCGCGCGCGCCATGCGCCGGCGCCGCTTCTATCGCTTCGATCAGTGCGCCCAACAGGTCGTCGTTGAGCGCATTGACCGGCGGTCGCGCCATCCGCAACTCGTGGATGTAGCCATGGCGGATCACTTCGATCATTGCGGTCGCCTCAGGGTAGCTTCACGTCGGGAGCCCAACGATAGCGCACCGTGTAGCGCAATTCGACTTCGCCGTCGGCCGGCACCGCCACGTCGAAGCTGATGCGCTGGGCGCTGCGTTTCTCGTGCGGCAGCGAGCTGGAAACGATCTCCCAGTCGGTCCAGCGCGGCAGCTGCTCGTTCACGCGCACCGTCGCCGCGCCGGGCTTGGAGTTGCGCAGCACCAGCTTCACCGTTTCGGTCATCGTGCGGCCGTTGCGATCGAGCTGGAAATTCTCGCGCGTGCGTTGCGCCTTCAGATCGAAGACGTCGCCGATCTGCAGCGCGACATCCTGGTTCGCCGCGGTATGCCCGATCTGGGCCTCGCCGAGGAAGTCGTTGCCGTCGAACATGCGCACGCGGCCGGCCGGCAGCGGAATGCCCAGACCGACGGCCTTGCTGTTCTTGAAGCGCAGCGTCGCCAGCACGGGTTGTTCCTGTCCTTCGCCAGCGCCGTAGTTCTCGTCGACGATCGGGTAGGGCGGGCGCCAGTCGCCCATCTGCGAACTGGTTTCGTAGCGCCGTTCGCAGGCGATGCCGCTGGCCGGATTCACCAGCGGCAGGCGCTGCACGCTGCCCTGCGGCAGCGAACCGGCATTCGGCAACTTGTAGGCCTGATACTCGCCCGAGGCCTGCGGGGCCACGGCCGAATCGGCCGCCATCGGCGCGGCCGCAGCGCGCGCGTACATCATCGCCTTCGGCGAAGACTCCGGCGCACGGCGCGGTTCGCCGGCGACGAGAGTCAGCATCACGTCGTTGAAGTCGGCGCCGGAGCGGTTCACCACCATCGCCGCGCCTTCCAGCGACATCTTGCAGTCCTTGCCGATGCCGTTGGCATTGACGTTGTATTCGGCGCGCCAGGCCAGGCCGGCGGTCGAATAATTCAGGCCGAAATCCTGCATGCCGGCACGATCGCTGGCGATCGACCAGTTCATCGTCGGCTCGTTGACAACGCCATCGGGCAGGCGCGGCAGTTCGAAGCTCGAATAACCGGAAAGCACCTTGATGCGTCCATCGGCCAGGCGCAGCGTCAGGCCGTTGCCGGCCGAGATCAGCATGCCGGTAAAGGTCTGGCGCGCATCGCCGACGGCCTGTTCGACGCTGACCGTCTGGCCGAGGGCACGACGCAGCAATTCGTCCTGTCCGGCGACGGCGAAATCGAATCGCTGGCCACGCACGCGCGTGCCGGCGCTGGATGGCTTGAGCATCACCGAGCTGGCATCGAGCGCTTGCGGCAGGCCGCCGAGACTGACCTGGTTGTCGCCACTCTTGAGGTTGAAGGCGATGCGGCTCTCGACCAAGGCGAAGCCGGGGCCACCGGACTGCGCTTCGGACTGCGAGACCGAGTCGAAGTCGCCGCTGTAGATGGTGAGTTGGCGGTCGGCGGCGGAAGTAGGCGTGGTCATGGCGGCAGCGAGGATGGTGGCGATGGAAGAAGCGATCAGGTTGCGGGTCATGCGGAGCTCCGTTGAGGGGCGCGGGTTATCATAGGCCCATGAACGCAAAACACGGATTGACGGGGTTGCTCCTGCTCCTCGCCGCTTCAGCTGCCGTTGCATCGCCGGAGGCCTGCGCGCCGAAGATCGAGCGTGCCTGGGTACGCGCCGCGCCGCCGGGCACGGCGATGATGGCGGGTTACCTGACGCTGCGGAACGACTGCGCCAAGCCCGTTGCGATCGCCGGCGTCGAGAGCATGGACTTCGGCGACGCGATGATCCACGAGACGATCGTGGAAAACGGCGTCAGCAAGATGCGGCATACGAGCGAGTTGGTCATGCCGGCGAAGTCGAAACTGATTTTCGAGCCCGGCGGGCGCCATCTGATGCTGATGCGGCCGTTGCGCGCGCTACCGGCCGGCAGTCGCGTGCGTATCCGATTGATCCTCGGCGACGGGCGCAAGCTGTTCGCCGAGTACGAGGTCAGGCGCGAAGCGCCGGCGCGCTGACCTCGCGCCTCTACTGGCCTTCGCCGGATTCGTCGACCGGCGCATTCGGGTCGAAGCCGGGCGGATAGACCCGCGTCCCGTCATCCAGCGTCCAGGTCGATGTCGTCCAGTCGCGCAGCAAGGTTCCCGGCTGCGTCGCGTCCGTGGGGCAATGTGGGCAGTTCGCCAGGGCTGGATAGGTTTCCTGGATGAACCCGACCGCGCTGTTGCGCTTGACCGGCGTGGTGATTTCGTTGCCGGTGTAGTGCGCGGCGCCGTTGAACAGCTTGCAGACGTTTTCCTCGTTGAACACGCCGCCCCAGACCAGCGGGCTTTCGAGATGGGCGATGTTGCGGCCGATCGCGTAGGCCGCACGCGACTGCGGCGGATCCCAGCTCGAATACGCCGTGTTGAGTTGCGCCCAGTGTCCGCCGGCGTTCTGGATATCGGTCGGCACGCCCAGCAGGTAACCGACGAAGCCGTACATGATGTCGTTGCCGACGTGCTTGGGCAGGCAGACGCCGCAGATGCTCAACGTGCCAGAGCCGGCGCCGGGCAAGTCGCCGCAGGGTCCGGAAGGGCAAAGCATGTTGGCGCCCGCATCGCCTTCCTCGTTCGATTTGCCGGGGAGCGGCACGCCGCGCGCGATTTCGTCCATCGAGCCGGCGTTGCGCGACAGGAACCACGCGCCATCCCAGGGGCCGGTTTCGGAATCCGGCAGGGCCTTGATGCGATCGTGCGCGCGTTTGAGCGCGACGATGTAGGCGGCGGTGACGTCGGGACCGCAGAAGCAGGGCTCGGGCGCCTTGTTGGACACGCTCGAATTCACCGGCGTCGGCGCCACCGACATCGCCTGTCCGGGCTTGGCCGGTGGCGGATCCGCTTTGTTTTCGGCGGTCTGCGTGCCGAGATAATTGCCGGTGACGACGTGGTACGTCCCCGGATTCTCGTCGCGGGCGTCGCCGTTGCGCGGCCGACCGTATTCATCGAAGGCCTCGTCCGATTCCTGCGGCGCCGTGCCGGTAGTCACCGTGATCGCGACGCCGTTCACGACGATGGTGCCATCGCCGTCGGTGGCCCTGATCTCGGTACGCGTATCGGGAGGCGACGTGTCCTCACCGCGCCTCTCGTCGTTCCGATCCTTGGCGGTACCGAGGAGCAACTGGTAGCCCGAGGGATTTTCGTCGCGGGGTTCGTCCTTCGGCCGGCCGTAGTTGTCCTCATGACCGGAGGACTCCTGGTGTTCTTCATGTTCTTCGTGTTCTTCGTGGTCCTCGTGGTCCCGGTTGTCGCCATCCTTCTTCCTGCTTCCCCCGGTTTTCGCCAAAGCCAGGCCCAGGCCAAGCAGCGCGCGGCGATTGTTCTTCCCGTCGTCCTTGGGCTCGCCGCCTTTTTCAGCGAGCTCGGCGCGCTTCACGTCGCTGCGCCGGATGACGGTCGCGAACAGCGCCGACAGATCCGGCAAGCGCATGTTGTCGCCGCCGCCGGGCGGCAACTTGCTAGCGCGCATGAAAGGCGTGTTCGCGGAGGGTCGCGACAACACCACGATGGCGTCGTCGGAACCGCGGTTGTCGATGGCGAGCTCCCGGATCACCGGCTGGAGTTCAGGCGAGCCTTGCCTGTCCTGGCCGTAGGCGCTCGCGCCGGGGGCGAGCAGGGAAAACGCGACGAGTCCGGTGACGATCCGCATGATCCTTCCCCTGGTTCGAGGCGGATCGAAGGGCCGGCCGGCCGCTTCCCCTGCCTGCTGGGCAGAGCATACGCCTAAGCGGGAACGAGGGCGGGGAAGCTCAGGTTGCCGTGCAGGCGGCGCGCACGGCTTGCGGCAAGGCGACGCTCTGGCCGGCGCGATCGACCCAAACCAGCACCGTGTTGCCGTCGGCGTACAGGGTGTCGGGCGCGTCGGCGGCGAAGATGCGATGCGCCAGCGTTACCGACTTCGTGCCGAGTCGTTCGGCCAACAGCTGCACGCGCAGGCTCTCCGGCCAACCGATCGGCTGCCGGTAGTTCATCGCGATCGCCGCGAGGATCGGCGCCGAGGTTTCGTTCGCCCAATCGCTGCTCAGTGACTTGAACCAGCGCACGCGCGCCTCCTCGACGTAACCGAGGAAGTTCTGGTTGTTGACGTGGTTGAAGGCGTCGAGATCGCGCCAGCGGACTTCGATCGGCAGGTCGAACAGGAGTTTCATGCTGCCGACTTCTTCCGTGAGGGCTTTTCCTGTTCGAGCAGGCGTGCCAGGAAACGGCCGGTATGCGAGGCTTCGTTGCGTGCCAGCTGTTCCGGCGTGCCTTCGGCGACGATCTGGCCGCCGCGATGGCCGCCTTCGGGACCGAGGTCGATCACCCAGTCCGCGGTCTTGATGACGTCGAGATTGTGCTCGATAACGACGATGGTGTTGCCGTCGTCGCGCAGTTTGTGCAGCACGGTCAGCAAGTGCTCGATGTCGGCGAAATGCAGGCCGGTGGTCGGTTCGTCGAGGATATACAGCGTGCGGCCGGTGTCGCGCCGGCTCAGCTCCTTCGACAGTTTCACGCGTTGCGCTTCGCCACCCGACAGCGTCGTCGCACTCTGGCCGAGCTTGATGTAACTGAGGCCGACATCGACCAGGGTTTCGAGCTTGCGCGCCAGGGTCGGCACGGGTTCGAACAGTTTCAGCGCATCCTCGACCGTCATCTCGAGCACGTCGTGGATGCTGTGCCCCTTGTAGAGGATCTCCAGCGTTTCGCGGTTGTAGCGTTTGCCGTGGCAGACGTCGCAGGGAACGTAGACATCGGGCAGGAAGTGCATCTCGACCTTGATCAGGCCGTCGCCCTGGCAGGCCTCGCAGCGGCCACCGCGCACATTGAAGCTGAAACGGCCGGGGGAGTAGCCGCGCGCGCGCGCTTCCGGCACCTGGGCGAACAGTTCGCGCAGCGGCGTGAACAGGCCGGTGTATGTCGCCGGATTCGAACGCGGCGTACGACCGATCGGCGACTGGTCGATGTCGACGACCTTGTCGAACAGGTCGACGCCGTCGACTTCGCGATACGACGCGACCGTATGCGAGGCGCCATTGAGTTCGTTGGCGGCGATATGGAAGAGGGTGTCGTTGATCAGGGTGGACTTGCCCGAACCCGATACGCCGGTGATGCAGGTGAACAGCCCGGCCGGGATCGACAGATCGACGTCCTTCAGATTGTTGCCGGTGGCGCCCTGCAGGTGAAGCATCATCTTGGGATTAGCGGCGTGGCGCTTCGCCGGTACTTCGATCTTGCGGCGGCCCGACAGGAAAGCGCCGGTCAGCGAGCGCGGCGATTTCAGGATGTCGTCGAGCGTTCCCTGCGCGACGATCTCGCCGCCGTGCACGCCGGCACCGGGGCCGATATCGAGCACGTGGTCGGCCAGGCGGATCGCGTCCTCGTCGTGTTCGACGACGATGACGGTATTGCCCATGTCGCGCAGGCGCGTCAGCGTGCCGAGCAGGCGTTCGTTGTCGCGCTGGTGCAGGCCGATCGACGGCTCGTCCAGCACGTACATCACGCCGACGAGCCCGGCGCCGATCTGCGAGGCGAGGCGGATGCGCTGCGCTTCGCCACCGGACAGCGTGTCGGCCTTGCGCTCCAGCGTCAGGTAGTCGAGGCCGACATCGACCAGGAAACGCAGGCGTTCGCGGATCTCCTTGACGATTTTCACGGCGATCTCGCCGCGCCAGCCCACCAGGCTGAGCTTGGAGAAGAATTCGAGCGCGTCGTCGACCGGCCGCTGGGTGATCTGCGACAGGTTCTGTTCGGCGACGAAGACATTGCGCGCCGCCTTGTTGAGGCGTGCGCCGCCGCAATCCGGACAGGGGCGGTCGCTGATGAACTTCGCCAGTTCCTCCTTGACCGCTTGCGATTCGGTCTCGCGGTAACGACGCTCGAGGTTCGGGATGATGCCTTCGAACTTGTGCTTGCGCTGCGTCCGACCGCCCGCTTCGGTGAGATAGGTGAAGCTGATGACTTCGTCGCCGCTGCCGTACAGTACGGCCTGGCGGATCTTTTCGCCGAGATCGCTCCAGGGCGTATCGACGTCGAAGCCGTAGTGTTTGGCCAGCGAGGCGATGAGTTGGAAGTAGTAGGCGTTGCGGCGATCCCAGCCGCGCACCGCGCCGGCAGCCAGGCTCAGCTCGGGATGCACGACGATGCGCGAGGGGTCGAAGAAATCGGTGATGCCGAGGCCGTCGCAGCTCGGGCAGGCACCGACCGGCGAATTGAACGAGAACAGGCGTGGCTCGAGCTCCGGCAGCGAGTAGTCGCAGACCGGGCAGCTGAATTTCGACGAGAACAGCAGCGGCGGCGCTTTCTCATCATCCATATTCATGACCGAGACCAGGCCGTCGCCGAGCTTCAACGCGGTCTCGAAGCTCTCCGCCAGTCGCTGCTTGTGGTCGGGGCGCGGTTTGAAGCGATCGATCACCGCTTCGATGCTGTGCTTGTTGCGCAGGCCCAGCGCCGGCACCTGGTCGATCTCGTAGAGCTGGCCGTTGACGCGCACGCGCACATATCCCTGGGCGCGCAATTGCTCGAACACCTGCACGTGTTCGCCCTTGCGCTCGCGCACGACCGGCGCCAGCAGCATGTAGCGTTGCTCCGGGTCGAGGGCCAGCACCTGGTCCACCATCTGGCTGACGGTCTGCGCCTCCAACGGGAAGCCATGGTCCGGGCAGCGCGGCGTGCCGACGCGGGCGAACAGCAGGCGCAGGTAGTCGTAGATCTCGGTGATCGTGCCGACGGTCGAACGCGGGTTGTGCGAAGTGGATTTCTGCTCGATCGATATCGCCGGCGACAGGCCTTCGATGTGGTCGACGTCGGGCTTTTCCATCACCGACAGGAACTGCCGCGCGTAGGCCGACAGCGACTCGACATAGCGGCGCTGGCCCTCGGCGTAGATCGTATCGAAGGCGAGCGAACTCTTGCCCGAGCCGGACAGGCCGGTGATGACGATCAGCCGGTCGCGCGGCAGGTCGAGATCGAGGTTCTTGAGGTTGTGCGTACGCGCGCCGCGGATGCGGATCGTGTCCATGCGGGATCTGCAGGGGTCGGAACAGGGCAGTTTAGCAGGACGTGGAGGTCCTCCCGACCCCTCGCAAGCGCCGGACGCGAGCGGGTTGCGCCGCCGTTTACTTGAGCTGCGGACCGAGCTCCTTCAGCGGCGCGCTCAGTTCCACCTGCACATTGCGCCAGTCGGGCTTCCACGGCAGGTTGATCTGGTGCTTGCCGTCGGTTTTCCATGATTTTTTCTTGCCGTCGGGCCAGATCAAGGTGGCGGTCTGGCCCGCTCCGGCTTCGAATTCGAGCGTGAAGGCCTTCACCTTGGGCGCGAACAGGCTGAGCATGCCGGCCATCTGCTTGATGCCGCGTTCCATCACCGCAGCCGATTCCGTCAGCGTCGCATAGCTCATCCGGGTGCCGGGCGGGACGCGGGCCTTCATGCTGAAGCTCATCCGGAACGAACCCTTGGGCTGGTTCACCTGGACCTGGGCGTCGGCATCCGACCAGTCCTGCCTGAATGGCATATCCACCTTGCCGTCCGGGCCGATAGGCACCGGGACCAGTTGATTGCCGACCTTGATCCGCATCTGCAGGTCGGGCGGCAGGGTGGTCTTGCCTTCGGCCGGCTTGGCGGTGAAATGGAAGCTGTAAATGCCTTGGGGGTCGGCTTTTTTCAGGCCCAGCGGCATCTTGGCGACATCCTCATAGGGGATGTCCCGCCACTCGGCCGAGGCGGGGCCGGCCATCAGGAGGCCCAGCAGGACCAGGGCGCGGGGCAGGAAGGGGAAGCGGGCGGGCAAGGTGCTCAGGCTCATCGGGGCAGGGGTCCGGATTGGGGGGCGAAGAGATAGTTTGTTGACTACAAAGGAGTTTTCCCGCAAAATTCCGCTTCTGTCCCGTGACCGCGGGTCAGGTTGTCCAAAATAACTACAGAGGAATTCCGGTCATGTACGCAGTAATTGTCACCGGCGGTAAACAGTACCGCGTGATGAAGGGCGAAACGCTTCGCGTCGAGAAGCTCGAAGCCGAAGTGGGCAGCAATGTCGACATCGACAAGGTGCTGCTCATCGGCGACGGCGACAAGATCAGCGTCGGCGCTCCCAACATCGCAGGCGCCCTGGTCAAGGCCACCGTGAAATCCCACGGTCGTCTGGACAAGGTTCGCATCGTGAAGTTCCGTCGACGCAAGCACCATCGCAAGCAGATGGGCCATCGCCAGTACTTCACTGAACTCGAAATCACCGGCATCACGGCCTAAGGTCAAGGAGAAAACGTCATGGCATCAAAAAAGGGCGTAGGCTCGACCCGTAACGGCCGCGATTCCAACCCGAAGTATCTCGGCGTGAAGATCTTCGGCGGCCAGGCCGTCGAAGCCGGCAACATCATCGTCCGTCAGCGCGGCACCGAGTTCCATCGCGGCGCCAACGTCGGCATGGGCCGCGACCACACCTTGTTCGCCCTCGCGGACGGCACGGTGGAGTTCTCGGTCAAGGGCCCGAGCAAGCGGCGCACCGTCAGCGTGGTTCCGGCCGAGTAATTCGGACGACCAGGTTGAGGCGAAGCCCCGCTCCGGCGGGGCTTCGTGTTTTTGGGACGGGCGGTTGAACTTTCCGCTCACCGTCGGCCCAAACAGTTCCGTCCGTCGTAGCCTTAGAATACGCCGGCCGATCGCAGTCATCGCGGCCACGCCGCAACACGGAAATCGCTTCCCATGAAATTCGTCGATGAAGCCGTCATCACCGTGTTCGCTGGCGCCGGCGGCAATGGCTGCGTCAGTTTCCGGCGCGAGAAATTCATCCCGCTCGGCGGCCCGGACGGCGGCGACGGCGGCGATGGCGGCAGCGTCTGGGTCGAAGCCGACGAGAACCTCAACACGCTGATCGATTTCCGCCACGAGCGCCAGTTCCGCGCGCAGCGTGGCGAGAACGGCATGGGCCGCCAGATGTACGGCAAAGCCGGCGACGACGTGACGATCCGCGTGCCGATCGGCACCGAGATCATCAATGTCGCCACCGACGAGATCATCGGCGACCTGACCGAACACGGGCAGCGACTGAAGGTCGCGCAGGGCGGCGAAGGCGGCAAGGGCAATGTGCATTTCAAGAGTTCGGTGAACCGCGCGCCGCGCAAGGCGACCTCGGGTTCGCCGGGCGAAGAGCGCGACATCCGTCTCGAACTCAAGCTGCTGGCCGACGTCGGCCTGCTCGGCTTCCCGAACGCCGGCAAGAGCACCTTCATCCGCGCCGTTTCGGCGGCGACGCCCAAGGTGGCCGATTATCCGTTCACGACGCTCTATCCGAACCTCGGCGTCGTCAGCGTCGAGGCTTACCGCAGTTTCGTCATTGCCGACATTCCCGGGCTGATCGAAGGCGCCGCCGACGGTGCCGGCCTCGGCAGCCTGTTCTTGCGCCACGTGCAGCGCACGCGCCTGCTGCTGCACCTGGTGGACATGGCGCCGTTCGACGAGAACATCGACCCGGCGCAGCAGGTCCGTGCCATCGAGGCCGAGCTGCGCAAGTACGATCCGGGCATGCTGGAGAAGCCGCGCTGGCTGGTGCTCAACAAGGGCGACCTGCTGTCGGACGAGGAACGCGACGAGCGCGCACGAGCCATCGTGAAGGCCTTGGAATGGGACCAGCCCTGGTTCATCGTTTCGGCGATCGGTCGCGACGGCACCTGGCCGATCATGCTCAAGATCCAGCAGTTCTTCGACGACCAGAAGCATGCGGCGCTGGAAGCGGCGGAAGACGCCGCGGCGCGCAGCGCCATGGCCGCGCGCGATGACTGAAATCCAGGCAACAAAAAAGCCGGCTTGCGCCGGCTTTTTCAATGCCGCGATCCGGGGATCAAGCGGCTTTCAGCGCCTTGATGCGGGCGTTGATGCGGCTCTTGTGGCGAGCAGCCTTGTTCCGGTGGATCAAGCCACGCGCGGAGTAACGATCGAGGATCGGCACGGCGGTCTTGAACGCGGCTTCGGCGCCGGCGGCGTCGTTGGCGTCGAGCGCCTTGAGCACGCGCTTGACGGCGGTACGCAGCATGGAACGCTGGCTGGCGTTGCGGGCATTGCGGACCAGGGTCTGCTTGGCGCGCTTCTTGGCGGACTTGATGTTGGCCACTGGAAATTCCTGGGAAACGGTTCGGTGAAGGTGAAAGTGGTGCGTAAGACTGGAAAGTATGGCCGATTCAATGGCTTGAGTCAAATAGGTCCGGTCCGAACCCGAGCGGGGTGGGCGGCATGAGCCAGGCCGCGCCCGACCGCCGCCCGGGCTTGCTGCGCTCGACCGCCGTGTTCAGCGCGATGACCATGCTCTCGCGCGTGGCCGGGTTCGTGCGCGACCAGCTCCAGGCTAGCCTGTTCGGCACCGGGCCGGCGGTCAGCGCCTTCGTGGTCGCCTACCGCATTCCAAACTACCTGCGCCGCATTTTTGCGGAGGGCTCCTTCTCCTCGGCCTTCGTGCCGGTGCTGTCCGAACTGCGGGAGAAGGGCGACGAGGCCGCCCTGCAGGACTTCCTGAACCACGTGGCCGGCGCCCTGCTGGCCGTCGTCTTGGCGATCACCGGTCTGGGCATGCTGCTGGCGCCCTGGATAGCGAGGGTCTTCCTGCTTTTCGCCGGCAAGGACTCGCATCAGGTCGCCCTGACGGCCGACATGCTGCGGATCACCTTTCCCTACCTGGCTTTCATTTCGATGACGGCGCTGTCCGGTGCGGTGCTCAACAGCTTCCGCCGCTTCGGATTGCCGGCCTTCACGCCGGTGCTGCACAACCTGGGCGTGATCCTGGCCATGCTGCTGCTGGCCCGCTATTTCGAGATCCGCGAATACGCCCTGGCTTGGGGCGTATTCCTGGCCGGTCTGCTGCAGTTGCTCTTGCTCTGGCCGGCCTTGGGTCGCCTCGGCCTGCGACCGCGACTGCGCTTCGACTTCCGCCATCCCGGCGTGCGCAAGGTGTTCGGCCTGATGCTGCCGACGATCTTTTCGTCGTCGGTGGCGCAGCTGAACCTGCTGGTCGGCACGATGTTCGCGTCCCTGCTGGTCGCGAATGCGCAGAGCTGGCTGTACTACTCCGATCGCCTGGTCGAATTTCCGCTCGGCCTGTTTGGCGTGGCCATCGGTACGGTGATCCTCCCGCATCTCTCGCGCCGGCACGCGGCGACGGACGCCGCCGGCTACTCGCATGCGCTCGATTGGGGCCTGCGCATGGTCAGCCTCGTCAGCATCCCGGCGGGCCTGGGCCTGGCCCTGTTGGCCGAACCGCTGTGCGCCAGCCTGTTCCAGTACGGCCAGTTCACGCCGCACGATTCGGCGATGGTCGCCGTCAGCCTGACCGCGATGAGCCTGGGCGTTCCGGCCTTCATGCTCAGCAAGGTCCTGTTGCCGGCATTCTACGCACGCCAGGACACGCGCACACCGATGCGCGCGGCGGTGATCACCGTCTTCCTCAACATCGGGCTGACGATCGCGCTCGTCACGCCGTTGTGGCGCCAGGGCGTGGAGGCGGCGCACGGCGGCATCGCAGCGGCCACGGCGCTCGCGGGCATGGGCAATGCATGGCTGCTTTGGCGCTACTTGCGCCGCGACGGCCTGTACCGACCGGAGCGCGGTTGGTGGCGCCTGGCCCTGCAGATCGTCCTGGGCTGTGCCCTGATGACTGCGGCAGTGCTCCTGGTCCGCCAACACGTCGGCGATTGGGGAACTTTGTCGGCGACGCATCGCATCGCCTGGCTTCTGGCGGCCGTGGCGGCGGGTGCCGTGGCCTATGCGATCGGCCTGCTGATCGCCGGATTGCGGCCGCGGCATCTGCGCGAAGCCTGAGTCCGGTTGCACGCACGGCGGCACCGGAACCGGGCTTGGGCGGGCGTCGGACGGCTATACTTGAGCCCATGAGTCGGCTGTTCCGTGACGTCGAGGGCAAATCGCTTTGCCCGCAGGGCAGCGTGGTTTGCATCGGTGCCTTCGACGGCCTGCATCGCGGGCATCAGGCATTGGTCGACCACGCGCGGTCGCGTGCCCGCGCGTTGGGTTTGCCCACGGTCGCACTGAGTTTCGAACCCCTGCCGCGCGAGTTCTTCTCGAAGGACTTGCCGCCGCCGCGCCTGTTGTTGCCGCGCGCCAAGTTCGAAGGCTTGCGCGACCTGGGTATAGAGGCGGTCGGACTGCTGCGTTTCGACCGCAAGCTGTCCTCGTTCAGCGCCGAGGAATTCGTCGAACGGGTGCTCGTGCAACGCTTGTCGGCGCGGGAAGTCTGGGTCGGTCCGGAATTCCGTTTCGGCAAGGGCCGTAGCGGCGACATCGCGTTGCTGCAACGCATGGGCGCGGAACTCGGTTTCGACGCGGGCGAGATCGCGCCGGTCATCGTCGGCGACGAGCGCGTGTCGAGCACGCGATTGCGCCTGCAGCTGGCCGCTGGCGACCTCGACGGCGCGGCCCAGGCCCTGGGGCGGCGTTACGCGATCTCGGGCAAGGTGGTGCGCGGCAAGCAACTCGGCCGCAAGCTCGGATACCCGACGGCGAATTTGCGCCTGGCGGGCAAACGGCCGGCGCTGACCGGCATTTACGCGACCTGGGTGCATGGCGTCGGCGCGCAGCGCCTGCCCGGCGTTTCGAGCTTGGGTACGCGACCGACGGTGTTCGGCACCGAGCCATTGCTCGAAGCACATCTGTTCGACTTCGATGGCGACCTGTATGGGCAGCGCATCGAAGTGGAGTTCGTCGCGAAGCTGCGCGACGAGCTGAAGTTCGACGACCTGCCGGCCCTGGTCCGGCAGATGGACCTTGACGCGCAGCAGGCGCGGAAGATTTTGCGGCACGACACGGAAGCACTCGGAGCGAACGCGTGAGCAAGGACTACAAGAGCACCATCTCCCTGCCGGAGACGGAATTCCCGATGCGCGGCGACCTGCCCAAGCGCGAGCCCGGCATGCTCGCGGCCTGGCAGCAGGCCGACCTGTATGCGCAGGTGCGCGAGAAATCGAAAGGTCGCCCCAGCTTCGTGCTGCACGATGGACCGCCGTACGCCAACGGCGCCATCCATATCGGTCATGCGGTCAACAAGATCCTGAAGGACATGGTGGTGAAGTCGAAGCTCGTCGCCGGCTTCGATTCGCCCTACGTGCCGGGTTGGGATTGCCACGGCCTGCCGATCGAACTGGTGGTGGAGAAGAAGCACGGCAAGGTCGGCGACAAGCTCGATGCCGCGGCGTTCCGCGCCGAAGTGCCGCGAGTACGCCAGCGAGCAGATCGTGGGGCAGAGCAAGGATTTCCAGCGACTCGGCGTGCTGGGCGACTGGAAGCGGCCGTATCGCACGATGGATTTCGCCTTCGAGGCGGACATGCTGCGCTCGTTGGCCAAGATCATCGAGCGCGGGCACCTCGCGCGCGGCGTGAAGCCGGTGCACTGGTGCTTCGATTGCGGCTCGGCCCTGGCCGAAGCGGAAATCGAATATGCCGACAAGACCTCGCCGGCGGTGGATGTCGCTTATGAAGCGCGCGATCCGCAAAAGCTCGCGGCGCATTTCGGCATGGACGCTGGCGATGCGCTGGTTGCCGTGCCGATCTGGACGACGACCCCCTGGACCTTGCCCGCGTCGCTGGCGGTGACGCTGGGCGCCGAATCTCGACTACGTACTGGTCGAGGGACCGGCGCGCAATGGCCGCCGCCAGTTGCTGGTGCTGGCCGAAGCCTTGGCCGATGCGGCGGTGAAGCGCTATGGCCTGGACGCGACGGTCCTGCACGGGCATGCGAAGGTGCGGCGCTCCAGAACGAGGTGCTGGTGCATCCCTTCTACGACGCGCGTCATCCCGATCATGCTCGGCGACCACGTCACCACCGACGCCGGCACCGGCGCCGTACATACGGCGCCCGGCCACGGCCAGGAAGACTTTGTCGTCGGCCAGTAGTACGGCCTCGTCGATTGAACCAACTCAATCCGATCGACGGCAACGGCCGTTTACCTGCCGGACACGCCGATTTGTTGCTGGGCAATACATCTGGCAAGGCGAACGATACGATCGTCGATCTGCTGCGCGAGAACGGCAGCCTGCTGGCGGATGCGAAACTGCAGCACAGCTATCCGCATTGCTGGCGGCACAAACGCCCGTCATTTCCGCGCCACGCCGCAGTGGTTCATTTCGATGGACCAGGCCGGCCTGCGCCGTGACGCGCTCGAAGCGATTCGAAGATCGGGAGAGTGGCTGGGTCCCGGACTGGGGCGAGGCCCGCATCCGGGCGATGATCGAGAACCGCCCCGACTGGTGCATTTCGCGCCAGCGCACCTGGGGCGTGCCGATCGCGCTGTTCATCCATCGCGTCAGCGGCGAGCTGCATCCCGCAGCGTCGAGCTGATGCGCGCCGTCGCCGATCGCGTCGAACGAAGCGGCGCCGACGCCTGGTACGCAATCGATGCGGACGAACTAATCGGCGCCGAGGCGGCAGACTACGAAAAGGTCACCGATATCCTCGACGTCTGGTTCGATTCCGGCGTGACCCATGAGGGCGTGCTGGCCGCGCGTGGGACGAAGGCCTACGCAAGCCGGCCGACATGTACCTCGAAGGTTCAGACCAGCATCGCGGCTGGTTCCAGAGTTCGCTGTTGACCGGCATCGCGATGGACGGCGTCGCGCCCTACAGCAATGCCTGACGCATGGCTTCACGGTAGATGCGCAGGGTCGCAAGATGTCGAAGTCGATCGGCAACGTCGTCGAGCCGCAGAAGGTCATCGATCAGCTGGGCGCCGACGTGTTGCGCCTGTGGGTCGCTTCGGCCGACTATCGCAACGAGATGTCGGTCTCCGACGACATCCTCAAGCGCAGCGCCGACGCCTACCGCCGCATCCGCAACACCGCGCGCTTCCTGCTCGGCAACCTGCATGGGTTCGATCCGGCGACGCATCTGGTCGCGCACGGCGATTGCCTGCTGCTCGACCAGTGGGCGATGGCGAAAGCGCGCGATCTCAACGACGAGATCTGGAAGGCCTACGAGCAGTACGACTTCGCCCGCGTCGTGTCGCTGGTGCAGAACTACTGCACGAACGACCTGGGTGCGTTGTATCTGGACGTCACCAAGGATCGTTTGTACACGATGCAAGTCGACAGCCGTGGCCGGCGTTCGGCGCAGAGCGCGATGTTCCGCATCGCCGAAGCCCTGGTTCGCTGGATCGCGCCGATCCTGAGCTTCACGGCGCAGGAGGTCTGGCAATACTGCCCGGCGGTCGAGAAAAGGAAGTGCTGTTCGTGACCAAGGCTGACATCGATGTTGCGTTGCCGTCGGACGGCCAGTATCGCGCCGCGTCGTTGAAGCTTAATGGGTCCGGCGTGTTGGCGCTGCGCGAGGCGGTCAGCAAAGTGCTCGAGCCGATGCGCGCGGACGGCAAGATCGGCGCCTCGCTGCAGGCCGAGGTGGACATCTACGGCGATTTCGACGCATTCGATTCTGCGGGTCGCGAAGAGCTGCGATTCCTGTTCATCACCTCGACGCTCGAACTGCGTCCGAGCGGCGAAAAGCCCGCGGATGCCATCAAGGGCGAGGGCGTGGATGCCTGGATCGTGGCCAGGCCTTCGGCGCATGGCAAATGCGTGCGCTGCTGGCACTACCGCGCCGATGTGGGCGCGCATGGCGACGATCCGGAGCTCTGCGGCCGCTGCGTCGAGAACGTCAACGGCGGCGGCGAAGTCCGCAGGTATTTCTGATGCGCGCTGCCGTCAAACCCAACGCCGTGGCCTGGCTGGCGCTTTCGCTGGCGTTGATAGCACTGGACCAGTGGACCAAGCACATCGCTCTGTCCGCCCTGCAGTGGGAAGGCAACAGCATCGTCTTCATCGACGGCTTCTGGAACTGGAGACTGGCTTACAACCGCGGTGCTGCCTTCAGCTTCCTGGCAAGCGCGGATGGGTGGCAGCACTGGTTCTTCATCGGATTGGCCTTGGTCATCAGTGTGATTCTGGTCGTGATGCTCAGCCGGACGCGTCGCGCCGACTGGCGCAGCGCCCTGCCGTTCGCCCTGATCGTCGCCGGCGCGCTAGGCAATGTCATCGACCGCCTGCGCATCGGCCATGTGATCGATTTCGTCGACTGGTACATCGGGAACCACCACTGGCCAGTATTCAACATCGCCGACTCCTGCATCGTGGTCGGGGCCGTCGGGCTGGTGCTGTTCAGCTTCGGGGCGAAGAAGGGCGGATAATGACCGACATGGACATCGTGCTCGCCAATCCTCGGGGTTTCTGCGCCGGCGTCGACCGCGCCATCGAAATCGTCAAGCGCGCGATCGAAACGCTGGGGGCGCCGATCTACGTGCGCCACGAGGTCGTGCACAACCGCTTCGTGGTCGAGGACCTGCGCCAGCGCGGCGCCGTCTTCGTCGAGGAACTCGATGAAGTGCCCACCGGCGCCACCGTGATTTTCAGCGCGCACGGCGTTTCGCAAACCGTCCGGCGCGATGCCGCGACGCGCGGCCTGAAAGTCTTCGATGCGACCTGTCCGCTGGTGACGAAAGTGCATATGGAAGTGGTGCGGCATTGCCGCGCCGGTCGCGACGTCGTATTGATCGGCCACGAGGGCCATCCGGAAGTCGAAGGCACGATGGGTCAATGGCAGGCCGAAGCGGGCCCCGGCAGCATCTACCTGGTCGAAGACGTCGCCGATGTCGCCGCCCTGCAGGTGACGCAACCGGAAAACTTCGCTTACACGACGCAGACGACGCTGTCGGTGGACGAGACGCGCGACGTGATCGCGGCGTTGCAAGCGCGCTTCCCGAAGATCCAGGGGCCGCGTCACGACGATATCTGTTATGCCACGCAGAATCGCCAGGATGCCGTGCGCGAACTGGCGGCCGAATGCGATCTCGTGCTGGTCGTCGGTTCGGTCAACAGTTCGAACTCCAACCGCTTGCGCGAGCTGGCGGAGAAGCAGGGCGCCGCCGCCTACCTGATCGACGGAGCGGAGCACATCGAACCGGCTTGGTTGCAGGGGCGACGCCGCATCGGCGTGACCGCGGGCGCGTCGGCGCCGGAAGTGTTGGTGCAGGGCGTGATCGCCCGTCTGCAATCGCTCGGCGGCGGGTCGGTACGCGAACTGCATGGCGAGCCGGAAGACATGGTCTTCGCCCTGCCCAAGGAACTGCGCCTCACGCTCGTCGACTAGCGAGCCCCTCTTCGCGCTCAGCCCCGGCGTTCGGCCAGCGCGCACCAGTCCAGGTAGATCGGCCGCAGCACCTGCATGTCGGCATGATGCAGATAGGCGCGGTCGATGGCGCGCAATCGTCGCGCCTTCCATTCGGCCGCGCTCCAACCTTCGCTGGCCTGTACGAGGCGCGTCGCATCGGCGGCATCGGCATAGGCGTCGCCGGCATCGCCCACGTAGGCGATCAACTCCGGCTGGTTTCGTACCAGCGGATAGCAGCCGGTGGACATCGCTTCGGCGATGGAGATCGGCATGCCGATGGGCGCGCCGTGAGGTGCGGAAGGCGGATGGATGGTGTGCAGGTAGATGCCGGCGCGTCCGATCAGCGCGGCGGTCTCTTCCCGCGGCACGTCGAAGCGCAGTTCGACCGGCGACTGCATCTGCTCGCGCAGCCGGCGCAGCTCGTCGACATATGGTTCCCATTCGTTGCAGGTGACGCCGGCGAAGACGAAACGATGGCGCGGGCAGCGTTTTGCGACGTCGAAGAACAGGCCGATGTCCTTGCTCGGCAGGCAGGCGCCAGCGCGTACGACCAGATGCGGATCCTTGTCGGCGGCGGGCGAGAAATAGCTCGTGTCGAATGCCGAGCGCACCGGGCGCATGCGCGGATCGTCGCCGCCGGGCAACTGCAATTGCGCCGGGAAGGCATAAACGCGATGCAGGCAGGGCATCGCCAACAACCGGGCGAGCTGGTCGGGCGTGACGTCGAAGCCGTGCATGCGCAAGGTCAGCGGCAGGCCGATGCGTTCGAGCATCTCGCGTTGCGCCACGGCGTAGCCGAGCCAGTGCACATGGATGGCGTCGGGGCGAACGCGCGCGACCACGTCCGCGAGATCGCCTTCGTGCACCGGGACCGAGGCGGGGTAGGGCGAGGCCGGACCCACTTCGCGCCAAAGTTCGATATCGACGCCCATGCGCAACATGCAGCGGATTTCGCCTTCCAGGTAGCTCTCGCTGAGCTGCGGGTAGTGCCAGACCACATAGAGGATCTTCGGGCGACGCGTCGGCACGGGCAGCGGGTCGTTCTTCTCGCGCAGCTTCAGCCAGTTCGGGCCCGCCGGCTCGTTGTCGGTGATGCGCTGTGCATCGGCCCGCCGGTAGCGGGCGGCGAAGGCCGGCAATGCGTACGCGGCGCGCTCTTTCGTGTAGCGCAGCAGCAGGTCCCAGTCGATCAGGCGCGTCAGGCCTTCGTCGAAACCGCCGAGGCGCTCGTACAGTCCGCGCCGGTGCACGACCGTGTTGAGGTCGATGTAGTTCGCCTGCAACAGCCGCTCGCGATCGAATTCCTCGAACAACACCGGACCGCCGGATAGATCGTGCTCGTTCGACAGCAACACGCCGTAGAGCAGGGCGGTCGATGCATCCGCATCCAATGCCGCGACCGCCGCGTCGAGGAAGCCCGGGTACCAGAGGTTGTCGCTGTCGAGATAGGCGATGAACTCGCCGCGGGACAGGCGCAGGCCATGATTGCGCGCCGCCGCCGCGCCTGCGGACGCGATGCGCTCGAGCCGGATGCGCGTATCCTTCAGGTAGGCCGAAACCGCAGCCGCCGTGTCGTCCTCGCTGCCGTCGTCGACGACGATCAGTTCCCAATGCGGATAACGCTGCGCGACGACGCTGTCGATCGCTTCGCCGACCAGGCTGGCGCGATTGCGCACCGGCAGCACGATACTGACGAGCGTTTCCGCGGTCGATCGTTTCGGACTCGTCGCGTCGGCGAGGCTGGCCAGCAGCGACTCCATCCGCTCGATGCGGCGAAGCTGCTCGGTTGCTGCTTCGCGGCTCTCGTTCAGTTGCGCATCCAGCCTGGCGAGTCGTGCCTGCAATTCGGCTTGCCCCGCGTCCATGCGGGCGACCCGTTCGCGCAGTCCGGCGAGTTCGGGCGGCAGGCTGGAGAAGTCGCGTCGCAGGTCGGCGAGCTCGTGCCGGGCCGGGCGCAGCATCAGGTTGCGTACGCGCTGGAACAGAGGGCGCGGGTCCAGGCCGAGCGCGGCCAGGCGCAGCGCGAGCCTGCGAGCGAGCGAGGGCGTTCCCTCCGTTCCCGGCATGACTACCCCCATGAATTGCCCCGATGTTACACCGGGGGAGGTCAAATTGACCCGATTATGCCCGGCCCTTACAATAGGCGGCTTCGCCGGAATAGCTCAGTTGGTAGAGCGGCGCATTCGTAATGCGTAGGTCGCAGGTTCGACTCCTGTTTCCGGCACCAGCGTCGCAAAAGGCCGCCCATGGGCGGCCTTTTTTCTGCGCGGGCGTTTCGTCGCGATCGGCGCGATGATCGCCGATGAAAGACGGTGCGGTCAGGCCGTACGCTTTCCGCGCTTTCCGCTTCGACGCGCGGGCTCGGGTTGCAGTGCGACTTCCAGCCTGTCGAGTATCCAGGCCACGCCGTCGTCGTGCAGCGCCGCCTGCGGCGCAACGGCGTGGAGCTGGAAGCGGCCGAGCGGCAGCGGCGCCTTGACCGCCGCGACGCCGAAGCGTTCGCCATGCATCTGCACCAACCGCCGCGGCAAGGCGGCGAGCAGGTCGCTCGTAGCGACGACCGCCATCGCGAACATGAAGTTCGGCACGGTCAGCGCCACGCGGCGGCTTGCCCCTTGCCGCGCAAGCAGCTCGTCGACGAAGCCGTGCGGGTCGCCGCCCATCGAAACCACCAGGTGTCGCGCGGCGCAATAGCGTTCCAGCGTCGGCGACTTCGCGTAGGGATGTCCCGTCCGCACCGCCACCACGAATTCCTCTTCGTACAGCAGCCGACTGTGGAAACGCGGCGGTATCGCGTCGGTGGGTACGACCGCGACGTCGATGGCCCGGGCTTCAAGTTCCGCGAAGGTGGAACGCCAGGCGCGCTCGATGCTGGTCTCGCCTTGCGCGGGTAGCAGTTGCCGGATGCCGACATCCACGCCAGGCGCCTGCGCCTGCAAGGCGGCGAGCAACGGATGCAGGAAGACCGCCGACACGCCATCCGGCGCGCCGATCGTAAAGCGACGCGAAGAAGTGGCCATTTCGAAGGGCTCGGCCGACGCGATGACGCGGCGCGCGCGCGCCAGGACGTCGGCGATCGGCGGAGCGAGTTCGTTCGCGCGTGCGGTCGCCACCATGCCGCGCGGCGTCTTCAGGAAGAGCGGGTCGTTGAGCAGTTGCCGCAGACGGCCCAGGCCATGGCTCACGGCCGACGGCGTCAGGTGCAAGCGCTCCGCGGCGCGTCCGACATGGCCGGTTTCGAAGACCGTCTCGAACAGCACGAGCAGGTTGAGGTCGAGCCGGGATAGATCAATCTTGTTCATCATATTGCAGAAATCATATCACTGGATTCATCAGGTGGCCGGGCGGAGCATTGCCAGCACGCGCCGGATTCGACCGGCGTACCCATGAATCCAGGAGTCACCGATGTCGCAAACCCGTCCTTCCCCCATCGCCACGGTCAGCGCCGTGCTCGCGTCCATGCTTGCCGGTCTGTTCGGCATGCCGTCCTCCGGCAAGTCCGAAACCCTCGACGCGCGGGCCGCGGTGTCCGAATTGACGCGCCGTTCCGAAGAAGCCAATGCCGCCCTGCTGCGCGGCGATGTCGCGCGCTGGCAGGAACTGCTTCCTCTATCCGACGACTTCACCCTGATGTCGCCTTTCGGCGGCGTGCCATCGCGTCGATCCGAGTACACGACGGATCGCATCGAATCGATGGGGCGCTTCTTCAAGGGCGGCACGCTGGAGCAGGAAGTGGTGCAAACCTATGCGGCCGACGACATGGTGGTGCTCGCCGTCATCGAGCGCGCCCGCGTCTCGGTCGGCGACACGCCGGTACAACCCTGGGCGCTGCGCGTGACGCTGGTGTATCGCCGCGTGGGCGAGACCTGGTTGCTGGCGCATCGGCACGCCGACCCGTTGGCGGCCGGCGTTTCGTTGGAGGAGGCCGCACGGCTGGCGCGCGGCGAATGAGGCATGGTCCGAGTCAATCCGGGTGATGCGTTACGCCCATCGGATCGCCTGGATCGCCGGGCCGCCGGATAACGACGGCGGAATCCGCAGAACCGGCGTCGGCGGTCCTGCTTTCGGGCCGATTGCCGCCGACGCAGCTGACCGTCGGAATCCGGTTCGCGACAAGGACAGGGCCCACGTCTTCGGCCGAAGCATGGCGATGATGTTGCGACATGGTTTCCTCTTTAGATTGTCGTGCCGCGATTCGCGTCCGAGAGCCGCGCTTCATCCGGTCATGCCCAGGAACAGGCAGATCGGGAACGCCAGCAGCGATCCGAACATGAAGCCCATGCCCGCGGTGTAAGGCCAGCGATCGGCATCGTTCAACGTCTGCCTGATCAGCTCGGGATCGACGCCGTGGAGCGTGAGCTTCTCTTCCAGGCGCGATTTCTCCGCCGCGATGAGCCGACGCGCGATGAACGTGCCGATGGCGTAGCAGATGACGAATATAAGGGCGTATCGCATGGTCGTCCTTGGCCGAAGCGTCGTGCGCATCGCAGGGCACGATCGCGCGGATCGTGCATGCCTTCGTGCAAAGCGAAGCCGCCCGAAGGCGGCTTGGCTCTGCGATGCGGCGGATCAGATGTCCTTGCCGCTCTTGTCGGCGGGCTTATTCATGCCGGTATCGTTCTTCGAGCCCGGCTGGCCCTGCTTGGTCGTGCCATCGTCGCTGCGGGGCTGGCCCTGCTGCTTCGTATTGGCATCATCGCGGCCCTTGCCTTCCTGGCGAGTGTTGTTGCCGTCCTTGCTGTTGTAGTTGTTAGCCATTCGTAACTCCTTGCATTGCGCCGACAGGAGTGCCGGCGAACAAGGAGGTGCAACATGCGTGCCTAACGAGGCTGAACGGTTCAGTGGGCGATCAGTTGCGCGCCATGCTGGGTTCAGGAGCGCCTGCCGCCAGGGTTGCGCGCGAGGAAACGCCCGAGCCGCGCCAGCAACCAGCAGACGATCACCGCACCGAGCGTCACCCAGGGAAGCACGAGGACTTCACGACCTTCCTTGCCGTCCGTGCCCAGATAGCCCATCAGGTACACGCCGCTGAAACTCAGGCCGACGAACCCGACCCAGGCGCCGAGCGCGTAACCGACGATCATCAGCGTTATCCCGATCGGCCTGCGCATTAGGCGTCTCCCTTCAAACGGGTCGATGTTCGGTACCCAGCCCAGGCGTCAGGAACAGCAGGCGCGTGGGGCGATCGGTATGCGCCGTGTGCCAGATACCTTTCGGGATGAGGATGTAGTCGCCGATCTGTTCGAGGTGGATGCGCTGCAGGCCCTGTTCGAGTTCCAACAACAGATCGCAGGCGCCCGCGAGCAGCAGTACGAGTTCCTCGCCGGCGGGATGGCGCTCCCAACTCGACCAGGCTTCAGCGAATTCGAATGCGGACAACAGTCGCCCCTGGTCGAGTTCGGGAAAACGGCCCTCGCCCAAGGCTTGCCAGAAGTCCCCGTCGGCGGGAATCGCACGCATGCCGGCATCGTCCCGCACGTGCGCGTAAGTCCCGATCAGGTTTAGAGGCAGCGTTGGCATGAGGACTCCATGTCGCGATCCGATCGATTGGCAGATACTAGCGGCAAGCGTCGCGGGCCGTTCGGCGCTGGGACGAATGCAGGCGAGGGCGGTATGACCGAGGCGAAAACGAGCGCTTATTCCGGGAAATCCCTGGCCGGCAAGCTGGGCCTGAAAGCCGGCAGTCGCGTGTTGCCGATCGGCGCGCCCGGGGAGTACATGGCTTGGCTGGGCGATCTGCCGGAGAACGTGGAGTTCCTGTCCGCCGTCTCGTCGTCGGTCGACATCGTCCATCTGTTCGCGACCCGATCCGACGAACTGGCCAAACAGTTGAAGCGGCTGCGAACGGAACTGGGTCCGCATGCCGCATTGTGGGTGTCCTGGCCGAAGAAGGCGTCGAAGCAGCCGACCGACCTGGACGAGAATCGCATCCGCGACCTAGCCCTGCCGCTGGGCCTCGTCGACATCAAGGTCTGCGCGGTCAGCGAGGTCTGGTCGGGACTGAAGCTGGTGCTGCGCAAGGAATTGCGCGGTTGACCGCCCGCACGGGCAATGCGATCGCCGATACTGTGGGGCCGATACCCGGGAGCCAGCCGATGACGGGCGAAGAAGCAAGCAATCTCGAACTCGTTCGCGCTTACTTGAAGGCGCTGGAATCGGCCGCGACCGGCGAGGCGCTCGCGCGCTTCTTCGCCGATGATGTCGTGCAGGTCGAATTTCCGAACCGATTGAATCCGAACGGCGGACGCAGCGACCTCGCCACCCTGCTCAAGCGTGCCGAACTCGTACCTAACCTGCTGAGCGCACAATCCTACAAGATCGTGTCGGAGATGGCGCAGGATTCGCGCGTCGCGATGGAGGCGCGCTGGTCGGCGACCCTGGTCGTACCCTTCGGCGAAGTTCCCGCCGGCAGCGTCATGCGCGCGCATTTCGCCATGTTCTTCGAGTTGGCGAACGGGCGCATCCGCGTGCAGCGAAATTACGACTGTTTCGAGCCCTGGTGAACGCCATGATGGTTGCAAGCTCGGTCGCCCGCCGTACTCTGCTGTTCGTCTTGCTGCTGGCTTCCACGGCGGCGCTGGCCTCGTTGCCGCTGCAGGCGACGCTGGAAGAACTGGCGAAGGGCGCCGACCATATCCTGGTCGGCCGGATCGTCGGCGTGGACATGATCGACGCGAACGGGCGACCGATCACCGACAAGGACCGTCGGACCGGGCCGGGCCTCAAGGACAGGATCCGCCTGCTGATCGTCGTGGACGAAGTGCTGGTGACCAACGCGCCCAGCGTTCCGAAGCGCCTGGCGGTGCCGCTCGATCCTTTCATGCATTATCGCTACGGCGATGTCAGCGATGCGCACGCGCAGGCGTCGTCGCCGGAACTGATCCTCTTGCGCGGCAAGGATTTCATGCCGGTGGTCGCCGGCGTGTTCCGGCGCGACCTGAAAGACCGGGCCGAAGCGCTGCGCATCCATGCCGCCACGCATGCGAGTTCGCCGAAGAAGCCGACGGGAGAAGCCAAATGATCGTACGCATCTGGCATGGACGAACCCAACGCGAACGGGCCTACGCCTATGCCGCCTTTCTCGCGGAGCGCGCCATTCCGGACTATCGCGCCGTCGCCGGCAATCTCGGCGTCAGCGTGCTGCGTCGCGACGAGGGCGAGATCAGCCATTTCCTGATGGTGACGCGTTGGGCGTCGGAAGAAGCCATCCGTGGTTTCGCCGGCGACGACCTGCTCAAGGCCAAGTACTACCCGGAGGACACGGATTTCCTGCTCGAATTCGAACCGCAGGTGCAGCACTACCGCGTGCTCGGGTCGGACGGCGATCCGCCCGTCTGAAAGCGCGTCCTATTCTCCGGCCGGCGGTTCCCAGAGTTCGATCTTATTGCCTTCGGGGTCGATGACCCAGCCGAACTTGCCTTGTTCCGAACTTTGCGGATCGCCCACGACGTTGCAGCCTTCCGCACGCAACGCCGCGAGCAGCGCATCGAGGTCGGCGACGCGGAAGTTGATCATGAACGAAGCCGTGCTCGGCTCCATGTATTTCGTGTCCTGCTTGAACGGGCTCCAGATCGTCATGCCGGGTTCGCTGTCCGGGCCGCCCCAGGGGAAGATCGCGCCGCCCCATTCCGACACGTCCAGGCCGAGATGATCCCGATACCAGGCGCTGAGCGCTTTCGGATCCGCCGATTTGAAGAAGATGCCGCCGATGCCCGTAACGCGCTTCATGCCTGTGCCCCGGAGTAGGTGAGTGGATCGGCTGTCGTCTCGTTCTTCGTTCGCCGCGATCAGGGCCCGTTGGCCTGCATCGTTTCGTGCGCTTCCTGGCATTGAGCCGCTGTCTCGTAGACGACCCACTCCACACGCTCGTCGACCTTGCACTGGTGCGACTTGAGCTCGATCCCGAACGCATTGTTGCTCACCGTGCACTTGGGAGCTTTCTTGAGGTCCTTGTCGGTGAGCTTCTTGCAAGGGCTGTCGGGATCGAGCCAGTTGAATCCGTAGCTGCCGGCCTTCGGTCGGCTATCGCCGGCCGCGACGGTCGAGGCCGCTAGTAGCATGAGGGGCAGGCTGAGTTTCGCGATCATCGTTGCCTCCAGAGGGAAGTGGCGCTCGCATTCGCTCGCGTTGCCGCGAGGCTGCCGAGCGAGCTTAGCTCAGTCGTGGCTGACATCAAGCCGTCGCTGCGCCACGTGCCACAACACGCCCGACGGGTCAGTTACATAAGCGATGCGCAGCCCCCACGGTTGCAGGGCAGGCGCCTTGGGTGGCGCCACGCCGAAACGGCCGGGAAGATCCAGCGACTGGATGTGCGTCCACCAGCCATCGAGATCGTCGACCATCAACTGCATCATGAAGTTCTCGGCCCATTCCCGCTGGTAGTAATTCTGCAGGAGGAACTCTCCGTGACCGAGGCGGAAGATGGCGACGCTGGCGTCGAGCAGCTTCTCGAAGCCCAAGGCTTCGTAGAATCGCTTGCATAGCTCGAAATCCTTCGCCGGCAGGAAGGGACGGGAAAATTCGGTACCGGTCGGCATGCGGCTCATTCGATTTCTCCGGCAGATGCTGCCATAGCTCTGGTGTTGCGCTGCGTCCGAGAACGCAGAGTCTACGCCTTGCGGCGAAGCAGGTCGAAACACGGTCGGCGTTGGGTTGCTCGATGTCCTGGAACGATCGACGATCGAACCTGCACGCACGGCCCCAAAGCTTCGCCCGCGTCTTGGGCAGCCCAGGATGGCTAGAAACCACAAACCGCTGGATGGCTCTTGATCAACGGGCGGTCGGATTCGGGGATCAGCACCCATCGGTCGCCCGATTTGGCGATGGGCACGGGGCTCATGTAGTGATGCCAGCCGGCGGTTTCGTTGGATGGACCGATGAGCAGCTCCGAGGAGTCGTAGTACCACTTGCCCGTCGCGCGTCCCCAGACATTGAGTTTTTGCAAGACGTACGCCTCGTACGTCATGTCCGGGTTCAACCTGAGCAGCATGGTGCTGTCGGACTCGGCCCCATCCGCGTAGCAACCAGCGAGTTCCGACACGCTGGGCTTCACGATCTGCACGGATGTCGAGGCGCAACCGGTCAGGAACGCGGTGGTGAGAAGTGCGCGGAAGAGGTTCAAGCGGATTCTTGCGTCCGGGTTGAGCCGACCCGCTGAAAGGGTTCGGCGCGAACGAATGCTCAGGCCTCGGCGATCGCCGCGATCGAGACCCTGAGCCCGGGAACGCGGGCAGGAAGCTTGGCACCCTGGCGCGCCGGTGGATTGATCGGGAACCACCGCATCCATTCTTCGTTCATGCCCGGGAAGTCGTCCTCCTCGGCGAGCACGACGGTAACGCTCACGATCTTGTCGAGGGAACTGCCTGCTTCTTCGAGGATCGCCTGGATATTGGTGAGGCATTGGCGCGTCTGCTCTTGGATCGTCGAGCCGACGATCGCGCCCGTGACCGGATCGGCAGGCGCCGTGCCCGATACGAAGACCAGGCCGGCCGCCTTCACCGCCTGACTATAGGTCGCCGGCGGTTTCGCGGCCTTGGATGCGAAGACGATCTTTCTGGCCATGGCGGCCTCCTTTGGCGCTGGAAATGATGACTTCTCTTGAACAACGCTTGGATCTGGCGGAAACGCCAGACATCGCAGTTTCGCCCGTGGCGAATACTAGCAGGGGCCCCGCGGGGAAGGCCCGCGGCGTCGAAGCGGCCGCCCCAATGAACTATTAGGCCTCGAACCGCGGTTAGTGCCGCTGTGTCTTGCCGAGAAGATTGGCGCTAAGCAGCAGGAGGTAGATCGCAGAGCCATATACGACTACACCGACGGGTATGTTCAGTAGACGATACAGCGCAGGGGATGAATCATCAGGTTCGCCCTGTCGCGAAGTTGCAACGGCCTGAAGCCACGCGTCTTGCCAGTACAAGACACGAGCCAGAGCTGACCCCTCTATAGATTGTGCAAGTGCCCAGAGCGCGCAAGTGACTAGTACGCCACCTGCGACCGCGATCGGCAGCCGGACCTGGGGGCTCATCAGCGACAGTTTCTCCATGTTGCCTAACGCCTGAATTGAGTCGCGGACCCATCGCGCAGCGATTGGGACGTCGGCTTGAATGAATTGTTAGGCGGCACTCGCGGGTGTAAACCCAACCAGCGTTCGCCCGTGAAACAAGGCAACCGCACGAATTTTCTGGTCGCAGCCAGGACAGGAGGCTGAGACTTCAATCTGCCACTTGGCCTCTGGTGCCACAACCGAGTCAGGAAGACGAACTCCCAGATGCAGTTCAAAGTCATTCTCTACCGCTCCAGCGGGGAGAAACGGCGCATCGCAGAGGAAATCACAGAATGGGCAAGTCATCCACTCGCCGATCGAAAACTTCGGAACTTTCATTGCCGCCAAACTTACTTATTGGCCCCAAAAACGGGGGGGTAGCCGTATGGTCGAGCCGCTCGCGCTGCGCGTCAAGCAAGGCTACTGCATGCGTTCCAACAAGTCTCCCGGCCCGACGCGGCAAGGCTGATCGCCTCAACCCGAAAGCACGCTCAGCTTCACGCCGGCTTCGTCGAGGTAGCCGATTTCGTTGTCGAGATCGGATTCGGTCAGAGGGTGTTCGTGCAGCCAGCGACCGGAAAGATGCAACGTCAAATCGCCGTCCACTTCGAGCTGGAGCGCCGGCGTCGTTTCGGTGTCGTGACTGCGATGCAGCAGCACGGACAGGCGCAGCAGCAGGGCGCAGCGCAGCGCGGAACGCGAAAGGCGGTCGGGCAGCCCTTCGATGCTCTTCAGGTGCAGGCCGCGGCGCTGGTTGCGCACGAGCGCGGCGACGAACTGCTGTTCGGTGGCCGAGAAACCGGCGATGTCGGAGTGTTCGAGCAGGTAGGCGCCATGCTGGTGATGCTGGCTGTGCGCGATGACCAGGCCGAGTTCGTGCAGGCGCGCGGCCCAGCTCAGCAGCTTGCGTTCGTCCTCGTCTAGCTGCCAGGCCTCGGCGACCTGGTCGAACAGTTCGAGTGCGGTCGCCTCGACGCGCTGCGCCTGGGCCACGTCGACGCCGTAGCGCTCGCAGATGGCTCGCACCGAGGCTTCGCGTGGATCGCTGTCGCCGCCGCGGCCGATGATGTCGTACAGCACGCCTTCGCGCAGGGCGTTCTCGCTGACCTGCATGCGCTTGAGGCCGAGTTCGGCGAAAGCGGCATCCAGGATCAGCAGGCCGCCGGCGATGACGGGGCGGCGATCGGCCGACAGGCCGGGCAGCTTGATGTCGTCGATGCGATCGAATTCGAGCAACTGGTCGCGGATCGCATCGATCGCCACATCGGTGATGGCGCCGCGCGTGAGCTTCATCGCCGACGCCATTTCGCCGATGGCCTTGATCGTGCCGGACGATCCGTAGGCTTCCTGCCAGCCAAGGCTGCGGTAGCCGACGGCGAATTGCTGGAATTCGGCGGTGATTTCGGTCTGCGCGTCCTTCCAGCGCTTCTTCGACAGCTTGCCGTCGGCGAAGAAGCGGCGCGTGGTCGCGATGCAGCCCATCTGCAGGCTTTCGCGCTCCAGCGGCGTGAAATCGGCACCGATGATGAATTCGGTCGAGCCGCCGCCGATGTCCATCACCAGCCGGCGCTTGCCGCGCGGCGGATGCCCGTGTGCGACGCCGAGATAGATCAGTCGCGCTTCTTCGCGGCCGGCGACGACTTCGATGTTGTGGCCCAGCGCGGCTTCGGCCGGCATCAGGAAATGCTGCGGCAGGCGCAATTGGCGCACGGTGTTCGTCGCGATGGCGCGCACGCGTTGCGACGGGATCGTCGCCAGGCGCTGGCCGAAGCGCGACAGGCAGTCGAGCGCGCGCCCGCGCGCTTCTTCGCTGAGGCCGCCGCTGCCATCCAGGCCTTCGGCCAGGCGCACGTGTTCCTTGATGCGATCGACGATGCGCAACTGGCCCAGCAGGTAGCGCGCGACCACCATGTGGAAACTGTTCGAACCGATGTCCACCGCGGCCAGCAGGTCTCCATCTTGCAACGCGGGCGGGCGTGAGGTGGGCATGGTTCAGGCGTGGCAGATCTTCGCGAGCAGGGCGCCCTGGGCCGAATACGGCATCGCATCCGGTGCGGGCAGGGCGCGACTGTAACGGCCATCGGCATGCAATTGCCAGGCCTGCTGGTTGTCGGCGAGGTAGTTGGCCAGTTCCTCGTGGTAGACGCGCTCGGCCAGGGCCGGGTCCAGGATCGGGAAGCAGGTTTCGACGCGGCGCAGCAGGTTGCGTTCCATCCAGTCGGCGCTGGAGCAGAAGATCTCCGGTTTGCCATCGTTGCCGAACCAGTAGACGCGGCTGTGCTCGAGGAAACGGCCGACGACAGAGCGCACGCTGATGTTCTCCGAGAGACCCGGCACGCCGGGGCGCAGGCAGCAGGCGCCGCGCACGATCAGCTCGATCTTCACGCCGGCCTGCGAGGCGGCGTACAACGCGCGGATCACGCTGGCTTCGTTCAACGCATTCATCTTGGCGATGATGTGGCCCTTCTTGCCGGCCGCCGCATGCTTGGCTTCGCGCTCGATCTTCTTCAGCAGGCCCTTGTGCAGGGTGAAGGGCGAGGCCATCAGGCGCTTGAGCTTGATGGCGGGGGCCAGGCCGGAAAGCTGCTGGAACAGGCCGTGCACGTCGGTCGTGATGTCCGGATCGCAGGTCATCAGGCCGATGTCGGTGTACACGCGCGCGGTGCCGGCGTGGTAATTGCCGGTGCCCAGGTGCACGTAGCGGCGCAGGGCGCGGCCTTCGCGCCGCACGATCAGCATCATCTTGGCGTGCGTCTTGTAGCCGACCACGCCGTACATGACCTGCACGCCGGCTTCCTGCAGGCGGTCGGCCAGGCCGAGGTTCGCCTCTTCATCGAAACGCGCGCGCAGTTCGATGACGACGGTGACGTCCTTGCCGTTGTGCGCGGCGGCGATCAGGTGCTCGATGATCTTCGAGTCCTTGCCGGTGCGATACAGCGTCTGCTTGATCGCCAGCACGTCGGGGTCGTGCGCCGCGGCCTTCAGCAGGTCGAGCACGCTGGAGAAGCTCTCGTAGGGGTGGTGCAGCAGCACATCGCCTTCGCGCAGCGTCTCGAACGGCGTCTCTTCGTCCAGGCGGCTCTTGCGCGCCTTGAACGCCGGGAACTTCAGTTCGGGGCGCTGCACCAGGTCGTAGACCTGGATGACGCGATTGAGGTTGACCGGGCCGTTGATGCGATACACCGCATTTTCGGTCAGGCCGAAATTCTGCAGCAGGATCTTCAGGATGGATTTCGGACAGTTGTCGGCGATTTCCAGGCGCACGGCCGGGCGGAAGCCGCGACCCATCAGCTCGCCCTTCAAGGCGCTGGCGAGGTTTTCCACTTCTTCTTCGTCGACGAACAATTCGGAATTGCGCGTGACGCGGAACTGGTAGGCGCCCTTGACCGTCATGCCCGGGAACAGGTCGTCGACGAAGGCGGTCAGCACGGCCGACAGCAGGACGAAATCGTTCTTGCCGCCGGAAATCTCGGCGGGCAACTGGATGATGCGCGGCAGCGAGCGCGGTGCGCGCACGATGGCCATGCCGCCCTTGCGTCCGAACGCATCCTTGCCTTCGAGCACGACGACGACGTTGAGGGATTTGTTGAGGATGCGGGGGAAGGGGTGCACGGGATCGAGGCCGAGCGGCGAAAGCACCGGCAGGATCTCGTCCTCGAAATACTTCTGCAGCCATTTCTTCTGCTTGGCGTTCCAGCTTTCGCGCGTCAGTACGCGGATGCCGGCTTCGTTCAAGGACGGGCGCAGGGTTTCGTTCCAGAGCCGGTACTGCGCTTCGACGAGTTTCGCCGCCATGTCGTGGATGCGTTCGAGGGCTTTGGTCGGCGGCATGTGGTCGGGCAGCAGGGGCGCGCCGAACTCCAGCGCCGTGCGTACCGTCGCCGCGCGAATCTCGAAGAACTCGTCCAGGTTCGTGCAGGAGATGCACAGGTACTTCAGGCGTTCGAGCAGCGGAATGCCCGGATCCTCGGCCTGCGCCAGCACGCGGAAATTGAATTCCAGTTGCGACAGCTCGCGGTTGAGGAAGAGTTCGCTGTCGGACAGGGCGGCGATGTCGGTCATGGAGGAAGTCTAGCGGAAGGCAGGAGGGGGCATTCCGGGCGCGACATGGCCCGTGCGGATCAGGACTGGCGGGGACGCACGCGTTCCGGCCCGAACACGCAGGCGAACGTGCTGCCGCGCCCGACTTCGCTGTCCACTTCCAGCCGCCCCTGGTGCAGGCTCAGCACGTGCTTGACGATGGACAGGCCGAGGCCGGTGCCGCCCGATTCGCGCGAACGGCTGGTGGAGACGCGATAAAAACGTTCGGTGATGCGCGGCAGGTGCTGGGCCGGGATGCCGTAGCCGCTGTCCTGCACGGCCAATCGTGCGCCGCCGTCGGGCGTGCGGCTGAAACGCACGGTGACGCTGCCTTCGTTCGGCGTGTAGCGGATGGCGTTGCTGACGAGGTTCGAGAAGGCGCTGTGCAGTTCCTTGTCGGCGCCGAACAGGTCGCAGCGCGCCTCGTCTTCGATCACGATGCGGTGTCGGCCCTGGCTGAGCGCTTCGGCCTCGCGCCGCAGGGTGATCAGCAAGGGCTCCATCGTCACGGTCTCTTCCGTCAGCGACTGCTGCGATTCGAGGCGGGACAGGGTGAGCAGGTCTTCGACCAGTTGCGTCATGCGCTGCGACTGCTTGCGCATCTCGCCGACCATCGGCGCCCATTCCGGGCTGTCCTCCGGTTCCATCATGTCGAGGTAGCCGTGCACGACCGTCAGCGGCGTGCGCAGTTCGTGCGAGACGTTGGCGACGAAATCGCGGCGGACCTGTTCGAGCCGCATCAGCTGCGTCACGTCGCGCACCACCACCAGCCATTCTTCCGGCGAGTAGCGCAACAGGCGCAGGCTCAGGCGGAGGTTCTCGTCCACCGGGCTGGCCACGTCCATCAGCGGGTCGTCGGTATTGCCCGAGCGCAGCCATTGTTCGATGCGCGGGCCGGGCAGGGTCGCGAGCAGGGACGTGCCCAGGCTATGCGGGTAGTTCAATCCGAGCAGGCGTCGCGCCGACTTGTTGAACCAGATCAGGCGGTTTTCGCTGCGGCTGACGACGATGGCACCGTCGGGCATCGTCGCAGCGGCCTGACGATACGCGCGCAGCAGTCGGACGAGGCGACGACTGCGCGCGCGATTGTCGGTCTGGCGACGGTAGACCAGCGTTTCCAGCGCGGCCCAGAGTCCCTGGCCGTGCACGGCATGCAGTTGCTGGCGCCAGTCGAGGAAACGCGAAACGCGATACAGCCGCCAGTAGCTGCGCACGGCGACCAGGGTGGTGGCGACCAGCAGGACTTCCAGCAGGCGGTGCAGCAGCAGGCCGATCGCGACGGCAGCGGCGTAGAACAGCACCAGGCGGAGCAGGGACTGTCGCCAGGCCAGTCGCATCAGCAGGGAGCGGCGCATCCGTGCGTTCCGGTCTCAGGCGGACAAGGAGAAGCGGTATCCGGAACCGCGCACCGTCTGCACCATTTCTTCCAGGCGGGACGGTTCCAGCGCCTTGCGCAGGCGGCGGATGTGCACGTCCACCGTGCGCTCCTCGACATAGACGTTGCCTCCCCAGACGTGGTCGAGCAGCTGGGTGCGGCTGTACACGCGATCGGTATGCGTCATGAAGAAGTGCAGCAGACGGTATTCGGTCGGGCCGACGTGCACCGGCTGGTCGCCGGCATAGACGCGATGGGCGGCGCCGTCGATGCGCAGCTTGCCCACTGTCACCGAACCGTCATCTTCGTCCTCGCGCGAGCGACGCAGCACCGCCTTGATGCGGGCCAGCAGTTCGCGGGCCGAGAAAGGCTTGACGACATAGTCGTCGACGCCGGATTCCAGGCCGCTGACGCGATCGTTCTCTTCGCCGCGCGCGGTGAGCATGATGATCGGCACGTCGCGCGTCAGGTCGTCGCGGCGCCAGCGTCGGGCCAGCTCCAGGCCGCTGCTGCCGGGCAACATCCAGTCGAGCAGGATCAGGTCGGGCACGCGGTCGGCGATCGCGGCGGAGGCTTCGCGGGCATCGCCGGCGTGCACCGGGTCGTAGTCGCCCTTGCGTAGGGCGAAGGCGACCATGTCGCGGATGGCGGGTTCGTCGTCGACGATCAGGATTCTTTTTTGCACAGCCTTACCGTGTCATTGCCGGGGGTCGTGTGCAAGTAGATAAAACTTTTGTGACCATTGGGTTACGGCGGAGCCGCGGGTTTTGCCCGCACCCCGCGGTCGGCTGGAACAAGAGCGCGCAAGGATGCGGAACACCGGGTCGCGACCGACCCGGCGCGCCGACCATGACGTCCGCCTTGGGGAAGGGCGGAACAGTCGCCCCGCGTCGCTAACCGCGATCGACCGGCTGGTCGGTCGGCTTCAGGCCCTGCCGGCGCATTTCCAGCACGATGGGCGTGATTTCGGCGATGCGGGCTTCGATGCGGGCGCGCTGCACATAGTCCAGGTCGTTGCGCTTGAGCAGGCCGTTCAACTGGTTCAAGGCATCTTCCGCGCGCCCGTTGAGGTAGGCGGCCTCCGCGAAGGCTTCGCCAGCGCGGGACAGGTCGCCGGCGAGTTCGGCCGAACGGCCGAAGGTCTTCTGGAACAGAGGATTGTCGCCGCTGCTGGCGAGCAGGGGGCGTAGCACCGCCTGGGCGCGTTGGCCGTCGCCGCGCTCGCCGGTGCTGTTGAGCATCTGCGCGTAGGCCAGGCTGACGGCGCGATTGTCCGGGTACTGGGTCAGCAGGGCTTCGTAGCGTTGCCGCGAGAGCGCATCGTTCTTGGCCACGCGGGCGTTTTCGGCCAGCGCCAGCCTGATCCAGAGCTGCCCGGCGGGTTTCTGGGCCAGCGCTTGCAAGGCGGTCTCGGCGGCGGCCGGGTAGCCGGCCTGGGTCTGGGCCAGGGCCAGGCCGTAGCGGCGGGCATCGGTTTCCGGTGTGACGCGTGCGAGGGCGTGGTATTCGCGGATGGCGGCTTGCGGATTGTCCGCGCTCAGCACGCGCAGGCGTTCGCGCGCCCAGTCGAACATCGGCGTCGGTTTGCGCGAGGAAGTATCTAGGCTCAGGCCGCCCGGCAACAGCGGATTCAGGCGCGGCGCGGCGAGTTGCGGGCTCGGCGCCGGCGCGGCATGCAGGCGCTCGGCACGCTGGCGCGCCTCGCTGATGCGTGTGGTGGTGACCGGATGCGAACGCAGGTAGTCGGGCACCTGGTAGCCGCCCGAATTGCCGCGGCTGGCCTTGTCCAGGCGCTCGAAGAAGCTGGCCATGCCGTCGACGTCGTAGCCGGAACGGCTCAGCGTCTGGATTCCGATGCGGTCGGCCTCGGCCTCGTTCGAGCGCGTGTAGTTGATCTGCCGCTGCAAGGCGAGGGCCTGGCTGCCGATGACGGCGGCCTGGATGGCATCGCCGCTGTTGTCGCTGCCCTGCGCGGCGACGATGGCGCCCAGCATGGCCAGCAGGATCGGCAGCTGGTCGCGCTTCGCGCGTTCGACCGCGCGCAGCACGTGGCGCTGGGTGACGTGCGAGATTTCGTGCGCCAGCACGCCGGCCACCTCGTCCTCGCTTTCGGCCGTGAGCACCAGGCCGGCATTCATGCCGATATAGCCGCCCAGCGTGGCGAATGCATTGATCTGGCGATCGCGCATCATGAAGAAGGTATAGGGCTGCTGCGGCCGGTCGCTGGCTGCGCCTAGGCGCTGGCCCATGTCGTCCAGCCAGCTTTCGATCAGCGGATCGTCGAGCACATAGCCCATGCGCCGCAGTTCATACAGGGTATAGGCGCCGTAGTCGCTTTCCTGTTGCGGCGAAAGCAGCTCTCCGGCCGAGGAACCCATGTCGGGCAGGGAGGACTCCTGCGCCCGGCCGCTGGTGGCCAGGCCCAGCACGAATACCGCGGCTGCGGTCGATAAGGCGATGCGTCGCAAGGTCGGTTCCCTCCACCTGGGGCAAGCATGCCGCATCCGTTGCGGGAACGGGTGAATCGGCAGTTAATCCAGCTGCACGGATTGGACCGCGCCGGTTGTAAAATGTTCCGCGTCGAACCGGAGCCGTGGGGAGTCCAGCGTGTCGGAAGTGCTCATGTATACCACCGCCATCTGCCCCTATTGCGTGGCGGCGAAGAACTTCCTGAAGTCGCGCGGGGCCGGCTACACCGAGGTGCGCGTCGACATCGACCCCGAGCGCCGGGCCGAGATGCTGGCGCGGACCAAGCGCAGTTCGGTGCCCGCAGATCTTCATCGGCGACGTGCATGTCGGCGGTTACGAAGACCTGGTCGCGCTCGATCGCATCGGCGAACTCAAACCCCTGCTCGAGAAATCCGCATGAGCCACAGCGACGAAACCGATCGGGTGAAGGCCTTCACCGAGTTCCGCCAGCGCATGAACGAGCGCATCCTCGGCCACGACAACCAGGTCGTGCGCCGGTTCTTCGCGCTCGACACGCAGACCTACAAGGACGGCGCGCTCGACCTGAAGACCAAGGAACTGCTCGGGCTGGTCGCTTCGATGGTGCTGCGTTGCGACGACTGCATCAGCTACCACATCGCCCAGTGCAAGGAAGCGGGCGTGAACCGCGACGAATTCTTCGAGACCTTCAGCGTCGGACTGGTCGTCGGCGGCAGCATCGTCATTCCTCACCTGCGGCGCGCCGTCGATTTCCTCGACCAACTCGAGGGCGCTGGGATTCATGCAGCCAAGCCGGATCATCATCACGGCGGTTGATCCCGAATTCCTGGCTGCGACGGGATCTCCGAAAGGGCGAGCTGGAGCGGAGGCAGGATGCCGTAGCGTCCGCAAATCGGTGGCCATGGATGGCGCACCGACTGAGCGGCCAGCCGTCTTCGGAGAACCCGGCGCACCGAACGATTGTTCGCGCCCCCTTTGTGGCCCTGGATCGACCGATCGGTCGCGATACCCTGGCAAGCGCGGCGGATTCGGCGATATCGCGGCGTTTTCGGGGTCAAGCCTCGGGAGAACGTCGCGATCTGGCATAATACCGGCCCCTCCGGCAGCGTACGGCTGCCGATGAATCCCCAGAAGAACAAGCCTTTATGACCCAGACTATCGCGGTGATCCGTGGCGACGGCATCGGCCCGGAAATCATGGACGCCACCTTGCACGTACTCGAGGCCTTGAAGCTCGGCCTGCAGTACGAATTCGTCGAAGCCGGCCTGTCGGCCTACGAAAAATCCGGCGAGCTGCTGCCCGCCGCGACGCTCGACGCCATCCACAAGCATCGCATCGCGCTGAAGAGCCCGTTGACCACGCCGGTCGGTGAAGGCTTCTCCTCGATCAACGTCGAGTTGCGCAAGCGTTTCGACCTGTACGCGAACGTGCGTCCGGCGATCAGCTTCCCGAATACGAAGTCGCGTTACCAGAACATCGACCTGATCACCGTTCGCGAGAATACCGAAGGCGCCTACATCGGCGAGGGCCAGGCCCTGTCGGCCGACGGCCAGACGGCCACGCTGACGCAAAAGATCACCCGTCGCGGTTCCGAGCGCATCGTGCGTTACGCCTTCGACCTGGCGCGCCGCATCGGCCGCAAAAAGGTCACGATCGTGCACAAGGCGAACATCCTGAAGTCCACGTCGGGCCTGTTCCTGAAGGTCGCGCGCGAAGTCGCCGCGCAGTATCCCGACATCCGGTGCAACGAGATGATCGTGGACAATACCTGCATGCAGCTGGTGATGAAGCCGGAGCAGTTCGACGTGATCGTCACGACCAACCTGTTCGGCGACATCATCTCCGACCTTTGCGCCGGCCTGGTCGGCGGCCTCGGCCTGGCGCCGGGCGCGAACATCGGCACGGAAGCGGCGATCTTCGAAGCCGTGCACGGTTCGGCGCCGGACATCGCCGGCAAGGGCATCGCCAATCCCTGCGCCTTGCTGCTGGCCGCGGGCCAGATGCTCGACCACCTCGGCAAGGTCGACGAAGCGCGCCGCTTGCGCAACGCCATCGTCAGTACGATGGAAGCGAAGGACTCGTTGACGCCGGACCTGGGCGGCGAGGGCAATACGATGTCCTTCGCACAGGCGATCGCTTCGCGCGTCTGATTCGCGGGAGGCATCGTCGGCAAGAAAAAAGGCGCCTTGCGGCGCCTTTTTTCTTGCCGGGAACGAGTTAAGAGTAACGAAGAACGAGTAAAAGCAGATCTTGCGAGCAACCCGCTTTCACTCGTTCCTCTTTCCTCTTCACTCGTTTCTAGTCCCGGGATTGCAGCTTCGACAGCAGGCGCAGGATTTCCAGGTACAGCCAGACCAGGGTCACGACCAGGCCGAAGGCGCCGTACCACTCCATGTACTTCGGCGCGCCGTGTTCGACGCCGCTTTCGATGAAATCGAAATCCAGTACCAGGTTCAGCGCGGCGATCACCACGACGAAACCGGAAAAGGCGATGCCGAGCCAGCTGGCCTCGTGGATGAAACCGATGCCGTCCATGCCGAACAGGCGCATGCCGATGTTGACCAGGTACAGCAGCATGATGCCGCCGGTGGCGGCGACGACGCCGAGCTTGAAGTTTTCGGTCGCGCGGATCAGGCCGCTGCGATAGGCCAGCAGCAGGGCGCCGAGCGTGCCGAAGGTCAGGACGACGGCCTGCATGACGATGCCGGGGTGGCGCGCCTCGAAAAACGCCGAGATGCCGCCGAGGAACAGACCTTCCAGTCCGGCATACAGCGGCGCCGTCACCGGCGACCACGTCTTCTTGAAGATCGTCACGAGCGCCATGATCAAGCCGCCGATCGCGCCGACTAGGGTGAGCGGGATCACCGCGCCGACGCTTTCCGGGCCGGTATATCGGCTCCAGGTGAACGCGGCGCCGACGATGACCAGCAACAGCAGTATCCCGGTCTTGTTCACCGTGCCGTTCAGCGTCATCGCATCGTTGCCGACGACGGTGCCGCGGCCGACGTCGAGGAAAATGTTCTCGTTCAGGGCAGGATTGCCGCTGCGCATGGGAACTCCGGAGGGTCTGGATGTCCTGCCATCCTAACCTTTTTCTCGCCCGGAACGCGGGGCTGGGGTCAGGAACCAGGAATGAGTGGAGAGGAAGAGAGGAACGAGCAGTGGCTGCGTCCGTCGGCAACCCGCTCTTACTCGTTTCTCTTTCCTCTTCACTCGTTCCTCGCGCCTCTCCACTCGTTTCTCAGCGCAAGTACCAGTCGATCGTCCGCTGCCGTTCCGCGGTCGAAAAAAGCGACTCGGCCTTCGCGCGCGCGGCCGCTCCCAGGCGCTGCCGCAATCCGGCGTCGTCGCGAAGCCGGCGCAGCAGGGTTTCCGCCTCGTCCGTGTCGTCGAACAGCAAACCGTCCACGCCGTCTTCGATCGCTTCGGTGTAGCCGCCTCGCCGTTCGCAGACGACCGGCAGGCCGCAGGCCATGGCCTCGAGCACGACGCGACCCCAGGCTTCGGTCCATTGCGGCGAGGTACGGTAGTAAAAGCAGTCCAGGCTGGCGAGGAAACGTTCGGCCGGTTCGGCGTTGGCCGGCAGCAGTTCGATGCCCTCTCCCGGCGGCAGGATTCCAGCCAGGCAGGTCGCGCCCATCAGGCGCATTCGCGTGCCGTCGGCCTGCAGTCGCCGGTACAGCGCCGGGTCCTCGGAGTGATGTTTCTCGACGACATCGCGACTCAGCCGCCCCACGGTGAACGGCCGTTCGACCGCCTGCACCGGCAGGAAACGGCGCAGATCGATCCAGGATGCCTGTACCTGGCCGGCGATGCCGGTCAGGTCCTGCAGCAGGCGCGAGGCGAAAACGATCTCGACCGGCCGTCGTCCCTGCAAGGATAGGCGTTGCAACGCAACGGCGAGTCGCCGCGGCGAATGCGTGTTGTAGACCAGGATGCTGCGACGCGGCTGCGCCTGTTCGATCCAGTCGCGCGGGGGGCGGTAATCGCCGACGAAGACGAAGGTCCCCATGCGGGGAAATTCCCCGTGCTCGGGTTGGATGCGGCGGATTTCTGCGCGCGCCGCCAGTCGCGGATCGGGCTTGGCCGACGCCCAAAGATGTACGTCGGCCGACCCGCGCAGCAGATCGAACAGTTCGAGCGTGCGCCACTCGCTGCCGCCGGCCGCGTTCCAAAAGGGATTGATCAGATGGATGCGGCGTTGCATGCGCGGCGGCGCTCAGCGTGTCCGCAGATTCCAGTCGTGCGCGAGCACGACGACCGCACCTCGACCCGGCCGATAGCCATGCCGCAGCGCACCGTGCACGTAGTCGGTCGACGCCGCGCAGGCTTGCGCGAGATCCATGTCCCGGCACAGGTTGGCGGCGATGGCCGATGCGAGCGTGCAGCCCGTGCCATGCCCTTCCACGTCGAGACGCGAGTGATGGAACTCGCGCGTTCCCGCTGCGTCGGCATAGCGGTCCGTCATCGCATCACCGGCGAGGTGGCCGCCCTTGAGCAGGCTGGCGCGCGCGCCGAGGCGCAGCAGTTCGCGATTGGCTTCTTCGGCCTCGTCGCCGTTGGCGATCGCATGGCCCAGCAGCAGTTCCGCCTCGGGGATGTTGGGCGTGATCAGGTCGGCCAGCGGGATCAGGCGTTCGCGCAGCGCGGCGAGCGCGGAATCCTCCAGCAACTTGGCGCCGCTGGTCGCCACCATCACCGGGTCGAGCACGATGCGCGGCGGGCGCCAGGCTTCGAGCGCATCGGCCACCGCATGGATGATCTCGGTGGTGGCCAGCATGCCGAGCTTGACCGCGCCGATGCGGAAGTCGTCGAAGCAGGCGTCGATCTGTGCGCGCAGGAAACCCGTCGGCGGCGCATGCACCGCCGTGACGCCGCGCGTGTGTTGCGCGGTCAGCGCGGCGATCGCGCTCAGGCCGTGCACACCGTGCGCAGCGAACGTTTTCAGGTCGGCCTGGATGCCGGCGCCGCCGCCGGAGTCCGAGCCGGCGATGGTCAGCGCGCAAAGAGGGCGAGGATCGTTCATGCGATGTGCGGTAAGGGCGGGGGACTGCCGCCGATTATCGGCCAATCGCCTGGCCGCGCGCCGTGAGTTGCCGGTAGGCGGCATAGACCGCGCCGGTCAGTCCGGTGACGCCCGCGGGCAGGTAAAGCGCGTCGTAACCGACGCGCCCGAACAATATCGCTCCGAGTACGCCGCCGGCGAAAAAAGCGCAGGTGATGGTCAGGCAAAGCAGCAGGCGTCGTCGCGGCACCGGCAGGCCGCGCAGGCGATGGCCGAGGAAAATGCCGAGGTCGGTGAACATGCCCGACAGGTGCGAGGTCCGCACGACCGAACCGCTGTAGGTCGTGACCATCGCGTTCTGCAATCCGCAGGCGAAGGCCGCCAGCCAGCCGCCCCAAAGGCTATGGGCCTGGAACGCGCGCGCCGCCGCGACCAGTGCGATGGCTTCGACGACCAGCACCAGGCCATAGCGCCGACCGAGTTTGAGCGTGCTGTCCTGGATGACCAGCCCGCTGGCTACCGCACCCAGCACGAAGGCCATCAGCACGGCGAACAACTGTCCGGCCAGGCGGCCGTCGCCATCGGCCACCGCCGCGCCGATCAGCGAGGTCGTGCCGGTCAGGTGCGATACCGCCTGGTGTTCGAAGCCGAGGTAACCGACCACGTTCACCATGCCGGCGACGCAGGAAAGTACCGCCGCGCCCAACCACACCCACGCGGGCAGGCGCTCCGCCATGCTCCGCTACAGCACTTCGGAGGCGTAGTCGGCCAGGCGCGAACGTTCGCCGCGGCGCAGGGTGATGTGCGCGCTGTGGTTCCAACCCTTGAAGCGATCGACCGCATAGGTCAGGCCCGACGTGGTCTCGGTCAGGTAGGGCGTATCGATCTGCTCGACGTTGCCCATGCAGATGATCTTCGTGCCCGGGCCGGCGCGCGTGACCAGGGTCTTCATCTGCTTCGGCGTCAGGTTCTGCGCTTCGTCGATGATCACCCAGCGGTTGAGGAAGGTGCGGCCGCGCATGAAGTTCATCGCACGGATCTTGATGCGCGAGGCGAGCAGGTCGTTCGTCGCGCTGCGTCCCCAGGCGCCGTGGTCGTCGGTATGCGTCAGCACTTCGAGGTTATCGGTCAGCGCGCCCATCCACGGCGTCATCTTTTCCTCCTCGGTGCCTGGCAGGAAGCCGATGTCCTCGCCGACGCTGACGGTGGCGCGCGTCATGATGATCTCGCGGTAGCGCTGCACGTCCATGGTTTGCGCCAGGCCGGCCGCCAGGGCCAGCAGCGTCTTGCCGGTGCCGGCGGTGCCCAGCAGGGTGACGAAGTCGATGTCCGGGTCCATCAGCGCGTTGAGCGCGAAGTTCTGCTCGCGGTTGCGCGCGTTGATGCCCCAGACCTGGTGCTGCGGCGTGCGGAAATCGTCGACGATCTGCAGCACGACGCGGTCCCCGTCGAGCTTGGCGACCTTCAGCTCGACTTCGTCTTCGCCGGGCAGGTAGAGGTACTGGTTCGGATACCAGCCGTCGTCGGGCTGCCGGCGCACTTCGTAGAAGGTGCGGCCTTTTTCCGTCCACGAACGCAGGTTGCCCTCGTGCTTTTCCCAGAAATCGTTCGGTAGCTGGGTGGCGCCGGTGAACAGCAGGTTGAAATCGTCGAGCGCGCGATCGTTCTCGTAGTCTTCGGCCGGCACGCTGCAGATCGAAGCCTTGATGCGCAGGTTGATGTCCTTCGACACCAGCACGACCGGAATGCCCGGATGATCCTCGCGCAGTTGCAGGATCGCGCCGAGGATCAGGTTGTCCGGCATCACCGTGCCGAAGCGCTTGCCGGCTTCGACCGGCTTGAGCTGGAAGATCAGGCGGCCGGCGCTGTCGGCGTTGCGCAGCTGCAGGCCTTTCGGCGGCGCCAGCGCGATGCCGCCCTCGACGTTGTTGCTGCCGTGCGCTTCGATCAGTTCGTTGAGGAAGCGGCTGACCTGGCGCGCGTTGCGACTCGCCTCCGAATGGCCTTTCTTGGCGTTGTCGAGTTCCTCCAGGACCATCATCGGAATGAAGACGTCGTGCTCTTCGAACTTGAACAGCGCGGTCGGGTCGTGCATCAGCACGTTGGTGTCCAGCACGTAGATGCGCTTGCCTTTGGTCATGGTTCTCTCAGGTCGTCGGACAGTCGGGGAGTTGGTGGTGGATGCAGCGGGCACGGCGAAGGGCCGCCCAAGCTCGCGTTGCGAGCGGGCGGCAAGGAAAATCGTGGGCGAGGGTCACTGCGAGGAGCCGGACCGGGAGGCGGCGCTGAGCCCGTGACGGCGGGCGGAGGGTTCGGCGGAAGCGAGATGGCGTCGTTCGGGCATTCGGCTCTCAGAACTTCATCGGATCCATGATCGCGTCCAGGTTCAGATGGTCGCAGAATTCCATGAAATCGTCGCGCAGGGCGGCGATGTGCATGTTGGCCGGGATCCCGACCGTGACCTGGGCGGTGAACATCTCGGCGCCGGTCTGCATCGCGCGATAGCGCGAACTTTGCAGGTTCTCGATCGTGATGCCCTGGCGATCGAAGAAGTCGGCCAGTTGGAACAGGATGCCGGGGCGATCGGCTGCCACCACTTCCACGATGTAGGGCAGCAGATTGGACAGCATCGGCTTCGGGCCGGTGCGGTACCAGACGAGCTTGAGGCCTTCCTCGCGTTCGAGTCGGGTGAGCATGGCTTCGAGCTTGGCGACGGCGTCCCAGGAACCGACGGCGAGCGCGGCGACGGAGACGTCGCGGCCGACCGTGGCCAGGCGGGCATCGACCATGTTGCAACCGGAGTCCGAAATGCGCCGGGTGACAGGCAGGAGCGGGGACTGCGGATGCGTGCTGTAAGCGCTGATCAGCAGGTAGTTTTCGTTCGTGGCGGGGCGCGCGGCGGCGTCGGTCAAATCGGTCTTCCTGGTGGATCGCATCGGAGCGCCGCGGCGGCGGCCCGCGATGCCGGCGCGCAGGCCGGAATGCAGGGTCAGCATACTTGTCGCGGCTTCTCGCCCGCAAGTAACATCGCGTCCTCGCAGACGAGGACTTGCGCCTTGCACCTTTCCGGCAGCATCACCGCCCTGGCGACGCCGTTCACGGCCGCCGGGGACATCGATTTTCCCGCCTGGCAACGCCTGATCGATCTGCAGCTCGAAGGCGGCAGCGCCGGTGTCGTGGTGGCGGGTTCGACGGGCGAGGCAGCGGCTCTGAGCGATGAAGAGTATTCGCGCCTGCTCGCCACCGCGGTGCAGCAGGTCGGTGGTCGCCTGCGCGTGCTGGCGGGCACCGGGCTGTCCAATACCGCGAAGACCATCGCGCAGACCCGTCTGGCCCGCGATGGCGGTGCCGATGCCGCCCTCGTGGTGACGCCGCCGTACGTACGCCCCACCCAGGCGGGCCTGGTCGCTCATTATCTCGCTGTCGCCGAGCAGGGCGGTTTGCCCATCGTGCTCTACAACGTGCCGGGGCGCACCGGTTGCGACCTGCAACCCGATACCGTCGCGCAGTTGTGCACGCACGAGAACATCGTCGGCCTGAAGGAGGCGCGAGGCGACGAAGAACGCTGGAGCGCGCTCTATCCGCTGCGCTCGGCACGATTCTCCCTGCTCAGCGGCGACGACCCGACCTTCGTGCGCGCGATGCGCGGCGGCGCAGACGGCGTGATCTCGGTGGCGTCCAACGTCCTGCCGCGCACGTTCAACCGCCTGTGCGCGCTGATGCGCGAGGGCAGGGCCGACGAGGCGCGCGCCCTCGATGCCCAGCTCGGTCAGATCTACGATTTCCTCGGCGTCGAACCGAATCCGATCCCCGTGAAGGCCTTGCTCGGCCGGCTGGGTCTCGGCCATGGGCTGCGCCTGCCATTGCTGCCGCTGTCGCCCCCGCATGCGGCGTCGGCCGATGCTTTCGCCGCCCGGTGCCGAACGCTGGAAGCGGCCAACAGCTGACGAAACTTCCCGATTCCGGGTACTGTCTATGCCACGCGGCCCGACCGCCCACCCCTCCCAGGAGACCATGATGAGTTCCGTTTTCCGCCAATCGCGCCCCTTGCTGCTGGGTGCCCTGATCCTGGCCGTGGCCTCGACCAGCGGTTGCAGCTGGTTCAAGAGGAAGAATGCCGACTACACCGCCAGCCCGGAAAACCGTCCGCTGGAAGTGCCGCCGGATCTCGATCTGCCCGATACCTCGGCCGCTACCGTCGTCCCGACGGCGGCGAACCTCGGTGCTGGCGTTCGCACCAGCAATGCGGGCGTCCTGGTGCCGGGTGCCGCGGCCGATGTCTGGGCCAAGGTCGGCCAGGTGCTGACGGGTATCAATGGAGTCGAAGTCACAGGGCGCGCCGAAGCGCTGCGCACGTACGACGTCGGCTACCAGGGCCAGAGCTTCCTGATCCGCGTCGAGGACGCCGGCGGCCAGAGCCGAGTCGCGGCCATCAGCCCCGATGGTCAGATCATGTCCGGCGGCGCCGCCGGACAATTGCTGCGTGCGATCAAGGAAGCGTTCTGAGTCTTGCGACCAGTCGCAGTACGAGAAAGGGCGCCGTCGGCGCCCTTTTTCTTTCCGGTCCGCCGCTTTCGCGGCGTGGCTTTCAGCGCTGCAATTCGGGCAGTTTGCCGGACTTTCCGTCCCATTCGGCCGCGTCGGGCAGAGGCTCGCCGCGAACGGTGATCACCGGCCAGGCCTTGGAGAGCTCCGCATTCAAGGCGATGAAGCCTTCCTGGCCCGCGGGGACATCGTCTTCGGGATAGATCGCCTTGGCCGGGCACTCGGGCTCGCACAAGGTGCAATCGATGCACTCGTCGGGATCGATCACGAGGAAGTTCGGGCCTTCGTGGAAGCAATCGACCGGACAGACTTCGACGCAGTCGGTGTACTTGCAGCGGATGCAATTCTCGGTAACGACGAAGGGCATGCAGCTTCCGGAAGGATTGGCGCTCCCTAGGGGACTCGAACCCCTGTTCCAGCCTTGAGAGGGCCGTGTCCTAGGCCACTAGACGAAGGGAGCGCGTGGTATGAGCCGATGGCAGCAGCTAGTATAGCGGCTCATTCCAGTTGCGCCTAGGCGCAGCCGCGGCTCGGAGGCCGGGCGACCGCGATCGACGCGGATCGGGGAACGCCCCAGGGACGCGGTGTCCCGACGGCGGACGGACACAGAGATCGCATGACGGAAGCACACCCCATCGCCCTGCCGAAGCCGCGCATCGTTCCGCGCGATGCACACGGCATCTCACGCAAGGACATCAGTCCGAACGCGTTGCGCGTGCTCTACCGTTTGCGGGAAGGCGGCTTCCAGGGCTATCTCGTCGGCGGCGCGGTGCGCGACCTGTTGATCGGCGGCCATCCGAAGGATTTCGACGTCGCCACCGACGCGACGCCGGAACAGGTGAAATCGCTGTTCCGCAATTGCCGTCTCATCGGCCGGCGCTTCCGTCTCGCGCATGTGGTTTACGGACGCGAGATCATCGAAGTCGCCACCTTCCGCGCCAACTCCGACGACGGCAGCGGCGACCGTGAAGTGGTGGACGACGGCCGCCTGCTGCGCGACAACGTGTACGGCACGATCGAGGACGATGCGGTGCGTCGCGATTTCACCGCGAACGCGCTGTATTACACCGTCGAGGATTTCTCCGTCCGCGATTTCGTTGGCGGCTACGAGGATGTGCAGGCGCGCGTGCTGCGCCTGATCGGCGATCCGGAAGCGCGTTATCGCGAAGATCCGGTACGCATGCTGCGCGCGGTGCGCCTGTCGGCCAAGCTCGGCTTCACGATCGATCCGGCGGCGGCCGAACCCATCGCACGGCTCGCTCCGCTGCTGGAAAGCGCGGCGCCAGCGCGATTGTTCGACGAATGCCTGAAGCTGTTCCTGTCCGGGCACGCCGAGCAAAGCTTCCTCGGCATGGAAAAACACGGCCTGCTGCCGGTGCTGTTCCCGGAAACGGCGAAGGCGCTGGTCACGAATCGCAGCGGCGCCTTGCGCAAGATGCTGGTGCAGGCCCTGCGCAATACCGATGCGCGTATCGCCGAAGACAAGGCCGTGACGCCGGCCTTCCTGTTCGCCGCACTGCTGTGGCCGGCGTATTGCCGCGAGTTGGCTGTATTGCAGAAAGGCGGCGTCGATGCGCTGGCCGCGCAGCAGCGGGCGGCCGATCGGGTCACCCTGCACCAGGCCGAACGCATCGCCTTGCCGCGGCGCTTCTCGTTGCCGATGCAGGAAATCTGGCTGCTGCAACCGCGTTTCGCCCAGCGCCAGCGCAAGCGCGTGTTCCGCCTGTTGTCGCATCCACGTTTCCGCGCCGCTTTCGATTTCCTCGAGCTACGACTCTCCGGCACGCCGGAAGTCGCCGACGACGTGCACTTCTGGCGCGAAGCGCAGGCCTTGCCGCCGGAGCAGCTGGCCGACCGCATCGGCGCCGCGCCGCGCGCACCCACGGATGAGGACGAGGGCGCGCCGCCGAAGAAGCGTCGCCGTCGTCGCCGCAAGCCTTCCGCCGGTGTGCGGCCAGAATCCGGAGCGGAAGCGTGAGCGAAGTGCGTCGCGCCTTCGTCGGGCTGGGCGGGAACCTCGGCGACGTCGAGACCACGCTGGCAGAAGCGTTGTGGGCGATCGACGGATTGCCGCAGACGAGCATCCGCGCGCAGTCGGCGTTCTATCGCACGCGCCCCTGGGGCCGCGAGGACCAGCCCGATTTCCTCAATGCCGTGGTCGAGTTGCAGACGCGCATGACCCCGCGCGTGCTGCTCGAGCACCTGCTGGCGATCGAAGAGAAATTCGGTCGCGTGCGCGCCAACGAGGAGCGCTGGGGTCCGCGCGCGCTGGATCTCGATCTGCTGGTGTTCGGCGACGATGTCATCGACGAGCCCGGTCTGCATGTTCCGCATCCGCGCCTGCGCGAACGCGCCTTCGTGCTGGTACCGCTGGCGGAAATCGCGCCTTCGCTGCAGATCGTCGGGCAGGGCAAGGTCAGCGAGCTGCTCGCGCAGGTGGATGCGAGCGGCGTGGAAGCGACCGGGTAGGATTGGCGCTGTGGAGAGCCCCGGGTTCGTCACTTATTGGATTATTTGCAACTGCTTGCTGAGCTTTGGCTGCAGTCGCGATTTGTTGTTTTGGCCGATCGAAGAGCACCTGGACCACCCCACGCGATGGGTGCGCTACTTCTACCGCTACTGCCTGTTCTGGTGCTGCTTCTCCATGTCCTTCTTTATTTCGCCCCTGGTGCTTGTCCACCTGCCGTATCCACGCGAATTGCGCGAGGCGGAGCAGTGGGTGAGGGGCGCGGCGACTATTGCAAGTTTGTTGCCGTTGGCGATCGTCCTATATTGGTCGTACTTCAAATTCAAGCGAAGGTTCGTGGCGAAGCCCGCGCTGGCCCCTTATTCCTCTGCGACGGCCTTGTTGCCCGCCTCCCTTCCGCCAGTTCCGCCCATGCGCATCGCGATGGACCAGGACACGATGCAGTTGGACACGAATGACGACGAAGCCATCCGCGCCCTGGCGCGCAAGCATTGGGTCGCGATCGACGCCGCTTCGAACGGGCAGGGTGATGTGGGCGACGCCTGTGGCGTCCAGTTGGCGGTCCTAGACAAATTTATCCCGTCCTTGCCGCCAGCCATCGGTCGGCACGTTCGCGACATTTACGTGGCGGAGTGCGAGCTGCAGGCGGGACTAGGCCTGGTCCAGATGCAGCTCGCCGCTGCCCGGCGCGATGCCGCCGATGACTCGGCGAATGCACGATGATTGGGGCGCAATGCGCTTATCATCGGAAGCCGGCTGGTCCTGCTGGCGATCGCAGCGATCGTCTTCATGTCAGCCAGGCTCTAGGTCTCCGAGGAACGCATGTACGCCGATAACTCCGCGCCCGCCGCGCCGCGCCCCGCCGTCACCGTGCCGCGCCTGCGGCAGATGAAGGCCGATGGCGAGCGCATCGCCTCGCTGACCGCCTACGACGCCGGCTTCGCGCGCACGCTCGATGCCGCCGGCATCGATGCCGTGCTCGTCGGCGATTCGCTGGGCATGGTCGTGCAGGGGCACGGCAGCACGCTGCCGGTGACGGTGGAGGACATCGTCTACCACACGGCCTGCGTGTCGCGCGGCCTGCGCAAGGCGCTACTCATCGCCGACATGCCCTTCCAGAGTTACGCGACGCCCGAGCACGCGATCGCTTCGGCGACGCCGATGCTCGCCCGCGGACGCGCCAGCATGGTCAAGCTGGAGGGCGCAGGACCCTTGCTTGAGTCCATTCGCTTTCTGGCCGAACGCGACATCCCCGTCTGCGCGCACCTGGGCCTGACGCCGCAGTCGGTGCTGCGTCTCGGCGGCTACAAGGTGCAGGGCAGGGAAGAAGCGGCGGCGGCGCGCCTGCGTGCCGACGCGCGCGCGGTGCGGGACGCCGGCGCCGACCTGCTCGTGCTCGAATGCGTGCCCAGCGCATTGGCGGCCGAGATCACGCAAGACCTGGACATTCCGACCATCGGCATCGGCGCCGGTGCCGATTGCGATGGGCAGATACTGGTGTTGCACGATCTGCTCGGCCTCAACAGCGGCCATCGCCGACCGCGCTTCGTCAAGGATTTCCTTGCCGAAGGCGGTTCGATCGAGGGCGCGATCAAGGCCTATGTGCGTGCGGTGAAGAACCGCGAATTCCCCACCGCCGAACACGGCTACGAGGCCTGATGGACACCTTCAAGACCGTCGATTCGCTTCGCCGTCAGGTCGCCGACTGGCGCCGGCAGGGCCTGCGCATCGGTTTCGTGCCGACGATGGGCAACCTGCACGCCGGACATTTCGCCCTGGTCGATCTTGCGCGCCAGCATAGCGACAAGGTCGTCTCCAGCATCTTCGTCAACCCCACGCAGTTCGGCCCGAACGAAGACTACGCACGCTATCCGCGCACGCCGGATTCTGACATCGCCGGCCTGGCGTCGAAGAACTGCGACGCCTTGCTGCTGCCCAGCGTGGAAGAGATGTATCCCTTCGGCACCATCGGCTGCGTGCAGATGCACGTGCCGGGCATCACCGACATCCTTTGCGGCGCGCACCGCCCCGGCCATTTCAACGGCGTCGCCCAGGTCGTCGCACGCCTGTTCAACATGGTCCAGCCGGACGTGGCCGTGTTCGGACGCAAGGACTACCAGCAGTTGCAGGTCATACGCTACATGACCTCCGAGATGAGTTTCCCGGTCGACATCGTGCCGGCCCCCACCCTGCGCGAAACCGACGGGCTGGCGATGAGCTCGCGCAACCAGTACCTGCAGGGCGACGAGCGCCAGACCGCGACCTTCATCTACCAGACCTTGCAGTTCATGCGCCAGCAGTGCGCGCTCGGGCTGCCGATCGGCATGACCGAGGACCAGGCCGAGCAGCGCCTGAGCATGGCCGGCTTCACCGTGGACTACGCGGAGATCCGCCGCAGCGACCTGTCCCGCCCGAAGGCGCCGAACGAGCCCGGCCTGCTGGCCCTGATCGCGGCGCGGCTGGGGCGCACCCGTCTGATCGACAATCTCGAATTCGACGCGGTTTGACCCCGCGTCATCGACCGGACCTCGCGCTCGGTTAGACTCGCGCCACTCCCGGAACCGGATACCCCATGCGGATCGCTCCTTCCTGGCAATCGCTCAGCGCGCATGCGGCGCGACTGTGCGAAAGCCGCCTCGCCGAACTCGTCGCCGCCGACGGCGCGCGTGCGCGCGATTTCTCCGTTCGCGTCGGCGCCTTGTACGGCAACTTCTCCCGGCAGCGTTTCGATCGCGACGCGCATGCGGCTCTGGTCGCCATGGCGAACGAGGCGGGTGTGCCGGCGGCGCTGCAGGCGCTGTTCGAAGGCGACCCGGTCAATCGGTCCGAACATCGCGCGGCACTGCATACGGCGCTGCGATCGGACCTCGGGCGCAGCGAGGCGGCGCGTTCGGCGCATGCGCAGGCTCGCGCTGCGCGCGAGCGCATGGCCGCGCTGGCGGCCGCACTCGAGTCGTCGGACATCACCGACGTGGTCAACGTCGGCATCGGCGGCAGCGACCTCGGCCCGCGCCTGGCGGCGGATGCGCTGGGCGATTTCGGCAGCGGCCGTTTCCGCCTGCACTTCCTCAACAACGCCGATGCGCACCCGCTGCAGCGATTGTTGCGCGAGCTCGATCCGGCCCGCACCGCCGTGGTGCTGGTGTCGAAGAGTTTCGGCACGCAGGAGACCCTGCTCAACGGCACGGCATTGAAGCAGTGGTTGCGACGCGACGATGCGTTGTACGCCGTGACGGCGGCGCCGTCGAAGGCCGAAGCCTTCGGCGTGGCGTCCGAGCGCGTGCTGCCGATGTGGGACTGGGTCGGCGGGCGGTATTCCTTGTGGTCGGCCGTCGGTTTCGCCGTGGTGCTGGCGATCGGCATGTCGCGGTTCGAGGAGCTGCTGGCCGGTGCCGCCGAGATGGATGCGCACGTGCTGTCGGCGGCGCCCGAAAGTAATCTCGCCTGCTGGCATGCGTTGAGCCTCGTCTGGAACCGCAACGGCCTCGGATTCGATACGCATGCGGTCATGCCCTACGACGAGCGACTCGCGCTGCTGCCGGCGTACCTGCAGCAACTGGTGATGGAGAGCCTGGGCAAATCGGTACGTCCGGATGGCACTGAGGTCGAGGTCGCCACCGTACCAGTGCTCTGGGGCGGCACCGGCACGTCCAGCCAGCACAGTTTCTTCCAGGCGCTGCACCAGGGCACCGATAGCGTGCCGACGGATTTCGTCGGCGTCGCGCGTCCCGCGCATGGTTTCGAAGGCAGTCATCGCGCACAACTGGCCAACCTGCTGGCGCAGATGGAAGCGTTGGCCAATGGTGCCGACAGCGACGATGCGCAGAAGCGCTACCCCGGCAATCGCCCCAGCACGCTGTTGTTGCTGGACGAATTGACGCCGCATTCGCTCGGTGCGCTGCTGGCGTTGTACGAGCACAGCGTTTTCGTCCTCGCCACGCTCTGGGGCATCAATGCCTTCGATCAGTGGGGCGTCGAACTGGGCAAACGCGTGGCCGACAAGCTGCTGCCGGCGCTCAACGGCGATGGAAGCCAGGGCGTCGCCGATCCGGTGACGCGCGAGTTGCTGGCGCAGATCCGCGGCGGGAGCTGACGCGCCTTGCCTCCGTGCTCCCGGGAAGCCTGACTTCCTGCACGTACGTCGCGGGCATTCCGGTGATGCAATGAGCCCCGGTCCATAGGAGGTCCGGCTTCATGGCAAAGAAAATGCTGATCGGCGTGGCAGCGGTGTTCATCGCGCTGGCTCTTGCCCAGGCCGGGTATTCCTTCGGCAAACATCTGGCGAAGCAGGAATCGGCGGCATCCCCGACGCCGCCCGCAACCAGCTGACGACCTGGGCTAGGCGCTCGAGTGTTGCGCCTGTGCCCAGGCGACGTGCTCGCGCACCAGTTCGCTGGGGTCGTCCTGCCGGGATGCCAGCGCCCGGATGACGGCCTCGTCGGTCGGCGCGTTGCCTAGCGCGACCGCGATGTTGCGCAACCAGCCCTCGTAGCCCGTGCGACGGATCGCCGAGCCTTCGGTTCGGCGCAGGAATTCCTCCTCGCTCCAGGCGAAGAGTTCGGCCAGCGTGGCGCGATCGAGGTCGTTGCGGGCGCGGAAGTCGGCCTCGTCGTGACGACGCGCGAACTTGTTCCAGGGGCAGACCAGCTGGCAATCGTCGCAGCCGTAGATGCGGTTGCCGATCGGCTTGCGGAACTCCTCCGGTATCGCGCCTCGCAGTTCGATCGTGAGATAGCTGATGCAGCGTCGCGCATCGACGCGGTTCGGCGCGACGATCGCGCCGGTGGGGCAGATGTCGATGCAGCGCGTGCAGGTGCCGCAATGCGCGCTAGCGGGCACGTCCACCGGCAGGGGCAGATCGACGTAGATCTCGCCGAGGAAGAACCAGCTGCCGGCCTGTTTGTTGATCAGGCAAGTGTTCTTGCCGATCCAGCCCAGGCCGGCGTTGCGCGCCAGCGCGCGCTCGAGCACGGGCGCGGAATCGACGAAGACGCGATGGCCGAATGCGCCGACGCGTTCGCCGATCCGATCGGCGAGCTTCTGCAGGCGCGAGCGCATGAGCTTGTGGTAATCACGACCGAGGGCGTAGCGCGCGACGTAGGCGCGATCGCCTTCGTCCAGCGTGCGCCATGCCGCTTCGTCGTCGCCGGTGCCGTAGTCCATCCGGGCGCTGATCACGCGCAACGTGCCCGGTTGCAGTTCGGCCGGACGCGAACGTTTGTCGCCGTGCCGCGCCATGTAGTCCATTTCGCCGTGCTGGCCCCGTGCGAGCCAATCGCGCAGCCAGGCTTCGTCTTCGCCGAGTTCGACATCGGCGATGCCGATCTGCTGGAAGCCGAGCTCACGGCCCCAGTGGCGAATGTCTTCGGCGAGTCGGTCGGGTTCGAGCATGGCCCAGTATAGAATCGCGGCATGAATTCGCCGCTGCCGCTGTATCGCCCCGAACAGGTGCGCGCCATGGATCGCCATGCCAGCGCGCAGGCGGGCGTCAGCGCCAACGAGTTGATGCGACGGGCCGGCGCGGCAGCCTGGGCGTTGCTGCGCGAGCGGTGGCCGGGCGCGCGGCGCATCGGCATCGCCTGCGGTCCGGGCAACAACGGCGGCGATGGTTATGTCGTCGCCAAACTGGCCAAGGCCGCCGGATTCCAGGCGCAAGTGCTCATCCCGGCCGGTGAGTTGCCGCGCGCGAGCGCGGCCGGGCGCGCCTGGAGCGAATGGCGCGACGCCGGCGGTACGACGCGCATCTTCGACGGCGAACTGCCCGAGGCCGACGTCTGGGTCGACGCCCTGTACGGCGTCGGCCTCACGCGCGCACCGGAGCGCGGCGGCCAGTCGATCATCGAACGCATCAATGCCTCCCGATTGCCGGTGTTGGCCTTGGATGTGCCGTCCGGGCTCGATGCGGACCGCGGTTGCGCCGACGGCATCGTTGTGCGGGCGGACATCACGCTGAGCTTCGTCGCGGCCAAACGCGGCCTGTACACCGGGCGCGCACGCGATGTCTGCGGCGAAGTATTGGTCGATGGCCTGGGATTGGATGACGCATTGTTCGCGAAGGATTTCGCGCCGGCGGCCGGTCTTTATCGCGCCGCGCTGCTCGCCACCGGATTGCCTCCGCGGCATGCGAATGCGCACAAAGGCGAATACGGCCACGTGCTCAGTGTCGGTGGCGAAGCCGGCATGGGAGGCGCGGTGCGATTGTGCGCCGAAGCGGCCTTGCGCACTGGCGCCGGGCTGGCGAGCGTCGCGACCCGGCGCGAAGGCGTGGCGGCCCTGGTGGCGGCGCGGCCGGAGGCGATGACGCATGCGGTGGAAACGGCCGAGGCGCTCAATGCGCTGATCGCACAGGCCGACATTCTCGCCGTCGGGCCGGGTCTCGGGCGCGGCCAATGGGGGCACGACCTGTTCGAAGCCGCGCTGGCTTCCGGAAAACCGCTGATCCTCGATGCCGACGGACTGAACTGGTTGGCGCAGAAACCGCGCGCGCTGCCGCAGGCCATCCTGACGCCGCATCCGGGCGAAGCGGCGCGTTTGCTCGGCACGCACAAGGACGCGGTGCAGGACGACCGTTTCGCCGCCATCGATGCCCTAGTCGAACGTTTCCAATGCACCGTGGTGCTCAAGGGGGCGGGAACGCTCGTCGCGGCGCCGGGAGAAACCACGGCGGTGATCGACGCCGGCAATCCCGGCATGGCCACCGGCGGCATGGGCGATGTGCTGACCGGCGTGATCGCCGCACTGCAGGCGCAGCACTTCGTGCGTTTCGATGCCGCGCGCTACGGAGCGCTCCTGCACGCGGCGGCGGGCGATGCCGCCGCGCGGATCGGCGGCGAACGCGGATTGCTGCCCTCCGACCTGTTTCCGCATCTTCGCCGCTTGGCGAATCCGCAATGAGCGTTCGGCGTTTCCTTGTCGACAGCGCGGCGACCGAAGCGCTCGGCGCCGAACTCGCCGACGCCTTGCCGTCGCGCGCCGTGGTTTACCTGCATGGCGAACTCGGTGCCGGCAAATCGACGCTGGCGCGAGCGATGCTGCGTCGGCTGGGCGTGTCGGGCGCGATCAAGAGTCCGACCTACACGCTCGTCGAGCGCTATCCGGTCGCGGGCGGCGAAGCGGCTCATCTCGATCTCTACCGGCTCGCCGCGGCCGAAGAGCTCGACTTCCTCGGCTTGGACGAACTCGCGATCGCCGCGCGCCTGTGGCTGATCGAATGGCCCGAACGCGGACTCGCCCACTTGCCGGCCCCGGACCTGGACCTCCGTCTCGCGCTCAGCGGCCAAGGGCGGGAAATCGGGTTTGAGGCCCGCTCGGCTGTGGGGCAGGCTTGGCTGGCCAGTCTGAATGCCGGCAGGGGTTTCGGGGGTGTTTCTTAGGGCTGGTTTAGGAAAGGTGGCCAGGTGCCGGATTTAAAAGGGAAAAGCTATTGCAATTCCCAGCGACCGGTGCTTCAATCCGCGCCATGTGCCGGTCGCCGATCCTGCTGATGCTGTCCGTCGCCCTGGTTTTGGCCAGTCCGGCGCTGTCGGCCGGCGAGTTGCGCACCGTGCAACTGCAGGACCAGGAGAGCAGTACCCGCGCCGTGATCGAACTCGGCAGCGACGCTCCCTACAAGCTTTTCACCCTCGCCAATCCCGACCGCCTCGTCCTGGACCTGCCGGGCACGCGCCTGTCTCCGCAGTTCAAGGTGCCGGCCGCGAATGGCCTGGTCGCCAACCTTCGTACCGGCAAGCCGGAAGCCGACACCTTGCGCATCGTTTTCGACCTGGGCGCGCCGGCGACGTCGAGCAGCCGCATCGAACGCGAGGGCGGCAAGCTGCGCCTGATCGTGGATATCCAGGGCAAGAACAAGCCTGCGCCGGCCCAGTCCGTTCCGATGCTGGCCGTTTCGGCGCCGACGACCCCGCCGTCCACGCCGCTGTCCGCGCCTCGCCTCGCTGTTTCCGCGCCGACGCCGATCGAGACGCCGCCACCGGTCGCCGCGCCTGTCGTCGCCAAGCAGGACGAGCCCGCGTCGACGGCGCGCGGCAACAAGACGCCGCCGGCGAAAACGCTGCAGGACGTGATCGGTGCGGGCCAGCGCAAGCTGGTCATCGCCATCGATGCCGGACACGGCGGCAAGGACCCGGGCGCGCACGGCCCCTCCGGCGTGCAGGAAAAGAAAGTCACGCTGGCGGTCGCGCGCGAACTGGCGCGGCAGATCGATGCCGATCCCGGCATGAAGGCCGTGCTGATTCGCGACAGCGATACCTACGTGGCATTGCCGCAGCGCTACATGCGCGCGCGCAATGCGCAGGCCGACCTGTTCATTTCGATCCACGCCGACGCGGCGCCGAGCCAGTCCGCGAGCGGCGCGTCCGTCTACGTGCTTTCCACCCGCGGCGCATCGTCGCAGGCGGCGCGTTGGTTGGCCGACAAGGAAAATGCCGTCGATCTCGTCGGCGGCGTTTCGCTCGACGACAAGGACCGCAATCTTTCGGCCGTGCTGCTGGACCTGTCGCAGAGCGCGACGATGCGCGCCTCCGACGACGTCGCCAACCAGGTGCTGGCTGCGCTGAAGAAGGTGGGCAAGGCGCACAAGCCTGGCATCGAGCGCGCGAACTTCGTCGTGCTGCGTTCGCCCGACGTGCCGTCGATGCTGGTCGAAACCGGCTTCATCACCAACCCCGGCGAAGAGAAGAAGCTCGACGATCCGGAATACCGCCAGCGCCTGGCCGCCGCCATCAAGCAGGGCGTACGGCAGTATTTCAGCGACCAGCCGCCGCCGGGCACGTATTACGCTGCGCACAGCGAGCTGCGTCCGACTTCGCGCGAGCATGTCGTCGGCAACGGCGAAACCCTGAGCCTGATCGCCGCCCAGCATGGCGTGGCGCTGGACAGCCTGCGCCAGGCCAATGGACTGAAAGGCGACAGCCTGCGCGTCGGCGAGCGCCTGACCATTCCGCTGATCGTGGCCGGCGCACCGGAGTAGGGGCGCCCCCGCTGCTATCATTCCGGCTTTGGAGTTCCCCGAAGCCGTGACGATCCGCCAGCTTCCCGACACCCTCATCAACCAGATCGCCGCGGGCGAGGTCGTCGAGCGGCCTGCATCCGTGGTCAAGGAACTGGTCGAGAATGCGCTCGACGCCGGCGCCAGACGCGTCGATATCGAACTTGAAGAGGGCGGCATCCGCCTGATCCGCATCCGCGACGACGGCAGCGGCATGCCGCCGGACGAATTGCCCCTGGCGGTATCGCGGCATGCCACCAGCAAGATCGGCTCGCTGGACGATCTCGAGCAGGTGGCGACCCTCGGATTTCGCGGCGAGGCCTTGCCGTCGATCGCCTCCGTCAGCCGTTTCGCCCTCAGTTCGAAAACCGCGGCGCAGGAACGCGGCGCACGGCTGGAAATCGACGGCGGGCGTGGCGGCGAGGTATCTCCGCACCCGCATCCGCTGGGCACGACGATCGAAGTGCGCGACCTGTTCTTCAACGTGCCGGCGCGGCGCAAGTTCCTGCGCGCGGAACGCACCGAACTCGGCCATATCGAAGAATGGCTGCGATCGCTGGCCCTGGCGCGCCCGAAAGTGGAACTGCGCCTGAGCCACAACGGCAAGACCGGCAAGCACTACCGCCCGATCGCCGACGAAGGCATGCGTCTGCAGCGCGTGGCGGAAGCGCTGGGCGAGGATTTCGTGCAGCAATGCATCGCCGTCGAGCACGAGGCCGCGGGCCTGCGCCTGCACGGTTGGGTCGGCTTGCCGACCGCATCGCGTTCGAGCGCCGACCAGCAGTATTTCTACGTCAACGGCCGCGCGGTGCGCGATCGCCTCGTCGCGCATGCCGTGCGCCAGGCCTATGCCGATGTGCTGTTCCATGGGCGGCATCCGGCGTTCGTGCTTTTCCTCGAACTCGATCCGCGCCGCGTGGACGTCAACGTGCATCCGGCCAAGCACGAGGTGCGTTTTCGCGATGGGCGCCTCGTGCACGATTTCGTCTTCAAGACCTTGCACGAGGCCCTTTCGTCGACGCGCGCGGGACTCGCGACCGCGAACGAGGCGCATGCTCCCGCACCGATGGCGAACGCCTGGGCGCCGATGCAATCGAGCATGAGCCTGCCGGTGCGCGAAGCGCTGCCGGCTTATGCCGCGTTGTATGGCGAACCACCGTCAGCCGGCGCACTGCCGCCAGCCGTGCCGTCCATGCCGGCGGCCGACGAAGCGGCCACGCCGCCGCTCGGCTACGCCTTGGCGCAACTGCATGGCGTCTTCATCCTTGCCGAGAACGAGCAGGGCCTCGTACTGGTGGACATGCACGCCGCGCACGAACGCATCACCTACGAGCGACTGAAGTCCGCCCAGGACGGCGAAGGCATTCGGTCGCAGTCCCTGCTGGTGCCGCTGACCTTGGCGGTGGCCGAACGCGAGGCCGACGTGGCCGAGCAGCACGCGGCAGCCCTGGCCGCGCTGGGTTTCGAACTGCGGCGCAGCGGGCCGCAGAGCCTGAGCTTGCGGGCGGTTCCGGCGCTGCTGGCGGATCTCGACCCTCGCGTGCTGGCGCTGGACGTGATCAATGACCTGCGCGAGCACGGCGACAGCCGCCGGGTCGAGGAGGTTCGCAACGAACTTCTGGCCGATCTCGCCTGTCGTACCTCGGTGCGCGCCAACCGGCGCCTCACCCACCCGGAAATGAACGCTCTGTTGCGCGACATGGAGTCGACCGAACGCTCGGGGCAATGCAATCATGGCCGGCCGACCTGGGTTCAGCTGAGCAAGGCCGAACTCGATCGATTCTTCCTACGCGGACGTTGAGGATTCCATGCGCCAGAAGCTAGTCGCCGCTGTTTCGCTCGCTGCTGTCATCGCCGTCGGCCTCGCGGCCTGCTCCGGCAAGGAGGCGGCGCCCGCGGCGACCGTCGCGGTCGATGCCGCCAAACGCGTTTACGAGAAGGAAATCCTCGACTGGCGGCACGATCGCCTGCAGCGCCTGCAGAAGCCGACCGGCTGGCTGTCCCTGGTGGGCATGCATTGGATCGAATCGGGCACCACGCGCATCGGTTCCGGCGAACAGAACGGCACGCGCCTGAGCGTCGGGCCGTCGCATATCGGCATGCTGACGCTGACCAAGGACGGCAAGCTGAGCCTGCGTCCGGAGCCCGGCACCGATGTGACCATCGACGGGCAACCCGCGAACGGTACGGTCAACCTGGTGTCCGATGCCGATGCGGGCGACGCCGGACCGACCGTCGTCGGCTTCAACAAGGGCGACGCCAGCTTCATCGTGATCAAGCGCAGCAACAAGTACGCCCTGCGCGTTCGCGATGCGATGGCGCCCACGCGTACGGGCTTCGCCGGCATTCCCTACTTCGATATCGATCCGTCGTTCCGCGTGAAGGCGAAGTTCACCCCGCATCCGCCGGGTAAGAAGATCGACATCGTCAACATCCTCAGCATGGTCGAGCCGATGGACAACCCCGGCACCGTGACCTTCGAAAAGGACGGCAAGAGTTTCACGATGGAAGCGGTGGACGAAGGCGATCACCGCCTGTTCCTGATCTACGCCGACCGCACGAGCGGGCACGAGACTTATGCGGCCGCGCGTTTCCTCTACGCCGAGTATCCCGGCGCGGACGGCACCACCATCGTGGATTTCAACAAGGGGTACAACCCGCCCTGCGCCTTCACCGCCTATTCGACCTGCCCGATGCCGCCGTTGCAGAACCGCCTCGACCTCGCCATCACCGCCGGCGAGAAGAAGCCGCGCAAGCCCGGCGAAGCGCCGGCTCACTGAGGTCCGCATGAAACGACTGTTCGTCCTGGGGCTGCTCGGTCTCGCCAGCGCCTGCGCCAACGCCGATTCGCCCAAGCCCCTGCTCTGGAAAGTCAGCGACGCCGACAACCACATCTACCTTCTCGGTTCCTTCCATGCGCTGAAACCAGAGGACTATCCGGTGGCGGCGACGGTGGATGGCGCGTTCGCCGACGCCGAGCGCGTGGCTTTTGAAGTGTCGCCGGCGGAAATGAAATCGCCCGAACTCGCGCGCAAGATGGCGTTGGCGGCGATGCTGCCGGAAGGCGAGACGCTGGAGCAGCAGCTGACGCCGGAAAGCTGGCGGAAGTTGCAGGCCTACGCGGACAAGCGCCAGGTACCGCTGCAGAACTACGCCCGCTTCGAGCCCTGGTTCATCTCGCTGATCGTGACGCTGAACGAGTTGGGTCGCAGTGGCTACGACGGCAAGCTGGGGCTCGACCAGAACTTGATGGACCGCAGCACCGAAGCCGGCAAGCCGACGCAGGGGCTGGAGACGGCCGACGAGCAGATCGGCGCGCTCGACAACATGAGCGTGGACGAACAGCAGCAGATGTTGGCGGAATCGCTGGAAGAAGCCGACGACGTCGGCAAGAACCTCGACGAGCTGCATCGCCTCTGGCGCAGCGGCGACGACGCCGGATTGAGCGACAAGACGGTAGGCGAATTCCGCGACAAGTATCCGCAGCTCTACCAGCGCATCAACGTCGCCCGCAACCGCGCCTGGTTGCCGAAAGTACAGGCCATGCTCGACGGCGAAAAATCCGACGACACGCTGGTCGTGGTCGGCAGCCTGCATCTGCTGGGCGAGGACGGCCTGGTCGCGATGCTGAAGGCGAAGGGCTACAAAGTGGAGCGCCTCTGATTCCGGCGTTTCCGTAGGAGCGACGCGAGTCGCGACTTGTGTCGCTCCTACATGCGCAAGGCGGGTGCCGGGATCAGGTCGATGCAATCGACCGGGCAGGGCGGAATGCACAGTTCGCAGCCCGTGCACAGGTCCGCCAGTACCGTATGCATCGCCTTCGGCGCGCCGATGATGGCGTCGACCGGGCAGGCCTGGATGCATTTCGTGCATCCGATGCATTCCGCTTCGCGGATCAGGGCCACCAGCGGCGGTTTTTCGATGCCGTTGTCCGGGTTCAACGGTTTCGCTTCGCGCGCGAGCAAGTCGGCCAGGCGGCGAATTCCGGTCTCGCCGCCGGGCGGGCACTGGTTGATGTCGGCTTCGCCCGAGGCGATCGCACGCGCATAGGGCTTGCAGCCGGGGTAACCGCATTGCCCGCACTGCGTCTGCGGCAGCACGCGGTCGATGCGTTCCACCATCGCCTCCATATCGGTTTCCGGGCGCCAGCGATTCGCCATCAGCATCAGCACCAGACCGAAGCAGGTCGCGACAACGAGCACGGCCAGGATCGCGGTCATCTCAGCGCGCCAGGCCGGCGAAGCCCATGAAGGCCAGCGACATCAGGCCGGCCGTCACGAGAGCGATGGGCGCGCCTCGCCAGGCCGCCGGCACGTCGGCGGTTTCCAGGCGTTCGCGCATGGCGGAAAACAGCACCAGCACCAGGGCGAAACCCAGGGCTGCACCGAAGCCGTACAGCACCGCTTCGAACAGCGTGCGTTTTTCCTGCACGTTCAGCAGGGTCACGCCGAGCACGGCGCAGTTCGTCGCGATCAGCGGCAAGTAAATGCCGAGCACGCGATAGAGGCGGGGTTGCCGCCGGGCCATCGCCAGTTCGGTGAACTGCACGACGCCGGCGATGACCAGGATGAAGGCCAGCGTGCGCAGGTAGTCGAGGCCGAGCGGCGCGAGCAACCAATGCTGCACCATCCAGCTCATCGCCGCCGACAGCGTCAGCACGAAACCCGTCGCCATCGCCATGCCGTACGCCGAATCGAGCCGGTTCGACACGCCCATCACCGGGCACAGGCCGAGGAACTTCACCAGCACGAAATTATTGACGAAGGCCGCGCCGAGCAGGATGAGGAAGATATCGGTCATGCGTGGCCCTCACCCCAGCCCTCTCCCGGGGGGAGAGGGCGTTGATCATTTCACCGTCATGCCCGGCAGGGCGCCGGCATCGGCGTCGAGCAGGAAAAGGCCATCGTCGCCGCCGGCCGACAGGATCATGCCTTCCGACACGCCGAAACGCATCTTGCGCGGCGCGAGATTGGCGATGAACACGACCTTGCGACCAACGAGTTTGTCGGGCTCCGGATAACCGGCGCGGATGCCGGAAAAGATCTGGCGTTGGCCGAGTTCGCCGGCATCGAGCAGGAAGCGCAGCAGCTTGTCCGAGCCTTCGACGACGCCGCATTCGAGCACCGCGCCGATGCGCAGGTCGAGCTTGGCGAAGTCGTCGATGGCGATCGTCGCTGGGGCGCCTGCATCCGATTTCGCCGGCGCGGCTTCAGCCGGTTTCTTGGCTGGGGTCGCGACTTGCGTCGCTCCTACAGGCGCTGCTGCAGCCGCTTCTGCGGGCTTCAGGTCTTCCTTGCTTGCTTCGATCATGGCTTCGATCTGCTTCTTTTCAACACGAGTAAGAAGAGGCTGATATTCGTTGATGCGATGTCCCAGGAGAGGTCGATTCAGGTCGTCCCAGTGATCCACCGGCGCATTGAGGAATTCTTCGGCCTGTTTGCAGATGGACGGCAAGATCGGCTTCAGCGCACCGGCGAGCAACCGGAACAAGTTTAGGCCGTTAGTGCAAACCACATGCAGTTCAGCCTTCGCGCCTTGCTGCTTTGCTAACACCCACGGCTTCTTTTCGTCGATGTAGCGGTTGGCTTCATCGGCCAACAGCATGATCTGTCGGACGGCATGCGCAAAATCACCGGACTCGATGCATGCTTTAACGCCTTGGCCGGTGATTGCCGGCAGGAAGCCACTGTACAAACTGTCGGCGGGCAGTGCGTCTGCCAGTTTCCCATCAAAATGCTTGGTAATGAAGCCAGCACATCGGCTCGCAATGTTGACGAACTTACCCACCAAGTCGGAATCGATGCGTGCCTTGAGGTCGTCGAGGTTCAGGTCGAGGTCGTCCACGCCGGCGCCGGATTTCGCCGCGTAGTAGTAGCGCAGCGTTTCCGGTTCGAGGCCGGCATCCAGGAAAGTGCGGGCCATGATGAAGGTGCCGCGCGATTTCGACATCTTCGCGCCGTTCACCGTCAGATAGCCGTTGACGTGCAGCTTCGTCGGCGCCCGGAAACCCGAGCCCTTCAGCATCGCCGGCCAGAACAGTCCGTGGAAGTTGACGATGTCCTTGCCGATGAAGTGGTGCATCTCGGTTTCGCCGGCCTCGTTGCGCGAGGCCTCGGTGAACTGCGCGAAGTCCAATCCCTTGGTGCGGCAATAGGCCTGGAAGCTGGCGAGGTAGCCGATCGGCGCGTCGAGCCAGACATAGAAATACTTGTCCGTCGTACCGGGAATCTGGAAGCCGAAGTAGGGCTTGTCGCGCGAAATGTCCCAGTCGCGCAGACCGCCTTCCAGCCATTCGGCGAGCTTGGCTTTCACGGCCGGGTGCGCGACCTCGTTCTTCAGCCAGCCGCGCAGGAAAGCTTCGAATTTGCCCAGTTCGAAGAAGAAATGTTCCGACTCGCGCAACTCCGGCACCGCGCCCGACATCACCGAACGCGGATTCTTCAGGTCGGTCGGCGAATAGGCCTTGCCGCAGACTTCGCAGTTGTCGCCGTACTGGTCGGGGCTGCCGCAGTTCGGGCAGTCGCCCTTGATGTAGCGATCGGGCAGGAACATTTCCCGCACTGGATCGAACAACTGCTGGATCTTGCGCGAGGCGATATAGGTTTCGCCCGGTTGCTGCGGATACTTGCCGTCGCGCAGGCGTTCGTAGATCAGCGTCGCCAGTTCGCGGTTCTCGTCCGAATGGGTCGAGTGGTAATGATCGAAGGCGACGCCGAAGTCGGCGAAATCCTTCTCGTGCCCGACCTGTATCGCGCGGATGAATTCTTCCGGCGACTGCCCGGCCTTCTCGGCCGCGAGCATGATCGGCGTGCCATGGGCGTCGTCGGCGCAGACGAAATGGGTCTCGCCGCCGGCCATGCGGCGGGCGCGGACCCAGATATCGGCCTGGATGTACCCGACCAGATGGCCCAGGTGCAGCGGGCCGTTGGCGTAGGGAAGGGCGGTGGTAACGAGGGCGGGCGCGGGTTTCATGCAGCGATTATCGCAGAAGCCCCCGCATTCCTGCGGGCTTCGGGCCGTCCGGACGGCCGCTTCGGTACAATGCCGGGCTTACCCCGGCACCCCACGCATGAGCCTTAGCCCCGATTCCGTCCGCGCCGCCTTGGCGCTCATCCACGATCCGAACGTCGACACCGACCTGATCAGCGCGCAGTCCGTGCGCGGCGTCGGCGTGGACGGCGGCAAGGTCGCGATCGAAATCCTCCTGGGTTACCCGGCGGCCGGGTACAGAGACACGCTTGCCGAACGGATTCGCCAAGCCGTGGGCGCGCTGCCCGATGTCGAAGCCGTGACGGTCGACGTGCGTTGGCGCATCGGCGCGCATCGCGTGCAGAAGGACCTGACGCCGTTGCCGGAAGTGCGCAACATCGTCGCGATCGCCTCCGGCAAGGGCGGCGTCGGCAAGTCCACGACGGCGGTGAACCTGGCGCTGGCCCTGGCCGTCGAAGGCGCGCGCGTCGGCGTGCTCGATGCCGATATTCATGGCCCGAGCATCCCGATGATGCTGGGCCTGCAGGGCAAACCGGAAAGTCCGGACGGCAAGAACATCGAACCCAAGGTGAGCCACGGCTTGCAGGCGATGTCGATCGGCCTGTTCCTCGGCGAGGACACGCCCACTATTTGGCGCGGCCCGATGACCACGCAGTACCTGCAGCAGTTGTTGACGACGACGCTGTGGCGGGATCTCGATTACCTGCTGATCGACCTGCCGCCAGGCACCGGCGACATCCAGTTGACCCTGGCCCAGCGCGTGCCGGTGTCGGCGGCCATCATCGTCACGACGCCGCAGGACATCGCCCTGCTCGACGCGAAGAAGGCGCTGAAGATGTTCGAGAAGGTCGAGGTGCCGGTGCTCGGCATCGTCGAGAACATGGCCGTGCATGTCTGTTCGAATTGCGGTCACGCCGAACACATCTTCGGTGCCGGCGGCGGCGAGAAGATGGCGGCGCAATACGATGTGCCCCTGCTTGGCTCCTTGCCGCTCGACATCGCCATCCGCGAACAGGCCGACGGCGGCGCGCCGACCGTGGTGTCGCAGCCCGACTCGGCCGTGGCGCTGGCGTATCGCGAGATCGCCCGGCGCGCAGCGGGCCGTCTGGCCATGCAGGCGAAAAACAAGTCCATCGCGTTCCCCAGCATCGTGATCCAGAACACCTGATGCGCGCGATCGCACGCCTGCTGTTCTTCGCCTGCCTGGCGTTGCCGCTCGCATCGCGGGCGCAGGTGGCGGACGGCGGCTCGCTGGCGCGCGCGGCACGGTCCCAGGTCGGCGTCACCCTTCATTACGATCCGGCCTACGCGCGTATCGCCTATCCCGGCGGCGATGTGCCCAGCGAACGCGGCGTGTGTTCGGACGTCGTCGTTCGCGCCTTCCGCGTCGGCGCGAAACTCGACCTGCAGCAGCGCCTGCACGAGGACATGCGCGCGAACTTCGCCAAGTATCCGTCGCTCTGGGGGCTGCGCAAGCCCGATGCGAACATCGATCACCGTCGCGTGCCGAACCTGCGCCGCTATTTCGAACGTCAGGGCAAGTCGCTACCAGTGTCCGCGCGCGCGGCGGACTATCGCGCCGGCGACATCGTCAGCTGGACCCTGCCGAACGGGTTGGCGCATATCGGCGTGGTGTCGACGCGCCGCTCGGCGGCGGATCCGGCCCGGCCCCTGGTCGTGCACAACATCGGCGCCGGTGCGCAGGAAGAAGACGTGCTGTTCGCCTGGACGCAGACCGGGCATTACCGCTGGTTCGGCACAGGGGCCGCCCGATGAGCGAGCGCCATCCCCTCCGCGAGGCCAACGACGGCATCGAACAGGTGCTGCATCTGGATTCGCGGCGCAAGCTGCGGATCGTGGCCGCGATCGACGTCGTCAAGGGCAGCGCCGCGGTCGCCGCCGGGTTGGGTTTGCTGCGCGCCAACGCGCACGCCCTGGAAAACGGCGGGGCCAGCCTGCTGCGGGCGTTCGACATCGACCCGTCGATGGGCCTGCCACGGCAGTTGCTGATGCTGCTGCATGCGGCCGATGCCAAGCACGGGCTGTTGACCCTGGTCGTGGGCCTGTACGCTCTGCTGCGTTTCGTGGAAGCCTATGGCCTGTGGTTCCAGCGCAACTGGGCGCGCTGGCTCGGCATCGCGACGGTCGGCGTGTACGTGCCTTTCGAGCTGGCCTACCTGCTGCGCGATCCGGGCTGGACGTCGGTCAGCGTGCTCGCCATCAATCTCATCGTGCTGTGGCTGCTCTGGCCGCGGCGCATATCGCCAATCTCAATCGAACCGGGTAACGCATGAGCATCAAGTCCGACAAGTGGATCCGCCGCATGGCCGAAGGGCAGGGCATGATCGAGCCTTTCGAGCCCGGGCAGGTCAAGCATGCCGCCGACGGCCATCGCATCGTCAGTTACGGCACCTCCAGCTACGGCTACGACGTGCGCTGCGCCCGCGAGTTCAAGATCTTCACCAATATCAACTCGACCATCGTCGACCCGAAGGCTTTCGACCCGACCAGCTTCGTCGATGTCGTTTCGGACGTCTGCATCATCCCGCCGAACAGTTTCGCCCTGGCGCGCACGGTGGAGTATTTCCGCATTCCGCGCGACACCCTGGTGGTCTGCCTCGGCAAGAGCACGTACGCGCGCTGCGGCATCATCGTCAACGTGACGCCGCTGGAACCCGAATGGGAAGGGCATGTCACGCTGGAGTTCAGCAATACGACGCCGTTGCCGGCCAAGATCTACGCCGGCGAAGGCGTGGCGCAGATGCTGTTCTTCCAGTCCGACGAAGTCTGCGAAACTTCGTACAAGGACCGCGGCGGCAAGTACCAGGGCCAGACCGGCGTCACCCTTCCCAGAACCTGAGGCAACCATTAGGACGCGGACATGGACCAGAACCAGAACCCCTACGATGCGCCGCAGGCACCCCTGCGGGAGTCCGGCCACGGCGGCCCCGCGCTGGCCGATCGCGGCATGCGCCTGGCGGCGGCGATCATCGACGGCGTGATCATGTTGATGATCCTGCTGCCGCTGATGTTCGTCGGCGGCTACTTCAGCGGCATCATGACCGGCCAGCAACCCAGCTACGGCCAGCAGGCGATGTGGGGCCTGATCGCCTTCATCCTGTTCCTCGCCATCCAGGGCTACCCGCTGAATGCGACCGGTCAGACGTGGGGCAAGAAGATGCTGAAGATGAAGATCGTCGATCTTGATGGCAACAAGCCGCCCTTCAGCAAGCTGATCGCGTTGCGCTATCTGCCGACCCAGGCGATCGGCTTGATTCCGTTCCTCGGCAGCATCTACGGGTTGGTGAACGTGCTTTTCATCTTCGGCGAAGAACGCCGTTGCCTGCACGACCTGATCGCCGGCACCCGCGTGGTGATGGCGGACTGAATCGCACGGGTTCGACGGACGGCGCGCATGGCCAGCATCCTCGTCCTCACCCATGCCCATGATCGGTTCCGCGCCTGCGACTACATCCTGCGTCGGTTCGTTCGGTCCTGGCTGGATTCCGGCCATCGCGTCGCGGTGGCCAGGGGGCTGGGCGATTGGCCGGAGGCGGACATAGCCATCCTGCACGTCGATCTTTCGGTCGTGCCCGAGACCTACGTCCAGGCGACAGCACGTTATCCGATCGTGCTGAACGGTGCGGCGACCGATATCCGCAAGCGCGCGGTGAGCCGCCAGCTGTTGCAGCGCGGCGAGCCTTGGGACGGGCCGGTCATCGTCAAGACCGACCTCAATTGCGGTGGCCAGTCGGAAGTGCGCACGCATCAACGGGCCTTGCTCGACGGCAGTTCCGAGGGTCGACTGACGAATGATCTGTCGGTGCTGGCCGGTGCCGAGTACCCGGTGCTGGCTTCCGTCGACGAGGTTCCCGATGCGGTCTGGAACAATCGCGATCTGGTCGTCGAACGGTTCCTGCCGGAACAGGACGCGCAGGGTTACTGGATGCGCACCTGGCTCTTCTTCGGAGACCAGGACCGTTGCAGTCGCCACCTGGGGCGCGATCCGGTGCTGAAGAGCTCCGGCATCCTGGCCAGCGAGCCGTCGGCGGTGCCCGACGCGCTGCGCGCGGAGCGCCAGCGTCTCGGTTTCGACTACGGTAAGTTCGATTTCGTCGTGCACGATGGCCGTGCCATCTTGCTGGATGCCAACAAGACGCCATGGATGCCGACGGGCGCGCCACCCGAGTTCGAGGCCGCCTTGCCGGACCTGGCGCGCGGCATCGAGGCCTGCATCGGCGATCGGGCCATGTCGTGAACGACGAAGCCGACCCGACTCCGCCGCGCGATCACTTCGCGCATATCGTGCGGGACTGGGCGCATTTCGGCCCGCCGTTGCGTCCGCCGGCCGGCGATGTCGCGGCGATGCAACGCGCCATCGACACGCTGGGTCGCGCGCCGCGTGCCGTCGTGCTGGGGCTCACGCCGGAGATCGTCGGCTGCGACTGGCCGGAGGGAACCGAACTCAGCGCCGTAGACCATAGCCCGGCGATGATGCGGATGTTGTGGCCGCCGATGCGGGCGCCGGCGAATGCCCGCGCCATGCTGGCGAATTGGTGTGCGATGCCGATGCCCGACCGCAGCGTCGACGTCGTCGTCGGCGACGGTTGTTACGTGGTCTTCGGATTTCCCGACGGCTACCGTTCCCTGACGCGCGAGGTCCATCGCATCCTCCGCCCCTCGGGTCGCTTCGTCATCCGTGTTTTCCTGCGCCCCGATCGCCGCGAAACCCTGGACCGGATCGTTGGCGATTTCGAGGCAGCGCGCATCAGCAGCGTGCACGCGCTCAAGATCCGTCTATGGGCGGCCATGCATGGAGCCAATGGCCCCGGTACGCGTCCCGACGATGTCAGGCGCGCTTGGCTGGGATTCCCGCCGCTGCCGGCCGGATTGGCCGGGCGGATCGGCTGGACGAGCGAGGAACTGGAGACGATCGAAAGCCCGCGTCCGCCGGAAACGCGCTACTTCCTGCCGACGTTGCAGGAATTCCGCGAGCACATGTCCCCGGGCTTCCGCGAGCTCGAATGCCATCGCGATGGCGGGCACGAGTTGGCGGATCTCTGCCCCACCTTCGTATTCGAGACCACGGAGGCTTCGCCCGGCGACTGAGGTCGGGCCATTACGTCGGCGATACGTCGATCCGGCCGAATGCCGCCCGCAAAGCATGCACGCGGCGCTCGCGTTCCTCCGGATCGAAACGACGTGCCGGGCCGCTTCCCCATACCGGTCCCGGCCAGGCCTCGTCGTTTTCGCGGCGCGCGATCACGTGCACATGCAGCTGCCGCACGATATTGCCCAGGGCGCCGATATTGAGCTTGTCGCAGGCTTGCAGGCCGCGCAGCAGGGCAGCCGCCTGGTTGACCTCGGCCAGCAACAGGCGCTGCTGTCCGCCGGGCAGGTCGATCCATTCGCTGGCGTCGGCGACCCGTGGGACCAGCACCAGCCAGGGGAAGCGCGCATCGTCCATCAGGCGCAGCTGCGACAGCGGCCCCTCGGCGACGAGTACGGAATCGGCGGCGAGTCGGGCGTCGAGTACGAAGCCCGGAGAATTCATCGCCGGAAGATCTTCTGCAGGAAGGACAGCGTGCGCTGAAGCGCCTGTTGCGAGACTTCGGCGTTGTAATCGGCGCGCTGGTCGCAGTTGAAGCCGTGGCCGGCCGGCCAGACGTGGATCTCGGCGCTGGACAGGTGATCGCGGTGCGCCTGCACGTCCTCCGGCGGAATCAGTTCGTCGGTTTCGCCGAAATGCAGCATCAGCGGCGCCTTCGGGCGCTCGCGCAGGAAGGGGACGGTACGACTGCCGTAATAGCTGACGCAGGCCAGGCCGAAGCGCGCGTTGGCCAGGAAGGCCACCGTACCGCCCCAGCAGAAACCGACCGAGGCAACGCGCAGGCCAGTGGCGTCGAGATAATCGAAGGCCGCACGCACGCCGTCGAGGCCGCCGTTGAAGCCGAGCTTCTCGACCAGCTCGCGTCCGCGCTCGGTGCCGGCCTCGTCATAGGCGAGTTCGGTGTGGGGGCTGACGAGATCGAACAGGGCGGGCGCGACGGTGTGGTAGCCGTAATGGGCGAAGCGGTCGGCAGCTTGTCGGATATGGGAGTTGACGCCGTAGATTTCCTGCACGAGCACGATGCCGCCGCGTGCGCCGGAAGGCGGCTTGGCTTCCCAGGCGGAGATCCTTCCGTGGCGCGTACTGAGCGATATCGTGCCCATGCTGTCCCCCTCGACCCCAGGTCCCAGCATAGCGCCGGTCGGCCCCGCTGTCAGGGGTATAATCGCGCACCCGCCGCCGCCCCGTCCCGCAATGTCGCTTTCGCAACCCAAAGTCGGTTTCGTCAGCCTTGGCTGCCCCAAGGCCCTGGTCGACTCCGAGCGCATCCTGACGCAGCTGCGCGTCGAGGGTTACGACATCGTGCCCAGTTACGACGATGCCGACGTGGTGGTCGTGAACACCTGTGGCTTCATCGATTCGGCCGTGGCCGAATCGCTCGACGCCATCGGCGAAGCGCTGGCCGAAAACGGCAAGGTCATCGTCACCGGTTGCCTGGGCAAGCGGCCGGAGGTGATCCGCGAATCCCACCCCGACGTGCTGTCCATTTCGGGCCCGCAGGATTACGCCAGCGTGATGAGCGCCGTGCACCAGGCGCTTCCGCCGAAGCACGATCCGTTCCTGGACCTCGTACCTCCCCAGGGCATCAAGCTGACGCCGAAGCACTACGCCTACCTGAAGATTTCCGAGGGCTGCAATCACCGCTGCAGTTTCTGCATCATCCCGTCGATGCGCGGCGACCTGGTCTCGCGCCCGGTCGACGAGGTGCTGCGCGAGGCTGAGAAACTGGCGATGGGCGGGGTGAAGGAGCTGCTGGTGGTGTCGCAGGACACCAGCGCCTACGGCGTCGACCTGAAGTACGCCGAGCGCGAATGGCGCGGCAAGTCCTGGCAGACGCGCATGAAATCGTTGTGCGAAGGATTGTCCGAACTCGGCATCTGGACGCGCCTGCATTACGTGTATCCGTATCCTCATGTCGACGACATCATTCCGTTGATGGCTGAAGGAAAGCTGCTGCCGTACCTCGACATCCCGTTCCAGCACGCCAGCCCGCGCATCCTGAAGCTGATGAAGCGCCCGGGCGCCATCGACAAGACGCGCGAGCGCATCGCGCGCTGGCGCGACGTCTGCCCGGAGCTGACCATTCGCAGCACCTTCATCGTCGGGTTCCCCGGCGAGACCGACGACGACTTCGAACAGCTGCTGGATTTCATCGACGAGGTCGAGCTCGACCGCGTAGGCGCATTCGCCTATTCGCCGGTGGACGGCGCGGCGGCCAATACGCTGGCCGAGCCGGTAGCGGAAGAGATTAAGCAGGAACGCCTGGCCCGATTCATGGCGCTGCAGGCCGAGATCAGCGCCGAGAAGCTCGAATCCAAGGTCGGATCCGTTCAGCGTTGCCTGGTCGATTCCGTTGACGGCGATCTCGCGATCGCCCGCTCCAGGGCCGATGCGCCGGAAATCGACGGCACGGTGCAGATCCAGGATGGCGCGGTACTGAAGCCGGGACAGTTCGTCGATGTGCGCATCATGGGCGCGGATGAGCACGACCTGTTCGGCCTGGTCGGCGCCGACGAAGATTGATCATGAGAGGGAACACGATGCGCGTTGTCCTGCCTGTCGCCTGCCTGTTGTTTTCCGCCGCCACGTTTGCGAAGGGCCCGTTGCCCTCGACCAACGAGGAGCTCGCCGCCTATCTGCCGGATGGCGCGATGGTCGAAACGCGTATCGATGCCGACTTCAACGGCGACGGCATGAAGGACATCGCCATCATCTCGGCCAACGACGACGTGCGCGTGCTGACCGCTTTCCTCGCCTATGCGGACGAATACAACACCGGTTTCGAGCCGATCGGAACCGGTGCGCTCGACGTTGGCCCACTGGGAGCGGCCAGCCTGCGCATGCAGAAGAACGTGTTGGTCCTGGAAGATCTGACCGGCGGCACCTCGGCGACGAGCTCGACCTATCGCTTCCGCTTCGATGCGGCCGAGTCGAAGATGCGCCTGATCGGTCTCGATGCCGAATATTACAGCCGCACCTACCAGCACGGCAGCCGCAAGCTCAGCTTCAACTACCTGACCGGCGATCGCGTCGAACAGGTTTCCGAGGTCGGCACCAAGGACGACGAAGCACTGGTGCCGGGACCGGAAAAACGCAGCAAGGGCAAGCCGCGGAAAATCTGGCTCGACGATATTCCCAGTCCGGAAGCGTTGCTGCTCGACGAAAAGTAGTCTGGCGGCGGATCAACGCGCGACAGGGGCTTCGTAGGAAACATCCACGATGACGAAGCGTGCCGGGCCGGCCGGCAGCATCACTTCGAATTCGTCGTCCAGCCGCTTCTTCAACGCCGCGCGCGCCAGCGGCGAATCCACGCTGATGTAACCGAGTGCCGCATCGGTCTCGTCGGGTCCGACGATGCGATAACGCACGCTCTCGCCATTGTCCTCGCGTTCGATCTCGAACCAGGCGCCGAAGAACACGGCCTGGCGATCCGCCGGCAACTGCTCCGCCACTTTAAGCGCTTCCAGGCGTTTGCTCAGGTAACGTACGCGACGATCGATTTCGCCCAATTGCTTTTTGCGGTATTGGTACTCGGCATTCTCGGAGCGGTCGCCCTCGGCCGCGGCCGCGCTCAAGGCGCGCACGACTTCGGGGCGCTTTTCGCGCCAGAGGTGGTTGAGTTCATCGCGCAGGCGTTCGAAGCCTTCGCGCGTGATGATCGCGGTCGAGGACTCGGGCGGCGGACGCCAACGCGACATCGCCTGGGGTCCGTTAGCGCTTGCCGCCGAAGATGCCGCCGAGCAGGCCGCGCAGGATCTGCCGGCCGATGCCATTGGCCACGGTGCGCGTCGCCGACTTCGCCGCCGCTTCGACCGCGCCCTGGCGTCGCTTCGTGCCCCAGAGGAATTCGTCCAGCTTCGAAGGTTTTTCCGGTTCGGGTTTTTCCGCGGGTGCAGGCGCGGGGCGCGTCTCGCCCTTCTTCGGCGGCGCCGGTTCGGCGGCGCTCTCGCTCGCGCGCTTGTTGAGGATTTCGTAGGCGGATTCGCGATTCACCGCCGCGTCGTACTTCGCGCCGACCGGGCTGCGCGCACGAACCGCGGCGCGTTCCTCCGGCGTGATCGCGCCCATGCGACAGCGCGGCGGCGCGATCAACGCGCGCTCCACCGGCATCGGAATGCCCTTGTCCTGCAGCATCGATACCAGGGCCTCGCCGACGGCGAGTTCTCCGATGACCTTGGCGACATTGAGCTTGGGGTTCTGCACGAAGGTCTCGGCCGCCGTTTTCACCGCCTTCTGGTCGCGCGGCGTATAGGCGCGCAGGGCGTGCTGGACGCGGTTACCGAGCTGACCGAGTATGACATCGGGCACGTCGTCGGGATTCTGCGAACAGAAGTACACGCCCACGCCTTTCGAGCGGATCAGGCGCACGACCTGTTCGACGCGTTGCTGCAGGGCCGGCGGACAGTCGTCGAACAGCAGGTGCGCTTCGTCGAAGACGAAGACGAGTTTGGGTTGCTCCAGGTCGCCCACTTCCGGCAGGCGCTCGAACAATTCCGACAGCAGCCAGAGCAGGAAGCTGGAATACAGCCGCGGTTTGAGGATCAACTGGTCGGCCGCCAGAAGATTGATGATGCCGCGGCCCGACATGTCCTGCCGCATGATGTCGGCCAGGTCCAAGGCCGGCTCGCCGAAGAACTCCTCGCCGCCCTGTTGCTCCAGGCGCAGCAGCGCGCGCTGGATCGCCGCGATGGACGCGGGGCTGACGAGGCCGTACTGCTTGGAGATTTCCGCCTTGTGTTCGGCGACGAAACCGAGCAGGGCGCGCAGGTCCTCGAGGTCGAGCAGCAGCAGTCCCTGGTCGTCGGCGAGTTTGAAAGCGATATCGAGCACGCCCGATTGCGTTTCGTTCAGTTCCATCACGCGTGAGAACAGGGTCGGCCCGAACTCCGACACCGTCGTGCGAATCGGATGGCCGAGCTTGCCGTAGAGGTCCCAGAACACGACCGGGCTCGCCTCGTTCGCATAGGCCTCGACGCCGATCTGCTGGACGCGCGCCGCGAGTTTTTCGTTCATGCTGCCGGCGACGGCCAATCCGCTGATGTCGCCCTTCACGTCGGCCATGAACACCGGCACGCCGAGGCGCGAGAACCCTTCGGCCATCACCATCAGGGATACCGACTTGCCGGTGCCGGTCGCACCGGCCACCAGGCCATGCCGGTTGCCGTACTTGCCCAGCAGATGAACGGGAACCTCGCCCTTGCCGATCAGGATGTTGCCCATGTGTTCCTCCATGAATACGGCGATTCTAGGCCCAGTACATGACCCAAGGCACGGTTGCCTGCGATTGCCGGGAACCGATACCCTCAGGATCGTTCGAAGGAAGCACCATGCCTGCCATCAAGCCCCCCATGCTGTCCCTCCTCGTTGCAGCCGCTTTCGCGCTGACGAGCCCCCAGACCCAGGCCGCCCGCGTCGACAAGGCGCAGGAACTGCAGCAACAGCTCGATGCCGCCAGCCAGCGTTACATCGAAGCGCAGCTGAAACTGCGCAAGGGCGACGAGAGCGCCATGGCCGCGATGACCAAGGCGCTCGAGGACATCGAGGACCTGTCGCAGCTGTGCCTGAAGCAGAAGGGCTGCGGCCCGACCAAGGTCATCAGCGTCTACGAGGGCCTGCTGAAAGAGCATGACCTCGGTCCGCAGGAGTCGCTGGCGGGCGAGGACGAAGACGAGGACGAAGGCCATCCGATCTCGCCCATCGTCGCCGGTTCGCCCGAGGCGCAGCGCAGCCTGAACCTGCTCGATGGCGGCCATCAGTTCGACCGCATGGTGGAAACGACGGAGCCGATCCAGATCGCGATCCGCGACTGGCTGACGACGCAGCGCGCCTTCCTGATCGACGCCTGGGAAAACTACCAGTACATGCGTTACCTGATGTGGCCGGAGTACGAGCGCGCCGGTCTGCCCGAGGCCCTGCTGTTCGGCATCATGGCCAAGGAATCGGGCGGCAAGGTGCACGCCATTTCGCGCGCCGGCGCCAGCGGCCCGCTGCAGTTCATGTACGCGACCGGCACTCGCTTCGGGCTCGGCCGCGACGGCACCGGGTTCGACACCCGCTTCGATCCGCAGTACGCCGCTCGTGCCAACGCGTCCTACATCAACGAGCGTTTCGCCGAGCTCAATCGCAACCTCGAATACACCGTGGCGGCCTACAACGGCGGCGAAGGCCGTGCGGCGCGTTTGTACGCTGCGAACGGCGGCGCCAGTTTCTGGTCGCCGCAGGTCTATCCGCAGCTGCCGGCGGAAACGCGCGACTACGTGCCGGCCGTCATCGCCGCCGCCTGGTTGTTCCTGCATCCGAAACAGTACGGGCTGGAGTTCCCCAAGATCGACACGACGCCGGGTACGTTCCAGCTGGTGCGCGCCAGTTCGATCAACGAATTGACGATCTGCCTCGGCAACGGCGGCAGTCGCGATGGTTGGTTCCGCGTGCTGCGCAATCTGAATCCGCGCTACGAGCCGACCGATTACATCCCGCAGGGCACCATGATGCGTGCGCCAAAGCGCGTGACCGAGCTGTATCGCGACCGCTGCGTGCAGGGAGACAGGGCCGTGCTGGCCAACCAGCTGGTCAATGCCAGCAAATACGTTCCGCCATCCCTGGTCGGCACGCCCGAGGGTGCGCAATTGCTGACCGCGCCCGCCGCGCCCAACAAGGCGAAGACCCCGACGCGCACCCGCGAGCATCGCGTCAAGCGCGGCGACAGCCTGATGGCCATCGCGCGCGAATACAGTTGCGACCTGACCGTGCTAGCGAAGGAAAACCGCATCAAGGGTCCGAGCTACATGCTCAAACCCGGGCAGCGGCTGAAACTCAAAGGCTGCGAAGGCTGAGGCCATGGACGAGATCGCCTGGCGCATCGTCGACCGATACGTCAACGCGATCGAGGCCCATATCGTGCGCGGACGGCTAGAGGCCGAAGGCATTCCCGCCATCGTCGGCAACGAACATCTGGTGACGCAGAACTGGCTGCTGTCGCTGGCCACCGGCGGTGTCGTGCTGCGCGTTCCGGCCGAAATGCTCGACGAGGCGCGGGACGTGATCGCCAGCATCGACCATGGCGAATTCGCCGAGCCAGGCGATGCCTGTCCGCGCTGCGGCGCGCCGCTGGGCCTGCCCTCGCATAGCCTGACGCGCGAAGTCGCCCTAGTGTCGGCGACGTTGCTGTCTTTCCCCTTGCCGTTCCGCGGACCCGAGTACGTTTGTCCGGCCTGCGCGAAGTGAAGATGCTCCGCCGCCTCGCCGTTGGTGCATCGGCCTGCGTGTTGCTCGCCTATCTCGGTGCGATGGCATTGCTGTACAAGTCGCAGGCGAGACTGCTTTATTTCCCTCGGCCGTTGCAGCTTGAGCCGACCGCCGAGGTCTTCAAGTGGCGCAGCGGCGAGCTGGAACTGCGTGGCTGGGCGATCAATCCAGGCCAGCCGCGCGCCTTGTTGTATTTCGGCGGCAATGCCGAAGCCGTGGAGCACGATGTTTTCGAGTTCCGCGACCTGATCCCCGGCACCAGCGTCTATCTGCTGCCTTATCGCGGTTACAGCGGTAATCCGGGGACTGCGAGCGAAGCCGCCTTGTTCGCCGACGCACTGGCGGCCTACGACGCCATCGCTGCGCGTCACGCCGGCGTCGATGTCATGGGGCGCAGCCTGGGCTCGGGCGTGGCCGTGCATCTCGCGGCGGAACGACTGGTGGGCAGGCTACTGCTGGTCACGCCCTACGACAGCATCGTCAATGTCGCGCAGCAGAAATACCCGCTCTTCCCGATCTCGCTGCTGGCGAAGGATCGCTACGATTCGGCCGCGCGCGCTCCGCAGGTGAAATCGCAGGTCCTGCTGCTGACGGCTTCCAGCGACCAGATCATTCCCGCAATGCATAGCGAAGCGCTTGCGCGCAGTTTCGACGCCGCGCCGCTGGTTTGCGCGTTCGCCGGTCGCGGCCACAACGATATCTCGCAGGCGCCGGAATTCTGGCCGAGCGTGCGGCGCTTCCTCGTCGGCGAAGTGCCCTGCGCTCCTGGCGCAAACCCTGGCTCCACGGGGCAGCGTAACGGAAGCGGCTAGGCGAACGGGCGAGGATGGAAGCGCGTGCCGGGGTTTTCCTGGACGGCCTTCAAGAATCGGCGAATTGTCCCTTGCCCGTATCCGTCAACGGTCGTCAGAATCGGCTCCTTTCGCATCGTCTGGACAATCCATTGAATATTCGCAACGTTTCCGGCTGGTTGTTGCTGGCGCTCGCAATGCTCCCCGCCGATGGTTCGCTGGCGGCCGATGCGAAGGAAAAGCAACGGCTCAAGGTCCAGGTCGTCATCCAGGATAGTCAGACGCAGCTGCATGCCTACCACATGTCCAAGGGGCGGATGACCGGCGGCATGTTGGTGCCGTTCTTCGCCATTGCCAACATGGGCGTCTACGACGACCGATCGGATCGGTTGAACGCGGCAGTCTCGGGGTACGAACGTGGACCGGTCCTTGAAAAGGCCTTCGAACAGGCTGTGGCCACCCGGTATCCGGCGCTGGATATCGATGCGCGATTGGACCTCGGCAAGAAGCACACGTCGGATCGGGCACTGGTCAAGCAGGCAGAGGCGGACGGGTTCCGCTATTTGATGGTGTTCGAAGACGACTTCACCGGTGTGCATACCATCGACACCGTCGCGAAGGACGACAAGGTTTCCGTACTGAGTCAGGGCCAGCTGAGGCTGTTCGACGTCAAGAGCGGCAAGAGTCTCTTCAAGACGCCGGTCATGGCATACAGCCTGGAGCGTCAGCCGCTGCAGACCGCCATCGAGAACTCGACGTTCTTTGTCGGCCAATATCCGCAGGTGGCGGAAGCACTGGTGGTGCAGACGTTCTCGGAGCTGTACAGGACGGACCTGTTGCACGCGATGCTCGAAACCATTGGTCGCGGCGACGAAGTTCCCGCCATCAAGAGCCTGCTCGCCCGTTACGAAGGGCCGATCAATATCGACATGGTCGCCCCGCCCGGATGGCATGGGGTGGACATGAAGACGCGTTATTCCAAAGTTGTCGAACCGAATGACGATCTGCGCTTCAAACTAGGCGTCCGCGCCGACGTGGACCTGTTGCTGCCCGAGTTGGGCCAGAAGGTCGATAGCCTGGACCAGTACGCCGCCCTCGCAGCGGGGCGCCTGTCCAGCCAGGGGTACGATCCGGCCAGCATGGCCTTGTACGAAGGCGATCTGCAGCCCGGTCTCGAGGGCTACGTCGCTTACGTCATTCGCCGACAAACGGGCGGTGGCGGTCAGATCATGTACCTGAAGCGCTTGGACGACACCTATCTGTCCGTTGTGATGTTCATCGCGACGGAGAACATGGACGCGCTGATCTCTCAGCACAAGGCGAACATCGAAGCGGCGCTTCGCGGCAGCACCGTATCCATCCGGCAAGCGGACGGCTGAGTACCGAAGGCGCTTGCCGGCTGAGCGGGCGTTAGAGCGAATCCCAGCCCGGTCGCGGCGCGAAGCGGCTGCCGTAGCGTGCCTCCAGCACCTGCAATCGCGCCTTCAGTTCGGGCGCGCCGACCGATTTGATGTATTCGATCGGGCCGCCGCGGAAGGGCGCGAAACCGGTGCCGAAAATCACGCCGGCATCGAGCAGGTCGGCATCGGCGACGACGCCGTCGTGCAGGCAGCTCACCGCTTCGTTGAGCATCGCGAGGATGAGCCTGTCTTCCAGATCGGCCGGTGCCTGGTAGTCCTTCGGTACCTCGGGTTTGACCGCACGACCGTCCTTCCACACGTACAGGCCCTGGCCGTCTTTCTTGCCGCGCTTGTTCGGTTCGACCTTGAATGCGTCCGGCAACGACTGGCCATGGAACTCGGCCATGATCTTGCCGACGCTGGCGGCGACATCGAGGCCGACGGTATCGACGAGTTCGATCGGCCCCATCGGCATGCCGAACTTCAGCGCGGTCTTGTCGATGACCGGGCCGGGGATGCCTTCGCTGTGCGCGAGGATCGCCTCGAGCATGTAGGGGGCGAGGATGCGGTTGACGAGGAAACCCGGCGTACCGGCGACCGGCACCGGCAGTTTGTCGATCGCGCGGCAGAACGCGGCGAGGCGACGCTCCATCTCCGGCGCCATGAAATCGTGCTTGACGATCTCGACCAGGGGCATCAGCGCGACCGGGTTGAAATAGTGCAGGCCCGCGAACTGCGACTGCTTCTTCAGGTTCGCGCGCAAATCCGTCAGCGGGATCGAACTGGTATTGGATACCAGCAGCGCGTCCGGCTTCATGGTTTCCTCGAGTTTCGCGTACAGCGCGCGCTTGGCGTCGAGGTTCTCGAAAATGGCTTCGATGATCAGATCGGCCTTGGCCACGCCCGCGCCTTCGACATCGGCGTTCAGTCGAGCGGTCGCGGCGGCGCGTTTCGTTTCGTTCCTGATCTTCTTCTCGAAGAGTTTCGCGGCACGGCCCATCGCCGGCTGGATGTACTGCATTTCGCGGTCCTGCAACGTCACCTCGAAGCCGCGCAACGCGCACCAGGCGGCGATGTCGCCGCCCATCACGCCGGCGCCGATGACATGCACATGCGAAATCCCGTGGTCCTTTCCGCCGAGGCCCTTGAGCCGGTCCATCAGGAAGAAGACGCGGATCAGGTTGCGCGCGGTCGACGTCTGCGCCAGCTTCACGACCGAACGCGCCTCGGCCTTCAATGCGGCGTGGATCGGCTGGCCGCCGGATTTCTGCCAGGTCGAAATCAGGGAGAAGGGCGCGGGGTAGTGTTCCTTGCGTGCCTTGCGGCTGGTCGCCTTGACGATCTGCGGCGCCAGGATCTGTCGCGCCAGCCAGGTATTCGTCGCCCAGGCCATGAATCGCTGCTTGAACGGACGCTGTGCGCCGCGTTGCACCAGGCCCAGCGCCGCTTCGAGCAGCATCGGCGGTTCGACCACGCGATCGACCACGCCCATCGCCCTGGCGGACGAGGCCGACAACGAGCGGCCGGTCAGCATCAGGTCCATCGCCGCCGGCGCGCCGATCAGTCGCGGCATGCGCACGCTGCCGCCCCAGCCAGGGTAGATGCCCAACTTGATTTCGGGCAGGCCGATGCGCGTGCTGTCGTCGTTGCTGGCCACGCGGTAGCGGCAGGCCAGCGAGATTTCCGTGCCGCCGCCCATGCAATGGCCGTGGATGACGGCGACGGTCGGGCAGCGCAGTTCGGCCAGGCGCTGGAATACCAATTGGCCGCGGCGGATCCAGTCCTCGGTCTGGCCCTTGGCTTCGATCTCGCCGAAGGTTTCGATGTCGGCGCCGGGAATGAAGCCCGCTGCCTTGCCGGAACGGATGACGACGCCCTTGGGCAGGTCCAGCGCGATGCGCTCGAGCATCGAGTCGAGCTCGTCGATGACGGCGCGCGACAGGGCGTTGACGCCCTTGTCGGCGCGATCGAGGGTCAGGATCAGAACCCCATCGGCGCGGCGTTCGGGTTTCCAGTGGAGGAGGCGGAGGCCGTCGAACATGACCTGATCCATACGTCGGGGTAGGGTGTGAAGGCCGTATCATCGGGGGCTGGCCGCAGGCGGTCAATCGTTTGTTTGACGGCCTGTGAACTTTTACCGCATCGCAAGGTCAATCAGGCGGCCCCCCGGGTCGCAAGGAGCAGCGGCCTGGATGGGCGACAACGAACTGGACCTGGAACTGGTCAAGCGTGTTCAGCGTGGCGACAAGACGGCGTTCGATCTGCTGGTGCGCAAGTATCAGCATCGCATCGCTGCCGTCATCGGTCGTTTCGTGCCCGACTACGCCGAAAGCCAGGACATCGCCCAGGAGTCCTTCATCCGCGCCTATCGCGCGATCGGCAATTTCCGTGGCGACGCCCAGTTCTATACCTGGCTTTACCGGATCGCAGTGAACACCGCCAAGAATCATCTCGTCGCCAGCAAACGCCGCCCGCCCAGTTCGGACGTCGAAGCCGAAGAGGCCGAGCATTACACCGGCGCCCAGCGCCTGCACGATTTCGACACGCCCGAACACGAAATGCTGCGCCAGGAAATCGCGCGCGAAGTGAGCGAGACCGTGGCCCAGCTTCCCGAAGAACTCCGCCAGGCGATCACGCTGCGCGAACTGGAAGGCTTGTCGTACGAGGAGATCGCCGAGATGATGGATTGCCCCATCGGTACCGTGCGATCGCGAATTTTCCGGGCCCGCGAAGCGATCGACGCCCGCCTGCGCCCCCTGATGGACCGAGAACGAGTACGCCCATGAACCCCCACACGAACGAACTCGACGAAACGATCCGTGCGCAGCTCTGCGCCTGGATGGACGGCGAATTGCCGGCCGACGAGGCGCGTTTCCTCGAACGCCGGCTCGCCACCGATGCCGCACTGCGCGCGACCTGGGAACGCATGCAGCTCGCATCCGCCTGCCTGAAGGGCCAGGTGTTTCGGCCGATGCCGTCCACGCTTGCCGACGAGGTGTCGGCTGCCTTGGCATCGACGCCTGCGAAAAAAGGTTTCTGGTGGGGGCACGCGGTCGCGGCCTCGGTCGTATTGCTGGCCCTGGCCATCGCGCCGCGCGTGCTGAAATCGCCCGATCGCGGCGACATCGCCGATCCGGCGATCGCAGCGGCCAGCGTGCCGACCAATGCCGTGGCCACGCCGGCCTCGGCCGATCTCGTGGCGGTGGCGCCTTCGATGGCGTCGACGGCCAGTCCGGCCGACGGCGACGCGCCGGCGGCGACTGTCGCAGCGCCCGTACGCATGACGGCCAGTTCCACCGATGCGGTACGCGTGGCCCTCGGGGCTGCGCCGGCGCTGCGCGAAACGCCGCTGCCGCTGGATGCCGCGCAATCGCCGGCGGATTTCCCGCTGGTCGAAACCGGTACGAAGGCCTGGCCGAAATCGCCGCTGGCGCGCTCGGCCAACGATCCTGCGCTGGAGGCCTATCTCGTGCGGCACAACCAGATGCTTGCCGGCGACAGTCTCGGCGGCTTCGTTCCCTATGTGGACGTCGTCGCCAACGGAACGAGCGAAGCGGGCGATGCCGCAGCCGCCGATGCGACCAAGGACGCCCAGCGGTGAGCTTGCGCGCGCTGTTCCTGGCGCTGCTCGCGGCGATCGCCTCGCCTGCGCTGGCGGCCGATCCGCCTTCCTCGCAGGGCTGGGTGGCCGGCGCGAAAGCCTGGGTCAATGGTTTGTGGTCCAAGCCGGCGGGCAACTGGCTCGAACGCATCGGTCCGGCGCTGCGCGAACAGAACTATCAGGGCACGCTGGTCATCGTGTCCGGCAACCGCTTCGAGACGGTGGCGGTTTTCCACGCCTACGAGAACGGGCGCGAGCGCATGCGCATGCTGACGCTCAGCGGCGCGCGGCGAGAAGTGGTGCGCGACAATCGCGTCGTGATGGTGATCGGTTCGCAGCCGCAGGCGGTCGGTTACGACAGCAATACCGCCGGGCAATGGAATCCGGCGGAGAAATTCGCCGGCGCCGCCAACCTGCAGTCCTACCAGGCCAAGCTCGGCGGCACGGCCCGCGTCGCCGGGCGCGAAGCGCAGATCATCGAGCTGCAGGCGAAGGACGAGTTGCGCTACGGGTTTCGCCTCTGGCTCGACAAGCAGACCGCCCTGCCGTTGCGCATCGCGCTGCTCGGCGAAGCGGGCCAAGCGCTGGAACAGATCGCGTTCACCGAACTGCAGCTCGGCGCCACGCCCAGCGACAGCGACCTGCGACCGTCTTCGCAACGCGGACTGCAACGCGTGCAGTCGCTGGAAGGCGGCAAGGAAAGCGACCCGCGCTGGCGGGTGCAATCGCCGCCGCCGGGCTTCCGCCTGACCGCCGCCCGTCATCTCGGCGAATCGGTGCAATTGTTGTACAGCGATGGCCTGGCCAATGTGTCGGTCTATATCGAGCCGGCGTCGCCGCAGCAGCGCGGCGAATCGACGATGCGGCGTGGCGCCGTGAACGCCTACTCGATCTCGCAAGGCGGCCGGCGCGTGGTGGCGATCGGCAAGGTGCCGGCGGCGACGGTGGCGCAATTCGCGCGCAACGTGCAGGCGCCCGCCGTGCGTGGTGATGATGGCTGAGCGCGCCGCCCGCATCGCCGACGTTGCGGCCGGACGTGCGAGCCTGCATTTGCTGGGCGAGCGCTGCGCCGGATGCAGCGCCGGATGCGGCGGTCGTTGCAATGTATTCGCCGCCGACGAGGCAGGTTATCTGTCGATGCCTTCGCAGTGGCTGAGTCCCGCCGACGTCGGTCGCGACGTCGTGTTGCGACTCGACGACGATGCGCTGCGGCGCGCGGCCTGGTCGGGTTACGGACGCGCCCTGCTCGGACTGCTTTGCGGCGCGAGTGTCGGCGCTTTGCTCGGCACCGGTTTTCCCGTGGCGCAGGATCCGCTCACCCTGGCCGGTCTCCTGGCCGGAACTTTCGTCGCCGTTACGTTTCAAAATCCGCGGCTGCCCGAACCGCAGTTGATCGATTCATCCACGACACGAACCGACCGATCCTGATCCCATGAAGACCACGCCCCGCATCGCCCTCACGTTTTCCTCTTTCGCCCTGGCCGGCCTGCTCTATGCGCAGTGGCACGAGCGCGCGAGCGCCGATGCGGCTCCCGCCAGCCTGTCGCAGGCGATCGCGGCGCAGAGCGCGGCGCCGGCTGCCGACGCGCCCCTGGTGAATCTCCCCGATTTTTCACGCCTGGTCGAACAGGCCGGCCCTGCCGTTGTGAACATCGAAGCGACTATCGGCGGAGGCGATCGCCGCCAGGCCGCAGCCGGTCCGGACGAAGACGAAGAAGAAGAGCAGGCGGCGCCGGGCGAAGAGGACGTGCCCGAGTTCTTCAAGCGTTTCTTCGGACAGCCGGGTGGGCCGGGCATGCCGCAGCCGCGTCGCCGCGGCACCTCTTTCGGCACCGGCTTCGTCATTTCGACCGACGGTTACGTGTTGACCAACCATCATGTGATCGATGGCGCGGACGAGGTGATCGTGCACTTCAACGACCATCGTGAACTGAAGGCCAAGGTGATCGGCAGCGACCAGACCTCGGACGTGGCCGTGCTGAAAGTACAGGCCGACAGCCTCCCGACGCTGCGCCTCGGCGACTCGCGCAACCTCAAGCCCGGCCAGTGGGTGATGGCGATCGGATCGCCCTTCGGTTTCGACCATTCCGTTACCGCCGGCGTGGTCAGCGGACTCGGTCGTCCCAGCCTCGACAATACCCAGCGCTATGTGCCCTTCATCCAGACCGACGTGGCCATCAACCGTGGCAATTCCGGCGGTCCGCTGCTGAATACGCGTGGCGAAGTGGTCGGCATCAATTCGCAGATCTTCTCCAACTCCGGCGGCTACATGGGCGTCAGCTTCGCCATCCCGATCGAGGTGGCGATGAACGCGGTGCGCCAGATCAAGGAAACCGGTCGCGTCAGTCGCGGCCAGCTCGGCGTGCAGATCCGCGACATCCAGCGCGACGAACTCGGCGACCTCGGCCTCAATCGCGCCGCCGGCGCTTTCGTCGGCGCCGTGCAGAACGATAGCGCGGCCGCGAAGGCCGGCATCAAGCCCGGCGACGTGATCGTCGCCTTCAATGGCCGCGAAATCGGCAGCTCGTCCGAACTGCCGCCGCTCGTCGGCGCGATGGCGCCGGGCAGCCGGGCCAACGTGAAATTGCTGCGCGATGGCAAACCGCAGGAGTTGGTGGTGGTGCTGACCGCGCTGGAAGAGGCGACCGCCGGTGCCGAACCGCGTTCGGGCGGTGCACGGCCGGCGCCCAGCGCGAACGCCAATCCCCTCGGCGTGGCCGTGGGCGAGGTCGATTCGGGCCTGCGCGGCAAGCTCGGGCTGGCCTCGGGCCAGGGTGTGAAAGTGAGTCGGGTCGGTAGCCTGTCGGCGCGACAGGCCGGCCTGACCGTCGGCGACGTGATCCTGCAGGTCGGCAAGACGCCGGTAGGCAGCGTGGCCGAATTCGATGCGGCGTTGAAGGGGATCAAGTCCGGGGACCGGGTGCGGCTACTCGTGCGCAATGCCGAGAGCACCGGCCTGATCACGGTGGTGGCCTCCTGAGGCGCGACGGAGTCTAGGCGGCATCGCCCCGGTTCCAGCCTGTTCAGGGCGGGCTGGACCCGGGGCGCTGTGCGATAATGTCCCGTTTACATCCGAGACGGCCTTCCGCGCCGCCCCCATGCAGCCCGATTCCATGCGGAATATCCGCAACTTCTCCATCATCGCCCACGTCGACCACGGCAAGTCCACGCTGGCCGATCGCATCATCCAGATCTGCGGCGGCCTGGAGGCACGCGAGATGGAAGCGCAGGTGCTCGATTCGAATCCGATCGAGCGCGAGCGCGGCATCACGATCAAGGCCCAGTCGGTCTCGTTGCCCTACAAGGCGAAGAGCGGGCAGGTCTATCAGCTCAATTTCATCGACACGCCCGGCCACGTCGACTTCAGCTACGAAGTCTCGCGTTCGCTGGCCGCGTGCGAAGGCGCGTTGCTCGTCGTCGATGCGGCCCAGGGCGTCGAAGCCCAGTCGGTCGCCAACTGCTACACCGCAGTGGAGCAGGGCCTCGAAGTGGTGCCGATCCTCAACAAGATCGACTTGCCGACGGCCGACATCGAACGCGTCAAGGGCGAGATCGAAGCGGTGATCGGCATCGACGCCAGCGACGCCGTCGCCATCAGCGCCAAGACCGGCCTGAACATCGTCGACGTCCTCGAAGCCATCGTCGAGCGCATCCCGCCGCCGGTGCCGCGCGAGACCGACAAGCTGCAGGCGCTGATCATCGACTCCTGGTTCGACAACTACCTCGGCGTGGTTTCGCTGGTGCGCGTCATGCAGGGCGAACTCAAGCCAGGCGACAAGATGCTGGTGATGTCCACCGGCCGCGTTCACCAGGTCGATTCGGTCGGCGTGTTCACGCCGAAGCGGAAGGTGATGCCCAAGCTCGGCGCCGGCGAAGTGGGTTGGATCACCGCTTCGATCAAGGACGTGCACGGCGCGCCGGTCGGCGACACCCTGACCTTGGCCAACGATCCGGCGCCAGCGCCCTTGCCGGGCTTCCAGACGATGCAGCCGCGCGTCTTCGCCGGCCTGTTCCCGGTCGACGCCGACGACTATCCATCGCTGCGCGAGGCGCTGGAGAAGCTGAAGCTCAACGATGCCGCGCTGAACTTCGAGCCGGAGAGCTCCGAGGCCATGGGCTTCGGCTTCCGTTGCGGCTTCCTCGGCATGCTGCACATGGAGATCGTGCAGGAGCGCCTGGAGCGCGAATACGATCTCAACCTGATCACCACCGCGCCGACCGTCGTCTACGAAGTCGTGCAGACCGACGGCACCGTCTCGCCGCTGGACAACCCGGCCAAGCTCCCGCCGGTGAACAAGATCCAGGAAGTGCGCGAGCCGATCATCCGGGCCAACATCCTGACGCCGCCGGACTACGTCGGCAACGTCATCAAGCTTTGCGAGGAGAAGCGCGGCAGCCAGGTCGGCATCAATTACCTCGGCTCGCAGGTGCAGATCAGCTACGAGCTGCCGATGGCCGAGGTGGTGCTGGATTTCTTCGACAAGCTCAAGTCGGTGAGCCGCGGCTACGCTTCGCTCGACTACCACTTCCAGCGTTTCGAGCCCGGCCCGTTCGTGCGCGTCGACGTGCTGATCAACGGCGATCGCGTCGATGCCTTGTCGAGCATCGTGCATCGCAGCCACGCCGACCGCCGCGGTCGCGAGCTGTGCGAAAAGATGCGCGAGCTGATTCCGCGACAGATGTTCGACGTCGCCATCCAGGCGGCGATCGGCGCCCAGATCATTTCGCGCTCGACGGTGAAGGCGCTGCGCAAGAACGTGCTGGCCAAGTGCTACGGCGGCGACGCCACCCGCAAGAAGAAGCTCCTCGAGAAGCAGAAAGAGGGCAAGAAGCGGATGAAGCAGGTCGGCAAGGTGGAGATTCCGCAAGAGGCCTTCCTGGCCGTGCTGCAGTCCGATTCGAAATGACCCATCAGAACCACGACCGACAGGAACGCCTGCCGTGAAATTCGATTTCGCCCTGATCCTCACCGCGTTGTCCGCCCTGACCGGCCTCATCTGGCTGGTCGACGCCCTGTTCTTCGCCAAGCCGCGCCGGTTGATGGCGCGCGAGGGCGAGGAGGTGGTCGAACCGGTGATCGTCGACTATGCGCGCTCGCTGTTCCCGGTGCTGTTCTTCGTGCTGGTGCTGCGTTCGTTCGTCGCCGAGCCGTTCCGCATCCCCTCGAATTCGATGATGTCGACGCTGTTGACCGGCGATTTCATCCTGGTCAACAAGTACGACTACGGCATTCGCCTGCCGGTGCTGAACAACAAGGTCGTCGCGATCGGCGCGCCCAAGCGCGGCGATGTGGTGGTCTTCCGCTTCCCCGGCGCCTTCGAGGGCGACCCGACCAAGGGCGTGGACTACATCAAACGCGTCATCGGCGTGCCGGGCGACGAGGTCACCGTCAAGGACAACCGCGTCACCGTCAACGGCAAGGCCTGGGCCTATACCCCGATCGGGACCTACGTGGGCAGCGGCGCCGGCATGGCCATGAACGGCGCCGACCAGCTGACCGAGCACCTGCCGGGGCGGGACCACGTGATCCTGCAGTTCCCGGGGGATGGCTACGAGCGCCGGAACGGCACCTGGACCGTACCGCCGGGCCATTACTTCGTGATGGGCGACAACCGGGACAACAGCGCCGACAGCCGCTACTGGGGTTTCGTCCCGGAAGAGAACCTGGTCGGCCGGGCCATGGTCATCTGGCTCAACTGCGAGGGCTGGGGCTGCACGGACGGCTTCGATTATTCCCGGATTGGCGATACCATCCGCTGAATTCGGGGGCCGACAGGGCCAGTCACTTACCTACCGCGCGGGGATCGCCATGAAACAGGGCAGCATGAAAAACAGGCAGCAAGGCCTGACCTTGATGAGCTTCATCGTCGTCCTGGCCGTGCTCGGCTTCTTCGGCTACATCGCCGCTAAGCTCTGGGGACCGTATTACGAGTTCACCAACGTCAAGCGGGCCATGGACGCGGTCGCCGGCGAGGCGGGTTCCTCCAACAAGAGCCTGCCGCAGCTGCAGAACAACCTGCAGAAGAATTTCGACGTCGGGTACGTGGAGTCGATCGACGCGCGCATCGCCAAGATGGACAAGGAAAAGTTCGTGATCGAGTACGAAAGCCGCACGGGTTTCGTCTACAACATCGATTTCGTCATCAAGTTCAACTACGCGGTTGCTCTCCAGTAAGGCCACGGCGGCCGCAACGGCCGAAGGCTTCGGCCATCGTTTCGGCAATCCGGAATTGCTGCGCCAGGCGCTGCGACATCGCAGCGCCGGCGTCCCGCACAACGAAAGGCTGGAGTTCCTGGGCGACGCGCTGGTCAACCTGATCGTCGCCGAGGCTTTGCACGACCGCTGGCCGAAGGCCGACGAGGGCGCGCTGACGCGGGCCCGCGCCAGCCTCGTGCGCGAATCGGCCCTGGCGGGCCTGGCGCGCGGGCTGGACCTGGGCGAGCGCATGCAGTTCGGTCCCGGGGAACTGAAAAGCGGCGGACACCGCCGCGACTCGATCCTGGCCGATGCCTTCGAAGCCCTGGTTGCAGCCATCTACCTCGATGCCGGATTCGACGCCTGTCGCCAGCGCGTGCTGGCCTGGTTCGGTCCGCTGCTCGACGAGCTCGTCATCGGCAAGGTCGGCAAGGATCCGAAGACGCGCTTGCAGGAATGGCTGCAGGCGCGGCAGTTGCCGCGACCGGAGTACCAGTTGATCGACAGCCATGGCGAAGACCATGCGCGCACGTTCCATGTGCGTTGCCTCATCCAGGAGCCGGCGTTGCAGGCGGAAGGCGAGGGCTCGTCCTTGCGCGCTGCGGAACAGGCGGCGGCCGAGCAGGTGCTTGGCCGCCTGGAGACCAGGCCTTGAGCGCCGCCGCATTCCGCGCCGGTACGGTCGCGGTGATCGGCCGCCCGAACGTCGGCAAGTCCACCTTGGTGAATGCCCTGGTGGGCGCGAAGATCAGCATCGTTTCGCCGAAGGCGCAGACCACCCGCCATCGCCTGCTCGGCATCGCCACTTTCGCCGAGGGCCAGCTGCTGCTGGTCGATACGCCGGGCATCCACGGACGGCAGAAGAACGCCATGAACCGCTACATGAATCGCGCCGCGCGCGGCGCGATCGTGGATGTGCAGGCGGCGATGCTGGTGGTCGAGGCCGGGCGTTGGACCGAGGACGATGGCCTGGCTTACGCCGCCCTGCGCGAGGCCAAGCTGCCCTGCGTGCTGGTGGTGAACAAGGTCGACAAGTTCGCGGACAAGTCGGCCCTGCTGCCTTTCATCGCCGAGGTCACCCGCGAACGCGAGTTCGCCGCCGTGCATCCGGTATCGGCGTTGAAGAACAAGGGAAACGAGGCCTTGGTCAAGACCCTGTTGTCGCTGATGCCCGAGTCGGAACCGATGTACGGCGAGGACGAGATCACCGATCGCAGCGAACGTTTCCTGGCCGGCGAACTGGTGCGCGAGCAGCTGATGCTTCGCCTCGGCGAGGAGCTGCCGTATTCGGCGACGGTCGAGATCGAACGCTTCGAGGAGGACGGCGAGATGCTGCGCATCGCCGCCGTCGTCTGGGTCGAACGCGAAGGGCAGAAGCCGATCGTGATCGGCAAGGGCGGCGAACGCCTGAAAGCGATTTCCAGCGGCGCTCGCATCGGCATGGAGAAACTTTTCGGACGGAAAGTCTTTCTCGAGACCTGGTGCCGCGTGCGCGAAGGCTGGTCCGACGACGAGGCGGCGCTGCGCAGGTTCGGGTACTCGGAGTGAGATCGATGGTTCATGGTGAGTGGTAAGTGGTAGAAGCCAGACCACCAACCACCAACTACGAACCATCAACCATATCCATGCGCGTCCTCGCCCAACCCGCCTTCGTGCTGCACGCGCGCCCATGGCGCGAAACCAGCCTTCTGGTCGAAGTGCTTACGCGCGACCATGGACGCGTCGGGCTGGTGGCCCGCGGGCTGGGCGGGGCGAAGAAACATGCGCTGCGCGCCGCGTTGCAGCCGCTGCAGAGCCTGCGCATCGACTTCCTGCCGCGCGGCGAGTTGGCGCGTCTGCTGCAGGCCGAGGCGCAGGATGCGGCTCCGTTGCTGGCCGGCGATCGCCTGATGGCGGCGTTCTACATCAACGAACTATTGCTGCGCCTGCTGCCGCGGGGCGATGTTTCGCCCGAGCTCTACGAGCTTTACGCACGCGTTCGCCATGAGCTGACGGACGCTCGCGCGCTGGCCTGGAATTTGCGCCGCTTCGAACGCGATCTGCTCGACCTGCTCGGCTACGGCCTGCCCTGGGATGCGGTCGCCGACGATCAACCGGTGCATGCGGCCACGCGCTATCGCCTTGACCCGGAGCGAGGCCCGGTGCCGGATCCGCGACGGGCCGATGGCAGCGTCAGCGGAGCCGCGTTGTTGGCGCTCGCTGCGGACCGCGAACCCGAGCCGCTCTTGCTGGCCGAGTTGAGGCTGGGCTTGCGCGATGTGCTCGCGGCTCATCTCGGGGCGAGCGGATTGCGCTCGTGGGGACTGATGGGCGAGTTGGCCCGGGTGCGTACGCGCTCTCAGGATTGAGGTAGCGCAGTCGCCAGCGTGTCCTCCACGGCATGCTCGAAGTCCCGCCACAGGCGCGGATCGAGCGGCGAACGGGCCAGTGCCAGCACCGCCGCGCTGATGCGCGATGCTCCGACGAATCCGCTGCTGGCGGTCAGCCGGTGCAACAGGCCGTGCATCGCCGCGGCATCGCCGAGCTCATGCGCTTGCCGCAGTTGTTCGCGCTGTTGCGGAAGTTCGTCGAGGAACAGTCGGCCAAGCACCAACCAGGCGGCGCGATTGCCGGCCATGGCCGCCAGCGCCTGTTCCGCATCCCAGACCGGCCTTTTGCCGCAGCGCGGCACCGCTGCGTCGGCCACCTTGCCTGGGCCGAGGCCGATCAGGCGGCGCACGTTCGCCTGCAGGTCGGGGAGCGCGATGGGTTTTTGCAGGATCTCGACGAAGCCCGCCGCTTCGAGCCGGTCGAACTCGCGTTGCCAGCGTTCGGCGGTGATGGCGACGGCGGGCGTGGCTTCATCCAGTTCACGCAGGCGCGTCAACGCGGCGATGCCGTCGCCATCGGGCAGGTGCGCATCGACGAGCCACAGGGCATGGGCGTGACGCGAGGCGAAGCCGCAGGCCTGTGCGATCGTGCCCGCTGCATCCACCTCGGCTGGCAGGCCGCGCAAGGCTTCGGCGAGGAACTGCCGGCTGACCGCATCGTCCTCGACCAGCAGCAATCGCGGTAAGGCCTCGGTCATCCGTCGCCATGCTCTACGGGTATGCTCGCAGCATGCGCATCGTCGTCCCTCTCGGCAAGCTGCTGTGCCTGGCCCTGCTCGGCGCCGGTGGACACGTCGAGGCCAAGTTGCTCGAAGCGAAGATCGCGACGGTCAAGACCGGCGCCGGTTCCATGCAGGATGTCCGTCTGGCGCTGGAATGGCCGGAAGGGGCGGAGCAGGGCGAACTTCGGCTGCAGGCTGGAACGCTGGATTTCCCGACGCTGTCGTACAAGGCCCGCGATGTGGATTGGCGCTGCCCGGTCCGGCGCGATGCGGACCAGCGTTGGCGTTGCAGCGGACCGGTTCGCACGGCGGCGTCGAAGGCGGCGTTCCCCTTGTCGCTCGACCTTTCCCCGGCGGGAACGCAGGCGCAGTTGCGCGTGCGCGACAGTCTGCTCGCCTACGAAACGCGATCGGCTGCGCCCGATCTGAGCAGGATCCGGGCCGAGCGCATCCCGGTCGACTGGCTCAAAGCCTATCTGGCCGGGCTGTGGTCGACCGGCCGCTGGACGCAGGGAAAGCTCAGCGGTCGGGTCGATATCCTGACGCCGGAGAAGGGCCCGTTCGAAGTGCGCGCGGACCTGCAGGCCAGCGGACTCGGTCTGGAAACGCCCGATGGCATGATCGCCGCAGCGGGCGTGAACGGTCGCATTCGCGTGGACTATCGCGAACAGCGCGGTGCGCAGCAGGTCGATACGCGGCTGAGCTTGAGCGGCGGAGAGTTGCTCGTGCAGAGCCTCTATGCCGTGTTGCCCAAGTCGCCGATCGAGGCGCAGGTGCTGATGCGTCGCGATAGCGCGAAAGCGCACTGGCGATTGCCGACCTTGTCGTGGCGGGACCCGGGCGTGCTGGAGGCCAGCGGACAGGGCTTGCTCGATGGCGCTGGAGACGTGTCCGAACTCGATCTGCGACTCGCGCTTCCCGACCTGGCCCAGGCGCGCGACCGTTATCTCAGCGGGTTCCTGGCCCCGGCGGGTTTTCCCGATCTTGTGCTGAGCGGCCGCATGGATGCCGAAGTCGATGTGCGCGATGCGAAACCGCAGCGCATTCGCGCGAACTTGCATGGCATCAATGCCATCGATCGCAACGCGCGTTTCACCTTCGCCGGCGTCGATGGCGATCTGCGCTGGACACAAGCCTCGACGCCGGAGTCGGGGAAGCTGTCCTGGAACAGTGCGGCGATCTACGGCATCGGTCTCGGTCCGGCACAGGCGGCATTCCAGAGCGCGAACGGCGAATTCCGCCTGCAGGCGCCGACCTCGCTCGCCGTGCTGGACGGCAGTCTCGGTTTGTCGCAGTTCCGCTGGCAGGCGCCGACGGCTACGGCTTCGACCCGCATCGACCTCGGTCTGGAAATGACCGCGCTCGATCTTGCCAGCCTGTCGCAGCGGCTGGGCTGGCCTGCGTTCACCGGCAAATTGGGCGGCAGCATCCCGGCGGCGCACTATCAGGACAATGTACTTACGCTGGACGGTGGTCTTCGCATGGACCTGTTCGGTGGGCATGTCCGGATCGATCATCTGGTCATGGAGCGTCCGTTCGGCGTGGCGCCGACCTTGTCCGGCGATGTCGCGATCGAGGACATCGACATGGAGCCGATGACGCGCGTGGTCGGTTTCGGTTGGATTTCCGGTCGGCTCGACGGCCGCATCGACAAGCTCCGACTGGTCGATTGGTCGCCTTCGGCTTTCGACGCCTGGCTGGAAACCGACCGCAGTTGGAAGGGCAAGCGCCGCATCAGCCAGCGTGCCGTGAACGACATCTCCAGCGTCGGCGGCAGCGGCCTCGGCGGCGGCCTGCAGGCGCAGGCGCTGAAGGTGTTCAAGGACTTCGGCTACGACCGGATCGGCATCGGCTGCAAGCTGGCGGACAACGTCTGCCAGATGTCCGGCCTCGGTTCAGCCGGGGACGGCTATATCATCGTCGCGGGCGCCGGCTTGCCGCGCATCCAGGTGGTGGGCTTCCGTCGACGCGTCGACTGGCCGACACTGGTGGCGAGGCTGCAGGCGGCGACCGCAGGCCAGGCTCCGATCATCGAATGAGGAACAAACCCATGCGTCAGTGGCTCTCCCCCGTCTTGTTGCTCGGCGCTCTGGCGCTCGGCGCCTGCGTGACCATCAATGTCTATTTCCCGGCAGCGGAAGCCCAGGAAGCGGCCGAAGAGTTCGTGGACAAGGTGATAGGCGACGACGCCAAACCGGCGCCGCCCGCCAATCCGCCGCAGTCCTCGCGCACGCCCTCGTTCAATCCGATGTCCTTGCTGATCAGCGAAGCCTATGCCGCCGACGGCGTCGATATCAGTATCCGCACGCCGGCCATTCAGGCCATCCAGGACCGGATGGCGCAGCGCTTCCAGACATCGCTCGAAGCGCATTTCGACAGCGGTGCCCTCGGTTTCGGCAACGACGGTCTGGTCGTGCTGCGCGACGCCAGCAAAGTCGGGTTGAAGGACCGCGTCAGCGTCAACCAGTGGGTAGCCGAGGACAACCGCGATCGCAAGGCGGTGTATCGCGAGATCGCCGTCGCCAACGGCCATCCGGAATGGGAGGCCCAGATCCGCGAGACCTTCGCCAAGCAATGGATCGCCAGCGCGCACAAAGGCTGGTGGTACCAAGTCGGCGATGGCAGCTGGAAGCAGAAGTAAGCACTGCCCCAGCCGTTCCGCTGCGCATGCCGGGCCGCGCCAACGCGCGGCCCGGTCGTTTCCGAGCGTCGCCGAGGGATTTCGGCTTTCCCGCAGCGGCCCATGCGACAATCCGCGCCCCTGAATTCCCCTGACCGACCGTGGCCCGTTCCCGCAGCAAACTCAATCGCGAATTGGAACTCGAGATCACCGACCTGAGCCATGATGGCCGCGGCGTCGGACGCTTCGAAGGCAAGGCCGTGTTCGTCGCCGGCGCGTTGGCCGGCGAAACCGTGCGCGCGAAACAGACCGGTCGCAATCGCCATTTCGACGAGGCCGAAACGATCGAAGTACTGGTCGCGTCGCCGGACAGGGTGGCGCCGCGTTGCGAACACTTCGGTGTTTGCGCCGGCTGCGTGCTCCAGCACTTGGCCGAACCGAAGCAGATCGAAGCCAAGCAGCGCGTTCTGATGGAGAATCTGTCGCGCATCGGCCATGTCGAACCCGAGCGCATCCTGCCGGCCCTGACCGATGCGGCCTGGGGTTATCGCCGCAAGGGTCGTTTCTCCGTGCGCTTCGTCGAGAAGAAGGGACGCACCGTCGTCGGTTTCCGCGAAAGCAATCCGCGCTTCGTCGCCGAGCTCTCGCATTGCCACACGGTGATCCCCGCGCTGGGCGAACGTATCCCCGAACTGGCGGCGCTGGTCGATTCGCTGGATGGCAAGCGTGCGATTCCGCAGGTTGAGTTCATTGCCGGCGACCTCTCTCGGCCATCCATGGCCTCCGCGGAACTTGGGCTCCTGCCCGGCGCGGTCCAGATCGCCCTGGTGATCCGCCACCTCGAGCCGCTGACGGACGCCGATCGCGAACGCTTGCTGGCTTTTGCGAAGAGCACGGGCTTCGCGCTGTTCCTGCAGCCCGGCGGCGTCGATTCGGTCAAGCCGCTGTGGCCGGAAAACATCGAACTGTCGTTCGCCATGCCGGAATACGACGTCTCGATGCTGTTCCGCCCGCTGGACTTCATCCAGGTCAACGCCGGGCTCAATCGCAAAATGATCGCGACGACGCTCGAGCTGCTTGACCCCCAGCCTACCGATCGCGTGCTCGATCTGTTCGCCGGCCTCGGCAATTTCACCCTGCCGTTGGCGCGTCGCGCCGGCAGCGTGGTTGGCGTCGAGGGCGAAGCCGGACTGGTGGCGCGTGCGCGCGAGAATGCCGCGCGCAACCATCTGCCGAATGCCGAGTTCCATGCCGCCGACCTCGCTAAAGACCTGTCGTCGGAGCCATGGATGAAACAGGGCTTCGACAAACTCCTTCTCGATCCGCCGCGGGCCGGTGCGGCAGAAGTGCTCGCGCAACTGCCGCTCAAGGGCATCGATCGCATCGTCTACGTCAGCTGCCATTCCGGCTCGCTGGCGCGCGACGCCGGCTTCCTCGTGCGTGAGCGGGGTTACACGCTGAAGGCCGCCGGTGCGATGGACATGTTCCCGCAGACGGCGCATGTCGAATCGATCGCTCTGTTCGAGCGCTAAGACGAAGGTGCTTCGTGGGAATCGAGATCGAACGCAAGTTCACTGTCGTCGGGGATGCCTGGCGCGCCGCTGCGGACAAATCCGTGCGCATGGCGCAGGGCTATCTGAACGACATCGCGGCCGTGCAGACGGGATTGCAGAAAGCCTCGGTGCGGGTGCGCATCGCCGGCGAGCAGGCTTTCCTGAACCTGAAGTCGCGCGAGCTGGGCCACACGCGCCAGGAGTTCGATTACGAGATCCCTGTCGTCGACGCCGAGGCCTTGCTGGCGCTTTGCACCGGCGGCCTGATCGACAAGACGCGGCACTACGTGCGGCATGCGGGATTCCTCTGGGAAGTCGACGAGTTCGCCGGCGAGAACACCGGCCTGATCGTCGCCGAGATCGAGCTGCCCAGCGCCGATACCGGGTTCGCCCGGCCTGAATGGGCGGGCAGGGAAGTCACGGACGAGCCGCGCTATTACAATCTGGCCTTGGCCGACCGGCCCTATTCGCGCTGGAGCGCCGAGGAGAAACGCTGATGTTGGTGATCGGAATCGCCGGAAAGGAATTGTCGCCGGCCGAGCGCGAATGGTTGCAGCACCCGGCTTGCGCGGGCGTGATCCTGTTCACCCGCAACTTCGCCTCGCGCGACCAGGTCGCGGAACTGACGCAGTCCATTCGCGAGGCGGCGCCGCGGCCGCAACTGATCTGCGTCGACCAGGAAGGCGGTCGTGTGCAGCGTTTCCGCGACGGTTACGCCGAACTGCCGCCGCTGGAAGAGTTCGGGAAGCTGTTCGCGAACGATGCGCCGGCGGCGCTGCGATTGGCCGAAGAGCATGCCTGGCTGATGGCGAGCGAGATCCGCGCCACCGGCGTGGACCTGAGCTTCGCGCCGGTCGTCGATCTGGGTCGCGGCAATCGCGCGATCGGCAATCGCGCTTTCCATGCCGAGCCCGCCATCGTTGCCGAATTCACCCGCGCCTATGTGCGCGGAATGCACGCAGCCGGCATGGCGGCGACGCTCAAGCATTTTCCCGGCCATGGTTCGGTGTTGGAAGACACGCATTTCGACGAGGCGATCGATCCACGTCCGCTGGAGGCCTTGCGAGAGGAAGATCTCGTGCCCTTCGTCGCCGGGATCGACGCGGGTGCCGACGCGGTGATGATGGCGCATGTCAGCTATCCTGCCGTCGCGCCGGAACCGGCGGGCTATTCGCCGCGCTGGATGCGGCAGATCTTGCGCGAGCAGATGGGTTTCCGCGGTGTGATCTTCAGCGACGACATCGGCATGGCGGCCGCCGAATCGGCCGGTGGCGTGGCCGCTCGTATCTGCGCGCATCTCGATGCGGGTTGCGACGTCGTGCTGGTCTGCCCGCCGGCCCTGGTCGCCGATTCGCTGGCGGCCATGGATTCGCGCCCGGCCGGCGATACGGCCGCCCTGGCCTCGCTGATGGGGCGCGGCGCGGCCGGTTGGCAGGGATTGCTGGCCGAAGCGCGTTACGATGGTGCCCGGACGGCCCTGTCCGGTTTCCAGGTCGGCTGACATGCAAAACCTTGCCGTCGCCTTGCAGAACTCCGAACGACTGTTCGACGAGAACGAGATCGACAGCGCCATCCGTCGCATCGCCGTCGACGTACGCAACGATTACGCGGGTCCGCGCCCGGTTTACCTGAGCGTGATGCATGGCGGCATGTTGTTCGCATCGCGATTGTCGTTGGCCGTCGGCGTCGATCTCGAATTCGACTACCTGCATGCGACACGCTATCGCGGCGCGACGACCGGCTCCGGCCTCGCCTGGCTGCATCGGCCGGCCACGCCGCTGGAAGGCCGCCGCGTGCTGATCGCCGACGACATCCTCGACGAAGGCCATACCTTGAAAGCCGTCCGCGACTGGTGCGAGGACCAGGGTGCGTTGGACGTGCGCGTCGCCGTGTTGTGCGTGAAGAACCACGATCGCCGCGTGCCGGACATCGAGGCGGATTACATCGCGCTGGAAGTGCCGGATCGCTATGTCTATGGCTACGGCATGGACTTCCACGAACAGGGCCGCAATCTGCCCGGGATCTACGCGCTGCGATGATCGAACGCGACGACGATATCGCCCTGGCCGTCATCGGCGGCACCGGGCTGTACAAGCTGGCTGCCCTGGAAGACGTGCAGACGATCGAAGGCGGCACGATCTACGGCATGCCCTCCGGTCCGCTGCGCGTGGGTCGTTTCGCCGGCCGGCGCTTGGCTTTCCTCGCGCGGCATGGCGAAGGCCATTCGGTACCGCCGCATCGCATCAACTATCGTGCGAACCTGCAGCGCCTGAAGGACCTGGGCGTACGGCGCGTTTTGGCCATCAATGCGGTGGGTGGCATCACCGAGGCCTACGGTCCACGCGTGGTGGCCTGTCCCGACCAGATCATCGATTACACCTGGGGCCGCATCTCGACGATCTGCGAGGAGCCCGGTACCGAGGTGCTGCACGTGGATTTCGGCGATCCGTACACCGAATCGTTGCGCCGTGACTTGCTCGCCGCGGCCCAGCGCAGCCGCGTGGCGATGGTCGCGGGTGGCTGCTACGGCGCGACCCAGGGGCCACGCCTGGAAACGAAAGCCGAGATCGCCCGCATGCGTCGCGACGGCTGCGATCTCGTCGGCATGACCGGCATGCCCGAAGCGGGGCTCGCGCGCGAGATGGGCCTGAACTATGCCTGCCTCGCCATCGTCGCGAACTGGGCGGCCGGATGTGGCGATGCAGCAGAGATCACGCTGGAAGAAGTGCTGGCGAACGTTGAAGCGGCGACAGCCTCGCTGCCGGGCCTGCTGGACGCATTGCTGCGCGGAGCCTGAACGAGTCCGGCGGGGCGGATCGGCGCCGGGCATTGTCAAGCGCGGTCGGCCTTGTACATACTCGGGCCGCGCGCGCGGCCGCGACAGGGGAAGCGTCGCATTCCGTCCAGATCAGCATCGAGGTAGTACATGAGTTTCGGCACCGTTAAATGGTTCAACGACGCGAAGGGCTTCGGCTTCATCGCTCCGGAAGACGGCAGCGAGGACATCTTCGTGCATTTTTCCGCGATCGCTTCCACGGGCTTCCGCTCGCTCAAGGAAGGACAGCGCGTCAGCTTCGAAGTGGTGCAGGGCCCGAAGGGCAAGCAGGCGGCGAACGTCACCGGCACCTGATCCGCTTCCTTGAAGGGAAAAGAAAAACCCCGCAGCAGCGGGGTTTTTCTTTGGGGCGCGGCGAGGGCGATCAACGCGCGGAAGCGGTCTTGCTGGCGGGCAACACCTCGGTGTACTTGTCGAACACCGCCGCGATATCGGCGTCGCTGACCGGCTTGCCTTCGCCGGCGTTCTCGGCTTGCTGGAACGTCGCCATGATGATCGGCATGCCGTCCAGTTTCGTCTTCAGCACGAGGGCGTCGCCCGAGGCCAGTCGCTGGGCCCAGACGGCGCGCACGCGCGCCCAATAGGGCGATGTCTTGCGCCAGTACTCGTAGGCCGGCTTGAAGTCGTGGTTCTGGATGCGCTCGTACTCGTTGAAGCCGAATTCGCGCGCCAGGATCGACGAGCCCTCCGGCTTGCGCACCACCTTGTTGTTGTCCTGCTCGTGCGTCCAGCCTGCCGGCGTGATCGTGTGGCGGTTCTGCGCGTCCACCGCGTTGTAGTCCGAGCGCGTGGTGTATTCGCGCCGCGGCAGCGGGCGCCAGCTGCGATCGGACGTCCAGGTCGGGCTGCCGTAGTGGTGGTCCCAGCGACCGGTGCCGCAATAGCGCGGGGCATCGCTGACTTCGTACACGCACTGCGTCCAGGCGCCGCGCGTCTGTTCCGGCGACAGGGCTACCCGGGAGAACGTCTGGTCGGCGCTGAACTCGAAGCGCTCAGGCGCTTCGTAAACCCAGTCCTGGCGCCAGTGCTTGGTCACGTGGCCGCCGTCGCCGACCAGCAGATGCTGCAGCGAGATCTTGCGGCCGGTGTCCTCGACGAGGATCACGACTTCGAATGCGCCGGTATCGTCGGATGGATGCGTGGAATAGCCGGGGGTCAATGCCACGGTTTCCTCGAAGTGGAAATCGACGCGGTATTCGCCCAGCATCCCGAGGATGGCCTTGCGGTCCGCTTCGAAATCCTTGTCGGCGGCTTGGCCGAGGGCAGGAAGCGCGGCGCAAGGCAGCGCCAGGCACAGCGAAAAAACGAGGGCGGAACGGTTCATCGGGAGTCCTTGGAGTGCGTCTTCATCAGCTGAAGGTTGAGGTGAGGCGGGTGCCGATGCCGCGCGCAATGCGTTCCGCCGCGCGTCGGCCTGCTTCGGACAGCGCCGCGTTGGCGGCCGCGAGGTTGCCGGGTGCGCTGGTTTCGCCCATCGCGTGCAATCGTAGCGCGCAGGCACGCCAAACCGGGTTTCCGACCGTCAGCTGGATGCAGGCCTTCGGGTCCGTCCGCGATGCGGTCGCAGTGGACTCCGACCGAATGGCGTGCAGCTGGGCGACAACATCGTCCCAGGCAAGATAGTCGCTGTCCGGCAACAGGTAGAGTTGCCAGCAAGGGCGCGAAGCGGCGTCGAGAAAGAGCAACGATTCCTGCGGCCCGTCGCTGTCTATGCGCACGGCCGGCCTGACTGCGACGGCCCCGGCCCAACCCGCCAGGACATGGGTCTGGCAGTCGGGGTACAGGCAGAGCAGGGGCCCCAGGCGCGCTAGGTCCGCCGCCGGGCACGGGCAGGCACCTGTCGGGGCAGTACTACGCAGCGGGGCGAGGGTGGGCATGCCTCAAATGATAATTATTATCATTTGAGTGTCAACAGGCCTCCTTCCCGGGCCTTCAGTGGTCGAACTGCAGCCGGGCCAGTTCGGCGTACAGGCCGTCCTGCGCCATCAGTTCGGCGTGCGTTCCCTGGGCGACGATGCGTCCCCGATCCATCACGACGATGCGGTCCGCCTTGAGCACGGTCGCGAGCCGATGCGCGATGACCAAGGTCGTCCGACCTTCCATCAGACGCTCCAGCGCCTGCTGCACCGCTCTCTCGCTCTGCGCGTCCAGCGCCGAGGTCGCCTCGTCGAGCAGCAGGATGGGCGCATCCTTCAGCAGGGCGCGGGCAATGGCCAGGCGTTGCTGCTGCCCGCCGGACAGGCGTGCGCCGCGTTCGCCCAGTTCGCTGTCATAACCCTCCGGAAGATCCTTCAGGAATTCGTGCGCCTCGGCGCTGCGCGCAGCCGTTTCGATCTCGGCATCGCTGGCTTCGAGTTTTCCGTAGCGCAGGTTCTCGCGCGCGGTGGTGGCGAAGATGACCGGATCCTGCGGCACCAGCGCGATGCGCTCGCGCAAGGCCGATGGATCGAGATCGCGCGCATCGATGCCGTCCACGCGCACGCGACCCGATTGCGGATCGTGGAAACGCAGCAGCAGCTGGAACACCGTGCTCTTGCCGGCGCCGGAAGGACCGACCAGCGCGACGGTTTCGCCAGGCGACACGCGCAGTGAAAAATCCTGCAAGGCCGCCGTATCGGGGCGCGACGGGTAGCGGAAGGTCACGTGCTCGATCTGCAGTTCGCCGCGCAACGGCTGTGGCAAGGCCTTGGGCGAGGCGGAGATCGCGATGTCGGATCGCTGGTCGAGCAACTCGTTGATGCGTTCCATGCCGCCGCTGGCGCGCTGCACCTCGTTCCAGACTTCGGTCAACGCGCCGACCGAGCCGCCGCCGATCATCGCGTACAGCACGAACTGGGCCAGCGTGCCCGCCGTCATCGTCTTGGCGACGACCTGGTGCGCGCCCGCCCAGATCACCAGGATGATCGCGCCGAACACCAGCAGGATGAAGGTCGCCGTCAACAGCGACTGCAGGCGGATGCGCTTGCGGGCGGCGCCGAGCGAGCGCTTGATGGCATCGTCGTAGCGCGCGCTCTCGAAAGCTTCGCGCGCGTAGCTCTGCACGGTGTGCATCGCCCCAATGGTTTCGCCGGCGCGTGCGGTCGCGTCGGCGATGCGATCCTGGGTGTCCTTGGATGCGCCGCGGACCCGACGTCCGGACAGCACCAAGGGCAGCACCACCAGGGGAATGCCGATCAGGGCCGAGGCGGCGAGCTTGGGGCCGGTGACCGCCATCATCACCGCGCTGCCCAGTACGGTGATCGCGCTGCGCAGGGCGACCGAAATCGTCGATCCGACCATGCCTCGCAGCAGTTCGGTATCGGCGGCCAGGCGCGAGACCAGCTCACCGCTGCGCGTGCGTTCGAAAAAGCCCATGTCCAGCGACAGCAGATGCGTGTACAGCTTGCGCCGCAGGTCGGCGATGACTTTTTCGCCGAGCAGGGAAACGCAGAAGAATCGTGCGCCGGTCGCCAGGGCCAGCACGATCGCAACGAGGAACAGGCCCATGAAGCCGCGATCGATCGTCTCGCCACGCCCGAAGCCCTGGTCGATCATGCTCTTGAACGCCACCGGCATGTAAAGCGTGGCCGCCGAGGAAACGCCCAATGCAGTAAGCCAGGCCAGCAGCAGCAACCGGTGTGGGCGCAGGAAGGGCAGGAGGCCGCGCAACGACACCACGCGACGGGTCGGCGTGAGGGCGGCGGTATCGGGAGAAGTGCTCATCGGAGGGGCGGATCCTGCGGTTCCAGTATGGCCGCGCCCCGGCTGAGGTCGCGCAATCGTTCGGAAACGCTAGCCACCATGGTGGCGGGAAGGCGCAAACGCAAGCGCAGCCCGGTTTCGTCGAACGATTCCTGCAGTTTCTGCGTCCCGGTCTGGGCCAGCAGGGCGTGCACGGCGCTCGCCAATGCGAACTCGCATCGCAGCTCGGCGTCGACGGTCTCGATCAGTTCGCGGCGCACTGCCGTGCGCAGGCATTCGGCGGCGGCGCCGCCGTAGGCGCGGACCAGTCCGCCGGCGCCGAGGTTGATGCCGCCGTACCAGCGCGTGACCACGACCATCACGCGATCCAGGCCCTGTCCCTCGATCGCCGCCAGAATCGCTCGACCCGCCGTGCCACCGGGCTCTCCGTCGTCGGAGAAGCGATAGGCCTGGCCGATGCGATAGGCCCAGCAGTTGTGCGTGGCATCGGCATCGGCGACATCGCCAAGATAGTGCATCGCCTGCCCGGGCGAGTCGGCGGGCGTTGCCAGAGCGAGAAAGCGGCTCTTCTTGACCTCGAGCAGGAAGCGCGCCGGCGCCGCCAGCGTGAATGCACTCATTGCACGCGCATGTTCATGGATGGAGCAGCGGCTTCAGATCGTCCGGCACCTGATGCTTGGGATATTTGGCCACGAACAGCTTCAGGCTGGCGCGTGCGCCAGCCGTATCGCCTTCCTTGAGGCGGGCGCGGATCTTCAGCAACCAGGATTCAGGATAGCGACGCGTATCGGATTGCACGCGGCGTTCCACTTCTTCCTTGGAAGCATCGGTCCGTTGCGTCGCCGCCGCACCGAGTGCGGCGTTGGAAGCAGGCGCCGGCTGGGCAGCGCCTGCCGCCTTGGCGGCGGCCGTATCGCGGGCGGATTCGGCGCGTTGCCGTTTCGTGCCTTCGATCTTCGCGATCTGCTCGGCCGTCAGGATCGTCGAGGATTCGGCCGACGACACATCGATGGCATTGATGACGCCACCACCGACGGGCTGCACCTCGGCATCCGCTTCGGCGGCATGCGCGACATGCTCGTCCAGGCCCGTTTCCGGGAATGCCATCGGGGCCGCAGGGGCCGGCGGCGCGGGTGGCGCCATGGCCGGCGGAGGCGGTGCGCGCAACTGCGCTTGCGGAAGATCCGCGGGCGGCGGCGGCGGCGGTGGTGCGGCGGCCAGCGCATCGGTCGCGTTCTGTTCGCTGAACTCGACCGCCGTGCTTTCCTGTTCTTCCATGTCGCGTACCGTCACGGGCGAAGACGGCGGAAGCGAGGATGGCATCGGATTCATCGTGCGCCAGGCCACGCCGATCGCCAGTACGGCGGCCGCGGCTGTGCCGATGCCCCAGGCGGCGCTGCCGCCGGCCAGCCAGGCGAAACGGCGGCGCGGGCGCGAAGCGACAGCGTCCGAAGCCGCCTTCAGGATGCGCGCATCCAGCGCCGCCGGCGGTTCGCCGGCGGGCAGGGCGCGGACGACGCGCGCGAATTCGCGTTCGTCGTCGTCCAGCGGTTCGGTTGTGGGTTCGCGCGTATTCATGGGTTGAGTCGACTTCGCAGCTTGTCCATCGCATAACGCAATCGCGATTTCACCGTTTCCCGGCCGACGCCGGTGATCCTGCCTATTTCCTCCAGGCTCAGTTCCTGTTCCAGCCGCAACAGCACGGTCTCCCGTTGATCTGCGGGCAATTCCTCCAAAGCCAACTGCAGGCGGCGCCGTTCCTCGAACGCGGACAGCTGCCGTTCCGGCGTTTGCGGGTCGGGCTCGCGCTCGGCCCGCTCCGTCGCATCTTCCGGCGCGACGGGGCGATGGGATTGCGCCCGCCAATGGTCTGTAAGCCGATTGTGCGCGATCTGGTACAGCCAGGTACTGAATTTGGCGTCCGGCCGGTAACGTTCACGGGCGGTGATGACGCGTTGCCAGACATCCTGGTACAGCTCCTCGGCGGTCGCATGCTCGCGCAATTGCCGCAGCATGAAGCGGAACAGCGGCCCGCGATGGCGCGAATACAGGGTTTCAAAAGCGGCGGCGTCGCCGGCCCCGTAGGCCTTCATCAAGTCTTCGTCGGTCGGCTCCCCCTGCATGAGTGGGAGCGTACGAAGTTTCACGCGGCGCGGGAAGCATTCCGCCCACTCTCGGTGGGCGGAATGCTTGGCTGCGTGCGTTCGCCAACAGGCTCATTCGCTGACGGCCACCGGCGTTCCGCCGCCAGTCACGCTGCGGGCACGGTCGACCAACTGCAGGAACTCCGCGCGATAGCCCCAGCGGTCCTGGTCGGCGAGGCCGGTCGCCAGCGTACGCACATCGTTCCAGTCGAACCGACCCACGTTCTTGCCGCCGCGCAGCAGGTCGGCATAAGCCGCGATCGCCGCGGCCCAGCGCAGGCGCGGACTCGCTTTGGCCTGGATCTGCGAACGCTGCAGCGGGGTTTCGATCAGGCGGCTGGTTTCCGCGCCCGGCTGCTTGTAGCGCAGGCGCAGCAAGCCGATCTCGTCCGCCTTGCCCGCTGCAACTGCAGTGCGACGGCCGTAGCGCAACGGGTCGACGCTTTCGCCACCGGAACCGACGAGGGTGATCTCGTACAGCGCCGTCACGTCATGGCCGGCGCCGATTTCGCCGGCATCGATCTTGTCGTTGTTGAAGTCCTCGCGACGCAAGGCGCGATTCTCGTAACCGATCAGGCGATATTCGGCGACCACGGCGGGATTGAACTCGAGTTGGATCTTCACGTCCTGCGCGATGGTCAGCATGGTCGACGACAGTTCCTCGACCAGAACTTTCCTGCCTTCGTTCAGCGAATCGATGTAGGCGTGGTTGCCATCACCGATGTCGGCCAATTGCTCGGCCATCGCATCGTTGTAGTTGCCGGTGCCGAAACCCAGCGTGGTCAGCGCGATGCCGGACTTGCGCTGGTCGGCAATCATCGTCTCCAGCGCCTTCTGGTCGTAGGTGCCGACGTTGAAATCGCCATCGGTCGCCAGGATCACGCGATTGACGCCGTTCTTCATGTAGCTCGCCTTCGCCTGCGCATAGGCGAGTTGCAGGCCCTGGCCGCCGTTGGTCGAACCGCCGGCTTCGAGTCGATCGAGCGCGGCAAGAATGGTCTCCTTGTCGGCGCCGGACGTCGGCGGGAGCACGAGGCCGGCGCTGCCGGCGTAGACGACCATCGACACTCGGTCCTGCGGCCGCAATTGTTTGACCAGTTCGGCGAAACTGGCCTTCAGCAACGGCAGCTTGTCCTGACTCTGCATCGAGCCGGAGGTGTCGATCAGGAAGACGAGGTTGGAGGCCGGGATCTGCGCCTTCGGCACGTCGTAGCCCTGGATGCCGATCTGCAGCAACTGATGTTTCGAGTTCCATGGCGCGGGCGCGATTTCCGTGCTGACGCGGAAGGGCGTCGCGCGGTCGCCCGGCGTGGCATAGCCATAGTCGAAATAGTTGATCATCTCTTCGGCGCGCACGGCGTCGGCCGGTGGCCGCTGTCCGGCCATCAGCATGCGACGCACGTTGCTGTAGCTGCCGGTGTCGACGTCGATCGAGAAGGTGCTCACCGGAGTTTCGGCGACGCGATGAGTGGGGTTGTCCTCGATCGCTTCGTACTTTTCGGTATTGGGTTCCTGGCCGATCTTCGCGATCTGCTCGGCCGTCAGGATGGTCCTGGATTCGACCGACGAGACGTCGATGGCGTTGACGAGGCCGCCACCGACGACCTGCACGCGCTGGCTGGGCATGGGCGCGGGCGGAGGCGGCGGTGCCGACAAGAAGGATTGGGGCTGGTTGGCGACGGCGCCCTGGGCGGACGCCGGGTCCGCGTACACGATGGCAGGGGCCGCGACAGCGGCGGCTTTCGCGGCTTCGGCGTCCTGTTCGTCGGCACGCTGGCGGGCGGCCTGATCGCGGCCGGCTTCTGCGAGGGCTTCGGGGGCTTCTTCGCGGACGGAAGTACGGGACTGGCCGCAGGCGGCCAGCAAGGTAGTGGCGATGGCGAGGCAGAGCAGCGAACGACGCATGGCAGGACTCCGGGGTGGATGGCAGGCATGAAAACGGCCCAGCTGCCCGTTCGGGGTTGAACTGAGATAATCCCTGTCCGTCCTTGCCGGCCCCGGGGTCATGCCCAGCGAGTCCCGCCGCCATCTGCCGACCTTGCCGCCCGATCGGCTGCGCCTGATCTACGTGGTGACGTTCGCGGTCGCGCTGCTTGGAGGCTTGCTCAGCTGGCAGGCAGGCACCCTGTCGCGCCAACGTGGTCTGGCCGAGAAGCAGGCGCTGGTGCAGGCGCGGCTGTCGGACTTCCGCGGCCACGTCGAAACCCGCATCTACACCAGCCTCGCGCAGTTGCGCGGACTGTCGGCCAACCTCGTATTGCGCGAACAACTCAGCCCCGAGGAATTCACCCGCATCGGCGAAGAGCTGCGCATGGGCGATCCTTACCTGCTGAGCCTGGCGATGGCGCCGGGGTTTCGCGTGGATCAGGTGTTCCCGATGCGCATGAGCGGTCGCCTCGTCGGCACCGACATGATGCAGTCCCTGCAGTACAAGCCCGCGATGCTCAGCGCGATCCAGCTCGATAACGCCGTGCTCGCCGGACCGAACGACGATGTCGACGGTCGGCCCGTACTGACCTGCGTGCTGCCGGTGTGGGTATCGCGCGAAGGCGTGCCGCGCCTGTGGGGGGCCACGCTGTTGACGCTCGATTTCAACGCCCTGCTGGAAGATGCGGGGCTGAAGGCCCTGGAGAACGAGCTCAGGGTGGAGATCCGCGGTCGCGACGCCATGGGCCCGGCCGGCGCGCGCGTCTATGGCGACGGCACGGACATGAGTTTCCATTCGGTCCGCATGCCGGCCTTCGTGCCGGGCGGCAGCTGGCTGATTTCCGGCATGCCGCGCGAGGGTTGGCAGGTGCCGCCGTGGTGGCGCACGCAGGCGGGCATGATCGGCCTGGTGCTGACGGCGTTTTCGACGTTCGCCGTCTTCAGCATCCTGCGCGACCGATTGCGCATCCGCGCGATGGCCGGCGTCGATCCGCTGACTTCCTTGCCGAACCGGCGCGTGGCGATGTCGCGCCTGCAGCAGCTCGTCGTGCGCGGTCGGCGCACGCAGCGCGCCTTCGCCGTGTTCTCGATCGATCTCGACGACTTCAAGCCGATCAACGATGCGCACGGCCATGCGGCCGGCGATGCCGTGCTGGCCGCGATCGGCCAGCGCCTGCGTCAGTCGATCCGCGGCAACGATCTCATTGCGCGCGTGGGCGGCGACGAGTTCCTGTTGTTGCTCGACGACCCCAGCATCGTCGGCGAGGAGCGATTGCGCGCTTACGCGCAGCGCCTGCGCAAGGTGCTGCTCGACCCCATCCGGGTCGGAGAACAGGAATTGCGCGTCGGCGCGAGCATCGGCGTGGCGCTGTTCCCTCGCGATGGCCACGACGCCGTGGCCTTGCTTCGTGAAGCCGACGATGCGATGTACCGGGCCAAGCGCGGGCAGCATGAGGGCGTGCATTTCGCCCACGCCGCCGGCTGAGGATAGCGCGCGTCACTCCTGCGGCGGCGCTTTTTTCTCGACGCGAAGGCGCAGGCGTCCGTGCTCCAGCATCGCTTCCAGTTCTTCGCCGACGGCGACATCCTCGCTGGACCTGACGACCTTTCCGCTGGCGTCTCGCACGATGGCGTAGCCGCGGCCCAGGGTCGCCAGCGGGCTGACCGAAGCGAGCGCGCGGCCAAGTCCGCGCAGGCGCAGTTCGAAACCCTGTAGCCGAAGTTGCGTGCGATCGCGCAGCTTCTGCATCAACAGGTCCGCGCGATGCCGCCGCTCGTCGAGCCGGCGCTGCGGCTGGTGCCGTTGCAGGGCCAGCGCGAGTTCGCGCAGGCGCGATTCGCGCCGCGTCAGTTCGCGGGCCATTCGCGCCTGCAATCGTGCCGACAGAGCCTGCAGACGCAGTCGCGCGCGTTCCAGGCGCAGTCCGGGCTGCATGGCTTGCAGCCGAAGAAACGCCTGGTCGGCGCGTTGCGCGCGCGCCTGTTGCGTGCGTCGCCAGGAGGAGACCAGGGACTTCCGCGCCTGGCGCAGCCGCGCCGACAGCTCGGTTGCGTCGTTGACCAGCAGTTCCGCTGCCGCCGAGGGCGTCGGTGCGCGAAGATCGGCGGCGAAATCGGCGAGGGTGAAATCCGTTTCGTGCCCGACGGCCGAAACGACCGGCGTCGCCGAAGCGGCGATAGCGCGCGCCAGGGCTTCGTCGTTGAAGCACCACAGGTCCTCCAGCGAGCCGCCGCCACGCGCGATCAACAGCACGTCGTACAGGGCGCTGGCATTCGCTTTCGCCAGCATCGCCCGGATGGCCGCCGCTGCCGCGTCGCCCTGCACGGGCACGGGCAGGACGTCGACCGGCAGCAAGGGAAATCGCCGGCGCAGGACGCTGATCACGTCGCGTACCGCAGCGCCGCTCGGCGAGGTGATGACGCCGAGCCGATGCGGATGGCGGGGCAGGGCGCGCTTGCGTTCCGTCGCGAACAGTCCTTCCGCCGCCAGCTTCGCCTTCAGTTCTTCGAAGGCGCGGCGCAGGGCGCCTTCGCCGGCTTCTTCCATGTGCTCGAGCACGAGCTGGTAGTCGCCGCGCGCCTCGTAGAGCGTCAGGCGTCCGCGGACCAGGACCTGCAGGCCATCGCGCGGTGCGAAGCGCAGGTGCATGGCTTTCTGCTTGAACAGCGCGCAGCGCACCTGAGCGCGCTCATCCTTCAACGTGAAATAGACATGGCCCGAGGCCGGCCGCGAATAGTTGCTGATCTCGCCTTCCACCCAGACCTGGGCGAAACTGCCTTCCAGCAGGTCGCGCGCCAGCGCATTGAGTTGCGCGGGCTTGAGTACCGCGCGCTCGCGGGCAAGCGTGTTCACGAGCGCGCGACCTCGGTGAAATGCAGCTGCGGGTCGCCGCCGAAACCGGCCAGCATCGCACGCCGGCGCCCATCGTTCTTGGCGCGGTAGAGCGCGGCATCGGCACGAGCGACGATGGTGTCCACGTGTTCGATCATGCCATCGGCCGGCGGCTGCACATGGGTCGCGCCGATCGAGCAGCTCACCGACAGTGGCTCGCCGGCGGCGCGCACCGGAGTGGCGGCGACGGCATCGAGCAGACGGCGGCACAGGGGCTCGATGCCGGTCGATGCATCGCAGGCGAGCAGGAATTCCTCGCCGCCCCAACGCACCACCCAGCCGGATTCGCCGATCGCGGCGACCAGGCGACGGGAAATTTCGATCAGCACGTCGTCGCCCGCCGCATGTCCGCGCTGGTCGTTGATCTGCTTGAAGTGGTCGATGTCCACCAGCAGGAGCCACAGCCCATCGCGTTCGTAGCGGCGCAATAGTTCGTGGATGCTGGCGTAGAAATGCCGACGGTTGTACACACCGGTCATCGGGTCGGTGCGCGAGGCCTGTTCGAGCCGCAGGTTCGCGCCCGCCAGCGCATCGGTACGCTGCCTGACTTCCAGCTCCAGCGTCGCGGCGCGCTGCGCCAACGCGCGCGCGCGCCAGCGTCCGATGCCGAGGCCGGCGAGCAACAGTGCGAGCGTGGCGAGCGCCAGGGTCATCGGATGCTGCCACCAGGGGTGCGCGACGGAAAAGACGATGTCCGGTTGTCTGAGTACGCGTCCGTAGGCATCGCGCGCTTCCAGTTGGAAACGATAGTCGCCCGGCGGCAAACGGCTGAACTCGCGCTCGCTTTCCGCCATCCAGTCGCTGCCCGAGCCGTCCAGGCCGACCAGTCGGCTGCGGTAGCGGATGCGGTGTTCGGCGTGGAAGGACAGCAGGCGGTAGTCGAATCGCAATGGCGCGTGGTCGTACGGCAGCGATTGGCCTGGCCGCAGCCTGGCCTGTCCGGAGCGCGCATCCAGCCGCAGCGGCGGCGGTCCGGGCATCGGCAGCACAGCATCGGGTTCGAAAGCGACGAGGCCGGCGTTGTTCGCCGCCCACAGTCCGCCTTCGCGGTCGATGAGCGCGTCGCGGTTGAATTCGAGCGAAGGCAGGCCGTCGGCCAGGCCATAGTGCGAATACTGCAGACTCGCGCCTTCCTGCAGAAGCGCGTCCGGGTTGTCGATGCGATGGCCACCGTCGTAACCGAACAGGTAAAGGCGGGACTGGCGGTCGATCGCCAAGGCATAGACCGCCTTCGGTCCGTTGCCCGGCAACTTCAGTGCGCGGCAGTCGAACCCGTTCGCCGTCAACGCCACCCTCGCGGCGCCGCCGCGCGTCGCCACCCACAGCACGTCGCGCCCGCCGCGGACGAGATTCATCACTTCGCGATGCGGCAGGCAACCGGCCGGCACGCTGCGCAATCGAACGCCATCGGAAAAGAACAGGCCTTCGCTGGTGCCGATGGCCGCTTCGTTGCCCGGGCGATCCGACAGATCGACCAGTGCGCGGATGCCTGCGCCACGCAAGCGTTCGTCTTCGCCATTCACCCGATCGAAACGATTGTCGCGCCAGCGCCCGAGTCCGTGCCCGGTACCAATCCAGAGTTCGCCGTCGCGGCCGCCCCGCCAGAGCAGTTCCTGTATCGAAACGCCGGGCAGCGGATGTTCGTCCGCGCTGAACATGCGCGTCTCGGAGCCTTGCACGAGCAGCAGGCCATCGAGTGTACCGGCCCAGAGGCGACCGAGCGGGTCCATCAACGCGCTGTAGACGACGTGGTCGCGATACGGATTCGGCAGCAGGTATTTCCAGCCGCCGCGGCCGTCCTGCACGACGGCGCCGGACGAGGTGCCGGCCCAGACCTGGGGTTGGCCATCCGGGCCCTGCAGTTCGCCGACCGCCACCACGTTCGGCGCCGGCAGGATCTGGCGTTCGTCCAGGCTGAACCAGCGACCAGGATCTACGCGCAGCAGGCCTGCCGCGGATGTGCCGATCCACAACTGGCTGGGTTGGTCCGCGCCCTGATCCAAGGCGAGCAGGCTGTAGACGAAACGCTCGGGCAGGCCTTCATCGAGTCCGAAGGCGCGAAACGCGCCGCTGTCGTCGAAGCGCACGAGGCCGCCGCCGTACAGGCCGACGTACAACTGCTCCTTGCCGCGCGGGTCGCGCGCTACCGCCATCGCCATCGCGCTGCCGACCGGGAAGTCCTTGCCGCTCTCGTGGGCCAGCACGCGGGTATCGCGCAATACCGCGACGCCGCGCCCGGTGGCGATCCACAGCGGCGGCTGGCCGTCGCCGCCGGGCGCGCCGAATTGCGCGAGCGCGCGCACGACCGAATTCGGAAGGCCGGCATTCCTGTCGAGAATCAATTCGCTGCGTTGCAGGCCCGATTCGTGGTGATCGAAGCGCAGCACGCCGCGCGAATTGGTGCCGATCCACAGGCAGGGCCCTTCAGGCCCTTGGCCCTCCAGCAGGGCCGAAACATCCAGGCCATCGGTGCCCGGCACGGCCATGCAGCGCAACTGCTCGCAACGGAACAGGCCGGAAGGCGTGCCGACCCAGACCGAACGACCATCGCGCGTCGAGGCCAGGGCTTCGATCGCGGGCCAGGCTTGGCCGTCGTCGCGTTGCGCGCGTTGCACCTTGCCGTCGGCGAGTACGCGGAACAGTCCGTGTTCGTCGGTGCCTACCCACAGGCCACTGTCGTCGGCCAGCAGCTTGCCGACGATGCCGTGCATGTCGGCTTCCAAGGGGACGTTCTCGAAGCGCCGGCCGTCGTAGCGCGACAGGCCATCCTGGGTTCCGACATACAGATAGCCGGCCCGGTCCCGAGCGATGGCGAGCACGGTCAACTGCGGGAGGCCGGCGTCGGCGCCGAATTGCCGCAGGCTCAGGTACTCGTGCCTGTCCTGCGCCTGTGCCAGGACGAAGGCGGGCAGCAGCGCGGCGAGAATCGTGAACAGGCGCGCCAGGCGGGAAAGGTGGGAGTGTTCGCGCAGGCGCAGCATCCGGGAAGTGTAGCGGCACCGGGCCTTCCGGCACGATGGCGCCCGGACACTGGGGTTCGGACCGGTCAGGCCTTAGACTAGCCCCATGAGCAGGAGCCAAGGATGAGCCAGAGCTATCGCCTGCTGCGCGAAGACATTCCCGAGCCCAAGGGGCTTGGCGCCGGCCGGTTCATCGCCGAAGCGCGCAAGGTCCGCGCCTGGGTCGAAGCGCTGCCGCGTGCGAACGCGCAGGCCACGCAGCAGGAGCTGGCGCAAGCTTTGGACAGTCTCGCGACGCAGAAGCTCGATGGCACCACGCGGTTGGCCGTGATGGAGGAGCTGCGTTCGGCCGTGCACGAATCGGTCGGCCTGCTGCAGCAGCAGTACGCCGGCAGCGCCTTGCCCTTGCCACCGCCGAAGGCGCAGGCCGCCTATCAGGCCGAAGCCTTCCATCTGGCGCTGGCGCAAGGATATCGGCGGGCCGTGGCGGAAATGTGCGCGCCCGAAGGCAAGATCCCCATGCTTCGCGGCAACAGCGTCGCGCAGGCGCTGCAGCGTTCCCTGTGGCATTACGTCCGCGCCTTGGGCGTGGCTTGGCGCATCTATCGCGCGCCCAGCCCCGGCGTCTGGCAGGGCATGCATCGCGTCTATCGTTTTGCCGTCGACCAGAAACTCGAAGGCAAGGCGATCGAAGACAGATTGGCGGGCCCGGCAGCCGATATCCGCGGCATCTATGTGCAGGCGCTGTTGATGGCGGTGACCAATCCGCTCGCTTTCAGCCAGGCCGAGCAGGACAGCCTCTGGCAGGTGGCGCGCAACTTCGCCACGCGCTGCGAATTGTTGCGTCAGGCGCCGGAGGACACGGCGCCGGTCGTTCCCGAGGATGCCGATCGTGGCCCCGGCCCCGGCGCAGCGGGCGAAAGCCACGCGCAATGGCTGGATATCCGACCGTTCAGCACGGAAGTGAACGCGGCGATCGAACGCGCGCACGAGGGGTATTCCGAGCTGGTTCCGACGCGCGGCGTCGGCGTGCGCCTTAGCATCGACATGTTGCTGCGCCTGCGCCGGGCCTTCGGCCTGGCGGCGGCGCGTACGCACAAGCGCCTGCAGGCCGGGCACAGGCTGCGGACCGTGATCGGCCTGAGCAGCCTGCATTTCTATCTTGCCGGCGAGCGCGATTTCGACACGTTCATGCGCCAGGCCTCGCAGCACATCGTTCATGTGGTGGACCACCGCGCGGCCTGGGCCAGCGCGGCTACCGATGCTTCGCGCGTGCCGGTGCACGTGGCCCGGGTGCTGGACCAGAGCCTGGGCGGTTATCGCATCGCCTGGGACAACGCCAACCAGATTCGCGCGCGCGTCGGCGAGCTGGTCGGTTTCAGCTTCGGCGACGACGAAGAGCTGTCGTACTGGATGGTCGGCATCGTGCGCTGGCTGCGCTACGAACCCGACGGCGGCTTGTCGGCCGGCGTCGAACTGTTGTCGCGGCGCGCGAAAGCGGTCGGCCTGCGCCTGCACGATCGCGACGGCGGCCTGCGGCCGCCGATGCGGGCGGTGCAGATCGTCGTCATCGACGGCGGCGAGGACTGTTGTTACCTGACCAGCGCGATCGCCGAAACGGAGGCCACGCGGGTGGAGCTGGTGCGCGAGGACGACGAGTACGACGTGTTGCCTACGCCGGCCTCCAATAGCGTGGTGGCGAGCGTCGACGCCATGCTCAACGCCGGCGACTATGTCGTGCTGCGTCCCTTGCGCAGCGACGCGGTGCAGGACGAAAACGAGGAAGCCGCGGCATGAGCGAGGCGGCAGCGCAGGCGCGCCGCGCGGCGCGCGCGGTGGCAGTGGGCAAGACGATCATCGGCGGCGCGGCCCCGATCGTCGTGCAGTCGATGACGAACACCGACACGGCCGACGTGGCCGCGACGACGAAGCAGGTCGCCGAACTCTGGCGTGCCGGTTCGGAACTGGTGCGCGTGACGGTCAACAACCCCGAGTCGGCCGCGGCGGTGCCGCGCATCCGCGACAAGCTGGCGATGATGGGCATCGAAGTGCCCATCATCGGCGACTTCCATTACAACGGGCACCAGTTGCTGGCGGCCGAACCGGCCTGCGCGGAGGCATTGGCCAAGTACCGCATCAATCCGGGCAATGTCGGCTTCGGCAAGAAGAAGGACGCGCAGTTCGGCGCCATCGTCGAAACCGCCATTCGTTACGGGAAGCCCGTGCGCATCGGCGTGAACTGGGGCTCGCTCGACCAGGCGCTCGCCGCGAAGCTGATGGACGAGAACCACGAGCGTGCCGAACCCTGGGAAGCGTCGCGGGTGCTGCGGGAAGCCCTGGTGCGCTCGGCGATCGATTCGGCCGAGAAGGCTGTCGAGATCGGATTGGCGCGCGAGCGCATCGTGCTGTCGGCGAAAGTCAGCGGCGTGCAGGAGCTCATCGCGGTCTATCGCGACATGGCCCGTCGCTGCGATTTTCCGCTGCACCTGGGCCTGACCGAGGCCGGCATGGGCAGCAAGGGCATCGTCGCGTCGAGCGCGGCCCTGGCCGTGCTGCTGCAGGAAGGCATCGGCGACACCATCCGTATCTCGCTGACGCCCGAACCTGGCGCCTCGCGTACGCAGGAAGTCGTCGTCGCGCAGGAATTGTTGCAGACGATGGGTCTGCGCGCGTTCACGCCATTGGTGACCGCCTGTCCGGGTTGCGGCCGCACCACCTCGGAGTTCTTCCAGGAGCTGGCCAAGACCGTGCAGGAGCATGTGCGCGCGCGCATGCCGGAATGGAAAATAAAGTATCCCGGCGCCGAGAACCTGACCTTGGCCGTCATGGGCTGCGTCGTGAACGGCCCGGGCGAGTCGCGCCACGCCAACATCGGCATTTCCTTGCCGGGCACCGGCGAGGCGCCCGCCGCGCCGGTCTTCATCGACGGAGAAAAAGCGATGACCCTGCGCGGCGAGAACATCGCGCAGGAATTCGTCGGGATCATCGACGGCTATGTCGCGAAGCGTTATGGAACCGACGCCCCCGCCTGAGCAGGCGGCCGAGGCGATCGTCGAGGAGGCGCGATTCGGCGCCGCTTTCCTGCGACGACATGGCCTGCGCCTGTTGCTGTTGTTCATCGGCGTGCTGTTGCCGATGTGGGGCTTCGCGGAACTGGCCGATGAGCTGCGCGAAGGCGAGGCTTTCCCCTTCGACGATCCGATCCTGCATTTCGCCCATGGCCTGGCCAATGTCGGTTTCGACCGTACTTTCCTGCTGTTCTCGGCGTTGGGCTATATGTGGGGCGTCGTTCCCTTCGACATCGCCTTCGTGTTGTGGCTGGCGATCAAGCGTCGTTATCGTTCCAGCCTGTTCGCGGCGATTTCCTTCGTCGGTTCGGCGCTGTTGAATCTCGCCACGAAACCGGTGTTCGCGCGCGATCGTCCTTCCCTGTGGGAGTCGATCGCGCCGGAACACAACTACAGTTTCCCCAGCGGCCACGCGATGGGGTCGATGACGCTGGCCTGCGTTTGCATGCTGCTGGCCTGGCCGACGCGCTGGCGCTGGCCGGTGGTCATCGGCTCGGCGATCTTCGTGCCGATGGTCGGACTGTCGCGGATCTATCTCGGCGTGCATTACCCATCCGACATCCTCGCCGGCTGGGCTGCCGCATCGGCCTGGGTGGCCTGCTGTTTCCTGCTGGTGTTCCGGCGACGCTAAGCGGGAATACGGGCGTTTCTCCCGCAGCGGTTACCAGAACTTCCACCAGGGCTTGGCCGCGGGCGGGTTCGCATCGAAAGCCAGGCCGTCGGGAAAACTGACTCGACCCTCCAGCGAACTGGGGTTGAAGAGCCCCAGGCCGTGCTTTCCCGCCAGTGCGCTGGCCTGCGCGAAGGCCGCATCTGCCTGCGACCATGCGAACGCGGCGTAAATGACTTCCTTGCTGAGGCTGTAGTCGCTCAGGCGCGGTGAATCCGCAGCGGATGCATCAGCCCCGTTGGCGGCGGGGAATTCCACGATCATGTCGGTGAACCATGCGCGAAGCGCTTTCTCGCAGATTGCAGGATCGTCGTAGCGTCCTTCGTCGCGCCAGTCGGTTTGGAGCTCGTACCAGGCGAAGAATTCCGCCGGCGCCCTTGGGGCCGCTGCGGCGTTGAAGACCATCAGATCGAAACTCATGCGAACCCCTGTTGGCTGGAGCTTCAGTGACCGCAGATGCTCCCGGCGCAGGTCATCGTGTTGTAGTCGAGGATCCGCGAATGGCCGGGATCGCCGGTCGGGCGGGGCACGCCGCGCGGCACGATGAAGGTGGCGCTATGCGCGCCGTACAACCCGGCGGGAATCTGCATCGCCTTGATCACCACGTAGGCGTTGTGCATCAGGAAGTCGCGGCTGCCCGAAGAACGCGGAGCCGCTCCCGATAGCGGCGGCATATCGCGGCGATTGGCTGTGTCGTAGGCGGCTTTCCAGGCATCCAGGTCGCTGCTGCGCGCTTCGCGCAACAGGCCCTTCGCCACCGCGTCGCGCAGGCCGGCCTCGCCGGCCAGGGGCGCAGCGCGATCGCGGAAACTCTCGGGCGGTCGGCTGTTGTTGGTGACATAGCCCGAGGCGGTGCCTTCGCCGAGGCTGGCCGAGCCGTTGCGCACCAGATATGCGCGTGCGACGGGTTGTCCGAACAGCCGGCGCGAGATCGGATTCAGCTGGCCGAGATTCTCTTCGCTCAGATAGAAATAGCCGCAAGGGCCTTTGTTGTCGTAACTGCTGTTGATCACCGGCACCGACGGCGACAGACCGGCGACGGCCTGGCGGTGATAGCCGCTGGCGAACACGGCGAGGATCTTCGTGCGCGGCGACCAGCCGATGTTCCAGACGGTGGGTTCGTAGGCGCCGAGCATCAATACCACCGGCATCGCATCCTCGTTGACGGCGATGTCCATCTGCGTCGCCTCATGCCCGCTGTCGTCGATCTGGAAATCGAGTTTGCGTCCCGAGTAGGCGCCAGCGGCATAGACCTTGAACTGCGTCGGCAGATTCAGACCAGTGAAGGCGCAGGTATTGGTCTGGATTTCGCCGGTGGGGCGCGCCGGTGCGGGCCCGAAGGGAACGAGCTCCCCCTCGTTCTGCGGAAGCTTGGCCGCCGAGGCAGGACGCGCCTCGGGCGTCGCGACTTTGTGTGGCTGGTCGGGGCCTACCGGCACGACGACCGTGGCCTTCTGCTCGGGCTTCTTCTGTTCGCCGGTGCCGAAGGCCTGCACGAAGGCATCGCAGCCGGTCAGCGAAACGACCGTCAAGGCAACGCAAGTGAGCATCTTCGAATTCATGATTCCTGCTTCCGGGCGGTACATTTTTGTACTTGCTGCGCTACGAATCGCGCTGTGTCGATGATCGGTCTCGCCGGGCAGGAACAAGCCGGGCGAGTGGCCGGGCGTCGGCGGGAGGACTCCGGCCTGGCTACCCGCCGGTGCGCTCCGGAACGCAATCATGCGTCCAGAACAGGTCGTCGACGGACTGTTCGACCAGGGCGCCATCGATCTGGTCGTAGAACTTCAGGTTCGGATTCGCGCGCTGGATATGCCGCAGAAGCTGGCGCAGTCCCGCGAAGCCCATTCTGATGGCGCCGAACAGGCTGGCGTCGGTCCGTTCCTTGTTGGTCGTCATCGGGCCGGAGAGCACCACGCGATAAACGACTCGACCCGTCGCGGGGTCGGTCCTGAAGCCGCTGAGTTCCATGTGGATGGGCTGCGTGGCATCCGGCGTTTCGCCGACCTGGATGTCCTTGATGATGGAATCGATATTCATGCGTGGCCTGTCGATGAGGATTCAGCAATGGTGCCGCCGCTACGGCGACGGACGCCTATCGTACCGGGATATCGTCCTCCGGCTTCAACTTCGTCGCCGCCTTGCGCGCCAGTGTCGCCTCGCGGTGCGTGATGTAGGCGTTCGCGCCGAAGATGATCGCGGCACCCAGCAGGGTATAGCGATCGAGTTTCTCGCTGAACAGGAAATAGCCGGCGATGGCGACCAGCGGCAGCTGCATGAAGCTGATCGGTGTCAGGGCCGAAACCTCGCCGAGCTTCAGCGCACGCGTCCACAGCATGTGCCCGCAAGTGCCGAGGATGCCGGCGAGCACGATCCACACCCAGGTCCAGCCCTGTGGCCAGGCCCACACCGCCATCGCCGGGCCGAGCGACATCGGCACCCACAGCGCGGTCGTCCAGACGACGATGCGATCGGCCGGCTCGGTGTTCGACAGTTCCTTGATCTGGATCGACACCCAGGCATTGAGCACGGCCGCCATCACCGCGATCAGGCTGCCGGCGGTGAAGCTGTCGGTGCCCGGACGGACGACGATCAAGACGCCGATGAAGCCGAGCACGACCGCCGTCCAGCGTCGCGCACGGACCTTCTCGCCGAGGAAGAGGGCGGCGGCGATGGTCACGAACAACGGCGAGGAGTACGACAACGCGATCGCCTGCGCCAGCGGCAGGTGCCCGATCGCCCAGAAGCCGGCGAACATCGAACCGATGCCGATGATGCAACGGAAGAAATAACGCGGCAGGCGCGCCGTGCGCAGCAGGGCCCAACCGTGGCGGTAGATCAGCGGCGCCGCGGCGAGCAGTCCGAAGAAGTTGCGGAAGAAGGCGACTTCGAAGGTATGCAGCGATTGCGAGGCCAGGCGGATCATCACCGCCATGAAACCGAAGAACACCGTGCTGGCCAGCATCAGGCCCGCCGCGCGCAGATGGGCGCGGTGGGCGTTCATCCGGCGAAACTGGCTCCGATGATGCGCGGCTCCGGCTCCAGCGCGACGCCGAACTTGTCGGACACCGACGCCGCGACGCGACGCGCCAGCGCCAGCAGTTGCGGGCCGGTCGCGCTTCCATGATTGACCAGCACCAACGCATGTTGCGACGAGATGCCGGCATCGCCCTCGCGGAAGCCTTTCCATCCCGCCTGTTCGATCAACCAGGCCGCGGAGACCTTGCGCAGCGACTCGTCGCCGGTCGGATAGACGGGCAGGGTGGGATGCTCGTCGCGCAATGCGTCGGTCTGGGCCGCCGACACGATCGGATTCTTGAAGAAGCTGCCGGCATTGCCGACGAGCGCGGGGTTGGGCAGCTTGCGCGTGCGGATGCGGCTGATCGCCTCGGCCACGTGCACGGCGCGCGGTTGTTCGACGCCCATCGAGAAGAGTTCCTCGCGCACGCCGGCGTATTCGAGGCGCAGCTCGCGTTCGCGCGGCAATCGCAGTTCGACCGCCGTCACTACCCAGCGATCGGCTTCGCGCTTGAACAGGCTGTCGCGGTAGGCGAACTCGCAGTCGGCATTCGACAAGCGCTTGATCTGCCCGGTGTCGCGCTGGAAGGCCTCCACCATCTCGATGCTTTCGCGCACTTCCGCGCCATAGGCGCCGATGTTCTGGATCGGCGCGGCGCCGACCGTACCCGGAATCAGGGCCATGTTCTCCAGCCCGACCAGGCCGCGCGCCAGCGTCCAGCCGACGAGATCGTTCCAGTTCACGCCGGCGTCGCAACGCACCAGGGCGCCGGATGCGTTCTCGGAGAGGATGCGGATGTCGCTCATCGTCAGGCAGATGACGACGCCCGGATAATCGTCGGCGAACAGCAGGTTGCTGCCTTCGCCGAGCACCATGACCGGCCCGTTGCGCAGCATGGCGAAATCGAACAATTCGGCCAGCGCCTCGGGGCGCTTCACGTCGGCCATCATGTTGGCCCGCGCCGGCACGCGGAAGGTATTACGGCCCTGCAGCGAGACGTTCTCGGCGAGTTGGTAGCCGCTCACGCCACGCCCTCGCGCCGACGCTTGATCGCGGTGACGCATTCGCCGATCAGTTCCGGGCCGCGAAAGACCATGCCGGTGTAGAACTGCACCAGCGTCGCGCCTGCAGCCACCTTGCCGGCCGCGTCGGCGCCGCTGAGGATGCCGCCGACACCGACGATCGGGATCTTGGTATCGAGTTTGGTGCGAAGGCGGCGCAACACGGTGGTGGAGCGCCCGTAAAGCGGGTGGCCGGACAATCCGCCGGCCTCGCCGGCATGGCGATGGCCCTGCACGAGCGTCTTGTCGAGCGTGGTATTGCCCATGATCACGCCGTCGACGCGGGCGCGGTTGAGCACTTCGGCGACGCCGTCGAGTTCGGCGTCCGACAGGTCCGGCGCCAGCTTCACCAGCATCGGCGTGCGGTGGCCGCGCACGCTGCCCAGTTCTTCCTGCGCGTCGCGCAGCTCGCCGATGAAGCGGCGCAGCGTTTCCTCTTCCTGCAGGTCGCGCAGGCCGCTGGTATTCGGCGAGGAAATGTTGACCGTGATGTAGTCGGCCAGGTCGAACACCCGCTCCATGCAATGGATGTAGTCGCCGGCCGCCTTCTCGTTCGGCGTGTCCTTGTTCTTGCCGATGTTGATGCCGAGAATGCCGTTGCGCTTGGCTTTCTCGACATTGCGCACCAGCGCGTCGACGCCGAGGTTGTTGAAGCCGAGCCGATTGATCACCGCGCGATGTTGCGCGAGGCGGAACATGCGCGGTTTCGGGTTGCCTTCCTGTGGCCGCGGCGTCGTGGTGCCGATCTCGACGAAACCGAAACCCAGCGACATCAACGCATCGATGTGCTCGCCGTTCTTGTCCAACCCGGCGGCGCAGCCGACCGGGTTCGGGAATTCGATGCCGAAGGCCCGAGTCTTCAGCGGCGGTGGTTTCAGCGCGACCAAGGGATTGAGGCCGGTGCGGTAGGCCGCCTCCAGCGATTTCAATCCCAGGCCGTGCGCTTTTTCGGCATCGAGGCAGAACAGGAACGGCTTGGCGAGGGAATACACGCGTGCGTTCGCCTCAGTGCATGTTGCCGGACAAGCCCACCGCTGCCAGCAGCACGGCCAATCCGCCGAAGAACAGGATCATTGCCACAACGACCAGGATCGTGATCAGGATCGATGCCCAGCCAAGCACCAGGCCGGTGATGGCGAGGCCGTCGCCTTCGATCGCGCCATTGCTGCGACGGATCTCGGAACGCGCCATGTGGCCGGTGATGATGGCGATGATGCTGCCCAGCCAAGGCGCCAGCGTCCAGCCGAGGATGCCCGAGACGAGGCTGACGATCGCCATCGTGCTCGTCGGTTTGCCCGCAGGCGCGTTATACGGCGCCGGCGGCGGGGAATTCTGCTGCTCGTCCATGCTGCGACTCCTTGTCGGAAACCGATCGGATCAGAGATCGAACTTGATGCCCTGGGCCAGCGGCAACGCGTTCGAATAGTTGATGGTATTGGTCTGGCGGCGCATGTAGGCACGCCAGGCGTCGGAGCCGGATTCGCGACCGCCGCCGGTCTCCTTCTCGCCGCCGAACGCGCCGCCGATCTCGGCGCCGCTGGTGCCGATGTTGACGTTGGCGATGCCGCAATCGGAACCCGCGGCCGACAGGAAGGCTTCGGCCGTTTTCAGATTGGCTGTGAAGACCGAGGACGACAGGCCTTGAGGAACGGCGTTCTGCATCTCGATGGCTTCCTCCACCGTCTTGTACGACATGACGTACAGGATCGGCGCGAAGGTCTCGGTCTGCACGACTTCGTCGGTGTTCTTCAGGCCGGAGACGATGGCCGGCAACACGAAATTGCCCTTGCCGTCGATCGCACTGCCGCCGGTTTCGACCTTGCCGCCGGTGGCTTTTGCTTTCTCGATGGCGTCCAGATAGGCCTGCACGGCGTCGCGGCTGTTCAACGGGCCCATCAGGTTGGCCGGGTCGGTCGGGTCGCCGATCTTCTTTTCCACCTGCTTGTAGGCGGTGACAAGCTTGGCCAGCACGTCGGCGTAGATCGATTCGTGCACGATCAGGCGGCGCGTGGTGGTGCAGCGCTGGCCGGCGGTGCCGACGGCGCCGAAAACGATGCCGGGGATCGCCAGCTTCAGGTCGGCGGTTTCGTCGACGATGATGGCGTTGTTGCCGCCGAGTTCGAGCAAGGACCGACCCATGCGGCGGGCGACGCGCTCGCCGACGATGCGGCCGACCTTGGTCGAACCGGTGAAGCTGATCAGCGGGATACGGTGGTCGTCGACGAACTGCTGCGCGAGTTCGGTGCCGGCGTCGTTGAACAGGAAGAAGATGTCGGGAAAACCACCCGCCTTCAGCGCTTCGTTGCAGATCTTCATCGACGCGACGGCCGACAGCGGCGTCTTCGGCGAGGGCTTCCACAGCGTGATGTCGCCGCAGATGGCGGCGATGAAGCTGTTCCAGGCCCAGACCGCGACCGGGAAGTTGAAGGCGGAGATCACGCCGACCAGACCGAGCGGATGCCACTGTTCGTACATGCGGTGGCCCGGGCGCTCGCTGTGCATGGTCAGGCCGTAGAGCTGGCGCGACAGGCCGACGGCGAATTCGCCGATGTCGATCATCTCCTGGACTTCGCCGTCGCCTTCCGGCTTGGACTTGCCCATTTCCAGCGCGACCAGCGAGCCGAGCGCGTCCTTGTGCTTGCGGAGGGCGTCGGCGCAGAGGCGGATGGCTTCGCCCCGACGCGGCGCCGGCGTCGTGCGCCAGACCTTGAAGGCGGCTTGCGCGCGCTCGACGATGGTCTCGTAATCGGCCTGCGACGAGGCGTAGACGCGGCCCAGCACTTCGCCCGTCGTCGGGTTGATCGGTTCGATCACGCCGGCGTCGCGGGTCTGCGACCACTCGCCCTGGCCAAGATAGGTGCCGGACTCGGTGGCGGACAGGCCGAGGGCGGAAAGGACGGGGTGGGACATGCAAGGCTCCAAAGGCGTGAGGTGGCGTCCCCGATACGATTCGAACGTACGACCTTCCCCTTAGGAGGGGGACGCTCTATCCAGCTGAGCTACGGGGACAAGATTTGAGGCCGACTGGAGGGCCGCGCCAAGACTGTGAATTATCGCAAGAAACGCCCCCCTCTTGCCCACCCCGGAAGGCACGGAAGGCCTGGTGGGCCGGACCCGCGTATCATGTCGCCCTTTCCTGACCGGATTCCGCCATGCAGATCAGCCTTTACGGCGCCGCCAGCAGCATGCTGACCCGCGGCCTGAAGAACCTCGACGCCATCCTGGACAAGGCCGTGGCCAGCGCCGAAGCGCGCAAGTTCGACCCGGCCGTGCTCCTGTCCGCGCGCCTGGCGCCCGACATGTTCCCGCTGCTGCGCCAGGTGCAGATCGCCTGCGATTTCGGCAAGGGCACGATGGCCCGCCTGGCGGGCGTCGAAAATCCGAAGTTCGAGGACACCGAAACGAGCTTCGCGGACCTGAAGGCGCGCATCGCCAAGACCCTGGCCTTCGTCGCGAGCATCAAGGAAGCCGATTTCGCCGGCGCCGAGGATCGCGACATCACCATCCAGATCCCGTCGCAGACCCTGCAGTTCAAGGGCCTGCCGTACTTCGCCCTCTACGCCATCCCGAACTTCCATTTCCACATGACGACGGCCTACGCGATCCTGCGCCACAACGGCGTGGACCTCGGCAAGCGCGACTACATCGGCCAGGCCTGAGCCTGACGGTCGGTTCGCCGCCCGACGAGTTTTTCCGTGTGATTCCGGTCCTTAACATCGCCGCCTACCGTTTCGTCCGTATCGCCGATGGCGATGCGGTCGCGGCGCGCGTGCGCGACTTGTGCGAGGAGCGGGCGCTCAAGGGCAGCGTGCTGGTGGCGCCCGAGGGCATCAACCTGTTCCTGGCCGGCGATGGACAGGGGATCGACTCTTTCCTGCAGGCCTTGGCCGAAGATCCGCGCTTCGCCGACCTGGCCGTGAAATACAGCGATAGCGATAGCGTTCCGTTCCGTCGCCTGCGGGTGAAGAACAAGCCGGAGATCATCACGTTCCGCGATGCGTCCCTGCAGCCGGAGTCCGGGCGTGCGCCGACGGTCGAACCGATGGTTCTGCGCGAGTGGTTGCGCCGCGGCCGCGACGAGGCCGGTCGCGACATCGTGCTGCTCGACACGCGCAACGCACAGGAAGCCGCGCACGGCAGTTTCGCCGGCGCCCTGAGCCTGCCGATCGACAAGTTCACCGACTTGCCGGAAGCACTGGAAACGCACCGCGATTCGTTGCGGGGCAAGACCATCGTCAGCTTCTGCACCGGCGGCATCCGTTGCGAGAAGGCCGCGTTGTGGATGCAGCAGGCCGGTTACGAGAACGTGCTGCAGCTCGAGGGCGGCATCCTCGGCTACTTCGAACAGGTCGGCGGCGAAGGCTACGAAGGCGATTGTTTCGTGTTCGACGAACGGATCGCGCTTGACCCGCAACTGCGTCCGAGCCGGCGCATCGACGAAGCGGCGGCCTGATGCCATGACGACCTGCCTGATCCGCAATGCGAACGTGTTCGCGCCCGAAGCCCTGGGGCGCCGCGACCTGGTGGTCGGCGGCGGCAAACTGCTGTGGATTGGCGAGGATGCATCGAAAGCGGGTATCGGTCTTCCCGAGACCGATGTGATCGAGCTGCAAGGTCGGCGCCTGCTGCCGGGCTTCATCGACGGCCATGCGCATCTGACCGGTGGCGGCGGCGAGGCCGGCGCGCACACGCGCGTGCCGCCGGTGCCGCTGTCGCGCTTCACGCTCGCGGGCGTGACCAGCGTGGTCGGCGTGCTGGGCACGGACGATACGACGCGTAGTCCGCGCGATCTGGTCGCGACCGTCAACGGTCTGCGCAACGAAGGGCTGAATGCCTGGGCGCATACCGGCGGCTATCACCTTCCCGTCGCGACGCTGACCGGCAGCGTGCGCGACGACATCGCTTTCATCGACGCCTTCATCGGCGTCGGCGAACTGGCGATCTGCGATCACCGATCCAGCCAGCCGACGCTGGACGAATTGCTGCGCGTGGCCTCCGATGCGCATGTCGGCGGCTTGCTGACGGGCAAGGCCGGCATCCTGCACCTGCATCTGGGCGATGGTCCGCGCGGCCTGTCGCTGGTGCGCGAGGCGCTGGCGATCAGCGAACTGCCGGCGCGCGTCTTCAATCCGACCCATATCAACCGGCGCAAGGGCCTGTTCGAGGAAGCGCTGGCCCTCGCGCATCAGGGATGCTGGGTCGATATCACCGCTTTCCCGGTGGATGAAGGCGAGGATGCCTGGACGGCCGACGAGGCGCTGCTGCGCTATCTCGACAGTGGGGCGCCGGCCGGGCGCGTGACGATCAGCTCGGACGGCGGCGGTTGCCTGCCGCATTTCGACGCCGAAGGCCGCGTCGCGCGCATGGATGTCGGTTCGCCTTCGTCGCTGGCCGAAACCCTGCGCGCCTTGCTGCTGCGCGGCCAACCGATGGAACGGGTATTGCCGGCATTTACGTCCAATGCGGCGGATTTGCTGAGATTGCGGGACAAGGGCAGGGTGGCCGTGGGCGCCGCTGCCGACTACACGATTCTGGACGAGGAACACCGAGTGAGCGATGTGATGTTGGGCGGGCGCTGGCATGTGCGCGCGGGCGAAGCGAAGATCCGTGGCATGTTCGAGGAGTCGCGCTGATGCCCAGCCAGGTCCCACAGGGCAGCCAACGCGGCTGGATCATTCCGATCGGCGGCGCCGAGGAAAAAGAGAACGATCGCAGCATCCTCGCCCGTTTCGTCGAGCTTTGCGGCGGCGAGGATGCCGATATCGTCGTCATCCCGACCGCGAGCAAGCTGGCCGATACCGGTCTGCGCTACGAGGAGATCTTCCGCGATCTCGGCGCCGCGCGCGTCGAGGCCATCGATTTCGATACGCGCCGCGACGCCGAAGAACGTAGCCGCATCGCGCGCATCGAACGCGCCAGCGGCGTGTTCTTCACCGGCGGCAATCAGCTGCGCCTCGGCACCTTGCTCGGCGGCACCTCGATCGCGCGGGCGATCCGTCAGAGCAATGCGCATGGCACGCATGTCGCCGGCACCAGCGCGGGCGCGTCCTTCCTCAGCGAACACATGATCGCGTTCGGGGAGGAGGGTTCCACGCCGGTCGCCGGCAGCGTGCGCCTCGCGCCGGGCCTTGGCTTGACCAACCGTTTCATCATCGACCAGCATTTCCGCCAGCGCGATCGTCTCGGACGACTCGCCACGGCGCTGGCCTACAACCCGTTCGCGGTCGGCATCGGCCTGGACGAGGATACGGCGGCCTTCATCGGCCCGGACAATATCGTCGAGGTCGAGGGCAGCGGCGGCGTCACCGTCGTCGATGCGGCCGAGATGGAGTTCTCGTCCATGGACCAGGTGGATGAGGGCGAACCGGTCTGCCTGCTTGGCCTGCGCCTGCACGTGCTGGTGAAGGGCTCGACCTTCAACCTGCAAACGCGCAAGGCCTCGGCCGGCAAGCTGGCGGTAGTTAAGGCATAGGCGCGCGCTTGCTGGCGACGCACGAGGGAAGATGCGGATGAATGCAGTTCGACGAGATGTCGAGACGCACGCGCAGTTCCACTCGCTATGTGTTCTGGGCGTCATCTCGGCCTGCTTGACGGTGGCGTTCTATCTGGCGTTCCGCGAGTATCGCGCGCACAGTCACGACGGGCCGGAGATATTTCTCCCGCTGATCGCGCCCGCACTGGCTTCGGCGACGGCGTTCGCCCTGGCCTGGCGTACGCATCGGTTCGGTCGCCAGTCCCCATGGATCCGACGGGTCCCGCTGACCTTGTTGATCGGCTTCTTCGTCTTCCCACTCGCATTGGCCTTCATGCGCTGATCTGTGGCGTGGCTGTGCTGCGGGTAGCCATCCGCATGCCGGCCGCCGCGTCCGGAAGTGTCGCCGACCGCTCGGTCGGAAGGTCGTCCATGGCCACCGACTCGCGGGCGCTCGGGCGTCCTGCCCTCCGCTTCTGCGACACATTTGCGGAAGCGGCGGGTCCGGTGAGCTGCCAGATTGCTCCAGCCTGCCGAGCTTGCGGTATTGTTGATCCCTTGCTGCCATGGGAAGGGAGCCGCATGCGCATTGTCGATCGTTCGGTATTCGTCGGGCCGTCCCTGTACGCCCATTTCCCCGTCATCCGCCTTGAGCTTGACCTCGGCGCGCTGGAAGCCTGGCCGACCGGCCGGCTCGGAACGGGCTTCGTCGATGCGCTGGTTTCGGCCCTGCCGGGCCTGGCCGAGCACGGCTGCTCCTATCGCGAACCCGGTGGTTTCATCCGCCGCATGAACGAAGGCGACGGCACCTGGCTCGGCCATGTGCTCGAACATGTCGCGATCGAACTCCAGAACATCGCCGGCGAAGACGTCACCTTCGGCAAGACGCGCAGCATCGACGGCAAGTCCGGCGTGTACTCGGTCGTGTACGAATACGCGCAGCGCGAGGAAGGCATCGAGGCCGGCGAACTGGCCCTGCGATTGCTCAGCTCGCTGCTTCCGGCCGAACTGCGCCCCGAAGGCAGCGTGCCTGAGGACTGGAACTGGCCGGAGGCACGCGATTCGTTCATCCGTTATGCGCAGCGCCGTGCGCTCGGTCCTTCCACGGCTTCGTTGGTGAAGGCTGCGGAAGAGCGCAACATTCCCTGGTTGCGCTTGAACGAGCAGTCGCTCGTGCAGCTCGGGCATGGTAAATACCAGCAGCGTATCCAGGCGACGGTCACCGGCAAGACGCCGCATATCGCGGTGGAACTGGCCAGCGACAAGGAAGAGACCAACAAGATTCTCGGCTCGCTGGGCCTGCCGGTGCCGCGCCAGGAATTGGTGCAGAGCGAATCCGGCGCCGTGCGCGCCGCGCGCCGCATCGGCTATCCGGTCGTCACCAAGCCCTATAACGGCAATCATGGCCGCGGCATTTCGATCCGACTGACGAACGAAGCCGAAGTGATTGCGGGCTTCAACAAGGCGAAAGAAATCTCGCGCTCGGTCATCGTCGAGACTTACCTGGAAGGCGACGATCATCGGCTGCTCGTCGTCAATGGCGAACTCGTCGCCGCCACGCGACGCACGCCTGGCCATGTGGTCGGCGACGGCAAGCACAGCATCCGCCAGCTGGTCGACATCGTGAACCAAGACCCGCGCCGCGGCGTCGGTCACGAGAAGGTGCTGACGCGGCTCGAACTCGACGCGCAAGCCGAGATGATGATGGCGCGCGCCGAGGTGAATGCCGATTCCGTGCCGCAAAAGGACCGGGTGATCTATCTGCGCTCGACCGCCAACCTGTCCACCGGCGGTACCGCGACCGACGTCACCGACGTCATACATCCGGACAACCGCGACATGGCCGTGCGCGCGATCAAGGCGATCGGCCTCGATGTCGGCGGCGTGGACTTCCTGAGTACGAACATCGCGGAGAGCTACAAAAGCATCGGTGGCGGCATCTGTGAAGTGAACGCCGCACCGGGCTTCCGCATGCACGTGGCGCCGAGCGAAGGCAAATCGCGCGATGTCGCCGGCCCGGTGATCGACATGCTGTTCCCGGCCGGCACGCCCGCACGCGTACCGATCGCGGCGTTGACCGGCACCAATGGCAAGACGACGACCGCCCGCATGCTGGCGCACATCGTCAAGATGGCCGGCTACACGCCGGGCCTGACGACGACGGATGGCGTGTACATCGACGGCCAGCGCACGGTCGAAGGCGACATGACCGGGCCGGTCTCGGCCCGCATGGTGCTGGCCGATCCGCAGATCGATTTCGCCGTGCTCGAAACCGCGCGCGGCGGCCTGCTGCGCGCCGGCATGGGCGTGCCCAAGGTCGATGTGGGCGCCGTCTTGAACGTGCAGTCCGACCACCTGGGCATGAAGGGCATCGATACGCTCGAACAGCTCGCCGAGGTCAAGCGCATCGTCGTCGAAGTGGCGGAACAGTGCGCGGTGCTGAACGCCGACGATCCGAACGTGCTGAAGATGTCGGGTTACACCGACGCCAAGGTCATCTGCTACGTCACGCTCAATCCGCAGCATGGCCTGGTTCGCGAGCACATCCGTGCCGGCGGTCGCGCCTGTGCGCTCGAGGCGGGCGTGAACGGCCAGATGATCACCCTGTACGACAAGGGCAGCCATATCCCCTTGCTGTGGACGCACCTGATCCCGGCCACGCTGGAAGGCCGCGCCTTGCACAACGTGCAGAACGCGATGTTCGCCGCGGCGATGGCCTTCTCGGTCGGCATCAAGCTCGATGCGATCCGCCAGGGACTGCGCACCTTCGACAGCACCTTCTTCCAGGCCCCGGGCCGCATGAACGTGTTCAACGAACACCCGTTCAAGGTGCTGTTCGATTACGGCCACAACGCGCATGCGGTGTCGGTGATGGCCGACCTCGCACAGCGCCTGGATGTCACCGGTCGGCGTATCGTCGTCGTTGCCGGACCGGGCGATCGTCGCAACGAGGACCTGCGCGACATCGCGATGGCGGTGGCCGGGCGATTCGATCATTACGTCTGTCGCCGCGACGACGACCTGCGTGGGCGCGACGGCGAGGAAGTGCCGAAGATGATCGCGGCCGTGCTGCGCGAACAAGGCGTCCGCGACGATCAGATCTCGATCATTCCGGACGAGCAGGAAGCCATCGATGCCGCCCTGCGCATGGGCCAGTCGGGCGACCTGCTGTTGGTGTTCGCCGACGCGCTGGTGCGTTCCTGGAAGCAGGTCATCAAGTTCCGGCCGGAAGGCGCGGCGCCGAGGCCTGTGCCGAGCGAAGCCCCGCCCGTCGCGACGCCTGCACCGGTCTCGTCGAGCGAGGAAACCATCGCTGTCTCCAGCTGGGAAGGCATGGTGCGCGATGAGCGCGGCGTTCGCCTCGCGCGCGAGGACGCCGACTGAATACCGCGGCTGAATATCTCTTCGAGGATTCGCGCAGGCTGACCGGACCGAACCTCTTCGCCACGGAGTCGGGCGCGGTGCTCGATGTCGCGCGGCTGACGCCCGAGCTCGCCGACGCTTGGCGCGCGAATGTGAGTGCGCTGCGGGCGCAACTCGATTGGACGGAGAGCGTACTCGTCGTGCGCGAGCATCGCAGCGGCGCTTCCCTGTTCGCCGCCGCCGCGCAGGACCAGTTGCTCACCGCCACCGAAGTCAACGAACTCGCCTGGCTTCGCCTCGTTGCCGAACCGGGCGACTGGCGCGTGCCGCTGTCGCCCGGGCATCCGAATCCGTTCGATGCGGAATCCGCCTTGCGCACCCTGCTTCTTCTTGCGAAGGAAGAATCGAAGCCCGCCGCGATGCGCTTGCAATCCGACGCGAAGGATCATCAGGTCGCGGTGGTCTGGGACGACGAAGACATCAGCCTCGGCATGGGCGAGGGCAGTGCGATCTGGCGTCTGGATTCGCTGCCGGACGAGGTTCCGTGGCCGTCACTGTGCGATGTGCCGTCCGCGCTGGTAACCGGTTCGAACGGCAAGACGACCACCGTGCGCCTGGTATCGGCGATGCTGATCGCGAGTGGCCGCGCGGCGGGATTCAATTGCACCGATGGCATCTTCGTCGGCGGCGAACGGGTGGAACGCGGCGACTATTCCGGCCCTGCCGGCGCGCGCCGCGTATTGCGCGATGCCCGCGTGCGGGCCGCCGTGCTGGAGACTGCGCGCGGCGGTATCCTGCGTCGCGGACTGGCGGTGCGGCGCGTGGATGCGGCCATCGTGACGAACATCAGCCCGGATCATTTCGGCGAATACGGCATCCACGACCTGTCGGACCTGGCCGAAGCCAAGCTCGTCGTTGCGCGTGCGCTGGATTCGGACGGCACCCTCGTCCTGAACGCCGATGACGTGCTGTTGCTGTCGAAGGCGAAGAAGATCGACGCGCGCATCGCCTGGTTCGCGCTGGACGATGCGAATCCGAAGCTGCTGGCGCATCGTGCGGCGGGCGGCGAAACCTGCGGCATCGAGAACGGTCGGCTGCGATTGCATGTCGATGGCCGGACGCACGATATGGGCGAGGTGCGGGCGATGCCCTTGTCGCTCGAAGGCGCGGCGACCTACAACCTGCACAATCTCGCGGGCGCGGCCTTGCTGGCTTCGCGCCTTGGCGTCGCGCCCGATGTCATTGCGGCGGTCTGCAACCGCTTCGGCAGCGGACGCGGCGACAACCCCGGGCGCATGGAACGCTGGGATATTGGCGGCGTGCGCGTGCTGGTCGACTACGCGCACAACCCCGAAGGGCTGGACGGATTGCTGAGGGTCGCGGATTCCTTGCGCCAGTCGTCTGGCGGACGCCTGGGCTTGCTGCTGGGTCAGGCCGGCAATCGCGACGATGACGCCATTCGCGAACTCGCGCGCATCGCAGCCTCATGGAAGCCGGCGCGTGTCGTGCTGAAGGACATCGAAGGCTACATGCGCGGTCGCCAGCCCGGCGAAGTGCCTCTGATCCTGCGCGACGAATTGCTCGCGTCCGGATTGCCGGAGGGAACATTGCAACTCGTCTTGCCCGAGATCGAAGCCGCCCAGGCCTTGATTGCGTGGGCGAATCCCGGTGACGTACTCGCACTGCCCGTGCATTCCTTCGCCGCGCGCGATGCGCTGGCGACATGGTTGGATTCCCGGACAAACCCGTAGGGTGGGCCTTGACCCACCATGGCCGGGCTTGCGACAAATCGGCAGGCTCGGGCTCGCCTCCGTACTCGCTCGTTGTTGCCGGTGGGCCGAGGCCCACCATACGACTAATACGTCAGTTCGCGCGTCTTGCCCCAGAACACGCGATACGAATACGCCGTGTACGCCAGGATCGCCGGCAGCGTGATCGCCACGCCGATCAGCATGACCTTCAGCGAGGCGGTCGCCGTCGCCGCCTGCACATAGGTAATGCGATCCACCACGAGATAGGGGAACAGGCTGTAGGCGAGGCCGAGGAAGGCCAGTACGAACAGGCCGACGGCGCAGGCGAACGGGACCCAGATTCTTGCCGGCTGTCCGGCGATCAAGCGTTTCAGGCTGCGGTCGCAAACGAAGAACAGCACGGCGGTCAGCACAGGGATCGGCGAAAGCAGCAGCATGTTTGGCATCGAGAACCACTTGTCGAAGATGCGCGAACTCACCAGCGGCGTCGCCAACGAAACGGCGACGATGCCCAGGCCCGTCAGCCACAGGCTGCCACGCGCCCAGACCTGCGCGCGCCCGTACAGCGCGTTCTCCGATTTCAGGATGAGCCAGGTCGCGCCGAGCAGGGCGTAGCCGGCGAGCAGGCTCAGGCCGATGAAGATCGCGAAGGAGATCGACGCGGCGGAGTAGTCGAAGCCGAGGATATAGATACCCAACATGAAGCCCTGGGAGAAGGCGGCTAGAACCGAACCGGCGTAGAAGGCGAAGTTCCAGCGCGGCTTGTGCGCGGCATGCGCCTTCACTCGGAAATCGAAGGCGACGCCACGCAGGATCAGCCCGATCAGCATGAAGGCGACGGGCAGGTAGAGGCCGCCGAGGATGACGCCGTGCGCGACCGGAAAGGCGACCAGCAGGATGCCGACGCCGAGCACGAGCCAGGTTTCGTTCGCGTCCCAGAAGGGGCCGATCGACGCGATCATCTCGTCCTTGTGGGCGTCGCTGGCGCGGCGAAGCAAGATGCCGACACCGAGGTCGTAGCCGTCGAGCACGACGTAGATCAGCATCGCCAGCGCCATCAGGAAGACGAAGATCAACGGATAGATCTCGTTCATGCCGGCAGCTCCTGGCCGAGTTTCTTTTCCGCCGAGGGCGGGACGGCGCGCTTGCGCGCGAGATGGAAGACCACGCTGACGTAGGACAGGATCAGCAGGGCGTAGATGGCGAGGTACATGCCCAGCGAAATGCCGAGGATCGGTGCCGGCGTCGCGGAGGCCGCGTCTTTCGTCAAGAGTATTCCGGACACGAGCCAGGGCTGGCGACCGACTTCCGTGACGTACCAGCCTGCCAGCGTCGCCAGCCAGCCGGAGAAGGTCATCGCCAGCAGGCTGCGGGCGATCCAGATATTCGGCATGCGCTGGCGGCGCAGCGACCACGCCGCAGCCCAGGATGTCAGCAGCATCAGCACGCCGGTGCCGACCATCACGCGGAAACCCCAGAACACCGGCGCGACCGGTGGATGTTCACCCGGGAATTCGTTCAGGCCGCGGATTTCGCCTTCCATTTCATGCGTCAGGACCAGGCTGGCCATTTTCGGAATGCCGATCGCGTAATCATTGCGGCGTTCCTTCTCGTTCGGTATCGCGAAGATCAGCGCCGGCGCGCCGCGCTCGGTTTCCCAGACGCCTTCCATCGCCGCGACTTTCGCCGGCTGGTGTTCGAACGTGTTCAGGCCGTGCTGGTCGCCGACGAAGATCTGGATCGGAATCAGCGCCGCCGCGACCATGACGCCGGTACGCAATGCCGCCATCACCGACGGCGCGCGATCGTTGCGCAACCACTGGTAAGCCGAAACGCCGGCGATCAGGAAGGCGGCGGTCAGGCCGGAGGCCAGCAGCATGTGCACCAGGCGGTACGGGAACGATGGATTGAAGATCACGTCGAACCAGCTGACCACATGCGCCTGGCCGGCGATCATCAGGTGGCCGGTCGGCGTCTGCATCCACGAGTTCAGGGCCAGGATCCAGAAGGCAGAAGCCGTCGTACCGGCGGCGACGAGGAACGTCGCCAAGGTGTGCATATTGTCGCTGACGCGCGAGCGACCGAACAGCATCACGCCCAGGAAGGTCGCTTCGAGGAAAAACGCCGTCAGGACTTCGTAAGCCAGCAAGGGGCCGGCCACATTGCCGACGGTGGTCATGTAGCCCGGCCAGTTCGTGCCGAACTGGAAACTCATCGTGATGCCGCTGACGACGCCGAGCGCGAAACTCAGCGCGAAGATCTTCACCCAGAAGCCATAAGCCTCCATCCATTTGGCGTCGCCGGTGGCGCGGTGGCGCAGCTTGAAGAACAGCAGGAACCAGCCCATCGCGATCGTGATGGTCGGGAACAGGATGTGGAAGCTGATGTTGGCCGCGAACTGGATGCGGGCGAGGGTGATCGGGTCCATGGGGTTTCCTGCTTTCCTAAGGATCGTAGGAGCGATGGCAATCGCTCCTACGGATCAGGTATCAACTCTTTCCACCAGGCATGACGAGCAACTTGTCCTTCATCTCGAGCAGGCGCTGCACCTTGCCGCCGAGCGCCATCAGGTTCTGCAGGGTTTGCGGCGACAGCTTGCGCACCTCGGCGAACCATTCGGTCATCTGTTCCATCAACTCGTACATCTCGCGCATGCGCTCCTGCGCATGGCGTTCCTCGGCCGAGTCCGGTGTTTCGAGCAGGGCGCCGCGCAGGGCCGACAGGGTGGGTTCGACTTCGCGTCGTTGCCGCTCTTCGGCCAGGGTCTTGAAGATGGTCCAGACATCGCCGGCGGCGCTGAAATAGTCGCGCCGATCGCCTGGCAGGTGCTCCAGCCGAACCAGGCGCCAGGCCATCAGCTCCTTCAAGCCCATGCTGACGTTGGAGCGCGAGACGCCGAGCTTCTCGACGATGTCGTCGGCATGCAGGGGGCGGTCGGAGACGAAGATCAGGGCATAGATCTGGCCGACGGTGCGGTTCACGCCCCAGCGGCTGCCCATCTCGCCGAAATGGAGGACGAAGCCCTGGGTGAGGGGAGGCAGGTTCATTTCCGTAATTTCAGCAACTATTGAAACTTAAGAAAATGCTACGCCTGTCGGCCTCAGGGTGCAAGAGTGGGCAATGCCAGCCCGGCTGTCCTCGCCCCGGCAGGGCCGGCATTGGAGAATCGGAGCGCCCCCGCCCCCTGGAGTTCCGATGGCCGCCCCTTTCAACCCGGTGATCTTCGTGCCCGGCATCCTCGGCACCGAGCTGCGCGATACCTATCCGGTCGATCCGCGCACCGTCTTTTCCTCGCGCACGATGATGCCGTTGATGGACAAGCTCACCGAGGACTACGAGCGCATCGCCCTGCATCCGGACGATCGCCGTTACGAACGGGTCGAACCCGCACGCGTGCAGGAAGACCGCGTCATTTCGATGATCTACGAGGAATTCATCCTCGAATTGCGCCACTCGCTGTCGAAAGATCCGCACCTGCCGGTGCCGGTGTATCCGTTCCCCTACGACTGGCGCCAGCCGCTGGAGACCAGCGAGGACCGGCTCGAAGCTTTCATCGACGAAGTGCAGAACCGCACGGCGCTGATGCGGCATTACGCCGGCAGCGCCTGGAAGAAGACGCGCAAGGTCAACCTTGCCGGGCATTCGATGGGCGGCCTGATGATCGCCGGCCTGCTGGCGCGCAAGCCCGATATCGCCAAGCGCATCGGCAAGGTCGCGACGATCGGCACGCCCTACCAAGGCTCGGTCGAGGCCATCGCCAAGATCTGCATGGGGACGTCGACGCTCGGTGCCGACGGCTCCTCCTCGCGTGAGCGCGAGGCCGCGCGCCTGACGCCATCCCTTTACTACCTGTTGCCTTCGTTCAAGGGCGCGGTGGAGAAAGATGCCGTCGATCTGTTTGATGCCGGCAGCTGGCAGCTCGGCGTGCTCGAAACCCTGAAGCGCTATCTCAATACCTATTCGGTGAAATTCGAAGGCAACGCGACCATCGTGCATTCGCGCGCGCTCTTGACCGAGATGCTGGAGCCGGCGGAAGCGCATCGCCAGCGCATCGCAGCGGTCGGCGGCGTGCCGGGCGAGCTCGGCGCGGAGAACTGGCTCGCCATCGCCGGCATCGGTGCCGAAACGCGCACCAGCGTCGGCGCCGGCAAGACGCCGGAGGGCAATCCCTTCTTCGATTTCCCGGAGCCGAAGAAGGACGGCGGCGACAATACCGTGCCGCTGGCCGGCGCGAAGCCGACCTTCCTCGACAGCAAGCAGCTCGTCGCGGTATCGCGCAGCGATTTCACCTTCGGCGAGATCGGCAATCGTCTGTTGAGTTCCGGCATCGGCCTGCACGCCTCGCTGCCGGCGATGAACCTCGTGCAGCGATTGGTGGTGTCGATGTTCCAGGGCGATCTTGAGGGCAATCCCGGTGGACGTCCGATGCCGGGCGTCACGCGCGAGCAATGGTCGCCGCCGCACAAGCTCAAGATCAACACGTAGGACGGGCTTTGGCCCACCTCGTCACGCGCATCGGGGCGGTGGGCTTGAGCCCACCCTACGGCACATGCGCGTTATCCTTGAGGCATCGCCACCGGAGAATCGCGCATGAAAGTCAAAGCCGCCGTCGCATTGAAGGCCGGAGCGCCGCTCAGCATCGAAACCGTCGACCTGGAAGGTCCGCGCCACGGCGAAGTGCTGGTCGAAATCAAGGCCACCGGCATCTGCCACACCGACGAATTCACGCTGTCCGGCGCCGATCCCGAAGGCCTGTTCCCGGCCATCCTCGGGCATGAAGGTGCGGGCGTCGTCGTCGACGTCGGTCCGGGCGTGACTTCGCTGAAGAAAGGCGATCACGTCATTCCGCTTTACACGCCCGAATGCCGGCAGTGCGAGTACTGCCTGAATCCGAAGACAAATCTCTGCCAGGCGATCCGCAGCACGCAGGGGCAGGGCCTCATGCCGGACGGCAGCAGCCGCTTCTCGCTCGACGGCCGGCCGGTGCTGCATTACATGGGCACGTCGACCTTCGCGAACTACACCGTGGTGCCGGAGATCGCGCTGGCGAAGATCCGCGAGGACGCGCCTTTCGACAAGGTCTGCTACATCGGATGCGGCGTGACCACCGGCATCGGCGCGGTGATCTACACGGCGAAAGTGGAAGTCGGTTCGAAGGCCGTCGTGTTCGGTCTCGGCGGCATCGGCCTCAACGTCATCCAGGGTCTGCGACTGGCCGGTGCCGACATGATCGTCGGCGTGGATCTGAATCCGCAGCGCGAAGCGATGGCGCGGAAGTTCGGCCTGACGCATTTCGTCAATCCGGCCGAAGTCGAGGGCGATCTCGTGCCTTATCTCGTTTCGCTGACCAAGGGCGGTGCCGACTACACCTTCGAATGCATCGGCAACGTCAAGGTGATGCGACAGGCGCTGGAATGCGCGCACAAGGGCTGGGGCACCAGCATCATTATTGGTGTCGCGCCCGCCGGTGCGGAAATCAGCACGCGCCCGTTCCAGCTCGTCACCGGCCGCAACTGGCGTGGCACGGCCTTCGGTGGCGCGCGCGGCCGCCGCGACGTGCCGAAGATCGTCGACTGGTACATGGAGGGCAAGATCGACATCGATTCGCTGATCACGCATACGATGCCGCTGGAAAAGATCAACGACGCCTTCGACCTGATGCATCGCGGCGAGTCGATCCGCAGCGTAGTGATCTACTGATGACGGTCGAGACACTCTCCGAACACCCCTGCTTCGGCGGTACGCAGGGTTTCTACCGCGTGACCTCGCCGGCCTGCGGCGGGCCGATGCGTTTCGCCGTGTACCGGCCGCCGCAGGCGAGCGTGGGCCCGGTACCTGTGCTGTATTTCCTGGCCGGCCTGACCTGCAGCGAAGAAACGGCGACGATCAAGGCGGGCATGCAGCGTATCGCCAGCGAGCTTGGCCTGATGCTGGTCATGCCCGATACCAGCCCGCGCGATACCGGTATCGACGGTGCGACCGGCGACTGGGAGTTCGGCGAAGCCGCGGGTTTCTACCTCGATGCGACCCAGGCGCCATGGTCTTCGCGCTTCCGCATGGAAACGCATGTCGTGCACGAATTACCTGCGATCATCGCGGCGAATTTCCCGGCCGATATCGAACGCAGCGGCATCATGGGACACTCGATGGGCGGGCATGGCGCCCTGACGCTGGCGCTGCGGCATCCCGGCAAGTACCGCAGCCTGTCCGCGTTCGCGCCGATCATGGCGCCTTCGCGCGTGCCCTGGGGTGAGAAAGCCTTCTCGCGTTATCTCGGCGAGGATCGCGAGGCATGGCGGCGGCATGATGCTTGCGAACTGGTCAGGCAGCGCAAGTTCGGCGGCACGATTCTGATCGACCAGGGGCTGGCGGACAAATTCCTGGCGTCGCAACTGAAGCCGGAGCTGTTCGAAGACGCCTGCGAAGAATCAGGACAGGCGCTAGCCGTTCGCCGACACGAAGGCTACGACCACGGTTACTACTTCATCGCCAGTTTCGCCGAGGATCATCTGCGGCATCACACGGGCGAGCTCGCCTAGTAGATGAACGACTCTACGCCCCTTCCGGTCACCGACGACATCGCCGTCTTCCGGCTGTCGGGCGATTTTCGTTTCGGACAGGTCGTCGATCGCGTGGCCGAGGCCGTCGAACGAGCGGCGGCCTCGGGACAGACGCGCCTGCTGATCGACATCACCGATGCGACGGGTTTCGCACCGCCCAGCCTTGCGGATCGTCATGCGATGGTCCGGCGATTGGCCGAAGCCGCGCGCGGCTTCGTGCGAGGTGCGATGGTGGTGCGTCCGGCCTTCATCGACCCGCAGAAGTTCGGTGTGGTGGCCGCCGCCAATTTCGGTCTGGTTTCGAACGTCTTCCAGCGCGAAGACGAAGCGATGGCCTGGCTGCGGTCGCTGCCCTAGATTGGTTGATGGTGAGTGATTGATGGTGGGTGGTCAGAGACTCCGCTTCACTACCAACCACGAACCGCTCACCAGGCTTTACATCGACGATCGCGGCGCCCGGTCGTCCCGATCGCGGATTTCTTCGCGCAGCTCGCTGAGCTCGCGCAGCAGCGTCTCGATATTGACCTCGTTCTTCAGGTTGACCTTGAAGTCGGTCTCGGCGCGGGCGCGGTCCTTCAGCGATTGCCGGTTCTGGCTCATCACGATCAGCGGGCCCTGTAGGCCGACCAGGATCGCCAACGCCAGATTGAAGAACTGGTAGGGATAGGGATCGAGCGGACGGTCGAGCACGATCGAGGTGTTCATCACGCACCACACGGCCGTCAAGCCGATCAGGAACAGGATAAAAGTCCAGCTGCCGTTGAGCTCGGCCACCTGGTCGGCGAGCCGATCGCTCCAGGTCAGCTTGCGGTCGAATTCCTCGTCCACGTTCTTCGCCGCGCGGGCCGAGAGCAAGGTGTTCGTTTCGCGCAGGCGCTCGCCCATCGTGCGCAGGATGGCCATGGCCGCGCGCGGGCGCCGCTCCAGATAACGTTCGAGCGTCGCGCGCTGCAGTTCCAGCAATACCGTGTCGGTGGTCGCCAGCGCGCTGGCGCTGCGCGGCTTCTCGTCGAACAGAGCGAGCTCGCCGAAGTACTCGCCGCGAGCGATGTCCTTGAGCGAGATGCGGCGCGAACCGTCGCCCGGCAAGTGGATGTTCACGTCGCCGCTTTCGACGATGTACATGGCGTTGCCGCCATCGTCCATGGAGAAGACCATCTCGCCGGCCTTGAAGCTGCGGCGTTCCAGCTCGGCCGACAGGGCAAGAACATCGTCGTCGGACAGGCCTTCGAAAATCGGAATGGAGCGGAGTAGGTGGCCGGTGTTCAAGCGGGCAGTCCTGAAGTTTCCAGGCGGCCATGATACCGCGCGGGCTTCATGCCTTCGTTCACCCGGTTATCCGCCGATTCAGCGCCTTCGGCGGTATGCTGGGGCACTTTCCAAGGAGCCATCCCATGATCGACAAGAACACGGTCTGCCTCTGGTACGACAAGGACGCGCTCGAGGCCGCTCGCTTCTATGCGGCGACGTTTCCCGACAGCGAAGTGAAGGCCGTGCACCACGCGCCCAGCGACTATCCCTCGGGCAAGGAAGGCGATGTCATCACCGTCGAGTTCACCGTGATGGGCATTCCCTGCATTGGTCTGAACGGAGGATCGGCATTCAAGCCCGACGAAGCCTTCTCGTTCCAGGTAGCGACCGACGACCAGGCCGAGACCGATCGCCTGTGGAACGCCATCGTCGGCAACGGCGGTCGGGAGAGCGCCTGCGGCTGGTGCAAGGACCGCTGGGGTATCTCCTGGCAGATCACGCCGCGCGTGCTGACCGAGGCTTACACCGGCTCCGATCGCGCCGCCGCCAAGCGCGTCTTCGAAGCGATGATGGAAATGACGAAGATCGACGTTGCGAAGATCGAGGCGGCGAGGCGCGGTTGAGGCTTCCGAACTAGAGCGGTTGCACGGCGATGATGCTTCCCATCGAACCCGTCCTGGCGTGGCTGGACATCGCGGGCCTGTCCGTCTTCGCGGCCTCCGGCGCGCTCGCCGCTGCGCGCAAGCGCATGGACTTCGTCGGCGCCTGCTTCTTCGCGCTCGTGACCGCGGTGGGCGGCGGAACACTTCGCGACCTGCTGATCGGCGCGCCGGTGTTCTGGATGCACGATCCGACGCCCGTGGCCCTTTGCGTTGTCGTCACCTTCGTCGCCTGGCTGGTTCCGTCGCGCTGGTGGCCGGAGCGCGCGCTCGACTGGCTCGATGCGGCCGGTCTCGCGGCCTACGCGGTGTATGGTGCGGGCAAGGCGCTGCAGTTCGGCGTGCCGGCGGTGCCGGCCGTCGCGGCGGGCATCATCACGGCCTGTATCGGCGGCGTTATTCGCGACATCACCGCCGGCATTCCGTCGATCCTGATGCGGCACGAACTCTACGTCACCGCGGCCTTGATCGCGGCGGCGCTATTCGTCGGATTGAGTAGTGCGGGCGTCCCTGCGCCTTGGCCGACCATTCTCGGTTTCGCCTTTGGCTTCGCTGCGCGCGGCGCGGCCATCCGATGGAAGCTCACGCTGCCGCCGTATCGGGAGAGTTGAGTCACCGAGAGGCGAAGGTTCTGGCGTCGGATCGACGCCAGAGCAAAATCTTGTGTTGCCTTCGCTCAGGTATCTGAACCTCGCGTTCAGCGCTCCACTTGAAGTAGTTCGCGCGATCCCTATCTACCGGGCCGGAACAATTTCGGAGGAACCGGCCATGCTACCGGAGGGCTATCGCTATCTCGGAGAAGGCAGCAAGACCAGTTCCGGGCCGTACACGATGGTCGTGCGCATCTATCAATCCGATCTCGGCGCCTACGGCTATGAAGCCGAAGCGGACGTCACGGATTTGCCTGAGTTCGAAGCGGTGCGCGCGACGGGCTTCGGATTCCGGACGAGCGACGACGCAAACTTGGCTGCCATCGACGCCATCCAGCGAATCCTAGAAGCGCGCAACGAGCCCGGCCGTTGAATCCTGCTGGCGACAGAAAGAAAAAGGCCGGAATCTTGCGATTCCGGCCTTTCCTGAAAGTGGTGGAGAGGATGGGGATCGAACCCACGACCTCGTCATTGCGAACGACGCGCTCTCCCAGCTGAGCTACCCCCCCACTGGCGCGGGAATTATAGGCCGGGCGGGGCAGGCATGGCTAGGCGGCGGCCTTTCAGCCGGGCAGAGCGTTCAGGGAATCGCATAAAGCCGCGTAGTCGGCGGGCAGGGGTTCGGCCCGCGCCGGGCGGGCGAGCAGGGTCGCCAGGGCGGGGGGGACGGGCACTTCGCGACCGATCAGCGGTTCGACGATGCTCTCGAACTTGGCTGGATGCGCGGTGGCGGCGATGGCCCAGGGGCCGCTTTCGCCTTCGCGACGCAGCTGCTGCAGCAGCGAAACGGCGGTGGCCGTGTGCGGGCAGATCGTTTCGCCGATGCGCGCATGCAGTTCGCGGATCGTTTCGCGGATGGTCTCGTCGGAGATAGCGCGCGCAGCGAAGGCGTCGCGCAGCCGCGCTTCGTCGGGATAGAGCCAGCGCAGGCGCTCGAAATTGCTCGGCGCGCCGACGTCCATCGCATTGGCCAGCGTGGACAAACTCGCTTGCGGCGCGTATTCGCCACCGGCGAAAAAATCCGGCAGCACGCGGTTGGCATTGGTCGCCAGGGCGATGCGACCGATCGGCAGGCCGAGCGCGCGCGCGAGCATGGCGGCGAAGGCATTGCCGAGATTGCCGGTCGGCACGACGAAGTTCAGCGGCTCGCCGTGTTCGCACCAGAAGGCCAGCGAACTCGCCGCGTAGTAGCTCATCTGCGGCAATAGTCGGCCGAGGCTGATGCTGTTGGCCGAGCTGAGCGGGATGGACCTCTGCAGTTCGTGGTCGTTCAAGGCCTGCTTCGCCAGGCGCTGGCAGTCGTCGAAACTGCCGGCCACGCGAAAGGCAAACACGTTGTCGCCGTAACAGCCGAGTTGGTGCGCCTGTCGCGGCGAGACGCGACCGTCCGGATACAGCACGACGACGCGCAGGCCGGGCAGGCGATGGAAAGCGCCGGCCACGGCGGCGCCGGTGTCGCCGGAGGTGGCGACGATAATCGTCAATGGTCGCGAGGCGTCGCGCTGCAGTCTTTGCAGGCAGGCGGCGAGGAAACGCGCACCGAAATCCTTGAAGGCGGCAGTGGGGCCGTGGAAAAGTTCGAGGATCAGATCATTCGAAGGCGAACCCTCACCCGCCCTTCGGGCACCCTCTCCCGGAGGGAGAGGGGAGAGTTCCCGCAACGGCGCGGGGAAATCGAAGGCCTGCGCGCAGATCGTATCCAAATCCGACGCCAGCGCATCGGCTTCGAAGAATGGCTGCAGCAGTCGCGATGCGATCTCGGGCAGGGTATCGAGGCCGTTGAAATCGGCGGGCACGCGTCGCGGGAAATGCTGCGGCACGTACAGCCCGCCATCGGGCGCCAGCCCGGCAGATACGGTGGCGCTCAGGCCAACAGCGGGAGAGGTGCCGCGCGTACTGACGTACTTCATGCGAGCAGCTTTGCGGCGGGGCCGGCGATCGGCGAGACGAAGGCATCGCTGTCGAAGCCGGCGTCCGCGAAGCCGGTGCGCATCGCCTTCGACGCCGACTCGGCGTCTTCGCGCGTTTCGAACCAGGCGAACACGCTGGGCCCGGCACCGGAGATACTGGCACCCATCGCATCGTAGTCCAGGGCGGCTTTTTTCACTCGGTCAAAGCCGACGATGAGCGGGGCGCGGCGCGGTTCGACCAATACGTCGCGCAAGCCGGCGCGCACCAATGCCGCGTCGCCGTTCTGGCAACCAGCAAGGACCAGGGCGAGGTTCGCGCTTTGCGCGACGAATTCGCCCAGGGCATAACTGCCTTTCAGGGCTTCGCGGGCGCGGCGCGTTTCCAGCACGGCATGCGGGTGCACGAGCACGCAATGCCATTCCGGCGGAACCGGAATGCGCACGAGATGGTCGGCGGTCGCCAGCACCAGGCCGCCCAGCAGCATCGGTCCGACGTTGTCGCCGTGGCGACCGCCGCTCGCGACGGCCTCGCCGGTCATCGCATGCGGATACAGCTGCTCCGGCGAGAGCGGTTCATCCAGCAAGGCGTTCGCCGCGACGAGTGCCGCGACGCAGGACGCGGCCGATCCACCCATGCCGGAACCGAGTGCGATGCCCTTGTCGAGTTCGAGTTCGAAACCGAAGGGCAGGGCGAGGCTGTCGCGCAGCGCGAGCAAGGCTGCGCCGGCTGTATTGCGTTCGGCTTCCGCAGGCAGATCGGAAACCACCCCACGGATCGCGGCGATACGCACGCAGGGCTCGTCGATGCGGCGCACGACGGCCGTGTCGCCCGCACCGGTGATGCTGTGCCCGAGGATGTCGAAACCGACGCCGACATTGCCCACGCTGGCTGGCGCGAAGGCGCTGGCCCTTTGTTTCTTCATGGAATGCACCAACTCATAATTTGGCTCCAAGATTCGCCGCGACGCGCAGCAGATCGGCGAACACGCCGGCCGCCGTGACCTCGGGGCCGGCGCCCGGCCCCTGTACCACGAGGGGATTCTCCGAATAGCGACGCGTACTGAACTGCACCACATTATCCGTCAGGCGCAGGTGCGCGAAGGCATGATCGGCCGCTAGTTCGACCAGGCCGACGCATGCCTGGGCCGAAGCGCCATCGCGCGCCGGGCGCAGGCTGGCGACGTAGCGAAGCACGTTTCCGCGCGCTTTCGCGGCGGCATGGCGCTCGCGCATCGCCGCGTCCGCTTCGCCGAGGCGCTGCAGGAATTCCTCGCGACTGGCGTCGGCGAGCACGGCTGGCACCAGGCTTTCCACCTGCACCTCGGCCAGCGAGAGCGCGACACCGGCCTCGCGCGCCAGGATCACGAGCTTGCGCGCCACGTCGGTGCCGGAAAGATCGTCGCGTGGATCGGGTTCGGTATAGCCCAGCGCCTTCGCCTCGAGCACGAGTTCCGAGAACGGCTTTGCTCCGTCATAGCGATTGAACAGCCAGGCCAGGGTGCCGGAGAAGATGCCGTCCACGGCCAGCAGCTCATCGCCGGTATCGAGAAGATCGCGCAGGGTCTGGATGATGGGCAGGCCCGCGCCGACGGTCGCTTCATAGCGAAAGCGCGCGCCGCTGCGCGCTGCCGAGGCGCGAATCGCCTGGTAACGGCCCCAGTCGCCGGCACCGGCATTCTTGTTCGGCGTGATGACGTGGATGCCGGCGGCCAGCCAATCGGCGTAGTGCGCGGCGACCGCATCGCTGGCGCTGCAGTCGAGGATGACGGCGTGCGGCAGATGATCGGTACGCACATGCGCGGCGAAGGCGGCGAGATCGCAGTCCTCGCTTGCGCCCTGCATCGCGTCGCGCCAGTCGCCAGCGAAGCCGAGTTCGTCGCGCCATTGGCGCTTGCTGCTGGCCAGGGCCCGCAGGCGCAGGTCGATGTTGGCGTCGCGGCGCAGGCGCGGCATCGCTTCCTGCAACTGGTCGAGCAGGGCGGCGCCGACCTTGCCTGGTCCGATCACCCCCACCGACACCGTTTGTGGCGATAGCCAGAAACCGGCATGCACGGCGCGCAGGGCACGGCTGGCTTCGTGGCTGGCGATGGCGATGGAGATGTTGCGTTCCGAGGCGCCCTGCGCGATCGCGCGCACGTTGACGCGGGCGCGGGCCAGCGCTTCGAACACGCGCGCCGCGATGCCGGGCGTGCCGGCCATGCCGTCGCCGACCGCGGCCAGCACGCTGATCCCGTCCGTCAGGGCGATGTCCTGGATTTGCCCGCGCGCCAGTTCCCGGGCGAACTCCTCGCTCACCGCCGATTTGGCGCGCACCGATTCCGCGACGCGCACGACGCAACAGATCGAATGTTCGGACGAACCCTGCGAAATCATCACCACCGACACGCCGGCCACGCGCAGGGCCTCGAACACGCGTTGCGCGGTGCCCGGCACGCCGATCATGCCGGCGCCTTCGACATTGAGCAGGGCGAGATCGGATGCCAGCGTCAGGCCTTTGACCGGCCCGGAATCGATGCTTTGCGCGGCGATGCGCGTCCCCGGAAATGCAGGACGGAACGTATTGCGGATCAGGATCGGCAGTCCGCGCGCGACGGCCGGCGTCATCGTCTGCGGGTGGATCACTTTGGCGCCGAAATAGGCCAGCTCGCAGGCTTCGTCATAGGACAGGCCAGTCAGAGGCACCGCTTCCGGTACGAGCCGGGGGTCGGCCGACAGCAGGCCGTCGACATCGGTCCAGATATGCAACTCGCTGGCATCGAACAGGGAAGCGAAGATGGCGCCGGAATAGTCGCTGCCGTTGCGGCCCAGCGTTGTCGCGCGGCCGTCGCGCGTTCTTGCGACGAAGCCGGTGATGGCGACGCGCGATGCGGCGTGGCCCTCGCGCCAGCGACGCAGGCTTTCCGCGCTGCGTTCCCAATCGACGTTCGCGCCGAGATCGCCGTGCTCGACCACCAGTACTTCGCGGGCATCGAGCCAGTCGCAGGCATCGCCGGTTTGCCGTAGGTACTCCGCCAATAGGCGCGAAGCCCAGACTTCACCCAGGCCCTGGATACGCTCCAGCGCTTCCCCGCTGCGGATGCCGAGCGCGGAGAGCGCGCGCAACAACACCTCCAGGGTCGCGAATTCCGAAACGAGCCAGTCCTGCAGGGGGCCGGCGTCGCGCAGGAGTTGCGCGGCCGTGGTCAGGTGGCGTTCGCGCAAGGCGGCGTACTCGTCTTGCCAATCGTAACGGCCTTGCGCGGCGTTCTCCGCCAGGGCCGACAACGAATTGGTGACGCCGAACATCGCCGAAGCGACGATGGCCTGCGATTCGCCGACGCGTTCGCGCAAGATCGCCGCGACGCGGCGGAAACCGTCGGCATCGGCAAGCGAAGAGCCGCCGAACTTGTGCGCGATGCGGTCTGGCGATTCCGGCTTGGATCGAGATGAAGCTGGCGACGAACTCATGAAGCCTCCGATGGAGGCCCGCGTCGCGAGAGGAGGGAGCGGGTGCCCGCATCCTCGTCGGGATGCGGGACCGGTTTGCGTGGGAACTATCCGCGCGCGACCGACCGCACCCGAGAACGGGTAGTGGTCGTAGTGGTCGTCGAGCGGAAAGAATGCATGGGTCGAGTGGAACCGATCGAGGTCGGGGCTGTCAAGCCGGCGCCGGGATCAGCGGCGTCAACACCGCCTGCAGCCGCTCATGTCGCCATCCGGCCAACGCATCCGGCCAGCCGCGGCCCTCCAGCAGGCTTTCCAGGTGCTTGCGCGAACAGAGCAGGCCCTCGGGAACATCGAGCGATTGCGCGACTCCCGCCACCGCTTCCTGCATCTTCTTCAACTGGTTCTTGTCGACCTGCTCGGCGCGGCTCAGCGGGATGGCCAGTTCGGCCTCGGACAAGGGCGCGGCCAGCAGGTCCCAGAGTTCGCGACGCGACTTGCGTGGCGCCTTCGGATGGCGATCGAGCACCTCGTTGAAACGATTGAAGTCCTCGGGAACCCGTCGCGCCAGCGCGACGGAAAGTTCGTTGTCGAGGATCCAGCTCTTCGGGCGATCGAGCCGGCGTGCTTCGGCATCGCGCCATCGCAGCAGACGGCACAGCCTGGCCTGGCCTTCGCCGTCCAGCGTCTGCGCGCTTCTCAGGGCCAGGTGCGGATGGACATCGTCGGCGTCGCTGCGGGCATTGCGTACGGCGCGGGCGCAGTCGGCGTCCAGCCAAGCGGCGCGGTCGAGCCTTTCCAGCGCGGCTGCAAGCTGGGCGTGCAGCTCATGCAGGTACAACACGTCTTCGGCGGCATAGTGCAACTGCGAATCCGACAGCGGGCGCCGCAGCCAGTCCGAGCGCGTTTCGCCTTTCTCCAACACCTGCCCGGTCAGTTGCTGCACGAGCTTCTGGTAGCCGAGCCCCGCGCCGAACCCCGCGAGGCCGGCGGCGACCTGCGTATCGAACAAGGGCGAGGGCACGGTACCGCAACCGCGTAGGAAGGCCTGCAGGTCTTCGCTGGCGCTGTGCATGATCTTCAGGATGCGCGGGTCGTCGAGCAGCGAGCGCAGCACCGTCGCCATGCCGGGAACCAGGGGATCGACCAGCAGGACTTCGCCCGGGATGGCGATCTGCACGAGGGCGAGCTGCGGGTAATAGGTGCGCTCGCGCACGAATTCGGTGTCGAGGGCGACCGCGGGCGGGGTGTTCCAGCTTTGCAGGCGCGATTGCAGCGCGTCGGGCGAATCTATCCAGTGGTTCACGTGGGCTTGGACTGATCAAAGCGCTCAGGTTAGCCTAAACGTCTCGAAAGCGGGCCAGATTCACCATGATGCGGCTGCGTTCGTCCTGCCTTGTCGCCGTGCTGCTGTTGTCGATCGCGGGTTGCCGACAGGCCGAGCCGCCGTCGGCCGAGCGCGCGCGCGCGACTGGAACCCCGAAACCATCGCAGGCACTTTCCGCGCCGGCGAGCGAAACGGCGCAGGCGAGCGAGGACTGGCGCCCGGTCCTGCCCGTACTCGACGCCGCGCAAGTCGCGCGCACGTTGCGCCAAGCCGGCCAGTCGCTCGATGCGGGTCTGCTCGAACGCGGAGCCAGCCCCGGCCCGGGGGCGCTGGAGCTCTACCTCGCGGTCCTGGCGATCGAGCCGCAGAATTCCGAGGCGCAGGAAGGATTGCATGCCACGCTCGACGCCTTGCTGGAACGCGGCCGCATCGCCATGCGGGTCGGCGACCTGAAGCAGGCCGGGCGTATCGATCGCGTCGTCGGGAGTTCCCAGCCGGAACACTCCGATCTTGCCGGCTATCGCGAGCATCTTGTCGCCGCGCGCAAGGCGCAGGCCCTGCTCGATACCGCCGACCGTGCCGCGCGCCAAGGTCATTTCCTGTTGCCTGCCGGTGGCAATGCGCAGGAATCGATCCGTCGCGCACGCGCGATCGCGCCGGATTACGCGCCGACGAATGCGCTGTTGCGGCGATGGCATGAATTCCTGTTGCAGCGCGCCTGGAAGGCCGCCGGGCAGGAGGACTATGTGTCCGCGCAATCCCGCCTCGTCGAGGCACGGCGCTGGTGGCCCGAGTCGTCGCGCAATGAAGTGATGGCGCTGCGCATCCTCGAGTTGCGCCAGGCGCTCACCGAGGCCTTGCTCGACCAGGGCAACGCCGCCGTCGACAAGCTCGATCTGGAGCAGGCCGGCAAGAGCCTGGCGCATGTGCGCCGCGTCGCCGCACAGAAGGCCGGACCGGACATGCTGCGCCAGCGCATCTACCTCGCGCGCCACTATGGTCTTTTCGTGCCGGAGCAGATCTTCGCCGAAGGCTTGGCCATCGGCGGCAAGGGGCCGGAGATGGTGGTGATCGCGCACGGCAGTTTCCGCATGGGTTCGCCGGACGACGAACGGGCGCGGCAGGCGGTGGAGGGGCCGCAGCATCGCGTGATCTTCACGCGCGGGTTCGCCATGGCGCGCAACGAAACGACGGTCGGGCAGTTCCGTCGCTTCGTGGTCGCGACCGGTTACCGCAGCGTCGCCGAACGCGCCGGCCGTTCGCGCGTATTCGACGAGAAAACCGGGCAGATGAGCGAGCGCGATGGCGTGAACTGGCGACACGATCATGTCGGCAAGTCGGCTGCCGACGACATGCCGGTGCTGCACGTCGCATTCGAGGACGGCGTCGCCTACGCCGACTGGTTGTCTCGTCAGACCGGGCAGAAGTACCGACTGCCAAGCGAAGCGGAGTTCGAGTACGTGCTGCGCGCCGGCTCCGCAGCCGCTTATCCCTGGGGAGAAGGCGGACCCAAGCGCCTGGTCGGCAATCTGACCGGCGAGGGGGATCAGTCGTCGCGGGGGCGTCGCTGGGGCAATGCCGTATCCGGTTACCGCGATGGTTTCTGGGGGCCGGCGCCGGTGCGGAGTTTTCCGCCTGAGGCTTACGGCAGTTTCGACCTGATCGGCAATGCTGCGGAATGGACGCTGGACTGCTGGCACGACAGTTACCAGCGCGCGCCGATGGACGGCAGCGGCTGGGTCAATCCGGGCTGCCGGCAGCGAGTGGTGCGCGGCGCCTCCTGGGCCAGTGCCCTGGAGCAGGCGCGCTCGGCCTTCCGGTCGGCCATGGACGCGCACGGCACGAGCGCGCGTACCGGTTTCCGCGTCGTGCGCGAACTATGAGTGGAGGCGGACGATGCGCATGAATCCGATGCAGGACCGGCGCAGCTTTGGCGATGGACGTCGCCGTTCCGGCGGAATCCGTTGGTGGGTCATCCTGCTGTTCGCCGGTTACGCGCTCTGGCAATGGTTCGGGAACGCGAAGACGGATCCGTACACCGGTGAGCGCGCGCATTACGGCGCCACGGCCGAAGAGGAATCGCAACTCGGACTGCAGGCTTTCCGCGAAGTGCTGGCGACCGAGCGGGCGCTCGATCCGAACGATCCGGCGGCACGGCAAGTCGCGGAGATCGCGCGTCGCCTGGTCGAACGCGCCGACGAGGTCGAAGCCATCCTTGCCACGCAGCACGGGCAGCCGTCGCCGGAGCTGGCGAAGAGTTTCGATTGGGGCGTGGCGGTGCTGCAATCGGACCAAGCCAACGCGTTCTGTCTTCCCGGCGGAAAGATGGCGGTATACACCGGCCTGTTTCCGGTGGCGCAGAACGAAAACGCGCTGGCCGTCGTGATGGGGCATGAAATCGCCCATGCACTGTTGCGTCATGGCTCGCAGCGCATGGCGCAGCAGAAACTGGTGCAGATGGGGCAGTTGGCCGCGGGCATCGCCTTGGGCGACATGGATCCGCGCCAGCAGCAGATGATCATGGGGGCGCTCGGGGCCGGCGCGCAGTACGGCTTCATCCTGCCCTATGGTCGCGAGCACGAGACGCAGGCCGACGAAGTCGGTTTGATGCTGGCGGCGGCCGCCTGCTACGACCCCAATGCGGCGATTCCCTTGTGGGAGCGCATGGCCCAGCTCAACGGTGGCCAGCGTCCGCCTGAATTCGCCTCGACCCATCCGGATCCGGCCAACCGCATCGAACGACTGCGCGCGCTGATGCCGACGGCGGAGCAGTTCCGGGCGAAATACTGCGGCGCGGGATCGCGCTGAACGCGCGACCGATCAGGAGCGCGCGTCGGTCTTGGCCTTGCGTGCGCGTGGGCGCGCGGGCGTGGGGCGACTGGTTTTTTCCGGCGGGTTCGCCAGGCCGTTCATCAGGCCCTGCTGCAGGCCTTTCCAGATGTCCATATTGCGCTCGGCGATCTGGTTGAGCAGCGAGAACGGCGTCTGGCCCATCAGGTTGCCGAGGTGGCCGCGCAACTGCTGCTGCTGATCGCTGAATATCTGGATGCTGCGCTCGAGATAGCTGCCGATGATGCCTTGCAGCGAGTCGCCGTAGAAGCGGATGACCTGGGTGAGCAGCTGGGTGGAGAAGATGGGCTGGCCGATCAGCTCCTCGTTCTCGGCGATGATCTGCAGCAGCACCGAGCGCGTGAGGTTGTTGCCCGTGCGCGCATCGCGCACTTCGAAGCTCTCGCCTTCCATGATCAGCTGGCGGACATCCTCCAGCGTCACGTAACAGGAGATCTCGGTGTCGTACAGACGCCGGTTGGGATACTTCTTGATGATGCGAATGTCAGCCATACCGCCCCGGGAAAATACTGCAATGCACCAAACGGTGCAGGAATCCCAAGAGACTCGCCGGTTCCGGCGTCAAGTGCAAGCCTGAACGCCAGCAAAATATGTGAACCGGTTCACAAAAATGATGTGAAGTCCGTCACTCATCGAGGACGATGTCCCGAGCGGGGACAAGGCCGGGTTGGAAGGTCGCCACGGCTGCGTTTAGCCATGCTGACGGGGTCTTGCTGCCGCCACCCAGTTCGTTGGGATCCTGCCCCAGCCAGGCATAGGCCGCGCCGAGCGCGGGGAGGGGATCGGCGGGGTCGATCGGGCGGCTGGCCAGGGATTTCCCGAGCTTCTCGCCCTGGCGAAGCTTGAGCAGGGGAAGGTGAGCATAGGACGGCGTGGGCAGCCCCACCTGCCTTTGCAGCCAGATCTGACGTGGGGTTGAATCCAGCAGGTCCGCGCCGCGCACGACTTCGGTGATGCCCTGGGCGTGGTCGTCGACGACCACGGCCAACTGGTAAGCCCAGAGCCCGTCAGCCCGCTTCAGCACGACATCCCCGACCTCGCGGGCGAGATTCTGGCGATAGGGGCCGCGGATGCGATCGTCGAAACCGATTTCGGCGTCGGGGACGCGTAACCGGATGGCCGCCGTCTTGCCGGAAGGGCGAGGCACGCAGGCACGGTGAATGCCGTCGGCAGCCGCCAGGTCGCCGCGGCTGCAGAGGCAAGGGAATGCCCGGCCCTCGGCGAGAAGTCGTTGAAGCGCGGTCTCGTAAAGCGCCGATCGGTCGCTCTGGAAGACGATCGCCTCGTCGGACTCCATGCCGAAAGCCCTGAGCGTCTCGATCTGCTGGCGCGCCGCACCCGGGATTTCCCGCGGCGGGTCGATGTCCTCGATGCGTACCAGCCAGTCGCCGCCGGCGTGGCGTGCGAGCAGCCAGCTTCCCAGCGCGGCCGTCAGCGAGCCCAGGTGCAGTGCGCCCGTCGGGGACGGGGCGAAGCGGCCGCGATAGCGGGTGCCAGGCTGGAGACGGGCTGACTGCGGGGCGGTGTCCGATACCTGCACTTGAAATCAACCGAGCCTGCTCATACTCAGTGAAGCGTAACCGGTTTCCAGACCGGGTTAACGAAGAGAGAAAGCAGAATGTTCAAGAGCGTCGGACTCCTGGTCGCCACGAACCTCGCGGTGATGGTCCTGTTCGGGATCGTGCTCAGCGTGTTGCAGGGCGTATTCGGCATCAGCCTGGGCAACTACACCGCACTGATGCTGTTGGCCACGATGTTCGGGTTCGGCGGCTCGATCGTCTCGCTGATGATCTCCAAATGGATGGCCAAACGCAGCACCGGGATGCACGTGATCGAGCAGCCGCGCAACGAGGCCGAGTTGTGGCTGGTCAACACGGTGCGTCGCCAGGCCGAGGCCGCCGGCATCGCCATGCCGGAAGTCGGCGTCTACGATGCGCCCGAGATCAACGCGTTCGCCACCGGCCCGAGCCGCAACAACTCGCTGGTCGCGGTGTCTACCGGCCTGCTGCGTGCGATGAGCCGCGACGAAGCCGAGGCGGTGCTGGGCCATGAGGTCAGCCACGTCGCCAACGGCGACATGGTGACGATGGCGCTGATCCAGGGCGTCCTGAACACCTTCGTGTTCTTTTTCGCCCGCGTCGTCGGGCGGATCATCGATACCGCCCTGAGCGGCGGACGCGACAGCGATCGTCCGAGCTTCTTCTACTACATCGTCGTGACCGTTCTCGACATCGTTTTCGGTTTGTTCGCCCGAGTCATCGCCATGTGGTTCAGCCGCTGGCGCGAGTTCCGCGCCGACGCCGGCGGGGCCGGCCTGGCCGGCCGTGACAAGATGGTGGCCGCGCTCAAGCGTCTGTCGGCCACTTACGGGCACAGCACGTTGCCGAGCCAGATCCAGGCGTTCGGCATCTCGGGCGCGATCGCGCACGGCATGCGTGGTCTGTTCCTCAGTCACCCGCCGCTGGAAGAGCGTATTCGCCGACTGCAGGCGGCCTGAGTCCAGCCGGATCGGTAGGAACCGCAGAAAAGAAAAGCCCGCCTTCCGGCGGGCTTTTCTTCGAACGCGTCCAGCTCAGCCGAAGTCGTAATTCATGGCCTGCATCGGCGGGGCCAGGAAGTTGCCCTGCACCAGGTCGACGCCGATCGAGAACAGCACGGTCATGCTGCCCGCGTCGGAAACGAACTCGGCGATCGTGCTCTTGCCCTGCTTGCGGGCCTGCTCGGCGATCTCGCGGACCTTCTTCTGGTTGTCGGCGTTCTTCGCCAGATCCATGATGAAGCTGCGATCGATCTTCAGCACGGCCGGATTGAAATGGCTGAGCATCTGGAAAGAGTTCAGGCTGATGCCGAACTGTTCGACGCAGAGCAGGCAGCCGAAGCTCGACACGATCTTCTCGAAGGCCTGCACCGCGCGCATGTGCGTGTAGATCTTCGATTCCGGCAGCTGCAGCACCAGGTTCTCGCCCGGCACCGAATGCGCCTTGAGCTGGCTGTCGATGAACTTGTGCAGGTCGCCTTCCGCCAGCGAAGCCGGCGCCACCTTGACGAACAGGGTGGTCTCTTTGCCCGTCTTCTTGCGCTCGGCCAGCAGGGCGATTGAGCGCCCGATCACCCAGCGGTCGATGTCGTCGTCCAGGCCATGCTCCTCGGCGATCGGCATGAACTGGTCGGGCGGGACGATCTCTCCCGAGGGGGCGATCATGCGCACCAGCACTTCGTAGTGCTCGGTGGTATCGCCGGTCAGGCTGATCATCGGCTGGAAGTTCAGCACGAACTGATCGCCGCTGAGGGCGTCCTTGATGCGTTGGACCCAGGCCTGGATACGCTCTTCCTCGGCGCGGTCGCGCGCCGCCGGGTCGAAGAACTCGATGCGATTGCCGCCGACGCCTTCGGCCGACTGCAGGCATTGATTGGACTTGCCGAGTACCTGCGGCACGCTGGCGATCTTCTCGCCGATCTGCACGCCGCCGATGCTGACGGTGAGCGTGATCGACTGCTTGCCCGCTTCGAGCAGGTAATTGTCGAAGGCGGCGCGTACCTTCTCCGCCAGGCCCAGCGACTGCTTGTGGTCGTGCTCGCGCGCGAGCACGGCGAAGCTGTGGTCGCTGAAGCGGGCCAGGATGGTCGTGTCGGGAAGCACCGACTGCAGGCGTTCGGCCATGCGCTTGAGCACGTCGTCGGCATGGTTCAGGCCGACCTCGCCGATGCGCGTTTCGTAATTGTCGGGTTCGATCAACAGCAGCGACTGGTTGCCCTTGCCGTCGGCCGCAGCGGCCACGACGGCCTCGACCTCGGTCATGAAATGCTGGCGGTTGAACAGGCCTGTCACCGGGTCGCGCTGGCGCAGCGTGTCCAGTTCCTTGGCCATCTCCGCGTCCATCGTCTTCTGCCGGAAGACGATCTGCAGGCAGGGTTCGCCTTCGTAGGTCGCGGGCGTGAACTCCATGACCGCGTCGAAGGTTTCGCCATCGGCGCGCTGTGCGCCGATCTGCAGCTGCTTCGGCGGCGGTTCGCCCTTGCTGATCTGCTTGAGCAGCTGCTTGAAGCTATCGGCGTGCTTGGGCGAGACCAGGTCCAGCAGCGACAGTCCTTCGATGTCCTCGAAGCTCTCGAAGCCGAACATCTCCAGATAGGCCTCGTTGGCGCGGATGTGCATGCCTTCGTGGGCGTAGGCGATGGGGTCGCGCGAGGAAGAGATCAGCGCGTCGCAGCGGCGTTCGGTTTCGCGCAGCGCCGCTTCGAGGTGACGCAGGCTGCGCCGGGCCTGCTTGGCCTGGAATTCGTTGCGGGCGACGAACTGCACGTGCTCGGGCCGGCTGCGCAGTGCCACGTCGCGGGCGCCGGCGGCGATGGCCGCGAGCACGGTCGCTTCGTCGAGCTGGTTCACCGCGGCCAGCACGGGGATGTCCTTGCCCGTCGCTTCCACCTGTTTGGCCACCGTCGCGAACGGGATGTACTTGGCGTCGTACGAAGCCAGCACCATGTCGATGTTCGGATTGACGAGCAGGTTGGTCAGGTCTTCCGGCGATTCCGGCCGCTGCGGCCTGACGGCGATGCCGCCATTGCGCAGCATGCTGATCAGGAATTCGGCGTCCTCGACCTGATCCTCGACCAGCAGCAGCCGGATTACTGCGTCCTGTTGTGCCATCGAGGCCGCTCCTTGTTCTTCAATGGCTTGCAGAAGGGGATTGACAAGATATCAGAAGCATTAAGGTGAAAGCCATCACAGCGGGGTTTTGCCCGGCTCGCCGGAAATCTCCCTGACCAGGCGGGGCAGCAGGTAGCCCGGCAGTCTCGCCGACAGCTTCGCATGCAATTGGCGGGCGTCGATGTCGGAGACCTCGTAATGCGCCGTGCCGGCGACGCGATCGAGCTGGTGCAGGTAGTAGGGAAGCACGCCCATGTCGAAAAGCCCTTCGGACAGCCGCGACAGCGTTCCGACCTCGTCATTGACCCCGCGCAGCAGTACCGACTGGTTGAGCAGGGTGGCGCCGGTCATGCGCAGGTCACGCATGGCCCGGGCGACGTCCTCGCCCAACTCGTTGGGATGATTGGCGTGCACGACGATCGCGACAGGCCATGGCAGGCGGTCGAGCCAGGCCAGCAGTTCCGCGTCCACCCGCTCCGGCAGGACGATGGGCAGGCGCGTATGCAACCGCAGGCGGCGGATCTGGGGCAGCTCGCGCAAGGCCTCGGTCAATTCGACGAGCTTGCCCGTCGCCAACGAAAGCGGATCGCCGCCGGAGAGCAGGACTTCGCTCACGTTCGGATTTGCGCGCAGGTAGTCCAAGCTGTCGCGCCAGCGGCCGGCGGCCGCGGTTTGCTCGCCATAAGGGAAATGGCGGCGGAAGCAATAGCGGCAATGCACGGCGCAACTGCCCGTCGCGATCAACAGCGCACGGCCCTCGTACTTGTGGATCAGGCCGGTGGCGCCGCGGGCCAAGGCATCGCCAACCGCGTCCAGGCCGAAGCCGGGCACGATCCTTTCCTCGTCGACCACGGGCAGAACCTGCCGCAACAAGGGATCGTCGGGGTCGCCGCGACGCATCTTCGCGACGAACCCCCTCGGCACGCGCAGTTCGAACTGGCGGGCGGCGGCCTCGGAAACACGGCCGGAGTGCGCTGCCAGGCCGAGCAGGTCCAGCAGTTCGCGCGGGTCACGCACGGCATCGCGCCAGAGCGCTTGCCAGGACCTGGCTTGGGCGGGGAGGGGGTGGGCGGGTATCATGTCGGGCTAGCGCGGGGCCGTCTGGCGCCCGTGAAACATTCCCTATTGTAGCCGTCGCCTCCGCCCGGGAGCACGGCGCTCGCCCCAGGAGCTTTAAGCATGGCCAGTTACGGCATGAACGACGTCAAGAACGGCATGAAGATCATCGTCAACAACGAGCCGTGCGTGATCACCGACACCGAGTACGTCAAACCGGGCAAGGGCCAGGCCTTCACCCGCGTGAAGTACCGCTTCATCAAGTCGGGTCGCGTGGTCGAAATGACGATGAAGGCCACCGACAACGTCGAAGCCGCCGATGTCATGGACACCGACATGCAGTACCTCTACAACGACGGCGAGTTCTGGCATTTCATGCAGCAGGAAACCTTCGAGCAGGTGCAGGCCGATGCGGCCGGCGTCGGCGAAGCCGCCAAGTGGATCAAGGGCGAAGAGCCCTGCGTGGTGACGCTGTGGAACGGAACGCCGATCGCGGTGACGCCGCCGAACTTCGTCGAGCTGAAGATCGTCCAGACCGATCCGGGCGTGAAGGGCGATACTGCCGGCACCGGCGGCAAGCCGGCCACGCTCGAAACCGGTGCCGTGGTCCGCGTGCCCTTGTTCGTCGGCCAGGAAGAAATCATCAAGGTCGATACCCGCACCGGCGCGTACGTCAGCCGCGTGAAGTGACGGAAAACGACATGAGCGAAGGCGCCCCCCAGCCCTGCGACCTGTCGATCGAAGCCGGCTGGGTGGTACCGGTCGAACCGCACGGCGTGGTCCTGACGGATCACGCCGTCGTCGTTTCCGGCGGGCGTATCGTCGACCTGCTGCCTCGCGCGCAGGCGCGCGCGCGCTATGCCGCCCGCAAGACCATCAGCCGTCCCGATTGCGTGCTGCTGCCGGGCCTGGTCAACACGCACACGCACAACCCGATGACCCTGATGCGCGGCGTCGCCGACGACCTGGCCCTGATGCCCTGGTTGCAGGAGCACGTCTGGCCGATCGAAGGCGCGGTGATGGCGCCGGACTTCGTCGCCGACGGCATCGAACTGGCTATCGCCGAGATGCTGCGCGGCGGAACCACGTGCTGCAACGAAAACTATTTCTTCCCGGACGCGCAGGCGGCGACTTACCAGCGCCTGGGCTTCCGCGCCGTCGTCGGCTTGCCGGTGATCGAGTTCCCTTCGGCCTGGGCGCGTACGCCGGCCGAATATTTCGACAAGGGGCTCGAGGTCCGCGACAACTACCGCGGCGCCGATCTGCTCGGTTTCAGCTTCGCGCCGCACGCGCCTTACACGGTCGGCGACGAGAGTTTCGAGCGCATCCGCATGCTGGCCGAACAGCTCGACCTGCCGGTACATTGCCACGTGCACGAAACCGCGCAGGAGATCGTCGATTCGATCGCGCAGCACGGCCAGCGCCCGCTGGCGCGCCTCGATCGGCTCGGCCTGGTCAACGAGCGCCTGATCGCCGTGCACATGACGCAGCTGACGGAGAGCGAGATCGCGCTTTGCGCCGAGCGTGGCGTGTCGATCGCGCACTGTCCGCAATCGAACCTGAAGCTCGCCTCCGGCTTTTGCCCGAGCGAGGCCCTGCGCCGCGCCGGCGTGAACCTGGCGATCGGCACCGACGGCTGCGCCAGCAACAACGATCTGGACATGTTCGACGAGACGCGCAGCGCGGCCCTGCTGGCGAAAGCCGTCGCGCAGGACGCCACCGCGATGGACGCGGCCAGCGCGCTGCGCGCCGCGACCCTGGGCGGCGCACGGGCGATGGGTCTGGCCGACCGCATCGGTTCGATCGAACCAGGCAAGGAAGCGGATCTGGTTTGCGTCGGCCTGGGCGACATCGAATCGCTGCCGGTCTACAACGCGATTTCGCAGGTGATCTACGCCAGCGGTCGCCATCAGGTCAGCGATGCCTGGATCGCCGGGCGCGAGAAGCTCGTCGACGGCGTACTGGTCGACACCGATCTCGCCGCGCTGCGCGCGAAAGCACGCGCCTGGGGCGAGCGCATCGCCGGCCTGCGCAAGGCCCGATGATGGCCGGAACCGTATCGCCGCCGGAGCGCAACGCCAGCGAAGCCGAGCTGAAGAAATTCGGCGCGCTGGCCAGCCGATGGTGGGACCCCATGGGTCCGCAGCGCGCGCTGCATGAACTCAACCCGGCGCGTCTTTCCTACGTCGCGGAGCGCACACGCTTGCGCGGCGCCCGCGTGCTCGACGTCGGTTGCGGCGCCGGTCTGCTCAGCGAGGCCCTGGCGCGCGAAGGGGCGCAGGTCAGCGCCCTGGATCTTGCGCCTGAACTGATCGATATCGCGAAACTGCACCTGCTCGAATCCGGCCTGAAGGTCGACTATCGCCTGCAGTCGGTGGAATCGCTGGCGGACGAGATGGCTGCTCTTGCGCATCCTGCGCCCGCAGCATTCGCACATCCATGTGCATCATCGGGGCAGTTCGATGCCATCACTTGCATGGAAATGCTCGAGCACGTGCCCGATCCGCTGTCGGTGCTGGCTGCTTGCGCGAAGTTGCTCAAGCCGGGCGGAAAACTCTTCCTGTCCACGCTCAACCGCACGCCGGCGGCGTTCGCGCTGGCCATCGTCGGCGCCGAATACGTCGCCCGGCTGTTGCCGAAGGGCACGCATCAGTACGAAAGTTTCATCAAGCCCTCCGAGCTCGCGGCCTGGTTGCGCGAAACGGGTTTCGAGCTCGATGACGTCAGCGGGCTGGCTTACGATCCGCTTCGCCACAGGGCCTGGGTGAGCCGCCGCACCGACGTGAACTATCTCGCTTGCGCGACCTTGGCATGAGCAGCGCGACGCGATTCGCGCCCGTCATCCTGTTCGATCTGGACGGTACCCTGGTCGACAGCGCCGTGGATCTGCTCAATGCCCTGAATCGGGTTCTCGCGCGCGAAGGCCGTCTTGGCCTGCCGCTGTCGGCCATTCGCCCGGTGGTGTCGAAGGGGGCGCGCGCCATGTTGTCGGTCGCCTTCGCGGACCTGGACGAAAGCGCGCGCGAAGCCTTCTTGCAGCCCTTCCTCGACCAATATGAAAGTGCGGTTGCCGATCACAGCACGCCCTTCGACGGCGTCGAAGAACTGCTGGCCACGATCGAAGCGCAGGGCGCGCGTTGGGGCATCGTCACGAACAAGCCCCTGTACCTGGCCCGCGGCGTGGTCGCGAGCATGGGCTGGAGCACGCGCAGCGCGATCCTTCTCGGTGGCGACAGCCTGCCGCGCAAGAAGCCCGACCCCGACCAACTGTTCCTCGCCTGCGAGGAACTCGGCGTTTCGCCGGGCGATTGCATTTATGTCGGCGACGACGAGCGCGACATCGTCGCGGCGCGCCGTGCCGGCATGAAATCGGTGGCGGCGCTTTGGGGCTATCGCGAAGCGCATGAAGATCCTGCCGCCTGGCGTCCGGACGCGATGGCCGCGTCGCCGCGCGATCTGCTGGCGCCGGGCTTGCTCGTTCGCTGACATGAGCGAAGCTGCCTCCGCCGCGAATGCGGAAGTCTTGCCGCATTTCTTCGCGAAATGGCAGGCACGCGAACCGGAGATGGCGATCGCCGAGGTCTTCGTGCCGGCGATTGAGAAGCAGCGTTTCCGGGCTTGGGGCGCCTTGCTGCACGAGTTGCGCGAAACCCTGTTCGAACTCAGCGACGCGCGCGTGAGCGACGTCAAGACGGCATGGTGGGCGGAAGAGCTGATCGGTATCGAACAGGGACGCGCACGACATCCGCTGAGTGCCTTGCTGGCCGAGTTGCGCGCGCCCTGGACGGCCCTGGGGCGAAGTCTGCTCGAACCTGCGAGCGTCGGGCTGCGGGCGTCTTCGACCGAAGAAGCCGTTCGCGCGCTGTTGCCGCTGGCGCAGGCGGTGATCGCGGTCGAAGAAGCGATCTTCCCGGGAGCGACGGATTCGGCCGTCGCGACCAGGGCCCTGGTCGTGCATTGGCTGTTGCAGCGATTGCCGGCGGGTTTGGCGGCGGAAGACCAGGCGCGGATTCCGATGCACTTGTACGCGCGGCATGGATTGACGGCGGCCCAGGTCGGGGAAGGACGGGGTGAGGTCCTGTTGCGCGATTGGGCCGGTGAGCTCACATCGACCTTGCCCGAAGTCGCCGGCGCGGCGCCCCTGCGACGTTTCCGCGCCGCGTTCGATCGGGCCCGCCTCGCCCGGTTGGCTGCCGGACAGGGCTTCGCGATGCCTTCGCCGATCGGCACCCTTTGGCGCGCCTGGCGCGCAGCGCGACGGGTCTGAGCCGGATCGTCACGAATCGTTCCGCCGCCTTGACCTAGACTCCTTTCGCCCCCATCTGCCCTCTGTCCCTTCCGGAGCACACCATGGCCCCCAGCAACCAGGAAAACCTGGCCCGCGTCATGCCCGATGTCGCCAACGAGGCGCGACCGGCCGTGGCCGGCGCGCTCGACTGGGTCGGCATGGGAGAGATCCACGCGCCGGTCGGCCTGGCCGATGAGGAAGGCCGCGTGGTGACCAGCGGCGCGCGCGTCAACGCCTTCGTCAACCTCAAGCGCGCGGACGTGCGCGGTATCCACATGTCGCGGCTGTATCTGCACGTCGACCGCTCCTTGTCGGGCGAGCCCTTGTCGCCCTGCAGCCTGCGCCGCCTGTTGAAGGAGTTCCTCGAATCGCATGCCGAATTGTCGGATCGCGCGCGGGTGGAGATCGCGTTCGACTATTTGCTGCGCCGTCCTGCCCTGGTCAGCGACAACACCGGATGGAAATCGTATCCGGTGCGTGTGGCGGCCGAGCTCGATCGCGGGCAGTTCCTGCTCGAGGTGGGCGTGGAAGTCGCGTATTCCAGCACCTGCCCCTGTTCGGCGGCATTGGCGCGGCAATTGATCCAGGATCGCTTCCGCATCGATTTCGATCCTGCGACGCCGCTCGATCGCGACGCGGTGCTCGCCTGGCTCGGCAGCGAGCAGGGCATCATGGCCACGCCGCATAGCCAGCGCAGCATCGCCGAAGTGAAGGCGAGGTTGGCGCCCAGCTTCAAGAACCTGCCTTTCGTCGAAATCATCGATCGCATCGAAGCAGCCTTGCAGACGCCGGTGCAGACCGCGGTCAAGCGCGAGGACGAGCAGGCATTCGCGCGGCTCAACGGCCAGAACCTGATGTTTTGCGAAGACGCGGCGCGCCGCATGCAGAAGGCGCTGGACGAGGACGAGCGGATCGACGATTTCTGGCTGCGCGCCACGCACCAGGAAAGCCTGCACCCGCATGATGCCGTTGCGGTCGCGACCAAGGGCGTGCCCGGCGGCTACGCCGCCTGAGGCGACGGTGCTCGTCGCGTGCCGGCGAGCCTGACGAGAACGAATTCCTAACGCCCCGGCGTTTCGTCGGGCGTTCGATCCTGTGCGTCCGTCACGGACTCGTTGTGTTCATGAACGGGCATCCGGCAGACTGCGGCAAATCCTGCCAGGTGGGAATGCATGAACTGGGTACTGGGAATCGTCGGCGCCTTGGTCGGTGCCTTCTTGGCCGAACAGCGCAATTTGTTCGGCGCGATCGTCGGCTTCCTGCTTGTGTTCCTGCTGGCCGGCCTGAACCAGCTCCGCCAGCGCCTCGCTGCCCAGGAGCGCGAGCTGCAGGCCCTGCGTCAGCGCGCCGCGTCGACGACCGGCCCTGCGCCGGTCGTGCCGCCGTCTGCTGCGCCGACGCCTGCCTCCAGTGCAACGCCTTCGGCTTCGCCCATTCCTCCGGTCGTTCCTGCCGCGCCAGCGGTCGGAACGCCCGCCACATACGAAACGGCGCCCGGCCCGGCCCGCGAAAGCGCGCCCCTGCCCGAGGCTGCTCGTTCGGCCGAGCCTGCGCCGGCATCGGGCGTCGTCACGACGAAGTTGCCGGTATCGCCGCCGCCGATTCCGCAACGGCGTCGACCTGCGCCCGTCGTGGAAGACGGCTGGGCCGAAGACCTGCTCGGCAAGATCAAGAGCTGGTTCACCGAAGGCAACGTGCCGGTCAAGATCGGCGTGCTGGTGTTGTTCGCCGGCGTCGCGGCCGCCTTGCGTTACGCGGCGATGCAGGGCTATTTCACCTTCCCGATCGAAGCGCGGCTCATCGTGATTTCCGTCGCGGCCCTGGCCGGCCTGGCCTTCGGCTGGCGGCAACGCGAGGACAAGCCCGCTTTCGGATTGAGCCTGCAGGGCGGCGCGCTCGGCGTATTGCTGCTGACGGTATTCGCGGCCTACAAACTGTACGGCCTGTTGCCGCCGCTGCTCGCTTTCGGACTGGTCGTGGTGCTGGTGGCGGGTGCGGCCCTGTTGTCGGTGCTGCAGCGGAACATGTGGTTGGCGGTGCTCGGCTTCCTCGGCGGTTATCTCGCGCCGGTGCTGATCTCGACCGGTAGCGGGAACCACGTCGGCTTGTTCACCTACTACGCGGTGCTCAATGCCGCCGTGTTCGCGATTTCGTGGAAGCAGGCCTGGCGCTTGCTCAACCTGATCGGATTCGGTTTCACCTTCGGCGTCGGCACGGCCTGGGGCGCGACCTACTACCGGCCGGAACTGTTCCCGACGGTGGAACCCTTCCTGGTGCTGTTCTTCCTGTTCTACATCGTGATCGGTCTGCTGTACGTCACGCGGCAGACCGAGCATCGCCGCCCGTGGGTGGATGGCACGCTGGTGTTCGGCACGCCGCTGGTCGCTTTCCCGCTGCAGGCCGCCATGCTGAAGGACGACCGGTTCGGGCTCGCGTTCAGCGCGATCGGCGTCGCGGCGATCTACGCCGGCCTCGTGTGGTGGCTGCGCAACCGCAAGGGCGAACGCCTGCTGAGCGAGGCCTATGCCGCGCTCGCGCTGGGTTTTGCCACGCTCGCCGTGCCCCTGGCCTTCAGCGCCGGCACGACGGCCAGCGTCTGGGCGCTGGAAGGCGCCGGCGTGGCCTGGATCGGCCTGCGACAGAATCGCCTGTTCCCGTGGATCAGCGGACTGGTGCTGCAGTTGCTGGCCGCCGGTTCCTACGTCATCAACGTGATCGACTCGCCGCCGCCGATGGAGACGGCGCAGTTGCTGCTCAACTCGTTGTGGTTCGGCGCCGCTATCCTGGCGCTGGGCGGCTATCTGCTCAGCCTGATCCACGACCGCCATCGCCCGCGATTCGGATTGCCGGCGATGCTGTTCGTCTGGTCCACGTTCTGGTGGACGATCGCCGCCCTCAGCCAGTTCGGCATCGCCGATCGTTCCTTCGGCGCCTGGCAGTACCTGATGGTCGTGATTGCGATCAGCATCGTGCTGGCGGCCGTGCTGCGCGATCGCTTGCCCTGGCCGCGGATGAACTGGTTGATCCTGTATGGCGCGATGCTCGGCCTGCCGATGGTGTTCTGGGCCAGCGACGAGTTCGACGCACCCCTGCAGGTCGCAGGCATCGGTTTCTGGATCGGCTACGCCGTGGCGATGGCCTGGGCGCTGTGGTCGGCGAGGGAAGTGCCGGCGCGCAGCCTCTCGCTGGCGCATCTTTTCGCGCTATGGAGCCTCGCCGTCGCCGTCACGATGCAGAGCGAACATGTGGCCGACCAACTGGTGCTGGCCGAAGGCTGGGGTTTTGTCGCAGTCGTGGCGCCCATCGCTTTGATGACGCTCGGCCTGTGGCGGCGCGCCGACCTCTTCGCCTGGCCGCGTGGCGAACTGTTCGAGAAATACGCGATCGGTTGGTTCGTGCTGGCCGTGCCGCTGTTGGCCCTGGTTTGCGCTGGTAGCCTGTTCATGGCCGGCGATCCTTCGCCCCTGCCGTTCCTGCCCCTGCTCAACCCGCTCGAACTCGGCACGCTGGCGATCGCCGCATTGTTGTACGCGATGGCCGGCTCCGCCGGCGGCATGTTCGCGACCTGGCAACGGCTGTGGCCTTTCGCAGGTTTCGCCATCGTCAGCATGATGACCTTGCGCGCGGTGCACTTCTGGCACGGCGATGCCTGGGATCCGCGCATCCTGCATTCGGGCGTCAGCCAGGCCAGCCTCGCCGTGGTCTGGAGCCTGCTCGGCGTCGGCAGCATGCTGCTCGGTTCGCGACGCATGAACCGCGCTCTGTGGATGGCCGGCATGGCCCTGATGCTGATCGTCTGCGCCAAGCTCGTCTTCGTCGATCGCCAGTACATGGGCAACATCCCGGGCATCGTTTCCTTCCTCGCAGTAGGCTTGCTCCTGGTGGGCGTCGGCTATTTCGCGCCATCGCCGCCGAAAGATTCCGAAGGAGAAACGGCATGAACCGTCGCCTTGTCTTCGCCGGCCTGCTGTTCAGCGGCGCCGTTGCCGCCGCCGGCCTCAACGATTTCGCCAGGTTGTGGCCCGTCGCCGCGACCACCGAAGGCGCGTATACGGTCACGCTGACGCCGGAGATCTACGCGCAGGTGGCGACGCGTGACCTGACCGACATCGCGGCGTTCAATGCCGATGGCGAAGCCTTGCCCTTCGGGCCGATGCCGGCCAGCGTCGCGCCGCAGGCGAGCAGCTGGCGCGAAGCCGCCTGGTTCGCCTTGCCCGCCGAATTGCCGCCCGAGGCCGGCGACCTTTCCTTGCACATCACGCGCACCACCAGCGGCGACCTGAGCCTGGACGCCACCTTGAGCCACAACTCGCTCGATTCCGTGCAAGCCTTCCTGGTCGACGTGCGTGCGAAGGGTTCGCTGATCGAAGGGATCGCTTTCGATCTCGGCATGAATGCCGCGGACTTCAATGCCCGGGTCACGGTCGAGGCGAGCGACGACCTGCAGGCTTGGCGCACCATCGTATCCGCCGCGACGATCGCGCAACTGCGCCACGGCGACCAGTCGCTGGTGCGTCGGCACATCGACTTACCGTCGCCGGAGGCGCAATACCTGCGCATCCGCGTGTTGACGCCGGGCCAACGCATCCCGCTGCATGGCGTGCGGCTGCTGTTGCGTCCCCCGGGCCTGTTGCGTCGCCATCCGCCCCGGCAATGGATGCACGCCGAATTCGTGCGCAAGGAAGGGCGTGCCTACTTCTATCGCTTGCCGGCGCCATTGCCGGTGGACATGGTCAACGTGCAGCTCGGCGAAGAGAACCGCCTGGCGCACTTCAGCGTCAGCGCACGTGCCGCCAACGCGAAGCATTGGGGCTATGTCGGGCAGCTGACGGCGTTTCGCCTGCGCGGGGCCGGGGTTTCGATCGACAACGAAGCGATGAACGTGGGCAGCAATCGCTTGCCCGAGTGGCGGATAGAATCGAGCGTGGACCTGGCGAAAGCGCCCGTACTCGATTTCGCCTACTACCCGGAAACCTGGATGCTGCTGACGCATGGGCGCGCCCCGTATGCGATCGCCGCGGGCAGTTCCTGGGCGCGTCGCGACAGCTTTCCGCTCGAGCTGCTGCTCAATCAGGTGCGTGACAAACTCGGCGACGACTGGCGCCCGGCGGCGACGGAATTGGGCGCTTCGCAGCAGGCCGGCGGTCCGGCGGCTTTGAAGGCCTACAACCGGGACCAGATCAAGAGCTGGGTGCTATGGGGCGTGCTGATCCTGGCGGCTTGCATCATCGTCTGGATGGTCCTGCGCCTGATGCGGGCGCCGCCGCCAGCGGCGGAATAGACGATATCGTCGGAGCGCGCTCAGCGTTGCGGGTTTCCGGACGGATCCACCAGTAGCTGCGGGTCCACGCGCACGTCGAACCAGTTCATGCCCCAGTGCAGATGCGGCCCCGTCGCGCGGCCGGTCGCGCCGACGGCACCGATCACCTGGCCCTGTTCGACGCGATCGCCGACTTTGACGTCGATGCGGCTCAGGTGCAGGAAGTTCGAGCTGACGCCATGGCCGTGGTCGATCAACAGCGTTCCACCGGTGAGATAGAGATCGGGGTCGGCGAAACTGACGATGCCGCCCGCCGGCGCCTGCACGGCCGTGCCCTGGTTCGCCGCGACGTCGACGCCCGAGTGCGGCGATTTCGGCGTGCCGTTGTAGATGCGCTGGCTGCCGAAGACGCCGCTGATGCGCCCTTGCACCGGCCAGATGAAGTGGGCGGCGTAGTCGCTGCGCTCGTCGTCGCGATCGCGCGCGGCATTCACGCGCGCCTGTTCCCGCTCCATGCGTGCGGCGATCTCCGGGCGCGGGTTGACCGTCTGCTCGGGCACGCCGTCGACTTTCTCCAGCGGGAAATCGCGATCGACGATCGGTACCGACGAGGTCGTCGAGCGCCCGTCCGGCCATTCGATGCGCAGTTCGACCGAGCCTTCCTGTTCGCGCCCGACGCCGAGCACGAAGCGCCCCCGGTCGTCGAGCCGCAAATCGCGCGCGCCGTAGCGCACGCGCACGGCGCCGGCGGCGCGCCCCAACAAGAGGCTGCCCTGCGCCACGTTTGCCGGCAGTTGCATGAGCGGCGCGGCCGCGACGGGTTTGTCGACGGCCGGGGCGGGCGGTGGCGTCGTCGCGCAGGCGGCGCAGGCCAGGGCCAGCAGGGCCGCGTGCAATCGCCTCATCGGCCGAAGGCCAGTCGGCGGCCTTGCGGCGGGCCGACGAGTTGCGCGCCGTTCCAGGCCAGTTCGCCGTTGACGAAGGTCGCTGCGACGCGCGCGTCGAAACGTTCGCCTTCGAACGGCGACCAGCCGCATTTGCTCAGGATCGATTCTCGCGTCACCGTCGTACCGCCCGTGGGCTCGACCAGCACGAGATCGGCGTAATAGCCCTCGCGCAGGTAACCGCGTTCGGCGATGCTGAAACGTTGCGCCGGCGCATGGCAGATCTTGCGCACCAGGTGCGGCAGCGAGAAGTGGCCGTCGCGGACTTTTTGCAGGGCGCAGGCCAGGAAGAACTGCACCAGGGGCAGGCCGGACGGCGCTTTTTCGTATTTCTGCTGCTTCTCGTCCCAGGTGTGCGGCGCGTGGTCGGTGGCGAGCACGTCGATGCGATCCTCGGCGACGGCGCGCAGCAATGCGGCGCGGTCGCTGGCTTCCTTGATGGCCGGGTTGCACTTGATCAGGTTGCCGAGACGGGCATAGTCCTCGCGGGCGAAATGCAGGAAATGCACGCAGGTTTCGGCCGTGATGCGCTTGTGCATGATCGGGCCGGGCTGGAACAGCGCGAGCTCGTCGGCCGTGCTGATGTGCAGCACATGCAGGGACGAATCGAAACGCTTCGCCATCGAGATCGCCAGCTCGGTGGACTTGATGCAGGCGGCACGCGAACGGATCTCGCCGTGCAGATCGACCGGGATGTCCTCGCCGTAGATCGCGCGGGCCTTGGCCAGCTCGACCTCGATCATCGGCGTGTCTTCGCAATGCGTGATGATCGGCGTCGGGCAGTCGGCGAACATGCCTTCGAGCACCTGCGGATCGTCGACGAGCATGTTGCCGGTCGACGCGCCCATGAAGATCTTCAGACCCGGCGTCTTCTTCGGGTCGATGCGCCGGATCTCCTCGAGATTGTCGTTGCTCGCGCCGAAATAGAAACCGTAGTTGGCGCGCGAACGCCCCGATGCCCGCCGGTACTTGTCCTCCAGCGTCGCGGCGTCCAGCGCGGGCGGCTTGGTATTGGGCATGTCGAGGAAGCTGGTGACGCCGCCGGCCACGGCCGCCGCCGGCTCAGTAACGAGATTGCCCTTGTGTTCCATGCCGGGTTCGCGGAAATGCACCTGCGCGTCGATCACGCCGGGCAACAGCAGGCGGCCGTTGGCATTGAGCACTTTTTCGCCATGCTTGGCGAACAGATACGGGGCGATGGCGTCGATGCGATCGCCCTTGATGCGCAGGTCGCCGGAGAATTCTCGGCCTTCGTTCACCATCCGGGCGTTCTGGATCAACAAATCAGTCATGGCGATGTCCGCAGGGGTAGTGATCGGGTACCGGATCCAGGCCGCCAGGGTTCAGCGGGTGGCAGCGCAGGATGCGGCGCGCGCCGAGCCAACTGCCGCGCAGCACGCCGAAGCGATCGATCGCCTGGTAGGTATAGGTCGAGCAGCTGGGATAGAAGCGGCAGTTCTGGCCGAGCAACGGGCTGATCAGTCGCTTGTAGCCCCGCAACAGCCAGAGTGCGGGCGTTTTAAACATTTGCGCGGCCTGTGCAGCGGGTTTAAGGTTGCCGCTGATGAAGGACTAGGCTATAACACGCCGCCTTTGCGCCTCAAGGAAAGAGAGGAAATTCTCGAAGTGGCCACCAAGAAACCCGTCAAGAAGGCCGCCAAGCCGGTCAAGAAAGCTGCCAAGCCCGCCCCCAAGGCCGCCAAGAAGCCCGTGAAGGCCAAACCGGCCGCGAAACCCGCCAAGAAGGCCCCCGCCAAGAAGCCCGCGGCCAAGCCTGCCAAGAAAGTTTCCAAGCCTGTCGCCAAGAAGCCGGCGCCCAAGGCGCCGGTCAAGAAGGCGGCAGCCAAGCCCGTCGCGAAGCCGGTCGCCGCGAAGCCCGCGCCTGCCAAGGCGGCGCCCGCCAAGCCCGTACCGGTCAAGGCGGCGCCCGTCGTGAAGCCGGTCGTCAAGGCGGCTGCGCCTGCTCCTGCCAAGCCGGCTCCGGCGCCGAAGGCCGCGCCTGCGAAGGAAACGGTAGCCAAACCCGTGCCTGCGCCTGCCGTTCCCGCGAAGCCGCGCGATCCCGGCGCGAGGGCGGGTTACATCAAGCCGAGCAAGCCGCGCACCGAGCGCGTCAAGCCGGGTCCCTCGCGCGTTCGCGTCACTCTTCCGGCGGGCTACAAGCCCAGCTCGAAAGAGGAGTACATGAATCCGTTCCAGCTCGAGTACTTCCGCCAGCGCCTGCTGAACTGGAAGCAGGACCTGATCGAGGAATCCAAGCAGACGATCGAGAACCTCAAGGAAGAGGTGCGCGATGTCGGCGACGAAGCCGAGCGCGCGACCCGCGAAACGGAGAATTCGCTCGAATTGCGTACGCGCGACCGCTACCGCAAGTTGATCAACAAGATCGACAGCACGCTCAAGCGCGTCGAAGACGGCAGCTATGGCTACTGCGTCGATACCGGCGAAGAAATCGGCCTGGAGCGCCTGTCGGCGCGCCTGACCGCCGAACGCACGCTCGATGCGCAGGAGCGTTGGGAGCATCTGCAGAAGCAGATGGGCGATTGATCCCCACCGCTTCGCTGTTCAGGAAAGGCCCCGTTCGCGGGGCTTTTCTTTTTTGGTTGCATCGAATCATGGGAGACTGCCTGAGGAATCCGGCCGTCGTCGTGCATGTAAACCCTCGTCTATCAGTCCTACCGTACGACAGGAGTTCCCGACTGGATCGGGCAGTGCATGGCGAGCATTCGCGCGTGCAGATCAACCAGCACGTTCGGGTCGGCGAGGAAGCCTGACTGCGTGAACAATGACGGGTAGGCAATGGCGATGAAAGGAGATGGCATGCCTGGAAACTCCAGCTCGTATCCAGAAGGGAAGGGGCCGCGTTTCGGCAGATCGATCGCGCTTGTCGTTCTCATCGCCTGGACGACAGCGGCCTTCGCTTCGTCGCCCGTCGGACAGGCCGGCGGTCGTGCCGCAGCGGCAGAGGCTTCCTATCGCTGGAAACAGGTGACGCCGAAGGCCACCTTTCCGGAGGCTTACAACTATCCGGTCCATGTCGCTCGCGGGCGAATGTGGGCCTTGCATGCCGAAGGAACCTGGAGCTCCACCGATGGCAGGCAATGGCGCAAGGAGGCGTTGCCTTCCGCCCGTCGCAACGTATACGAATCGCAGTACGCTTTTTCGGGCGATGCGGTCTATGCCTTCGGCATGAACGAGGGCAACTATCTCGACATGCGCTTCCGCCCGACCATCCGGCGTAGCAAGGATCTCCGACGCTGGGAAGTCTTGTCCGAGCGATCGAACCTGCCGCCGCGCATTTTCTATGGCTTGGCTTTTTTCGGCGGAAAGTTCTGGTTGACGGGCGGCTACGACGGCAAGCGCTACCACAATGATGTCTGGAGTTCGCCCGATGGCGTGCACTGGCGTCGCGTCGCCGAGAAGGCCGAGTGGCCGCCTCGATCGGGTTCGATGCTGGTGGCGTTTCGCGGGCGCCTGTGGTTGATCGGCGGCGGCGTCATCGATGGCGACAAGGTGATCGATCCCCGCTCGCAACATCAGATATGGACATCGGTCGACGGCATCGCCTGGCGCAAGGCGGGCGAGGGGCTGCCGCAGCATTCCGGCGGGACGCCCGTCGTGTTCGACGGCCAGCTCTGGCTGGTCGGCGCCAACCGCGACGGACGCTTCGGGCGCGCGTCCCTGGTTACGCGCGACGGCATCCATTGGCGGGAAGAAGCGGCGCCGTGGACGCCGCGCGGCGGGGCGGCCGCCTGGGTATTCGACGGCAAGCTCTGGATGACTGGCGGGAAGTACTCGATCACCGAGAACGGCCAGATTCGCTTCATCTACAGCAACGATGTCTGGACGATGGAGAAGGTGGCAGGACGCGCGTCAGGCAGGCGCTGATCGCCGCAAGGCGAGCGCGATTCCGCCCAACACGGCAAGGCCGGCGAGCGCCAGGCGCCAGCTCGGCGTTTCTCCGAGTAGGGCGACGCCGCCGATCGCGGCAATCACCGGCACGCTCAGCTGGACCGAAGCCGCTTGGCTCGCCGACAAGCCACGTAACGCCGTGTACCAGATCGCGTAGCCAACGCCGGATGCGATCGCGCCCGACACGATCGCGTACGTCGCTCCGGTGGCATCGTAGTTCGCCGACGAGGCGGTCGCCGCGCACAGGACGACGACGATCGGCAAGCAGCGCAGGAAATTGCCTGCGGTCGCCGACATGGGATCCGGAACGCCGCGTCCCCAAAGCGAATACATGCCCCAGGCGATGCCGGCGAGCGTCATCAGCAGTGCGCCGGACACCGGCGGCGCGTCGATTCCCGGAAGTACCAGCGCCAGCAGGCCGATGAACGCGACCATCACGCCTGTCGCTTGCGCGCGCGAAATCCGTTCGCCGCCTCGCCATGCGCCGGCGAACATCGTCAGCTGCACGGCACCGAACAACAGCAGGGCGCCCGTGCCCGCGGACAGGTGGCGATACGCGTAGGAGAAGGCGGCGGCATAGGCGAACAGGGCGAAAGCCGTGCGCCACGAGCCACCGATAGCGGGCCGCCGCCAGGGGCGCATCAGCAGCCAAAGGGCAAGGGCCCCTGCCGCGAGTCGGATGCCGGTGAAGCTGGCGGGATCGATCGGCGTCTCGCGCAGTGCCAGCCGGCACAACAACGAATTGGCTGCGAAGGCGATCATCGCCGCCAGCGTGGCGAGCTGGATTCGCAGCGGAATCGGCATCATCTGGCTCGGCTCACGGCGTTGTTCCTGCGGCGTTTCGGGAGTTATGCTTCGGTGATATCCCGGGCAGCGCGGAGCATAAGGCATGAAGTACCAGGGAAGTTGCCACTGCGGCAAGATCGCCTTCGATGTGGAAGGCGAGATCGCTGGCGCGATGGCCTGCAACTGTTCCATGTGCCAGCGCCGCGGTTCGCTGCTGTGGTTCGTCGGGCGCGACCAGTTGCGGCTGCGCACGCCGGAATCCGATGTCGCGACCTACACCTTCAACAAGCATGTCATCCAGCACCGGTTCTGCCAGGCCTGCGGCATCCACGTCTTCGGCGAGGGTACCGATCCGAAGGGCAACCGCATCGCGGCGGTGAACATCCGTTGCCTGGAAGATGTCGAGCTCGACGCCGTGCCGGTGCAGCACTACGACGGCCGTGCGATCTGAATGGACGCCGCTGGCGCCAGGCAGGCGGCGCTCGCGCTCATCGGTGTCGAGGAGTCTCCGCATTTCAAGGCGGCTTCGTTCCGGGTAAAGGGCCGGATATTCGCCACCTTGATGCCCGATGGCGCGACGATGAACATCTTCCTGCCGGAGGAAGCGCGCGAACAGGCGCTGGCATTGCATCCGCAAGTGCTGGAAAAGCTTCACTGGGGGCAGAAGGCGGTGGGCGTCAGCGTCCGACTCGCGCAGGCGCCGGCCGCGATGGTGCAAGGCCTGCTGAAGCAGGCCTGGGCCATCAAGTCGGGCTAGGAGAACGGTTCACCACATCGCATCGCGCAGCTTGTACCAGGCCATGGCCGCGACCAGCATCGGCGTGCGCAGCAGCCGACCGCCAGGGAAAGGCAGGTGCGGAATGCGCGCGAACGCGTCGAGGCGCGCGGATTGACCGCGGATCGCTTCGGCGATGACCCTTCCGGCCAGGCCCGTCGCCGCGACGCCATGTCCTGAGAATCCTTGGGCGAAGTAGATGTTGTTGCCGAGGCGCCCCCAATGCGGCGCCCGGTTCAGGCTGATGTCGACATAGCCGCCCCAGACGTACTCGAAGCGCAGCCCGGCCAGTTGCGGGAACACCCGCGTCATGCGTCGCGTCATCGTGCTGCGCAGGTTCGGTGGCGGCAGGGTGGAGTAGCTTGCGCGCCCGCCGAAGAGCAGTCGGTGGTCGCGGCTCAGGCGGAAGTAGTCCAGTGCCCAGTTCACGTCGGCGACTGCCATGCCGTTGGCGATCAGCTGCCGCGCACGCGCCTCGCCCAGCGGTTCTGTCGCGCCGATATAGGTACCGACCGGCATGATGCGACTGTCGAGCTCGGGAGCGATGCCATGCACGTAGGCATTGCCGGCGAGTACGGCGAATTCGCATTGCACATGGCCCTGTTCTGTTCGCAAGACGGGCTTGGCCCCGCGCTGCAGTTTCGTGACCTTCGATGCTTCGAAAATGCGGACCCCCAGCGACTGCGCCGCCCGCGCCAGTCCCAGCGTGTACTTCAAGGGATGCAGGTGACCGCTGGCCGGGTCGTACAACGCGCCGAGGTAGCGTTCGCTGGCCAGTTGCGCGCGCAGCGTATCGCGGTCCCACCATTGCGTCCGGTAGCCGTAGTTCTCGGCCAGATCGGCCTGCCAGGCTTTCAGTTCCTCGACCTGGCGCGGCTTGATAGGCACGTGGGTGTGGCCATCGCGCCAGTCGCAGTCGATGCCGAACTCGCGACAACGCGCATGGATCAGGCTCATGCCTTCGAGCGACCAGTCGAAAAGGCGCCGCGAATCCTCGTGGCCGATCATCGAAGAGATCTTCGACTGGTCGCAACCGAAGCCGAAAATCGCCTGGCCGCCGCTACGCCCGGAGGCGCCGCTGCCGACGCGCGCGGACTCGAGCACCACGACCTTCATGCCCGCGCGAGCGAGTTCGATCGCAGCAGACAGGCCTGTCAAGCCGGCGCCGAGAATGCAGACATCGACATGCAGCCCACCCTGCAACGCGGGCAGCGCCGGCAGGGCGTCGGTCGATGCTTCGTAGTAGGTGCGGGCCGTGTTCGGAGTCTGGCTCATGCGGTGAACGGCGCCGCGCAGGCTCAGACCTGGCGCAGGTACCAGTCGATCTCGAGTGTGGTCACTTCGCGGTAGAAGCTGCGCATTTCCTTCAGCTTCTGCTGGCCGTAGATATGGCGGAAGTCGCTGCCGAAATTCTTGGCGACGAAATCGCTGGCCATGAAGTCGCGGATCGTATCGCGCCAGAACAGTTCGCGCGTTTCGGTCTGTTCGTAGGCATTGCCGACCACCGGCGGTCCCGGATCGGCCTTGGTCTCGAGGCCTTGCAGGATGCCGGCCAGAACCGCGGCGGTGACCAGATAGGGGTTGGCGTCGGCGCCGGCGATGCGATGTTCGATGCGGGTGTTGGCCTCGTCGCTGTGCGGGATGCGCATCGCGACGGTGCGGTTGTTGAATCCCCAGCAATCGTTCAGGGGAACGAAGGCGTTCAGGACGAAGCGCCGATAGCTGTTGGCATGCGGCGCGAACACCAGCATGCAGTCCGTCGACGCGGCCTGTAGTCCCGCGACGGCATGGCGCAGCGCATCGTTGGGCCGTTCCGGCGTACACGCGAAGAGGTTGTTGCCGTCCTTGTCCAGCACACTGACGTGCACATGCATGCCGCTGCCGGCCTGATCGACGAAGGGCTTGGCCATGAAGCTGGCCAGCAGACCCTGGTCGCTCGCGATGGCCTTGATGGCGCGCTTGAGGAGAATCGCGTCGTCGCAAGCGAGCAGAGCGTCCTTGCGGTGCTTGAGGTTGATCTCGAACTGGCCCGGCGCGTATTCCGCCACGGCCGTATCGGCCGGGATGTGCTGGGCGCGGCAGGCCTCGGTGACGGCGTCGGTGAAAGCCTGATAATCGTTCAGGTCTTCCATGTAATAGACCTGCGTGGTCTTGTTGCGCTCGCCGGTGGAGGGGTTGATCGATGTCAGCGGGTGCCCGCTGGTATCGAGTTGGGCATCGAGCAGGTAGAACTCCAGTTCCACCGCGACCACCGGCGTCAGGCCCTTCTCGGCGAATCGTTCGACGACCCGGCGCAGGACCTCTCGCGGGTTGGCCGCGAACATGCCGCCCTTGCCGTCTTCCATCGACAACAGCACCTGGGCCATGGGACGCGACTGCCAGGGGACGATTTTCAAAGTGCCCGGCACCGGCCGGCAGATGCGGTCCTCGTCGCCGATGTCGTAGCCGAGCCCGGTCTCTTCGACCGTGTTGCCGGTGATGTCGGTCGCGATCAGCGACATCGGCAGGCAGACGCCGTTGGCGTAGACCTTTTCCAGCGCATCGCGGGTGATGCGCTTGCCGCGCAGCAGGCCATTCATGTCCGGCAGCAGCAGGTCGATCATTTCGCAGCCGGCGATCTGCTGCAGTTCGGCAGCGTCGTCGTCCGGCAGAAGATTGGACTTCATGGCCAAGCATCCGTAAGAGCTGGCGCGAGTCTAGCAGATCGCCTGGATTGTAAAGAATCTTCAACAGCGGTGATGGCGGTGTGCCTGGGCTCTGCTTGGCAGCACGCTGTTTTCGGCCGTTTGCTGCAGGGCAGCAGAAGATTTTGCAGGCATGCGCATCGCTTCATGTTGATAAAATAAAACGGCCGGGGTAACGTCTCAGGACCCCCAGACGCCGAGTCGCGCATGCCCTCAGCCCCGCTTGTCGGATTGCCCTCCGACCGCAAGCAGATCGGGCACCACCCCTTCCAAGTGGTGGGCGAGAAATACATACGCGCGGTCGTGGACGGCGCCGGCGCGGTGCCCGTGCTCATTCCCTCATTGACGCCATCGTTGGACCTGCGCGACATGTTGTCGCGCCTCGATGGCCTGCTGCTGACCGGCGCTTACAGCAATATCGAGCCGCACCATTACGGCATCGAACCGAGTTATGCCGGCAACCTGCACGATCCGGCGCGCGATGCCACGACCTTGCCGCTGGTTCCGCTCGCCATCGAGATGCGCGTGCCGGTGCTCGCGGTCTGTCGCGGCCTCCAGGAAGTCAACGTCGCGTTGGGCGGAACCTTGCACCAGAAGGTGCATGAAGTGGACGGTTACGACGATCATCGCGAAGACCTCGACGCGCCGCTCGACGAGCAGTACGGCATCGCGCACCCGGTAAGACTGACGCCCGGCGGCCTGCTGGCCCGGATCGCCGGCAGCGAACAGGCGGACGTGAATTCGTTGCATGGGCAGGGCATACGCACGCTCGGCCGCAGCCTGCGCATCGAGGCCACGGCGCCCGATGGGCTGGTCGAGGCCGTGGCGCTGGACTCGGATCGTTCGTTCCTGCTTGCGGTGCAATGGCATCCGGAGTGGAAGGTTCGGGAGAACCGCTTCTATCTCGGCATCTTCCAGGCCTTCGCCGCTGCCTGCCGCGCCCGCGCCGCCCAGCGCCAGCAACAGGAGACGGAGATCCATGGCTAGGAAAAAGAACGCCGCGCAACCGGCGCCGGGCGAAAACAAGCTGTTGCGCTGGCTGAAAGAGCGCCGCATCACCGAGGTCGAATGCCTGGTGCCGGATTTCACCGGCAATGCGCGCGGCAAGATCATTCCCGCGGCGAAATTCTCGCACGACTACGGTACGCGACTGCCCGAAGGCATCTTCGTCACGACGGTGACCGGCGACTATCCCGACGAATATTACGAACTGGTGCAGCCCACCGATTCGGACATGTATCTTCGCCCGGCGCCGGAGACCGTGCGCATGGTGCCCTGGGCGGCCGATTCCACCGCGCAGGTGATCCACGACTGCTTCACTCGCGACGGCAAACCGCACGACCTGGCGCCGCGCAACGTGCTCAGGCGCGTGCTGGCCTTGTACGAAGAACTCGGCATGCGACCGATCGTCGCGCCCGAGCTCGAGTTCTTCCTGGTGCAGAAGAACACCGACCCGGATTTTCCGCTGCAGCCGCCGGCGGGCCGTTCCGGTCGCCCGGAGACGGCGCGGCAGAGCTACTCGATCGATGCGGTGAACGAGTTCGACCCGATCCTCGACCTGATGTACGACTACTGCGATGCGATGGAGCTCGACGTCGACACCCTGGTGCACGAATCCGGCGCGGCGCAGCTTGAGGTCAACTTCATCCACGACGACCCCATGTCGCGCGCCGACCAGGTTTTCCTGTTCAAGCGCACGATGCGCGAAGCGGCGCTGCGCCATGGCGTCTACGCCACCTTCCTGGCCAAGCCGATGGAGAACGAGCCGGGCAGCTCGATGCATATCCACCAGAGTATGGTGGACGAGAGCGGCAAGAAGAACCTCTTCGCCGGCCGCAAGGACGGCGAGCACAGCAAGCTGTTCCAGCACTATCTCGCCGGCCTGCAGAAGTACGTGCCGATGGCGATGTCGATCTTCGCGCCCAACGTGAACTCGTATCGTCGACTCGCGTTCGGCGAGGTGTCGCCGAAGAACGTGCAGTGGGGGTACGACAACCGAACCTGCGGTTTCCGTGTGCCGGTCGATTCGCTGGACAACACGCGCGTCGAAAGCCGCTTCGCCGGTTCCGACGCCAACCCCTACCTGGCGATGGCGGCGACGCTGGCCTGCGGCTATCTCGGCATCCGCGAAAAGCTGACACCCACCGAACCGTTCTCGGGAAGCGCCGCCGAAGCCGGTTACGAGCTACCGCGCTCGCTGGAAGAGTCGTTGCAGTTGCTCGCCGCCTGCCGGCCGTTGCGCGAGTTGCTCGGCACGCGCTTCGTCGAGGCTTTCATCGCGGTCAAGCAGAAGGAATACCAGACCTATTTCCGCGTCATCAGCTCGTGGGAACGCGAATTCCTGCTGCTCAACGTCTGAAGTTGGCGCGCGGACCCTTACCCGGAGAAACCATGGACCAGAGTCAGACCCGCGAACTGCAACAGCTCGACGCCGCCCACCACCTGCACCCGTTCAACGACAACGCCGCGTTGGCCAAGCGCGGCACGCGCATCCTGACGCGCGGCGAGGGTTGCTATGTCTGGGACGCCGAAGGCAACAAACTGCTGGACGCGTTCGCCGGGCTCTGGTGCGTCAACATCGGTTACGGTCGCAAGGAGCTGGGGGCGGTCGCCGCCCGGCAGATGGAGCAGCTTGCCTACTACAACAGCTTCTTCATGTGCACGACCGAGCCGACGATCCGCTTGGCCGGCAAGTTGGCCGAGCTGACGCCCGGAGATCTGAACCACGCTTTCTTCTCCAATTCGGGCTCCGAGGCCAACGACACCATCCTGCGCATGGTCCGGCATTTCTGGGCCGTGCAGGACCGCCCGCAGAAGAACATCTTCATCGGTCGCAACAACGGTTATCACGGCTCGACCATGGCCGGCGCCAGCCTCGGCGGCATGAAGGGCATGCACAAGCAGGGCGGGTTGCCGATTCCCGACATCCATCACATCGATCCGCCGTTCTGGTTCGCCGATGGCGGCGACATGGGCGAAGAGGAATACGGTCGGGTTTGCGCCAAGCGGTTGGAGGACAAGATCCTCGAACTCGGTCCCGATCGCGTGGCGGCCTTCATCGGCGAGCCGATCATGGGCGCCATCGGCGTATACATCCCGCCGAAGAACTACTGGCAGGAAATCGAGAAGATCTGCCGGAAGTACGACGTATTGCTGGTGGCGGACGAGGTCATCTGCGGTTTCGGCCGCACCGGCGAATGGTTCGCTTCGCAGTACTTCGGTTTCCAGCCGGACATCATGACCCTCGCCAAGGGCATCACGTCCGGCTACATCCCGCTGGGTGCGGTGATGTTCAACGATCGCGTGGCGAAGGTGCTGGCCGAACGCGGCGGCGAGTTGGCGCACGGCTATACGTACTCCGGGCATCCGGTGTGCACGGCGGTGGCGCTGGAGAACATTCGCATCCTCGAGGAAGAACGCATCGTCGATCGGTGTCGCGACGACATCGGGCACTATCTGGCGCAGCGCTGGAAGGAACTGGGCGAACATGCGCTCGTGGGCGAGGCGCGCATCGCCGGCATGGTCGGCGCCCTGGAACTCGTGCCGGCCAAGCCGGAGCGGCGTTTCTTCGACGAACGCGGCAAGGTGGGTGTAATCTGCCGGGACATCGCCCTGCGGAACGGCCTGATCCTTCGCGCCACCAATGATTCGATGTTGCTGTCGCCGCCCCTGGTCCTGAGCAGGGAACAGGTGGATGAACTGTTCGAGAAGGCCTGGAAGTCGCTGAACGAAACCGCAGCGGCGTTGGGCAGGTAGGGAAAGGCAGGGGAAGGAAAACGCGGCGTTGGATCGTCGCGTACAACCAAACAAGACGCCCATCGGGCCATGTGGAGGAAGCGATGAAGCTGCGAATCCTGGGAACAATGATCGCCGCCAGCCTGCTGGCTGCCTGCGGAGGCAAGGACGGAGGCGACGGCAAGGCCGGGGACGGCAAGAAGGGCGGCGGCGACAGGATCGTCAACGTCTACAACTGGTCCGACTACATCGCCGAGGACACCAACGACAACTTCGAGAAGGCGACCGGCATCAAGGTCACCTACGACGTCTTCGATTCCAACGAGACGCTCGAGACCAAGCTGCTCGCCGGCTCCAGCGGTTACGACGTGGTCGTGCCGACGATGAACTTCCTCGGCCGGCAGATCCAGGCCGGCGTCTTCCTGCCGCTGGACAAGGGCAAAATACCGAACTACGCCAACCTCGATCCGGTGCTGATGCAGCGCCTGGAAAGCCAGGACCCCGGCAACAAGTACGCGATCCCCTATATGTGGGGCACGACCGGCATCGGCTACAACGTCGACAAGGTGATGAAGGCCTTCGGCAATACCGAGGTCACCCAGAGCCTGGACCTGGTGTTCAAGCCCGAGAACATCGCCAAGCTCAAGGATTGCGGCGTGACCTTCCTCGATACGCCGAGCGAGCTCATCCCGATCACGCTGAACTACCTGGGCGAGGACCCGAACAGCACCGATCCGGCCGTGATCGACAAGGCCGCCGTCCTGCTGAAGAAGATTCGTCCCTACATCACCAACTTCCATTCCTCGCAGTACATCGACGGGCTCGCCAATGGCGACACCTGCCTGGTGGTCGGCTGGTCCGGCGACGTGATCATCGCCCGCGATCGCGCCGAGGAATCCGGCAACGGCGTCAAGATCGCCTATTCGATCCCGAAGGAAGGCGCGCCACAGTGGTTCGACATGCTGGCGATCCCGAAGGACGCCAAACATCCGGACGAGGCGTATGCCTACATCAACTACCTGCTCGATCCGCAGGTAATGGCCAACAACTCCAACTTCATCAACTATCCGAACGCCATCCCGAAAGCGAAGGAATTGATGAACAAGGAAGTGACCGGCGATCCGACCATCTATCCGCCGCCGGAAGTCGAGGCGAAACTCTTCACCTTCGCGATCATTCCGCCGGCGGTGAACGAGCAGTACACCCGGATCTGGACGGAACTCAAGACGGGCAAGTAGTGCGATCGCGGGGCGGACGGTTCGTCCGCCCCGTGTCTACCGCGGCGGCCGCACCGGCCCTGCGCGAACCGGAATCTGGGCGAGGATTGGCCATGGCAGTTGCGGAACAGGCGCTTGCGGCGAAAGACCCGGCGAAGGATTCGGATTACCTGCGAATCGTCGACGTGCGCAAGGAGTTCGACAGTTTCGTCGCCGTCGACGACACCAACCTGACCATACGAAAAGGCGAAATCTTCGCCTTGCTTGGCGGTTCCGGCTGCGGCAAGTCCACCCTGCTGCGATGCCTGGGCGGTTTCGAAAAACCGACCTCGGGCAAGATCTTCCTCGACGGCCAGATCATGAACGATCTGCCGCCGTACGAGCGACCGATCAACATGATGTTCCAGTCGTACGCGTTGTTCCCGCACATGACGGTCGAACAGAACGTCGCGTTCGGCCTTAAACAGGGTGGCATGGCCAAGGCCCAGATCGCCGACCGCGTCGCCGAAATGCTGAGCCTGACCCAGCTGACCAAGCTGGCACGGCGCAAGCCGCACCAGTTGTCGGGCGGCCAGCAGCAACGCGTGGCGCTGGCCCGTTCGCTGGCGAAGGGGCCGAAACTGCTGCTGCTCGACGAGCCGATGGGTGCGTTGGACAAGAAGCTGCGTAACCAGATGCAGCTCGAACTGGTCAACATCATCGAGACGTCCGGCGTGACCTGCGTGATGGTGACGCACGACCAGGAAGAAGCGATGACGATGGCCACGCGCATCGCATTGATGGAAACCGGTCGCATCCGCCAGGTCGGCACACCGGACGAAATCTACGAATCGCCCACCAGCCGTTTCGCCGCCGAGTTCATCGGTTCTGTGAACATGCTCGAAGGTCGTATCGACCAGGATCACGCGGATTACGTCACCATCGTCTCGCCTTCGCTGGAAAAAGCCATTTACGTCGGCCATGGCATCTCCGGCTTCGAGGGCCAGGAAGTCGCCTTCGGCGTGCGCCCGGAGAAGGTGATCATCAGCAAGGACGAGCCGGCGCAGCAGTACAACAAGGCGCGCGGCAAGATCGAGGACATCGCGTATTTCGGTAGCCACTCTGTCTTCCACGTGCGCCTCGCCAGCGGATTTCGTTTCATGTCGAACTTCGCCAACCAGCAACGCTGGGCCAGCGAAGGCATGACCTGGGGCGACGAGGTCTGGGTGTCCTGGGGCGACAACGCCGGCGTGGTGCTGACCTCATGAACATGAAGGCGCTCAGGAAGCTGCTCCCCGGTCCGCGTTGGGGCGTGATTTCGGTGCCCTACGTGTGGATGCTGGTGTTTTTCGCGATTCCGTTCCTGATCGTCCTGCGCATTTCCTTCTCCATGCGCGATCAGGGTCGGTCGCCGCCGTACACGCCGATCCTCGAATACGTCGAGAGCGCGGTGACGATGAAGCTCAACCTGAGCCACTACGTCGCGCTGGTCACCGATTCGCTGTACGTGCAGGCCTATGGCAGCTCCTTGTGGATCGCCGCCGTCTCGACCCTGCTTTGCCTCCTGATCGCCTACCCGATGGCGTATGCGATCACGCGACTGTCGCCCGCCACCCGCAACATCGCCCTGATGCTGGTCGTGCTTCCGTCGTGGACGTCCTTCCTGATCCGCGTCTACGCCTGGGTCGGCATCCTCAAAAACAACGGGCTGGTCAACAACCTGCTGATCAAGATCGGCATCATCGACGAACCGCTGAAGATCCTGTACACGCCCACTGCGGCGTACATCGGCATCGTCTACTGCTACCTGCCGTTCATGATCCTGCCGCTGTACACCAACCTGATGAAGCACGATTCGCGGCTGCTCGAAGCCGCGTACGATCTCGGCGCCAAGCCCTGGCAGGCTTTCCTGCGCATCACGCTGCCGCTGTCGAAAGCCGGCATCATTGCCGGCTGCATGCTGGTCATGATCCCGGCGGTGGGCGAGTACGTCATTCCGGAGATGCTCGGCGGTCCCGACACGCTGATGATCGGCCGGCAGCTGGTCAACGATTTCACCGCCGCGACCGACTGGCCGCGCGCCTCCGCGGTGGCGATCACGATGCTGCTCCTGCTACTGGTTCCCATCCTGATCTTCAACCGCGTGCAACAACGCGAGATGGAAGGGAGGTTGGCATGAGCGGGTTCCGCCGCCACTGGGCGAGCTGGCTCGTGCTCGGCTTCGGGTTCGCCTTCCTCTACGTGCCCATCCTCATCCTGATGGTGTACTCGTTCAACGAGAGCAAGCTGGCGACGGTCTGGTCCGGCTTTTCCTTTAAGTGGTACGGCGAACTGTTCGAGAACGAGCAGATGCTTCGCGCGGCCTGGCTCAGCCTGAAGGTCGCTTTCTGGACCTCCACCGGCGCGGTGGCGCTCGGCACCATGGCGGCCCTGGTCATGACGCGCATGCATCGGTTTCCGACCAAGACCATGTTCGGCGCGCTGATCACCGCGCCTTTGGTCATGCCCGAGGTCATACTCGGCCTGTCCATGCTGCTGCTGTTCGTATCGGTCGGCGACCTGGTCGGCATGGAGCCCAAGGGCGTGCTGTCCATCTGGATCGCGCACGTGACCTTCACCCTGGCCTTCGTGACCGTGGTCATCTCGTCGCGCATGGCCGAACTGGACAAGTCGCTGGAAGAGGCCGCCATGGATCTCGGCGCGAATCGCCTGAAGGTCTTCTTCCTGATCACGTTGCCGATCATTTCGCCGGCGCTGGTATCAGGCTGGTTGCTGGCCTTCACGCTGTCGCTGGACGATGTGGTCATCGCCAGTTTCGTGTCCGGACCGGGTTCCACCACGTTGCCGATCATGGTGTTCTCGTCGGTGCGGCGGGGACTGAATCCGGAGATCAATGCGCTTGCGACCATCATGGTTGTGGTCGTCTCCCTCGTGGCGGTGACCGGCTGGTGGTGGATGCAGCGCGAAGACAAGAAGCGACAGCGCGACATGCAACTGGCGTTGCAGCAGGGATGAGAGCGCGATGAGCGTGGAAGTGATCAACCCCTGGAGCGGCGAGGTCGAGTACCGCTACGACTATCAGGGCGCCGAATCCGTCGAGTCCGCACTGGCCCATGCCCATGCCGCATTCCCGGCCTGGTCGGCGTTGTCTCTGGACGAGCGGGCTGTATTCGTCCGTCGTATCGCGGCGGCGATGCGGCAGCATCGCGAGCGTATCGCGGCGATCATGACGGCGGAGATGGGCAAGCTTCGCCGCGAGGCCCTGGCGGAGATCGAAAAATCCGCCGCGGCCTGCGATTACTACGCGGCGCATGCCGGCGACTACCTGCGCGACCAGGCCATTCCGACCGAGGCGACGCGCAGCTATGTCTCGTACGAACCGCTCGGCTGCGTATTCGCGGTGATGCCGTGGAATTTCCCCGTCTGGCAGGTCTTCCGCTTCCTGGCGCCGGCCCTGATGGCCGGCAATGTCGCACTGCTCAAGCACGCGACCAATGTGCCGCGGTGCGCCGACGCGATCGCCGAGATGCTGGTGCTCGCGGGCGTGCCGGAGGGCGTTTTCGGCGTGCTGCACATCGGCAACGACATGGCCGCCAAGGTGATCGCCGATCCGCGCGTGCATGCGGTGACGTTGACCGGCAGCGAGCGGGCCGGGCGCTCGGTAGCGTCCACGGCCGGGCAGCACCTGAAGAAGTGCGTCATGGAGCTCGGCGGTAGCGATCCCTTCGTCGTGCTGGATGATGCCGATCTCGACAAGACCGTCCCGGTGGCGATCAGCTCTCGCTTCGCCAATGCCGGCCAGACCTGCATCGCCGCCAAGCGTTTCATCGTGACTGCAGGCATCGCCGATGAATTCGTCCGGCGTTTCGTCGAGGCGGCATCGGAGTTGCAGATCGGCGACCCGAATGCGGACGGCACGAACCTAGCGCCGATGGTGCGCGCCGACCTGCGCGAAGAACTGCACGCCCAGGTGCAGCGCAGCATCGAGGCGGGTGCGAAGCCCTTGCTGGGCTGCGCTCCGGGGCAGGGCGCCTCGCATTACCCGGCGTCCATCCTCGATCGCGTGGCGCCCGGCATGCCGGCTTATGACGAGGAATTGTTCGGTCCGGTCGCCAGTGTGATCCGGGTGAAGGACGAAGCCGAGGCGGTCCGTGTTGCCAACGACACCGTCTTCGGCCTGGGTGCGAGCGTCTGGACGCGCGACAAGGCGCGCGGCGAAGGTGTTGCCAGGCGATTGCGGGCCGGCGCTTGCTTCGTCAACGCGTTGGTACGCAGCGACGTGCGCCTGCCGTTCGGCGGCACGAAATCGTCCGGATTCGGCCGCGAGCTCGCCGAACACGGCATCCACGAGTTCATGAACATCAAGACGATCTACGTCGATTGACAGGCTTGCCCTTGGCGGACGGCTCCGAACCGCCCGGGCTCAGCTGTTCGGCTTCTTGTGCAAAGCCGCGATCAGGGCGCCCGTCGTCCGCGGATTGCTCTCGTACGCCGCAGTGCGATAAGCCTCTCCGATGGTGCGTTTCAGTTCCGCGAGATCCGGATTGGAGAACTCGGGATCGGGGCTGCCGCTGGCGCTAGGGAAGAACGCGTAGTCGTACGAAGGCATCAGTCGAATCTGGCCCAGCGTCTCGTCGCCTGCCATGACGAGCGTCTTCCAGCCTTCGGGCAAGTCGTGCTCGACGAACCTGATCATCGGGAGCCACCCCCTATGGCGAATCCCCGTTGCGCAGCCCACTTATACGCTGGCATTCCGCCACCGGCAAACGCGCGCAGACATGCAACGGCTGCCGCGCGAATTGCACGATCCGGACAACAAAAAACCCCGCCTGAGCGGGGTTTTTCGCACTTGGGTCCGAAGACCCTCGTATGGTGGAGGTGGGGGGAGTTGAACCCCCGTCCGAAAGCGCGCCATCTCCGGCACTACATGCTTAGCCCGTTGTTCGTTCTCGGCCGCCGGCAACACAACGTGCGAAGCACACCGTCGGACATACCCGCTTTATCTCGTCTCCGGTTGACGGGTCGCCGCCGGAAACCATCCCGTGATAATGACCCTACATCCACGAGCACAGGCACAAGTGGGTTCGGGGCTTACGCCTTAAGCGGCGAGAGCGTAGACGTCGTCGTTGGCGTCTGAGTTTTTGCCGCTGGATTAACGAGGAAAGCTGCCCCCTCGGCATGCGCCAGTCGACTTTGCAACCCCCGTCGAAGCCAGGACACCCCCGGTAAACGGAAATCGTGAAGCAACCGACGCGACAATTATGGGGACTGGGATCGGAGGTCACAAGTCTCGTCACCGGCCTCTTCAGCCGGCGTTGGTCGCGCAAGTTCCAGTCAACGCACCTCTCCATTGCCCCAGCCCCCTGATAAGGCGGCGCGCCGAAGGCGTGGGGGATCGGAAGAGATGAGCCAGGGGCCCGCGATTCGCTTGGCGAATCGTGGGTAGTTCTTCGGCGAATGCCGAAGAACTAGGCGTCCTTGTTGTGCCGGCGCATCACGCGCTGCTGCTCGCGCTGCCAGTCGCGATCCTTGCTGGCCTGTCGCTTGTCGTGCGCCTGCTTGCCCTTGGCCAGCGCGAGTTCGAGCTTGACCTTGTTACGGCTCCAGTAGCACGCGGTCGGGATCAGCGCGTAGCCGTCGCGCTCGACCTTGCCGACGAGCTTGTCGATCTCGTGCCGATGCATCAGCAGCTTGCGCGTACGCCGATCGTCCGCGACGACGTGGGTGGATGCCTGGATCAGTGGGGTGATCTGCGCGCCGAACAGGAAGAGCTCGCCTTCCTTCACCAGCGCGTAGGCGTCGCCCATGTTCATGCGGCCGGCGCGGATGGCCTTGAGCTCCCAGCCCTGCAGGGCGATGCCGGCTTCGTAACGGGACTCGAGGTGGTACTCGTGCCGCGCGCTCTTGTTCAAGGCGATCGTCTTGCCGGTCGCTGCGCTATTCTTGTCTTCTTTCTTCTTGGACATGTTCCTTCCTTGCGCCCATTGTCGCCCATGCGCGGTCGGGACGGGGAAAACCCGCGGAACGGGACCCATGACGAGTATCCATCGACACGCGCTGGTGAGGCATTCCGCTGCCCGGATGTACGGGCTGGTGAACGACGTGGCGGCCTATCCGCGGCGTTTCGCCTGGTGCGAGGGTGCGCAAGTGATCGAGCAGTCGGACGAACACATGCTCGCCCGGCTGGAGTTGCGCATCGCCGGGCTGCGTGCGGCATTCACCACGCGAAACGCCTTGTCGCCACCGAACAGGATCGCGCTCAGCCTGGAAGAAGGCCCTTTCAGGAAACTGGCCGGCGAATGGGTTTTCCATACCCTGGCCGAAGACGCCTGCAAGGTCAGTCTCAGCCTCGACTTCGAGGTCGCGGGCAAATTGGTGGGGTCGGCGCTGGCCTTGGGTTTTCAGGGGCTGGCGGATCGCCTGGTCGACGACTTCTGTCGCGAGGCCGACCGCAGTGACGACTGAGCGGACCGGTGAAACGATCCGGGTGGATGTCGTCTACGCGGTACCGGAGCGCGCCTGGTCCTGGACGTTGGAGCTTCCGGCGGGGGCCGTCGTCGAGCATGCGTTGCTGGCGGCTGAGCTCGGACAACGCGTCCCGGGGGCCGTCATCGATCGTGGGTTGCTGGCCGTGTTCGGACGGCCCGTGACGCCGACGGATGCCTTGCGCGATGGCGACCGCATCGAGATCCTGCGCCCGTTGCAGGCCGATCCGAAACAGGCGCGGCGATCGCGTGCAGCGACCGGGCCGCGCCGCTAGATCCGGATATCAGCGGCGCTTGTCCTTGTCCTTCTGCCTCGGCAGGTTGCCGAACTTCCGGGCTTGCTCGCGAAGCGCTTCGTTGTGCTCGGGGAAATACTCGCCTTCCCACTTGCTCAGCGCGTCGTTCTCGAACCACACCGACATGGATTTGACCTCGGTGGGGTTGCGCTTGTAGCGCTCGGTTGCCACATAGTCCCAGCGGGACTGGTGGAACGGATCGGCGACCGACGGCGAGCCGAGCAGGGACAGCACCTGCTGGCGCGTCATGCCCTCCTTCAGCTGCTCGACGTTCTTCTGTTCGATCAGCACGCCCTGGTACACGGGCTGGCGGTAGATGACATTGCAGCCGGCCGTCAGGGCCACGGCGAGAGTCAGCAGGAAAACCTTGCGCATTGGGTGCATGGTCAAGAGTGGGTAGCCGGGCGATAATACACCAAGCTCCGACCGCCGTCGGCCGGACAAGTTGCAAGGGAGCGCGAAATTCATGGAATCCCAGGACCTGCGCAAGGTCGGCCTGAAGGTCACCCACCCCCGCATCCGGATCCTCGAACTGCTCGAGAACTCGGGCGAGCGGCATTTGACGGCCGAGGATATCTATCGGCGCCTGCTGGACAACGGCGACGACATCGGCCTGGCCACCGTCTATCGCGTGCTCACCCAGTTCGAGGCAGCGGGCCTGGTGCTCAAGCACAACTTCGAAGGCGGGCACGCCGTCTACGAGCTCGATCGCGGCCAGCACCACGACCACATGGTCGACATGGAAAGCGGGAACGTCATCGAGTTCACCAGCCCGGAAATCGAAGCCCTGCAAAAGCAGATCGCCGACAAGCACGGTTTCGTCATCGAAGAGCACAGCCTGGTGCTCTACGTGCGGCCCAAGAAAAAGAAATAAGCCGATCTAGTCCTGCGCCTGCACCAGCATCTGCCTGGCGTTGGCGCGCGACGCCTCGCCGACGTCGCGCCCGCCCAGCATGCGGGCCAGCTCCTCGATCCGCCCCTGGTCGTCGAGGACCTGCACTGCGCTGTGCGTGGTCTCGCCCTTGACCGACTTGCTGACGCGCAAGTGGCGGTGGCCCTGCGCGGCGACCTGGGGCAGATGGGTCACGCAAAGCACCTGGCGGTTGCCCCCGAGCGTGCGCAGCTTGCGGCCGACGGTCTCCGCCACCGCGCCGCCGATGCCGCTGTCGACCTCGTCGAAGATCATCGTCGGCACGCTGTCCATGCCCAACGCCGCGACCTCGATGGCGAGCGAGATGCGCGCCAGTTCGCCGCCAGACGCGACCTTGCGCAGTGGCCTCGGCGGTTGCCCCGCGTTCGCCGAAACCTGGAATTCGCAACGCTCGCCGCCCAGGGCATGGGGCGATGGCAGGTCGTTGGCGACGAGCGCGACGGCGAAACGCCCGCCCGGCATGCCGAGTTCGCCCATCAGATTCGTCACCGCGCCTCCCAAGCGTTCGGCCGCCACGATGCGTCGTTCCCGTAGCCGCGCCGCCGCTTCCCGCCAGTGCGCGGCGACCTGCTCGCGTTCGGTCCGCAGGCCCGAGCAACGCTCGTCGGCGCCGCGCAGCTGCTCCAGTTCGGTCTGCAGCGAACCGCGGCGCGCATCGAGCTCCGGTAGCGCCACGCGATGCTTGCGCGACAGGTCGTGCAGTCGCGCCAAGCGTTGTTCGAGCGACTGGAACGCGCCCGGATCGAGATCGATTCCGTCGCGCAGGCGTTCGATCGCATGCACGACTTCGTTCAACTGTATTCCAGCCGACTCGAGCATCGACAGCGCCTCGGCCAGACGCGGCTCGTCGTCGACATGCCGGCCGAGTTCGTGGCTCACCTGGCGCAGGCCCTTCGTCAGGGGCAGTCCTTCGTCCCCCGCCAGGCGCGCCAGCGCATCGTCGTAGGCGGTCAACAGGCCGGAAGCGTTGGCTTGTCGGCGATGCGCCTGCAGCAAGTCCTCGATGCCGGCCGGGTCGAGCGACTCGTGCGAAAGTTCCTTCAGCTGATGCTCCAGCCAATCGACGCGGTCGCCGACGTCGCCTGTGCGCGAAAGCTCCTGCAATTGGCGTTCGATGCCGGACCACTGCGAAGCCAGCGAGCGTACGTGCTCGAGTTCGGCGGCGTGATCGCCGAAGGCGTCCAGGATGGCCAGCTGCTGCGGTCTTTCCAGCAGGGCCTGGTGCTCGTGCTGCCCGTGGATTTCGACAAGCATGGCGCCCAGGGTCGAGACCTGCGCCAGGGTGGCCGGACGGCCGTTGATCCAGGCGCGCGAACCGCCGTCGGCGCGGATGACTCGTCGCAGCTGGCAGTGGCCGTCCTCGTCGAGTTCGTTCTCGCTCAGCCAAGCGGCCGCTTCGGGCGCATCGTGCAGGCCGAATTCGGCGCAAAGCTCGGCGCGATCGGCGCCATGTCGCACCACGCCGGCATCGGCGCGGGCGCCGGTAAGCCAGAGCAGGGCATCCACCATCAGGGACTTGCCCGCGCCGGTCTCGCCGGAAACCACGGTCAGGCCCTTGTCCAGCGTCAGTTCGACCGCGCTGACGACGGCGAAGTCCTTGATCGTGAGGTGCGTGAGCATGGGGCGCAATTCTGCCTGAAACCGTCCGACTTTCGTTCAGTGGAAATCGGTTCCGGTTTGCGAAATCGCCGTACGAGGCTTGCGATGCCGCCGCTCGGCCCTAAGCTATGGTGCATGAATCCGAATCTCGACCCCCGGGCACGCAATCTCCTGCGCGCGCTCATCGCCCAGCACATCCGCGATGGCGAGCCGGTCGGCAGCCGCACGTTGGCCCGACAGTCGGGGCTGGACGTGAGCCCGGCCACGATCCGCAACATCATGGCCGACCTGGAGGAGGTCGGCCTGGTGGCGGCGCCGCATACCTCGGCCGGACGGGTGCCGACCGCGCAGGGTTACCGCGTGTTCGTCGATTCGCTGCTGCAGATGCAACCCTTGCCGGACAAGGAAATCCTGCGCCTGCGCAACAACATGCCGTCCGGCGCCGGCCCGCAGGCCCTGTTGTCGAGCGCGAGCGAACTACTGTCGGCGATGAGCCAGTTCGTCGGCGTCGTCACCGTACCGCAGCGGGCGGCATTCGCGTTCAGGATGATCGAGTTCGTGCCGCTGGACGGGAATCAGGTACTTGTGGTGCTGGTTTTCCCGGACAACGAGGTCCAGAACCGCATCATCACCACGCGCCGCAGCTACAGCCCGGCAGAACTGGAACAGACGGCCAACTACCTCAATACGCATTGCGCGGGACGGCCGCTCGCCGAGATCCGGGCGAATCTGTTGCGCGAATTGCGCGACACCCGCAGCGAAATGGAGCGTGTGCTGTCCGCGGCGGTGGAAATTTCGGAGCAGACGCTGGAGCCCGGCAGCGACGACATGCTGCTCAGCGGCCAGACGCGCCTGATGGGCGTGCAGGACCTGGCCGACATGGAGCGGCTGCGGGAACTGTTCGAGGCTTTCGCCCGCAAGCGCGAGATCCTGGCCTTGCTCGAACGTTGCACCCGGGCGCCGGGCGTCCGCGTATTCATCGGCGAGGAAAGCGGATTCGCGCCCCTGGGCGGCTGCGCCGTGGTTACGGCGCCTTACCAGTCGCAGGGGCAGATCCTCGGCGTACTCGGCGTCATCGGTCCCACGCGCATGGCCTACGACCGCGTCATCCCGATGGTCCAGGCCACGGCCGAGCTGCTGGGCGCCGCGCTGAACCCCGGCCCCCCGGGACCCTGAATCCCCCGGCTTTGTCCCGCCAGGCGGTCCAATAGGGCTTGAAACGCTTCCAGGTGGCCCCATTGAGGCCCTGCACCCCGGGGAGAGGGGTGGACCGACCCACCGTTTCGCAGGATTTCCATGCATACCGAGCAGAACCCGCAGGACGCGACCGCGTCCCTCGATCAGGCTGTGTCCGAGAACGAGACCCTCGCCGCCGAACTCGATCAGTTGCGCGCCACCATCGTGGCCGTGCGCGAGGAGAGCCTGCGCGAGCGCGCCGAGCTCGACAACCAGCGCAAGCGCCTCGTGCGCGACGTGGATCAGGCCCGCCTGTTCGCAAACGAACGATTGCTGTCCCAGTTGCTGCCCGTATTCGACAGCCTCGATGCCGGCATCGCCGCCGCCGCGGGCGCGACCGGCCCGTTGAAGGACGGCCTCGACCTCACGTTGAAGCAGCTTTTGAAAGTCGCGAACGACAACGGCATGCGCATGCTCGACCCGGTCGGCGAAACCTTCAATCCCGAATACCACCAGGCCGTGAGCCAGGCGCCGGCGGGCAAGGCCGCACCGGGCAGCGTGCTGCAGGTATTCCAGAAGGGTTACGTGCTGAACGATCGCCTGCTGCGCCCCGCGTTGGTCGTCGTCGCCAGCAGCGATTGACTTGAAAGGCCGCGAGCCGGCCGCACATACGAAACATTCAGTACTTGGGCCGCAAGGCCGGACAATTTCAGGGAGTCAGCAACATGGGCAAGATCATCGGCATCGACCTCGGCACCACCAACAGCTGCGTGGCCATCATGGAAGGCGGCACCGCCAAGGTCATCGAAAATTCGGAAGGCGATCGCACCACGCCCTCCATCGTCGCCTTCACCAAGGACGGCGAAACCATCGTCGGCGCCTCGGCCAAGCGCCAGGCCGTCACCAATCCGAAAAATACCTTCTACGCAGTGAAGCGCCTGATCGGCCGCAAGTTCACCGACGCCGAAGTGAAGAAGGACCTCGACCTCGTTCCCTACGGCATCGTCGCGCACGACAACGGCGACGCCTGGGTGCAGACCAGCGAAGGCCGCAAGATGGCCGCGCAGGAAATCTCCGCCAAGGTCCTCGAGAAGATGAAGAAGACCGCCGAAGCCTACCTGGGCGAGCCGGTCACCGAAGCGGTCATCACCGTGCCGGCCTACTTCAACGACAGCCAGCGCCAGGCCACCAAGGACGCCGGTCGCATCGCCGGTCTCGAGGTCAAGCGCATCATCAACGAGCCGACCGCGGCCGCATTGGCCTATGGCCTCGACAAGGGCGACACGAAGGATCGCAAGATCGCCGTGTACGACCTCGGCGGCGGCACCTTCGACGTGTCGATCATCGAGATCGCCAACATCGACGGCGAGAAGCAGTTCGAAGTGCTGGCCACCAACGGAAACACGTTCCTCGGCGGCGAAGACTTCGACAAGCGCGTCATCGACTTCCTGGTCGAGGAATTCCAGAAGGAGCAGGGCATAGACCTACGCAAGGATCCGCTCGCTCTGCAGCGTCTGAAGGACGCCGCCGAGCGCGCCAAGATCGAGCTCAGCTCCTCGCAGCAGACCGAAGTGAACCTGCCGTACGTGACGGCCGACGCTTCCGGTCCGAAGCACCTGAACGTCAAGCTCACCCGCGCCAAGCTCGAGGCGCTCGTCGAAGACCTGATCAAGAAGTCGATCGAACCCTGCCGCATCGCCTTGAACGATGCCGGCCTGCAGGCCGGCGACATCAGCGAAGTCATCCTCGTCGGCGGCCAGACCCGCATGCCGAAGGTGCAGCAGGCGGTGACCGATTTCTTCGGCAAGGAGCCGCGCAAGGACGTCAACCCGGACGAGGCCGTCGCCATCGGCGCCGCGATCCAGGGCGGCGTGCTGGCCGGTTCGGTCAAGGACGTGCTGCTGCTCGACGTGACCCCGCTGAGCCTCGGCATCGAAGTGCTGGGCGGCGAGTTCAACAAGATCATCGAGAAGAACACCACGATCCCGACCAAGGCCTCGCAAACCTATTCGACGGCCGCCGACAACCAGACCGCCGTGACCGTGCATGTGTTGCAGGGCGAGCGCGCTCAGGCCATGTACAACAAGTCGCTGGCCAAGTTCGACCTGGCCGGCATCGAGCCGGCGCCGCGCGGCATGCCGCAGGTCGAGGTGTCCTTCGACATCGACGCCAACGGCATCCTGCACGTCACCGCCAAGGATAAGAAGACCGGCAAGGAGCAGCGCATCGAGATCAAGGCCGGTTCTGGCCTGTCCGAGGAAGAGATCCAGCGCATGGTTCGCGACGCCGAGGCCAATCGCGAGGAAGACAAGAAATTCCACGACCTCGTCACCGCGCGCAACCAGGCCGACGGTCTGATCCATGCGACCCGCACGGCGATCAAGGAACACGGCGCCAAGGTGCCTGGCGAACAGCTGGCCAATGTCGAAAGCCTGCTGTCCGATCTCGAAACGGCGATGAAGGGCGACGACAAGGCCCAGATCGAAGCCAAGACGAATGCCTTGCAGCAGGCGGCGCAGTCGCTGTACGCGGCGGCCTCGGCCGGCGAACAAGGCGGCGGCTCGCAGGACGCGCCGTCCGGTTCGGCCAAGTCCGATGATGTGGTGGACGCCGAGTTCACCGAGGTCAAGGACGAGCAAAAGTAAGCCGTTCCAACCCCTCTCCCGACGGGAGAGGGGCAGGGGCGAGGGTTCGTTCTCGCATCGCGTGACGAATCCTGGTTCAAGATTCGCACCCCCATCCCGGCCTTCCCCCGGCGGGGGAAGGGGAAAAGCAAGGCATGAGCAAGCGCGACTACTACGAAGTCCTGGGCGTTGCCCGCAACGCCGACGAGGACGAACTCAAGAAGGCGTATCGCCGCTTGGCGATGAAATACCATCCTGATCGCAACGAAGGCGACAAGGACGCCGAGCACAAGTTCAAGGAGGCCAAGGAGGCCTACGAAGTGCTCAGCGACGCGCCCAAGCGGCGCCTGTACGACCAGCAGGGCCATGCCGCGTTCGAACACGGCATGGGCGGCGGCGGTCCCGGCCCGGGATTCGCCGATGTCAGCGATATCTTCGGCGACATCTTCGGCGACATCTTCGGCGGCGGGCGGCAGCAACGCGGCCCGCGTCGCGGCGCCGACCTGCGTTTCGTGATGGAGCTGGATCTCGAAGAGGCCGTGTTCGGCGTCGACAAGCAGATCGAAGTGCCGACGCTCGTCGCCTGTAAGCCATGCAGCGGCTCAGGTTCGGAAGACGGCAAGGTCGAGATGTGCAAGACCTGCGCTGGTCGCGGCCAGGTGCGCATGCAGCGCGGCATTTTCTCCGTGCAGCAGCCTTGTCCGAACTGCGGCGGTCGCGGCCAGACGATAGCCAAGCCCTGCAAGCCCTGTCATGGCAACGGGCGCGTCCGCGACGAGAAGACGCTGTCGGTGAAGATTCCCGCTGGCGTGGACAATGGCGATCGCATCCGCCTGCAAGGCGAGGGCGAGGCCGGCCCCGCTGGCGCGCCGGCCGGCGACCTGTTCGTCGAAGTGAACGTGCGCGAGCACAAGATATTCCAGCGCGATGGCGACGACCTCTATTGCGAAGTGCCGATCCGTTTTTCGCAGGCGGCGCTCGGCGCGGATCTCGTCGTTCCGACGCTCGATGGCGAAGCCCTGATCAAGGTCCCGCTGGAAACGCAGACGGGCAAGCTCTTCCGTTTGCGCGGCAAGGGCGTCAAGTCGGTGCGCAGCCATGCGCCCGGCGACCTGCTCTGCCGCGTCGTGGTGGAAACGCCCGTCAACCTGACGTCGAAGCAGCGCGAACTGCTGCGCGATTTCGAAGCCACCTTCCAGGGTGAGAACGCCGCGAAACATTCGCCACGCTCCACCGGCTTCCTCGATGGCGTGAAGGCCTTCTGGGACCGGATGACGTCTTGACGGCGTCGTCCGGCCGTGCGCCTGACCTGCGCTCGCATTGCTTCGCCGCCATGCCGCTGCTAGCTTGCGGCGATGGAAAAATCCGGATTACGCATTCTCATCCATGGCGCGTCTGGCCGCATGGGCCGCGCACTGCTGCGCCTCGCGCGCGATGACGCGCGCTTGCGCATCGTCGCGGCCGTGTCGCGTTCCGGCGGCGCCGACGCGGAGGCCGACGTTCCGACGCTGTCCACCGAGCGCCTGGACGAATGCGGAGACTTCGACGTCGCCATCGACTTCAGTCTGCCCGAAGGTTTCGATGCGATCCTGGAACTCTGCCGCTCCCGCGGCCGCGCCCTGGTCAGCGGTACGACCGGTCTTTCCGATCGCCAGCGCGAAGCGATGGCGCAGTCCGCCCAGGCGATTCCCCTGATCTGGGCTTCTAACTTCAGTCTTGGCGTGGCCGTACTCGAAGATTTGGTCGCGCGTGCGGCCGGCGCGCTGCCGGACTGGCCCGTGCGCATCATCGAAACGCACCACGTACACAAGCTCGACGCGCCCTCGGGGACCGCCCTGACCCTGGCCCGGGCCAGCGAGGCCGGTTCAGGAAAGGCGGCGGCAATCGAATCGATCCGCGAGGGCGAGGTCGTCGGCGACCATCTGGTCGTCCTGGCCGGTCCGGCCGAGCGCATCGAGCTCCGCCATTCGGCGCTGAACCGGGACATTTTCGCGGCCGGGGCCCTGGAAGCCGCCTTGCGGCTGGCCGGGCGCCCGCCTCGCCTGTGGCGCCTGCCCGAACTCATGTTCATGAATGAATGAGCTCGGGCGGACGCTCTGAAAAAATGTTGCACTGCAAAATGATGTTTTTCGAGAGATTGTTCTAAAGTTAGGAGGTCCGCCTCCCGCGGCATAACCACTGATTGGGGATGTAAACCATGAAATCCATGAAGCTTCTCGCCGCCGCCTTGGCTCTCGGCCTCGCCACTCAGGCTCAGGCCGCCTCCGTCGACCGTCAGGAAGACGCCCGCGTCAACAGTCCGAAGGTCAGCTTCGTCGACGCCATCACCGGCCAGAAGCAGAGCCTCGTCCGTTGCGGCGTAGCCAACCCCACCGTTGCCGAGCGCGACGCGATGGAGCGCAAGCTGCAGGATTTCCGTCGTAGCCCGGAGTATTTCTCCAAGGTCAACTCGTTGGCCGCGGTCCGCGTCGTCCCGGTTTACTTCCACATGATCACCACGAACAGCGGCGCGGGTGCCGGCACCCAGCAGCAGCTGACCGACCAGATCAATGTGCTGAATGCGGCCTACGCCAATTCGGGCTTCCAGTTCACGCTGGCCGGCTCGCAGGTCGTCAAGAACACCACCTGGTACAACGGCTGCGCCAAGTCCTCGATCGAGCGCGCGATGAAGAAAGCCCTCGCCGTCAACCCGCGTGAGACCTTCAACGTCTATACCTGCGGTCTGGGCGCTGGACTGCTGGGCTACGCCACCTTCCCGAACTACTACGCCGAGAACAGCTTCATGCACGGCGTCGTGATGCTCAACGGCGCCCTGCCGGGCGGTTCGGCCAATGGCTACAACGGCGGCGACACGCTGACGCACGAAGCCGGCCACTACCTGGGCCTGTACCACACCTTCCAGGGCGGCTGCGTGGAGCCGGGCGATTCCGTGGCCGATACGCCGGCCGAAGCGGCCCCGAACTTCAACTGCACCCCGGCCGACACCTGCCCGCAGGCGGGCGTGGATCCGGTCACCAACTACATGGACTACGGCAACGACGCCTGCATGACGAACTTCACTGCCAACCAGTGGACCCGCATGCAGGAGCAGGTCACGCTGTATCGTCCGAACCTCGGCAACTGATACATCCGTTCCAAGCTCCTCTGAACGCCCGGCTTCGGCCGGGCGTTTCTTTTTGGCGGCCGGACGGCTAAAATTCCCGCTCGCCTGAACCCCGAATCAGCACGAACCTGGCCTCCGCCTCGTTCGCGGTTCGTCTCAGCCCGAAGAACCGGGCGGGGTTCTCCCAACCGAGGCGAGCATCCGTGACCCAATCCGCCATCCTTGCGCTCGAAGACGGCACCATATTCGAGGGCATCTCCGTCGGCGCGCCCGGCCTTTCCATCGGCGAAGTGGTCTTCAATACCGCCATCACCGGGTACCAGGAAATCCTTACCGATCCCTCGTACGCCCGACAGCTGGTCACGCTGACCTATCCGCACATCGGCAACACCGGCTGCACGAGCCAGGACGACGAGGCGGGCGAAGTTTTCGCGTCCGGACTGATCGTGCGCGATGTGCCGCGCCGTCCGAGCAACTGGCGCAGCCAGGTGGCCTTGCCTGATTGGCTGAAGGCGCGTGGCGTCGTCGCCATCGCCGACATCGATACGCGCCGCCTCACGCGATTGCTGCGCGATCGCGGCGCCCAGAACGGTGCCCTGATGGCCGGCGAGATCGATGTCGACCAGGCGATCGAAGCGGCGCGCAAGTTCCCCGGCCTGAAAGGCATGGACTTGGCGAAGGAAGTCTGTACGCGCGAGCGTTACGTCTGGAACGAGGGGCAGCTCGACCTCGATCGCAACCAATTCGTGCGCGCGGAAACGCGTTTCCACGTAATCGCTTACGACTTCGGCGTGAAGCGCAACATCCTGCGCATGCTCGCCGAACGCGGCTGCAAGGTGACCGTGGTGCCGGCGAAGACGCCGGCGGCGCAGGTGCTGGCCGAAAAGCCCGATGGCGTGTTCCTGTCGAACGGCCCCGGCGATCCGGCGCCCTGCGACTACGCCATCGCCGCGACACGCGAGTTCCTCGCGGCGAAAATTCCGCTGTTCGGCATCTGCCTGGGCCACCAGATCCTCGGCCTGGCGGCGGGAGCGAACACGCTGAAGATGAAGTTCGGCCATCACGGCGCCAACCATCCGGTGATCGATCTCGATTCCGGACGGGTGATGATCACGTCGCAGAATCATGGTTTCGCCGTGGACGAATCCACGCTGCCCGCGAACGTGCGCGTCACCCATCGTTCGCTGTTCGACGGCTCCAACCAGGGCATCGCGCTGACCGATGCGCCCGCTTTCAGCTTCCAGGGGCATCCGGAAGCGAGCCCCGGACCGCACGATGTTTCGCCCTTGTTCGATCGTTTCGTCCAGATGATGGGAGCCCGCTGAGATGCCCAAGCGCACAGACATCAAGAGCGTCCTGATCATCGGCGCCGGCCCGATCGTCATCGGCCAGGCCTGCGAGTTCGACTACTCCGGCGCGCAGGCCTGCAAGGCGCTGCGCGATGAGGGTTACCGCGTCATCCTGGTGAACTCGAATCCCGCGACGATCATGACCGACCCGGAGATGGCCGACGCCGTCTACATCGAGCCGATCAACCCCGTCACGGTCGAGCGCATCATCGCGAAGGAAAAACCCGATGCCCTGTTGCCGACCATGGGCGGACAGACGGCGCTGAATTGCGCGCTCGACCTGGCCGATGCCGGCACGCTGGACAAGTACGGCGTCGAGTTGATCGGCGCTTCGCGCGAAGCCATCCGCATGGCCGAGGACCGCGAGTTGTTCCGCGTCGCGATGAAGGACATCGGGCTCGAATGCCCGAAAGCCGAAGTCGCGCGCACGCTCGAACAGGCCATCGAAATCCAGACCAAGGTCGGCTATCCGACCATCATCCGACCCAGCTTCACCCTCGGCGGCAGCGGCGGCGGCATCGCCTACAACCGCGAAGAGTTGATCGAAATCGTTTCCCGCGGCCTGGAACTGTCGCCGGTCGGCGAAGTGCTGGTCGAAGAATCGGTGCTGGGCTGGAAGGAATTCGAGATGGAGGTCGTCCGCGACAAGGCGGACAACTGCATCATCGTCTGCTCGATCGAGAACCTCGATCCGATGGGCGTGCATACCGGCGACTCGATCACCGTCGCGCCGGCGCAGACGCTCACCGACAAGGAATACCAGCGCCTGCGCGACGCCTCCATCGCCGTGCTGCGCAAGATCGGCGTGGATACCGGCGGTTCCAACGTGCAATTCGGCGTGAATGCCGAAACCGGTCGCGTCGTCGTCATTGAAATGAATCCGCGCGTATCGCGTTCTTCCGCGCTCGCTTCCAAGGCCACGGGTTTCCCGATCGCCAAGGTGGCGGCGAAGCTGGCCGTCGGCTACACGCTGGACGAGCTGCGCAACGAGATCACCGGCGGCACCACGCCGGCCTCGTTCGAACCCAGCATCGATTATGTCGTCACCAAGATCCCGCGTTTCGCCTTCGAGAAGTTCCCGGCGGCCGATGCGCGCCTGACCACGCAGATGAAGTCGGTAGGCGAGGTGATGGCCATGGGACGCACCTTCCAGGAGTCGGTGCAGAAGGCCTTGCGCGGCCTGGAGATCGGCAAGGTCGGTTTCGACCCGACCGGCGATGCCGGCAATGGCGAAGACGGCCTGACGCGTATTCGCCGCGAGCTGAAGGAACCGGGCCCGGAGCGTTTGTTCCAGGTCGCGGAAGCCTTCCGCGCCGGCCTCAGCGTCGAGGACGTGTTCGCGTTGAGTTTCATCGACCCGTGGTTCCTCGACCAGATCGAGGAGCTGATCGCTCTCGAGAAGGAAGTCGCCGCCGCCGGCCTGGCCGGACTGGACAAGCGGCGTCTGCGCCAGCTCAAGCGCAAGGGGTTCTCAGATATCCGCCTGGCCCAGCTGACCGGTACCGACGAATCGGCGATCCGCGCGCTGCGTCGTGCCTTCGGCGTGAGGCCGGTGTACAAGCGCGTGGACAGCTGCGCGGCGGAGTTCGCCACGACCACGGCCTACATGTATTCGACTTATGAGGACGAATGCGAAGCGGCGCCCAGCGATCGCAAGAAGATCATGGTGCTCGGCGGCGGGCCCAACCGCATCGGCCAGGGCATCGAGTTCGACTATTGCTGCGTGCACGCGGCGCTGGCGCTGCGCGAGGACGGGTACGAGACCATCATGGTCAACTGCAACCCGGAAACCGTCTCGACCGATTACGACACCTCCGATCGCCTGTACTTCGAGCCGCTGACGCTGGAAGACGTGCTCGAGATCGTCGATCTGGAAAAGCCCGTCGGTGTCATCGTGCAGTACGGCGGCCAGACGCCGCTGAAGCTGGCGCGCTCGCTCGAGGCGAACGGCGTGCCGATCATCGGCACCTCGCCCGATTCGATCGATTGGGCGGAAGATCGCGAGCGCTTCCAGCAGCTGGTGGAGAAACTCGGCCTGACGCAACCGCCGAATCGTACGGCGCGCAATCCGGACGAAGCTCTCGCGCTGGCGCGGGAAATCGGCTATCCGCTGGTCGTGCGCCCGAGCTACGTGCTCGGCGGGCGCGCGATGGAAGTGGTCTATTCCGACGCCGACCTGTCCCGTTACATCCGCGAGGCCGTGCAGGTGTCGAACGACTCGCCGGTATTGCTCGACCGATTTCTCGACAACGCCGTCGAGGTCGACGTCGATATCATCGCCGACCAGCAGGGCAACGTACTGATCGGCGGCATCATGGAGCACATCGAGGAAGCCGGCGTGCATTCGGGCGACTCGTCCTGCTCGTTGCCGCCGTATACGCTGAGCGCTTCCGTGCAGGATCGCTTGCGCGATCAGGTCGCACGCATGGCGCGCGAGCTGAAGGTCATCGGCCTGATGAACACGCAGTTCGCCATCCAGACCGGCGACGACGGCGAGGAGACCATCTTCGTCCTGGAGGTCAATCCGCGCGCTTCCCGTACCGTGCCCTTCGTTTCCAAGGCGATCGGTCGCCCGTTGGCGAAGATTTCCGCGCGTTGCATGGTCGGACAAAGCCTGGCGCAGCAGGGCGCCACGCGGGAGATCGTGCCCGGGTATTTTTCCGTCAAGGAAGCCATTTTCCCCTTCGCCAAGTTCCAGAACGTCGATCCGATCCTCGGGCCGGAAATGCGTTCCACCGGCGAGGTCATGGGCGTAGGCCGGACTTTCGCCGACGCCTTCGGCCGGGCCGAAGAAGCCGCCAACATCAAGGCGCCGCCGGTCGGCAAGGTATTCGTGTCGGTGCGCGAGGCGGACAAGCCGCGCGTGGTCGATGTCGCCCGCTTGTTGCTCGATCGTGGTTACTCATTGGTCGCGACCAGCGGCACCGCGGCCTATCTACGTGAGCAGGGGTTGCCCTGCGAACGCATCAACAAGGTGCTCGAAGGCCGGCCGCACGTCGTCGACCTGATCAAGAACGGCGAGATTTCGTATATCGTCAATACCACCGAGGGCAAGCAGGCTATCGCCGACTCGTTCTCGATCCGCCGCGAGGCACTGCAGCATCGCATTACCTATTCGACCACCGTTCCCGGCGCGCGAGCGCTGATCCACGCGATCGAGACGCGCGACAACCCGCGCGTCTGGTCGCTGCAGGAACTGCACAAGGAAGTCCACGGATGAGAGCCCCATTGACCGTCAGCGGCGCCCAGCGCCTTCGCGAAGAACTCGATAACCTCAGGTCGGTCAAACGCCCCGCCGTCATCAACGCGATCGCCGAAGCCCGTGCCCACGGCGACCTGAAGGAAAACGCCGAATACCATGCTGCCCGTGAGCAGCAGGGTTTCATCGAAGGCCGGATCCAGGAACTGGAGTTCGTGCTGTCGCATGCGCAGCTGATCGATGTGGCCACGCTGAATGCGGGTAGCCGCGTGGTCTTCGGCGCGACGGTCGATCTTGCCGACGCCGACAGCGGCGACGAGGTCAGCTACCAGATCGTCGGCGACCTCGAATCCGACATCAAGCTCGGGCGCATCTCGATCTCGTCGCCGATCGCGCGCGCGCTGATCGGCAAGCACGAAGGCGACAGCATCACGATCGAGGCGCCGGGCGGCAACCGCGACTACGACATCATCGCGGTGCGTTACATCGGCTGATCCCGATGTCTACCGATCGCGGTGGCATGCTGGTCACGTTGTTGCCGGAGCGTCGGCGCTTCGGTCGACTGCGCTTGGACGCGGACATCGCCCGCCTGCTTGGCCGGGGCGACCGCCTGCCGGATGGCGAGGTTGGCGAACAGGCGCAATTGGCGCGTCATTTCCAACCTGTGCCGAACGGTTGGCCGATGGCGGCGCTGCAGCGGCAGGCCGACTGCGGCGATGCGAGCGGATTTCGCTGGTTGCGTGCCGACCCGGTGCATGTGCGCCCGGACATCAACGGGGCGAGATTGATGGCTTGGGGGAATCTCGATCTTGACCCCGCCGAAGCGGAGGCATTGTTGCAGGCCCTGCATCCGGTCTTCGGCGATGCCGGCATGCCTCTGACGGCTGGCGCGCCGGAGCGCTGGTATCTGCAACTGGCGATCGATGCGCCCTTGCCCGATTTCAGTCCGCCCGAGCAGGGATTGGGAGACGATCTGTTCCGCCATCTGCCGGAAGGCGGGCAGGGCAGGCGTTGGCGGGCATTGCTCAACGAAGCGCAAATCCTGTTGCACAACCATCCCATCAACGCGGCGCGCGCCGCACGCGGGCGGTTGCCCGCGAATTCGCTCTGGTTTTGGGGCGCTGGCGTTGTGCCGGAAGAAGTGCGCAGCCGACTCTCGAGCGTGTCGAGCAGCGAGAACGATGTGCTGGCCTTGGCGACGGCGGCCGGTATCGCCGTCGACGGAGCGGGGCAGGGAGATCGCCTGCTGGATCTTCGCCGCGAGCGCGACTGGCGAAGTGTGGAGGGCGAACTGTCGTTGGCCGGGCGATCGGAAAAATTCGCGACCCACGACAGCATCGTGCTCGACTTCGCCGATGGTGCGCGCTGGCGTCTCAGGCCCGCGCAACGTTGGCGATTCTGGCGCCGCCCGATGCTCGAGCTCGGCGCATGACGGGGGCCGCGCGCATCGTCAGGCGCGCCGCCGCGGAACCAGGAGAGTGGCCGGCGCAGGTTCCCGATGTGCTGCGCCGGATCTATGCGTCTCGTGGCGTGCTCAATGCGGCGGATGCCGAACTGAGGCTCGCCGACCTGCTCCCGCCCGACGCACTGGCCGGAATGGAGGCGGCGGTCTCCTTGCTGTTGCAGGCGATGGCGTCGGAGCGTCATATCGTCGTGGTCGGCGATTTCGATTGCGACGGAGCGACCGGCACGGCGGTTGCCGTCCGCGGTTTGCGCCTGCTGGGCGCGAAACGCATCAGCTACCAGGTTCCCAATCGCGCGATCCACGGTTATGGCCTTTCGCCCGCACTGGTCGAGGACCTGGTGGAACTGGCGCCCGATCTGTTGCTGACGGTGGACAGCGGTATCGCCTGCCACGCTGGCGTCGCAGCCGCGAAAGCGAGAGGTTGGCAAGTGCTCGTGACCGATCACCACCTGCCGGGAGCGCGGCTGCCCGAAGCCGATGCCATCGTGAATCCGAATCTGGAAGGCGATGGTTTCGAGAGCAAGGCCATCGCTGGCGTCGGCGTCGTGTTCTATCTGCTGCTGGCTCTGCGTCGTCGACTCAGAGAGGAAGGCGTTTTCGCCGAGGCGCAGCCGGATCTGTCGCAACTGCTCGACCTCGTCGCCATCGGCACCGTCGCCGATCTGGTGGCGCTGGATCGCAACAATCGCCTGCTCGTTGCGGCTGGGCTGCGCAGGATCCGCGAGGGACGATGTCAGGCGGGCGTTCGTGCGCTGGTCGAGGTATCGGGACGCGACATGCGCCGCCTGAGCGCGAGCGATATCGGCTTCTCGCTGGCGCCTCGGCTCAACGCGGCCGGTCGCCTGGAGGACATGCGGCTCGGGATCGAGTGCCTGCTCGCCGACGATGCGGTGCCGGCGCGAGCGCATGCGGAAGCGCTGGATCGCATCAATGGCGACCGTCGCGAGCGGCAGGCGAGCATGGTCGACGATGCGGAAGCGCTGCTGCGCGAATGCCCCGAGGCGGCGGAAGGGAGCGCAGCGGGCATCGTGCTCTTCGACCCGGGCTGGCACGCGGGCATCGTGGGTCTGGTCGCATCCCGCATCAAGGACCGGGTGCATCGCCCCAGCGTGGCGTTCGCACCGGCGGAGTCGGGTAGCGACCGGCTGCGCGGCTCCGCGCGCTCGATCGCCGGGTTCCACATCCGCGATGCGCTGGCCGCGATCGACGCGAAGCACCCCGGACTGATCGAGCGCTTTGGCGGACACGCGATGGCGGCCGGGCTGAGCCTTCGCCTGCATCAGTTGCAGGATTTCCGCCGCGCCTTCGTCGAGCAGGCGGCCGCGACCTTGTCGCCGGAGCAGCTTCAGGCCGAGTGCCTGAGCGACGGTCCCTTGCAATCGGCCGACTTCAACCGCGGACTCGCCGACGCCCTGCGCCTGGCCGGCCCCTGGGGGCAGGCCTTTCCCGAACCGGTCTTCGACAACGTCTTCGACGTGCTCGAATGGCGCGTGCTCGGCGATCGGCACCTGAAGTTCAGCCTCCGACCCGAATCCGGGTCCGGCGCATTGTCAGCGATCCACTTCGGCGGTTGGCAGGGCGTAACGCCGCCGTCACGGCTTCACGCTGCCTATCAGCTCGAGCCGGACGATTTCCGGGGCAGGCGCGATGTGCAGCTGCTGATCCGGCACTGGCTGCCGGCCTAGGCGCGGGCTGGTATCATTGCGGCTGATCTTTTTTGCTGATCGACCGGATATGGAACTCAACCTCATCCGCCAGCGGATCGCCGACCTGAAGGGTCGGCTCGATTCGCTGAGGGGGTATCTTTGACTTCGATGCGAAAGTAGAACGCCTCGAAGAAGTCAGCCGCGAGCTGGAAAATCCCGCCATCTGGAACGAACCGGAACGCGCCCAGGCCCTGGGCCGCGAACGTTCCTTGCTGGACAAGATCGTCGGCGAGATCCGTTCCGGCAGCGACGGCCTGGGCGAGGCTGCCGACCTGCTCGACCTGGCCGAGATGGAAAACGACGAAGGCACCGTGGAAGCCGTCGTTGCCGACATCGATGCCATCGCCGCACGCGTGGGCAAGCTGGAGTTCCAGCGCATGTTCTCCGGCAAGATGGATTCCACCAATGCCTTCGTCGATATCCAGGCCGGCGCCGGTGGCACCGAGGCGCAGGATTGGGCCGAGATGCTGCTGCGCATGTACCTGCGCTGGGCGGAGTCGCGCGGCTGGAAGGCCGAATTGATGGAAGTCAGCGGCGGCGACGTCGCCGGCATCAAGTCCGCGACCTTCCGTGTCGAAGGCGACTACGCCTACGGCTGGCTGAAGACCGAGATCGGCGTGCATCGCCTCGTGCGCAAGTCGCCGTTCGACTCCGACAATCGCCGCCACACCAGCTTTACGTCGGTGTTCGTGTCGCCGGAAGTCGACGACGACATCGACATCGAGATCAATCCGGCCGACCTGAGGACCGACGTGTACCGCTCCTCCGGCGCCGGCGGCCAGCACGTGAACAAGACCGAATCGGCGGTGCGCATCACGCACGTGCCGAGCGGTGTGGTCGTCGCCTGCCAGACCGAGCGCTCGCAGCATGCCAACCGCGATCGAGCGATGAAGATGCTGAAAGCCAAGCTCTACGAGCTCGAGATGCTCAAGCGCAATGCCGAGAAGGACGCGCTGGAAGCCACGAAGTCGGATATCGGCTGGGGAAGCCAGATCCGCAACTACGTGCTCGACCAGAGCCGCATCAAGGACCTGCGTACCGGCATCGAGCGCAGCGACACGCAGAAGGTGCTTGACGGCGATCTCGACGAGTTCGTCGAAGCCAGCCTGAAAGCCGGCCTCGAAGCGGGTTCCAAACGCAGCGATGCCGCTTAGTTGAGGAACGAGTAAGAAGCAGGAACGAGGAACGAGTAGTTCCTCCAGGCCTCCGATAGCTTGGCTCTTCACTCGTTCCTCTTCACTCGTTCCTCTTCACTCGTTCCTCTTCACTCGTTCCTCTTCACTCGTTCCTCTTCACTCGTTCCTCTTCACTCGTTCCTCTTCACTCGTTCCTCTTCACTCGTTCCTCTTCACTCGTTCCTCTTCACTCGTTCCTCTTCACTCGTTCCTCTTCACTCGTTCCTCTTCACTCGTTCCTCTTCACTCGTTCCTCTTCACTCGTTCCTAGCCGACGCCATGACCGACCAACAGACGCCGCCTCCCTCCGACGAAAACCAGCTGATCGCCGAACGGCGCGCCAAGCTGAAGGCGCTGCGCGAGAACGGCATCGCCTTCCCCAACGATTTCAGGCGGGGCGATTATGCGGGCGAGTTGCAGGCCGAATACGCCGACAAGGAGCGCTGGACGGCGGAAGCGCTGGAGGCGCTGGGCCGCAAGGTCCAGATCGCCGGCCGCATGTTGCTCAAGCGCGTGATGGGCAAGGCCAGCTTCGTTCAGATCCAGGACATGAGCGGCCGCATCCAGCTCTACCTCACCGCGAACGACCTCGGCGAAAGCTACGACGCGTTCAAGGGCTGGGACATCGGCGATATCGTCGCCGCGGCAGGGACGCTCACCCGCACCAAGACGGGCGAGTTGTCGGTGAAGGCGGGGACGCTGCGCCTGCTGACGAAATCGCTGCGCCCGCTGCCCGACAAGTACCACGGCCTGTCCGATGTGGAGCAGCGTTATCGCCAGCGCTACGTCGATCTGATCGTCAACCCCGAGGCACGCGACGTCTTCGTCAATCGCTCGCGCATCGTGCGGGCGATCCGCAGCTTCATGGATGCGCGCGGCTTCCTCGAAGTCGAGACGCCGATGATGCATTACATTCCCGGCGGCGCCGCGGCCAAGCCGTTCGCGACGCATCACAACGCGCTCGACCTCGACCTCTACCTGCGCGTGGCGCCCGAGCTTTACCTCAAGCGCCTGACCGTCGGCGGCCTGGAGCGCGTCTACGAGATCAACCGCAATTTCCGCAACGAGGGCGTGTCGACGCGGCACAATCCCGAGTTCACGATGCTCGAGTCGTACGAAGCCTACGCCACGTACAACGAAGTCATGGACATGACCGAGGCGATGATCCGGCACGCCGCCCTCGCCATCGGTTCGGCGCAGGTGCAGTGGGAAGGCAACGCCATCGATCTCGGACCGCCGTTCCGCCGCTGGTCGATGAGCGAAGCGGTGCTCGAGCACAACCCGGAGATCCGCCGCGAGGAGCTGCGCGATCTCGAGGCCATGCGTGCGCACTGCAACCGACTGAAGATCCACGTCAAGTCGAGCTACGGTTGGGGCAAGCTGTTGCTGGAGATCTTCGAGAAGACGGTGGAGCACACTCTGGTGCAACCGACCTTCATCACCGACCACCCGGTCGAGGTCAGCCCGCTGGCGCGCGCGAACGACCTCGACCCGCAGCTCACCGACCGCTTCGAGCTGTTCGTCGGCGGAAAGGAGCTGGCGAACGGTTTCTCCGAGCTCAACGACCCCGAAGACCAGGCGGCCCGTTTCCAGGCCCAGGTCGAGGCCAAGGAGGGGGGGACGACGAGGCCATGCATTACGACGCGGACTACATCCGCGCCCTGGAAGTCGGTTTGCCGCCGACGGGCGGCCTCGGCGTCGGTATCGACCGCCTGGTCATGCTGCTGACCGACTCGGCCTCGATCCGCGATGTCTTGCTGTTCCCCTACATGCGCCCAGAGGCGGTTTGAACGCCTTCCGCGCGAGCATCGGGGGCAGCGGTTTAGACCGCCCGTTCAGTGACTTGCGGCAGTCTTTTCAGGTCGGCCCTGATGAGCGTATGCTCGGCCAAGAAGTGCAGAACCGAGGTAGCCCATGCGTGTGCTGATCGTGGACGACCAGGCCTCGCAGCGCACCATGCTGCGGCACCTGGTGGACGACATCAGTCCCGAAATCACGGTGGCCGATTTCTCCGACCCGGTCCATGCCTTGCTGTGGTCGCAGGAAGAGCCGCCGGATCTGGTGATCCTCGATTACCGGATGCCGAAGATGGACGGGCTCGAATTCGCCCGGCGTTTTCGTCGGCCGCTGTCGCAGCGCGATGTGCCGATCATCCTGGTCACGGTCGTCGGCGACGAGCCGGTCAGGCAGGCGGCGCTGGAAGCGGGCGTCATCGATTTCGTCGTCAAGCCGGTGCGCCCACGCGAACTGCGCCAGCGCTGCAAGAACCTGCTCGAGCTGCGGCAACGCCAGCAGTCGCTGAAATCGCGTGCCTACCTGCTCGAGCGCCAGCTGCTTTCCGGCATGCATGAGATCGAGCATCGCGAACGCGATCTCCTTCGGCGTATCGCCAACGCCGCCAACTGGCGTTCCGGTTGCGATGGCAGCCGCGGCGAGCGCATCTCGCGCTATGCCGGCCTGATCGCCGAAGGGCATGGCCTGGACGATGATGAAGTGTTGCTGATCGAACAGGCCGCGCCCTTGCTCGACATCGGTAACATCCGCATACCGGACCATTTGCTCAACAAGCCCGGCCCGCTGACCGACGAGGAACGCGACGTTGTGCGGCAGCATGTGCAGCTCGGCTACGAGATCCTCGGCGACAGCCGCAGCTCCTTCCTGCAGATGGCGGCCGACATCGCCAGATGCCATCACGAACGTTGGGACGGCAGCGGTTACCCCAACGGGCTGAAAGGCACGGAAATACCGCTCGCCGCCCGCATCACGGCGATTGCCGACGTGCTCGATTCGATGACCACGTCGCGGTCCTACCGGCAGCGCATGAGCCTGTCCACGGCGTTGGACTGGATCCGCTCGCAATCCGGGAAGCTCTTCGACCCCGACCTGGTGCGCATCCTCTTCGCCAAGGAGAGCGAGGTGATCACGGTTTGCCGTACTTTCGCGCCGCCGGGCGCTGCCGGTAACTGATCAGGGGCGGAGCGCGTGAACGTCCGATCCAGCTGGCTGTCGGCCCGTCTCCGCAATCGCGCCGACAGCGAACACGAGCAGGCTATCGTCCGGCTGGTCATCGCCTCGCTGATCCTCGCGTATTTCTGGTTCCTGCACAGTTCCGAGGCCAGTCCGCCGGAGCACATCCGCATCGCCGTCCTGGTGATGCTGGTGGAGAGCCTGATCGGCCTGATGCTGTTCGGCCTGATCCTGGCCCGGCCCGCGCCTTCGCACGCGCGGCGATGGATCGGCATGCTCGCCGACAACGCCACGCCCGCCATCCTGATGAGCCTGTCGCCGGCGACGATGGCGCCGCTGTACATCATCATGATGTGGGTCGCGATCGGCAACGGCCTGCGCTACGGCATCCAGTATCTCGTCGCGTCTTCCGTCGTTTCGGCGGTGGCTTTCCTGGGCGTCATCACCACGCAGCCCTATTGGGGCGAGCAGCCCTACCTGGCTTGGGGCCTGTGGGTAGGGTTGCTGGCGATTCCGCTCTACCTGTCTTCGTTGCTGAAGAAGTTGCGCAATGCCATCGACGAGGCGCGCCGGGCCAACGCCGCAAAATCGCGCTTCCTGGCCAACATGAGCCACGAGTTTCGCTCTCCGTTGAACGGCATCATCGGCATGTCCGAATTGCTGCACAGCACGCGGCTGGCGACGGAGCAGAAGGAATACGCCGAAGTCATCCAGGCGGCGGCTCAGACGCTGTTGCTGCTGGTGGACGACGTGCTGGACATTTCTGCCATCGAGGCGGGCAAGCTGCAGCGCAAGCAGGTCGAGTTCAACCTGCACGATCTGGTCCACCGCCTGCAGAAGATGTTGCAGCCGCAGGCGGCCGAGAAGCGCCTCGCGCTCACCGTGGAGATCGACGAGGACGTGCCGCTCCGCTTGTACGGCGACAGCGCGCATCTGACGCAGATACTGCTCAACTTGCTGCACAACGCGCTCAAGTTCACCGACCAGGGCTCGGTCGCGCTGAAGGTGATATCGCAGGGCCGGCGCGGCGATAGCATCCGGCTGCGGTTCTCCGTGCGCGACACCGGCATCGGCATTCCGGACGAGGACAAGGAACGGATCTTCCGTCCCTTCGAGCAGGTCGATTCCGGGCTGGCGCGCCAGCACGGCGGAACCGGGCTGGGCACGACGATCGCGCAGACCCTGACCAACCTGCTGGGCGGTGAAATCGGCCTGGAGGACAACCCGGGTGGCGGCAGCCATTTCTGGGCGGAACTGCCCTTGCAGGTGCCGCAAACGCCCGCGGCAGCCGACGACCAGAGCACGGTCCTCTCGTTCGAGGATCCCTTCCTTCGCCACAAGGCCAGGGTCCGGCCGGTGCATGTGCTGGTCGCCGACGATCAGGCGGCGAATCGGAAAGTGCTTTGCCGCATGCTGGAGCGGGCCGGGCACCGGGTTTCGGAAGCGGACGACGGCGAGCAGGCCCTGGACCGCATCGCCGAAGGCGGCATCGACATCGCCATCATCGACATGCACATGCCGCGCGTCACCGGCCTCGACGTGCTCAAGCAACTGCGTTTCATGCAGGCCGGGATGAAGCGCACGCCAGTCATCGTCTTCAGCGCCGATGCGACGCCGCAAGCCCTGCGCGATGCCGAAGAAGCCGGAGCGCATGCTTTCCTGACCAAACCCGTCGTCGTCGCGCGCCTGCTCGAGGCGGTGGCCAGCCTTCTCGATGGTCGGAAGGTCGCCACGGCGAAGCCCGCCATGGAAGGCGTGCGGCCGATGGTCAATCCGGTCGTGCTGCAGGAACTGGCGGAGATGAATCTGGGCGGGACCTTCCTGCGCGACTTCGTCGAACAATGCCTGGCCGATGCCAACCAGTGCGTGATCGAATTGAACAGGCTGCATTCCCTGCAGGACTGGCGGGAATTCCGCGAGATCGCCCACGCCCTGAAAGGCGTGGCGGAGAACCTCGGAGCGCAGATGCTGGCCGATCGTTGCAGCCAGGTGATGCGGGCCAGCGACGAGGCCTTGCGGCGCGAAGCTTCGGTGTTGCTGCGCGACATCACCGTGCAGCTGGGCAGCGCCGCCGAACAGACGCGCCTGGAAGCGGCGCGGTTAAGCGCCGGTAGTGCCGGCAAGTCCGACGCCGATGCCGGTCCGGAGCGTTCGCCCGGACCGGAAAAGGGCTGATCGGAACATTTCAGGCCACCGAGAGCGCGCCCGCGCGACGCTGTTGCGCACGGATCAGGCGTTCCATCGTGCGCAGCGCGCCGTCGCTCAGGCGCATCGCGGCATCCACCCATTCGGTCGTGACCGACAGCAGTTCTTCCAGGCTGACCGGCCGGCAGGCCTGACGCACCGTATTCATCGAGCGCAGCGCATTGCCGATGCGCTGGTGCCGGCGGATCATGTCGCGCGCCGCCTGGATGCCTTCTCCCTTGGGAACGACGCGATCCACCACGCCCATCTGCAGCAGTTCTTCGGCCGAATAGACGCGTGCGTCCAGCATCATGCGCTCGGCGACCATCGGCGTGACCCGACGGGTCAGGAAGGTGTAGGCGCCCATGCCCGGGAACAGATCGAACAGGACCTCAGGGAAGCCCATGCCGGTTCCTTCTTCGGCGATGATCGTGTTGCAGCACAGGGCCGCTTCGAAGCCGCCGCCGAGGGCGTCGCCCTGGACCACGGCGATGCTGTGCACGCGGTCTTCGTACAAGCGCGAGAAATTGAACGCGACTTCGACGCAGAGCTTGGCGTAATCGAGCAGGCGGCCGCGCTGGCCGGCCCGGATATGCTTGGCGAACAACGACAGGTCGCCACCGAGGTTGAAGACATCGGCGTCCGAGGCGAGGACCAGGTGGTGGATGCCGGCGCGCGGATCGCTGTTGGCGGCGAGACGGCGTCGAATGGCTTCCTGCTGCGTCTTCAGGTCGTTGAGAAGGCGTTCCGAGAAGCAGGGATGATAGGTCGGTGGCGCGCCCGCATGCATGAAGCACCAGTCGGTCGCATACGAATCCGTCGCGTGACGCACGAGCGGGGCGGGGTTTTCCAGTACAACGCGTTCGATCAAAGACATGACGATACTCCGGCAAGTGGGGGTTTCTGCTCGCGAAATCGGCAGGTGGGCCGAGTGTACACCCGCGCAGAAAGCCCACCAGCGGTCGCCCGGGCGGGATTGGAAAGCGTGATGCCGATCAAGTTACCGGTTGCGGAGCGTCTCGCAATTCCCGCCTGAGGATCTTGCCGACGTTCGATTTCGGCAGTTCATTGCGGAATTCCACCAGGCGGGGTTGCTTGTAGCCCGTCAGATTGTCCTTGCAAAATGCCTTGACCTGTTCGGCCGTCAGCGACGGGTCCTTGCGCACGATGACTACCTTCACCGCCTCGCCGGAGCGCTCGTCCGGGACGCCGACCGCGGCGACTTCCAGGATGCCGGGCATCGTCGCGAGGACATCCTCGATCTCGTTGGGGTAAACGTTGAAACCCGAGACCAGGATCATGTCCTTCTTGCGGTCGACGATGGTGAAGAATCCCTTTTCGTCCATCCGGGCCATGTCGCCGGTATGCAGCCAGCCGTCGCGATCGATGACCTTGTCGGTTTCTTCCTGGCGTTGCCAGTAGCCGGCCATGACTTGCGGGCCTTTGGCGCACAATTCGCCGACTTCGCCCTGCGCCAGCATGTTGCCTTCCTCGTCCTTGATGCAGCACAGGGTGGAGGGAATGGGCAGGCCGATCGCGCCGTTGTATTCGGCCAGGTCGAGCGGGTTCATGCAGCAGGCTGGCGATGTTTCCGTGAGGCCGTAGGCTTCGACCAGGGTCACGCCGGTAACGGCCTTCCAGCGTTCGGCGACCGCACGCTGCACGGCCATGCCGCCGCCCAGCGTCAAGTGGAGGTTGGAGAAATCCACCTGGTCGAAGCCCGGCGTGTTGAGCAGGCCGTTGAACAGCGTGTTCACGCCGGTGATGGCGGTGAACTTGCTCTGTTTCAACTCTTTCACGAAGCCCGCCATGTCGCGCGGGTTGGTGATCAGGTAGTTCAAGCCGCCGAGGTTCATGAAGACGAGACAGTTCGCCGTCAATGCGAAGATGTGGTACAGCGGCAAGGCGGTGATCATCACTTCCTTGCCGGGTTGCGCGTTCTTGCCGATCCACGCCGAGGCCTGCAGCATGTTCGCGACGAGGTTGCGGTGGGTCAGCATCGCGCCCTTGGCCACGCCGGTGGTGCCGCCGGTGTATTGCAGGAAGGCGATGTCCTGCGGGCGCAAGTCGATCGCCGGCAGCTGATGCTTGCCGCCGAGCGCGATGGCCTGGTTGAAGCCGATCGCACCGGGGATCTTGTACTCGGGGATCGCCTTCTTCACGTGCCGCAGCATGAAATTGACGATCGGTCCCTTGGGGAATCCGAGCATGTCGCCGACGCAGGTGGTGATCACCTGCTTGATCGGGGTGTCGGCGAGGACTTCCGCCACGGTATGGGCGAACAGCTCGAGCACGACGATGGCGCTGGCGCCCGAATCGACCAGCTGGTGGCGAAGCTCGCGCGCGGTGTACATCGGGTTCGTGTTGACCACGGTCAGCCCGGCCCGCAACACGCCGAAGATGGCGATCGGATACTGCAACACGTTCGGCATCATCAGGGCGACGCGGTCGCCCTTCTTCAATTTCAGTTCGTGCAGCAGGTAGTTGGCGAATTGCGTGCTGAGGCGATCGATCTCGGCGTAGGTCAGCGTCTTGCCGAGGTTGGTGAAGGCGGGGTTGTCGGCATAACGGGCGCAGGCGGTTTCGAGCACCGAGACGATGGAGGGAAACTCGTCTACATTGATGTCGTCCGGCACGTTCGCCGGATAGCTCGCCAACCAGGGACGCTCGATGCTCATGCCTGTGATTCCTCGCCGAAATGCGCACGAAGGCCGCGCCGCGATCCGCGCGCCGAGCTCCATACTGTCCCGGATTGGAGCACAGGCTCTAGAGGCTGGCAAGTTGCAGGCATGGCGGTTCGCGCTCGGTTTTTTTCTGTTCTTCCCCCTGCTGTCGGGGTGCAGCAAACCCGAGCCTGAACAGCGTCTGCGCGCCACCATCGCCGAAATGCAGAAGGCGGCCGAAGACCGGGACAGCGGAGCCCTGTTCGATCACATCGCCGACGACTTCGCTGCGTCGGAGGGCATGGACCGGGATCGATTCCGTGGTTATGTGACCGTGATCATGTTGCGCAACCAGTCGATCGGGCTCCAGATGGGACCGCTGGACGTGAAGATGATCGGCGACCGGGCCCGCGTCTCGTTCACGCTCGCAGCGACCGGCGGTTCGGGGCGGTTCGTTCCCGACCGCGCCCAGGTATATGAAGTGGAGACGGCCTGGCGCCAGGACGGCGACGATTGGGAACTCATCTCGGCAAGCTGGAAGCCTGCGATGTAATTGCGCACCGGCGAAGGCCATCGGCCCCGTGGGGGCCGATGGCAGGGCTTCCGCGTTTCGTTGACGCGATCAGACTGCTTTCTTGCTCGCGAGCTGGCGCAAGACGTAGTGCAGGATGCCGCCGTGGTGGCTGAGTCGGTGCGATTGCGACGCATCGCGTCGCGCACCGGCGAAGGCCATCGGCCCGTGCGGGCCGATAGCGGGGCTTCCGCCTTTCGTTGACGCGATCAGGCCGCTTTCTTGCTGGCGAGCTGGCGCAAGACGTAGTGCAGGATGCCGCCGTGGCGGAAGTACTCGACTTCCTTCGGCGTCAGCAGCAGCACCTGGGCCTGGAAACGGGTTTCCGAACCATCCGGCTTCGTCGCGACCACGTCGGCGATCTTGCCGGTGCCATCCTTCAGGCCGGTGATCGAATACACCTCGTCGCCCTTCAGGCCGAACGAGGCGGCGTTCTGGCCGTCGAGGAACTGCAGCGGAAGCACGCCCATGCCTACCAGGTTCGAGCGATGGATGCGTTCGAAACTCTCGGCGATCACAGCCTTCACGCCCAGCAGATTGGTGCCCTTGGCCGCCCAGTCGCGCGAGGAGCCGGTGCCGTATTCCTTGCCGGCGATCACGACCAGCGGCACGCCGTTGGCCTTGTAGCGCATCGCCGCGTCGTAGATCGGCAGCTTCTCGTTGCTCGGGTAGTGGATGGTGTTGCCGCCTTCCTCGCCGCCGAGCATCAGGTTCTTGATGCGGATGTTGGCGAAGGTGCCGCGCACCATGACGTCGTCGTTGCCGCGACGCGAGCCGTACGAGTTGAAATCCACCGGTGCCACGCCGCGCGACTGCAGGAACTTGCCGGCGGGCGAGCTGGCCTTGATGTTGCCGGCCGGGGAAATGTGGTCGGTGGTGATCGAATCGCCGAACAGGCCGAGCAAACGCGCGCCGACGATGTCCTGGATGGAACCAATCGCCATCGACATGCCGTCGAAGTAGGGCGGGTTCTTCACGTAAGTGGATGCCTCGTCCCACTGGTAGCTCTCGCCGTCCGGCGATGCGATCTGGTTCCAGCGCGTATCGCCCTTGAACACGTCGGCATAGTTCTTCGCGAACATCTCCGGACCGATGGTGCGGACGATGAAATCGCTGATTTCCTTGTTCGACGGCCAGATGTCGCGCAGGTACACGGCCTGTCCATCGTTGCCCTGGCCGATCGGATCCTTCGACAGGTCGATGTCCACCGTGCCGGCGATGGCATAGGCGACCACCAGCGGCGGCGACGCCAGGTAGTTCATCTTCACCTCGGCATGCACGCGGCCTTCGAAGTTGCGATTGCCGGACAGCACGGAAGTGACGACCAGATCGTTTTCGGCGATGCCCTTGGACACTTCATCCGGCAGCGGGCCGGAATTGCCGATACAGGTCGTGCAGCCGTAGCCGACGACATAGAAACCGAGTTTCTCGAGATCGTCGAGCACGTCGGCCTTCTTCAGGTAGTCGGTGACGACCAGCGAACCCGGGCCGAGCGAGGTCTTCACCCAGGGCGCCGCCTTCAGGCCCTTGGCCACGGCATTGCGCGCCAGCAGGCCGGCAGCGAGCATCACCGCCGGGTTGGAGGTATTGGTGCAGGAGGTGATCGCGGCGATCACCACCGAGCCGTCGCCCAGTTCGCAGTCGGTGTCGCGGATGCGGATCTTCGACTTCGGTTTGGAAGCCAGGTGTTCGGCCTGCGGCTGGTCGCCGCCTTCGCCCTCGAAGCGCTGCAGCGTTTCCGCCTTCGGCTTGCGGTTCGTCGTCAGGCCCTGCAGGTTCACATGGAAATTGGTCTGCATGTCGGTCAGCAGCACGCGGTCCTGCGGGCGCTTGGGGCCGGCGAGCGAGGGCTTCACGTCGCCCATGTCGAGGTGCAGCACCGCGCTGTACTCGGCTTCGGCGTCGGTGCGCCACAGGCCCTGGGCCTTGGCATAGGCTTCCACCAGCGCGATCAGGCCGGCGTCGCGACCGGACAGGCGCAGGTAGTTCAGCGCTTCGTCGTCGATCGGGAAAATGCCGCAGGTCGCGCCGTACTCCGGCGCCATGTTGGCGATCGTCGCGCGATCGGCCAGCGGCAGGTGCTCGAGGCCGGCGCCGAAGAACTCGACGAACTTGCCGACGACGCCGTGCTTGCGCAGCATCTGCGTCACGGTCAGCACGAGGTCGGTCGCGGTCGCGCCCTCCGGCAGCTTGCCGGTCAGGCGGAAACCGACGACCTGCGGGATGAGCATCGAACTGGGCTGGCCCAGCATCGCCGCTTCGGCCTCGATACCGCCGACGCCCCAACCCAGCACGCCGATGCCGTTGATCATCGTTGTATGCGAATCGGTGCCGAACACGGTATCCGGGAAGGCGTAGTTCACGCCGTCGATCTCGCGTTCCATCACCACGCGCGCGAGGTTCTCGAGGTTGACCTGGTGCACGATGCCGGTGTTCGGCGGTACGACCTTGAAGTTGTTGAAAGCCTTCTGGCCCCAACGCAGGAAGCTGTAGCGCTCGCCGTTGCGGGCGAATTCGATCTGGCCGTTCTCGTCCAGGGCGCTGGGCTTGCCGAACACGTCCACCTGCACCGAGTGGTCGATGACGAGTTCGGACGGGATCAGCGGATTGATGTTCGACGCGCTGCCGCCGAGCTTGACGACCGCGTCGCGCATCGCCGCGAGATCGACCACGCAGGGTACGCCGGTGAAGTCCTGCAGCACCACGCGTGCCGGCATGAAGGCGATTTCGGTATCCGGTTCCTTCTTCGCGTCCCAGTTCGCCACGGCTTCGATCGATTCCTTCGTTACCGTGACGCCGTCTTCGCAGCGCAGCAGGTTCTCGAGCAGGATCTTCATCGAGAAGGGCAGGCGGGCGAGATCGTAGCGCTGGCCGAGCTTGGCGAGGCTGTAGATGGTGTGGGACTTGCCGTTGACGACCAGTTGGTCGCGAGTGGCGAAGGAGTCGGACATGAAGGGCTCCGTTGGGTGGCTGCGGCTTAGGCCTGGCTTTCCGGGAGAAGGCTCGACCGGAATCCCGATATTATGCCGTAAACAGCGCCCATCTGCAGGCTTCCACGGGCTTGCGGACGCCATGCGTCGCGATGTCGATCACGCTTCCGTACGGTGGTCCGCGACCCTTGGAACAGCCTCAGCCCAGCAGTTCGCGCGCCGTTTCGGCCATGGTTCGCCGCGACCAGAGGAAATCCCAGTAACTGCCTCCCACCTGGCGCCAGAGCACGGCGGCGCGCAACGCGGCCAGCAGGGCGGCACGCACCTCGCCGACCACCGAGGCCTGCGAAAGATAGACCGGATTGCCCTGCACCAGAACGCGCGCGCCCAGCGGACTGATGCGGTTGGCGTAGAGGTCGCCCAGCTTCGCCAGTATGGTCGGATGCGTCGAACCCAACTGCGCCCGTTCGGGCTGGATGGCATCGAGATCGCGGCGCAGGGCTTCGACGACCTGGGGGCTGGCGATGAACCGGCGCTCGAGCTGCAGCAGGTTCATGGCGATGCGAGTTTGCGTCGTATCGCGATCGCTGCCGTCGAGTTGCGCGATCAGCCGGCGCAGGCCGGTCTCGACGCCGGCGACGCCGCCGTAGATGTCTTCGGCCGAATCGGCGTCGAATCGGAACAGGCTGTCCATGCAGGCGGCCATGGGCCTGGTTTCGGATTGCCCGTTGTTGGCCATCTGCTGCACCAGGCGAATGGCCTGCAGCAGGCCGGCGAGAGCGATGACGCGGTCCTTCATGCCGCAAGCATCCTTTGTTCGGACTCGAAGCGCGCATCGGTGCGCAGGATCACGGCGCCGCCGAGGCATTCGTCGTCGCGGTAGAAGACGACCGATTGGCCGGGCGTCACGGCCCGCTGCGGCGAGGCGAAGCGGACGCTGACGCCGCCATCGTCGCGCAGCGAAACCTCGCAGGCTTCGTCGCGTTGGCGGTAGCGTGTCTTGGCCGTGCATTCGAAACGCGCCGCGGGCGGCGAACCGGCGATCCAGTGCGCCGGTTCGCTGTCCAGGGTCCGCGACATCAACCAGTCGCTGTCGCCGCCCTGGTCGACGATCAACAGGTTGCTGGCCACGTCCTTGCCGACGACGAACCAGGGTGCGGCCGCGCGGCCTTTCACGCCGCCGATGTGCAGGCCTTCGCGCTGGCCGAGCGTGTAGTAGAAAACGCCCTCGTGTTCGCCCAGCCGGTCGCCTTCGACGCTGCGGATCTCGCCGCGTCGCGCCGGAATGTACTGCGACAGGAACTGGCGGAAATCCCGTTCGCCGATGAAGCAAATGCCGGTGGAATCCTTCTTCTTCGCCGTCGGCAGGCCGGCTTCGGTCGCCAGTCGGCGCACCTCGCGCTTGGGCAGGTGGCCGATCGGGAAAAGGGTCGCGGCCAGTTGCTCCTGTCCGAGCTGGTGCAGGAAATAGCTCTGGTCCTTGTCACCGTCGGCGCCGCGCAGCAGGCACCAGCGCCCCTCGCGTTGGGCGACCTGGGCGTAGTGGCCCGTCGCGATGCGTTCCGCACCGAGCCCGCGGGCTTCGTCCAGGAAGGTCTTGAACTTGATTTCGCGGTTGCACAGCACATCCGGGTTCGGCGTGCGGCCAGCGCGATACTCGCCGAGGAAATGTTCGAACACGCCCGACCAGTATTCGCGGGCGAAGTTGCGCGCATGGAAGGCGATGCCCAGGCGTCCGCAGACCGCCAGTGCATCGCGGCGGTCGTCTTCGGCGCGGCAATCGCCAGTCTCATCATCGTCCCAGTTCTGCATGAACAGGCCGGCGATCGATTCGCCCTGCGATTGCAGCAGGCAGGCGGCGACCGACGAGTCCACGCCGCCGGAGACGCCCACGATCACACGCGCGGCCGCACTCATGGCAGATGGTTGAGTGCGCCCAGTGGATAGCGACGACCGCCGAGGAAATCCTCGACGACGCGCCAGACCAGGGGGCTGCGATGACGTTCGCGAGCCGCCAGCAGCTCGGCAGGCGCCAGCCACAACGCGCGTTCGATGCCTTCGTCGAGCGCGCGGTCGGGATGGTGCCGTTGCGCCGCGGCTTCGAAGGCCATACGCAGGTAATGTCGCCCGGTATCGGGCGATTTCCATTGATACGCGCCAACGAAGGCCGTGGGTTCGACCTCCCAGCCGGTTTCCTCGAGCGTTTCGCGCCTGGCCGCATCGATCAGGGTTTCGTCCGGCTCCAGATGCCCGGCCGGCTGGTTGAGCACGAGCGCTCCGCGCACGCGCTCCTCGACCATCAACAGGCGACCGTCGCGCACGACCAAGGCGGCGACGGTGACGTCCGGTTGCCAGAACTGGCCTTCGCGATAACTCAAAGATCGTCCTTGCCGGTCAATTCCGACTCCAGTTCGTCGGCCGCCGCTGCGGCGTAGTCCACTGCGTCGTCCAACTGGTCGGCGGTCGCATTGGCCGGAATCTTCACCACCAGCATGGCCATGTTCTTCTGCTTCACCCAGGAGCCCATCTTCAGTCGGTCGCTCTTGGTCAGCAGCAGGTTGGCGATGGTGGCGGAAAAATCGTCCGCCGGGGCCTGATAACCCGGGGACCAGATCTCCCGCACGGAAAACGTGCCGGCGCTCTCGACCGCAGATCGCACCCATACGAGCTGCGTACGGCCGCTCTGCAGGCGAACGGTGATCCTGAAATCGCCGTCTTCGTCTATCTTGTACGGCGTCTTCTTCTGGTCGAGCTGGGCCTTGATCTTCGGGTCGGCCGAACCGCCGGCGGCTTCGATCGGGAAGGTCGATGCGAACAGCGCTGCCGCTACAGCTGTCAGAAGCATGGATCTCGTCAGTGACATGGGCCTGCCTCCAGGTGGGGAAAGGCCATTGTGTCGGCAGGACGGCCCGGCGTCCATGCGGCCTTGGCTTTCCAGGCCGCCGCCCCGATCTATACTTGTCGCATGGCCCGAAAAAAGACTCCGGAAACCGAACACGACTACGGTCTGGCCGTACAGACGGCCAAACCCGAGGTGCAGCCGCCCTCCCTGTATCGGGTCCTGCTGATGAACGACGACTTCACCCCGATGGATTTCGTGGTGGAAGTGCTGCAGGTGTTCTTCGCGATGAACCGCGAAAAGGCCACCCAGGTGATGTTGCATGTCCACACCCGCGGCAAGGGCGTTTGCGGCGTCTTTACGCGCGATGTGGCTGAATCGAAGGTGACCCAGGTCAACGAGTTCTCCCGCACGCACCAGCATCCCCTGTTATGCACCATGGAAAAAGCCTAGGCTGCCTCCATATGGGGAGAAACCTCCCGGAGTGACCCATGTTCAGCAAGGATCTCGAGTACACCATCGGCCAGTGTTACAAGCAGGCGCGCGAAGCCCGTCACGAATTCATGACGGTCGAGCACCTGCTTCTGGCCCTGCTGGAGAACCCGGCGGCGGTCGCTGTGCTCAAGGCCTGCGGCTACAACAACGGCAAGCTCGCCGAAGGCCTGCACCAGGTCATCAACGACAGCGTGCCGGTGCTGCCGGCCGGCGACGCCCGCGACACCCAGCCCACGCTCGGTTTCCAGCGCGTGCTGCAACGCGCCGTGTATCACGTGCAGAGCTCCGGCAAGAAGGAAGTCACCGGCGCCAATGTGCTGGTGGCGATCTTCGGCGAGAAGGACTCGCATGCCGTCTACCTGCTGCAGCAGCAGGACATCACCCGCCTCGACGTCGTCAACTATCTGTCGCACGGCATCGCCAAGATCAGCGATGGCGCCGAGAGCAAGCCGGTGCAGGAAGACAAGCCCGATGCCGAAGGCGGCGACGAACCGCGCGGCAACCCGCTGCAGGAGTTCGCCAGCAACCTCAACGACCTGGCGCGCGAAGGCAAGATCGACCCGCTGATCGGCCGTGAGGACGAAGTCGAGCGCACGATCCAGGTGCTCTGCCGCCGCCGCAAGAACAACCCGCTTTACGTCGGCGAATCCGGCGTGGGCAAGACGGCCCTGGCCGAGGGCCTGGCCTGGCGCATCGTCGAGGGCAAGGTGCCCGAGGTGCTGAAGGACGCGATCATCTATTCGCTCGACCTTGGCGCCCTGGTCGCCGGCACGAAGTATCGCGGCGATTTCGAGAAGCGCCTGAAAGGCGTGATCTCGCAGCTCAAGAAGGAGCCGCGGGCGATCCTGTTCATCGACGAGATCCATACGATCATCGGCGCCGGCTCGGCTTCCGGCGGCACCATGGACGCCTCCAACCTGATCAAGCCGGTCCTGCAGAGCGGCGAGCTGCGCTGCATCGGATCGACGACGTTCCAGGAATACCGCGGCGTGTTCGAGAAGGACCGCGCGCTGGCCCGTCGTTTCCAGAAAATCGACGTCGTAGAGCCTTCGATCGCCGAAGCCGTCGCCATCCTGACCGGCCTGAAGCCGCGCTTCGAGCTGCATCACGAGGTCGAATACAGCGCCGATGCCATCCAGGCAGCGGTCGATCTGTCGGTCAAGCACATCAACGACCGCCTGCTGCCGGACAAGGCCATCGACGTCATCGACGAGGCCGGTGCCCGCCAGCGCCTGCGCAACGAGGATGAGCGCAAGCGCGTGATCGATGTCGAGGAGGTCGAGCTGATCGTGGCCAAGATGGCGCGCATCCCGACCAAGCAGGTCAGCGCTTCCGACAAGGATGTGCTGAAGAACCTCGAGCGCAACCTGAAGATGGTCATTTTTGGCCAGGACCCGGCCATCGAAACCCTGGTGTCGGCGATCAAGCTGGCGCGCTCGGGCTTGGGCAATCCCGACAAGCCGATCGGCAACTTCCTGTTCGCCGGTCCGACCGGCGTCGGCAAGACCGAAGTTACCAAGCAGCTGGCCATGCAACTCGGCATCGAGCTGGTGCGTTTCGACATGTCCGAGTACATGGAAGCCCACTCGGTGAGTCGCCTGATCGGCGCGCCCCCGGGCTATGTCGGCTTCGACCAGGGCGGCCTGTTGACCGAGAAGATCGTCAAGACGCCGCACTGCGTGCTGCTGCTCGACGAAATCGAAAAGGCGCATCCGGACGTCTACAACATCCTGTTGCAGATCATGGATCGTGGCGTGCTGACCGACACCAACGGGCGCGAAGCGAACTTCAAGAACGTCGTGATCGTGATGACGACCAATGCCGGCGCCGCGCAGGCGGCCCGCCGTACGATCGGTTTCGTGGAACAGAACCATTCGACGGACGCGATGGAAGTCATCCGCAAGGCGTTCACGCCGGAGTTCCGCAACCGCCTCGATGCCGTGATCCAGTTCCAGGGCCTGGGCTTCGAGCACATCCTGCGCGTGGTCGACAAGTTCCTGATCGAACTCGAAACCCAACTGCACGAGAAGCATGTCTCGCTCAATGCCACGCCGGCCGCGCGCCAGTGGCTGGCCGAGCAAGGCTTCGACCCGCAGATGGGCGCGCGCCCGATGTCGCGCCTGTTGCAGGACCGCATCAAGCGCCCGCTGGCCGACGAGCTGTTGTTCGGCAAGCTGGTCAACGGCGGTCGCGTGAGCGTCGACGTGCGCGACGGCGAACTGATCGTCGAGTCGCAGGCCGAGCCGGAAAAGCTGTTGCCGGCGACGGTCGAATGATCCATGCGAAAGCGCAAATGAAAACGGCGACCCGAGGGTCGCCGTTTTTCTTGGGATGCCGCCGCGCTTACTTCATGCGGTAGGTGATGCGGCCCTTGGTCAGGTCGTAAGGGGTCATTTCGACCTTGACCTTGTCGCCCGTCAGGATGCGGATGTAGTTCTTGCGCATGCGCCCGGAGATGTGGGCGGTGATCACATGGCCATTCTCGAGTTTCACCCGGAACACGGTGTTCGGCAGGGTTTCCAGGATGGTGCCTTCGAATTCGATGGAATCGTCTTTGGACATGCGGTCTACAAGGGGGCCGGGGCGTCGGAAGCCGCGCATCATGCCATGTCCGGCCCGCCTGCGCAAAAATTCCGCGATATTATACTTCCCGTACCCACGGGAAGCGCCGGAAGGGGCCAAGCCGCCCCAAGGGGGTTAGGTGATTGAACGCCTTTCCCCTGTTGGTGGCAGCCCTTTGGGGCCTAGGACATGAAGTTCATGTCGCACTCGGCAGTCATTTTGAGACCGCCTCGGTGGATGTCGTATTCCCAGCAGAAACTGGTTATTCGCTCCACTTGGAATACGTCTCGGTAGATGATTCTGCCGACGATGTAGAGCTTGACCTCGCCTTTCTGGATGGCGGTCAAGTCCTTTTCTGGAACGATCAGGCCGCCTGCCACTGGGTAGTCCTTACCGGACTTGATCGTTATTCCCGGTGGAAGTCGGTTGGTGTTTGTCAGGGAAATGGAAGTGGGCGCTTCTTTCCGAATGTCAGGGTAGAAAACCATTTCGACAATAACGGCGGGCGTTCTCCCTTCGTTGGAAAAGCCGAAAGGCAGATGGTCCTTCATGGTGTTGAGGCCGAACCTCTCGGACGATCCAGCGAAAACGTACGCACGCTCGGAAGCAATCATCGCGTCTTTCGCTGCATTAGCAGCGTCCTTGGCTTCCTTGCCCATCTTTTTCGTGGCGCTCCAGAGCATGCCAGTCCAAGCGGCGAGGACTCCGGTTATCACAGCCAACGCGGCGGTGAGGTAAACCAACCACCATTCCGAGTCCGTATAGTCGCGGCCCTCTCGGCGTTTCTCCTCGGATGCTTCCTTTACCAGCGCGGATGGGATCGCTTCTACGGCGGAAACAAGCGGGTCGGGCTTAGCCTCATATACGGTGGCGGCGCTCTCAGTCTTAGCGCCGTCCTGCTGTGGCTTTCCAGCGGTTTCCGATGGAGCTGGAGGTGGTGGCTGTGAAGCGATCGCCCACCCCGAAACCGCCAGCAATCCGACAAGGACTAGAGCGCGCATATCTGGCCTCCCCAAATAGCCTGCCGGCATCCTACCGCTCCACCAAGGGCGCTGGGAAATGAGGCCGGTTTGGACAAGCCTCCGCTCACCTGGGGCGCAAGAAATATTCGGGTTCGTTTGCGGATACCCTACAGGCATACGCGAGGAAAAGCCCTTGGGATTCTGGCGCGCCTATGCTGACGACTCTGGATGTATATCCGGCGACAAGCGCCTGTTCATCGCGGCCTACACCGCGTCGGCTCTCGATTGGGCGTTGTTCTCTGATGCGTGGTATGACGAGCTGCGAGCTGGGCGCCGCATTCAGTATCTCAAGATGTCGGAGGCATTCTCGTTTGCCGGGGAGTTCAAGGGCTGGAGTGAGATAGAAAGAGACGAAAAATTGCGCGGCCTTCAGCGGGTCATTCGTCACTTCTCTCCCCATTCGTTCCATGTATCCGTAGGCCGTGGAGCTGAATGGGACGCGCTGAAGGCTGTAGCCCCTCGCGGACTTGGTAGCGCCAACTTCCTCCTAAACTACCTTCTTGTTTCGTCACTTGCTGCCCAGGTCGGGAGATTGAATGACGGCTCCAAGATCGAATTCATCTTTGATTCTCAAGACGGCGTTGAGGACGACATGACACTCTTGTTTGACCACATGAAAAAGGATCTCCCTAAACAGACAAGGGATGCTATCGCTCACAAACCAATTTTCAGGGACGACAAGTCCTACTATCCGTTACAGGCAGCGGACATGTTGGCGTGGCATCTGCGAAGAACGCATGAAACAAAGGGTTCATGGAACGACCCGAGCCTAGACGCTATCCCGATTGTTAGTCAGTTTCATGGCGTCTCGGAACTTGATGATGCGTTGCCGGAGTGGGCAACCAATATGGCGAAAGTTGTCGGCACGCTAGATGTGCAAAGCGCTAAGTTTTGGCGAAAGTTCAAGAAGGATGCGCGCGAAGCCATGGCGAGAGACGAGCAGCAGCACAAGTCCTCGCTAGTCGAAAGGGTAAGGCGCCTATTTCGCTGGTAGCTTCGGCTTCTTGGCAACCTTCTTCATGGCCTTCTCAAACGCTTTCCCGCTCTCGTCCACGCCAAGTTCCTTAGCGGTTTCCTCAAAGCGTTTCGATTGTTCGGGATCGTCAGGTTTTGGCTTTTTGCTTTCGGCCACGTTTCCTCCAAGGCTCTTCCTCAATTAGTCCGCCGATACGTGAGGCGCTTACCGATGACGCCCTGCAATAGGCGTTCAGCCCGCTCGGTATCGTCCACGCCCAGTTTGACGCGGTTGTTGTAACGGAAATCGAATTCAGCGAGATAACGGTTCAGGTGATTATGTCCGCAATGCTGGTAGACGCCCTTCATGCCACGCTTGAACACCGAGAAGAACCCTTCCACGGTGTTGGTGTGGATGGTCGGGTTGTCCATGCGCACGTACTCCCCAGCGATGTGGGAGACGTAGTGGTGCTTGGCGAAGCTGCGATGCAGGGAGCGGTATTGGGTCGCCTCGTCGGTCATCACGATGGCCGAGCGGTCAACCTGGGCCTGAATCAACGGGATCAGGGTGGAGGACTTCACATCATCCACGACCAGCGAGCGGGCCTGTTTGGTGGTGCGATCCACCACGGTCAGTACCTTGTTCTTGTGGTGGTAGCCGCGACCCTTCTTCTCGCCATGGGGCTTGATGGTGCGGTCGTTGCCAATGAACGCCTCGTCCACTTCCACGATGCCGCCGCCCTTCCCGAAACGCTCCAAGGTGCCGCCCTTCATGGCCTCGCGGACACGGTGGGACAGGAACCACGCCGACTTCAGGGTGATCCCAAGGGTGCGGTGAAGCTGGTTGGAGCTGATGCCCTTTTTGCTGGAGGCGATCAGGAAGATAGCCTGCAGCCACAGGCGCATCGGAACGTGGCTGGACTCAAAGATAGTCCCCACCTTCACGGTGAAGGGCTTACGACAGTCGTAGCACTTGTGGGCACCGATACGGGTGCTGGTGCCGTTCAGCTTGCCGATACGCTCCATGGAGCCGCAGTGCGGGCAGGCCGGGCCATTCGGCCACAGCCGGGCTTCCACGAAAGCGTAGGCGGCTTCTTCGTTATGGAAATGGGCGGCGGACAGGATGGACATGACTTTGCTCCGGGTATGGAGGAATCATGCGCCTAGAATTTGGGTACGTCAAGTATAATATCGTCAAAAATTCAGTTAAATCAGCCGGCTATGGCCGGCACGAGACGGTCGCCCAGGCCTCAGTCGGCCATCGTTGCTGCGGCCTGCACGCCCCATCGCTCGGTCCAGGTGCCGGCCGGCTCGGCCAGCCCGGTCTGGCGCGCGACCAGGGGCAGGAACTCGGCACGCGGCATGCGCAGGCTGCCCAGCGAACGCGTGTGCTCGTTTTCCACCTGGGCATCGATCCAGGGCCAGCCCCAGGCGCTCAGCATCCGTCCCAACATGGCCAGCGCGATCTTCGACCCGCCGGATTCGGCGCTGAACATGCTCTCGCCGAAGAACATCCTGCCGATCGCGACGCCGTAAAGACCGCCGACGAGCCGGTCGCCATCGAAGACTTCGATGCTGTGCGCATGACCGAGGCGATGCATCTCGACATAGGCGCGCATCATCGCGTCGGTGATCCAGGTGCCGTCCTGTCCTGGGCGCGGTGCGACCGCGCAGGCCGCGATCACTTCGGCGAAAGCGCTATCGGCGCGGACCGTCCACCTGCTTTTTTTCAGCGACCGGCGAAAGCGCGACGAGAGACGGACGCCGTCGCTGGCGAACACGCTGCGTTGCGCCGGGCACCACCACAGGATCGGCTGACCCTGCGAGTACCACGGGAAGATGCCGTGTCGGTAGGCATTCAACAGCCGGATCGGACTGAGGTCGCCGCCTGCCGCCAGCAAGCCGTCCGGTTCGCGCAGGGCCCGTTGCGCCGGCGGGAACGGCGCGTGTGGGTCAGGGTCCAGCAAGGCGATCGGGAGGCGACTCACGGTAGGGGCTGTGGGCGAGGACCAGGTCACGATAGCGTAGAACCGACTCGCGCTCCTCCGCGCACCAGGGACGCAGCGCTTCGGCGAAGCGCGGATCCGCGACGTGATGTCGACTATGGGTGAGTACGGGCAGGAAGCCTCGGGCGATCTTGTGCTCGCCCTGGGCGCCGGGTTCGAAGACGCGCAGGCCTTCGCGCAGGCAATAGTCGATGCCCTGGTAGTAGCAGGTCTCGAAATGCAAGCCTGGGTGGTTCTCGGTCGTGCCCCAGTAACGCCCGTACAAGGCGCCGCGACCGCGCAGGCAGAGCGCGCCGGCAATGGCCTGTCCGTCGCGTTCGGCCAGCATCAGCACCAGTGCGCGCGGCATGGTTTCGGCAAGATGCTGCAGGAAAGGCAGGGTCAGGGCCGGATGGTTGCCGTAGGCCTGTTGCGTGGCGCAGTAGAACGCATGCATCGCAGCCAGGTCCGTTCCGCTGGCCTCATCGCCGTGGACGCAGCGAAAAGCGATGCCGGCGCGACGAACGCGTTGGCGTTCCTGGCGGATGTTCTTGCGCTTCTTGCTCTCGAGCGCGGCGAGGAAATCATCGAAGTCGTGCCAGTCTCCCGGGTTACGCCAGTGGAATTGCACGTCGCCACGGGCCAGCCAGGCATCGTCGAAGGCATCGAGTTCGCCCTCGGGCAGGAAGTTGACGTGCAGCGAGGACTCGCCGGCGTCTTCGCTCCGCGCTCGCATGGCGTCGACGAGCGCATGCCTGGAGGCGCCGTCACGCGCCAGCAATCGTGGGCCCGTCACCGGCGAATAGGGCACGGCGGCCAGCCACTTGGGGTAGTAGTCGAGCCCTGCGCGCGCATACGCCTGCGCCCAGGCGTGGTCGAACACGAACTCGCCATGCGAATTGGTCTTTTCGTAGGCGGGCGCCGCTGCGATCAACTCGTCGCCGTCGTACAAGGCGGCGTGCCTCGGTCGCCAGCCCCAATGCGCGCGCAGGCAGCCATGCCGCTCCAGGCCGGACAGGAAGGCGTGGCGCAGGAAAGGGTTGGCATCGTCGTGCAGCGCGTCCCACGCCGTGGCCGGGATCTCGTCGAGTCCGGTGTGCAGGCGCAGTCGGGACATGAACGCAGGGTAGCGCAGACCCGTCGCAATGAACCGCCGTCGTTTGCCGATCGGCAGCCCGTTGCGAACTAGTCGCCTTTGTCCAGGAATTTCTCGGCGTCGAGCGCCGCCATGCAGCCGAAACCGGCGGATGTGATGGCCTGGCGGTAGACCTGGTCGGCGACATCGCCGGCGGCGAACACGCCCGGTACCGATGTTACCGTGGCGTTGCCTTCGAGCCCGGATCGGATGGTCAGGTAGCCGTTGCGCATGTCGAGCTGACCTTCGAACAGCGAGGTGTTCGGCGTATGACCGATGGCGACGAAGAAGCCTTGCAGCTGGATCTCGCGGGTGGCGTCGTTCTTCATCGAACGGATGCGCATGCCGGTGACGCCGCTGTCGTCGCCGAGCACCTCGTCCACCGTGTGGTCCCAGATCAGCTCGATCTTGCCGGCCTGCGCCTTGGCGAAGAGCTTGTCCTGCAGGATCTTTTCCGCACGCAGCTTGTCGCGGCGATGCACCAGGTAGACCTTGCGGGCGATGTTGGACAGGTACAGCGCTTCTTCGACCGCGGTATTGCCGCCGCCGATCACCGCCACGTCCTGCTCGCGGAAGAAGAAACCGTCGCAGGTGGCGCAGGCCGACACGCCGCGGCCCATGAACTTCTGCTCGGATTCGATGCCGAGGTACTTGGCGCTGGCGCCGGTGGCGATGATCAGCGCATCGCAGGTGTACTCGCCGCTGTCACCTTTCAGGCGGAACGGGCGGCGCGACAGGTCGGCCGTGTGGATATGGTCGAAGATGATTTCGGTTTCGAAGCGTTCGGCATGCGCCTGCATGCGCGTCATCAGGTCCGGACCCATCAGGCCATGCGCATCGCCGGGCCAGTTGTCGACTTCGGTCGTCGTCATCAGCTGGCCGCCCTGTTGCAGGCCGGTGACGAGCACTGGCTTGAGATTGGCGCGGGCCGCGTAAACGGCAGCGGAGTAGCCGGCCGGGCCGGAACCGAGGATCAGCAACTGGCAATGCTTGGAGGCGCTCATGGAGACTGGCGTTGGGCGGGGAGGCAGCGAAGGAGAATGGGGGGCGAGGCGTCGCGAATCAAGGTGCTGACGATCGCCGGGCATCTATGCTAGCCGCGCCGAAATCCTACGACTTCCTGCACATTTTGCTGTATAAACAGCGCATTGAATTGATGTGCTGAGGCAGATTCTCACGGTGGCCCGTTCTTCCGAGAAAACCGCGACCGCCGGCGACGAAGGCCGGCAGAAACTGTGGCGCGAAATCGCACTGGTGGCCATCGCGCCCCTGTTGATCTATCTCCTAGCCAGCCTGATCACCTACTCGAGCGACGATCCGGGCTGGTCGCGAACGGGCAGCGTGACCGGCGCCTTGCACAACATGGGCGGCCTCGTCGGCGCCTACATGGCCGATCTCGGCTTCTGGTTCTTCGGTTACGTCGCCTATACCTTGCCGCTGGTCCTGGGCGGCATCGCCTGGATCGCCCTGTTCGGCCTGGACAGCGATGGCGATGGGCGCGTGGACTTCGGCCCCGCGCTGCGCCTGATCGGCATCGTCGGTTTCCTGATCTCGGCAACCGGCCTGCTGCACCTGATCGGCGGTCCCGCCATCGATCTACCGGCGCAATCGGGCGGCATCCTGGGGCAGCTGGCCGGCCGCTCCATGCACGACATGTTCGGCGGCATGGGCGGGAACTTGTTCCTGTTCGTGTTGCTGATGCTGTCGGTCACCCTGGCGACCGGTCTGAGCTGGTTCGCTTTGATGGACTGGATCGGCGGCAAGATCCTGCAGCTGATCGCCCGTTTCAGCGAGGGTCGTCAGCAGGCGGCCGAATGGCAGCGTACCCGTGCCCTGCGGGAAGAGCGCGAGGAAGTGCGCAAGGTCGAAACCGAAAAACGCGCCAAGCGCGAGCCGGTCAGGATCGAGGCGCCGCCGAAGGCCGTCATCGAAAAATCCGAACGTGCGCAGCGCGAGCAGCAGATTCCCCTGTTCAACGTCGGCGGCGACGAATCGTTGCCGCCGCTGTCCTTGCTCGACGATCCGAAGCCGCAGCCGAAGGGCTATTCGGAAGAAACGCTGGAAACCCTGTCGCGGCAGATCGAATTCAAGCTCAAGGATTTCCGCATCGACGTGCAGGTGGTCGGCGCCTATCCGGGCCCGGTGATCACCCGCTTCGAGATGGAACCGGCGCCGGGCGTGAAGGGCAGCCAGATCAGCTCGCTCGACAAGGACATCGCCCGCGGCCTGTCGGTGAAGTCGGTGCGCGTCGTCGACGTGATTCCGGGCAAGTCCGTCGTCGGCCTGGAGATCCCGAACACGCAGCGCGAGATGATCTTCCTGTCCGAGCTGCTGCGCTCGAAGGAATACGACAAGTCGCCCAGCCCGCTGACGCTCGCGCTCGGCAAGGACATCAGCGGTCGCCCCAGCGTCGCCGACCTGGCGCGCATGCCGCATCTGCTCGTCGCCGGCACGACCGGCTCGGGCAAGTCCGTCGCCGTGAACGCGATGGTGCTGAGCCTGTTGTACAAGGCCAGCGCCAAGGACGTGCGAATGCTGATGATCGATCCGAAGATGCTCGAACTCTCGGTCTATCAGGGCATTCCGCATTTGCTCGCGCCGGTCGTCACGGACATGAAGGAAGCGGCGAATGGCCTGCGCTGGTGCGTGGCGGAGATGGAACGCCGCTACAAGCTGATGTCGGCGGTCGGCGTGCGCAACCTCGCCGGTTTCAATCGCAAGGTCAAGGACGCCAAGGATGCCGGCCAACCCTTGATGGATCCGTTGTTCCGACCGAACCCGGAACTGGGCGAAGCGCCGCGACCGCTGGAAGAACTGCCCTACATCGTCGTGTTCATCGACGAATTCGCCGACATGATGATGATCGTCGGCAAGAAGGTCGAAGAGCTCATCGCGCGCCTGGCGCAGAAGGCGCGCGCCGCCGGCATCCACCTGATCCTGGCTACTCAGCGTCCGTCGGTCGATGTGATCACCGGTTTGATCAAGGCGAACATCCCGACGCGCATCGCCTTCCAGGTGTCGAGCAAGATCGACTCGCGCACGATTCTCGACCAATCCGGCGCCGAAACCCTGCTTGGCCACGGCGACATGCTCTACCTACCGCCCGGCACGGCCATGCCCGAGCGTGTGCACGGCGCCTTCGTCTCCGACGAGGAAGTGCACCGCGTCGTCGAGCATCTCAAGCAGCACGGCGGCGGCACCGACTACATCGCCGGCGTTCTCGAGGAAGTGCAGACGATGGGCGACGGCGTCGTCGTCGGCCCGACCGGCCTGCCGGAATCCGGCGGCGGGGGCGGCGACGAGAGCGATCCCTTGTACGACGAAGCGGTCAAGATCGTCACCGAAACGCGGCGCGCTTCGATCTCCGGCGTCCAGCGCCGCTTGAAGATCGGCTACAACCGCGCCGCTCGCCTGATCGAAGCCATGGAAGCGGCCGGCGTGGTGTCGCCGCCCGAGCACAACGGCGACCGTTCGGTCCTGGCGCCTCCGCCTCCGCGCTGAACCGTGATCGCGAGGGCCGGGCTTCGTTCATGTTGCCTGCGGCACTCTTGCCCCGAACCCCAGCCTGCCTGCACATGAAAACTTCCCTTCGTTCCCTTGTACTGTTTTCGCTGGTGCTCGCCGCCCCCGTCATGGCCGGCGGTCGCGAGCAGCTGGCCGCCTTCACTCGCGATCTCCGGGGCCTGGATGCCAGTTTCGAGCAGCGCGTGTTCGATCCCAATGGCCGCCAGACCGATGCGACCAAGGGCAATGTGAAGCTCTCCGCGCCGCGTCTGTTCCGTTGGGAAGTGCAGTCGCCGGCGAAACAGTTGATCGTGGCCGATGGCGATCACATCTGGATCTACGATCCCGATCTAGAACAGGTCACCGTGCGCAACCAGAGTTTCGAGGAGCAGGGCAGTCCGCTGACGGTGCTGATCGATCCCACCGAACTCGAGCGTCAGTTCGTTGCGCGCGAAGGCGGCAAAGAGGGCGGCCTGGACTGGTTGACGTTGACGCCGAAAAAAACCGAAGACGCGCCGTTCCAGCAGGCGAAACTCGGCTTCGGTCCCAAGGGCCTGGTGCGGATGGAGTTCAGCGATTCGCTCGGACAACGCACGGTGATCGGGTTCTCGAACTGGGCGCGTAACCCGAGTTTCGCCAAGGACACGTTCCGTTTCACGCCGCCGAAGGGCGCGGATGTCGTCGGCGAGGTCAGCCCGGCGGCGAAGGTCGTGCCGTTGCGCGATTGATGCTTGCTGCAATCATCGTAAGCCCGCGTTCGGGCCTCGCAGGCTAGACTAGGGCCGTGCGCAAGTCCCGGGTCGCCAACGATTCCCTTTTCCAGCCGCCCGTGGGCCTGAAGCCGCTGGCGGAACGCATGCGCCCGGCCAATCTCGACGAGATGGTGGGGCAGCGCCGTCTGCTCGCGCCGGGCGCGGCGCTGCGTCGCGCGATCGAATCCGGCCATATGCATTCGATGGTGCTGTGGGGGCCGCCCGGTTGCGGCAAGACCACGCTGGCCCTGTTGCTGGCGCAATACGCCGATGCAGCGTTCCACGCCATTTCCGCCGTGCTCTCAGGCCTGCCCGACGTGCGGGAGGTGCTCGCCGAGGCGCAGCAGCGATTCAACGAAGGCCGACGTACCGTGCTGTTCGTCGACGAAGTGCACCGATTCAACAAAGCGCAGCAGGACGCTTTCCTGCCGCATATCGAACGCGGTTCGATCCTGTTCGTCGGCGCGACGACGGAGAACCCGTCGTTCGAACTCAACTCCGCCTTGCTCTCTCGCTGCCGTGTGCACGTGATGGAGGCCGTGAGTGCCGACGACATCGCCGCGACCTTGCGCCGTGCGCTGTCGGATAGCGAACGCGGGCTCGGCAAGAACGCGCTGCGCATCGCGGACGAGAACCTCGCAGCGATCGCCCAGGCCGCCGACGGCGATGTGCGTCGTGGCCTGACCTTGCTGGAGATCGCCGGCGAACTGGCCGGCGACGAAGGCGGCGAAATCACCGCCCATACTTTGCTGCAGGTATTGGCCGATCGCACCCGCCGTTTCGACAAGCAGGGCGAGCAGTTCTACGACCAGATCTCGGCCCTGCACAAATCGGTGCGCAGCTCCGATCCGGATGCGGCCCTGTACTGGTTCGCGCGCATGCTCGACGGCGGCTGCGACCCGATCTACCTCGCCCGGCGCATGACGCGCATGGCGGTCGAGGACGTCGGGCTGGCCGATCCGCGCGCGCTGCAGATGGCGATAGAAGCCTGGGAGGCCTACGACCGCCTCGGCAGCCCGGAGGGCGAGCTGGCGCTCGCGCAACTGGTGATCTACCTCGCCAGTTGCGCCAAGTCCAACGCGGCCTACGTGGCCTTCGGCGAAGCGAAGCGCGACGTGCGCGAGTTCGGCACCCAGGAGGTGCCGATGCATCTGCGCAATGCGCCGACGAAGCTGATGAAGGAACTCGGCTATGGCCAGGGCTATCGTTACGACCACGAAGCCGAGGGCGGCGTGGCCCTGGACCAGACGCTGTTTCCCGATGCCATGGGCGCGCGGCTGTATTACCAACCGGTGGAACGCGGCATGGAGCTGAAGCTGAAGGAAAAACTCGATGCCCTGCGCGCGGCGCGTAGTCGCGCTCGCGACACTCGTAGCGAGTAGGCATACTCGCCGTACGGGAGATGGCATCCTCCCCGAACCGCCATTCCGGCTGATGATGCCTACCCAAGCCCGATCGGGGCGGGTATTCGCGCCCCCGATTCCCGAGGAGAAGCGCGATGAATCTGTGGTGGCAGCAACTCCTGCTCGTGATGGGCGGCGGCGCGTTGGGCGCCGCGGGCCGCTTTCTTGTCGGCGGCTGGGCAACGCGACAACTGGGTCATGGATTTCCCTGGGGAACCTTGATCGTCAATCTGGCCGGCGCTTTCGCTGCAGGGTTCCTGCTCGTTTGGCTCGAAGGGCGCGGGCCGAACGCGTTGCTCTGGCGCGCTTTCCTGATGGTGGGGTTGCTTGGCGGCTTGACGACGTTTTCCGCATTGATGGTCGAGGCCCTGATCCATGCACGCGCCGCGCGTTTGGACCTGATGCTGGCCTATCTCGCCGCTTCGCTGTTCGGCGGCGTGACGTTGGTCTTTCTCGGGGCGCGCCTCGGCGAATCCCTGCGCGGCTGAAGCTTGCGTCGAGACCCTCCGCGTTCTAGCCTCCGGTCACCACTCGGGGAGGAGAGGGCAATGCGTATTCTGATCGCGGGGCTTGTCGGCGGCATCGTGTTCTTCGTCTGGGGCGCCTTGTCGCACATGGTCCTGGGCCTCGGCGACATGGGCGTGCGCTACGGCACGCCTTACCAGGCCACGCTGGCGGCCTTGAAGCAGGATGGCGGTGCCGGCGGCCTGTACATCCAGCCGACCGTCACCCAGGACAAGATGATGAACGAGGCTGCGCAGAAGGCCTTGGCTGCCGAGGCGGCGGGTCAGGGCTATGCCTTCATCGTGTATCAGCCGGGCGGCAACCCGGCCAACGCCGACATGGGGCCGACGCTCGGCAAGCAATTCGCAACCGATTTCGTGTCGGCGCTGCTCGCCGCCTGGCTGCTGTCGCTGGGCGCGCTCAGCTTCGGTCGGCGGGTGCTCGCTTCGGTGGCGATGGGCGTGTTCGCCTGGCTGGTCGTCTGCGTGCCTTACTGGAACTGGTACATGTTCCCGCTCGACTACACCTTGGGGCTGCTGGGGAAATACGCGATCGGCTGGGGACTGGCTGGCGCAGCGATGGCCTGGTGGCTGGGGCGAAAAGGCCGGTAACAGGCGCTGGTTTGCCGGGAATGGCGGGGCGCGGCGATAATGCCGCAGCCTGCTTTTTGTGGGTCCCTCCACAAAAGCCCGGCCATCCCTGGCCGGACTATTCAAAAAATCCGGTAAATCATGCTCGATCCGAACCTGCTCCGCGGCCAGTTGGCCGAAACCGCCGAACGCCTGCGCGTCAGCCGCGGGATCGAATTGCCCGTAGCGGCGATCGAAAAAATCGAAGCCGAGCGCAAGCAGATCCAGGCGCGCACGCAGGAGCTGCAGAACCTGCGCAATACGCGCTCGAAGGCGATCGGCCAGGCGAAAGGCAAGGGCGAGGATGTCTCGGCCCTGATGGCGGAGGTCGCCGGGATCGGCGACGAACTGAAGGCCTCCGAAATCCGCCTCGACGAGATCCGCGCGCAGATCGAAACCATCGCGCTCGGCATCCCGAACATTCCGCACGACTCGGTGCCGAAGGGCGGCGACGAGAGCGGCAATGTGGAGAAGCATCGCTGGGGCACGCCGCGCGCGTTCGATTTCCCGGTGAAGGATCACGTCGAACTCGGCGCGCGCGACGGCATGCTCGATGGTGATACGGCCGCCAAGCTCAGCGGCGCGCGCTTCACGGTGTTGCGCGGCGGCATCGCCCGGATGCATCGCGCGCTGGCGCAGTTCATGCTCGACCTGCATACCGGCGAACACGGTTACCAGGAAACCAACGTGCCGCTGCTGGTGAATGCCGATTCGATGCGCGGCACCGGCCAGCTGCCGAAGTTCGAGGAGGATTTGTTCTCGATCTCCGGCGAGGATCGTCGTTACCTGATCCCCACTTCCGAAGTGCCGCTGACGAATATCGTGCGCGACGAGATCGTCGATGAAGCGCGCCTACCGCTGCGCATGACGGCGCATTCCATGTGCTTCCGCGCCGAGGCCGGCAGCCACGGCCGCGACACGCGCGGCATGATCCGCCAGCACCAGTTCGAGAAAGTCGAGCTGGTGTCGATCGCACGCCCGGAAGAAAGCTACGACGAACACGAGCGCATGACGCGCTGCGCCGAGGTCGTGCTGGAGAAGCTCGGTCTGCCGTATCGCCGCATGCTGCTGTGCACCGGCGACATGGGCTTCGGTTCGACCAAGACCTACGATCTCGAAGTCTGGCTGCCGTCGCAGGACACGTATCGCGAAATCTCTTCCTGTTCGAACTGCGAAGCCTTCCAGGCCCGCCGCATGCAGGCGCGCTGGCGCAATCCCGCCACCGGCAAGCCCGAGCTCGTGCATACGCTCAACGGCTCGGGCGTGGCGGTCGGTCGCGCCCTGATCGCCGTGATGGAGAACTACCAGAACGCCGACGGCAGCATCACCGTGCCGGATGTGCTGCGTCCCTACATGGGCGGCGCGACAGCGATCTGATGCCTCTCTCTCCCCCCGTTGAAGGGGAGAGATCGGTTGTCATTGCATTACGCGGCCAGCGCCAGCGGCGCGGGAATCGCGGCGTGCGCGGTCTGCATGCTCTCGCTGCGCTGCTCGGCCGAGATGCTGAGGCCGCTCGCAGTGACGAATTCGATATCGGTCACGCCGAGGAAACCGAAGACGAAGCGCAGGTAGGGCTCGACGAAGTCGCGGCCGCTGGCCGCATCGTGGAAGCCGCCGCGGGTGCTGGCGACGATGATCTTCTTGCCGCCGGCCAGGCCTTCCGGACCCTCGGCCGTGTAGCGGAAGGTGCGACCGGCGACGGCGACGCGGTCGATCCAGGCTTTCAGCGACGAGGGGATCGAGAAGTTGTACATCGGCGCACCGATGACGACGACGTCGGCCTCGAGGAAATCCCTCAGTACGCGTTCTGCGCGCGCGGCGGCCGTCGGATCGGACTTGGCGAGGTCGCTGGCGTCCAGGTGCGGGATCGGATCCGAAGCCAGGTCGCGGTAGGCGATTTCCAGGCCGGGCACCTCCGCCTGCCAGCGTGCGACGATGGCGGCGCCGAGTTCGCGACTGGCGGACTGTTGGCCGAGAATGCTGGAATCGAGATGAAGAAGTTTCATGGCGTGCTCCCTTGGGTTGGGGCGGCGGGTTCGCCGTCGTTGGGAGCAAGATAATTGTTGTCGTTTTCGGAATAAACTGGTAAAAATATAAATCATTGTTCCATTATTGGAACAGTTAGCCGAAAGAGGAACCCTCCGTGCAAGACCTCAACGACCTTCAGTTCTTCGCCCACGTCGTCGAACATGGGGGCTACGCGGCCGCCGAACGTGCCCTCGGCATCCCGAAGTCGCGCCTCAGCCGACGCATCGCCCAGCTCGAAGAGGACCTCGGGGTGCGCCTGCTGCAGCGTTCGACGCGCAAGTTCGCCGTCACCGATGTCGGCCAGAGCGTGTATCGGCATGCGCAGTCGATGCTGGCGGAGGCGCAGGCCGCGCGCGAGGTCGTTGACAGGTTGAGTTCCGAACCTCGCGGGCTGATCAAGATCAGTTGCCCGCCGGCGCTGCTGCAGGAATGCGTGGCCGGCCTGTTGCCGGAATTCCTGCGCCGATTCCCGCTGGTCCGCGTGCAGGTACAGGTCAGCAATCGTCGAGTGGATGTCATCAACGACGGTGTCGATGTCGCGTTGCGCGTGCGCAGCCAGCTCACCGACGACGGCGATCTGGTGCTGCGGCGCTTCGGCGAAATACGCGAATTGCTGGTCGCCAGCCCGCGCTACCTCGACCGCGTCGGCCGCCCGAAAGTGCCGGCCGATCTGGACCACCACACGACGCTGTCGATGGTCGAGGACGAGTCGAAGCAACGCTGGATGCTGCACGGGCCGAACGGCGAGGTCTGGCGTGTCGAACTCAAGCCCATCCTGATGGCGCACGATTTCCCGTTGCTGCTCGGCGCCGCGCGCGATGGCATGGGCATCACGATGTTGCCGGAGACCGCCTGCGCCGAGGCCGTGCATCGCGGGGAGCTGGAAGTGGTCGTGCCGGACTGGCATCTGCCGATGGGCATCTGCCATGCCGTGTTCGCGTCGCGCCGCGGCCTGTTGCCGGCGGTGCGCGTGTTCATCGATTACCTGGCGGAAACCCTGCCGGGCGCCATCGAAGGCAGCCGCCTGCAATGCCGCGACATCGCCGCCAAGATGAAAGAGAACGCGCGGAAAAAGGGCTGACGCGCCAGGGGCGCTACTGGTAGGTCAGGCCGATTTCGTCATCCTGGAACCAGCGCACCTGCGCCTTGAAGCACATCACCTGACCGGGATCACCGAGCGGATAGACCAGCACTTCGTCGCCGATATGGAAGCTCCAGTTGCGCGGCCGCTTGATGCAGGCGCCGCCCTTGGAGAAATCGACCGTCTGCGCCTGGAAGGCGAGTTGTCCGCGCACCACGAGCACGAAGCCATGTTGCGAGGTGCGGGGGTGTTTGCGTCTTTCGAACAATGACATGCGGCGATCCTACAACGGCGTGCGGCTAAAGCGATTTCGTGCGGCCGCCGTCTACCGGAAGATTGATGCCGTTCACGTATCCGGCCTCGGGCGAACACAGGAAAACGATCGCGGCGGCGATCTCTTCCGGTTCCGCGAAGCGACCGGCCGGCACCGTGGCCAGCATGCCCTGGGCGATTTCCGCCGCCGGCTTGCCGCTGGCGGCGGCGCGCTCGGCCAGGATCTGCTGCAGGCGTTGGGTCTGCGTGTAGCCGGGCAGCACGTTGTTGACCGTGATGCCGAAGGGGGCCAGCTCGGTGGCTAGGGTCTTCGCCCAGCTGGCGACGGCGCCGCGGATCGTGTTCGACACGCCGAGGTTGGCGATGGGTTCCTTCACCGACGTCGAGATCACGTTGACGATGCGTCCCCAACGCGCGGCTTGCATGCCAGGCAGCACCGATTGCAGCAAGGTCTGGTTGGCGAGCAGATGCTGCTGGAACACCTGCAGGTACTGCTCCGGCGCGGCGGCATGCGCTGGACCGCCCGGCGGGCCGGCCGTGTTGTTGACGAGGATGTCCACCGATAGCGCGGCGCAGAGCGCGCCGATCTTCGCCCGCAGCGAGTCCCGGTCGGAGACGTCGGCCGACAGCGTTCCATGCGTTTGCTGCAATGGCGTAGGCAAGGTGGCGCGTACCGCATCCAGCCGGTCGGCCCGGCGCGCCAACAGGGTGATGGTCGCGCCGCGCGCCGCCAGGGCGATGGCCGCAGCCCGGCCGATGCCTTCGGAGCCGCCGCAGACCAGGGCATGTTTGCCTTGCAGGTCGGTTTTCATGCCTCGTCCTCGGGGGTGCGGGCAAGCCCTTCGCGCATGCGCTCGGCGATCGCTCGCTGGTTGTGATCGCCGCTGGCCAATGCATCGGACACGGCGATGCGGTTGGCGAGAGGATGGTTCTGGCTCAGCTTCAGCTTGAGGTCTATTCGTTCGGGGCGGAACAGGAAACCTACGATGCCACGCAACTGTCGGCGCTGGTCCTCGCGCTCGAACTCGAAACGCCAGTCGCTGCCGGCCTCGGCTTCGAAACGGTCGCTGAGATCGGAAACGATGGATGCGAGCCCGGCCTCGTCCTCGACGATTTCCAGGCTGCCGACGAGTTCGGCGACGACGTAGTTCCAGGTCGGAACGCGCGCCGCGCTTTCCTTGTCCGGATACCAGGACGGAGAAACATAGGCCTGCGGGCCCTGCAACAGCACGGTCGCGCGCGGATCGTGCCGCCATTGCGGATTGGCGCGCGACCAATGTCCTCGGATGAGTACTTCGTTTTCGCGCCGCTGATACAGCAAGGGCAGTTGGGAAACGAAGGGCGCGCCGCCCGCCACGGTGATGACGGTCGCGAACGGGTGCTCCCGGGCCAACCGGTCCAGTTCCTTCAGATCGTCTCCGGTGAAATGCCGCGGCGTATACATGGGACGGCCTAGTGCCGCGGCCCGAGCACGCGGACCATTTGCGGCAGCAATTCTTCGTCGTCTTCGCCCTGCGGCGGCTGCAGTTCCTCCAGCAGCATGCCCAGTTCGGCCGCGTCGTCGTCGTCCATGCCGTCGAGCGCACGGAAGTCCGCGTCCATCAACGCGCCGCGGGCGATCTCTTCGCTCTCGTAAGTCAGCGTATCGCCCTGGCTGTCGAAAACCTGGGCCACGCCGCTGGCCAGTACGCGCAGGCGCGCCCAGACCATCAGATGCTCCGGTGCGGCCAACCACCACTGCTCATGCTCGAAATCGAAACTTTCGTGATTCTCTTCCATCGTCAACGTCCCATAGTCAGGGCAATACAGATCCCGCTGCCCAGCAGCCCGATCAGGGTGATCCAGCCCATGATGCCCGCGATCGCGCCGAACTGGCGCAGGGCACTGTCGCCCAGCGATGCCTGTCCGAAACGCATCAGCCACCAGCTATAGGCCAGACCGCCCTCGTCCGTTCCCGAGGCGAAAGGCAGCTGCCGATCCAACTGTTGCCGATGCGCCAGCACGCGCATGCCGAAATGCGCTGGTCCGGCCGAGCCGGCCAGGCCGAGGAACAGGAATAACCAAATCGAGCCTATGACGGAGTTCATTCAGTTTCTTCCATACGTCCCGCTCCACATCAACCAGACAAGTAGCGCCGGTACGCCAATACGAGCCATGGCCTGGAACCGCAAATACCAAGCCATCTTGTTCACGTGATTGTCGTTGATAACGCGCTCGCGAAACAGGAAGACATGGCTCAGCACTCGGGCCTTCGTGAAGCCATCGCCGCGCAACGCGCGGTATTCCTCCGGACTCTCACCGCGGAGCGCCGACAAGAACAGCGCTGCGGCCTCCTGACAAAGTTCACGCGTGTCCCTGAGAAACCACGCGACGACGAGGGGCGTGACGATCCAGAACAGAGCATCCCACGGCACCATTTTTCAGAACGTGGCCAGACCCGGCGCGCGCGGGTAGGGGATGGCGTCGCGGATATTCGACAGGCCGCAGACGTACACCACCAGGCGTTCGAAGCCGAGGCCGAAACCCGCATGCGGAACGGTGCCGTAGCGACGGAAATCGCGGTACCAGTCGTAATGCGAGGGATCGAGGCCGAATTGGGCGATGCGCGCGTCGAGTACGTCCAGCCGTTCTTCGCGCTGCGAGCCGCCGATGATTTCGCCGATGCCGGGCGCGAGCACGTCCATCGCCGCGACGGTGCGGCCGTCGTCGTTCAAACGCATGTAGAAGGACTTGATCTGCTCCGGGTAATTCATCACCACGACCGGACGGCCGACGTGCACCTCGGTCAACCAGCGCTCGTGTTCGGTCTGCAGGTCCAGGCCCCATTCGACCGGGAAATCGAACTTCTGGCCGGACTTCTGCAGCAACGACACCGCGTCGGTGTAATCGATGCGCTCGAACGGCGCGGCGTTGAAGGCTTCCAGCTTGCTGATCGCGGTCTTGTCGACGCGCTCGGCGAGGAAGGCGAGGTCGTCCATGCGCTCGTTCAACACGGCGCGGAACACGTACTTCAGGAAGGCTTCGGCCAGGTTCGCGTCGTCGTTGAGGTCGGCGAAGGCGATTTCCGGTTCGATCATCCAGAACTCGGCCAGGTGGCGCGTGGTGTTGGAGTTTTCGGCGCGGAAGGTGGGGCCGAAGGTATAGACCTTCGACAGAGCGAGACAGAACGCTTCGACGTTGAGCTGGCCCGACACCGTCAGGAACGCTTCCTTGCCGAAGAAATCCTTGGAGAAATCGACCTGGCCGCTGGCGTCGCGCGGCAGGTTCATCATGTCCAGCGTCGAGATGCGAAACATCTGGCCGGCGCCTTCGGCGTCCGAGGTCGAGATGATCGGCGTGTTGACCCAGTAGAAACCCTGCTCGTGGAAAAAGCGGTGGATCGCCTGCGCCAGGCAATGACGGATGCGCGTGACGGCGCCGAACAGGTTCGTGCGCGGACGCAGGTGGGCGAAATCGCGCAGGTATTCCAGCGAATGCTGCTTGGGCTGCATCGGATAGGTGAGCGGGTCCTCGACCCAGCCGACCACCTCGATGGACGTGGCCTGGATCTCGAACTTCTGTCCCTTGCCCTGCGACGCGGCGAGCGTGCCGGTGGCGATCACCGAGCAGCCGGCCGAGAGTTTCTTCACTTCGCTTTCGAAATTGGAGAGCGATTCGGTCGCCACCACCTGGATCGGATCGAAGCAGGAACCGTCGCTGACATTCACGAAGGCCAGGCCGGCCGAATCGCGCCGGGTACGCACCCAGCCGCGGACGGTGACTTCACTGCCCGGGGCGATGCCGCCCGCGAGCGCCTGCTGGACGCTGACCACTGCCATACGCTTGAATCTCCGGCCCGCGGGCCTCATTTGTCGAACTGCAAGGATAACCGTTGGCGCTGTTCACCGCAGTGCCGACGATGACCGGCGTATAATCCGACTGTCCGTGGAAACAAGACCTATGGCCGTTACGCTCACCCCCTCAGCCGTCGATCGCGTGCGTCAGTACCTGGCGGAAACGCCGGGCGGCCTCGGCCTGCGTTTCGGCGTGCGCAAGAGCGGTTGCTCCGGCTGGGCCTACCTGATCGACATCGCCACCGATGCCCGCGAGGGCGAGCAGGTGTTCGAGCAGGACGGCGTCAGCGTGCGGGTGGACGAGGCCAGCCTCGAGCAGGTCGATGGCACCGTCATCGATTTCGTCCGCGATGGCCTGAACCAGCAGTTCGTCTTCCGCAACCCGCGCGTTACGGCCGAATGCGGCTGCGGCGAGAGCTTCACCACGACCGACGAAGCCGCCTGAGGCGGGCCTTGACCCGCCGGAACGGGCCGTCCTGCCTGGATTTCCTTCAAATCCGGCAACTTGCGCCGGTTTCGTGCCCTCTGGCATAATGCGCGGCTCCCGAAAGCCGACTGGCTGACGGGAGACCTTGCTCCACGGCATCCGGCCGGGGGCTGACCGGCCGCAGGGCCGCATCCACAAGGAAACACACCATGCGTCACTACGAGATCGTTTTCATGGTCCATCCGGACCAGAGCGAGCAGGTGCCGGCCATGATCGAGCGCTACAAGGCGCTGATCGAAGGCGACAACGGCAAGATCCACCGTCTGGAAGACTGGGGCCGCCGCCAGCTGGCGTACCCGATCGAGAACCTCGTCAAGGCCCACTACGTGCTCATGAACATCGAGTGCGGCCAGAAGGCGCTGAACGAACTGGTCGACGGCTTCCGTTTCAACGACGCCGTGCTGCGCCACATCGTCCTCTCCGAGGAAGAAGCCATCACCGAGCCGAGCCTCATCCTGAAGTCGAAGGACGAGAAGGGCGAACGCCGTCGTCGCGATGACGACGCCATGGACGGCGGCGACGCCGTCGACGCCAACTGAGCCCGAGGAGACCGACCATGTCCAAGTTCTTCCGCCGCCGCAAGTTCTGCAAGTTCACCGCCGAAGGCGTGACCAAGATCGATTACAAGGATCTGAACACGCTTCGCCAGTATCTGACCGAGAACGGCAAGATCGTGCCGAGCCGCATCACCGGCACCAAGTCCAAGTACCAGCGCCAGCTGCAGGCCGCGATCAAGCGCGCGCGCTTCCTGGCGCTGATTCCGTACACGGACAACCACAACGTGTAATTGCTTCGCCCGCTCGGCAGGGCGTTGTTGGGTGCCGGCTCGAAAATCCTCATTGACGATGAGTCAACTGCGGTTTTCTCGCCGGCTCCCGCCTAGCCCCGCCATCGCGCGCTTTGCAATCTTCTTCACTACTTCTTATCACCGTCCTTACGGACAGCCACAGTTGCGGCGCCGGAATCCTGCGCCGCTAACGTAAACGGAGCAAAACCATGCAACTGATCCTCCTGCAGAAAGTCACCAACCTCGGCGGCCTGGGCGACAAGGTCAACGTCAAGCCGGGTTATGGCCGCAACTATCTGATCCCTTACGGCAAGGCCGTGCCGGCGACCGAGGCGAACATCGCCGCGTTCGAAGCCAAGCGCGCCGAGTACGAAGCGAAGGCCAACGCCCTTCTCGCTTCGGCCGAAGCTCGCAAGGCTGCGCTGGAAGGCGCCGAGGTCACGATCCACGCCAATGCTTCCACCGAAGGCAAGCTGTTCGGTTCGGTCGGCACGCGCGACATCGCCGATGCCTTCACCGCCGCCGGCCACAAGCTGGAGAAGTCGGAAGTGGTGATGGGCGAGGGCCCGATCCGCAAGACCGGCGAGTTCGAAGTCACCGTGCACCTGCACGCCGACATCGAAACCAAGGTCAAGGTGCACGTGGTGGCGGAAGCGTAAGTCTTTACGCGACGCGCTGAACCGCGTTCATCGATTCGCCGAACGGCCGCCCCAGGGGCGGCCGTTCTGTTTCTGCGGAATGGGCGTCGTCTCGATCCGTGAGATGCGCACCGGTTATGCACAGGGTTGTTCTGCTGCAAGTCGCCGGCCCGGAGGTTACGATGGCCATGCCCTTTCCCGACCTCACCGACAAGAACGAGCGCATGTCCGCCCGGCCTGAATCCTTTCGCCACGACAGCAAGATAGACAGCCTGCGCATACCGCCGCAGTCGGTGGAAGCCGAGCAGGCCGTGCTCGGCGGACTGATGCTGGCACCGGATTCGCTCGATCGCGTCGGCGACCTGCTGGTCGAAGGCGATTTCTATCGCCGCGACCATCGCCTGATCTACCGTGCCATCCGCGAGCTGTCGGAAAAGAACCGACCGTTCGATGCGGTGACGCTGGGCGAATGGTTCGAAGCGAACAGCCTGTCCGAACAGATCGGCGGCACCGGCTATCTGATCGAATTGGCCAGCACGACGCCGAGCGCGGCCAATATCCGCGCCTACGCCGAAATCGTGCGCGAAAAGGCCGTGCTGCGGCAGCTGATCGATGCCGGCACCGAGATCGTCAACGACGGTTTCCAGCCGGAAGGCCGCGAAGTGCAGGAAGTCCTGTCGGCGGCCGAGATGAAGGTATTCAAGATCGCCGAGCAGGGCCGGCGCGGCCGCGCCGATTTCGTGCCGCTGCGCGAAGCGATGAAGGATGCGTTCCAGCTGCTGCAGGAACGTTACGAGAACCAGGGCGCCGTTACCGGCCTGCCCACCGGCTTCCACGATTTCGACGAGATGACGGCCGGCCTGCAGAACTCCGACCTGATCATCCTCGCCGCGCGTCCGGCCATGGGCAAGACGACGCTGGCGTTGAACATAGCCGAATACGGCGCCATCAAGACCAAGAAAGCCGTGGCCGTCTACTCGATGGAAATGTCGGCTTCGCAGTTGGCCTTCCGCCTGATCTCCTCCATCGGGCGCGTGAATGCCACGCGCCTGCGCACCGGCCAGCTCGAGGACGAGGACTGGTCGCGCGTGAACATGGCGATCCGCATGTTGTCCGACGTCAAGATCTTCATCGACGACACGCCGGCGCTGTCGCCGGACGTGCTGCGCTCGAAGGCGCGCCGCATCAAGCGCGAGCACGATCTCGGCCTGATCGTCATCGACTACCTGCAGCTCATGCAGGTGCCGGGCACGGGCGAGAACCGCGCGACGGAAATCTCCGAAATCTCGCGTTCGTTGAAAGCCCTGGCCAAGGAACTCAACGTGCCGGTGATCGCGCTGTCCCAGCTCAACCGCGGCCTCGAATCGCGCACCGACAAGCGCCCGGTCATGGCCGACCTGCGCGAGTCGGGCGCCATCGAGCAGGACGCCGACATCATCGTCTTCATCTACCGCGACGAGTACTACAACAAGGAATCGCCGGACAAGGGCCTGGCCGAAGTCATCATCGGCAAACAGCGTAACGGCCCGACCGGCATGGTGAAGCTGAAGTTCTTCGGCGAATACACCCGCTTCGACAACCTCGCGCGCGACTCCGTCGGCAGCTTCGAGTAGTCATCCCGGCTTGCGCTAGACTTCGTGCATCACCACGGCGGGGCAAGGCGAATGCGGGCATCGATAGCGGCGGGATTGGCGTTTTCCCTGTTGGGTTCGTCGGCGGTCTTCGCTGGCGAACTGGATATCTCCCGCGTCCAGACACTGTCGGCCGCTGCACAGGAAGCCTCGGAAGGGGCCAACGACGACTATCTCGCCGGCGATCCGCAAAAGGCCCTGGCGCGCCTGCGCAGTATCGAGAAAACGGGCGATGCCGAAGCGGCCTTCGTACTCGGCAACATGACTTGGGTGATGCATCCCGCCGAATCGTTCGCCTGGCACCGGCAGGCCCTGGAATGGGGCGGCGACAATGCCGCCGTGCAGCTGGAGCTGGCGCTGCATTACACGCGCCAGGAGAATTGTCCGGAAGCGGTCAGGGCCTGGCGCCGAGTCGAAGCGGCGGGGGAGTTGCAAGGCTATTTCCCGGCGGTCGCGGCCTATTGTTTGCTCGTCCTGGGGCAGGATCGCGAAGCGTTTGCGATGTTCGCATTGGCCAAGTTCGGCAAGGTCGGAAAATTCGAGGGCTTGCTGGAAGAGATATGGGGCGAGCGGCCCACTCTCGCGAGTTTCGCCGACGCGATGGCCGCACTCAGAGCCGGCAAGTCGACGGACGCGAGCGAGGCCATGAAGTTCGCGACGGCGCTGCCGGGATACGACGGACAGCGCGCACGCGTCTTCGCCGTGATGCTCGAGGCGTCCAACCCGGTGGCGAAGACCGATCCGGCCCTCAAGGATCTTGCCTGCCTGCGACCCTGGATAGACGACGACCTTCGTCGTGGCGCGCTGTATCGAGAACGCAACGAGTCCTACGATTTTCCGGACGAGGCGCAACGCAAGCGTGAACGGGCGAGCCAAGCCGAGGCCCTGAGGTCGGCGCTGGATGGCTGCGGGTTCGTGCTGGGCGAAGGCCGGCTTCCTGCCAGCGATTCGCTGGCGCGTGTCCTTTTGTCCGACGTCATGGAGTTCCAACTCGCCACGGCGAAAGAACTGCTTGAGCGGCACGGTGCCGGTCTGAAGGCGCGTGCCGAGTCGGAGGCCGGCGACGTCGAGGCACTCAGCCTGCTGGCAGCCCTGCAGTTGCGCGCGGAAGATCGCGCCGGTCTTGCGCAAAGCGATCGCTATGGTTGGGAGCGCTACCGCGATGCGCGTTTCGCCGCGAGCCGCGTGGCGGGCCTGGGCGCGGGCACGGCCGAAGAAAAAGCATCTGTCGCCGCGGAAGCGCGTCGTGCCTTGAAGGATTTTCCCGATAGCGCCTACGTGCTGATGCTGGTTCTGACCGAGGGCGATCTAAAGGGCGAAGAACGGAAGCGGGCGTTGCGATCGCAGGTGCTTGCGGAGTTCCACGGCCTGACCGCGGAAAGCGTGCTGCACGCGAGCAAGAGCGCACGAAGGCTGGTCGAAGCTTTCGTCGAGTATCGGGACTTGGTACAAGCCGATTCGACAGAGACCGGCGGCTGAGCGGACGAGCGGCTTAGCCGATGGAGCCGCCGATGTATTCCCGCGGAATGCGTTCGTTGAGATTCACCAGCACTTCGTACGGAATCGTACCCGCCAGTTGCGCCACTTCCTCGACCGGGATGGCGGCATCGCCCTGGCCACCGATCAGCACGACCTCGTCCTCGTTGTAGGCCGAACCATCGCCGATGTCGACCATGAACTGGTCCATGCAGATGCGTCCGACGATGGGATGCCGCTCGCTGCGGATCAGCACCGCGCCGCACGAGGACAGCGCACGCGAAAGGCCGTCGCCGTAACCGATCGGGATCGTCACCACGCGCGTGTCGCGTTTCGGCGCCCAGGTCGCGCCGTAGCTGACCGGATGGCCGGCTTGCACGACCTTGAAGTAAACCACCTGCGATACCAGCGAGAGCGCCGGACGCAGGTCGATTGTGCGACGGGCCGCCGGGTCGGGCAGGGCACCGTACAAGACAATGCCCGGGCGTACCATATCCAGCCAGGAATCGGGGTTGTGCAGCACGCCGCCGGAATTGGCGATATGGCGTAGCGGCATAGGCGCGCCGATGCGTTGGATGTGGGCGCAGGCTTCGGCGAATCGCTCGATCTGCTGCGCCGTCATCGGCGAGTCGGGATCGTCGGCACAGGCGAGATGCGAATAGATGCCCTTGATCTCGCACCAGCGCGAGGCGCAGGCCGCTTCGATGAAGGCGCCGCAGGAATAGCTGTGCACGCCGATGCGTTCCATGCCGGTATCGATCTTCAGGTGCACGATGGCCTTGCGTCCCATCGCCTCGGCGGCGGCTTCGACCTGGCGCAGCTTGTCCAGCGAAGAAACCGTCACCTCCAGGTCATGCGCGATGAACTGCGCCACCTGCTTCCCGAAGATCCCGCCGAGCACCAGGATCGGCACTGTCACGCCGGCGCGGCGCAGGGCGATGCCTTCTTCGACGAAAGCCACGCCGAGCTGTTCCACGCCCTGCGACTGCAGGTGCAAGGCCACCGGCAACAGGCCGTGGCCGTAAGCATTGGCTTTGATGATGGCCATGACCGGCACGCGGACATGGGCGCGAATCGCGCGCAGGTTGTGCGAGAGGGCGTCCAGGTCGACGCGGATGCGGGTGGGGCGCTGGCTAACCGGATCGCTCATGCCGCAATTGTAGGGGTGGGCGGCATCGCTGGCGACTGCTCGGCGTACGCGCTGCCGCGCGCGTTCACGAGAGATGGACAGGCTTCACCGCAGACTGTGCGCGGTTCCATTGGAAGCCGCCATGCCCTCCGTCATCGTCTGGTTCCGCCGCGATCTGCGCCTGGCCGACAATCCCGCCCTGACGGCTGCGTTGGAGTCGGGACATTCGATCGTTCCGGTCTATATCCATGCATTGAACGAGGAAAAACCCTGGCAGCCCGGCGCCGCCTCGTCGGCCTGGCTGCATCGTTCCCTGCTTGCGCTGGACCAGGACCTTCGCCAACGCGGTTCGCGATTGATCCTGCGCAGCGGCGATAGCCTGAAGGAGTTGGAGACGCTCGCCGAGCAAACGCAGGCCGAAGCGGTTTATTGGAACCGGCTGTACGAACCGGCCTGCATCGCACGCGATACGCGGGTCAAGGACGCGTTGAAACGGCGCGGACTGCAGGTCGAGAGTTTCAACGCCGCTCTGTTGGCGGAACCCTGGACCCTGGCGACCGGTACCGGCGGTCCCTACCGCGTCTTCACTCCTTTCTGGAAGAACTTGTCGCAGCGCCTCGGCAGCCCATCGCCGGATCGCCCGCCGGAACGCCTGGTCGCACCGCCCGAGCGCCTGATATCGCAGGCGCTAGCCGACTTGAATCTGCAACCGGCTCCACCGCAACCGGCGTGGGACGAGGGCTTCTGGGAGAAATGGCAGCCGGGCGAGGGCGGGGCGCGGGAGGCACTGGACGTATTCGTCGATGGCGCCGTCCACGGCTACGGCCAGCAGCGCGATTTCCCCGATCGCATCGGAACCTCGCTGCTTTCGCCGCACCTGCACTTCGGGGAAATCTCGCCACGCCAGATCCTTGCGCGCCTGAGGTCCGAGCATTGGCCCGCCAGAACCGAGCCGGACGTTGCGCACTACCTGCGCGAACTGGGTTGGCGCGAGTTCTCCCATCACCTGCTCTATCACTTCCCGCAGACGTCCGAAAACAACCTCAATCCGCGCTTCGACGACTTCCGCTGGGCGCCGGTGAATCCGGAAACGCTGGCGGCCTGGCAGCAAGGGCGCACCGGCGTGCCGATCGTCGACGCCGGCATGCGCGAGCTCTGGCGCACGGGATGGATGCATAATCGCGTGCGCATGATCGTCGCCAGTTTCCTTTGCAAGAACCTGCGCTACCACTGGTCGCATGGTGCGCGCTGGTTCTGGGACACGCTGGTGGACGCCGACCTGGCCAACAACACGCAGGGCTGGCAATGGACGGCAGGTACCGGCGCCGATGCCGCGCCCTATTTCCGCATCTTCAACCCGGTGACGCAGGCACAGCGCTTCGATTCGGCGGGCAAATACGTGCGTCGCTGGGTGCCCGAACTCGCGAACCTCCCGGACAAGGCGCTATTCGCTCCCTGGGAGCTGCCGGCCGCGACGCTGGCCGAACTCGCACCCGACTATCCATCCCAGCCCCTGGTCGATCTGAAAGCCAGCCGGGAGCAGGCGCTGGCGGCGTATTCGACCTCGCGTTAGAGCGGTTTCCGCGTTGACCATGCCCCGGCGGCCCATGCACCATGGGCGAACGCCGAAAGGATGCCGCCATGAGCGAAACCGCCACGCCGAAACTGCGCCGCGAACCGATGTCGCGGGTGGATACCGCCTGGCTGCGCATGGAACGCGCGACCAATCTGATGATGATCACCGGCGTGATGATGTTCGACTCGCCGATGGACATCCAGACGCTGCGCAAGGTGGTCGAACAGCGCTTCCTGGCCTATCCGCGTTTCCGGCAGAAAGCGGTGGAGACCCCCGCCGGCGCCTGGTGGGAAACCGATCGCGACTTCGACATCGACTGGCATATCCGGTTGACCGCCTTGCCCGGGCGCGCGGGCAAGAAGGAACTCGAACGCTTGACCAGCCAGCTCGCCTCGACACCGCTGGATCAGACCAAGCCGCTATGGCAGTTCCATCTCGTCGAGAAATACGGCGGCGGTTCCGCCCTGATCACCCGTATCCATCATTGTTATGCCGATGGCATCGCCCTGGTGCAGGTGCTGCTCTCGCTGACCGACACCAGTTCGGAACCGAAACCTTCCGAGCGGCTGGAGAAGGCCTGGCTGAAGAAGGAGCACGCGCCCGTCGCCAAGCGCGTCGGTCGCATCGACCGCTACATGAAGCTGGGCAGCCAGATGCTCGAACGCGGCATGGATCGTGTATCGCGATCCGACCATGGCGGCGCTGATGGCGAACGAGGGCGTCGAGATCGCGCGCGAAGTCGGCCACGCCTTGTCGCTGTCGGACGATCCGCCGACGGTGCTGAAGGGCCGGCTCGGCGTCAGCAAGCGTGTTGCCTGGGCCGAGCCGCTGAACTTGAGCGAAGTGAAGTCGGTCAGTCGTGCCCTGCGTTGCACGGTCAACGACATCCTGCTGGCTTCGGCCAGTGGCGCGCTGCGCAGCTACATGCTCGAGCGCGGCGAGCAGATCGACGGCGTGACCATCCGTGCCACGGTGCCGGTGAATCTGCGCCCGCTGGAACACGCCAAGCAGCTGGGCAACCACTTCGGTCTCGTTTTCCTCGACCTGCCGGTCGGCGAGCACAATCCGATGCGACGTCTCGAACGCGTCGCCGCCTGCATGCGCGTGTTGCGCAAGTCGCGCCAGGCCGTGGCGACCTTCGGCGCGCTGGCGGCGGTCGGCATGGCGCCGGCGGCGGTGCAGGGCATGGCGCTGGAGATGTTCAGCCGCAAGGCCTCGGCCGTGGCCACCAACGTGCCAGGCCCGCAGATGCCGCTGTATCTCGGCGGCAGCAAGGTCAAGGACCTGATGTTCTGGGTGCCGCAGACGGGTTCCATCGGCATCGGCATCTCCATCATCAGCTACAACGGCGAAGTGCATTTCGGCCTGATGGCGGATGCGAAGTTGATGCCGGACCCGGATTCGGTCATTCGCCGTTTCCGCCCCGAGTTCGAGAAGATGCTGTACCTGGCGCTGATGGCGCGTTGGGAAGGCGAATTCACCGCCGAAGATGCCGAGGCCTTGATGCTGGATGGCCCGGAGTCCTGAACGCCGGCTGTCGCATGCCGGTGCCAGCGCGCATCCCGAGGCCCTGTCGACTTCTCTTTGGGGAGGATCGCCCCCAAAGGAGTAGCCATGAACAACACTTGTGATATCCCCGGTATCGGCCTGCGCGTTTCGCCGAACCAGGTTCCGGACCCCATGCACGACATCTCGCCCGGTCTGGATCGCGGCGAAGCCGTATTGGCCGGCGGTTGCTTCTGGTGCACCGAGGCCGTGTTCCGCCGGCTCGACGGCGTGCAGGAAGTGCAGCCCGGTTATGCCGGTGGTGCGGCCGACGCGGCCAACTACAAGGCCGTCTGCAGTGGGGCCACGGGTCATGCCGAGGTCATCCGCATCGTCTACGACCCGGCGCGCACCAGCTACGGCCAATTGCTGAAGGTCTTCTTCGCCGTGGCGCACGACCCGACCCAGAAGGACCGACAGGGCAACGACGTCGGTACGCAGTACCGCTCGGCGATCTTTCCGATCGACGACGCGCAGGCGCAGGTGGCGGCCGACTACAAGGCGCAGCTCGAGCGCAGCGGCGTCTTCGCCGGCCCGATCGCGACGACGATCGAACCGCTGGAGGCCTTCTTCGTCGCCGAGGCCTATCACCACAACTATGCCGCGCTGAATCCAGGCCAGTCGTACATCCGCTATGTCTCGATGCCCAAGGTCGAGAAGCTGGAAAGCTATTTCGGTGACAAACTCGCGAAGGAAGGTTCCCGATGAGCAATGGCGTCACCATTCCGCGCTCTGCCTCCGGTTATGATCTGCGCCCCCTGCGCGGCGAGGCGCGCGAGCGCGCGGCGGCGAAACTCAGCCCGGAAGAGCGCCGCGTCCTGCTGGAGCACGGCACCGAGCGTGCGTTCTGCGGCACCTTGTTGAACAACAAGCACGCGGGCGTTTATGCCTGCCGTCTCTGTGGCCTGCCGTTGTTCCGTTCCGACGTGAAGTTCGAATCCGGCACCGGCTGGCCCAGCTTCAATGCGCCGTTCGATCCGGCCCACGTGCTCAACATCGAGGACAACAGCTACGGCATGAAGCGCGTGGAGATCCGCTGCGCGCGCTGCGACGGTCATCTGGGCCACGTCTTTCCCGATGGTCCCCCGCCGACGCACCTGCGTTATTGCCTGAATTCGGCGGCGATGGATTTCTTCGAAGACGGCCGCTTGCCGGAACAGAAGACCGCCGACTAAGGTTCAGCGATCCGGGAAACGGCTGGCATGCGCCGCCAGCAGTTCCTGGGCGATGGAGGCACCGGCCAGCGCGGTGATGTCGGCCGAATCGTAAGGCGGCGAGACCTCGACGACGTCCATGCCGACGATGTCCAGTCCGGCCAATCCGCGGATCAGCCTTAGCGCCTCGTGCGTGTTGAAGCCGCCGACCACGGGCGTGCCCGTGCCCGGGGCGCAGGCGGGGTCGAGGAAATCGATGTCGAAACTGACGTAGCAGGCCGACGAGCCGACACGTTCGCGGATGGCGGCGATGCAGGCGTCGACGCCCTGCTGGTGCAGCCAGCGCGCATCCAACACCTGGAAGCCGTGCGTTTCGGCATTGAAGGTGCGCATGCCGACCTGGATCGAACGGGCCGCATCGACGATGCCTTGCTGCGCGGCATGGAAGAACATCGTGCCATGGTCGATACGCCCGGTGCCATCGCGCCAGGTATCGCTATGCGCATCGAAATGGATCAACGACAGCGAGCCGTGCCTTTCGTGCAGGGCCTGCAGTATCGGATAGCTGATGTAGTGATCGCCGCCCAATGTCAGCGGCACGACGCCGCGCCCGACGAATTCGCGGTATTGCGCACGGATCGCGTCCGGCACCTTGGCCGGTTCGCCGTGGTCGAAGAAGACATCGCCCCAATCGATCACATGCAGGCGATCGAGCGGATCGAAATCCCAGGCATAGGGCTGGCACCAGGCCAGCGAGGCGGAGGCGGCACGGATGGCGCGCGGACCGAAACGCGTGCCGGGTCGGTTCGTCGTCGCGGTATCGAAAGGCACGCCGATCACGGCGACATCCACGCCGTCGAGGTCTTTCGTGTAGCGGCGGCGCAGGAAACTCAGGGCGCCGGAGTAGGTCGGTTCGGCGCGACTGCCATAGGGCGACTCGCGGGTGAACGCCAGATCGACATGCGAAGGCGTGGCGGGGGATTTTTCGCTGGGCGACATCGTGGCTACCTCATCGGGCTTCCACTCGTCGTTCCCTGTCAGGCCGGGACGAGACTCACCGGTATCTATTTACTTCATCGTCGGCATGCTGAACTCGGCGCCGGTGCGGATGCCGGTCGGCCATCGCGCGGTCACCGTCTTCATTCGTGTGTAGAAGCGCACGCCGTCGGGGCCATGCATATGCAAGGGGCCGAACAGCGAGCGTTTCCAACCGCCGAAACTGTGGAAGGCCATCGGTACCGGAATCGGCACATTGATGCCGACCATGCCGACCTGCACCTGGTGCGCGAACTGGCGCGCGCTGTCGCCGTCGCGGGTGAAGATCGCCGTGCCGTTGCCGTATTCGTGTTCGTTGACGAGCTTCAGCGCCGCGTCGAAATCCGGGGCGCGCACGACGCAGAGCACTGGTCCGAAGATCTCTTCGCGGTAGATGCGCATGGCCGCCGTGACGCGATCGAACAAACAGCCACCGAGATAGAAACCATCTTCATGACCCGCGACCTTCAGGCCGCGACCGTCGACGACGAGCTCGGCGCCTTCTTCCACGCCGAGATCGACATAGCTGCGAACTTTGTCCCGATGCGTGCCCGTTACCAGCGGACCCATATCGGGGTCGCCCTGGCAGCCCGGGCCGACGCGCAGCGCCTGCACCATCGGCTTGAGCCGGGCGATCAGCGCGTCGGCGGTCGCATCGCCGACACAAACCGCCACGGAGATCGCCATGCAGCGCTCGCCGGCCGAACCGTAACCGGCGCCGAGCAGGGCGTTCGCGGCCTGATCCATGTCCGCATCGGGCATGACCACCATGTGGTTCTTGGCGCCGCCCAGGGCTTGCACGCGTTTGCCGGCCGCACTGCCGCGGGCGTACAGGTATTCGGCGATCGGCGTCGAGCCGACGAAGCTGACGGCCTGCACGCGCGGATCGTCGAGCAAGGTATCGACCGCTTCCTTGTCGCCATGCACGACGTTGAACACGCCGTCCGGCAGGCCGGCTTCTTTCAGCAGGCGCGCCAGGATCATCGGCGGCGTCGGATCGCGTTCGGAGGGTTTCAGGATGAAGGTATTGCCGCAGGCGATCGCGATGGGAAACATCCACATCGGCACCATGCAGGGGAAATTGAACGGGGTGATGCCGGCGACCACGCCCAGCGGCGCGTACTCGCTCCAACTATCGACGCCGCCACCGACATTCATCGAATGCTCGCCTTTGAGCAGGTGCGGAATCCCGCAGGCGAATTCGACGACTTCCATCCCACGCGTCAGCTCCCCGCGCGCATCCGACAGCACCTTGCCATGTTCGGCGGTGATGGTGGCCGCGATCTCGTCGGCATCCCGTTCCAGCAGTTCCTTGAACTTGAACAGCACGCGTGCGCGATTGAGCGGCGTGACGGCGGCCCAGGCCGGGAAAGCGCGGGCAGCGGATTCGATCGCCGCTTCGACCTCGGCTTTCGACGCCAGCGGAACGCGGCCGCTGACGCGGCCGGTCGCCGGATCGAAGACATCGCCGTTGCGCCCGCTGCTGCCCGCAACTTCCCGTCCGTGGACGAAATGCGCGAGTTGGGCGGGCGCGGGGCTCATCGGATCAGACCAGCGCCTTCTCGGCCGGCACGTACTCGTAACCGAGGTCGCGCGCGACGGCTTCATAGGTCACCTTGCCGGCGTGGATGTTCAGGCCGTTGAGCAGGTGCGGATCGTCGAGCATCGCCTTCTTCGGGCCCTTGTTCGCCAGCTGCACGGCGAAGGGCAGGGTGGCATTGGTCAGCGCGAAGGTCGACGTGCGGGCGACGCCGCCCGGCATGTTGGCGACGCAGTAGTGGATGATGCCGTCCACTTCGTAGGTGGGGTTCTGGTGCGTCGTGGCCTTGCTGGTCTCGAAGCAGCCGCCCTGGTCGATGGCGACGTCGACGAGAACCGAGCCCGGGCGCATCAGGCCGAGCTGGGCGCGCGACACGAGTTTGGGTGCGGCCGCACCGGGAATCAGCACCGCGCCGATCACGAGGTCGGTATCGGGCAGGCGCTCTTCGATCGCGTCGTGCGTCGAATAGATCGTCGTCAGCTGATGACCATAGACCTCGTCGAGATACTTCAGGCGATCGAGCGAGCGGTCGAGAATGGTGACGTGCGCGTTCATGCCCATCGCCATGCGCGCGGCATTGATGCCGACCACGCCGCCGCCGATCACCAGCACTTCGGCCGGCTTCACGCCCGGCACGCCGCCGAGCAGTACGCCGGAACCGCCCTGCGCTTTTTCAAGCGCATGCGCGCCGGCCTGGATCGACATGCGTCCGGCGACTTCGCTCATCGGCGCCAGCAGCGGCAGGCCGCCCTTGCGATCGGTCACCGTCTCGTAGGCGATCGCGGTGCAGCCCGAGGCGATCAGCGCCTTGGTCTGTTCCGGATCCGGCGCGAGGTGCAGATAGGTGTAGAGCAGCTGGCCCGGGCGCAGCATCTTGCATTCGTTCGGCTGCGGTTCCTTGACCTTGATGATCATTTCGGCGCGCTGGAAGATTTCTTCCGCGGTATCCACGATCTCGGCGCCGGCCTTCTGGTACATCTCGTTGGTCAGGCCGATGGCCTTGCCGCCGTCGCGTTGCACCATCACCTTGTGGCCGTGCGAGATCAACTCGCGCGCACCCGAAGGCGTCAGGCCGATGCGGTATTCGTGGTTCTTGATTTCCTTGGGTACGCCGATAAGCATGTTGTCGCCCTCCCGGGCATCAGTGGGCGATTCTTGAACCTGCGGCGCTTGTCGTTTCACCGACTTCGCTCGTCACGGTTTTCGACATCCCCGGTTGTTCTCGTGGGCGCCAGTCGGCGCGGTGGCGATTTTAAGCCATTGCGGATCAGTTTGTTTCCCGGATGGCCTCGGCGATACGGCCGAAAATCTGGTCGATATGGGATTTTTCCAGGATCAGCGGCGGCGACAGGGCAATCACATCGCCGGTCGTCCGGATCAGCAGGTCTTTCTCGTGGAAGCAGCGCGTGAATACGTCGAAGGCGCGGGCACCGGGCTTGCCGTCTCGCGGCGCCAGTTCGATGGCGCCGATCAGGCCGAAATTGCGGATATCCACCACGTTCGGCAGCTCGCGCAGGCCGTGCACGGCGTTTTCCCAGTACGGGCCGAGTTCGATCGCCTTCTCGAACAGGTTCTCTTCTTCGTAGGTATCCAGCGTGGCGAGCGCAGCGGCACAGGCGACCGGGTGTCCGGAATAGGTGTAGCCGTGGAACAGGTCGATCATGTTCTCCGGGCCTTGCATGAAGGCCTCGTGCACCTTGTCCGAAACGAAGACCGCACCCATGGGTATGGAGCCGTTGGTGAGGCCCTTGGCGGTAGTGATCATGTCGGGGGTGACATCAAAACGCTGCGCCGCGAAGGCTTTGCCGACGCGGCCGTAACCGGTGATGACTTCATCGAAGATCAGCAGGATGCCGTGCTTGTCGCAGATCTCGCGGATGCGTTGCAGGTAACCCGCTGGCGGCAACACGACGCCGGCGCTGCCCGAGATCGGTTCGATGATGACGGCCGCGATCGTGCTGGCATCGTGCAACTGCACCAGCCGCTCGAGATCCTCGGCCAGTTCAACGCCGTGCCAGGGCAGGCCGCGGCTGAAGGCATTGCGCGAAATGTCGAGCGTGTGCCGCAGGTGGTCGACGCCCGGCAGCATCGGCCCGAAGAACTTCCGGTTGTTGACCATGCCGCCGACCGACATGCCGCCGAAGCCGACGCCGTGATAGCCCTTTTCGCGGCCGATCAGGCGGGTGCGCTGGCCTTCGCCGCGTGCGCGGTGGTAGGCCAGCGCGATCTTCAGCGCGCTGTCGACCGCTTCGGAGCCGGAATTGGTGAAGAACAGATGTTTCAGCGACGGAGGCGCGATCGCCGCCAGGCGCTCGGCCAGCACGAAGGGCAGGGGATGCCCCATCTGGAAGGTCGGGGCGAAGTCGAGCGTGGCGATCTGCCGCTGCACCGCTTCGACGATGCGCGGGCGCGCATGGCCGGCGTTGCAGCACCACAGGCCGCCGGTGGCGTCCAGGATTTCCCGGCCGTCCACCGAGCGGTAGTGCATGCCCGAGGCGCTGGCCAGCATGCGCGGCTTCTGCTTGAACTGCCGGTTGGCGCTGAAGGGCATCCAGAAGGCGTCCAGATGTTCCGGGGCGGCCACGGCCTGGGCTTCGTAGGCATCGCCAAGGGCGGATTCAGTGTCGGAAGCGGTCATGGCGGCGGTCTCGCGGCAGCGGGTCCGCCCAGCTTAGCCTGTTGAATAAAATTTACAATATGGCGGGCTTTGTTGCGAAATTGACCACGCCGGGTGGGGGTGTTAAATATTCGGCAACACAGAAAACAGGCTGTCCATGGATATCGGTTCGCGACTGCAGGCGGTACGCACCAGCAAGGGTCTGAGCCAGCGCGAGCTGGCCAAGCGCGTGGGCGTCACCAACAGCACCATCTCGCTGATCGAACAGAACAAGGTCAGTCCGTCGGTCAGTTCGCTGAAGAAGGTGCTCGACGGCATTCCCATTTCCCTGGCCGATTTCTTCACGATGGATCTCGCCGGCGATGCCAGCGACGGGCCGTTCTATGCCGCCGAGGACATGCCGGACCTGGGCAGCAACGACATCCACTACTTCCTCGTCGGCAAGCGCCGTCCCAATCGCCAGATGTGCATCCTGCGCGAAGTGATGCCGCCCGGCAGCGACACCGGCGAGAGCATGCTCTCGCACGATGGCGAAGAGGGCGGGGTGATCATGCAGGGCCAGGTCGAGATCACCATCGGCGAACACGTGCGCGTGCTCGGTCCCGGCGAGGCCTATTACTTTGAAAGCCGCACGCCGCACCGTTTCCGCAACATCGGCAGCGAGCCGGCCATCCTGGTCAGCGCCAGTACGCCGCCGACGTTCTGAATCCTCGTATTCGGTAGCGCGGCATCGTCGCCGTTGCTGCCATTCCATCGGAGCCGTCATGAAACAGACCCTCACCCGCGACGACTGGCAGGCGATGGCCGATGCCCTGACGATCCGCCGGCAAGCTTTCATCGACGGCAAGTACGTCGATGCCGCGTCCGGCCGAACCTTCGATGCCTTGAGTCCGATCGACGGACGCGTGCTGGCCCAGGTGGCCGAATGCGAGGCGGAAGACATCGACCGCGCCGTCGCGGCGGCGCGCCGCAGTTTCGAGAGCGGCATCTGGTCGGATGCCAAGCCTGTGCAGCGCAAGCGCACCTTGATCCGCTTCGCGCAGTTGATCGATACCTACGGACGCGAACTGGCCCTGCTCGAATCGCTGGACATGGGCAAGCCGGTCGGCGACGCGCTGGCGGTGGACGTCGCGGCCTCGGTGCGTTGCATGAACTGGACGGGCGAGGCCATCGACAAGGTTTACGGCGAGATCGCTTCCACCGGACCCGACGAACTGGGCTTGGTCACGCGCGAGCCCCTGGGCGTCGTCGGTGCGATCGTGCCGTGGAATTTCCCGATGTTGATGGCGGTGTGGAAACTGGCGCCGGCCCTGGCGATGGGCAATTCGGTCGTGCTCAAGCCCTCGGAGAAATCGCCGCTGACGGCGATACGTCTGGCCGAAATCGCGATCGAGGCGGGCATCCCGCCCGGCGTGTTCAACGTCGTGCCGGGCTTGGGTCGCGCGGCCGGCGAGCCGTTGGCCCGGCATATGGATGTCGACGGCCTCGTGTTCACCGGCTCGACCGCCGTCGGCAAGTTCCTGCTGACCTGCGCCGGCGAATCGAACATGAAACGCGCTTACATGGAGTGCGGCGGCAAGAGCCCGAACATCGTCTTCGCCGACGCGCACGACCTGCACCGCGCGGCGGTCGAATCGGCCTCGGGCATCTTCTACAACCAGGGCGAAGTCTGCACGGCCGCCTCGCGCCTGCTGGTGCAGCGCGATATCCAGGAAGAGTTCGTCGGCATGGTGGTCGAGGCGGGGCGCAGCATGCAGCCCTCGCATCCGCTTGAGCCAGACGCGCGCATGGGTGCGATGGTGGATGAGACGCAGACCTTGCGCGTGCTGGGTTACATCGACAAGGGCCAGAGCGAAGGCGCGCAGCTGCGACTGGGCGGAAAACGCGCCAACACCGTCGAAGGCGGCTGCTACATCGAACCCACGGTGTTCGACAATGTGCGGCACGAATCGACGATCTCGCGCGAAGAGATCTTCGGGCCGGTGCTGTCGGTGATTCCTTTCGACAGCGAGGAAGAAGCCCTGCGCATCGCCAACGACTCGCCGTACGGCCTCGCGGCCGGCGTCTGGACGCGCGATATCTCGCGCGCGCATCGCATCGCGCGCAAGCTGCGTGCCGGCAGCGTCTGGGTGAACTACTGGGACGGCGGCGACATGACCGCGCCCTTCGGCGGTTACAAGCAGTCCGGCAACGGCCGCGACAAATCGCTGCACGCCTTCGACAAGTACACCGAGCTCAAGGCGACCTGGATCAACCTGAAGGCCTGATGCGGCAGACGCGTGGCGGGCTTGAGCCCGCCCTACGGCATCAGGAGGCGATCCTGGCCTTCGCCGTGTTCTGGATGAAGGCCAGCAACGAGGCCAAGCCATTGCTGCGCGTCGGCGACAGGTGCTTGGCGAGGCCGATGTCGGCGATGTAGTCGGGCGTCGTCGCCAGGACCTCTTCGGCGCTGCGGCCCGAATACACGCGCAGCGCCAGATAGATCAGGCCGGAGACGATGCTCGAATCGCTGATCGAATGGAATACCAGTTTGGCGGCATCGCCTTCGGGAACGATCCAGACCATGGACTGGCAGCCCTGCAGGCGGTTGGCCTCGGTCTTCCACTCCTCGGGGAAGGGCGGGAGGCGCTTGCCGAGATCGATCAGATACTGGTAGCGCTCGGACCAGTCGCCGAAAAAGGAAAACTCCTCGGCGATGACGCGTTGCGCTTCGGCGGCGGTGGCTTCGATGGGAAAGTCGGTGTGCATGCCGTGAGTCTACTTCCGCGTCGATCGACGGACCTAGTTGCCAGCGGGGGCCGGAGTCGATGCCGGCGCGGCCGGCTGGACCGGGGTGGCGGGTGCGGGGGGCATCGCGACCGTGCTCGCCGGTGCGGCAGGTACGGCGGGGGCCGCGGCCGTGATTGCCGACGCGGCGGCCTCTGCGGCCTGCGGGAAGTAGTAGTCGATCTCGGCCTGGACATTCGCCAACGCCGGATCGCTGGTCGCAAGCTTGGCGAATTCGCCGGCAGTCGACTTCAGCCATTCGAGGCCTTCCTTGCCCAGGCCGTAGTACTTGTCGTTGGCGCCGGCCCAGATATTGATCGCACGCGTCTTCGTCCGACTGAAGGAGTGCGTCGTCACCGGCTGGCCATGCATCCAGATCTCGTAGCGCACGACGAACTCTTCGTTCGTGACCACCGGAATGATGCCGAGCGTGCTGCCGGAGAGGATCGCGCTGAGCATGCCCGCGGCGTTGCCACCGGCGGTCGGCCTGATCGTGTGCGTTACCACCAGGAAGAACGGCGCGCCGGCGAGTTCCTTGTCCATGCGCGCGAAGGCAGGGGCGGTCTTGAGCAGGTCGTAGACCGTATCGCCGCCGATCGAGGCGTAGAACTGCATCGGCGGCAGTGCGCGTACGCTGGCCTTGGCGGGCATCTCCATGGTGGCCGAGGTGCCGGCGGTCGTCGGGGTGTCGCCGGCAAGCACGGGCGCGGCGCAAAGGAGGGCGACCAGTGCGGCGGCAGCCAACGGCGAGTAGCGGGCGCGATGGGCGGTCATGATGAGGATCCTCACTGGAAGCAGGCGAGCTGGACGGTGGCGCCCAGCGCGGCATCGTTGGCGGTCTTCATATCGCCAGGGCCTTTGGGCTGCACTTCGCTGAAGGCGATGTGCTCGCGCCGCAGGAATTGCGCCACGTAGGTCGAGTCGAGGGCGAAGTTGACGTTCTGCGGAAGCAGGCCCTTGTCGACCAGGGACTTGGCGTTGAGCGTCCCGACCGCGATGCCGAGCAACTCGCCGTTGTCGGACACTACCGGCCCGCCGCTATTGCCTGGCTGGATCGGCGCGGAAAACTGGAACATGCCGTAGGAACCCTTCATGCCACTGGCGGAACTGACGTTCCCGCGGGTGAGGTTGGGCGAATCCGCGAGCAAGCCCTGCAAGGGATAACCGACGCTGGTGACCGATTCGCCGAGCACGAGCTTCTCGCCACTGCGCAGCGGCAGGGCGGCGGCGGTCGCCTGCGCCGAATCGAGCACCGCGACGTCGAGCAGTTCGCTGGCGGCGCGTGGCGTGACGCGGAACGCCTTGCCGTCTTTCCGCGCCTCGAGCACGACGCAGCCGCGCTGTACATGGGCCGCCGTCAGCAACTGGCCGCTGGCGTTGATGAAGAATCCGGTGCCCGTGCGCACGGGCTTGCTGCGGTCGACCAGCAGTTCCCGGTCGAACTTTTCGGTCGATGCCGTAGCCGGGAACTTGATCGCATCCGGTTGCAGCTTGAGTGCCGTGTCGGCCATCGCCGAAGCGATCGCCTGGCGCGCGCCGGAATGGGCGGCGGCCGTGAGATTGAAGCCCTTGATCGGGACGCGCGCCACGGCAGTGGCCTCGTGCAATTTCTTGCCGTCGGGCGCGAACACGTTGTAACTCAGCGTCAGCTGCAGGCGGCCTTCCTTGAAGTCCCAGTCCGGGTTCAGGTCGAGCAGCAGGCCGTAGTTCACCGGCTTGCCTTCCTCGAACCGCACCATGTTCGGAAACACGGGCTTGCCGACCTGGGTGATGGCATCGCCCAGGGCATCGCCCGGCTCGAACCACACGTTGTAGCGGGCGTTGTAGGTGCGTGCGCTCAGTTCCGAGGGTGGCGCGTAGACGGCGAGCGCGGCATCGCTATTCGCGATCGCCGGAGATTTGGTTTTCCCCGCGAAGGCAAGGGCTGGGACGAGGCACAGAAGCAAGCCGATGCTTCGAATGATGAGGCTCATGCAGAAGATCCTCGCCGTGCGCGGCAGGTCCGCGGGCGGCGTCGAGTCGAGGGAGAGGGGTGCGAGGCGGGGACACGAATGGCCCCCGCAAATTGTAGCGGATGCCATGCGGAGTGCCGGCACGGTTCGCGAAAAACGTGCTGCAGTCCGCGCTTCAGGTCCTGCGCCGTACCCAGCGCACGCCTTGGGCGGTGTCCTCGAGCACGATGCCCTGGGCCGCGAGTTCGTCCCGGATCGCATCGGCGCGGGCGAAGTCGCGGTTCTTCTTCGCGGCGACACGCTCGTCGATCAGCGCCTGGATGCGCCCGTCCTCGTCGGCATCGCCGCCACGGGCGAACCACGCCGCCGGATCCTGCTGCAACAGGCCCAGGCTGGCGGCGGCCGACAGCAGCTCGGACTTGAGGCGTCGCTTCTCTTCAGGCGATTCGGCCTTGCGCGTTTCGCCGGCAAGGCGCGCGAGTTCGGCCAACACCATCGGCGTGTTCAGGTCGTCGCAGAGCGCGGCCTCGACGCTCTCGGGAATCGCACCGGCGGCAGCCGGGACATCGGCGAGATCGCGCAACGTGCCGTACAAGCGATCGAGCGTGCGGATGCTCTGCTCCACCAGGCCGTCGGACCAGTCCAGCGGCTGCCGGTAGTGCGCGGTGAGCAGGGCGTAACGCAGGGCTTCGGGCGGATACTCCGCCAGCAACTCGTGCAGCACGCTGACATTGCCGAGCGATTTCGACATCTTCGTGCCGCCCATGTCGAGCATGCCGTTATGCACCCAGAAGCGCGCGAATACCTTGCCGCCATGCGCGCAGGTGCTTTGCGCCACCTCGTTCTCGTGGTGCGGGAACAGCAGGTCGTTGCCGCCGGCATGGATGTCGATCGTTTCGCCGAGGTGCGCCTCGGCCATCGCCGAACATTCGATATGCCAGCCCGGTCGGCCGACGCCCCAAGGCGAATCCCAGCCAGGCAGTTCGGGCGGGCTGGGCTTCCACAACACGAAATCGCCGGCATCGCGCTTGTAGGGCGCGACCTCGACGCGGGCGCCGGCGACCATCTCGTCCATCGGACGGCGCGAGAGCTTGCCGTAGTCGGGATAGCTGGCGATCGAGAACAGCACATGCCCGTCGGCGGCATAGGCATGGCCGCTGGCGATGAGCTTCTCGATCATCGCGATCATCTGCGGCATGTGCTCGGTGGCATGCGGCTCGACGTCCTGGCGGATCACGCCGAGGCGGTCCATGTCCTCGCGGTAGATCGCGGTGAACTTGTCGGTGATCGTCGTGATCGGCACGCCCTGTTCCTGCGCGGCCGCGTTGATCTTGTCGTCCACGTCGGTGATGTTGCGGGCGTACACGAGCTTGGGATGGCGGCGACGCAGCAGCCGCGCCAGTACGTCGAAGACGACCGGGCCGCGGGCATTGCCGATATGCACGTAGTTGTAGACGGTAGGGCCGCAGAGATACATCGTCACCCGGGCCGGGTCGGCGGGTTCGAAGGCTTCCAGGCGGCGGTGCAGGTTGTTGTAGAGGCGCAGTTCCATGTCGCAAGTTTAACAAGCCGGGCCGCTTGGCCGCTGTCGCCGCCTTATTCCGCTTGGGTATGAGTCGGCCGCCGCCTTGGGACGCGGTTCAGCCGGAAGATGCTTGAATCCATCCAGCCAGACAGGCGCGCCACCCGAAGGCATTGGGGAACGTGAGAACGGGCGGCGTCCCGGAAGATGACCGCCGCGCCTGGACTGGCATCCAGACCTTGGAGGCCCCGATGCAACGACTTGTCTTCAGCCTGCTTGCTTCCGCCCTGCTCATGCCAGGCCTCGCGCTAGCCCAGTCCGGTTATTACGAGCAGGACGATCGCTACGGCTACGACCGCGAAAACGTCACCTACGGCTACGCCGACGTGTTGCGCGTCGATCCGATCTACGAACTGGTGCGCACCCGCGTGCCGGAAGAGCGTTGCGGCGAAGAGGTCCGCGATGGCGGCGATCCGACCGGCGGCACCGTGGTCGGTGCCATCGTCGGCGGCGCCCTGGGCAATCAGGTCGGCAAGGGCGACGGCCGCAAGGCGGCCACCGTGGCCGGCGCGGTGATCGGTGGCGCCATCGGCCGCAGCATCGACAAGAACAATGGTTCGGCCAGCAGCGGCGGTTGCCGCATGGTCGAAGTCGAGCGCGAGGAGCGCCGCATCACCGGTTACGACGTCGAATACCAGTTCAACGGACAGAAATACGTGTCCCGTCTTAGCTACGACCCGGGCAACCGCCTGCGCGTGCGCGTTTCGGTCATGCCCGACGACCAGGACGGGCAGGGCGTCGGCTACCGCTGAGTTGCGCGCTCCAGGACTGCCTGACATACTTCGCGCCCGATGAAGATCAACCGCGTCGACGCCGTCGTCCTGACCTCCGCCTATATGGCGGCGGGCATGACCTCGCGCGCGCGCCGACCGGAAGCCCACATGCTCGCTGGGTAACCGGACGTCATCTTACGTTCACCGGAAAAGCCCAGCCTCGCGCTGGGCTTTTTTTTGCCGCCGTAACACTACCGCCACTCCGAAGAAGACTGATGAAACACTTCCTCAACACCCAGGACTGGACCCGCGCCGAGCTGGACGCAACCTTGGCGCAGGCCGCCGAATTCAAGCGCCGCAAGCTGGGCGACCAGCTCAAGGGGCGGTCGATCGCGCTGGTCTTCTTCAATCCTTCGCTGCGCACGCGTACCAGTTTCGAGCTCGGTGCCTTCCACCTGGGCGGGCATGCCGTCGTGTTGCAGCCCGGCAAGGACGCTTGGCCGATCGAGTTCGACCTGGGCACGGTCATGGATGGCGAGAGCGAGGAGCACATCGCCGAGGTGGCGCGTGTGCTGGGTCGTTACGTCGACCTGATCGGCGTGCGCGCCTTCCCGAAGTTCGTCGACTGGTCGAAAGACCGGGAAGATATGGTGCTACGCGCCTTCGCGCGCTATTCGCCGGTGCCGGTGATCAACATGGAGACGATCACCCACCCCTGCCAGGAGCTGGCGCATGCCTTGGCGCTGCAGGAACACTTCGGCACGACCGATCTGCGCGGCAAGAAGTACGTGCTGACCTGGACCTATCATCCGAAGCCGCTCAATACCGCCGTGGCGAATTCCGCCCTGACGATCGCCACGCGCCTCGGCATGGACGTGACCCTGCTATGCCCGACGCCCGAGTACGCGCTCGACGAGCGCTACCTCGGCTGGGCGAAAGACAATATCGCCGAAAACGGCGGTTCCTTCGCGATCAGCCACGACATCGAGAGCGCCTATGCCGGCGCCGACGTCGTCTACGCCAAGAGCTGGGGCGCGCTTCCGTACTTCGGGAACTGGGCGCCGGAGAAACCCATTCGCGATCGCTACAGGCACTTCATCGTCGACGAAGCCAAGATGGCACTGACCAACAACGGCATCTTCAGCCATTGCCTGCCGCTGCGGCGCAACGTCAAGGCGACCGACGGGGTGATGGACTCGCCCAACTGCATCGCCATCGACGAAGCCGAGAACCGCCTGCATGTGCAGAAGGCGGTCATGGCCGCTCTGATCTAGAAACGAGTGAAGAGGAAAGAGGAACGGGTAAGAGCTTCCACTCGTTCCTCTCAACCCTGCACTCGTTCCTCTCAACTCTCCACTCGTTTCTCGGAAAAATCGCCATGACCGCTTCGCCCAAAGACATCGTTCTCGCCTTTTCCGGCGGCCTCGACACCAGCTTCTGCGTGCCCTACCTGCAGGAGCGTGGCTGGAACGTGCATACCGTTTTCGCCGATACCGGAGGCGTGGATGCCGAGGAGCGCGCCTTCATCGAACAGCGCGCGCAGGAGCTGGGCGTTGCCTCGCACCGTACCGTCGATGGCGGGCCGGCGCTGTGGTCCGGTTTCGTGAAGCCTTTCGTCTGGGCCGGCGAGGCCTACCAGGGCCAGTATCCGCTGCTCGTCTCCGACCGCTACCTGATCGTCGACGCCTCACTGGCGCGTTGCGCCGAACTCGGAACGCGGGCCATCGCCCATGGCTGCACGGGCATGGGCAACGACCAGGTGCGCTTCGATCTTGCCGTGAAAGCATCGGGCGACTATCAGATCGTCGCGCCGATTCGCGAGATCCAGAAGGAGCACACGGAAGTCCGCGCCTACGAACAGGCCTATCTGGAGCAGCGCGGTTTCGGCGTACGCGCCAAGCAGAAGGCTTATACGATCAACGAGAACCTGCTTGGCCTGACGATGTCAGGTGGCGAGATCGACCGTTGGCAGGCGCCGGGCGAGGGTGCGCGCGGCTGGTGCAAGCCGCGTGGCGAATGGCCGGCGCAGCCGCTGCGGGTAAAACTCGGCTTCGCGAAGGGCGAGGCGGTATCGCTGGACGGCCAGCGCCTGGCCGGCCATGAACTGCTGGCGAGACTCAATACGATGTTCGCCGCCTACGGCGTCGGTCGCGGCATCTACACCGGCGATACGACCATCGGGTTGAAGGGCCGCATCATCTTCGAAGCGCCCGGTCTGCTCGCCTTGCTCACCGCGCACCGTGCGCTGGAAGAAGCGGTGCTGACGAAGCAGCAGAATCGCTTCAAGCCCGATGTGGCGCGCAAGTGGGTCGAGCTGGTCTACGAGGGTTTCTATCACGACCCGCTGAAGAAGGATCTCGAAGCCTTCCTGGCTTCCAGTCAGGACTGCGTGGACGGTGAAGTCGTGCTGGAAACGCAAGGCGGCAGCGTGGCCGCGGTGGCGGTGATGTCCGAACGCATCCTCAACGCCAAAGGCGCGACCTACGCGCAGGCCGCCGATTGGGGCGTGGCCGAAGCGGAAGGCTTCATCAAGCTCTTCGGCATGAGCAGCACGCTGTGGGCTGAGGTGAACAGATAGGAAAGAGTTAAGAGCAACGAGGAACGAGTGAAAGCCGCAAATTGGCGAGATCTACTCGTTCCTCTTTCCTCTCCACTCGTTTCTTGTCCTTGAAGCAACCAGATGGCGAACCGGACCATGCATGAAAAGACTCTCCAACACCTCGACGCGCTCGTGTCCTTCGACACCCGCAATCCGCCGCGGGCGATCGGGACCGACGGCATCTTCGACTACCTGCGCGACCAGTTGCCGGGTTTCGAAATCCGCGTAAGTGACCATGGCGATGGCGCCGTGTCGCTGCTGGCCGTGCGCGGCGAAACCGCGCGATTATTCAATGTGCATCTAGATACGGTCCCGTCGTCGCCGGCCTGGACAGCGGATCCGTTGAAGCTGCGTGTCGAAGGCGACCGCGCCATCGGGCTGGGCGCCTGCGATATCAAGGGCGCGGCGGCCTGCCTGCTCGCCGCGGCGCAAGCAACCGATGGCCCGGCGGCCTTCCTCTTCAGTAGCGACGAAGAGGCCAACGACGCACGTTGCATTCCCTCGTTCCTGAAAAGCGATCATGGTTTTCATGAAGTGATCGTCGCCGAGCCGACACAGGGCGAGGCGGTCCTGGCGCATCGTGGCATCTGCTCGGTGCTGATGCGTTTTCGCGGCGAAGCCGGCCATGCTTCCGGCGCGCAAGCCTTGCAGGCCAGCGCTTTGCACCAGGCGATGCGTTGGGGCGGTCGGGCACTGGATCTGGTCGAAGCGCAGTCGCATCAGCGCTTCGGCGGACTGACCGGCCTGCGTTTCAATGTCGGCAAGGTCGAGGGCGGTATCAAGGCCAATGTCATCGCGCCGGCAGCGGAAGTGCGCTTCGGATTCCGGCCCTTGCCGTCGCAGTCCGCGGATGAATTGCATGCGCAGTTCGGAACGCTGGTGCCGGCCGGGGCGGTCGAGCGTTACGAGGAAACCTTTCGCGGCCCGGCGCTGCCGGCCGGCAATACGGCCGATGCGGAGAACCGACGTCTGGAGGCGCGAGATCTCGCCGATGCGCTCGGCCTGCCCATCGGCAATGCGGTCGATTTCTGGACCGAGGCCTCGCTGTTCTCCGCGGCCGGCCTCACCGCGATCGTCTACGGCCCCGGCGATATCGCGCAGGCCCATGCCGCCGACGAATGGGTATCGCTCGACCAGCTCGCCACCGTCGCGCAGTCCTATCGTCGCATCCTGGGGGCGCAATGAACGCCAGCGCCGTCGTCGAACCACGTCGCGCGCCCTCCCGGGGGTCGCTTCCGTCTTCATGCTTTGCAGGACCTGGCAATGACTGAGTTGCGCACCACGATCGTCCGCCTGCTGTCCAACATGGCCAGCGCGAAGGAGATCCAGCTCTACCTGAAACGTTTCTCGCAGGCAGGCGCCAGCAAGTTCGCCGTCGTGAAAGTGGGCGGCGCCGTGTTGCGCGATGATCTTGACGCCTTGGTGTCCTCGCTTTCCTTCCTGCAACAGGTCGGCCTGACGCCGATCGTCGTGCATGGCGGCGGACCGCAACTGGACGAGGAAATGCAGCGCGCCGGTATCGCCAAGGAAACGCAGGACGGTTTGCGCGTGACCCGCGCCGACGGCCTGGCGGTCGTGCGGCGCGTCCTGCAGCGCGAGAACCTGCGTCTGGTCGAAGCCTTGCAGGCGCAGGGCGTGCGCGCGACCTCGATCACTTCGGGCGTATTCGAATCCGAAGCCCTCGATGCCGAACGCTACGGCCTGGTCGGCAAGGTCGCGAGAGTGCATACCGATGCCATCGATGCCGCGATCGGTATCGCGTCGATTCCCGTCATCGCCAGCCTCGGCGAAACCCATGGCGGTCAGATACTCAACGTCAATGCCGACTGGGCCGCCAACGAGCTGGTCAAGACGCTGCAGCCCTACAAGATCGTCTTCCTGACCGGTACGGGCGGCCTGCTCGATGGCGAGGGCGCGGTGATCGATTCGATCAACCTCAGCACCGAATACGACGAGCTGCTGGCGCAGCCCTGGTTGCATTCGGGCATGCGTGTGAAGATCGAGCAGATCCACGACCTGCTGATGCAGTTGCCGATGTCGTCTTCGGTCTCGATCACGCGTCCGGACGAACTGGCCAAAGAGTTGTTCACGCATCGCGGCTCCGGCACCCTGGTCCGCCGTGGCGAGAAGATCCGAACGTTCGATCGCTGGGATCAGCTCGACCTGGACCGCCTGAAGTCCCTGGTCGAATCGGGCTTCGGTCGCCGCCTGCATGCCGACTACTTCGAGACCACCGAGCCGTATCGCATCTACGTCAGCGAACACTATCGCGCCGCGCTCATCCTGACGCTCGAGAACGGTATTCCGCACCTGGACAAGTTCGCCGTCAGCGACGACGCCCAGGGCGAGGGGCTCGGTCGGGCCGCGTGGCAGGTCATGCGGGCCGATAATACCCGGCTATTCTGGCGCTCGCGCAGCGACAATGCCATCAACGATTTCTATTTCGACGAAGCGGACGGCTGTTTGAAGGGCGAACGCTGGAACGTATTCTGGTACGGTCTGGAAGGTTTCGACGATATCCGTTTCGCCGTCGATCACTGCCTGACGCGTCCGGCTACCCTGATGAGCGCCTGAGATGAGTTCGACGAACTGGATCCAACCGATTTCCCTGCGTGGCCAGCATGTATCGCTGGAACCCTTGGCCATCGAACACGTGCCCGGTCTCCAGGCCGCCGCGGCCGATGGCGAACTGTGGAAACTCTGGTACACCTCGGTGCCGTCGCCGGACCAGGCGCAGGCCTATGTCGAAACGGCGCTGGCACTACGCGAGGCCGGCTTGGCGATGCCTTGGGTCGTACGCGACGGCGCGGGCGACATCGTCGGCAGCACGCGTTACGGCAATGTCGAGGCCGGCAACCGCCGCGTCGAGATCGGTTGGACCTGGTACGCGAAGCGCGTGCAACGCAGCGGCCTGAACACCGAAGCCAAACTGTTGCTGCTTACGCATGCGTTCGAAGCGCTGGAATGCAATGCCGTCGAGTTCCGCACGAACTGGTTCAATCATGCCTCGCGCAACGCCATTGCCCGGCTCGGCGCCAAGCAGGATGGCGTCCTGCGCAGCCATATGCGCATGCCGGACGGCAGCTATCGCGATACCGTCGTGTTCTCGATCCTTGCGAACGAATGGCCGCAGGTGAAGCGCCATCTGCAGTTCAAGCTGGAACAGCACGGGTCATGAAGCGCATCGGCCTGCTCGGGGCGCGCGGTCACGTCGGCGCCGAACTGATCGGCCTCCTGACCGCGCACCCGGAGTTCGAGCTCGGCTTCGTTTCCTCGCGCGAACGGGCGGGGCAGCGGGTCGCGGCCCATCATCCGGATGTCGATCCCGCGTTGCGCTATGTCGACGTGTCGCCGGAAGCACTCGTCGACCATCCGGTTGACGCGATCGTACTTGCCCTGCCGAACGGCAAGGCCGCGCCCTTCGTTGCGGCGATCGATGCAGTCGCGCCGACGACGGTGTTGCTCGATCTGTCCGCCGACTACCGCTTCGATCAAAGCTGGTACTACGGACTGCCGGAGCTGACGCGTGCGCGTTATCGCGAGCAAAAGCGCATCAGCAATCCCGGCTGTTATGCCACGGCCATGCAACTGGCCTTGGCACCAATGCATGCCCTATTGGCTGGTCCGGCGCAGTGTTTCGGCGTCTCGGGCTACAGTGGTGCCGGTACGACGCCCTCGGACAAGAACGACCCCGCCAGGCTGCGCGACAACCTGATGCCGTATTCGCTGGCGGGTCATGTGCATGAGCGCGAGGTGTCGCGCCAGCTCGGGCACGCGGTGCAGTTCATGCCGCATGTCGCTCCGCATTTCCGCGGGCTCAGCATCACGGCGAACATGATGCTGTCGCGCGGCGTCGCACTGGACGAAGTGCGCGCACGTTACGCCGACGCCTATGACGCCGAGCCGCTGGTCGCGATGCAGGACGAGGCGCCCTGGGTCTCGGCGATCGCCGGCAGGCATGGCGCCGTGGTCGGCGGCTTCACCCTGGCCGACGACGGGAAACGGCTGGTCGTCGTGTCCGTGCTCGACAACCTGTTGAAAGGCGCGGCGACGCAGGCTTCGCAGAACCTGAATACGGCCTTCGGTTTCGACGAAACCCTGGGCATTCCAATGTAGGAGCGATGCCCGGAGGAAATGCCTTTGGGACGCAAGTCGCGACTGTTGCAGAATCCGTGAGGTCGCGACTTGCGTCGCTCCTACAGGAAGCGACGAAACGAGGTGCAATGATGTCCGATCTTCTCTGGCAAAAACCCGGCGTCGAGGTCGACGCGAAAATCCAGGCCTTCCTCGCCGGCGAGGATGTGCTGCTGGACCGCGAGTTCTTCCTCTTCGACATCGAGGCCAGTCGGGCCCATGCCGAAGGCTTGCAGCGAATAGGCATTCTGAACGCTGGCGAACTCGCCTCGCTGAAATCCGAACTCGCGATATTGGCCGATGATTTCGTCGCTGGCCGCTTCGTGCTGGACCAGCGCTTCGAGGATGGGCACTCTGCCATCGAGGCGCGCCTGATCGAAAAGCTGGGCGACACCGGGCGGCGCATCCATACCGGACGCAGCCGCAACGACCAGATCCTGGTGGCGACGCGGCTGTGGCTGAAGGATCGACTGACTCGGGTGGCGGCGCTTTGCCGGGCAACCGCGCAGGTCGCGCTCGATCGCGCCGAAGCCGAGCAGTCGCTGCCATTGCCCGGCTATACGCACCTGCAACGCGCGGTGGTGTCGTCGGCGGGCATGTGGTGGGCTGCTTGGGCCGAAGCTTTCGTCGACAATGCCCTGCGTGCGAAGCAGACCCTGGCCTGGATCGATGCGAATCCGCTCGGCAGCGCCGCCGGCTATGGCGTGAACCTGGCCCTGGACCGCGCGCACACGACCGAGGCCCTGGGTTTCGCGCGCTTGCAGCAGGTCGCGACCTATGCGCAGCTGTCGCGCGGAAAGTTCGAGATGGCGGCGATCGAGGCCCTGGGTTCGGCCGTGCTGGACTTGCGGCGCCTGGCCTGGGATCTGTCGCTTTTCACCAGTGGCGAGTTCGGTTTCGTCGCCCTGCCGCCCGAGTACAGCACCGGCAGTTCGCTGATGCCGAACAAGCGCAATCCCGATGCGATCGAGCTGATGCGCGCGACCTATGCCAGCGTCGCGGCGGCGCGCAGCGAGATCGAGCAACTGCTGTCCTTGCCCTCGGGTTATCACCGTGACCTGCAGTTCAGCAAGGGTGCCATCTTCCACGCGTTCGGCCGCGGCCTGGCGGCATTGGAACTGCTGCCGGATCTGCTGCGCCGCCTGCAATGGCGGGAAGATCGCATGCGCGGCGCGCTGGAGCCGTCGATGTATGCCACCGATCTTGCCTTGGATCTGGCGAAGCAGGGCGTACCTTTCCGCGAGGCCTACCGGCAGGCGGCCGAGCCGTCGCGATGGCAGCAGGTCAGCGCGGAAACCAGTCTGCAAGCGCGCGTATCGCCCGGCAGCGGCGTGGCCCTGGGTCTCGACGTGCTGCGCGCGCGGCTCGATTCGCTGGACTGAGGCGCAACAAAAAAGCCGCCCTGGGGCGGCTTCCTGCGATAGCGACGGGCCGGAGGCTGTCGCGGAATCTTTGGTCGGGGAGACAGGATTTGAACCTGCGACTTCTACGTCCCGAACGTAGCGCTCTACCAGGCTGAGCTACACCCCGAGGTAGTCGCATATTTTAGGGGGTCGGGCGCGGCTGAGGCAAGCCCGGCGGACACACCGTACGGAGGGCCGCTAGAATGGCGGCTTCCCGAGGAGCCACCGGTCTTGATCAAGCCCCGCACCCCGCCCGGCATCATGGAGCTGCTGCCCCGCGACCAGATCGCGTTCCAGCGCATGCTCGACACGATTCGCCGTAATTACGAACGTTTCGGCTTCCTGCCGGTGGAAACGCCGGTGTTCGAGCTGTCCGAAGTGCTGCTGACGAAGACCGGTGGCGAAACCGAGCGCCAGGTCTATTTCGTGCAATCCACCGGGGCGCTGGAAAAGGGCGGCGAAGGTCTGCCGGAATTGGCGATGCGTTTCGATTTGACCGTGCCGCTGGCGCGCTACGTGGCCGAGCACGAGCACGACCTGGCCTTTCCCTTCCGGCGCTACCAGATCCAGCGCGTGTATCGCGGCGAGCGCGCCCAGCGCGGCCGTTTCCGCGAGTTCTACCAGTGCGATATCGACGTGATCGGCAAGGATGCGCTCTCGGTGCGCTACGACGCCGAGATGCCGGCCGTCATCCATTCGGTGTTCTCCGAGCTCGGCATCGGCCCGTTCACCATCCAGCTCAACAACCGCAAACTGCTGCGCGGGTTCTTCGAAGGCCTGGGCATCGCCGACGGCGAGCAGCAGGCCCTGGTCCTGCGCGAGATCGACAAGCTCGACAAGCGCGGCGCGGAAGCCGTGCGCGCGACCCTGACCGGCGAAGCCTTCGGTCTGGCCGAGGCCGTGGCCGACCGCATCATGGGCTTCGTGCAGACGCGTTCGCGCTCGCATGCCGATGCCCTGGCGCAGCTCGATGCACTCGGCGACGCGAATGCGACCCTGGCGCAGGGCGTGGCCGAACTGCGCGAGGTGATCGAGTTGCTGCGCGGCTATGGCGTGCCGGAAAAGAACTACGCGATCAATTTTTCGATCGCCCGCGGCCTGGACTATTACACCGGCACCGTTTACGAGACCCAGCTCGACGACTATCCGCAGATCGGCTCGGTCTGCTCGGGCGGTCGCTACGAGAACCTGGCCAGCAGCTATACGAAATCGAAATTGCCCGGTGTCGGCATTTCCATCGGCGCGACGCGGCTGTTCTTCCAGCTGAGGGAAGCCGGCATCCTGTCCACGGCCGAAAGTTCGGTGGACGTGCTGGTCGGCCTGATGGACGAGACGCGACTCGGCGATTCGCTCGAAATCGCGCGCGGCTTGCGTGCCGCCGGAATTCATACCGAAGTGCAGCTCGAGGTTCGCAAGCTGCAGAAGCAGTTCCAGTACGCCGACAAGGCCGGCATCCGCTTCATGGTGATGTATGGCGAGGACGAGGCGTCGCGAGGCGTCGTCAAGGTCAAGAACCTGCGCAGCCAGGACCAGTTCGAAGTGCCGAAGGCCGAACTGGCGGCCCAACTGAAGGTCGAAATCGAACAGCAGCGCGCGCTGCAGGGACGCTGACATGAAGCCGATCCATCTCGACGGGCGTTCGTTGGGCCGCGAACAGGTCGTCGCGGTCGCCTGGGGCGCCAGCGTCGAACTCGACGAAGCGCAGATGGCGAAGGTGCAGCGCGCCGCCGATTTCCTGTCGGAACAGGTGCAGCACCAGGAGCCGATCTATGGCGTTTCGACCGGCTTCGGCAGCAATGCCGACAAGTTGCTGGGTTCGCGCCGGCAGCGCGACGGCCTGCCGGGGCGTCGGCCCAACGAAGAGAGCCTGCTGGAAGAATTGCAGCGCAATCTGATCGTCACCCATGCCGTTTGCGTCGGCGAGCCTTTCGCGGCGGAAGTCGTGCGCGCGATGATGGTGATCCGCATCAATACGCTGATGCGCGGACATTCGGGCATCCGGCCCGCCACGTTGCGGGCGATGACGGCCCTGCTCAACGCCGGCATCGTGCCTGTGGTGCCGCAGAAGGGCTCGGTCGGCGCCAGTGGCGACCTCGCGCCACTGTCGCACCTGGCCATCGTGCTGCTGGGCGGTGGCGAAGCTTTCCATCGCGGCGAACGCCTCTCCGGTGCGGAAGCGCTGAAGCGCGCCGGCCTGGCGCCGGTGACGCTGTCGCACAAGGAGGGCCTGGCACTGAACAATGGCACGGCGCAGATGCTCGCCACCGGCGTGCTGGCCGTCGCCAAGCTCGACGAACTGCTGGAAACCGCAGATCTCGCCGCCGCGATGACGATCGACGCCTTCGCCGGCCGTTTACGTGCCTTCGACGCGCACGTGCATGAGCTGCGCCCGCATCCGGGCCAGGTGAAAACGGCAGCGAATCTGCGCAGCTTGCTGTCGGGTTCGACCCTGGCCGACATCGACTATCACCTGGTGCCGCGTTTTCGCACCTGGCAGCCGGAGAGTTGGAAAACGCCGGTACAACAGGCGCTGGCCTTCGACATCGGCTGGGACTGGGTACCGCTGACCCAGCGTCACGGGCGCGAAAAGTTCTATCTGCGTTTCCAGCCGTTCCGCGGCGGCAAGAAGCACCAGCCGCAGGACAGCTACTCGCTGCGCTGCATCCCGCAGGTGCATGGCGCGGTGCGCGATGCGATCGAGCAGGCCAAGCGCGTGCTCGACATCGAGCTTAATGCGGTGACGGACAATCCGCTGCTGTTCCCGGACCTGGCCGAATCGGGCGGCGCGCATCGCATCGAAGACCAGGTGGTGTCGGCGGGTCATTTTCATGGCATGCCCTTGGCGTTGGCGATGAGTTACGTCAAGGCCGCCATTCCGGTGCTGGCCTCGATCTCGGAACGCCGGCTCAACAAGCTGGTCGATCCGGCCACGAACGACGGCCTGCCGCCCTTCCTGATCGGCAACGAGGACGGCACCGAGAGCGGTTTCATGATCGTGCAGTACACGGCGGCGGCCATCGTCAACGACCTGTGCTCGCGCGCGCATCCGGCCTCGGTCTATTCGATTCCGACCAGCGCCAACGCCGAAGACCACGTCTCCATGGGGGCGAACGAAGCGCGGCACGTGCTCGACATGACGGCCGATCTCGCCCGCGTGCTCGGCCTGGAGTTGTATACGGCGGCGCAGGCGCTGGATTACCGTCGCGACATGATCAATGCCGCACGAGACCTGGCACGAAGCAGCGATGCGGAAGGGTTTTCGACGAAAGTGCAGGGCGGTCCCGCGACGGACTCGCCGGATCGTGCAACCTTCCTCGCCGAAATCGAAAATCTGCGCCTGGCCTTGCTGTCGGCCGAGGACTTCCACGCAGGCAAGGCCGTGCAGGCTGCCTGGACGCGCTTACGCCAGGACATTCCGTTCATGGCCAGCGATCGCGCGATGGATGGCGATGTCGCCTTGGCCGTGCGCCTGGCCGAGAACGGCGAATTGCTCAGCGCCGCGCGCGCGGCGCTATAGTCAGGCCGGAGAGCGTCGCGTGGAGGAATCGCATTTCCTGGATTCGATCTACTGCGCATTCCCTGCGTTCGAGCGCGAAGAGGCGTTGCGCATCGCCGCGTTGGGCTGTTCCATATCGGCCAACGCGACCTTCGGTGTCGTGGACGAACTCACGCGGCCGCCGTTCGGAACGCAAGTCGATTCTGGGATTGCGCGTGAAGTCCTCGACCTAGTCGATCATCGTTTGGACCATCCGCTAGTGCACCCCGTGCTGGCGGCCGCGCGGAGGCTGGTGAGACGAGAGCAGCTGACGGTCGAGGAATCCGTGACCACGATGCGATTGGTCGCGCTTCATCCCGGTCAGTACGCGGCGCTAGGCGTGGTTTATTTTGCATGCGATGACATTGACGGCATTGCCGACGCCGAGATGAACCGGATATTGGTCGAATGGGACGCTTAGTGTGCGCTTAGGGCCCTAGACCTTCACCGCCGCTTCCTGCACGCGGTTGCGACCGGCGTTCTTCGCCGCATAAAGCGCGTCGTCCACGTGGTGCAGCACATCGTCCGCGTTGTGGTTCCAGCCCGGCGGCACGCTGAAGGCGCCAATGCTGGCGGTGATGGCGATTTCCTTGCCGGCGTAATGCACCGGCTCGGCGCCCACGCGGCGGCGTAGTCTTTCCGCGATCTCCAACAGCCGCGACTGCCCGCAGGCCGGCAAGGCGACGACGAATTCCTCGCCGCCGAAGCGCGCCACCACGGCATTCTCCGAGAACACGGTGTCGGCCAGCTTGCGCGCCAGTACGCGCAGGCATTCGTCGCCGGCCAGGTGGCCGTGCGTATCGTTGACCTTCTTGAAATGGTCCAGGTCGATCAGCAGCACGCCGAGTGGCTGTCGGGTTTCGTGCGCCTGGCGCAGCAGCTGGTCGAAGACGTCGTGGAAATGCCGGCGGTTGAACACGCCGGTCAGCGCGTCGCGACGGTTGGATTCGCGCAGGCGGGAGTTCGCTTCGGCCAATTGCTCCAGCGCCGAGCTCAGTTCGCCGGTTCGGCGCGAGACATTGCGCTCGAGCTGCTCGTTCGCCTCGCGCACGATGCGTTCGTTTTCGCTGCGCAGGTTGGCGTAACGGAAGGCGAGGGCGAAGGACAGCAGGATCATCTCGGTCGCCGAACCGACCTGGATGCCGTATTCGGTGACGAAGGTCTTCGGGAGGAGGCCGATCGACACCGAGGCGTACATCGCCGTGCCGAGCAGCAGCATCGTCCAGGCGGCGAGGAAGAGCTGGGCCGGCCGGTAGCCGCGGCGGATCGTGTACATGGCCTGGTAGATGATGGCCAGCACGCCCGGGAAGACGCAGTAGGTGCCGAGCTTCACCGACAGCCGGTAGTCGACGAAGAACGAGGCGATGCCGACCAGGGTGAAAAAGCCGATCAGGCAGCGCGAAATCAGGTCGCCCAGCGGCCAGCGTTGCTCGAGTTCGAGGAACTTGCGGGCGAACTGGTGCATGGCGATCTGCGAGACCGCCATCGACAAGGGGATTGCGTGATTCGCCAGCCAGGGCGAGCGCGGCCACAGGTATTCGAACGCGAGGCCGTTGAGGCAGAACATCACCAGGCCGAAGCCGGCGATATGGCACATGTACCAGAAATGGCTGCTGTCGCGCAGCGACAGCCACAGGATCAGGTTGTAGAAGAACAGCGCGAACAGGATGCCGTTGTAGATGCCGATGCCGATCTGCGCATCGCGTTCCATCTCGGCGAAAGCGCCGAAGGTGTACAGCGCCAGCGGCGCCTGCATCGAGCTCTTGCTTTGCGTGCGCACCAGCAGTTCGACCTCGGTGCGCTGCGGCAGGTCCACCCAGAAGTTCGGATGGCGGTAGCGGATCGCACGCGCCGAGAAAGGCAACATGTCGCCGGAAGCGAGATGGTCCACGCGTCCGTCGGGATAGCGCAGGTAGACATCGACGTTGTCGAGCAGAGGGTATTTCAGTACCAGCAGCCAGCGTTGCTCGGTATTGCCGGCGTTGAACAATCGCGTATGGAACCAGTAGGCGCCGTCGACGAAGCCGAAGGTCGGGTCGCCATGCGGCAGCGGCTGGAAACCGCTGGAGTCCGCCGCCTGGAACATCGCGCCCGAGTCGATGCGTCGGCCGGCATCCACGCGATAAGTGACATAGGGCGAGAGCTCGAGGCTGGAAAGGCCCGGGCGTAGTTCGGCCCGCGCCTGCGCCGCGCAGGGGGCGGGCCCCAACGCGAAGAAAGCCAGCAACAAAGCGAGCAGCCTGAATACCCGTTGGACCACGCGATCCTCCCTGCGCACACCTTAGCCGTCCGTCCGGGACAACGCCATCGAAAACAGATGCTTGCCAATGTATTAATGCGCTGTTACATTAGAGCAATGAAGCGTCGGGATACCTCCCAAAGGCACAACCCGCCCGGTCCGGTCGAAACCGGGCCGGAGGACTTCATGCGCCTGCTCGACGCCCTGTTGGCGATGCGGACCCCGGGTGAGCTGCGGGCCTTGCTGCTGGACCTGTGCACGCCGGCCGAACTCGAGGCGATCAGCGATCGTTGGCGCGTCGTCCCCTTGCTGTTGCAGGACATTCCCTACCGCGAGATCCACGAACGCACGGGTGTCAGCGTGACCACCATCGGTCGCGTCGCCCGCTGCCTCGACTTCGGCGCCGGCGGCTATCGCATCGCCGCCGCGCGCGTGCTGGACCATCAATCGCATCCCGAACTCCACCCCGAACGTTCGGGGCATTGAGTTCACCCACCTTTCGCTAACCAGGAGCCGCATCATGCGGACGCATGATCGTTTGCGCATCGCCATCCAGAAATCGGGCCGTCTGTCCGAGCCTGCCCGCGACCTGCTCGCGCGCTCCGGCCTGTCGTTCCGCGAAAGTCGCGATCGTCTCTTCTGCTTTGGCGATACATTGCCGATCGATCTGCTGCTGGTGCGCGACGACGACATCCCGGGATTGATCGCCGATGGCGTTTGCGACCTTGGTGTCGTCGGGCGCAACGTGCTCGAAGAGCAGGCGGGCGAGCGTTCGGCGAGGGGCGAGACGCGGGCGTTCGCCGTGCTGCGCGAACTGGGTTTCGGCCAATGCCGGCTTTCGGTCGCAGTGCCTGCCGACTGGGATTGGCGGGGCCCGGCGACGCTGCAAGGCCGACGCATCGCGACGAGCTATCCGGCCTTGCTGGCGCAATGGTTGCGTGAGCAGGGCATCGAAGCGGAGATCGTCGTCCTGGCGGGATCGGTTGAAATCGCACCCAAGCTGGGCAAGGCCGACGCCATCTGCGACCTTGTTTCCAGTGGCGCCACGCTCGCCGCGAACCAGTTGCGCGAAGCCGCGTCGATCCTGCAGAGCGAAGCCGTGCTCGCGGGTCCGGCCCTGCCGTTCGGCGATGCGCGCGGTGAGCTGGCCGCGATGCTGCTGCGACGGCTCGATGCCGTGCTTAGCGTGCGTGCAAGCAAGCTCGTGCTGTTCCAGGCTTCGCGATCGGCGCTGCCTGAGTTGATGAAATTGTTGCCGGATGCGGAACCGCCCACCGTCATGTCCATCGAAGGACGCCAGGGCGAAGTGGCGCTGCAGGCCCTATGCCGCACGGCGATTACCTGGCAACGCCTGGAAGAGATGAAGCGTGCTGGCGCCAACGGGCTGCTGGTATTGCCGGTGGAGCAGATGCTGGCATGAAGATCCTGCGCTGGAGCGAATTGGACGAGGCGGCGCGCAAGGCGACCTTGCGTCGGCCGGAACGAAGCCCGTCGACGGCGATCGCGGATATCGTGCGACGCATCGTCGAGCAGGTGCGGGTCGACGGCGACGGCGCATTGCGCGCGTTGACGCGGCGATACGATAACGCCGAGCTCGGCGACTTCGCCGTCGATGCGGCGGAGTTCGCCCAGGCGGAGCGCGAAGTGACGCCCGAACTGCTGGCGGCGATGCGCGATGCGTACGCGCGGCTCGTGACTTGGCATGAAGCGGGCAGGGCGCAGGAATTCGACGTCGAGACCGCCGAGGGCGTGCGTTGCGGTCGCATGCTGCGTGGCATCGGGCGCGTCGGCCTGTACGTGCCCGCGGGCTCGGCACCGCTGCCGTCCACCGCCCTGATGCTGGGTGTACCGGCGCGGCTGGCCGGCTGCGAGCGGATCGTCTTGTGCACGCCGCCGCGTTCGGATGGTCGCGCCGATCCGGCGGTGCTGATGGCGGCGAGACTCTGCGGAATCGACGAAGTGTTCAAGATCGGCGGCGCGCAAGCGATCGCGGCGATGGCCCTGGGCACGGAATCGGTGCCGGTCTGCGACAAGCTCTTCGGGCCGGGCAATGCCTACGTGGCCGCCGCCAAACAATACGTCAGCGGCTTGCCGCAGGGACCGGCGATCGATCTGCCCGCCGGGCCGTCGGAAGTGCTGGTGATCGCCGATGCAGGCGCCAATCCGCGCTTCGTTGCCGCCGACCTGCTGTCGCAGGCCGAGCATGGCGAGGATTCGCAGGTCGTCCTGCTCAGCGAGTCGTCGCCCCTGCTGCAGGCCGTCGCGGTCGAAATAGAAGCGCAGCTTCCGGCGTTGCCGCGCGCGGACATCGCCCGCGCCGCGCTGGCGCATGCTCGCGGCATCCAGGTCGAACGGATCGAGCTCGCTTTCGACATCAGCAATGCCTATGCGCCCGAGCACCTGATCCTTGCCCTGCGCCAGCCGCGCGATTGGTTGGCGAGCATACGCGCCGCCGGTTCGGTCTTTCTCGGCGACTACGCGCCCGAAGCCCTGGGCGACTATTGCTCGGGCACGAATCATGTACTGCCGACCGATGCGGCCGCGCGGGCCTGGTCCGGCCTCGGCCTCGCGAGTTTCCAGATCGCGATCAGCCTGCAGGAAGTGAATCGCAGCGGTTTGATGCGCATCGGTCCCTGTGCGGTGACGCTGGCGCGCGCCGAGGGCCTGGAAGCGCATGCGCAGGCCGTGTTGCGCCGGCTGGAGTCGGCGACATGAATTCGGTCATGGAACTCGCCCGCCCCGACCTGCGCGATTTCGCCGGCTATGCATCGGCGCGACGCAGTTCGGCCAGCGGCCGGATCTGGTTGAATGCGAACGAATCCTCGCTGGCTTCGTCGGCGGACGAGGGCGGGCGACTGAATCGTTACCCCGACCCGCAGCCTTCTGCGTTGCGCGAGCGCATGGCCACGCTCTACGGCGTGGCGTCGGCGCAGTTGATGCTCACGCGCGGCAGCGACGAGGGCATCGACCTGCTCGTGCGCGGATTCTGTCGCGCTGGCGTCGATCCCGTGCTGATCGCGCCGCCGTGTTTCGGCATGTATGCCGTCTGCGCCCGCCTGCAGGACGCGCCTCTGGTCGAAGTTCCGCTGATCGATGCGGGCGATGCCTGGCGTTTCGATATCGAAGGCATCGGTCGCGAAGCCATCGCCCGTCGAGCCCGCCTTGTCTTCCTGTGCTCTCCCGGCAATCCGACCGGGCAGGCATTGAAGGTTCGCGAGGTCGAAGCGCTGCTCGAGCGACTACAAGGCCGCGCCATTCTCGTGGTGGACGAGGCCTACGTCGAATACAGCCGCGAGGCGAGCGCCGCAGGCTTGCTGGAAAGATACCCATGCCTCGTCGTACTGCGCACTTTGTCCAAGGCCCATGCACTGGCCGGCGCGCGCGTCGGCGCCTTGCTAGGGGATCCGACCCTGGTCGAATTCCTGCGCAACTTGTCGGCGCCGTATCCCATCGCGGCTCCTTCCGCCGAATGCGCACTGGCGGCGCTGAGCGAAGAATGCGTGGCCGAGTCGCACCGTCGCGTTCGGATCGTTCTGCGCGAACGGGAGCGGCTGCGCAGCGCACTGTCGATGGCGCCGGGCGTTCGTCGCATCTACGCCTCGGAGGGCAACTACCTGTTGGTTCGTTTCGCCGATGCGGATGCGGCGCTGCGGCGCTGGCTCGACGCCGGCATCGTCGTCCGCGACATCCGGGCGATGCCCGGCCTCGGCGATGCCTTGCGCGTCAGCATCGGAACGCCGTCGGAGAACAGCGCTGTTCTGGCGGCCCTGGCGCTGGAGGCTTGCGCATGAGCCGCATCCTTTTCGTCGATCGCGACGGCGTCCTGATCGAGGAGCCCGAGGATTTCCAGATCGACGGTTACGAGAAGTTCCGCCTGGTCGAAGGCGTGATCCCCGCGCTGCTGAGGATCCGAGACGCGGGTTATCAGTTCGTCATGGTGTCCAACCAGGATGGATTGGGCAGCGCGGAGTTCCCGGTCGCGAGTTTCGAGGGGCCGCAGCGCCTGCTGCTTCAGATACTCGCATCGCAGGGAATCCGCTTCCGGGAAGTCCTGATCGACCCGCACCGGCCGGAGGACGGCTCGCCCGATCGCAAGCCCGGCATCGGCATGGTGATGCACTACCTGCGCGATCGTGATACCGATCTCCAGGCCAGCGCGATGGTGGGCGACCGCGAAACCGACATGCAGTTCGCGGCGAACCTGGGCGTACGCGGTTTCCGCTTCGGCCCGCAGGCCTACGACTGGCCGACCATCGCGCATGAGCTGGTCGATCGTCCGCGCCAGGCGACGGTGGAACGCGCGACGCGAGAGACGCGCGTACGGGTCTCGCTCGACCTGGACAGGCGTGCCGATCCCGTGGTCGCCACCGGCCTCGGTTTTTTCGACCATATGCTCGAGCAGCTCGGCAAGCATGGCGGTTTCGCGCTGTCGCTCGCTTGCGCCGGCGATCTGCACATCGACGAACATCATACCGTCGAGGATTGCGGCCTGGCCTTGGGCGAAGCCTTTCGCAAGGCGCTGGGCGAGAAGCGCGGCATCGCACGCTATGGTTTCGTCCTGCCCATGGACGAAGCGAAGGCCGGCGCGGCCCTGGATTTTTCCGGGCGGCCCTGTTTCGTCTTCGACGGCGGATTTCCGCGCGAGCGCGTCGGCGACCTGCCGACGGAGCTCGTGCAGCACTTCTTCCGCTCGTTCTGCGAAGCGGTCGGTCTGAACCTCCATCTCGAAGTGCGCGGCGACAATGCGCATCACATGGTGGAGGCCTGCTTCAAGGTCGTCGCGCGCGCACTGGGCCAGGCCATCCGGCGCCAGGGCGACGAGGTGCCGAGCACCAAGGGCTCGCTATGAGCCCGCGCGTCGTGCTGCTGGATTCCGGTGGAGCGAACCTGGGTTCGGTGCAGGCGGCATTCGCGCGGCTCGGCGTCGACGCGCCGGTCAGCAGCGATGCGGCACGGATCCGTCGCGCCACGCATGTGGTATTGCCTGGCGTCGGTGCGGCCGGTAGCGCGATGGCGCGACTGCGCGACAACGGCCTGGATCGACTGATTCCGGGGCTTTCCCAGCCCTTGCTCGGCATCTGCATCGGCATGCAGCTTCTGTTCGAAAGTTCGGAAGAAGACGACTGCGAATGCCTGGGACTGCTGCCGGGTCGGGTGAACCGGCTCGATGAAGCGCAAGGCGTTCGCGTGCCGCACATGGGCTGGAACCGGCTGAAGCAGACGGCGGCGCACGGACTGCTGCGTGGTCTGGACGATGCCTGGATGTATTTCGTGCACAGCTTCGCCGCTCCGAGTTCGTCTTTCGCTTTGGCCGAAGCCCGCCATGGCGGCAGCTTCGCCGCGGTGGTCGGGCAGGGCCGTGTCTATGGCGCGCAATTCCATCCGGAGCGATCGGGGCGGGCCGGCGCGCGCTTCCTGCAGAATTTCCTGGAGCTGGCATGAACTGGACGATCTATCCCGCGATCGACGTTCGTGGTGGTCGCGTGGTGCGCTTGGCGCAGGGAGACTACTCCCGCGAAACGGTGCATGGCGAAGACCCGCTGGCGCTGGCCGCCGCGTTCAGCGCCGCGGGTGCGCAATGGCTGCATCTGGTCGATCTGGATGCTGCGCGCAGCGGAGCTTACGGCTTGCGCACGCTCCTGCAGCGTATCGTCAAACGCACGCGACTGAAGGTGCAGACCGGTGGCGGCATCCGCGACGAGTCCGATGTCGAATCCCTGTTCGAGGCGGGGGCGGCGCGTGTCGTGATCGGTACGCTGGCCGTGCGCCAGCCCGGGCGCGTGATCGGCTGGCTGAAGGAGTTTGGTGCCGAGCGCATCGTGGTCGCGCTCGATACTCGTCTCGAGGGCGGACGTTGGTGCCTGCCGGTGCGTGGGTGGACCGAGGCCTCGGTGGCGAGCCTCGATGAACTGCTGATGCGTTTCCGCGATGCCGGCCTGCGCCATCTGCTGTGCACGGACATCGCGCGCGACGGCATGCTCGCCGGGTTCAACCTGGAGCTGTACGAGGGCTTGCAGCGCCGGTTTCCCGGCATCGAATTGCAGGCTTCCGGCGGTGTTTCCGATGTCGCGCAAATCGCGCGGGCGCGCGAAGCCGGCCTCGCCGGCGCCGTGCTCGGGCGCGCCTTGCTCGAGGGCCGCATCGCCTTGCCGGAGGCGCTGGCGTGTTGAGCCGTCGCATCATCCCTTGCCTGGACGTCAGGAACGGCGCGGTCGTGAAAGGCGTGCGCTTCCGCGATCACGTCGTGGTCGGCGACATCGTCGATCTGGCCCTGCGCTATCGCGATGAGGGCGCCGACGAGCTGGTCTTCTACGATATCGCCGCGAGCCCGGACGGAAGAGAAGTCGATCTTGCCTGGATCGAACGGATCGCGCGGCGGATCGACATTCCCTTCTGCGTGGCTGGCGGCATTCGTTCGGTATCGCAGGCGCGGGCGGTGTTGGCGGCGGGCGCCGACAAGATCTCGATCAACACGCCGGCGCTGGAACGCCCGCAGCTGATCGACGAGCTGGCCTTGGCGTTCGGCTCGCAGTGCGTCGTCGTGGGCATCGACAGCCTGCGCGATTTCGACGGCCAGTGGCGCGTGCGCAGCCATACCGGCGATCCGGCGGCGATGCGGCACAGTAGGCGTCGTACGCTGGATTGGATCGTCGAGGCGCAGCAACGCGGCGCCGGCGAGATCGTGCTCAATTGCATGGGCTCGGACGGGGTGCGGGGCGGTTACGACATCGAACAACTGCGGGCGGCGCGCAAACTTTGCCGCGTGCCGCTGGTGGCGTCGGGTGGGGCGGGGCGCATGGAGGACTTCGCCCAGGTATTCGCCGCCTGCGATGTCGACGCCGCGCTGGCCGCCAGCGTTTTCCATTCCGAAACGATCCGCATTCCCGAGCTGAAATCCTTCCTGCGCGATCGCCGATTCGAGGTGCGTGATGCGCTTTGACTTTCCGTTGGATCCGGACCGCCTGCCCGATCTCGATTCGCTCGCCTGGGAGAAGCAGCAGGGGCTGTTGCCGGTGATCGTGCAGGAGGCCGAAACGCGACGCGTGCTGATGCTCGGCTACATGAACCGCGAGGCGCTGCAGGCGACGTTGTCGTCGGGCTTCGCGACTTTCCATAGCCGCAGCCGGGCGCGGCTATGGCGCAAGGGCGAGACCAGCGGCAATGGCCTGCGCGTGGTTTCGCTACAGGCCGACTGCGACGCCGACGCCTTGCTGCTGCAGGCGTTGCCGGAAGGACCGACCTGCCATCTGGGACGCCCCAGTTGTTTTGCCGAGGCGCCGCGCGACTTCCTCTCCGAGCTCGATCGCGTGGTCGCAGAACGCGAACGCGAGCGCCCGGCCGGCAGCTACAGCACCAGCCTGTTCGAGGCGGGGCTGCGTCGCATCGCACAGAAGGTCGGCGAAGAGGGCGTCGAAACAGCCCTGGCTGCCATCGCACAGGACGATGAAGCCCTGCTCGGCGAGTCCGCGGACCTGCTGTACCACCTGACGGTGTTGTTGCGCGCGCGCGGCCTCTCTATCCAGGAAGCCGTGAAAGCGCTCGAATCCCGGCATCGTTGACGCCGGCCAGGCCTCGCGTCGGGTAGCATAGACCGACGAGTACCGGATGCAGGGCGGCGAGATGGTGACAGTGGCAAAGAGGCAGGCGATCGAATCATCCATCGCCCGCCACCGGTTTCCGGTTCTTGCGTTGAGTGCGTCGATGCTGTTCGCTTCGCTGGCGGCGCAGGCGCAGTCCGCGAACCTGTGCCATGACGCCTCCGTGTTCGAAGACCGAAACGGCAACGGCCTGCGCGAGCGGGGCGAGCGCGGTATCCCGGGCGTAACGGTTTCGGACGGCGTGCGTATCGCGACCACCGATCGCGTCGGTCGCTATTCGCTGCCGCCGGTGTCGGGCCGGACTCTGTTCGTGGTCAAGCCGGCCGGGTATCGGCCGCACCGGCGCGAAGACGGATTGCCCGATACCTGGATCAACTGGCAAGACACACCCGGCCCCGCGCTCAGGTACGGCGGCGTGCCGGCCGCGCCGATGCAGTGCAAGAGCTTCGCCCTGCAACGCGAACCACGCCGCGCGAAACCGCTCGACGTGCTGGTATTCGGCGACCCGCAGCCGAAGTCGTTGACCGATGTGGGCTACTACCAGCGCGACATCGTGCAGCCCCTGGTCGCACAGGGCGGCGGTCGCGCGCAGGCGGACCTCGGCATCAGCCTCGGCGACATCGTCAACGACGACCTGTCCCTGTTCACGGCGATCAAGAAGGTCGACGCCGCGCTCGGCGTTTCATGGCTGCACGCGCCGGGCAACCACGACATCGACTTCGATGCGCCGCGCGACGAAGAGTCGCTCGCCAGCTTCCGCCATGCCTTCGGCGCCGAGACCTACGCCTGGGAAGAACCGGAAGCGAACTTCATCGTCTTCGATGACGTGATCTACATGCCGGGCAAGAAGCCCTCGTATGTCGGCGGCCTGCGCGAATCGCAGTTCGCTTTCCTCGAGGCCTATCTGCCCACCGTGCCGAAAGGCCGGTTGCTGGTGTTGTCGGCGCATATCCATTTCTACGATGCCGAGCCTGGAATCGAGACGTTCCGCCGCGCCGACCGCGAGCGCCTGTTCCGGATGTTGTCGGCATTCCCGAACGTGCTGCTGCTGACCGCGCATAGCCATGCGCAGCGGCATGCCTACTACGGCAAGGCCGACGGCTGGCTGGGCGAAGGCCTGCTGCACGAGTTCAACATGGGTGCGGCCTGCGGCGGCTACTGGTCGGGCATCGCGGACGCATCCGGCATTCCATCCGCAACGATGAGCGACGGCACGCCGAACGGCTATTCGCGCCTCAGCGTCGATCGCGGCGGCAAGTATTCGCTGCGTTGGTTCCCGGCGCGGGAGTCGCCGAACCGGCAGATCGGCTTGCACGCACCGAAAGTGCTGCGCCAGGGTTCGTGGCCGGGTTACGCGGTCTATGCGAACGTCTATATGGGCGACGAGCGCAGCGTCGTGGAATATCGCATCGGCGATGGCGAATGGAAACCTATGCGCCGGGTCGAGCAAGCCGATCCGGCCGTGCTGGTGCAGAACCTCGCCGATGATGCCGCGATGCGCCTGCGCGGCTACGATCGCGCGCCCGAGGCCTCGCCTTCGCCGCATCTATGGCGCGGCGCCCTGCCGACCGACCTGCCGCTGGGCACGCATCGCATCGAGGTGCGCACGCAGATCGAAGGTTATGGTCTGGCGACGGCAGCGACAGAATACCGCCTCGACCCGGCGCCCTGAGGGCGCGTTTCAGGGCGCGATATCGGCGAAGCTGGTGACGCGCGGATGGCCGTGCGTGGCCTCGCCCAGGCGCGGCTCGGCGTAGTCATCGAGACGGTCCAGCATCACCGTCGCCATGCCCGCTTCCCGAGCGGCATCGAGCTCCTCGACGACATCGGAGAGGAAGACGATCTCGCCGGCGGGAACGCCGAGCGCCGCGACGATGTTGCGATAGCTCGAAGCCTCGCGCTTGCCGCCGACTTCGGTATCGAACCAGCCCGAGAACAACGGCGTCATGTCGCCGGCGTCGCTATGGCCGAACAGCAGCTTCTGCGCCGGCACCGAACCGGAGGAGTACACATGCAGCGCATGTCCCTCGGCTTTCCAGCGGCGCAAGGCTTCGGCCGCGTCCGGATAGACGTGCGCGGTGAAATCGGCCTTGCCATACCCGGCTTTCCAGATCAGGCCCTGCAGGGCCTTCAGTGCCGTGTGCTTGCGGTCCTCGTCGATCCAGCCCTGCAGCACTTCGGCCAGCATCGCATCGTCGCAGATGCCGCCCAGTTCCACCGCGACGACGTCTAACCAGCGGCGAACCTCGGGGTCGTCGCCATGCGCCTCGACGAAGGCCGGCAACTCGCGCCGCGCATACGGGAACAGCACGTCCTTGACGAAGGAGATGCTGCTCGTGGTGCCCTCGATGTCGGTGAGGACGGCGCGCTTCGGCGTCGTGGACATCACAGGGCCTGGCCGGCTTCGAAACGCGGGAACTGCTGCGCGATGTCGGTCCCGGTGAAATAGCCGACCCAGCCGTCCGGTTCGGTGAAGAAACGGATCGCGACGAAATGCGGCGACGGTCCCATGTCGAACCAGTGCAGGGTGCTGTCCGGCACGCCGATCAGGTCGCCCTGTTCGCAGAGGATCTCGTAAACGCGTCCGTCGACGTGAAGGGTGAACAGCCCCGAGCCGGCGACGAAGAAGCGCACTTCGTCTTCCTTGTGATAATGCTCGTCGAGGAACTTCTTCCGCATCGTCTCGCGATCCGGGTGCTCCGGATGGATACTGACGACGTCCACCGTGCGGAACCCGTTGTCTTCGATCAGGCGGTCGATATCGGCGCGGTACGCCGCCATCACCTGTTCGGGCGAGGCGCCGGGCGGCAGCGGTGCGTTCGCTTCCCATTGTTCGAAGCGCACGCCGATCTTGGCCAGTTCCGCGGCCATGCCGGCATGATCGCGGACGACCTGCAGCGGAGTTCCGGGTTCGCCTTCGTTGAAGATGCGCAAACGACTCATCGGTGCAGCTTCCTCGTTTCCAGTTCGCAGGCAAGCAGGAACTCGAAAGCTTCCAGGTGGCGGCGGGCTTCGGCCATGTCGGCGCCCCAGGCGTACAGGCCGTGGCCGTTGATCAGGTAACCCCAGAGCGGACCATCGTCGAGCAGCACATCGACCTGCGCCGCCAGCGTCGGCATGTGCTGGTTGTTCGGCAGCACGGGAACGTCCATCTGCGTGGCGTGCGTCTTCTGCCCGCGGAAGGCCTTGATCAGTTCGTAATCCTCGAAGCGCACATGGCCGGCGCCGCCGTACAGGCGCGAAGCGATCGTCTGCGTCAGGGAATGCGTATGTAGCACGCAGCCGATCTCGGCGAAGCGACGGTACAGCTGCGTGTGCAGCAGGGTCTCGGCCGAGGGACGATGCGCCGTGGCGACCGGCTGGCCATCGAAGTCCACCACCATCAGGTCGTCGCGGCCGAGCTTGCCTTTGTCGCGACCCGAGACGGTGATGACCGCGTGGCGATCGTCCAGACGCATCGAGAAATTGCTGCTGGTCGCGGGCGTCCAGCCGAGGCCGGCGAGCTCCCGGGTGTTGGCGATGATTTCGTCCGCGCAGGCGTCGAAACGGTCGCGGTCGTAGGGCAGGGCGTTCATGCGGGAAGTTTATCGGAAGCCGGCCAGTACTGCCGTCCATGCCGGGTGCTCGGCGTCAACCACGGTTCACGGATTGGGTCTAGACTGGGGGCGCGCCACCGGGAGATGCCGCCATGACCGATTCCGTCCCTTCCCGTCGCCGTTTCCTGGGTCGCCTCGCGCTGGCTGCCGCAGCGATCCCGGCCCTGCACTTGGCCCTGTCTCCGGCACAGGCCCAGTCGCTGAAGAAGCTGACGATCGACAATGCGCAGGCGAAGGCGCTCAAGTACCACGAGAGCATCGCCGGCATCAAAGAGCCGACCTACAAGGCGGGCAGCATCTGCGGAAACTGCCAGTTCTTCACCCAGGCCACCGGTGCCTGCACCTTGTTCCCCGGGTTCAGCGTCAATACCAAGGGTTGGTGCTCGGCCTGGGCGAAGAAGGCCTGAGCAAGCGGTCGCTCGCAGCGGCTGAGACCCGCGCTTCCGTAGAATGAGCCATCGGAATGCGGCGCTTCGCCGCGGTCGCGGTCGATGCTGGAGACGGGAATGGAAATCCTGCTGTACTTGTTGCTCGTGCTGGTCGCTGCTGCGCTGGTATTGCTGGTCGTACTGTTGCGCCGCAATCCGTCGGCGACGATGGCGGCCGAGATGGAAACACGGATCAATGCGCTGCGCCTCGATGTAGAGCGCGTGGAACGCAATCTGCGCGAGGAACAGCGCAGCGGGCGCAGCGAATCGCAGGGCGCTTTGGCCGGTTTCGATCAGCGCCTGGGCCAGTTCACCGAACGCACCGAGACCGGGCTGGGCGCCCTGCGCCAGAACCTCGGCGACGATGCGCGTCGCACGCGCGAGGAATCGGCGGCCAGCCTGCAGCGCCTGGCCGAATCGCTGCAGGCGCGACTGGAAAAGCTCAACGAAACGACCGAACGCCGCCTGGGCGAAGTGCGCCTGACGCTGGAAGGCCGCTTGAAGGACATCCAGCAGGACAATGCCGGCAAGCTCGAACAGATGCGCCAGACGGTGGACGAGAAACTGCATGCGACGCTGGAAACCCGGCTGGGCGAATCCTTCCGCCTGGTATCCGAACGGCTGGAACAGGTGCAGCGCGGCCTCGGCGAGATGCAGAGCCTGGCCACGGGCGTCGGCGACCTGAAGCGCGTACTGGGCAACGTCAAGACGCGTGGCATCTTCGGCGAGGTGCAGTTGGGCGCGATCCTGGAGCAGATGCTGACGAACGACCAATACGAGGCCAACGTGGCCACGCGGCCCGGATCCAACGAGCGTGTCGAATTCGCCGTGCGTTTCCCCGGCAGCAAGACGCGCGACGACGAGCCCTTCTGGTTGCCCATCGACGCCAAATTTCCGCGCGAAGACTACGAGCGCCTGCTCGATGCGCAAGAGCGCGCCGATGCCGAGGCGGCGAACCTGGCGGGCATGGCGCTGGAGCGCCGCATTCGCGACGAAGCCAAGACCATCACGCAGAAATACGTCGCGCCGCCGCATACCACCGATTTCGCCATCCTGTTCCTTCCGACCGAGGGGTTGTACGCCGAAATCCTGCGTCGCCCCGGACTGGTGGAAGCCCTGCTGCGCGACCACCGTGTGGTCGTCGCCGGCCCGACCACGTTGTCGGCCATCCTCAACTCGCTGCGCATGGGTTTTCGCACGCTGGCCATCGAGAAGCGTTCCAGCGAGGTCTGGCGGGTGCTGGGCGCGGTGAAGACCGAGTTCGGAAAGTTCGCCGGCGTGCTGGAGAAAACTCGCAAGAAGCTGAGCGAGGCCACCAATGTCATCGACCAGGCGGATGTACGCACGCGGGCGATAGAGCGCAGTCTGCGCGGTGTGGAAGCGGCGACGGAAGGAGAAAGCCAACGCTTGCTGGGCGATTCCCTGATTCCGGATCCGGATCCTGAAAAAGAAGACGGCGCGGACTAGCCGCGCCGTCTTGTTGTTGCATGTTGCCTCGCGTCAGCCGTGCGAGCTGCCGTTCGCCAGGTGGCTGCGGCGACGGCTGTAAGCGAAGTAGACGATCAGGCCGACCACGGCCCAGATGCAGAAGAACTTGATGGTCGGGTTCCAGCCGAGGCTGAAGAACAGCAGGACGCAACCGGCCATGGCCAGCGGGCCGATGACCCAGATCGCCGGGGTGCGGAACGGACGCGGGCGGTCCGGCGCGACCTTGCGCAGCACCATCACGCCCAGCGCCACGCAGAAGAACGCGAACAGGGTGCCGGCGTTGGAGATGTCCGCCAGGATGTCGACCGGGAAGAAGGCCGCGAACAGCGAGACGCAGAGGCCGGTGATCCAGGTCACGACGTGCGGCGTGTGGTACTTGGGATGCACTTCCGCCAGCTTGCCCGGAAGCAGACCGTCGCGCGACATCGTGAACAGGATGCGGGTCTGGCCGTAGAGCATCATCAGCACCACCGAGGGCAGGGCGACGATGGCGGCCAGGGCCACGAGGTCACCGACCTTCTCCCAACCCAGGTTGCGCAGCACGAAGGCCAGCGGTTCCTTGCTTTCCGACAGGGCGCCGCCCGGCTGTGCGCCGGTGGAGCCGACGGCGGCGTAAGCCACCAGCAGGTAGAACACGGTGCAGATCGCCAGCGAGCCGATCAGGCCGATCGGGATATTGCGGTTCGGATTCGTGGTCTCCTCCGACGCGGTCGAGACCGCATCGAAGCCGACGTAGGCGAAGAAGATCGAGGCTGCCGCGCCCAACACGCCCACGCCCGACAGCGGCGTACCCCAGCCGTTCGGCAGCATCGGTTCGAAGTTGGCAGCTTGCACGGCCGGGAAGGTCAGGATCACGAAAACCGAGAGTGCGGCGATCTTCACCAGCACCAGCACGGACGTGACCTTGGCCGACTTCGACGTACCCATCACCAGCAACCAGGTGACCACCAGCGAGAGCAGGAAGGCGATCAGGTTGAATCCGCCCTTGTGCGTCACGCCGTCGACCTGGTGGATGACCGCGCCATCCTTCAACTGCTCGACCCAGAACGGCCCGGCGGTGAGGAAGTCGGGCAAGCCGAGGCCGGCGGCATGCAACCAGCCGTTCGCGTAGCCCGACCATCCGACGGCGACGGCGCCGGCCGCGACCGCGTATTCGAGGATCAGTGCCCAGCCGACCATCCAGGCGATGGTCTCGCCCAGCACGGCATAGGAGTACGTGTAGGCCGAGCCGGCCACGGGGACCATGGCGGCAATCTCGGAGTAGATCAGCGCGGTCAGCGCGCAAACCACGCCGGCGATGACGAAGCTGTACATCATGCCCGGGCCGGCCTTGTTGGCCGCAACCGCCGTGAGCACGAAGATGCCGGTGCCGATGACGGCGCCGATGCCCAGCATGGTCAGCGAGAAGGCGCCGAGCTGGCGCTTCAAGCCCTTCTTTTCCGCGGTCGCCAGGATCTGGTCCAGCGGTTTGACTCGTTCGAAAATCATCGCTCTCCCCCAGGAAACATTATGAGAACGCCGGCCGCGGGAACAGTCGGCGCGCGTCGAACCTGCCGGTCCGCAAGCTGCCGGACCAAACCGCCCGTACCATAAGCGACCCGGCCCAACCCGGCAAGTTCAGGGCCCGGCCCAGCAAGGAAGCGTGATGAACGACCTGAATCCGGCGCAGACCCAAGTCCTGCAACTGCTTACGGATTGCCCAGGCGCCGCGGATGCGCAGGTGCTCGCGCTGTTCAGGGATTTCGCCGCCGCCTCAGTCGATTGCTGCGAACGCACATTTTTGGCCGGGCACTTCACCGGCTCGGCCTGGCTGGTGTCTGCGGACGGACAACGCGTGCTGCTGACGCACCACCGCAAGCTCGGGCGCTGGTTGCAGCTCGGCGGCCATGCCGATGGCGACAGCGACCTCGCGCGCGTGGCCTTGCGCGAGGCTGAAGAGGAGTCGGGATTGTCGGATTTGATCGTCGAACCGCGGCCCTTCGACCTGGACCGCCACGCGATACCGGCGCGCGGCCACGAACCCGAACATTGGCATTACGACGTGCGCTTCGTCGTGCGCACGATCGGTCGCGAGGATTTCGTCGTGGGCGAGGAATCGCACGACCTGGCCTGGCGCGACATCACGGCGATCGCCAGCGATGCGCAGGCGGACGAGTCGTTGCGACGGATGGCGCGGAAGTGGTTGGCGCGCGAAGGCGGACCGTAGGAGCGGCGTAAGCCGCGATCGGGTTATGGCAAGCAGCCGTCCATGGAGCGCTGCCTCTCGGCGTCCTGCCTCGCCCGAGTTTGAGCCGCGATCGTCCCCCGGACGATCGCAAGCGGCTCAAACTCGACCATTGAACTCCCCGGTCAGCGTACTGACGTAGATCTTCTCGCCGTTGACGATGTACTCCGGCACCATGATCTCCAGGCCGGTACTGAGCTTGGCCGGCTTCGGGCGTTTGGTCGCCGTGCCGCCTTTCAGCTCCGGCGGCGTATCGACCACTTCCAGCACGACGTTCGGCGGCAGTTGCAGCGCGACCGGCGCGTCGTCGATCAGCTGCACGTAGCAGCCCTCCAGGCTTTCGGTGATGTAGCCGGCGGCTTCGCCGACGACGTCGGCATCGAGCTGGTAGGGCGTGAAATCCTCGGTATCCAGGAAGACGAAGGCCTCGCCGTCCTTGTAGGAGAAATTGGCTTCGCGGCGCACGAGATCGACTTCCTTCATCTCGTCTTCGGCGCGCAGGCTCAGGTCGAGTTTGGTCCCGCCCGGCACGCTGTACATCGTGAAGCGGAAAGTGACGTTGCCGCCGCGGCCCTGCGGCGAGCTGCGCTCGATGTCGCGGATCTGGTAGACGCCGTTGTTGTGTTCGACGACGTTGCCCTTCTTGATGTCTACGGCTTTCATGGGAATGGCGAGTTAAGAGGAACGAGTGGAGAGGAGTGAGTGACGAGGAGTAAGTGAAGAGTCGTCAGGAACAAGAACTCGTTCCTCGTTTCTCTCCACTCGTTCCTGCTACTTCGGTGCCAGCCGCACCGCGCCGTCGAGACGGATCGTCTCGCCGTTGAGGTAGCGGTTCTGCAGGATGAAGGCACACGTATTGGCGAACTCTTCCGGACGGCCGAGGCGCGACGGGAAGGGGATCGATGCGCTCAGCGACTGCTGTACGGCTTCCGGCATGCCGTCGACCATCGGCGTCCAGAAGATGCCCGGCGCGATCGTCATCACGCGGATGCCGAAGCGCGAGAGCTCGCGCGCCATCGGCAAGGTCATGCCGACCACGCCGCCTTTCGAGGCCGAATATGCGGCCTGGCCGATCTGGCCTTCGTAAGCCGCCACCGACGCGGTATTGACGATCACGCCACGCTCGCCGTCTTCGCCGGCCTCGTTGTGCTGCATCAGGTTGGCGGCGGCCTTGGCCACGTTGAAGCTGCCGACCAGGTTCACCATCACGGTGCCGGCGAACTGCTTGAGCGGCATCGGCGCTTCCTTGCCGAGCACGCGGCCGGCGCCGAGGATGCCGGCGCAATTGATCGCGGCGTTCAACCCGCCCAGCGCGGCTTTGGCTGCGGCGACATTGGCTTCGACATTGGCTTCGTCGGAGACATCGGTGCGGAAGTAATGCGCGTTGCCGGCGCCGAGCTGCGCCACGGCGGCCGCGCCCTTTTCGTCGTTGATGTCGAACAGCGCGACCTTGCCGCCGTTGGCGACGATATGGCTGGCCACGGCGAAGCCGAGGCCGGAAACGCCGCCGGTGACGACGGCGCGGATGTCCTGGAGCTGCATGGGGTAATCCCGCGGGAAAACGCGATTTTAGCGTAGGAGCCAGCGCGGCGCGAACACGTAGGCCGGGCTGCCAAGCCCAGCGATCATGCGCCTACAGATCCCGCAGATAGAAGGTATTGCAACCACCATGGCCGGTATCGCCCATCGGGCCGGCGATTCGCGAGAAACCGCTGCGCTCGTACAGGCGCATTGCGGCATCCATGCCTTTCAACGTCTCCAGGTAGCAGCGGCGGAAGCCGGCCGCGCGGGCCGCATCGAGGCATCGCTGCATCAGGGCGGCGCCAGCGCCGAGTCCCCGCAGGGCCGGCAGGAAGTACATCTTGCGCAGTTCGCAGACGTCCTCTTCGCCGCCGGTCAGCGGCGCGATGCCGCCGCCGCCCATAACCACGCCCTCGCGTTCGACGACGAAATACGCGCATCGCGGTTGCGAATACGCACGCGTCATCCAGTCCACTTCGGGGTCGTTGATGGCGAAGCCGTCGCCCTTGGCGCCGAACTCCGGCATCACCTCGCGGATGATGCCGGCAACGGCAGAGTCGTCTTCGGCGCGAATCGGTCGGATCAGGAATTCCATGCCATCAGTCTAGCGGGTCAGCCGGCTATTTCGTCCGGATCATCAGATTGGTCAGCTCTTCCGGCGAGATACCGGGGCTGTACAGGAAGCCCTGGCCCAGGGAGACGCCGAGATCCATCAGGAAGCGACGTTGTTCTTCGGTTTCCACGCCTTCGGCGCAGATCGACAAGCCCAGGCTATGCGCGATACCGGCCACCGCCTGGCAGATCGCGACGTCGGAATGATTGTCCGGCACGCCCTGCAGGAAGGGTCGGCTGAGCTTGAGGCCATTGATCGGCAAGCGGCGCAAGTAGTTCAGGGCGCTGTAGCCCTCGCCGAAATCGTCGATCACGAGGCCGACGCCCAGGCTGCGCAAGGCATCGAAGCTGGCGACCGTGTCCGGTGCGTCCTCGACCAGGACGCGTTCGGTCATCTCCAGTTCCAGCACCGAACCAGGCAGGCCGCATTTGCCCAGCGCGGCTTCGACCACGCGCGGCAATTCATCGCCGAGGATCTGGCGCGAGGAAACATTCACCGCGACGCGCTCGATGGACAGACCCGCCTTGCGCCAGGCGCAGATCTGGTGACAAGCCTGGCCGATGACCCAAGCGCCGATGCGCACGATGTCGCCGGTCGCTTCCGCCTGGTTGATGAAGGCGTCCGGCGACAGTTCGCCGAGCGAGCGATGGCGCCAACGCAGCAGGGCTTCCGCGCCGTAGATGCGGCCGTCGCGCAACGAGACCTGCGGTTGGTAGACGAGGTGGAACTCGTTGTTGTCCATCGCCCGTCGCAACTGCGACTCGATCTGCAGGCGATCCTGCTGCCGCCGCGCCAATCGCGGGTTGAACCGTTGCCAGGTGTTGCGGCCGCGGCGCTTGGCGTCGTACATCGCCGCATCGGCATTGTTGAGCAGCTGCTCGGGGCGTTCGCCGTCCTGCGGCGAGCAGGCGAGCCCGACGCTGGCGGTGAGCGAGAACTCCTCTTCGGCGATGCGGAAACCCTCGCCGAACGCCTGGGTGATGCGCTCGGCTATTTCCTCCGGGGCTTCGCTGTCCTCGTCGAAATCGCAGAGGGCCAGGAATTCGTCGCCGCCGAAACGCGCCAGCACCGCATCGGGGCCGGCGGCTTCGGTCAGGCGCTGCGCGGCGCCGATCAGGATCTGGTCGCCGGCGCTGTGGCCCAGCACGTCGTTGACCATCTTGAAGCGATCGAGGTCGATGTAGAACAGGGCCAGTTGCCGGCCGGCGAAGCCCAGTCGCGACTGCAGAGCCGCCATCATGCCGTCGCGATTGAGCAAACCGGTGAGCGGATCGGTACGCGCGAGCACTCGCAGGCGCTCTTCTTCCATCTTGCGCGCGGTGATGTCCTGCAAGGTGCCGGTGAGGCGCGTGACTTCCGGATCGCTGCGCTCGGCTTCGCCGATCAGGCGCGCCCACAACACTTCGCCGTCGGGGCGCTGCCCATAGACTTCCAGATCGAAGCTGCCGCCTTCGCGGAACAACCGCGCCACGGCCTCTTCGACATGCGGCCTGTCGTGCAGCGAGATCTGCGTCAGGATCTCGGACAGGTCGCGCGGCGGATCGTCGACGCGGCCGATGATGCGCAGGGCTTCGTCGGTCAGGTAGAGCTTTTGCCGCGGCGCATCCCACTCCCAACCGCCGATGCGCGCCAGCGTCTGGGCGCGATCGAACAGGGCGCTGTCGCGCTTGAGCACGGTGACGTCGCTGAAGATCGATATCACCTGGTGCGGTTCGGTGTTGTCGGGCGCGTATTGCGGCACCGAGGTGACCGACAGCCAGCTCAGCTGCTTGCTGTGCCGGTGGTAGAGGCCGAGCAGTGTGCTTTCCACCGTCTGGCCATGGCGCAGCGCGCGCATCGGCGGCATGTCTTCGAAGTGGATCTGCTTGCCGCGTTCGTCCACCACCAGCCAGCGTTCGAAACGCAGCGCATCGGCGAGGCGGTCGCCGTGCTCGATGCCGAACATGCGCAGCGCGGCCGGATTGCCGGACAGGATGCGACCGGCCTTGTCCTGCACCAGGATGCCCTTGTCGATGCTCTCCATCAGCTGCTGGTAGCGCAGCTCGGCTTCGACGCGCGAACTCAGGTCGCGTGCGACGGCGACGATGTGGCGTTCGCCTCGATCGTCGAACACGGCTGAGTGCACCTCGACCGGGAAGCGACTGCCGTCGGCGCGCATGTTGGTGACTTCGATGACGTAGCTCTCGCCGCGGTTGAGCACTTCCCAGACCGGACTCATGTGGTCGCGCGGCAGATCGGGATTGAGCACGTGCACGAGGCGGCCGACGATGTCGCCGCGTGGCCGACCATAGGCTTCCAGGCCGGCGGCGTTGAGATCGAGGATGCGGCCTTCCTGATCGATGATGCTGACCGGGTCGGGCAAGGCATTGAACAATCCGTCGGCGCGCAAGCGCTCGGCCTCGACCTGCTGCAGCAGCGAGTCCATCGCCGCCAGCGCGGCCGCCAGCTGTTCGGATTGCCGCGCGGGAAACTGGCCGGAAGCCAGGCTGTTACGGAGTTCGTTCAGCGCGGCCTCGGCGCGTTGCGCGGCGGCGCGTCCGGCGCTGCCGGAATCGCCACCGTCGCGGGCGTCGTCTCCGTTCATCGCGCTCAGGTTAGCACCAAGGCAGGCGCGAAATGCCTAGCCGAGGCGGGCCCGGGTGACCTTGCTGCCCGTGTCCCGTCCCAGCAGGGCGGCCAGCCAACGCCCGGTTTCGACCAGACGATCCAGATCCACGCCGGTGCCGAGACCCAGGCCTTCCAGCAGGTAGACCACGTCCTCGCTGGCCACGTTGCCGCTGGCGCCCTTGGCATAGGGGCAGCCGCCGGTACCGGAGACCGCCGAGTCGACGACGCGCACGCCGGCCTCGACGCAGGCCAGGATGTTGGCGAGAGCTTGGCCATAGGTGTCGTGGAAATGCACGGCCAGCGCCGGCATCGGCACCTCCGATGCGACCGCGCGCAGCATGTCGCGCGCCTTGCCGGGCGTGCCGACGCCGATGGTGTCGCCGAGCGAAACCTCGTAGCAACCCAAGGCATGCAGGCGCGAGGCGACACGCACCACATCGTCCACCGGCACCTCGCCCTGGTAAGGGCAGCCGAGCACGGTCGAGACATAGCCGCGTACCTTCACGCCATCGGCGCGGGCCTGCTCCATCACCGGGCGGAAACGTTCGATGCTTTCGTCGATGCCGGCATTGATGTTCTTGCGGTTGAACGCTTCCGACGCCGCCGTGAAAACGGCGATTTCCTCGGCGCCGACCGCGCGTGCGCGTTCGTAGCCCTGCAGGTTCGGCACCAGCACGGGATAGGCGACGCCGGGTTTGCGCCGTATCGCGGAAAAAACCTCGGCCGCATCGGCCAGCTGCGGTACCCAACGCGGACTGACGAAGCTGGTGGTTTCCACCGTTTGCAGGCCGCAGTCGGCGAGTTTCTCGATCAGCGCGATCTTGTCGGCGGTGGCCACCATCGCCTTTTCGTTCTGCAGCCCGTCGCGCGGGCCGACTTCGACGATCCGTACGGCAGGACTCATTTCTTCGCCGGCGCCTTGCGCAGCACGCCCCGGTCGTCGTCGAAGAAGCCCGCCTCGCGCAATGCGGCCGCATCGACCGGCGCGAGCAGGCGGTTCGTCAGCGTGTTCTCGGTCTTGTGCGTCTCGCCGCGCAGCTTGCCGTCGATGATGCGATGGGCGACGGCGCGATCGTCCGGCAGTTCCAGCGTCAAGGTTTGGTTCGCAACGGAGTAGCGCAGCAGGTAGATGTCGCCGCTCGGCGCCGAAGTGTCCTTCATCTCGAAGCGCTGCTTGGCCCAATCGGCATCGACCCACAGGTAGCGCGCATCGCTGTCGCGACCGACATACAACTGCGTCGGCGTACCTTCCTTGCGCCCGGCCTTCTCGTTCTCGACGAACAGCAGTTGGCAGGCCGCATCGATGCGCAATTCGACTTCGCCATCGTCCTTGCCGTTGGATTTTTCGTCGACCGACAGCCAGGTGCCGGCCAGTTCGGAGTCGCAGGCGCCTTCGGCCACGGGCGAGGCCTGGAAGCTGGTGGCCTCGCAGCCGGCCAGCAGAAGGCAGGAAATCATCGCGAACGTTCTCATGGCGAATCCTCCAGTCGGATCAACACCGCATCGGCTTCGACGAAATCGCCGGCCTTGGCCTGCACCGAGGCAATGGTGCCGGCGCGCGGCGATTTCAACGACAACTCCATCTTCATCGCTTCCATCACGCCGAGTTCCTGGCTCGCCTCGACCCTGTCGCCAGGCTCGACCTTGAGCAAGACGATGCGTCCGGGCATCGGCGCGAGGATACGGTCTCCTGACTTCGCTTCGGCATCGGCCTCGAAGCGGAAGGCGGGCACGCGTTCCAGGCGCAGCCGCCGTTCGCCGTCGTGCAGGAAAACGCCAAGCGCGTCGGCGCGGGCGCGCAGCCGCACCGACTGACCGTCGAGCGTGGCGCCGAGCCAACCGGCCTGAAGCCGGGCGCCGTGAACCTCGATGCCACGGCCTTCGTGTCCTATCCGGTAGTCGCCATGCGCACCACGAGCCCGCACTTCGATGCGCGTGCCGCGATGCTGGAAGCAGAGCAGGCGTTCGCCGGCATGGCCCAGACGCCAGCCGTCGGCGATCGCCCAAGGCGAATGCGGGTCGCCGCTACGCGCCGCCGCGGCATGGGTGGCGGCTTCGTCGAACAGCAGGGCAGCCGTGGCGGCCAGGGCCAGGGGCGCCGGTTCGGGCGAACCAGCCGTCGGCATCACTTCGTCGAGATGTTTGTCGAGGTAGCTCGTGTCGATTCGCGCTTCGGTGAACACCGGATGGCGCACGAGTTTCTCGAGGAATTCGATGTTCGACTTCGGCCCGGAAATCTCGCATTCGGCCAAGGCATCGCGCAGGCGGGCGAGGGCGCGCGGGCGATCGCTGTCCCAAGCGATCAGCTTGGCGATCATCGGGTCGTAGAAGATCGTGACGGTATCGCCTTCAATCACGCCGCCATCGAGACGCACGTGTTCGTTCGCTGCCGGAAGCCGCAGCTTCTCCAGGCGACCGGAGCCGGGCAGGAAACCCTGCTCGGGATCTTCCGCGTACAGGCGCACTTCGATCGCATGGCCGTTCCAGCGGACGGCATCCTGCGTCAGCGGCAAGGCTTCGCCAGCGGCGACGCGCAGCTGCCATTCGACCAGATCGGTGCCCGTCACGAGTTCGGTGACGGGGTGTTCGACCTGCAAGCGCGTGTTGATCTCCATGAAGTAGAAACCACCGCCACCCTGGCCCCGACCATCCACGATGAATTCCACCGTGCCGGCGTTGACGTAATCGATCGCTTGCGCCGCCTTCACCGCCGCCTCGCCCATGCTTGCGCGCAGTTCCGGCGTCAGGAAAGGCGAAGGCGATTCTTCGATGACCTTCTGGTAGCGGCGTTGGGCCGAACATTCGCGTTCGCCGAGATGGATCGTATGGCCCTGCGCATCGGCGAAGACCTGGATCTCGATGTGGCGCGGCTGTTCGATGTAGCGCTCGAGCAGGACGCGATCGCGACCGAAGGCATTGCGCGCTTCGCGCTGGCAGGATTCGAGCGCGGCGGCGAACTCGCCCTGTTCGCGCACGATGCGCATGCCCTTGCCGCCGCCGCCATGCGCGGCCTTGATCATCAGCGGATAGCCGATGCGATCGGCCTCCTTCGCAGCACGGCGCCGTCCTGGTTCTCGCCGGTGTAACCCGGCACGACCGGCACGCCGCGCGCCTGCATCAATTCCTTCGCGCCGGCCTTGGAGCCCATCTTGCGCATCGAAGCGCCTTTCGGGCCGATGAAGACCAGGCCGGCGGCCTCGACCGCGTCGGCGAAATCGGCGTTCTCCGAAAGGAAGCCATAACCCGGATGAATGGCCTGCGCGCCAGAACGTTTCGCCACGTCGATGATGGCATCGCCGCGCAGATAACTTTCGGCCGGGCGCGGTCCGCCGATCGGCCAGGCTTCGTCGGCCAGGCGTGCATGCTGCGCGCTCGCGTCGGCTTCGGAGTACACGGCGACGGTGCGGATGCCGAGGCGCCGGCAGGTGCGAATCACGCGGCAGGCGATCTCGCCGCGGTTGGCGATGAGGATCTTGTCGAACATCAGTCTTCCCTGGCCCAGTTCGGCGCGCGTTTGTCCAGGAAAGCATTCAGGCCTTCCTGTCCTTCGGGCGAGACGCGCAGGCGCGCGATCAGCGCGGCGTTCTCGGTATCCATTTTCTCGGCCGTTTCCGCCGTCATGCCGGCGACGCGCAGCGCGAGGCGCTTGGCTTCCTTCTGCGCCTGCGGCCCGCCCTTGCGCAGCCAGTGCAGGCTGCGATCCACCGCTTCGTCGAGTTGCGCCGGTTCGACGCAGTGCTGCAGCAGGCCGATGCGCTCGGCTTCGCGCGCATCGAACACTTCCGCCGCGAGGAACAGGCGACGCGCTTGCCTGGCGCCGACCGCGGCGATGACGTAGGGCGAGATCACCGCCGGCACCAGGCCGAGCTTGACCTCGCTGAGCGAAAACTTCGCGCCATCCACGCCGACGGCGATATCGCAGCAGGCGACCAGACCGACGCCACCGCCATAGGCGGAACCGTTCACGCGCGCGATCGTCGGTTTGCCGAGGAAGTTCAGGGTGCGCATCAGCTTCGCTAGGCGTAGCGAATCATCCCGATTCGCTTCCTCGCTGGCCGCCGCCATGCCGCGCATCCAGTTCAGGTCGGCGCCGGCGGAGAAGGTGCTGCCACTGCCGGTCAGCACGACCGCCCGCACGGACTCGTCCCGGTCCAGCGCTTCGAGCGTTGCGGTCAGCTCGGCGATCAGGCCGTCGTCGAAGGCGTTGTGCACGGCCGGCCGGTTCAGGCTGACCCGGGCCACGCCACCGCTTCGCTCGGTCAGGACGGAATCGGACATGCGCGCTCCCTGCTCGGAAAGCCGGAATGATAGCCGGATTGCGGGTTTTGGCCCGACCGACGGGCGGGCCGGGGCAGGCCCCCGCCTGGCGCTGGCTGACATATAATGAGAACTATTCTTGATTGGCGGGCAGGCCATGCGTCTAACCGAACTACCGAGGGGCGCCACGGCGATCGTGGACGAGGTCGAGAGCCTGCGCGCCGAAGACGCGATCGCCAAACGATTGCGCGACCTCGGTTTCGTGAAGGGCGAACCCATCCGCATCGTCGCGCACGGCCCGCTCGGCGCCGAGCCGGTGCTGGTGCAGGTGGGTTATACGCGGTTCGCGCTTCGTCGCAGTGAAGCGGCGCGCATCCGCGTGGCGCTGGAGGCCTGAATGAGCACGATGCGCATCGCCCTCGTCGGCAATCCGAACTGCGGCAAGACCGCATTGTTCAACCTGCTGACCGGCAGCCACCAGAAGGTAGCGAACTACGCCGGCGTCACCGTCGAGCGCAAGGAAGGTCGCTTCACCGCCGCCTCGGGTCGCGTGTTCCAGGTGCTCGACCTGCCCGGCGCCTACAGCTTCGACGCCGCCAGCCCCGACGAAGCGATCACGCGCGATATCTGCCACGGCACCTTCCCGGGCGAAGCCGTGCCGGACCTGATCGTCTGCGTCGCCGACGCGACCAACCTGCGCCTGCATCTTCGCTTCGTGCTCGAGGTGCGTCGCCTTGGCCGCCCGATGGTGCTGGCCCTGAACATGATGGACGCCGCGCGCCGTCGCGGCATCCAGATCGACGTCGCCGAACTCTCGCGTCGGCTCGGTATTCCCGTCGTCGAAACGGTGGCGGTGAAGCGGGGCGGCGCCCAGACGCTTGTCGATCACCTCGACGCGAGCCTGCCGCCTGCGCCCGCGCTGTCCGATTTCGCCGATGGCGACCAGCATGCCCTCGTACGCGAGCTGCTCGCCGATACGGTGGTGATGCCGCGACGCACCGCCGAGATCGACGATGCGCTCGATCGCTGGTTGCTGCATCGCGTCTGGGGCCTGGTGGTGCTGGTCGTATTGATGTTCCTCATCTTCCAGGCGGTGTTCTCCTGGGCAGCGCCGCTGCAGGACGGCATCGAAGCCGGCACCGCCTGGCTCGGCGAGTTGCTGGGCAATACCTTGCCCGAGGGGCTGCTGCGCGGTCTGCTGGTGGACGGCATCGTCGGCGGCCTCGGCGGCGTGGTCGTCTTTCTGCCGCAGATCCTGATCCTGTTCCTGTTCATCCTCGTGCTAGAGGAATCGGGCTATCTGCCGCGTGCGGCCTTCCTGCTCGACCGCATGATGTTCGCCGCCGGGCTGACGGGCCGCTCCTTCATCCCGTTGTTGTCCAGCCACGCCTGCGCGATTCCGGGCATCATGGCCACGCGCAGCATCCAGGACCCGCGCGATCGTCTCGCGACCATCCTCGTGGCGCCGCTGACGACCTGTTCGGCGCGTTTGCCCGTATATGCGCTGCTGATCGGCGCCTTCATTCCGCAGCGCGACGTCGGCTGGTTCAACCTGCAGGGACTGGTGCTTTTCGGTCTGTACGTGGCCGGCATCGTCAGCGTGATGGCCGTGGCCTGGGTCATGAAACTGATGCGCCGGGACAAGAGCGAACACGCCCTGATGCTGGAGTTGCCGTCCTACCGCGTGCCGAATCCGCGCGACGTGCTGATCGGCCTGCAGGAACGCGCCATGATTTTCCTGCGTCGCGTCGGCGGCATCATCCTGACGCTGACGGTGCTGCTGTGGTTCCTGCTGAACTTCCCGGCGGCGCCGGCCGATGCGGTCGGCCCGGCCATCGACTACAGCTTCGCCGGCCGTCTCGGCCACCTGATGCAGCCGCTGTTCGCTCCGATCGGTTTCAACTGGCAGATCTGCATCGCCCTGGTGCCGGGCCTGGCGGCGCGCGAGGTGGCGGTGTCTTCGCTGGCCACCGTCTACGCCATTTCCGGGGGCGAGGATGTCGCCGCGGAACAACTCGGGATCATGATCGCGTCGCAGTGGTCGATGGCGACGGCGTTCTCGCTGCTGGCCTGGTACGTGTTCGCACCGCAGTGCTTGTCGACGTTGGCGGTGATCAAGCGCGAGACGAACTCCTGGCGCAATGTCGCGATCGCGACGGGCTACCTGTTCGCCCTGGCCTACCTGGCCTCGTTCCTCACCTACCGCATCACGCTGGCGTTGAGCACATGAGCGAAGGCCTGCAACTCGCGATCGTCGGCCTGATCGTTCTGGCCTGCGCCTGGCGCGCGTTCAAGCGCTATGCGCCGAAGACGGCCTGGCGTATGCAGGCCTCGCTATCGTATTCGCTCGAACGCAAGGGTCGTCCGGCCTGGTCGATGCGCATCGGGCGCTGGCTGAGGCCGATGGAAGTCGCGAGCGGGCAGGGCTGCGGCAGCGGTTGCACGACTTGCGGCAGTTGTGCGACGAATCCCGTGCAGGAAACGACGCCGGCATCCAACGACCCGCTGCGCATCCGCATCATCGGCTGAGCGCGCAGGTTCGGTCTTGTCGTCGCTTGGGGTCTGGCCCGTCCCGTGGGCAGGCCTAGAGCGTGAAGGAAACCACGAACAGCAGGACCAGCTGGGCCCCGAACAGCGGCCATAGCCATCCCGTTTGCGTGCGAGCGACAGGCAGCGACAGGCCTCGAACTCGCGATAGCAGGATGTCGTGGATCGTGAGCATCGCGAACGCGCTCAGTACGGCTGCGCAGATTTGATATCGCAAGGCCAGCCCATCGCCGACCAGCTTGTCCAGGGTAAGGAGAACCAGGCCGCAGGCCGAAATGCCGGTGAGCAAGGCGGCGACCTGACTCTGGCTCCACCCTTCGCCGCCAGGGTGACGGCTGCCCAGCCAGAAGATGGTGGTCACGATGAAAGGGATGCTGCCGCTGAGGTCCATCGCCACCAAGGCCACGCCGCAACCCAGGCCGATGGCGGTGAGCAGAAGCAGCCAGTCCCATTGCATGCGCGCCTGGTTGTAGTCGTGGAAGCGGATGAGGCCGAGCACGACCAGGGCATAGGCCAGCCAGAGCAGGAAAGACCCGCCGAAGCCCATTGCCCAATTCAGCGCGAATCCACGGCCCTCATCGATTGCGACCACATAGGCGCCAATGACAGCGGTCCATAGCAACAATCTTGTAGCGATCAACGCAAATCGCTCGCGATGCAGCGCATTGCGATCGGTCGCGCGATTCCAGAAGCGCTGGGCGCTCTGGTTGATGTCGGTCGATGCCGCATCCGGATCGGCAGCATGCAAGGCCCGCGCGAAGTTCCCGGTACGGTTGGGCAGCCCGGGGAATGCGATCAGACACAAGCGACGCAACCAGGAGAACGGCTGCACCAATTCATCCGCGATCTTCCTGTCGGTCCAGGTGGCATACGGCCCTGCCTGGGTGCGCAGCACACGCTTGAACTCCTCGATGTCGCCGAAGCGGCGTTGGACCTCGTACAGGCGGTGACGCAACTGACTATCGACGCCGGAGATGCTATCCAGCCCGAAGAAGGTGGTGACGCTTTCGAAATGAGGGGCGGCCGCCGTGGGTTCGACCATTTCTAGGGCGGCGACCACGGGGTATTGCAGGGCGTGCTTGCGTTCCAGCGAGTACAGGTCGGGATGCGCCTGCAACCAGGTTTCCACCCCGGATGGGGTGTCGGTGCGCATGCGTTGGGCCAGTTCCTCGGCGAAGGCAGCCGAGTCGAATCCCTCCTCCGACTCCCCGATGATTGATTCGTTCGCGGCATCGGCAGCACCGCTGGCGGTCGCACCGGCATTGACCACGACGAACGAGGCGTCGTCGAGCGCATCGACCGAGGCGAACTGGACGGCGGGTTCTTCGCCCCGCTCAAGCGTCTCGTCTTCGCTATCGTCGTCCCAACCCTGTTCGCGCCAACGCAGTTGTTCCAGGCAGGCTTCGTAGGCCTCGTGGATTCGCTGGAACCCCTCCGGATCCTCGTCCGGACGGTGCTGGCGCAGCAGTCCGGCATAAGCGCGCTTGACCTGGACGGCGTCGGCCCTACCATCGAGGCCGAGAATCTTGAATGGCGACATGCTCAGTCGAGGCCTTGCGATTCGAGCTTGTCGAGTGCGTTCGAGAGTTCGCCTCGCTCGCGTTCGATGCGCAGGCGATCCTGCGATTCCATCACCGCCATGAAACGCGCCAACCAGTCCTGCAGCATGCCGCGCTGATCGAGACGCTCTTCGTACAGGCGTTCGATGCGGGCGATCGCGGCCAGGTTGGCCTGGTCTTCGCGTGGATGCACCTTCAGCGCCGACAGCGAGGCCAAACGTTCGCGGATATCGGCATCGCTCAATACGCCGGGATTGTCCTGCAGGATGAGCTCGCGCTTTTCGCCGGTACCGAGAGTGGTGGATTCGACCTGCAGCACGCCATTGACGTCGTAGGTGAAGCGCACGTCGATCGCCGGTTGGTGCTTGCGAATCTTTTTCGCCAGGCGGATGTCGAGGGTACCCAACAAGACGTTGTTGGCCACGCGCGGGCTCTCGCCCTGGAAAATCTCCAGCCTTATCTCGCGCTGGCCGTCCTGCATCGCGCTGAACTGCTCGGAGCGGCTGATCGGCACCGTGGCATTGCGTTCGATGATGGGCGAGAAGTGGCCGTCGCTGATGCGCCCGTGCTCGTCCTCTCGTGCGGTCGCGATGCCCAGCGTGTACGGGCAGACGTCCGTCATGACCACTTCTTCCAACGTCCGGTTCCGCATCTTCATGCCCGCCGCGATGCAGGCGCCGAAGGCAATGGCCTGGTCCGGGTGTACATGGCGCAGGGGGAGGCGGCCGAGCATTCGGGCCACCAGTCGGGTAAACACTGGCATGCGCGACGCTCCGCCAACCATCACCACTTCGCTGAGGTCGCCGGGCGACAGCTTCGCGTCGCGCAGCGCGCGCTCGATCGGCGCACGCACGCGCTGCAGCAGCGGTTCGACGAGTTGCTGGAAACGGCTCTCGGTGATTGTCCACTCGCGCGTTTGGCCGCCGGCCTGCAGGGTCATGCGGACCTCGTCTTGCTGGCTCAACTGCTTCTTCGCGATTTCGAGCCTGGCCAGCAGCTGGGCCAGTTCCCCCGGGGCAACAGCCGCGTGTCGATCTCCAGATCCTTGCAGCAGGCCTCAAGCATCGCCTTCAGGAAGTCTTCTCCGCCGAGGTGATTGTCGCCGGCGCTGGCATGTACCTGCATCACCCCATCGAAAATCTCGAGGATGGACACGTCGAATGTGCCGCCGCCCAGATCGAGCACGATGAACGTGGAACCGTCGATGCGTTCCTGCAGGCCATACGCCAGCGCAGCGGCGGTGGGCTCGTTGATCAGGCGCTCGACCTTGATTCCAGCAAGTTCGCCAGCCGCACGAGTGGCTTTGCGCTGCGCGTCGCCGAAATACGCCGGCACGCTGATCACGGCTTCACGAACCTTTTCGCCGAGCGCCGCCTCCGCGTCGGCCAGCAGGGAACGCAGGACCAGCGCCGACAACTCCTCGGGACGGAAGCTGCGCTTGCCCAACTGAGTGCTGCGATTGGTGCCCATCCAGCGCTTGAATGCGGCGACGCTGGCGCCGGGATGCGTAATCAGGCGATCGCGCGCGCCGGCGCCGACCAGGACGCCGCCATCGTCCCCGATGCTGACGACGGAAGGCGTCAACAGTTCACCGACCGCGTTCGGGAACAATCGCGGTGCGCTGTCTTCGTAGATGCCGATCAGTGAATGGGTAGTGCCAAGGTCGATACCGACGATCATGCGCCAGGGGGTCCGCCGAAAAGAGGTGATTATCCGCGAACAGGCGGAAGAAAAATGCCCGCTCGGGTCACATCCGGAACACGCCGAAGCCGGTCTTCTCGATCGGTGCGTTCAACGAGGCGGACAGGGCCAGGCCGAGCACGCGGCGCGTATCGGCCGGGTCGATGATGCCGTCGTCCCAGAGGCGGGCGCTGGCGTAGAAGGGATGGCCCTGGCGTTCGTACTGCTCGCGGATCGGCGACTTGAAGGCCTCTTCCTCGTCCGCGCTCCATTCTTTTCCCGAAGCTTCGATGCCGTCGCGCTTGACCGTCGCCAGCACGGAGGCGGCCTGTTCGCCGCCCATCACGCTGATGCGCGCGTTCGGCCAGGTCCACAGGAAGCGCGCGCCGTAGGCACGGCCGCACATGGCGTAGTTGCCGGCGCCGAAACTGCCGCCGATGATCACGGTGAACTTCGGCACGTGCGAGCAGGCCACCGCCGTCACCATCTTGGCGCCGTCCTTGGCGATGCCGGCGTTTTCGTACTTCTTGCCGACCATGAAGCCGGTGATGTTCTGCAGGAAGACCAGCGGGATGTCGCGCTGGTTGCACAGCTCGATGAAATGCGCGCCCTTGAGCGCCGATTCCGCAAAGAGAATGCCGTTGTTGGCGACGATGCCGACCGGGTAGCCATGGATATGCGCGAAGCCCGTCACCAACGTCTTGCCGTAGCGCGCCTTGAATTCCTGGAATTCGGAGCCGTCGACCAGGCGGGCGATGATCTCGCGGATGTCGAACGGGCGACGCGTGTCCTTCGGCACGATGCCGTACAGCTCCTCTGCGGCGAACAGCGGTTCGCGCGGCGGCTGCACGGCGACCGGCAGCGACTTCTTGCGGTTGAGGTTGAAGACGATGTCGCGGGCGATCTGCAGCGCATGGCGGTCGTTTTCGGCGTAGTGGTCGGCGACGCCCGACACGCTGGTGTGCACGTCGGCGCCGCCGAGCGCTTCGGCGTCCACGACTTCGCCGGTCGCAGCCTTCACCAGCGGCGGGCCACCCAGGAAGATCGTGCCCTGTTCCTTGACGATGATGCTCTCGTCGCACATCGCCGGCACATAGGCGCCGCCGGCGGTGCAGCTGCCCATCACGACGGCGATCTGCGGGATGTTCTGCGCGCTCAATCGGGCCTGGTTGTAGAAGATGCGACCGAAATGTTCCCTGTCCGGGAAAACTTCGTCCTGCAGCGGCAGGAAAGCGCCGCCGGAATCGACGAGATAAATGCAGGGCAGGCGGTTTTCCAACGCGATTTCCTGCGCGCGCAGGTGCTTCTTCACCGTGATCGGGAAATAGGTGCCGCCCTTTACCGTCGCATCGTTGGCCACGACCACCACTTCCTGTCCGTGCACGCGCCCGATGCCGGCGACCATGCCGGCGCCAGGTGCCTGGTCTTCGTACATGCCATCGGCCGCCAGTGGCGAAAGTTCGAGGAAGGGCGAGCCCGGGTCGAGCAGGGCGCTGATGCGTTCGCGTGGCAACAGCTTGCCGCGTTCGGTGTGCTTGTTGCGCGCTTTCTCGCCGCCGCCGAGGCTGGCTTGTTCGAGTCTGCGATCGAGCGCCGCCACCTGCTCGCGCAGGTGCTCGGCATTGTCCTGGAACTCGGGGCTGCGGGGATCGACCTGGGACGACAGTGCGGGCATGAGGAGAACTCGACCGGAATCGCGACAGTGTAATTCAGCGGCGCGGTCGGCCGAATGCCGAGGGGCGGAAAAAGAAAGCGCGCCGAAGCGCGCTTTCCCGAGCCCGACGCGAATGGCGGATCAGTCCTTCTTTTCCGCATCGGCGGTGGCCTCGGCCTCCGCCTTTTCTTCCTTCATCTTGTCGGCCACGTTCTGCGCAGCGTCGCCCACCGCATCGGCGGCCTTGGCCTTGCCCTCTTCGTAGGCGGCCTGGGCATTGTCGGCGGCGGCGTCGGTGGCCGCGGCGGCCTCGCCCAGCGCTTCGCCGGTACTGGCGGCGGCGGCGTCGGCGCCCTGCACGATGGCGTCGCCGGTGGCGGTCGCGGCATCGGAGATCTTGTCGCCCGCGTCCTGCGTGGCGGCTTCGGCCTCGGCCGCTTCCTGCTGGGCCGTGGGGGTTTGATTGCTGCATGCCGCCAGGCCGAAGGAAACCAGCGTCAGGGCGGCGAGTTTCAATGAGGTGTTCATGGCTCCTGCTCCGTGGATAGCGGGGTCTGCCCGCGTGACGGAAGCTTGTGACCGCATCGGTGTAGGAAACATGAACCGAACGCGGCTGGCCCGGGGCCATGAATCCCGGCCAAGAAAAAAGCCGCCGACTTGCGTCGGCGGCTTTCGATCGACCAGTGGTCGAAGCGAGATTACTTCTTCTCGCCTTCGGCAGCGGCGTCGGTCGCAGCAGCAGCGGCCGTGTCGGCAGCGGCGGCAGCGTCGGTCGCAGCAGCAGCGGCCGTGTCGGCAGCGGCAGCGGCGTCAGCAGCGGCGTCGGTGGTGGCAGCAGCGGCGTCAGCAGCGGCGTCGGTCGCGGTGGCGGCGGCGTCGGTCGCAGCAGCAGCGGCTTCGTTGGCAGCGGCGGTGGCGTCGGCAGCGGCGTCGGTCGCGGTGGCGGCGGCGTCGGCAGCCTGGTCGGCAGCCTGGTCGGCCTGCTGCGAGCAGGCGGTCAGGGCCAGGCCCAGGGCCAGGGCGAGCAGGGTCTTGTTCAGGGACATGGGGTATTTCCTCGTCTAGACGTTAACGTTTGTTAATAACAAAACGTGCGCGTAGGGCGCACGTGCCGGATATGATGACAAGTCTATGGCCGGAGTCAAGCGTTCAGTTTGACTCCGCAAGCCGGCGTTCAGGCGAGCTCGATCGCGATGGCCGTGGCCTCGCCGCCGCCGATGCAGAGGGCCGCCACGCCCCGCTTGCCCCCGCGACGCTTCAGCGCGTGGATCAGGGTCACGATCAGACGGGCGCCGCTGGCGCCGATCGGGTGGCCGAGGGCGCAGGCGCCGCCGTTCACGTTGAGCTTGCCGTGTTCGATGCCGAGCTCGCGCATCGGCGCCATCGCCACGGTCGCGAACGCCTCGTTCACTTCGAACAGGTCCACGTCGCCGACTTCCCAGCCGGCCTTGGCCAGCACTTTCTCGATCGCGCCGACCGGCGCGGTCGTGAACCATTCCGGCGCCTGCGAATGCGTGCTGTGCGCGACGATGCGCGCGAGCGGTTCGACGCCGCGCTTCTCGGCGTGTTCGCCCGACATCAGCACGAGGGCGGCGGCACCGTCGTTGATGCTCGACGAACTCGCGGCCGTGATCGTGCCGTCCTTCTTGAAGGCGGGCTTCAAGGTCGGGATCTTGGCGATGTCGCAGCGGCCCGGCTGTTCGTCGGTGTCGACGATGACTTCGCCCTTGCGGCCCGCCACGGTGACCGGCGCGATCTCCTCGCTGAAAGCGCCTTCGGCCTGCGCGGCCAGGGCGCGGCGCACCGACTCGGCGGCGAAGGCGTCCTGCTCCTCGCGGCTGAACTGGTATTTGCCGACGCACAGTTCGCCGAACACGCCCATCGGCTGCTTGTCGTAAGGATTGGTCAGACCATCCCAGGCCATGTGGTCGAGCATTTCGGTGCTGCCGTAGCGGATGCCGGTGCGCGAACCGTTGAGCAGGTGGGGCGCATTGGTCATCGATTCCATGCCGCCGGCGACGACGACCTTGGCCGAACCGGCGACGATCAGGTCGTGGCCCAGCATCACGGCCTTCATGCCCGAGCCGCAGACCTTGTTGATGGTGGTCGCGCCGGAGGACATCGTCAGTCCGGCAGCGATGGCCGCCTGGCGCGCAGGCGCCTGGCCCAGACCGGCCGGCAGCACGCAACCCATGATGACTTCGGACACCTCATCGGCTTCGAGGCCGGACTGTTCCAGCGCGGCCTTGATGGCCGTCGCACCGAGCGTGGTGGTCGGAACGCCGGTGAACTGGCCGAGCAGGGAACCCAGGGCGGTGCGGCGTGCGCCGACGATGACGACGGAAGACATGGCGACTCCAGAGATGCGAAGCCCGATATTATGCGCCCGCGCGCGGGGCGGTCCAAGCGCAAGGCCATGGCGGATTCGGCTGTCGGATCTCGCCTGCTTCGCTTGTCAGGCGTGCGTCCAACGCCTAGCCTGAACCTTGGGGCGCACCTGACGGCGCGGACGGAGGAAGGATGATTCCCGCCTGGATCGCGGTCGTGCTCCTGCTCGTCGCCACCGTCATCGGCCTGTGGACCGGCCGGCAGCGCGAGCGCGCGCGTCAGGCGGCGGACCACGAACACAGCAGCCTGCGCCTGAAACTCGTGCTTTGGAGCACCGGCGACGAACTCTGGGAGATGGATCTTGCGGCCGACACGCTGAGCCGCTCGAATCCGCTCAAGCACCTGCAGGCGTCCAGCCACGACCTCGTCACGCGCGCCAGCGCGATGCGCGCCCTGGTGCATCCGGACGACCGCGATGCCTTCAACGAGGCCATGGTCCTGCACTTCAAGGGCGACACCGAGTACTTCGACATCAGCTACCGCGCGCCGGATTTGGCGGGCAGCTGGCGTTGGCTGCGCTCGCGCGGACGCGTGGTCGAGCGCCAGGCCGACGGCCAGGCGCTGCGCATGGTCGGCACGACGAGCGACGTGACCGAGTTCAAGAACCATGAACTCGAACTCGACGAGCTCAACCACGAGCTCGAATCGCGCGTCGAACAACGCACCGAAGCGCTGGACCGCAGCAACCGCGAACTGCAGGACGCCATCGTCGAACTGCAGCAGGCGCAGGACCAGCTCGTGCATTCGGAAAAGATGGCGGCGCTCGGCGGCCTGGTGGCTGGCGTCGCGCACGAGATCAACACGCCGCTCGGCATCGGCGTGACGGCGGCCTCGCATCTGGACCAGGAAACGCGCCGGCTCGCCCAGCAGATCGAAGACGGCAGCCTGACGCGCGAAGCGCTCGGACAGTTCCGCCAGATGGCGACGGAAAGCGCGCAACTGATCCTGCGCAACCTGATGCGGGCCGACAAACTGGTGCGCAGTTTCAAGCAGGTGGCGGTGGACCAGTCCAGCGAAGAGCGTCGGCGCATCGATCTCGGCGTCTATCTGCAGGAAGTGCAGACCTCGCTGCTGCCGGCGATGAAGAAGAGCACGCACCGGATGGAAGTCGAATGTCCGACCGCCCTGGTGGTCGATACCTATCCGGGCGCCATCTACCAGATCGTCGCGAACCTCGTGATGAATTCCCTGCTGCACGGCTTCCGAGATCGCCAGGACGGGCTGATCACGCTGACGGCGAGTCGCGAGGGCGACGAGATCCTGATGGTCTATCGCGACAACGGCGTCGGTATGGACGAGGAAACCTGTCGGCGCGTCTTCGAACCCTTCTTCACCACCCGGCGAGGCGAGGGCGGATCGGGCCTGGGCATGCACATCGTCTGGAATCTCGCGACCAGCCTGCTCGGCGGCGGCCTGCAATGCGAGAGCGCGCCCGGCAAGGGCGTGCGATTCGAGCTGCGGTTTCCGGCGGCCGCGTAGCGTTGGTTTTGTAGGAGCGACGCAAGTCGCGCCCATCGCAGCTACCGATCTCGCTTCTTGTAGGAACGACGCAAGTCGCGACCCATCGCAGCGAGCGAAAATGCTTCTCGTAGGAGCGAGGCAATCGCGACTGTTTGGCTGCACCAGGCATTTGCCCTGCGGGCGGCGGCACCTCTTGTTTCGGCAAAAGGTGCCCCAAAACCATTGCGCCCGACACTCGCCGGCGCGAAATCCTTTCTCGCCGTACCCTGTGCTTCTCGCCGCCCGCGGGCCGGCCCGAACTCGCGCATCCCTGCGCTCGGACAGTCGGGCCTTTCCCCCGCGGTCGGCTGCGATTGTGTTCGCACATCCCTGTGCTCATCCCTCGCTACGCTCGGGACCAGCTTCGCTGTCCTGATTTGCTCCCGGCAAATCAGTCGGCTCGCTTTAGGGCGCGTTTTGCTCTAGGCCCGCGCATCCTGCGCTATGCCGGGACGAGCGCGAAGCAACTGCAGCCCGAAACGGGCCAACTAATCCGGCATCTGCGCCCGGATCGCCTGCGCTTCGTTCCAGTGCGCGAACAGTTTTTCGACGAGGGCCGGATCGAACTTGATGCCGCTCTGCGAAGCGATGAACTCGCGGATGCGGCCTTCGTCCCAGGCTTCCTTGTAACAACGCCGGCTGCCCAAGGCGTCGAAGACGTCGGCCAGCATCGTGATACGGCCGGGCAGCGGGATGTCCTCGCCGGACAGGCCGCGCGGATAGCCGCTGCCGTCCCAGTTCTCGTGATGCGTCAGGGCGATCTCGGCGGCGAGCTTCAGGATGCCGCGGCGCGATAGCGCCAGCATGCGATGCCCGATCTCGGCGTGGCCGCGCATGATGCGCGTCTCCTCGGCATCGTGCGCTCCCGGCTTGTTCAGCACCGCATCGGGAATGCCGATCTTGCCGATGTCGTGCAAGGGCGCGGCATAGCGCAGTTGTTCGCACTGGCTCGGCTCCATGCCGCTGAGCCGGGCGAGGAAGGCGGCCAGTTCGCCGACGCGGCGCACGTGCGCCGCGGTTTCCTGCGACCGCGATTCGGCGGCGCCGGCGAGCACGATGATCATCTCGCGCTGCGCTTCCAGCAGGTCCTGGTTGAGATGCAGGTTCTCGAAGGCGATCGATACGTTCGTGCAGAACACTTCGACCAGACGGTAGTCGAGGTCGGACAGGTCCCAGGTCTCGCCGACGTAGAGCAGGCTCTCGCTCTGCTGGCTGTCGGTGAAATGCAGCACGTAGTGGTCCTTGCGGAACTGGTGCTGCTTCTTGTCCAGCGCCGCGCTCAGCGTGACCAGCATGTGCGCCGGCAGTTCCTCGCCGGCCGGGTGGTCGACGAAACGGGAGAAATCGCCGGTCGCCGCGGCCACGACGAGGTTCCCCGGGTTGATGGCGAAATCGCCGGAAACCTTGCAGTACAAGGCCCCGCGTTCCAGGCCCACGAGGCCGGTCAGCTGCGACAGCACGGCCGAGGCGAATTCGGCCGGGTTCTCGTGCGAGAAGATGTGCGCCGAGGCGGAGATGACGCGTTCGAGGCCGCGCCGGTTCGCCTCGATCGTCATGATGTCGCGATAGGCGCGCAAGGAGGCGAACATGGTCGTCGCCAGCTTCTGCGCCGTCAGTTCGGTCTTTTCCTTGTAGTCGTTGATGTCGTATCGCGTGATGACTTCATGCTCGGGCGCCTGGCCGGGCTGGCCGGTGCGCAGGACGATGCGCACGTTGCGGTTGCCGAGGTCGTTGCGGATGAAGCGAACCAGCTCCAGGCCGGCCTGATCGCTCTCCATCACCACGTCGAGCAGCACCACGGCCAGGTCCTCGTGCCGGCCGAGCAGCTGCCGCGCTTCGGCGGCGCTTTCGGCCGACAGGATCTGCAGCGGACGATCCTCGAAGCGGAAGCCGCTCAGTACCAGGCGGGTGACTTCGTGTATCTCGGGCTCGTCGTCGACGAGCAGGACTTTCCAGGCGGGTAGCGCGGCGGGCGATGCAGCGAGGAAATCCATGGGCGTTCCGCAGTCAACGGCTCGCCTTGGAGTCTAGCCAAAGCCGGGGGAGAAAAGCTGCCCCGGCGCACGGAATCTTCCGGGCGCCCCGTCCGGGGCGTGTCGGCGGCTCAGTGGCCGGCGAACAGTTCGCGGCCGATCAGCATGCGGCGGATTTCGTTGGTGCCGGCGCCGATGGCGTAGAGCTTGGCGTCGCGCAGGATGCGGCCGGCCGGGTATTCGTTGATGTAGCCATTGCCGCCCAGGGCCTGGATGCCTTCCAGCGCGACCTGCACGGCCGATTCGGAGGCGTGCAGCAGACAGGCGGCCGGGTCCATGCGCGAGGCATGGCCGCCGTCGTAGTCGCGGGCCACCTGGTAGGCGAAGGCACGGCTGGACTGCAGCGCCGTGTACATGTCGGCCAGCTTGCCCTGCATCAGGCCGAAGGTGCCGATCGCCGCATCGAACTGCTTGCGTTCGCGCACATAGGGCAGGGCGAGATCCATCGCCGCCTGCATCAGGCCGATCGGGCCGCCGCTGAGCACGAGGCGCTCGGTATTGAGGCCGCTCATCAGCACCTTGACGCCCTGGTTGACCTCGCCGAGTACGTTCGCGGCCGGGATTTCGCAGTTCTCGAAGACCAGCTCGCAGGTGTTCGAACCGCGCATGCCGAGCTTGTCGAGTTTCTGTGCGGTGGAGAAGCCCTTCATGCCGCGTTCGACGATGAAGGCGGTGAGGCTGCGGCTGCCCGCTTCCTTGCCGGCCGTGCGCATGTAGACGATCAGCACGTCGGCCTCGGGGCCGTTGGTGATCCACATCTTGCTGCCGTTGGCGACCCAGCTATCGCCCCGGAGTTCCGCGCGACAGCTCATCGAGCCGACCACGTCCGAACCGGCGCCCGGCTCGCTCATCGCCAGCGCGCCCTTGTGTTCGCCGCTGCAGAGTTTGGGCAGGAACCGGTTGCGTTGTTCCTCGGTGCCGTTGTGATAGAGGTTCTGCACGCACAGGTTCGAGTGCGCGCCGTAGCTCAGGCCGATCGAACCCGACGCGCGCGAAATCTCTTCCATCGCCACCAGGTGGGCGAGGAAACCCATGCCGCTGCCGCCGTATTCGGTCGGCACGGTGATGCCCAGCAGGCCCATGTCGCCAAGCTTCGGCCACAGGTCCTGCGGGAACCAGTTGTCGTGGTCGATCTGCGCCGCGCGCGGGGCGATCTCGCTGTCGGCGAAACGGCGCACCGTGTCGCGCAGGGCATCGATGTCGTCGCCGAGGTGGGGGAAGTGCATGCGTCAGGGCTCCAGGGTCAGTAGTGCGACCGGCTCAACCGGCTTTTCGTTTCTTGTTCAACCAGAACATCAGGCCGACGATGCCGCCGATCAGCGCGCCGACGATCGCGCCGCGCATCACGCCTGAGCTGCGCGAACCCGCGCCTGCCGTCGCGCCGGCCTCGGACCCGGTGGCGGTCGCGTCTTCGCCATTGGCTTCGCGGATGCTTTCCGCCCAGGCCACCACGTTTTCCTGCACCCAGCGGCGCGCTTCGGGTCCGGTGTCGTCGGCGAAGCAGTACAGGTACAGCAACTGCTGCTTGACCATGACGATGGCGGTGCCGCCGATGACGCGCTTCTCCGTGCCCGGTCCGACGGCGACATTGCTGCCCATCGAGAAGAACACGCCCCAGGGTTCGCGCTTGAACACGCCGTCGTACTGCACGCCGCTCAGCGTCAGGTTGGCATCGGCGCCGTACTGGTCCTTGACCGCCTTGTTGCCGCTGCTGGCCAGTTCCGCGGCCTGCTTGTCCAGCGTCGGCGCGAGCTTGGCGATCTCCGCCTCCACCTGTTCCATGTTGGCGGCGAATTCTTCGTCCGAGATGGACACGCCATCGACCTGGCGCAACACCTGCAACTGGAAATAGCGCTCGAGGTCCTGCGGGTTGCCGGCAAGCAATTCGGCCTTCGCCTCGGGCTTGATGTAAGCCTCGACGAGGCGGTTGCCCGGCGGCAGGTAGGCCTGCGAAACATCGAACACCTGCGGGAGGTCCTTGCTGACCGGTTCGAACCCGGACGGGTCGGGGATATCGAGCGAGCGCGATCCGAATTTCGTCGGGCCGGCCATGGCGCCGCCGACGAAAACCGCCGTGGTCAGGGCGAAGCCGATGAGGATCGATGCGAAGCGAGTGCGCGTATGCGTCATGGCCTGTCTGCCCGGTGAGTCCGGCCGCCAACCCCTGGCGCCGGAGAACGTCAATTCTATCCGACCCGCCGAAACGACACCGCCCGGGCGAGCCGGGCGGTGCGGTACTGCCTTGCGGGCGCGGCGATCAGGAGCCGCGGCGGCCCTGGAAGCGTGGCGCGCTCTGCCCCAGGTGCGGCAGGCGCAGCTTGCCGATCGTGGCGATGCGCTCTTCGGCCATGCGGTCGGCGGCGCGGTAGGTCGGGATGTTGTCGCGCTTGCTGATCTCGAAGATGCGGCCGAGGTTGAAGTAGATCGTGCGCAGCATGCGCATGGCGCGTTCGCGGTTGTAGCCGTCGATCTCCAGCGAGACGTTCATCAGGCCGCCGGCGTTCACCGCGTAATCCGGTGCGTACAGGATGCCCTTGCGCATCACTTCGTCGCCGATCTCGTCGGTGGCCAGCTGGTTGTTGGCGGCGCCGCAGATGACCTTGCACTTCAGGCGCGGCAGCGTGTTGGCGTTCACCGTGCCGCCGAGGGCGCAGGGCGAATACACGTCGGCGTCGACGTCGTAGATCTGGTCGGCGGCCACCGCTTCGGCGCCGTGGTCGTCGACCGCGCGCTGCACGAGTTCCTTGTTGATGTCGGTCACGAAGACCTTGGCGCCGCGCTCGCGCAGCAGCTTCACGTATTCCATGCCGACGTGGCCGACGCCCTGCACGGCGTAGCTGTACTTGCCGACGTCCTCGTTGCCGAACTTCACCGAGAGCGCAGCCATCAGGCCCTGCAGGGTGCCGTAGGCGGTGAAGGGCGAGGGATCGCCCGAGCCGCCGTGCACCTGGTGCACGCCGGTGACGAATTCGGTTTCGCGGAACACGTATTCCATGTCGTTGACGTCGATGCCGACGTCTTCGGCCGTGATGTAGCGGCCGTTGAGCGAATTAACGAAGCGGCCGAAGGCGCGGAACAGCGCTTCCGACTTGTCCTTGCCCGGGTCGCCGATGATCACCGCCTTGCCGCCGCCGAGGTTCAGGCCCGACACCGCCGCCTTGTAGGTCATGCCGCGGCTCAGGCGCAGCACGTCGTTGAGCGCGTCCTGTTCGGTGGCGTAAGGCCACATGCGCAGGCCGCCGAGGGCGGGACCCAGCACCGAGTTGTGGATCGCGATGATGGCCTTCAGGCCGGCGTCCTTGTTGTGGCAGAAGACGACTTCTTCGTGACCGGTGTGGGCGATGGTGTCGAAAATCATGACGGGCTCCGCGCGGGACGGCCTGGAAGTGCGCAGGGCCAAGGTTGGCTCTCCACTTCAGGAATGTTCCGCAAGTAGATGAAAATTATGGGATAAATGTTTCGCTTTAGCCGAAGGCGGGGCGCCCGGCGCGGCGTAGTGTAAAGCAAACGCTCTAACGCAGTTGCGATGCCCGGGTTAAGCCGCCGCCGGGTTCGGTCCCGGCCGATTCCGGGCGGCCAGCGGGGCTGTCCGCTTTTTTCGCGGCAGGGCGTTCGCCTCATTGCCTGGCCGTTTCGTCTCTCCCCGGGATGCGGCCGGCACAGACCCTTGAGCAGGGACTTGGCGGCCGTACTCCGGCCGCCATTTTTTTGCGTGATGCGCGTCTCATTGCCTAGACTGCCGCCGACACGGGAGGGCGTGGTGGCAGTCGATCCGCACAACATCGGGCGCGAAACGAGCGCGAGCAACGAGGATTCGGCGCAACTGGCCGAACTGCTGGAACGCATCGGCCAGCGCGACAGCGAAGCGCTTTCGAGGCTGTACGAACTCACGCTCGGCCGCGTCTATGCCGTGGCGATGCGCGTGCTGGAAAATCCGGCGGATGCGCAGGAGACGGTGGGCGACGTCTATCTGCAGGTCTGGTCGAAAGCCGCCGATTACCGTACCGAACGCGGCGAGCCCATGGCCTGGCTGCAGACGTTGGCCTGGAGCCGGGCGCTGGATCGTCGGCGACGTCGGCAACGCCAGTCGCGCGAGGTCGAGCTGCATCCGGAGGAAGCGCAGGACACGTATACGGAATGTGAAGAGATCAGCGTCGAGCAGGCGGCGGAACGCTGGTGGTCGGCCCGGGCCGTGCGCCGGGCCTTCGTGGAATTGTCGGAAGCGCAGCAGGTCGTGCTGCGCATGTTGTTCGAGGAAGACATGAGCCAGCAGGAAGTCGCGGAAAAAACCGGTTGGCCGCTCGGGACGGTGAAATCGCACTCCCGTCGCGGCCTGGCCGTGCTGCGCGAAGCCCTGCTGAAGGGAGGCCAGGACCATGCCTGATCGCAAGCCCGAAGATCTCATCCTGCTGGCCGCCCTGAGCGGACAGCTGCCCGAATTGCTGCCCGCCGCCGAGGTCGCGCAGGCCATGCACGATCGCCTGATGGCCCAGGTTCGTGGGGCGCCGCTGCAGGTCGTGCGCGCCGAAGAAGGCCGCTGGGTGACGGTGGTCGCCGGCATCGAAGCCAAGCGCGTGCGCTGCGACGAACGCACCGAAACCACGCTCTGGCGCATGCAGCCCGGCGCCGTGTTGCCGGCGCATGTGCACGATCACGACGAAGAATGCCTGCTGCTGGAAGGCTCCCTGGTGCAGTCCGGCACCGAGTACCGCGCCGGCGACTATCTGCTCGTGCGGGCAGGGCATCCCCACGAGGATTTCCATTCGCCCCGGGGCGCGTTGTTCCTGATCCGGGGCGAGCGCCGGGATTCCCTGCACCAGCACGCCTGAGCCAGGCGCTGCATCCGGCCGGCATGACGCCGGCGTATTACCCCTGCGCGCCGATCCGGCGCTACATCGCAGGGGAACATCGTGATCATGTCGAGTTTGCTTCTGACGCTGGCTCTGGCCAGTGCCCCGGCGACCGCGAGCGCCCCGGCGACCCCTGCCGAAGCCTATCCGCCGATCCGTCAGCGCAACGGCATCCTCGTCGATGTCAAAGGCCGCGGCGTCTATACCTACGACGGCGATACCGATCCGGGCAAGAGCAACTGCGATGCGCAGTGCCGCCTGCTGTGGCCGCCGATCTTCGCCGACGCGGGCGCGCAACCGAAGGGGCCGTTCACGCTCGTGCAGCGCAAGGACGGACGGCAGCAATGGGCCTACAAGGGCAAGCCGCTGTATCGCTGGATCTCCGACAAGAAACGCGGCGATGCCGGAGGCGATGGCGTCAGCGGCGTCTGGCATCTGGTGCGCGTGCCCAAGCCCGTTCCGGCCTTTACGCCGGAACCGGTACGCAATCCGCCTGCGAAGCCCTGATTCGCCATGCGCATCGAATACGCTCCGACGCTGCGTGCGTCGATCCTGTTCGCGTTGGCCACAAGCGCTACGCCGGCATTCGCCGACGACGAGAAGGCCGCCGGCGAGATCGGCCATGGCGGCAAGCTGATCCTGACCGGCGGCGTCAGCCAGGTCGAAGGCGCGGCCGGCGGGGGATTGACGCCCTGGGCCGTCATCGGCAGCTACGGCAGCGATGACCAATGGGGCGCGAACGCCTTCTACACGCGCGTGAACGTCGACGATTACCACCTCGACAGCTACGGCGTGCTCATCGGTATCCACGACCGCGTCGAACTCAGCATTGCGCGCCAGGAGTTCGATACCGAAGACGTCGGTGCCGCGCTCGGCCTCGGCCGCGGTTTCACGATCAAGCAGGACATCATCGGCCTGAAGGTGCGCCTCGCCGGCGACGCCGTGCTCGATTCGGACCGCGCGATGCCGCAAATTTCGATTGGCGTTCAGCACAAGCGCAACAACCGCGGCGCGTTGCTGTCGGCCATCGGCGCCGAGGACGATTCCGGCACCGACATCTATGTCTCGGCGACGAAACTCTTTCTCGCGCAGGGCATCCTGCTCAACGGCACCGTGCGCTTCACGAAGGCCAACCAGATGGGCCTGCTCGGTTTCGGCGGGGACAAGCACGATGGCTATCGTCCGCAGTTCGAGATCTCGGCCGCCTACCTGGTGAACCGCAAGCTCGCCATCGGCGCCGAATACCGCGGCAAACCCGACAACCTCGGCATCGCCCGCGAAGACGATTGGGTCGACGTCTTCGTGGCCTGGGCGCCGAACCGCCACGTATCGCTGACCGTCGCCTACGTCGATCTCGGCAACATCGTCATCAAGGACCGGCAGCGCGGCGTCTATGCCTCGCTGCAGGTCGGATTCTGAGGAAATCCCGCGCATGAACCGCAAGCCGTTCCGGAGTTTCGCATTGCTGTTTTTGTTGGCGCTGTTCAGCCCGGTCTGCCTCGCGCAGGACGCCGAGACTGATGAAGTCCCGGCCGAAGACGTGCCGGCGGACGAGGCCGCGCCCGACGAGGCGCAACTGCCGCAACGCGATCCGACCGCCGCCGATCCGGCACCGGCGCACCCGGAACTGCGCGCGGTGTTCGACCAGTTCGGCGGCGAAGCAGGCCTGACGGCCCTGATGGAAGAATTCATGGCCCAGCTGCTGCGCGATCCGCGCACGAAGTCCTTCTTCGAGAACGTGGACCAGAAGGCGGTCAAGCGTCATCTGGTGGAGCAGTTCTGCGCCATCCTCGGCGGCGGTTGCGAATACACGGGCCGCGACATGAAATCCGCGCACGCCGGCTTCGGCATCGATCGCGCGCAGTTCAACGCCTTGGTCGAGGACTTGCAGATCGCGATGGACAAGCGTGGCATTCCGTTCCGTGCGCAGAACAAATTACTGGCGAAACTCGCGCCGATGCATCGCGAGATAGAGGGCAGATAGGTTGATGGTGTGTGGTGGGTGGTTGGTAGTTACAGCTCTCATCCAATCAACTACCAACCACGAACCATCAATCCAGCTTCTCTACGCCCGCCGCTTCCACCCGGTTCTTGCCTGCGAGCTTGGCGCGGTACAAGGCGGCGTCGGCCGCGGCGATCAACAGCTCGGCGCTGAAACCTTGATGCGGAATCACCGAGGCCACGCCGACGCTGATCGTCACCACGCCCTCGGGCGTGGCCGCATGCGGCATTTCGGCTTTTTCGACCACGCGGCGAATCCGTTCGGCCACCTGCATCGCCTGGTCCAGCGTCAGGCCGGGCAGCACCACGCCGAATTCTTCGCCACCATAACGACCGGCCGTATCCTCGGGCTTGCGCAATTCGCCGTCGATGCGCCGCGCCACTTCGCGCAGGCAGTCGTCGCCGGCCAGGTGCCCGCGCTGGTCGTTGTAGAGCTTGAACTGATCCAGGTCGAACAACAGGAAGGACAGCGGCGTGCCGCGCGCCTGCGCCAGTTCCCATTCGCCATGCAGGCGTTCGAGCAGCATGCGGCGGTTCGCCAGGTCGGTCAGCGGGTCGTGATAGGAGAGGCGCGTCAGTTCCTCGTTGATGCGGCGCAGTTCGATGCCGCGCGATTCGAGTTCGGACGTGCGTTGCCGCACCAGTTCCACCAGTTGCTTCTCGCGGCGGCGCTGCTGGCCTTCGCGCAGGCGCAGCAGCACGTACAGCAATACACCGGCCAGCAGTCCGAACAACAACAGCGCCGGCGTCGTGCGCCAGAACGGCAGCGGGATCGTGATCGCCAGGTCGATGGGCTTGGCCAGGCGGCCGTGCGCGTCCATCGCCTCGATGCGCAAGTGGTAGTCGCCGGCGGGCAGGGCGGTGAAGCCGCGCTGGTTGTCCGGGGTCCATGGCGTCGCCTGGGCTTCCAGGCCCAGCATCTGGCTGCGGTAGCGGATGCCCGATTCCTGTTCGCCGGTGCGCAGCGCGACTTCGAAACGCAGGTCGTGCGTGCCGACCGCGAGCTCGATCGGGTGGGTCAGTCGCGCGCGCGACACCGCGCGCGCATCGATCGTCAGGCCTTCCAGCACCAGGGGCGCCGCCTTCGTGCCGCTCAGCGCGATAGGCTCGAATACCGCGACGCCGCCGATGGTGCCGATCCAGATGCGCTTGCGTTCGTCCACCTGCAAGGCGCCGTAGTTGCATTCGTCGTGCGGCATGCCGTCGACGCGATGGAAATCGGTGGCGTCGTACACGCCGTTGCCGCGCGCGCGCCATAGCGCCGCGCCGTAGTTCGTGCACAGGAAAAGATTGCCGCGCCCGTCCGGCACCACTTCATAGACGAAGGGGTCGGGCGGCGTCGGCAGGGCCGGGCGCTCGACCACGCGCGGATGCGCGGCATCGCTGACGTCCAGGCGCAGCACGCCGGCCTTCAGACTGCCGATCCACAGCACCTGGCGCTGGTCCTCGCGCGCAATGCGGCTGATCGCGTAGAAGCTGTCGTCGGGCAAGCCCTGGGCGACGCTGAAATAGGTCCATCGGCCGTCGGCGTCGATGCGTGCGATGCCATGCGTGCTGGTCGACGCCCAGAGCACGTCGCCGACGCGTTCAAGATCGTAGACACGACGCGGATGTCCGTCCTTCGGACTCCAGCTCGTCCACTGCCCATCCTTCAGGCGCGCGAGCCCGGATTCGCGCAGGCAGAACCAGAGCGAGCCATCGCTGTCCTTCCAGATCTGGCTGATCGCCTCGTGATCGGATTTCGGCCAGGGCGTGGGAATACGCTGGAAGCGCCGCCCGTCGAAACGCGAGAGTTCGCCGCCCCAGGTGCCGACCAGCAGTTCGCCCGTGCCCGGTTCGCGCGCGAGGCTGCGCACCATGTCGCTGGGCAGGCCGTCCTTCGTGCGGTAATGCCGCCAACCCGCGGCGGAATAATGCAGCAGGCCTTCGCCATCGCTGCCCAGCCACAGTTCTTCGCCACCGTCCTGGCCGGTTTCGTGCAGCAGCGACCAGACGCCATTGCCCTTGCGGCCGATCTGGCTGATCGTGCGCCACGGCCCGACCAGGGGCAGACGCGCCGCGCCGCGGTCGGAACCGATCCACAGGAAAGGCACGCCATCGGCGGTCTTGCCGATCGCCAGCGCTTTCACCGCCGCGCCTTCGAAACCCGCTTCCGAATCCACCGGCAGCCAGCGGTCGCCGGAGCGATGCGCCAGGCCGCTGCGCGTGCCCACCCACAAATGCGGCGGCTGCCCCGGTTGCAACTGCACCTGCAGGTGCTGCACGAAATTCGTCGGCAGGCCATCGGGCGAAGCGAGCAGGCGCTGCCAACGTCCATGCTGCAACCGCGCCAGGCCGCCGCCGTAGCTGCCGACCCACAGGATCGGGCTGCCGTCGGACGGATCGGTCCATTGTTCGAGCGAGGAGATCTCGTTGAAGCGCGGACCCGCCACGTCCATCACGACGCGAGCGCAGGCTTCCTTGCCGCGGCAACGCCACAGGCCGGTGCCGAAGGTTGCGACCCAGAGCACGTCCTCGTCGGCATTCGCACCGGCTTGCAGCAGCACATCGAAGACTTCGCTGGCCGCCATCTCGGCCGGCATCGCATGGTGGCGCCAGCGTTGTCCGTCCCATTCGTGCACGCTGCCGCGGCCGGTGGCGAAGAGGCGATAACCCTGGCCCTGGCGCTGCGGGAAGGCGCGCAGGCGCACGCCGCTGTCGCGGTCGAGGCCGGCGTTGTCGTGCACGCGCCGCCATTCGCCGGCTTCGCGCACGTACACGCCATGTTCGGGCACCGAGACCCAGACGCGGTCGTCGGGCGTGGCGGCGATGTCGCGCACCGGCGCCGAAAACACGTCGCGCGGCCCGGGTTCGGGCACGAAACGGCTGCTGTTGTAGCGCACGAGGCCGCGCATCGTGCCCAGCCAGACCTGGCCGTCCTTGGTCACGGCGGCGCTGACCACGCTGAGGTCGGGCAGGCCTTCGCCCTGGTCGAAATGCTCGGCCGGCAGGAAGCCGATGTCCTCCAGCGCCAGCTTCGGCTCGGCCAAAGCGCTGCCCGCCATCGCCGAAACACCGACGACCAGCCACTGCACCGCGCGTACGAAACGACGTGCCTGCATGCGGACCCCCCGACCCAACGATAGCCCGGCTGCCCCGTGAAGAGCCAGCCGAACCCCGTCGTTCCGGGCTGTCGGGACCTGCGCCACGGTTCATTTAACGCCGCCGGCGCTACAATTCCGGTCTTGATTGGACCCGGCCGAACCCCGCGATGAGCACTCCCGCCAGCGACTTCACCTCCGCCGACGCCGCGAGCGAACGCAGCCCCCTGCGTTTCGTCACCGCCGCCAGCCTGTTCGACGGGCACGACGCCGCGATCAACATCATGCGCCGCCTGATCCAGGCGCAAGGCGTCGAAGTCGTGCACCTCGGCCATAACCGCAGCGTCGAAGACGTCGTGCGCGCCGCGCTGCAGGAAGACGCCGACGGCATCGCCCTCTCCAGCTACCAGGGCGGCCACGTCGAATACTTCAAGTACATGGTGGACATGCTGAAGGAACGCGGCGCCAGCCATATCCGCGTCTTCGGCGGTGGCGGCGGCACGATCACGCCGGAAGAAATCCGCGAACTGCAGGCTTACGGCGTCGAGCGCATCTACCATCCGAACGACGGCATGCAGATGGGCCTGGTCGCGATGATCGAGGACCTCGTGCGCCGCACGCAGAGCGCGCGCGATGCTTCGGGTCGTAGCACCGTCACCAACGACAACGGTTCGGCGAAGAAGAAGGGCGGCAAGAACAAGAACGACGTCGCCGCGCCGGAAGTTTCCATCGACGACGAGATCGCCATCGGCCGCGTGCTGAGTGCGATCGAAGCCGGCAACTATTCCGAAGCCGAACTCGCCAAGCTGCGCAAGCAGTGGGCCGCGCCCGGCGGTTCGCGTTTCCAGCCCGCGCGTCCCGCGCCGGTGGTTGGCCTCACCGGCACCGGCGGTGCCGGCAAATCGTCGGTCACCGACGAGCTGATGAACCGCTTCCTGCAGGCCTTCCCGGAGATGCGCATCGCCGTCATCTCGGTGGACCCGACCCGTCGCCGCACCGGCGGCGCCCTGCTGGGCGACCGCATCCGCATGAACTCGCTGCGTTCGCCGCGCGTCTTCATGCGTTCGATGGCCACGCGTCGCCAGAACGTCGCCACCAATGCCGTGCTGAAGGACTGCATCGCCTTCCTGCGCTCCTTGCCCTACGACCTCGTCTTGGTCGAAACCGCCGGCATCGGCCAGAGCGATTCGGAAATCGTCGATCTCGTCGACTTCCCGATCTACGTGATGACCTCGGACTTCGGCGCGCCCAGCCAGCTCGAGAAGATCGACATGATCGATTACGCCGAGCTCGTCGTGCTGAACAAGTTCGACAAGCGCGGCGCCGAAGACGCATTGCGCGACGTGCGCAAGCAGTGGAAGCGCAACCGCACCGCCTTCAAGATGGCCGACGAGGACGTGCCGGTCTATCCAACGATCGCCTCGCAGTTCAACGACCCCGGCGTGAGCTGGATGTTCTCGAACCTGTGCCGGCTGCTGCGTGCGAAGCAAGCCGCGAACGATGCCGGCAAATCGGCCGGCACGGCGCATTGCGACTTCAACCCTGCCATCGACACCTCGCTGAAGGAACCGCGCGCCACCGTGCTGATTCCCGGCAATCGCGCGCGTTATCTCGCCGAGATCGCCGAGCAGGGCCGCAGCATCAATGCCTCGATCGAGAAGCAGGCCGAAGCCGCCGATCGCGCTCAGAGCTATTGGCAATCGCTGCGCGACCTCGGCGACGACCAGTTGCCGCCGATGCTGGCCTTGTTCGAAGCCGAAGCCCTGATTCCGTCGAAAGACCTGCCGTTCCCGGCCTGCGGCGAACGTCGCAGCGGCATGCCGGACCGCCGCAAGCCCTTCTTCCAGTGGGAACGCCGCCGCGAGGGCGAGGGCGCCGCGAATGCGCCGGACTACGCCCAGCAGGACCTGAAGCCGGCGTTCTACGCCGACCGCAGCGTCACCACGCTGCGCCAGCGCTACAACGATGCGGTCAAGGCGTTGACGACCGAATCCTGGAACCTGCTGCGCGAATGGCCCGAGCGCCTGAAGTCGGTCACCGATGAAGTGACCGAATACCAGGTGCGCGACAAGACCATCCGCGTCGAGAACTACCGCGAATCGCTGTCGCACCAGAAGATCCCGAAGATCGCCGCACCGAAGTTCCATAGCTGGGGCGAACTGCTGGTCTTCCTCGGCAAGGAAAACCTGCCGGGTTCGTACCCGTACACCGGCGGCGTGTATCCGTATCGCCGCACCGGCGAAGACCCGATCCGCATGTTCGCCGGCGAAGGCACGCCTGAACGCACGAACCGCCGTTTCCATTACCTGAGCCTCGGCCAACCGGCCGCGCGCCTGTCCACCGCTTTCGACTCGGTCACGCTCTACGGCGAAGACCCGGCCGAACGCCCGGACATCTACGGCAAGATCGGCAACTCCGGCGTATCCATCGCTACGCTCGACGACATGAAGAAGCTGTATTCCGGCTTCGACCTCTGTGCGCCGACGACCTCGGTGTCGATGACGATCAATGGCCCGGCGCCGATGATCCTCGCGATGTTCATGAACACCGCCATCGACCAGCAGGTCGAGAAGTACCTGCAGGCCGACCAGGCGCGTTGGGACGAGGCGCACCAGAAGATCGCCGAACTCTACGAAGGCCGCCATCGCCCCGAATACTCTGGCCCGCTGCCGGAAGGCAATGATGGTCTGGGCCTGGGCCTGCTCGGCGTCACCGGCGATCAGCTCGTCGATGCCGAGACGTACGCGAAGATCAAGGCGCATACGCTCAAGACCGTGCGCGGCACCGTGCAGGCCGACATCCTGAAGGAAGACCAGGCGCAGAACACCTGCATCTTCAGCACGGAATTCGCCCTGCGCATGATGGGCGACATCCAGCAGTTCTTCGTCGACAAGGGCGTGCGCAATTTCTATTCGGTGTCGATCTCCGGCTATCACATCGCCGAAGCCGGCGCGAACCCGATCTCGCAGCTGGCGTTCACGCTCAGCAATGGCTTCACCATCGTCGAGTACTACCTCGCGCGCGGCATGAAGGTCGATGATTTCGCGCCGAACCTGTCGTTCTTCTTCAGCAACGGCATGGACCCGGAATACACGGTGATCGGCCGCGTGGCCCGCCGCATCTGGGCCCGCGCGATGCGCGAGCGCTACGGCGCCAACGAGCGCTCGCAGATGCTGAAGTACCACATCCAGACCTCGGGCCGTTCCCTGCACGCGCAGGAAATCCAGTTCAACGACATCCGTACGACCCTGCAGGCCCTGTACGCGCTGTTCGACAACTGCAATTCGCTGCACACGAACGCCTACGACGAAGCCATCACCACGCCGACCGAAGAATCGGTACGCCGCGCCGTCGCCATCCAGATGATCATCAACAAGGAACTGGGGCTCAATTTCAACGAGAACCCTTGGCAGGGCAGCTTCATTGTCGATCAGCTGACCGACCTTGTCGAAGAGGCCGTGTACAAGGAATTCGAAGCCATCAGCGAACGCGGCGGCGTGCTCGGCGCGATGGACACCATGTACCAGCGCGGCAAGATCCAGGAAGAATCGCTGTATTACGAGCAGAAGAAGCACGACGGCAGCCTGCCGCTGATCGGCGTGAACACCTTCCTCGGCAAGGACCACGGCGGCGAGATCACCACGACCATCGAACTGATCCGCTCGACCGAAGGCGAGAAGGGCCAGCAGATCGCCAACGTCCGCGCCTACCAACTCGCTCGCAACGATCTTTCCAACGGCGCGACTGTAGGAGCGATGACCGAAGGAAATCCCCGTGGGACGCAAGTCGCGACCTCGGGCGCGAATGGACTTTCACCCCTCCAATCCACCGCCCGCGAACGCAAGAACATCTTCGCTGCGCTGATGGAAGCGGTGAAAACCCACAGCCTCGGCCAGATCAGCCACGCCCTGTACGACGTCGGCGGCGAATACCGCCGAAATATGTAACCCGCTGCGTCGTTTCCCTTGTAGGAGCGACGCAAGTCGCGACAAACGGGCCGCCATCGCGGCCCGTCTTCTTTCACACGCACCGAACCCTGAACCCCATCCCGCGACTTTCTTCGCCCGATGGTTCAATATCGATCCATGACAAGCGCACGCCATCTCCTGTTGCTGTTGGCCAGCCTGGGCCTGAGCGGCGATGACATCGCGCGTTCGGCCGACGGCAAGCTCGTCGTCGGCCTGTTGCCGGTGGACGTGGAGGCGGAATTCGATGGCTGCGGCTGTTTCTTCGGGGCGGGCGCCGAGGAGAACACCTATCGGCACTATCTGACCGGCTGGAACCTGGACGAAGAAGATCGGACTCCGTTGCGGATCAACGGCCGCACCGAACGCCTGAGCGCGGAGATCGTCGAAGCACCCGGCGAACCCGCGAGCCGCATCGGCGACCCGGTGCTGTTCCAGTTGCGGAACCCGCAGGTCCGCGTCGACCTGGTCTGCAAGATCGCCGAAAACTGCGAGGCGTCGCAGGATGAAAACTGCGAATCCACCAGCTACGCCTGTAACGCGACTATCGAAGCCCACGGCAGCCACGTGGAGCTGCCGGCAAACGGTCGCTGCGGCTGTTGAACGGCGAAAACGCAACGCTGCCGGCCGATCCCTGGGTGCCGCCACGCTGGCTGGCCGGCCTGTTGAGCGCCGTCCAGTTTCTGATCGTCATCGCAGGGTCCGGCGTCTGCATGTACCTCGTCGGGCGAGGTCTGGTGCTGGATGTCGATTTTCGCATCTTCGTGGCCCTGGCAACGACGCTGGTGTTCTACTTCGCGGCGATCGCCATCCATGAAACTGGTCATGCGTTCGCGGCGCGTGCGGCCGGCATGACGCTGGTCCGCGGCGCATTCTTCCATTGGCAGTGCGTGTTCTCCCGCCGCGGTTGGCGATGGCGTCGTCGCGGAAGCCAGCGCACGCCCTCGGCCTTCGTGATGGCCTGGCCCGATCCCGCGCGTGCCTTGCGTCCGCAAATGCTGTGGTTCGTTTCCGGTGGCGTTCTCGCCAATCTCGCCAGCGCATCGGTGTTGGCCCTGCTGGGTTCCTGGGTTCCCGCGCCCGCGAACGGCTTCATGCTCGGCTTCGCCGTGCTGCATCTCGAACTGGCCGTCATCAATGCCTTGCCGATGGTGTCGGGCTGTCCCACCGATGGCCTGAACTTCCTGGCCTGGTGGCGGCGAGATTTCGAACAGCATCCCGCGGCGCAATGCATGCGCTTGCTGGGGCGGTCGATTACCGGCACGACGGCAGACCAGCTTCCTGACGGCGAGGTGGCCGCCCTGGCGAAGGGGCGCGACGGCGTGCAACTGATCCATGGCTGGATCGTCATGAAGGCGGCACAGAACCGCGGCGAATGGCAGAAAGCCGCAGAGGCGGGCGATCGGCTCGACGCCGCGATTGCCGCCCTGCCTGCGCCCGCCGTGGCAGCGAACAAGGATTTCCGTTGGCAGGTTGCGCTGGAAACAGCGTTCTTCCGGTCACTGGTCGCCGGCTCGCCCGATGCCATGCGCCAGATTCCCTTCAACGCCAATGGCGACTGGTTCGCACCCCACCTCTGGCCGCGCTGCCAGGCCCTGATCGCCGCGTTCGATGGCGATACCGCAGCTCGCGACCTCCTTCTGGTCGAATCGCAGCGGCATGCCGAAGACTCCATCGATCGCGCGCTGCCGATAAGCGAGGCCGGGCTAACGGACGCGGTCGTGACGTTGCGGGGGCTGACAGGGGAGCAAGCCAGTTCAAACGGAAATGTTCTCTGACCCCTTTCCCCAGCCCAAGGCGGTCGCCGTTCCGGTCAGTGTGAGAATAGTCACATAGCCCCGAGCCCAACCGACTGTTTGACTTGAGGCCGATTCGGCGTGAGCATTCCGCGGAAGAGAAGTAGTGAAGTACCAGTCAAGCGTAACTACGCTATGGTCGGGTCATCGTTGCAGGAAGTTGGCGGTGAATAACGTCGCAACGTGCGGTTGCCGCGACAGATGAACGGGGAATGTGATGCCGAAATCAAAGCGTGCTTTTCGGGTGGATGCTCGTGCGCTAATTAGTCTCGGGCGCGAGAGCATCAAGGATCACACCACGGCCTTAATTGAGCTGGTCAAGAACTCCTACGACGCGGATGCTGAAAATGTCGAGATCGAGATCATAGGTGCAGATCGGAGTTCAGGGAGTTACATCCGAATTGCGGACGACGGAAGCGGAATGTCGTCGCAAGACATTGATGGGAAATTCTTGAGAATAGGATTCTCAGAAAAGCGCAAGAAAAAGTTTAGTCGTAAAGGGCGTCGCGAAACGGGAGAAAAAGGCATTGGTAGGCTTTCAGCCGATCGGCTAGGTGCCATACTCGAGCTTCGCAGTCAAACTGAGGGGTATGCGGAAGTTGGCGTTCGAGTCGATTGGAATCAGTTTGATATTGACGGTACTGAAATTGGGGCAGTAGCGGTTGAGGATTTGGAAGACTCCCGGCCCGTCCTTTGTTTGCGGGCGAATCCTAAACAGCTCCCAAAAACTGGCACAGAGGTTCGAATAAAGGAATTGCGTCAAGGCTGGAACTCTGACGATCTGGACTACTTGGGCGTCGAGCTAGCGACGTTGGTGCCAGCCTCCAGAGCGAAAGGTGATTTTCAAATCTGGATTCGTACTAGTGTTGCCGACGAGTTCGAGTCGGTGCGGTCCGCGTTTGAGTTAGCCGCGGCGCTGGAGCTTGAGGGTGAATTCGATAAATCAGGCCGCCTAAGCTATCGCGTCTCTACGCCGCCTCTCAAAGCCGGTCAGAACCGCCATTCCATACGAACAGGTGATGTTGCCTGGAATCAATTGGTCAACTCGAACCCGCAAATTCCATTCTCCACGGGAAAGTTTTCCGTCTTGTTGTCGTTCTTTCCGAGAAAAGCAGCCAGTCTTTCTGGAAACTTTTCGCTAAATCAGCTGAAGGAATATCTAGATGCTCAAGGTGGGGTGAGGATCTATCGCGACGGAATCAAGGTCAAGCCCTACGGCGATCCAACTCATCCAGAAGGCGATTGGCTATCGCTTTCGGAGAGAAAGATCAGGAATCCAGCCGGTGCGGGAAGGAAGTCTTTCAAAATTGCTGCCAATCAATTGGTAGGTGTGATCGAGATCGGCAGAGACACCAATCCGGGCCTTTCCGACAGCGCTGCGCGAGAGGGGCTGATTCACAGCGCGGAGTTCGTGACGCTGAAAGTGGCCGTGATTGCTTGCGTCCAGTTGCTCGAATCCTTCTATCACGAGCGATTCTCCAGTGAACGAGAGGCGGAGCAGGAGTCAGCGGAGAGGCTTCCAGAGGTGCTAGGTCAGATCAAAGAAGGCCTAGGCACTCTAAAACGATCGCTTTCTGACGTTCAGCGATCTGCGGAGGGGCGTGAGTCGGTTCGCCTCAGGGCGACTGTCGAGCAATTGGCGGCAGTTTCGGAGCGTTTTGCGCGTGCCGAAAGAGAAATCGAAGAGCTGGCAAGTCAAGCCACAGTTTACAGAGGGCTTGCTACCGTAGGAATTTCAAGCGCAGTCTTTGCGCATGAGACCGAGTCCGCGCTAGCGCAGGCGCGCATGTCTACGTCTTTGGCTCTAAAATCCATCAGTGCCTCCAAGCCAAACTTATCGCTGACGCAGACTGAGTTGGAGAAGGCGACGAAAGCGATAACAAAGGTGGGCGTGTGGGGTCAGTTCGCGATATCAAGAGTAAAGAAAGACAAGCGGCGACGGACAAAGGTAGACGTTTCAAAGATCATCGGGAATCTGGCCGACGAGATCGAGCCGCTCTATCAGGCTGCTGGTCTAAAGCTCGAGCGGAAGATTGTTCATGGTCTCGAGATTCGAGCCTTTGTCATGGATATCGAAGCAGTAATTCTCAACCTCCTAACAAACGCGTTTCACCACGCTGGAATGTCCAAGGCGAAGCGGGTTCTATTGACAGCGGCGTACGCTGGAAAGGGCGACGACAGAGTCATCGAGTTGAGCGTTTCTGATTCGGGCCCTGGCATCGCCAGAGAACACCTACCTCAAATTTGGACGCCGCTTTTTTCTACGAAGGCGGATACCAAAGGAAGGTCGGTTGGTACTGGCTTAGGGCTTTCCATAGTTAAGTCGGTTGCCGATGAAATGAACGGCTCCGTGCTTGCGCAACCGAAAGGTGAGCTGGGTGGCGCAACATTCAAGATTCGATTTCCTGCGAAAAGGAATTGACGGATGGACCGAGTGCAACGAATGGATAGGATTGCGATTGTCGACGACAATGCGGAGATGCGGTCCACACTCGCCGGTCACGTTCGATTAGAAATTGATGCCCGTGGTCTAAGTTGGGAGGTTCTGGAGATAGCTCCGTTACCTGACTTGAATGACTATTCCCCATGGCTACTCGCAAACGACGTGCGCGTGTTGGTTCTTGATGAGAAGTTGAGCGGTTCTGCAGACGAAGCAGGGGCAGACTACTCTGGGCATGACATAGCGGCGATTGTTCGGCAGCAGGTGCCTGATTTGCCTCAGGTCATAGTGACTTCGGTCAAGAATAGCGATGACTTGGATGATGCGGCAGAGGAGTTGGATGCCATTGTTGCCCGCAACGATTTCGATGAGCAGCCAGATTTGTATGTTGAACGGATGTTACGAATGGGAAAAAGCTATCTCGGGCGCTATGAAAGTCAACTTGCCGAGTTTGGTAGAATTGTTCGCGCTGTTGCGGCCGGTGACGTCAATGAGAGCGACATCTCTCGACTCGAGGCTATTCGGGCCAGTACTCAGAGTTCGTTTTCAATTACAGAGGTAACGACATCTCGGGAGTGGTTGGATCGCGCCAAGGAACTGAAGGCGAAGCTTGAGGAAGCGGTCATGTTGCTGCGAGAGCAAGCTCGTAAGTGAGGGGGCTATGTGAACTGGTTCTTAATCGACAAGCACTCAGCAAAGCAGCCAGCTGGCAAGTACTCGGAATGGAAGTCTCTACTTCGCGAAGAAGGGAGAGAGCAGTGTGTCTATTGCGCCATCAAGGAATCTTCTTACGGAGGGTTCAGGAACTTTCACGTTGAACATTTCCGTCCAAAAAGGCACTTTCCAGATAAGGAAGACGATTATTTCAATCTTTTCTATGCTTGCGCGGTCTGCAACTCTTTCAAGGGCTGTGACTGGCCCGCGGATCCAGTCGATGACTACTCTGAAGCTGCCTACATTGACCCTTCCTCTACTGATTTGGCGCAAGTCATTGATATTGATGAGCGATTAGTCGCTCGGCCCAAGAATCCGGCCGCCGCGTACATGATTGAAAGATTGTATCTAAATCGACCTCAGCTCTTGCTCTTGCGAGAGATGGTGCGCGTGCGGGCCGAGCTTCATGCGCTGCGAGAAGCAATGAGGCCTCTAGTTGCAGGTGGGGTCAGTGGTGATGTTGCTGGACTTCTTCTGGACGTTGGGGATTTGTTGGACAAGCTTCACGAAGTTTCGCCATACGAGCCTAGTGATGTTAGACGTAACTAATCTTGAGTCGGAGCGAGGCTGGGTTGATGTCGGCGTGTATCCCACGCCTGCGACGGTCATAGAAAAGTTTGTTGTCTTTATTCGGTCCGTCGCCGGATTTGATGATGTGGTGGAACCAATTCGAGTGCTTGACGCTTGTTGTGGCGATGGTCGACTAGGACATGCGCTCGCCCGCAACCTAGATGCGACCGGGAAATTGGTAGATCTCTCGTTCGTTGAGGTGAGTCCGCGACATTTGGTCCGGTTGAATGCGAAGGTTTCGTATCCGATAGCTGTGTATATCAGGAATTTTTTTCAATGGCAGGCCGCATCTCTTTTTGACGTTATCGTCAGCAACCCGCCGTACCTGGCGCTAGGCGCAAGAGACGCCGAACGATTTGAAATTGATTGGAAGGTAGCGCGGGCCGCTGGACGCAACTTGTACGGCGTGGCTATTCGAAAAGCAATTGAACTCTGCAGGCCCGGCGGGACAGTGTTTATGATTGCACCCCACGGCTGGACCCGGAATGTTGGTTCGGCCGAACTGCGCGAGTTCGTTGCCCAGCATGTGTCCGAGTTGACGATAAATGCCTTCCGCAGTCGCACAAGAGTTTTCCCGGATGTCAATCAGGAAATCGCATTTCACGCGTTCAAGAAGCGTACTAGTCAAGACGTAGAGCCGATTGTGTTTTCTCTCGCTTACGAGCAGGCATCGAAGCAACTATTGGATTTCGATACTAAGACGAAAGATAGAGGGCGAAGCAGAGGTTCGGTCCGCGTCGGTCCGGTGGTCTGGAATAGAACGGAGCTTGATCTGACCGGGAACCCGAAGGGCGCGATGCTGTTAGTGAATGGAGGAAACATCGGGCGCGATGGCAAGCTGAGACATCACCACCGTTATCGCGAGCGCCAGTACATTGGAAGGAAGGGGCTGTCGAGTCACCATATCTCAAAGGGTCCCATGATTCTAATTAAGCGGTCAATGCGTGGGTCGCCTGGCGCTTGGGAGGTGGATTTTGCTTTGATTCGATCCAGAACCTTCGAATGCGTAGTAGAAAACCATGTAATCGTCGTTGAGCTTTCGCGCGGCATGCCCGCGAAAGATCGTGATGATTTTGCTACGAGACTAGCGAGGACTATTAGTCACCTTCACAAGGACCATGGGCATCCAAACATTTCTGCCGCGCTTGTGGCTGACGCCATTGCGGAGCTCGCCCTGGCTTGATTGTAGAGAACGGGCAGCCCGCCACGGCTAAGAGTGGTTTTGATGCAGATGCGTGCTTTGATTGGTTGATCTCGCGCGGTGGTTGAGCAAGCCTGTTAGGCGGAGTGCGCTAACTGGAATTAGGCGTTTTTTATGCGGCGGGTATGCGCGCTGATCTAACAGAAAATGATCATAGCTGGCGCGCTTTGGTCGGCGGCTTCGCTATGTCAACGATCCGCAACGCCTACTCGCTTGTCGCGAAGCTAGCGCCAGCGAAGGGTTGTTTCCTGCCTCAGTACTTCCGGCACACTCCCCAGCCTCCCAACACGGCGTAGCGTTCCCCTGCATCGATCATCGCGATCTGCCTGGGGAGAGGGCCGTCATGCCGAGCATGGACCGTCGAGCATTCCTGAAACTCGCCTCCGCCATGGGCGCAGCCCTGGCCTGGGGCGGGGCCGTCGCCAAAGCATCGACCAGCGGCTGGCGCGAGCGGCGCGATCTGTATCCGCAGGGCGTGGCCTCAGGCGACCCCGATCAGCAGAGCGTCATTCTCTGGACACGGCGCCCGTACGGCGACGGCCACGCGCCCGCCACGCTGCTGGTCGAGGTCGCAGAAGATCCAGACTTCAAGCGCGTCATCGCCACCACCGCCGCCAAGGTAAGCGCCGAATCCGACTGGACCGCTCGCGTCATCGTCGGCAACCTGCCGGCGGCGGGAGAATACTGGTATCGCTTCGTGGACGAGGAGGGCAACGGCAGCCGCATCGGCCGCACGCTCACCGCGCCCGCGGACGATGACCCGCGTCCGAGCAAGTTCGCCTTCGTCAGTTGCTTCTGCCTGCCCGAAGGCTACGGCAACGCCTATCGGCGGATGATCTACGAGGACGAGAACGCCAAGCTCGAAGACCGCCTCGGCTTCGTGTTGAACCTCGGCGACTTCATCTACGAAGTGGTGCAGTACCCCGACCAGGCCAAGAACGGCCGCTACGACCGCAAGCTCACGTTCCCGATCACGTTCCCGAAGGGCAAGGTCGTTGCCAGGAACCGTTTCTGGGTGCCGGACTCGCTGGAGGATTATCGCGTCGTCTACCAGGCCTATCTGCTCGATCCGGACCTGCAGGATGCGCGCGCACGCTGGCCCTTCGTGAGCGTCTGGGACAACCACGAGATTTCCTGGAACGCCTGGCAGTCGGTCTTCGAATTCGCCGGCACCGATGGCTGGGTGGCCGGGCAAAAACTCAAGGTCGCGGGCAACCAGGCCTGGTTCGAATACATGCCGGCGCGCGTGCTGCCGCCGGGCGCGAAGCTCGACACCTTCTCTGCGCCGACCGTCGAAGACGTGCAGCTCAAGCCCACCGATTTCGACGACACTGGCCTCGGCACCGAACCGAACAACCTTGCCGCCATCAACAGCCTGATCATCTATCGCGCGCTGCGTTGGGGCCGGCATATCGACCTGCTGCTCACCGACAACCGCAGCTTCCGTTCGCGCGATCCGGGCAATCACGACGAGGTCAACCCGCTTTTCGAAGGCGAGACCCTGGGCTTCGTGCCCGAGGAGTTGTGGGGGCCGCTCGATGCTGGCCGCGCGTTCAATGGCGGCCATCCGCCGGCGAAACTCAGCTACGGCGACAAGTCGGTGGACAACTACGTGGCCAAGGCGGCGCCGCAATCGATGCTGGGCGCGAAGCAAAAGGCCTGGTTCCTCGACCAGCTGCGCCATGCCAGGGCGACCTGGAAGGTCTGGGGCAATTCGCTGGGCACGCTCGACACGCGCGTCGATCCGCAGAACCTGCCGCCCGACGTCGGCGTGTGGAAAGGCAAGGGCTACGGCCTCGTGAGCGCCTACGACTGGGGCAGCGTGTGGCACGAGCGCGCGGAGATCTACGACACCGTGCGTGATGCCGGTATCACGGGGTTTGCGGTCGTCGCCGGCGATCGTCACAGTTTCTGGGCGGGTTATGCGGCGAAAGCCTTGCCACCGGCCGCGTTCGAACCGGTGGGCGTGAGCTTCGTCGGCGGCTCGTTGATTTCCGTCGGCGGCGCCGAGGCCAACGAATACGTCCAGAAGAAGGAAAACAATCCGACGCGCGGCCTGTACATCGCCGAAGACAAGGATGGCAAAAAGCAGCACACGTTCAACCTGATGATGCGCCATGGCGTGCGCTCGGCGCTGGAGTACGCCAAGACGCAAGACGTGCAGAAAGCGCTGGCGGTACGCAACCCGGAGATGGCCCCGCACCTGACCTTCGTTGACAACGGCGGCCACGGCTACGCCACGGTGCGCTGCGACGCCGAGAAAATGGTGACCGAGTTCGTCTGCATCCCGCGCCCCGTGGCGCGTGCGCCGGGCAACGACGGCGGGCCATTGCGCTATCGATTGCGCCTGGACATACCGCTATGGAAAGCCGGCGAACGCCCGCAGATGACGCAGACGGTGGTGGAGGGGGATGTGGGCCTGTCGGTGTAGGGTGGGTTTCAGTCCACGTCCTGTTTCAAGAGGCGACGGGTAGGCCGGGTCCGTCCCCTCCGGGTAAAGCGCGTCGCGTGGGAACGAGGCCTATTTGAAGATCGCGGCGAGCACGCTGCGGATGGCCTGGTTGTCGCCGATCTGCACGACGAACAGGTATGGCGCGTGCGCAGCCATCAACAGCCAGAACGCCGGGTGCCTGAAGCTGCCGAACTTGCGGAAGTAGACGACGATGATCAGCATCATCGCGATCATCGACGGCACGGCCAGTTTCACCAGTGAGATACCGTCCAGATTGCCTTGATTGGCCACGATGAAGAGGATGCCGAACAGTCGCGCCAGGCCCGGCGACAGCACGGCCAGCACCGAGGCCATCATCCATTGCACATGGCCGGCCAGGTTCCTGCGCTTCATCTCGTAGATCGCCATGAAGACGCTGACGAGGAACAGGCCTACCAGCACGACGTCGATGATGACCGCGAAATAAGCGAAGGTCGGATTGAAGAAGCCGTTCGGGTCGAGCTTCGCCACGTCGTCGATGTTCTTCGGGATGATGGTGAGCGCGCTGCCCGCCACCACGCCGGCGAGCAGGGTGCCGATGGCGCCGAACAAGCGATGGCGCCGGATGTCTTTCCGGCGCGTGATCAGGTAGGGCTGCACCACGACCAGCAGGTACCAGAGCGTCGCGGAGATGCCGTGCACGTGCTGGTGGAAGGTGGAGCCGGTGAAGTTGAGGTAGTAGCTGTACGAGAACCCGAGGATGGACACCGCGAACGGGAACAGCATCCACAGATGGAAGTTCCGGTAATCCGCTGTTCCCGGCACGGCGCTCGTCGTCGCGTTCATGGCTTCCCCTTGGTCGGTTCCCGCATTCAGGCCGTTGTGCGGCCCTGGCAGCGCGATGTCCCCTGATACTCGCGCCCGATGGACATTAGCATGGTGCTGGCGCCGGTCCAGGAAGCCGGGTCAGATTCGTAGGGTGGGCCTTGGCCCACCGTGCGGTAAGGCGAATACGCGGGTGGGCTTAAGCCCACCTTACGGCCTAGCGCAGACCTTTGCGCTCGCGCTTGGCCGCGTACATCGCCGCGTCGGCGGCGTTGATCAGGGCTTCGCCGTCCAGCGAGCCGGATTCGGCGACGGCCACGCCGATGCTCGGGCCGGCATAGTCGATGCTGACGCCTTCGCCGAGGTGAAAACGCTTGCTGGTGGCCGCCAGCAGGCGATCGCACAGGGCCTCGGTGGCGTTGCGCAGGTCGCGCCGCGCCGCCGTGCCGAGCACGATGAACTCGTCGCCGCCCATGCGTGCGGCGAAATCGCCGCCGCGCATCGCGTCGGTCAGGGCTTCGCCGACGGCGACGAGGAAACGGTCGCCGACATCGTGGCCGTACTGGTCGTTGATGGTCTTGAAGTTGTCGAGATCGACGAAGGCGGCCAGCACGGCGTGGTCGTCGCGGCGCGCCTGTGCGAGGCGACGCGCCAGGTCCTTCATCAGGGCGCGGCGATTCGGCAGGCCGGTGACGGTGTCGAGCAGGGCCGTCGCGGCCAGCGCGTCGTTGGCCTGTTGCAGGGCGTGCATCAGGCGCTCGCGTTCGACCTGTTGCGCTATCAGCGCGGAGAACATTTCCAGCATGCGCCCCGCGCCGTCGGCCAGCGGCCTGCGTTCGCCGCTGGCGGCGCAGAGCGTGCCGTAGAGCTTGCCGCCTTCGATGCGGATCGGCGTGCTGGTGTAGGTGGCGATGCCGAGCTGAGCCGCGGCATCGGAGTCGCCCCAGCAGTCGGCCACGTCGTCGGTATAGAAGCGGCCTTCCTCGAGCGCGCGTTTGCACAGCGTGTCGCCCCAGGGCACGCTCAGGCCTTCCGGGATCTGCAACTCGTGGCTGTTGCGCGCGTACAGCACGTGCTGCACGCCGGCGGCTTCGTCGATGGCGGTGACGTAGGTGGACTCCAGGCCGGTCACCGTTTCCATCAGTTCGAGCAGCGGGCGGACCAAGGATTCGAGATCGCCGCCGGCGCGCACGGAATCGGCGAGCAGGCCGACGAACTGGCGCAGAGGGTTGTCGCCGGGCAGGACAGGCATGGGCGTCTCCATCGCACGCAGTGTGTGCGATGCGCGTGATGATGGCGTGGAGACAGACGGCTGGCTATCCGATGGTTCCGACACAGGTTCCTCCCCCTGGGGCCAAACATACTGCTGGTTAGCCGCGCTGTCATCCGGCTGGGGGCAGATTGGGCCTCGTAGGGGGCTCGGCCCACCGATGCGTTGGGTCGAGATCATGGTGGGCTAGAGCCCACCCTACCAGGGCGAGGTGACATTTGTAGGGTGGGTTCAAGCCCACCAACGCGTTTTTCCGGGGTGCGTAGGTCATGTTGGCCGACATGCAAGCCAGGTTTCCTGGGTCAATCTGGTGCTATGTCGAGCTACCAACGTCACTGGGTGCCAGGCGGAACGTATTTCTTCACGATCAACCTGCTTGATCGAAAGCAACAATTGTTGGTCGAGCACATCGACGATCTGGGGCAGGCGTTCCGGGCAACACGGCAGGCACGGCCGTTCGACCTGCTGGCGATCGTGGTGTTGCCGGACCACTTGCATTGCATGTGGCGCTTGCCGGAGGGTGATGCCGATATCGCCAATCGCTGGGCGCAGATAAAGGCGGGTTTCAGTCGGGTGTTGCCGCAGATGGAGCCTCGCTCCATGAGCCGCGCGTCAAAGCGGGAGCGCGGTGTCTGGCAACGTCGCTATTGGGAGCATGTGATTCGAGACGAACAGGACTTCCGGCGCCATCCGACTACATCCATTACAACCCGGTGAAACTTGGCCACGCGCATCGGCCTGCGGATTGGCCCCATTCAACATTTCGTCGATGGGTGGAGCAGGGTGTTTACACGCCGGATTGGGCCGTCAATCCGGAAACCTCGTAGGGTGGGCCCTGGCCCACCAACGGCTTGCGCGGATGAACGGTGGGCTTGAGCCCACCCTACGACGGCGCAATGGATTCGTAAGGTGGGCCTTGGCCCACCGCACAAGCAACAAGGAACAAGGAACGGTGGGCTTAAGCCCACCCTACGACCGGATCAGGTTTATCGCTGATCCAGTTCGTGGTGGATCAGCACCACGCATTGCGACGCGAACAGCATGGTCCGGCCGAGGCTGATCTTCTTCGTGCCCAGGCGCTCCAGCGTGTGGAACGTGTTCTTCGGCATCGGGATATGGTCGGTGAGCAGGAAACAGGGGCGCTCGCCGAAGGCCTGTTCGCGGATCGGCGCGCCCTTGCGGTCCATGACGAAGAGCTGGTGATCCTCCGCCAGTTCCTGCACCAGCTTCTCGAAGCTGACCGTGCGGACCGTCACGCCGGATTCGACCGATCGCGATTCTTCCTTGCCCATGCCCCTGGAGGCATCCAGAGCGCGCGCGACCTTGCCGAGCAGCGATTGCTCATCGAAGCCGCCGATATCGTGCATGGCATCGGCTTCGAAGCGAATCGTGCGGGAGAAATCCTGCGTGCTCTCCAGCACCAGGTACACCACGACATCCTGGCGATGCGACTGCGCCACGAAGATCGCGTTCATCAGCGTGTGCGCGAGGATTTCGGTATGCGCTTCGCCACCGACGCCGGCCAGCAATTTCTGGCTGTCGGTCGGCGCGGCGCGGGCTCTCAGGACGAAGGTTCGCATGTACCGTTATCTTTCCTCGTAGGGTGGGCTCAAGCCCACCATTCGGTTTCCGCATCGTGCGGTGGGCCAAGGCCCACCCTACGGTGCGTTGATCGCCAGCTGCGCCGCGAAGGCGCGCTGGTAGGCCGGCCGCGCTTCGCCGCGCGCCACATAGGCGGCCAGCGTCGGGAACTCGTCGAGCAGGCCCGATGATCGCGTTCGCAGCAGCACCGAGGCCATCATCAGATCGCCGGCGCTGAACTCGCCATCGAGCCATTCGGCATCGCCCAGGCGCGCGGCCAACGGGCGCAGCCGGTCGCGGATTCGTTCTTTCACCATCGGCACGCGTTCCGCCGCCCAGGGTTTGTCGCGCTCGAGGAAGGCGGCGGTAAACAGCTCGAGGATGGGTGGTTCGATGGTGTTCACGGCGGCGAACATCCAGGCGATCGCGCGGGCGCGCGCATCGGCATCGTCGGGCAGCAGGCCAGGATGGTTCTGCGCGAGGTGCAAGACAATCGCACCGGTTTCGAACAGCACCAGACCGCCTTCCTCATACGTCGGGATTTGGCCGAAGGGATGCCGCGACAGATGCGCCGGTTCCTTCAAGGCCTTGAACGAGACCAGCCGCACCTCGTAAGGCAGGCCGACTTCTTCCAGCGCCCAACGTACGCGCGTATCGCGCGCCAGACCCTTGCCGCCATCGGGCGATTTCTCGAACGCGGTGATCGTGATGGTCATGGCTGGGCCCGCACTTGCTGCAGCAACCAGGCCAGCAACTGCGCATCCGGTTCCGGATTGCCGTCGAACAGCCAGGTGTGGCCGCCGAGTTGTTCCAGCCACAATACCGGCTTGTCGCCGCTGTTGGCCGCCTGCAGGCGCGCCACGTACTTCGCGATCGTCGCGGACGAGCCGTAGTTGTAATCGTCGGGTGCGCTCTTCACCACCAAGACCGGCAGGGAAATCTTTTCCGGCAGCTGGTAGTAGGGCGAATTGCGCAGCAGCAGACGCACGCCTTCGGGCGTATGCGTGTCGCCGAACTCGCCGAGGTTGCGCGCCGAAGTGGGATCGAGCTTCGCGCCGCGCAGGTCGTCGGGTTGGCCGACGTTGTAAACGACGGCGCCGAATTGCTGGGGCGCCAGTGCCAGGGCCATGCCGGCCGGCTGCGCGCCATTGGACGTGCCGAGCAGGATGGTGCGCTGCGGCTTCGTATAGCCCCTGGCGACGAGACCGCGTGCCACGGAAAGCAGGTCCTGCGTGGCGCGCGATTTGTTCTCGCGCAAGGCGGCGCGATGCCAGGCTTCGCCCAGTTCGCCGTTGCCGCGTACATGCGCGTAAGCAAAGATCGCGCCCTGGCGCGCCCACAGGGCGATGAAGGGATTGAACTCCGGCGCCTGCACCTTGCCGAAGCTGCCGTAGGCTTCCAGCAGCAAGGGTGCGCTGCCATCCAGCGGAATTCCTCTCGGGCGGATCACCGACACCGGGATGTTCACGCCGTCGTCGGCCGGGATCAGCAACTGTTCGACGATCAGGTCGGTCGGCGCGACGAAGCGCCCACCCGGCGCGATGGCGCTCGGCTCGGCCTGCTTTGCGGCCGGTGCGACGCGATACCAACTTCCCGGGTCGATCCAGTTCGACAGCTCCACCCAGGGGCCATCCTTCCGTGCGCTCGCGGTGGCGAAGCGCGCCATGCCGGCCAAGGGCAGCGAGACAGGCGAAACATTCTTGCCATCCAGGTCGGCGCGATACAGACCGTCGCGCAGATCGCGCAGTTCGGTGAAATACAGTTGCTCGCCATCGAGCAGGAATTCGCGTAGCAAGCCTTCGCGTTCCGGTACGACGGTGATCCAGTCGGACGCCTGCGCGCCGAGATCGCGCGCGACGATGCGGCGGCGATCGGCGCCGATGCTCGTGAGGGCCAGAACGCGGTCGCCCTGCAACAGCGGCGAGCCGTAACCGTCTTCGGCGATGCGTTGCCACACCGGCTTGCCCGTAAGCGCATCGTCCAGTCGCGCGGCCCAGAGCTCTGCGCGCTCGGCCCGCGTCCTCGCCAGTCGCGCGACGATCCACGATGAGCCGGGTGCCATGACGATGGCCGACGGCAGATCGTCGTCTTCGGTGTGAATGACGGCATGCACGCCATGGCCGAACACGGCGACGTCTTCGCTGACTGGCGAGCCGAGGCGGTGCAAGACCTGTCGGCCGCGCGCGTAGCGCGCGCCGCTCGGACCGATCATCGCGCCTTCCGCGAGACGCGGATAGACGAAGCCGGAACTGTCGGGCAGCCAGGTCACCTGGTAGCGGCTGCCACTGGTCGTGGTGAGAAGGTCGGTGATGCGATCCGGCAACAGCTTGCCCGTGCTCAGTTCAACCACCGAAACCTGCGGTGCCACATCGCCACGGCCGGTCGTGGTGATCGCGGCGTAACGACCGTCCCACGAGGGCGTGACGCGGCGAATGCGGCCGCCGCGCCCGGCGGCTTCCAGCGCTTCGTGGTCGATGACCAGGCGTTCCTGCGTGGCACCGTCGTCGAGCGCGTACAGCGCCTGCCCCTGTTCCAACCAACGCGTGATCAGCACCGTGCCCATCGTCGGGCTGACCTGGCCAAGCGTCGGCAGCGATTGAAGGGCGTCGCTGATCGCTTCCGCCAGCGACGAAGTGTCGCCCGCCTGTTCGAGCAGCGACTTGGCGTATCGCTGCTGTGCGTCGAACCAGAGCTTGAACGCCTTGCCGTCGGTGGCTTCCATCCAGCGGTAGGGGTCGCGCGTTTCCACGCCATGCACCGTTTCGGTCACGACCTCGATGCGTGCGGGCGGAGGAGGAGCGATCGGCACCCGCACGGACGCCGCGACATCGGCCGCGAGCAGCAGCAGGGGCAGGGCAATGAAAAAACGGGTCATGGCTTAGGGCCTGGAGTCGCGGAAAGTAGCCCGGGTTGAACGCCGACGGCGTGATACCCGGGATTGTTCGTATTCCCCGGGTATCGGCCCTTGGCCTCAACCCGGGCTACGTTCTTACTTCGCCAGCTCGTAGAAATACTCCGCGTACGACAAGGCGGCGCCATCGAAGCCATCGAGATTCTTGTTCGCCGATTCGATCAGGAAGAATTCGTCCGGTGCATGCGCGCCGCCGCCAAAGCCCAGGCCGAAATGCCCGACGGGCAAGCTCAGCGGCGGATCGGAGAAGGCGAAACCGGGATAGGAACCGGCGTTGCGCGGCCACAGCAGGGGCTTGTTGCCATGCGCGCGCAGCAGGGCGAGTTGCGCCTGGATCAGGCCCGAATCGGAACGCGTTTGCGTCGGGTTGTAGCCGCCGCTGACGTTGACTTCGATATCGCCGTAGCCGTGCTTGGCCAGATGCGCTTTCAAGGCCGCGACGGCATCGTCGAATTTCATGCCCGGTACCAGGCGCATGTCGATCTTGGCGACCGCGCGATGCGGCAGGATGGTCTTGCCGCCCGGGCCGGTGTAGCCGCCGACGAGGCCTTCGATATTCACGGTGGGCTGGGAGATCAAGCGTTCCTGCGCCTGCTGGTAGGGCAGATCGTCGATCCAGTGCGCGACCCCCAGCTGCTTCTTGGACATCTCGTCGCTATCGGGTGCGATGGCGGCGGCGATCATCGCGCGGTGTTCGTCGCTGATCGGCGGCGCGACCGGGTAGTTGTCGATCGTGATGGTGTTGCCATCGTCGGAAACGAGCGTGCCCAACGCTTTCACCAGTCGCCAGGCCGGGCTGTCGACCATCGCCTTCAGCGAGGAATGCACGTCCTTGTTCGGGCCGCGTCCCCAGCGTTCGCCGCTGGCGACCAATTCCAGTTCGACGATGCCCTTGGCACCGAGGCTGACGGTGATGATGCCGTCCAGATCCTGCATGGCGCTGGGCATGAAGACGCCGATGGATTTCGACAGGGCCTCCTGCACCTTGGGCGCGCGCACGATCTGGGTGAAATGCGGCGAGCCGATCTCTTCCTCGCCTTCGGCGACCAGCACGAGATTCACCGGCAACTTCTTATTGGCGGCATGGAACGCGTGCAACGCGGCGAGGAAGGCCGCTTCAGGGCCCTTCTGGTTCACCGCGCCGCGACCCATCATCACCTTGCCGACGCCGGGCTTCTCGACAATGCGGCCTTCGAGGGGCGGCGAACTCCATTCGGCCGGGTCGTATTGCTTGACGTCGTACATGAAGTACACGCCGACGGTTTTCGGCGCACCGGCGTCGAGCGTGGCGAAGACGCCGGGCTTGCCGTCGGTGGGCATGATCTCGACATGCTGGAAGCCGGCATCGCGCAACAGCATCGCCATGTGTTCGGCGCCCTTGGGGTAGGCGAGGTTCTCGGCCGCGATCGAGGGCAGGGCGATCCAGTCCTTGAGGCGCTGCACGTTGGCATCGTGTTGCGCGGCGAGCTGCGTACGGAGCGCGGCGAGATCGGCCTCGGCAGCCTGCGTTGCGGACGCGAACGCGGCAAGGCCCAGCGAGCAGGCCAGCGCGATGGCGCGGCCGGACAACGAACGATGCGATGTCATTCCCCAACTCCCGGTGATGGCGTGGGCCATGGTAGCCCGGGTTGAGCGCCATCGGCGCGATACCCGGGATCCTGGCTGGGCTCCAGCGTGGCCGCCTGAGCAGGCTCCCGTCGCCGATACGGAGGCTCCATCGGCGATTCCGCCGCTTCGTCGCAACGCCATTGCCGGGGCGTAGGCGCAGGCGCCATGGTGCCTTGCCTGCTGCGCAATCTTTCGGAGCCTTGCATGACCCCGATCGCCTTGTTTTCGCCCGAACCGGCCCGCGGCTGGCTGCCCTGGGTCTGGCTCGCGCCGATCCTGTTGATCGTGTTCGTCGCGGCGCCGGTGATCGCACTGGACGGATGGATGCAGGCGCAGCACTGGTCGGATGCGCGTGGCTATCCGATCGGACTGGCCGGCTTGTACGCCTTGCTCTGGTTCACCTTCGCGCCGACCTTGCTGCTGGTCCTCGCCTGGACACGTTGGATCGAACGCCGACCGATCAGAAGCCTTGGCTTCGTCGCTCCGGCGCCCTTGAAGACATTCCTGCAGGGCGTGGCGATCGGCGTCGGCACGATCACGCTGGTCGTGTTCTCGATCTGGGCGGCGGGAGGACTCCGGGCTGAAGGCTGGGGTTCGGCCTGGCGCTCACCGGCGAGCCTGTTGCATATCGCCTTGCTGCTGCCGAGCTTCGCCCTGCAGTCGAGCGTGGAGGAAATCATTTTCCGCGGCTGGCTGTTGTCGACGGTGGCGCGCAAAGCGAGCGTCTGGCTGGCGGTGCTGCTGGTGTCCTTGGTGTTCACGTTCCTGCACTACAGCCCGCATCAGCCCTGGCTGATCACGATGAGTTCGTTCCTGTTCTCGCTGTTCGCCTGCGCCTGGGTGCTGCGCACCGGGAATATCTGGGGCGCGATGGGCTGGCACACCGGCTGGAACTGGTGGCTTGCGACCGGATTCGAGTTGCCCGTTACCGGCATCGATGCGCATCTGCCGGCCTTGCTGGTGGCGCTACGTCCGCAGGGCATGGACGCCCTGACCGGCGGTGCCGAAGGCCCGGAAGGCAGTTTCCTGTGCGTTGGGTTCTTTGTCGTCGGCATCGCATGGATCGCCTGGCGACGGAGGCGGGCGACGGTTTCTTCGTTGCAGGTCGAGCGTAGCCCGGGTTGAGCGCGTAGCCCGGGTTGAGCGCCGAAGGCGCGATACCCGGGAAGTTCAACGAGTACAACCAGAACGCAACGAATGAGCGATCGCCAACACACGCGGGTATGGGCCCATGGCCTCAACCCGGGCTGCGGATCACCGCACGGCCGCGCGCTTGGCGGCAGGCAAAGCCGTGCGCAGCGCCTCGTTGTATTTCGCACCGAGCACGGCGAAGCCGTCTTCGTTCGGATGGATCTCGTCGTACCAGAACGATTCGACCTGCGTACCGGGCACGTTGCGGAAATCGGCGAACGAGAACTGGGAGTAGCCGCGCTTGATCTGCGCCAACACGCCGGCGAAACCCTGGCCCAGCAGCAGGTCGGCGAAGGGTTTGGCCTCGGCCTTGTTTTTCAGTACGGATTTCATCGGACGCCACAACCAGGGACCCACATTGCCGATCAGCGGGCGCGCGAGACCGAGGTTCATGATGTCGGTCTTGCCTTTTTCGCCGATGCGCACGAGCGGTGCGTAGGTATGGCCGACGACCCTGATCTGCGGCGCCAGCTCGCTCATCGCATCGAGCAAGGTCTCGTAACAGTCGCGGATGCCGTCGAACACGCCGGCATCCACGACTTCCTGATAGGCATCGGCGGCGGACAGGCCGCTCATGTCGCCGAAGACCTTGGCCAGGCGTTTGTCGAGCGCGTCGTTGCCGCCGATGCTGACGCCCAGCAGGTCGAACTCGCGCGCCGTCAGACGCTCGGCGTAGTTGCGGCAATTCGCCCGCGTACACATGTCCTTGGCCTGGAAACCGGGTTTGCCCAGCCGCACCGAGATGCCTTCGATGCGCGCGAAGCTGTGCCAGTTCAGGTTGCGATACAGCGGCGTCGTGAACCAGGAGTCGCCCCAGTAGGCGATCGCCGGTCGCGTCTGCAGGTACTCGCGCCAGGCCGCGCGCTTGCGGCTGCTCGGCGTGCCGGTGGCATCGCGGACGTCGTCCCAGTTCGTATAGATGCGCTGCAGCGTCATGCGATTCTCCGGTGGGGGTGCGAGAGGATCGGGCGGTCGGGCTCAGGCGTTGCGGCCCGGCGGCTTCAGGTTGGTCTTCAGGGCCGGCAGGCTGGCGAGGAAGTCGCGCGCTTCCCGTCCGGCCATCGAGAGCTTCCTGTCTTTCCTGATCGTACAGACACCGAGTTGCGAGATCACGCGCATCGTGAACTTGGCGCTGAGGCTGAGCTTGCCGTTCTTGAGCTGGAAATCGGGCGGCGTGTAGGTGAACTGCTTGAGGACCGCGGTTTCGGTCGCGAAGTCGCACTCGCAATCGCCGCATTCGGGTTCGACCGTGCGGAAAGGCGAGGAGGTCGGAATGATGCCGAAACCCATCCACCACATGAAGGCAGTGAGCCACAGCTGGATGTAATCCTGGTGCGCATTGGGGTCGAGCGTGCCGGCATCGGGCTTGCCGGTGATGGGCTTGTAGACATAGTCCGGCGGTCCATCGATGGAAACGAATTCGTAGCGAATCCGGGTGCAAGGATTCGAGCAGCTCATGATGTTCTCCACGTCGTGGGTATTCGTTCGCAAAGGACCCGGGCCATCGCGTCATGTCGGAGCGACGGTTCGGGACCGCACGAAGGCGCGGAACATCCCTGTCCGGCGGGATCGGCCGGCATCATTGGCAACGCACAATTTCATCGCGTCCGGCCAGTGCGTCGTCGCGTTTTTCCATTGAGGCGGCGGGTTGTCAGCAAGGCTTACATGGGCGGGCGAAGCGGTTCGTGTTGCAACCGTTTCGCCATGCTCCGTATCTGTCGCCGGAGTCCTCCGATTGGAAGCCGGCATGCCGCTTCGTTCCTCTGCGCCCTCGATCGCGCGCGTTTGCGCATTCTCCCTGGCCCTGGCGGGCGCACTCATCGACTCCGCGTCGGCGAACGAACTGGCGAAGCCCATCTCGCAGGCGTTGGAGCAAGTGCAAGCCGTGCCTGGAGCGTTCCCGGCAGCGGCGGTGGTGATCGTGCAGGGAGAGGCGGAGCCCTGGATACAGGTGCGCGGCCACACGCGCGCCGACGGCGGCGAGCCGGCGGATGCCGACACGCGCTTCTATATCGCGTCGCAGACGAAATCCTTCATGGGTTTGTTGGCCGCCGTGCTCGACCGTCGCGGCGAACTTCCGCTGGACACCAGCTTGGCCGAGATTTGGCCCGGATTGCGATTGCCGGCGCCGGCCGATCCGCATCGCATCACGATGGCCGATCTGCTCTCGCACCAGGAAGGCCTGAGCACCGATACCCTGAATTTCCTGACCGCCTACGTGCGCGACGTGCCCGCCGCGGAATACCCGTCGCTGTTGGCGACCGAGGTGCAGGTGCGCTCACCAGGATTCCGCTACGCGAACATCGGCGACTTGATCTACGGCGCGGCGCTGGAAGCCCGAACGGGTCGGAGCTGGCGCGACTGGATGCAGGCATCGCTGCTTCAGCCGCTGGCGCTCGAAGGCGCGAGCCCGCGTTCGTCAATGATCGACCCGCGCAAGATCGCTTGGAACCATCAATGGAACGGCCGCGCCTGGCGCGCGTTCGCGCCCAAACCCGATGCGCTGATGCACGCCGCCGGCGGCATGCTGGCTTCGCCGAAGGCGATGGCGCGCTGGATGCAGTTGAATCTTGGCCTGGGCGCGCTGCCTGCCGACGTGACGGCCGACGATTTCCGCCGCTCCTTGCAGCCGATCGCGAAGGCCAAGCTGGCCGATGGCGAGATCGACTGCGATGGCTACAGCCTGGGTTGGTATCGCTGCGTCTACAAGGAGCAGGAAGCGTTCATGCATCCGGGGTCCTACGTGGGCGCCGTGTCGGTGACGGTACTCGTACCGTCGTCCAAGGCCGGCATGAGCTTGATGGTGGCCAGCGACAGTGCGATGGAAGGCCTGCAACTGGAACTGATGAAGGCCTTCATCGGGCTCGCCACCGGACAGACGGGCGAGGATGTACGACTGCGCCGGTTGGTCGCGGACTATCCCTCGCGGCTGGAGACGCGGATCAACAAGCGCCTGCAGGCGATCGCCGCCGCCCGCGCCGAAGCGGATTGGGGCGATTGGCGCTGGAACCCCGACGCGGCGCAACGCCAGGCCTGCACCGGCCGGTTCTCCGACGCCGTGTTCGGCACGATGGAACTGGGACAGGAAGGCAGCGCCTGGTTCGCGCGCATCGGCGAGATGCGGCTGGCGCTGGAACCGGCGCAGCCGGGCATGTTCGCCGCCACGGACGGCAGCTTCGATGAGCCCGAGCCGCTGCGCTGCGATGCGGCGACCGGCACCGTGCGTTGGCGCGGGCGCGACTTCCGCAAGCCGTGAGCCGTCGCGCCTTCGCGCCCTCGGCTCAGGGCCGCCCGAACTCCACTTCGCGCAGGCGCAGTTGGCCACCGTGTTCGGCCACGACCATCGCGACGGCTTCCTGGTTGTCGCTATCGATGTTGACGTAGATCCAGGCCACGCCGTCCTCGCCGATGTTCGGCATGTCGGTCTGCACGTCGAAGACATTGGCCGTGGTCGGGAACTCCTCGCCCTCGAACATCGACTCGAAGGATTCCTTCATGTCCGCGACACTCATGTCGCCGTCGGGGTGAAGCAGCTTGCGCGCGGCCTTGTAGTCGCGGTCGAGCAGCAGGTTGACGAAGGCGAGGGCGACCTGGGCGGCATCGTCGGCGGCGGCGCTTTCGCCTACCGGGGCAGCGGCGGGCTGGGCTGCGGATTTGCCCCCGGCCATCTTGTTCTTCATGTGGGCTTCCATCATCGCCAGGATTTCCGCGGTCGACTTGCCCTGCATGGCCTGCATCATGGCCGCTTCTTCTTCGCTGGGTTCGGCGTCTTCGTCGAAGTCGGACAGGCCTTCGCTCTCGTCGTAAGTGCCGGCTTTCTTTTCTTCGCAGCGCTGGATGCCGATGGACTCGATGCCTTCGCTGCCGGACGCGTCCACGGCGCGATAAGCCGCGATGGCTTCGTCCCATTCGCCCATGTTTTCCAGGATCATGGCGCGCGGCAGGCCGAAACCGGCGGCGGCGGGAAAGATCGACTCGGCGATCTCGTAATAGGAAACCGCTTCGCGCAGCTTGGCCTGGTTGAACACGCTGTGCTCGTCGTAGGGCACGGGCTGCCATTGCGCGCCCTTGACCTCGCCGGCTTCCTTCAGGCCGGCCGATTCGGCGCGGTTGGCCAGGGCCACGACGGCGGCGGCGGCCTTGTAGCGGATGTCTTCGTTCAAGCGATGTCTCCCCGGTGGTCGGCTCCGAGTGTAGACAGGTCCGCCTGTGTTCGCGAGAGGGACGGTATCGTCGCTAGAATCGCTGCAGGCGTCCGGACAGGCAGGCGCGATGGAAAAGAGCAAGAAGGTCTCCGCGAAGCCGAAGTTGCTCGCCGGCGACAACCCGCAGATTCCGAAAGGCGAGGGCGATGCGCCGGTGCAGGCCTGGCTCGCCGCGATACCTGGCTGGAAACGCGAGGTCGCACGGCGAGTGGATGCCTTGGCGGCGAAGGCCGTGCCGGATCTGCGCAAGGCGGTAAAGTACAACTCGCCGCTGTACGGCGCCGCCGGTCGCGACGACTGGTTCATGAGCCAGCATTGCTTCACGAACTACGTGAAAGTCGCGTTCTTCCACGGCGTGGCGCTCGACCCCTTGCCGCCGGGAACTTCGAAGCAGGAACGAGTGCGTTACCTCGATATCCGCGAGGGCGACATCATCGACGAAAAGACCTTCGTCGCCTGGGCGAGGCAGGCGAGTCGATTGTCCGGCGAAAGACTCTGAAACGAACCCTGGAATGGAGAAGCTCATGCGTTTCACGAAACGGTTGATCGGCCCGGCGTTGGCATTGCTGGTGATGTTGCCGGGAGCGACCCTGGCGGCGGGCTTGATGAAAGCGACGCCGGATCTCGATGCGACGATCGCGAAACAGATGGAAGAGGCCGCCATCGCCGGCCTTGGCGCGGCCATCCTGGTCGACGGCCGGATCGTCTGGGCCAAGGGCTATGGTTACGCCGACGTGGCCAAGCGTGCGCCGTTCACGCCGGACACGATCATGAACATCGGTTCGATCACGAAGACCGTTACCGGTGTCGCGCTGATGCGCCTGGTACAGGAAGGCAAGCTGTCGCTGGACGCCGACGTCAACACCTACCTGCCGTTCAAGCTCGTCAACCCGCACCAGCCGGGCGCCGTGATCACGCTGCGGCAACTGGCCACGCATACGTCGGGCATCACCGATCGCTGGGACGTCTACAAGGACACCTATCACTACGGCGGCGAGCCGGAACAAACCCTCGGCGATTTCCTTAAGGCGTATTTCCTGCCTGGCGGCAAGCACTACTCCGAGGAAAATTTCCTGGATAAGCGACCGGGTACGCATCGCGACTATTCGAACATCGGCGCGGCTCTGGCCGGCTACATCGTCGAGCTCAAGAGCGGCGAACCCTTGTCGGACTACACGCGGCGCAATATCTTCCTGCCGCTGGGCATGTCCAACACCGGCTGGACCCTGGCGGGCATCGACCGTTCGCGGCACAGCCAACTGTACGTATCGCAGAACGGCATGACGATACCGATCCCGCTGTACGGGCTCACCACCTATCCCGACGGCGCATTGCGTACGTCGGTCGCCGACCTGTCGCGGCTGTTCGCCGCCCTGTTGAACGATGGCGCCTACGAGGGCGCGCGCATACTCGACGAAGGCACGGCGCGCGAGATGCGGCGCTTCGAATACACCGAAGCGAACAAGCCGGACAATGTGAAGCTTGACGAAAAGAACACCGGCATCTTCTGGCAATCGAAGTACAACGTAACGCGCATGGGCCACGGCGGTTCGGACCCCGGCATCTCGACCGAGATGCTGGCCAGCCTGTCGCGCGATATCGGCGTCGTGCTATTCGTCAACACGTCGACCTCGGGCGAAGAAGCGCGTGCCAACGCCGCCATTTTCGCCGCGTTGTGGAAGCAGGCGGAGGAGATGAAGGCGACCAAGTGATGGGGACAGGCTGTGACGCTCTTCCCAAAGCCGCAAGTCCTGCTTGTGGAGCGTAGCTGCAAAAGCTAGCGTTCACCGACGCGGATGTCGGCGAGGGGCTTATGCAACGGGTGGAGTCGCGGTCGATCTGGTTGTTTCTGTGCTTGTTCGTGCTCGTGAGCGCGGTCTTCTATACCGTGCCGCTGGCGACCGGCAAGATCATGTCGGGCAATCGCCTGTACCTGACCGGCCTGATGTGGAGCCCGGGTATCGCGGCCATCCTCACCTGCTGGCTGCATCGGATACCGATGGAATTCCTCGGTTGGCGTTGGGGCGAATGGCGCTGGCAATGGCGGTCCTGGTTGCTACCTTTCGGTTATGCGGCCGTTGCCTACGGCATCGTCTGGCTGAGCGGGCTCGGCGCGTTCGGCAATCGCGAATTCGTCGATGCTTTGCCGCAAACGCTCGGCTGGTCGACCGGATCGTCGGCGGGCGATGTCCTCGTTTTCCTGGTGCTGACCGGGACGGTCGGCATGGTGCAGAGCATGTCGCGCGCGCTCGGCGAGGAGATCGGTTGGCGCGGCTTCCTGGCGCCGGCGTTGACCGGGCGCATCGGTTATACGAAAGCGTCCCTGATCGTGGGCCTGATCTGGGGCGCCTGGCATATCCCCGGCCTGGTCTTCGCCGATTACAACGGCGGCACGCCACCTTGGTTCGCGATCAGTTGTTTCATGACCATGGTCGTCGCCAGCAGCTTCATCATGAGCTGGTTCCGCTTGCGCTCCGGCAGCCTGTGGACCGCAGCGGTGATGCACGCGAGCCACAACCTATTCATCCAGGCCTTCTTCACCCCGATCACGGCGAGTACCGGCGAAATGACGCCGTATGCGATCGACGAATTCGGCTTCGTCCTGCCGCTGGTGATGGTGGCGTTGGCGTTCTGGTTCTGGCGTCGGCGCGACGAGGCCATGCGCGCCGCAAACTGACACGTGCCTGCTCAGGGCTTGGCGGGCGGCGCGGCCATCGGCATCGGCGGCGCCAGCAGCGCGGCTCTGTCTTCGTCGCGCAAGGGAAAGATGGCGCCCTTGGCTTCTGCGAAACGCTCGGGATAGCAGGGGGCCGGCGCGCCGCACATCAGCTGGGACGGATCGTCGTTGTGACGGATGCCGAGCGCATGGCCGATTTCGTGGGCGGCGATGTTCAGCGCCACGCCGGGCGCCTGCAGCGCGGGCTTGTCCAGTGCGCGCAGGCCGATGAACTTGCGGCCGTCCTTCATGCGCGCGGTGAACGAAACGAATGGCACGTCGGCCAGCGCGATGACGATATCGCCCTCGATGGCGAACATTTCCTGCGGCGCGCGACGCTTCTGCAGCCCGTGGTCGGCGCCGTTCTCGAGAAAGTAGCTGTCCGGGATCGGATTCGCTTGCACGCCGCTCACCCGCAGCTGGTCTTTCGAGCCGGCCGCCTTCAGGGTCTGGTTCCAGAACGCGACGGCTTCGTTCACTGCGGCGATGCGTGGGTCGTCGGCGCGGCCGAGCACGGTGACGCTATGTTCCTCGGCGTGCGCGGCCGTGAACGGAAGCGCGGACAACATCAGGACGAAAAGATGGCGGCGCATCGACGGGATTCCTATGGGTTCCCGTGTGTAGATGCGGGGCGGCGCGAAACGGTCGCAGGCCTGACGCGACGAGGGAATGTCGGTCGGCCCCATCGCGCCTACCCGTTGCGATGGAAGTACACCTGCTCGGCCGCCCAGCGCAGTGGCGATGTGTGTAGCAGCAAGTCGAAAGGCCAATCCATCTGGAAGTGGTCGAACGCCCAGCGCAATGCGCGCTTGACGCGGAAACTCGGCGCAGTTTGCAGCGCCACTTGCTCCGGTGGCGGACCGTCGTCGCGCAAGCGCGCGGCCACGGCGCGACCGACCGCCCAGCCATGGTCCCAGGCCGAATGGATGCCGCCGGCCGTGACCGGCGAGACGATGCCTGCGGCATCCCCGACGAGAATGGCGCGATCGCGGGCGATGTTCGCGACCGGTCCGCCGCAGGGAATCAGGCCGGCGCGCACCTGTCCCGGCTTGAGATAACGCGGCAGGCCGCCGGCCACGCCTGCGTGCAGCAGGAAGGCGTCGATGTCGGGCGCTCGCGCGTTCGTAGGATCGTGTCGCAGCGCGAGACCAGCCTGGATGCCGGTCGGATTCTGCGCCAGCCAGCCGATATAGCCGGGGGCGAAGCGTTTGCCGACGAAACAGTGCAGGGCATCCGGATGCGCCAATTGCGCACCGGGGAACTCGTATTCGATGCCGTAGAGGAAGTCGCGAACCTCGCCCAGCGCGCAGCGTTTCGCCACGCGCGAGCGGGCGCCATCGGCGCCGATCAGATAGCGCGTGCGCCCGACGCCCGGCAGTTGCCAGCCATCAACGATACGTTCGCCGTCGGAAAATGCGCTGCCCAGGCGAAGATCGACGCCATGCGCGCGCAGCTGCTGTGCCAGCCAGCGCATCAGGCCAGGTGTGTCGGTCGTCAGAAAGTAATAGCCGGGAGACGATAGGTTCAGGTGTTCGAGGCTGGGTGCATACAAGCGCACGCCTTCGATGCGACGGACGAGTGACGCCGGCGCCTGGCCGAGCATCGTGCGCTCGGCCGCTTCCTTGACGATAATGCCGGTGGTGCGCAGTTTCTCGCCGGGGTCGCGCTTGCGTTCGAGCACGCAGACGCGCAGGCCGCGTTGCGCCGCGGCCAGGGCGCAGGCGGCGCCGGCGAAACTGGCGCCGACGACCACCAGGTCGAAGTCGAAAGACGTGCCTTCGTTGTGCATGGGGCGTCGCGTGGGGAGACGCATGCACGATGCCGTTGCTGCGCGCGCTGGCGATGGAGGCAGGGTGAAGCGGGAGTGAAGCAGTTCATACCGGCGGGCGCCCGGTTAGGGATACTATCCATGCGGATCGCTCGCCGGACGCCCCCGAATCCGCCAGGTCGCTGTGAACGCCGAACTTCCCTACGCCGGATATCGACTTTTCGCCAGAAGCGACGGCGAAGGCCCGGCCCTGCTGCTGATCCACGGCTTCCCTACGTCCAGTCGCGACTGGGATCCGCTATGGCCGGTGCTGTCGCGGCGCTGGAGCCTGCATGCGATCGACATGCTCGGCTTCGGTCTGTCGGACAAGCCTTCCGACTTCGCATACTCGGTGTCGGCCTCGGCCGATCAATGGGAGGCCTTATGCTCCGCCCGCGGCCTGGGCAGCGTGCATGTGCTGGCGCACGATTACGGCGACACGGTGGCGCAGGAGCTGCTTGCACGGCAGATCGATGGTCGGCTGCCGTTCGCGATCCGCTCGATCGCCTTCCTCAACGGCGGCCTGTTCGCCGAAGCGACGCATCCGCTGCGGGTGCAGCGGTGGTTGCTGGGCCCCTTCGGGCCATGGATCGCGCGACTGTCGAGCGAACGCACGTTCGTTTCGGGAATGCGGCGCATCTGTGCGCGCGTACCGGATACGGCCGAATTGCACGAGCACTGGCAGTTGCTGGTCCGTGCCGGCGGGCGACGCGTGCTGCCGAAGCTGATCCGCTACATCCGCGAGCGTAGCGAGCAGCGCGAACGTTGGGTCGGCGCCCTGCAGCGGGCCGGCATCCCGATCTGCCTGATCGACGGGGTGGAGGACCCGGTCTCGGGTGCCGATACGGTGCGGCGCTGGCGCGAACTGCTGCCGCAGGCGCCCGCGCACGAACTGACTGGCGTCGGCCATTACCCGCAATGGGAAGCGCCGGGCGCCGTTCTGGCTGCGTTTGAGGCCTTCCACCGGGGCGTGACTGTCTGACCGGTCGCGGCGGTCGCCTTGGCGGCGTTTTATACTGGACGCTCACTCCCGCTCGGGTATTTCGCAATGATCGGCACTTCCCTGATCCTGGCCGCGGTCGGCCTTCTCTTCGTCCTTTTCTGCCTCTGGATGCTGACCTGGGTCCTGGGCCTGCGACGCGTGGTGCCGGTGAACGAGGTGCACATCGTCCAGACCCGTAACAGCACCATCTCGTACGGAAAGGGCTTCGACAGCAATACCTACTACGAATGGCCGTCGCGCTTGCCGCTGATCGGTTTGCAGAAGGTGACGCTGCCGGTGTCGAACTTCTCGATCGACCTGCCGGATTACGCCGCCTACGACAAGGAGCGCGTGCCCTTCCTGGTGCACGTGATGGCCTTCTTCCGCATCAACGACTCGAACACGGCGGCGCAACGCGTGGCCTCGTTCGACGAACTGAAGACGCAGCTGACCGCGATCGTCCAGGGTTCGGTGCGCACGGTGCTGGCCGGGCACGAGATCGACCAGATCATGCTGGACCGCAGCCGTTTCGGCGAAGCCTTCACCAAGGAAGTGCAGCCGCAGCTCGGCGGTTGGGGCGTCGAAGCGATCAAGAACATCGAGCTGATGGATATCCGCGACGCTAAGGAAAGCGATGTCATCCAGAACATCATGGCCAAGCGCACGTCCGGCATCGAACGCGAATCGCGCCTGGTCGTCGCCGACAACCATCGCCAGGCCGAAATGGCCGAAATCGCCGCCAAGCGCGAAGTCGAGTTGTCCAAGCAACAGGCGATGGAGCAGGTGGGCCTGCGCACCGCCGAGAAGGACAAGAACGTCGGCGTCGCCAACGAGCAGGCGTCGCAGCAGGTGAAGGTGGAACAACGCGAAACCGCCGCGAAGGAAATGGACGTCGTGCAGGTGAAGAACGTGCGCGGCGCCGAGATCGACCGCCAGGTGGCGGTGATCGCCGCGGGCAAGGCGAAAGAGGTTTCCATCGTCGAAGCCGAAGCCGGCAAGCAGGTCGCCATCGTCGAAGCCGAAGGCGGCAAGACGCAGGCCGTGCTGGTCGCCGAAGGCAAGCTGGAAGCGGCCAAGCGCAATGCCGAAGGCATCGCGGTGGAAGGCGCGGCCAAGGGCACGGCGGAAACGGCGATCCTGATGGCGCCGGTCGATGCGCAGATCAAGCTGGCCGAGAAGATCGGCAGCGACAAGGGCTACCAGGAGTACCTGCTGGGCGTGCGCAACATCGAAGCGATCCAGGCCGTCGGCGTGGCGCAGGCCGATGCGCTGAAGGGCGCGGACGTGAAGGTCATTTCCAATGCCGGCACGCCGTCGAAGGGCCTGTCCGGCGTGATGGACCTGTTCTCGGCCGGCGGCGGCACCGCGGTGGCCAGCATGTTGGAGGCCCTGTCGCAGTCCGAGGAAGGCAAGAAGCTGCTGGAGAAATTCTCGGGCAAGGCAGACGAAAACAGGAAATAGGACGACGACGTCGGTTGCTGATCGGTTCCAGAAGCGGTCGGTGTGCGCAAGCGTGGCTAACGCATGGAAATGGCGCGCCTGATCGCCCAATATCGTCCACGTTCGATTGGATCCGGATTGCGCCATGCAAGAGCACGATTTTCGTGGCGACGAGTTGCATTTCCGCAATCGGCGCCGTAGTCATGCGCGGCGCACCTCCTGGCCCCTCTTGGTGGTGCTCCTCTTTGCGGGAACCGTGTTCTTGGCTTCCGTCGCCGTCTATTTCGTCAATGGTCGGGCATCGAGTTACGAGCGCGTAGCCGGTTCAGCAAAGCCACGTACTGGCTTGCGCGAGCCTATTCGCTTGCCGGTGGATCAGGCGGAGCAGGATGACCGGGCGTCGTCAGTATCAGCCTCTGATGGTGATGGCCCGAGCCTCTACAAGTGCAAGGGACCGAAGGGGGAATCGACCTATACGAGTTCGCCATGTCCTTCGACGCAAGAAACCGTATGGGTTCGTTCAGTGCAGCCGGACAATCGAGTGGTTCCACCATCGACAGTGCCAGCGCGCAATTCGGTGCAGCAGCAACAGACTCAGATTGCCTATTCGGCGCCTGATCCGCCTTCGGACCGGGATAGTCAGCGCATGCGATGCGCAAACGCCAAACAATACGAAGCCGATGTCCGCCGTCGCCGCGGCTTGAAGATCACCTTCGACGAACTCAGGCAGTTGTCAGACATGGTTTACGAGGCTTGCAAGGGGCTGTAAGCGGCGTTCACCCCTTATCTGCGATATGGTTCTACGACGCCCCGGTACCGGAGCCCCACATGCGCGGCCTCGATTTCAGTTCTTGGCAGACCCTGTTGTCGACCTTGCTCGGCATCGCGCTGATCACGCTGATCGGCGTGGGCCTTCGCCTGCTGGTCATGCAGGGCGTTCAGCAGCGGCGCGAGCGCGAGAACCGGCAGATCAACGAGCGCCTGCGCACGCTGATCGCGGCTTACAAGACCCTGGGCGGTTCGTTCACCGGCGATCTGTCGGTGGATCCGACGCATTTGCGCGACCTGCGCCGTCGCTTTCAGGCCAATACGTCGATGGAAGACGCAGACGGCGACGAGGAAGCGGGCGGTACGAGTTCCGATCGTTCGCGTCGCATTCGCGATGCTGTCGAAGCGGCGCTGTCCGACATCCTGCTGCTCGGCACCGACGATCAGGCGCGCCTGGCCGCGCGCGCGGCCGCCGAGCTGGCGGCGGGTCGGCCGGTGCATACGGACGAGTTGGTGATCTCCCTGCGCGATTTCATCCGGCGCGTACTCGATCTCGATCCGATTCCTGCCGACTTGTCGATTCCGAAGCAGGGGCCGGCGCGCCCAGGCGCCGGTGCCGGCGGCAAGGGCAAGAACGAAGGCGGCGAAGGACGCGGTGGCCGAGGTGGCGGCGGTGGAGCAGGGGGCGGCGGCATGGGCATGGCCGCAGGCGCCGGACTCGGGCTGGGCGGCGTGATCGCCGGCGACGAGCGCAACGATGAGACGCGCTGAACTCTAGTCCGCCGGTTTGCCTTGCTTCATTCGGCAGGCGAAGTAGAGGATCACGACCGCGATTGCCCAGACGAGATACAGGCAGCCCAGCGACCAGGCATAACCCTCCGGCGCCGGCGGGTTGCCCATCGGATGGTTCGCGAACAGCCAGGGATCGACGTGGCCGCCGCGAAGCCAGGACACGCCCAGCGCCAGTGCATGCACCAAGGGGATGTGCAGCAGATAGAAGAACAGCGGCTCTCGTCCGAACAAGACCAGGGCGTTCGAGACGAAGCCGTGCAGTCGATCCACGGTCGGCAACAGCAACAGCGCGGGCCCGATCGTCATCAACAGGAAGTCGAGCGAAGCCGGGTACTTCGTAGTCGCCAGGAAGGACAGCCAGGCGGGCAGGCCGCCATCGTTCGACCACGGATTCGGATCGCCGTAAAGATTGCTGCCGCGCAGAAGCAGGAACAGAACGATCGCCGCGGCACCTGCCGCATGGCAGAAGCGGTCGCGGCGCTCGCTCGGCCAGGCCAGCACCTGCGCGAAGCCATAGCCCAGGGCCATCACGCCGATCCAGGGCACCAGCGAATACAGCACGTTCAGCTGCAGCGCGCCGATCATGATCGGCCCCTGATTCGGGCCGATATAGAGCAGTTTCCACAGCGGGGCCGACGTTCCCGCCATCAGCCCTTCCATCGCGCCCGGTAGCCAGAAGTCGAGCAGGTTGTGGCCGAAGACGACAACCAGGCCGATACCGAGCACGGCGCGCTCGCCGAAGCGCACGAGTGCGGCCATCAGCAACATGCACAGGCCGATGACCCAGATGACACCCGCCAGCGCGTAATGGGCGAAGTCGAGATTGAAGGTCCAGCACAGTCGGATCAGGCTGAACTCGAGCACGATCAGCATCAGGCCGCGCGTCAGCAGGTAGTACGAGGTATCGCTACGGGTCTGGCCGCGCAGCCAGATCGACGTGCCGGCCAGGAAGACGAACAAGGGTGCGCAATAGTGCGTGATCCAGCGTGTGAAGAACACGGACGGCTCGGCACTCCAGGCCGGCACGCCGGCGAACACCCGGACATGGTCGATCACCATCAGCACCATCACCAGGCCTCGCAGCCAGTCGACGGCACGCAGGCGTTGATTCTTGGGGAGGCTCATGTCGGGCTCCTGGAGCGAATACCCTTAGCCTAGCGCTATGGGTTCTTCGTTGGGGCCAGGCGGGCGCCGTGCACGCGCCGGATGATCTGGTAGAGGTCGTCCTCGCGGAAACGGAACTCGGTTTCCGTATCCACGCGATGCACCATCACCAGGCCGCGCTTCGGATACACGGCGAGCATGTGCACGCCCACGCCGGTGTGGAAGAACGAGGGGCGTGGTTCGTCGGCGCCCGGCACCAACACGTCCCACAGCATGCCGTAGGCCAGGCCGTATTCTTCGTTGACGATGGATCGAGCTTGCGTGCTGCGATCGATCCAATCGGCCGGCACGATCTGTTTTCCCTTCCACTGGCCATGCTGCAGGTAAAGCTGTCCGTACAGGGCCAGATCGTGCGCCGACATCCGGAAATGATAGGCCGGGAAGTCCGAGCGTTCGCGCTCGTACTGGTAGTAGCCGTCGGCATCCGGGTCGACGGGTTTTTCGCCCATGGGTGCGACCACGACGCGACCGTGGTAGTCGAGCATGCCGAGCGGCTTGGCGATGCGCTCCTCGAAGGCATCGTAGATGCGCTCGCCGGTACGGCGTTCGTACACGCGCCCGGCGACGTTGAAATCCCAGTTGTTGTAGTAATAGAACTCGCCGGGGGCGTGGCTGCCACGCGCCGGACGCCCGCGTTCCATGCTTTCGGCCTCGGCGGCGGCACGGTGGTAAACGCCGGAGCGCGACTGCAGCAACTGTTCCAGTGTGGCGGTCTTCTCGCCGGGCGTCAGCGAAGGTTCGATGTCGTCGATGCCGAGCTCGGCCAGGTCGTCGCCGAGATCGAGCTTGCCCTCGGCCTCGGCGATGCCATACAGCGAATTGAGCAGCGCCTTGCGCATCGAATGCAGCAGCCGCTTCTTGCGGATGTCGCCCCATTCGAAGAACACCTTGCCTTCGTGCAACAACAGCAGACTGTCCGAACCGGACTTTTCGAGAAAGCCGCGAAGTTCGTCGAGCTTCTCCGCCGAGTACCCGGCCTGGGCCGGCGTGATGCGGTCGAAAGCATCCTTCGGCTGGCAGTTCGCCGGGCCGCTGGCCAGGCAGGCGAAGACGAACATCAGCATCAGGCGAGGGCGCATCAGTCTTCCCGGGCGGCCGGAGCGGTTAGGCGCAGCATAGCGGCTGGAGGCATCGATCGGCGGGCGGCCGTGAAGGCAGCGGCCTTCCCGATTGGCCGGTCTTGCCCGGAACGCGCGTACAGTGCAGCAATTGGACGACCACGAAGGCCGTCCCGTCTGTCCTGCAAGTTTCCGGTGATGCCATGAAACGAACAACGATCCTGCTTGGTGCCGGCCTGTGTTTCGTATTCGCCGCTCCGATGTTCGCCTCGCCCGAATCCGCGCCCGTCGCCTCGCGGCCCGCGTTGGCCAAGGAATGCCAGTGGAAACCGTTCGAGGACGCGGGCCTTGGCGTGAGTCTGCTGGTGCAGGATTGTCCCCAGCCGAACGCGCACTACGTGTTTTCGGCGAAAGGAAACCGTCTCGAACAGCACCGGCCGGCCGACGACAACACCTTTGGCGGTCCGCTCGTGCTGGAAATGTTCCGCAAGAAGAAGGGCGAGACCATCGAGCAGGCGATCGCAACCCGGTTCATCGCCAAACTGCCGGCGGAAGCGAAGGCGAGTTGCAAGGTCGAGGCGCTCGCACGCCCCGGTTTCGGCAAGGACCGGCTCGCCTTCACGCTGGTGCCGACCGGCGCCTACAAGGCGAAGATCGACAAGGAACTGAGCGAGGAGCCGCGCGATTTCGGTTGCGGCGCTTACGGCAAGGATCAGGCAACCACCTATTTCGAGTACCACCCCGCCGAGTCCAAGACGCGCTTCGCCTTCGTCGTCTATGGAATGGACGAACCACTGTTCGACGAACAGTCGCTGAAGTTCGCCGCCGACTGAGTCCGCGTCGGCTGACTACGCATTCAACTCGGTGGCGCGATCGCCACCGATTCGATCCGGATCTCGATCTCGTCGCCGATCAGTTGCGGCGCGGCGGCCAGACCGAAGGTCTTGCGGCTGATCGCGCCACGGGCGGAAATGCCGATCGCGGCACGGCCCGTCACCGGGTCCTTGCCCTGCTTGTTGATCGTGACGTCGAACGCCGCCGGCGCCTGCCGACCGGCGAAATCGAGCACGCCTTCCACGCGCAGGTGCGGCTTGCCGTCGACAGGTTCGAGCACCGTGACCGCCGTCGAGCGGAAGCTGGCGACCGGGTTCGCCGCGGCGTTCACCCAGAACTTGCCGCGCACGATGTCTTCGCGCTCGGCCAGGTCGGAGCGCAGGTTGCCCATCGACACCTGCGCTTCGACCGAACTGTTCGCGAGGTTCCCGGCGTCGAAACGGATCTGGCCCGTCGGCGCGACGAAGCTGCCCATCGTCCTGGCGAAGCCGAAGCGGTCGACCGACCAGCTCACATGCGTGTGCTCGCTGTCGATTTCGTAAGAAACCGCTCCCGCTGCCGGCACGGTCATGCCGCTGGAAGCAACGAACAGTGCGCCGGCGGCCAGCGCCACGAACGGGATCACATCAGCATCCCGGTGGCGAGAAGAGATGGGCGTAGGGAGGCCGCCATCCGACGACCGGCGGTTTGCGGACGTAGGTGATTTCCATCATCTTGAATTCCTTTCCGTCCGGCCCCGGGCCGTACATCTCGAAGACTTCCGTGTTCGCGTCGGTCCAGCGCGTGGTCATGCGCGCGCTGACCTTGCCTTTCGTCACCGGGTCATTCCAGGAACCGACGAAGGAGCAACTGCCTTTGTCGTCGCAGCTGCCTTCGCTGACCATCAGCCCGGTACTCATGCTGTCGTTCCAGGTGGCCCAGTGCTTGCCGCTGACGTTGTCGTAGCCGTGCATGCCATAGCCATCGAACGGTTGCCCCATCATGGCGGACTTCACTTCTTCGACCATCACGCGTCCGTCGAGGATCATGCGGCGCGTCGCCGTGCCGGGCTCGACCATCGGCTCCGTACCGGGCGCCTGCCAGCTCTTGATGCTCAGGTTGTATTCGCCGGCTGCCTTGGCCAGCGTGGCATGCTCGGCGCCGGGTGCGCCGGCCTTCGCGTAGGCTTCCATCATGGCCTGCTGCTCGGGCGTCATCGCGGGCGCGGCGTCCTGCGCGAAAGCGGGCAGGGCCAGGGCGAGTGCCAGTGCGAACGGGATCGACTTGAATGCGTGCGTACGGATCATGTCTGCCTCCAGGTGGAAGGAAAGTAGATCGACTGCCCGGCGAGTATAGACCCGCGCCGGGGCCAGGGTCTGCGCGCGCCGGAGTGGCCCTCGGCAAGCCGCTTCGGCTGTGTTTTCATTCGGGTTGCCCAACCAGGATCGCGGCACGACCGATGGCATCGAAACAGACGACGGACAAGTACCGCGAGACCGCGCTCAAGCGCGCCGCAAAGCGCAAACCTTCGGCGACGACGTTGGTCATGCTCGGCACCGGCATGCCGCGGCCCGATCCGGCCTGTTTCGGGCCAGCGACGGCGGTCGTGTACGACGGCCGTGTGTTCCTGTTCGATGCCGGCGCCGGCGTGATGCGCCGCATGGCCGCAGCGGGTTTGTCCATCCGCGGGCCCGAGGCCGCGTTCATCACCCACTTGCACAGCGACCACACGCTCGGCTTGCCGGACCTGATCCTGACGACCTGGGTGATGGGGCGTCGCGACAAGCTGCAGGCTTACGGTCCGCTCGGCTTGAAGAAGATGGTCAAGCACATCCTCGCTGCCTGGGACGAGGATATCCATGTGCGCATCGAAGGCCTGGAGCGGCAGACGAAGTCCGGCTACAAGGTGGACGTGCACGAGTTCGACGCCGGCGTCGTCTACGACAAGGACGGCGTGCGCATCACCGCGATCCCAGTGGATCACGGTTGCTGGAAGCAGGCGTACGGGTTCCGCATCGATACGCCGGACCGGTCCATCGTGATCTCCGGCGATACGCGGCCGACGCCGGGCATCGTCGAAGCCAGTCGCGGTGTCGACATCCTCGTGCACGAGGTCTATCCGCAGTCGCAGGTGCTGCCGGAACTGCGCATCGGCGGCGAGGTCTGGCCGAGTTACATGCGCGAGTTCCACACCTCGGACCTCGAGCTGGGCGTCGTAGCGGCGCTGGCGAAACCGAAACTGCTGGTGCTGCACCATATCGTTCGCCACGGGGCCGAAGACGCCGAGCTGCTGGCCGGGATCCGCGCGGGTGGTTTCAAGGGGCCGGTGGCGGTGGCACAGGATCTGGATCGATTCTGAGGCGTGTCTAAACCGATTCGACGACGCTGGCATCCAAGAGGCGATGCGTTGGCAAGGGGAAGAGCATGAGCGGGGATCGGGATCAAGCGACGGGGGAGCGACCGCGGTTCGGCTGGCGCGAGAAGGTCGATTTCATGATCGCCATTTGTGCGCTGGTGACATCGATCGCTTCGATCTACCTGACGATCAGCCAGGGCGACGACATGCAACGCCTGGTGCAGGCGCAGTCCTGGCCTTTTCTCGGCATGAGCACGGGCAACACCAGCAAGAACGAAATCACCGGGCTGCACGAGCCGGTGATCACGCTGGAGCTGGAGAATCTCGGCGTCGGCCCGGCCAAGATCCAGACCCTCGAGCTTTCGTACGATGGCAAGCCGGTGACCAGCAGTTACGAACTGCTGCGCACCTGCTGCATGGATGCGACCGATGGCGAGCGTGTGCCGGGCACCGAGCAATCGCCCATCCTGACGTCGCCGGTCGTGAATCGCGTGCTGCGCGCCGGGCAGACGACTACGCTGTTCCGCTGGGCGCGGCCGACGGAGGATGACCGGGCCTGGAATCGCCTCAACAAGGCGCGTTTCGTGCTCAAGCACAAGATCTGCTATTGCTCGGTCTTCGACGAGTGCTGGACGAGCGATCTGGAAACCACCAACGCGACGCCGGTGGCGGCTTGCCCGGCCGTGGACAAGCAGTACCGGGAGTAGCGAGGAGCAAGGAACGAGTGGGGACGTCCGGTTGCGGGCGCTTGTTGCGTGATGACAACCGCCCTTCCTCGTTGCACCATGCCGCCATGGCCACCTTGCCCTCCCGCTCCGCCATCGTCACCGCGCTCGGCTGGGTCGCGATCCTGGTCTGCGGGCTCGCCGCACCGATCAGTCTGATCGCGGGCCTGATGGTCTTGGCCGGGCAGGGCACGCAGAACGCGAATTTCTTCGAAGGGCTGCTGGTCATCGGCGGGCCGCCTTTCACGCTGGTCGCGGCCATCTGCTTCCTGCGTCGCCATCGTTGGGCTTGGGCTTATTTCCTGCTGCTGAGCCTGTTCGGCCTGGGCTACAACGTGCTTCGCATCCTGCGCGGCCCGACGCCGGAAACCACGTACATCGACGCCAATGGCGTGAAGACGACGGTGCTCGCTTCCGGTATCGGCATGGCCGTCCCGTTCTCGGTGCTGTTCGCTGGCTTGCTGATCTTCCTGTTGTTGCCCCGCGTGCGCCGCGAGTTCCTGACCGCGACGCCGACAGCGGTCGCACCGCCCGCGGTGCCTGCCGACCGACCGCTGCGCTGGCGCGTCGGCCACCAGGGGCGCGACGGCATGTATTACGAAGAAGAAGCCGGCAGCGAATGGCGACGCATTCCCATCGACGGCGAACTCTTGACGGGGCGCGCGCATCACGCGGTTTATCTGGCGTCGCCCGAGCAGTGGCGCGAGTATCCGGAATGGGCGCGCGATCGCCGCGACGAGATCGTCGCGCGGATACGTAGCCAATTTCGCGAGCCCGACTACGATTATGGCGATGCCGGTTACTCGCCCGCACCCGCGATCGCACCGGTCGCTGCGCCGATGTCGGCGATGCCGCCGCCCGCGCACCGGCAGTCCATGCGAACCTTGTGGGCGATCGTCATCGGTTTCGCGGTCGCTTCCGTCGCCCTGCTGGCCTTCGCCTGGCACGGCGTGGATACCGGCGTCACCACCTGGCCCAGCAAGATGACGTCGCAACAGCACGACGTGAGCCGATTGGCCGATCCCGCGCAGTTCTGGATGTCCATCGCCGTGTATGCGGGCCTGGGCCTGTTGCTGGCATTCGGTTCGGCCTGGCTGATGCGTCAGGGGCTGCGCGAAGCGCGCAAGACGCGCTAGCCGCAGCTTCGGTCGGTGTGGGCTTTCTGGCTTGGGCCCGGCTTTGGTAGATTGCGCTTTCGGCGTCCCCCCGCGCCCGGGAGTTCAAATGAAGGCCCCTGTTTTCGCCCTTGTCGCCCTGATGCTGGCGGCATGCCAGCCCCAGCCTGCCGCGCCTGCCGCGGAACCCGCTGCCGCGATGCCCGAACCGGTGGCGGAAGCCGCGCACGACGCGCCGCCGGCCGATGAAGTGTTCGCCGCGTCCTTCGATTGCGCCAAGGCGACGAGCGAAATCGAAAAGCTGGTCTGCGCCGATCCGGAGCTGGCCGCGCTCGACAAGCGTCTGGCTGATGTCTATCAGAAAGAACTGGACCGGCCCGATACGGTGAAGCCGGCGATGGCCGCGAGCCAACGCGGCTGGAGCAAGGGCCGCGACGACTGCTGGAAAGCCGGCGACACGCGTCGGTGTACGCTGGAATCCTATTGGACGCGCCTGGCCGAGCTTCAGGTCAACAGCCCGGATACCGCAGCGCCGACCCCGGTGAATTTCGATTGCGACAATGATGGCCAGGCGGTGAGCGCGATGTTCTATGCGCAGTTCGAGCCGCTGACGATGCAACTGCAGGTAGGAAAGGACCGGGCGTTCCTGTTCGCCGAACCATCCGGCAGCGGCAGCAAGTACGGCCGTGACGGCGCCGAGTTCTGGGAGCACCAGGGCGAGGCGAGCATCGATTTCTACGGCAACAAGCTCAAGTGCAAGCCGGCCGGCAATCCGGATTGAGTTCCGCGAACCCGCAGGACGGGCGGCGTTCGCGCCTGGCCGCCAGCGCGGTCGTTTCGCGTAACTGCTGGCGTAACCAAGGCATTCCATCCGCATGACCCCGAATCCCGCTTATGTCCAGGCGCTGCGCGAGAGCGTAAGAAGCGCGCCGTATCCGAACCTGATTGGCATGACGATCGCGTCGCTCGAGTTCGATCGTTGCCGCATCGACCTCGAACTCGGCGAAAAACACCTGCAACCTTTCGGCATCGTTCATGGCGGCGTGCTCGCGACCCTCATCGACACCGCAACCTTCTGGGCCGGTTTCATGCGACTGCCGGAAGATGCTGGGCTGGTGAACGTCGACCTCAAGCTCAACTACCTCAAGGCCGTCGTCGGTGGCCGCCTGCGTGTGGAAGGCGAATGCCTGCGTGCGGGGCGTCAGATCAGCTATACGACGGCGAGCGTGTACGACGCGGCCGGCGAGCTGGTCGCGCACGGCACATCGACCCTGATGGCGCTGCCTGGCAAGGGCCTCAAGCTGGGCGTGCCCAAGTTCCTGTAAGTCCGCGTCCGTCGCGCTCCGTCCTGGCTCTGGACAGGATCTGACCGGCCGGACCGCCGATCCGTGAGCCGTTTCGCACTTCCTGAAAGGTCGGAGGTGGGGTGGCGGGCCTGTGCGAAAATCCAGCGGCCTTGCGCTGCCCTGGATTCTCCGGGCAGGGGCGAACAAGAACACTCCAGGGAAAAGCAATGAAATTCCGTGTTATCGCCTGTATGGCGCTGCTCTGCGTCAGCTCGACCGTGTCCGCCAAGAAGTACGTGCTGCCCGCCCCGGTAGCGCAGGAGCTGCCGGTGGAAGTCACGCTGTCGCAGCAGGAAATCGCCATCGACACCCCCGACAACAGCGCCGTCGCCGGACAGTTCGGCCTGATCGGCGCGCTGGTCGGCGCGGCGATCAGCAATTCACAGGCGAAGACCGCCGAAGAACGCGCGGGCCAGATCCGCAACCTGCTGATCGACTACCGCTTCAACGAGGACTTCGAACGCGCCATTCGCGCCAAGATCGCTTCGGACGGCATTTCGCCTTCACCGCAACTGGTATTGCGCGACACCGTGTGGGATGCGTACTCGGCCAATACGCAGGCCGGCCTGAAGCAGTCGGAAGCGGCGGGCAAGGAACCGCCGACGGGTACGCTGATGGCGATCACGCCGCGCTACGCCCTGTCCTACACCTTGCAGGAAATGTACGTCTCGGCCTTCGTGAGCATCCTGCAGCGAACGAAGAAGCCGAACGGCAAGTACAAGGACAAGTGGATGTGGTCGCGCAGCTACCGCTTCACGATTCCGCTCAACCCAAGCTATGGCCTGAAGCCGGAAACGAACATCGGCCGTTGGCAGGCGATCGGCGGTCCCGAGATGCAGCGCATGCTGAAGATCGGCGTCGAACAGGTCACCGACATGATCGTCTACGACTTCTCGGCCGAAGGCCGCGCCGAAGCCGAACGCAAGGTCGACAAGAAGGAAGCCGGCGAGTTCAAGGGCAACAAGACCTTCGGTCGCCAAGTCCGCACCAGCGACGAATGGTATTGGCTGCGCGCCGGCAAGGGTTACATGATGACGCTGTCGGGTCGGATGCCGCTGGAACTCGACGGTCCGGCGACGGCCAAGCCCGCTGCGTCCGTGGGCGCCGAAGCGAGCGCCACGGCGATGCCGTCCGGCGATGCGGCAACCGCGCCCGCGAACCCGGCTGCCGTTTCCGCCGATGCGACCGTCGAGCACGCGAGCGCCGGTACGGACGTTGACGCCGCGCCGGCCAACGAAGCAGCGGCCACGCCAACGCCTGCTGACGCAGACGGCCAGTGATGCGCGCACTGTTTCTTGCGCTGGCAGCTACGGTTTGCCTCGCCGGTTGCCAATCGCCGCCGGTGAAGGTCCTCAAGGTCGACAACGCTCATTTGCGCGAACCGGGACGCGTGCCGCCGGCGAATGCCTGCGGCTATCGCCTGAAGTCGGTGGTGGATGGGCGTGCGCAGTCCGACGCCGGCGGACTCGGGCTCAAGCAGTTGAAGATCGACGATGCGATCGGGCTCGTGCGGGATACGCTGCTGGAAGCCGGCATGTTGCCGGCCGATGCGCAGAGCAACGGGCGTGAAGTGACGGTCGTGCTGCGACAGCTCTACCTGTCCTGGAACCGCATGACCAAAGTTCCCGTGGTCGTGTACACCGTGCAGGTGCCGGGTCAGGAGGATTTCCTGATTCGCGCGCAGCCGGCGACGATCAACTGGGCTGCGACCGACGACGAGACCTATCGTTCGATTTCCCGTGCCTTGCACGGCGCCAACGCCCAGCTATTGGACCGGCTCGCGGCGACCTGCCGTCCCTGAACACGCCGCTCTACTGCTGATGGCCTGCCGCTGGCGAGCGGGTGGGGCGTCCTGCACAATGCGGGCAGCCGCTGCCCCGAGGGCACGCGGCTGTCTTTTTCCTATCTTCATTCCGCTGGTGAGTCCATGAACCAACCCGTCATTCCCGATGTCGCCCTCGTCGACAACACCGAACAACGCACGCCGCTTGTTCTCGTGCTCGATTGCTCCGGCAGCATGTCGGGCGAACCGATCGACCAGCTCAACCAGGGCTTGCGCCTGCTCGAGCAGGAGCTCAAGTCCGATGCGATCGCTTCCAAACGCGTGCGCCTGCTGCTGGTGAAGTTCGGTGGCATGGATACGGCGGAAGTGGCAGGCGACTGGACCGACGCGATGGATTTCAGCGCGCAAACGCTCGAGTCCACCGGCACCACGCCGACCGGCCAGGCTGTGGATCTGGCGCTGGCGAAGATCGAAGAAGAGAAGCAGGGCTTCAAGTCGGCCGGCGTGGCCTATACGCGCCCGTGGTTGTTCCTGATGTCGGACGGCCAGCCCACGGACGATTGGCAGGGGGCGGCGGACCGTTGCCGCCAGGCCGAACAGGCCAACAAGGTCGCCGTGTTCCCGATCGCGGTCGGCAGCGGCGCCAATCCCGATGTGCTCGGTCAGTTCAGCAGCAAGGGCGCGGCGGCAGTAAAGCGCCTCGACGGCCTGAAGTTCCAGGAGCTGTTCCTGTGGCTGAGCGCCAGCATGAAAGTGGTCTCGCAGTCGCGACCGGGCGGCCAGGCGCAGTTGCCGTCGGCCGACAGCTGGTCCTCCGCACCGACCTGACCATGGCCTGGAGAGTTTTTGCGGCGGCCGCGATCGGCAAGTCGCATATCGACGGCGGCATTCCCTGCCAGGATGCGTTCGCGCAGGGCGTCGTCGGCGATACGCTGATCGCTGTCGTCTGCGACGGCGCCGGCTCGCAGGCCTTCAGTCATCTGGGCGCGCAGGTTGTCTCGGCGGCTGTCGTCGAGGGACTGTCGCAGCGCCTGGCGCAAGGCGAGCCCCTGTGCGCGCTCGACGCGAACGCGTTCGCGAGCCTGGCCGTCGACGTCGTCGCGCGGGCGCGGGCGGCGATCGAAGCACGCGCGTTGGCCGAAAGCCACGAGTTGGGCAACTACGCCTGTACCCTGGTCGGTGCGATCGCCGACGGCGAACGAGGTTTCTTCTTCCATATCGGCGATGGCCAGGCGGTGATGGACGGCCGCGATGCCGCGCAACCGGCGTTGATGTCCTTGCCGGAAAACGGCGAATACGCCAACGAAACCTATTTCGTGACGGGCGAGGCCTGGCGCGAACACCTGCGCGTCACGCCGATCGATCGTGCGCAACGCGCCATCGTGCTGATGTCCGACGGTGCGGCCCCCTTCGTGATGATGAAGGGCAATGCCGGCTTGTACCGGCCCTTCATGGATCCGGTCGAACGCTTCTTGGCCACGGTTAGCGAAGCGGACGGATCGCGCGGATTGGCGGGTACGCTGGAAGATCCGCGCACCTACACGATCACCGGCGACGACAAGACGCTCCTGATCGCGTTGTGGCAGTAGGCAGGGCCGCATCATGAGCCTCGCGGCCGGCAGCATGGTCTGGACCGGCGATGGGCGCCAGCTCAAACTCGACGCGCTGCTCAAGAGCGGCGGCGCCGGCAGCGTCTATCGCCTGCAGGGTTCGGCCGGCGAAGTCGCGAAGATCTACCATGCCCATGTCGATCACGCGCATTACGAGCGCAAGATCGAAGCGATGCTGAAGCTCTCGCCGAGATTGCCCGATCTGAGCGACGGCGGGCGCAGCTACGTGCAGATCGCCTGGCCGGAAGCGACGTTGCGCGACAAGCAGGGCAAGTTCCTCGGCTTCCTGATGCCGGCGGTGGACGTGCGCGCCACCAGCGAACTCGAATGCATCCTGCAGGAACGCCAGGCGCGTTCGCTGAACCTGCCGACCGGCCTCGGCGCCAAGATCACGCTGGCCGCCAACCTGTCGGCGGTGATCGCCGAACTGCATGCGCAGCGCCACTACGTCGTCGACCTGAAGCCGGTCAACCTGCGCTTCTATCCGCAGTCCTTGTACATGGCGATGCTCGACTGCGACGGTTTCAGCATCCAGGGACAGGGCGAGCGTTTCGCTGCGCCGCAGATCACGCCGGACTATCTGGCGCCGGAGTTCCAGATCAAGGCACTGACGCCGGCGGGCGAGGAACAGCAGGACCGTTTCGCGCTGGCCGTCGTCGTGTTCCAGTTGCTGAACTTCGGTCTGCATCCGTACTCCGGCCGCCCGATGTCCGATGCCCTCGCGACCGATATTCCGGGGCGTATCCGCCAGCGTGCCTATGCCTACGGCCTGCGGGCCAATGCCTACCAGCAGCCGAACCTGTCGAGCGGCCATCAGGCCATGCCGATGGACCTGCGCACCTTGTTCGATCGTGCTTTCGCCGGGGCCGATGCCGGCAGGCCGGCGGCGTCCGAGTGGCGATCCCTGCTCACCAGCTATGCGCAGCGCACGAATCAGCGGCTGATCCTTTGCAAGCGGGATGCCGAACATCAGCACTATGCCGGTCAGACTTGCGCGGCTTGCGAGCGCGCCGCGCTATTGGCGAAGGCGAAGGCGGCGCCTCGGCCGAGACCGACTGCGACACGAATGCCTCCGCTGCGGACGAGACCGAACCCCTTCGCGCGTCCGCCGACGCGAACGCCTGCGAACAGGCCAGTGCCGACGACAATGCGCGGGCCGCTGCCGCCACTGCGTCCCTATCCGACGCCCTCAGCGCAGCCGCAGGGATTGCTCGCCGCGCTGGGCGCATGGCTATTCGCACTGGCCATGAGGAACGCGCCCTGGGTGATCGTGCTCGCCGCGTTTCTCCTCTTTCAGATGTTGAAGTCCCTGTCCGACGCGACGACAACAAGCACGTACTCGCACCAGGACGATTCAGCGCCAATCGAAGCGCCAGCTTCCGGGTCGTCTGCCGACGATGTGTACGAAGCGCCCGCCCGCTCTTACGAAGCGCCGGCCAGGTCGTACGAAGATTCCGCGCCGCCGCTGGAAACGGCACCGCAGCTCGCTGAAGCGATGAGTTCCAGCGATGACTCCGACCGTCGATCGGGGGACGCCAGCGGACCCAGTCCCATGGAGTTGAGCAGTACCGAAGTCCTTGTGCGCGAAGCCGCTGAAGCGCTGGCGTCGGGCCGCGTGCGCGACTATTCGCGGGCGATGACGGCCATGTACGCGGCCGCCTACCGGCGCTCGAATTCAGTGAATTCCAGCAGCAACGCCTACGATGCGCGCTACCGGGCTTTCATGCGCGACGTCCGCGGTCAGGGGCGGCTCGAACGACGGGCTTTGGTCATGGATTTGCAACGCAGCCTGTCGGCCGATCCGCTGGCCGCCGAACCGGCGTTCAGACTGGGCTGCCTAAGTCTGGTCGACGGCGGCCGCCTGGGTGCGAAGGAATCCTTCCTGCGCGCGATCTGGGCCGACCCCAATCACGGCGCGGCCTGGCATGCGTATGGCGCCATCGCCCAGAACGATGCGGTCGCCATCGGTGCATTGGCCAATGCGCGTCTGGTTTCGCATTCCAGCGATCTCCAGTCCGAGTTTCCCACGGCCTTGCTGGAATCGGCGAATATCAGTCCTCATCGTGTCGAACAACTGTCGCGCGCCGCCTCGCAGCTTCCGCAACAGGGCCAATTCGCCAAAGCGCAGACGACGGCGGAGTTCGACGGTCGGTCGGCCGCCCGGCGTTGACGGCACGGCACCCGCTACTCGGGAGATACCACGGACCTCTTCGGCGAATCTTCATGTCCGGCCGTGCGGTTGCGACCGCCCTGCTTGGCGCGGTAAAGGGCGCGATCGGCGGTTTCCGTCCACTCTCGCAGATCGGCGTCCGCATCGGGCGTGGCGGCGATGCCGATACTGACCGAACAGACCAGGTTCGGCGCCCGCGGGAAGCGCAGGGCCTGCACATCGGCGCGAATGCCCTCCGCAAGAGATTCCGCCACCGGCAACGAAACCGGCAAGGCCAACGCCAGTTCGTCGCCACCGAGCCGGCCGGCCAATCCGCCGGCGTCGGTATGGCGCGAAAGGATGACCGAGATGCCGCGCAGCACGTCGTCGCCGACCGGATGGCCGTGCACATCGTTGATGATCTTGAATTCATCGATGTCGACCAGCAACAGGGCCGCATGCGTGCCCGGCGCACGCTCGCGCAGGAAAGTTTCCACCGCCCGTTCCCAATGGCCGCGATTGAACAGACCGGTGAGCGCATCGACCCGACTGATCTGTTCGAGAAGCATGTTCTGCCGTTGCACCCGCCGCAGCAGTCGATAACTGCTCAGGCTGACCGCCAGTGTGTGGATGACGAGGATGGGCAGGCTTGCCAGCACCACCGTCATGCTCGAATACGGCTGCACCGCGAAGCCGGTGATGATGCCGATGCCGATCATCGCGCCGAACATGCCGGGCAGCGAACGCAGCCACAGGCCGCGGATACCGGTATTGAGCTTGTCCGCCATCACCACCGCGACCAGCACCACCGACGGCAGCACGTTGAAATGCATCAGCGGCGCCCAACTGCCGGCGAAAAAAGAATCGACGACGAAATTGCGCAATTCGGCGCGGAAAGGATCGGGGTTGTACTTCGCGTGCAGGTAGGCCAGGTGAGGCCACAGCAGGCAGGAGAAAACCGCCCAGGCCCAGACCGGCCAGGGCGACTTCAGTTCGTGCAGGACGGCGATGACCGGGAGTGCGCCCAGGCCCATGCCGAGGACGCGCAGCCCGTAGGTGCGGCGCGGCAGGGACTGCAGGTAGCGCGTGTGCGAGTCGGCGGTATCGCGTGGACCGGCAACGGAATCCGGGTGCATCGGCATTCGTTCCCCCCGAAACGAAGGGGTCCAGCATAGCCGATCGGCGCAGGCGCGTCGTTCAGCGAACGACGCCCCCGCAGGGACAGGCCAGCGCTACAGCTGGCTCGCCTTGAACGTATCGCAACGTCCCGCGTCGCCGCTGTCGAAGCCGTTGCGGAACCAGCGCACGCGTTGTTCGGAGGTGCCGTGCGTGAAGGAGTCGGGCACGACCGTACCGCGGGCCTGCTTCTGCAGGCGATCGTCGCCGATGGCCGTCGCCGTGCGCAGGGCTTCGTCGATGTCGCCGGCCTCCAGCCAGGCGTATTGCTGCTGCGCCCGGTTGGCCCAGACACCGGCGTAACAATCCGCCTGCAGCTCCTGGCGGACCAGGATGCCGTTGTCGCCCTCGACGTTTTCGCCTTGCTGGCGCAGCGCATTGACCTTCGACGACACGCCGGTGAGGGTCTGGATGTGATGGCCGACTTCGTGCGCGATGACATAGGCCTCGGCGAAATCGCCGCCGCCGCCGAGGCGCGTGCGCATCTCGTCGAAGAATGCCGTGTCGATATAGACCTGTCGGTCGCCCGGGCAGTAAAACGGGCCGGCCGCCGAGGTCGCACGGCCGCAGGCGGAAGAGACCTCGCCGGAGAACAGGACCAGAGTCGGCGCGGGATACTGGCTGTTGCTTTGCTGGAAGATGCCGCCCCAGACGTCTTCGGTCGAACCGAGGATGGTGCGGATGAACTGCGAGGTCTCGTCGTTCGCGGGCGCCGGCGTTTCGTCCGCCGGGGCCGTTTGCGTCTGCGGATCGCCACTGCCCTGCTGTTGCGCCAACAGGCCGAGCAATTCCATCGGATTCTTGCCGGTGACGAAGGCGGCGATCAGCACCAGCACGATCCCGCCCAGGCCGATGCCGCCGATACCACGGGCGCCACCGCCCATTCGTTGGCCGCGTCGGTCCTCCACGTTGCCGCTCTGCCGTCCCAGTCGCCACTTCATGTCGTCGTCTCCCGAGGGGGCGAAGGCATTGTGCACGAAGCCGTCCTTAATTCATCCGCAATTGGCCTCTAGCCTGCGCATTAAGGACAAGGAGCAGGGCATGCGGGCGATGATGTACATGGTTCTGGCCTTCGGCATCGGTTCCATCGGGCCGGTGTCGGCCACTGCCGGCCCCTCGCTGCAAGCCTCGTTGGAAAAGGCGATGGCGCTGGCGGACAGCGATCCGGAATCGGCCCGGCCGATGCTGGCCGCGCTGTTGCCCAAACTGCCGCAAGGGGGCGCGCGCAACCAGGCAGCGGCCAAGCTCTGCATTCTGACGGCGGTCGTCGACGCCGAGGCCAGCCTGCCGATCGCCGCCGAGGCGCTCGCGCAGGTGCGTACCGGCGCCGATCGAAAATCGGAATCGCAACTGTTGCGCTGCCAGGGTTATGCGGAGGAGTCGCTGGGCAAGCACGCGCAGGCGGCGCTGCGCTATGCGGCGGCCGTGGCGGCGGCGGAAGCTTCGGGCGATCGCGAAGCGCTCGCCGATGCCCTGGTATCGCGCGGCGAGCTGCGGCATTTCAATGGCGAATACGATGGCGCCATCGCCGACCTCAAGCGCAGCTACGACTTGTGCGTGCAACTGGGTCTGGACGGCGGCCAGAGCTACGCCCTGAATGCGATGGCCAACCTGTATGCCGACGCCAATGTCGGCGAATACGACAAGGCCATCGGCTATTACGAAGAACTGCTGGCGCGCCATCGTCGGGCCGGAAGCGCAGGCGAAATCGCGACCGCGCATTTCAATCTCGGCTCCACCCTGGAACGCAAGGGCGAGTTCGGTCCCGCGCTGGCGCAATACCGCACGGCGCGCGAAATCGATCTCAAGCGCGGTGATGCCGACAGCGTTGCGGAGGAAGAGCGTGTGATCGGCGCGGTCCTGGTGAAACAGGGCAAAGCGGGGCAGGCCTTGGCCTGGATCGATCGTGCGCTGGCGCATTTCCGCCGGCTCGGCGATGCCGACGGCATTGCCCGCGTGCGTTTGACGCGCGGGATCGCCTTGCGCGCGGCGGGCCGTTCCAGCGAAGCACTGGCCGACCTGGAGGCGTCGCGCGCCCATTTCCTCCTTCTCGGAAACCAGCGTTTCATGGCACGGATCGACGAGGAGCGGGCACTGGCGCATGCCCACGAAGGGCAATGGCAGGCGGCCTACGCGGCGCTTGGCGATCAGTTCAAGGCGCAACGCGAGTTGGATGGGAAGCTGGCGGAAGAAAGGACATCTCGCCTGCGCGTGCAGTTCGACGCCGAACGCACCGAGCAACTCAACCGCGTGTTGCAGGTGGAGAACCGACGCCGGGGCGAAGCCTTGAAAGCGGCCGAGCGCGAGCGCGGATTGCAGCGCATGGTCATCCTGCTCGGTGGACTCCTGCTCGCGGTCCTGATGGTCCTGGCGGTGCGACAGCTGCTCAAGGTGCGCCGCCTGCGCATCCTGGCCTTGACCGACGAACTCACCGGCTTGCCGAACAGGCGCAACATCCTCGCCTTCCTGGCCGAGCAGGCACGGGCGGCGGAACGCAGCGGCCAGCCCTTGAGCGTGGTGTCTTTCGATATCGATCACTTCAAGCGCATCAACGACACGCACGGACACGATGGCGGCGACCGGGCCCTGAAGCGGGTCGCGGCCCTCGCCGGCCAGGCCCTGCGCAGCAGCGATCGCCTGGGTCGCGTCGGCGGCGAAGAATTCCTGCTGGTGTTGCCCGGCACCGGTCCGGCCACGGCCGCCGAGATCGCCGAACGCAGCCGGCGAATGGTCGAAGCCGGCGATTTCGATGCGGTCGCGCCCGGTGCGCAGGTCACGATCAGCCTCGGCGTCAGCGCCTGGTCGGACGCGAAGGACGAAATCGAGGCCTTGATGAAGCGCGTGGACGAAGCCTTGTATCGGGCCAAGGAATCCGGACGCAATCGGGTCGTCGTGGAAGCGGCGTAATACGCGCATGGCGCGATCGGGGGCAGTGGCTGGCGCATGCGTTGACCTCGCCGCGGCCTGCGCCTAGGCTGCGGAAAACACTCCGGAGCGCGTGCATGAATCGTTGGCTGTTGCGTGGCCTGGCAGGCCTGTTGCTGGTGTCGTCGGCTCTGCAAGCCCAGACGCCGGCGCCGGCGGCGAAGACGATCTACCTGATCCGCCACGGCCACTATTCCCCGGATCCGAAAGCCGACGAGAAACTCGGCCCGCATTTGTCCGCGCTCGGCGTCGCCCAGGCGAAGCTGGTCGGTGCGCGCCTGGCCGGCATGCCCAAAGGTTTCGACAAGCTCTACGTCAGTCCGGTGCAGCGCGCGCGCGACACCGCGGCGGCGATCGCGCCGGGCTTCGCCGGGCGCAAGTTCGAGACCATCGACGATTTGGCCGAATGCACGCCGCCGACGCGCCGCGCCGAGATCATGGCCAAGGAAAAGCCCGAGGACCTGGCCGCCTGCCAGGCCGCGCTCGACCGCGTGTTCGACGCCCATTTCAAACCGGCGAGCGGCGCAGAAAGCACCGAGATGTACGTCTGCCATGGCAACGTCATCCGCTACCTGGTCACGCGTTCGCTCGGCGTGGACAGCAAGGCGTGGCTGGAGATGTCGGTCGGGCATGCGAGCATCACCAAGATCCGCATCGAAGCCGACGGCCGCTACAAGGTGATCGCGGTCGGCGACGTCGGCCACCTGCCGCCGAACCTGCTGACCGGCGCCAGCGGCGATGGCGAGCGCGACCTCGCGGTTTCCGCATTGCCGGAATAGCCCGCCGACGCAAGGAGATATTCGTATGTCCGACGATGCGCGCAAGACTTCGGCCGACTACTCGCCGGAAGTGTGGAAACTGTTCGACGAATACGTGCACGGCCTCATCGACCGCCGTGGCTTCCTGTCGGCCGCGACGAAGTTCGCCGGTGCGTTGGGCGCGGTCGGGCTGCTCGATGCCCTGAACCCTCGATTCGCCGCCGCGCAACAGGTCAAACCCGACGACAAGCGTCTCAGCGCGAAATACGTCGAGTTCGATTCGCCCAAGGGCTATGGCAAGGGGCGGGGTTATCTGGCCAGACCAGCGGAGTCAAAAGTCTTGTTGCCGGTCGTTCTGGTCGTGCACGAGAACCGCGGGCTCAATCCGCATATCGAAGACGTGGCGCGTCGCTTCGCTCTCGAAGGCTATATCGCATTCGCGCCGGACGCCTTGTTTCCGTTGGGCGGTTATCCCGGCGACGAGGATGCGGCCCGCGCGCTGTTCGGAAAGCTCGATCAGGCGAAGACGCGCGAGGATTTTCTCGCCGCCTGCGCGATGCTGTCGAAAGTCGAGGGAGGCAATGGTCGAATGGGCGCCGTCGGCTTCTGCTATGGCGGCGGGATGTCGAACTGGCTCGCGACGCAGTTGCCGCAACTGGCCGCGGCAGCGCCGTTCTATGGTACCGGTGCGCCCCTGGAGGACGTGCCGAAGATCAAGGCCGAGATGCTGGTCGTGCTGGCCGCCTCCGACGAGCGAATCAACGCTGCCTGGCCGGCTTATGAGGCGGCGCTGAAGGCCGCGAACGTGAAGTATTCGCTGTACCAGCCGGAGGGCACCCAGCACGGTTTCCATAACGATACGACGCCGCGTTATGCCGAGGCGGCGGCGAAAGAAGCCTGGAAGCGCACCCTGGCCCTGTTCGAGCGACGCCTGCGCAAAACGGGTTGATCGCGATGGACGCCGCCGCGCAGAGGCGAAAACAGACGATCAAGGATCTATTGGCATTGCCACGCTCCGTCGTGCTGCCTCATCCGGCGATGCACGCACTGCTGGTCGTCGCTGATGGTGGCGCTGCGTTTCCTGCTCGTGCTCGTGGTCAGCACGATGTCTGGCGAAGAAATGGCCGCGATGGCCCGCAATCCCCACATCGACTGAGTTGCTGGCGTTTCGGATTCAGCCCGGGCCGGCGGGTGCGAGCTTGCGCATCAGGTCCGGCCTCAGGTCGCGGAAAATGAACATTCCGGTGACGAGCAAAGCCAAAGCGACGAAGCCGCTTTGGCCCATTTGGAACGCGTAGGCCGACAGCACGAAGATGAAACCGGCACTGAGCAGGTGGATGAAGACGAGCGGCTGATCCCTGCGTTTGCGCTGTTCTTCGTCGAGCTTGGAAGCGACGTCCTGTCGATATTGGCGGAACAGATCGGGCGCCGCGCAAACCACGATCGCGAGCAACGACCACCATAGGCTGGGGGTGAGCAAACCGTCCGCATCGAGATGGCTGACCGCCAGCATCAGCACCCAGCCGAACAGGCCGGTCAGCACGAGGCTCCCGGTGAGGTTGATCGCGAACAGGGTGCCCCAGGACGAAATTTCGTTCGCAAGGCCGAAGCCGCGGATCTCGTCGCGCAGCGAAACCGAGACGCCGAGGGTACCGATGCCCATGATCGTGAAGGCGATGTTGAAAACGTTCAACAGCAGGAACTGCGCCGCCGAGCCACCGAAAATCAGCAGCAAACCCAGCGGAACGAGATGGCGTGCGACAATCGATGCCGTTTGGCCGCCGCCGGGACGCGGTTCGATCTCGGACGCGATCGCGGATGCGAGGCCCACCGATCCTGGTGACTGCTTGCGATGCTTCTTCTTCTTGCCCATCGATGCCTACAACGGATCGCGGTGGCGAGACCGGCAGATTACACGCACCGGCCGTGACTGACACGAAACGGACACATGGCAGAAATATAGTCCCGGCCATCGGCGGCCTCCGGCCACCTTCGCCCATCGAGGATTCCATGTCGAAACGCATGCTGGCCGGCATTGCCCTGTTCTGTGTCCTGGTCGCGGCCGCCTTCGCGCAGAGTGCTTACGTGAACCTCGAAACGCGCCTGACGCCGGAGCAGTTGCGCGAGACGGGCCTGGATACGCTCAGTGCCGAACAGCTGGCGGCATTGAATCGTCTGCTTCGCGCCGATGCCGAGCGCATGGCGAAGTCGGCGCCGGCGCAAGGTCGCGAGACTGGCGGTAGCGCCTGGCAGTTGGGACTCGACGAGAAGCCGATCCGTAGTCGCCTGAAGGGAACATTGAGCGGTTGGGAACCCGGCACGGAGTTCGAACTGGAAAACGGCCAGCGCTGGAAAGTACTGAAGGGCAGCCTGAAGCTGCGCAAGCCGCTGCAGTCGCCGGAGATCGAGATCAGCGCCGGCGTCGCCGGTCGCTGGTTCCTGCATTTCGACGAGAACTGGCCGGGCGCGCGCGTCTATCGCGTCGACTGACGCGTCGTCCCTTCAGCGCGCGGACGCTTCCTTGCGGATCGCCGGGCGAACATCGAGGTTGCCGGCCTCGCCCAGCAACTGCAGTTCGCCATCCTGGATCAGGCAGCTGAAACGCAGGCTGCGCTGGTACATGCCCGCCAGCGCGGCCACCACGTCGACGGCGAGATCGACGACTTTCAGATTGTCGAAGCGGGCGAGGGCGCTCGCGTTCTTGTTCCACCACAGCTCCGACGCATGGCCGCCGTAGTTCACGACGACCACTTCGCGCGCGCGGCCACAGGCCTTGCGGATGCGCGACTCGTCCGGATGACCGAGATCGATCCATTGCTCGATGTCGCCCACGTAGTCCTTGCGCCACAGGTCCGGTTCGTCGTCCGTGCTGATGCCGCGGCCGAACTCCAGGCGCTCCTCCGCGTGCAAGGCGAAAGCGACGAGGCGCACCATCAGGCGCTCGTCCGTTTCCGATGGATGCTGCGCCAGCGTCAGCGCATGACTGCCGTAGTAGTGCCGGTCCATGTCGCTGACCTGCAGTTCCGCTTTCACGATGGTGGCTTTCAGCGCCATGCGGTTGCCCTCCGAAAGGCCGGCATTCTAGTGCCTGCCGATGCGATCCGGGCGGTCCAGGAGCCGGCGGCGCCGGTCGATCGGGCCGATACGGCAATAAGTAGCCAATAAATGACGGCCGCCGGGGAATATGGCGGCACGGCAGGGCGGCGCTGTAACCCTGAGGGCGATGGAACGCTTTGGCTGCCCTGCCGAACCCTCATTCTTGGAACCTGGAACATGGATACCGATGTACTGATCGTCGGCGCCGGCCCGACCGGGCTGATGCTCGCCATACAACTGGCCCGTCGCGGCGTGCGCGTGGCGATCGTCGACCGCCATTCCGGCCCGGCCCAGCAGAGCCGCGCGCTCGGCGTGCAGGCGAGGACGCTGGAGATCTACGGCCAGCTCGGCCTGGCCGAACGTGCGATCGAACTGGGCAAGATCGGCACCGGCGCCAATCTCTGGGCCAATGGCCGGCGCATGGGCCGCGTGCCCCTCGGCGATGCCGGACGGACCGTGACGCCCTATCCCTATATCCTCGTGCTCGGCCAGGACGACAACGAACTGCTGATGGGCGCGCATCTGCGCGAACTCGGCGTCGAAGTGCAATGGAACACCGAGCTGGTCGCGCTGGAACAGGATGCGCATCGCGTGCATGCCCTGCTCAAGCAGCCCGATGGCAGTACGCGCGAGATCAGCGCGTCCTGGATCGGCGGCTGCGACGGTGCGCGCAGTCCGGTGCGCAATCTTTGCGGTATCGATTTTCCGGGCGCGCCCTACGAACACGTCTTCTTCGTCGCCGATACCGAATCGGTAGGCGACATGACGCCGGACGAGGTCAACGTCTACCTGTGGCGCTCGGGCTTCCATCTGTTCTTCCCGATGCGCGGCGAAAATCGCTGGCGCATCGTCGGCATCGTGCCGCCGGCGCTGCGCGGGCAGGAGGATATCGCGCTCGACAAGGTGACCGACAGCCTGCAACAGGAAGCCGGCGCCAATCTGAGGATCAACAGTTGCAACTGGTTCTCGACCTATCGGATCCACCACCGCCGCGCCGAACGTTTCCGCCAGGGGCGCTGCTTCCTGCTCGGCGACGCCGCGCATGTACACAGCCCGGTGGGAGCGCAGGGCATGAATACCGGCCTGCAGGACGCCTACAACCTCGGTTGGAAGCTCGCCCTGGTCGTGAACGGCGAGGCCGATGCCGACCTGCTCGATTCCTATGAGGCCGAACGCATTCCGGTGGCGCAGCAGCTCCTCGGCAGCACCGACCAGATGTTCCGGCTCATCGTTTCCGACAATCCGCTGGCCGGCGTGTTCCGCACGCAGATCGCTGCGCGCATCGCCCGACTGGCGATGAAGCTGGGACCGGTGCAACGGCTGGCGTTCCGTACCGTCTCGCAGACCAGCATCCACTATCCCGATAGCCCTTTGTCCAGCCATGTCGGCGCCTTGCCGCATGATGCGCCGCGCTCCGGCGATCGCTTTCCGTGGCTGAAACTGCGCATACGCGAAAACGGACGGGTGCACGACCTGTTGCAGTGGCTGGACGATCGGCGTTTCCACTTGCTCGTTTTCGGCCAGTCGCTGCCGGCCGACGAACTGCCCGAGTCGGCCGGATTGCTGCAGCTGCATGAAGTGCCGGACAGCGTCGACAACGACGTCGCGCTGGCGGCGGCGAAGATCCCGCGGCGTTGCTTCTACCTGCTTCGCCCGGATGGCCACGTGGGCCTGTGCGGCGATCGCGTCGACGCGGCCGCCATCCTGCATTACCTGAAGGAAAACCTCGGCCTGCGCCTGGATTCAGATGCGGCGAACGCGGAACTTGCGGCCCTTGATCTTGCCGGCCTGCAATCGGGCCAGCGCGCGTTCGGCCTGGCTGCGCGCGATCGCGACATAGCTGCGGGTCGGAAACACATCGATCTTCCCGACCGCATCGCCGGCTAGTCCGGCTTCGCCCGTGAGCGCACCGACGATGTCGCCGGGACGCAGCTTGTCGGTCTTGCCGGCGTCGATGCGCAAGCTCACCATCGCCGCGGCGGGTGCAGAGCCGGGACGAAGGGCCGCCAACGTCGGCTTGTCCCAACGCAGGGCCTGACCGATTCGCTCCTCGATCTGCCGTGCGCGCGGCAGCTCCCGCGAGGTGCACAGGGTGAAGGCCAACCCCGTGCGTCCGGCACGCCCGGTACGGCCGATGCGATGGATATAGGTATCCGTGTCGCTGGGTACGTCGTAATTGATCACCGCCGCCAGGTCTTCGATATCCAGTCCGCGGGCCGCGACATCGCTGGCGACCAGGACGTTGCAGCTTCGGTTGGCGAAACGCACGAGGACTTCCTCGCGATCGCGTTGTTCCATGTCGCCATGCAGGGCCAGCGCCGAAAAGCCCAGATGCGCCAGCGAGGAAACGACTTCTTCGGTGTCCTTGCGCATATTGCAGAACACGACGCTCGAGGCCGGGCGATGATCGAGCAGCAGGCCGGCCAGCGCCGCCGGCTTGCGCGCCGGTTCGACTTCGAGGAAACGCTGGTCGATCGCCGCCTGCGGCGCCGTCTCGCCGACGGTGACTTCCACCGGATCGCGCAGCGTCGCCTTGCCGATCTCGCGTATCGAATCCGGGTAGGTCGCGGAGAACAGCAGGGTCTGGCGCGTCTTCGGCGTCTTGCCGACGATTTCGCGGATCTGTTCCTCGAAACCCATGTCGAGCATGCGATCGGCTTCGTCCAGGACCAGGCTGCCGATGCCGCGCAGGTCCAGCGCCTTCTTGCGCAGCAGCTCCTGCACGCGGCCGGGCGTGCCGACGACGACATGCGGCGCATGCTGGGCCAGCGACGCGAGCTGCGGCGCCAGCGGCGCACCGCCGGTAAGCGTCAGGATCTTGAGGTTGGGAATGCCCGTGGCGAGCTTGCGCATGTGCTTGGCGACCTGGTCGGCCAGTTCGCGCGTGGGACACAGCACGAGCGCCTGCAGGCGGACCTGGGCCGGATCGAGTCGGTGCAGCAGCGCCAGCCCGAAGGCCGCCGTCTTGCCGCTGCCGGTCGGTGCTTGTGCGATGAGGTCGCGCCCCTCGATCAAAGCCGGCAGGGAGCCGGCCTGGACCGGCGTCATGCGGGTATGCCCCAGCGCATCGAGCCCGAGGAACAGGGCAGGGTTCAGGGGCAGGTCGGAGAATTCGGGCAATGGCTCGGTCATGCGACATGATACCGGAGCCGCATTCGGGCTTGCCCTCGGCTGCTAAAATGCGCCATCCATCGATGGGAGCGCCCGATGAAGTTCGTTGCGAATTTGTTGCCCCTGTTCCTGGCATTCGGATCCGTGATGGCGCTCGCGCAGGGCGGCAAGGCGGTCGAAACCGACGCGCAGAAGTTCGTACGCATGACGCGCAGCCTCGAAGCCGATCCCTCGATGGACAAGGACAAGAGCATGCGCAGCTGGTTGCTCAAGTGGGCGACGGACAGCCCCGACGTCTATGTCGACATATGTCTGGGCCTGCTGTGGCCGTCTGCACAAGAACGGGATACGCCGCATGCCGGCGCACTTGTTCTCCAATACACGTTCGGCAACGCCGCTTTCCAGATCGAACATCCGGACCAGGCCAAGGACAAGCACGCGGTGCAGATCGCCGGCGTGCGCAGCGCCCTCAAGGCCTACGCGGCGATACTGAAGAAGGATCCGTCGGCGAAGAATCCGTATTTCGACGATCTTCTCGCCAAGGACAAGGCCGGCAAGCTGGATCAGGAATTGCATGGCCGCATAGACGCGGCCTGCGCGAAGAAGGAGTAATCGCCGGGTCGTTCGGCATCGATGCCGTCCTCGCCAGCGTCTAGTCATATGAAGAAACCGATCCTCCTCATCCTGATCCTGGTGCTGGTCATCGCCGTCACCGGCAGCCTGCTGCTGTACCGGCAGGCGCAGACGCGCTGGAGCAAGGACTCGTACGACGAAGAGTACGCGGCCTTGCAGGCCGAGGCCGCGAAGAAGGAGGGCATGCCGCGGTCCGACGCCCTGCGCGAGGCCGGTCTGGCCATGACCGCGAAAAAGCTCAAGGCGGCCGAAGGCGCTGACGCCAAGGCATTGGCGGCTGCGGAAACCTTTTTCGGGTTCCTTTACATGAACACCAAGGCGAGGGTGGCCTGGTGTCGCGAACGCGGCGTGGACATCTCGCACTTCGCCGACGTGTTCACCGAGCACAATGCGGTCGAACTGGCGCGAGCCGAAGCGGTCTTCGCCGCCAATGGCGCCGATTCGCGCTCGCTATGGGCGATGTCGCAGGACGGCATGCTGGACATCGTCGCCGTGGACATGCAGGACGTCGCTACCAGCAATGGCATCCCGCTGGAGGGAACTTGCGCCTTCTTCAACGAGCATGCCGACCAGATCGCACCCCATATCGCTTTCCCGGTCGACGTCAAGGAAGCGTTGATGACGGGCGGTAAATAGATCGCCGGGAAATCCTTCGGATCGGTTGTCGCAAGTGATGCAGGGTGAGTGGTTCGTGATTGATGGTTGATGGTGCCGAGGCGCTGGGCTCTGCTTTCACCATCAATCACGAACCACTTGCCATCAACTCAGGAGAACGCAATGGCTACGGGTTGGGCCGGCGATGGCGCCGTACAGGATCAAATCGATGCCACGGTGAAGGACGGCATCAAACGGGCGCGCAGCCGCTTACCGCAGGGGCCGGGGCGTTCGCATTGCGAGGAATGCGAGGCGCCGATTCCCGAAGCGCGTCGCAAGGCCATGCCGGGCGTGCGCCTATGCGTTCCCTGCCAGGAAGCGCAGGACCGCGAAGCGGGCATCGCCAGCGGCTACAACCGGCGCGGCAGCAAAGACAGCCAGTTGCGCTGAGCCAGGCGACAACGATTCTCCAAGGGGCCGAATGGGCGCAGCAATGCAGGCTTGGCCGATATATCTTGGCGTGCTGCTGGTTTGGGCCTTGTTCCATGGCTCGGCGTCGCTGCTGGGAAGCATGCGAGGCGAGGCCGGATGGGCCGTCCTCATTCTCGTCGTCGGCGCCTTGCTGCTGGTCGAACGATGGCTGCATGGTCGGCCGGCGCGCGATGCGTGGCGCGCCTTGGGTTTCGGGCGTCCGTCGTGGCGGGCGATCTGCGCGGCGCTATTCGTTCTTGTCCTGGTCGGCGCGGGCTTCGCGTTCATCGTTCGGCAATGCGGGGTCGGTTTGCGCCTGATCGATGCCTGGCCCTGGCTGGCGCTGGGTATGTTCCTACAGGGCGGCCTGGCGGAAGAAACGTTGTTCCGGGGTTATCTGTATCGCCACTATCGCGAGCGACATGCCTTCTGGCCGGCGGCGCTGCGCTCCCTGCTTCCTTTCGTGCTGGTGCACCTGTTGTTGTTCCTGACCCTGCCTTTCGCGATCGCAGCGGCGTCGCTGGGTCTGTCCATCGTGACGACGTTCCCGCTGGCGAAGCTTTTCGATGCCGGTGGCGGAACGGTCTGGGCGCCGGCCCTGCTGCACGCCGGCGTGCAAGGCATCAAACTGTTCGAACTGCCCGCCGTCGAAGGCGTTCCGCTCGCCGTCTGGTGGATGTTGTTGTTCGCGACGCTTCCATGGCTTGTATTCCTGCCCGTCTTCGATTCCACAGGAACGCGGGAAAACGCCTAGCGGCGCGCCAGGATCATGCTTCCCAGGTGTTGCGCCGTCGCCTGCGATCCGCGATCCAGGTTCGACAGCACGATCACCGCGTAGCCGGACTCCGGAAACACTTCGAACGAGGCGTTGATACCCGGGGCGCCGCCATCGTGGCCGTAGTGTTTTTCCTTGCCCTCGCTTACGCCGAAGCCGAAGCCGTACTTCATGTCCGGGCCCATCTCGATGTCGCCGCGCGTCATTCGCGCCAGGGTTTCGGGTTTGACGATGCGGCCAGCCTGCAGCGCCGCTGAGAACTTCAGCAGGTCGTTGGCCGAGGCATAACCGCCGCCGGCGGGCGAGCCGCGCAACGCCAGGCCGCCCGTGTTCGCTTCGCCATCGCGCAGGTAGCCGACGGCGCGTCCGCTGCCCTCGTCGGCATTGGCGTAGTGTTCGCTGCGGCTCATGCCGGCGGGTCCATACACGGTTTCGCGTACCAGTTGGTAGTAGTCCTTCCCGGTGATGCGTTCGGCGATGAGACCGAGCAGCACGTAACCGTTGTTCGAATAGCGGAATTCCTGTCCTGGCGTGCTCGCCGGCGCCTCGTCGGAGAAAAGCTGCGCGTATTCCGCGACGGTGTCCAACTCGCCGCGGCGTTCGGCGTACTTCGGCCCCCAGAACTCGCCCAATCCGGAGCTGTGATTGAGCAGGTGGGCGATGCTGACCTTGTCGCGGACATCGGCCTGCGGCCAGTCTGGCAGGAAGCGGCCTACCTTGTCTTCGTACTGGAGCTTGCCCTGTTCGGCGAGTCTTGCGATCACCAGGGCCGTGAACATCTTGTTGTTGGAGGCGAGGTTGAAGGGCGTGTCCAGCGTATTGCGTCGCTGCTTGGCGCGATCCGCGAAACCGTAGGCCTGCGCGAATATCGGCTTGCCGTCCTTGGCGACGATCACCGCGCCCGAGAAGTCCGTGTTCCGCTCCGCCATGGCTTCGGCGATGGCGTCCGGCAGGTCCGCCTCGCTGACCGCGGCTACCGGGGCGGGAGGTGGTTCGTCGGCATCGAGCAGGAAGCCGGCGATCTTCGATTCCGGCGCCGGACTCAACAGGACGGTCAGGAGCATGCGGTCGCCGGAAGGCGCCGCCACGCGCACCTCCACGCGGTCGGGCTTCGGCGTGATCGACAGCGGCGGTTCGTCGCCGATGTCCTCGCGCAGGCGATCGAAGAAAGCGATGAGATCCTCGCCGCCGTTTTTTTCCAGCCTCTTCGGCGCAAAGTTTTCGGCGATGAAGGCGCGCCTTTCCTCTTGCGAGGCGTCCAGTGCCTGCAGCAGGCCTTCCACGCGCGTCAGTCCGATGGGCTTGTCGGCGGCCACCGCCCAGATCGAGACGATCGCCAGGAACAGGCAGAGCACGATGGCGGAAGGTATTCGACGAAACATGGCGCGATCCCCGGGCTGTTTCATCCGAGGATGCGCGCCAGCGCAAGAGCGTCGCAGGAAGGTCAGCGCCGCCGCGTCGGGCGGCTGCCGCTGCGCTCCGGTCGCTTGGGCGCGCCGCCTTCGGGACGTCGCAATCCTTCCGGGCGTTGCAGGCCTTCGGGCCGCTTGCGCGTCGCGTTCGGCGCCTGGCCGGCCGGGTTTCGGCTGGTTCCCGATGCGTTCGGGGCCTGGCCATTCGCCGCCTGACCATGGGTCGTACCCGTACTCGTATTGCGGGCGGGCGCCGTGGATTGTGCGTTCTGACCGCCGTAGCTGCCGTTGCGCGCGGCCGTGGAGGATGACGTGCCCTGCGCGTTGTTCGAAGAAGTCGCCGTGCGCGTAGCGGCGGACGATGACGATCCTTGCTTGCCGTGGCTTCCCGGTTCGACCTGCTGCACGTTGCCGTCGTGGCCGACGTAGACCTCGTCGTTCACGCGAACGACGCTGCCGTTGTCGGTATGGATACCGGCCGCGGTAGAAACTTCACCGGTGTTCGGGTTGTAGACCGCACCACGGCCGACTTGCGCTTCGTTGCCGGTGTAGGCATTGCCGATGGTGCCGTGGCTTCCTGCCGCGGCCGCGCCGGTGTTTTCATTGTAGACCGCGCCGCGTTCGCCATAGGCATAGTCGCCGGTGTAGGCGTTGGCCACGCCACCGCGTTGCCCGACCGCGTACGTGCCTGTTGCCGCGTTGTAGGCGGCTTTCGTCTGGCCCGCGGCTGCGTTTCCCGTCCACGGGTTGTAGGCGGCGCCGGCACGCGTCGCGCCCCAGACATCGTCGTAGTGGTAATAGCGCGTGCCGGTCGTTGCGGCGACGCCGCCATACGGCCCCCAGACGGCCGCGCCGTAGGGGCCATAGACCGCACCGGCCACGGGCGGCGGCGCGACGTACCAGGGATAGGCCCAGGCGTACTGATAGGCGTAGTAGCCTGCGACCGCGCGACGGCACCAGGGATAGGCATCGACGTGCACTACGGCGCGATCGCCATCGGCTTCCCTTACCAGCGCCGTGTAGCTGCAATCATGGCCCCAGCCGGTGATGACGACCGCATCCGCCGCGACGGATTCCGAGGGCAGGGCGAATCCCGCGCAGGCGATCGCGAGTCCGGCGACCAGCGCCGGGACGGATGTACGGCATTTCATGGTGACTCCGCTATCTGTTCGTGGGCTCGGGGGCGGCGTCGCAATGCCCACTGCTGCGCGCCGTCTGCATGGCGCCAGAGTGCGGTGGTCGCACCTACTTATCGTCTACTTATTGGCGAATCGGGGGCGGGACCGCCCCGGCTGGCCCGCGCTCAATCGACGCGCCAGACGATATTGCCGACATCGTCGGCGACCAGCAGACCGCCGCGTTTGTCGATCGCAACGCCGACCGGGCGGCCAAAGGCCTGCCCCTGCGGTCCGAGGAAGCCGCCAAGCACCTCTTCCGGCAGGCCTGATGGGTTGCCGGCCTTGAACGGCACGAAGACGACGCGATAGCCGCTGGGCGGATCGCGGTTCCAGGAACCATGCTGACCGATGAACATGCCGTTGGCGAAGCGAGCGGGTAGGGCGTTCCCGGCGGCAGACGTCAGCCCGAGCGAGGCGGTATGCGCACCCAATGCATAGTCCGGCATGATCGCCTTCGTCACCAGATCGGGCCTCTGCGGCTTCACGCGTTGGTCCACGTGCGGTCCAAAATAACTGTAGGGCCAACCGTAGAACCCGCCATCACGCACGGAGGTCATGTAGTCGGGCACGAGATCGTCGCCGAGCTCGTCGCGTTCGTTGACTACCGTCCACAGCATGCCGGTATCGGGCTGCCAGGCCATGCCGACCGGATTCCGCAGGCCGGTAGCGAATTCGCGGCTAGCGCCGCTGGCGACGTCGATTTCCCAAATGGCGGCACGTCCGCGCTCAACCTCCATGCCGTTCTCACCGACGTTGCTGTTTGAGCCGACCGACGCATAGAGCTTCCTGCCATCGCGGCTGGCGATCAGATTCTTCGTCCAATGATGATTCAGGCGCCCACCGGGCAGGTCGACCAGCTTGCTGCCTGCAGCCTCGATGCGGACGGCTCCATTGCGATAGGGAAAACGCACTACCGAATCCGTGTTGGCGACGTACAGCCAGTCGCCGACCAGCGCCATGCCGAAGGGCGAGTTCAATCCTGCAAGGAAGACGCTGCGCGTTTCGGCTTTGCCGTCGCCGTCGGCATCGCGAAGCAAGGTGATGCGATTGGCGCTGGGCGTGCCGGCGCCGGCCTTCTTCATCGCGCGTTTCATGAAAAAACCCTTGATGCCTTTGCCATCGTCGGGTTTCGGCGGTGCATTGGTCTCCGCGACGAGGACGTCACCGTTCGGCAACACGTAGAGCCAGCGAGGATGATCCAGGCCTTCGGCGAAACGCTGAACCTTCGTCCCGGGAACCGGCTTGGGAGCAAGACCGGCCGGCCAGCCGACCGCTTCAGCAACCTTCACCGTGGGTATCAATTGTTTGTCCGGTGGCGGCAGCATGGGATTGGGCCCGACGCCGGCCTGCGTGGACGAACCGGCACCATTGCTGCAGGCCATCGAAGCCAGGCCGAGCGCCGCCGCCAATATGGACGGCCAGACCCGAGTTCGTGCGGCAAGAGTGTTCATGGGTTCCGTCCCGTCCGATGCCTTCCGATTGCAGTCCCGCCGGATTGAACGGCCCCTGAAAAGAGGCAGTGAAGACGGCGTTAGTTCATCGGCGGTATGGTTGGTTCCGAAATCCTGTTGATGCGAAGGACTCGAGGCATGAATGCAGGTTCTGACCACGGAATGTCGCGATTGAGCTGGCGCGATTTCGAAAGGCTGCTGGCCGAGCACTATCGGCGCGAAGGCTGGCAGGTCGAACATATCGGGCACGGCCATCCCGGCGCGCGCCCCGAGGTGGCGCTGGATATGAGGCTTCAGCGCGATGGCCGCACGGTGATGGTGCAATGCAAGCACTGGAACACACACCAGGTCACGCACAACGCCGTGCACGAGCTGATCGGACTGATGGCGACGGAGGGGGCGGACGGCGCTGTGCTGGTGACCGCCGGCGACTTCACTTCGCATGCGCGCGATGCGGCGGCCAAGGTGCCGGCGATCGAATTGCTGGGTGGCGACGAGCTGCGGCGTCGACTGGGCGCGATGCTGCCGGACGAGCAGGATGTCGTGCCGATCCGGCGCATCGATATTCCCGGCACGCTCGAGGGCGCGACCATCGACGGGCTGGAGCCGAAAGACGATGCGCCGTCGTCGAATCGGAAGGCGCTGTGGCTTTCTCTGGGGGCCGCCGCTCTGGTGCTGGTGGCGTTGGGGGTCTGGTATCTGCATCGCGAGATGATGTCGATGTTGTTGCCCAAGCCCGCTTTGCAGGGCGCGGCGATCGAGGAAAAGAAGAACGAAGCGGCAGCCTTGCCCGAACGCATCGTCAAGCGGCCGCGTCAGGCAGCGCGCACCGGCGGCGAGACCGTTCCGGCCGAGGGCCCGGCCGCCTCGCGCGGCGTCATCGAAATCGGCAGCGCCGAAGAAATGATGAGCGAAGAGGAACTGCGCGAATGGAAGCGCAAGAATGCGGAAGCCATGAAGGCGCTGGAGGACGATACCCCCGACCTGCAGGCACTGAATGGCGGCCGATCATGCATTGGGGTCAATGGCGCCCGTCGCGCGGCGGTTGCGCGCGACCTGATGGCGATAGGGAATGGCCGGCGAACGGTCTTGCCGTTCGCCGGACTCGCTTAGTGCCGCGTGCCCTTGCCGCCCGGCTTGCCGGGGGCGGGGCTCATCTCGACCGACAGGCTGAAGCTGCGCTGTTCGTTCGGAGCCATCGCGCCGACGCCGACCAGGCGACGCGCGATCTCGTCGCCGCGCTGGTTGCGGATCGAAACGACCACCGTGTACTCCCAGGACTGTCCATCGTCCGGATGCACGAGGTTGCCTTCGATATGCAAGGGCGTGGCCGTGGCGACCGGCGCCTTGCCGGTGGGGTCGAAACGCAGGTGGTGACGGCAGGCGGGGCAGACCGTCGCGCTTTCGAGCACGGTTTCCTTACAGTGCGCGCACTCGCGGGTCGCTCCGGGAGTGCCGGGGCGAGGGGCGCTCATGACGCGGCGCCGGACTCCAGCCCGCCGCTATGCACCGACAGCTTGCCGCTGCCGTTCGGCGCGGACGACTTCGAAGACTTGTCGTCCTCCCAGCCGAACACCGCATTGCCGCGCATGCGCGCACCGGGGGCGACCGTCAGCGTGCCGGCTTTGACGTCGCCGGCGATCACGCCGCTGGCCTGCAGGTCGACGCGAACGGCGCCTTCGATATTTCCTTCGAGTTCGCCGGCGATCATCACCTTGTTGGCGCGAACGCCGCCGGTGAGCTTGGCGCCGGCTTCGATCGTCAGGTCGCCCTGAACGTTGACGTCGCCCTTGAATTTGCCGGCGATGCGCACGCTGCCGCCACCTTCGATCTTGCCTTCGATCGTGATGTCGGAAGCGATCACCGATTCCTTGCGCACGGGCTGGGGTTCGGAATAGGAAACCGGGGCCGGCGAATCGCTACGGGCCGGCGTGTCGAATTTTGCGGGTTCGCGATTGTCGGGCATGGCGGCTGGGCTCGGTTTGGCGGAAGCGTTGTCTTTCCAGAGGGACATAGGGGGATGTCGGCGGGTGGGGGGGCTTTTGAGGCTAGCAGCTTCCGTTGACAAGCTGAAATACAGGGTTCAGTTATCGGTCAGGTATCGGAACAGGGATGCCGCCCGAGCCTGAACCGGCTATCTTTCGGTTACCCCCTCCGGAGGACTCACGGATGCGATCGATCCTGCTCTTGCCTGTGTTCCTGCTCTGCGTCGCCGGCTGCGCCACGGGTGGCATGCATCCCGGCTGGACCGGTGAGGGCGCCGAACCTTTCGATGGCGCCCGTGATGCCTGCCGCGCGCAGGCCGATGCCGTCACCGCTGCCAGCGAGCGCGAAAAAGCCTTCGAGGCCTGCATGGAGGCACGCGGTTGGCGGCGGCTCGGGCAATAGGCCGACCGTGAGCGCTCTCGACAAATTCCAGTGCGTTCACTGTGGCGCCGCCCGGTTCCAGACGGACTCGGATGGCTTGCTGCGCTGCAACTACTGCGGCAGTACCTATCGTCGAAAGGCCGAAACGGGTCCGAAACTGGTCATCGGCTCGGGAGCCAATGTGACCATCGGCCGCGGCGGTCGGGTCCAGGTGGAAGGCAGCGTGCAGGTCGAGGACGGCGCACAGCTCGAAGTGTTGGGCGAGCTGGAGCTGGTGACGCGTGCCAGCCCGGGCTCGCGACGATGAGACGCTCGCCCGGTCGGGGAAGCGTGCATGACTGAAGCGACGCCAGCCACGACGCGTTACCTCGCCAGTCGCTGCCCTGCCTGCGGTACGCCGAAGACACGGCCTGCGGCGACGGCTTATGTCTACTGCGATGCCTGCGGCGCGCTGGCCGACTACGATTTCCGCAAGGCCTGCGAACAGCCGATGCAGATGCCCGGGCCCGTCTATCGCAACCTGCAGGAACGACTGGCGCCGAAGCTGGCGAAAGCGCAGGCCGCGGGCGATCGCGAAGCCTTTCGGGACATCCAGTTGCAACTGTTCGATGCCTGGGTGACGGCTTGCCCGAACTCGGTGCCGGTGCGCGTCGGCGACCCGGACTACCGACGGGCGTATGTCGCGCACCTGGCCCACGCGGCGACGTTCGCCGCGTTCGACGCGGAAGCGGCCCGGATCGGCGAAGCGATGAACCACGCCATCGCCGCCCTCCAATGGACGACGAGCGCGCGCGGCACGGCCCAGGTGGAAAGCGCGAGTTTCGAGCGCCTGTACCAGGCGGTGCACGCGAGCCTGTCCTACCTGGTCTCCGATGCGGTGTTGTCGCAGCTGCCGCCCCACCCGGACGAGGCGCCCGCACCCCTGCAGCTGCGCATGTCGCAGGCGATGTTCGTCCAGGGCTGGTTGCCGTACCTGGACGAGGCCAGCGCACAGCGCCTGCTCGAGCGCACCGGTCTGACGCAGGAGTACCGGAGCGCGGAAAGCGCGCCCACGGGACTGGCCCATTGCGGTCACTGCAAGGCCGAGGTTGTCGCGGTCGAGGGCGCGCGCCGTGCCGTCTGCGAAGCCTGCGGGCACCGCCTGCTGATGGATCGCCGGATCGATTGCAGCGGTTGCGGCGCGGATCTGCGTCTCGATGGCGGCGGGCAGCCGGTGAACTGCCCTTACTGCCAGGCGCGGATCGAACGCATCGCGATTCCATGGCCTACCGCCGATACTCCCGCGTAAAAATCCCTTAACCCGACTTGCCCTAACATCCGCTTTCCCGGTGCCGAAGAGGCCCGGGCTCCATCGCAAAGGAAAGGCCATGAGCATCCTGAATTTCATCAAGGGCGAACTGCTCGAGATCATCGAGTGGACCGACGACTCCCGCGACACGCTGTCGTACCGCTATCCGGACGACGACAAGGAAATCAAGAACGGCGCCCAGCTGATCGTGCGCGAGTCGCAGCAGGTGCAGTTCGTGGCCGCCGGCAAGTACGCCGACGCCTTCGGTCCCGGCAAGCACACGCTGAGTACCGAGAACATCCCGATCCTGTCGACCATCCTCGGCTGGAAATACGGTTTCAACTCGCCGTTCAAGTGCGATGTCTACTACGTCAATACGCGGCTGTTCACCGGCAACAAGTGGGGCACCTCGAATCCGGTGATGATGCGCGACAAGGATTTCGGCATCGTGCGCCTGCGCGCCTTCGGCACCTACGATTTCCGCATCGTCGACGTACCGAAGTTCCTGAAGGAAGTCGCCGGCACCGACCAGAATTTCCGCCTGGACGAATTCGCCGACACGATGCGTTCGCGCATCGTCAGCATCTTCACCGACGCGCTGGCCACGGCCAACGTGCCCGCGCTCGACGTGGCGTCGCGTTATGGCGAGATGGGCGAGGCCCTGTTGCCGATCATCAATCCGGCGGTGACGTCGAAGTACGGCCTGGAGATCACCAGCTTCGTGCTCGAGAACGTCTCGGTGCCGCCGGAGGTCGAGCAAGCCATCGACAAGCGTTCGAGCATGGGCGCCATCGGCAATCTCAACGATTACGTGAAGTACCAGATGGGCCAGTCGATGACGATGGGCGGCGATGGCGGCGGTGCCGGCGCCGCCGCCGCGCAGATGGGCCTGGGCTTCGGTATGGCGCAGGAAATGTTGAAGGGCATGCAGCAGCAGGCGCCGGCCGCGGCCTCCGCGCCGACCGCGGCGACGACGCCCGACGTGCTGACGCCGGAGCAGGCGGCGCAGCTGCTTGGCGTTTCGGTCGAAGACGTCATGGCTTCGATCAATGCCGGCGACCTGAAGGCGCGCAAGATCGGCAACGCCTGGCGCATCGCCAAGGTGTCGCTGGACGAGTTCCTGCGTGGGTGAGCAGCGATGCGGACGGCGTCTCGCAGGCGGCGTTGAACCGACGTGAGCGAAACCGCCCCTGACATCGTGATCGGCAAGCATCCCTGTCCGGAATGCGGCGGGGATCTGGTCTGGAACCCTGGCAAGCAGTCGCTGGCCTGCCCGTACTGCGGCACCGTCGTGCCCTGGTCGCCGGCCGCCGCCGCCGATCCCGGGACCAGTATCGTCGAGAACGATCTCGTCGCCGCCTTGCTGATTCCGAAAGCAGGGCGCGACTGGGGCGCCGATCGGCGGGAAATGCAGTGCCAGAGCTGCCGCGCGATATCGGTCTTCGTCGACGGCAAGGTGGCGCAGCGCTGCGAATTCTGCGGATCGCCGGCCATCATTCCGCACGAAGGCATGAAGGACGCGATCACGCCGCAGAGCCTGCTGCCGTTCAAGATCAGCGATGGCCAGGTGCGCGACTTGATCCGCAAGTGGTACGGCAGTCGCTGGTTCGCGCCCAACCGATTGAAGACCGCGGCCCTCACCGACACGCTGCACGGCATCTACCTGCCGTACTGGACCTTCGACGCGCATGTCAGCGCGGATTGGACGGCCGAAGCGGGTTATCACTACTACGAAACCGAAACCTATGTGCAGAACGGCCGTACGCAGACGCGACAGGTGCAGCGCACCCGTTGGGAACCGGCGGCGGGGCATCTCGAACATTTCTTCGACGACGAGCTCGTTGCCGGGACGGTAGGCGTGCATGCCGATCTGCTCGTCAAGATCGAACCGTTTCCGACCGTCAGCGACCTGAAGCCGTACTCGCCGGAGTTCGTGCGCGGCTGGACGGTGGAGCGCTATCGCGTCGATCTGCGCAAGGCCGCCGAGATCAACGACCAGGACATGCGGCGCCAGACCGAGAGTCTCTGCGGCAGCCAGGTGCCGGGCGATACCTATCGCAACCTGCGAGTCGACGCCGATTTTCGCGGTCGCACCTTCAAGCACATCCTGGTGCCGGTCTGGCTGGTCAGTTACACCTATGGCAGCAAGAGTTTCCAGGTCGTCGCGAATGGCTACACCGGTGCCTTGGCCGGCGAGCGTCCCTGGAGTTGGGTGAAGATCTTCTTTGCCGCGTTGGGTGCGTTGATCGCCATCATGGTCTTCTTCGCGATCTTCTCCGGCGGCGAATAAGTCGCGGCGCATTCACCCGGCATTTCGTTCCGGGCTTGACCCTTGGGTGGCATCGGCGGAGTCTGGAGCTCCTTTCGCAAGGAGCACGCTCATGTACGTCGATGGATTCATCCTGGCCGTACCGAAGAAGAACCTGCCTGCTTACCGCCGCATGGCCCGACTGGGCGCCAAGGTCTGGCGGGAGCTGGGCGCGATCGACTACGTCGAATGCGTCGAGGACGACGTCAAGCCCGGTAAATGGACCTCCTTCCCGCAGAGCGTGAAGCTGAAGAAGGACGAGGTCGTGGTGTTTTCCTGGATCGTCTACAAGACCAAGGCCCAGCGCGACAGGATCAATGCCAAGGTCATGAAGGATCCGCGTTTCGCCACGTACATGGACCCGAAAAAACTGCCCTTCGACGGCAAGCGCATGATCTTCGGCGGCTTCAAGACCTTCGTCGCGAGCTAGTTTCCGTTTGCATCCGGAGTGCCCTCCGCCTACGTAACAGGGGAGGGCGGACTGATCCCGGACGGTGCGGCGAATGTCACTGCACGAACAATTGCTGCGCTGGCAGGCTTCGTTGGGCGCCAGCGGTCGCACCGACATCGCCGGCATCGTGCATCGCTACGGCCGGTTGATGAAGGAAAACGGCGTCGATGTGAGTCGCGCGACGCTGGCGCTGTTCACCCTGCACCCGCAGATCCAGGCCTTGCGCTACGTCTGGCACGACGAGGAGCGCGATCCCGGTCCCTTCCCGTCGCCGGCGCTGTTCCTTCGTCGCGTGCACCATCTGGAAGGCTGCACGGTGGACGAGGCGATGATGTCGCATGGCGCCAAGGACACGGAGCCCTTCAGGCGCAGCCCGTTCTATCCGGTGATGATGGGTCTGCCCATGCTGCATTTCCGCTTGGAGCGTGGACGAAAGCACGAATACCCGATACTCGACGACCTGGCCGGGCAGGGCGCCACGCACTACTTGGTCTACCCCTTGCCCTGCGTCGACGGCCAGATGAGCCTGGTGACGCGCGCGCCCGGCGGTTTCAGCGACGAGGCGATCGATTTCGTCGAATGCTCGCTCTCTTCGCTGGGCCTGCTGCTCGATGGCGCCATCAAGAACCTGGTCCTCGATACCGTGCTCGATTGTTATGTCGGCAGCTATCCGGGGCAGGAGGTGAAGCACGGAAAGATCCGCCCGGGCGACATGCTCGACCTGCAGGGCGCGATCTGGTTCTCCGACATCCGCGGCTATTCCACCGCCAGCCAGCGTTATGAGCCGAGCGAGTTCATCCGGCGGCTCAACGAATACTACGAATGCCTGGTGCCGATCATCTACGCGCACCAGGGCGAAGTGCTGAAATTCATCGGCGACGCGGTGCTGGCCATTTTCGCCGACGGCAATCCGGACAATGAGCGCCAGGCTTGCGCCAATGCCTATGCGGCGGCGCTGGAAGTGAATCGCTCGCTGGGCGAGCGCGGCATCGAGTTCGATCATGGCGTCGGCCTGCATGTCGGCCGCTTCAAGTTCGGCAATATCGGCAGCCTGCGCCGGATGGATTTCACCGTGATCGGCAACGACGTGAACATCGCTTCGCGCATCGAATCGCAATGCAGCCTGCAGCAGCGGCGCCTGCTGATGAGCGAAGCCTTCATGCGCGAATGCGGCGCCGACGCCAGCGAAGTGGCTCGCGTGAAGCTGAAAGGAATCGCCGGCGAGTTCCCGCTGTATGCGCCGGCCTAGGGTGGCGCCGAGGCTTTTTCCAGCATCGCGGGCCAGCGCGGATCGTTTCGCAGGAACTGCCAGTCGGGATCGCCGCGCAAGTCCGCCTGCTCGGCGCCGCCGCGCTGCAGGCAGAGTTCGAGTTCGTCGAACGCACGATCGGCGGCACGCGACAGGGCTTCCACCTGGGCGAGGCGGCAATGCGCGCTGGCGCGGTCGGGCAGGATGCGAACGGCCATCGCCAGGGCGGCGCGCGCGCGCGCCAAGTCGCCTGCCTGTTGCTGGGCGCGCGGCAGATAGGAAGCGGTCGCCGCATAAACGGACTGCAGCAAGCGCATGGCCGAGTCGGCCACGCGTACATCCGGATCGTGCGATTGTTCCTGCAATCGGGCGATGCGCAATTCGCGCAAGCTGCTCTCGACCTCGGGCGGCGGTTGTCGGCGCCCTTCGACCTGGCGCGTGTTGTAGCGACCGACCCAGGCGTTGAAAGCGCGCAGGTAGCGCGACTCTTCGTCGTGCAGACGTTTCTCGAGAGCGAACAGCGCACGCGTCCCTTCGGCAGAGGCCAGCGCCGAGGCTTCCTGGCGCGCGGCATCGACATCGCGCAGGCCGTCGAAATCGCGGACGAGCTGGTCGAGCCGCCGCCAGCGGTCGGCCGGATCGCGGATGCCTTCGGCTTCCGAGGCCGAAGCGGCGAACTGCGCGTCGATCCAGGCTTCGCGTCGCGGAGCGAGGCCGTCCCGCATCGCCATCAGTTCCAGCCAGTCGATCGCATGCCGGAAGCCGGCGGCATCGGGCCAGCCGTGACCCCCGTCGGTCACGTACAGGCGGTGCGGCGCTCCCTGCTTGCGCAGCGCGGCATCCAGGTCGTGCATCTCCTGGAAATTGAAGTCGTATCTCGCCGTCGTGCCGAAGAAACGCGGTGGCGATTTGCCCAGACGCCCCAACTCGGGCGGTCGGCCGCCCGCGCTGCCGACCATGCCCGCGACCAGCCCGTCCATCTGCTTTTCCACCACCCACAAGGTCTTGGCGGTGCCGGACATTCCGGCCAGATACAGGCGCCTGGGGTCGTAGGGATAACGCGAACCGGTCTCGCGAAGCAGTGCCTGCAATGCGTCGATCGTGATCGACTCGGCGTCGTCGCTGCGGCTCTGGTAGGAACTGATCAGGATCCAGCCATGCTCGGCGGCGCCGGCTCGCGCCATCTCCAGCGTCTGTTCCGCGCGTCCGCGTGGATCGAGCAGTATCAGCACCGGCCAGCGGCGCGCCGGATCGTAATCGGGCGGCAGGTACAGGCTGTATTGCTGCGCGCTGTCGGCGGCCGTTTCGATCCGGGGCACGATGCGTTCGGGCCTCGCCGCTTCGGCGGCGAAGGTCTGCGCCGGCAGGCTACTCGCCAGCAGCAACGCCAGGTGCCGCAGAGCTACGAACGCCGTCATTTCAGCGCTTCTGCGAGGAGTAGACCTTGTTGGCGATCTTCCATTCGCCATCGACCTTCAGCAGCACGAAATAGTCGGTGACCACGGCATTGGGAAAGGTCAGGGTGGCGCGCGCGGTACCGGCCGTGCCATTGACCTCGACGCTGTCGATGCGGCGCGTGCGCCGGGCTTCGTCGGCCGCGGGCTTGCCGCTGAAACGCGAGATGTATTCATAGGCCGTCCATGAAACGAACTTGCCGTCGCGCATGCCCTCGATGTGCGCGCTGGGCAGGAAGGCCGCGCGCATGTAGGCCGGGTCGCCCGTGCATGCCCTTGCAGGTAGGCCTCGATCGGTTTGCGCGCCAGTGCGGCTTCATCCAGTGTCGGTTCCTGCGCGAAGGAAAAACCTGCGAAGGCGAGGATCAGCATCGCGGCGGGCAACAGGGAGCGCAGTGGCGGTTTTCGCAGCGCGGACAAAAGCATGGGGGCGTCCTCCGACGGGGTCGGCCGAGCATCGACCGTGGCTGGGGCGAGGGAATGTGCCATTGGTTGGGTGCAACGGTGTACCGTGATCCCGCGTCCATCGTGCCTGACCGCAGACTGGAGTTCGCCGTGACCCGACCACTGATTTCACTTGCTTTCGTCATCCTCGCCCTGTTCGGCGGCGAGAGTCGTGGGCAGGCTCCCGCCTACGACGGCAAGGGCAATGCCTACGTCGTGCGCATCGACGCTGACGCCAGCCGGGCGCGGGTGGAGGCCGACCTATGGCTGCCTAGCAACAGCCTGGCCATGTTCGGCGTGTTGTCGACCGCGACGCATGCCAACGGTCAGGCCGATTTCATCCGCGACCTCAGGGCCAGCGATGCCGAGGGGCGCGAACTGGCGATCAAGGATCTCGGCGCCGGCGAACTACGAACTCGGCGGGCAGGGGCGCATTCGCCTGCGTTACGAGATCGCCCTCGAACACGACAAGTACGAGTGGCCGGCGGGCATCGAGGAAGTCGCGTACCACACCGACGAAGGCCTGATGTCGACCGGGTATGCGCTGCTGCTGGCGCCGGGGGATGCGATGCAGGGCGCGATCGATATCCGTTTCGAACTGCCGAAGGATTGGAAGGCCATCACGCCCTGGCAATCGACGGGCGAGAATCGTTTCGCCGTACCGAGTCGCCGCGAGTTGCTCAACAACGCAATGTTCTTCGGGACGGCGCCGGCGGAAACGCTGCAGGTCGGCGGCGTCGAACTGACCTTCGTGCTCGGCAAGCGCTATCGCGCAAGCAAGGACCTGTTCGTCGAGTTGTTGTCCAAGCAGATGCGCAGCTACCGCGAATATTTCGGCGGCGACCCGCTGTCCAGCCGCTATCTCATCATCGTCAATCAGGGCAAGGACGATGGCGGCGCCTACGCCTCGAGTTTCAGCCAGCTCATCAGCGGCGATGCCACGGCGGAGAACCGCATCGGCTGGGGCTATGTGATGTCGCACGAACTGCTGCATTTCTGGAACGGGTTGTCGCTCGTTCGCAAGGACAGCCGCGACGAGTGGTTCAACGAAGGATTCACCGACTACATCACCCTGGTCACGCAGGCCAACAACGGCCTGCTCGACCAAAATCGGTTCCACTGGCGCATGGAGAACATCGCCCGGCGTTATCTGTTCGCCCGCATCGGCCAGCACCTCGGCATGACGGTGCGCGAAGCCGGCGCCGACAAGCAGCCCAACCGCGAGCTGATCTACGGCGGCGGCGCGCTGACCGGTTTCGCGCTGGACGTCGAGTTGCGCAAGGCCAGCGATGGCCGGATCGGCCTTCCACAGTTGATCCAGTCCATGTACGCCGAATTCGGCAAGCCCGGCCTGACCTATTCGCTGGAAGACGTCGAGCGCCATGCCAAGGCGTTGACGGGGCGAGACTTCCGCGAATTCTTCGCCCATGCCGTCGAGAGCAAGGACTATTTCGACGCGCGACCCTGGTTCGAGGACGTCGGGCTGCGCCTGGACAACTTCCTGTTCGACGAGTCCTACGTGCGGCCCAGCCCCAGCGCGAGCGCGGCGCAGAAGCAGCGCTTCCGGGACATCTTCGGAACGCAGGTCGCCGCCCCCTGAGCCCCCCGGCCGGACGAGGCGCCAACGCCGCGACGCGTCCGGCCACCTGCTCGGGCGCGACCCGGCGCTTTCTTCACGCACGGGCCGCCCTGCTTGCGTATGCTGGGGCGGCCCGGGTTCCGGGCGTGCACTGCCTGGCACCGGGGGGAGCCGCGTGCGGAAAGTCCTGCAGCGAATGCGCACCGATTTCCAGCTGGCGATCATCACGTCGCTAGGCTTCTGCGCCGTTCTCGGCATCATCCCGTTCTCGATCTATCGCTTCCTGTCCGGCAACGCCTTCGCCGGCGTCGTCGACCTGCTCATCAGCGTCGGCATCGTCGTCGCGGTCCTGAACGCCTGGAAGAGCGGCAACGTCAAACGTGCCGGCCTGCTGCTGGCCATCGTCAACACCGCGGGGTGCCTGCTCAGCGCCAGCGTGCTGGGCCCGCCCGGGCAGTACTGGATGTATCCGGCCCTGGTCGGCAACTTCCTGCTGCTGGATCGCAAGCAGGCGTTGCTGCTGACGGCCAGCGCCCTGGTGTTCCTGACGGTGCAGGGCAAGGCCTACGACTCGCGCCTGCAACTGGTGATGTTCCTCGTTTCCGCCTCGGTGACGAGCATGATCGCCTTCGTCTTCGCCTCGCGCACCGATACGCAACGGCAGCAACTCGAAGCGTTGGCAACGCTCGACCCCCTGACCGGCACCGGCAACCGCCGTGCGATGGTGCGCGAGCTGCAACTCGCAGTAGAAAGCTTCAAGCGAACCGGCTCGCCTTTCGGGCTCGCCATGCTCGATCTCGACCACTTCAAGCAGATCAACGACAAGCACGGGCACGAATGCGGCGATGAAGTCCTGGTCGACTTCGCCGAGCTGGTCCGCCAGCACACGCGCAAGGTCGACCGTTGCTTCCGCTTCGGCGGCGAGGAGTTCGTCCTGCTGATGCCTTCGACCGACGTGGAAGCCTTGCGCGTGATCGATTCGCATCTGCGCGAGTACGTGGCCGGCAAGCTGCGTTGTCGCGAGGAGCAGGTGACGGTTTCCATCGGCGCCGCGGCATTGCGCAAGGGCGAGGACTGGCAGGCCTGGCTGGCGCGCGCCGATGCCGCCCTGTACTGTGCCAAGCACGAAGGCCGCAACTGCACGGTCGTGGATGCCTGAACACGAATGAAGCCGGTCACGAAGATTTTCGCCGCCGCGGTGCTGACGCTGGCGCCCGGCGCGTACGCTCCGGCTGCTGCCGCCGAATCCGCTAACGCAACGCCTTATGTGCTGGTGCTCGGCGTAGCCCAGGACGGCGGTGCGCCGCAGGCGGGTTATCCCGATGAACCGGGCTGGACGGACGCGACGAAACGCCGACTTGTCGCCAGCCTCGGCCTGGTCGATCCGGTCAGCGGCCAGCGCTGGCTGTTCGACGCCACGCCGGATTTCCCCGAACAGCTGCAACGACTGGACACGGCGCAGAAGCCGAAGTCGCGACCGGGCCTGGATGGCATTTTCCTGACGCATGCGCATATCGGGCACTACACAGGGCTGATGTACCTCGGGCATGAGGTGATCGGTGCGCGCGAAACGCCGGTCTGGGCGATGCCGCGTTTCAGCCGATACCTGCAGGACAACGGTCCGTGGCAGCAGTTGGTGAAGTACAGGAACATCGCGCTGCGGCCCTTGTCGGCCGGCACACCGGTCGTGCTGAACGAGCGGCTCAAGGTCACGGCGATTTCGGTGCCGCATCGGCAGGAGTATTCGGAGGTGGTGGGATATCGCATCGAGGGCCCGGAGCGATCGGTGCTGTTCATACCCGATATCGACAGTTGGACGCAGTGGGACGCCGAGGGCACGCGCATCGAAGACGAGATCGCCAAGGTCGATGTGGCCTACCTCGACGGAACCTTCTACGCCAATGGCGAGATCCCCGGGCGGGACATGAGCGGCTTTCCGCATCCCTTCATCAGCACCAGCCTGGCGCGGTTCGCGAGTTTGCCGGCCGAACAGCGCGCCAAGGTCCGCTTCATCCACCTGAACCACACGAACCCGGCGCTGTGGCCCGGAACCGAAGCCAGGCGCGCGATCGAAGCGGCCGGCGCCCGTTTGGCCGAAGAGGGCGAGCGCGTCGGCTTGTAACTCGCAATCGCTCCGGTTTTTCGTAAGAATGCGGTCAAACCACAATACGGAATACCGATGAGCGAAGCCATCGCCGGCAGCGGCCGACTGCCGCGCCAGATCCCCTACATCATGGGCAACGAAGCCTGCGAGCGCTTCAGCTTCTACGGGATGCGCAACATCCTGGTGCAGTTCCTGGCCAGCAGCGTGATCCTCGCCTACCTGCCCGAAGCAACGCGCGAAGGCATGGCGAAGGAGGTCTTCCACAGCTTCGTCATCGGCGTGTATTTCTTTCCGCTGCTGGGCGGCTGGTTGTCCGACCGCTTCTTCGGCAAGTACAACACCGTCTTCTGGTTCTCGCTGATCTATTGCGCGGGCCATGCCTGTCTGGCGTTGTTCGACAGCGACAAGACGGGCTTCTACACGGGACTGTTCCTGATCGCATTGGGATCCGGCGGCATCAAGCCCTTGGTGGTCAGCTTCGTCGGCGACCAGTTCACCCGCGACAACAAGCACCTGGCCAAGATCGTCTTCGATTTCTTCTACTGGACGATCAACTTCGGGTCGTTCTTCGCCTCGCTGTTGATGCCCTTGTTCCTGCGCAACTACGGACCGGCGATCGCCTTCGGCATCCCCGGCATCCTGATGGGCGTGGCGACGATCCTGTTCTGGTTGGGACGCAAGCAGTACGTGCGGGTGCCGCCGACGCGCGGCGAGGACCCGCATTCCTTCGCCAATGTCGCGCGCACGGCCCTGACCACGCGGACGGCAGGCCAGGGGCGCCCAGGTCTGACGGTCGCCGGTTTCGGCGTCGCCTTGGCGCTGGCGATGCTTCTGTGCTGGGCGATCGAGCTGCTGTTCGCACTCTTCGACGCGCCGATCGACATCGGTTTCTGGCCGAAGGATTTCGGCTTCGTGATCACCGCCTGCCTGGCCTTGGGCGTGCTGATCGCTTTCGGCGGCGTCGGCACATCGATGCAACTCGAGCGGGCGCGCGGCCAGCACCCGGATGAAGCGGTCGACAGCGTGCGCGCGGTGCTGCGCATCATCATCGTGTTCGCCCTGGTCACGCCATTCTGGTCGTTGTTCGACCAGAAGGCCTCGACCTGGGTGTTGCAGGGCAACGGCATGGTGATCCCGCACGACGCCTGGTGGTGGCCGAGCAAGATCGTGCAGACCGCCGGCCAGATGCAGGCGCTCAACCCGATCATGGTGTTGCTGATCATCCCGCTCAACAACATCATCCTTTACCCGTTCCTGCGCCGCATCGGCTTCGAGCCGACCGCGCTGCGGCGCATGGGCGCCGGCATCGCCATCGCCGGCCTGGCCTGGATCGTCGCCGGCGTGCTGCAGCTGCGTATGGATGGCGGCGAACAGGTGCTGCTGTCTTCGCAGTTCTGGCCCTACCTGATTCTGACCTTCGCGGAGGTGCTGGTATCGGCCACGGCGCTGGAGTTCGCCTACAGCCAGGCAACTGGTGCGATGAAGGGCGTGATCATGGCCTTCTGGTATCTGACCAGCACCTTCGGCAGTTTGTGGGTTCTGTTGACGAATGCCGCCGTGCGTAACGAGGCCGTGACTGCGCAGATCGCGACTACCGGCTTGAGCGAGAACGCCTTCCTGATGTTCTTCTTCGCGGGCTTCGCTTTCGTGGCCGCGGCCGCGTTCGGCATGTACGCACGCAGCTACCCGATGCAGGACAACTACCGGCAGGCATAGCCGCGACCAGGATCGAGGAGAACGCATGGATTACGCGATCGAACACGATGAGGAAGCGCGGCGCTTCCACGTCGACGTCGGCGGCCTCGAATCCGAGCTGGTGTACCGGCTGTCGGATCGCGTCATGCGCATCGTCCATACCGGTGTGCCGATGCCGCTCGAAGGGCAGGGCATCGCCTCCGCGCTGGTGAAGGCCGCGTTGGCGACGGCGCGCAGGGAAGGCTGGAAGGTCGTGCCGGCCTGCAGTTATGCCGCGGCCTTCTTCCAGCGGCACCACGAGTACGACGACCTGCTGGCCTGAGGCCGGCGACGCTTTCGGGAGCAACGCACGGCATGGGCCAGCACGATCCGCGCATCGACGCCTATATCGAGAAATCGGCCGAGTTCGCCCGGCCGATCCTCCATCGCCTGCGCGAGATCGTGCACGAGGCCTGCCCCGAGGCCGAAGAGTCGTTGAAGTGGAGCATGCCGAACTTCGACTACGCCGGCGGCATCCTCTGCGGCATGGCGGCGTTCAAGCAACATGTCTCTTTCGGATTCTGGAAGCACGCGCTGGTGATGGGCGAGGGCAATCCGCGCGATGGCATGGGCAGTTTCGGCAAGATGACTTCGCTGAAGGACTTGCCGACGAAGAAGGAACTCGTTGCGCTCATCAAGAAGGCGATGAAACTCAACGAGCAGGGCGTCAAGGCGCCGGCAGCGCGCAAGAAGGCGGCGAAGCCCGCCGCCGCCGTGCCGGACGACCTGCAGGCGGCACTGAAGAAGAACAGGAAGGCGCTGGCCACGTTCGAGGCCTTCAGCCCCAGTGCGCGACGCGAATACATCGACTGGATCGTCGAGGCCAAGCGGGAGGAAACCCGTGCAAAAAGACTGGCGCAGGCGGTCGAGTGGATGGCCGAGGGCAAGCACAGGAACTGGAAGTACATGAACTGCTAGGCAGTTCGGGGGCCTGCATCGGGCCCATGGCTGACGTAGCGCCCCGGTCGTAGCAGAATGCCGATAGGGAAGGGGCAAGCGCCCCGCGGGGATCGCCATGATCGACAGGATGGGTAAGCGGCTAGGTCGAGGCAGGACGGGGATTGCGCTCGTGCTCGCGCTCTCGGCTTTCGCGGCCACCTGCCAGGCGGGCGTCCAAGAGTTGACCGGTCGCGTGCAAGTCGTGGCTCGGGACACCGGATCGAAGATCGGCGGCGAGTATCGTTACTACCTGCTGACTGCGGACAAGCGGCGCATCGAACTGCGCCTCGATGGCTTGCAGATGTCCGTGCTCCGCACCGGCGCGACGATACGCGCGAAGGGCGAAGCACGTGGTGATCGCTTCGAGCTGTTGCGTGGATCGGCGGGCTATTCGGTGATTTCGCCTGCCCAGCCGCTGGCGGCGACGAGTTCGCGAAAAGTCGCCGGCATCGTCGTCGATATCGTCGATGGACAAGGAACAACGCACGGTTCGAACAGCAACTGCGTGGCGAAATTGGCCGATCGCATGTACAGCCTGGATCTCGACAGCCTCGATTCGTTCATGACGGCGAATTCCTATGGAGCCGTCGGAATCTCGGGCATCGGCTATCCAGGCTCCAGCACGGACATCCGTCGGGTTTCCGTGGCGGAGGCGGCATTGGATATCGGTGGCGTCTGCAAGGAAGAAGCGTGGGCGGCGGCGGCCGACGCACAGGCCGCGGCCGCTGGACTCAACCTGTCTTCCTACCAGCATCGCTATTACATCCTGCCGCCGAACGTGGGCTGTGCGTGGGCAGTGCAGGCCTATCAGGCCTGCGCGGCCGGTACGACCTGTCGCTCGTGGATAAAAGGGCCCGAAGTAAGCGCCTGCGACAATTACGATCAGTTCGCCCATGCCATGGGGCACAACCTCGGCATGCTGCATGCCGTGTCGGACACGAACAACGATGGCACCACGGATGGCTCCGACGTATCCGATCCGGTGGAGCCGACGTCTCCGTGGGGGTTCCGCGAGTTCAATGCGCCTCATCGCGAACAGATGGGCTGGATTGGAGGACGGCTCGCGACCGTGGCGAGCACGGGCAGTTATGCCATCACGGCCATCGAGCGCCAGGTCGCCGCCAATCCGCAGGCGTTGAAGATCTCCGTGTCGACGGGCAGCCCCTACTACCTGAGCACGCGCCTGGACGAAGGTTACGATTTCAGCATGCCCGGCGACGACATCTTCGTTCACCGGACGGCGGTGCATCGTTACCAACCCGGTGGCGAGACCCGATTCATCACTTCATTGGGCGACGGCCAGATATTCGCCGATCCTGCGAATGGCCTGCGGATTACCCAGCTTTCGCATAACGGCGACGGCGTCGTGGCGAAGGTCGAGAAAGGAGTCACGCTGAGCTGCACGCGCGCGGCCCCGGTGCTCGGCCTGCAGCCCTCTTCCGTCACGCTCACCGCGCAGGGAACCGCCGTGTTCCAGGCGACGTTGACCAACAAGGATTCCACCGATTGTGGGCCCAGCAATTTCCGGCTCATCGGCGAGGCGCCCGGGGGCTGGACAGTCGCTGTCGTGAGCAAGCCGCCCAACAGCCCCTTTGGCTCGGATCTCGTTTCGCTGCTGCCGAGCGGCAGCATGCCGTTTTCCATGAGTTTTTCTCCGCCGGCGGGCGCTTCGAACGGCAGCTATCCGATCAAGGCCACCACGACAGCGGATGCGATGCATGCGGCGGTTTCCACGCCTGCTACGGTGGTCATCAACATCCCAACGCCGCCCTGCACGCGCAACAAGCCCTTCGTGTCGATGACGCCGGCGTCGCAGACCGTGAATGCGGTGCCAGCATCGCGCGACTACACCTTGACGATCACCAATACCGATTCGCAGTTCTGCCCGGCCACGACTTTCAATCTGACCGCGCAGGTTCCGGTCAAGTGGAGCGGCTCGGTGACGCCGTCGACGGCGGCGCTGTCCCCAGGGGCCTGGACCAGCGCGGTGGTGAAAGTGAACGCCCCGGCGACCGCCACCGACGGGACCTATACGTTCAATGCCGGGAGCGCCGGCGACGCCAGTCATGTGCAAAGCAGGGTCAGCGGCAAGATGGTCGTCGCCATCAGCGGTGGCGGCACTTGCGTTCGTGCGGCGCCGCTCGTTTCCATCACGCCGGCATCGCAAACATTGACCGCCCTGCCGGGCTCGGCGTCCTACTCGGTCAACGTGACGAATCAGGACAGCAGCGTCTGCGCTGCGAGCGCCTTCGGATTGTCTTCGGCCGTGCCAAGCGGTTGGAGTCGAACCCTCACGCCCTCCAGCTTGAGTCCGGCTCCCGGAGCGAGCTCGGTCGCGACGCTCGTGGTGAGCGCACCGACGGGCGCATCCAACGCCACTTATCCCATCAGCATCGCGACCGTAGCCGATGGCAGCCATTCGGCGGTCCAGGCCAACGCGACGACGATCGTGAACGTTTCCGCCGGTGGTGGCGATACCACGCCGCCGACCGTACCGAGCAATCTGAAAGCATCGGTGCTGGTGAACAAGGTGAAGCTGAGCTGGAATGCATCGAGCGATGGCGGCACCGGCGTCGCGGGCTATCGCGTTCTGCGCAATGGCGCGTTGATCGCCACGGTGCCCACGCCGACCTACAGCGACGCGCCCGGCAAGGGAGTGTGGAGCTACGCGATCATCGCGTTCGATGCGGCCGGAAATGCATCGGCCGCGAGTGCGCCAGTTACGGCGGATGTGAAACGCTGATGGTACGGACGTCGAGAAGCGCTACGGCGCTTCTTCGACGTATACCGCCAGCGCCATGCCCGAATCGCGCTTGAAGCCCACGCCCACGCCGGCGCGATAGTTGCCTGCGCCGACTCCGCCGGCCGGTTGTTCGCGCAAACCCCACAGGAACAGACCGTTGGCGCCGAGCGCGCCGGCTTCGCGCTTGAGTCGTTCGATGATGCGCTCGGAACTGTCGCCGCTGGAAATCGGCAAGCGAATCTCGCCGGAAGCTTCCAGGATGGCGATCTCCTGGTATTTCGCCGGGCGCTCGAAATAGACCTTCACCTGTTCCGGCGGGACCGGCGGCCGCGCCTTGCCCACCATCACGTGGGCGGTGGTGCAGGCGCAGAGCGACAGCAGCGATAATGACAGCAGGAATTTGCCGACCAGGCGCATGGGGTTGCCGGAATGGAGTTTGCGCGATGGTATCCGATATCGCAGGGGCACGGCATGGCCGACGGCCCGGCGGGCGAAACGGTGCGGAGGAACGGATGAACCTGGAGGGCGAACGGCGGTTGAACAAGTTGCTCGCACTCGGCGCGCTCCTGATGGCCGTCTGCGCCGCCGTATGGATCTTCTATCCCACGACGGTTCCCTCGGTGCTGTACGTGGCCGATGGAATGAGCGACGAACATTTCATCGCGCTGAAAAAGGAGATCATCGGTTTCGCCGAGAGCAGGTCTTCCTCCGGCCTGTCCGCCGGTGGCGATGACAGCAGCTACGGAACCATCAGCCTGGACTGCGACAGATTCCCCGTGCTGGTCCTGTCCCAGGATCCGGGGGCCACCACGACGTTGATGGTGTTCGAAAACATGATCAAACCATCGTCTTCGGTGAATGGCCTCGTTACCCGACTGGTGGCGAAGATGGGAAGGATTCGCGAGAAGCATGTGCCCCTGCCGGAAGACCAGCCGAACGAGGTCGATCGTTTTTTCCTCAAGTACAGGGACGATACCGACATGACGAAGAAATGCCGTTGATTCGGTTTGATCGGATTCTTGTCCGGTCGTTTCTTCAGAACGGACAACGCCGCCCTCGGGCGGCGTTATCATTCAGGCGTCGTGCGAGGCTAAGCCTTCAAGGCGCCTTGTCCGTTCGCAGCACCGGATACAGGCCGTAGCTGGCGTCCCAGGACGAATGGCGGCGGGCGAAAAATTCCAGGCGCGCCTGCGGGTTCTTGGCGAAATCGGGCTCGTCCCGGAGCTTGCGCTGGAACTCGGTCGCCAGCGCCGCGTCTTTCGCCAGCATTTCCCGCGCGACTTCTTCGGCGACGTAGGCCTCCATGTATTCCTTCTGTTCGAAGTGGTTGTTGAATTCGCCCCAACCCAGCAGCGAGTCCGGTGCCTGCGGTTCGAGCAGGGCCATCACCAGTCGTGCTTTCGGTTGTGCGATGGGCACGAAAAGAGCGCCCGCGCCGATGTCGCGACGTTCGTTCGACCAGTTGCCTTCCACCGCCAGGCGCTGATGGCCCTCGACCGACTGCTGGCCGAAATCCGTTTTGATCGCGCGGAAGGTTTGCGTATCGAAGCCGGGCAGGGCGCGGTCGATCCGGCGGAACTCGATGCCGTGCTGCTTCAGTTTCTCGCCTACCCATGTCGCATGCGCGGCCGGCACGATATAGCCGGCAGCTGGTGCCGGCAGCGTGCGGCCCGGAACGATCTCGTCGCGCAGCGCGACCTTCCACACCTGCGGTTTGCTTTCGTCGTAGCGCGTCATAAGCGCGCCGGAAATCTCCGAAGGCGTGCGCGTGTATTCGTAACCGCGAAACTCGATCTGTCGCGCTTTGTCGGTGGTGCGGTAGTCCAATGCCACGGGCTGGCCGGCCAGCGCGGCGGCACGCGCATCGGCCGCCTTCGCGATGGAGGCCCATTCGCTGCCGTGGTCGCGCAGCTGTTCGAGCAGGGAGACGATGATGTTGTGGGTTACGCGCACGCGGGTCGGATAGTCCTTCCAGGAATGCGTTTCCACCAGCATGCCGAAGCGATTTCGCATCAGGAAATAGCCGGTGGAAAAACGCGGTGGCGCGACGCCGTCGGTGAAACCGGATTGCGGATCCTCGTAGTCGTTGAACGAAGGATAGAAGGCGACTGGCAACGAACCCTGGCGAGCCTGGTCGGCGATGACCGCATCGCGCAGGGACTTGCCGGCTTGCCGCAGGGCGTCGTCGCCGGCGTGAACGGGCTCGACCTGGATGGCGACATCGTGTTCGAACTTGGCGCCGTCGGTGACGTGCAGATCGATATAGGCCAGCGGATCCCAGGCGTTCACCAGGCGAAGCATGGCCTGCATTTCGGGGGCGTCGGCCTTCACGTAGTCGCGATTGAGGTTGTAGTTCTGCGCGGTCACGCGCCAGCCCATTTCCTCCGGGCCGCGCTGGTTCGGTCGGTTCCAGGCCTTGAAGCGCTCGTGCCCGTCGATGTTGAACACCGGGACGAAGACGAGGACCTGCTTGTCGAGCGCGCCTTTCGCCGCCTTGCCTTCAAGCGCTTCGCGCAGGGCGAGGAAACCGGCGTCCTTGCCGTCGATCTCGCCGGCATGGATTCCGCCTTGCACCAGCAGCACCGGCAGGCCCTGCGTGCGCGCCTGCTTCGGGGTGAAGGCGCCGCGCTGCGAAACGATCAGCGCCTTCATCGGCCGGCCCTCGGGGGTGGTGCCGAAGTCGATGCAGCGCACAGCCTTCGGGTAGCTGCGTTGGAAGGCATCGCAGAGCGCGATCACTTCATCGTAACGGCCGGTTTTCAGGAAACCGGAACGCTCTGAGACGGTCGTCAGATCGATGGAGGCCTGGGCTGCGAAAGAAGCGAGAGCAAGCGAGACGGCGAGACCGAGCGGTCGGAGCATGGCGGGCACCCTGGTGAAAGTGGCCGATGATGCACCGCGTACCGGCGTCATCGCTAGTGACGGAAGTCCGATCAGGCCGGCAAGGTCTGCACGCCGGCGATGCCTTCATCCGGGATGACGCATCGCGGCCTGCGTCCCAGCAGTTCTGGAAGACGATTCTCGCGAGGGCAGTTGTCGTTGCGCAGCAGTTCGTAGTGGCCGAAGGAATAGGGCGTGGCGTGCAACAGGTCGCAGGCATGGCTGCCGAGACGCGCGAGCCATGCCGGCAGTCGCAAGCAGACCGCGGGCCGGGTGCTGTGGCGGCGGTGCATCGTCGCCAGCAGGGCCTCGATCGTCATCGCCTCATCGCCACCGAGCTCGAACTGCCGTCGCTCGTCGCTCGCGTCCTGCGGCAGCGGCAACAAGGCGAGACGAGCCAACGCTTCGCCGAGTTCGCCGACGTCGAGCACGGCGATGCGACCGAGGGCATTGCCGGGGAGCGCGAGCAACGGCCAGCGGGCGACGCGACGGATCCACAGCGCGCCATAGCCGCCATCGCCATCCAGCAGGGAAGGGCGAACGATGCGCCAGTCGGCGCCGCTGCGGCGGATCGCCGCTTCGCCCACGCGTTTCGAACGCAGGAAACGGCTGCGCGCCGGATGTTCCAGCCCGAGCGCCGAGACATGTACGAAGGGAATGCCGCGCTCGCGACAGGCGGCGGCGAGCGCGGCGGGCGCGAGGTGATGCACACGCTCGTAGGTTTCCGCGCCGCGCTGGCGCAGGATGCCGACGCAGTTCAATACGGCATCGACGTCGGCAAGCAGAGGCCGCCACTGCGCCGCGTCGAGCAGGTTCTCCATGCGGATGCGTCGGCGAGGCGAGCCGGCGGCGACCTGCGGCAGCTTGCGATCGATGCGCTCCGGATGCCGGCTGCCGACGATCACGCGCCGACCTTCCGCCAGCAGGGCCGCGACCGCATGGCGGCCGATGAAGCCCGATCCGCCCAGGACCAGCACGGTGGGAACCTTTCCCGGGACTGCAGTCGTCTGCATCGCTTTTCTGTCAGTTGTTTCTGTCTTGACAGAAATATATGACCAAATCAGAATGCTGGCAACAGGGAATCGTGACCATGACCAACCAAGCGCAAGCCAGCCAGACAGGCGATTCCCTGACACCGATCAGCCGGCGCTTCGTCCTGCATTGGGGCGAAATGGGCTCGCGTTGGGGCGTCAACCGGACGGTCGCGCAGATCCATGCGCTCCTGTTCCTGAGCGGGCGGCCGATGCACGCCGAGGAAATTGCCGAGATCCTGGTCGTCGCCCGTTCCAACGTCAGCACCAGCCTGAAGGAACTGCTGAGCTGGGGCCTGGTGCGGGTCGTGCATCTGCTGGGCGACCGTCGTGACCACTACGAAACATCGCGCGATGTCTGGGAACTGTTCCGCATCGTGGTGAGTTCGCGCAAGGCGCGAGAATTCGATCCGACCGTCGCCATGCTGAAGGACTGCGTCGCGGACGCCGAACTGGCGGCCGAAGACAAGGCGGTGCAGGCGCGCATCAAGGAAACGCTCGCGCTGATGACGGCCTTGTCGTCCTGGGGCGAGGAAATGCTGCGCATGGAGCCGGCGACATTGATGAAGGTGATGAAACTCGGCAGCCGCATCCAGAAACTCCTGCGCGATGGCGAAGCGAAACGATGAGCCTGCTCGAGCCGAGTTTCCCGTTGACCATCTACTACGACGCGTCCTGCCCGCTCTGCCGGCAGGAGATGCATGCCCTGCGCGACTTCGACCGGGACGATCGCCTGCGCCTGGTGGATTGCTCGCTGCCGGACTTCCGCGACGAGGTCGCCGAACGGGCCGGCGTCACGCGCGAGCAGATGATGCGGCTGATCCGGGCCCGCGATGCCGAGGGGCGCTGGTTCGTCGGCGTCGACGTTTTCGTGATCGCCTACCGGGCTGCCGGGCTGGACGCCGTGGCGCGACTTTGGGAGAACCACTGGCTGCGACCTGCCTGGAATCGGCTCTACCCCTGGGTTGCGCGAAATCGCATGTGGCTGTCGCGCGTCGGTTTCACCCGGCCGTTCAACCGGTGGGTGCGCTGGGCCGCAGCGAGGGAGCAACGGCGCTCGCAGGCCTGCCACGACGGCCAGTGCATGCTGGATTGACGCGGACTGGGCGATAATCGGCGCTGGTTTCCGCGATCCATCGCATGCTCTTCAAACTGCCGCTGTTCCTACGCCTGCCCATGGCGGCGCTGGCCATCCTGCTCAACACCGTGGCGCATACGACGCCCCTGTTCGTCGTGGCCCTGCTCAAGTGGCTGGTGCCGGTGCGAGGCTTCCGCCGATTCTGCGATCGCATACTGATCGGCCTGGCCGAAAGCTGGATCGCCCGCAACGGCCAGCTGATCGCCCTGTTCACGCCCACGCGAATCGAAGTGGAGGGAGTCGATGGCTTGCGTCGCGACGGACACTACCTCGTGCTGGCGAACCACCAGAGCTGGGTCGATATCCCGGTGCTGCAACACACATTCAATCGGCGCATTCCCTTCCTGCGATTCTTCCTGAAGAGCCAGCTCATCTGGGTGCCGTTGCTCGGACTGGCCTGGTGGGCGCTGGATTTCCCGTTCATGAAGCGCTACACGAAAAGCGAGCTGGCCAGGAAGCCCGAGCTCGCCGGCAAGGACATGGAGGCCACGCGGAAGGCCTGCGAAAAATTCCGCGGTCTGCCGGTGTCGATCATGAACTTCGTCGAAGGCACGCGCTTCACGAAGGAAAAGCATGCGCGGCAGTCTTCGCCTTTCGCGCATCTGCTCAAGCCGAAAGCGGGTGGCGTGGCTTTCGTCATCGGCGCGATGGGCGATTCCCTGCAGGGTATCGTCGACGTCGCCATCGCCTATCCGCAAGGCAAGCCGACGATGATGGACCTGATGGCCGGGCGCATCGGATGCGTGCGGGTGTCGGTGCGGTCGCGGGAGATACCCCCCGAGTTCATCGACGGCGACTACGAAAACGACCGGGCCTACCGCGTCCGGTTCCAGCAGTGGATGAACCTGCTGTGGCAGGAAAAGGACGCCGAGCTCCGGCGACTGGTGACTCCGGCGGGCGCCAAGGGCTAAGGGTCGGAGACCCTGTCTTCCGGCCTATGTGATTAGGTGTTGTAGGTAACTACACTACCAGTACAAGCCGAGCTCCCGACGAGCCGGCAAATATTGGAGCGCGTGCCTTGTCCACCTGCGAATTGGTCCTGCAGTCGATCGACTACACCTACCCGGGCGGCCATTCGGCTGTAAGTGGACTTGATCTGAACCTGGGGCCGGGCATCCTCGGTTTGCTCGGGCCCAATGGGGCCGGCAAGTCCACACTGATGCGCATCCTGGCGACGCTGGCCAAGCCAAGCCGTGGGAAGGTTAGCTGGAACGGCCAGGACATTGCCTTGAACCCCAATGCCTTACGTAACTCTCTTGGCTATTTACCGCAGGATTTTGGCGTCTACCCCGCCCTGAGTGCGCGCGAGTTCCTGGGTTTCCTGGCGGCGGTGAAAGGCCTGTCGGGCAAACGGGCCGCAACCCGAGTGGAGCATTGCCTGGCCGAAGTCGGCCTGGCGGATGCGGCGGATCGCCGCCTCGGCGAATTCTCCGGCGGCATGCGCCAGCGCGTCGGCATCGCTCAGGCGTTATTGAACGATCCGTCGCTGCTGATCGTGGACGAACCGACGGTCGGCCTGGACCCGGAAGAGCGCATGCGCTTTCGCCATCTGCTGACCGACCTGGCCGGTGAACGTCTGGTCATCCTCTGCACCCACATCGTTTCCGACGTGGAAGCCAGCGCCACCGCGCTGGCCGTCATGACGGCGGGGCGGCTGCGCTTCCACGGGGCGCCGGAAGAATTGCTGGCTCGGGCCGAAGGCCATGTCTGGGAATGGACCGTGGCGCCGTCCGAGTTGGAGGCGGTCCGCGGGAAATACACGTTGTGCGCCTCGCTGCGCAGGCCGGAAGGCATTCGCGTGCGAATCGTCAGCGCGGAACGGCCGCATGCCGATGCCAATGCCGTCACCCCCGAACTCGAGGATGCTTATACCTGGCTGATCGGTTCCGGCGCGAGCAAGCACTGACATGCAGGCGCTGATCCGCTTCTCCGGCATCCTGCGGGCCGATTTGCGCGAACGCATCCGTGGCCCGCGCTTCTGGGTGCTGCTGGCGATCGTGATGGTCGCGGCCTGGTGGTGTTTTCCGCCCGCCAGCGCCGGCTATCGCATCCTGTCGATGAACGGTGGCGAACGCGGTTTCTATTCCAGCGCCTGGGTCGGCATGGTGCTGGCGATGGTCTATAGCAGTCTGCTCAGCCTGGGCGGGTTCTATGTGATTCGCGGCACCCTGGTGCGCGACATCGAAACGCGCGTATGGCAATTGCTGGTCGCCACGCCGATGACGCGAGGCGCCTACCTGTTGGCGAAATGGGCCAGCCACATGCTGGTGCTGGCGGCCATCGCGTTGGTCGGCCTGGGCGTCGGACTGGTGGCGCAATGGCTGCGGGCGGAAGATCGCGCCATCGACCTGATCGAATTGCTGAAACCCGTATTGGTGCTCAGCATTCCCGGTCTGGCGGTGACGGCCATGCTTGCGATCTGGTTCGACTTGCTGCCCTGGTTGCGGCGCACGGCCGGCAACGTGGTTTTCTTCATCCTGTGGGTGACGCTGACGTCCGTGTCGCTGGCGCAGCTCGAATCACCCGACAACCATGCCGCACGCTACGGCTGGGGCAGCGATCCGAACGGCATGATCGTCGCGGCGCGCGATTTCCAGCGCGAGCGCAGCGTGGCGACGGGCGAGCGGCAGGATTTCGGTTTCAGCATCGGCGTATCGATGCGCGGCAAGCCGGCGACCCGGTTCGAATGGAAAGCATGGCATCCGCGCGGCCCCGACATGTTCGGCCGCTTGCTGTGGTTGCTGTTCGCGATGGCGGGCGTCGTGGCGGCGGCGCCCCTGCTCGATTGGGCGGCGGCTCGCGGCATTGCGGCCTCCAAGTCCGGTTCGCAGGCGGGTCGAAGATTGGGCTGGCTCGATCCGATGCTCGCCCCATTCGCCCGCGGTCCGCTCGGTACATTGGTCGTGGCGGAACTGAAGCTGGCTTTCCGGCAACGTCGCCTGTGGTGGTGGTTGGCCGCGATCGCGCTGCTCGGTACGCAGGCTTTCGCATCGATGCAGGGCATGGCGACGGCCATGCTGCTGGCCTGGCTGCTGCCGCTGGACGTGCTGGCGCGCGGCGTGCTGCGCGAGCGCGAGCACCGGACGGCCGGACTTGTTTTCACTGCACCGGACATCCTGGGTCGTTTGCTCGCCACACGTTTCCTTGTCGGCGTGCTGCTGCTGTTCGCGTTGAGCTTGCCCGGTCTGCTGCGACTGGCAGCAGGTCTGCCGATGGGCGCGCTCGCTACGACTGCGGCGATCGTTTCCATCGCCAGCTGGGGCATGAGCCTCGGCGCCCTCTGCCGGAACCCGAAGCCCTTCGAACTCGTGCTGGTGGCGCTGGTATACGGCGGCCTGCAGGGCATGGCGATCTTCGATCTGCTGCGCGATCCGCTGGCCATGGCCGGACTGCATGCGTTGTTGCTGCTGCCGGCCTGGCTGCTGCTCGCCTGGGCCTGGCCGCGCCTGGCGACCCGCTGAGCCGTGACGCGGGGTGGCGCATGTGCGAGCATGCGCGCCCATGCGATTGAACAAGCACATCAGCGATACCGGGTTCTGCTCCCGCCGCGAGGCCGATCGCCTGATCGCCGAAGGGCGCGTGACGATCAACGGGCGCAAGCCCGGTGCCGGCGCCCAGGTCGAGGAAGGCGACATCGTGCTCGTCGACGGGCAGCGCCTGCAGGTGCGGCAGGCCAAGGCCGGGCGCAAGCATGTCTACATCGTGCTGAACAAGCCGGTCGGCGTCACCTGCACGACCGAGAGCGACGTGAAGGGCAATATCGTCGAGTTCGTCGGGCACGAACAGCGCATCTTTCCCATCGGTCGGCTCGACAAGGACTCCGAAGGGCTGATCCTGCTGACCAGCAATGGCGATATCGTCAACGAGATCCTGCGCGCCGAGAACAAGCTGGAGAAGGAGTACCTGGTCGCGGTGAATCATCCGGTGACCGACGAATTCCTGCGCGGCATGGCGCGCGGCGTGCCGGTGCACGGACAGCTAACCCTGCCTTGCAAGACCGGCAAGCTCGGGAAGTTCGGTTTTCGCATCGTGCTCGTGCAGGGACTCAACCGCCAGATCCGACTGATGGCGGCGCATTTCGGCCATCGCGTGAAGCAGTTGGTGCGCGTGCGCATCGGCAGCGTGAAGCTGGGGCACCTGAAGCCGGGCAAGTGGCGCAACCTGACCGATGTGGAGCTGCGCGGCCTGCTGCCGCATCGCACCGAGTGGTAGCGTCGCCTAGTGGCGGATGTCCATGCCGCTATGCGTTTCGTCCAGCGTGCCGTCGGCCTTGAGTACGGCGAACTTGTTGCGGTCGCCGTCGAAGACCACCGCGACCGGATCCTTGAACGGTTCGCGCCGGATGAACTTCAGTTCCCAACCGTAGCGCTCGAGTTCGCTCAGGGTCATGCGCTGGTCTTCGTTGAGCTGGCGCTTGAGCTCGCTCGACGTGGCCTTGCCGTTATATCGACGTTCCTGTTCGGCCATCGTGCACCCCCGTGTACAGTGATCGCGAGCCTTCACGGGCCTGCGGGGGGACGGGCCCGGATCGCGATGGCCGATTATGAACCCGAATCAGGGCGGCGGCGCAAGCAGCCACTCGGCAGCAGCCCGTCCGGCGATCCTGCCGCTGGCGAAACAGGCTGTCAGCAGGTAGCCGCCGGTCGGCGCTTCCCAGTCGAGCATCTCGCCGGCGAAAAAAACGCCGGGACGCGATTCGGCCATCAGCCCCGGTGACAACGCATCGAATCGCACGCCGCCGGCCGAACTGATCGCTTCCGCGATCGGGCGCGGCCGCAGCAGGCGGAGCGGCAGGGACTTGATGCCGGCGGCGAGCGAGGCCGGATCGTCGCGCATCGCTTTCGACAGGCATTCGTAGACCAGTCCGGCCTTGACGCCATCGATGCCCGCACGTCGCCGCAACCGTTCGCTCAGGCTGCGACTTCGCTCGTCCTTGCCGAGATCGGATCGGAGGCGCTCGAGCGAGCGGCCCGGTGCGAGATCGAGATGCATCGTCACTTCACCATCGCGCTCGATTGCATCGCGTAACGGCGCCGACACGGCGTAGATCAGGCTGCCTTCGATTCCGTTCGTGGTGACGACGCATTCGCCCAGCAGGTTGTGCGGAAGGCCAGCGTCTTCGCAGCGAACGGACACTTGCTTGAGCGGATGGCCGGCAAAGCGCGACGAGAAATGTTCCGTCCACTGCACATCGAAACCGCAGTTCGATGGCAGCAGCGCCGCGACATCGATGCCGGCATCGCGCAGCGGCCGTACCCAATCCCCGTCCGAACCCAGCTCCGGCCAGCTACCGCCGCCGAGCGCGAGCACGACGGCATCGGGCTTGGCGAGCGTCTGGCCGCCATCGTTCGTGGCGAACGCGAGGGCGCCGCTCTCATCCCATCCCGTCCAGCGATGTTGCATATGGAACTCGACGCCCTGCTCACGCAGGCGGCGCACCCAGCCACGCAGCAAAGGGGCGGCTTTCAAGTCCAGAGGAAACACGCGCCCCGAGCTGCCGACGAAAGTTTCCACGCCGAAACCGCGGGCCCATTCGCGCAGGTGTTCGGGGCCGAATTCGCGTAGCCAGACGGCGACGATGTCGGCGCGCTCGCGGTAGCGCGAAGCGAACAGTTCCGGCGGGTCGGAGTGGGTGAGGTTCAGTCCGCCCTTGCCGGCGATGAGGAACTTGCGGCCGACCGAGCCCTTGGCGTCGTAGACATCGACGGCCAAGCCGGCAGCCCGCGCCGTTTCGGCGGCCATCAGGCCTGCCGGCCCACCGCCGACGATGGCGAGTCGGCGCGCAACGTTCATGGCTTGTCAGTCGGAAGGCGCGAGGCGCGCCTTCAATGCCGCCAACTCCGCTTCCAGCGCTTCGATCCTCGATTCCAATGCCTGGAAACGATCGTCGTCGCCGGCATCGCGTATCGAGGAGGCAGTCGACTTGCTGCTGGCGTGCAGTTGCTCGGCATCCACTGGACCGCCGAGCAGATGCATATAGCGGTCTTCGCGCTGACCGGGGCCGCGACCGATGTTGATCACCAACGCCGGGCTGCGCTGCGCGAGGCGGTCGAGCGTCTGTCGCAGTTCGTCGAGGTCGGCGAACCCGGCGATGCGCTCGCTGCGCGTCAGCAGTTCCGAGGCCGTTTGCGCGCCGCGCAACAGCAATACGCCGAGCAGGCCCTGTTGCTTGGCCGTTACCGAATAAGCATGGGCGAAGCGATGTTCGTAGCGCTGGGCGCGGGCGCCGTGGATGGAGCGTACAAGCCCGTCCGCCTCCATCTGTCGCAGGGCATGGCCGACCTCGCCGGGTTCCAGTTCCATCAGTGGCTCGCGTGCGTTCTTCTGATTGCAGGCGAGGACCAGCGAATTCGCGGTCAGCGGGTAGCTTTCGGGCGTCGTCGCTTCCTTCTCGATCAGGCAACCGAGGATGCGCGCATGAGCGTCGCTGAGCGGTGTCGGGGAGTCGGCGGATTCGTTCTCGGACATCTGGCGGCCAGTCCATCGGATTGGCCGCCATGATGCCCGAATCTTCCGCGCGAAGCCGGGCCGGCGGCTGGCGTCAGGGCATCGATCCGCTCAGTTCCTGTGCATTCGCCACGCGCGGCGGCGTGCTGCGCGGCTTCAGGCCGAAGCAGGGGCGCAGCCAGCCGATGCGTTTGACCAGTTCGCTGATCGACCAGCAACCGACGACGGTGCCGAGCAGGATCAGGGCGGGTTCTGTGATCGGCCCGAGCCGGTAGTTCGCCAGCCAAAAGCCGAGCGCGACGATCAGGCTCTGGTGCAGCATGTACCAGGGATACACCGACTCGTTCGCCCAGGGCAACCAACGGAACGGACGATTGAGCAGGGCATGCGACCAGCCGAGAATCGCCAGCAATGCCGTCCAGATATAGAGATTGCGCAGCGTCCAGATGACGGCCTGTTGCCAGAACGGCACTTCGTCGGGTAGCACCATCGCGAGGCCGAGGTAGGGCACGAACAGGCCGAGCGCCCAGGCCAGGCTTTGCTTGCGCAGCCGCAGCGCTTCGGTCCAGAAGCCCTGGTTTCGCGCGATCGCGTAGCCGTACAGGAACACGGTGAAGTACACCGCGTTGCGATACCAGTCGTGGATGAAATCGCCGTTGTCCGGGAAACGTTCCTGCAAGGTGAGCGTATAGAAGACCAGCGGAAGCGCCGGCAGGAACAGCAAGGCCGTTCCGCGCAGCCCGGCGAAACGTGCCAGCAGGCGTTGGCCCGTCGCCGAGGCCAGTGGTTTGGCGAGCAGGGCCAGAGCGAGCGTGTACATCCACAGATAGGCCAGGTACCACAGATGGTTCCATGTCATGCCGTGCGACCAGCCATCGAATGCATCCTTGGGCCAGGGCTTGCCGCCGTAGTAGTCGAGCAGGAACTGGACGAAGCCCGGTTCGACCAACCCGTTCGATACGCCTTGCGCATAAGGCTGGATCGGGACGATCACGGCCATGCCGAAGACCAGGGGCAGGAACAATCGCCAGGTCCGCTGGCCGACGAAGCGCCAGACCCGATCCGTCTTCAACAGGAACGCTGCCGCGATGCCCGAGATCAGGAAGATGAGGTCCATGCGCCAGCGATTCACGAACAGCATCGGGTATTGCAGCCATTCGGCCTGGTGCACGCTCTTGATGTGCCATTCCCATTCGAAGACATAGAACATCGCGAGGTGGTAGAGGATCAGCAGGCAGAAGGCGAGGGCGCGCAGGGCGTCGATGTCGTGGCGTCGGTTCATGGTGGGCTCCGTGGAAACCGCACCAGCCTCGTTTCGCAGCCGTTTTCCCGCCAGCTCGCGGGGTCCAGTCGCGGTCGTCGGTGACGAACGGCGGGCATGGGGGACGAATCGGGGGACGGATCTTCGTCCCGAAACCCTAGAATGGCGGGATGAGCAATGAATCCCGCTCCCTGCTGGAGCGCTACCAACCCTATCGGCGCGGCATCGAGATCGGGTTCTGGGTCGTCAATTACTGTCTGGCGGCCACCCTGAATACGATCACCACCGTGCTCGACATCGAGCGGGTGCACCTGAGCTTCGCCGACTGGCAGGTGGCGGTCTGGGAGTGGTCCAGCAACCTGGTGATGCTGGCGCTTGTGCCGGCCGTGATCGCCTTCGAGCGGCGATTCCCGCTGCACCTCGATACCCTGCGCCGCAACCTGCCCATCCATGCCCTGGCCGCCGTCGTCTACAGCGCGGCTCATGTCGTGGCGATGGTGGGCTTGCGCAAGCTGGCCTACGCCAGCCAAGGCGAGTTCTACGATTTCGGCCATTGGCCGACGGAAATGTTCTACGAGTTCCTGAAGGACTGGCGCAGTTACGCCGGCGTGCTGCTGGTCTTGGGCGCCTACGACCTGCTGCTCTTGCGCCTGCAGGGCGAAGCGCGCCTATTGACCGAACCGGACGAGGGTCCCGCCGTGGACCCGGTCGAGAGACCAGATCGTTTCCTGGTGCGCAAGCTCGGCAAGGAATTCCTGGTGGCCGCGAACGACATCGAGGTCCTGCAGGCCTCGGGCAACTACGTGAACCTGCGGGTACGCGGGCGGGAATATCCGCTACGCAGCACGATGGCCGCGATCGAACCCCGCCTGGATCCGGCACGCTTCGTCCGGGTGCACCGCAGCTACATGGTCAACCTGGACCATGTCGCCGAAATCGAGCCGCTCGATACCGGCGATGCACGCTTGACCATGCACGACGGCAGCCGCGTGCCCTGCAGCCGCCGCTATCGCGACGTGCTGCGAAAATAAGTCGGCGGCTTATTCCTGCGGCAGGAAATAGGGCACGACCTCGCCGCTGAGCTTGATCGTCATCGGATTGCCGCTACGGTCGCGCGCCTTGCCGGCGGCGACGCGGATCCAGCCTTCGCTGACGCAATATTCCTCGACGTCGTCGCGCTCCTGGCCCTTGAAGCGCACGCCGATGCCGCGTTCGATGGCTTCGCGATGGAAATGCGGGCTCTTGGGATTGAGGGCGAGTCGGTCGGGCGGGGTATCGGTCATGGTCGGTTCTCGTCGATCAGGATTCCGCCTTGCGGGGCGGAAGGAAAGGGGAAATCTGCTGGGGGAAGAAACCGTCGGGCACGGATTCGAGTTTCATCACGCCGTATTCGACGGGCCAACTGCCATCCCTCGGCAGTTTGAACGTGCCCATCAGCATGTCCACCAGGGGCAGGTGGATCGCATAGTTCACGTCGACGTAAGCCTGCTCGCGGGCGTGATGCCAGTGGTGATAGCGCGGCAGCACGATCAGGTATTCCAGCCAGCCGAAGCGGATGCCGAGATTGGCGTGCGCCAGTACGGCCTGCAGGCCGACCAGGATGATGTAGCTGTTCACCGCCTCGGCCGAGAAGCCGAGCACGACCAGGGGCAGCAACACCGCGCTTCTGGTCAGAAGCACCTCCACCAGATGCGTGCGCGACCCGGCCAGCCAGTCCATGTGACGGCTGGAGTGGTGCACGGCATGGAAGCGCCAGAGCCAGGGGATGTTGTGGTACGCGCGGTGCAGGCCGGCCTGGAACAGGTCCGCAGCGAACACCGCCATCAGGAACTGCAGCCAGACGGGCAGGGCGCGGATCCAGTCCTTCAGGGCCTCGGAAGCGACGAGTGCGTCGATCGTGCTGGTCGAGGTCGTCACGAAGATCAGGATGAATTGCACCAGCAGGTGACTCAGGAAGAAGTAGGCTAGGTCGGTGCGCCAATGCGGGCGCAGCGGCGATTGTTCGACACGCCCGAGCAAACGTTCGATCGGGATGAAGACGAGGGCCGAGAAGAACAGCGAGATGACGAACCAGTCCAGGCCCAGCGAGTAGGGCGTCGAACGGATCGGGTCGAATTCCACGCGCGTGCCGCCGAGCAGCACGGCGAGAGTGGCGGCGCCGACGCCGACCATGGCCACGCGACGGTCGCGCCCGCGCAGGATGGCCAATGTGCCGAGCACGAAAGCGGCCACCAGTGCGACCAGCAGCAGATGTCTGGCGAAGTCTTCCGTGTAGGCCTGGCGGAAATCGCGGCTGGTCAGCAACTCCGGGAAGTGGAAGCACAGCACGCCGAACAGGCTGAGCAAGCCCAGCAGGGCGGACAGGGAGGCGAACCAGGAGCGACGAGGAGTCATGGAATTCGATAACGCGAGAAGGCGCCAAGATAAGGTCAGCCGGCTATGCTGTCGACCTTTGCCGCGATGCCGCCATGCCCTACCGCCCGATTCTCGCCACGCTCGGTTATGTCCTGTCCGAGGACCGGCGCCGCGTCCTGATGGTCCATCGGAACGCCCGTCCCGACGACCACCACCTCGACAAGTACAACGGACTCGGCGGCAAGCTGGAGCCTGGCGAGGACGCGATGGCCGGCATGCGGCGCGAGATCCGCGAGGAAGCCTCGATCGAGTGCGGGCGAATGAACCTGCGCGGGACGATCAACTGGCCCGGTTTCGGCAAGAACGGCGAGGACTGGTTCGGATTCCTGTTCCTGATCGAGAGCTTCGGCGGGCAGGTCCCGGCCAGCAATGCCGAGGGCAGCCTGGAGTGGGTCGAGCTGAATCGGCTGGACTCCCTCAACCTCTGGGAGGGCGACCGGCACTTCCTGCCCCTGGTCTTCGACGGCGACCCCCGGCCTTTTCATGGGGTGATGCCCTATCGGGATGGGCGGATGCTGGACTGGACCTACTCCCGCTGAGCGGCGCTGCCCGGGTGAATCCCGGTTCAGGTATCGCTCGCATTCCATTGTTTTTCCGTGTATGGTGCGCCCACTGTGTTTGCCGGGTCACCGTGAATCGTGACCTGATGCGGTAGATCCTCCGATCCGCTACATCGCTGCGCCTCGCTCCCTGCAACCCAGTCACGATGCGAAACCCGCATCGCGTTTCATTCAACGACGAGTTACAAGGAGACAATCATGTCGGATCGTCAGAGCGGCACCGTCAAGTGGTTCAACGACGCCAAGGGCTTCGGCTTCATCACCCCGGAAAGCGGTGAGGACCTGTTCGTGCACTTCCGTTCCATCCAGGGCAGCGGCTTCAAGTCGCTGAAGGAAGGCCAGAAGGTCACCTTCACCGTGGTCAAGGGTCCGAAGGGCCTGCAGGCCGACGCGGTGCAGGCGGTCTAAGCACCTCGCGCGCAAGCGCAACGAAGAACCCCGGGTGGAAACGCCCGGGGTTTTTTCTTTTGTGCGCCAGATTCCTTTCGCGCGAACGCGGGGCTCGGCTACGCTAGCGCGATAGCCGGGGAGGGCGACGCGCGATGCGATGGTTCAAGCAACTCTACGTGCAGGTGCTGATCGCGATCGCGGCCGGCGTCCTGCTTGGCATTTACCGGCCCGAACTCGGCGCCGAGATGAAGCCGCTGGGCGATGCCTTCATCGCCCTGGTGAAGATGGTCATCGGTCCGGTGATCTTCCTGACCATCGTGATCGGCATGGCCAAGATGGGCGACCTGCGCCATGTCGGTCGCATCGGCCTGAAGGCGCTGATCTATTTCGAGGTGCTGACCACGCTGGCCCTGGTGATCGGCCTGGTGGTGGCGAACGTGGTCAAGCCCGGCGTCGGCGTCGCGCACGAAGTGACCGCGACGCAGATGGAAACGGTCGCCGGCTACCAGGAGAAGGCCGCGCACGGCGGTGTGGTCGAGTTCCTGCAGGACATCATTCCGAAAACCTTCGTGTCCTCCTTCACCGAGGGCAACCTGCTGCAGGTCCTGCTGGTGGCGCTGCTGTTCGGCATCGCGTTGACCCATGCGAAGGAAAGCGGGCGCAAGGTACTCGATGGGCTCGAATACCTGTCGAACGTTTTCTTCGGCGTGGTGCACATCATCATGCGCTTCGCGCCGATCGGCGCGTTCGGCGCCATGGCCTTCACCATCGGAAAGTACGGTACTGCCACGCTTGTCTCCTTGGGCTGGTTGATGGCATCGGTCTATCTGACCTGCGCCGGCTTCATCTTCATCGTGCTGGCCGCCGTGGCTCGACTGTCCGGCTTCTCGCTGTGGAAATTCCTGCGCTATATCCGCGCCGAACTGTTGCTGGTGCTGGGCGCTTCCTCGTCGGAGCCGGCGCTGCCGCGCATCGTCGAGCGCTTGGAGGAACTCGGCTGCGATCGCAGCGTCGTCGGCCTGGTCATTCCGACCGGCTATTCGTTCAATCTCGACGGCACCTGCATCTACCTGACGATGGCGGCGATCTTCATCGCCCAGGCCTATGGTGTGCCGCTCACGCTCGGCGATGAGCTGCTGCTGCTCGGCGTGCTGCTGGTGACGTCCAAGGGCGCCGCCGGCGTGACCGGCTCGGGTTTCATCACTCTGGCAGCGACGCTGGCCGCACTTAACGGCAAAGTGCCGGTGGAAGGCGTGGCGCTGATTCTGGGCGTCGACCGTTTCATGTCCGAGGCGCGCGCGATCACCAACATCATCGGCAACGGCGTGGCGACGATGTTCGTGGCGAAGTGGGAAGGCCTGCGCGACGATGCGCGCATGCAGGCGGCTCTGGACGCCGGTCCGCCGGCTTCGTAGCGTGGCCGTACGGCCGCAGGAACCGAACCTATGCGTCTGACCCAAGCCGTACTCGTAGTTGCCGACATCAGCGGCTACACCGACTTCATCACCAATCGCGAGATCAGCCTGCTGCACGCGGAGCAGATCATCACCGACTTGCTCGAATCCATGCTCGATCGCACCGAGCACCCGTTGATCGCCAACAAGCTTGAGGGCGATGCGGCCCTGCTGTACGCCGAACACGAAGCAGGGGACGAAAACGCTGCGGTGCGGGACGCGTTGTTGCAAGTCCGCGCGTTGTTCGATGCATTCGACGCGCGTCTGCGCCGGATCGGCGAGGAGCGCGCCAATTGTGGGTGCGAGGCCTGCGCCAACATCTCCCGTCTTTGCCTGAAGGCCTTCGTGCATCGCGGCGAAATCGCCATCAAGCAGGTGCGGCAATTCGAAGAGCTGGCCGGCGAGCCGGTGATCTTCGTGCATCGCTTGATGAAGAACGGCGTGCCCTTGCGCGAGTACGTGCTGTTGTCGGGCGAAGCGGCCCGCTGTGCCGGCTTGCCCTTGGGGACAGGCCAGGCCCATCGCGAGGCTCTTGAAGGGCTGGGCGAGCACGAGCTTTGGCTGCTTTTGCCGTCGGACCTCACCGCGCCCTGAGTGGTCGGTCCGCCGCCTGGCGTCCGAATGCTAGGATGTCCGGATCATGCCTTGGAGCCGCCCATGACCGACGCCTACGATTTTTCCGCCAAGAACATCGACGGCGAGGAGCAGCCCCTGTCCGCCTATCGCGGCAAGGCCATGCTGATCGTCAATACGGCCTCGAAATGCGGATTCACGCCGCAGTACACCGGCCTGCAGAAGCTGTGGGACAAGTACCAGGAGAAAGGCCTGGTCGTGCTCGGTTTTCCCTGCGACCAGTTCGGGCATCAGGAGCCGGGCGATGCCGAGGAGATCAAGAATTTCTGCTCGCTGACCTACGACGTGGGCTTCCCAATGTTCGAGAAGATCGAGGTCAACGGTGGCAACGCGCATCCGCTGTGGAAATGGCTGAAGAAGGAAAAATCCGGCCTGCTCGGCCTGGAGGCGATCAAGTGGAACTTCACCAAGTTCCTGATCGGCCGCGACGGCAAGGTGCTCAAGCGCTATGCGCCGACCGACACGCCGGAAAAGATCGAAAAGGACATCGCCGCGCTGCTCTGACCGGCGTCGTCAGTTCGTCGCTTGCGTCACCGCGGCGGCTGGCGCTGGCGCCAGCAACAGCTTGTTGACGTCGCGCAGTATCTTGTCGAGCGATTCGTCGCCGAAGCCGATGTGCGCGGCGGATATCCGTCCGGCCTGGTCGATGACATAGAGATTCGGATAGGACTTGACGTCGTAGCCGTCGCTGATCGCACCGTCAATGTCGTGGGTGAAGATCAGGCCGGTCTTCTTCAATTGCCGACGGATGAGGCGATAGTCCTCCGTCGTGTCCTTGACGTTGACTGCGACGATCTCGAGCCGGTCGCCGGCGGTCTTTTTCAGGGCGTCGAGCACCGGGAGTTCGCGCCGGCAGGGGCCGCACCACGAAGCCCAGAACGTGACCAGCACGATGCGCCCCTTGAACTGGCTGATGCGCACTTCGTCGCGATCCGGCGTCTTGCCCAGGTAGTCCGGCGGCTCGATGCCGCGATCGAGCTTCGCCCAAGATGCGGCCGAGGCCAGGCATAGCGCCAGCATGAGCAGAAGGGAGTGCCGGCGTGCGCGCATGATCGGGTCTTTCAGGGGCGAAGGGTGCCAGGCGAGCATGCGGCCCGCGGTCGTGCAGCGCAATACATCAGAGCGTGCGGCTCATCACCCAATCGTCCTTGGCATCGTCTCCGACCATGAAAATCGTGGGGCCGACGACTTCATAGCCTTCCTTCTGGTAGAAGCGGATCGCCTGCGCCGCTTCCTGCCAGACACTGAGCCAGATCGAACCGCCGCCGCCCGTCCGCGCCGCCTGCAGCGTCTGCGCCATCATGGCTTGCGCGATGCCCTGGCCATGCAAACGCGTGTCCACGTAGAACCGCGCCAGTTCCACCGAGGGGCGGGCGCGCACTTGTGGCGGAGGTTCGGTGCCGAACTTCAGTTGCGCGTGTCCGGCCCATTGCTCGCCGATTTGCGCGATCAGGTTCCAGCAACCCGGGTCCTGGATCTGTCGGCGTTGCGCCTGTTCGCCGTAGTACTCATCGACCGCGCGTGCGACGTTTTCCGGCGTCGAGCAGTGACCATAGGTAGCAAGGAAGTTCCGGCTCATGAATTCGCCGAGCGCAGGCGCATCCTGGAGTTCGGCGAGGCGGAAGCGGAGATCGGTCAAGCTCATCGTCGGGGCTGGCTTCATTCGGCGGGAGCGCTGTTGCGGATTCTGGCAAAAATTTCCTTCGTCGCGGGCGTCCACACCGCCCAGGCATGACCGCCGGGGCGAACGAGGATGCGCCCGTCCGGAAGGAGCGGCTCGATCAGCGGTCTGGCCTGGCCCAGGCGATCCTTGTCGCCGTAGGCCAACCAGATCTGTGTGGGAGGTCGGGATGCCGGCCTCGACCTGTCCTGCAAGTGGCGCCAGAGTTCGCGCTGGTAGTTGTCGGCGGTGATGGCATCCGGCTTCGGCCCGGCCTGCCACTGCGCCAGACCGCCAGCCTCGCGGACTTCCTCCAGCAGTTTCGCTTGGCCAAGGTAGGGTGCAAGCAGCACGAGCCCGTCCATTTCGCCGGGAAACTGCCGGTCATAGAGCAAGGTGCCCATGCCGCCCATCGAGGCGCCCAACAACCAGACCTGCTCGTAGCCGCGCCGGCGCGCGGGAATGATGAGTTCTTCGTGCAGGCGCTGGGCCATTCGTCCTTGCATGTAATGGGCGAGGCCCACTTCGGCCAGCAGTACGTCGGCTTCCGGCCAGGCCGACTGGATCGCTCCGGCGATGCCGCTGCGACGCAATGCATCGAGATTGTCGCCGCGACCGGGCAGAACGATCACGAGGCTGTGCCGCGAGTCCGCGGCAGGAGAACGAATCAGCTCGTTGGCGATCGGGCCCTTGGGATCGCCGATCGACAGGCAAGCGCAAAGGCACAGCGGCAACAACACGAAGATCAGCGCACGGGCGAGGGTCTTCAGCGAGGGCGATGCATGCATGGTCGGCTCCAGCGGGGTCTCGTCCGCATGCTGCCTCGACCGATGTGCAGGGCCCATGTGCGTCACTTCTCGACGAAGGCGCGCTCGAACACGTAGTCGCCGGGCGTTCCGATGCGTGGCGACGCGTGGAAGCCGCGGCCATCGAGGATGCGGCGGAAATCGGCCAGCATCTGCGGGCTGCCGCAGATCATCGCGCGATCGTGTTCGGGATCGAGCGGCGGAAGACCGAGGTCCTGCATCATCCGTCCATTCTCCATCAGGTCGGTCAGGCGCCCCGAATGGGCGAATGTTTCGCGTGTGACCGCAGGGTAGTAACGAAGCCTGGCGGCGATCTGCTCGCCGAGGAACTCGTGCTTCGGCAACGCGTTGCGGATGTAGTCGGCGTAGGCGAGATCGGCGACGCTGCGCACGCCATGGGTGAGCACCACATGCTCGAAGCGTTCGTAGGTTTCCGGGTCCTTGATGATGGCCAAGAAGGGCGCCAGTCCCGTGCCGGTGGCGAGCAGGTACAGGGTGCGGCCGGGCAGCAGGTCGCTGATCAGCAGCGTGCCGGTGGGTTTGCGGCTGATCAGCAGACTGTCGCCCGGGCGGACGTGCTGCAGACGGGAGGTCAGCGGTCCGTTCGGGACCTTGATGCTGAAGAACTCGAGCTCTTCTTCCCAGTTGGCGCTGGCGATGGAATAGGCACGCATGAGCGGCTTGCGAGCACCATCGGCTTGCTCGGACTCGAGCCCGATCATGACGAACTGGCCGTTGTCGAAGCGGAAGCCGTCGTCGCGCGTGGTGGTAAAGCTGAAGTAGCTATCTGTCCAGTGCCGGACGTCAAGGATGGTTTCGGTGATGAACGCGGCGGACATGGCGGATACATCTTGGAGGCCGCATCATTGTCTCATTGCCGCGCCTTCATTGCCTCAACCTCGGCAGGAATGGCCGACGAACGCTCCCTTTGGCGTTGTATCGGCGGTATCCTGCCGCTTACCCCGTCGCATTCCCCCGAAATGCCCGATATCAGACATATCCCTTTCGATGGCAAGACCGTCGAGCTGCGGCTGGAACAACGCCGACAGTATCTGCTGGCGTCCGTCTACGGGCCCGAGAACTCGCTCGCGAGCTCGATCGCCTACTGGACGGTTCTTGCCGAAGAATGCGAACGCCGTCGCGAGAAGCGTCTGCTCGTGATCGATCATCTCGAAGGCCCGGCCATGCAGGCCCTGGAGATGGAACAGCTGGTCGGATACTTCGCCGAATCGATCCTGACGCGGGTGCGCATCGCCTTCGTCGAGCCCGTGGCCGTGCATCTTCCGCAGATGGAACATGGCCAGATCCTGGCCCAGGAACTGGGCTACGAAGCGCGGGTCTTCGGCGGCCAGCACGATGCCGAACATTGGCTGGTCTACGGCGGCGAAACCGACGGCAGCGCCTGAGAGACCACGACGCAGGGACGCCGGACCCGTGCCGCCGTTCACGGGCCCGGGCCAGCCCCCGCGCTATAATCCGCGTTTCGTTTTCACCGCCAGAGTCCAGCATGCAGATCGCAGAACGCACCGTCGCCTCCTTCCACTACACCCTGACCGACGATTCCGGCCAGGTGATCGACAGCTCGTCGGGCCATGCGCCGCTGACCTACCTGCATGGTGCCGGCAACATCGTGCCGGGCCTGGAGAAAGCGATGATCGGACGCTCTGCCGGCGACGCGTTCAACGTCGTCGTGGCGCCGGAAGAAGGTTACGGCGAGCCGAACCAGATGCTGGTGCAGGTGGTGCCGCGCGCTGCGTTCCAGGGCGTCGAGGAACTCGCCGTCGGCATGGAATTCCAGGCGCACACGCCGCAGGGCCCGATGTCGGTCGCGATCGCGAAGATCGAAGGCGACGAGATCACCGTGGATGGCAACCATCCGCTGGCCGGTCGCACGCTGCATTTCGCCATCGAAGTGACCGACGTGCGTGAAGCCAGCCTCGAGGAAGTGATGCACGGCCACGTGCATGGCGAGGGCGGCCACCATCACTGAAGCCGCTGTCGCGTTGCGACGCTAGCGGTCGAGGCGTTCGAACGCCTCGGCAAGGCGGCCGGCGTAGGCGGCGGCGCGCCCGATGCGGGATGCCTGCAGTCGAGGTCCGAAACGCAGGCCGGGCTGGTAGCCCAAGCCGATGAAGGCGCAGGCGACGCGTAGCAGCATCTCGGGTTTTTCGACCAGGCTTTCGTATTGCACGTCGAGTATTCGGCCGGGCAACCGTTCGTGCCAATGCTGCATCAGCTGGCGATAACGCAGGCAATAGTCCGCCAGGGCCTCGGCGTCCTGCAACGGAGGTGCGGCTTCGCTGCCGCTGGGCCAGGGGCTGGGCTGGGCGAGCTGAGCCAGTAGCACGTCGCGCGCGTCGCGCTGCATGTGCAGGAAACGGGCTTCCGGCATCGCGCGGGCGATGCGCCCGATCAACAGGAAGTCGAGCGGTTGGGCGTGTAGCCAGACGGCACCGCCGGTCTTGGCGGCAACGGAGCGCATGCGCTCGGCGATCGCGGCGTCCGACGCCGCCGGAGAAGACTCGAGCAGCGTCCGGTCCAGCACGGGGCGGGGATCGCCACCCGCGGCACGCGCCATTTCGCGAGCGAAGGAGGATTGCGCGACGGCGCGCACGACCTCGTTGTGTTGAGCCAGTCGCCTGGCCAGCAGCTCGACGCCGGATCGCGGCAGTCCGACGATGAAGACGGGTGCCGGCAGCCGCGCCTGACCGTTTTCGTCCTGGTTGCTGTCGGTCGGCTCGTTCTGGATCAGATCCCAAAGTCCGGGGGATACGCCGGCGTTCGTTCGCGCTGCGCGCAGGTTCATCGCCTGCTGCAGCATGTCCCAGGCTTCGCCGTGGCGCCCCAGGTCGTCGAGTTCGCGATACAGGGCCAACGCAACGAACTCCTCGCCGCCTTCTTCGACGGCACGCGAAAGCCAGCGTTGCCGCAGGCGCTCCACGTGATCGTAGGCGGCGTTCTGCACGCGCAGCTCGGCCAGGGCCAGGTGCGCCTTGGCATGCCGGGGCTGCAGTTGCAGGCAGGTTTCCAGATGCTTCTCCGCATCGGCGTTGCGGTCGAGCGCGCGCAACGCCAGCGCACAGTTGTAGTGCAGGAAGGAGCGTCCCGGGCTGATCGCGATCGCCTGTTCGAACAGTTTCAGGGCGCGCACCGGTTCGCCGAGCTGGCTGAGCACGATGCCGAGCGAGTCGAGCAGGGCGGGTTTGTCGAGCGGAAACGCCAGTGCCCGGTCGACGCTCTCGCGGGCTTCGTGCACCAGGCCGTTCGCCAATTGCGTTCGCGCCAATTGGCAGAACACCTCCTGGCGGGGCTGTTCGTCGCGAGCGACCTGCTGGATGAGCGCCAGGGCCTCGGCATGGCGGCCGCGCTTCTCGGCGAGGATCGAGAGCCGGAACCTCGCTGGGCCGTTGCCCGGCTCGCGGGCGAGCACCGCATCGAAACAGGCCTGCGCTGCCCCGAGCTCGCCCACGCGATAGTGGGCGATGCCACGTTGCAAAAGGCGCTCGCTGCGACGTTCCATGCGGGAAGTCTAGAACCTCCGTGAAAAGAGTGCATGCGCGGATGCGAAACCCGGACTTGCGTCACGACTGCGGGGTCTGCGATTGACCGGCGGAGGCAAAAAACCGATGCTGCCTGCCGGTGGCGCGAAGGGATCGACATGGAAAAGGTCGTCTATCGGGAGCCCGGCTTCCGTCTGGAAATCGAGGATCAACCCGGTTACCTGCGGGCCCAGGTCTCGGAGGGGCAGGACTCGCCTGCGCTGTCGCTGGCCTACTGGACCCTGCTCGGCGACGAGTGCCGCCGCCGCGGCGTGCGCAAGATGCTGGTGATCGAAGACCTCGAGCCCTGTGAAGTCACCGACGCCGAGTTCCAGGCATTGTTCGCCGACATGGTCGGGATGGGCTTCCAGAACGTGACCGTGGCTTTCGTGCCGATGCGCGCTTCACTGCAGACCAATGAGCGAGGCAGCCTGCTCGGGGTCGAATTCGGCCTCGACCTGATGGTTTTTTCCGACGAAAGCTACGCCGTTCGCTGGTTGCGCTTCAGCCATTGAGGGTCGCCGGGCGCTAAAATGCCGGCATGCCCCTACTGACATTCCAGCGCGTCGACTACGGCGTCGGCGGCCCGCGCCTGCTTGAACAGGTCGATCTGAGCGTCGAGGCCGGCGAGCGGGTCTGCATCGTCGGCCGCAATGGCGCCGGCAAGTCGAGCCTGTTGCGCCTGATGGCGGGCGAGAACAAGCCCGACGATGGCGAGATACGTCGCTACGAGACGCGCATCGCCGGACTGGCGCAGGAAGTGCCGCAGGCTCTCGAAGGCAGCGTTTTCGATGTCGTTTCGCATGGCTTGGGTGCATTGGGCGAAAAGCTCGCGCGCTACCACCACATGCTGCACGACGGCGACGCCATCGACATGGATGCGCTTGGACGCCTGCAGGCGCAGATCGAAGCCGAGCAGGGTTGGCGGATCGAGCAACGCGTCGAGCAGGTGATCGCCCGGCTGGAACTACCGGCGGACGCGGCGTTCGCCGAGCTCTCGGGCGGCATGAAGCGCAGGGTGCTCCTGGCCCAGGCTCTGGTGACGATGCCGGGCCTGCTGCTGCTCGACGAGCCGACCAATCACCTCGATATCGAATCGATCGCCTGGCTCGAGTCCTTCCTGCAGGATTTCGCCGGCGGCATCGTCTTCGTCACCCATGATCGCGAATTCCTGCAGCGCCTCGCGACCCGCATCGTCGAGATCGATCGCGGTCGCGTGACCAGTTGGCCTGGCGACTACGAAAACTACTTGCGGCGCCGCGAGGAACGCCTGCACGCCGAAGCCCAGGCCAACGCATTGTTCGATCGCAAGTTGGCGCAGGAAGAGGTCTGGATCCGGCAGGGCATCAAGGCGCGCCGCACCCGCAACGAGGGTCGGGTGACGGCCCTCAAGGCCATGCGCCGCGAACGGGCCGAACGGCGCGAACAGGCCGGACAGGTCAAGCTGGCCGCCGCCGCTGCGGAACGTTCCGGCAAACGGGTCTTCGAGGCCCGGAACGTCGGTTTCGCCTACGGGGATCGCGTGCTGGTGCGCGACCTCGACACCTTGATCCAGCGTGGCGACAAAGTCGGCCTCATCGGCGCCAATGGTTCGGGCAAGACCACGGTGCTCAAGCTGCTGCTGGGCGAGTTGCAGCCGCAGCGCGGAGAGATCCTGCGCGGAAGCAACCTGGAGATCGCCTTCTTCGACCAGCTGCGCGGCGCCTTGCGCGAAGACTGGAATGCCCTGGACAACGTCGCCGAGGGTCGCGAGTTCATCGAAATCAACGGTGGCCGCAAACACGCGCTGGCCTACCTGCAGGACTTTCTCTTTTCGCCCGATCGCGCCCGGGCGCCGATCTCGCGACTGTCGGGCGGCGAACGCAATCGTCTGCTATTGGCCAAGCTTTTCGCCCGTCCGTCCAATGTCCTGGTGATGGACGAACCGACCAACGATCTCGATGTCGAGACGCTGGAGCTGCTCGAGGAGCTGCTGGCCGACTACGCCGGGACGCTGATCCTGGTCTCGCACGATCGTGCCTTCCTCGACAATGTCGTCACCAGTTCGCTGGTGATGGAAGGCGAAGGTCGCGTGCGCGAGTACGTCGGGGGCTATAGCGACTGGTTGCGGCAGCGGCCGGCCGGGCGTATTGCGCCAGCGCCCAAACCGGCCGTGGTCGCCGAACCGCGGAAGGCATCCCCGCCTGCCGCGGCGACGCCAGCGGCGAAGCGCAAGCTCGGCTTCAAGGAGCAGCGCGAGCTGGAACAATTGCCGGGTCGGATCGAAACGCTGGAGGCGGACATATCGGCGTTGGCGGCCCGCATGAACGAGCCGGCCTTCTATAGGCAGCCGCAGGCGGAGGTCGCTGCCGTCAACCAGTCGCTGGCGGCGATGCAGGCCGAGCTGGAGGCCGCCTATGCGCGCTGGAGCGAGCTGGAATAGGCGCTGCGAGCCTGGCGGTCGGCATGCGCTAAAATCGCCTTTTCACCCGCGACTCCCGCCATGGCCAGCATCAAGCAGGAAGACCTGATCCAGTCCGTCGCCGACGCGCTGCAGTACATCAGCTACTACCACCCGGTCGACTACATCAAGAACCTCGCCGCCGCCTACGAGCGCGAGGAGTCTCCGGCGGCCCGCGATGCCATCGCGCAGATCCTGATCAATTCGCGCATGTGCGCCGAAGGCCATCGGCCGATCTGCCAGGACACCGGCATCGTCACCGTATTCCTCGACGTCGGCATGGACGTGCGCTGGGACGATGCCACGATGAGCCTCGAAGACATGGTCAACGAGGGCGTGCGTCGCGCCTACAACCATCCGGACAACAAGTTGCGGGCTTCGGTCCTGGCCGATCCCGCCGGCAAGCGGGCCAATACGAAGGACAACACCCCGGCGGTCGTCAACATGAAGATCGTGCCGGGCGGCGAGGTCGATGTGATCGTCGCCGCGAAAGGCGGCGGCTCGGAAGCCAAGAGCAAGTTCGCCATGCTCAATCCTTCCGACTCCATCGTCGACTGGGTGCTCAAGACGGTGCCGACCATGGGCGCAGGCTGGTGTCCGCCGGGCATGCTCGGCATCGGCATCGGCGGCACCGCCGAAAAGGCCATGCTGCTGGCCAAGGAAGCGCTGATGGAACCCATCGACATCACCGAGCTGCAGGCGCGCGGCGCTTCCAATCGTGCCGAGGAGTTGCGGCTGGAGTTGTACGACAAGGTCAATGCGCTCGGCATCGGCGCCCAGGGTCTCGGCGGCCTGACGACGGTGCTCGACATCAAGGTCAAGGACTATCCAACGCATGCGGCCAACCTGCCGGTGGCGATGATCCCCAATTGCGCCGCGACCCGGCATGTGCATTTCACGCTCGACGGCGGCGGCCCGGTGATGCTCGACCCGCCGTCGCTGGAGGATTGGCCGACCTTGACCTACGACGCCTCGAAGGGGCGCCGCGTGGACCTCGATGCGATCACGCCGGAAGACGTCGCAAGCTGGAAACCGGGCGAGGTGCTGCTGCTCAACGGCAAGTTGCTGACCGGGCGCGACGCCGCGCACAAGCGCATCGTCGACATGCTCAACAAGGGCGAACCGTTGCCGGTGGATTTCCGCGGCCGCTTCATCTACTACGTCGGGCCCGTTGATCCGGTGCGCGACGAAGTGGTGGGGCCGGCCGGGCCGACGACCGCCACGCGCATGGACAAGTTCACCGAGCAGGTCCTGGCCCAGACCGGCCTGCTCGGCATGGTGGGCAAGGCCGAACGTGGACCGGTGGCGATCGAGGCGATCCGCAAGCATCGCTCCGTCTATCTGATGGCGGTCGGCGGTGCCGCCTATCTGGTGTCGAAGGCGATCAAGGGCTCGCGCGTGGTCGGCTTCGCCGACCTGGGCATGGAGGCGATCTACGAATTCACCGTGAAGGACATGCCCGTGACCGTGGCGGTGGACAGCGCCGGGACATCGGTGCACCAGACCGGCCCGAAGGAATGGCAGGCGCGCATCGGCAGGATTCCCGTCACCGTCGAATGACGACGAAGCGTCGGCGGGGCTATCGCATCGTGGCGAAAAAGCCGGTATGTTTCGGCTCGACTGTGTTTGCGTAGGTCACAATGAATCGTGGCCTGATGCGGTAGATCCATCGATCCGCTACATCTTGCACCCGTTTCTTCCTTGCAACCCAGTCGTCCGCCACGCGTTTCGGCGGGCTTTCCAATGGGCCGTTTCAAGGAAAAACGTCATGTCGGATCGTCAGATGGGTACCGTCAAGTGGTTCAACGATGCCAAGGGCTTCGGCTTCATCAGCCGCGACAATGGTGAGGATGTGTTCGTGCACTTCCGCTCCATCCAGGGCACCGGGTTCAAGACGCTGAAGGAAGGCCAGAAGGTCAGCTTCAAGCTGGTCCAGGGCCAGAAGGGCATGCAGGCGGACGAAGTCCAGCCGATGTAAGCCTCGCGGCCCTGTCGGCCGACGGAAAGCCCCGTGCCGAAAGGCCCGGGGCTTTTTCGTGGCGGGGCCGTTATGCTGCCCGCTTTCGGGAGCCCTCCATGATCGAACTGTATTACTCGCCCAGCACCGCCAGCCTCGTCGTGCACTGGCTGCTGATCGAACTGGATATCCCGCACGCGTTGCGGCGGCTGGATTTCGACAAGCGCGAACACAAGGCGCCTGAGTACCTCGCGATCAATCCGGCCGGTGTCGTGCCGGCCTTGGTGATCGACGGCAAGCCGCTGCTGGAATCGGCCGCCATCACGATGCATCTTGCCGACGCATATCCGGCCGCCGGTCTGGCGCCGGCGCTCGGTTCGCCCGAGCGCGCGGCCTATTACCAGTGGTTCGTCTTCATGGCCAATACCCTGCAGCCGGCGTATCGCGCTTGGTTCTATGCCGACGAGGTCATGGGTGCGGAGCATGTGGATGCGGTCAAGGCGAGGGCGAGGGAGCGCATCGAGAAAGGCTGGGAGCAGGTCGAAGCGCATCTGAGCGCCAATGGCCCCTTCCTGCTGGGCGAGAAACTCAGCGCCGCCGATTTCATGCTGACGATGCTGATGCGCTGGTCGCGCAACATGCCGAAACCGGCGCACGCGTGGCCGACCCTGGCGAAGCATGCGGCGACGATGAAATCGCGACCGGCATTCAAGGAAGTCTATGCCCGCGAGGGCCTGAGCGACTGGACCTGATTCGATGCCGAAGACGCTGCGCTTGCTATTGGCCGGCGCGACCGGTCTGATCGGTGGAGAGGTCGTCGATCGCCTGCTGGGCGATGCGGCCTGGCAGGGGCGGTTGCTGGTGCCGGCGCGTCGGGCCTTGCCGCGCAGCGACCCGCGACTGCGCATTCGTATAGGTTCGCTCGACGAAAGCGACGGATCGACGCGCTTGCGCGAAGAACTCGCGACGCTGCTCGAAGGCGAGCCGCTCGACACCTTCATCAGTTGCCTAGGCACCACGCTGAAGACGGCCGGGTCGCGCGAAGCGTTCATCGCCGTCGATCGCGAACTCGTGCTTCGCCTGGCGGGCATTGCGAGGGATCTCGGTGCGCGCAGAGCCATCCTCGTTTCTTCGGTCGGCGCCAGCCGGCAGTCGGGAAACTTCTACCTGCGCGTCAAGGGCGAGGTCGAGGACGAGTTCGAACGCGGTGGATTCGAACGCCTGGACATCCTGCGACCCGGTCTGTTGATGGGCGATCGGCAGGAGCGTCGCAGCGGCGAAGCGGCGGCCCGCAGGCTGGCACCGTGGGTCAATCCGCTGATGATCGGCAGGAAACTTCGCCGTTATCGCGCGATCGAAGCGGAGGTCGTCGCACGTGCGATCGTACGGCTCTGCGATGAAACGGAGCCGGGCATCCACATGCACGAGTTCGACTCGATCCGGCGCTGGGCCGGCGCCTGATCAGGGCGCCAGACCTACCTTGAGTACCCTGCCGTCGTCTTCATCCGTCAGCAGGTACAGATAGCCGTCCGGCCCCTGGCGCACGTCGCGGATACGGCGCCCCATATCCTCGAGCAGGATTTCCTGGCCGACGACGCGATCGCCATCGATCGACAGCCTGACCAGCTTGTGGTGGGCGAGGGCACCGACGAACAGGTTTCCTTTCCACGCCGGGAAACGATCGGAGGTGTAGAAAGCCAATCCGCTCGGCGCAATCGACGGCGTCCAATAATGGATCGGCTGTTCCATGCCCGGCATCTCCGATTTTCCCGAGCCTATCGGATCGCCGTTGTAGTTCACGCCAAGCGTGATGATCGGCCAGCCGTAGTTGCGTCCGGCGCGCGGGATGTTCAGTTCATCGCCGCCGCGGGCACCATGCTCGGTCTGCCAGAGTTCGCCGCTGAACGGATTGAGCGCGGCGCCCTGCGAATTGCGATGCCCGAACGACCAGATCGCAGGGTTGACGTCGTTCTGGCCAACGAACGGGTTGTCGTCGGGTATGCGACCGTCCGGCCAGATGCGGAAGATCTTTCCCTGGCCGCGATCGAGGCGCTGCACGTTCGGCCAGTTCATCCGGTCGCCTACGGTGATGTACAGATGGCCGGCGCGATCGAATACCAGGCGCGAACCGAAGTGTTTGGCGCCCTCGAGCTTGGGTTCCTGGCGGAAGACGATCTCACCGGATTCGAGTCCGCGTTCGCCGAGCCGCCCGCGAAAAACCGAAGTTCCCGCACCTCCTTCGCCCGGCTCGCTGAAACTCAGATACACGAGTCGGTTCGTCGCGAAGGCCGGGTCGAGAGCGACATCCAGCAAACCGCCCTGGCCGGCATCGGCGATGTCCGGAAGTCCGGTCAGCGGCGCGGATACCTCGCCATCGGCGCCGACGATGCGCAATCGCCCCGGGCGCTCGGTGACCAGCATCCGTCCGTCCGGCAGGAAAGCCAAGCCCCAGGGATGTTCGAGGCCGTGCGCGATGGTTTCGACGCTGACTTTTCCATGTTCGCTGGCGTAGCGTTCGATGCCGGAATCCCTTTTGCCGGGATGGAGGCCAGCATCGGCGGCTTGTGGATCGCCGGCACTGCAACCGACCAGCAAGAAGATGGCGAAAGCGTTCAGGCCGTGCTTCATCTCGAGCCTCCGTTCAGCGCAGCAGCGGCGCCAGGGGTTTCCAGACATGATCGCGCAATTTCGGTTGGGCCGCGGCGACCGGATGCAGGTTGTCGGCCTGGAACGCGTTGCGATCGGCCGCGATGGGCTCGAGCAGGAAGGGCAGCAGACTGGCCTGATGCTTCTTGGCCAGTTCGACGAACATGCGCTCGAATCCCTGCGTGTACTCCGGCCCGTAGTTCGGCGGAAGGCGCATGCCGATCAGCAGCACCCGTGCCTTGGCCATGCTCGCGGCGCGCAGCATGCGATCGAGATTCGCCCGGGACTGGGCCAGAGACAGCCCGCGAAGCCCATCGTTGGCGCCGAGTTCGATCACGACGACCGAAGGCTTGACGCGCGTCAGCTCGCGATCGATGCGAGCCGCGCCGCCGGCGGTCGTTTCGCCGCTGATGCTGGCGTTGACCACGCGCCAGCCTGGGTGGCTGGTCTTCATGCGTTGCGCGGTCAGGGCGACCCAGCCTTGCGGGGCGCTGAGGCCGTAGGCGGCCGACAGGGAATCCCCGAGCACCAGGACGGTGCGGACCTGCGCGGCGAACACCGGTCCACAGGACAGGCACAGCAGGAGCAGGGCCAGGAGGCACCGCGTTACCTGCCGTTGAATTCGATGATGCGACACTCCATGTAGCGATTTCATAGTCCGGATTCCTGAGCGCATGAACTCAACGGTGGCGGCGTCGAACGCGGTTTCAAGCCAGGCGGCCTGTCCTGCCCTGGACGTCAAGGGCATCGGCAAGCGCGTGCGCCTGCCCGACCACGAGTTGACCATCCTTCACGACGTGAGTTTCAGCATTGCCGCGGGCGAGGCGGTCGCCGTGGTCGGGGCCTCGGGTTCGGGCAAGAGTACCCTGCTGTCGCTGCTGGCGGGCCTGGACGTACCCAGCTCGGGTTCGGTGACGCTCGATGGCACCGAGCTTTCGGCGCTGGACGAAGACGGCCGGGCGCGGGTGCGCGGCGAGAAAGTCGGATTCGTCTTCCAGAACTTCCAGCTGCTGCCCGCCTTGACCGCGCTCGAGAACGTGATGCTTCCGTTGGAATTGCGTGGCGAACGCGACGCCGCGTCGCCGGCGCGCGACATTCTCGCGAAAGTGGGCCTGGGCGAACGACTCGATCACTACCCGCGGCAATTGTCCGGCGGCGAGCAGCAACGCGTGGCGATCGCGCGCGCATTCGTGACGCGGCCGGCGCTGTTATTCGCCGACGAGCCCACCGGCAACCTGGATACGGCCACCGGCCGAAGCATCGTCGAACAATTGTTCGACCTGAACGCCCAGCGGGGCACGACCCTGATCCTGGTAACGCACGACGAGCGCCTTGCAGCGCGTTGCAACCGAATCCTGCGCCTGGCCGCGGGCCGCCTGGTGGATGCATGAGGACGCTCGCGCTGGCCTGGCGCCAGCTGCGACGCGACCTGGCGGCGGGCGAAATCCGCATCCTGCTGGCGGCGCTCGTGCTTGCCGTGATGGCGGTGACGGCGGTCGGGCTGCTGACCGACCGTGCCGAACGCGCGCTGGCCATCGAGGCCAATCGTCTGCTCGGCGGCGATGCGGTGCTGCGTGGCGATCAAGCGATTTCGCCGCAGTGGTTCGAGATGGCGAAGGAACGCGGCTTGCGCCAGGCGCAGACACGCTCCTTCAACAGCATGGTGCGCGTCGGCGACGATTTGCGTCTGGGCGAAGTGCGGGCGATCAGCGAAGGATTTCCCCTGCGCGGTGAGTTCGTCCTGCGGGAGGGCGAGGCCGATCGCGTCGCCAGGGCCGTTCCGTCGCCGGGCAGCGCCTGGATGACGCGCAGCGGCGCGGACACGCTCGGCGCACGCGTCGGCGACACGGTGCTCCTGGGCAGTGCCGAGTTCAGGCTGGCCGCGCTCGTCGTGCAGGAACCGGACGCAGCACTGGACTATTTCAGCAACGGGCCGAAAGTTTTCATCAATCTGACGGATTTGCCGGCGACGGGCCTGGAGCAGCCCGGCAGCCGCATCGCCTATCGCCTCGTGGTGGCGGGCGATGCCGCAGCGGTGGACGGATTCGTCGCGGAAGCCAAGTCGAAGCTTGGTCGCGGACAGCGGTTGGAAACGGCTGCGGATGCGCGTCCCGAGATTCGTTCCGCCCTGGATCGGGCAGGCCGTTTTCTCGGCCTGGCTGCGCTGGTGGCCGTCGTATTGGCGGCGATCGCCGTCGCGATGGCGGCACGTCGCCATAGCGCGCGCCACCTGGCCGGCAGCGCGGTGATGCGTTGCCTGGGCGCGAGCCAACGCACGCTCGCGGGTATCCATGTCGGCGAACTGCTGATGCTGGGAGTGATGGGCAGCGCCATCGGATTGCTGTTCGCTTACGGGCTGCAGGCGGCCGTGGCGGCCTGGTTGTCGAAATTTCTCGGCGTGGCGATTCCCGCCGCCGGCTGGCAGCCGATGGCCGCCGGCCTGGGTGTCGGCATGACGGTGCTGCTGGCTTTCGGAGCGCCGCCGGTGCTCGCCCTGCGCCGCGTTCCGGCCTTGCGTGTCTTGCGGCGCGATGTGGATTTCGCCGAACCCAGCGCGTGGGCCGTCGCTTTGCTGGCGCTTTCCGGATTGGGCGCCTTGTTATGGTGGAAGGCGGGTTCGCCGGCGCTGGCGAGCGCGGTGCTCGCCGGCATCGTCGGGACGCTGGCGGTGCTTGGCGTGCTGGCATTCGCGCTGATCCTCCTGCTTCGTCGTCTGCGCAAGCGCATGCGCGGCCCCTGGCGCTACGGCCTGGCCAATCTCAGCCGCCGCATGGCGTCGAGCGTCGCGCAGATATCTTCACTCGGTCTTGGCCTGATGGTCTTGCTGTTGTTGACCTTCGTACGCACCGACCTGCTGTCGCGCTGGCAACAATCGCTGCCCGAGAACGCGCCGAACCGTTTTCTCGTCAACGTTCAGTCCGATCAGCTCGATGACGTGAAGCGGCACCTGATCGGGGCAGGGATTCGGTCGCCGCAGTTGTATCCGATGATTCGTGGCCGACTGGTCGAAGTGAACGGAAAGCCCGTCACTGGCGAAGACTACGCGGGCAAGGACGAGCGCACGCGCCGCAGGGCGGATCGCGAGTTCAACCTCAGCGTCGCCGACAGGTTGCGCAAGGACAACGAAGTCGTCGAAGGGAAGTTCTGGCCGACGACGGGGGCGCGCGAGCCGGAGGTTTCGGTCGAGCAGGACTTCGCCGCCTCGCTGGGCTGGCGGGTCGGCGATCGCGTCGCATTCGACATCGCCGGTCAGCGTTTCGAAGCCCGCATCAGCAACCTGCGCAAGGTCGAGTGGGAAAGCTTCCAGCCAAACTTCTTCGTCATCGCTTCACCCGGTTCGATGGATGGCTATCCGGCCAGCTACATCGGCGGGATCCATGTGCCGAAGAGCGAACCGCAGTTCACCAATCGACTGGTCTCCGCCTTCCCGAACCTGACGGTGGTGGATATCGACGCCGTGCTCGACCAGGTGCGCAGGACCGTACAGCAGGTCACGACGGTGGTGGAGGCGGTGTTCTATTTTTCCCTGATCGCCGGCGTGCTGGTATTGCTGGCGACCGTCAGCGCCTCGCAGGACGAACGCCTGCTCGAAACGGCGGTCATGCGCGTGCTCGGCGGGTCGAGGCGGCAGTTGATGCTGGCGCAGGCCACTGAGTTCGCCGCGATCGGCCTGCTGGCGGGCGCCACGGCGGCGATCGCCGCCACGGTATTGGCCGGCGTGGTGGCGCAACAGGTTTTCGATCTGCCCTGGACGGCTGACTGGCGATCCGCGCTGATCAGCGCCGGTGTCGGAATGCTCGCGGCGGTTGTGGCCGGCATGTTGGCGACGCGACGCGTGCTGTCGGCGCCGCCCTCGGTGACCCTGCGCGAGTTGCAGCAATAGCCCGAATCAGTCGACGTAGAACGCCACCAGGAAGATCGCCAGCATCGCGAAAGCGAGCGCCAGCTTCAGCGCTGCGCCGATCGCCAATCCCAGCCAAGTCGCGAACCCGGTACGGGAAGCGTCGCGCAGTTCCTTGCCGCTGATCATTTCGCCAGCGACCGCGCCGATGAAAGGTCCTGCCAGAAGCCCGGGAATCCCGAAGAACAGACCGGCGAACGTGCCGATGGCGGCGCCGACCATGGCCCAACGAGAGGCGCCGACGCGTTTGGCGCCGAGCAGGGTGGCGAGCAGGTCGACCGCGATGGATACGGCCGTCAACACGCCTAGCGCGACGATGATCCAGACACCGATCTCGCGGAAATCGCCGACCCAGGCCGCCAACAGCATGCCGGCGAACATCAGCGGCAAGCCGGGTAAGGCCGGCAGGACGGTACCGGCGAGGCCCACCAGGATCAGGAGGGCGGAAAGCACGTACAGCACAGTCGAAGTTTCCATCCCTGCAATGTAGCGGCGATGCGTCCGGATGCAAGCGCCGGAAAGGAAACGGCCCGCCGAAGCGGGCCGTTTCGTGCAGCGGTTTGTCGCTCAGTTCTGGAACGGCGTGTTTTCCGCGAAGTACTCGTGGTTGTCGGCATTGTCGACGGCGTTGTTCGGGTTGGTGATCGCCAGGTTCTTGGCGCCCGACTGGCCGTAGACGTGATCGTCCGTGCCGGCGACGACGTTGAAGTGGCTCATTTCATGGATCAGGGTGCCGGCCTTCGAATCGGTGCCGGTGGTCGGCGCGCTCCAGAAGGCCTTGCAGACGAAGATCTCGTAGGGCTTGGTCGGATAGACGTAGGCGTAGTAGTTCTGGTTGCAACCGCAGTTGATCTTGATCTTGCCGCCGGTTTGGTCCATGGCGGTATCGATACTGGAGAAGTGAGAGCGCACGGTGGTGTAACGGCTGCTGGTGTACGCGCCGAACCAGGTGGTGTAGCGCGGGCCCTGCGTGCCGGCATTCAGGTACAACTTCGAGTTCTCGGAATACTTGCGGGCCTCGACGACCGCCGTGCCGGCCGTATTGATGCGAGCCGTGGTGCAACCGACGTAAGTCACGCCGTTGACCACCGAGGTCGCGGCCGGCTTGACGGCGGCTTCGGGCTGTAGCGAAAGCAGCGGATTGTTGCTGTCCACCCAAAGCTTGAGCGGTACCGATTCGAAGTTCAGCAGGCGGCCATCGGCCGCGGCGATGCGCTGGCCCTTGCCGTTGAAGGCGCCCTGCAGGGTGCTGCGGAAGCGCACCGTGTAATCGCCGCCGGCGCTCAGGTCGTAGGCTCGGCTCAGGTCGACGCTGACGATCTTGGTTTCATGCGGCTGGAAGGTGACCAGGTCGGCTTCCGTCGGCGCCGGACGCTTGATCATCGGGCCGAGGTAGTCGACCTGCTTGCCGCCGCGGCTGACGTCGAAGAGCTTGCCGGTGGCCTCGTTGCTGGGCAGCAGCCAGGACGGGATCTTGACGATGTCGTCGCTGTTGTTGGTGATGCGGAACTGCACGGTGCCCATGAACGCCTGCGAGCTGTTGCTGTCCGCCAGCATGCTGATGCGCAGCGGGTTGGCGGCATTGGCCTGCGGGCCATTGCCCGTGCGGGCGGCGAACGCGGCGCCAGTGGCGGCGACCAGGGCCGTGGTCACCAGAAGGTTGCGAGCAAGTTTCGACATGCAGATCCCCGGAAAAAGTGGAAGGAAAGTCCGTTGCGGCGGACGATTCGACCTTAGCGCAGTGTGACGGGCTTGGCATGTTGCGAAGCCGCAAGTCCGTGTAGGTCAATGCCTCGACGGCGGGTGAGGCATTGTTCCGGGCGGATCTCGCCCGTTCATGGAGTGGCGGGATCGGTTCTAATGGCGGCTGTTTTCGCCGGAAGGAAGGCATGAGCGACAGCCCGGACGTGGTCGAAACCCGCAGCCCCGACGGGCATGCCTGCAGTATCCGTTTGTGGCGGGCGGGCACCGGCGCTTCGACACTCGTCTGGTTGCCGGCGCTGGGTGTGCCGGCGGCGAAGTACGATGCCTTTGCCGCGTCCCTGCAGGGCCGCGGGCTCAATGTCGCCGTGCACGAGTGGCGTGGTACCGGGAGCAGTTCCTGGCGTCCGGCGCGGCGCCGCGACTGGGGCTATCGCGAACTGCTGGAACTCGACATTCCCCTCACGATCGCGACGGCCAGACAGCATCTGCCGGGCGACCGCTGGGTCCTTGGCGGCCACAGTCTGGGCGGACAGCTTGCGGCCCTGTCGCTGGCAATGCAGCCCCATCAGGCCGATGCCTTGCTGCTGATCGCGACTGGCGTGCCCGCGGCGCGGTATTTCCCCGGTGCGCAGGCCTTGGGCGTCCGCCTGTTCGCGCACGCCTTGCGTCCGCTGACGCGAATCCTCGGTTCGTTTCCCGGCAATCGCCTGAACTGGGCGGGGCACGAAGCGGGACAGGTGATGCGCGATTGGGCGAGTACGGTCGTGTCGGGACAATACCGCCAACTGGCGGCGACGCCCGGGATCGATGCGCAGCTCCGCAGCCTGCAACAACCCGCCTTGGGGATTCGTTTCAGCGAGGATTGGCTGGTGCCGGAGATTTCGATGTCGGACCTGCTCGGGCGCATCGGGTCGACGAACCACGAGTCCTTATGCCTGGACGAAGCAGCCCTGAGTGCGCGCGCCGATCATTTTCGCTGGATGCGACAGCCCGACGCCGTCGCCGACGCGGCGGTCCGATGGCTGCGTCTGCGCCTGGCCTAGCCGCGGAAGTCGCGGTGGCAGTTTTCGCAGGACTGCTTGAGCTTGCTCAGCATCGCCGCAGCGGCAGGACAGTTGCCGGGCGGCGACATCAGCGAAGCATCGGCCGCCGCGCGTAGCTCGCCGGCGTAGCGCCCGAACTGCGCATCGCTGATGCGGTCGGCGAACGCGGGTTCGATATCGTTCGACACGTAACGCAGGGTCTGCAGCCGCGGGATGATGTCCGTCGGCGCGCACCGGTTCTGCTTGATGCTCTGGTCGAGCGCGCCCATCTGCGCGCCCAACACCGCCATCACGCCCTGCGGATAGGCCGTGCCGCGGTTGAGGGAATTGATCAGGATGGCGGTGCCCACGGCACCGACGATGAGGCCGACCAGCAGCAGGATCAAGGAACGCATGGATGCCTCCCGAAGACAGCCGCGACCTTAGCACGGCTGTCCGGGAAGGCAGAAGGCGGGTCAGCGCATCAGTACCGCGCGGCCGTTGTCTATGCGCACCACCGAACCTTCGCGCAGGTTCGAAGAGATCGTCGGTTGCGTGACCGTCACGCGCCGGCCGTCGTCCATGCGCACCGTGATGCGGTAATCGTGTTTCACCGTGCGCTTTTCGATCGCGTTGCCCGCCACCGCGCCGCCGACCACGCCGGCGACCGTCGCGGCCTTCTTGCCGTCGCCCTTGCCGACTTGGTTGCCGAGCACGCCGCCGACGATGCCGCCCAGCACGGCACCGCCGCCGCTGGATTGGCCGGTCACTTCCAGCACCTCGATCCGCTCGACCGTGCCGCACTCGTAGCAGCGATTCACCGCTGGGGCGGGCGAACTCCCGTAGCTGGAGGAGGAGGGGCTGCTGGCGCAAGCGCCGAGCGTGGCCGCCAGCACGGCCGCAAGCAGGATTCGGGAACGCAGATTATGGGTGGACATTGGCTCACTCCTTGTCGAAACCAGGGCCGACGTTAGAGGAATCCGCCTGAACGGGTACCGACCCATGCGGGCGGCGTTCGGCAGGCATTCACCGCCGTGACGAGGGCGTGGTGGCGTAAAATCGTTCGATGACGACGACCCGACCAGACCCGCGCTTCAGCGGCATCGACCGACTGTACGGCCTGGGCAGCGCAACGCACCTGGCGGGGCGGCATGTCTGCGTCGTCGGACTAGGCGGCGTCGGTTCCTGGGCGGTGGAGGCATTGGCCCGCAGCGGCGTCGGTCGCCTGACTCTGATCGATGCGGACGAAGTCTGCGTATCGAATACCAATCGACAGTTGCATGCGCTGGATGGCCAGTTCGGTCGGGGCAAGGCGGAGGTATTGGCCGAGCGTTGCCGCGCGATCAATCCCGCGATCGAGGTCAGGGCGATCGCCAGCTTCCTGACACCGTCCAATCTGTCCGAGTTGTTGGATCAGGGTTACGACCTCGTGCTCGATGCCTGCGACAGTTTCCGCAGCAAGGTCGAGTTGATCGCCTGGTGTCGTCGGCGAAAACTGCCAGTAGTCGTGGTGGGATCGGCCGGCGGGCGGACGGATCCGACGCAGATCCGCCTGCGCGACCTGTCGCGCACCGAACACGATGCCTTGTTGGCCCTGATCCGCAAGAAGCTGCGGGCCGAGTTCAATTTTCCCAAGAACAAGGATCGCTACTTCGGCGTTACGGCGGTGTATTCGCTGGAGAACGTGCAGTATCCGCAGGCCGATGGCTCCGTTTGCGGAACACGACCATCGCTGGGGCCGGATGCGGCGCTGAAACTGGATTGCGGCGCCGGCCTGGGCGCCGCGACGCACGTGACGGGTGCCTTCGCTTTCGCCGCCGTCGCCCGGGCCCTGCAACTGCTGCTGAAAGCCGAAAAGCGCGCGACCGCGTAGCGGCTCGCGTTTCGATCAAGCGCCCAGGCGGCCGAACAACCGTTCCGCGTTGAGGGCCGTGGCCTCCGCCACCGACTCTTCGCTGGCGCCACGCAGTTGCGCCGCTTTCGCCAGTACTTCCGCCAGATGGGCCGGTTCGTTGCGCTGGCCGCGCTGCGCGCTGCCGGGCTGATCTGGCGAATCGGTTTCGAGCAGCAGGAATTCCAGCGGCATGGAGGCGACGATGCGATGCAGGCGCTGGGCACGGTCGTAGGTCAGCGGCCCGCCGATGCCGATCGAGAAGCCCAGCCCGAACAGCTGCCGCGCCTGTTCCTCGCTACCCGAATAGCTGTGCACGACGCCACGCAAACCGCCGATGCGGCGCAGGCTGGCGATGACTTCTTCGACCGCGCGCCGTGCGTGCAGCACGACCGGCAGGTCGAACTCGCGAGCGATCTCCAGCTGACGCAGGAAGTAAAGGCGCTGCGTTTCCGCGTCGAGCCCATCGACGAAAAAATCCAGCCCGAACTCGCCGACCGCGCAGGGTCGCTCACGTTCGATCCATTCCGGAAGCGCTTCCAAGTGCGACGGGAGATGCCGCGAGAGATACATCGGGTGCAAACCATAAGCCGGCGACAGACCGGGTTCTATCCGGCAGATATCGCGCAGCTTGGGCCAGGTCGCGAATTCGACGGCCGGCAGGAGTTGTCGGGTCACGCCCGCGGCGCGCGCGCGCGCGATCACATCGGCGCGATCGCCGTCGAATTCTTCGGCGTCGAGATGGCAATGGCTGTCGAACAGGACGGCCATAGGCTCAGGGTTTGTTGGCTTCGCCCTCGATCGGCGGGCGCGCTTCGGGTTCGCGGCGCCGTTTCAGGTTCGCCAGCAGGATCGTGCCGAGCCCGAGCATCAATTCGTCGACAAAGGGGATGAAATCGGGAATCAGGAGATCGACGAAGAAGATGGTCGCGACCAGCGCGAACAACGTCGGGAAACGCAATCGCTGCGCGAAGGCGAGGACCGGGCCCAGCAGGGGATTGCTCATCGGACGATCTCCAGGCGGATGAACAAAACTAGCACGCTCGCTGAATCCTGGAACGCGAGTGGGCCCGGGTTTTGGTTTTCGTTCAGTCCGTGCTGGCGATCCTGCAGGCACCGCGGTCGAGCCGCGCGAGCAGGAGCGGGAAATGAACAAAGCATTGGCAGTAGCCATCGGCGGTGTGCTGGTCGCGGGTGCCGCGGTCGGTGCTTACCGCAGCGGACTGGTGGGCACGCCCTACGCTAGGGTCACGTCGGCGACGCCGATACTGATCAAGGAAGACGTGTTCGCCGATGTGGTCGACACGCGACCGGTCACCCGCACCGAACAGGTGACGCAGCAAGTCTGCGAGGACCGCGTCGTGCAGACGCGTGCGCCCGAACGCTTCGGCAACAAGGATGGAGCCTTGGTCGGCGCCGTCGTCGGCGGATTGCTCGGCAACCAGGTCGGCAAAGGCGACGGGCGCAAGCTGGCCACGGTCGCAGGCGCCGTGGGCGGAGGCTATGCCGGGCGCGAGATCGACCGGCGCCACGAAGGCGGCCGGATGGTCGCGACCACGCAGCGTATCTGTCGCGAGGAGTCCCGTCCCCGGACCACGACGGTCGGTTACGACGTGCAGTACCGCTCCGACGGGTTGCTGGTCAGCAAGCGACTGGAGCACGACCCGGGCGATCGCATCCTGATCGGCCAGCGCGACCGCGTCATCGGCTATGAAGTGTCCTGGCGCTACCGCGACCAGCGCGGCAGCCTGCGCATGGATCATGACCCCGGCCCTCGTCTTGCGGTGAAAAACGGGGTCGTGGTGGTCACTCCCGCGGACCACCTGGCGATGTCGCCGGCCCGCTGAGGGCGTCTTGCGGGGGATCCAGCGGGGCCGGGCAGCCGGCCCCGCGTCGTTTCCGGGGTGCCGCGCCGGCCTGCGACCGGCTAAAATGGGCGATTACGTCACCTTTTGGCTTGGGCACTCGCATGGCACTGAATCCGACTGATCTTTTCGATATCCGCTCGATGCTTTCGGAAGAGGAGCGGATGATCCAGGACTCCGTCGCCCGCTTCGTCGACGAGAAGGTGATTCCGATCATCGGCGACTGTTTCGATCAGGGCCGGTTCCCGAAGGAGCTGATCCCCGAGATCGCCTCGATGGGCCTGCTCGGCTCCTCCCTGCCGGAGAAATACGGCTGCGCCGGATTGAATGGCGTCAGCTACGGCCTGATCTGCCAGGAGCTCGAGCGCGGCGATTCCGGTATCCGAAGCTTCGTTTCGGTGCAGAGTTCGCTGTGCATGTATCCGATCTATGCCTACGGTTCGGAAGAGCAGCGCATGCGCTACCTGCCGGCCATGGCGCGTGGTGAGGTGATCGGCTGCTTCGGCCTGACCGAACCGCACGGCGGCTCCGACCCGGCGAACATGAAGACCGTCGCGAAGAAAGACGGCGGCGACTGGGTCATCAACGGCGCCAAGATGTGGATCACCAACGGCAACGTCGCGCAGATCGCCATCGTCTGGGCGCAGACCGACGAAGGGATCCAGGGCTTCATCGTGCCGACCGACACCCCGGGCTTCACCGCCCAGGAAGTGCACAAGAAGATGAGCCTGCGCGCGTCGGTGACGTCGGCGCTGTTCTTCGACAACGTGCGCATTCCCGACAGCCAGCGCCTGCCGAACGTGAAGGGTCTGAAGGGTCCGCTCGGCTGCCTGACGCAAGCCCGCTACGGCATCACCTGGGGCCCGATCGGCGCGGCGATCTCCAGCTACACGACCGCGCTCGAATACGCCAAGACCCGCATCCTGTTCAATCGCCCGATCGCGGCGACGCAGGCCGTGCAGCTCAAGATCGCCGACATGGCGCGTCGCATCACGCTGGCGCAGCTGCTTTCGTTGCAGCTCGGCCGCCTGAAGGACGCCGGCACGATGCAGCCCGCCCAGGTGTCGATGGCCAAGTGGAACAATTGCCGCATGGCTATCGACATCTCGCGCGAGGCGCGCGACATCCTCGGCGGCGCCGGCATCACCACCGAATACGCCCCGATCCGCCATGCGCTGAACCTCGAATCCGTCATCACTTATGAGGGCACCGAAACGGTGCACCAGCTGGTGATCGGCCGCGAGGTCACCGGCATCAACGCGTTCTGAGTTCGATGATCCGGATCGGGCCGACGCTGGAGACCGAGCGCCTCATCCTGCGCGTTCCCCAGCGCGAGGACTTCGACGCCTATGCCGAGATGATCGGCGATGAGGAAACCGCGAAGTTCATCGGCGGCCACGCGCCGCGCGCGGCCGCCTGGCGCCGTTTCCTCGCCATGCCGGGTGCCTGGGTGCTGCAGGGCTACGCGATGTTCTCGGTGATCGAGAAAACGAGCGGGCGCTGCATCGGCCAGCTCGGCCCCTGGCAGCCGGAAGGCTGGCCGGGCACCGAGGTCGGCTGGGCCTTCCACAAGGACGCGCAGGGCAAGGGTTACGCCACCGAGGCTGGTCGTGCGGCGATCGATTGGGCGTTCGAGGCGCTTGGATGGGACGAAGTCATTCATTCGATCCATCCTGACAATCGTGCATCGCAAGCCCTGGCCATGCGCCTGGGTTCGACCCTGCGTGGGCCGGGCAAGCTGCCGGCGCCGTTCGAAGAAGAACCGATTGAGATCTGGGCGCAAACGCGTGCGCAGTGGCAGGCGCGGCGTTTGAGCGGGCAGGGCGCATGACCACCGTTTACGGCATGCGGGCTTCGGGCAATTGCTACAAGCTGCAACTGCTGCTCTCGCACCTCGGTCGCCAGCATCGCTGGGTGGACGTCGACAGCACGCGCGGCGAGACCCGCACGCCGGAGTACCTGGCGAAGAACCCCAACGGCAAGGTGCCCCTGCTCGAACTCGAGGACGGCCGTTTGCTGGCGGAATCGAATGCCATCCTCTGCTATCTGGCCGAAGGCTCGGCGTATCTGCCGACCGATCACTGGCAACGGGCGCAAGCGCTGCAATGGCTGTTCTTCGAACAGTACAGCCACGAGCCCTACGTCGCGGTCGCACGCTACATCGCCAAGTGGCTGCCGGCCGACCATCCGCGCCAGGCCGAATTGCCGAGGCTGCGCGAACGCGGCCATCAGGCGCTCGATGTGATGGAGCAGCGCCTGTCGAAGAGCGAATTTTTCAGCGATGGCGGTTATGGCGTCGCCGACATCGCGCTGTACGCCTACACGCACGAAGCGCCCGTCGGCGGCTTCGATCTATCCGCCTATGCAGCGGTCCGCTCCTGGTTGCAGCGCGTCGAAGCGCAGCCGGGCTTCGTGCCGCAATCCTACTGACTTCAAGAAAGAACCCGTCATGTCCGCAGTCGCGCCACTCGTTCCCGCCCGCCAGAAAGACGTCAATCGCGCCAAGGTCTGCGACGAGAACTTCCTCGAGTTCGTGCGTGGCTGGAACGGTCGGGTGGAGCCGAAACCTTCGCCGGACGAACCCATCCTGGAAGGCAGCCGCTGCAGCGCGCGCGATTTCCTCGAGTTGTTCGAGTCGCAGCTCATCAGCCGCCACCTCGACCTGATGGCGCGCGTCCTGCGCGTGCAGAACAAGGTGTTCTACACGATCGGTTCCAGCGGTCACGAAGGCAATGCGATGGTCGCGCGCCTGACGCGACATACGGATCCAGCTTTCCTGCACTACCGTTCCGGCGGTTTCATGGCCGAACGGTTCCGCAAGCTGCCGGGCATGGACCCGATCATGGACTCGGCCCTGAGTTTCGCCGCCAGCAGCGACGATCCGATTTCGGGCGGTCGCCACAAGGTCTGGGGCAGCAAGCCACTCTGGGTGTTGCCGCAGACGTCCACGATCGCTTCGCATCTGCCGAAAGCGCTGGGCACCGCCGTCGCGATCGAACAGGCGCGCCGCATCGGCCACGCCTTGCCGATCCCGGACGACTCGATCGCCATCTGCTCCTTCGGCGACGCGTCCAGCAACCATGCAACGGCCCAGACCGCGTTCAATACCGCACAGTGGACCGCCTACCAGAAATTGCCGGCGCCGGTGCTCTATGTCTGCGAGGACAATGGCATCGGCATTTCTGTGAAGACGCCGAACGGCTGGATCGCGAACAACTTCCGCCACCGCGACGGGCTCGACTATTTCTATGCCGACGGCCTCGACATCGTCGAAGGCTATGGCCAGGTCGAGGCGGCGGTCGAACATTGCCGCCGGACGCGTCGACCGACCTTCCTGCACCTGCGCACGACCCGCATCATGGGTCACGCGGGCACCGATTTCGAGATCGAGTGGCGCAGCGTCGAGGAACTGATGGCGGTCGAGGCGGCGGACCCGCTGTTGCGTTCGGCTCAGGTCGCGCTGCAGTCCGGCCTGATGACGCGCGACGAAGTACTGGCCCTGTACGAAGCTACGCGCGCGAAATGCTTCGCGGCGGCCGAAGATGCCGATCGCCGGCCGCGTCTGCAGTCGCTGGCCGAAGTGATGGCGCCGCTGGCGCCGTACACGGCCGACAAGGTGAAGGCCGAGGCGCGTCGGGCCGATTTTGCCGAAAAGCGCCTCGCCGTGTTCGGCGACGAGGCCAAACTGCCGGAGAAGCAACCGCCTCGCCATCTGGCCATCCAGATCAACAATGCCTTGCACGATCTGTTCTGCAAGTACCCCGAGACCCTGCTGTTCGGCGAGGACGTGGCGCAGAAAGGCGGCGTGTACACGGTGACCAAGGGCCTGCACAAGGCTTTCAAGGGTGCACGCGTCTTCAACACGCTGCTCGACGAAACGATGATCCTGGGCCTGGCCCAGGGGTTCGCCAACATGGGCATGCTGCCCTTGCCGGAAATCCAGTATCTCGCCTATTTCCACAACGCCTGCGACCAGATCCGCGGCGAGGCCTGTTCCTTGCAGTTCTTTTTCCAACGGCCAGTACCGCAATCCGATGGTGATGCGTGTGGCCTCGCTCGGCTATCAGCGCGGCTTCGGCGGGCATTTCCATAACGACAACTCGATCACGGCCTTGCGCGACATCCCCGGGCTCGTCGTGGGCTGCCCGAGTCGCGGCGACGACGCGGCGATGATGCTGCGCACGATGATGGCCTTGGCCAAGGTCGATGGCCGCGTCTGCGCCTACCTCGAGCCGATCGCCCTGTACATGACGAAGGACTTGTACGAGGCAGGCGACGGCCAGTGGTTGACCAGCTATCCGGCGCCGGACCAGGCGATGACGCTGGGCGAAGAGCGGGTGTACAACGAGCAGGCGCGCGACCTGGTGATTTTCAGTTTCGGCAACGGCGTGCCGATGAGTTTGCGGGCCGCGCGCACGATCCAACAGCAGCGCGGCTGGAAGGTGCGCGTGGTGGACCTGCGTTGGCTGCAGCCTTTGAATGCCGGCGCCATCGCTCGTCACGCGGGCGATTGCGCCCGTATCCTGGTCGTCGACGAAGGCCGACGCAGCGCCGGAGTGGGCGAGGGCGTCATCACGGCCGTGGTCGAAGCCGGGCTCGGTGCCAAGCCCCTGGCCCGCGTCGTCGGCGCGGACACCTTTACGCCGCTGGCCGGAGCGGCTTTCCTCGTCATCCCCTCGGATGCCGATATAGTTGCGATGGCCGGCACATTGGCCTGAATCCGTTGAACCACTCGGGCAAGTCACCGTCTATACTGATCGCATGACTCAATCCAGGCCGCAAACCATCCTGTTCGCCGATGTCAGCGGCAGCACGCGGCTATTCGAGACCAAGGGCGATGTCGAGGCCCGTCGACTGATCGCCCTGGTCCTCGATGCCCTGAGTCTGATTTGCCAGAGCCATGGCGGCCGGGTCATCAAGACCATTGGCGATGAAATCATGTGCACGATTCCGACGGCACTGAGTGGTCTTCAGGCGGCGTGCGAAATGCAACGGAAGATGGCGCGCGACATCCAGTTCGTGCGCGAAAGCCTTGCCGTGCGTATCGGTCTGCATCACGGCGAGGCACTGGACGAGAACGGCGACGTCTATGGCGATGCGGTCAACACCGCCGCCCGCATGGCCTCGCTGGCCAAGCGCGAGCAGATCGTGACGACCGCCGTTACCCTGACCAATGTCGAGGGCAAGGCACCCGAGACCCGCAGCCTGGGCAAGGCCCGGGTCAGCGGCAAGCTCTTCCCGATCGAGATCGTGGATGTCATCTGGCAGGAAGACACCTCCGGCATGACCACGGTTCAGAGCGCGGTCAAGCTCTTCGATACCCATACCGAGGCCGGCGGTACGCTCCGGCTGCGGCACAAGGGCAGGCTGGTGGAACTCAACGTCAACTCGCAGCCTTTCATGATGGGGCGCGAAGCCAGCAACGGGCTGGTGATCGAAGCCGACTGGGTCAGCCGCACCCATGCGCAGATCGAGTACAAGCGCGGCCATTTCGTCATCGCCGACCGATCCACCAATGCCACCTACGTGCGCATCGGAGAAGACGACGAACAACGCGTGCACCGCGACGAGCTGCACCTGCGCAAGTCGGGCACGATCAGCCTGGGACAGGCCTCCGACGTCAACGCCAACGAGCTGATCCGTTTCGAGGTCAGCTGATCGCTGCGACGGGCCGCAATGCGATGCGGGGCAGGCCCGTTCGCCTTACAGCTGTATCGCTTCCTTCATCTTTTCCGGCCAGAGGCGCGTGGCCAGGTCGCCGAACAACAGCATCAGGTAATACAGGCCGGCGACGAACAGCGCGCCCGGGATCTGCCAGAACGGCATGCCGACCTGCCGGTGCTTGGTCAGGATCTTGCGGAAGGAGCGCCATTCCCAGCGCAGGAAGCGCCGCAAGCTGTTGAAAAGGGATGCGTCCCCGGGTTTCTTGCTGGCCCGGCTCACGAGCAGGTCGTCGCGTCCCTGGGCGATGCCGCGGAGCAGGTAGTGCTTGAGTCCATTGGGCGCCGCGTGCGAAACCTGGGCAGCGGTGTTGAGGGTAATGCCGATGCCGTTTTCCTTCAGCTCCCAAGCCATCTGGGTGCAGGCACCGCGCGCCGATCCGCCCAGCAGGCGGTACGGGTGCGCGATGAAGCAGTCGCGACGGAAGGCGACATTATTGGCGAAGAAATGCGAAGCCGATCCGAGCTTGCGCTCCTTGCTGGGCAGCGGGAAAAACCAGGTCAGCGCAAAAGTGCGGCCGAGCAGCCCTTCGGGATCCAGGAAGGTATGGCCCGCGACGACCTGGCGACCTGCGTCGGCGAGCGGCGCCATCAGGTTGGCGAGCCAGCCCGGTTCCGGGACGACGTCGCTGTCGATGAATACCAGCCACTCCCCGCGCGCGTGTTCCGCGCCGTAGTTCTTCTGCGCGTAGTAGCCGTCGACGTCGGCCGACAGCAGGCGCCACTCGTACCAGGGCGATGGCGGCAGGTGCGCGCTCAGGATGCCTTCGATGACGCTGCGGTCGAGCGCTTCGGGATCGAACAGCACGATGATTTCGAAACGGGCTCGCAACAGCGTCATGCCGGGAAGCAGGTGCCGCTCGGCATCGGGGGTCTGCAGTTCGGCGATCTGGGCCGACAGCGCGTCGAGCATCTGCCGGCAGCGATCCATTTCGGACAGTTTGACGTTCTCCCATTCGATGACGACGGAGGCGAGCGGGAGATCGTGGTTGGCGTTCATCGGCATCGTGAAAGGATCAGGTCTGCGGGCGCGCAGTGACGAACCAGGGAAGGGTATGCAGCCGCAGCCAGGCTGCGAAGTTCTTGCGATAGGAGAGCGAACGCCGGTAGCAGTCGGCCGCCCGCGCCGGGTCGCCATGTTTCGCCCATTGTTTAGCGGCGCGATACCAGCGGCGCGCGAGCTGACGGTTTAACTCACGCACCGGCAGGAAGCGGGACAGGGATTCCTTGTGGGCCAGATCGTCGAAAACCTGGGCCCAGCGCTCTTCGTAGTTGCGATAGCTGCGACACAGATGATCGCTGTCGCCGCTGCCGCCCGAGTGGTTACGACCCATGCAGACGGGCGTACCCGGCGCATGCAGCCAGGGCCCGAGCAGGGAAACGCGAACGAACAGGCAGGTGTCGTGCCCGGTCATGACCTGCTCGGGATAACCGCCGGCCTGTTCGATGGCCCGGCGTCGGAACAGCGAGCAGGAACCGATGCCGGCGCCATGCTGGTACATCCAGGCGACGGCGTTGTCGGCGATGCCGTCCAACCGCACGGATTTGTGGGTGCCGCGGGAGAAATCGACCATATCCTGGTTGCAGGAGACGGCGACGGCGTCCGGTCGCGCCGAAAGCGCGGCCTGGCAGCGTGCGAGGAAGTCGTCGGGCCAGGCGTCGTCGGAATCGAGGAAGGCCACCAGGGTCGCGTCGGGCACCAGGCGCAGGCCATGATTGCGTGCCGCTGCCGCCCCCTGATTGGCCTGCTTGCGCAGGATCACCGGGAACCGCGGCTGCGATTCGCGTTGCCACTGTTCCATGCTGGCTTCGATGTCGTCGCTGGAGCCATCGTCGATGACGACGAGGACGGCGGGCGCATGCGTCTGTCTCGCGACCGACTGCAGGGTCGCGAATATCGTCCTGGCCCGGTTGTAGACCGGGATCACGACCGCGATCGTGTTGTCCCCACTGACTGCCATCGGCAGAGCCGCCCTGTTTTCCCCAGGGGAAGTCTAGCCGAAAGTGCTCAAGCCCGGAGGCGAACCACGCCGCCCGGACGAGCGCGGACGACGTGGAGAGGGACGAAAAAGGCGGAGGCGTGGCGCTTGGTGGCGCTCAGCCGCCGACACCTACGGTCACGCCCTTGGCCTTTTGGGCAGGCTTGGCGCCGGGCTTGGCCGGCGCAGGCGTAGTTGCAGGCGCGGTCGCCCGCTGCGGCAGCGCCTGGTAGCCGAACACCCCGCGCAGCAGGCGTTCGCTGCCGGCGTATTCGCTGGTGTTGGCAGGCACGAACTGCGTCGTGCCGAGTTCCACCAGCACTTCGTTCAGTGAGCTGTCGCGATGCAGGCGCAACAGCGCGTCCGCGACCTTCTTGCGCACGTCGGCCGGCACGGTCTGCGATGCGGAGAACGCACGGGCGGCGAACTCGCGCGAAGTGAACAAAGGCACCAGGTTCGGATATTCGCGCGCCACGTAGTTGGGCACCATGGCGGCGTCGGTTTCGCCGGCGAAGACCATTTCCACGCCGTCGCGCCAGGTAGCGGCAGCCGAGTTGATTTCCGGCTGCGCCAGCGGATTCGAGTACAGCTCGCCGAGCAACAGATAGCCCATGCTGGGCGCCGACATGCTGACGATGCGATCGCCGATCAGTCCGTTGACGCCGCCCTTCTCGCGCTGCGGGTCGGCAAGCAGGACGAAATTGGTCGGATCGGACACGCGCGCGAGCGGCACGAATTTCTGCCGATTGATGCGGTACTCGGTGAAGTGCGCTTCTTCGAACGCGAAGTCGACCTTCGCATTCGTGCGCATGTCGCGCCAATAGACGTGGTAGTTGGCCGCCGGCTTGAGCAGGAAGCGATGGCCAGTGGATTTGCTCAGGTAAGCGAGCAGGGGCTTGTAGACCTGCTGGGCCTGGGCCGGCGGATAAATCGGTTCCACCGCGAGGTAGTAGTCGGCCGCCATGACCGGCGCGGTCAACGTAAGAGACAGAGCGACAGCGAGTGCGATATTCCTGAATTTCATGGCATCCCCCCAACCGTACGGGTTGGTATATCAGACAGCGCCGCTTTCGCCAAATTCCCGATTAAAGAGCGGTGACGGCCGTCACGCTGGCTCGGCAGACGGCAGCGCCAGCCGCTGCAGGGGGAGTTCTCCGGACCACAAAGCCGCTTCGGACTTGTCCAGCGATGCGACGGCCAGGGCCTGTTCGCCGTCGGCGGTGGCGCAGACGATTTCGCCGATCGCCATTCCTCCTGGCTCGTTCGTGAGCGGGCGACCCGCGGCGAGATCGCTGCCGGAAATCCGGATCAGGCCGCGCTTGGCCTGCCCGAGGTAATGCGTCCTGGCCACGATTTCCTGGCCGGGATAGCAGCCCTTTTTCAGGCTGTAGGCCGAGAAGCGACCCAGCGACAACATCTGTGGCGTCCAGCTCTCGCGCTGCTCGACCCCCAAGCGCGGGAAACCGGCGGCTATGTCGGCCGCGCGCCAGGCGGCATTCCAAGCATCGCTGGCGGGCGGCAACGCGGTCCCGGCCGGCACCAGGCGCAGCTCGCGGGGCAGATCGCCGGACGCCATCGGCAGGCGCCACTCGCCTTCGGCGGCGGCGACGGGACCGAAGCTGCCCGCGACGGACCAGGGCGTTTCACCGGTCAGGCCCAGCTTGCTCCTGAAGACATAGCGCTGGAACTGCGATTTCAGCTCGTTCGCCGGGTAGTCGGGCAGGACGAGTAGGTAGCGCCGCTCGTCGGTCCGCAGCAGCGCGAATAGCGCGATGACACGGCCCTTGGGATTCAGCCAGCCGTTCCATTGCCATTGGCCGGTGGCGAGCGCCGCTACGTCGTTCATGCATTGGGCCTGCAGGAAGGCACCGGCATCGGCGCCTTCGACTTCCAGAACCGTGAAGCCGTCGAGCATCGCCAGGCCAGTCAGGCCGTTGTCAATCTTGTTAGGCATGGGGGGCGGGACTTAACATCCGCGTATGGATTCCAGGCTGCAGATGATAGGTCAAAGCCCCGTGCCGACCCGCGACGACCGGCCGGCCGAAAACGAGAACCGCCCCGAACCTCCCGTGCCGCCCGTCGAAATCGGCGGGCGCGAGGGCCCGGAGCCGACCCGTTTCGGCGACTGGGAAAAGAACGGGCGCTGCATCGATTTCTGAGGCGTCCGGCGTCTCGTCCTCCACGTACTCCAGCGAGTTCCGCGCATGGCCGCTCCGCAACGCCCCTTGTCGCCCTTCATGATCGGGCCGTATTACCGGCCTCAGATCACCAGTGTGCTGTCGTTGACCCATCGCGCCACTGGCGTAGCTCTGGCCATTGGCGCCTTCGTGCTGGCGGGCTGGCTGCTGGCGGTTGCCGGCGGCAGCGAGAGTTTTGCCTGCTTCTCCGAATACGCGGGGTCCTTGCTCGGCCGCATCGGCCTGTCGGTCTTCGCCATTGCTCTGGTCTACCACTTCCTCAACGGAATCCGGCATTTGCTCTGGGATGTCGGCTGGGGCTTCGAGATTCCCAAGGTTTACGCGACGGGCTACGCGCTGCTCGCGCTCTGGGTCGTGCTGAGCGCCGCGATCGTCTACGTCGGCTGGACGGCGGGAGGTGCGGCATGAGCCTGCGTGATCCGCTGGCGAAAGCCCGTGGCTGGGGCTCTGCCAAGGACGGCGTCGGCCACTGGTGGGTGCAGCGGCTCACGGCCGTGGCGCTGCTGTTGCTGAGCCCCTGGTTCGTCGTGCTTGCCCTGGGCCTGATCGGCGCCGACCAATACACCATGCGCACGACCCTGGCGCAGCCGCTGAACGCTTCGCTGATGCTCGCCTTCGTGCTGTCGCTGTTCTGGCATGCGCAACTCGGCCTGCAGGTGGTGATCGAGGATTACGTGCACGGCTGGCTGGAAATCGCCCTGCAGATCGCCGTCAAGTTCGCCTATGCCCTCGGCGCCATCGCCTGCATCGTGGCGATCGGCCGCCTCGTCTTTTCCGCCTGAGTCCGCCATGACCGCTGCCTACAAGATCACCGAACACAAGTACGACATGATCGTCGTCGGCGCCGGCGGCGCCGGTCTGCGTGCGACGTTCGGATTGGCCGCGAAGGGCCTGACGACCGCCTGCCTGACCAAGGTGTTTCCGACGCGTTCGCACACCGTGGCGGCGCAGGGCGGCATTTCCGCCGCGCTGGCCAACATGGGCGAAGACGATTGGCGTTACCACTTCTTCGACACGGTGAAAGGTTCGGACTGGTTGGGCGACCAGGATGCGATCGAATACATGTGCCGCGAAGCGATCCCGGCCATCATCGAACTCGAACATCAGGGCGTACCGTTCTCGCGCACCGAGGAGGGCAAGATCTACCAACGCCCGTTCGGCGGCATGACCACGCGTTACGGCGAAGGTCCGCCGGCGCAGCGCACCTGCGCGGCGGCCGACCGTACCGGTCATGCGATCCTGCACACGCTCTACCAGCAGTCGCTCAAGCACGACGCCAAATTCTTCATCGAATACTTCGCCCTCGACCTGATCATGGACGAGGAGGGCGCCTGCCGAGGCGTGCTCGCCCTCGACATGGCCGAAGGCACTTTGCACCTTTTCCGCGCCCAAGGCGTGGTACTGGCCACCGGTGGCTATGGGCGTGCGTATTTCTCCGCGACGTCGGCCCATACCTGCACCGGCGACGGCGGCGGCATGGCGCTGCGCGCCGGCCTGCCGTTGCAGGACATGGAGTTCGTGCAGTTCCATCCGACCGGCATTTACGGCGCCGGCTGCCTGATCACCGAGGGCGTGCGTGGCGAAGGCGGCATCCTGCGCAACTCGGCCGGCGAACGTTTCATGGAACGCTACGCGCCGAGCGTGAAGGACCTGGCGCCGCGCGACATGGTTTCGCGTTCGATGACGATCGAGATCCGCGAAGGCCGTGGCGTCGGTGCCCACAAGGACCATATCCACCTCGACCTGACCCATCTGGACCCGAAGGTGATCCACGAGAAGCTGCCGGGCATCGCCGAAACCGCGAAAATCTTCGCCGGCGTCGACGTGACGCGACAGCCGATCCCGGTGCTGCCGACCGTGCACTACAACATGGGCGGCCTGCAGACGAACTATCACGGCGAAGTCGTCACCCTGAAGAACGGCAATCCCGACCATGTGGTGCCGGGCCTGTACGCGATCGGCGAAGCGGCCTGCGTCTCGGTGCATGGCGCCAATCGCCTCGGATCGAATTCGCTGCTCGATCTGGTGGTGTTCGGGCGCGCGGTGGCGAATCGCTGCGCCGACACCATCAAGCCGGGCCAGCCGCACAAGTCCTTGCCGAGTTCGGCCTGCGACAAGTCGCTGGCGAACTTCGACAAGCTGCGCCATGCCAATGGCGGAACGCCGACCGCCGAGATCCGCGACAACATGCAGCGCATCATGCAGAACGACGCGGCGGTGTTCCGCACCGGCGAAACCCTGCAGCAAGGCGTGACGAAGATCCGCGAGGCGCACGCCAGCTTCGCCGACGTCAAGGTATCCGACCGGTCGCTGGTCTGGAATTCGGACCTGATCGAGACCCTCGAGCTGCAGAACCTGCTCGGCCAGGCCGTGGCGACGATGGTGTCGGCGGAGAACCGCAAGGAGTCGCGCGGCGCGCATGCGCGCGAGGATTTCACCAAACGCGACGACGCCAACTGGATGAAGCACACGCTGTGCTGGGTCGACGAGCGGGGCGGCACCACGCTCGACTACCGGCCGGTGCACATGAGCGTGCTGTCGTCCGATGTCAGTGTCATTCCCCCGAAAGAACGCAAGTACTGAGGTCCCGGTCATGGCGCGCGAAGGCGGCATCATCGCCTGGCAATGGAGCCACTACGGCTCCAATCATCGCGATCGCGGCAATCTTCTGCTGCACTTCGTCGCCGTGCCCGTTTTCATCGGCGCGACGCTGGCGTTCGTATCCTGCATCGTCCAGGCCTACTGGTTCGCTGCGGCGTTGTCCTTCCTGCTGATGGTCGCCGCCTTCGCGGCGCAAGGCGTTGGCCACAAGCGCGAACGCGAAGCACCGGTGCCTTTCGATGGCCCGGGCGATTTCCTCGGTCGCGTCTTCGTCGAGCAGTTCATCACCTTCCCCCGTTTCGTCCTCACTGGCGGCTGGATGCGCCAGCTGAGCCAGCACGACTGATCACCTGAGGTTCGCATGGCCGAGTTCACGCTTCCGAAGAATTCCAAGATCGGCAAAGGCCGGCACTTTCCGGCCAAGTCGGGCGGCAAGAACTTGCGCAATTTCAAGATCTACCGCTGGAATCCGGACGATGGCGCCAATCCGCGCGTGGACACTTACGAAGTGGACCTCGACGCCTGCGGCCCGATGGTTCTCGATGCGCTGATCAAGATCAAGAACGAGATCGACCCGACGCTGACGTTCCGGCGCTCCTGCCGCGAGGGCATCTGCGGTTCCTGCGCGATGAATATCGACGGCACGAATACGTTGGCCTGTACGCGCGGCATCGACGAATGCGGCAAGAAGGAAGTGCCGATCTACCCGTTGCCGCACATGCCGGTCATCAAGGACCTGGTGCCGGACCTGACGCACTTCTACGCGCAGTACGCCTCGATCAAGCCCTGGATACGGACGCAAAGCACGGCGCCCGCCAGCGGCGAACGCCTGCAGTCGCCGGAAGACCGCAAGAAGCTCGACGGCCTGTACGAGTGCATCCTCTGCGCCTGCTGCAGCACCAGTTGCCCCAGCTATTGGTGGAACGGCGATCGCTATCTCGGCCCAGCCATCCTGCTGCAAGCCTACCGCTGGATCATCGACTCGCGCGACGAAGACACCGGTGCGCGCCTGGACGATCTGGAGGATCCGTTCAAGCTCTATCGCTGCCACACCATCATGAATTGCGCCCGTACCTGCCCAAAAGGCCTGAATCCGGCCAAGGCGATCGGCGAGATAAAGAAGTTGATGCTGCAGCGTCGCGGCGCCTGAGGCCGTCGTCGCGATGAGCCTGGCCTGGCCGATGTTCGCGATGGTCGCGCTGGTGCTGCTGGTCTGGCTGCGCCTGTACCAGACGCGGATCGGCGAGATGAAGCGTCGGCGCATCCATCCGCAATCGGTGGCGTCCAACGCGGAGATGACAGCGAAGATCGATGACGCGCGTGCGTCGGACAATTTCCGCAACCTGTTCGAACTGCCGGTGCTGTTCTACGCCGGCTGCCTTCTCGCGCTCGCCACGCGGCAGGAAAGCGGAACGCTGCTTGCCCTGGCCTGGACCTTCGTCGCGCTTCGCTACCTGCATTCGTTCATCCACTGCACCTACAACAAGGTCATGCACCGCTTCCAGGTCTATGTGCTGGGCGGCATCTGCCTGTTCGGATTCTGGGGCGTGCTGATGGTTCGTTTCTTGTGAGCGATGATTCGGAACTCAAGCGGTTGCGTTGGCGCTGTCGCCGCGGCATGCGCGAACTGGACCAACTGATGCTGCGCTACCTCGACCGGGCCTGGCCCACGGCTTCCGACGCCGAGCGCTCCGTTTTCCTACGGTTGCTGGACTGCGAGGACGATAAGCTCTGGCGATGGTGCATGGGACGCGAGCACGCGGAGGACGCGGAATTGCATGCGATCGTCGAACGAATCGTCGCTCTGCCGCCTTGACTGGCGGCCGTCCCGACTCTACGCGGGCACGCTCGTCTTGCTGGGCGTGCTGGCGGCTTCGGCCGTCTGGATGAGCGCCATGCCCGTCTCGCTTGCCTCGTTCGTCAGCATCGCCGCCGCAGGCCAGGGCTTCCGTCTGGCCCATCGGGAATGGTCGCGACCGGCGTGCGAAGTCTGCTTGAGTCCCGGGGATGCCACCTTGCGCCTGAACTTCCGCGGTGGAGTGGAGTCCTGGTCCGGGTTACGCGTGCACCTTCGCGGACCGCTGGCCAGCGTCACCGGCGTTGACGGGTCGCACCGTCGGCGCTTGCACTGGTGGCCGGATACACTGTCGCGCCGCGATCGGCGCGGGTTGCGCCTGGCGGCAGGGCGCATGCAAACGACGAACGCAAGCCCTTCCTTCATCTACTAGCGAATCGGACCGCCCGGAATGTTCCAACCGCTTTCACTATCCATCGGCTTGCGCTACCTGCGCGCCAAGCGCCGGAACGGGTTCATTTCGTTCATTTCGCTGGCTTCGATCCTGGGGATCCTGATCGGCGTCATGGCCCTGATCACGACGATCGCCGTCATGACCGGATTCCAGGAAGAACTGCGCAATCGCATCCTGTCGATGGTCGCGCACGCAACCGTCGAAGGGGTGGACGGGCCCTGCAGGAGTGGCCGAAGGCCATCGCGCTGAGCGGGCAGGATGCCCGCGTTCTCGGCGCGGCGCCCTATGTCGAACGCGAGGCGATGATCCAGGGCGCGCGCGTGCAGGGGGCGATGTTGCGCGGCGTGCTGCCGGACCGGGAACCGAAGGTCTCCGATATCGCCAAAAAGATGGTGCGCGGCAACCTCGGCGACCTGAGGCCGGGCGAGTTCAACATCATCCTCGGTCGCGAGCTGGCGACCTGGCTCGGCGTCGGTGTCGGCGACAAGGTGACGGTCTACGTGCCCGAGTTCAGCACCACGCCGGTCGGCGTCGTGCCGAAGATGCGCCGTTTCACCGTGACCGGCATCTTCGAGGTCGGCGCCCAGGAGTACGATTTCGGCCTGGCGCTCATCCACATGCAGGACGCGCAGAAGCTGACGCGATTGGGCGAAGGCGTGACCGGCGTGCGCCTCAAGCTCAACGACATCTGGGATGCGTGGTCGGTCGCTCGCAGCCTGGCCGATCGCATGGGCGGCCTGTATCGCGTGCGCGACTGGACGCGCGATCACGAGAACTTTTTTCGCTCGCTGAAGATGGAAAAGACGGTGATGTTCATCCTGCTCTCGCTGGTGATCGCCATCGCCGCCTTCAACCTGGTGTCCTCGCTGGTGATGCTGGTGCAGGACAAGCAGGCCGACATCGCCATCCTGCGCACATTGGGCCTGCCGCCCGGGTCGGTGATGCGGATCTTCGTCGTGCAAGGCCTGGTGATCGGGGTGGTCGGGATCGCGCTCGGCGTGGTGGCCGGCGTGATGCTGTCCTTGAACCTTAATCACATCGTCGAGTGGATCGAGGGCATGACCGGCAGCGAGCTGATGCCGGCCGACGTCTACTACATCAGCGGCGTTCCGACGGTGGTCGAAGCGAGCGACGTGATGATGGTGGCCGGCGTGGCCTTCCTGATGTGCCTGCTCGCGACCCTGTATCCGGCTTGGCGCGCTTCGCGCGTGGACCCGGCGGAGGCGCTGCGCTATGAATAAGCAAGCGGCGGATCATGTCTTGCCCGAGGTCGTGCTCGAGTGCCATGGCCTGGGCAAGACCTACCGCGAGGGAGATCTCGTCACGCCGGTGTTCTCCGGCCTGAACCTGTCGGTGCGCCGACGCGAGAGCGTCGCGATCGTCGGCGCCTCCGGCGCTGGCAAGAGCACCTTGTTGCACCTTCTGGGCGGGCTCGATTCCGTGACGGAAGGCGAGGTGCTGGTGGCTGGCCAGGCCATGTCCGCGTTGTCCGATGCCGGGCGAGGCAAGTTGCGCAATCACATGCTCGGTTTCGTCTATCAGTTTCACCACCTGCTGCCGGAGTTCACCGCGCTCGAGAACGTGATGATGCCCCTGCTGATTCGCGGAGATCCGGTGGCGGCCGCGCGCGCCGATGCGACCGACTTGCTCGGACGTGTCGGCTTGGCGCACCGCCTGCGGCACAAGCCCGGGGAGCTTTCCGGCGGCGAGCGCCAGCGCGCGGCGGTGGCGCGAGCCCTAGTCACGCGACCGGCCTGCGTACTTGGCGACGAACCGACCGGCAACCTGGACGAAAAGACTGCGGCGAGCGTGTTCGATCTGCTGCTCGAACTCAATCGCGAAATCGGCACGGCCTTGGTGCTCGTGACGCACGATCGCCGTCTGGCGCGGAAGTTGGGTCGCACGCTGGAACTGACCGAAGGCCGGTTGCACCCGCTCGCCAACCAGGACTGACGTGATGCATGACCGAACGCCACCGACGCCGCTGGGACTGTCGGTGGCGGCGGCCTTGCTTTGCGGCGTCACGCTATTGCAACTCGCCCCGTCCTTGCCGCCAGTGTGGTTGGCGGCCGGCTTGTCCACGCTCCTGTTCGCCGGTTTCGTTCGACGGCCGCGTCTGAGGATCGTGTGCGCATTCCTGTTCGGAGTGGCCTGGGCGTCGGTCTGGGGCCAGCACGCCATGCAATCACGATGGCAGGGCGATGCGTCGCGCGATACGTGGCGGCTCAGCGGTCATGTCGTCGGCTTGCCCGTTCTAGACGCGAACGGCGTGCGCTTCGATTTCCGGATGGATGCGGGCGAGCCCGCTTCGCTTGTGGGCGAGAAGTTGCGCCTGGGTTGGTACGGGCGTCAGGAAGGACTGGAGCCCGGAAGCCGTTGGGAATTCGACGCACGGCTGAAGCGACCGCGCGGCGTGCTCAACGCCGGTGGCTACGATGCCGAGCGTCAGGCGATCGTGCAGCGCATCGCGGCGACGGGTTACGTCCGCGCAGACGGTCGTGCGCTATCGCTCGCCGATGGCGCGGGCATCGACCGTTGGCGCGATGCCATCGCTCAGCAGATGGCAAGCGCTTTGCCGGACGGGCGGGACCGCTTCGTTCGGGCCCTCGCGATCGGCGACACGCGCGGGCTCGGCGACGAGGACTGGGAGATACTGCGATCGACCGGCCTGACGCATCAGATCGCGATCTCGGGATTCCATGTCGGCATGGTCGCCGGTTTCGGCAGCCTCTGCGTCCTGGGCTTGTATCGGGTGCTGCCGGGTTGGGGAAGGCGCGTGCCACGGCCGCAGGCCGCAGCGATCGGCGCTTTCGCATTCGCTTTGGCCTATTCGGCCCTGGCTGGATTCGCCCTGCCGACGGTGCGCACCTTGCTGATGATCGCTGCCGTTGCGGCGCTGCGAATGCTGAGGCGTCCACAGCGCGCGCAGGACGCGATCGCGCTGGCATTGATCGTCGTAATGCTGTTCGATCCTTTGTCGGTACTCACGCCCGGATTCTGGCTGAGCTTCATCGGCGTGGCCTGGTTGCTTTGGTGTCTTCCGCAACCGAGGGAGTCGGGCCTGCTTCGCTCGTTCCTGCAAGCACAGAGCGTGGCCGTGTTGGGCTTGCTGCCTCTGACGATCTGGTTCTTCGGGCAGGCTTCGTTGTCCGGGCCGATCGCGAATCTGGTGGGTATTCCCGTCATCAGCCTGTTGGTGGTGCCGCTGTGTTTGCTGGGGCTGTTGCTGTCGCTCGTCTGGAAAGCCGCAGCGGTAGCTTGCTGGCAATTGGCGGCGTTCTGCATGGAGGGTTTGTGGCATGGCCTGGAGCTCTTGGCTTCGTCGCCCGCGACCTTGCTATGGTTGCCCGAACCCTCGCTCGCGGCCTTCGCACTGGCGTGCATCGGCGCCTTCTGGCTGTTGATGCCACGCGCCGTGGCGGGAAAGTGGCTCGCGATCCTGTTGTTCCTGCCCTTGGTTTGGCCTGCCACGTTCAGGCCGGCGTTGCGCGAGGCGGAGATCGTCGTGCTGGATGTGGGGCAGGGCAGCTCGGTACTGATACGCACGCAGAACTATGCCCTGTTGCTGGATGCCGGACCCGCGAGCGAGCGTGGGCTGGACTATGGCGAAGCGGCAGTCGTTCCTGCGCTGCGCGCCCTGGCGGTCGCGCGGCTCGATCGCCTGATGCTCAGCCATGGCGACAACGATCATGCCGGCGGCGCTGGCGCGGTGCTGGCCGCCTTTCCGGAGGCTGGCGCGTACGCGCCAGAGGGATGGGCGCCTGTCGGCAGCCAACTCTGTCGGCGCGGCGACCGCTGGCGTTGGGACGGGGTCGATTTCCAGGTGCTGCACCCGCCGCCCTTGTTCCCCTATCTGCGCAACGACAGCTCCTGCGTGCTGCGGGTGGAGGCGAGCGGTCGGGTGGCATTGTTGCCGGGAGATATCGGGAAATACGTCGAAGCCCGGCTACAACGCGAAAACGCGGCCGGGCTCAGAGCGGACTGGCTGCTGGTGCCCCACCACGGCAGCGAAACATCCTCCACGGGCGAGTTCATCTCGGCGGTAGCGCCGGCCTGGGCGGTCGTCAGCGCGGGGGCGGACAATCGTTTCGGTCTTCCTCGCGAAACGGTCCTGCAGCGCTACCGGCATCGAAATGCCCGGATCCTGAACACGGCGGACGCGGGCATGCTGCGCTTCGCGCTGCGCGCCGATGGCGTGCACCTGCTGGAGGCACGCCGGACGCACCGTCCCCGCTACTGGCGGGACCGGCCGGACGCTTCACAGGCTATGCTATCGGCCATCCCCCCGAAGACGTAGGTGCGGCGTGCTGGAACTGATCAAAGCTGGCGGCTGGGTCATGCTGCCTATCCTGACCCTGGCGGTACTGGCCCTGGCCATCGTCGTAGAGCGGTTCTGGAGCCTGAGACGCAAGGAAGTCCTGCCACCCGGCCTCGGTGCCGAGGTTCGCGAATGGGCCCGCAAGAGGCAGCTCGACCCCCGCCATATCGACGTGCTGCGCAAGAATTCGCCACTGGGCGAACTGCTGGCCGCGGCCCTGGACATGCGCTCGCGGCCGCGTGAGATCATGAAGGAGCGCGTCGAGGACGTCGGGCGCCATGTCGTGCACGAGCTCGAGCGTTTCATGAATACGCTGGGTACCATCGCCTCGGTCTCGCCCCTGCTCGGCCTGCTGGGCACGGTATTCGGCATGATCGAGATGTTCCTGAAGATCCTGACGACCGGTGTCGGCGACGCCAATCAGCTGGCAGGCGGTATCGGGCAGGCGTTGATCAGCACGGCCGCGGGCCTTTGCGTCGCGATCCCGGCCGTGATGTTCCACCGATATTTCCGTGGCCTGATCGCACAATACGTCGTGGAGATGGAGAAGCAGGCGATCGCCTTGATCGATGCGCTCGATGACAGCAGCGATGTGGGCGTCGATCCGACGCTCGACGAACGGAGCGCCGGATGAAACTGGGCGGCCCTCGCGATACCGACGAGCCGGAGATCAACCTGATCTCGCTGATCGACGTGCTGTTTTGCCTGATCCTTTTCCTCGTCGTCACCACCAGCTTCACCCAGCGTTCGATGCTGAAGCTGCAGTTGCCGCAGGCCGAAGCGACCGCGAAAGCCGAGAGCGGCCCGCCGCTGACCCTGCTTATCGACAACGAGGGGCGCTATTTCATCGGCAACAACGAGGTCTTGAAAACCGATGTGTCGAGCCTCAAGGAAGCGTTGGTCCGGGTGGCGGGCGATGACCGCAGCCAGCCTGTCGTTCTCCGCGCCGATGGCCGGGCGCCGCACCAGTCCGTCGTGACCGCGCTGGACGCGCTCGGCCAGATCGGATTCGTCAAGATTTCCATCGCTACCGCACCGCCTGCTCGTCCGTGATATCAGAAGAAAACCGACCGACGACCTGGCAGACGTACAAGCGTCTGCTTGGCTACGCCAAACCCTACCGCTGGCTGATGCTGGCCGCCGCCATCGGCATGATGGTGGAGGCTTCGGCGGCGGGCTACTTCACCGCGCTGATGAAGCCGATGGTGGACGAGACCTTCGTCGCTCGTAATCCCGATGTGCGCCTTACGCTGCCGTTGATCATCCTCGGTCTGTTCTTCCTGCGCGGCATCGCCACCTTCAGCAGCGACCTCGGCATGGCCCGAACCGGTCAGGGTATCGTGCGCGACCTGCAAGTGACGCTGTTCGACAAGTTCCTGCGTCTGCCGAGCAAACGTTACGACTCGGAGCCGGTCGCCAAGCTGTTGTCGCGCCTGCACTACGACACGACGCAGATGGCTGCGGCGATCACCGAAGCCTTGAAGGTGATGATCACCGACACGCTGACGATCCTGGTCATGCTCGGCATCATGCTCTACCAGAGCTTCACGGTGACGGTGGTGATGCTGGTCGTGGGCCCGGCCATCGCACTGATTTCTTCCTATGTGAGTCGGCGCTATCGCCGGATCAACCGGAATATCCAGGAAGCGGTGGCGCGTACCGGCCAGGCCAGCATGGAGAGCCTTTCCGGCCAGCAGGAAGTGAAGGTGTACGGTGCGCAGGCGCAGGAACTGGCGCGTTTCCGCGATCTGTCCAAGGGCAGCCTGCGCTTGAGCATGAAGATGGAAACGACGCGCGGCGCCGCTTCCTCCCTGGTGCAGCTGCTGGGCGCTTTTGCGCTCGCGTTGATCCTGTTCGCGGCCGGCCTGGACGCGGCTACCGGCAAGATGTCGGCCGGCGGGTTCGTCGTGATCATGACTTCGATGATGGTCATGCTGCCGTCGCTCAAGCGCATCACCAACGTGCAGGGGCCCCTGCAACGCGGCATTTCTTCGGCCGAGCGGCTTTTCGCCCTGCTCGATGAGCCGAACGAAGCCGATACCGGCACGAAGGCTCTGGCGCGTGCGCGTGGCGAGATCGAATTCCGCGACGTCAGCGTGACCTACGAAGGCCAGAACGAACCGGCCGTGCGCGGCGTGTCTTTCACGGCCCGGCCCGGCACGGTAACGGCGATCGTGGGGCGTTCCGGCGGCGGCAAGACCACTTTGGCGCGCCTGCTGCCGCGTTTCTACGAACCCTCTGCCGGCGAAATCCGTCTCGACGGCGAGCCGCTGACCGCCTATCGCCTGGCGGATCTGCGCCGGCAGATCGCCCTGGTCGGGCAGCGAGTGATGCTGTTCGACGACACCGTTGCCGCCAACATCGCCTACGGCATGGCCGAGGCCGATAGTGGCGCGATCTGGCAGGCGGCGGAGGCCGCGAACGCGACGGAATTCATCGACCGCCTGCCGCAGGGCATGGAAACGCGCATCGGCGAGAACGGTAGCCTGTTGTCTGGCGGCCAACGCCAACGCCTGGCCATCGCCCGCGCGATCCTGAAGGACGCACCGGTCCTCATCCTCGACGAGGCGACGGCAGCGTTGGACAACGAATCCGAACGCCTGGTGCAGGATGCGCTGAACCATCTGATTCCCGACCGCACGACGCTCGTCATCGCGCATCGCCTGTCCACCATCGAGCATGCCGACCAGGTGCTGGTGATGGACGATGGGCGATTGGTCGAGCAGGGCACGCATGCCGAGTTGCTGGCGTGCGATGGCGCCTACGCGCGCCTGCATCGCCTGCAGTTCCGCGACAACGCGACGGGTTGATCGGCGATGGCCGGCGGCGTGGAAGCCTGGCTGCAGCGGCGCTGGTACGGCGGAGTTCCGCCGAACCACGCGTTGCGTTTCGCTGCAGGCATGTACCGCATCGTCACCGACCTTCGTCGCACCGCTTACGGGCATGGCTGGATGCAGGCGCACAAGGTGCCGGCCAGGGTCATTGTCATCGGTAACTTCACCGCGGGTGGTACCGGCAAGACACCGCTGATCCTGGCCCTGGCCGAGCGCCTGCGCATCGCCGGATGGCGGCCCGCGATCGTCAGCCGCGGGCACGGGCGCCAGTCGCGCGCGGCCGTCAGGGTCGACGCTGCGACGCCGGCCTCGGAATGCGGCGACGAACCCAAACTGCTGTACGAACGCAGCGGCCTTCCGGTGTACGTCGACGCCGATCGGGTGGCTGCCTGTCGACGCGCGATCACCGAGGGCTGCGATATCGTGCTGGCCGACGACGGCTTGCAGCACCATCGCTTGCGCCGTGACATCGAGATCGAGGTAATCGATGGCGAACGACGCTATGGCAACGGCCTGATGCTGCCAGCCGGACCGTTACGCGAGAAGCCGCGACGCGTGGATTGGCGCGTCGTGAACGGCGGCCAGGCGCAAGCGGGCGAATGGCCGATGAGCCTGCGTCTGGCCGGCCTGCGCTCGCTGGGCGGCGATGCTGCCTGCGATCCCTCGGCCTTCCTGGGCTGCAAGGTGCATGCCGTGGCCGGCATCGGCAACCCGCAACGCTTCTTCTCGGCGCTGCGCCGGCTCGGCCTGGATATCGTGGAGCACGCCTTCCCCGACCACCACCGTTTCGAGACCGGCGATTTCGCCGGGATGGACGCCCCGATCCTGATGACCGAGAAGGACGCCGTGAAGTGTCGCGCGCTCGGGCTGGAAGGGGCATGGTATGCGCCGGTGGCGGCGGAACTGCCGGATGCGTTCTACTCCGGATTGTGCGAAGCCCTGCAGGCGCCCCAGGCATGAGTGCTCCCGAATTCGTTGTCGCCATTCCCGCGCGTTACGGCGCCTCGCGCCTGCCGGGCAAGCCGCTGCGACTCATCGCCGGCGAGCCGATGGTCGTGCATGTGGCGCGCCGCGCGTTGGCGGCCGGTGCGCGCGAGGTCGTGGTCGCCACCGACGACAGCCGAATTGCCGACGCCGTGAAAGACTTTCCTTTGAAGGTTTGCCTGACGCGCGCGGACCATGCTTCCGGTACCGATCGCCTGGCCGAATGCGCCGAACAGCGGGCATGGCCGGACGAGTTGATCGTCGTGAACCTGCAGGGCGATGAGCCTTTCGCACCGGTCGAAGGCATTCGCGCGGTGGCGACCGTCCTGCACGATTCGCAGGCGCCGATGGCGACGCTCGCCGCGCCGATCGTCGACAACGAAACCCTGTTCGACCCGAACGCCGTGAAGGTCGTCGCGGATGCGCAGGGCCATGCCCTTTACTTCAGCCGGGCGCCCATCCCCTGGCAGCGCGATCGCTTTCGGGAAGACCGGCATGGCACGCCCGATGCGGGCGCGCTGCGCCACATCGGCATCTACGCCTATCGCGCCGGCTTCCTGCGCCGCTTCACTGGTCTCCCGCCCGGACGGTTGGAAGCGTTGGAGGCGCTGGAGCAGTTGCGCGTGCTCGAGGCGGGACATCGCATCGCCGTGGGCCTGACACCGGTGCCGTTTCCACCGGGAGTGGATACCGAAGCCGACCTCCAGCGCGCCGATGCGCGCATGCGCAACGGCGGATGAATCGCCTGCTGTTCGTCTGTCTGGGCAATATCTGCCGATCGCCTTTGATGGAAGGCCTCGTGCGCGCGGAGCTGCGCAAGCTCGGTCGCCTGGAGCGCTACACCATCGATTCGGCTGGGCTGGGCGCTTGGCATGCTGGCGAGATGCCGGATCCGCGCGCCATGGCGATCGCCCGTCAGCGCGGGATCGATATTTCGATGCAACGCGCGCGTGCCCTGACGTCGCGTGATTTCCAGGCCTTCGACCTGGTGCTGTGCGCCGACCGGCGCAATCTTTCCGAGTTGCGTCGGCGCGCCGGATCCGATGCCGATCGTTGCGCCTTGTTCCTCGACTGGAGCGGTGTCAAGGCCGAAGGCGAGGTGCCCGATCCATACACCGGCGGGGCCGCCGAATTCGAACTGGCCTATGCGCTGATCGAACGTGGCGCCCAGGGCCTGGTGCGCCGGCTGGAGCCCGCTGGCCAGGCCGGGGATTTCCGCTAAGCTGGGCATCCCACGGAGTTCCCCGATGTCCGCCACGGTCGCCCCGTCATTGTCGAGTTCGCTGAGTTGGCTCAATGCCAACGAGCAGACCATCGCCTCGCATCGTGGTCGCGTCGTGGCGCTACTGTTCTGGAACGCGAGCTCGGGTTATTGCCAGAACCTGATCGGCGAGCTCGCGCTGCTGCGCGCGCGCCATCCAGTGCATTTGGCCGTGCTCGGGATCCATCAACCGAAGTTCGATGCCGAAGTGGACGATCGCACCGTGCTCAAGGCGATCAACCGGATGGGGCTCGGGTTTCCGGTCGCGAACGATCGCGGCTGGGTCGCGTGGCAACACTATGGCGTGGCCAGCTGGCCTTCCGTCGCGCTGATCGATCCGGAAGGAAATCTTCGCCAGATCGTATCGGGGGACGATCAGGCCGGGCGATTGGGCCAGATGATCGCCGAACTGATCGACGAAACCGACCAGCTCGCCGCCTTGCCGCCCGTTTTCCAGGTGCGTGGCGCGGAGCCGCGGCAGGCGTTGGCGTTTCCGTCGGGCATCACGGTTACCGACACCCATCTGTACGTCGCCGATACCGGCCATCATCGCATCCTGGAATGCAGCTTCACCGGCAAGGTGCTGCGGCAGTTCGGCAGCGGCCACGCCGACCTGGTGGACGGCAGCGCGAGCGAAGCGGGTTTCCGTTCGCCGCGGGGAATGTGCGTGTTGCGCGACAGCCTGTACGTGGCCGACACCGGCAATCATGCGATCCGACGAATCAGCCTGCTCGACGGACGGGTCGAAACGCTGGTCGGCCGCGGCAAGCCCGGATCGCCGAAGGAGGGCATTTCAGCGCGTTCCGACGAATGTCCGCTCGATTTGCCGATGGATGTCGTCGGCGACACGGACCGCCTCTACCTGTCCCTGGCCGGCTGCAACCAGATATGGGAACTGGAGGTCGGCAGCCGGCGCATGCGTTTCGTCGCTGGCACCGGCGAGCTCGGCATCGCCGATGGCCCGGGCAACAAGGCCTTGTTCGCGCAACCCGCCGGGATGGCGCTGGTACAGCAGACGCTTTATGTCGCCGATTCGGCGACATCGGCCGTCAGGACAGTGCACCTGAACCATGGCATGGTGCAGACGCTGGTCGGGCAAAGCCTGTACGAGTTCGGGGACGTGGATGGGCAACGGCAGGAAGCGCGCCTGCAGTATCCGCTGGCCCTGGCGCTGGACTCGCGTTCGCCGGTGCTCTGGGTGGCCGATACCTACAACGGCGCCCTGCGTACGCTGCGTCTCGGCGGAGGGGAAATGGCGACGCACGGTCTGCCGCAACCGCTCTACCAGCCCGCCGCCTTGGCGATGGCGCGCGAATCGATCTGGATCGCCGATGCCGGGCAGCACGAGATCTTGCGCCACGACCTGAACACGGGCTTGTTGACGCGCGTTCCGGTCGACGAATGAGTCGGCCTGTGGCGGGAGGCGCCTTCGCGCCTCGGCGATAATGCAGCGATGAGCGAAACCCCTGTGCCTTTCGACGGAAAGGAATTCGTCCGGCAACTCACCACCGCGCCCGGTGTCTACCGGATGCTCTCGGCCGATGGCGTCGTGTTGTACGTGGGCAAAGCCGCCTCGTTGAAGAAGCGGGTCGCGAGCTATTTCCGCGCAGACCTGCCGTCGCGACGTATCGCGTTGATGATCGCGCAAACGGCGCGCATGGAGATCACCGTCACGCGCACGGAGGCCGAGGCGCTGATCCTGGAGAACCAGCTGATCAAGTCGCTGCGGCCGCGTTACAACGTCCTGCTGCGCGACGACAAGAGTTACCCGTACATCCTGATTACCGACGAGACCTGGCCTCGCATCGGCAAGCATCGCGGGCCACGTTCGCAACCCGGTCGCTATTTCGGTCCTTACCCCAGCGGCCTGGCGGTGACCGAAACACTGGATCTGATGCAGAAGATATTCAAGCTGCGCAGTTGCGAGGACAGCTTCTTCCGCAACCGCAGCCGCCCCTGCCTGCAGCACCAGATAGGGCGTTGCACCGCTCCCTGCGTTGGCCTGATCGCCACCCGCGACTACGACGCCAGCGTCCGGCGCGCGGCTCTTTTCCTCGATGGACGCAGCAACGAATTGGTGGACGAACTGACGAAGTCCATGGACGCCGCCAGCGCGCGCCTCGAATTCGAACAGGCGGCGCAATTGCGCGACACCATCGCCGGCATCCGCAAGATCCAGGCGAGGCAGTACGTGGAAGGCGAGCAGGTCGAGATGGACGTGCTGGCCTGCGCGATGGCGCAGGGCGCGGCCTGCGTGCTCCTGCTGTCGTTCCGCAACGGCATGAACCTCGGTACGCGCTCGTTCTTCCCGAAACTCAATGGCGCCGAATCGGAGGAAGAGGTGCTGACAGCCTTCGTCGGCCAGTACTACCTGGAGAAGCGACCGCCGCGCGAGATCGTGCTGGGCCACGCCATCGCCGACACGGAGCTGTACGAAAGAGTCTTCGGCGAACAGGCCGGCCGGCGGGTCGAGATCAAGAGCAGCGTGCGCGGCGATCGCGCGCGCTACCTGGAGCTGGCGCAGAAGAACGCCACGCTCGCCCTGCAGAGCCAGCTCAGCAGCGCCGCGACGCAGCAGGCGCGCATGAAGTCCTTGCAGGAACTGTTGCAGTTGTCGACGCCGCCGACGCGGATCGAGTGTTTCGACATCAGCCATACGATGGGCGAAGCCACGGTCGCGTCCTGCGTGGTGTTCGATGCCGAAGGCGCGGTGCGCGGGCAATATCGTCGCTTCAATATCGCCGACATCACGCCAGGCGACGACTACGCCGCCATGCACCAGGCGCTGCAACGGCGATTCCGCCGTGGCGTCGAGGAGGGCGTATTGCCGGATCTGTTGCTGATCGACGGCGGCGCCGGCCAGTTGGCGCAGGCGAGCCAGGTGCTGCACGAACTCGGCGTCGAAGGGGTAAGTCTGGTCGGTGTGGCGAAAGGCGAGGAACGCCGCGCAGGACATGAAGCCCTGGTGTTTCCCGACGGGCGCGAAATCCGCCCCGGCGTGGAATCGCCGGGATTGCAGCTGATCCAGCAGATCCGCGACGAAGCGCATCGCTTCGCGATCACCGGTCATCGCGGGCGACGCCAGAAAGCGCGCGAAACGAGTCGGCTGGAAGACATCGCCGGCATCGGTCCGCGGCGCCGTGCGGCGTTGCTGAAGCACTTCGGCGGCCTTGGCGGTCTCAAGGGCGCGGGCGTGGAGGAAATCGCCCGCGTCGAAGGCGTCAGCGCTGCCCTCGCGACCCGCATCTATGCTTCACTACACGGGCTGGATACTCCCGACACGGAAGCCTGAGTGAAGCTGACCATTCCGACCTTGCTGACGCTCCTGCGCATCCTCAGCCTGCCGGTGATGGTGCTCGCGTTCTATTGGGAGAATCGCTGGAGCAACTGGGTCACGACCGGCGTGTTCGTGGCCGGCGCATTGACCGATTGGCTGGATGGCTGGGTTGCGCGACGTTTCAACATGTATTCGGCTTTCGGCGCCTTTCTGGACCCGGTGGCGGACAAACTCGCCGTGACGGTCGCGCTGTTCCTCGTCGTGCAAGGGCATCCGACCGCGTGGATGGCGCTGTTGTCGGCCGTGATCGTCGGGCGCGAGATCACCATCTCGGCGCTGCGCGAATGGATGGCGCAACTGGGTGCGCACGGCCTGGTGAAAGTCGCCGGTCTCGGCAAGATCAAGACGATCGTGCAGATGGTCGCGATCAGCTGCCTGCTATTCAGCGAACCTTTCCTCGGCCTGCCGATTTTCCGCATCGGCGAATGGTTGTTGGCCGCCGCCGCCGCCCTGACCTTGTGGTCCGGCGCGGACTACGTGCGTGCGGCCTGGCCGGCGATGAGCCGCCATTGAGGGCCCTGGAATAGCCAAAAACCATAAGAAGGGTGTTGACAGGGCAGGCCGTTTCGCCAAAAATAGACGACTTCCGCGGGAATAGCTCAGTTGGTAGAGCACGACCTTGCCAAGGTCGGGGTCGCGAGTTCGAGTCTCGTTTCCCGCTCCAGTTTCTACAAAGCCCCGGTTCGCCGGGGTTTTGTTTTTTCAAGAAGTGACGCATTGCCTTTTGGCGATAAAATCATTTGCAAGACACCCGTGGCCGGGTGGCAGAATGGTCAATGCAGCGGACTGCAAATCCGCGTGTGCCGGTTCGATTCCGGCCTCGGCCTCCAAACGGAGGCGGACAGTTTCAACACCCCTGGCCGGGTGGCAGAGTGGTTATGCAGCGGACTGCAAATCCGCGTACGCCGGTTCAATTCCGACCTCGGCCTCCAATCTTCGAAACCCCGCTTCGGCGGGGTTTTTCTTTTTGCGGCACCATACCGGCATGCCCGGGTGGCGAAACTGGTAGACGCATGGGACTTAAAATCCCCCGACCGCAAGGTCATGCGGGTTCGACCCCCGCCCCGGGCACGTATCAGGCGCGGCGCGATCATGCGCTGTGCGAAGCGAATCGGAGCGCATGATGCCGCCGTCCCGCTATTGGGTATTCCTGTCCTGCTTCGCATTGGCCTGTGCCCTGACGGCCTGGTCGTGGTGGCAACCGTTCTGGTGGTGGTTGGCGGCCGTCTTCGCGGCGCTGACCGCGGTCGGCCTCTGGGATCTGCTGCAGAAGCGCCACGCCGTGCGCCGCAACTATCCGGTGACCGCGCATTTCCGCTACATGTTCGAATCGATCGGCCCGGAGATCCGCCAGTACTTCGTCGAGACCGATACCGAGGAACGGCCCTTCTCCCGACAGCAGCGCGCCATCGTCTACCAGCGCGCGAAGAACGTGCTCGACAAGCGGCCCTTCGGCACGCAGGGCAATGTCTACGAGAACGGCTATGAGTGGATCAATCATTCCCTGGCGCCGACCAAGCTCGACTCGCACGACTTTCGCGTCCTGATCGGCGCATCCGCCGCGAAGCCCTATTCGGCCAGCGTCTTCAACATCTCGGCGATGAGCTTCGGCTCGCTGTCCGCGAACGCCATCCGCGCGTTGAACGAAGGCGCCCGGCGCGGCGGCTTCTATCACGACACCGGCGAGGGCTCGATCTCGCAATATCACCGGGAAAACGGCGGCGACCTCGTCTGGGAAATCGGCTCGGGCTATTTCGGTTGCCGCGACGACGAAGGCCGCTTCAGCGAAGAACGTTTCGTCGCCAATGCCGCCTCCGGGCAGGTGAAGATGATCGAGGTAAAGCTCTCGCAAGGCGCCAAGCCCGGGCAGGGCGGCATCCTGCCGGCGCCGAAGGTTTCACCCGAGATATCGGCGGCACGTGGCGTGCCGATGGGCGTGGACTGCGTTTCGCCGGCGAAGCATTCGGCGTTTTCGACGCCGATCGAGTTGCTGCAGTTCGTCGATCGCCTGCGTCGCCTGTCGGGCGGCAAGCCCACCGGTTTCAAGCTGGCGATCGGCCACCCGTGGGAATGGTTCGGCGTGGCGAAGGCGATGATGGAGACGGGCTTGCGGCCCGATTTCATCGTCGTGGATGGAGGCGAGGGCGGCACCGGTGCGGCACCGCTGGAATTCACCGACCATGTCGGCGCGCCGCTGCGCGAGGCGCTGCTCCTGGTGCACAACACGCTCGTCGGGCTGAACCTGCGCCAGCATGTGCGTATCGGTGCGGCGGGCAAAGTCATCACGGCCTTCGATATCGTGCGCACGCTGGCGCTCGGCGCCGACTGGTGCAATGCGGCGCGCGGCTACATGTTCGCGCTCGGTTGCATTCAGTCGCAGAACTGTCATACCGACCGTTGTCCGACCGGCGTCGCGACACAGGATCCCGCAAGGCAGAAGGCGCTCGATCCGGCCGACAAGGCCACGCGCGTGTACCAGTACCAGCAGAACACGCTGAAAGCCCTGAAGGAGCTGATCGCGGCCGCCGGCCTCAATCATCCTGAAGAAATCGGCCCGGAACATGTCGTGCGCCGCATTTCTTCGACCGAAGTGCGTTCGCTGGCGACCCTGCATCGTTTTCTCAAACCTGGCGAGCTGCTGTCCAGCGAATTGCCGGATCACCCGGTCTACCAGGTGTTCTGGAACGAAGCGCGGGCCGATGCCTTCGTTCCGCCGCCGCAGATCCGTTCATTGCGGACCAGCAAACTCAGCTGAGATCGGCGAGTATTTCGAGCATGCGCTCGGCCGGTCGTGCGATGACGGCGCGGTCGCGGTGATGCAGGATCGGTCGTTGCAACAGCGAGGGGTACTGCACCAGTGCAGCGATCAAGGCTTCATCGCCGAGCGTCGGCGAATCGAGGCCGAGCTCGGCGTAGAGCGCCTCGTCGCGCCGCATGATCCCGCGGGGTTCCAGCGCCAATGCCTTCAGCAGATCGGCGAACTGCGCGATTGAGGGCGGCGATTGCAGATAGTCGACGACCCCGAACGCGACCCCACGCGATTCCAGCCATTCGCAGGCGGCGCGCGACTTCGAGCAAGCGGGGTTGTGGTAGAGCAGGGTATCGGGCATTCGAAAGTCTTCGCTCGCGGGCTCGGCTTGACCGGACAGGGCGCAAAAGCCTAGAATTCGCGGCTGATTGGGCGGTTAGCTCAGCGGTAGAGCACTGCTTTCACACGGCAGGGGTCACAGGTTCAAGCCCTGTACCGCCCACCAATCTTCCAGGGCCGGGGTCATCCCCGGCCTTTTCTTTTGCCGTCATTCACTCGATCTGCGCGCGGGCGAATTCGGCGTCCAGCGTTTCCATCGCATCGTGCGGCTTGAGCTTGCCGGCCTTTTCGTACGCCTTGGCTGCCGCGCTCTCCTTCTTGTCGCCGTGCAGGAGCAACAGCAGGTTCGCGTGTTCGACATGGGCGATCGGCGAATCCGGCGTCAGCTTCAGCGCCGAGGCGATGTGCTTCTCGGCTTCGCTGGCTTTCGCGCCGTAGGTCATGCCGCCGATCAGCGAGCCGATCTTGCCAATGATTTCGGCGTGGTAGAGCGCCAGCGCAGTCAGCGCTTCGGCATGCTTGGGATTGCGTTCGAGCGTGGCTTCCAGCGAAGCGCGGACCTTGCTGGCCAGACCCATCTTCAAGGCCTTGGTGATGCTGATGCCCTGGCTGTAGCGGCCGAGCGCGAATGCGTGGCGGTAATGGCTGTTGGCTTCGCCGGGCAGGGCGGCCACGGCGGCCTCGGCGAGCTTGCCGGCCTGCTCGTAGCGCTTGAGCTGCTCGGCTTCGTCCTCGACCAGGTAGGTCGCATGGATGCCGATGGCCTTCACCGCGACAGAGGCGCCGACCGGTCCGAGCGCCGACCCCGCGTCGAAGGCTTCATGGAAATCGCCGCGATGAAAACAGCGCCAGGCTTCCTGCAGCTGTTCGGCGAGTCCGGCCGCGTCGACGCCTTTCGGCGCCGACTTGCCGGCAGCCTTGATCAGCGCGGCGGCGCGCTTGTCGTCCGGAAAGGGTTCGCCGTCGCCGGCATGCAGTACGCCCCAGGCCTTCTTGAGCTTGTCGCCGCTGTAATCGAAGGGTTTTGCATCGTGCGGAAACTTGGCCCAGCCGGACTTCTTCGTCGCCATGTGCTTTCGTGCCTGTCGTGAGGGCGCCAGCATCGCCCGGCCTCGCGCGCTCCGCAAGCTGTTGCGCGCCTAGTGTGAAAACTCCAGCGAGGCCACGGAGACTCGATCCATACGCCCCGGTAGGGGTTCGTCGAAAACCAGCCACGAGGTAGTCCATGGCCCGCAAGACCGCTCCCCGCAATACCCGCACGAAAGCGACGTCGTCCCGCGACTTCTTCCTTGCCGGCATCGGCGCTTTCTCCCTGGGCCGCAAGCAGGCCTTGAAGGCTTACCAGCAAGGTGTCGGCAGCCTCTGCGATCTGCGCGGCAAGGCCGAAGAGGCCGTGTCCGAGTTCGAAGCCAATGCCAGAAAGTTCGGCAAGCAGGCCCGCTCGCGCATCGCGCCGGCCCAAAAGAAGGCGATTGCCTTCATCGATGAAGCCCGGACGCAAGCCAACAAGCGCCTCTCCCCCGTGCTCGCGCGTCTCGGCGTGAAGCCGGCGCCGGCCAAACGTGCCGCCCGCAAGACGACCCGTCGCCCCGCTGCCCGCAAGCGCGCGCGTCGCGCTGCCTGATTCCGCCGGCGATGGATTAAAGAACGCCCCGGATTCCGGGGCGTTCTGCTTTTCACGCGTGCCTGGCTTGCGCGGCTTTGAACGCCGCCAGTTGTTCTGGCGTGGCCTCGGTCTGGTGACGCGCTTTCCATTCGGCGAAGGGCATGCCGTAGATGCGTTCCCGGGCCTGGTCCCTGTCCATCGCCAGGCCGCTGGCTTCGGCAGCTTCCCGATACCAATCGGCGAGGCAGTTCCGGCAGAAGCCGGCGAGGGTCATCAGTTCGATGTTCTGCACGTCCTTGCGGGCGTCGAGATGGGCGAGCAGGCGGCGGAAAGCGGCGGCTTCCAGGCGGTCGGATTCGGTAGTGTCGTTGGCGTTCATATGGCGGGAGCGATTGGGCTTCGGCGATAATTAGACGCCAGCGCCGCGAATTGGAACAGCGAATCCGCGATGCGAGGCCGACTCCCCGGCAGGAACCCATGAGCGCCCGAATCATCGACGGCAAACGCATCGCCGACGCCCTGCTGGACGATCTGTCCGTGCGGGTAGGCGCCCGCGTCGACGCCGGCAAGGCGCGCCCGGGGCTGGCGGTGATCCTAGTCGGGCAAGACCCGGCGTCTGCGGTCTATGTGCGCAACAAGCGTCGCGCCTGCAAGAAGGTCGGCATCAAGGCCCTGGATTTCGATTTGCCGGCCGACACCAGCGACGACGAGATCGCCGCGTTGATCGATCGACTCAACGAAGACCCCGCCGTGCACGGCATCCTGCTGCAGCTGCCGCTGCCGGGCGGGCGCGACGGCAACCGACTGATCCATCGCATCGATCCGCGCAAGGATGTAGACGGTTTCCATCCGGAAAACGTCGGCCACCTGGCCCTGCGCCAGTTCGGCCTGCGCCCCTGCACGCCACGTGGCATCACGACCCTGCTGGCTTACACCGATCGCCCCGTGCGCGGTGCGACGGCCACGGTCGTCGGTGTCAGCAACCATGTCGGCCGGCCGATGGCGCTCGAACTGCTGATCGCCGGCTGCACGACGATCAGCTGCCACAAGTTCACGCCGCGCGAAGTGCTCGAGGCGCAGGTGCGTCAGTCCGACATCCTCGTCGTCGCCGTCGGTCGCCCCGGCCTGATCCCGGGCGAGTGGGTGAAGCCGGGCGCCGTCGTGATCGATGTCGGTATCAACCGGATGGACGATGGCCGCCTGGTCGGCGACGTGGGCTTCGAGGCGGCGCGCGAGCGGGCCAGCTGGATCACGCCGGTGCCGGGCGGGGTGGGGCCGATGACGGTCGCCACCCTGATGCAGAACACTCTCGAGGCGGCCGAAGCGATGGATGCCGCGCACATGTCGGTGTCTTAGAGACTATGGGAACATGATGGCCATGATCCGACCCGCCCTCGTCCTGATCGCTGCGTGCTCCCTGGTTGGATGTGCCTCCATCGTCGGCAAGGCGACCGACCGTTTCGCGACCAATCTCGGCAACGCGATCCTCAACAACGAGGACCCGGCCACGGTACGCGATGGCTTGCCGGCTTATCTGCTGTTGCTCGACAGTCTGGTGGAAGGGCAGGTGCCTGGCGACGCCGGCAATGCCTCCACCCTGCTGGCCGCCGCCAAGCTCAATGGCGCCTATGCCGGCAATTTCACCGGCGACGATCCCGAGCGCGCGCAGCGTCTCTCGAAGAAGGCGCTGGACTATGCCAAGCGCGGCGTCTGCCTGAGGGACGCCGTTCTTTGCTCGGCGATGGATAAGCAACAGGACGAGTTCGATACCGTGGTCGCCGCCGATACCGACGTCGATTCGTTGTATGCCTTGGCGACGGCCTGGGCGGGCTTCGTACAGTCCCATAGCGAGGATTTCGTCGCCATCGCGGCCCTGCCGAAGGTGCAGTCCCTGTTCGAGCGCGTGGTGGCCCTCGATGCCACGCACGACAACGGCCAGGTCTATGTCTACCTCGGCGTACTCAACTCGCTGCGGCCCGAAGCGGTTGGCGGCAAGCCTGAGCTAGGCCGCAAGTATTTCGAGCAGGCGATTGCGGTTTCCAATGGTCGCAACCTGTACGCCAAGGCCCTGATGGCCCAGTACTACGCGCGATTGGTTTACGACCAGGAATTGCACGATCGCCTTCTGGAAGAAGTGCTGGCCGCCGATCCGAAGGTGCCAGGCATGACTTTGTCGAATACGCTGGCGCAGCAGCTGGCGCGAAAACTCCAAATCAGCGGAAAGGACTATTTCTGATGAACTCGTGGATTCGTGGACTCGCTCTCGCGGCCCTGGTGGTTGCCGCCGCGCCGGTGGCGGCGCAGCAGACGGTCAAGATCGCGACCATCGCGCCCGACGGTTCCGGTTGGATGAAGGAATTGCGCGCCGCGGCAGCCGAGGTTCAAACGCAGACGCAGGGCCGCGTGACCGTGAAGTTCTTCCCGGGCGGCGTGATGGGCAGCGATACGGTCGTGTTGCGCAAGATCCGGCTCGGCCAGTTGCAGGGCGGAGCGCTGACCGGCAGCGAGATCGATTCGGTTTGCCGCGATTCGCCGATCTACAGCCTGCCGTTCCTGTTCAACAGCCAGGACGAAGTGGACGCGGTGCGCAAGATCGTCGATCCGATGCTGGCCGACTGCTTCCAGAAGAACGGCCAGCGATTGTTGGGCATCGCCGGCGGCGGTTTCGCCTACCTGATGAGCACGCACGAATTGCGCACGCGCGACGACTTGCGCAGTTCGAAGGTGTGGGTGCCGGCGAACGATCGCATCGGCGACCAGGCCTTCCGCAACGGCGGTATCACGCCGATCCCGCTGCCCCTTTCGGACGTGTTCACGAGCTTGCAGACGGGGCTGGTCGATACCGTCGGCAACACGCCCTCGGGCGCGGTGATCCTGCAATGGCACGGCAAGATCAAGTTCGTCGTGGACCTGCCCTTGACCTATATCCCGGCCTATATCCTGGTCGACCAGAAGGCCATGGCGAAAATGACGCCTGCCGACCAGGCAGCGATGCAACGCGCATTCTCCGGCGCGATGAATCGCATCGATGCCGCCAATCGCCGCGAAAACGTGCAGGCGCTCAATGCGATGAAGCAGGGCGGCACCAAGGTGGTGACGCCGCCACCGGCCGAGGCGGCGCGCTGGCGCGAGATCGGCATCACTACCGCGAACCAGTTGGAACAGAAGGGCACGTTCACGCCGGGCCTGCTGGCGACCATTCGCCGCACCCTGGCCGCCAAACGGGGCGGCAAGTGATCGCATGCTGAAGCGTCTGCTGACCGGGCTGCACCGCGCCGAAGACCTGCTGCTGGCCGCCCTGCTGGGCGGCCTGTTGTTGTTGGCGCTGGCGCAGATCGGGCTGCGGATCTTTTTCTCCAGTGGCCTGGGCTGGGCCGAACCGGTCAGCCAGATGGGCGTGCTTTGGCTGGCCTTGCTGGGCGCGCTGGGCGCAGCGCGCTCGAATCGCCATATCGCGATCGACGCTTTTCCGCGCCTGCTGCCACCGCTCTGGCGCCGTGCCGCATGGGTTGTCAGCCATATCGCGACGGCGGTGGTCTGTGCGTTGCTGGCCTGGTACGGCTGGGGCATGGTGCAGCTCGAGCGCGAAGCGCCGATGTTGTTCGCCGAGGTCATGCCCAGTTGGGGGCCGATGCTGGTCTTTCCCGCAGGCTTCGGACTGTTGAGCCTGCGCTTCCTGATCAACTCGTTCGCCGAGCCGACGGAGCATGAAGGCCAGTGATGACCGGCCTCGCCATCGTGTTGTTGCTGGCGGTGTTGGGCATGCCGCTGTTCGCGGTCATCGCCGCGATCGCGCTGCTCGGGTTCCATGCCGCCGGTTACGACCTGATCGCCGTTGCCGTCGAGTACTACCGCCTCGGCGACAAACCCGGATTGATCGCGATTCCGATGTTCACTTTCGCCGGCTACCTGCTGGGCGAGAGCAAGACCCCAACCCGTCTGGTGAGGTTGTCGCTGGCCTTGCTGGGCTGGTTGCCCGGTGGCCTGGCCATCGTCGCGATCGTCGCCTGTGCCTTCTTCACGGCGTTTACCGGCGCTTCGGGCATGACGATCGTCGCGATCGGCGCTTTTCTCTATCCGGCCTTGGTCAAGGCGAGCTATCCCGAACGCTACAGCCTTGGCCTGGTGACCTCCTCGGGCAGCCTGGGCCTGCTATTCGCGCCCTCGCTGCCGCTGATCCTGTACGGATTCGTCGCCGGGCAGCTGAATACGACACCGACCGTCACCATTCGCGACCTTTTCTTGGCCGGCCTCATGCCCGGCGCGCTGATGATCCTGGTGTTGAGCCTGCATGCGATGTGGGTGGGGCGGCAGTTGCCGAAGGCGGAGAGCGCTTTCGACTGGGGCGAAGTCTGGGCCGCGTTGAAAGAGGCCAAGTGGGAACTGCCATTGCCGCTTATCGTCCTGGGCGGGATCTACTCGGGCGAATTCGCAGCCAGTGAGGCTGCAGCTGTTACGACACTTTATGTATTCATCGTAACCGTATTGATTAAAAAGGAAATTAGTTTCTCGAAACTGCCCGATATCATGGGCGAATCCATGCGCCTGGTCGGCGCCATCCTGATCATCCTCGGAGCCGCCGGTGCGCTCTCGAACTGGATGGTGGACCAGGAAATCCCCAACCATCTGTTCGATTTCAGTCGCCAGCACGTGCATTCGGCCGGTGCTTTCCTGATGCTGCTCAATGCCGTCCTGCTGATGGTCGGCATGTTCATCGACATCTTCTCGGCCATCGTGATCCTGACGCCGCTGCTGGTGCCCGTCGCGGCGGCGTACGGTATCCATCCGGTGCATTTCGGCATCGTGATGCTGGCCAACCTGCAGATCGGTTATTTCATGCCGCCGGCGGGCATGGACCTGTTCATCGCCGCCTATCGTTTCAAGAGCAATATCCTGACGCTGGCCCGGGCCTGCGTGCCGTTCTTCCTGCTGGTCGGCTTCGCCTTGCTGGTGATTACCTGGGTGCCCTGGCTGAGCCTGGCCCTGCTGTAGTCGGGCTGCGCCGAGGGCCGCCGACCGGCTATAATGTCGCGCTTCCTTTCCCCGGAACCGCACCATGCTGCGCATCCAGGCCGAAGCACTGACGTTCGACGACGTCTCTCTCGTTCCCGCCCATTCCATCGTCCTGCCCAAGGACGTCAGCCTGCGCACCCGGCTGACCCGCGACCTCCATCTCAATCTCCCCATCGTCGCCGCGGCGATGGACACGGTGACCGAGTCCCGCCTCGCCATCGCCATGGCGCAGCTCGGTGGCATCGGCATCCTGCACAAGAACATGTCGCTGAGCGCGCAGGCCGCCCAGGTGGCCGAGGTCAAGAATTTCGAAGCCGGCGTGATTCGCCAGCCTTTCACCGTCGGTCCGGAAACGACGATCGGCGAAGTGCTGCGACTCACCGCGGCGCGCCGCATCTCCGGCGTGCCGGTGGTCGATGGCGGGCAGTTGGTCGGCATCGTGACCAGCCGCGACATGCGCTTCGAGAAGAAGCTCGACGATCCGGTCCGTCACATCATGACGAAGAAGGATCGCCTCGTGACGGTGCGCGAAGGCGCGAGCGACGAGGAAGTCCTGGCGCTGATGCACAAGCACCGCATCGAGAAGGTCCTGGTGGTCGACGATGGCTTCGCACTGCGCGGCCTGATTACGGTGAAGGATATCCAGAAGGCGCGAGACAACCCCGACGCCGCCAAGGATTCGTCCGAACGCCTGCTCGCCGGTGCGGCGGTGGGTGTCGGTGGCGACACCGAGGCCCGTGTCGAAGCGCTGGCTGCTGCCGGCGTCGACGTGGTCGTCGTCGACACCGCGCATGGCCATTCGCAGGGCGTGCTCGATCGCGTGGCCTGGGTGAAGAAGAATTTCCCGAACGTGCAGGTCATCGGCGGCAATATCGTCACCGGCGATGCCGCCCTGGCCTTGATGGATGCCGGTGCCGACGCGGTGAAGGTCGGCGTGGGTCCCGGTTCGATCTGCACGACGCGCATCGTGGCTGGCGTCGGCGTGCCGCAGATCACCGCGATCGGCATGGTCGCCGACGTGCTCAAGGATCGCATTCCGCTGATCGCGGACGGCGGCATCCGTTATTCCGGCGACGTCGCCAAGGCGCTCGTCGCTGGCGCCAGCACGGTGATGATCGGCGGCCTGTTCGCCGGCACCGAAGAAAGTCCCGGCGAGATCGAGTTGTTCCAGGGACGCAGCTACAAGAGCTATCGCGGCATGGGCTCGCTCGGCGCGATGGAGCAGGGCAGCAAGGACCGCTATTTCCAGGACGCCTCGGACGCCGACAAGCTCGTGCCCGAAGGCATCGAGGGTCGCGTGCCTTACCGCGGCCTGCTGCGCAACATCGTGCACCAACTCGCCGGCGGCTTGCGCGCCTCGATGGGTTACGTCGGTTGCGCCGATATCGAGCAGATGCGCACGCGGCCGAAGTTCGTCCGTGTCACCAACGCCGGCACGCGCGAGGCGCACGTGCACGACGTGCAGATCACCAAAGAGCCGCCGAACTACCGCACCAGTTGAACCCCGAGGGAGGCCGAGCGCCTCCCTCGTCTTTTGAGAGTACCGTTCCGCCATGACCGACCTGCACAGCGACAAGATCCTCATCCTCGACTTCGGCGCGCAGTACACGCAGCTGATCGCCCGCCGCATCCGCGAGTTCGGCGTCTACTGCGAAATCTGGGCCTGGGACCACGATCCGGCCGAGATCGCCGCCTGGGGGGCGAAAGGCATCATCCTGTCCGGCGGTCCGGAGTCGACGACGGAAAAGGATTCGCCGCGCGCGCCGCAGTGCGTCTACGAGGCCGGGCTGCCGATCCTCGGTATCTGCTACGGCATGCAAACGATGTCGATGCAGCTCGGCGGGCAAGTGGAAGGCGGGCATCACCGCGAATTCGGCTACGCCGAAGTCGAAATCACATCGGAATGCGCCCTGCTCGACGGGCTGAAGGATCACCCCGGCAGCCCGCCGCGCCTGGATGTCTGGATGAGCCATGGCGACCGCGTGACGCGAATCCCGGAAGGCTTCGAGATCGTGGCTTGCACCGAGACGGTGCCGATCGTCGCGATGGCCGACGAATCGCGGCGCTGGTACGGCGTGCAGTTCCACCCGGAAGTGACGCATACGCGCTCCGGCGCCGACATGTTGCGCCGCTTCGTCGTGGAGATCTGCGGCTGCGAAACGCTATGGACGGCCGCGCACATCATTGAGGACCAGATCGCCCGCGTGCGCGCCCAGGTTGGCGACGACGAAGTCTTGCTCGGCCTGTCGGGCGGCGTCGATTCCTCCGTGGTGGCGGCGCTGCTACATCGCGCGCTGGGCGAACGCCTGACCTGCGTCTTCGTCGATACCGGCCTGCTGCGCTGGAAGGAGGGCGACCAGGTGATGGCCATGATGGCCGAACACATGGGCGTGAAAGTCATCCGCGTCAATGCGGCCGAGCGTTATTTCTCCGCGCTCGCCGGTGTCTCCGATCCCGAAGCCAAGCGCAAGATCATCGGCAAGCTCTTCATCGATATCTTCGAGGAGGAATCTGCCAAGCTGAAGAACGTGAAGTGGCTGGCGCAGGGCACGATCTATCCCGACGTGATCGAATCGGCCGGCAGCAAGACGGGCAAGGCGCACGTCATCAAGAGCCATCACAACGTCGGTGGCCTGCCCGAGTACATGAAGCTCGGTCTGGTCGAGCCCTTGCGCGAACTGTTCAAGGACGAGGTGCGACGCCTGGGCGTCGAGCTCGGCCTGCCGCGCGACATGGTCTATCGCCATCCGTTCCCGGGCCCGGGGCTGGGCGTACGCATCCTGGGCGAGGTCAAGGCCGAATACGCGGAGATCCTGGCTCAGGCCGACGCGATCTTCATCGAAGAGCTGCGCAAGGCCGACTGGTACGACCGCACGAGCCAGGCCTTCGCCGTGTTCCTGCCGGTGAAGTCGGTGGGTGTGGTCGGCGACGCGCGTGCCTACGAATGGGTGATCGCATTGCGCGCGGTGGAAACGGTGGACTTCATGACGGCGCATTGGGCGCATCTGCCCTACGAACTGTTGGACAATGCAACACGTAGAATAATCAATGAGATACGAGGAATTTCTCGCGTAGTTTATGACATCAGTGGCAAGCCCCCCGCCACGATCGAGTGGGAGTGAGGTCGGCGATGCCCGATCTGTTCGGCGACCAGGACCCGATCGACAGCTTGCCGAAAGGCAACGACCGGCTGTTCTTCGCGTTGTTTCCGGACGCGCATGCGGTCGAACAGATACTCGGACTGGCCGAAGAGATCCGATCGCAGGAAGGGATGAAAGGCAGGCCGCTGCTGCCCAATCGGCTTCATGTGACCTTGGCACATCTTGGCGATTTCCACGGCGTGCCGCGGCGCATCGTTGAAATCGCTTACGACGCAGTGGCTTCGCTGGCAGCGGAGTCGTCTTTCGACCTTGCCTTCGACCGGGTCGTGAGTTTCAGCGGTCGTGATCAGAAGCCCCTAGTCCTGATCGGGCGAGAGGGTGTGGAGGCTGTGTCTGCTTACCGCGAGCGGCTCAAGTCGGCGCTGGTCAAATGCGGCTTGAAGATCGACCCGCGATTCAAGCCGCACGTCACGATGCTCTACGACAGCAAGAGCATCGCCGAACGCCCAGTCCAGCCGATCCGCTGGACGGCTTGCGAACTCGTATTGGTGCACAGTCTTGTTGGCAAGACGAAGCATGTGCATTTGAATCGTTGGCCCTTGGTCGGCGCGCGCCAGTCGACGGAGTCGAATGCATTCGAGGCCATGGAGGCCGATCGGCGCTGGATGAGTCGTGCGCTGGCGCTGGCCGAGCGGGCCGCCTTGCACGCCGATGAGGTTCCCGTTGGCGCCGTGCTGGTCGGCCCGGATGGCCGCTTGCTGGCCGAGGCGGGCAATCTCAACGCCGCGAGCAACGATCCCAGCGCCCATGCCGAAATCCTGGCGATGCGCGCCGGCGGCGAAGCGCTGGGCAGCAAGCGGCTGGCCGACTGCACCCTGTATGTGACGCTGGAACCTTGTGCGATGTGTGCCGCAGCGATGGTGCACGCGCGCATCGGTCGCGTGGTTTTCGCCGCGTCGGCGCCCAAGACCGGTGCGGCCGGCAGCGTGATGGACCTGTTGCGCGATCCCCGCCAGAACCACCAGCCCGAGGTGCACGCGGGACTGATGGCGGAGGAATCGGCGCGGATACTGAGCCGCTACTTCAGCGGCAAGCGCGGAACCCTCGACTAGGGTTTCCGCGTCGCGCGATCCTTCTCCAGTTCGCGTTCGATATCGACGTTCAACGTCGCGAGACTGAGCCGCGCCTCGCGCCCCAGCTGGATCGAGGCCCCGAGGACGAGCAATACGCCCAGTACCGCCAGTGCGGTCGGCAGTACATCCAGTCGGTAACCGACGAACTGGTCCACCGCGATCGCCAGGCTCGTTCCGACGAAGGCGCTCATGGCGGCGTACAGCATCTGCAGCGCGCGCAATACGATCTTCGCCCGCAGGCGATGTTGCGAGATCTTGTTCTCCAGCCGCGCGCGTTCATCCGGTCCCGTCAGATGTTGCAGTTCGGCGATCAGTACGCGCATGCGGTCCACCACCCGGGCGAGCCGGCCGTTGGACGAGACGAGCAGGGAGCTGGTGGCCGTCAGGAAGAAGGCGGGCGTGATCATCGCCGAGACGACGGCGTAGTGCTCGCTGTTGAGGCCGAAAGTCTGCGGCATGGGGATTCCGGAAGCGGGGGCGGGCCAAGGTATGATGCCGGCACCCTCGACGGCATGCGAGACCGATGAGCCAGAGCCACCCCGAAAACCTGATCTGGATCGACCTGGAAATGACGGGGCTCGATCCCGACGCCGATTCGATCATCGAAATCGCCACCCTCGTCACCGACGGACAGCTCAATGTGCTGGCCGAAGGGCCGGAGTTCGCCATCCGCCATCCGCTGGCCCGGCTCGAGGCCATGGACGAATGGAACCGCAACACGCACGGACGAAGCGGCCTGTGGGATCGCGTGCTCGCCAGCGACCTGGACATGGCGCAGGCCGAAGCGCGGACGATCGACTTCCTCAGTGCCTGGGTGCCGGCGGGCAAGTCGCCGATCTGCGGCAATTCGATCTGTCAGGATCGCCGTTTCCTGGTGCGGCACATGCCTCGGCTCGAGAAGTACTTCCACTATCGCAACCTGGACGTCAGTACGTTGAAGGAACTGGCCAGGCGCTGGTCGCCTTCCTTGCTGTCCGGGTTCAACAAGACAGGTGCCCACACGGCTTTGTCGGACATCCGCGAGTCGGTGCAGGAGTTGGCATATTATCGGCAGGCGATGGGGCGGCTAGGCGGCCTGCCCTGAGCAGATCTGCATTCGACGGAAGGGAGCGACGATGGTACGGGGCGCCTGGGGACTGTTGCTCTTGCTCGTGTCCTGTCTCGCCTCGGCGACCACGCTCGACGAAAAGCCGCTGTCCAGCTACTCGCGCGAAGTCTGGACGACGCGCGACGGTCTGCCGCACAACCAGGTCAACGGCATCGCGCAGACGCGCGAGGGCTATCTCTGGTTCGCCACCTGGGAAGGCATCGTCCGCTACAATGGCCAGGAGTTCCGCGCCTTCGGCCGGCAGAACGTTCCGGAACTGAAGGACAACGGCATCCGCTCCGTCACCACCGGGCGCAGCGGCGATCTCGTGCTCGGGACCTCGCGTGGCGGCGTCAGCGTGTTGCGCGGCGAGCGCTGGCAGAGCTACAGCACGGCCAACGGGCTCAGCCAGAACGAGATCATGACCGCGATCCAGGACCGTGCCGGTCGCATCTGGGTGGCGACGGAAAGCGCCGGACTCAACCGCATCAGCAATGGTCAGGTGCGGGTCTTCGCCAAGAAGGACGGTTTTCCCGAGGGGGTGATCTACACCCTGCTCGAAGACGGCAATGGCGCGATCTGGGCCGGCACGCGTTACGGACTCGTACGCATCGAAGGCGAACGCATCCAGGTTTTCGACCATACGCATGGCTTGCCGCATGCGGCCATTTTCTCGATCGAGATCGCGCCGCAGGGCGGCCTGTACGTCGGTACGGAGCGCGGCGTGTACGTCGGCGAGAACGGGCGCTTCCGACCGCTGTTGCCCGACTTCCCGGACGAAGCCATTCCGAGCCTCAAGGTCGACGACAGCGGTGAGCTCTGGATCGGCACGGTCAACCGCGGCCTGATGCGCTACGGCCCGCAGGGCCTGGAGACGTTCGACACCTCCAGCGGCTTGCCGAACAATCGCGTCGCCTCGTTGTTCATCGATCGCGAAGGCAGCGTCTGGGTCGGCACCAATGCGGGCCTGCTGCGCTTCGCCGACACGCCTTTCATCAGCATCGACTCCCATGCCGGCCTGACCGACGATTACGTGCGCTCCGTGCTGCAGGACAGCGGCGGCGATGTCTGGATCGGCACTGCGCGTGGCCTGAATCGCTGGCACGAGGGGAAGGTCAGCCGCGCATCGGACTCGGGCTCCAACGACCAGGTGCTGAGTCTTGCGCAGGATACCGACGGCAGTCTTTGGGTCGGCATGTATTCCACGGGACTGCAGCATTGGGTCAACGGCGTGCCGCAGGCCTCGATCACGGCCGAGTCCGGCCTGCCCGGCAATCAGGTTCGCGCCTTGCTGCAGGCGCGCGATGGCGCGCTGTGGATAGGCACGTCGACCGGGCTGGCGCGGCGCAAGGGCGGCAAGATGCAGATATTCACGCGCAAGGAAGGCTTGCCGCGGGACTTCGTCATCAGCCTGCATGAAGCACTGGACGGCAAGATCTGGATCGGTACGGCGAACGGGCTGGCTTATTACGCCGACGGGAAAATCACCTCGATCCGCATCGACAGCCTCGAAGAGGCGCAGGACGTATTCGGCATCCACGAGGACCCGGACGGTACCCTGTGGTTCGCCAGCGATCGTGGCCTCATCCGCTACAAGAAGGGGCAGCTCGCCATCATCGGCGTGCGGCAGGGCATGCCGGTGGACACCCTGTTCCAGGTCGTCACCGACAATTACGGGAATTTCTGGCTGACCTCGAATTCCGGCGTGATCTACCTGCGCCGCGAACAGATCAATTCCGTGCTCGACGGCGGCCGCAAGGCGATCGATTACCAGCAGTTCGCCGAGGCCGACGGCATGGCCAGCGCGCAGTGCAATGGCGGCGCCGGTCCGGCGGCGATGCGCGCGCGCGACGGCAGCATCTGGGTCGCGACGGCCAAGGGCGTGGCCGTCGTCCAGCCCGACCAACTGGCGCGCTATCGCGTGGCACCGCCGCCGGTCGTCATCGAAGGCGTTCGCGTCGACGACAACGAAACCCTGTTGGGCAATGCGCTGGTGCTGCCGCCGGGTACGCGCAAGCTCGAACTCGACTACGTCAGCCTGAGCTATCGCACCCCGGAACAGATCCGTTATCGCTATCGCCTGGAAGGCTTCGACAACAACTGGGTCGAGCGCAACCAGATGCGCCAGGCGCAGTACACCAATCTCGCGCCCGGCAAGTACCAGTTCAAGGTCAGCGCGGCGCTGCGCGGCAGCGGATGGAGCCCGGAGACCGCCACGCTGAACTTCGAGATCCAGCCGCGCTTCTACCAGCGCCCCTGGTTCCTGCCTCTGGCTGGCCTGTTGCTGGCCCTGTTCCTTTACGGCCTGTATCGCGCCCGCGTGGCGAGCCTGGAAGCGCGCGAGCGCGAACTGAGCTCGACCGTCGCCGAACGCACGCGCGACCTGCGCCTGAAGAACGACGAACTCGAGATCCTCAACCAGACGATCCAGCAACAGTCGGAAGCCTTCGAACTTCAGGCACGAACCGATGCGCTGACCGGCCTGGCCAACCGGCGCAGCATGGACGAGCAGTTGGACGCGAGTTTCCGCGCCGCCATGCGCGACAACCAGCCGCTGTGCTTCGGCTTGCTGGACATCGACCATTTCAAGCGCATCAACGACGGCTTCTCGCACGACGTCGGCGACCAGGCCTTGAAGCTCGTGGCGGACGTCATGGCCGGCGAACTCGGCTCCGGCCGGGTTGCACGCTGGGGCGGCGAGGAGTTCGCCCTGCTGTTCGTCGGGCTGGACATCGCGCAGGCGCGCGAGCTGTGCGAACGCGTGCGGCAATCGATCGAACGGATAGACTGCAGCCAGTTCGCTCCCGGCCTGAAGATCACCGCCAGCATCGGCCTGGCCGAACGCACCGGCTTGCCGCATCGCGAACGCCTGGTGTCGCGCGCGGACCAGAAGCTCTACGAAGCGAAGAACGCCGGCCGCAACCGCGTCGTTTCCTGAGGAATCGGCGCCTCAGTCGCCGTCCTGCACCGCGGCCGTCAGCTGCGCCAGCGGCCGACCTTCGGCATCGTGGTGGTAGACGTGCAGATCGCGCTGCGGATACGGAATACTGATGCCTACCTGGCCGAAGCGGGCATAGACCGCTTCCATCAGCTCGGTCTTGACCGTGCCGTGGTCGGGCGCGAACGCCCAGACGCGCAGTTGGAGATTGACGCTGCTTTCGGCCAATTCGGTTACCACGACCGCGGCAGCGGGCTCGGATTTCACCAGCTTGTTTTCCGCCGCGATGGCGAGCAGCGTGGCGCGGGCCCGTGCGATATCGTCGCCGTAGGCGATGCCCACCGGCACGTCCACGCGACGATCGCCACGCGCGGTGAAGTTGGTGATCGGCGCCGCCGTGATCTGGCTGTTGGGCAGGATGATCGTGCGGTTGTCGCCGGTCACGAGCAGGGTCTGGAAGATGCGCACCTGATCGACCACGCCTTCGAGTCCGGCGATCTGCACCTGGTCGCCCTTGCGGAACGGATGCAACACGATGAGCATCACGCCCGACGCGATATTGGCCAGCGAATCCTTAAGCGCCAGGCCGATGGCGAGGCCAGCGGCACCGACGACGGCGAGCAGGGACGTGGTCGGCACGCCGGCGAAATCCAGCGCCGCGATGAATGCGACGATGACGGCGGCCGAATAGGCGACGTTGCGCAGGAAGCTGCGCAAGGTCTCTTCGACATGGAAGCGCAGCATCAGGCGATCGAGCGCCCGTGCCAACACGCGGGCCAACCACAGACCGACGAACGCGATGGCGGCGGCCGTCAGCAGTTTCAGCACCAACTCGTGGCTCAGCGCCGTGGCAAGCAGCGCCTTCAGCCGGGCCATCGTGTAGTCCACGCCGGCCTCAGTGTTTCGCCAGCTTGGCCAGGCGCAGCCAGGTGTCGACGACCGTGTCGGGATTCAGCGAGACCGACTCGATACCCTGTTGCATCAGCCATTCGGCCAGATCCGGATGATCGCTCGGGCCTTGTCCGCAAATGCCGATGTACTTGCCCTTGGCGCGCGCCGCCTGGATCGCCATGGACAGCATCTTCTTGACCGCCGGATTCCGCTCGTCGAACAGGTGGGCGACGATGGCCGAATCGCGGTCCAGACCCAGGCTGAGCTGGGTCAGGTCGTTCGAACCGATGGAGAAGCCGTCGAAGATGTCGAGGAACTCATCGGCCAGCAGCGCGTTCGACGGAACCTCGCACATCATGATCAGCTTGAGGCCATTCTGGCCTTGCACCAGCCCGTTCTTCTTCAGGACCTCGACCACCTCGCGGCCTTCTTCCAGCGTGCGCACGAACGGGATCATCACCCAAGCGTTAGTGAGCCCCATTTCGTCGCGCACGCGCTTCATCGCCCGGCACTCGAGCGCGAAGCACTCGGCGAAGCTCGGATCGACATAGCGCGAAGCGCCGCGGAAACCGATCATCGGGTTTTCTTCGTGCGGTTCGTAGCGGCTACCGCCGATGAGATTGGCGTACTCGTTCGACTTGAAATCGGACAGACGCACGATGACCGGTGCCGGAGCGAACGCCGCAGTGATCGTGGCGATGCCCTCGGCCAGGCGGTCGACGTAGAAGTCCACCGGATTGGAGTAGCCGGCCATGCGTGCGTCGATCTTGCGTTTGGTCTCGGCGTCCTGCTTGCCGTACTCGAGCAAGGCCTTCGGATGCACGCCGATATGGCTGTTGATGATCATCTCGAGCCGCGCCAAGCCGACGCCGCCGTTGGGCAGCATGGCGAAATCGAAGGCGCGTTCCGGATTGGCGACATTCATCATGATCTTGAGCGGCGCTGGCGGCATGTGCTCGAGATCGGTGGTGATCTTCTCGAAGGGCAGGGCGCCTTCATAGATGAAACCGGTGTCGCCTTCGGCGCAGGAGATGGTCACGGCGGCGCCGTCGGCGATCGTGTCCAGCGCATTGCTGGTGCCGACGACGGCAGGCACGCCGAGTTCGCGGGCGATGATCGCGGCATGGCAGGTGCGGCCGCCACGGTTGGTGACGATGGCGGCGGCACGCTTCATCACCGGTTCCCAATCGGGGTCGGTCATGTCGGCGACGAGTACGTCGCCCGGTTGTACACGTTCCATGTCGGCGAGCGAGCGCACGACGCGAGCGGTGCCGCTGCCGATCTTGTTGCCGATGGCGCGGCCTTCGCAGATCACCGGGCCGCGACGACCGAGGGCATAGCGCTCGATCTGGGTGGCGCGCGCGCGCGACTTCACCGTTTCCGGGCGGGCCTGCACGATGTAGAGCTTGCCGGTGACGCCGTCCTTGGCCCACTCGATATCCATCGGGCGGCCGTAGTGCTCTTCGATCACCAGCGACTGTTTCGCCAGTTCCTGCACGTCGGCGTCGCTGATCGAGAACTTCGCCCGCAGTTCGGCCGGCGTGTCCTCGTTGCGCACGCGCTCGCCGGGCTGGTCCGAATAGACCATGCGGATCTGCTTCGCGCCGAGGGTACGGCGCAGGATCGCCGGCTTGCCCTGGCGCAGCGTCGGCTTGTAGACATAGAACTCGTCCGGATTCACCGCGCCCTGCACGACATTCTCGCCGAGGCCGTAGCTGGCGGTGACGAAGACGACGTCGCGGAAGCCCGATTCGGTGTCCAGCGTGAACAACACGCCGGAGGAGCCGACGTCGGAGCGCACCATCAACTGCACGCCGGCCGACAGGAACACGTCTTCGTGCTTGAAACCGTGGTGCACGCGATAGGCGATCGCGCGGTCGTTGTAGAGCGAGGCGAAGACTTCCTTCACCTTTCGCACGACATCGTCTTCGCCGGTGACGTTCAGGAAGGTTTCCTGCTGGCCGGCGAAGCTCGCGTCCGGCAGGTCTTCGGCCGTCGCCGACGAACGCACGGCCACGGCGATCTCGGCAGCGCCGGCGTCGGCGCACATCTTGCGGTAGCCGGTGCGGATGGCCTGGTCGAGCGCGGGCGGCAGCGGCGCGTTCATCACCCAGCCGCGGATCTCGGCACCGGCCTTGACCAGCTCTCCGACATTCTCGACGTCGAGCGTCTCCAGTCGGCGATACATGCGATCGGCCAGCTGGTTGAATTCCACGAATTCCCGATAGGCATCGGCCGTCGTCGCGAAACCGCCGGGTACCGAGACGCCGAGCTGGCTCAGGTGGCCGATCATCTCGCCGAGGGAGGAGTTCTTTCCGCCCACCTGGGCCAGATCGGACAGACGCAGTTCGTGCAGCCACAGGACGTGCTGGAAGGAAGCGGGGGCGCTCAAGTCGGGCTCCGGAGGGCAAGGTGTCGCGGGAGACCGCTATTATCCCGCGCCGGGGCCGGCCAAGCCAATCTGCGGCAGAATGCGCCATTCCGAAACGGGGCCTGCGCATGTCGCGACCAGTGTTCTACATCTCCGACGGCACCGGCATCACGGCCGAAACCATCGGTCATAGCCTGCTGACCCAGTTCGAGGGCGTGGATTTCGAGACCCGCCGCATCGCCTTCGTGGACAACGCCGAGAAGGCGCGGGCCGCCGCCGTTGAAATTCGGGCCGCAGGCGATGCGGGCGGCATCCGGCCGATCGTCATCAATACGGTCGTGGACCAGAGCCTGTCGGCCGTCCTGGCCGAAAGCGGTGCGCTGATGCTCGATGTCTTCATGCCCTTCATCCAGCCGCTGGAGTCCGAACTGGGCGTCAAGCGGCAGTCGCGCGTGGGCAAGGCGCATGGCCTGGTCGATTTCGCGGCCTACGAATCGCGCATCAACGCGACCAACTACGCCCTAACCCACGACGATGGCATCGACCTGGACTATGGCGAGGCCGACCTGATCCTGGTTGGCGTCTCGCGTTCCGGCAAGACGCCGACCTGCCTGTACCTGGCCTTGCACTATGGCGTGAAGGCGGCCAACTACCCGCTGACCGAGGAGGACCTGGAAGGCGAGGGCTTGCCGAAGCGCCTGAAGGCGCATCGCCGCAAGCTGTTCGGCCTGACGATCGATCCGGTGCGCCTGCAGCAGATTCGGCAGGAGCGCAAACCCGATTCGCGCTACGCGAAGCTCGAGCAATGCCGCAAGGAAGTCGCCCTGGCCGAGACGCTGTTCCGTTCGGAGAACCTGCCGTCGCTGAGCACGACGCACACGTCCATCGAGGAAATCGCCAGCAAGGTGCTGGCCCAGCTGGGCATACAGCGCCACATGTTCTGACTGCGGCGCGGTCTTTGAACATAGCGCATCCGGCGGATTTTTTCGCGTGCCGCTGCGGCGATTTTCGCCGAGCGCGTGCGTGCTAGCATCGTGGCGTGAACGCGATGCGACCACCATTGCCGCGCATGAGCCGACTGGCCTGGTTGATGGGCCTGTACGCGGAGAATTACCAGCGCCTGACGTCGTTGTTCGAGTTCTCGCAATTGCGCGAGGGCCGCTACGTCTCGCATTGCCCGGGCGGCCTGGACCTGCTGGTCGATGTCGTGGGCATCCACGCGTACACCTACGAGTTGCGCCTGAGCTATCGCATGCGGGATCCGGTCACCGGGCAGCCGGACCCTTCAGCGCATGTGCGCGTTTACCGCGATGCCCGACAGGCGGAAGCCACCCACTGTTACGTCGGTCGCCGTTGGCAGGACGTGTTGGGATTGCATCCGTCGCCGCGCGTGCTTTTCGGCCATCGCCTGCGGATGAATTCCTTCCTCAACAAGTGGCTCGAATACCTCAAGGCGCAAGGCCACACCGGTCTGGTGGCCTGGTCCTCGGAAGAGCCGGACGAGGAAGCCCTGAGTTGCGCTTGACGGGTCCATAGCCCGCCGCTATCATTTCTGTCTCTTCCTTCGGTGGGGCTATAGCTCAGCTGGGAGAGCGCTACAATGGCATTGTAGAGGTCATCGGTTCGATCCCGATTAGCTCCACCAACACTCCTGTCCCCATCGTCTAGAGGCCTAGGACATTACCCTTTCACGGTAGCGACCGGGGTTCGAATCCCCGTGGGGACGCCATCGCGGCACACGAAAAACCCGGCTTTCGCCGGGTTTTTCGTGTCTGCGCTTCGGCACAATGGGCTGGCTCATCGGCAACAGCACTCGCGCATGCAAGGCAAGTTCAGCATCAATCACTGGTCGGCTTTCGCGGCAGGGCTCGAATCCCGCGAAGACTGGCTGATCTGGGCGAAAAATCCCCGGCTCCCGGCCGGGGAGGCGACGCCGCCGCTGGCGGAAATGCCGGCCATGCAGCGCCGGCGCGTCGAAAGATTAGGGCGCATGGCGCTGCAGGTGGCCTGGTGGTGCCAGGAAGCCGCGGATGCCGAGCTTCCGCTGGTGTTCGCTTCGCGCCACGGCGATCTTGCCCGTACGTATCAGATGCTGCGCGAACTGGCGGCAGAACAACCCTTGTCGCCTACCCATTTCGGATTGTCGACGCACAACGCCATCGCGGCCCAGTACAGCATCGCGCGCATGCTGACCGGAAACTATCTCTGTGTGTCCGCCGGCGTCGCGACAGCCGAAGCGGGTGTGGTCGAGAGCCTGGGGCTATTGGCCGACGGTGCCCGCGAAGTCCTGCTGGTCGTTTACGACGATCCGGTGCCTTCCGCTTACGCCGAGTACGTTGCGGAGGCGCAGTGCGGGTTCGCCTGGGCGGCGCGCCTGCAGTGCGCGACCGCCGGAATGCCTTCATTCAGCCTGACGACGAACGGAGCGACCAGTGCTGCGGCTGGCTGCAGCACCTTGCCGCATGGCCTGGATGTCCTTCGCTTCTTCCTGTCCGACGAAGACTCCCTGCGCCTGGATGAAGGAAACCGGCGTTGGTGCTGGCGGCGGCATGCTTGAGCGCCTGAACTACGCTTGGCGCGTATTCGCGACGGGTTTGAGTTTCTTCACTTTCGGCCTGGGCGGGCTGCTGCTGTGGTTGCTGGTTTTCCCAGCGCTGTCCTTGCTGGTCCGCGATCGCAGCGCTCGCGGACGGTGGGCGAGGCGCATCATCCAGCGGAGTTTCTCGGCGTTCATCGAGCTGATGCGGGTTCTCGGCGTCCTGACCTACCAGATCCGCGGGACGGAACGCCTCCAGCGTCGCGGGCTGCTGATCCTGGCGAATCATCCGACCCTGATCGACGTGGTATTCCTGGTCTCGCTGGTGCCCGATGCCGACTGCGTGGTCAAGTCGAAACTGGCCAGGAATCCGTTCACGCGGGGGCCGATCGGCGCCACCGGCTACATCAGCAACGACAGCGGCAATGGGCTGGTCGAGGATTGCATCGCCTCGGTCAAATCGGGCCGGAACCTGATCATTTTCCCCGAGGGAACCCGGACGCCGCGGAGCGGCCCGGCGACCCTGCAGCGCGGAGCGGCGAATATCGCGGTCAGGGGTGTGCTGGACATCACACCGGTGGTGATCCGCTGCAGCCCGCCGACCCTCTCAAAAGGGGAAAAATGGTATCGTATTCCTTCACGTCGGTTTCACATGTCCCTGGAAATCCGGGACGACCTGCCAGTGACCCCCTACCTGGCCGGCACGTCCGAGGCTCTGGCAGCCCGGAAATTGACGGAATTCCTGACTGACTATTTCGACCTGGAGCGGGCGGATGCAAGCGCTTGAAGCGGAAATCAAGGATCTCATCATCCATTCGATGTCCTTGGAGGATGTGACCGCGGACGATATCGACGCAGCGGCGCCGCTGTTCAACGAAGGCCTCGGCCTCGACTCCATCGACGCGCTCGAACTCGGCCTGGCGCTGCAGAAACGCTATGGCGTTTCTCTCTCCGCCGACTCGGAGGATACCCGTCGCCATTTCGCCAGCGTGCAGGCGCTTTGCGCCTTCGTCGCCGCCAATCGCAAGCAGTAAGGTCCCTTCGGACCCGTAGAAGCCAGCCGCCATGACCAAGGAACAACTCTTCCAGCGCATCGTTTCGATCCTGCACGATACGTTCGGCATCGATCCGTCGCGCGTCAACCTCGAAGCCAAGCTCGGCGAAGACCTCGATATCGACAGCATCGATGCCGTCGACCTGATCGTGCAGCTCAAGCCGTTGATCGGCAGCACGCTCAAGCCCGAAGCCTTCCGCTCGGTGCGTACGGTGGCCGACGTCGTCGATACCGTGCACGGCATGATGCAGAACGGCGTCGAAGCGCATAGCGGGATCTGATGCGTGTCCTGCGTACGGGCCTGATCTGGCTGCTGACGCTGCTTTACCCGCTCGTCATCTACCTCGGCATCGGAAAATTCGAACCGCGCTGGCTGGCGCTGTTCCTGCTCATCCTTGCCGGCGGCCGCGCATTGGTCAGTCGCGACCGGATCTGGCAAGTCGCGGCCGCAGGCGCGGCCGTGCTGGTCGTCTTCAGTTTCCTGGCCAACCATGCCTTGCCCCTGAAGCTCTATCCGGTGCTGGTGAGCCTGGTCATGCTGGCGCTGTTCGCCTACAGCCTGTTGTTCCCGCCGTCGGTGATCGAAAGACTGGCGCGCCTGCGCGACCCGCAACTGCCGGCGTTCGCGATCGCCTATACCCGCCGCGTGACCCAGGTCTGGTGCGTGTTTTTCCTGATCAACGCCGCAATCGGGCTGGGCACCGCTCTCTACGCCAGCGATGGCGTCTGGGCCCTGTACAACGGATTCATCGCCTATGTGCTGATGGGTTTGCTCTTCGTCGGCGAGTGGCTCGTTCGCCGGCGCGTACGCCGAGCTGCCGGCCATGGCTGAGTTCATCCCGCTCGCCCTTCGCCTATCCGCGTTCGCAGCGGCGGACGCGGTCGTGGCCATCGCGAGAGACCGGCCGGTAACCGCGAGGCAGTTTCGCGACCGTGTCCTGTACTGGCGTGGGCGATTCTCGGCGAGCGCCGGTTCGCGCGTGGCGATCCATAGCGAAGATGCGCTGGAGTTCGCGCAGATGCTGTTCGGCGCCTGGCATGCCGGCTGGCGGGTCGTGCTTCCGGCCGACAGGTTGCCCGCCACGTGCGAGCGCCTGCGCGCGCACGCCGACGTCTTCGTCGGGGATTTCCCGACCCATATGCCCGCACCGGTCGACGTGGGCGCGGACGCGGTGGGCGATTTGTCTTCGCTCGATCCCGATGCGACGCAACTTCTGCTCTTCACTTCCGGGTCGACCGGCGAACCGGTAGCGGTAAGCAAATGCCTGCGCCAGTTGGAGGCCGAGCTGCAATCGCTCGAACAGGCTTTCGGCGAGGCGCTGGCTACTACGGTGATCGCGGGAACGGTTTCGCAGCAACACATTTACGGACTTTTGTTTCGCGTGCTTTGGCCGCTGGCCGCCGGCCGCCCTTTCCGCGTCGAGCGCCTGGCGACGCCCGAACAGATCGCGCGCGCCGCGGAGCAGGGGCCGATCACGCTCATCGCCAGCCCGGCGCATCTCAGGCGCCTGCCCGAAGGCATCGAATGGGCGGCGCTTCGCAGGAATCTGGCCAGCGTGTTTTCCTCCGGTGGTCCCTTGCCGATGGAAGCGGCAAAGGATGTGCAGCGACTTTGGTTCACGCAGGTATATGAAGTCTTCGGCAGCACGGAAACCGGCGGTATCGCCTGGCGCCTCGGCCCGACATCGCCCTGGCATGCCTTGCCAGGCGTCGAATGGCGCATCGCCGATGAACAGCTGGAAGTGCGGTCGCCGCATCTGTCGGACGACGGGTGGTGGCGTTGCGCGGATCGTGCACAGGCGAAGGACAACGGATTCGCCTTGCTCGGTCGCAACGACCGCATCGCCAAGATCGAAGAGCGGCGCATTTCTCTCACGGCCATCGAGAACGAACTGTTGCAGGATGGCCTGGTGACCGAAGCGCGCGTCGTGGTGCTGCAAGGGGGCCGCAGCCTTGTCGCGGCCGCTGTCGTGCTCTCCGCTATCGGACGCGAACTGCTGGCGAGCGAGGGCAAGCGCGCCGTCTCGTCGCAGTTGAACGCCCGGCTGCGCGACTCGATCGATCCCACGGCCTTGCCGAAGCGTTGGCGGTTCCTGGACGCGATGCCGACCGATGCTCGCGGCAAGACCACCGAGCATCGATTGCAGCGGTTGTTCCGCGTGATGCGGCCGCCGGTGGTATCGCAGCGTATCGACCCGGAGAGTGCGGGTTTCGAACTGCGGATCCCGGCCGAGCTGGCCGTGTTCGACGGTCACTTCCCCGGAGCTCCAGTGGTTCCCGGCGTCGCGCTGGTGGAGTGGGCCATTCATTTCGCGCGATCGCATTTCGACGTGCCGAAGCAGTTCCGGCGGGCCGACGTGCTGAAGTTCCAGGCACTGGTCCGCCCCGACACCGCGCTGAGCCTGCATCTGGATTGGCGCGCCGCCGATGCGACGCTGACGTTCCGCTACGACTCGGCACTGGGACCGCACGCCAGCGGTCGATTGCTGTTCCAGGAGGTCACCGGGTGAGCGCGCAGGTCGACCATATCCGCGATTTCCAGCCCATCGTGGTAATACCCGTCTTCAACCACGGCGAAGCCATCGGCCACATGGTCGATGGCGTGCTGGCGCAAGCCCAGTCCTGTCTCTTAGTTGACGACGGATCGGAAGCCGGCTGCGCGCAGGTGCTGGACCGCCTGCATGCCGCGCACCCCGATCGCGTATTCCTCCTGCGCCTCGAACAGAACCAGGGCAAGGGCGGCGCGGTAATGGCCGGTCTGCGCGAGGCGCTTCGCCGTGGCTACAGCCATGCGGTGCAGATCGATGCCGATGGCCAGCACGACCCGAACGACATTCCCGGCTTCCTGGGCGATGCAGCCGCGCATCCCGACTGCGTCGTGGTCGGCCGGCCGCTCTACGACGAATCCGTGCCGAAGGGCAGGTTGTACGGCCGCTACGCTACCCACATCTGGGTCTGGATCAACACACTGTCGTTGCAGATCCGCGACTCCATGTGCGGGTTCCGCGTCTATCCGCTGGCGCCCACCGTCGCCCTGATCGACCAGGTGCGGATCGGGCGTCGCATGGACTTCGACAGCGAAGTCCTGGTGCGACTGCACTGGCGCGGCGTGCCGATGATCAATCGTGCCACGCGCGTGACCTATCCGTTGGACGGCGTTTCGCATTTCGACGTGCTGCGCGACAACCTGCGTATTTCCCGCATGCATGCCAAGCTGTTCTTCGGCATGCTGCTGCGGCTGCCCCTGTTGCTCTGGCGCAAGGCGATGCCGGCATGAGCGCGCAGCACTGGGCTGGCATCGGCGAGAGCACCTTCGTATCCGGGATCCGCTTCATGGTCGCCGTGCATCGCTGGTTCGGCCGCGTGCCTTTTCGGATATGCCTGTATCCGGTCATCTTCTGGTATTGGGCGACCAAGTCGCTGGCCCGGCGCTCCTCGGCCGAATACCTGCAGCGATTGCAGGCGTCGCGCGCGGTGTTCTCCGGCACGCCCGGCGTCGCCCTGCAGTTGCGCCACCTGTTCCGCTTCGGCGAAACCCTGCTCGACAAGTTGCTGGCGATGAGCGGGCGATACCAGGTCGAGCGACTGGAATTCGAAGGACACGAGCCGATGCTCGCGGCCAGTGCGCAGGGCAGGGGAGCCTTGTTGATCACGGCGCACATGGGTTGCCTGGAACTGCTGCAGACCGCGGCCGAACATCGCGAAGGCCTGCGCATCACCATCCTCGTGCACACGGCGCATGCCTTGCGCTTCAACCGCATCCTGCAGCGCCTCAATCCGGACAGCCCGGTGCGCCTAGTCCAGGTCACCGATTTCTCGCCGGTCACGGTGATGATGCTGGCCGACCGCATCGCCGCCGGCGAATTCGTCGCCATCGCCGGCGATCGCGTGCCGGTGCATGGCGACCGCACGGTGCGCGCCCCCTTCCTCGGGCAGGACGCGCCGCTGCCCATCGGGCCCTACCTGCTGGCCTCGCTGCTCGAATGCCCGGCCTATTTCATCAGTTGCCTGCAGGAACGAGGCAGCTATCGCGTGCGCATCGAGCCGATGGCCGAACGCGTCGTGCTGCCGCGCGCTTCGCGCGAAACCGCCTTACGCGGCTATGCCGCGCAGTTCACTGCGTGGATGGAGCGGCGGCTCGAAAAAGCTCCTTTGGAATGGTTCAACTTCTTCCCGTTCTGGGACCAGGATTCACATGTCCGTCAACACGCCTGATACCCATCCCGTCCTGGTCGACGGTCAACGCCTGTCCGTGCACGACGTCGTCGCGGTGTCGCGACGCGAGCGCCTCGTGGCGCTGTCGACCGATCCCGCATTCCAGTCGCGCATCGCCCGCGGCGCCGAGCTGGTCGACCGCCTGATCGCCGAAGACGGCGTCGTCTATGGCGTCAGCACCGGTTATGGCGACTCGTGCACGGTCGCCATTCCGCCGGACCTCGTCGCCGAACTGCCGCATCACCTGTACGCCTATCACGGCTGCGGGCTGGGTCGCTTCCTCGATGCCCAGGAGACTCGCGCGGTGCTGGCGGCACGACTGGTTTCGCTGGCGCAGGGCAAGTCGGGCGTCAGCCTCGGGTTGCTGCAGCAGCTCGAAGCCTTGTTGCGACACGACATCCTGCCGCGCATACCCGCCGAGGGTTCGGTCGGCGCCAGCGGCGATTTGACGCCGCTTTCCTATGTCGCGGCGGTGCTCTGCGGCGAACGCGAGGTCAGCCTGGGCGGCGAAGTGATCGATGCCGGCGAGGCCCTCGCGCGTCATGGGCGATCGCCTCTTCGCCTGCGGCCGAAGGAAGGCCTGGCGATCATGAACGGCACGGCCGTCATGACGGCCCTGGCCTGCCTGGCCTGGCGGCGCGCCGACTACCTGTCGCGACTTTGCACTCGCCTGACCGCCTTCAACGTGCTGGCCAGCGCCGGCAATGCGCATCACTTCGACGAACCCTTGTTCGCGGTCAAGCCGCATGCCGGCCAGCAACGTACCGCCGCACGCCTGCGCGCCGACCTGAACTGCGAACGCCCGACGCGCAACGACCAGCGCCTGCAGGATCGTTATTCGCTGCGCTGCGCGCCGCATGTCATCGGCGTGCTGGAGGACGCGTTGCCGTTCTTCCGCGACACCATCGAGAACGAGCTCAATAGCGCCAACGACAACCCTATCATCGACCCCGATCAGGAACTGGTCCTGCACGGCGGCCACTTCTACGGCGGCCATATCGCTTTCGCGATGGATTCGCTGAAGAACCTCGTCGCCAATCTCGCCGACCTGATGGATCGCCAGATGGCGTTGCTGGTGGATGCGCGCTACAGCCACGGCTTGCCGGCGAACTTGTCCGCTGCGACCGGGCCGCGGGCGGCGATCAACCACGGCCTGAAGGCCTTGCAGATCAGCGTCTCCGCCTGGACGGCGGAAGCGCTCAAGCTCACCTTGCCGGCTTCGATCTTTTCGCGTTCCACCGAATGCCACAACCAGGACAAGGTCAGCATGGGCACGATCGCGGCTCGCGATTGCCTGCGGGTGATCGAGCTCGTCGAACAGGTCGTCGCCGCCTTGCTGGTCACGGCACGACAGGGCATCGCGCTGCGCCAGCGCGTGCAGCCCGACCTGTCGATGGGCGAGACCTTGACCGCGATGTACGCGGACTTGAGCGCACGCATCCGATTGATCGAAGAAGACCGCGCGCTCGATCGCGAATTGATTTCGCTGGTCGAGGCGATCCGGGGCGAATGCTGGAATCTGTATGAGACCTGACCTTTCCTGCGAAATCGAGGTATCGCCTGCCTTCCACGACCTCGATCCGATGGTCGTCGTATGGCACGGCCATTACCTGAAGTATTTCGAGCTGGCGCGGTGCGCTCTGCTGCAGAAATTCGATTACGACTACCTGCAGATGAAGGAGTCCGGCTATCTCTGGCCGATCGTCGACCTGCGCAGCAAATACGTCCGCCCGGCGCGCTTCCAGCAGAAGCTGCGTGTGGCCGCGCGGGTGGTCGAATGGGAAAACCGCCTGAAGATCGAATACCGCATCAGCGACGCCGGGACCGGCGAGACGCTGACCAAGGCCCATACGATCCAGGTCGCGGTTGCAGTGGATAGCGGCGAGATGTGCTTCGTCTCGCCGCCCGTGCTATTCGAGCGACTCGGAGTCGCCCGAGCATGAAGCGCTTGTTCTGGGCCTTCGCCGTTCTGCTCGGATGCCTGCTGGGGCAGGGTGCGTCCTGGGCGGCCGATGTCGCACCTGGCGTGCGTGCGCGACTGGTGCAGGCGCCTGTGTTGCGCGGTGCGTTCGAGCAGGAGAAGCGCCTGCAAGGGTTCCGTAATCCGCTGCGTTCCCAGGGCGATTTCATCCTGTCGCGCGAACGCGGCATCGTCTGGAACACGCGCAAGCCTTTCGCTTCGACCCTGGTGCTGGGCAAGGATCGCTTGCAGGCGAAGCAAGCCGACGGGCGCAAGCAGGATCTGATCGCGGCAGGCAATTCGCAGGCGCTGTCCGTCGCGAACGGCCTGATGCTGGCCTTGGTCGGCGGGAATATCGATGGACTGGCGACATCATTCGACGTCAGGGAGTTCCTTAGCGCCGACGGCAGCTGGGCGCTCGTACTAGTGCCGAAACGCGGTCCGTTGCAGAAAGCCTTCCAGCGCATCGAACTGCAGGGCGATCGGTACGTGCGCCGCGTCGTGCTGAGCGAGTCGCGTGGAGATCGAACCGAGATCAAGTTCTCGGGCATCGCCGACTTGCCGGCGAGCCTGAGTGCGGACGAGGCCCGACAGTTTGATTGAATCCGGCGCCAGCGAAAGCGGATTGCGGCGGTTCTGGGCCTGGGCGGCCTGGGGCTGGCTGCTGGTCGTGCTCGTCCTGGGGGTGCAACAGTTCAACTTCTGGCGCGCGCCTGCCATCGATAGCGATGTGATGGCCTTGTTGCCGGTCGAGCAGCGCGATCTATTGCTGAAGTTGGCGGAAGACCGCATCGCCGGCGATGCCACTCGTCAGGTGGTCGTGTTGCTGGGCACGCCTGATTGGGGCAGGAGCCGTGCAGCGGCGACGGCGTTCCAGAGGTCGCTGGAGGGCAGTGCCGAGCTGCGCCAACGCAACGGCAATGCCGGCGCTGCCGCACTCGATTTCTATCGCCCGTACCGCGATCGTCTGCTGACGACGGAGCAACGTCGCCGACTCGAGCAGTCCGACATTGAAGGCATGACGCAGCAGTCGATCGCGCGGTTGTTCGGCCCCGCAGGCGGGCTGACCGAGTGGCGCAGCGATCCGCTCGACCTGTGGTTGCCCTGGTGGCAGTCGCGTCTCGGGGCAGACATCGGCGAACGGGACGGGTTGATCAGTCTGTCGCGTGACGGCACGGAATGGATCTTGCTGCACTACGAAGCGGCTTCCGCATTCCGGCTGGACGGCGTGCCGAGATTGCAACTCGCGTTCGATGACGCGACGAGAGCGGCAAGAGCGGTGGCTCCCGATGTACGCATTCTCCACGCCGGCGTGCCGCTGCACGCGGAAGCGGCAGCGACACGCGCAAGCTGGGAAATGAACACCATCGGCCTGGGCTCGCTCCTGGCCGTGATCGCATTGATGTGGTTGGCATTCCGTAGTCCGTTGCCGACGCTACTCGTTGCCATGTCCCTAGTGATCGGCACCGCGGCAGGCGTTGCCGTCACTGTCTGGCTGTTCGGCAGCATTCATCTGCTGACATTGGTGTTCGGTGCCAGCCTTGTCGGCGTGGCCGAGGACTACGGCATCCATTATTTCGCCTGCCGCCAGGGCCAGGAGCAGCGCACGACATTCGGCCTGATGCGCTACTTGATGCCGGGACTGTTTCTCGCCTGGGTCACCAGCGCACTGGCCTACCTCGCGCTCGGCGCGGCACCACTGCCGGGCCTGCGCCAGATGGCGGTGTTCTCCACCGCTGGCTTGGCGGCGGCTTTCGCGACCGTGGCCTGTTGGTTCCCGTGGTTGGATCGTGGACCGCGCCCGATCAGTCGCTTCGGGCGATTCATCGGAAACTCGCTCGCGCGTTGGCCGCGATTGGGCGGCCGTGCATCATTGGCCGTGACATTGCTGGTGGCCACACTGAGCCTGGCTCTGTTGCCGCGCCTTTCCTTCCGCGACGATCTGCGCAGCCTGCAAAGCTCGCCGGAACACCTGATCGCTCAGCAGAAGCAGGTTTCGAAGTTGCTGGGCCTGGCCAGCCCCGCTCAGTTCTTTCTCGTGCGCGGCGTGTCGGCGCAACAGGTGCTCGAGCGCGAGGAAATATTGAAGGCCGGGCTTGATCGATTGATCGCACAACGCCAGCTCGGCGGCTATGAAGCCGTTTCGGACTGGGCGCCCTCGTCGGCGCGCCAGCATGCCGATGCCGCGCTGACTGGGCGGGTCGAGTCCGGGGTACTCGAGCGTGTGGGCGCGATGATCGGCGAGCGGATCGAGCGGCCGACCTATGCGCCTTCCGATTTGCGCGTCGAAGATTGGTTGGCCCAACCGGCTTCCGCGCCATTCCGTTCGCGCTGGCTCGGCCAGACGGCGCACGGATTCGCCAGCGTCGTCATGCTCAAGGGCCTGGACGCTCGCAGCGATCTGTCCTTGTTGGCGCGCGAGGCAGGACGCGTGCCGGGTGTGCGCTGGGTGGATCGCACTGCGGACATCTCCGCGCATCTCGCCCACTACCGTCGTCAGATGGGCTTGTTGTGGCTGGGTGGTCTGGGCGCCGTTGCGATCGTCCTTTTCGTCCGCTATCGACGCCATGCCTGGCGCGCCGTGCTGCCCACCGTGCTTGCCAGCCTGTTGACCTTGGTCGGCCTGGCCGCCCTGGGCGAATCATTCCAGTTGTTCACGGTATTGGCCTTGCTGCTGCTGCTCGGCATGGGCGTGGACTACGGCATCTTCCTGATCGAACACCAGGACGACGGCGCCAGTTGGTTGGCCGTATCGCTTGGCGCCTCCAGTACCTTGCTGGCGTTCGGCCTGCTCGCTCTTTCCGCCACGCCGGCCCTGCATTCCTTCGGCCTGACCCTGTTGCTGGGTATCGCCCTGGTCTGGGCCCTGTCGCCATTGTTCCGACCACCGATGACGGCGGTCGTGGTACCCCCATCAATTCACGTCAAAGAATCACACTGAGATAAGCGCATGCGCAGCGAAAACACCGAAATCCTGATCGTCGGCGCGGGCCCGGCCGGTTCCGTTGCGGCAGGTTTCCTGCGTCAGCAGGGTCGCAAGGTCCTGATGATCGAGCGGGAACAGTTTCCACGCTTCTCCATCGGCGAGAGCCTGCTGCCGCAGAGCATGGAATACATCGAAGCGGCCGGTATGCTGCGCGACGTCGTCGAGGCCGGGTTCCAATACAAGAACGGCGCAGCGTTCGCTTGCGGCGACAAGCGCACCGAGTTCGATTTCCGCGAGAAGTTCTCCAAGGGCTGGGGCACGACCTACCAGGTGCAGCGCGCCACCTTCGACAAAGTACTGGCCGATGCGGCCGAACGCGCCGGGGCGGAACTGCGTTATCGGCACGAGGTCTATTCGGTCGACGTTGCGGGCGACAAGCCCAGCGTACTGGTGCGCGGACCGGAGGGCGAGGAGTATCGCGTCGAGGCCGAATTCCTGCTCGATGCCAGCGGCTTTGGCCGCATCCTGCCGCGCCTGCTCAAGCTGGAGAAACCGTCGAACTTCCCGGCGCGCGGCGCGATCTTCACCCACGTGCAGGACGGCATGCCGTTGGACGGCGACTTCGACCGCAACAAGATCCTGGTGACCGTGCATCCCGAGCATAGCGATGTCTGGTATTGGACGATCCCGTTCTCGAACGGTCGGTGCTCGCTGGGCGTCGTCGCCCATGTGGATTTCCTCGCGCAGTATCCGGGCACGGAAACCGAGCGCCTCCGCGCCTTGGTCGGCGAAGATCCTGGTTTGTCGAAACTGCTCGCGAACGCGACCTGGGACACGCCTGCGCGCCAGATCGTCGGTTACGCCGCCAACGTAGAATCGCTCTGGGGCAAGAACTATGCGTTGCTGGGCAACGCCGGCGAATTCCTCGATCCAGTGTTTTCGTCCGGCGTGACGATCGCCTTCAAGTCCGCCAGTCTCGCCAGCGAATGCCTGCGCCGGCGGTATGCCGGCGAGAGCGTCGATTGGCAGGCCGACTACGGTCATCCCTTGCGCCAGGGCGTGGATGCTTTCCGTGCCTTCGTCGAAGCCTGGTACGCAGGCGGATTCCAGCGGATCATTTTCCACCCGTCGCCGTCGAAGGAGGTGCGCGAACTGATCAGCGCAATCCTTGCCGGCTACGCATGGGACCGCAAGAATCCCTACGTCGCCGATCCCAAGCGGCTCGGCGCGCTGGTGGAAATCTGTTCGCAAGCCTGATCGGGACGAATCCATGAACGCCACGCCTTCGCATGCCGCGCGCCAATACGTCGACGAGACGCGCTTCGGCCTGTGGTTCCTGCGCAGCCATACCTGGCAACACCATGTGCTGCGCGTGGCCGTCGAAGACCTGAAGACGCTGGTCGACGAGCCCTTGCCGCAGAATGCGGTTTTTCTCGACGCGGGCTGTGGCCAGGGCCGTTCGTTCCGCTATCTCGCCGAGGCGTTCTCCCCAGGACGGCTGATCGGGCTGGAGGCGGATGCCGAAAGCATCGAACAATCCCTGGCCGAAGCAAAAACGCGCGGGCTGGCCGTGGAAGTCATCGCTGGCGACTGCGCGGCGATGCCCGTGCCCGATGCCAGCGTCGATGTGGTCTTCTGCCACCAGACTTTCCATCACCTGGTCGAGCAGGAAGCCGCGCTCGCCGAATTCTGGCGCGTGCTGCGACCTGGCGGATGGCTGTTGTTCGCCGAAAGCACCAAGGCCTATATCGATACCTGGGTCATTCGCTGGCTGTTCCGTCATCCCATGCACGTGCAGCGCAGCGCGGAGGAATACCTGCAGATGCTGCGTGAACAGGGTTTCGTATTCGCGGACGCGAACGTTTCCTTCCCGTACCTGTGGTGGAGCCGCGCGAAGGATTTCGGCCTGCTCGAACGACTCGGACTGATGAAAGCCAAGCCGGTCGGACAACGCGAGGAAACGCTGGTGAATGTCGCGGCCCGCAAACCAGGGGTTCGCGGCGAATGATCCTTCGCGCCTTGCTCATTGTGGCGATCGCTTGCCTGGCCGCTTGCGCCGGCAGGACGTCGCGCACACCAAGTCAGGAACTGGAGCTGCGTCTTCCACCGGCCAGCCTCGGGCGCGGGCTGGTGCTTCAGCAGCGTTTGACCTTCGTCGTCGCCGGCGAGACGCGGCAGATGGATGCCTTGCTGGAAGCGAATGCCGATGGCGTGGCGCTGGCGGTTCAAGCGGCGGGCCAGTCGGCACTGGTGCTGCATTGGGATGGTCGCAAACTCGAGCAGCAACGCGCCCCGTGGTTGCCGCCGCAGGTGCGCGGCGAGCGGGTGTTGAGCGATCTGCAGTTGAGCTATTGGCCCGCGCAGGCGATACGCGCATCCTTGCCGGCCGGCTGGACCCTGGACGAAGCGGCAGGCGTTCGTCTGCTGCGTCGCGACGGCATGGACGTCGTGACCGTGCGTTTCGTTTCGCCCGACCGCATCGAAATAGAATCGCACCTGGATGGCGTGCATCTGTCGATCGACTCGTCGCCGTTGGCCGAGGAAGCGCAATGAGCGCGTTCTTTCTCAACGACCTCGGCGTGGTGTGCGCGCTAGGGCAGGGCAAGCGCCCGATGGCCGACGCGCTCTTTTCCGAGGGCGCTCCCGGCGGCCTCACGGTCACCGATCAATTCTCGCCGGCGCGCGCGTTGCATGTCGGGCGAGTCCAGTTCGAACTGCCGTCGCTGGAGGCACTGCCGATCGAGATGCGTGGCCACAACAATGCCCTGCTTGAAGTCGCGTTGACCGAAATCCGGCCCGGCGTCAAGGCGGCGCTGGACCGATACGGTGCGCATCGTATCGCTGTGGTGATCGGCACGAGCACCTCCGGTGTGGGCGAAAGCGAGATCGCGCAGCGAAGCTACGAACACGACGCGCGCTGGCCCCGCGATTTCCACTATGCGCAGCAGGAGATGGGGACACCGGCGCATTTCGTCGCGTCTCGTCTTGGCGCGACGGGTCCGGCTCACGTGATCTCGACCGCCTGTTCGTCCAGTACCAAGGCGCTGGCTGCGGCCGCGAGGCTGCTGGCGGCCGATATGGCCGATGCCGTGGTCGTCGGCGGGGCCGACTCGCTCTGCGCTTTCACGATCGCCGGTTTCAGCGCGCTCGAATCGGTATCCGCAGCACGCTGCAACCCGTTCTCGGCCAATCGCCGCGGCATCAACATCGGCGAGGGCGCGGCGTTGTTCCTGATGACCCGCGAGCCCGGTCCGGTGCGACTCGCCGGGTGGGGCGAGAGCTCGGATGCGCATCATATGTCGGCGCCGGAGCCTTCGGGGCGAGGCGCGAAGACGGCGATCGAAGCCGCCCTGCGTCGCGCGGCGATCGGCTGCGATCAGGTCGACTACGTCAATCTGCACGGCACGGCCACGCCGCAGAACGACGCGATGGAAAGCCGGGTCATGGCAGAAATTTTCCCGGAGGGAGTTGCCTGCAGTTCGACCAAGCCCCTGACCGGGCACACGCTTGGCGCTGCGGGCGCGATTGAAGCGGCGATCTGTTGGCTGACGATGCAGGGGGAAGCGGCACATCGACTGCCACCGCACTGGTGGGATGGTGTGGTCGATGCGGACTTGCCCGCGTTGCGCTTGGTGACGCCGGGCGATCGCTTCGGTCGGGCTCCGGCTTATCTGTTGAGCCAGAATTTCGCTTTCGGCGGCAGCAATGCGGCCATCGTATTGGGAGCCGGCTGAGATGCAGGGCGACAAGATCGCCATCGCCGATGTCGTTCCGCACGCCGGCGCGATGCTGTTCCTGGACCAGTTGATCTCGCAGGACGAGGACAGCGTGGTGGCCGAAGCCGGTGTGGATGAGGAACACCTGTTCGCGACGCCTGAGGGCGTGCCGGGCTGGGTGGGCATCGAATTCATGGCGCAGGCCATCGCCGCCTGGGCCGGTTGCCGTGCCCGCGCCCGCGGCGAGCCGGTGCGCATAGGTTTCCTGCTCGGCACGCGTCGTTACGAATGCCGGTTGCAGCATTTCGCCTTCGGTTCGCGCCTGCGCATCGAAGTCAGGCGCGAGATCTTCGGCGACAACGGGCTGGGCATGTTCGCCTGCCGCCTGTTCCATGCCGGCGAGGAAATCGCCTGCGCCAACCTTTCCGTCTTCGAGCCGCGCGACGCCGCCGCTTTCCTGGAGGGCCACAGCCCATGACATCCCGTTGCGTACTCGTCACCGGCGCCAGCCGCGGTATCGGCCGCTCCATCGCTCTGCGCTTGGCCCGCGAAGGCCACGACATCGCCGTGCATTGCCGCAGTCGCCGCGACGAGGCCGAAGCCGTTGCCGCCGACATCAGATCGAACGGCCGGCAGGCGCGTGTCCTGTGTTTCGATATCGCCGATCGCCAGGCCTGCGCCGAAGCCCTGAACGCCGACATCGAGGCTAATGGCGCCTACTACGGTGTGGTTTGCAATGCCGGCATCGCCCTCGACAACGCCTTCCCGGCGATGAGCGGCGAGCAATGGGATAGCGTGATCCACACGAACCTCGACGGTTTCTACAACGTCTTGCAGCCCGTGGTCATGCCGATGGTGCGTCGTCGCCAACCCGGGCGCATCGTCACGCTGGCCTCGGTGTCGGGCATCTCCGGCAACCGCGGGCAGACCAATTACAGCGCTGCGAAAGCCGGCATCATCGGCGCGACCAAGGCGCTGGCGCTGGAACTGGCCAAGCGCGAGATTACGGTCAATTGCGTCGCGCCCGGCCTGATCGAGACCGAGATGGTGAGCGAAGAGATTCTTGAGGAAGCGATGAAAATGATACCGATGCGAAGGATAGGCCAGCCGGAGGAAGTCGCCGCCACCGTGGCGTTCCTGCTATCCGACTCGGCGGGCTATATCACGCGGCAGGTGATTTCTGTGAACGGGGGGATGGTCTGATGCGTCGTGTCGTCATTACCGGTGCCGGCAACATCAGTTCGCTCGGGCACGACTGGCCATCGGTGCATGCGAGCTTGCGCGCCCGCAAGAACGGCGTAAGGGCGTTCGACGATTGGTCGGTCTACAAGGGGCTCAACACGCGCCTCGGCGTGCCCGCGCAACCGTTCGAATTGCCGGAGCATTACAACCGGAAGAACACCCGGAGCATGGGCCGGGTGGCGCTGATGGCCACGCGTGCTAGCGAGTTGGCCTTGATCGATGCCGGCCTGTTCGGCGATCCGCTGGTCAAGAGCGGACGCATGGGCATTTCCTATGGTTCGTCCGCCGGCACGCCGGCTTCGATGAGCGATTTTGGTCGCATGGTGGTCGAGAAAAACACGCAGACCATCAATGCGACTACCTACATCAAGATGATGAGCCATACGGCGCCGGTGAACCTGGGCGTGTTTCTCGGCGTGACCGGCCGCATCATCACCACCTCCAGCGCCTGCACGTCCGGCAGCCAGGGCGTGGGCTATGCCTACGAAACGATCCGCGCCGGCCTGCAGACGGCGATGCTCGCCGGCGGCGCCGAGGAACTCGATGTCACCGATGCGGCCGTTTTCGACACCCTGTTCGCCACCAGTACGCGCAACGACACGCCAGAACTGACGCCGCGGCCTTTCGACGTCGACCGCGATGGCCTCGTGATCGGCGAAGGCGCCAGCACGTTGTTGCTGGAAGACCTGGAACACGCACAGGCGCGCGGCGCCAGGATCTACGCCGAAATCGTCGGTTACGGCACCAACAGCGATGGCCTGCATGTGACCCAGCCCAATGCCGAGACGATGGCGGTGGCGATGCGTCTGGCGCTGGCCGACGCGTGTCTTGCGCCCGAGGCCATCGGTTACGTCAACGCGCACGGCACGGCCACCGAACATGGCGATATCGCCGAAACGACCGCCACGCACCAGGTGTTCGGCGAGCGTATGCCGATCAGTTCGCTGAAGAGCTACACCGGTCACACGCTCGGCGCCTGCGGTGCATTGGAAGCCTGGGTCGCGGTCGAGATGATGCGGGCAGGCTGGTTCGCGCCGACGTTGAACCTCGATCGCATCGATCCCCGCTGCGGCGCGTTGGACTACGTGACGGGCGAGGGCAGGGTGCTGGAAACGGAGTTCGTGATGAGCAACAATTTCGCTTTCGGCGGCATCAATACGTCGCTGATTTTCCGCCGATGGCCGTAGTAGCGGCCGCCAACCAAGGTAATTCGCAACATGTCGAAACTGATCGTCTCCCTGCTTTTCGCTTTCACCCTCGTCCTGACCCAGCCCGTGTTCGCACGCGGATCGGAACAGGCCAAGTCTCCCGTTGGCGCAATGTTTGTCCTGCCGGCAGGCGAAAGCCCGAGCTTGCAGCAAGTACGCGATGCCATCGCGACGGCGGGCGCTGCGCGCGGGTGGCGCATGGTGTCGGAGGACGCCGGTAGCATGAACCTGTACCTCAACGTGCGCGGTAAGCACGAGGTCACGGTCAAGGTGACCTACGACCAGAAGGGTTTCCAGGTGTTCTACGTGTCGAGCGTCAACATGGACCATCGCATGCGCGGCAGCCTCGACTACATCCACCCCAAGTACAACATGTGGGTCAATACGCTGATTCAGGACGTACTGGCCAAGGTCGCCATGGGCAAGACCGGGGGGCAGTGATGGGTCGCCGTCGCCTTGTCCTGCTGGCGGCCGCGTTGATGGCGGCCCCTGCGCTGTCGCGCGATACCGTGCTGCACTTGCCGGTCGCGAGCGTCGCCGACAAGGCCTATTCACAGGGCAAGCTCGATCCCGCCATCGCCCTCTATTTCGCCGGCCAGAAAACGCCGGCGATCGCGGCGCGCCTGGGCGACGGCGTCAGCAACCGCAAGACCAGTTCGGTCGGCAAGGGCGACGAGGAGGCCTGTCGATGGGCCATGTTGTCGGCGATGATGGCCCTGCAACAGGACGCCAAGTCGCACGGCGCCAACGCCGTCGTCGGCATCGTCAGCTACTACAAGAAGAACGAGTTCCGCAGCGCGACCGAGTTCGAATGCCATGCCGGCGGCTTGATGACCGGTGTGGCCTTGAAGGGTGAGTACGTCCGCCTCGGCAAGCGCTGAGCATGGACCCCGACCGCCCGGCGTCGTTTCATCTGGCGCGCTTGGGCGAAGCCGTCGACGGTTTGCCCGCAACGCTCGATTGGCTCACGCCGGAAGAGCGGCTCCGCTTCGACGCAATGCGTGCGCCGCGTCGAAGAGACCAATTCCTGGCGGGTCATTGGCTGCTGAGGGTCGTCGCTGCGCGGTTCGACGGATCCTCGATCGAAGACTGGCGCTTTGCGCTGGATCAACAAGGAAGGCCTTGCCTGCAGCATCGGCGTGATACCGATACGGCGCTTCACGCTTCATTGAGCCACTCGGGGGAATGGGTGGCGGTCGTTGTCGCCGCGCAACCCATCGGCATCGACATCGAGGCCGCATCGCGGCCGCGCGACCTGGACCGGCTAGCGGCGGAAGTGTTTCCCGCCAAGCAGTGGCAGCCGTTCGCCGGTCTTCCGGACTCGGAACGAAGTCGCATCTTCTACGAACAATGGACGCTGCGCGAAGCAGTCGGCAAACGCGAGGGCAGGGGGCTGGTGCCGGGTATCGCGCGATCCCAATACTTCGAAAGCGTCTCGCTGGAGAAGGCCGATGCGATCACCTGGCAAACGGATGGGTTGAGCGTCGCGCTCGCTGCATCGCAAGCAAGCACCACGCGTATCGACGGCCTGCCCGTCGCGACGACGGCCCGTGGGTGGCGAATCGCCGTCCTCTGATCAGGCCGTGGCCTTGCTGCGCGACACGCGATCGATCAGGCTCAGCAGCGGACCGGTCATGACCGTCGTCGCGATCGCGGCAATGACGAAGATCGCGTAAAGGTCGTGCCCGATCAGACCGAACTCCAGGCCCAAACCCAGCACGATCAGTTCCATCAGGCCGCGCGTGTTCATCAACGCGCCCAGTCGCCAGCTATCGGCGCGTTCCAGGCCGCTGAAACGCGCGCTCAGCACCGTGCCGCCCATCTTGCCCAAGGTGGCGATGGCCGTGATCGCCAGGCACAGGCTCCATTCGCGCGGGCCCAGCAGTTCGAGTTGCGTGCGCAGGCCGGTGGAGGCGAAATAGAGCGGCAGTAGCAACACCGTTGCGAAGGACTCGATGCGCTCGACGACCAACGCGCGAAGCGCCTGGTTGCCAGAGAACGCCAGGCCCGCCAGGAAGGCGCCGAACAGGGCGTGCAGCCCGAGCGCTTCGGTGATCAGGCTGCCGAGCAGGATCGACAGCACCATCGCCAGCAGCCAACGCGCAGCGTGGTCGTCCCGAATCACGACGGCCGCGAGTTTGCGACGCAGCCAGACCAGGCAGAACCACGCGAACAGGAACGCGGGCAACAGCCGGACCAGAGCGCTCCCGGTGTCGTGCGCGGTCGCCATCGCGATGATCACGCCGAGCACCGCCCACGCCGTGGCATCGGCCAGCGCTGCGCAACTGGTGGCGATGCGGCCGATCGGGAGTTGCGTGTAGCCGCGATCTTCGAGAATGCGCAGCAACACCGGGAACGCGGTGATGCTCATCGCAATGCCGATGAACAAGGAGAAGTTGAGGCGGTTCGTGCCAGCGGGCGCATAGTCGGCGTACAGCGCCGCCGCCAGCAGCAATCCCATCAGGAAAGGGATGGCGATGCCGGCGTGGCCGATCAACAAAGCCCGTCGGCGATGGCCGCGCAGGGCTTCCGGCTCGAACTCCGCACCAGCCGCGAACATGAAGACGAGTACGCCCAACTGCGCGATCAGGCTCAGCGGTTGCAGGCTGTCCGGACGGAACAACCAGGCGTGGGACTCGGGCACCAGCCAGCCGAACAAGGAAGGTCCCAGCATCAGGCCGGCGATCATTTCGCCGATCACCGCCGGCTGACGCAGTCGCCGCATCAACGCGCCCAGCAGTTTCGCGGCGGCCAGCACCACGAGCATCTGGCACAGGAATCGGGCGAACGGCGACTGCAGGTGCTCGGTCCAGGCCGACAGACCGGCCGTACCGATATCCAGACCCAGGGAAACAGGCCCGACATGGCCCGACAACCAGACCAGCCCAGCGGCGAGCGGCAGGATGACCAGCGCCAGATAACCCAGCCAGAGGCGCTTCGAAGGCTTGGGGTTGGCGTCCGTTCCGGATGAACTCACGAGGCGGCGTTCCGAGGGCGGCGTAGGGAAGCGGGCATTATCGCAGCTCGCACCAGCTGGCCCAGATGGCTTGCTTTGGCGGGGGTGCGGCGAACGGCCTATCTGGGTATTCTTGCATTTACATAATAGACATTATGCGAAGTAATGCATGCGAAGGAGATATGGTTGGCGCCAGCCATACCGGCCCAATCCTTTCAGAACCAGCCCCTAATCCCCACGACCCAACCCCACCCGGAGACTTGCTCTCCCGCCTGGTGCTGAAAGTCCCCCGTCCGTCCGAACGCGTGTTCGTAATCAAGGCCGACATAGGGCGCGAACTGCCTGGTGACTTCGTAGCGCAATCGAAGTCCAGCTTTGACCGAACCGAGACCAGCGCCGATACCGCGATCGAGATCGCTGCGCCCATGCGCGTTGAGTTCGAGTTCCGGATGCAGGATCCAGCGTTCGCTGAGCCAGGCGTCGTAACCGAGCTTGAGCCGCAGGTCGGCACGGCCGGCAGCATCCACATAGGCGGTCGCAGCGACCTCGATCTTCTGCGTTGCCAGTCCGCGGATTCCGAATGCGAGGCTCTCATGGTTGTCGCCGCCCGCGTTCTCGTGCCGCAGCCCGACCAGTACATCCCACCAGGGCGAAATACTGTGGCCGTAGAACAGTTCGAGCTCGGCATGGTCGCCGCCATCGCGTACTGATTCGCCTTCACTGCGTAACCAGAAGCGGTCGGTATCGGTGCCGATCCAAGTTTCCGCCTCCCAAGCGAAGGAGGAACCCTGATCTCCATCCGTAAACTCCAACCGATCGAACAGGATCAGGCTGTGCACGGCACCGTCGTGCATCGCATGCGCCGCTGGTGGCTGGGCAGCCTGTCGGTCTGCGTCGGTGATCTCTGGGATCGGCGTGCGCGGTTGTTCATCGGTAGCCGCCGCTTGAACATGTTGCGCGTGATCGTGGGGCTGCGCTACTTCGGCTTTCGGGGCTTCGGCAGGCTGGCCATGTCCCGCATGCTGCGAATGGTCCTGCGATTCCTGCGCCGAAACCGTCATGGGCGAGAAAGCAAACGCAACAAGCAGGATGTTGCCGAGGACGATCTTCATACCCCGCCCTCCTCTACCGAGACCGTCCGCATCATTCCAGCTTCCATGTGGTAGAGCAGATGGCAGTGGTAAGCCCATTGACCGAGCGCGTCGGCGCGCACGCGATAACTACGCCTTGTGCCGGGCGGCATGTCCACCGTGTGCTTGCGCACCAGGAACTCGCCGGCTTCGTCCTCGAGATCGCTCCACAGGCCGTGCAGATGGATCGGATGCGTCATCATCGTGTCGTTAACCAGGACGATGCGCAAGCGCTCGCCGTAGTTCAAACGCAAGGGCTCGGCGTCGGAGAACTTCAGCCCGTCGAAACTCCAGGCGAACTTCTCCATGTGGCCGGTGAGGTGCAGCTCGACCTCGCGCCCCGGTTCGCGGCCATCCGGATCGTCGAACAAGCTACGCAGACGCGAGTAGCTAAGAACGTCGCGGCTGTTTTTCCTGAGTCCGATACCGGGATCGTCGAGTCTTGCGGAGGGCGACTCGACGCGCATGTCGACCAAGGGGTTGCGGTTCTCGCTCGGCGGATGGTTCGGCACCCGCGCCATCGCCGACATGTCGTGCGATGCCATGGAGGACATGTCGTGCCCCATGTTGGCGCCGCAACCGCCTTCCATGCCCTTCATTCCGCCGTCACCGGTCGGCTGTATCGCCTGCATGGCGTGCCCCATGTCGGACATCGACAACAATGGCCGCGGATCCACGGCAGGCACGGGTGCGCGCAGGCCGTCGCGCACGGCCAGGGTGCCGCTGACGTAGCCGGTACGTCCGAGATCCTGGGCGAAGATCGTGAACGCATCTTGCCCGCTCGGTTCGACGATCACGTCATAGGTTTCCGCCGCGGCGATGCGTAATTCATCCACTGTCACCGGATGCACGTACTGTCCGTCCGCCGCGACGACGCGCAGTTTCAGGCCCGGGATGCGCACGTCGAAGTGCGTCATCGACGAACCATTGATCAGGCGCAGACGGACTCTTTCGCCAGAACGAAACAGTCCCGTCCAGTTGCCGAGCGCGGTGCAGCCGTTCATCAGATAGGTATAGGTATTGGCGTCGACGTCCGACAGATCGGTCGGCGTCATGCGCATCCGGCCCCACATGCCACGTTCGCTGGCGGTCGCAGTGAAACCATTGCGCCCTGCATCGCGCAGGAAATCGCCGATGGTGCGCTTGTGACGGTTATCGTAGCCCGCCATCTTTTTCAGCCGCGAGAACAGCGCGGATGGCGAAAGATCGGTCCAGTCGCTGAGCATCACCACATAGTCGCGATCGTACGAGAAAGGTTCTGGCGCGATCGGATCGATGATCAGCGGGCCGTACAGACCGGCCTGTTCCTGGAAACCGGAATGACTGTGGTACCAATAGGTGCCGGTTTGCCTGACGTCGAAGCGATACAGATAACTTTCGCCACGATGGATGCCGGCGAAGCTCAGGCCCGGTACGCCATCCATGTTTGCCGGCAGCAGGATGCCATGCCAATGGATGGATGTCTGGTGGCCATGGATGGAACCCGTTGGCAGCGCGTTGCGCACGCGCAAAGTGACCGTGCTGCCTTCGCGCCAACGCAGCAAGGGCGCGGGCAAGGAGCCATTGACGGTGACGGCCGGGCGTACGCGACCGGTGAAATCGACCAGAGTTTCGCCGATGGAAAGATCGAATTCGGTACCGGTCAGGACCGGCATGCGCAGGCGGCTTTCGAGCGCATGAATACTGCGCGCATCGAAGCCGATCCCGGCGATGGCGCCGCCGGCCGCGAGACCCTGGACGAAACGGCGGCGCGACGGAATGAATCCGTCGTCACGGCTGAAAGAATCAGAAAACATGTGGACTCCGAATCGAATCGAACGATGGCGGCAAGGCCCGCCCTCGCCTTCAGGCGGGCATGCGGGCACGACAGGCGCTGGCGCGCCTCAGGAACGGAGTCCGATCGGAGGTCGGATCGGAAGGGATAGCGCTGGCGGCGCATAGTCCTCGCGCGAAGCCTGCGGGGTTTCGCGCTGCGGCAGGCGCAACGCCATCATCATCGGCACGGACAGTTCGGCCTGCGCCGAATGCATGCAGTCGCAACAGCAGGCGGAGGAATGGCAACAGCCCGAATCAGCGGGAGCCTGGTCGTGCTCGGCAAGCGCCGGGGCATCGACCATGCGTTCGCCCGACGGCCCGCTGCCTTCCTCGTGGCAGGGCATCGCCATCGCGCTAGCCACGGACGGCGTTTCCTCGGGCGCCGCCTTCGCCATCGGTTGCATCATTCGCACACCCGCCACCGCCGATCCCAGGCCGTTCACGACCAGGCAAAGGCAAAGCAGGCAACGCAGCAGGAAGGAACCGGGCGACATGGCCTCAGTCTAGCAAGCCGCCAGTCGAAGCCACAAAACGGCAACATTTCCCGCTCAGACTGATGGCATCGGACCTGCCGCCTGCCACATGACGCCGACCTGCACCCTGTTGCTGACGCTGTCGAAAACGCCCAGCCCCGATCTGCTGGCCAGCCTGGATCGACTTCTCGCCGCGGCTTCGGGATTGCCGGTCCTGCTCGTCGCGCACGGCGATGGCGAAACGCAGGACGAACGGCTGCGATCCTTCGCCGATGCCCGCCCTTCCCTCAACCTTCTGATGCATGCACGGCGCGTGTCCACCGATCAGGCCATGAAAGCGGGTCTGGCGACGGCGACGACCGCATGGGTCGCGTGGGTCGATCTCGATCGTCGGCACGTTGATGCCGATAGCATTCTTGCGACGGCGATCGCCGGTACGGACGATGTCGCTTCTCTGGATTGGTTCCGCGCGGAAAACGGTGTTCTCGTATTTCCTTGCGATGCCTGGGCGAAGTTGCCCCGAATGTCATGGATGACGCACGTATTGCCCGAATTGCTGGAACAGGCGGGGCTCGTTCGTCGCGACACGAAAACGGTTCCGCCGTGGCAGGGCTGGATCGATGCTCTATTGGGACGGCTCTTGCGTCACCGTCGGTGGCGTCTGCTCGCCCCTGCCCTCGCCTTCAGCCTGCACAAAGCTGTTGCAGCGCCGGGTAACCGATAAACGCGGCGCCTGGCGCGCAGACGACACAATCGGGGTCAGGACGCAGGCCGGCTTCGCGAAAACGCAGGCCGAGCGCATCGAACTGCAGCAGGCGGCCCGTCAATGGCTCGCCGATCCCGAGAATGAGTTTCAGAACCTCGGTCGCCTGCAACAGGCCGATCAAGCCGGGCAACACGCCCAACACGCCGGCGTCAGCGCAATTGGGTGCATCGGCTGCGCTGGGCGGTTGCGGGAACAGGCAGCGGTAACAAGGAGCGCTGCCGCGATGACGCCCCGCGTCGAAGACGCTGACCTGTCCGTCGAAGCGTTGCACGGCGCCATAGACCATGGGTTTGGCCAGATGCACGCAGGCATCCGACAGCAGATAGCGTGTCGGGAAATTGTCGGCGCCGTCGAGGACCACATCGACATCGCGTAACAGATTCTCGACGTTGTCGGCCGAGACCCGCGCCTGCACCGTTTCGATTTCGATGGTGGGGTTCAGTGCCCGAAGGCTCAGCGCCGCAGACTCGACTTTCGGTGAACCGATACGCGCATCGGTATGCAGGATCTGGCGTTGCAGGTTGCTGCGGTCCACCACGTCGTCGTCCACCAGCCGCAGGAAACCGACACCGGCCGCGGCGAGATAAAAGGCCGCAGGTGAGCCGAGGCCGCCGGCGCCAACGACTAGCGCGCGCGCGCGCGCCAGCTTCGCCTGCCCTTCCGCCCCCACCTGCGGCAGGCGGAGGTGACGCGAGTAGCGTTCGAGATAGTCGGGGTCCTGCGCCGTTTCGATTGGCAGACCCGCGCGCAGCCACTGCTGGTAGCCGCCGGCGACCGAACTCAGGCGCCGGTAACCCTGCGCCGCAAGATTCTGCGCCGCCAGCATCGAGCGCTTGCCGCTTCCGCAGATAAGCAGCACATCGGTCGCAGGATCGGCGATGTGCTCGGATGCGTTCGCTTCGAGTTTTGCCCGAGGCACGCGGCGCGCCGATGCGGGAATACCCAGCGCATGTTCGTCCGGTTCGCGCACGTCGATCAGGATCGCGCCGCCCTGTTGCCGCACTCTGGCTTCGGCGACGGTGATTTCTTCGATGCTCATGCGCTCAGTCTAGCGCCGAACGTCGCTCAGGCTCCGGAAAAGTCTTGCGGCGTATTGAGATTGCCCAGGCGAAGTGGCGCGATGTCCAGCACCTGCACGCCAAGCCGGCGACAAAGCGCGTGCATCGCGCGGTCGTCCGTGGCCATCGCCTCGGCGATCGCCGGGCGCAGTCGCGCCACGTTCCACAGGCCCATCAGCGGTTGAAGACCGTCTGCATCGGATATCACGCAGGCGACAAGCGGGTTCGCCGCCCGCAAGGACTCAAACGCCCCGGCGGGAACATCACGGCAATCGATCGGCCAGGTCAACAGCCATTCGCTGCGGCAGGCGTCGAGCAGCGCTTCCATGCCTGCCATTGGGCCGGGGTGGCCGTGATGCAGGTCGGGAACGCAACGCCAGCCATGAGTATGCGCACCCGGCGGCAAGTTGTAGCTCAACATTCGGTCGACGAACGCCTGGGGAAAGGCCGCTCCGATACGCTCGAGCAGGGTGGATCCGCGATACGGCAGGCGGGCCTTGTCCTTTCCGCCCAGTCGACTGCCCTGCCCTCCGGCCAGGATGCCGAGACTGATCCGGCCCGGTTCGATCACTTGCGTTTGACGTGTCGCATCAGGCGCCGTTTCTTCTGCACCTGCTTCTCGGTCAATACGTTCTTCTTGCCTTCGAACGGATTCTCGCCTTCCTTGAAGACGAACTGGATCGGCGTGCCGACCAACTTGAAGCGCTTGCGGAAGAAATTCTCGAGATAACGCTTGTAGCTGTCGGGCAGCTTGCGCAGGCGCGTGCCGTGCACGACGAAGGTCGGCGGGTTGTTGCCGGCCGGGTGCACGAAGCGGAGCTTGGCGACCTTGCCGTTCTGCACCGGTGGCGGGAAGCTCTCCACGGCGATTTCCAGCGCCTTGTTGCTTTCCGAGGTGCCGAACTCCTGTGTCGCCGAGGCATGCGCGCGATTGACGGCCTTGAACAACTCGCGCATGCCGGTACCGTGCTTGGCGGAAATGGTGATGCGCTGGGCCCATTCGCAGAACGAGAGCTTGCGTTCGAGCAGTCCCATCGTCTGCTCGCGCTGGTACTGGCTCTGGCCATCCCATTTGTTGATGGCGATGACCAGGGCCTTGCCGGCGTCGAGCACGTGTCCGAGCACGGTCGCGTCCTGTTCGGTCACGCCCTCGCCGGCGTCGAGCAGGATCACGACGACCTGACTGCTCTGGATCGCCTGCAGCGTCTTGAAGGTACTGAACTTCTCGACCGCTTCCTCGACCTTGGACTTGCGCCGCAGGCCGGCGGTATCGATCAATCGATAATCGCGGCCATCGCGCTCCAGATCGACGGCGATCGAATCGCGCGTCGTGCCGGGCACATCGGAAGCGATCATGCGCTCTTCGCCGAGCAGGCGGTTGACCAGCGTCGACTTGCCGACGTTCGGGCGACCGACGAAGGCCACGCGAATGCGCGCGGGATCGTCGCCGAGTACGGCGGCATCGCCGTCTTCCGGAAGGCGGGGAAGAATCGTTTCGAGCAGCGCAGGAATGCCGCGCTGATGCGCCGCGGCCAAGGCGACAGCCTCGTCCACGCCGAAACGCACGAATTCGTTGATGCAGGCGGCCTCGTCGCGGCCATCGGTCTTGTTCACCGCGAGCAGGAACGGGCGCCCGGACTTGCGCAGCCAGCGCAGGATTTCCTGGTCGAGCGAGGAAGGGCCTTCGCGTCCATCGACGACGAAGAGGATCAGATCGGCTTCTTCGGCGGCAGCGCGGGACTGCTTGGCGGTTGCGCCCGCCAGCCCTTCGTCATCGCCTGAGATGCCGCCGGTATCGCAAACGACGAAAGGCCGGGCTTCATCGAGCCGGCAAATGCCGTAATTGCGATCGCGCGTGACGCCCGGCTCGTCGTGAACCAGGGCGTCGCGTGTGCGCGTCAGCGCATTGAACAGCGTGGACTTGCCGACGTTGGGACGTCCGACCAGGGCGACCAACGGCAGCATGGATCAATTCCCCAGGCGGTATGCCGCCAGTTCGCCTTCGTTGGTCAGCGCATACAGCACGCCATCGGCGGAAACCTGCGGCGTACCGCGAATGGCCGCGCCTTCGACGCGTTCGCGTCCGGCGATCACGCCACTGTCGAGCTTGATCCAGTGCAGGTAGCCCTCGACGTCGCCGACCACGGCGTAGTCGCCCTGGATCACCGGCGTGGTGAGCTGGCGCCGCAGCAGCTGGTCCTGCTTCCAGGCCGAGTTGCCGCTGGCCCGATCCAAGGCCCAGACGTTGCCGCCGTTGTCGGACACCACGACCTTGTCGGCAGTCACCGCAACGCCGGCGTAGCTGCCGACATCGCGATTCCACAACGGACGCCCGTTGAGGGCGCTCATGGACTGCATCTGGTTGTGGTAGCTGATCGCGAAGAGTTCCTCGCCATCGATGCGGATCTCGCCGTCGATGTCGGCCATGCGATCGAGCTCGGTCCGGCCTTCGGGTTCGGCGACCACTTGCTCCCAGACGCGCAGGCCGTCGTCGGCACGCAGCGCGACGACGCTACCGTCGTCGTAACCGATGTAGACCAGTCCGTTGGCGAACACGGGCGAAGCATTGCCGCGAACCGTGAGCGTCGGCAGACCGCGGTCGAACACCCACTTGCGGGTGCCGTCGTTCGGGTCGAAGCCGTAGACACGGCCGTCGTTGCTGCGCACGATCACGCGATCGGCGAGCACGAGCGGCGCACTCAGGACTTCCGAGGAAACCTTGGCGGTCCAGCGCTGGGCGCCGGAATCGGCCGACAGCGCCACCACTTCGCCGTTGCGGCCACCGACCACCACCATGCCGTTGCCCACTCCAGGGCTGCTGGTCAGGCCCGTTTCCGCCAGTTCCTTGCGCCAGAACTTCCACTTGCTGCCTTTCTTCGACATGTCGACGGCCTGCGCCGCCCACACCTGGCCGCCGGTGGCGGCGCTGAAAGCCATCGCCTCGCCGTTGTCGTTCACGACATAGATGCGTTCGCCATCCAGTACCGGGTGCTGGCGCAGCCACAGGCGATCCTCGCCCTTGCCGACATCCACCGACCACAGACGCTGCACCGCGATGGGATTGGACACGGCCACCAGTTCGGCGGGCTCGTAATCCTTCTTGTTCTTGGTGCCGAACACGCCCAACCAGCCCTTGACCGTGCTGCAGCCGGACAACAGGGCGACAGACAGGGCGACGATCAACAGTTTACGAGGCATGTATCAGATCTCCGGCTGTGCGGGCGGTTGTCCGCCAGCTTCGATGAGCTTGAGTTGCAGCAGGTCGCGCGTGGGCGCGGCCTGGTCGAGATCGGTCAGCGCCTGCTCGTAGGCCTTGCGGGCGAGATCGCGCTGCCCGAGCGCCAGTTCGATATCGCCGCGCAATTCCTCGACCGTCGCTCCCAACGTCGGAGTCTTGATGCCGGCGAGCGTGGCCTTGGCTTCCTTTGCCTTGCCGGCGATCAATTGCAGGCGTGCCAGGCGAAGCGCGTAGATCTCCCGCAGGTCCGGCGTATGCACCTTGTCTTTCCTCGCCTGCAGCATGGCGATGGCTTCGGTGGTCTTGCCGCTCTCGTGCAGAAAGGCGGCCTCGCGCAAACCGGCGAAATCGGCGAACGCAGTGTCGGCGTACTTGTCCCTCAGTACCAGGCCGAAAGTCTTGACCTTGCCCGCATCCTTGGCTTCGAGCGCCTGGTCGAGCGAAAAGTACTGCGTCGCGGCCTCCTGCAGGTGCCGGTCGCCCTTGCCGTTCCACCACTGCCAGCCGAAAACGCAGGCGAGGCCCAGCGCAATGCCGGTGATCAGCGAACTGCCGTTCTGGCGCAGCCAGCCGCGGACGCGTTCACTCTGTTCGTATTCGTCGATTTGATGCATCGGATCTTGTGCTGTTGGGGCCCTTCATGGACCGCTTGGATGAATGAAAGTTCGACGCCCCGGCTTCGCCGGCTCAGTTGCCCAGGGGCGTAGGTTCGCCGGTGGAGGATACCGCAAAGCGAGCCACGTTCGCCTCCCGATACGGTGCGAGGTCCACGTTCCTGCCAGCGAAATCGACGGACACGGAAGTCGCGTCGCCGAGCGTGATGCGTGCGACTTCACCGGGCTTGAAATGGCGCTCGCTGCCGGCGGGAACCATTCCGCGCTCGATCCGCCGTCCATCGTTCGCGACAAAATCCACCCAGCTGTCGCGCTGGAAACGAATCACCAGATCGGCGGATCCACCGGCGACGGGCAGCGTCGGCGCGAGCGAAGCCATTACCGGCGACGCCGCGACTTCCGGTTGGCTTGACGGCGATACCGGCGGTTCGACCGCAGGCGCCGCGAGGGCTTCGATCTTGGCCGTGGGCGGAGATACGGGTTCGGCGGACTGCTTGAATCGCGCTAACAGCATGAACGCGACACCAAGGATGGCCGCCGTCATCGCCAGGTAGCCGACGTTCAGCAATCCGCGGTCCAGGGCGCCGCGTCCGCGCGCCGATCCGACTTCCACCTTGAGCACCGGCGCCGGCTGTTGTCGCACGACATCGTCGGCGAGGCCGGCGGGCAGTCCGAGCAGGCGGGCGTAGCTGTTGACGTAGCTGCGCACGTAGATGGGCGCGCCAAGACGCGCCCAATCCTCGCGCTCGATCGCTTCGATGACAGCGAGCGGCAATTTCGTCCGCTGGGCGACCGACTCCGCGCTCCAGTGCAACTTCTCGCGGGCATGGCGGAAACGCAAACCCAGCGGATCCTCGAACAAGGTTTCCTGAAACGATTCGTTACTCATGGCCTGGCCGCCCCCTCCCCATTGGGTGCAGTGTGAGCTGGAAATTCCTCGCGCAATCGCTTGCGGTACTGCGCTGCGGCACGCGCGTCGCCGGCAGCGTCCTCGATCCTCGCGCCGAGCGACAGGACTTCGGCATTCGCCCCGAGCGCCTCGCGGCGCTGCAGGAAAGCGCGCGCTTCGAAGGCATTGCCGGACGCGAGCTTGATCTCGGCCATGGCCATCAGCACGGCCGCATCGTCGGGCGACTTCTCCAGAAGCTGACGATAGTAGGCTTCGGCCTGGTCGTACTTGCCCGCTTTCGTCGCGCAGCGGCCGGCGTTGAACAGCGGTTGGCCCGAGGCCCGATATTCGTTATCGGCGAGCGCAAGGGCGAATGCGGCCTCGGCTTCGGGATACCGGCCCTGTTCGCAGAGCCATACCCCGTAGTTGTTCTGGATCGATGGGCGCGACGGGTCGAGACGCAGGGCTTGCGCGAACGCTTCGGCGGCCTTCGTCTGGTCGCCCAGGCGCGCGTGGATCGCCGCCTCGACGGCATAGACCTCGGGAGCGCGCGGATCGCTCTGCTTCGCCCTTTGCACCCGAATCATCGCGCCTTCCGCATCGCCGCTGCTCAGGTAGCTCTGCGCGAGCCCGAGCGTGATCTTGCCCTGGCGCGAAAGCTGGGTGTCGTCGCGCTTTTCCTTTGCCTGCAAGGAAAGGCTCGAAGCGGCCAGCAGGACGAGCAGCAGGCTACGCAGCTTCATCGGCGGCTCCCTTGGCTTCGAGCTTGCGGCGGAATTCCGCCTGCCGACGCGTCTTGTCCATCACCTGGCCCTTGAGCTGGCCGCAGGCCGCGTCGATATCGTCGCCACGCGTCCGGCGAACCATCGTCAGCACGCCTCCGTCCAGCAGCAGTTTCTGGAACGCGCGGATCTCGGCCTCGCCGCTACGCTCGAAACGCGTGCCGGGGAACGGGTTGAACGGGATCAGGTTGACCTTCGCGGCATCGGCGAATTGCACGGCATTGCTGAATTTCTTCATCAACCGCACCAGTTCGCGCGCATGCTGGGGCTGGTCGTTCACGCCGCGCATCAAGGTGTATTCGAAGGTGATGGACTCGCGCTTCTTGCGCGTGACATAGCGCGCGCAGGCCGCCATCAGTTCGGCGATCGGGTATTTCTTGTTCAGCGGCACCAGCTCGGTGCGCAGCTCGTCGTTCGGCGCGTGCAGTGACACGGCCAGCGAGACGTCGGACTCTTCGGAAAGCCGGTCGATCATCGGCACCAGGCCGGCGGTCGACAGCGTGACTCGTTTGTTGGCGAGGCCGAAGCCGTTGTCGTCGCGCATCAGGCTCATCGCCCGCACGACGTTGTCGAAATTCAACAGCGGCTCGCCCATGCCCATCATCACGACATTGGTGAGCTTGCGCTGATGGTGGGTCTTGTTGCCCAGGTGTTTCGAGGCCGTCCAGACCTGGCCGATGATTTCGGCGGTGGCGAGGTTGCGGTTGAAGCCCTGGGTCGCGGTGGAACAGAACTGACAGTTGAGGCCGCAACCGACCTGGCTGGAGACGCAAAGCGTGCCGCGCCCCTTGTCGGGAATGAACACGGCTTCAATGGCATTGCCGGCGTCCATGCCCAGCAACCACTTGTGCGTACCGTCGTTCGAAGGCTTGTCGAACAGGACGGACGGCGGACGGATGACGCAATGCTCCTCGAGCTTGGCGCGCAAGGCTTTGCCGACATCGGTCATCAGCGCGAAATCGGTGACGTGCTGATGGTAGATCCACTTCATCAGCTGATGGGCGCGGAACTTCTTCTCGCCCAGCGTCTCCTCGAACAACCGCTCGAGACCCACGCGATCGAGGTCGAACAGGTTGATGCGCGGATCGGCGCGCCCCTGCTCCGCCGCAGCTGGCTGCGGAAGAGTGATGGCCGGGGGCGCGTCGTTCGCTTGCATGGCGTTTCGATCAGCTCAGCGCGGGCAAAGTTCGGTGGCGCTGAAGAAATACGCGATCTCGATCGCGGCGTTCTCCTGCGAGTCGGAACCGTGCACGGCATTGGCGTCGATCGAGGCGGCGAAGTCGGCGCGGATCGTACCCGGCGCGGCATCCTTCGGATTGGTGGCGCCCATCAGTTCGCGGTTCTTCAGCACGGCGTTGTCGCCTTCCAGCACCTGGATCATCACCGGACCGGAGGTCATGAATTCGACCAGCGCGCCGAAGAACGGACGCTCGCGATGCACCGCGTAGAAGCCTTCGGCTTCCTTGCGCGAAAGATGCTTCATCTTGGCCGCAACGATCTTCAGGCCGGCGTTCTCGAAACGGCTGTAGATCTGGCCGATGACGTTCTTGGCGACCGCGTCGGGCTTGATGATGGAAATGGTGCGTTCCTGCGCCATGGATAACTCCGGGTAGTGGGGAATGGGAAAGGCGGAAATTTAGCACGAATTCCTACAGGAAACACGGGCTTAGGGCGGGTTTTTCAATGAAATCCGTGATTGCGGCGATGCGGCCTGCCGATCCCCGCGACCCGCTCCCGCGATTGACCCAACGCCCGCTCCAAATTAGGATTGAAACATCCGTTTCAATCCTGCGCTGGCCCGCCATGACAAGCACGCATTTCAATACCAAGGACCGCATCCTCGGCGCTGCCGAAGAACTGTTCGCCCAGTACGGATTCGCCGGCACGTCCCTGCGCCAGGTGACCAGCCGCGCCGACGTCAACATCGCGGCGGTCAACTACCATTTCGGATCGAAGGAGAACCTCGTGAACGAGGTTTTCCGGCGCCGGATGGACGAGATGAGCGAACAGCGCCTGACGCGCCTTCGCGCCGCCCAGGAAGAATCGCCGGGCGAACTCGAACCGATACTGGCCGCCTTCATCCACCCTGCCCTGGCCCTGACGCTGGATCGGCACGGATCGGCCTTCGTCCGCGTCCTGGCGCGCGCTTATGCCGAGAAGAACGATCGCTTGCGCAAGTTCCTGTCCGACAACTACGGTCAGGTGCTGCGCGAATTCGCCAAAGCGCTGGCCCCTTGCCTTGAGGGGCTGGGCAAGGAAGAGCTGTACTGGCGCATGGACTTCATCGCGGGCGCGCTGACCTATGCCATGGCCGATTTCGGCCTGATCAAGCGCCCGGCCAGCATGAGCGAGCGGGCTTTCGCCGAGAAGACGGCGCAGAACCTGATCCGATTCGCGGCCGCCGGCCTTCGTGCCTGAAACGACGCATATATATTTTAAATCAATAGGTTGAAGTTCATGTCTAATGTAATTTCTATCAGGAAGGTCGCGGTGCTTGGCGCCGGCGTCATGGGCGCCCAGATCGCCGCTCATCTGGTCAATGCGAATGTGGACACCATCCTGTTCGACCTCGCGGCGAAGGAAGGCGACAAGAACGGCATCGTCAACAAGGCGATCGCGAACCTCGGCAAGCTCTCGCCCGCCCCGCTGGCAGCGAAGGACCGGGCAGCCGCCATCACGCCGGCGAACTACGACCAGCACCTGGAATGGCTGCAGGGCTGCGACCTGATCATCGAAGCCATCGCCGAACGCCTGGACTGGAAGAAGGATCTTTACGCGAAGATCCTGCCTCATGTCGCCCCACACGCGATCTTGGCATCGAATACTTCCGGCTTGTCTATCAATAGCTTGTCTGATGTTCTTGATGAATCGCTGCATCATCGTTTCTGCGGTGTGCACTTCTTCAACCCGCCGCGTTACATGCACCTGGCCGAACTGATTCCCTGCGCCAAGACCGATCGGGACGTGCTGGAGGGTCTGGAGACTTTCCTCGTAACCACCCTCGGCAAAGGCGTCGTCTATGCGAAGGACACGCCGAACTTCATCGGCAATCGCATCGGCGTTTTCTCGATCCTCTCGACCCTGCATCACACGGCCGCCTTCGGTCTGGGTTTCGACGAGGTCGATGCCCTGACGGGGCCGCTCATCGGCCGACCGAAGTCCGCCACCTATCGCACCTCCGATGTCGTCGGCCTGGACACTATGGCCCACGTCATCAAGACCATGGCCGATACCCTCCCGGACGACCCCTGGCACCGCTATTTCAAGGCGCCCGAATGGCTGCAGGGCCTGATCGCCAAGGGCGCGCTGGGACAGAAGACCGGCGCCGGCATCTTCCAGAAGCGCGGCAAGGACATCGTGGTCATCGATCTGGCCAAACAGGACTACCGCCCGGCAACCGGCGAAGCCGCGCCTGAAGTGATCGAAATCCTGAAGCTGAAGAACCCAGCCGAAAAATTCGGCAAGTTGCGAGCTTCCGCGCATCCGCAAGCGCAGTTCCTGTGGGCCTGCTTCCGTGATCTGTTCCATTACAGCGCCTTCCACCTGGCCTCGATCGCCGACAACGCCCGCGACGTCGATTTCGCCATTCGTTGGGGCTACGGTTGGAACCTGGGTCCATTCGAAACCTGGCAGGCCGCCGGCTGGCAGCAGGTCGCCGCCTGGATCAACGAAGACATCGCCGCGGGCAAGAGCATGTCCGATGCGCCCCTGCCCGCTTGGGCGACCGACGGCCACGAAGGCGTGCATTCGGCGGAAGGCTCGTTCGCTCCCTCGATCAATGGCCCGCGCCCACGTTCGTCGAACCCGGTCTATTCGCGCCAGCGCTTTCCGGACCCGGTGCTGGGAGAACGTTTCGCGCCTGGAGAAACGGTATTCGAGACCGATGCGGTGCGCCTGTGGCATGACGGCGACGGCATTGCGGTACTCAGCTTCAAGACCAAGATGCATACCGTCAGCGACGGCGTGCTCGACGGCATCCAGAAGGCGGTCGGCGTCGCCGAAAAACAGTTCAAGGGCTTGGTGATCTGGCAACCGAAGGAGCCCTTCTCCGCCGGTGCCGATCTGTCGGGTGCGCTGGCGTCGCTGCAGGCCGGCAAGTTGGCCGAGTTCGAGGCCATGGTCGCGAACTTCCAGGCAACCAGCCAGCGCATCAAATATTCGCTGGTTCCGGTCGTGGCGGCCGTGCGCGGGCTGGCGCTGGGTGGCGGCTGCGAATTCCAGATGCACTCGGCGCGCAGCGTGCTTGCGCTGGAAAGCTATATCGGCCTGGTCGAGGCCGGCGTCGGTCTGTTGCCGGCCGGCGGCGGACTGAAGGAGATCGCCACGCGCGTCGGATTGGCGGCGGGTGCAGGCGGCGATGTCTTCGCCGGCCTGAAGCCCTACTTCGAAGCGGTCGCGATGGGCAAGGTCTCCGCGTCCGCGCTGGAAGCCAAGGAACTGCGTCTGGCCCGCGATGGCGACATCGTCGTGTTCAATGCCTTTGAGCTGCTGTACGTCGCCAAGCAGCAGGCGCGCGCGATGGCCGAATCCGGCTATCGCCCGCCCCTGCCCGCGCGCCAGATCCCGGTCGCCGGCGACGTCGGCATCGCCACCTTCAAGATGATGCTGGTCAACATGCTGGAAGGCCGCTTCATCTCCGAACACGACATGGAAGTGTCGACGCGAATCGCGACCGTGCTCTGCGGCGGCAATGTCGACCGCGGCTCGCTGGTCGACGAGGAGTGGCTGCTGAGGCTCGAACGCGAGCATTTCGTGGCGCTGGCCCAGATGCCGAAGACGCAGGAACGCATCGCCTACATGCTGAAGAACGGCAAGCCGTTGCGGAACTAGTGGATGAAGAAGATTGGGCATCCTGCCGCAACTTCTTCGCTCAGGGCGAAAAGCGTGGTTTTCGCCCTGAGCCCCGTCGCCGTCGCATCCACAGCGACGCGCCGGCACATCCTTGTGCCGGAGGCTTCGGCCTTCGGCTATGAAAATTCGATTGGAGTGATGCAATGAGCAAGAAGCAAATCCAGGACGCTTACATCGTCGCCGCCACCCGCACGCCGGTCGGCAAGGCGCCGCGTGGCGTCTTCCGCAATACCCGCCCGGACGACATGCTCGCGTTCGCGCTGAAATCCGTCGTCGCGCAGGCGCCGGGCATCGATCTCGGCCGCATCGACGACGCGATCATCGGCTGCGCCATGCCCGAAGGCGAGCAAGGCATGAACGTCGCGCGCATCGGCGTGCTGCTGGCTGGCCTGCCCAATACCGTAGCCGCGCAGACGATCAATCGTTTCTGCTCTTCCGGCCTGCAAGCCGTCGCATTGGCGGCCGATCGCATTCGCCTTGGCGAAGCCGATCTGGTGCTGGCAGGCGGTACGGAATCGATGTCCATGGTGCCGATGATGGGCAACAAGGTCGCGATGAGCCCGCAGGTCTTCGAGAACGACCACGTGGCCATCGCCTACGGCATGGGCATCACGGCGGAAAAAGTCGCTGAAGAATGGAAGGTTTCCCGCGACGACCAGGACGCCTTCGCCCTCGCCTCGCACCAGAAGGCATTGGCGGCCATCGCCGGCGGCGAGTTCCGCGCGGAGATCAGCCCTTACGATGTTCGCTCGCACCAGCCGGTGATCGGGTCGAATACCGTGAAGCTGCGCGAGCTGCGTGTGGAGAACGACGAAGGCCCGCGTGCCGATACCAGCGCCGACGGCCTGGCCAAGTTGAAGCCCGTGTTCCGCATGGGCGGCAGCGTCACCGCCGGCAATTCCTCTCAAATGAGCGACGGCGCCGCCGGCGTGCTGCTGGCATCCGAGCAGGCGATCAAGGACTACGGCCTCACGCCGCTGGCGCGTTTCGTCGGCTTCTCCGTGGCTGGCGTTCGCCCGGAAGTGATGGGCATCGGTCCGATCGCAGCGATTCCGAAAGCGCTCAAGCAGGCTGGCCTGTCGCAGGACCAGCTCGACTGGATCGAACTCAACGAAGCCTTCGCCGCGCAGGCGCTGGCCGTCATCCGCACTTGCGGGTTGGATCCGGCGAAGGTGAATCCGCTGGGCGGCGCGATCGCGCTGGGTCATCCGCTGGGCGCGACCGGAGCCATCCGGACGGCGACCATCGTGCACGGCCTGCGTCGGCGCAAGCAGAAGTACGGCATGGTGACCATGTGCATCGGCACCGGCATGGGCGCCGCCGGCATTTTCGAAAGCCTCTGATCGGACCGCTGGAGCGGCTGGAGTACCGACGCATGGATTACGCGGAAATCTTTCGGCATCGCGGCCATCTCTACGACCAGGCCATGCGGGAATTCCCGCAGGTCCGTCGCGATGAGCTCGCCTTCGTCTTCAAGGCGAATGCGTTGGGCGGCCACGAGTCGGTGCTGGACGTCCCAGCCGGCGGTGGTTACCTGAAGCGCGTGCTGCCGGAGACGGTGGCGCTGACCGAATTGGAAATCTCCGACGGCTTCCAGGGCGACCCGCGCGTCGTTCCGACTTTCGGCCCCTGGAATGTCGGGCGTTTCGATCGTTGCGTCTGCCTCGCGGCTTCGCACCACATCACCGACAAGACGCGCTTCCTGCGCTTGCTGCGCGAGCATCTGCAGGACGATGGAATCCTGCACCTGGGCGACGTCGATGCCAGTTTGCCCCAGACCCGATTCCTCGACGGTTTCATCGGCCGCTACAACGGCACCGGGCACGACGGCATGTACCTGGACGATACGCTGCCACAGCTGGTCGGCGATGCCGGTCTGCGCGTCGTGCGCGACGAAATCCTCGACACCGAATGGCGCTTCGACGACGAAGCCTCCGGCCTGCGCTTCGTCGGACTGCTGTTCGGTATCCACGACTATCCGCGGGACGAACTGATCGACGAGATGCAGCGGCTGGGCTGGCAACGGGATGGGACTGGCTGGCTGCTGCCCTGGAAGCTGCGCTATGTCGACATGCGACGGGATTGAAGCCTAGGCTTCGCGCCAGGCCCGCCAGGCGTCCTTCGCTTCCAGCCACCAGTAGGTGAGCTGCGCGCCGACGAAACCAGCCGGCTTCAGCGCCGATACCAGGCCGTAGTCGGCGAACTCGCGCCAGCGGATGTCGCCCTCGGCTATCGCCGAAGCCAGGACCTCGCCCGCGAACGTGGTCGGCGCGACGCCATGGCCGCCAAAGGCCTGCGCCAGCCAAAGCCCATCTTCGACCTGACCGATCTGCGGCATCTCATGCCGTGCGTAGCTCATCAGCCCGGACCAGGCGTATTCGATTCCGATGTCATCCAGCGTCGGGAAGACCTTCAGCATGTCGCGGCGAAGCAGCCGGCGTACGGCTTCCGGCGATCTATCCAGCACCGAGATGCGCCCACCCCAAAGCAGCCGGTTGTCAGGCAAGGGCCGGTAGTAGTCGAACGCGAAACGCGTGTCGTAGATCGCTGCGCGCGTACGCAGGATGTCCCGCATTCGATCGCCGAGCGATTCGGTGACCATCACGTAGGTCGCGATCGGAAGCACGCCAGCGTCGACCTTGCGACGCAATCCGGCGAGATAGCCGCCGCAAGCCAGAACGACCTGTTTCGCATCGACCTCGCCATCCGGCGTCTTTACACGCCAGCCGGACGCGACGCGCTGCAAACCAATGGCCGGCGAGCGTTCGAACAGATCAACCCCCTGCCCGACCGCAGCGCGCGCAATGCCGTGGACATAGTCCAGCGGTTGGAAGTGCATGGCCTGGGCTTCGAACAGGGCGTCCGAGTAGCGCTCGCTGCGCACCAGCTCGCGGAACTCGGTGCGTGGGATGAAGGCGAGATCGCGCTCGAAATGCCGCTGCATCAGATCGCGACAATCGTGCAGTACCTGCGGATCGCGAAACCAGTTCGCCCAATACACGCCTGCATCGACATGCCGGCAATCGATGGCGTAGCGCCCGATTCGCGAGCGGATGAGTTCGATGCCTTCGATCGTGCCAGCGTACAGGCGCCGGGCGCGTTCGGCGCCCAACTCCCGCAGGAGATCGGCGGGGCTGCGGGAGAATCCACCGAAGACGAAGCCGCCGTTGCGCCCCGAAGCGCCATGCCCGAGGGAATGCGATTCCAGTACGACTACGCCACGAACGCCGCGTTCCGCCAGCCCTAGCGCAGTATTGAGCCCTGCGAAACCACCGCCGACGATACAGACTTCAGCCTCCCGCGTCCCGGCCAGCTCCGGGAACGCGCGTGCCGCCGTGGCCGTGGCGACATAGTAGTTCCGGCCCGAGGGGCCGGACGGCGTAGCCGGCCTCGTCACGGTCGGCTCAGGATTCGAGTGCGTTTCGCATGTAGGCGCGCGCCGGCTCGGCTAGATCGTCGTGATCGAGCGCGTACTGGATGGTGGCTTCGATCAGGCCAATGCGACTGCCGCAATCGAAACGGCGGCCTTCGAAGCGATATGCCAGGGCGCGTTCTTCCTGCAACAGGGCCGCGATGGCATCGGTCAGCTGGATCTCGCCGCCGGCGCCGGGTCGGGTCTTCTCAAGCAGGTCGAAAATGCGGCCGCTGAGCACGTAACGCCCGACCACGGCCAACGTAGTGGGCGCGACTTCGGGTTTCGGTTTCTCGACGATCGCCGAAATGCCGCCGTGGCGGCCGCTGAAATCGGAGGTCGCGACGATGCCGTAGCTGCCCGTCTGCTCGCGCGGCACGTCCTGTACCGAGATCACGCTGGCGCTTTCGCGCTCGGCCAATTCGGCCATCTGCTTCAGGGCGCCGGCGCCGCGGTTCCAGATGAGATCGTCCGGCAACAGCACGGCGAAAGGTTCGTTGCCGATGACCGGCTTCGCGCACAGCACCGCGTGGCCGAGACCCAGCGCTTCGGCCTGGGTAACGAACACGGCACGCACATGGCGGGGCAGCACGTCGCGGATCAGGGCCAGCAACTCGGACTTGCCCGACTTCTCCAGCTTCTGCTCGAGTTCGTAGGCCTTGTCGAAATAGTCCGCCACCGAATGCTTGTAGCGATTGGTGACGAAGACCATGGTGTCGCAACCGGCTTCTATCGCTTCGTCGACCGCGTACTGGATCAGCGGCTTGTCCACGACCGGCAACATTTCCTTCGGTACGGTCTTGGTGGCCGGCAGGAAGCGCGTGCCGAGACCGGCGACGGGGAAAACGGCCTTGCGAATGCGAAAACTCATATTTGTTGTCTGTTCTTTCGGCGGGCGGAGAGCGACACGATTTTATCCGCGGAGGTCCGGTAATCGCGAACGGTTTCGCTCAGGATGGCCAAGCATTCTGTATCCGGCTGCGGCGCCGCCAACAACTCGCGCAGACGTTGCAGCCCCCGCAGGGCCGCCGGAGCGTCCACCGGTCGCGGCTCCGCCCGCAGCACGCGCGGATTGGCTGTCCGCTGATAGCGCTCGTCCGGGTGAAAGACCACTTCGTGCAGCTTTTCGCCTGGCCGCAAACCGATGTAGTCGATCCTCACGTCGCGGCCGGGCTGCTTGCCGGCCAGGCGGATCATCTGTTCGGCGAGTTCCCGTATCGCGACCGGCCGGCCCATGTCCAGGGCGAGGACGCTGGCGGGCTGGCTGGCGATCGTCGCCGACTGCAGGATCAGCTGGCAGGCTTCCGGAATCGTCATGAAATAGCGCGAAACATCCGGATGCGTGACGGTGACCGGCCCGCCCGCGGCGATCTGCTGCCGGAACAAGGGAACCACGCTTCCAGCCGAATCGAGCACGTTTCCGAATCGCACGATCGCAAGACGCGTCCGGCTGCCCGCCAGCACCGCCTGGCAGACGATCTCTGCCCAGCGCTTGCTGGCACCGAGCACGCTGACCGGTTCGATGGCCTTGTCCGTGGAGATCAGCACGAAATCCGCCGTACCGGCCTCCCGGCAGGCGGCCGCGACGGCGGCGCTGGCGAGTACGTTGTTGCGCAGGGCCTCGCGCGGCTGCCCTTCGAGCATCGGCACCTGTTTGCAAGCGGCCGCGTGGAAAACGAAGTCGATGCTGGCCAGCGCCTCGCGATACGCCATGGTGTCGGCGCAGTCCGCCAGGATCGGCTGCAGTTCGAGTTCCGGAAACCTGCGGCCGATCTCGCTGGCGATCAGGTCCAACGACAACTCCGCGCGTTCGAGCAACAGGAGGCGGGCGACGCCAGCGCGTGCGCATTGCCGCGCCAGTTCCGATCCGATGGAGCCGCCGGCGCCGGTGATGAGCACGCTGCGACCACCGATGTTGTCGCGCAACAGCTCCCAATCGAACTTGACCGGTTCACGGCCCAGCAACTGCTCGATCGCCACTTCCCTCAATTCGATCTCATCGGCTTGCCAGTCGATCGCATCGGCCAGGCGCGAAACCGTGCGGAACGGCAGCCCGGTGTCCTCGCAGAGAGAAACCACGCGCTGCATTTGCGCGGCATCGGCGCTCGGCATGGCGATGACCAGCAGATTGGGAGCCGTTGCCTTGGCCACCGTCGCCAGATCGTCCATGGAACCGAGCACCGGCACGCCCTGCACTTCGGCGCCCTTCAAGCCGGGCCGGTCGTCGAGCAGTCCCACGGCCTGGTACGCGCCGTGGCTACGCAAATGCCTGAGCAGCAGTTCGCCCGCCTGGCCCGCTCCGAGAACCAGAATGCGCGGCGCGTCCTGCGCGTGTCGCGCCGACAGGCTGTAGTCCTTGCCGAAGCGATAAAGCAAGCGCGGCGAACCGAGCAGCAGGATCAACAGGAATGGATACGGAGCCAGTACGCGCCTGGGCACATCCGGCAACAGCCCGAACAGCAGCAGGCCGGGAATGATCAGCAGCAATCCGATCAGCGCCGCGCTCGCGATGTTCATCAGGTCGGGCATGCTGGCGAAGCGCCACAGGCCACGATACAGGCCGACGCGCCAGAACACGGCCGCCTGCACGAGGCAGGCCAGCAGCAGTTCCTGCTGCAGGGCCGCCGCCGGCGGTGCGCCGGCGAGTCCGGCCAGCCAGCGAAGCAGCAGCCACGTGGCAGCGACCATTGCAATGTCGTGGAACGCGACGAGCATTCGGGGCAGGCTGAGACGCAGCGAGTTCATGCCCTCGCCTCCCGATGGCGCGCCAGCGCGAGGATGCGCTTCCTGATCGAAACCTGCGCCGCCCACGAGGTCACGCCCAGCACGAGCACGATTGCCCACTGCTGCGGCACGGGAAGCGGCTGCATCGCCCAGGCCAAGGCCATCGCCAGCAGAGTCCAGGCGACGTACATCAGGCTGACGGACGCATGCGAGCGCCCCTGCCGAACGGCGTATTGATAGAGGTGCTCACGATGCGCTCTCCACAGGTTCCTGCCGCGCATGGCCCGCTGCAGCAAGGTGAATCCACCATCGAAGAGTATTCCGGAACACAGCACGAAAGCTTGCGGAGCGCTGAACTTCCCGGTGCGGACCGACAGGGCGAGACCGACGAAAATCGCGGCGCCGAGCAGGTAGCTGCCGGCATCGCCAAGAAACACGCGAGCCATGGGTAGATTGAAAGGCAGGAACCCGAGGCAAGCGCCAGCGAGGCAGGCGGCGGCCCATGCCAGTCCTGGATCGCCACCGGGCCAACAGGCCATGGCGGCGGCGATCAACAGGCTCTGCATCGCTACCAGGCCATTGATCCCATCCATGAAATTCCAAAGATTGACGTAGAGCAGGCAACCCATCGCCAACAAGGGCAGCGCCAACCAGGCCTCGACCGGCCATCCCTCGCGCAGGCCGAGTGCCAAAGGCAGCGCAGCCAGGCATTGCAGCAGGAGCTTGGCGACAGCCGAGGGACTGCGCAGATCGTCCCAGACGCCTATCGATGCGAACGCAAGTACGCTCAGGAGCGCGGCCAATGGGATCGAAGACGGTACTCCGGAGAGCCCGACGGCAGCGCCTGTTGCCAGGCCGATGCAAACTCCGGCGCCGCGCGGCGTAACCGCCGCATGCAGGCGTCGTCGTGCGGGGCTGTCATGGATGCCGTGACGCCGCGCGAACAGTATCCAGACCGGTATCAGCAATGCCGTACAAAGGCCGGCTAGCAAGGCGACGATCAACATGCGAAGTGACGGCCGGAGTTCAGTCGCCGACAGCGCTCAACAAGGGCTTGATCGTGCCCCACTGCTTGCAGCTCGGGCATTGCCAGTGGTGCGCCCTGGCGCCGAAGCCGCAGCGCTGGCAACGATAGCTGTTGGTGCGCACGACCAGCTGGTCGGTGATCTGTTTGAGCGTACGCAGGGACTCGTCGGCGTCGTTGCTCGGGTTCTCCAGGCTCAGGTCGATGAAGGCCGCTTCGCCGCGAACAGACGGCCGCTGCTGGAGCTGCTTGGCCAGGAACTGCTGAGCCGCGCCGACGTCCTCGTCGCGCTGGATCATTTGCGCCAGCGCCAGGACCGGAGAGATGCCCGGATAGTGTTCGATCATTTCCTGCAGGAAGCCGCGCGCCCGCGCCAGCTCGCCGCGGCGTTCATAACAGGCCAGCAGCGGCGCCATGATTTCGGGGAGATAGTCGATGTCGTGGCGCGCGACGCGCTCGAAGGCGCGGATGGCCGCCGCATCGTTGCCTTCCGACAACTCGAGCCGGCCTTCGATGACGCCGGCACGCACGCAATGGCTGTCGGCGGCATAAGCGTCGGCGATGCGCTGGCGCGCTCGTTCGTTGCGATTGTCCAGTCGGGCCCGCTCCGCCAGTTCGCAATGGAAATGGGCGATGACCCGCCCCATCGGTTCGCCTGACGTCTGCTCGTAACGCACCGCGTGTTCGATCGCCTTGTGCCAGTCGCGTTCGGCTTGGTAAATGGCGATCAGCTGCCGCAGGGCCTGCGGCGCATGCACGCCCATCTGCACGAGGTCGGTGAACAGGGTTTCGGCACGGTCCAGCAGACCGGCGCGCATGTAGTCCTCGCCCAGGGCCAGCACGGCACGCGTCTTCTGTTCTTCGCTCAGACCATTGCGTGCGACCAGGCTCTGGTGCAAACGAATCGCGCGATCGACCTCTCCGCGTCTGCGGAACAAATGGCCGAGCGCGAACTGTGTTTCGACCGTGTCCTTGTCGACCTCGGCGATCTGCAGGAATATCTCGATGGCCTTGTCCTGCTGCTCGTTCAGCAGGTAGTTCAGGCCGCGGAAATAGGTATTGGACAGGCGCGAAACGCGTGCGCCGCCCTTGATTTCCCCTCCCCGCCTTCCCGCCAGCCAACCGATCGCCGCTGCGGCCGGAATCAGCAACAGCCAGGCTGCATTGGTCATCATGACGGGGGGAAGTCCTTGTCGGTGATCGCGGCCTGTTGCCCGGTGGTCGAGACGCGATTGCGATGCATGCGGCGACGCAGCGGCCAGACGACACCTGCGGTCACAGCCAGACCGCCGATAGCGGCGCCGATCAGCAGCACGGTCAGCAAGGCGAAACCGAGCCGCATGTCGATGCTGCGAAAACCGAGATCGATCTGCACGGGCGCACGATTCAGCGCGCCGAAGACGACGCCGAAGAGCACGAACAGGAGGGCGATGAGGGAACGGAGCAGACGCATCGGCGAAGCTTAGCCGATCGGACTCGGGTTGCTCAGTCCTGACTGACGGAATTGCCGTCGTTGACGCGATCGCGCAGTTCCTTGCCGGGCTTGAAGTGCGGGACGTACTTGCCCGGAAGCGCGACGGAGTCGCCGGTCTTCGGATTGCGGCCGAGGCGCGGCGGGCGGAAATGCAGGGAAAAACTGCCGAACCCGCGGATCTCGATGCGATCGCCGCCCGACAGGGCATTGCTCATCATTTCCAGCAGGGTCTTCACCGCCATGTCCACGTCGTCGGCCTTCAGGTGGGCCTGCCGCCGGGAGAGGACTTCGATGAGTTCCGACTTGGTCATTGCTTGGCGGTCTCGCGAAGGGCGCGGACGGATCGGCTCCGTCCTGGGACAACGTGGCCCGGTCGTCCGGGCCACGTCGGTTTACCGGGCTTACTCGCCCTTGTTCAGTTGCTCGCGCAGCAGCGCGCCCAGACGGGTGGTGCCCATCGAGGCGTCCGAGGCCTTATTGACCTCGGCCAGGGTTTCGGCCAGCTCGGCCTCGTCCTTGGCGCGGATCGAGAGCTGCATCGTGCGGCCCTTGCGATCCATGCCGAGGTACTTGGCTTCGATGGCATCGCCCACCTTCAGGTACTGCGTCGCGTCTTCGACGCGCTCCTTGGCGATGTCGTTGGCCTTCACGTAACCCTCGATGCCGCCATCGACTTCGATGGTGGCGCCGCGGCTGTCGACTTCCTTCACGACGCCCTTGACGATCGCGCCCTTCTGCAGGGTGGCCATCGCGGTGCCGATCGGATCCTGCTCGAGCTGCTTGACGCCCAGGGAGATGCGCTCGCGCTCCGGATCGACGGCGAGAACGACGGCTTCCAGGGTGTCGCCCTTCTTGAAGTTGCGGACGATGTCTTCGCCGGTGGTGTTCCAGGAGATGTCGGACAGGTGCACGAGGCCATCGATGCCGCCGTCCAGGCCGATGAAGATGCCGAAATCGGTGATCGACTTGATCTGGCCCGACACCTTGTCGCCCTTCTTGAACATCGCGGCGAAGGCTTCCCACGGGTTGGACACGCACTGCTTGATGCCCAGCGAAATGCGGCGACGCTCGGCGTCGACGTCCAGGACCATCACCTCGACCTCGTCGCCCAACTGGACGACCTTGGACGGATTGACGTTCTTGTTGGTCCAGTCCATCTCGGAGACGTGCACGAGGCCTTCCACGCCGGCTTCGATCTCGACGAACGCGCCGTAATCGGTGACGTTCGAGACCTTGCCGAGCAGGCGGGCGCCGGTCGGATAACGACGGGCGATGTTGTCCCACGGATCCTCGCCCAGCTGCTTGAGGCCCAGCGAAACGCGGTTGCGCTCGCGGTCGTACTTCAGCACGCGGACCTTGAGTTCGTCGCCGACGTTGACCACTTCGGACGGATGACGCACGCGCTTCCAGGCCATGTCGGTGATGTGCAGCAGGCCGTCGATGCCGCCGAGGTCGACGAACGCACCGTAATCGGTGAGGTTCTTGACGACGCCGGTGACGATCGCGCCTTCCTGCAGGCGTTCGAGCAGCTGCTCGCGTTCGGCGCTGTTCTCGCTCTCGACCACCGCACGGCGGGAGACGACGACGTTATTGCGCTTGCGGTCGAGCTTGATGATCTTGAACTCGAGTTCCTTGCCTTCCAGGTAACCCGGATCGCGCACGGGGCGCACGTCGACCAGCGAACCCGGCAGGAACGCGCGGACGTCGCGGATGTCGACGGTGAAGCCGCCCTTGACCTTGCCGCTGATGCGGCCGGTGACGATCTCGCCGGCTTCCATCGAGCTTTCCAGCTCGTCCCACACCATGGCGCGCTTGGCTTTCTCGCGCGACAGCACCGTCTCGCCGAAGCCGTTTTCCAGGGAGTCCAACGCCACCTTGACGGTGTCGCCGACGGCGACTTCGAGCTCGCCCTGCTCGTTGCGGAACTGTTCGATGGGAACGATGCCCTCGGACTTCAGGCCGGCGTTGATGACGACGACGTCGGCACGGACTTCGACGACGGTGCCGGAAACGATGGCGCCGGGCTTCAGCTTGGCGATAGCAGCCTGGCTTTGTTCGAACAGTTCAGCGAATGATTCGGTCATGTTGATTGTCTCGGTTGAACATACGGGACGCGGATTCGAACCGCGGCCCACCTGTTGTGCGCTTGCGCGCGTGGTTGAACCGCACCGGACGGCGCGGGACTGGATCTGCTTTCGGAAATCGCACCGGGCGGTGCGATGGGGAAACGGCGGCTAGCGGCGCCGCAGGGAATCCGGCAGCACCGCAAGCACGCGTTCGATCACCTCGGTGATCGGCATGCCGGTGGAGTCCAGGATCACCGCATCATTCGCGGGTTTCAGGGGCGCCACGGCACGTCCGGCATCGCGCTCGTCGCGAGCGGCGATTTCGTGCAGCAGACTGTCAAGATTAACGGAAACCCCTTTTTCTTTCAACTGCTTATGTCGCCTTTTCGCCCTTTCCTCGGCGCTGGCGGTCAAAAACACCTTGTAGGGGGCGTCGGGGAAGATGACGGTCCCCATGTCCCGCCCGTCGGCTACCAACCCCGGAGCCTGGCGAAACCGGTGCTGCAGGTCGACCAGGGCAGCCCGCACGGGAGGGTGCGCGGCGATGGCCGAGGCGGCGGCCCCCGCAGTTTCCATGCGCAACTGGTGGGTCGCGTCCTTGCCGTTGACGATGACCCGGGGCTCGCCAGCCTCATCGTTCTCGAAACGGATCTCGGTGCGCGCCGCGCAGGCGGCGACCGCGTCGGCGTCGCTGAGGTCGATACTCTCCCAGGCGGCCGCCAAGCCAACGGCCCGGTAGATGGCTCCAGAATCCAGGTAGTTCCAGCCCAAACGCTCGGCAACGGCCCGGCTGATGGTCCCTTTTCCGGAGCCCGAAGGGCCGTCGATCGTGAGTATCGGGATGGACTTGGGCATGGCGGAAGTCTATCCGATGGGCTCAGGCCAACCGAAGTCCGAAACCGCAATCCCGGGCGAGTTCCGCGAAGCCCGGAAACGATGTGGCGACATTGGCGCAGTCGCCTATTCGTACTTCAGCGTCCGCGACTTGGGCCGCGACGGCCAACGCCATCGCGATCCGGTGATCGCCGGCGCTTTCGGTTTCGCCACCGCGCAGCCGTCCGCCGCGAATCAACGCCCCATCCGGGCGCTCGTCGATCTGAGCTCCCAGCGCCCTCAAGCCTCGGCTCATCACGGCGATGCGATCGGACTCCTTGACCCTCAGTTCGGCCGCGCCCGTGACCAGCGTTTCGCCCTTCGCCAGTGAAGCGGCTGCGAACAAGGCGGGAAATTCGTCGATCATGTCCGGAACCAGACGCTCCGGAACATGGATACCCTGCAAGGGCGCGTACCGGACCCGCAAGTCCGCCACCGGTTCGCCGCCCTGCTCGGTGCGTGCTTCTTCGGTGATGTCCGCTCCCATCAGGCGCAGCGCTTCAAGCAGGCCAGTGCGCCGCGGATTCATGCCCACTTTCCGGATCAGCAGGTCCGAGCCGGGAACAAGACTGGCCGCTACCAGGAAGAAGGCTGCCGAAGAGAAATCGCTAGGCACATCGACGTCCGTGCCCTTCAAAGCGAATCCCCCCAGCATGGCCGCCTCGCCGGGCCGAAACGCTATTGGACTGCCGAAGGCCGCCAGCATGCGTTCGGTGTAATCGCGCGTCGGGTGGGGCTCGTGCACATGCGTTTCGCCCTGGGCATAGAGGCCCGCCAGCAGGAGCGCAGACTTCACTTGGGCACTCGCCACAGGTATTTTATAATCAATACCTTGGAGATTATTCTTAATGTTTATTCTAATAGGAGCGGTGCCATCGCCGCTCGCTTCGATACGAGCCCCCATACGCTCCAGCGGCTCGATGACGCGCCGCATGGGCCGTCGCGACAGGGATTCGTCCCCCACCAGCACGGATTCGAACGCTTGCCCCGCCAACAGTCCTGTCAACAGGCGCATGGCCGTGCCGGCGTTTCCGCAATCCAACGCTTCATCGCTGCCCTGCAGCCCGTGCAATCCGACGCCATGCACGATGCGCTCGTGTTCGCTCGGCTGTTCGATACGCACGCCCAGCTGCGCGAAGATGCGCGCGGTCGCACGCGTATCTTCGCCTTCCAGGAACCCGTGGATGTGTGAGCTGCCTTCCGCGATGGCGCCCAGCATGATGGCCCGATGCGAAATCGACTTGTCGCCGGGGACACGAATCTCGCCGCGCAGCGCTCCGGCCGGGCCGGCCAACCAATCCAGGCTCATGCCAGGATCTCGTCCAGCGCCAACATCAGCCGGCGGTTTTCGTCGATATTGCCCACGGTGATTCGCAGGCAAGTCGGCAGACCGTAGCCTCCCATCGGTCGCGGAACCACCTTGCGTTCCACCAGGGCCGCTTCGATCGATCGCGCGTCGCGACCGAAATCGACGAGCAGGAAGTTGGTCTGCGAATCGGCGACGAACAAGCCTCGCTCGCGCAGTCGCTCGGCCAACAGCAGGCGCGCCTCGGCGTTCTGATCGCGAACCCAGTCGATATGGTCCTGGTCGTAGATCGCCGCACCGGCAGCGGCCAGCGCCGGCAGATTGACGTTGAACGACTCGCGTACGCGTTCCATCACCGCAACCAGCTCCGGATGCGCGGCGATGAAGCCCAGGCGCAGGCCGGCCAGACCGTAGGCCTTGGAGAAAGTGCGGGCGACGATGAGGTTCGGATGGGCATCCAGCAATCGCGTCGCCGAGGGCAGCGCCGGATCGGTCACATACTCGTGGTAGGCCTCGTCCACCACCACCAGCGTTCCCGTGGGCACGTCGGAAAGGAAAGCGGCGAGTTCGCCCGAGGAGAACCACGTCCCGGTGGGATTGTTCGGGTTCGCCAGATAGACGATACGCGTGCGATACGACACCAGGCGCCGGATCGCCTCCAGATCGTGGCCACGCGGCATGGCGTGTTCGCGCGGGAACGCCGGTGCCACGCAGAGCTGCGCGCCGGCCGCCTGGGTCGCCAAGGCGTAAACGGCGAATCCATACTGCGAAACCACGACATCGTTGCCGGGCCCGGCGAAGACCTGCGCGATCATCATCAGCAACTCGTGCGAGCCGTTGCCAAGCATGATCTGGTCGGTGCCCAAACCGTGGCAGGACGCGATCGCCAGCTTCAGGTCGCCGCCCATCGGATCCGGGTAACGGTGCAGTTCGTGCAGGCACTCGAGCATGGCCTCGCGCGCACGCGGGCTGGGGCCCAGCGAGTTCTCGTTCGAGCCCAGCTCCACCAGGAACTGACCGCCCTCTTGCGCCTGGCGCCGCAGCGCCACGAGATCAAGCCCCGGATCGTAGGCCTTCAGGCCCTTGATGCCGGGCTGCGCCAGCGAATGAAAATCGGGCTTGGACATGCTCTAGAGAAGCGCGACGGGATAGGAGCCGAGGACCTTGACCATCGCCGCATAGTCCCCCAGTTCCGACAGCGCCTGCTTCACCGGTCCTTCGTCGACGTGGCCAGCGACATCGATGAAGAACGCATACTGCCAGCGACCGGTATGGGCCGGACGGGATTCGATGCGGTTCATGCTGATGCCGTATTTCGCGAACGGGCTCAGCACACCGAACAGGGCGCCAGGTTTGTCGTGCACGAAGACGAGCAACGAGGTGCGGTCGTGTCCACTTGGCGAAAACAGCTCGCGACCGATGACGAGGAAGCGCGTCGTATTGTCCGGTCTATCCTCGATCGGCCCGGCGACGATCTTCAGGCCATAGACATGGCCGGCGGATACGCCGGCGATGGCGGCGGCATCATCGGCGTTGCGCGCGCGGCGCGCCGCTTCCGCGTTGCTGGCGACCGGGATCTTTTCCGCCTTCGGCAAGTGCTGGCGCAGCCAGGCCTTGCACTGCGCGAGGGACATCGGATGCGAATAGACGCGCTCGATCTCGTCCAGACGACCGGTGCGGGAAAGCAAGTGCTGGTGCACCCGCAACTCCACTTCGCCGCAGATCTTCAGCTGTGAGGTCAGGAACATGTCGAGGGTGGACTGGATGGTGCCCTGCCCCGAGTTCTCCACCGGGACGACGCCGAAATCGGCATGCCCGGCTTCGACCTCCTGGAACACTTCCTCGATGCTCGACAGCGGCAAGCCATGGGCGGAATGGCCGAAATGCTTGGCCACCGCCTGTTGCGAGAACGTTCCTTCCGGCCCGAGGTAACCGATCTTCAAAGGTTCCTGCTGGGCAAGGCAGGCCGACATGATTTCGCGGAAAAGACGCAGCAGGACCTCGTCGCTCAAGGGCCCTGAGTTGCGATCGAGCACCTGGCGCAAGACCTGCGCCTCGCGTTCCGGACGATAGTAGTCGACGGCCGCCTTGAGCTTGCCCTTGGCCTTGCCCACTTGTTGCGCCCAGCGCGCACGTTCGGCGATCAGCCCCTGTATCTGCTGGTCGATGCCGTCGATGCGCTGTCGCACTTCCGACAGCACAGGCGCGGCAGGCGCGGACTCCGGCATCGGCACGGGCTTCTTCTTGACGGGCCTGCTCTTTCCGCGAGCAGGCTTCCTATTGCGCGTATCGGCCATGGCCCTATCCGTTCCTGCGGGCGAAATCGCCCATGAAGTCGACCAATGCGTTCACGCCCGCCACCGGCATGGCGTTGTAGATCGAAGCGCGCATGCCGCCGAGTGCACGATGTCCTTTCAGTCCGAGCAGGCCCGCTGCTTCGGCTTCCTTCAGGAAAGGCTTGTCCAGCGCGGCGTCGGGCAGGAAGAAGGGAACGTTCATCCAGGAGCGGCAATCCGGACGGACTTCGTTGCGATAGAAGCCGCCCGAGCCGTCGATGCTTCCGTACAGCAGATTGGCCTTTTCGCGATTCTGCGCCTCCATCGCCACGGCGCCGCCGTTCGCCTTCAGCCACTTGAAGACCAGCCCGGCGATGTACCAGCTCAGCGTTGCGGGCGTATTGAACATGGAATCGTTCTTCGCCTGGTTCTGCAGTTCGAAGATCGGCGGCAGGTTGCGGCCATGGCGACCGAGCAGATCCTTGCGCACGATGACGATGACCAGGCCGGAAGGGCCGAGGTTCTTCTGCGCACCGCCATACAACACACCGAAGCGGCGCACGTCCATCGGACGCGACAGGATGTTGGAGGAAACATCCGCCACCAGCGGTACGTCGCCGACGTCGGGAATATCGTGGAATTCGACGCCGTGAATGGTTTCGTTGGGCGTGTAGTGCACGTACGCGGCCCCGGGCGTCAGCTGCCAGTCGTTGCGATCCGGCAGCGACGTGTAGCCGCCCTCCTTGCTGCTGGCGGCGATGTTCGCGTGCAGCAGCGGCTTGGCGTTCTCCAGCGCCTTCTCGCCCCAGTGCCCGGTAAGCACATAGTCGGCGCTGGCATCCGGGCCCGCCAGATTCATCGGCAGCAAGGCCGCCAGCGTAGTCGCGCCACCCTGCAGGAAGAGCACGGCATACTCGTCGGGAATCGCCATCAGTTCGCGCAGGTCGCGTTCGGCTTCCGCCGCGCAATCGATGAAGGCCTGTCCGCGATGGCTGACTTCCATCACCGAAGCGCGCTCGCTTTTCCATTCCAGCATCTCTTCCCGGACCTGGCGCAAAACGGGTTCGGGCAGCGCGGCGGGGCCGGCGCTGAAATTGAAAGCACGGGACATAGACACCTCGACAGAATCGTAAGCAGGCTAACACGACGACCATCGTCGTCGCAGATGTTCCAAGTCTGTGCGAACGGCTCTAGAGTCGAAGCTCGAAATCCGCCGCGGGCAACGGACGGGCGAACAGATAGCCCTGCCCATAAAGGCAGCCGGACTCCCGCAACATGTCCCGCTGCGCTTCCGTTTCTATGCCCTCGGCCGTCAGCAGCAGGCCGAGGTCCTGCCCGAAGTTGATGACCGTGCGGACGATGGCGCGGTGGCGAGGATTGCTGGCGAGGTCGCGCACGAAAATCTGGTCGACTTTGAGGGCATCGAAGGGCGATGCCGCGAATGATTCGAGCGACGAATAGCCGGTACCGAAATCGTCGACCGCCAAACCGACGCCCAGCGCCTTCAGCGCGCTGAGCTGGGCCTGGGCATGCCCGCGCCCGGAGCGGAACACCGTTTCGGTCACCTCCAGGCGCAGACGGGACGCCGGCAGGGAATGGGACTGCAGGAGGTGGAAGACGTCCTCGACCAATTCGGGCGAGGCGATCTGCTTCTCGTCCACGTTGACGTTGATCACCAGATCCTCCGCACTGCCGGGAAAACGCCGGCGCCAATCCGCGAGTTGCCGGCAGGCTTCGCGCAGCACCCAACTGTCGAGATCGCTGATCAGTCCCGTCTCCTCGGCCATGGGCAGGAACTCGCCGGGTGCGATCAGTCCGCGTTTCGGATGCTGCCAACGGACCAGGGCCTCGGCGCCCATCAAGCGACCGCTTTCGAGTTCGACGATCGGCTGGTAGTGCAACAGGAACTCCCCGCGCTCGAAGGCGAGGCGGAAATCGGTTTCCATCTGCAGGCGCGAACGTGCTTCCGCATGCATGGTCTCGTCGAACACGACGTAGCCCGACTTGCCTGCGGCTTTCGCCCGGTACATGGCGGTATCGGCGTCGCGCAGGACCTGGTCGGGGGAATCGTAGTCCGAACGCCCGAGCACGATACCGAGGCTGGCGGCGGAGAAAACCTGCTGCCCCGCGACGTCGAAGGGCTCCTCGAACAGGCGCAACACGCGCCTCGCGGTGCTGACGGCACGCTCGTAGTCGCAGGGACCTTCGGGCAGCAGGGTGAACTCGTCGCCGCCGTACCTGGCGATCAAGACGTCGCTGACCAGTTCGTTCTCCAGCCGACGGGCGATTTCCAGGAGGAGGCGATCGCCCGCGCTGTGGCCCAGGCTGTCGTTCACCCACTTGAATCCGTCCAGATCGAGGAAGATCACCGAATAAGGTTCGGCGGCGCTGCCTTCCGGAGGCGCCAGGCGGTCCGCCAACTTGCGGTTGAACAAGGCACGGTTCGGGAGACCGGTCAGCGGGTCGTGCGTGGCATGGAAGCGCAGGCGGGATTCGGCCTCGCGTTGGCGCGTGATGTCCAGGATCGTGCCGGTTGTGTGGCGGACGCCATCGATCTCGATGGCCAGCATGTTGACGCGCACGTAGACGCGCTGGCCGTTGCGATGCAGGAACACGGTCTCGTGTTCGCGCGGGATGTCGCCGGTTTCCCGCAGGTGGGCATGCAGTTCCGCCGTCTTCTTGCAGGACCTCGGGCGCCAGCAGGTCCGTGTACGGCCGGCCGACGAGTTCGGCTTCGGTGTAGCCCACCATGCTCGCGAGGGCCCGGTTCACATAGTCCAGCCGACTGCGGCTGGACAAATAGACGCCGACGCTGCTGTGCTCCACCAAGGTGCGATAGCGGCTCTCGGAGCGCTGCAGCGCCTGGCGCATGCGGTGTTGTTCGTCGACGTCGAGCGCGGAACCGGTGAAGGAAAGCGGTCGGCCCTGTTCGTCGCGGTCCACCCGAACGCTGGCGCTGACCCAGCGCGTTCCGCCACCGCGCATGCGCACCTGCAGTTCGTGCTGGCTGAAACTGCCATCCACGAGCGCACGCTGGACCAGCACATCCCGTTCGCTGGGATCCGCGTAGATCTCCATCATGCTGCCCACTTCGGCGCGCACGGTCGCGACGTCGGGATAGCCGAGCATGCGCGCCATCACCAGGTTGAGTTCGATGACGCTGCCATCCAGAGCGCTGCGGAACAATCCGGCCGGCGAGTCGTTGAAGAGTTCGCGGTAACGGCGTTCCGCTTCTTCGGTCGCCCGCTGGCGCTGACGCTCGACGGTGACGTCGCGCAGCGTACCGGTGGAGGCGATGTCGTCCTCGAAATCGACAGCGTCGGCGCGCACTTCGCAAAGGATGCGCACGCCGTCCTTGCGCACCATGCGTATCTCGAAACGCTGCAGGTCGCGCGAACCCTCTTCCCTGGCTTCCCGCCGCCCTTGCTGCGCGGCCTGATCGCCAGGATCGACCAGACTCAGATAGTCCATGCCGCTGAGTTCGTCGCCGTCGTAGCCGAGCATCTCGGTCAGCGCCCGGTTGGCGAAGCGCACCTTGCCGCGTTGAACGAGAAAAACGCCGTCGCGGCTATTGTTCAGCAAGGTGCGATACAGGCCCTGGGTCTGGGTCAGGGCATGTTCGGCCTCGACCTGCGAGGTGATGTCTTCCATCGAACCTTCGTAGAACTGCGCCACGCCCTCACGATCGTTGACCAGCCGGGAGTTCTCGCTGACCCAGATCAGGCTACCGTCCCGGCGCCGCACCTGGGCCCGGTGCTGTTGCAGGCGCCCCGTCTCGCGCAACTCCCGATAGATGCGATCGGCCGCGTCGGGGTCGGCATAGAGGTTGCGCGCGCTGGTGCTGAAGGCCAGGACGGCCTCGGCCGGCGATTCGTAGCCCAGCATGCGCGCGAAGGCGGGATTCACATCCAGCAGGCCTCCCCCTGGCAGGCTCCTGTAGATTCCCTGCGTGGCTTCGTAGAACAACTGACGATAGACGCTGTCGATCTGGTCGCTCAGCCCTTTGCCGGATTCCAGGGCCATGTCCTGCAGCAGGCAGAACAGGCGCGGGCCTTCCGGCGTGGAGAGCATCTCCACGTTGAGTACGCCCTGCCGCGTCGTCCCGTCCGCACAACGGAACGGCGCTGGCCAGCCAACGATGCGCCGGGCTGCGCGAAGGTTGTCCCAGAGTTCGGCCCGGAAATGCGGGTCCGGCCACAGGCCGATCTCGACCGGCACCTTGCCGATCACGTCTTCACGACGGTAGCCGGTGATACGCTCGAAAGCGTCGTTCACATCGACAAAACGCCCGTCGTCCGCGTTCATCAAGGCGACGATGCTTTCCGACGATGCGAAGGCCCCGAGCAAGCGCATCCTTTTCCCTTGATAGCGCCTCTATGGATTCAGGATAACCGCCCGCGCCTTCGAGCGCCTAGCCCTGCCAGGAAGCCTGCCATGAGCCAGAAGTACGACCCCGACATCCTCGCTTCGGAAATCACGACGGAGTCGGTCTATCAGTCTCGCCGCCGCCTGCTCCGCGCCGGCCTGGGGTCGCCTCTGCTCCTGCTGGCCGGCTGCGGTCCCCGGGATGCTGACGCCGGCGCAAGCCCGATCGTGACCACATCGGCGAAGGACAGCCCCGATGGCTTCAGGACGAGCGAATCCCAGACGCGATTCGAAGATGCCTCCAGCTACAACAATTTCTACGAGTTCGGTACAGGCAAGGCGGATCCGGCGCGTTATGCCGGCAGCCTGCGGCCCTCGCCATGGCGCGTGGACATCGCGGGCGAAGCGGAAGTCACCGGCCGTTTCAATCTCGAAGACCTGCTCAAGGGCGTGGCGCCCCAGGAACGCATCTACCGGATGCGCTGCGTGGAGGGCTGGTCGATGGTGATCCCATGGCTGGGCCTGCCGCTGGGCGATGTCCTGCGCAAGTTCAAGCCGACGTCGCGGGCGAAGTACGTGGCTTTCACTTCGTTGGCCGATCCGCGACAGATGCCGGGTGTGAGTTACGACGTCCTGGACTGGCCGTATCGCGAAGGCCTGCGCATCGATGAAGCCATGCATCCACTCACCTTGCTCGCCACCGGCATGTACGGCAGGGCCCTGCCCAACCAGAACGGCGCACCGCTGCGCCTAGTCGTGCCGTGGAAGTACGGCTTCAAGGGAATCAAATCGATCGTGAAAATCGAGTTCACCCAGAAGATGCCGCCGACGGCCTGGAATGTTTCGGCGCCGGAAGAATACGGCTTCTACTCCAACGTCAATCCGTCGGTCGACCATCCGCGCTGGAGCCAGAAGACCGAACGCAGGATTTCCGGTACGGCGAGCAAGCTGTTCGCCGAACGCATCGAAACACGACCGTTCAACGGCTATGCCGCGCAAGTCGCCTCGATGTACAGCGGAATGGATCTGCGCAAGTGGTTCTGAGGAAAATCGATTGGCCGTGGCTAGGCCTGAAAACCTGTGCGCATGCGCTGGCCTTGCTGCCGCTTCTGCTGCTGATTCGCGCGACCCTGATCGATGCGCTCGGTGCCGATCCCGTCGCGGAACTGACGCATCGCACCGGCGATTGGGCGCTGCGCTTCCTCCTGTTGTCGCTGGCCATGACGCCCCTGCGACGCGCGCTTGATCGACCCTGGCCCATCCGCTTCCGGCGGCTGCTCGGGCTGTATGCGTTCTTCTACGCCAGCCTGCACTTGTGCGTCTATCTGGTGTTGGACTTGAGCGGATACTGGGCCCAGATTCTTCAGGACATCGTCAAACGGCCGTTCATCACCGTCGGGTTCCTGGCCTGGCTGCTGCTGATCCCGCTCGCGGTCACCTCGACGAAAGGCTGGATCCGGCGCCTGGGACGCCGCTGGGGGCAGTTGCACCGCCTGGTCTACGCCGTCGGTGTCCTGGCCGTGTTGCATTTTTTCTGGTTGGTGAAGGCCGACCTGAGAGAACCCTTGGCCTATGCGGCGATTCTCGGATTGCTGCTGGGTCTGCGCCTTTACTGGCGTTTGCGGCGAAACGCCGTCAAGCCCCGAGCTTCGGCGAATACACCAGCAGCGCCGTGAGTGCGGCCGCAAGTACGGCGGCCGCGGCGATCAACCACCACAAGGCGCTGGGGTCGGACTCGGTCGGTTCCGGATCGTCGCGCCGTTGCGCAGGGGCGCCGCCGGCGACCGGCACTTTCACCGCCTGGAACGTCTGGGTATGCGCCACGTTGCCGCTGCGTATGGCGATCTGCTGACCGCGCAACGGCAAGCCCGGCGCCTCCAGGATGAAACGATGCTGGTCGAAGCTGATCTGGTCGCCGGGCGACAGCACGGCATCGCGCACGGAAACGCCATTGACGATGGCGCCCTCCTGCTGACTGAGCGAACGAAGCACGACGCGGTCGCCATGCAGTTCGAACTGGGCGTGCCGATCGGCCATGCCGGGATCGTCGATGCGGATGTCGCAGCTCGCCGAACGACCGACGACGCGTGGTTCGACCAAGGTAAAACAGCGCCCGAAATGCGCGCCGGACACGCCGCGCAAGACGACGCGGACGGCGCTGACCCGTTGCGCTTCGCCCAGCGCCGGCGGCGTCGCGCCGGGAATGTTCCGTTCGATCACGTGCGAACTGTCTTCGCCTATCACCAACTGCACCTGCTCCAGGCAAACCTGGTCGCCGATGTGCAGCATCGCCAGGCGCTTTACCGGGCGCGCGTTGAGGTGGACGCCGGGCGTGCCGGCCGGAACGCGCAGCCAGAGGCCGCGTCGGTCGGCGACGAAACTCGCATGCAGCGGCGCAAGACCACGCCCGCTCAGGCTGATGCCGTGCGGCACGCGACTGCCGACCGCGACCTCGCCCTGATCGAAGGCGACATCGTCATGTTCGCCATTCGGGAATTTCAGCTGCATCCGTGAGCCCTCCGGCTGGCGAATCTAGCATAGGCTCCATTGGTGCGGACGGCAAAAGCCGGCAGAATGGGGCGCACCCTGCCCCGGACCCATCCATGTCCCAGATCGACATCAAGCGCAGCCACAATCTCTCCCAGGCCGACGCCCGGGGCAAGGTCGAGCAAATCGCCAAGCAACTGGGACGCAAGTTCGCCATGGACCACGAGTGGGAAGGCAACACCCTGCACTTCTCCCGCAGCGGCGTGGACGGGCAGATCAAGGTCGGCGCCAAGCAGATCCATGTCGTCGCCCAGTTGGGTTTTCTGCTGATGGCCCTGAAGGGGCCGGTCGAGCGCGAGATCCATCGGTACCTGGACGAGGAGTTCAGCTGACCTGGAATGGGCGCGCCTCGCCGGCGAATAGCCGGCGCGACACTTCCCGTTCCTGCCGATCTATCCGGGCGAGGAAGGTCTCGGCTCCGCCCAGCTCGGCGAACGCCGAGAATCCTCGCTCCAGGAAAGACTGCAGTTCCGACAGGCCGGCCAATTGCGCCGGAATGCGCGAAGCTTTCAACAGGCGGTGCACGCCGTGCTTTTTTACGGCGGCGTCCAGGTCGGCGCCGACGCGGCCGATCAGCCGGATCTGGCGACGACGCAGCCTGGGACACCCGACCTCGCGGTAGGCCTGGGCATAGTCCTTTACGCTGATGGGCGCGGTTGGCTTCTTTCGCTGCGACAGCCGGTCGGCCATCGCCAGGTCGAACGCATGGCTCAGCACCGCCAACTCGATCGCATCGGCCGCGGCCCTCAGCAGCGATTCCGGCAACAGGCGTGCCATCAGGGGCAGGATGCGGCCGGCATCGCGGTCGCGAGCCGAAAAATCGCGATCGCCATAGAGATCGGTCAGGAAGAAGTTCGCCGCGGGTCGCATGCGCGGGTCGGCGAGCATGCCGGCGAAACTCGTCGTCAAGCGCTTCGATTGCCACTGCTGCAGCGGCCTAAGCGTGGGGAGTCGGTTGCGAGGATCCGCGACCGGATCGTTCAAGGCCTGCTGCCAGGCCAGCCGTTTCGCCAGGCGCGAACGAAGTGCCGAATCCAAACCGTGAACTCTCCCAAGGCTCCGGCGACCGGGGCTGGCGCGCCGCTGGGGTCCGCAGGCTACAATCGCCGCGCCCTCCGCATCTCCGAATAGCATGCTGCTTCTGCAACCCGCGCGAAAGCCTCCCCGCAGCCAGGGCCGCATCGGCCTCGCCATCGCCGGGGGCGGACCGATCGGAGGCATGTACGAGCTCGGCGCTCTGCGGGCGCTCGACGAGGCGATCGAAGGCCTGGACCTGACCCGCCTGGAAATCTACGTCGGCGTCAGTTCCGGCGCGTTCCTCGCGGCCGGCCTGGCGAACCGGCTCAGCACGGCCGAGATGTATCGCATCTTCATTACCGGCGACAGTCACGAAGCGCGCTTCCGTCCCGAGATTTTCCTCCAGCCCGCCTTCATGGAATACATCCGGCGGGCGGCCAACCTGCCCATACTGGCCTACCAATGGTGGCGCGACCTGCTGACCGATCCGACCGGGGCGCACCTGAGCGCGGTGGTCAATCGGCTCGGTGGTCTGATCCCGACCGGCATCTTCAACAACGCCGAGATCGAGCGGTTCCTGCGCAAGGTTTTCAGCAGCCACGGCCGGAGCAACGACTTCCGCGACCTCGACCGCCCGCTGTATGTGGTGGCCGTCGATATCGATACCGGCCAGGCCGTGCGCTTCGGCAGCGAGGACTGGCGGGATGTGCCGATTTCCCGGGCCGTGCAAGCCAGCGCCGCCCTGCCAGGCCTCTATCCGCCGGTAGACATCCGCGGTCATCACTTCGTGGACGGCGCCCTGCGGCGGACCATGCATGCCTCGGTCGTGCTCGATCACGGCGTCGATCTGATGATCGGCATCAATCCGCTGGTGCCGTTCAACGCCAGTCGTGCGCATAGCCATCCGGAAGGCCTGGACAAGCTCTCCGAAGGCGGATTGCCGGTCGTGCTGTCGCAGACCTTCCGCACGCTGCTGCAATCGCGCATGCAGGTGGGCCTGGCCAAGTACGCGCAGCAGTATCCGGAAATCGACCAGATCGTGCTCGAACCCAACGAGGACGATGGAGAGATGTTCTTCACCAACATCTTCAGTTACTCGTCGCGGCAGCGCGTCTGCGAACATGCGTTCCGCCGAACGCTGGACGACCTGAAAGCGCGACGCGCGCAGCTGGCGCCCATCTTCGCCCGACATGGACTAAGGCTGCGCGACGAAGTGCTGGATGCACCGCACTATTCGGTCGCCAAGGGTCTGGGCAAGCCGCCCCGGCACACCGAAACCACCGCACGCCTGCATCGGGCGCTCGATTCGGTCGAAGACATCGTGAAGCGGCGTCATCGCAACCGCCGCCCGGTTAGCAAGCGCCGCTGAGCTCCCGCGGCTATGGTGTGAATGCTCTCAGACAGGCGCTGCAAATTGCGCCAAACACGGGCGTTCGCCCGGCTCATTCGGAGGGAAGTCGCACCATGGCAAAGCTCAAGAAGAACGTCCGTCGCAAAGCCACCGCCAGCAAGGCCAACGCCAACGACCTACAGGCCCGCGCCGAGGAAATCTCGCGCTCGCTCGTCGGTACTGCGCAGCAGATCTGGAGCGCCGGCGTCGGTGCCTTCAGCCGCGCCCAGGGCGAAGGCTCCAAGTTGTTCGAGGCCTTGGTGAAGGAAGGCATGAACATCGAGCAGCACACCCGCAAGCTGGCCACCGGCCGTGTCGACGCGGTGCGTGATGCCGTCGAAAACCGCGTCGGTTCCGTGCGCGAACGCGCCACCGATACTTGGGACCGCCTCGAAAAGGTGTTCGAGGAGCGCGTGCAACGCGCCCTGCACCGTCTCGGCGTGCCCGGCCGCGAAGAATTGGTGGCCCTGACCGATCGCGTCGATGCGCTGACCACCCAGCTCAAGCGTGGCGGTGCCGCGCCGGCCGTGCGCAAGCTGCCGGTCAAGAAAGCAGCCAAGGCCCCCGCGAAGAAGGTTCGCAAGGCCGCGCGCAAGTCCCTGCCCAAAACTCCGAAGCCGGTCGCCCCCAAGGCCTGACCCGCACGGTTGTGCCCGCCAGCCAGCAACGAAGCCGTCAGATCCCTCCCCTAACGACTTCCGGCTGGCGGGCCTTTCTAAGCCCCAGACAAAGCCCGGCCTGGCCGGGCTTTTGTTTTTCCGGGCCGCAGGCGCCAGCCGTCCGCGTTATGCTTCGACGCATCGAAACAAAGGGAGTACGACATGTCAGGATGGCTGCTCGCGATCATAGTGACCGTGCTGGGCCTGGCGGTCAGCGGTTACTGGTTCGGCGTCCTTCGACGCCAGGCAGCGGAACGCGAAGCCGGTATCCAGGCATTGGCCGGATTGAAATGGCGCGAGTGCATCGGCCTGGTGCTGGAGGCCTTGCACCGCGATGGCTATCGTGAGGCGCCGGCGTCGCGCCAGCCCGGCGATGGCGGCACCGAATACATGATGATGCGGGGCGACGACAAGGTCCTGCTCAGCTACAAGCACGGCACCGCGTATCGCCTGGGCGAAGCGAACGTGCGCGATTTCGGTAACGGCGTTCAGCTGCAGGGCGCCGATCACGGCGTCCTGGTGACCCTGGGCACCGTCGAGGGCATGGCGCGGGACCTGGCCAGGAAGATGGATGTCGAACTGGTCGATGGCGCCGCGCTGTGGCCCAAGGTACGCGGCTACGTGCCGGCATCCATCCGCGACACGGTGCGCAAGCAGGCGTCGGAACAGACGCGCAAAGGGCTGTGGACCGGCGTGGCGGTGAGCTTCCTGCTCGGCATCATCGCGCTCTTCGCCATGCCCGGCGCCGACGAGCCCGCCGGCGATGCCACGGTCGCGGCCGACAGCGTTCCGACCGCCGACAAGCGCAAGGCACAGGTCGACCCGACCTTGCGGCAGATCCAGGAAACCGCGAAAGCCATGGCCGAAGTCGAGAACCTTAGCGCCGACGAAAAGGCCGCGCGCCGCGCCGAAGCCGCCAAGCAGATCGGAGCGATTCCGCAGGTGGGCAGCGCCGCCTGGTCGACGCAGTCCACTTTGCTGATCAGCGTCAAGGAAACCGATGGCAAGGACGAAGCCCTGATCGAGGAGGGCTGCCGCATCCTCACGCAGTACGAAGAGTTGCGCTTCTCCCGCTTGCAGATCGAACCGCCGGCTTCATCAGAGGTACCGGTACGCTGGAGGCAATGCCAATAGCATCGGCTCCCGAAGCAAAGAAGAACCCCGCCGCAAGCGGGGTTTTTCGTCGGGGCGACTGGACAACCGGGATGCTGCCGTCATGGATGACGGAGGCGCATTTCAACAGCGCAGCTGGCAAATGCCGGAAACGCAGGAGCGGTTTCCGGCCTGCCTCACCGAGAATCGAAGCATGCGCCGCCGATAGGGCCGCACATTACTGCTTCGATTCTCACCAATGCACGCCCCGCATCACCGCTGCGAACGCGATCTGCTCGTTGGTCGGCGCCTCGGACTTCATCGCCTTGCGATCGCCGCGCGCCGCCGCCGAATCCGGGAACATCTCGAAAGCGGTATTCATGATGATTTCGTAGGCCTTCGGCATCAGTGCGTTGAGCGTCGCGGCGAAGATGCCGGTGCGCGTGGCCACGCGGCTCGGACGCTCGATGATCGCCTTCACGACCAGATCCGCCGCTTCGTCCGGCGTCAGCGTCGGCACCGAATCGTACATCTTGGTCGGCGCGATCATCGGCGTCTTCACCAGCGGCATGTTGATCGTCGTGAAAGCGATGTTCTTGCCGCTGAACTCGGCCTGCGCACAACGGCTGAAGGCATCCAGCGCGGCCTTCGAAGCCACGTAGGCCGAGAAGCGCGGCGAACTGGCCAGCACGCCGATCGAACTGATGTTGACGATATGGCCCTTGCGCCGATGCGTCATCGTCGGCAGGAAGCCCATGATCAGGCGCAGGCAGCCGAAATAGTTCAGCTGCATGGTGCGTTCGTAATCGTGGAATCGATCGTAACTGAGTTCGATCGAGCGACGGATGGAACGCCCCGCATTGTTCACCAGCACATCCACGTGCTTGTGGTCGTGCAGCACCTTCTTCACCAATTCGTCGCAGGACGCCATGTCGGTCAGGTCGCAGGTGTAGGCCCAGCATTTGCCGCCGGCGGCGATGATCTGGTCGCGCGTCTTCAGCAACTCCTCCTCGCCTCGCGCGACGATGATCGTCTTCGCGCCCGCTTCGGCGACTTTGAAGGCCGCCGCCTGGCCGATGCCGGAGGATCCGCCCGTAATCAGCACGACCTTGTTCTCGACCTTGCCACGCAGCGAATGGTCGACGAACAGGTCCGGATCAAGATGGCGCTCCCAGTAGTCCCAAAGGCGCCAGGCGTAGCTCTCGAGCTCCGGCACCTTGAGCTTGCTGCCCTTCAAGGCGCGCTCCACCTCGCGCGTATCGAAACGCGTCGGATAATTGATGTTCGCCAGTATCTGCCGCGGGATGCCCAGGTCCTTGAGCATCATACTGGTGAAGCGCTTGACCGGCGGCAGGTTCAAGACCGCACCGCGCACCGGCGCCGGCACGACGGCCAGCATGCGCGCATCGAGCCGCATGGTCATTTCCGGCGCGTGCGCCGCCCGGCAGAACACGTTCATGACCTGGCCGATGCGCAGCGGATCCGGGTCGACCAGGTGGAAACAACCGCCGTCCAGCCCCTTCTTGTGGGCGATGTAATCCATCGCATCGGCGACGAAGTCCACCGGCACGATGTTCATGCGCCCACCCTCGACGCCGAGCGTCGGCATCCACTGCGGCAAGGTCTGACGGATCTTCTTGATCAGCGTGAACAGGTAGTACGGACCGTCGATCTTGTCGATCTCGCCGGTCTTCGAATGCCCGACCACGAAGGCGGGGCGATAGATGCGGAACGGAATCTTGCAGTGCTTGCGCACCAGGCCTTCGGAATCGTGCTTGGTGCGGAAGTACGGATCCTTGTCCAGGCCCTCGGCCTCGTTGAACATGTCCTCGCGGAACACGCCGGGGTAAAGACCCGCCGCCGCGATAGAACTGGTGTGGTGGAAGCAGCCGGCCTTGACCGCGGTGGCCAGCTCGACCGCGTGCTTGGTGCCTTCGATATTGGCGATGCGCTGCGAGTCGGCATCGGCGCCGAGATCGTAGATCGCGGCCAGATGGAAGAAGTGCGTGATCTTCCCGGCCAGCGCCTTTTGCTGCGCGGCGCTGACGCCGAGTTTCGGCTGCGAGAGATCGCCGGCGACGGCGACGACGCGCTTGCGGTCCCAGCCCATCTTCTCCGCCACCGCTTCGAACTTCTTCTCAGAACCCTTGCGCACCAGCACGTGGATCGTGCCCTTGCGCTTGAGCAGGTTGCTGACCAGGTAACGGCCGATGAAACCGGTGGCACCGGTAACGAAGTAGGACATGCTTCCCCCAAAGGACCTAGGAACCACGGCGGCGCGCCGTTGGCATCGGCCTAAGTTGCCAGACCGGAACGGCCCTGACAAACAGGCGATGGCCGGCGTCGCCGGCTTCGTTGACCAGTCTGGGGGCGCATGATTACATGCGCATTGCCCCCTCCTTCGAGCCCGCCGCCGTGTCCGATCTGAAGAAGCAGTTCGAGAAAGCCGCCAAAGACGTCATGAACCTGCCCGAGCGACCGGACAACGACACCATGCTCAGGCTCTATGGCCTGTACAAGCAGGGATCCGAAGGCGACGTGAAAGGCCCGAAGCCCGGCTTTTTCGACTTCGTCGGCACGGCCAAGTACGAGGCTTGGGAGCAGCTGGCCGGCACCGATTCGGAAACCGCCATGAAGAAGTACGTCGACCTGGTGAAGAAGCTGGTGTCCTGAGCCATGGCGCGTCAGACCCGCCAGCGGATCCTCGATACGTCCCTGGCCATGTTCAACGCGCAGGGCGAACCGAACGTCACCACCAACCACATTGCCGACGAGCTGGAGATCAGCCCCGGCAATCTGTACTACCACTTCCGCAACAAGGACGACATCATCGAGCAGCTGTTCCAGCGCTACGAGGAGCGCATGGACTCGGCTCTGCTCGCGCCCGAGGGACGCCTCCCCAATCTCGAGGACATCTCGCTGCAGCTGCACCTGGTGTTCGAGTGCATCTGGGAATACCGGTTCCTGTACCGCGACCTGGTGGACATCCTCAGCCGCAACAGGCACCTGCGCCTGCGCTTCTCCCGCATCCTCAAGCGAGCGGCGGGCAATGCGACCACCGTCATGCGCGGGCTGGTCCAGGCCGGCGTCATGCGGGCCTCCGCCACGGAGATCGAGGCGACGGCCACCAATATCCTCGTCCTGGCCACGTTCTGGCTCAATTACGCCTCGGTCCGGGGCGACAAGGACGAGCAGGAAGCAATCCGGCTGGGGATCGTGCAGGTGATGATGCTGGTCTCCCCCTTCCTGCGGGACGAGGAACGGGTGCACCTGAACTCCCTGACCCAGGCCTACCTGCGCTAAGCCGCTGTTTCCGGCCCCCAAGTACTTGTATTGCAAGCGCTCTTTAGCCGGGCTATACTTTCGCTTCTTTGTTGAACCGTTCTTAGGAATCCACCATGAAAGTCCTGTCGTCCCTCAAGTCGGCGAAGACCCGCCATCGCGACTGCAAGGTCGTCCGCCGTCGCGGCAAGGTCTTCGTGATCTGCAAGTCCAACCCGCGTTTCAAGGCTCGTCAGCGCTAAGCGCGACCGCCGCAGAACGAGGTTCAGGACGCCGGCGCAAGCCGGCGTCTTTTTTGTTGCCGGCGAAACTGCCGCTGAACCGCACGCCGGCCAGCCTCGACCGCGATTGGTCAAGGCGACCGCGATTTGCCAGAATCCTCGCGCGGACATCCCGCCAAGCGGAGCACACCCATGAAGCGTATGACCCTACTCCTGGCGATCTCGGTCGGCCTGCTGGGCAGCCTCGCCATCCAGGCCGATACCCTGCTCGTCGACCGCGCCCAGAGCGAACGCGCGGCGCTGCCCAATCGCGGTGCCACCATGGCCCAGGTCGAAGCGCGCTTCGGCCCGCCCCTGCGCAAGTTCGATCCGGTCGGCGGCCCCGGACCGCGCAAGAACAACACCACCGATCACCCGCTGGATGTACCCGAACTTCAACGTCTACTTCGAGTACAACCACGTTGTCGACGCGGTCATCATCAAGGCCAGCCCGACCGAAGTGGGGCCGGCCCCCGCCCGCCAGTAGTCGATGGTCGATTCCCTGCGCTTCCCGGCGGAATGGGAACCCCAGTCCGCCGTCCTGATCGCTTGGCCGCACGCCGGCACCGATTGGGCCGAACGACTGCCTGACGTCGAGACGACCTACGTCGCCCTGGTCGCGGCGATCACGCGTTTCCAGCGTACCGTCGTCTGCGTGCAGGACGCCGCACTGCGCTCGCATGCAGAAGACATGCTGGCCGGCGCCGGTGTCGATCTTTCGAAGGTCCGCTTCGAGACGCTTCCGTATAACGACACCTGGCTGCGCGATTCCGGGCCGATCACCCTGCGCTCGAGCGACGGTTTCCACCTGCTCGACTTCCATTTCACCGCTTGGGGCGGAAAGTTCGAAGCCGGACTGGACGACCGCATTGTTTCCGAACTGCACGCCCGCGGCCTGTTCCAGCGCGCCGAACGCGAGCGCATTCACTTCGCGCTCGAAGGCGGCGCCATCGAGACGGATGGCCAGGGCGGACTGCTGTCGACCTGGCATTGCCTGCACGAGCGCCATCCCGATTCCAGCCGCGAAGAGATCACGGCGAAACTGCAGGACTGGCTGCGCCAGGATCGCACGCTGTGGCTCGATCATGGCTATCTCGAGGGCGACGACACCGATGCCCACATCGATACGCTGGCGCGTTTCGCCGGCCCCGATGCCATCGTCTACCAGGGCTGCCAGGACCCCCTGGACAGCCATTACACCGAACTGCAGGCAATGGCCTCCGAATTGGCGGCCTTTGGCACGCGGGAAGGAAAGCCGTACCGCCTGTTCGAACTGCCCTGGGCCAAGCCCATTCTCGACGAAGGTCGCCGCCTGGCTGCGTCCTACGCCAATTTCCTGATCGTCAATGGCGCCGTCCTGATGCCGGCCTATGGCGATGCCGCGGATGCCGCCGCCGTCGAGGTCCTTCGCCTCGCATTCCCTGATCGCGAGATCGTCGCCATTCCCTGCCGTTCGCTGATCTGGCAGAACGGCAGCCTGCACTGCATCACCATGCAACTTCCCGAGGGCCTCGTCGCATGAACAACAAGACCCTGCCGGTCGCGCTGATCCAGGAAGCGGACCATGGCAGCGCCGACGCCAATCTTTCCGTCATCGAGCAGCGCGTGGCCGAGGCGGCGAGGCGCGGTGCCCGCCTTGTCCTGCTGCAGGAACTGCATAACGGCGCCTACTTCTGCCAGCACGAGAATGTGGCCGAGTTCGACCAGGCCGAGTCCATTCCCGGGCCGAGTACGGAGAGACTCGGCGCTCTCGCGCGCAGCCATGGCGTCGTCATCGTCGGTTCGGTATTCGAGCGACGCGCCGCGGGCTTGTACCACAACACCGCGGTAGTGATCGAAAAAGACGGCTCGCTCGCCGGCAAGTACCGCAAGATGCACATCCCGGACGACCCGGGCTTCTACGAGAAGTTCTATTTCACGCCGGGCGATCTCGGCTTCACGCCGATAGACACCAGTGTCGGCCGCCTTGGCGTGCTCGTGTGCTGGGACCAGTGGTATCCGGAAGGTGCGCGCCTGATGGCGCTGGCCGGCGCCGAGTTGTTGCTGTATCCGACCGCCATCGGATGGGATCCGGACGATCGGCAGGACGAAATGGCGCGCCAGCGCGATGCCTGGGTGCTCAGCCATCGCGGACATGCGGTCGCCAATGGCCTGCCCGTGCTCAGTTGCAATCGCGTCGGCCACGAACCCTCGCCCCTCGGCACGTCGGGCATCCGCTTCTGGGGCACCAGCCATGTGCTCGGCCCGCAGGGCGAGATGCTGGCCCAGGCCAATACCGATGAGCCCGAGATCCTGATGCATGAAGTCGACCTCGCCCGCAGCGAACACGTGCGGCGAATCTGGCCATTCCTGCGCGACCGACGCATCGATGCCTACCACGATCTGTTGAAGCGATATCGCGATTGAACACGAACGACGAAGGCGCGACGCCCGATTTCCTCCATGACCAACCGCACGCCATCGTCGAACGCGAGGGCGTGCGCTACACCTTGCTCGGCACCGCGCATGTGTCGAAGGCTTCGGTCGAAGCCGTAGAAGCCGCACTCGCCAGTGGCCGGTTCGACGCGGTCGCCGTCGAACTGGACGCGCAACGGCATCGTGCCCTCACCGACCCCGACGCCTTGGCGAAGCTCGACCTGTTCCAGATCATCCGCCAAGGCAAGATCGGCCTCGTCGCCGCCAACCTCGCCCTCGCCGCCTATCAACGCCGACTGGCGGAGCAACTCGATGTCGAGCCTGGCGCGGAACTGAAAGCCGCTGCGGTGGGCGCGCGCGAACGCGGTCTGCCCCTGTACCTGATCGATCGCGACGTCGGCACCACGCTCAAGCGTGCCTGGTATGGCCTCGGCTTCTGGGGTCGCAGCAAGCTCATGGCCGGCCTGATGGGCAGCCTGTTCGTCGACGAAGAAGTCGAAGAGAACGAGATCGAGAAACTCAAGCAAGGCGACATGCTCGAATCCACCTTCGGCGAGTTCGCCCGCGACACGCCGATCCTGTTCGAGAAGGTCATCGGCGAGCGCGACCGCTACATGGCCGCCCGCTTGCGCGAGGAAACCGCCATGCCGCGCCCCGGCGAAGTACTGGCGGTGGTCGGTGCGGGCCATCTGAAGGGCCTGTGCGAAGCGCTGCGCGAGGGCGCGCACGATCCGCTCAAGCTGCGCGAAGAGCTCGACGTATTGCCGCAGCCGGGCAAGATCCCCTGGTTCACCATCATCGTGGCCAGCCTGCTGCTCGGCCTGTTCGCCTGGGGCTACTACGAAGGCGGCGCCGCTCTGAGCGGCAAGCTGGTCTGGAACTGGGTCTGGATCACCGCACTCGGCGGCGCCCTGGGCTGCATCGCCGCCGGCGGACATCCGCTGAGCATCGTCGCGTCCGCGCTCGCATCGCCCATCACGCCGCTGATCCCTGCCTTGAGCTCGGGCATGGTCAGCGCCTTCATCGAAGCCTGGCTGCGCAAGCCGACCTATCAGGACATGCTGAACCTGCGTAGCGATACCGGCACCGCCTCAGGCTGGTGGCGCAATCGCTTCGCCCGCGTTTTCGTGAACTTCACGACGACCAACCTGGGAACGATGGCCGGGACCTGGATCGCGCTGAGCTACGGCATCCATAGCCTCAGCTGAAAATCGCCGCATCGGTCGATGCGGCGATCCCGAATCACGCTTCGGTCGCCGGGCGACGCCGCAGCGGCGCCGCATCGCGCGCGCGCCGGAGCACGCGCAAGGTGTTGGCGCGCAGGTCGTCCAGCATTGCGTAGATGGTCGGCAGGAACAGCAGGCTGACCACCGTCGAGAAGGCCAGACCGCCGGCCACTGCCCGCGCCATCGGGTAGTACGGCGGGCCGTCGCCACCGATCGCCGCGCCCGCGAAGCACAACGGCAGCATGCCGAGGATGGCGGTCGCCATCGTCATCAGGATCGGGCGCAAGCGTTCACGGCTGCCGGCTACCAGGGCATCGGTCCGGTTCATGCCGCTGCGGCGCAATGCGTTGATGTGTTCGACCATCACGATGCCGTTGTTCACCACGACGCCCATCAACACGAGCATGCCGATCATCGCCATGATCGAGAACGACGTACCGGTCAATGCGAACACCCAGAACACGCCGAGGAACGAGAAGATGATGCTGCTCAGGATCGCCAACGGGAACAGCAGGGATTCGAATAGCGCGGCCATCACCACCAGGATCATGAAGATGGCCAGCATCATGTTGATGCCCATCTGCGCACCAGCCTGGTCGTCCTCCTGGAACGTCTGACCCCAGCTCCAGCTGTAGCCGGGCGGCAGGCGCACGCCGGCGAGATAACCCTCGACGGCCTTGCGCGCATCGTCCTTGGTCTTTCCTTCGGCGATGCTGGCGGTGATCTTCTGCGAGGTGCGGCGGTCCTGGCGGGAAATCTGCGACGCGCCCTTGCGGATCCTCACATCCACCATCGACAGCAGGGGTACCGTGCTGCCGTCGCGCCGATGCAGGTTCAGGTTCGACAGGTTCTCGATGTGGAACTTCTCGGCACCGGCGAAGCGCAAGGTCACCGGCACTTCGGTGTCGTCGCGCCGGAACTCGCGCAGGGGCGCGCCGCGCAGGGCGATGCCGATGTACTGCGCCACTTCCTGCGCGCTGAAGCCATAGGTCGCCGCGCGCTCGCGGTTCACCGTGACCTGGATCTCGGAGTTCTCGTCGCCGGAATCGACGCGCACGTCGCGCAACTCGGGCAATCGCGATAGCACCGGCACCATGCCCTCGCCGATCTCCACCAGCGCCTCGCTGGAATCGCCGTTGACGAAGAAGGAGATGTCGCTGTCGCCGCCACCACCGCCGCCACCGCCGTCGTTCTGGAAGCCGATCTCGGCACGCGCCAGCTTCGGCATTTCCTTGCGCATCAGCTCGCGGATTTCGCCCGGATTCTTGACGTCGTCGTTCAACGTCAGGCGGAACCCGCCCCATCCCTGCTCGGCGTAGAACACGTAGATCTGCTTGAGGTGATAGCGCGCGCGATTCTTCTCGAAGTGCGCCTCCACCTTGGCGATTTCGTCCGACATCTGTTCCAGGCTGTAGGAACCCTTCCAGTTCACGTACAGGCCCATTTCCGTGCCGGCGTCCTGGCCGAACATGTCGAACTTGGTGAACTTGAGCGGCACCAGGCTGAGCAGGATGATCGCCACGATCAGCAAGAGCCCCTTGCCGCGGTGTATCAGCGTCCAGCGCAGCGCACGGGCGTACCAGCGGCTCAGGGCCGGGATGAAACCGTGTTCGGCGGTTACCGCCGGCGGCGTCTTCAAGTAGGCGCTGATCATCGGGATCAGGCTAACCGCCACCAGCCACGAGCACAGCAGGGCGATCGTGATCGTGATCGCCACTTCGCCGAGGAAGATGCTGATGCGGTTGTCGGCGCCGAAAAGATTGGGCAGGAAGACGATGATGCTGCTCAGGGTGCCGCCGCTGATCGCCAGTTGCACCCCGCGAGTGCCCTCGATCGCGCAACGACGCGGATCGTCCGGATACTTCTCACGGTACTGGTAGATGCTCTCCACCACCACCACCGCGTTGTCCACCAGCATGCCGATGGCGAGCAGCAGGCCCATCATCGACAGGATGTTCAGGGTGATGCCGAGGAAATGCATCGCGCCGAGCGTCATCACGATGCAGATCGGGATCGCCAGCGTGACCATCAGCGTGCTGGGCCAATGGCGCAGGAAATAGTAGAGGACTATCAGCGAGAGCAAGGAACCGATCAGTCCGGCCTCGACCAGCTCCTTGATCGAATCGGTGACGCTCTCGGCCTGGTTGTCGAAGACCAGCACCTGGATACCGGCGAGCTCCGGCGACGATTTGATCGCCTCCAGCTCCTGCATCACTTCGCGCGAGACGTTCACCAAGTTGGCCGATTGCTCGCGGAAGATGTCCAACCCAACCGCCGGGCGCCCGTCGAGTCGGCGGCCGAAATCCTGCCGCTGGGGTTTCAGGCGGACGTCGGCGATGTCGGAAAGCTTCAAGCCGTTCTCGTTCAGCACCAGATCGCGAAGTTCGGACAGGTGGCGGATCTCTCCGACGGGCTGAACGCGCAGGCGGCGCTTGCCTTCGTTGATTTCGCCGGCGGAAACGGAGAAGTTGACCGAGGCGAGCTTGGCGGCGAGCTCGTTGAGGCTGACGTTATGGGCGCCCAGGCGTTCCGGGTCGATAGAAACCTCGACCTCGTTCGGCGACGCGCCGGTAATGTCCACCTTCGCGACGCCCGGCACGCGTTCGATGCGGCGCTGAACTTCGCGCTCGATCAGCTCGTACTCGTTGCGCAAGTCGCGGTTCGACGCGAAGCGCACGCGTATCATCGGCTGATCGGTCGGCGAAAACTTGAAAACGAAGTAACGCTGCAGATCGTCCGGCAAATCGGAACGGATGGCGTCGATGCGGTCGCGCGCCTCGCTGGCCGCCACCGCCACGTCGCGGCCCCAATCCGAGAACTCGATGAAGACGTTGGCGCCCTCCGGGCGACTCTGCGAGTTCATCGACTTGATTCCCGGTAGGGTCGCCAGGGCTTCTTCGACCGGCCGGGTGATGCTGCGCTCCACTTCCTGCGGCGTGGAGCTGGCGTAGGGCACGTTCACCATCAGGAACGGTACGTTGAACTCCGGAAACTGTTCCAGCGGCAGGCGCACCGCCGCGATCAACCCGATGACGACCATCGAGACGAAGAACATCACGGCCGTCACCGGCCGTCGCAGGCTGATCTCGGCCAGCGTCACGGGTGGGCACCCTCGGACGCCGCGAGCGCGGCACGCGCCAACTCGCCGCGACGCAGGTAGTGCTCGTCCGACTTGCGATCCAGCAGGTCGTAGACGATCGGGATCACGACCAGGGTCAGCAGCGTGGAAACCGCCAGGCCGCCGATGACGGTGATCGCCATCGGCGCGCGCACTTCGGCGCCATCGCCGCCGAGGAAAGCCAGTGGCGCGAAGCCGAACAGGGTGCAAAGCGTGGTCATGACGATCGGGCGCAGGCGCGATTCGGCGCCGCGGCAGATCGCCTCGCGTTTGCCGACGCCTTCCTCGCGCAGCTGGTTGACCTTGTCGATCAGAACGATGGCGTTCTTCACCACGATGCCGACCAAGAGGATCAGGCCGATGAACACCACCACCGAGATCGGCGAGCCGGAGAGCCAGAGCGCCGCGACCGCGCCGACGATGGCCAGGGGCACGCTGAACATGATCACGAACGGGTGCAGCAGCGATTCGAACTGCGAAGCCATGACCAGGTAGACCAGGAACAGGGCGAGGCCGAAGGCGAACAACAAGGATCGGATCGAGCTGTCGAGCTCTTCGCTCTGGCCGCCGAAGCCGAGCCGGATGTCGGCGCCCAGCGGGTTCTTGCGCACGAGTTCGCGCACCTCTTCCACCGCCGTGCCGAGGTCGATGCCGCGCAGGTTGGAGGAAACGATGGCGACGCGCGTCTGATCGGAGCGGTGGATTTCGCTGGGTCCGACCGTCTCCACGACGTCGGCCACGGCGTCGAGGGTCACGGGCCGGTCGCTCTGCGGATTGACGATGATGCGCCGAATATCGTCGACCGAAGCACGATCCTTTTCCTGGCCGCGCACGAGCACGTCGATCTTGCGATCGCGGAAGCTGTAACGCGTCGCCACTTCACCGCGAACCTGGCGCACGACCTGGTCGGCGATCTGCCGGGTGGTCAAGCCCAGTGCGGCGGCGCGCTGCTGGTCGAAGACGATCTGGACTTCCGGGTAGCCCTGTTGAACCGTCGATTTGACGTCGGCGAAGTGCGCCGAGCCCTGCATCAGTTCGGCGAGACGGCGGCCGGCACGCTGCAGCGACTCGAGGTCCTGACCGCGCAGTTCGATTTCCAGCGGCGTGGAGAAACTGAAGAGCTCCGGCCGGCCGAATTTCACTGCGATATCCGGATAACGGGCCATCGTCTTGCGCATGCGCTCGGTGACGGCGGCTTCGGTTTCGCGGCTGTAGTGATCGCCCAGCACGACCGAGAGCTTGGCGACGTTTTCGCCCGACTCGGTGGGGTTGGCGTCCAGGCGCGTGCCGGTACCGCTGACGCCGTACAACGCGTCGATGTCCTTGTCGCCGTCGTGCGCCTGCTGCACTGCGCGCACCAGCGCGTCGGTTTCGCGCAATTGTGTACCGGGCGGCAGGCGCGCGGTCATTTCGAAACGATCCTGCGCCAACTGCGGGATCAGGTCGGTACCCAACGTCATGCCGATGGCCATCGCGATCGCGAAAGCGACCGCCGCACTGCCGAGGATGATTCCAGGGCGGTCCAGGGCTTTGGGTAGCGTGCGGTGATAGGCACTGGCGGCCCATTCGTAGGGAATGAGGATCTTCTCGCCCACGAGGGCCAGGGACTTCCCGACGGTCAGGCCGAAGGCACGCGCAGCCGTCACGACGGCCACGCCGATGCCGAAAACGACGGCACCGATGCCACGCGTGGCACCACGTCGCGTGACGGCGGCGAAACGCCCTGCCTTGCTGGTCGGCTGCCAGTCCGGATGCGCCGCTTCGCCCTCGAACGAAAGCGGTGCGCGGGCACGGATGGAAGACAGCATCGGGATCAGGGTCAGCGAGACGATCAGCGAGATCATCAGCGCGATCGACACCGTCAGCGCCTGGTCCTTGAACAGCTGACCGGCCACGCCTTCGACGAATACCAGAGGGAAGAACACGGCAACCGTAGTCAGCGTCGAGGCGACGACCGCCATGCTGACTTCGCGCGTACCGGCGATGGCGGCCTGCAGCATGCCCAGCCCGCGCTCACGCGCTTTCGCGATGCTCTCGAGAACGACGATGGAATCGTCCACCACCATGCCCGTCGCCAGGGCGAGGCCCGCCAGCGACATCACGTTGAGGCTCAGGCCCAGCTGATCCATGAAGAAGAAGGTGGCGATGATCGAGACCGGCAACGACAGGCCGATGACGAACGTGCTCCAGCCGTCGCGCAGGAAGAAGAAGATGATCAGGATCGACAGCACGCCGCCCAACAACGCTTCTTTCTTGACTTCGCTCAAAGCATTCTTGATGAACTTCGATTGGTCCTCGATCGTCTGCACCGGGATGCCGTCGATCGTGTAGGCGCCCGGCCTGCCCACCTCGCCCGGGCCCGGCGGCCCGGTGCGCCCCGTGCGCTCCATGTTGCGCAAGGCTGCCTGCACGGCCTCGGCGACCGCGACGGTATTGGCGTCGCCCTCCTTGTAGACGGCGAGTTCGACCGCTTCGCGACCCTTGAACCGGATGACGGCTTCGCGTTCCTTGAAGCCCTGCTCGACACTGGCGACGTCCTTGAGCCGGATGGGCACGCCATTGAGATTGGTGATCAGCAACTCGCGCATCTGCTGCAGGTTGCTGAACTGGTTGACGGTACGCACCAGATAGCGTTCGCTGCCTTCTTCGATGCGACCGCCGGAGACGTTGACGTTCTCCTGCTTCAGGCGATCGATCACCGTGCTCGCCGGCAGGTTGAGCTGGGCCAGGCGCTCGGCGTCGATCAGCACCTGCACCTCGTCTTCGAGGCCGCCGGCGACCTTGATCGCGGCAACGCCTTCGACCGGCTCCAGCTTCTTCTTCAGCTCGTCGTCGGCATAGCGGCGCAATCGCATCAGCTCAGCCTGCTCGCTGCCGTTGCCCTTCTCCGGGGTCGTGAGGACGAGGCGCATCACCGGCTCGGTGGACGGGTTGAAGCGCAGCAACACCGGCGCTTTCGCTTCCAGCGGCAAGCGCAACACGTCGAGTTTGTCGCGCACTTCGAGGCTGGCCTGGTCCATGTCGGTGCCCCAGGCGAACTCGAGAACCACATCGCTCTGACCGGTGCGCGAGACCGACTTGAGCTTGCGCAGGTTCTTCACGACGCCGACCGCTTCCTCGACCGGTTCGCTGATCAGCGTCTCGATCTCCGCCGGCGCGGCACCCGTGTATTCGGTGCGCACGGTCAGCGTCGGATAGCTCAAGTCCGGCAGCAGGTTGACCTTCAGGCCCAACAGCGCGATGACGCCGAAAATCACGAACGTGAGCGTCACCATGAACACGGTGACGCGACGACGTGTGGAAAGTTCGACGAGGCTCATCGGGCAGCGGTCTGCGCAACGCCCGTGGCCGGCGCGGCGGCCGGAACGATGATCTGCACCTCGCTGCCGTCGCGGATGGCGACCTTGCCTGCGGTGACGACCTGGTCGCCGTCCTTCAGGCCAGATCGAATTTCGGCCAGTTCGCCGTTGGTGTAGCCGAGCTGCACGGGCACGCGCTGCGCCTTGCTGCCGCGGACGACGTAAACGGCGGGTTCGCCTTCGTCTTCGAGCAGGGCGATGCGCGGCACTGTCAGCGCATCCTGGCGCTGGTCGTAAACCACCTCGATGCGGCCGAACATGCCCGGGCGCAAGCCCGGCGAATTGTCGAAGGCGCAGACGACGCGGAAGGTGCCGCTGCCGGAATCGACGACCGGCGAAACACGGTCGATGCGGCCTTCGAAAGTCGTACCGCTGATGGCATCGACGAGCATGCGGACCGGCAGGCCGGCCTTCAGACGGCCCATCTCCCGCTCGGGCACGTTCAGCACGCCTTCCAGGTGCGAGTTGTCGACGATGCGGAACACCGGTGCATTGAGCGCGATGAGGTTGCCCGGCTTGACCATGCGCTGTGCGATCACGCCGCTGATCGGAGCCGTGATGCTGGTGTAGGAAAGATCGAGCTTGGCCAGCGCCAGGCTGGCGCGCGCGGACTCGAGGTCGTAGCGGATCTGGTCGCTGGCCTCGGTGCTGACGAGCTTCTGCGCCAGCAGCTCCTGCGAACGACGATAGTTGTTGGCGAGTTTGTTGACGGTAGCCTGTTGGCGCTGCACTTCCAGGCTGACCTTGTCGGGATCGATACGCGCCAGCACCTGGCCGGCTCGCACCATGTCACCCTCTTCCGCGAGTAGCTGGGTCATCACGCCCGAAGTCTTGGCGACCACCTGCGCTTCGCCCGGTGCCTCCAGGTTCGCCGTGCCGGAATAGCTGGCCGCGATTGGCTTACGCGTCGCTTTCGCCACTTCCACCGGCACGGCCTCGATTTTCGGCAAGGGCTTGCCATCGGGACCGAGCTTGGCCTGTTCCTGGCCCTTGCCATCGGCCTTGGCATCTCCACCGCCGGTGGACACCTTGCAGCCGGCAAGCGCGAGGCTCCCCAGCAGCAGGGCCGCGATGCTCGCCCGCAACAGGGAGGAGGAAGGATTCGCAGGTTTCGGGCTCATGAAAGGGACTCGTGAAGGGCGGGTGTTATACTTGAATAGAACAGTAACCAAAGGCCTTTCGGAACGAATGTGCCGAAAGTCGGTATGACGCCTGGAGCGGTCGCTTCGTTGCATCGCTTCGCTCCCCCTGTCTGCATGAACGCAGTGCGGCTATACTTTCGGGCTGGATCATTCGTCGAACGTCACTGTCGGAAAATATCGATGAAACAAGTGCTTCTGACCGCCGTACTGTTCTCCGCCGCCCTGGCGGCGCCCGCTTTCGCCAAGGGCGACATCGCCCGCGGCAAGAAGCTGGCCTATACCTGCACCGGCTGCCACGGCATCGTCGAGTACAAGAACGCCTACCCGAGCTATCGCGTGCCGAAGATCGGCGGCCAGAACGAGCAGTACCTGGTCGCGGCCCTGACCGGCTACAAGAAGGGCGAACGCAACCACCCGACGATGAAGGCACAGGCCGAGAGTTTCTCGGATCAGGACATCGCTGACCTCGCCGCCTACCTCGCCAGCGCCAAGCCCAAGAAGTGAAGGGAATCACGAACATGACGACGATCCGTACCGCCGCCGCCCTGCTCGCCCTGGCTTTCGCTGCGACCGCAGTCGCCGGCCCGAAAGGCAATGCCGCCGCCGGCAAGGACAAGGCCGAAAAGGTCTGTGCGGCCTGCCACGGCGCCGACGGCAACAAGACGCTGGACAATACCTATCCTCGCCTGGCCGGGCAGTACGCCGACTATCTCGATAAGGCGATGCGCGATTACCGCTCCGGCAAGCGCAAGAACGCCATCATGGGCGCGCAGGCACAGCCACTGACGGACAAGGAAATCGCCGATCTCGCGGCCTACTACGCGGCGCAGAAGTCCGAGATCCACGATCTGAGCCACTGACCACCCGGTCAGCAGGCGTCGCACGACGGGCCCCTCGGGGCCCGTTTGTTTTTCGCGAAGTTCGGCGTCCGCGCCGACGGATCAGTCGGCCTCCGCTTCGGCTCGTGACATCACCTTGGGCATCTCTAGGGGCTTGCGGCATTCGCGGTCATAGAGCTGCCGCGTCTGCCGCCACACGTCCTGCGTCTGCGTACTCACGATCTTGTCCCACCATGCCTGGCACTGCTTGTCTTCTTCCGGGCTGAGCGTATTCGGGTCATCGCCCGGCGGCAGGTAGTTCGCACCGGCAACCTCAATGCCGCAGCCGCCGCCCAACGCCAGGATCGAAATCTTGCATACCAGCGTCGCGCGCGGGTTGCCCGGCATCGGCATGCGCACTTCCTTGGTGGTCGCTTCCATCGCCCGGGTCAGCAACTCGGTCAACAGATCCTGGTTCGGCTTCCAGTCCTTGTCGAAACGCGTCGGCTCGTAGGCCAAGTAGTTGCGGCGTTCCAGCAGTTTGTCGGCCTTGTCGAGACCGGGCGTCTGGTACGAGAACTGCCGCTGGTCGCCGAAACGCTTGTCCAGGTCCTCCATCAGGCCGTCGGGCAGTCGAACGCGGCCGTCTTCCGTATAAAGGCTAATCGCTCCGGGCTTCATCGGCTCGGGCTTGTTTCGCGGTGTCATCGCCGTCGAGGGCGCACGGGCCGACGGGGTCGAAGCGACCGCAGGCTCCGGTGAGGAGGGCCGATCTTCCTGCGGTTGCTCGGGCTCCGGGCGGATCAGGATGTCTTCGTGGTTAGTTGGCGGCGGCAGATCGATAAAGTCGATCTGGATCGCCTCGTCCTCCCTTCGTTCCTCGCGCAAGGACTCGCCGAGCGGAAGATAGGCGAAAGCCAGGACGTGCAGGCCGATCAGTGTGCCGAGCAGGGGCGCGCGCCAGCGCCTCGGCAAGTCTTCGCGCGGTTCCGTATCCAGCGAGAGCGGCTGCCACTGGTCGCCGTTGCGAAACTCGAGTTGCCAGTCCGGTTCCGCCAGCATCGATGGGCCATCGCGAGAGATTGCGGCTTAGTGCAGCGAGTATCGCGAAAGTTCACCGAGCCGCGAAGGATTCTTCGTCCGATTGTTCGGATTGCGTTACGCGCAGCGACTGCGCCTGCTGTTCGGCGCGCTCGCTCCTGAGCTTGTACAGCCCGAGAATGGTGTCGACGAAATCACGCCCGATGAAGCGCGCGGCCGGAACCGCATAGAAGTTGATGCTACTGGTCACGCGATAGTGGGCGACTATCTCCAGCCGGGTCCTGCCGCCCGACAGCGGCAGTAGGTTGAACTCGGTATCTTGCAGATCGAAGAAGCGCCCGCCGATCTCGACGTGCTCGTCCATCGATCCCTCGGGGAAGGAATTCGCGTCGAAGCGGTAATGCCATCTTATCCGGCGATATGGAACGCTCTCGGTGACATTCGCCGCGAAATTGACGCCTCGTTCCCAGCGCGAGAAGCGCACGATGCCTTCGGGCGTGCGTATATTGATGCCTTCGACAGGTCGAGGCACGCCCATCAGATGCGTCAGGCTCAAGGGCAATTCGTCTCGCCTTATCGCGCGAGCGGAGACGATCTGCTCCCACACGGTACGCGGCTCGGCATCGATGACGACGGACGAAACCAAGACCGAATTGTGCTCCGGCATCGGAACGCGCTCCTCGCCCATCATGATCAGGAAAGGCAACACCACGATCGACATCAAAGTGCTGCGCCGTCTCCTGACGAAATGCATCGCGGCGCCGGTAAGCACGCCGCCGAGGCTGGCGACGAAAAGAAACAACGGCGCCATCATCACCAGGCAAATGGAGCCTTCGAGCAGTGCGACAGCGCAGCCGGCAAGCATCAGGACCACCGCGATCCAGGGGCCGAATATGTAGAACAGCCACGATTGCGTGATGTGCCGGCAAGCGAACACGGTGATGGAACCCAGGACAAAGGGCGTGCCGATCAGGAAGGCTGCCGACATCACGCCCTTGGCGCCCTCGGGCATCGCACCGAACAGAACGCGCAGGGCGATCCCGTAGACCACTCCACCGATCAGCCATGTCCACCAGGCCGGCCGCAACTTCCATCGGCTGGGCGAATCGTTCTGGTTCATCGAATCGCCTGTATCGAATGCCGTAGGCCGCTCAGCGCGGAATATACGGCGCCGCCCCGGTCGAATGGTCGGTAGCGTCGCGCACAGCGCTTATCTCCGGAATCCGGCCCTTCAGTGTTTTCTCGATGCCCTGTTTCAGCGTCACGTCCGCCATGCCGCAACCGTGGCAACCGCCGCCGAAGCGCAGATAGACGACGCCGTCGGCGTCGATCGAGTCCAGGGCCACCTGGCCCTTGTGCGAAGCCAGTTGCGGATCGATTTCGGAATCGAGCAGCCACTGCACACGCTCGATCAGGCTGGCATCGCCCTTGGGAGCTTCGCCCTTGATGCGCGGCGCCTTGATCGTGAGCTGGTTGCCGGTCGGTTGGGCGTGGATGTCGATTGGCTCATCGAGGAATTTCGCACTGGGCGCGTCCACGTAAAGCACGAAACCCTCGCATTGCACTTCCCACTCGTCGCCCAGCAGATCGCCGTGTTCGGCGAACTCGAGCCGGGCGTCGGCCCGGGGCGTGCCGGGATGCACGGCGGAGATGCGGATGCCGACGGCATCGCCGCCT
>NZ_JASGHN010000005.1:0-111137 GCF_047602345.1 Arenimonas sp. | reverse complement strand
TGTCTCGACGAGCGCGATGTCGTTCGCCGCGCCGTGGATGTGACCGACCAGCACCTCGTATAGCGTGCGCTCGCCGAACTGTTGCTGGTAGTCGAGGTAGGCGTCGGCGTCCTTGAAGTGCACTTGCCGGCTGGCGTTGCCGCGATTCGCGCGCGCCCCCGTGCCGGTCGCCTGACCCGGTTCGATCTTGTTGACGCCGCCGGTGGCGATCGTCGCCCACGCCTCGCCGAGGAAGGCCTCGACATCAGCATCGGACATCGGGCGGCCGCGTTCGTCCACGTACCGCGAGCGGTTGAGCTTTGGCATCAGGTAACGCACCCAGGCGTCTTTGCCGGCTTTCGCGACCAGGCGCTGCGAGTGATGGTGCGGCATGCCCCAGTCGTCGAGTTGGCCGATGTCGCCGCCCCCGCGGTTGAAGCGCGTGCGTAGGGTTTCGGCGATCTTGGCGAATTCCTTGGCGCCCGCTGCGGCGTCCTTGTTGCCACTCGCCTCGCCGTGCAGTTCGCGCACGAGGGCGCGGATGCCGGCTTGATCTTCGATCATCCCGAAGAACGTCGGGCTCGTGGCTTCCAGGGTGTCGACCATCTGCCGCAGTGCGTCGCGCTCGATGGCCTTGGCGCGAGACTCCACCGACATCACCGAGCCGCGCGCGTCGGCGTGGAAGGCGATCATGCGGGCGAGCGCTTCCATCGGCGTACCGGGGAAAGCAGCGACAGCCTGCTGCAGACGAGCGGTGGCGAGGATTTGCAGGGCGGCGCGCTGCTTCTTGAGCGCGGCCTCGCCGAGCAGGTCTGCCGCCGCACGCTGCGCGCCCAGGCGCAGTTGATTCGGGACGGGCTGCGCCAGCCAGGCCTGCGGGTCTTTCGACGCCTCCAGGCGCATGGCCTTCGCGAGACGCGCTTCGATGTTGCGGATCTCGGCCTCGGTCGGCGCACGGCCGAGCACGCGGCCCACGGCAGTCACGCATTGCGGGTTCATGCGACGCTCCGGAGATAGCAGTCGGTCGCGACATCCATCGCGACGATGGTGTCGTTGGCGGCGATCAGTTCGGCGTCAGCATCGGCCAGCAGTTCAGCGGCCGGGCGAAGGTTGCCGGTTTCGTCGACGACTTGAAGGCCAGGGAATTCTGCGAGCGTGGCTTCAGCGGCCGTCACCTGCGCGGCCTGCATCGCCTCGTCGGAGTCGCCTACTTGGCCGCGTTCTTGTTGAGGTTTTCCGCCAGGCCGTTCGCCAGCGCCAGGTTGTATTCCTCGCGGCTCTTGTAGCCGCGCTGTTCCCAGTACGGCCGCTTGTCGGCCGGGGACGGAGAAGCCGCGGAAGAGGTCGTCGGAGAGACCGGCGTCGCGGGCTTGGTGGAGCGCGTCTTGGAGGCGTTCACGGAGCGTATTTTCCTCCACCCGGGGCAGGGATTCAAGGGACGTCTGCGCACCCTTGCCCGCGCCACGGCTGTTGTCGAAGGCGTGAATCGTCACGCGTTGATCATCGCGATAGCGTTCGGCCAGGGCTTCCATGACCGGCCGGACGCCGCTGTGCGTGCGCGCGTGCTCGTCCAGCGGCACGGTGCGGCCGCTGCCGAAGGTCTCGGCCTGGCGCTGCGCCCGAGGGATGGCGCCGCCGGTGAGGGCTTCGACCGGGTCGCGGTAGACGTAGAGGATGTTCACGTCACGGCCGGCTTCCAGCGCCTGCTCGACCTTGCGCACGGCAGAGTCCAGCGAGTTCATGTTCGTGTCGTAGACGATTTCCGGCTGACCCACCTGCGAGGCCATCTGCCGCACGGCCGTCGACTTGCCGGCACCCGTGCCGCCTGCAGTGAAGAGCACGACCGGATCCAAGCCGGCGGGCGTGGGCTGGGCCAGCTTCGCGGCGTAGAGCTGTTTCACGGTCTCGCTGGCCGCTTCGTGCACGTCGGCCGAGCGGGTGCGATCGGCGAGGTATTCCGGCGAGAGTTCGCGCGCGGTGTCGGTGTTGAGTACGCGCCCGCCCTGGCTGTCGGGCAGCGCAGCGTATTCGGCGGCGATCTTGGCCGGATCGTCCTGCAGGCGCTGGCGCAGCGCCGTATCCGGGTCGACCGGCATGCGACGCCCACCCGGCGGCAGCTCGGCGTGAATGTGCGGCTGATCGGTGTTGCGCTCGTCGATGACTTCGAAGCCAGCGCTGCGCAGGTCGGCCATCAGGGCGCGCACCTCGGCGTCCGTCTTGTCGAAGGTGCGGAAGTCCGCCGCCGTGCCGTGCGGGTGCTGGCTGCGTGCACCGGCGCCGCGCTTGATGACGCCGCGCTGCATGCTAGTGATCGTGGCGTCGTGCGCCGCGGCGATGCTGCGGAAGTCCTGCTGCACGTTCGCCGGTTCGTCGCCGCCGCGCAGATGGCCCGGGGTCGCCGGTTCGAAGTCCGGGCGCATGTTTTTCGCCATGTGATCCGGCAGGGCGATGGAATGCAGCCCCGGGTAGCCGTTCTCGAGGTCGCGCTCAAGCATTGCCTCTGGAATATCCAGGTAATAGACATCCCCACCGCTCTGCCCGGATCGGTTCCCGTAGTCTCTTGCGTACGTGCGGTCGGTGGAAAACCAAACATCCCCCTGCAGCTTGTCGCCAGGAACCGATCCGCCGTGATAGACGCGGACCATCCCAGACGCGGGCTTGTCCAAGTTCTTGAAGTCCGGGCGCAACATGAAGTCGGCCGGGTTGATCTTGTCGGCTACGTTGACGCGCTCGCCGCGCGCCAGTTGCTCGATCGCCTGGGTCAGCGCCCGCTGGTGCTGCAGGTCCGCGTTCTTCGTCAACGGCTCGCCGGGCAGCGTGCGGCGGTTGAAGTGGTCGGCGTTGTTCGCCACGAGCACCGCGTCGCCCTCGGATCGCTTCACGCGCGGCGCATCGATGTGCGCCTTCGCACCAAAGGCCAGGCCCATCAGCGTGTCCAGCGTGCGCGTCTGCAGGTTCGACCAGTCGTAGAGCGCGGCATGTTCGTCATAGCCGTTGGCGTCCAACAGACCAGCAGTGGCAGCATCAGCGCCCATCCCCAGCGCGAGATTTGAGCCGACACCCGTGGCTAGGCGTGGTCCCAGCGTCGAGCCCCACGCGGCAGGCAGGCGCAGACCCACGGCATTCACGCCCAGGTTCAACAGGCCGACGCCTGTTGCGGTGTTCGTATCCACGCCCTGCCCGGTGAGGTCCATTGCCGGATCCACGGCGGCGTTCGCGAGGAAGGCTTCGGGGGAGGCGAACAGGAACGGCAGCGAGCCGCCGACGTTGAGCACGGTGTTCAGCGTCTGCGAGGCGGTGGACATCGACATCGCGTCCGGCGTGTAGGTATCGACCACGCCCTGCGCGAAGTCATCGACGGCCGTCTTGAAGTAGCGGTCTTGCAGGTCGCCGCCCAGCGCCTTGTCGATCAGGAACGGCGGCGCGAGTCCGCCGATCGTGGCGGTCGTGCGCACAACGCCCGCCGCCGGTCGCAACAGGCCCTTGCTGGATTCGCCGAGATTCAGCCCGCGCGGCTTCGAGAAGTCGAACGGGTTGAGCTGCAGATAGGCGACAGTGTCGAGCGCGGCCTGCAGGTCGTCGTCGGCATTCGGATCGAACAAGCCAGCCATTAGCGGCCCCCGATGCGGATGGTCAGCGGAAGGCCATTCTTGTCCGGCACGAATTCGTTGCCGCGCTGCAATATGTACACTCCATCCCGCCCGCGAGCATTTCTCAGCGACACGTCGCCGGGGTCTTCGAGACCGGCTGCTTTAAGGCGCTCAGCGACAAACGTGTCAGCAATATTCTCGAAAACCGTCGCGGACATACCCCAAGGGGGTAGCACGTCACCGTCGTTGTATTCCACTGGTTGGCCGACGATTGCATGAACGGCCGTCGCAACGAGGTCGTCATCCTGGTCGGCAGCAAACGCGCCGGCATCAGCAGAGACGCTTGCGTAGTAGGCGCGCACCGACTGCAGCGCGGCGCGGTATTCCTCAGGGCGGCCGGCGAAGGACTGGCCCACGAGGTTCGCGAACTCTGCCTCGAACTGCTGCGCGGGCGGCATCTTGAACGCGGCGCCCCGCCCGTCCTCTTCCCGGTCGCCCTTGGCCGGGTTCAGCAGCGCTTCGCCTTTGAGCAGATGCGTGGCAATGTCGCCGTATTCCTGTCCGTCGGCACCGCGAAGCAATCCGCTGGTGACGCCGTTCTTGCGTTGGAGCAGGTACAGCTCGCCGGCACGGGCGCGCACTGGGGAGTCCGGCGCGATCTGCTGCATGACAGCACGGTATCCGTCGTCATCGCCGAACACGGTGCGCAGCGACGAGAACAGCTTCACGACCTGGGCGGGCTTGGCCTGCGCCAGGGCGCCGGAGATCGCGCTCGCCTCGCCCGGCAGCAGCGGGGACGTGCCCGCCTCGCCGCCGTACTTCTTGCGAAGCGCGCCGAGCGTGTTCATGCGCGCGGCGATCTGCGATTGCAGGATGGACGTATCGCCATCGAACAGGCTTTGCAGGGCCAGCGGCTGCACCGGTTCGCCGGTGAGGTTGGCATTGAACTCGAGCGGCGAGTCCTTCAGCAGCTTGAGCTGCGCCTCCATCGCGGACTTCATGCGCGCGAAGTTGCGCTGCTCGCGCACGCTGGCGCCTTGCGCACGTTGGCGGACTTCTTCCTGCTGCAGGTACGCGCGCTGCTCGGCCGGCGGGCGGCGAAGCATCTGCTGTACCTCGACCTCGTCGGCCAGGCGCTCGCGGAACTCGGCCTCCATCGACGTGCCTTCGACGGCATCGGCCCACGATTGCAGGTCTTCGATCGTCGGCGGGATGGCCGTCGAGATTTGTTCGTCGTACTGCTTGATCGCGCGCTCGGCCTTGGCTTCGCGCTTGGTCAGCGCCGATTCGGCCCGGGCTTCGAGGCGGCTGCGCGCGGTCAGGATTTGCCCCTGCAGCGTCGTGATCTTCGCCGAGTCCATCTTGCCGTAGTAGCGCCCACCCTTGCCGAGGTCGGCCTCCAGCGCGTCTAGCAGCATCTGGTCTTCCTTGCTGGCCACCAGGCGCGCGGTGGCGTGGTCGGAATACACGCGATCGGCGAAGTCCTGATGTCCCTTGTCGAACACGTCGGGATCGATGCCGAAGCGCAGGGCGGTATCGCGCAGCGCCGCGTCTTGCGCGACGATCTTCTCGAGGTCGGCATCGGGTTCGAGCGCGAGCTTGCCGAGGCTGTCGCGCGTGCTGCTGATCGTGCCCTTGGCCTCGCTGCGCTTGGCGCCGGCCACCATCTGCGCGACGTCGGCCAAGCCTGCGGCCTTGTTGCGCTTGTAACCGCCGCGCGCAATCTCCATGCCGGCCGGGCCGAGTTCGACCGGATCGGGCGCCGGGATATCGTCGAGCGCTTTCAGCGCCTCGGCTTCGGCTTCGCGCCAGTCGAGATCGCCCGCGTCCACCCGTGCACCGATGTCGCGAACGCGGGTGCGAACTTCGAGCTGGTGATCGAGCTGCGCGTTCGAGGCCTTCGCGCGGGCCAGGTCTTCGTTCTGCTGCGCCTCGGCAGCGCGCATCTGATTGAGCTTGCCCGACAGGATCGACAGACCTTCCTGCCCCGCGTTGACGGCCGCGTCGAGTCCTGCGGTCAGACCGCGCGTGTCGGGCCGGAATTCGGTCGGGCGATCGGGGCCGCGATTGCCGAACTGCGGGTTGGAGCTGCCGACGCCGCTGGGGATACGTGCCATGTCAGGACTTCCATCCGCTGCCGCCGCCGTTGCCGTACATCGACAGCGCGGTCTTGCCGAGCGTGATGCCGGCGTTGAGATACGAGGCCGACTTCGCGACCTTGCCCTTGTCGCGCGTGAGTGCCGCCTGTGCCGCCATGCGCGCCGCGCGATCCTTGCCGCCGATCAGCGCGAAATAGGCGTCCTCGTTGGCTGCACGCGTGATGTCGCGATTGATGGCCAGGGCGCCGGCGCTGGAAACGTCGAGACCGCTGTGCGCCGTGGCGGCGGTAGCTTCGGCGACAGCCGCCTTGCCCATCTTTCGGATGCGCTCGGCTTCCACCTTCGCGTAGCCCGCTTCCGCGCGCGCATCGGCCTCCCCCTGCTTGGCTTCGTATTCGGCGTATTTCGCCTCGGCCTTGCCCTGTTGCACTTGGCCGTAGGCGGTCAATGCGCCGACGACCGCCATGCCTACCATGACGATAGTGGTCGGTTCACACACGGCGGAATGCTCCCTTGCTGAAGTAGCGCATGACGCCGCCAGGACCGGCGGGCGCCTTGCTGACTTTGAAGCCCAGCCATTCGAGCCAGGCGATCGCGACGTGGTTGTCGCAGTGGACGTAGTTGCACAGGATCGGGAAGGCGGCCTGCATCAGGTCGACTTCGCCGCGGCACACTTCGATGAACGGGCGGCGCACGCGCTTGATCGCATCGGTCGCCAGCATCCACGCGGCACCGACACCGGCTTCAGCGGTAGGCGCGACGCCGTACACGATGGCAGGCAGACCGTCGACACGCGCCACCGTGGCCCAGCGCGAAATGCGTACGCTTTCGAGCAGCACGGCGACGAGGTCGCGATCCGGGTCGGTGACGGTGAGTTCGCGGCGATCAGCGTCGCGAAGGTGCTCGGCGATGTAGCGCGCGGTTTCCGGCGTAGCGGCTTCGAACGAATAGCTGGGCTTAGCCATCGTTGACCTCCAGCCGGCGCACGAGGCCCAGCAGGTGGAACGGCAGCGGATCGGGCTGCGTGATGACGAGCTCGGCCTCACCCCGCATGGCGGAATCGGCGAGCTGTTCGATGCGCATGAGTCCGCTGTAAGGCTGGATCGGCTCGTTGAACGGCTCGTTGTTGAAGCTGCGGAACTGCATCGCGCGCCCGTTGACCGTGCAGCCGACCGTGTCCTTGAACATCAAATCGACGTAGATGTCGGACTGCGGCAGGCCGAAGATGGTCGTGCCGAAGGGGCTGTTCTGCAGGTCCGGGCGCAGGGTTTCGACGAGCGGCTCGAAGTGCAGGCCGATCTCGATGGTGGTCGCCGGGCGGTCGAGTTCGATCGCGCCATCCACCACCTGTAGCGGACGATGCACCATGCCGTCGGCGAGGATGTCGACCGTCTTGCCTTCGTACTGCTCCAGGCCTTCCCAGCTTGCCGTCGGGACCGGCGTCGGATCGGGATCGTCGCCACCGGCCGGCGAAGCGACGCCGAGCACGCTGCAGTCCATGTAGCGGTCGTAGTTGAATCGCTCGATCGAGCGGCGAGTCACGCCGCCCGCCTCACGACGCACCACGGCCCATACCCAGTGCACGCCCTGGTAGGGAACGACGCTGATGGATTCGAAGGCGCCGTCGGTGGTCAACAGCACCCAGGCGACGACCTCGTTGTCGCGATCAAGCGTGCACAGTGCGATCTTGCCGTCAGCACGCACGCACCACAGCAACGGCTCCGGCTCGATCTGCCGGTCCATGTCGACGATGCCGGATTGCGTGATGTGCTCAGCGAGGTCCGTGATGCTGGGCGCGGCGAAGTTGCTGGCATCGAAGCGATCCGCCGCCATCGCGCGGACCTTGAGGCCGGACAGGCTGACGAACAGCAGCTCGGAACCGATGCGCACCGGAGCGACATCGTTGCAGCCGAACGAGGTCTGGTTCTGCACGTCGATCGCGCCGGGCGAGATCGGTCCGCCGTCCGTACCGCGCAGCGTGAATTCGTTGCCTTCGGTCAGGACCGCCAGCGCGCGACTGCTGGCCATGTGCCGGATGGGGTTGGCCTGGTCCGAATTGACGATGCCCATCGTCGCCGCGTCGGCGAGCACGCCGATCTCGAAGTCGTAGTACAGGCCGATGGACGACTTCCACCAGCCTTGCGGAAAGGCCGGCGACCCGCCTGGCCACAGGCATTGCGAATGCAATGCACCGGTGCGCGGGTAACCGAATTCCAGCCCCCACATGCTGCGCGCGAGGAACCAGGCGTTCGGCGGCGCGGCGACCGTGGCCGACAGCTCGCGACGAATCTCGGCATCGACCACCGTTGCGCTGGTGTAACCGGTGATGCGGCACAGGCCGGCATTGAGGTTGACGAACTTGCCGACATCGTCCGAGCGCCAGCCCGCAGCGCCCAGCGTGAGCGTGATCGTTGCGCCGACGGGATCTTTCGCCGAGGGCGTGCAGGTGGCCTGCGGGCTTCCGGTGATCAGCCAGTCGCCGGCCACGTAACTCGTCGCCCCGAACGCCGTCTTGATCGTGCAGGTGACAACGGTGGTCGACGTGTAGCCGGTGATCGTGGCGATGCCGCCCGCGATCTCGATGTCGCGGCCCACGTCCGAGGCAAGGAACGCCGCGCCCGATGCGGTGAAGGTGACGCCCGCACCGATCGAGGGGGAGCTGAGCGTGAGGTCCACTGGCGGACGCAAGCCCAATTCGTCGAAGGGCTCGGGGTCAAACGGCGCGTTCATGATGCGCCAATCGGCATGGCCGAATCGCTGCACCCGCTGCGGGTACACGTTCGGATGCCAGAGGAACATCGTGTCGCCGCCCTGGCAGAAGTCCAGCGCCTGCGCCTGCTCGAAGGTGTACGGCGTGGCGATCTCGTAGGGCACGCCGGGGCTGGCTTCGATCTGTTCGCCAGACGCGGTGTGCACGCGCATGTAGTAGTCGCCGAACTCAAGCTGGTAGGCCTGGCTGACGGTGAACACGTAGGGAATGAGGCGACAACGCTTGTCGCCGAACTTGGCGTCCGCGATACCGTCGGTGCCGGGGCGACGCACAGCGCCGCCCTGCGCCTGGATGATGACGTTGATGGCGCGCTTGAGCGCGCTGTTGTACCGCGCGACGTTGCTGCGCATGTACATCCGCGGCGACATTTCGCCGGCAGTGAAATCGCATTGGCTGAAGTTGATGCGCGGCATCAGGAATACCGGATCGCGAGCAGCGGCGAGTCGCCGACGGTCTCGGGGGTTTCGTCCATGCCGTCGACCGCGCGCGCCTGCTTGAGCAGTTGCTCGAGCTCGAACTGCTTGGCCTTGGCCTTGTTCAAGTCGCGGGGGATGGCAGGCGCCAACGCCGCAGCCATCGCGACCTCGACGCACTGGATCAGCAGCGCGTCCCAGGACCCGGTGACGGTGTTGCGGAAGATGTAGCGCAGGTACAGCGCCGAGGCGTCCGTCAGAATCTTGCGCCCTTCCGCCTTGTATTCGGGTTCGTCGCCAACACGGCCGACCGACATCGTGCGCAGCCAGTCGCCCGGCACGGTGTACTGGTAGGCGTAGTCGAAGGCCGGCGCGATCGCATCGGGGCTGAGCACGACACGCTTGATGGCGCAGTTCCACGGGTGGGCGCGAAGGATCGCGTCGCGCACCGTGGGGTAAAGGCTTCGCGCCGCCTGCGCGGCATCGGTCAGATCCTCGAAGCTGTTGATCGGCTTAGAGCCGATGCTTAGCAGCGCGTTCGAGCACAGTTGAACCGGAGTGGACATGGGGCCGCCTCAGCAAGTAATCGGTAGCTGCGGGCCCGCGAAGCTGTTCGGCGGTGAGCAACAGCCCGCGTCGGTTGTCGAGTCCGCCGCCGCTGCGCCGACTCGCCAGCGGTACATCGAGCGGGGTGGCAGCGGTCGGCGCGATGCCGGCACGCTGCCCTCCCCCGGTTGAAGCCCGGCCAGAACTCGATTCCGAATCCTGGCCGGTGTCACGCATCGATCAGGAACTTGGATCAGTTGCCGTCGACGTACATCAGGCGAGCTGCCAGCACACCGGTGCCATCGGCATCCGCAGTCAGCGTGATCGCCACGTCGTACAGCTTGCGCGGGTCTTCGTTCAGGCCGAGCTGTTCCCAGACCTTCTTCTCGGTGTTGGCGAGCGTGATGACGTTGCCGTGCGTCACGTCGCTGTTGGCGAGCGCGCCGTCCTTCAGCGAGATCGATGCGCCGAAGAAGTCGACGTCGACGACCGCGCCGCCGTTGATGCGCGGCTCGTCGTACAGACCGATGCTGCACACCGTGGTCGTGCCGATGTCCGGGCACGAAATGAACAGCTTGTCGATTGTGTCGCCCGAGCTGATGCGGAACAGGCGGTAAGTGGAAGTGGACGAGTCGCCGCTGGTGATGCTGGCCTTGCCGAGCTTGCGGCGGATGCGACCGCCGTCGAAACCCTGCTTGTTCTGCACCGGCGGAGTCGCGTCGGCGTTGGTGACGGAAGTGGACTTGAGATTGACGACGCCCATGATGCATTTACTCCTGAATCTGAAAGGGGTTTGCGGATCAGCGGCCCGCCGAAGCGGGCGCGCTGGGTTCCGTTATTCGGTGCACTGGACTTCGACGACCTTCTCTTCCTCGACGCGCACGGCGCCGATCGAGAGGCAGACGTAGACGCGGACGTTGAAGCCCTTGCCCGGGTCCTTGCCGACTTCGGTCTTGATGTCCTGGCCGACGCCGAGGCACAGACCCGACTTCGCGAAGGCCACCAGCGAGCGGGTGGTGCTGGACTTCGGGCACAGCTCCGAGGGAATCCAGTTGAAGCCCATCCACTTCTTCGAGTTGATGTTGCCTTCCTGCAGCATCTGCACCGCGAGGTGATCGGACGAGGTCAGGGTCGTGTCGGTCAACACGTCTTCCATCGCCTCGCTGCCGTACACGAAGTAAAGCTCTTCGGCGTTCTGCTCGTCGGCTTCAGCCGCGCGGAACATCTTCTTGGCCTGGATGATCTTGGCCTTCGTCAGGCCAGCCGAGCCGTGCAGGATCTTCTGCGAGGACGGGAGCACGATGCTGCCGGTGGTCGAGCGCGAACTGCCGAGTGCGGCGGTGATGATTTCCAGGTCCTTCTGGCGATTGCCGCCGCCGACCATCGCCTTCATGTAGTCGCTGGTCGGGTCGGTCAGCAGCTTCAGCTTGTCGAGGTTGTCGAGCATGTCGCCGTCGTCGTAGTCGAACAGGTCGACGTAACGGGTGGAGTGCGGCTGCTCGTTGATCGGGGTGTCGGCGTGACGGCTGGTGCGGCGCTGCATCGTGCGCTTGCCCAGGCGGTTGACCGACTTGGACGTGCCGACGATGCCGTTTTCCTGGCGGACGGCGCCCATCAGGCGGGACTGCATCTGCTGCGCCACATGCAGGTAGGTCGAGCCGAACTGCTGGACGAAGGCTTCGGTAATTTGGTTGGACATGACTGACTCCGAGAAAGGTTGCGATGGGGTCTGCTGCCGTTCTCGGGGTGTCCGTTACCGGGCCCGATGCTCGCGCGGCGTTGCTCGCGGGCTGTGTCGCTGGGTATCCGGGTGCCACCCCGGGCCATGCGCGCCAATCTGTCGCTCGTGCCGTGTCGAGTTCTCGACTTTCGGAAAAAAGAGAGCCGGCGACGGGGCCGGCTCAGAGGGCTACACCTGCTGCTTGTTGTCAGGTCGACGATTTGCCGTTGTAGCGCTGCGCGAAGAGCCGGGTCGATTTCTCGACGGCCTTCGCGTGGTCGGGGTGGCCGGCCTGGTTGAATGCCTCGCTGGCGTAGACGGCCGCCAATTCGGCTTCCCAGCTCTGCACGTCGCTCGGGTTGAACGAGACAAGCTTGTCCTCGGTCACTTCGGCGCCGACGGCAGCGAGCACGCGGAACAGCAGTGGATTGTTCGGCAGCGTCGCGATCTCTTCGGGCGTCGCATCCGGCACGAACGCTCGGATCGCGCGCAAGCCGGCCTGCATGTTCTTGTCCCAGTCGCCAGGGTTAGGCCAGTGCTGCTGCATGGCCGTCTGCGCTTCTTCGATCGTCATGCCCGGCGCGGCGGCACCCTCGGCGCGCTTGGCGTATTCGCCAAGTATCCAGCCCAACGTGTCGTTGTTGATGCCCTTGGCATGCGCAGCCTTGAGGAAGCCCGTGTATTCCGGGTCCTGCTTGAGCGCTTCGAAGTCAAGACCTTCGACGACAGGCGCGTATTCGTCGGGCGTCGCGGGCGGTGCATCGCCGGTGCCGAGCCGCTTTTCGAGCGCGCTGTGTCCGTCGAGCATCTTCGCCCAGCTCGCATCGGCATCGAGTGAACCGTCGTCCTTCTTGACCTGGTACTTCTCGGGGATGCGATCGACGGCCGGCTTCGGCGCTTCGACGACCGGGTTGGCGGGGTCAGCCGCAGCCACCGCGGCGAACGCGTTCGCAGGTGCGGCGGGGGTAGCTACCGGCTCAACCGGCGGGTTCTGTGTCGTTTCCATCGTCTACTCCGTGGGCTCGGTTGATGCGCCGAAGGATGAACTGCACGACTTCGAGGCCGCCGGCGTTGAAGTCGGTGGCGCGTTGCGCGTCCAGGCCGCCCGGCTTGTACGGGTTGCGACCGAATCGCGCGACGAGTTCTTCGAGGATCTGCTGACCTTCGGGGATGTTTTCGAACACCCGGGCATAGGCCTCGGGTGGCAATTGCTGGCGTTCGGCCATTACTGGTCGAGCAGGACTTCGACGTCGACGCCGTAGTCGCTGATGTCGGGGCGGTTCACACGGAACACGCCGGGGCCGACGATCACGCGCAACGGATACGCGTGCGACAGGGACGACACGACGCGTTCGGCGCCATCCTGGTCGATCACGATCGGCAGCGAGAAATTGCCGGGGATCGCGACGCCGTCCGCCACCTTCAGCGATACGGTCGCGTTGCTGCCGGCAGCGACGGTGATGTCGCTGGAGGCGAGTGCCGACTGGCCTGCCGCGAGAATAGAAGTCTGTGCCATGGGATTCTCCGGGTTAAAGGGCGCGCTGCGCGATGCGGGTGCCGGCGGCTTCGGCGGCCTTCGACATGCCCTGCGCGAGCATCGCCTGCTGTTGCTGCTGTTGTTTCTGCTCGGCGCGTGCGGCGCGGCGCTTGGCCACGTCCTTCGCGTCGACGATGAGTTCGGCCGGCACGCCCAGCAGCTCGGCTTTCTTGCGCTGCGCGGCGTCGGCGTTGTAGTTGTCCATCAGCTCGATCGCGGCCTCGGGGTCGACCTGGCCGATCTGCTGCATCTGGATACCGAGCGAGGCTTCGAAGCGATCCATCGCGGATACGTCCTCGAGCTTCTGGGCGCGCGCCATCGGCGAGTCGTAACTGACCATGTACTCCCGATCGCGCAGCGATTCGGGCATGGGGCCGAGGATGCCGGCACGGAACGCGAGACCGAAGCAGCGCTCGACGAGCGGGCGCAGCCATTCGGGCTGCAGCCGGCCGTACACCGGGCCGAGCAGTTGGCGAATCAGGTTCACGCGCACGTGCACCTCGGTCGCCGTCATCGCCGGCCCGTCCTTGGGCTCGAGCTGGTCGGACATCATCACTTTTCGAATCGCGCGCTGCAGGTCCGCCTTCACGGTGAACGAGACTTGGAAGTCCGAGCCGGTGAGCAACGGCTTCATGGATTCGACGCTGTTGGCGACGATGACCTTGCGCGGCCCGACCTTGATGGTGCGCGCGTTGAGCACGCCATCGTCTTCGGCGATCCACATGCCGGCGACGGCGAGATCGGTCGCGATCAGTTCGTTGCGCACCAGCAGGTTCAGGGTCTTGATGTCGGCCAGCGCGTTCGCGATCGGGCCGATGCCGTAGGCGCTCGACGGGCTGATGCGCTTCCAGCGCGGGGCGATGAACGGGCACTCGTGGTAGCCCGATTCCCGCAGCAGCTTCTTCGCGTTGACCTCGAACGTGTACGAGGCAAACGGCATGTTCTTGGCCAGGCGCGCGCCCGGCACGTGCAGCTTGCGCGGCTCGACCACATGCAGCAGATCGACCATCGTGTCGGGCTTTTCCTGCGCGAGCTTGCGGGTCTGCTCGCTGAGGTTGTCCAGGCCGAAGGTCGAGGCGCAGGCGTCGGCCGTGAGCTGGTACGTGCGGTACAAAGTGTCCGCGCGGCCGTCAGGGCGGGAGCTGGCGAGGTAGCAGGTGCCGATCGGGAACTGCGTGAACACGTAGCCGCCGTGCTCGCGGTCGTCGTCGATGAACAGCACAAACCAGCCGCCGCCGACCAAGTCGAGCGAAGCCTCGTAGGCTTCCGCGTCGTAGTTGGCGTTGTGGATGTTCTTCCACACGATTTCGGCGCCACGGTCGAGCCAGCGGCGCTCTTCGTCGGTTTCGTCGCCCACGTCCAGCCCGAACCAGCGCGAGTTCGCCGGCGTGAGGCCGGACATGATCGCCGCGGCCAGCATGCGCGCCGAGTCGTCGGCCGTGCTGTCGGTGACGTTCGCGCGGTCGCTGCGGACCTCGTCGCTGGTCTTGCCCGTCGAGTTGAAGCCGTCGGAACGGATCGGGTCGACGTACAGGAAACACTGCCGCCAGGTTTCCTCGTGCGGCTGACGCGCCGCCTTCAGGGATTCCAGGCGCTTGCAGGCGGCGGCAGCTTCGGTCACTGCACGCCCCCGGTCGGGTTCGAGCGCGAGACGGCCTGCGCGAAAGCGGTGTTCGTCGGCGAGCCGGCCAGACCGCGCGCGCCGACCGTGAACAGCGAGGACATGCGTAGCTTCTTGCGCCGCATCGCGATCTCCGCGTTGGCTTTGCCCTGCGATTCGTTGGCCGCGTCCGCCGCTTCCTTCACAGGATCGCGTTCGACAACGGGCGGCGGCTTGGGCGTGGAGGCTTTGCACATGGCAGTCGTGTCAGTCGTTGATACCGAGGGGGCCGGGGCCGCCTTTCTTCGCGTCTTCCACCGCGAAGGCCGTGCTCTTCTTCGCCATCTTCGCGTCGGCCTTGAGGCGATCGAGGCCGAACTTCGTGCCCTTCTTCGCGTGGTCGAGGCCCAGCTTCGTGACGGCCTTGGTGTGCTTGATCGGGTTCGGGCTGAGCAGGCCGGAGCACATAGCGGCGGCGCTCAGGCTTTCGGCGGCGGGGCGGGCGTGATCCAGCCCTGCTTGGTCCGCACCGAGCGCTTGAGGGTCTTCGGGTCGATCTCGCTCGCGTCCGGCAACTCGCCGGGCTGGCGGTCCAGTTGCTTGCGGACCTGCTCGGCGTCGGCTTCGCTCACCTTCGTCTCGGCGACGGTGGCGATGGCCGCGGCTTTCTGCTCGGGCGTCTGCTCGACGGGCGCGGCGGCGGCGCTCGGTTCGGGGGTCGTGGTGTCGGTCGTAGCGCCGGGGACTTTCGGGGCGCGGTTGGACTTGGCGCGGGGCATAGCGGGCTCCGGGGTGAGGCGCACGGATGCGCAGGGGATGCGCGCCGAGTGTTGGTGGCGCGTGCTGTCGAGTTCTCGACTTTCAATCGAGCCAGGGCGGCCGGTTCGTCATCGGCAGCGCGTCACGTGCCTCGCCCGTCATGCGCAGCCACAGCCCGACCAGGCGCTCGCCGTCGGCGTGGCACGGCTCCCGTCCCTGCTTCCAGCCGAGGATCGTCGCGCGCGGAATCTCCACCTCGACGGCGATCATCGTCGTGTTCAGGCCGCGGCGATTGAGCGCGTCGAGGATCGCGAACCAGTCGACGCGGCTCTCGGTCTGCAGGCGCTGCTGCTGCTCGCGGCGCATCAGTCCTCCCAGCGCCAGGCGTTATCCGCGAGCTTGCGGCGCTTGCGGTTGCGCATGCCCTTCTTCGTGCCGCTGCTGTGGTGCCAGCCGTGGCAGTACTCGCAGTGGTAGGCCGAGCCCGCGCCGTGCTTGCGCACCGCCTTCGCCGCGTCGTGCTGCGTGGCGTGGATCGCCTTGCCGTTGCGGGGGCAGTAGCCGAGGCTCAACGCGCCCGATCCTGGTGCGTGACGGCCACCGCGAGCGCGGCCCAAGCATGCGACTTGACGCCATACGTTGGGCCTGGTGCCGCCTTCGTGCCTTGCGGGCCGAGCCGGTCGAGCAGCGCCTGCCGCACGTTCGGATCCTTCGCCCGAGGCGAGCCGCACAGGTGCAGCTTGACGTCCTTGCGGAACACCTTCGTCGGCAGCGAGCCGTATCGCCGGCGCCAGGCCTCGCTGAATCGGCCGATCCAGACGCAGGTCTCGAAGACCTCGTGCCCGACCGCCATGCCGTAGCTCGCGATCATCTCGATCGCGCAGTCCTCGACAACGTGGTGGATGATCATGGGCTTGATCTCGCCGGCGATCGTGTCGAGCAGGTGCTGGTTGCTGCACACGCCGCTCGCGGTCACGCGCCCGTTCGTGAGGATGACCCAGCCGGACTCGTAGGTTCCGGGGTCGATGGCGAGCAGCGCGCTCACGACACCCCCCACATGCGCGGGTACTTCGTCGGCGCCTGCCAGCTCGTCGGGAGCTGCTGCACCGTGCCGCCGCGGGCGAGGTATTCGTCGACGGTTTCGGCATGGCCTGCTGGCAGCGCGGGCGGTTTCGCCGGCCGGATGACGACCTGGCACGCGGCCGTGGGCTTCGGCTGGCCGCGCTGCAGCGCCTCGCGCCCGAGCAGCGTGATCGCGTACAGGTGGCAATCGCGCATCCCGCTGCGCTTGCCCTCGCAGAATTCCTTGCGCAGGCCCTTGACCTGGATCTTCGAGTCGGTTTGCAGCGTGCCGACGCTGGTCGCGACCTGGCGCGGGCTGAATCTCAGCGCGGCCACGAGTCCGACCGTCGTCGTCGGCCCGTGCTCGGCCAGGTGCTGCAGGATCAGGCGGGCGAGTCCGGTTTTCATGCCGCCGCCCTCCGCTTGCCTGCCTCGGTGATCGTCAGCACGTCGCCGTTGCGCACGGCGTACCCGTGGGTCTGAAGCGCCGTCACGACCTGGTCGCCAGCCAGCACGTCGCGGAACATCGCGCGGATGTCTTGCACCGGCACCTCGCGCTTGCGGTCGAGGCGCTTCAGGGCTTGCAGCAGTCGGTCTTTCTGTCCGTGGAACATCACAGCCACCTCCAGCGGTAGCGAGCTTTCACGTGGAACAATTTGCGATGCGCGTCGCCGCATCGACGGGCGCGGGCCTTCTCGCGTTGGTAGGCCTGGGCCCAGTTCTCGACGCAGACCCACATGCCGCCATCAGCGATGGCCTGAGCCATTGCCCGCAAATGCGCGCGCGCGGTGGGAGGTGGGGAGTTCAAGCGTCACCGCCGACGGATTTCAGGGCGGTCTGACTACTTGTCGATTTCCCTACTACCCTATAGGAATCGACAAGTAGTCGGACAGAGACCCGAGACGGGGAAATATCGGCCCTCAGAGAGCCGAATATTCCCCGCTCGTGTCTCCCTCGGGTTGCGCGACCATAAACAAGAGACTCGTCGATTGTTAAATCGACAGGTGCAAACGCAGCAACGGCGCGGCTTTCCGTCGCACTTGTCGCACTTGTCGAATTAGTGAATCGACGAGTCATTCCGACACCTTTAGGCGGTAAACCGGCGTCAGGCCCCGGGTGTGCGGGACAGCCTCGTCGACGACCTGTAGATCGCCCTGATAGACGGCATCGACAAGTGGTCGACGAGCCCATGCGGGACTCCGTCCGCAGGCATCGGAGACGGCGCGAACGGTCGGCTGACGCCCCTCCGATTCGAGACGTTCCACGACCGCGACGACCTTGCGGACGTCGTCTTGTTGTTTCACGGTCCGGACCTCGTCGGCGGCCTCGGCACGGTAGGAACCGATCTGCCGGTGCAGCTTTCGCCAGTGCATGCCGCGGTACTCGGCCGGCGGGGTGATGGCTTCCTGGCGGGTGTGGTCCCAGGCGAAGAACACGGGCGGCGGGTCGAGGGACTTCGAGCTGTCGAGGCAGATCAGGGCGCTGATGCGCGAGCGAATGCCGGGGGCGATCATCTGGCGCAGGTGGGTGCGCGCGTCCTTCTCGCCGAAGGGGTCGTCCTCGCTGCCGAGGTTGACCAGTAGCCAGGTCTGACGCGTGTTGCCGATCAGCGCTGTTCCGCCGCGGATGTCGGCCTGGCTGACGTTGAGCGTCGACAGGTTGAGCGCGGAGGCCTGGCTGGTGTGATGGGCCAGCGACACGGCGATACCGAGGCTGCGCGCGATCTGCTTGGCGGCGTCGGCGAATACGCGCAGGCCGACGTTGTCCTCGGCGGCGTCGGACAGTGTGCTGACGGTTTCGAGCACCATCCAGCCCAGTGGTGCGTCCCATTCGCCGTCGATGCTGTTGCCGTCGAGGGGGCGCTGGGCGGCGTCGATCAGGCTGTCGACGAGCGCGACGTTGCGCATGACCTCGCCATGCTGGACGAGCACGAGCGGCCCGACGCGGCGCTTGATGCTCTCCAGGTCGATGATGCGGACGTTGTCGAGGACGGTGCGCTGGTCTTTCGGGCTGAGCTTGCGAAGCTGGGCCTCGAGCTTGGCGTCGTACTGCTCGACGCTGTCCTCGGCCGACACGATGATCGTGCTGAAAGCGCCGTGCTCGCAGGGCTGATTCCCAAGGTCCAGGCCCAGCGCACCGTTCACTGCGATCGCGATGATGGCGCTGGTTTTGCCCTCGCGCCCCGGGCCGGCCAGGATCGACACCTCGGCACGCGGGAAGGCGGCAGAGTCACCGAGGCGGAACAGGTGCGGGTGCGGCTTCTTTGCCGCTTCCAGGTCGCTCGGCGTGCGCTTGCGCATCAGCTCGGCGATCTCGTCGGCGAGCGTCATTTCCTGCGCCGCGGCGAGCACCTTCGCGCGTTCCTCGACCGTGTCCGGTCGCCCGTAGCGCTCGAGGTCGTAGTCGTCGACGGCCAAGGCGTTCACGGGATCAGCCCCCTCGCCTTCTCCATCCGCTTGACCTGCTCGGGGGAACGGGCGGCGTGTTCGGCCTTGAGCTGTTCCCAGAGCTGCATGCAGCGATTGACGCCCATCGGGCCAGCGCGCTCGGCTTTGTTGAGTTCGCGCCCGATCTGCGCGATGCGTTCCTCGCGCGCGCGGTCCTCTTCGGTTTCGGCGGGGTGCGCCGGCAGCGAGTGCACGAGGGTCAGGTGCGGGCGGGCGCTCATTCAGCGCCCCGGGCTGCGCGAATGGCAGCGGTCCATCGGTAGGCTGTTGCGCGACACATGCCGAACTCGCTGCGCAACTCGTCTACGGTCGGAATTCGGTGTTGGTACTTCTGTGCGATTGAGCACGCGACGAAAATCGCACTTTGCCCATCGGCGTACAGTTGATCGCGAAAGGTGCCCGTTGAACGAATTCCGCGCTGCGGGGGGGCAACGAGTCCATCGCCGACAATGCCTGCGCCCAGTCTGTTGTAAATCGACACGACGTTTACGCCCGCGATCGCAGCAGCCTGTTTGGCTGTCAGCATTCCGGCCGCACCGCAGTCGTGGACGCGCGCTTGCTTGCCATTCTTGCCAGTCGGGACGAGTTGCATCACCCCTGCCCCCTCGCCGTGCCGTAAGCACGCGCGCCGGCCTTGCGGAACCGGATCTTCAGGCGGTACGCCTGCTGCCGAACGGCGGGTTCGCTGCGATTAAGTTCGAGCGCAACCTCGAGCGAGGTGTGCGTTTTCGCCATCGAGCGCAACGCAGCGAGATCGGCGCCGGACCAGGGCTGGTAGTGCATCAGTGCGTCTCCTTCTTGCGGCGCTTGAGGGCGCGTTCGATCAGCGCGAGCGACGATTGCTTTGCGCGGACTTCCTTGCGCAGGAAGTCGCGCACGATCACGAGTTGATCGAGCTGCAGGGCTGCGATATCCGCCTTCGACGGCGGGATCGGGCACACGAAGGTCGTGCCGAGGCGAACCGGGGCGGCGGACATTACTTCGCCCCGGCTTCGGCCATCAAACGGTTCAGTCGGTCGACGAGTTCCGGCAACGCGGCCATCGCCTGCTTCTGGACGGTTTCGGCGTCCTGCAGCCAACGCGCGGCCCAGTAGAGTGCCGGTGTCGTGTCACGGAATTCGCGCATGTAGCGCTCGACGATCGTGCTGTCGAGGTTGCGCTCGCCGCTGAGCATGGCGCTCAGGTTCGACGGCGCGACGTCGACGGCCGCTGCAACGCGGCCCAGGCCTTGGCGGTACACGCAGGCTGCAAAGCATTCGCGAAGATCGCGGTAACGCTGCGCCATCCCGGGCTCTAAGCTCAGGGCGAGTTGGTGCATGGGAATCTCCGATACGGATCGTTATCAGTGGTTATCAAGGCCACCGGCGAAAAAAAGGCATGCCCGACCTGCCCCGCCCGCTTGCACCGCCGCACCCGTTCGCGGGCTGCTTGTACCTGGGCTTCGTGGTGGTCGTGGCAACGCAGTCGCGCACCGTCACGCTGGCGGCGGCAGTTCGGCTCGACGCAGCGATTGAAGGCGCCCGCCTGCCGGTAGGATGGGGATGCGACCCCACCACCCACACCGGAGACGGACATGGAAGACGACGCGGCCATCAGGGCGCCGACCCCCGACGAAAAATTCGCGATGCTTTCGCAGCAAGCCTCCGCGTTGACCTGCGCAGTGCACGCATTGCTGACCACAGTTGCGGTGCCCGAGACCAGCGAGCGGCTTTCAGTGCTGCTTGCCAGCCACGAAGCCGCACTGAATGCGTCGCCAATCGGCGAGCGCGGGCTTCAGCATTTCCGGCAGATGGCCGAATCGTTACGGGCCGCAGCCGTCCTCGGAAGTCAGCGATCCACAATCCTGAAACAGGCAGGGCGGCAATAGCGGCATCAATCTCGCGGCGCCTCCGGATGACGGACAAGTCCGGAGCAATCAGCGCCGTCGGCACACCCAGCCCTGCGGTGTGCGCGTCGATCTCCTTGTCGAAATCCGGCTCGGCGGCCATGTCAGGCGGCCTCTTTCGCCGTGACCCAGACCAGGGTCTTGTAATCGAGCATCGGGTCGGCAGCTGCGAGGCGCTGGGCGAGCCTGCGGCCAATGCCGCGGCTTCCGTTGCAGACACCTGCGATGGTGGACAAGGGAACGCCGGTCAGCTCCGAAACCTTTGCCGGGCCGCCGTTGCGTTCCACGTAGGTGTTCCAGTATTCCCGCGGGGTCATGGTGCCTGCTCGTGCTATGCGTAACGCGTTATCAAGCACTATGCACAATGCAGAGCAGCTACGCAAGGGGCGTTGGCAGAATAGAAGCCGTTCCGATGCCGAAAGGTCTCAGGCTGTGAGCCAGCTTTCCGACAATCTCACCAACCGGCGAGACGAGTTAAAGATGAGGGTCGAGGACGTCCTTGTTGCCCTCAACAAAATGGGCCATGACGTGGCCTATTCCACCGTCGCCGGCTGGTTTAATGGCAGTCGAGGCGTGCGGAAAATGGAACATCTGAAAGCCCTGTGCATCATCCTGCAGACCGACCTGAACTCCCTGGCGGGCGACGAGATCGAGATCGCCGAGGGCAAGGTCGAATCTGCTGTCGTGCGTGAGCTGCGGGACGTGAGCCCCGCGCAACGCGAAGCGGTCCTGGCACTGATTCGCAGCATGAAGGGGGACGCAAAATGAAGAACTTCGCTTGGGCGGTCTACTGGATTGGTGACGCCGCGACTGTGATCTACCTGACCTTCTTCGACGGCTACAACTACACCTGGTGGAACTGGCTTATTGCCGTCCCCGTGAACATTTTCCTCGGGTTCATTTGGCCGATTTACTGGGGCATACTGGCCCCATTGCACCACTATCTCTAAGGCGAAAATGCGCCGCTGGGGCATCATCGCGGCGATCGGCGGATCCTTTCTCGCATTGCTTGGCTTGGGCGAATGGGCCCGCCGTAACAATGCCGAGCGTGATGCTGGCATCGTCTGGACATGGGTGGTCAGCCCGCGCACCTCGCAGTCCTACCTGATGCGCGCGAAGTACAACGACGACCAGAGCATCGCCAGCTTCGCTTTCGACGATGGCCAGGCGCATACCTTCGTTGGCTGTTACCCGCCCGAGACCGATGCGGAATCCGACGAATCAGTGAGCTGCACCGACCAGCTTGGCCTGAGCTGGCATCTTTCCCGGGACTGATTTGACCGCAAACCCAGCAGCGGCGCGGGTTGCGTAATAGTTTCGATTCACTACGCATTACGCATTGACAGACGCTACGCGTTGCGCGTAGTCTTCTCCCATCGCCCCACCCCGGGGCAGGGAGAACGATATGACCGAGACCTTCGATCACTTGTTCGGAGGCTGGCACAAGGCGCCGGCAAGGCGCTGGCGGAATCCGGACGGCTCGCAGGGCGGCATCGTTGCTGTCGAGGCGCGGGTCGATCAGACCCTGGTCATTCCCGGCGACGCGGTTGTGTGGCCGGGCGCCAGCATCGGCGGTCGCGCCAGCATCGGCGACGGCGCCAGCATCGGCTACGGCGCCAGCATCGGCGACGGCGCCAGCATCGGCGACGGCGCCAGCATCGGCGACGGCGCCAGCATCGGCTACGGCGCCAGCATCGGCGACGGCGCCAGCATCGGCGACGGCGCCAGCATCGGCGACGGCGCCAGCATCGAGGCGGGCGACTGGTGGATGTCTGCCGGTCCGTTCGGTGCGCACAAGCGCCTCGTTACGGCCGTCTTCTCGCCGAAGCATGGGCTGCGCTGGTGGGTCGGATGCCAGAACGGAATCTCGACCGCCACGTTCCAGGAACGCCTGAGTAAGGACCACGCGCCTGGCGATGTCGTGGACGCAGTCGGTGCGGCCTACATCCATTTCATCGCGTTCGTGCTCACGCATCCCGATCTGCTCGCTGCGCAGGCGAAGGCGGGTGCGCAATGAGCGTAACCCGACGCGATCACCGCATCTGTCGCGTTTGCGGCGGTAGCGGCGAGGTCTGGACGAACGAATCGAACGATCCGCAGACGGCGAAGGCTTGGCCGTGCGACGGCGATGGTTGCCTGAATGGCTGGGTTCGGACGCGACCGCTGGACCCGATGGACGTGCTGGCCGAAGCGCGCCGCAATGCGTTCTCCGCATCCTGGGGCGCGCAGTGGTACGGCTCGCTGCGTCAGCGCATCGTGAGCCCGGTGCTGCTGCCGTGATCGTTTCCATCAACCCCTGCGACAGCATCGAGGCGCTGGCCGTGCGCGATCGCACGATGACGCGCTCCGAATACACCGACGCCCGCCGCCGGGCGCATCAGCTCGACACCGAGGCTTGGCTGCTTCGAAAGGAAATGCCGAAAGCTGCCGCTGCCGACGAAGCCTATGCTCGCCGCATTCGCAGCGCCATCGCGGTGCCGGTCGATCGTACCGAGAGCGCGCGTAACGTGCGCTGGCAGCGCCTGACGCTTGCCCTGCGCACGTCCGCGCGCGCGGTACTTCTGCGCAACCAGGCCCGGCATATCGCACGGGAAGGGGCGGTCGCATGAACCCCGACGACCTCGCCCCCGCGCCCGACGCGAAGCAAGCCCACGTTCGCACGATGGATCGCTGCCTGCTGGGCCTGCTGCTGTTCCTGATCGTGACGCAGGTATCGCGCATGTCCGACGCCGAGATCGCTCAGGCGGTGATCGCGTGGCTGCTGCTGGCGGTGATCGCGTGGCTGTCGTACTGGCGCGGGCGGGACGATGCGAGGACCAAGCCGTGATCTGCTCGACGCGCGACACCCTCAAGCTCGCCGCCTCGCGCTTGCGCAGCGACAAAGCCTGCCCGCACACCGCCGACGAACTCGATTGCGACGTCATCCCGGTCGTCGACATGATGGCCGAGGCGTTGCGCTACGTGCGCGACAGCACCGGCAGCGCGACGGCCGCCCACCAACGCGCGGCCGAAGCGCTGGCCGCCTACGACCGCGGCATGTTGCCGCCCCGAACCGATTCCAACCCCGACAACCGGAGCATCCCCGCATGAGTACCCGCATCTACGTCGTCACCGAAACCTTCGAAGGCGGCACGAACAGGCACCTGATCCGCGCGATCAGCCCGGCCCAGGCGGTCGCCGCCGTCACGAAGCCGCGTTTCACCGCCGAAGTCGCGGGCCAGGACGAACTCGTCAAGCTCGTCGGCGAGGGCGTGAAGGTGAAGGACGCGGCGGGCGAATGAACGCCGTCTTGAAATATCCCGAGCCCGCGCTCGGCCTGACCTACGGCGAACCGGCGGACGTCTACCACGTCCGTCGGCTGGGTGAACTGTCGTGCAGCGGCATCAAGGAGCTGCTGCGCTCGCCCCAGCATTACCAGCACTGGGCCACACAGCCGGACGACGAGAGCACGGACGCGATGCTGTTCGGCCGCGCCTTCCACATGGCGCTGCTGGAGCCGGAGCGCTTCGCGCGCACGTACCGCGTGCTGCCCGAAGATGCCCCGCGCAAGCCCAGCAGCGCGCAGCGCAACGCCAAGAAGCCCAGCGACGACACGGTCGCCGCGATCCAGTGGTGGGACGCCTTCGAACGCGCCGGCCTGCTGGTGCTCAAGCCCGACGACGCCGAGCGCATTCGCGCGATGGTGGCGAGCGTGCAGGCCCACCCGTGGGCGAAGCTGCTGACGCAGGGCGGCCAGGCCGAAGTCTCGCTGCGTTGGATCGACGAAGCGACCGGCCTGCCGTGCAAGGCGCGCGCCGACTACTTCGTCGACGGCCCGAAGCGTTTCGCGCTCGACGTGAAGTCCTGCGTGGACGCAAGCCCGGCCGGTTTCGGCCGCGCGGTCGCGAACTACACCTACGACCTGCAGCACGCGCACTACTGCGACGGCTTCCGCGCGAACGGCTTGCCGCTCGACAACTACATCCTGCTGGCGATCGAGAACGAAGCGCCCTACGTCTGCCAGCCCTATTTCCTTGACGCCGAATCGGAACAGCGCGGTTACAGCCTGCGCGCGCGCGGCGCCGAGATCCTGAAACGCTGCCTCGATGCCGGGCGATTCCCCGGCTATTCCGACGACATCCTGCGCCTGAGCATGCCTGCTTGGGCGTTCAAGTCCACCCAGGAGTAACGCCATGTCCGCTGTCCCCGCCGATACCCTTCCCGTTCCGTCCACTCCGCAGAAAGCCGGCGCGCTCGCCCCGGCCTCGCAGGCCGATGCCCGCTTCAATCTCGTGTTTCGCCAGGCCAAGGCGCTGTCCTCCAGCCAGCTCGTGCCGCAGGCGTACCGCGACAACATTCCGAACACCATGCTCGCGCTCGACATCGCCGACCGCATCGGCGCCAGCGCGTTCGCGGTGATGCAGAACCTGCACATCATCCAGGGGCGGCCGTCGTGGTCGAGCACCTTCCTGATCGGCAGCGTCAACCACACGAAGCGCTTCGAACCGCTGCGCTTCGAAATCGAAGGCACCGACCCTTTCGACAAGGGCTACCGCGTGCGCGCCTACGCCAAGGATCGCGAATCGCAGACGGTGTGCTGCGGCGCGTGGATCAACTGGAAGATGGTCGAAGCCGAGGGCTGGTCGTCGAAGTCAGGCAGCAAGTGGAAGTCGATGCCCGAGCAGATGTTCCTGTACCGCGCCGCGGCCTTCTGGGCGCGCGTGTACGCGCCGGAAGTCTGCCTCGGCCTGCACACGGCCGACGAAATGGGCGACGTCTACGGCGGCCCGCAGGTCATCGACGGCGGCTCCGTGAACTCGTCGGCCAGCATCGGCGATCTGAAGCAATCGCTGCTCGGCCAGGACAGCATCCCACCTGCCGACAACGGCGAGGTCACCTTCGAGTCGATCAAGGCCGGGCTCGAAGCTGCCGGCACGCGCGATGCGCTCGACGAAGCGTCTTCGCTGATCGGCCTGCTGTCCGACCCCGAGCAGCGCAAGGCCCTGGTCGCGCTGTACGACGAACGCTTCCCCACCCTCGCCGAATAACCCGGAGCGCCTGCCATGTTCGAACTCCACCAGCACCCCGCGAAGATCATCAACCACAACGCCCGCGTCGAGCGGCACGGCGAGGAACTGAAGCTCGCCTCGGACCTGAAGCTGCAAGTCGTCGTCGGCGCGAAGGCCCTGGACGCCTTCGACGAGAGCCTGCGCACGTTCCTGTACCGCGAGCGCACCCTCGGCGATGCGCCGGCGCAGGCGCGACTGGACGGCGACAAGGACGAGGAAGGTCTCGCCCGTCGCCTGCCGAATCTCGACCCGCTCTCGCTGAAGGACAAGTTCCCCGGCTACAGCGTGACGATCGCGACGGGCATGGACTTGGTCGAACCGATCAAGCTGATCGCCGCCGAGTTGTCGAACTTCGACATCGAGGCGATGGACGGCGGCAGCGTCAAGCTCACGTTCCGCGCCACCAGCTACGTCAGCAACGCGGTCAGCGGCGAACTCGACGGCCTGCAGCAGCGCGAGGTCACGGTCAGCATCGAGCCGCCGTCGCGCGAGGCCAATGCATCGCCGCAGATGCAACTGCTGGCGACGGGTGCGGAAGATCCGGCCGACACCCGCAAGCGCGTTCTCGTCGTCGGCATCGCGACCGAGTCGCGCAAGGGCGGCACGGTGACCGGCGTCACCTGCACGCTGTCCGACGGCGACGAAATCGACGGCGGAGAATTTGCCTACATGCCGACACTCGACGAGATCGACGCCTGGATCTCCGTCAAGCACGGTCTCGCGGTCGAGTTCAGCCCGTCGGCGCGCGCGACGTACGAAGAGAGGGCCGCCGCATGAGTATGCACAACGCTCGCAACCGCATCGCCGGTGCTCCGCGCCCGCCGTCCAGCACGTTCCACATGCTGCTGCAGAAGGGCAAGCGCAACGCGACGGAACTGCTGCGTCACCTCTCGGGCGATCCGAACGCCGAAGTCCGCACCGAAGGCGTCGGTCGTTTCGCTCGCACGATCTTCCGCCTGTCGTGGGGCTCCAGTGGCTGGGCGCCGCACCAGGGCGAGCGTGAGCGCGCCCGCCGTCGCGGCGGCAGGCACTGGGACGCCTTCCGCGCTTCCGACCGCAGGCGCCGCGGCCTCGACACCTGACCTTCACCGACAGCGGCGGGGAACCCCGCGGCGCCTCCCCTCGCCGACCTCGCCGCTGTCAATTCTTCGGAGTAGCGCATGCGCCTGTTCCTTCAAATCATCGGCGGCATCGTCGTCGGCCTGGTGCTGCTCGCGTTCGTCGCCTACCTCGCCGTCTGGCTGTGGCTGCGTAGCTACGGCTACGGCACCCACTAACCCGGCCTAGGAGAGAGTGATGGACAACAGTGATTACTGGTCGGAGTGCGTTGCTATCGCTGCCGAAGAATGCGGCGCGACGCTCACTGCCGAACAGATCGAGCATATCGCCGGTTCAGTGGAAGGCGCCCACGAGAACTACGGGATGGCCTTCTATCAGCCACCCGCATCCGACCGCATAGGTGACATAGAGCGCGACTGGAGGAAGAAGCTGGACGATTTGCAGCGCGAGTTCGATGCATACCGCAATGGCTCAGAGAGCGCGATGCGCCGAGCACTGGGTGAGCGCAGCAGCTCCAATATCAGCATCGACAGCGAAGGCCGCGTGTTCCGGCACGATGGTCGAACGGAGCAGCTCCTATGACGCCCCTCGACGCCGCGCGGTTGGTGATGGAGTCGGCTGAGAAGGCGACGCCGGGGCCCTGGTTCCACTGCCAGCCATTCCAGCGGGTTGAGAAATATCGAACCGTTCATGGCCCCGTGGCCGGACAGTGGGTCGACTTCGTGTCAACGGAGCCGACCCCTGTTCACAGGCGAATCGTAATCCCGATGCACGACGCCGAGAGTGGCCGCCGTGTCATTTCTGAAGACATGGCCTTCATCACCGCCGCCTGCAACTTCGCCCGCACCGACCTTCCCGCCCTTGTGGCGGAGGTGGAGAGGTTGCTGGTAGGTATTGAGCGATTGTCAGCGGAATGGCGAGCAGATGCGATCAAGCTGCGTAGAAGGAAGCGAGGCTTTTCAATATCTCGCCCATTTGAAGCCGCAGATCTTGAGGCTACCGCACAGGAAAACGACTCCAAAGCCGACGAGCTAGACCAACTACTGAACGCCCAACCCGGAGGCCAGCGATGAGCGACTACAGCATCCGCGTCACCAAGGACGGGCCGCAGCGAAAGATGCCGGATGGCTCGTATAAGCCGACGAGCTGGGCCATTGCCGATGCCGTTTTCACGATGAACATACCTCTCGCCCAAGCCCTGATAGAGCAGGAAGAACAGAACGAAAAGGCCCCGCAGCGATGAGCGAGAAGATGAGCGATGACAGATATTGGTCGCCAGAAGATTCCATTTCGGCTATGCATATTTTGCAGTTCGGAAAGAGCCTCGACAACATTGGCAAAGAGGCGTGCAAGCGTACTGCCGAAACGATCAAAACCCTCACCGCCGCGCTGGCTGAGCGGGATGATCGTGAACAGGCTTTGCAGGCGGCATTGATTCGCTGGCTCCCGCAGGTGTTCGACGAACAGTCCGGCGACGACGCCATGCTCCTGGTCGGCTACAGCGGCCCGGATCAGCCGCAGCTAGGCGAGGCGATGAGGGCGGATGCGGAGCGCTTCCGTTGGGGTGTCGAGAATGCCCGCTGGATTCGCCACGACCACGAAGCCTATGTCGCCATCCCTGTTGCGCTGGTGGCTGACCTTTCCTGCTACGCAACGCGGGTGCATGCCATCGACGCCGCCCGCTCAGGAGACAACAATGCGCCACGATGAGCTAGTCACACGGTGGAGAGAACGCGCCACGATCAAGCGTCAACGAAACGAAGGCGCAGTAGCAGATGCGTTGTTCGGTTGCGCACGAGAACTTGAACAATCTCTCGCCACCCCAGCGCCAGAGGGGGCGGTGGCTTGGCAGACCCGCAGTTTCTTCCCGACGGCGGATCGTTGGTCTGATTGGATGCCAGCCGATTCAGCCGAGGTCGCGGAAAAGCAGGTGGCCGACTTTGAGCGCGCCGGCTACAAGTCCGAATCGCGTGCCCTCTACGCAACCGCCCCGCCGCAGGTGACGGAGGCGATGGTCACGGACGAAATGGCGTTCGCATGGGCCGAGCGTTGCGACTTCGGCGGCTCGTGGAGCGCGAGCGAACTGCGCACGACGATTGAGGACGCTCAGACGATCCACGCGCAAGGGGGCGGGTGATGTCAATGCTCACGCCCGGTGATGACAAGGCTATTGCCGCTGAACTTCGTAGGATCGAGCGAAAGAAACGGGAACAGGACTTTGATCCTGACCCGCCTCGATGCGGAACCTGTCTCTATTTCAGCCAGGGGCCAGCCAAGCAACGGCGCGAGGCAGCTAAACGTGGGCGAGGAATCGAACACCTGCAACGCTGCACCTTCGGCAACTTTCGTGTGACCTACAAGGGCGTATGCGACGAATGGCGCAACCGTCAAGGCGACAAGATCGAACAGGAGCACCCCACCCATGAGCGATGATGTGAAGCGGGTGGTCATCGGCAGCGCAACGCTGTACCTGGGCGATTGCCGAGACATCCTGCCGACGCTGCCGAAGGTGGACGCGGTTATCACCGATCCGCCGTATGGAACGACCCGTTGCAGGTGGGATGTCGCGATACCTTTCTCGGAGCTATGGCTAGCAATTCGCTGCGTAACCGGTCGCTCGGTCCCTATCCTTATGTTCGGAGCTGAGCCATTCTCGTCCGCGCTGAGGCAATCCAATCTAGGGGAGTTTAAGTTCGACTGGATTTGGGAAAAGCCAAAGGCGTCTGGTCACCTCAATGCGAAACGTCAGCCACTTAGGGCGCATGAAATTGTTAGCGTGTTCTGTGCCGGGCCGGCGCCATATTTTCCGCAAAAAACCCAAGGACACGAAAGAAAGTCGGCGTTCAAGGGTGCGCACCTGCAGACGGATGTATATGGGCGAACGGCTCAAGGGGTCAGCTACGACAGCACAGAGCGTTACCCGAGAACAGTTCTGCGATTTTCACAAGATACACAGCGTTCAAGCGAACATCCGACACAAAAACCTGTCGCGCTTATGGAGTACCTGGTCAAGACGCACAGCGCAATGGGAAGCTCTGTCATAGACCCCTTCATGGGCAGCGGCACCACTGGCGTAGCTTGCATGAACCTAGGCCGCAGCTTTATCGGTATCGAGCGCGAGTCTAAGTATTTCGACATAGCGTGTCGGCGTATTGAGGAAGCATGCCGGAACCAGAGGTTAATCGCATGAAGCGCGCGATGGCGAGGGCGTGGTGGAGGACTCAACAATCAACCTGGAGTGTTGCGACATGAAAACTTTGCAGTTCAGTGGCTATAGCGACGACACGTTTGGCGAGATTTCGCCACGAGGCGACGACTACGATAACTGTGCCAGCGGCAAGCCCATCGAATGGGTGGTCGAATCAGCGTCAGAGGCCAATGCGTTGCTCGTTGTCGGCCAGCATTGTCCGGGGAATGCGCGGGGCTGGCTGATCGGCGTGTCGCCATACGACCCGAAGGACAACGAAGCCGAACCTCCGGCGTGGCCTATTCGCATGAAACCAGGCGAGCGGGAATACAGCCTCGTGCTGGAAATTGATGCACCGGACGATGCGACCATTCGTTGCCTGCAACGCACCGATGACGACGACTAACCGCTGGGCGCGACGGGAGGGGCGGTGATGGACTCGCTGAACCTCACCCCCGACGAGATCCGCGACATCACCGGAAGCCGCAAACGATCGCTGCAGCTCGGCTGGTTCATCGCGCACGGCATTCCCGCCGAACTCGGGAACGACAACCAGGTGAAGGTGTTGCGAGCCGCCTACGTCACGCGCATGATGCCGACGGCGACGAAGCCCCGCGCCAAGACCGAACCCCGCCTGGACCTGCTGCCCAAGGCAAGCTGACGTGAGCCGCCCCCGCAAGCACCGCACCGGCCTCCCGTCCTACTGCCAGCGGGACAGGAAAACGGGCGCGCTGTGGATGTACGTGCCGGACGCCTCGCGCAAGTCCGGACTGCGCCGGCAAGCCTTCCCCTCCCTCGATGCGATGCTCGCCGCCTGGCGCACGACGTGGGGCGATGCTAAGCGCCGGCAGGGCCGGTACGTCGGCGACCTGCTCGATGCGAACCTGGCCGAATGTGTGCAGCGAGAGGCGAAGGGCGAGCTATCGAAGGCCACGCTGACCGACTACACGCGCTGCCACGCCTCCCTGCGACCCGTCTGGGCGGACGTCGCGATCGACGATGTGGACGTGCCGATGCTGTTCCGCTGGCGCGATGCGCGCGGCGCCACGGCCAAGGTGCGGGCAAACCGCGAGCGCAGTTTCCTGTTCGAATCGTTCCAGCTCGGGGTGCGACGCGGCGCGCTCAGGGACAACCCCGTGCGCTACCTCGAACGCTTCGCCGAGAAGCCGCGCGAGCGCTACGTGACCGACGAAGAATTCATGGCCGTGTACGCCGTCGCGCCGCCGATGGTGCGAGCAGCAATGCTGCTGGCGGCAGTGACCGGCTTGCGGCAGGCCGACATCCTGCGCATCCGCCGCGCCGACTTCGGCGACAACGGGCTGACCGTGCGCACGAACAAAACCGGCAAGGCGCTGCAGTTCGCCTGGACCGAGGGCCTGCGTCGGGCGGTCATTGCCGCGGCCGATGCTCGCGACTTCATCCCGCTCAACTTGATCGCCACCGAGCGCGGCAACGCCTACACCGGCGACGGCTTCCGCACGCTCTGGCACCGGGCGATGGTGGCCTCGGGCCTGGCCGATCGCTTCACCTTCCACGACCTGCGGGCCAAGGCTGGCAGCGAGGCGCGCGACTGGCAATTGCTCGGCCACATGGATCGGCGCACCTTCGAACGCATCTACAACCGCCTGCCGCGCCAGGTCACGCCGGCCCGCTAAAAAGTCCGTTTTCAGTCCAGCAGAATCAGGCACCTGGCCTGTGGATAACCCTTGCGCGTTTTGAGCGCCGGCCCGACGCAAGCCACGGGCGGGCAAGGGAAAGCGGCGACCCCGAAACACTGATTGAAAATCCCCGTGTCGGCGGTTCGATTCCGTCCTCGGCCACCATTGATTTCAGTGACTTACGAAAGCCGCACTAGTTGCGGCTTTTGTTTGTGTGCCAAAAACGTGCCATCGATCCGGCCCGCCGCCCCGCGCAGGTGATCCGCCGCAAGGTGGGCGTACCGCAAGACCATGTCGTAGCTGGCCCAGCTGCCCAGCTCCATCAGTTCCTGCAGCGGCGTTCCGCTTTGAACATGCCACGACGCCCAGGTATGCCTGAGGTCGTGCCAGCGAAACGACCGCTCGATGCCAGCCCGTTCTAACGCACGCTTCCATGCATGGGTCGAGCATCGTTCTACGGGTCTGCCGTTGAAGGTAAACACGTAGCTCCGATCCTGACCTAAGCGCCGACGCAACACGTCGAGCGCGTCCTCGTTCAATGGAACGCCAATGGCCCTCCCGGCCTTGGCCTCATCTGGATGAATCCACGCCACGCGGCGGCTCATGTCCACCTGGTCCCAACGCAGGAAAGACACGTTGCGCTGCCGGAGTCCCGTGGTCAGTGCCAACTGCGCCATGTCCCGAAGATGCGCCGGCAACTCCGCCAGGAGTCGCCGGGCCTCGTCCGGGGTCAGGAAGCGGATGCGCTGCTTCGGTTCCCGGTAGAGCCGGACGCGCGGGATATGGTCGAGCCATTCCCATTCGTCCTTTGCACGCCTGAGGATCGAACGAATCAAAGCAAGGTAACGGTTCGCATTGCTCGGGCTGGATTCTTTCGCCTTTCGCTCCGCGATCTTCTCGATCACATCCTTGGTCACGTGATGCAACTTCAAGTGACCAAGAAAACGATCCAACCACCGCAACTTCGCCTTGTCCTTCTCGTGCGATCGCTTGTGGCCTGTCTCCTTCACCCAACGCACAGCGGCTTCCTGCCAGCTGCGCTCCGGTTTGACGCCTAACCGCTGTTGCTCCCAATACCGGACCTTCAATCGGTCGTGGAATTCGAGCGCCTGCGTTTCGTCGTCAGTCCCAGCAGAACAGCGTATTCGCTCGCCGTTCGGCGTGGTGAAGCTGACCCACCAGACATCACCCCGTCTGAATAGCCCCATGAAGATTTCTCCTCGTTGGAGCCACTTAACGGCGCTTGCCGCTGACGAGCGTAAAGCTGGCCGAGATAGTCAGCAAGATCCTCGTCGAGGAAGACCCAGCGCTTGCCCGGTTTCGCAGCCTTGACGCGGCCTTGGCGGGCATGCAGGCGCAGGACGGCGGGCGACATGCGCAAGAACGCCGCCGCTTCGAACAGATCGAGCGTGCGCATGGCTTACTCCCGGTCATCGTCTTTCATCCGGACGTTGTAGCGACGCGCCTTGGCCCTGGCCTTGCGCTCCATGTAGTCGGCCAGGCGGCGCTGTTCGTGCGACTCCGGCGAGTCGTAGTACACGGAGAGCGCCTGCAGGAACTCGCCCAAGCCTTCGTCGACGCGATGGATGCCCTCGCGCGCCATGAAGGAACTCAAGCCCCACAGCCCGGACTTGAAGATGGCCTCATCGCTAGGTTTTCGCGTCTTGGGCGCGCGCACGAGCGGCGCGGCGTCGGGCGGTACGTCCCACACGACCGACAACGCATCCCAAATCGGATGAGTCGGCCAACGGCTGCGGGTTTCGTCCGAATCGGACGGGATGGCCAGGCGTAGCCACTCGCTGGTCAGGTAACGCCAGAGGAGCCCCAAGAGAGGCACCGTCTCCGACGCGGGGATTTTCAGACTCTCGGGCAAACCCTCCCGGCGAACCTGAAACTCCATGCGCCAGACCGTCTGGCCTTCTTCCCAGCCCTGCGCTCGCCAGAGGGGCTTCAGGTAGTCCTTGCCTGACTTCCTGATTTCCACCGTCTTGTCGTACAGCCGGGCGCTGACTTCATTCCCGGCCCCGAAGGTGATGCCGGTGACGTAGTCCCGTTCCTCGTGGATATCCCGCTTCTTCGAGCGCTTGACCCAATGCCCGCCCGGCAAGGCGATCAGGTTCAGATCAGTCACGAAGTCCACGAACAGGTCGATCCGGCTCAGGCTGGCCGGCCCTTCTACCTCGCCGAACTCGGGCAAGAGCCGGTCCAGGGTAGAGATGGCCTCCTCCATGCCCACCGCGGTCAGGTACTCGCTACGGACCTGCACATGGGCCAGGGGAAGGACCTTAGCGGTCGCGTTGGCCAGCTCGATCCGGAACCAGCCGTCCTCCAGGACATAGGAAAACCGACCCCGCCCCCGACCCGATACCGCTAGGTCATGCTCACCATTGCTCCACCCTGCCCCGCCCTGAACCTTCTCATCGAAGGATTGGGCAGCCTCCTTCAGCTCCTGCAGCAGGATCGCCACGAAGCGATCTAGCTGGCCTGGATAAGACAGATAGAGGCTGTCCACGCCATGTCTTAAAGGCCGAATGCTGTTTGCGGGTGCTGTGATACTGGGTGGCGCACCCGCCTGGCCGTCCGGCGCGCCGGCCTCGCCGCCGGCGCGTGCGTCCGTCCCGGCGTCCTGCTGCTTCTCGTTACTCATCTCGCGTCCTAGTCATCGCCGCTGATTGGGCGATAAGAACGCTATGCCTCACTCATCCTGTTTCCGACCAACTAAAACAAGGGAATCAGTTTCCCGCTTCCTTCTGCCATTTTCTAAACAGCATGAAGAGCGCCTTCTTTGAGTCCTTCTTCTTCGTATCGTCATCGTAAAGATGCAGTCTATTGACGATGAGGTCGTGAATGTCATCCTGACTACAAGCCAAAAACGCGCCCTGGTCGCGCAGCAAGTACTCCGCCCAGCGAAGCGTTTCGTACACCTGACGCTTCTTGTGAGGGCCACGAATAGCCTTGAACACAACTTCCGCGAAACTCCCATCACCAGCCATTTGCCCCATTCGCATCACTACTTGAATCGCAGGGAGTGTGGAAATATAGGAATCTACGGAAAGCGCCTTAAATATCGCCCCCACATCCTGCTTTTCGCGCGCATCACGCAACAAGTCATTTATGGACCGCGAGTACCTGGAAATTGAATCCAGATTGCCGATCATCGCGAAGGCAGCTGGAATGGCCTTAGATCCCTCAGGCGCTTCTTCTGGAAGAGACTCAATCAAGCTTGTAACAACGGAAATAGGATCGTCCGACTGAGCCGCTCTCAGAAGTTCATCTTTAAAGCCGCTCTCCACGAGCATGTAGGCGATGAGTTGAACAAGTGAAAGCTGATAGAACCCAACCCAATTGGGAATCTCCGCTAGCTTGGTTACACCATTCTTGAGCTGCTGCTCGCTCAGGCCATCAAACATTTTCGAGCGGCCAGACCAAATCTCGTTCAGCATAGCCAAGTAGGATTCAACCTGACCCCCAGAAATCCTGCCGTAGAGCCTCAGCCGCCAGTTCTGCTCCAAATCAGCCCTATCCCGCTTCGGGGACAACGCTCGCTGGACACCGCGCTTTGCCTTGGTCATATTCATTCCAGAACAGCTCGCATGGAATCTACCATGTCCATTAGAAGCGGCCTTAGTCGAGTACTCTCCGAATACTTGGCAGCGTCAAAGCAGCCGTTCACAGCCCATCCGCTAGCAAACTTCATCCGCACTGATCTCAAAGACGCAGTGCGAGACCAAAGCGGGGCACCTGATCACCTACTCTTCAAAGGCAGCGCCGGGCAAGGAACCTGGGCGAAGGGGCCGTGGATCGGCATTTTTGATCAGCTAGTAACCGACAGCGCGCAGCGCGGCTACTACCCAGTCTATCTATTCCGCGAAGACATGCAGGGCGTGTACCTCAGTCTCAATCAAGGAATGACGGAAGCAAAAGCCTCGTACAGTTCCGATGCCAAAACGGCCTTATTAACTAGAGCCGCAAACTTTCGCGCAGCGCTGGGACCTCAGCACAATCAGTTTTCTCACCAGACGATAGATCTCGCACCTTCATCTTCTAACAATGACACGGCATTCTATGAGGCTGGCAACATACTGGCCGTCTATTACAGTGCGTCTGACCTGCCTCCTGAAGAGCAGCTTGCGTTCGACCTCAGGACCGCAATAGATCTGTATGAAAAGCTCTTGCTGGCCGAACAGCTGGAAGAATCAACAGCCTACGTCGAAGGCGATGAGCCCGAAGGGCAAGAGTACGAAGATGGCGCCAAGCTGCGGCTGCACAAGCGCATTGAACGAAACAAGAAGCTAGTGCAAAAGGTCAAGAACGAGAGAGGAACAACCTGTGAAGCCTGCGGGTTCAACTTTGGGAAGAAATATGGATCGATTGGGGAAGGCTTCATCGAAGCCCATCATTTGAAACCGATCGCCCAACTCCAGGGAGCAAAAGTCCCCATGGACCCCAAGAAGGATTTCGTCGTTCTTTGCCCCAACTGCCATCGCATGATCCATCGTTCCGGCTATGCCGGCGACGTAGCCGGCTTCAGAAGCGAGCATCTCAATGCAAAATAAGTCCGACCTTTACCAACTGCGCGACGACATTCGGCATTTCGTCGAAGAACGCGATTGGAGTAAATTTCATACACCAAAGAATGTTGCTACAGCCATCTGCATTGAGGCGTCAGAGTTGCTTGAGCCATTTCAATGGCTTGATACAGGATCAGTTGACGAACTGGGAACAAAGAGGCTGTCTCTAGTTCGGCAAGAAATGGCAGATGTCTTCATGAACCTGCTGCGCTTGTCCGACCTCCTCGACATTGATCTCATGGCAGAGGCTCACAATAAGCTGCAAGACAATCGGCACAAATACCCCGTCGATCGCGTGCGAGGGGATGCAAGAAAGTACTCAGAATACGACTAGTCCAGAACGAACCAGCTCTTGAATCCCGGCTTCAGCCCGCCAAGATGTTCTGACCGATAACCGCGAATGTGCCAGTTAACATACTTTGCGCACATCCATCTCCCCGGGTATGGCTTCCCATAGCTGGAACCGATCGCCACCCCCTTCGCCTGAAGAATATCGGTCCTTACGTTGGCCATTGCCTCACAAAGGCTCACCAGATGAGCAAAGAAGCCGACCACCACTAGCCCCAATAAAATTCCGACCACCACAACGGAAACCCACCACCAGCGCTGAAGCTGTAGTGCTAGAACCAGAAAACCGCCGTAACAGATGAGCAACGCTGGGATGACCGATTGAATGAACTTGGCTCGCACGACCAGGGTTCGCAGAAATCTCTGACCAACTATTTCATCCTTCATTGCCAATTGAAGGTATTTTCCCCACTCTTCGTGCATGTCGGGGAGATTGTGCGAGTCCAAGCAATCATCTATCCCTCGTTCTATCGCCGCACCGAAGTTCTCGAGCATCAGACCAGCGGCCGTAATGAGAGCCAGATACGCGCCAAAAAAAGCAAACGGCTGCGCTTTGAATAGCAACGCAACCTCATGGTTCCAGTTCCCCGCCACCAAAACAAAGGGCGAAACCGCCAGGAATCCGGGAATCAGAAGCACTACAAACGGCCTGAATAGCTCGTCTTTGAATGCAGATGTAAAGTCCATGATTCCCCCTGAGACCAAACCCTCTACTCCGTGCGGCACTACCTGGATTCGCCGGCACGCACGACTTCCCCCGTTATAACGCGAACACCAGCATGATCAAGTTTTGCTTTGACTATAGAAATACTTGGATGGGTCACTTTCTGTAGCAACCATGCGATGGACTCTGAGGCGCGGATTCCTAGTATCACCTTCGTGATTCGGCCACCTATATCGAAGTAGGGTTGATCACCTATAATCCGATACTCCTTCTCGTACTCCCAGTGCGTTGTCTTCTTTGTGAGAACGTCAATCGCGTTGGGCCCACCGAGTATCGTGCTTCCAAACTTTGGCAAATCAGCCTCATAGCTGACAGCATGCAAGCTGCCATCTAGTCCGTCAAAATTTATCTCAACTGCTATGCCTTGGTGGCTCTCCGCATAGAGAGACCACATACGTACATCGTGGACGTCCGCGGTGAGACTGCAAACTCTTGTTTCACTAAACGGAAGCTCGGCCAAGTCTCGATAACGAATTCGCGTTTGCGGAGATCCCCCCGTGATTGGTTGAACGATTGGGGAAACAATTGGCCGGGCAATCGGTCCCGCTAGAGCGCCAGCGGTATGTACCAAGCTTCGAAACTGCCCTTCAAAGGGATCATTAAGTTTCGAGTATTCCTGGCAGAACAGCCGTTCTCTGACCGTGATATCCAACAAATGCTGTAAAGCGCCGGCTGGCTTGAACTTGTAGAGGCGCATGCAGACCCCCTTTCTGCTCACCTATGGGGACACTTTAGCGAGGAATTTGATCCAGCCGAAACGAGAAGCTCACTGACACTCTGTGTAATGCTATTGAGCTAAGGCATAGCGCCGTAAGTGGCTGATTTTATTGACAAGCCGGATCGGTTGAAAATCCCCGTGTCGGCGGTTCGATTCCGTCCTCGGCCACCATAGTTTTGTCGAAGCCCGTCAACCACTTGGCGGGCTTTGTCGTTTCAGATCCCCGTGTTCACGCTGCACGGACGGGGCTGCTCCGGCGAGGGCGACGACCCGACGCACACCCCTTGCGAACCGATCCCGGGGCATCCACATGGCGAGCTGAGCCTGCTCTTTCCGCTTGGCCCAACTCCCCGGGGGTACCGCGCCGATGACCACACTGCCGCACTACGACGAAGCACTGGACCAGGCGCGACGCTTCGCCGATCAGTTCCTGTCGGGCCTGGCGGACCGTTCCGTAGCCGCCCAGAGCAGAGCCGAAGCGCCCTCTCCGCCCGACGGCGTAGGCCTGGATGCCGCGCTGGCCCTGGTCGCGCGCGATGTGATGCCGCACTTGTCCGGTTCGCCCGGGCCGCGCTACTTCGGTTTCGTCACCGGAGGCGCAACGCCCGAGGCCTTGGCCGCCGACTGGATCGCCAGCGCCTGGGACCAGAACGTATCGAACCACGTCGGTTCGATCGCCGCCGATCTCGAAAACAAAACCGTGCAGGCCTTCGCCGGGATATTCGGCCTCGGAACGGACATGCGCGGGCATTTCGTCAGCGGCGCGACTGCCGCCAATACGGTGTCGATGGCGACGGCGCGGCAATGGGCACTGCGCAAAAGCGGAACAATGCCGGCCGTGTTCGCCGGTGCGGCGCACTCGAGCATCCTGAAGGCGATGGCGATCACCGGCGTCGGCCGCGAACGTCTCGTCACGGTGAAAACCTTGCCCGGCCGCACGGCCGTGGATCCGCAGGCCATGCGCGACGCACTCGCTTCGCACACGGGTCGGGCCGTCGTCGTCGCCAGCGCCGGTGAAGTCAATACCGGCGATTTCGACGACCTGCAGGCTCTGGCCGACATCTGCGCACAACATGATGCCTGGCTCCATGTCGACGGTGCCTTCGGCCTGTTCGCGGCATTCGTTCCGGAACTCGCAGCGCGCATTGCAGGCATCGAGCGCGCCGATTCGGTGACCGTGGATCTGCACAAATGGCTGAACGTGCCCTACGACAGCGCGATGGTCTATACGCGACGACCCGATCTGCAGCGCGAAGTCTTCGCGGCGACGTCGGCCTATCTCGGCGACGATCCCGACCCGCTGCACTACACGCCGGAGAACTCGCGTCGTTTCCGCGCCTTTGCAGCCTGGATGGTCCTGGCCGTGCGCGGAACGGCCGGCATCGGCGAATGGGTCGAAGCCAATTGCCGGCAGGCGCGACAGCTCGCCGACGGGTTGCGAGGCCTGGGCTTCGACGTGCTCAGCGATGTGCATCTGAACATCGTCTGCTTCGCGCCGAAGAACGCCGATGCGGCCACGCGCGATGCCTTTCTCGCGCGACTGAACGGCAGCGGCGAAGTCTTCATGACCCCGACCGTCCTGCACGGCCGCCCGGCTGTCCGCGCGGCGATCTCGAACTGGTCGACGAGCGATTCGGACATGGAACGCGTGCTGCGGGCAGCTGCAAACGCAAAGGTCGCCTGAGACCGATCGCCGTGCTCGAACTCCGCGAGTAAACCCTTTACCGCGATCGTGCATCGGACATCCGTTCCTCCGCGGATTTCCTTCATGCGCCGTTTCGAGCTTCCCCTGACCTGGCAGACCCTGTTGAGCCTGTCGTTGCTGTGCTGGGTCGCGTCATTCAGCCATGAAGTCACCCATCACGTCGCCGGCTGGCTGGTCTGCGGCGAAGTCGGCCGCATGAGCCTGAATCGCTTCGTGCTCGACGCTTCCTGCACCGGCCCCTGGCCGCTGTCGACCGCCGCCGGGCCCGCACTGAGCTATCTGATGATGTGGCTGGGCGCCTGGATGGTCTGGCGCGGCAAACGACCACTGGTCGGTTTCGCGATGGTGGTCGCCTACATTCCGTTCCTGCGTCTGTTGACGGCGGCGATGGGCGGCGGAGACGAAGGCGTATTGATGCGGCTGGCATTCCCTGATTCCGGGCATTGGCCGGCATTGGCCTTGGTGCTGGCGCTGAGCCTGCCGCCGTTGATCGTCTGCTTCCGCGCACTCGCCAACCGGCGTCGCATCGCGGTCTTCTTCGCCGCCTTCCTCATCCCGCTGATTCCGTTGTTGCCGATTCCGTCGCGCGACGGCGTCTGGTACGGCGAATGGTTGGCTGGAAACCAGATGTTGCCGAATCTGTTCGGCGTGCCCTGGTCGGTGTGGGCTGCGCACCTGACGATGGCGATGCTCTGCCTGTGCGCGTTGCTGCTGCTGTTTCCGCGCGCGCCTGCGCTCGTTTCTCCCGCTCGAACGCTGAACCCGATTCGTTGACCTCTCTTGCAGCATGAGCGCACGCATGGGCGATGCCGTGCAATGCGCAGGCATCAACCGGCTAGCGATCGCGTGCAACGCGCCGCCACCCGGACTTTCGTGGTTCCCGTAGCGATGGCACACATCCTGCGTCCCTTGAACACGGGCACCCGCCCGGAGTCGGTTTCGATCGACGCAATCCCTTCCAAGGAGCGGACCATGACCAACCAGAAGCTTCCCACCAACAATCCCGACCCCATCACCGGCGCACCCGGTGCGCACCCCGTAGGCACCGGTATCGGTGCAGCCTCGGGCGGCGCCGCCGGTGCGGCGATCGGCGCGGTCGCCGGACCGCCCGGCATCGTCGCGGGCACCGCCATCGGCGCCATCGTCGGTGGCCTGGCCGGCAAGGCCACGGCCGAAGCGGTCGATCCCACCGTCGAAGCCCTGTATTGGCGCGAGCAATATCCGCTCGAGCCGTACTACGCCAGCACGCGCACGTTCGAGGACTACGCGCCGGCCTATCGCACCGGTTACGAGGGCTACAGCAAGTACTACGGCCACAGCTACGATGATGTCGAAGCCTCGCTCGAACGCGATTACAAGGTGAATCGCGGCGACTCGAGCATCGGCTGGAACGACGCGAAGCTGGCGACCCGCGCTGCGTGGCATCGCCTCGAACGCGCCCTGCCGGGCGACGCGGATCGCGACGGACATTGATCCGCGTTTTTTGGAACGCGTGACACGAGGGCGGCGCAAGCCGCCCTCTTCCGTTCATGAGCCGCGACGATCCACGTTCGACGGCCAAAAACATGACTTCCGTACCGTCGGTCCGCTTCGCCCGCCTGTTATGCTTGACCATCCCCAAGCGTACGGAATTGCCATGCGCCTTACCCGGACACTCGCCTTCGCCACCCTGTTCCTGTCCATGGCCGCCCTGCTTGCCGCTTGCGGCGGGCGCGAACGCAAACGCATCAACCCTCCCAGCGCGAGCCTGCAGGAACTGGTGGCGCAGGCGAACGGGCAATGGCAACTGAAGCTGCGACTGCAGAACTTCAGCAGCGTCCCGATCACCTTCGACAACATCGACGGCAACCTGACGATCGGCGGACAGTCCGCCGGCAGTTTCTCTTCCGCACCCGCCATCAGCATCGGGCCGGAGACCAGCGATATCGTCGTGCTGACGATGAAGCCGTCGCTCGAAGCCAAGACGACGGTGGCGACGGCGCTCGCGGTCGGCCAGTCGCTGCCCTATCGCATCGAAGGCCGCATCCGCAGCCACGACCCGAACCGCGACGATCAATTCAAGTTCGAAAGCGCGCTGAGTCCCGCGCCCGGCCTGCCCGGCGTGATGCGCTGAACACCGACTTTTCCCAGGAAACCATTGCATGAATCGTTATGCCGCCCCGATGCGCGACATGAAGTTCGCCCTGTTCGACGTGCTGGAAGGCGAAAAGCTGTTCGCGCACCTCGGCATCCACAACGCACAGCGCGACATCATGGACGCGGTGCTGGAAGAAGCGTCGAAGTTCGCCGAGCAGATCCTCGCCCCGACGAATTCGGTCGGCGACGAGATCGGCTGCAAGTTCGACAAGGCCACCGGCGAAGTCACGACGCCGCCGGGCTTCCGCGAGGCCTATGGCAAGTTCGTCGAAGGCGGCTGGAGCGGATTGACGGCGCCGGAGGACATGGGCGGGCAGGACATGCCGGAAACGCTCGGCGTGCTCGTCAAGGAAATGCTCGACGCCGCCAACCTCGCCTGGGGCAACTATACCCTGCTGTCGCACGGCGTCGTGGAAGCCTTGAAGCAGCACGGCGAAGCTTGGCAGAAGGAAGCGTTCCTGCGCCCGATCCTGGAGGGCCGCTGGACCGGCACGATGTGCCTGACCGAGGCGCACTGCGGCTCGGATCTCGGCCTGCTGAAGACGCGCGCCGAACCGAACGCCGACGACAGCTATTCGATCAGCGGCAGCAAGATCTTCATCACCGGCGGCGAGCAGGACTTCACCGACAACATCGTGCACTTGGTGCTTGCGCGCCTGCCGGATGCGCCGGCCGGCACGAAGGGCATCTCGCTCTTCATCGTGCCAAAGCTGAAAGTCGCGCGCGACGGCAGCGTCGGCGAGCGCAATGCCGTGCGCTGCGGTTCGATCGAACACAAGATGGGTATCCACGGTTCGTCCACCTGCGTGATTAACTTCGACGCGGCACAGGGCTATCTGATCGCGCAACCAAACAAGGGCTTGAACGCGATGTTCACCATGATGAACACCGCGCGCCTCGCCGTCGGCATCCAGGGCCTGGCCATCAGCGACCGCGCCTTCCAGAACGCGCTGGCCTATTCGCGTGATCGCTTGCAGATGCGTTCGCTGTCCGGCGCGAAATTCCCGGACAAACCCGCCGACCCGCTGATCGTGCATCCGGACATCCGCCGCATGCTGCTGACCTGCAAGTCGCTGGTCGAGGGTGGGCGCCTGCTGGCGCTGCATGCGGCGCTGCAGGTCGACATCCTCGAGCGATCGACCGACGCCGAGGAACGCAAGGCGGCCGATGAGATGCTTGGTTTCCTGACGCCGATCGTCAAAGGCATGCTGACCGAGTGGTCGAACGAGTGCACCTACCATGCGCTGCAGTGCTTCGGCGGCCACGGCTACGTGCGCGAATGGGGCATGGAGCAACTTGCGCGCGACGCGCGCATCACGACCATCTACGAAGGCACGACGCAGATCCAGGCGCTGGACCTGCTCGGCCGAAAGACGCTGCACCTGCAGGGCGCCGGTCTGCGCCGCTTCCTCGATCTGATCCAGGCGTTCTGTGCAACTCATGCCAACGACGCGACGATGCACGAGTTCGTGTTGCCGCTGGCCGAGGCGGCCAAGTCCTGGGGCGAGCTGACGATGGAGGTCGGACGCAAGTCCATGGCCAATCCCGAAGAAATGGGCGCGTCCGCCGTGGACTACCTGTTCTTCTCGGGCTACGTCGCCCTCGCCTACTGGTGGGCGCGCAGCGTCGCGACTGCCGAAGCGGGCAGCCACTCCGCCGATTTCAAGACGATGAAACGCGAAACAGCCCGCTTCTACTTCGCCCGCATCCTGCCGCGCACGCAATCGCATGCGGCCAATATGCGCAGCGGCGCGGCGAAATTGCTGGCGCTGGATGCGGCGCTGTTCGATAGCTGATCGGTAGTTCGTCGGTTAGCAGTCAACGAACTAGATAAGAGGAGACGAGCCATGCCCGGAACCGTGCGTTTCCATCGCGTGCTGAAAGCCCCGCCGGAACGCGTGTACCGCGCCTTCACGACGGCCGATGCCATGGCCAAGTGGCTGCCGCCTTTCGGCTTCACCTGCACGGTCCATCAGTACGAAGCGAAGGTCGGCGGCACGTTCCGCATGTCCTTCACCAACTTCACTACGCAGGACAGCCACTCCTTCGGCGGCGTTTACCACGAGCTGGTGCCGAACCAACTGCTGCGTTACTCCGACACGTTCGACGACCCGAACCTGCCCGGCACGATGCAAGTCACCGTGAAACTGAGACCGGCGATGGGCGGCACGCACATCGACATCGTGCAGGAAAGCATTCCGGACGCGATTCCGGAAGACATGTGCTACCTCGGCTGGCAGGAATCGCTGACGCAGCTGGCGATGCTGGTGGAGCCGGAGATCAGGCAGTAAGAAAAACAAAAGCCCGCACTTGGCGGGCTTCGGTCAGAACACCGCGGATTGCGGGTCCATAATTTCGATTTGGTCGGGACGGCGGGATTCGAACCCACGACCCTTTGCCCCCCAGGCAAATGCGCTACCAGGCTGCGCTACGCCCCGACTAAGGCGGTAATTATACGGGAAGCACCCGCCCCTCGCACCCGACCGCGCCTTGCGGCGATTAGCGCTTGAGCAGGTTCAGGACTTCCTCGAGCTCCATCCGCACCTGCCGCACGATCTGCGCGGACATGCTGGCTTCCATGCGACCGGATTCGCCTTCCAGGCGCTGGCGCGCGCCGCTGATCGTATAGCCCTGTTCGTACAGCAGGCCGCGGATCTGGCGGATCATCAGCACGTCGTGGCGCTGGTAATAGCGACGGTTACCGCGACGCTTGACCGGCGCCAGGCTCTCGAACTCGGTTTCCCAGTAACGCAGCACGTGCGGCTTCACGTCGCACAGCTCGCTGACCTCACCGATGGTGAAGTAGCGCTTGGCCGGGATCGCGGGTAGTTCGCGGTTGCTGCCGGGATCAAGCATTCACGCCCCCGGAGTACGCTTCCACGCGTTCCTTGAGCTTCTGGCCAGGACGGAAGGTGACGACCGTGCGCGCGGAGATCGGAATCTCCTCGCCGGTCTTGGGGTTGCGTCCGGGGCGCTGGTTCTTCTGGCGCAGGTCGAAGTTGCCGAAGCCCGACAGCTTGATGCTCTGCCCGCGCTCGAGCGACTCGCGCAGCGCGTCGAAGAATGCGTCGACGAATTCCTTGGCTTCGCGCTTGTTGAGGCCTACTTCCTCAAACAAACGCTCGGCCATCTCGGCCTTGGTGAGTGCCATGTTATCCCCTGATTCTCGCGCCGCAGTCGGAGGCCAAGGCCTGGAGGGCCCGGGAAACCGCCTGGTCGGCGTCCTGATCGGTTAGGGTGCGTGAAACATCTTGGAGAATCAAGCCCATAGCGAGGCTCTTTGTACCGGTTTCTAGACCTGGGCCACGGTATTGGTCGAAAAGCACCACTTCGCGCAACAGGGGGCCTAGCGCCGCCCGCAGACTGGCCTCCAGGCTGGCCCAGGACGCGGCCTCGGGCACCACCAGGGCCAGGTCGCGGCGGACGGAGGGGTAGCGAGATATCTCCTGGGCCTGGGGCAGGCGGCGACTGGCCAGCGGGGCCAGGTCCAGCTCGAAACCGACCACTTCGCCGTCCAGATCCAGCACCTTGGCCAGGCGCGGGTGCAGATGGCCGACCCAGCCGATACGGCGCCCCTCCAGCCAGACGGTCGCGCTGCGGCCCGGATGGCCTTGGGCTTCATCCGAGGGGCGGAACTCGGCCCGCTGCGCCGCCAGACCGAGCAGGGCTTCGACGTCGGCTTTCAGGTCGTAGAAATCGACATCGCGCGACTGACCGTTCCAGCGTTCGGCATCGGCACGGCCGCGGGCGATCGCGGCGATGCGCTGAGTCTCGCGCGGCGCATCGCTGGCGACGGCATGGAAAACGCGACCGATCTCGAACAGGCGCACGCGGTCCTGCTGGCGCGCACGATTGCGACGCAGCGCATCCACCAGGCCCGGCAGCAAGGACGTGCGCATCACGCCAAGCTCGGACGTCAGCGGATTGGCCAGCGCGACGGCGCCTTCGTCCATCTGCCAGGTCGCGAGCGCCTGCGCATCGACGAAGGCGTAGTTGATCGCTTCGAGATAGTCGCGCGCGATCATCTGGCGACGCATCGCACTTTCGCCGACGCGCGTTTCACTCGGCGCCGCCAGCACGATCTCGCCCGCCGGCAGGCGCACGGGAATGGCGTCGTAACCGTGGATGCGGGCGATCTCTTCGATCAGGTCTTCTTCGATCGCGATATCGAAACGTCGCGAGGGCGCGACCACGGACCAACCTTCATCGGTCGGCGTGGCCTGCATGCCCAGCGCGCGCAGGATGCGTTCGATTTCGGTATCGGGCACGCTGATGCCGAGTACGCGGGAAACGCGGGCCCGGCGCAGCTGCACCGGCGCGGATGCGGCGAGATGCTGCGTCAACGCGGTCTCGGTCATCGGGCCGGCGCGGCCGCCCATGATCTGCAGGGTCAAGGCGGTGGCGCGTTCGACGGCGTATCGCGGCAGTTGCGGATCGACGCCACGCTCGAAACGATGCGCGGCGTCGGTATGCATGCCCAGGCGACGCGCGCGACCGATGATCGCACTCGGACGCCAATGCGCGGCCTCGAAGAAGACGCGCGTCGTCGCGGACGTGACGCGCGTATCCCAGCCGCCCATGACGCCGCCGAGGGCGACTGCGCGATCGTTGTCGGTGACGACCAGGAACTGCCCGTCCAGCGCGACTTCGCGCTCGTCCAGCAGCTTCAGGGTTTCCCCGGTGCGCGCATGGCGCACGACGATCGGACCCTTGAGCGTATCGGCGTCGAAGGCATGCAGCGGCTGGCCGAGCTCGAGCATCACGTAGTTGGTGATGTCGACCAAGGGGCTGATCGGACGCAGGTCGGCGCGTTTCAGGCGTTCGCTCATCCATAGTGGCGTGCGCGCATTCGCATCCAGGCCTTCGACGACGCGGCCGCAGAAACGCGGGCAGTCGGCATCGGCCTTCAGTTCAACGATAAAGCTCGCATTCGAATCGACCTTCGCTTCGGGAATCTCGATCGGATTGACGTTCGTACCCAATGCGGCGGCCGCATCGAAGGCGACGCCGCGCACGCTGAAGCAGTCGGCGCGATTCGGCGTCAGCTTCAGCTCGAAGCTCGCGTCTGGCAGGCCGAGATACTTCGCCAGCGACTCGCCCACCGGCGCATCGGCTGGCAGTTCGAGCAGACCCGACGCATCCGGGTCGATCATCAGCTCCTTGGCCGAGCACAACATGCCGAAACTCTCGACGCCGCGCAGCTTGGCCGCCTTGATCTGCAGGCCGCCAGGCAGCTGCGCAGCGACGGTGGCGAGAGGCGCTTTCAGGCCGGCGCGCGCATTCGGCGCGCCGCAGACGATCTGTACCGGCTCGCCGCGGCCGATCGATACCTGGCAGACCTGCAGGCGGTCGGCTTCGGGATGTTTGGCGGCGGAGAGGATTTCCGCGACGACGACGCCTTCCAGCGCGGCGCCGATTTCTTCGACGCCCTCGACCTCCAGGCCGATGGCGGTCAAGCGCGCCGCAAGTTGATCGCGCGATGCGGCGACGGTGACGTGTTCGCGGAGCCAGCTTTCGGGGAATTTCATGGTTCTTTCCGTAGGGCGGGCCTTGGCCCGCCATCATCCAGTGCGGTGGGACAAGGCCCACCCTACATTCAGGCGAATTGCTTCAGGAAGCGGCAGTCGTTCTCGAAGAAGCTGCGCAGGTCGTTGACGCCATAGCGCAACATCGCGAAGCGCTCGACGCCGAGACCGAAGGCGAAACCGGTGTAGCGCTCCGGGTCGATGCCGCAGTTGCGCAGCACGTTCGGATGCACCATGCCGCAGCCGAGCACTTCCAGCCAGCGCGTGCTGCCGTCGGGCTGCTGCCAGGCGATGTCCACTTCGGCTGACGGTTCGGTGAAGGGGAAATAGCTCGGGCGGAAGCGCATCTCGAAATCGCGCTCGAAGAAAGCGCGTACGAACTCGGCCAGCGTGCCCTTCAGGTCGGCGAAGCTCGAGGTTTCGTCGACGAGCAGGCCTTCGACCTGGTGGAACATCGGCGTATGCGTCTGGTCTGAGTCCGAACGATAGACCTTGCCGGCCGCGATCATGCGCAGCGGGGGCCCGCTCTTGTCGCGCACGGCCGCGTCCATGAAACGCACCTGCACACCCGAGGTATGCGTGCGCAGCAGGCGTCCGTCGGGGAAGTAGAAGGTGTCGTGCATCGCGCGCGCAGGATGGTGCGGCGGGAAATTCAGCGCCTCGAAGTTGTGCTGGTCGTCTTCGATCTCGGGACCATCGGCAAGCTGGTAGCCGAGGCGCGCGAAGATGTCGGTGATGCGCTCGAGCGTGCGCGACACCGGATGCAGGTTGCCGACGCCGTCGCCGCGACCCGGCAAGCTGATGTCGATGCGCTCGGTGGCGAGCCGCTCGGCGAACGCGGCCTCTTCCAGCACGAGCTTGCGCGCGGACAGCGCGTCGGCGACGGCTTCCTTCGCGCGATTGATCTGTTCGCCGGCCGCCTTGCGTTCTTCCGCCGGCAACGCGCCGAGCTGCTTGAGCTGGCCGGTGATGCTGCCCGATTTGCCGAGCAGGGCCACGCGCTGCGCTTCGAGCGCATCGAGGCTGGCGGCGCCGGCGATGTCGGCCAGAGCCGAACGGGTCAGTGTTTCGATATCGCTCATTCGGACTTCATCCAGATGATCCGTAGCTTGGTTTTTGCACGCCGCTCTCGGCATCCTGCCTATCGCGGCATTCGCACATCCATGTGCATCACGCTCTCGGCATCGTGCCTATCGCGGCATTCGCACATCCATGTGCATCAAAAAAATGGGGAAGGACTCTCGCCCTTCCCCATTCCTGTCCGCAGGCGCGCCACCGGGCGCGTTCGCGGCCGTAGCCGCTCCTGCAGGTTGCCTTACGCCGCGAGAGCGCGCTTGGCCTGCTCGGCGATCTGTCCAAACGCCGTCAGGTCGTGCACGGCGATATCGGCCAGGGCCTTGCGGTCCAGTTCGACGTTGGCCTTCTTCAGGCCGTTCATCAGGCGGCTGTAGCTCAGGCCGTACATGCGGGCAGCGGCGTTGATGCGCACGATCCACAGGCTGCGGAACTGGCGCTTCTTCTGCTTGCGACCGATGTAGGCGTACTGCTGGGCCTTCGTGACCGCCTGCTTGGCGACGCGGAAGACCTTGCGACGCGCGTTGTAATAGCCGCGCGCGAGCTTGATGATTTTCTTGTGACGGCGGCGCGCCGTAACACCACGTTTGACTCGTGCCATGGTTCAGTCCTCCTCAGAGATAGGGCAGCATGCGGTCCAGACGGCCGGCGTCTTCGGCACGAACATGGTTCGTCTGCCGCAGGTTGCGCTTCCGCTTGGTCGCTTTCTTGGTGAGGATGTGGCTACGGTTGGCGTGGCCGGATTTGTACTTGCCGGAAGCGGTCTTCCGGAAGCGCTTGGCCGCCGCCCGATTGGTCTTGATCTTGTTCTTGGCCATGAGAGGTCCCTTCGGTTCTTGTATGACTGACCTAGGCGCCCGATGGTTAATGTCTTGTGCGACTTCGTCGCAAAGACACTAACCCCAGGTCTTTCCGTCCTGCCCGTGTCGGCTTGTAAGTTTCTGATTCCAAAGGAATCTTCAACAGGTCCAAAGCGGTTTCGCCCGATGGACTGGGCCCGGATTCCGCGCCGGGGTTCTCGGCCGAAGCCAAGAACCGGCAATTATGCAGGAAATTCCGTGACTTAGGAAGTCGGCCGAAGCTTTTGGCCTTCTCACCCCCATCCGCCCCCGCGGAACTGCCGAGCAGGGCCAAAAAGCAAAGCGCGCCATCGGCGCGCTTTGCTTCAATCCGAGGCCGTGAAGCTTATTTTCGCTTCGGGGCGATCATCATGATCATCTGCCGCCCTTCCAACCGCGGCCGCTGTTCGATGACCACTTCGTCGGCGAGATCCGCCTCGATGCGCGCGGCCATTTCCAGGCCGAGCTCCTGGTGCGACATCTCGCGGCCCTTGAAGCGGATGTTGACCTTCACCTTGTCGCCTTCCTCGAGGAAGCGACGCAGGTTGCGCATCTTGATGTTGTAGTCGCCGTCGTCGGTGGTCGGACGGAACTTCAGTTCCTTGATCTCGACGATCTTCTGCTTCTTCTTGGCCGCCGCGGCCTTCTTCTGCATCTCGAACTTGAACTTGCCGTAGTCCATGATGCGGCAGACCGGCGGGTCCGCCATCGGCTGGATCTCGACCAGGTCGAGTCCGGATTCTTCCGCAAGCGCCAGCGCCTCGTCGCGCGAGAGCACTCCCACCATTTCTCCGTCGGCGCCGATCACGCGTACGCGCGGCACTCGGATTTCGTTGTTCTTGCGGTTACCTTTTTCGGTCGCTGGCGTATTGATGCGTGAATCCTCTTGGTCAACGGAACCGGCGGCCTCAGGCCGCCGGGCTGGTCTCTGCGCGTAGTTTAGCGAGGAAAGCCTCGACCGGCATGCTGCCCAGGTCTTCGCCGCTGCGGGTACGCACCGCCACCTGCCCCTGTTCCTTCTCGCGGTCTCCAACGACCAGCAGGTAAGGAACCTTCTGCAGCGTGTGCTCGCGGATTTTATAGCCGATCTTTTCGTTGCGCAAATCCGAAATGACCCGGAAGCCTTGATTTGCAAGGACTTTCTGTACTTCGCGAACATAATCGGCCTGGGCGTCGGTGATGTTGGCGACCACCGCCTGCACCGGCGCGAGCCAGGCCGGGAAGGCGCCGGCATGGTTCTCGATCAGGATGCCGATGAAGCGTTCCATCGAACCGACGATGGCCCGGTGCAGCATGACCGGGTGGCGACGGGCCGAATGCTCGTCCACGTACTCGGCGCCGAGGCGCTCGGGCATCATGAAATCGACCTGCATGGTGCCGAGCTGCCAGGTGCGGCCGATCGCGTCCTTCAGGTGATACTCGATCTTGGGCCCGTAGAACGCGCCTTCGCCCGGCAGCTCCTGCCATTCGACGCCCGAGGCCGACAAGGCGCTGCGCAACGCCGCTTCGGCGCGATCCCAGGTGGCGTCGTCGCCGAGGCGGTTGTCCGGCCGCAGGGCGATCTTGACCGAAGGCTCGCCGAAGCCGAAATCGCGATAGACCTTCAGCGCCTGCTCGTGGAAGGCCGTTACCTCGGCTTCGACCTGTTCCTCGGTACAGAAGATATGGCCGTCGTCCTGGGTGAAGCCGCGCACGCGCAGAATGCCGTGCAGCGCGCCCGAAGGTTCGTTGCGGTGGCAGGCGCCGAACTCGCCGTAGCGTATCGGCAGATCGCGATAGCTGTGCAGCCCCGAATTGAACACCTGCACATGGCCAGGGCAATTCATCGGCTTCAGTGCGTACTGGCGATTCTCCGATTCGGAGAAGAACATGTTCTCTTTGTAGTTGTCCCAGTGGCCGGACTTCTTCCACAGCGACACGTCGAGAATCTGCGGGCAGCGCACTTCCTGGTAGCCGGACTCGCGATAGACGCGGCGCATGTACTGTTCGACCACCTGCCAGATCGCCCAGCCCTTCGGGTGCCAGAACACCAGGCCCGGCCCTTCCTCCTGCAGGTGGAACAGGTCGAGCGCCTTGCCGAGCCGGCGATGATCGCGCTTCTCGGCTTCTTCGATGCGCTGCATGTAGGCCTTGAGCTGCTTGTCGTCGGCCCACGCCGTGCCATAGATGCGCTGCAGCTGCTCGTTCTTCGAATCGCCGCGCCAGTACGCGCCGGATACGCGCGTCAGACGGAAGGCCTTCAGGAAGCGCGTGTTCGGCACGTGCGGGCCGCGGCACATGTCGACGTATTCCTCGTGCCAGTACAGGCCCATCGCCTTTTCGCCGGGCATGTCGTCGATCAGGCGCAACTTGTATTCCTCGCCACGCGCCTTGAAAGTGGCGATCACCTCGTCGCGCGGCGTCATCTTCTTGACGACGTCGTAATCCTTGGCGATCAGCTCGGCCATGCGCTTCTCGATCGCGGCCAGGTCTTCCGGCGTGAAGGGCTTCTCGTTGAAGATGTCGTAGTAGAAACCTTCGGCAATGACCGGCCCGATCACCATCTTCGCGTCCGGGAACAACTGCTTGACCGCGTGTCCGACCAGGTGCGCGCAGGAATGGCGGATGATCTCGACGCCTTCCTCGTCCTTCGGCGTGATGATGCGGAGGCTGGCGTCGTGGTCGATGACGTCGCTGGCGTCGACGAGCCGACCATCGACCTGGCCGGCTACGGTGGCCTTGGCGAGGCCGGCGCCGATCGACTGTGCGACCTGCATGACGGAGACAGGGACTTCGAATTCGCGGCGGCTGCCGTCGGGGAGCGTGATGTTGATCATGGCGTTGGGCTATTCACGGGCAATAAAAAAGGACGCCAGGCGTCCTTCGTGCGATACGAGAACGTGGCGGATTCAGGTTCGGGCGCGGGTAGTGCTCATGTCGCACGCTCGACGTCGGTTTCCCGACGCCACCTTCGGTCTGAGGCTAGGCGCCCAATTTAGGGCCCGGCGCAACGCCTGTCAAAAAAACGCGTTCAGAGGCCTTTCTCGGCGCAGCGTTCCCGGATGATGACCGGGTCGCTGAGGCCGAATACGAAGGCCGAAGGCTTCTCGCCGCGTTTTTCGGGCTTGAAGTACAGGGCCAGGAAGGGACTGCTCGCCGTATAGGCGCCCTGCGCATCGGGAAAGCTGACGGTCCCGCAGACAGTGCGGCCGTCGTTGCCGAACCGCACCCCTTCGAAACGCGCGCCATCGACGTTCTGATGCTGCAGGCGCAGCGCCTCGCGGATCGTCGCGAGTTCGGACTTGCTGGCATTGCGCGGCGAGGCCGCCAGCGCGGCGCCGGCGATGAACAAGGAACACAGGACCCAGCCAGAACGCATGGCGCTTCTCCTCGGCTTTTCCGTACTTTGACCCGGTGAGGCATAACCCCGGGTAACTGGCCTTGGTGCAACTGCAACGCAAACGACCGGTTCGATACCCCAGAAACACGAACGGCGCGAACCTCGGAAGGCCGCGCCGTTGCTGGGTCTCCACTCCACGAAGGAGTGGTGGGCGGTACAGGGTTCGAACCTGTGACCCCTACCATGTCAAGGTAGTGCTCTACCGCTGAGCTAACCGCCCGAAGGGTGCGAATTCTAGCCCAATGGCGGGAATTCAGGCAAATCGGGCTTACGGACGGGGGTTCAACTCCCCCACCGCTATCGAACCCTCGCTCCTACTCCGTCGCCTCCGGCAGCAGGGTTTCTGCGGTGACGCCCGGCTTCGGCACGCCACCGCAGCCCAGGTCCGCCGCCTTGTTGCGTGTTTCCTGGAGTTGCGGCTCGTCCGAGGGACTGAGCAGACCGTCCTTTTGCAGGCCTTGCCATAGCGCCAGGGTTTCGGCGACCCATTGGCAACGGAGGCGGAGATCGCCTCGTGCCCGTACGCGCTCGCCGAGGGCGACGGCGAGATCGCGGCGAGCCGCCGGCGCATCTTTCGCGGCCGCATGGCGTTCGCGTGCAGTCTTCAGGGATTCTTCCAGATGCGTCGCCGAACGCCGACCATCGCCGGTCTGCAGATAGGCCAGTCCGAGTCGCTTGTGCGCCGCCGCTATGTCGCGCCGGTATTCGGCCTGGGTCGGGTCGCGCGCGCTCAAGGCCAGATAGCCATCGAGGCCATGCCGGAAATCCTCCAGCGCCTCCGGTAACCGGTTCATCGCCAGCAGCACGTCGCCGCGCTTGCTATGCATCAATGCGACATTGCGCATGGCGCGCAGGTCGCTGGGCTCGGCCAGCGCCATGCGCTGCGCCACGCGCAGGCCATCGCCCATCGCCTGCAGCGCGAGTTCCTTCTGTCCGGACCAATCGAGGATCTCGCCGCGCTTGCTCTGGGTAACGATGTAGCCGTGGGCGACATCGCTATCGTCCGGTGACTGCCTCATCTGCCGCTCGACGATGGCGAGCGCCTCGTCGATCTCGGCGCTCGCTTCCGGGTAACGATCCATCCAGGCCAATGTATCGGCGCGCCGCGTATGGCAGATACCGGCCGAATCGATCAGGCTTGCATCGGTCTTCGCCGCAGCGACGCGCTCCTTGCAGACACTGTCGTAAGTCGCCAGCGCTTCCTTCAACTGCCCGTTCCAGAACTGCACGTCGCCCAGGCCGATCACGGCGGAAGCGTGCTGCAAGGACACCTCCTTCGAGGGGGCGCGCTTCATTTCGGCGGCCAACAGCGGAATGGCCGCGCGAAAGGCCTGTTCGGCGGTCTTCAAGTCGTCGTCCCAGTAGGAAAACAGTCCGCGTGCCGACAAAGTCCGCGCCAGCGCATGCGCCAACGCGGGATCGTCGGGCCGCAAAGACAACGCGCGTCGCGAAAGCGCTTCGGCGCGAGCGAAATGCTGGCGCGCCGCAGGCGCATCGCCCAAGTTCGGATACTGCGGATTGCCTGAGATATCGCCGAGCCGACGTTCGACCAGGGCCATGTCGGCGAGCAGGCGCGGATCGTCCTGCGCGTCCTCGCCGAGTTCCTGCAGGTACTTCTTCGTGCGCGCGACCAATTGCCGGCGCGCCTCGATGGTGCCCGGCACGCTGGCGATGCGATCCTGGAAGTCGAACAACACGTCCTTCACCAGGCCGCGCGAAAGATCGAATCGTTTTTGCGCCAACGCGCGTTGCTGTTCGGCAAGTTGCGCCTGCCAATGCGTGGCCCAAACGCCGGCGCCGAGCGTGAGGAGCACGGCAGCGGCGGCGCCGACCGCCAACCAGTTGCGCCGCAACCAGCGCGAGGCGCGATAACCGAAGCTGCCGCGACGCGCCAGTACCGGCTGGTGCGATAGGTGGCGCTGGATGTCCTCGGCCAACTCGCGCACGGAACCATAGCGCGCTTCCGCTTCGAAACGCAGGCAGCGACGCACGATGTCGTCGATATCGCCGGCGAGGCGCCGGGCGCGCTTGCGGCGCTCGGGCTCCTGCAGCCAGGGCGAAGAAAGCACGGCGCGGCTCGGTTTCTCCAGCGCGTCGCCTTGTATCGCCTGCAACTGCGCCAGTGCCGTGCTGCAACCCGCGTACGGCATTTTCCCGGTCAGCAGCCGGTAGAGCACCGCCCCGAGCGAATATACGTCGCTCGCCACGGTGATCGGCTCTCCGTTCATCTGCTCCGGGCTGGCGTAGTGCAAGGTGAAGGCCGAGGTTTTCGTCCGGCCATCGTCCTCCCCGATCGGCGCCACTTCCTTGGCGATGCCGAAATCGAGCAGCTTGCTTTCGCCTTCCGGCGTCACCAGCACATTGGCCGGCTTGATGTCGCGATGCACGATCAGGGCACGATGCGCATGTTCGACCGCCGCGCATATCTGCAGGAACAGCTGCAGCACGCGATCGATCGGCAAGCCGTCGGCGAAACTGTCGAGCGGCACGCCGTCGACGAATTCCATTACCAGGTAAGGGCGTCCATCGGTCTCGCCGCCATCGAGCAACCGCGCGATATGCGGATGCTCAAGCCGCGCCAAGGCCTGGCGTTCGCGACGGAACCATTCGATCGCCTCGCGATTGCCGAGCGTAGCGCCGACGAACTTGATGGCCACGACTTTCGAATAGGCCGCGTCGGCGCGTTCGGCCAGCCAGACCTCGCCCATGCCGCCGCGTCCGATCGGACGCAGCAGACGATAGGGCCCGACGCGCTGATCCTGGCTCTCGCGCAATGGCGCGCCAGGGCCGGTCGTGGCGACGGAAGAAAGCACCTGCGTCGCCAGCGCGGCCTCCCCGGACAACAACCGGCGCAAGGTGGTGGCTTCCGCCGGCGAACGCAGCGTCAGTTCCTGCAGCCAGCGCTCGCGCGCATCGCCTTCGAGCGTGCGCGCCTGTTGCAGCAAGGCCTCCAGCGCCGTCGCGTCCGGTTCATTCGCCATCGCACCCCCCTGCAACATCCCGCGTCGCGGCTATGGCGAAGGGCGACATCAAACCGGACTCACCAGGCCGGAGGCGCGCAAGCGCTGGATCTGGTCGCGCAGCTTGGCCGCCTCCTCGAACTCGAGGTTCTGGGCATGCTTGAACATCTGGTTTTCGAGTTGCGCCAGCTTCTTCGCCAGTTGCGCCGGATCGAAGATCGCATAGTCCGCCGTCGCCTCCGCGACCTGTCGCTTGCCGCCCTTGCCGCGATCTTCGCCGCCGTCGGAGCGTGCGCCTTCGAGCACGTCGGTCACCGCCTTGACGATGGACTGCGGCACGATGCCGTGTTCTGCGTTGTATTCGAGCTGGCGATTGCGGCGGCGCTCGGTCTCGTCCATCGCCCGCTTCATCGAGTCGGTGATCCGATCGGCGTACAGGATCGCCTTGCCGCGCACGTTGCGGGCGGCGCGCCCGATGGTCTGGATCAGCGAGCCGGTCGAGCGCAGGAAGCCTTCCTTGTCTGCGTCCAGGATCGCGACCAGCGAGACCTCCGGCATGTCCAGGCCCTCGCGCAGCAGGTTGATGCCGACCAGTACGTCGAACACGCCCAGGCGCAGGTCGCGGATGATCTCGACGCGTTCCACCGTCTCCACGTCCGAATGCAGGTAACGCACCTTGACGCCGTGCTCGCCGAGGTAGTCGGTGAGATTCTCGGCCATCTTCTTCGTGAGCGTCGTCACCAACACGCGATCTCCGACCTTGACGCGCGCGTTGATCTCCGACAGCAGATCGTCGACCTGCGTGCCCACGGGTCGCACCTCGACCTCTGGATCGACCAGGCCCGTGGGACGCACGACCAGCTCGATCACCTGGTCGCCGGAATGTTCGAACTCGTACTTGCCGGGCGTCGCGGAGACGAAGACGGCACGCGGCGAACGGCGTTCCCATTCCTCGAACTTCAGCGGACGATTGTCCAGCGCCGACGGCAGGCGGAAACCGAACTCGACCAATGTCTCTTTGCGTGAACGATCGCCTTTGTACATCGCTCCTAGCTGCGGCACGGTCACATGCGACTCGTCGACCACCAGCAACGCGTCCGGCGGCAGGTAGTCGTAGAGGCAGGGCGGCGGCTCGCCGGGCATACGCCCGGTGAGGTGGCGCGAGTAGTTCTCGATGCCGGTGCAGAACCCGACCTCGGCCATCATCTCGATGTCGAATTGCGTGCGCTGCTGCAGCCGCTGCGCCTCGACGAGCTTGTTCTCGCGGTAGAAGTATTCCAGGCGCTCTTTCAGCTCGGGCTTGATCGTATCGATCGCATCGAGCACCGTGCGCCGCGTCGTCACATAGTGAGACTTGGGATAGAGGGTGTAACGCGGCAGCTTGCGGAAAACCTCACCGGTGAGCGGATCGAACAGGGACAGGTTCTCGATCTCGCCGTCGAACAGCTCGACACGCAGGGCCTCGGAATCGCTTTCGGCCGGATGGATGTCCACCACCTCGCCGCGCACCCGATAGGTCGCACGGCGTAGTTCCATGTCGTTGCGCGTGTACTGCATCTCGGTCAGGCGGCGGATCAGCTCGCGCTGGTCGATACGATCGCCGCGCACCAAGTGCAGCACCATTCGGAAGTATTCGTTCGGATCGCCAAGGCCGTAGATGGACGAAACCGTCGCGACGATCAGCGCGTCCCGGCGCTCGAGCAGGGCCTTGGTCGCCGACAGGCGCATCTGCTCGATGTGTTCGTTGATCGACGAGTCCTTCTCGATGAAGGTGTCGCTGGATGGCACGTAGGCTTCCGGCTGGTAGTAATCGTAGTAACTGACGAAGTACTCGACTGCGTTGTGCGGGAAGAACTGCTTGAACTCGCCGTACAGCTGCGCCGCCAACGTCTTGTTCGGCGCCAACACCAGGGTCGGCTTCTGCACCGCCTGCACGACATTGGCGATCGTGAAGGTCTTGCCCGAGCCGGTGACGCCCAACAACGTTTGATGCGCCAGCCCGGACTGGAAGCCCGCGATCAACCGTTCGATCGCCTGCGGCTGGTCGCCGGCCGGCTGGAAGGGCGAGACGAGTTCGAAGCGATCGGACATGGGGGAGATCCGGGGGCGATTGGACAGTATAGCCTTCGCGCAGGCGCTTGTTCCTTCGAAACGCAGCCGCAAGCCCGGCGTTTTCCTACGAAGTATCAGGCGAGTTGCCGACGGCTCGGGATTGCCTGCGTTGCCACGCTGGCGTTCAGCCGATCGGAGCGCCGTCATGCGTCGGAAACACGGATTCACCCTTCTGGAAATGCTCGTGGTGGTGGCCGTCGCAGGCTGTCTTTGCGCCATCGCGGCATCCGTTTACGGAAGCGCCGTCAGCGCCGGGCATGCCGCCGCCGCCAAGACTTCGCTTGCCGAATCGGTGAACCTGGCCTTCGTGCAATCGAGCCTGCGCGGTCAGTACGTCGTTCTCTGCGCCAGTGCAGGCGGCCACGCCTGCGACGGCGGCCTCGACTGGACGCGCGGCTGGATCGCCTTCGTCGATGCGAACCACGATCGCGAGCGCGACCCGGGCGAGCCGATCCTGCGTGTCTTTCGAACGCTCGCTCATGGCGTTCGCCTGCGCACCAGCACCGGACGCACCCGCATCGTCTTCCAGCCCCATGGCGGCGTGAATGCAGGCACCAATGTCACGTTCACTTTCTGCGACGGCCGCGGCGCGGAGAAAGCCAGCACGCTGGTGCTAGCCAATAGCGGTCGCATGCGCACGGGCATGGCAACACCCGCACAGGCCAGCGCCTGCCTGGCAATGGGCTGAGCGGGCCAGGAAAAGAAAAGGCCGCGGCGAGCCGCGGCCTTCGCATGATGCATCGCGCGCGAGGACTACCAGCAACCGGTCGCCGGCGTCTTTGTGCCGGTCTGATTGACGGTCATCGTGCCGCAACTGTCCTTCGCCTGCTTGCCCTGCGGGACGATCTGGATCGTGTAGGTCGTCTGCGTCACAGACCCGACGAAGCTGACATCGTAAAAACGCTGCGAGTCGGACGAGCAGATGGTGCTCGGCGCATTCACGGCAACCGGAGTCGCGGCGTTGGTCTGGTCGTAACGCAGGTTCGTCGCATAGAAGCGCTCCATGTACTGGGAGGCTTCCATCAAGCAGCCCTGGGCGGTGGCGCGCCGCGACTTGCGCATGGCGTACTCGTAGCTGCTGATCGCGATGACCGCCAGTACGGCGATCACGGTCACGACGATCATCAGCTCGAGCAGCGTGAAACCGCGCTCCCGGCCGGGGACGAAGCCCCGGCGTTCCCTTTTCATACGAACGGTTGCGAACATGTCAGTCCTTCAGGATTTCGCGCCAGGAAAGTCGCCGCGAGCCGTTGCCCTGCGGGTTGATGCTGATCGAACCCAGTGTACCCGTTGAACCGCCCGCCACCAGCAATTGGTCGATCAGGGTCGGCAGGGTCGGCATGCCGAGGCCCAGGTCGACCGAGCCGATGGCCACGGTGTCGCTGCCGCTGGTCAATGTATCGTCGGCGAAGTTGGCGGCGCCGCCCGTCTTGGTCAGGTTGGCGTTGAAGAAGGCCTGGGTCAGGCTGGTGCCGGTGAAAGCATCGAGCGCATTGATGTAGCCGTTACCGCCTGCGTCGCAGGTGTTGTTGGTCGGCGGGATCAGGCTGGCGGTCACCAGCACCGTGCCGAACACGCGCGGGTTGCTGACCGTGCGCTCGCCCTCCGCCGTCGGGGTCGGCGGTTTCACCATGTCGATGAACCAACCCTTCTTGCCAGCAGGCAGGGTGGCGTTCGGCTGGAAGCCGCGAACATCCCGGAACAGGTTGTCCGTACCCGCCGGCAGCTGGTTGGTATCGCCATCGCCGTCGGTGTCGAGCCTGATCTGGCTCGCGACCAGAATGCTGCGCTTTTCCAGTTCACCGAATGCGGCCACGCCGGTCCGGCTGTCCACATCCGCCAGGCCATCGTCGATGATGCCGTAGGTGCTCTGCACGGACATGTCGGACATGTCGGTCGTGCTCAGGAAACGGCCGGTCGCAAGGAAAACCCAGCGACGACCGCTCAAGGGCTCAAGCGCCAAGGCCAGGCCGGCCGTAATGGGCTGACGAACGTTCGACGCATCCTTGGCCACGAACAACGGGTTGCCGCTAAGCGCAATCTGCCAGTTGGTGGTCAGGTTGCTGGTCAGGTCGAACTTCCACAGATTGCCCTTCAGGTCGCCGGCGTAGACATAGTCCACCGTGCCGTTGTTGTCGTTGTCCCAACCGCGCGGCGCGAACAGGCCATTGTCGCCGGCAACGCCGGTATCGATTTCCTTGATGATGGCGCCGGTGGCGATGTTGAGGATGAACAACACCGCTTTGCCGTTGGTGCTGTTGATGCCGTTGCTGACGATGACGCCCTTGCTGCCGTCGTTCAAGGTCACGACCAGCGGCTCGCCCAGCACATAGCCCATGTTGGCGCCGGTGGTGCGTTCCCACAGCACATCGGTCGCTGCGAAAGACGCCGGCGTCTTAACCTCCAGGCCATACACGCCCTTGCCGCCGCGGCCGAGCGCGCCGACCAGGTAGTTGTGTCCGGGCGTCTGCTTGGTCGTCGACACGGCGATCGGGCCGTCGACGAAATAACCGTGCGCGTACTGCGGGTCGCTGAGGCCGCCCAGGGCCGTCATGTTGATGCCGGCCGGGATATAGGCGAAGTGCTCGGCACCGGTGGCGGCATTGATGGCATGCAGCATGCCGTCGTTGGCGCCAACGAAGATCGTCGACAGTTCCGATACGTAGATCGGGCTGGAATTGACGATGTCGCCCATGGGCGTACCCGCTACGATGTCGGCGCCGCCGGAGCGTATCGTGACCGTGCGGCTGCGCAGGGTACCACCGTCAAAACGGCGTTCCTTCGTACTCTGACCCTTGATGTAGTTGGCGTTATCGGTACCGTTGACGCTGGACAGCGGACGCGCGCTCTGGTCCAGCGTGGTCAGCTGCGTCGCCGTCGGGAAAGCCGCGCCCGCCGTGCCGTTCCAGGTGAAAACCTTGCGCGAGCCGTAGGCGGGAATTCCTTGCGACGCCTGCCAGGACGGCTCGGCCGCCACGCCGGCCGACGTGGCCGCATAGGCCGCCAACTCGCCGGTCCAGTTACCGGTGAGGTAACGGGCCTGGAACACGCGGGTATTGTCCTGGAACGAGGTGCTGTTGGTCGCGACGTTCGAACCCGAACCGCGGCGCGCGGCGATCAAGGACAGGGCGTCGAGCAGCGCCTGGGCGAAGGCTGCCGGGCTGGTGGCGGCGACGAAGCTACCGTGGCCATTGACGGATGCATGCCAGAGGTCGTCGATTCGGTCGTCATCCTCGGCATCGAGCGGGTTCGTCCACTTCACGCTGCCATTGGTGATGCTGGGCAGATCGGTGCTCGGGTTCAGGTTGCCCTGCAGGCCGATCGAGATGCCGAAGGTGACCATGTGCTGCCAGTAGGCCGGATCAGCCGCCGAGGCCGGCACGTCGTTGGTCAGCGTCGACATCAGGTCGCGCTTCCAGTAGTACATCGCGACGTCGGCCAGCGTGTCCAAGCGCGTCGGCGACACATTGTCCTTGTAGGGATTGATCGGCGCGTACTTGTAGTTGCTGCCACTGGGATTCGGGATGGTCGGGTTGACGCTTTCGGACGTCGACGTGTCGCTGTCCGCATCGCCGATGGCCGTATAACCGGCGTTGTTGTTCCAGTAGCCGTCGGTCGTCAGGATGGCGAAGGCCTGGCGGCAACTGATTTGCGCCGCCGGACCCCAAGGCCCCGTATTGGCGCTATCAGTGAAATAGCGGCCAGCGCGTTGCAAGGCGCCCTTCAGCGGCGTGCCGTTGTCGCCCACTGCACCGTGCAGGTAGTTGAACCAGGTCGTGCGGTTGTTGGATACCGTCGGTGTCGTGGTATTGCGGAACAGACCGCCGTCGGATCCCACCGGGATCGGATAGACCGGGGTGGCATTGGTCGCGACGCTGTCGTCATGCGCATCAGGGTCGTTCCAGATGGTATCGAAGCCCATGCGCGCATTGGTGCCGATCTGGCTGAAGGCTTCGCTGGCGCCGGCCTTCGCCACCTTCAGGCGACTACGATGGTAGGAGTACCAGGTGGCGTAGTTGTTCTTCTCGTCCGTCAGGTTGCGGGTCGAGGGCAGTTCCGAAACGCAGTTGATCCAGGCGCTGCCGGTAACGTCGTCGCCGTCGCAACGATTGGTGGTGTAGTTGTACTTGTACTTGAACACGACCCGCAACTGCACGCCGCCGAAGCTCGACGCCCGGTTGATGCCGATCCAGTAGTGGTTGCCGCCCACCGGATCCGGAGAATCGATGGTGCAGGACTCGTCGTTGCCGCCGCCGATGGATCGGCAGGTATAGTTGTTGACGCGCACATCGCTGGCGGTGTGGACGTACAGGTTGGCGCCATCGCCGTTGTTGTTGTTGTGCGAACCGTTGTCGCCGTGCGTACCGCCGGTCAAGGTGACTACCATCGATTCCCAACTATGGCCCGCGGCGGGCGTCGGTACCGTGATGTCGTACTTGAGCTCCACATCGTTGCTGCCGCCGACGTTGGTTGTCGTTTCCGGCACGTTGAAGGGGTTGTAACCCGCCAGGTTCACGTCCGCCGGCGTCGTGACGGTCACCACGGCGGTGCCGTACTCGCCCTTCCGGATATCGCTACCACCGGAAACGATTTCGTAGCGCCAGTAGGAGGACAGCGACGTCAGCGGCGTAGCGCCGGTCTTGGCGATATAAAAGTACTGCGCACTGCTGGACAGGTTGGTGGAGCTGCTCAGATTGCTGATGTCGCCCCACGCGCTGGTGTAGGTGGTGCCCGTGGTATAGCGCGTATTGTCGGCCTTGATCCAGGCCTTGTAGGTCACGGCCGGGTTGTAGGCCATGGGGTTGTGCGGATAGGCGGCATTGCGCACGTTGTTGTCGCCACCGACGGACGCCAGGGCGTCCGGCATGTAGGTGAAGTCCATCGAACCCGAATCGTCGAGGATGAACATGATGTTCGGCGCCGGGAAGGACGCGCCCGATTGCAAGGGCGTGTTCGGGATATCGACCGCCGCGCCCGGCAATGAAATCAAGGTGGCGGCGAAAGCGGCGGCGATCGGGCTCGCGCGCCGGAAATGGCGCTGCAAGCGGGCGGCGAGGGAAGACTGATTGCGAGACGTATTCATGGGGGTTCCCTGCTCAGGGCACGGCGATGTTGGATTGCAGGATCACTTCCGAGCGACCGGCAGTGATGCCGGAGCGGGCCGTGATGCGATAACGGCTTTCCCAGTTGGTGCAGGCGGCGTCGGGGGAAACGTCGCCGGACGTGGTGCAGTTGGAACCGGGCACGGCGTCCACCGCCATTTCCTCGACGATGAATCGCGGCTGCGAGGCAACGCCAGAGCCGGTGAATACGGTGGTGGCGGCACGCGACCAGGTGTTCCAGTTCGCGTCCGTGTCCAGCCAACGCGGCGTCGCGGCAGCGACCGGCGCCGGGCACAAGCCGTTGCTGCAGGGATTGCCGGCCGTCGGCACGACCGGCTTGGTCGAGGCCAGCGTCTCGCCCTCGCGCAGGGCCGCTTCGGCGGCCTGGAAGCTCAGGCTACGGTCCATCTGGCTGGTGCTCATGTATTGCTCCAGCAAGGTGCCGCGCAAGCTGGTCAATGCCAGCAGCGTCAACAGCACCAGCAGGATCAGGACGACGACCAGCGTCACGCCCCGTTCGCCGCGCGGCGAGAATTTCGTAGGTTTCATAGCAGATTGTTCCTGAGGCTGATCACGTGCTGCACCGTGCGCGAGATGGCGGCGTTGCTGTCGGTACTGCCGCCACGGTCGGGCGCGGAAATCGTCAGGGTGACCTTGATGGCGCCGACGGCGCCCCAGTTCGTCACGCCGGCGGACGTGGTGTAGTTCGTGCCACCCGATGCGAGATAACGCATGGTCATGTTCGACACGCCATTGGCGATTTCGTCGTTGACCACGCTGAACGTGCCCGCGTTGTTCACCAGACTGCTCTGATAGAGCGAGCGTCCGACCGGCTCGGCGCAATCGGCGCGACCATTGCAGCCGATGTACCAACGCGAGGCCTTGAGCTTGGACACCATGCCGTTGATCGCCAGTCCCGGCATCGCCACACCGTCCTTGTCGTTGCCATGCGGGCCGAGCAGCAGCGTCGCGCTGGCATTTCCCGGAGAGCCGCCCGTGCCCGCGCCTGACGCATGCAGGATGGTATTTCCGACGAAGCTGGTGGCCTGGAAGACCGTCGCCCCGCGATAGTCGCAGGCGATCAGCAAGTCGTTTGTCGTCAAGCCCGTGACGGTGCGTACCGGAATCGGCTGATTGAGATTGGCGTCGGACAAGTTGGCCGTCGTGTTGACCGTAGAAGGCAGCTCGCCGTACTTGACCTCGATCGCCTCGGTGCCGGAGACGCGCGCACCGGCTGTAGTGCCGAAAGCCACGTCGGGAAATGCCGTCGTTCCCGCATAGCCGATGAGGCCGTTGTTCCAGTTCTTCCACCAGTTGCCGGTGGGCGAGTTCAGGCCGTTGCTGAGCGGCAAGTTGGCATCGCAGGGATTGCCGCCGGCTTCGCGAACGTCGCGCGCCATCAGCTCGAACGCAGCGCGCCCCGCTTCCTGGATGCGGCCCATGTTCTCCGAGGCCGAGTAGGTCACGCGGTTGGTGGCGAACATGGCGACGGCGGCGCCGGCCACGATCAGGCCCAGCACCATGGAAATCATCAGTTCGACCAGCGATACGCCCAGGTTCGTCCGCAGGCGGGGATGGGCGCGCTTCATAGGCGGGTCCTCGTGATGATGCGTTGATTGGCGTTGCCCTGCGTACCGCGGGTGTCGTCCCAGCGCACGCCGACAGCGCAATTGGCGTCGTCGCAGTCGATGATGACGCAGGCGTTCGGCTCAAGACCGCCAGGGCCGCGCACCTGCTCCATCCACTCGCGCCGCTCCGCAACCGGAAGCGCCGTGCCGTTGTCGGGCAGCGCGCAGGTCCACACCGTCGTGCCGGTACCGCCCAGGTCGGAGCCGAGGTTGCCGAGGTTGTAGCTGCCGATCCTGGCCTGCAGCGCGTCGGCACGCATCCGGTCGATCATCGCGTAGGTCAACGCCACGCCCTGGCTGTGCTGCATCGCGCTCTGGCTGTTGCGTAGCGCGGTCATCTGCAGCGCAGCGACGCCCAGCACGCCGAAGACGAGGATCAGCACCGCCACCAGCACTTCGATCATGCTGACGCCGGCCATGGAACGGAACGCAGGGGCGCGGCGCATTCTGGCTGAAGACTTCATAGTGCGTTCCCCGGCTCGGCGCAAAGTTTGTTGCCGTCGGCGCGCGTCACGACGACGCCGCCGCCACGGATGTTCACGTTGCGGACGTTCTCGGCCGGGCGGCCGGTAGGCAGACACATGCTCACCGTGCCGCTCAGCACCGTACCGGTCGAGCGCCGCGCCAGGCCGTCGGAGCGGAAGTCGATACGCACCTTGCCGGCGAGATTGCTGCTGCCGAGGATGCGCACGCCAGCCGCCGGCGCGGCGACACGCAGCAGGCGATCGGTGCCGTTGTTGTAGGCGCCGTTGGTGTTGGTGTCGACGAAGACGATCCAGCCCGTGGCGTTGGTGGAGTTGTCGGCCGCGCAGGCGACGGAGGCAGCGGCGGCGTTGGGGTTGGTGCTCAGGCACAGCACCACCCGCCGGTTGTTGCGGATGGCTTCGGCCCGGCCCAACTGCACCGCGCCAACGAATTCGTTCGCCGCCGTGGTCAGCCGGTTCGAGTTCATCACCGTCTGGAAACTCGGTACTGCCACGATCAGCAGGATCGAGACGATGGCTACCGTGACCATCAACTCGATCAGGGTGAAGCCGGAAGGGCGGGACAGGGTCATGCGCGGGGGTCCTGATGATCCAGTCCGCATTCTTCCGAGCGGCCTCCGCCACCGCAAGCTGCGGCAGGACGAGCGGCTCCGGGGGCAGGACGAACGGCCCGACGCGTGGCCGGACGGGTCGTTTCGGCTTGCGCGGAAAAGACGCCGCGGGCACAATACGCGCCCCGCCCGAATAGCTCAGCCGGTTAGAGCACTTGACTGTTAATCAGGGGGTCGTTGGTTCGAGTCCAACTTCGGGCGCCAAATGAAATCAAGGGCTTGCGAGCGATCGCAAGCCCTTTTTCTTTTCCTCGGCGAAATCGCCCGCTCAGGTGATGACGCGATAGCAGGGACGGTATTCGCCGGCGATCTTCATGCGGCGCTGGGCAACGAAAGCCCGCAGCAACGCGTCCAGCGATTGCATGATTTCGCTGTCCCCGTGGATCTCGAACGGACCATGCTGTTCGATGGCCCGCATGCCCTCCTCCTTCACGTTGCCGGCGACGATGCCGGAAAAGGCGCGACGCAGGTTGGCGGCCAGCATGTGGGTCGGCTGGTCGCGGTGAAGGTTCAGGCCGGACATCGCCGCATGGGTCGGGTGGAACGGCTGCTGGAACTCCGGCGACATGCGCAGCGACCAGTTGAAGAAGAACGCGTCCTTCTCGTCCAGCCGGTGCTCGCGCACCTTCTTCAGCCCCTGCACCATCGCCCGCGCCACTTCGCTGGGATCGTCGACGATGATGCGGTAGCGCGAGGTCGCGCTGTCGCCCAGGGTCAGGCGCAGGAACTGGTCGATCTGCTCGAAGTACGCGGCCGATTCGCGCGGCCCGGTCAGCACCAGCGGGAACGGCAGGTGGGCATTGTCGGGATGCAGCAACAGGCCGAGCAGGTAGAGGATTTCCTCGGCGGTTCCGACGCCGCCCGGGAACACGATGATGCCGTGGCCGAGGCGCACGAAGGCTTCGAGGCGCTTCTCGATGTCCGGCATGATCACCAGGTGGTTGACGATCGGGTTCGGCGACTCGGCCGCGATGATGCCGGGTTCGGTGATACCGATGTAACGATTGGAATTGCGCCGCTGCTTGGCGTGCGCGATCGTCGCGCCTTTCATCGGCCCCTTCATCGCGCCCGGTCCGCAACCGGTGCAGATATCGAGGCGACGCAGGCCCAGTTCATAGCCGACGCGCTTGGTGTACAGGTATTCCTCGCGGCCGATCGAATGGCCGCCCCAGCACACCACCAGGTTCGGGTCGGTGTGCGGGCGCAGCACGCGCGCGTTGCGCAGGATCTCGAAAACGGCGCCGGTGATGCCGGGGCTGGTGTTCAGGTCGAACTTGCCGCCTTCGTTGATTTCGGTCGCCGTATAGGCGATGTCGCGCACGACCGCGAACAACAGGTCGGCGACGCCGCGGATGATCTCGCCATCGACGAAGGCCGTCGCCGGCGCATGCTTGAGTTCGATCTTGATGCCGCGGTCCTGCTGCAGGACCTGGATGTCGAATTCGGGGAAGCGGATCTGCGCCGCCCGCGGATCGTCCGAGTCGCTGCCGGTGGTCAGCACGGCCAAGGCGCAGCGACGCAGCAGTTCGTGCAGGCCGCCGACCGACGCGTCGCGCAACCGGGCGATTTCCTGCCGGGAAAGGATGTCGAGACCGCCGCGCGGAGAAATGCGGGCGTTGACCGTGGGTGCCGCGGGGGTATTGCCTTCCATCGTGTTCTTCAGTCGCTTGCTCGTGTGGACCTGACACTCTAGCACCGCCCAGGCTTCGGCAACGGCCGCGCAAAAGAAAACGGCCGGTGTCGCCACCGGCCGTTCCCGATACTGCTTGTCGCGTGGATCAGAACTCGTACTTGAAACCGACCTGCACGGACCACTGCGAGATGCCGTTGGTCTGACCGTCGGCATTGGTCGGCAGGCCCAGCGCGGTGGCCTGGCCGAACTCGGTGCCGGAGCGGTAGCCGTACACGTACTTGCCGGTCATGCCGGCCGGGCAGTTCACGCGGCAGATGCCGACGAGGCTGGCGACCGCGACGTTGGCGTTGAAGCCGTAGTCGATGATGTTGCCCCAGTCCTTGTCGATCATGTTGCCGATGTTCTGGATGTCCACCCAGATCTGCGACTTGTGGCCCTTCATGAAGCCCGGCAGTTCCTGGCTGATGCGCAGGTCGAAGGTGTTGACCCAGCCGGCGCGGAAGTCGTTCTCCGGCGCATAGCTGCCGGCGTACGCATTCAGGTGCTCCTGCGTGTCGAGCCAGGCCCAGAACGCGGCTTCCATGGTCGGGTTGGCGGTGAACGCGCCGGTGGTCGCGTTGAGCGAACCGAACAGCACGTCGCCCGGACCGGACGGAACGTAGAACAGGTCGTTGAAGGTGCGGTTGTCGCCGTTCGCGTCGTTGTTGAAGATGTAGCTGAACGGACGACCGCTGCGGCCTTCGTACACCAGGCCCACGCGGGTTTCGTAGTCGCCGAAGAAGGCATGCTTCCAATCCAGCGAAGCAGTGAAGCGATCCTTGATCTCGTAACGCGCGGTGTTGGCCAGATCGTCGTCGATGTTGAAGCTAAGCTGCGAACCGTAGCCGGAGCCGGCGGTCGAGCTGGTCAGCGAAGCGACTTCCGAAGCATTGGTGTAGGTGTAGGCGATGCTCCAGGACCAGTCGCGATCGGCGGCGAACGGACGCGCCAACGACAGCGTGAACTGGCGGCTGCTGCCCTTGTCGGTGTTCGTGATCAGGTAGACGTCGCCGAACGTGCTGTTGTTGTTGTAGCGCGCCGGGTTGGTCGCCGTGTTGCCCGAGGCGGTGTTGCCGAACGGACGCGGGCTGTTCGGATTCCAGTACAGACGGCGGCCATCGGGGCCATCGAAGCCCGGACCGACGTTGAGGCTGCGGTAGAACAGGCCCTTGTTGATGTCGGTGAGCAGGATTTCCGCGCTGAACACGGTATCCATCCAGCCGGTCTCGGTATCGAACGCGAGGTTGGCCTTCCACACGGAGGGCATCTCGAAGTCCGGATCCATCACGTTGACGTTGCGGTTGGCGGTCGCCGACGGCGGCACGGTCGGGTTCAGGCCGTCCGGGTTGAAGATGCTGTTGAGGCAGGTCGCGTTACGCGAACCTTCGCTCTGGCCCGGAGCGCTGTTGTTCCACAGGCAGTGGCGATAGTTCGAATAGGCGATGTAGTTGAGGCCGTTGCTCTGGTAGGAGTTGCTCACCCACACCTGCGGCGCATCGCCCTGGAACAGGCCGATACCGCCACGCAGCTGCATCTGGCGCTGCGTGTCGAAGGTGTAGTTGAAGCCGAAGCGCGGCTGGATCAGGAAGTCGCCGTTGAACGTCACCGAGTTGTCGTAGCCGAAGCCGCCCGTCCAGGCGCCGGTGTTCGGGTTGATGGTCTGCGGCGCCGCGAACGTCGCGTTGTACGGCGGCTGCGGGCTGGTGCTCGGCTTGTCGCCGCGCAGGCCGAAGGTCAGCGTCAGGTTGCTGTTGACGTACCAGGTGTCCTGCAGGAACAGGCCGAGGTTGCGGTTCGAATAGATCGCCGGCACCGAGTCCGCGGAGGTCTGGTACTGGAGGTCGTAGTCGAAGTAAATGCCGTTCTGGAAGTTGGTCAGGCCGTAGAAGCTGTAGTTGCCCCACGAGTCCTGCAGGAAGTAGTTGTAGATGTCGTTGTCGCTGTACTCGGCGCCGAACTTCAGGTCATGGTCGCCGAGGTGCCAGGTGCCCGATCCGAAGTAGTTCCAGGTTTCGGTCAGCAGGGTGTTGCCCATCGAGCTGCGCTCGGTGCCCATGCGGATGAAATCGCCGGCGCTGGGAGCGTTGCTGTTGTTGCCGTCGTCGAAGTAGATCTGGATCGTCGGCGCGGTGGTCGGATTGACGCGGATGGCGTCGTAATCGCGGAAGGACACCTTGAACTCGGTGCTGAAGTTCTCGGACCAGTCGCTGAACAGCTGGGCCACGTAGCTTTCGACGGTCTTCTCGTGGTTGTACCAGTTCGAGCTCAGCGAGAGCGCGCTGGCCGTGGAGGCTTCCGGACGCACGCGGGTCTGCTCAAGCTTGCTGTAGCGCAGGCTGGCGCGGTGATTGTCGTTGATGTTCCAGTCGAGCTTGAGCGCATACTCTTCCAGTTCGGTGTCGCCACCGACCAGGCCGCCCGCGTCGATGCCCCAGACGTTCTTGGCGATGTCGATCGCCTGCTGCACGTCGTCGGCGTCGAAGTCGCCACCGGCCACCAGCGGGTTCGTGCCCAGGCCCTTGCCGCCGGCCGTGCCGATTTCGGTCGTCTTCAGCTTTTCGTAGTTGACGAAGAAGAACAGCGTGTCCTTGACCAGCGGGCCACCGAAGGTGAAGCCCCAGGTGGTGTCCTTCTCGAATTCGTCGAAGGGCAGACCGGTCACGTCGATGGTGGAACCGGCGGCGCGCGCCGGATAGTCGCCGAACCAGTCGCCGTCGCGATACATGCCGTACACCGAACCATGGAACTGGTTGGTACCGGACTTGGTGACCGCGTTGACCTGGGCGCCGGCAGCGCCGGACATGGTCACGTCGTAGTTCGACAGGTTGATGTCGATGGCTTCGATCGCCTGCAACGACACCGGCTGGCGCTGGGTCGGCATGTTGTTGCCTTCCAGACCGAAGGTATCGCTGGCGGAGACGCCGTCGATGGTGATCTTGTTGAAGCGCGGGTTCATGCCGCCGGCGCTGATGCTGCCGGACGCGCGATCGGTGAAGGCCACGCGCGGGTCGAGGCGCATGAAGTCCTGGATGTTGCCGTTGACCGAGGGCAGCGCCTTCAGCGTTTCCTGGTCGACGTTGGTGCCCGAACCCATCTTGGTCGCGCTGAAAACGCTGATCGCGCCGGTGCCCGTCACTTCGACGGTGGCGATGTTGGCGGCGGCGCCCATCACGGCGTCGACATTGTTGCTTTCAGCCAGCTGCAGGTAGACGCCTTCGCGCTTCTCGGTACGACCGTCCTTCGAGATGGTGATCGTGTACGGGCCGCCCACGCGCAGGCCGCGCGAGACGTAGCGACCGTCGCTGCCGGTGGTGACCTGGCTGGTCGTACCGGAGTCGGTGTGCACGATGGTGACTTGCGCGCCGGAGACCGGCTGACCGCTTGCGTCGGTGATGCGACCGCCGACGGCGGACGAGGTGCTCTGCGCGAAAGCCGGGGCAGCGGCGAGCGCGATCGCGAGGCCAAGGGAAAGCTTCGAGAGCCGTACCCGATTGCGATTGATCATGATGTGAACCCTGAGTGGTGAATGTCGGCGCAGCATCCTGCTGCTGGATTTTGATGCCCGGAGAATGGCTGCGGGCAACACCCCATCGCTTGCTCAGTGAGCCTTCCGGGCTTCCGAGCAATAACAAGAGATTAACATGCTAGGTCGTACGGATGACAGCGGGGTGACGGTTTGCGGAGGCTGTCATCAGGCCTGCCAAACGGTTCACATTGCTGGCTGAATGCGCCCGCCGACGCCCCCTCCGGATCGGGCCCGGCCATTGCGGCTCCGGCTACGTGTTCAGGTAGGTTTTGACGCCGTCCAACAGCATTTGTACGGAGATCGCCACCAGAAGCATGCCCATCAGGCGCTCGATCGCGACGAGGACGCGCTGGCCCAGCAGGCGGTACAGCGAAGTCGCCGAAAACAGGATGGCGGCCGTCCCCGCCCAGGCGATCAAAAGGGCCAGGCTCCAGTCCCCCATGCGGTCGGGCTCCTGGCTACCGAGCAGCATCACCGAGGCCATGCCGGAGGGACCGGCGACCAGCGGAATCGCCATCGGCACGATGAAGGGCTCGCCTTCGCCCGTTTCCCCGAACATGCCCTCGGGCGAAGGGAAGATCATCTTCAGGCCGATCAGGAACAGCACGATGCCGCCGGCGATCGAGACCGACTCCTGGCGCAGGTGCATCGCTTCCAGCACGTACTGGCCGCCCCAGAGAAAGCCGAAAAGCACCGCCAGGGCGATCAACAGCTCGCGCGCGAGCACGATGCGGCGTCGCCCGCCCGGCAGCGGTTTGAGCAGGCTGAGGAAGACCGGGATATTGCCCAGCGGGTCCAGGATCAGGAACAGCAGCAGGGCGGCGGAAAGCGTGGTCATGACGGTCGGCGCAAGTCGGGCCGCCCCATTGTTTCCGTTCGCGGGCGTGCTGTCGAACCGGCGCGACGGCCGCGCTCAGTCCTGGCGGGGCGCGTAGACCTGGCCGCGTTGCGCGATACCGGCGGGCGACAACAGGTGCACGCAGGCCGGCGCATAGCGCGTGGGCGGCGGGCAAAGGGTCGCGGCCTCCTCCACGTAGGCGCGATTGCGCACGGCGCTGCGCATCGGTCCGGGCTCGAGCATGCTCACGCGTACCGGCCCGTTCTCGGTCTCCTCGTGCAGCAGTCGCGTCAGTGCCTGCAACCCTGCCTTGGCGACGCCATAGGCGCCCCAATAGGCGCGGTTCACGCGCGACAGATCGTCTCCGACGAAGACCACGGCGCTGTCGCCCGAACGACGCAGCACCGGCAGGCATGCCTGCGTCATCAGCCACGCCGCACTGAGGTTGACGTGGATCTGCCGCACGAAATCCGCTGGCGGCGTGCTTTCCAATGGCGCCAGGCCTGGGAACTCCGTCGCGCAATGCAGGATGCCGTGCAGGCCGCCGAGTTCGGCACCGATCCGGTCGGCCATCGTCTCGTAGTCGGCGGGATCGGCGCCGGCCATGTCCAACGGATACAACAGCGGTTCGGGACCGATCGCCTTCACCGCGTCGTAGACGCGACTGAGCTTGGGCACCTTGCGCCCGAGCAGGATGAGGGTGGCGCCTGCCTGGCCGCAGGCCCTGGCGGCGGCTTCGCCGAGTCCGCCGTAGGCGCCGGTAATCAGGATGTTGCGCCCGGCCAATGCGTCGGCCGCGGGCGCTGGCATGGGGCTCATGCCGCTTTTTGCGCTTCGCCGACCATGCGCGCGAGCTCGCCGCTTTCGAACAGTTCGACCGTGATGTCGCAGCCGCCGATCAACTCGCCGTTGATGAAAAGCTGCGGGAAGGTCGGCCAGTCGGAATAACGCGGCAGGTTGGCGCGGATCTCGGGCTCCTCGAGCACATTGATGCTGTGGAAGGACGAAGCGCCGGCCGATTTCAGCGCCTGGCTGGCGCGACTGGAGAACCCGCACATCGGGAACTGCGGCGTGCCTTTCATGAAAAGCACGATCGGGTGGCCTTCGACTTCGGACTTGATGCGGTCCATGACCGGATTGCTCGCCATTGCTTTCTCCATCCGCCCGCCCGATCGGGAGAGCGGCATCTTGTTCAGGGAATAAGGGTAAAATTATAGCTTCACCCGCCACTCCCTGCTGGAGAAGCCCGATGGCCATCGAACTGCCCGCCCTGCCCTACGACCGCACCGCCCTTGCCCCGCATATTTCGGCCGAGACCATCGACTTCCACTACGGCAAGCATCACCAGACCTACGTCACCAACCTCAACAACCAGATCAAGGGCACCGAGTTCGACAACCTCGACCTCGAAGCGATCATCCGCAAGGCCCAGGGCGGCATGTTCAACAACGCCGCGCAGGTCTGGAACCACACCTTCTACTGGAACTGCCTCGCGCCCAATGGCGGCGGCGAACCCGGCGGCAAGCTCGGCGATGCGATCAATGCCGCCTTCGGCAGCTTCACCGCGTTCAAGGAACAATTCACCAATACCGCGCTGACGACCTTCGGTTCGGGCTGGGCCTGGCTGGTGCAACGCCAGGACGGATCGCTGGCCCTGGTGAGCACGCCGAATGCCGCCACGCCGCTGACCGGCACCGACAAGGCGCTGCTGACCTGCGACGTCTGGGAACACGCCTACTACATCGATTACCGCAATGCGCGCGCGAAGTACGTCGAAGCGTTCTGGAACCTGGTCAACTGGGACTACGTCGCATCGCAAATGAACTGAGCGACACCGCAGCGCGACGAGGAACGGCCGGACGATCTCCGGCCGTTTTTCTTGGTGCCGCCGTCGAAAAACGGAGGGGCGAAGTCAGGCCCGCAAGCGCTCGATGACCGGCGCGACCTGCGATTCGCGACCGAGCGAGCGACCGACGCTCTCCAGCGCCAACGCCAGTTCGCCGGCATCTTCCGCGCGCAAGGTCGCATGACCGACCTTGCGGCCTGCGCGAGAGCTCTTGCCGTAGTCGTGCCAGTGTCCGCTGGCGTTCGCCAGCACCGGATTCGCCGACGGCACGCTGCCGATCCAGTTCAGCATGCAGGCGTGGCCGAGCATGCGCGTATCGCCGAGCGGCAAACCCAGCACGGCGCGAAGGTGGTTCTGGAACTGCGAGGTCTCGGCGCCCTCGATCGTCCAGTGGCCGGAGTTGTGCACGCGCGGCGCCATCTCGTTGGCCAGCAGCTCGCCGTCCTTCAGGAACAGCTCCAGTGCGAACACGCCGACATAGTCCAACGCTTCGGCGATGGAGCGCGCGTGAGCGATGGCCTTCTCCGCCAACGCGGGCGGCAACGTCGCCGGCGCCAGGCTGGCCGACAGGATGCCGTCCACATGCCAATTCTCTGTCAACGGCCAGGCGCGGAACTCGCCGTCGCGGCCTCGCACGGCAACGACCGAAATCTCGCGCTGGAACGGCACGAAGGCTTCCAGGATCAGACCGACCGTCGTGGCCTGCGCACCGAGCGCATCCCAGGCGGCATCGGCGTCCGCACTGGTCTTGATGCGGAACTGCCCCTTGCCGTCGTAGCCGAGCCGCCGCGTCTTCAAGATGCAGGGCAAGCCGAGCTCGGCGACCGCGCGATCGAGGCTTTCGCGCGTGGCGATGTCGGCGAAGGCAGGCACCGGGATGCCGAGTTTGCGGAACAGACTCTTCTCGGCCAGGCGATCCTGGGCGACGGCGAGCGCGCGAGGATTGGGAAACACGGGAACGCGCTCGGCCAACCATTGCGCGCTCTCGGCCGGTACGTTCTCGAAGTCGAAGGTGGCGACGTCGACCCGGCCAGCGAATTCGGCCAGCACCGTCTCGTCGCGATAATCGCCGACCACCATCGGCACGAACTGTCCGGCGCAGGCGTCGATGGTGGAATCGAGCACGAGGAAACGCAGGCCCAGCGGCGCGCCCGAAAGCGCAAGCATGCGGGCCAACTGCCCGCCGCCGAGAATGCCGACCGTGGTCATTCCTGCCTCGGATCGGGCTTGGCGAGCACGTCCTGCGTCTGCGTTTCGCGAAAACTGGCGAGCGCCTTGCCGATGGCCGGATGTTCGTGGGCCAGCATCGCTGCGGCAAACAGGCCGGCGTTCGCCGCACCGGCGTTGCCAATCGCGAAGGTCGCGACGGGAATGCCGGCCGGCATTTGCGCGATCGACAGCAGCGAGTCCATGCCGTTGAGCGCCTTGCTCTGCACCGGAACGCCCAACACCGGAACGGCGGTCTTGGCCGCCAGCATGCCCGGCAAATGGGCCGCGCCGCCGGCGCCGGCGATGATCGCGCGCAGACCGCGCGATTGCGCCGTCTCGGCGTAGCGGAACAACAGGTCCGGCGTGCGGTGGGCGGAAACGACCTGCACTTCGTGCGGAACGCCTAACGATTCGAGCCGGGCGACCGCGTGCTGCATCGTCTCCCAGTCGCTGCGGGATCCCATCACGACGCCCACCAGGGGCGGCACCGGCTTCTCGCTCATGGCAGGGCCTTGGCTCAAAAAGGTATTCTAGACGCAAGTTCCCGGCGGTACGACCCATGGATCGCAAGTTGCTCGACATCCTCTGTTGTCCGGCCAGCAAGCAGCCACTGGCCCTGCTGGATCGCGCCGAACTGCAGGCCTTGAACCAGGCCATCACGCAGGGACATGTGATGCGATTGGACGGCAGCAAACAGGATCAGATGCTGACCGAAGGCTTGATCACCCGCGACCGCCGAATCATCTATCGCGTCGACGATGGCATCCCGGTTCTGCTGGCCGACGAAGGCATCGCCACGGCCGCCGTGCCGGACTTCCCGCTTTGACGTCGGCTTTCGCTCCGCCGCCTGCCGCGAGCATCGCCGAGGACGTGCGGCGCGCGCTCGCCGAGGATATCGGCGCCGGCGATGTTACCGCGGCCTTGCTGGCGGATGTGCCGGAAGCGGGCTATATCCTCGCGAAGGAAGCGGCCGTGATCGCCGGCCGCCCCTGGTTCGACGAGTGCTTTCGCCAGCTCGATCCCGACGTACGCATCGAATGGCGGGTCGCCGAAGGCGATCGCGTGAGGGCTGGCACCGTCGTCTGCGTCTTCTCCGGCCGGTCGCGCGCGCTGGTCAGCGCCGAACGCACGGCGCTCAATTTCCTGCAGTTGTTGTCCGGCACGGCGACGCGCACGGCGGAGTTCGCCGACGCGCTACAGGGCACGCGAACGCGCGTGCTCGACACGCGCAAGACCTTGCCCGGACTGCGGCTCGCGCAGAAGTACGCCGTGCGGGTCGGAGGCGGCGTCAACCATCGCATCGGCTTGTTCGATGCGGTGATGCTGAAGGAAAACCATATCCACGCCGCCGGATCGATCGCCGATGCCGCGGCCTTGGCCCGTGCTCGCTATCCGCAACTGCCGCTGATCATCGAAGTGGAGAACCTCGACGAACTGCAGCAGGCGCTGGCGACGGATTGCACGCGCATCCTGGTCGATGATTTCCCGTTGGCGGAACTGCGCGAAGCGGTGCGCATCGCCGATGGACGCATCCCGATCGAAGTATCGGGCAGCGTGGACCTGTCGCGGCTGAAGGAGATCGCCGAAACCGGCGCCGATTTCGTCTCGGTCGGCGCGTTGACCAAGCATGTGCGCGCGGTCGACCTGTCGATGCGCCTGGGCGAGCCGCCCGGCGGGTGATCGCGCAAAGAAAACGGCAGCCGGGAAATCCACGGCCGCCGTCCGTATCTCGCCGGTGGCGGCGTATCAGCCGCGCAAGACCATCAGCCCGATCATGATGAGCGCGGCGATCGTGATCATGATCAAGGCCCACTTCATCATCGCGCCCTGACCGCCGCCGGATGCCCTCGGCGTCGCGGCGAGGTTCGCCGTCTGCTTCGTCGCCTGGGCAGCGCCCATCTCGATGCCCGGCGCCACGAGCACGAAGCGCACCGCGTCGAGCCGCAGTTCATCGCCAGGATTGAGGAATCCCTGCTGCACGCGCTTGCCGTTGATGTAGGTGCCGTTGGATGAACCGAGGTCTTCGACCGACACGCCATCCGGCGTCGGCTTGACCAAGGCATGGCGACGGGAAATTTCGTCGGCAGCGACAGGAATATCGCATTCGGCCGCACGGCCGATGACGGTCGGTCCCGATACCGGATACATCTTGCTGAAGACAGCGCCGGAAACGCCGCGCAACAGGTACTTGGGGATCGCCGCACGCACGCGCGTCGCGCCGGAGTCTTCGTCCGGGCCAGCGACAGGCGCCGCGCTGGAACGCTTCGCCGCTTCGACGATGGCGAACTTCGCGACCACGGCGCCGATGCCGATCGTATCGCCGCTGCGCAGGGCCATCAGGTCGGTGACGGGCTTGTTGTTGACCGTCACCGGTCCGCCGCCGGCGGGAACCTGCAAGTTCGCGCCTGCCTGCGTGACATGGATCTCGCAGTGCACGGGCTTGATGTCGGGAAGCGTCAGAACGACGGCACCCTCCGGCGCGGAGCCGATCCGGTTCGCCCCCAGATTCAGCAGCACCTGACTGTGTTCGCCATTCGGAAATACCAGCTTCATTCATCCTCCGCGTCTTCGCGCTGCCGCGTATCTAACGATGAATCGCAGGACCACGGCAAGGGGCAGCCTTGCTGACGATGCGTCCCACCCCCAGACTTGGGGCATGCCAGAACTCATTTTACTGATGCTATTGGTCGGTCCGGCGGCTGTTTTCTGGACTTCCGGGCGACGCGCGGCCGAACGCGCCGCCGACCTCGGCCGGCAATCCTGCGCGCGGGCGGGCGTTCAGTGGCTGGACCAGAACGTCCACCTGGTTCGCCTGCGTTTGCGCCGCGGCGAGTCCGGCTGGCTGGCCTGGGAACGGCAGTACCGCTTCGAGTATTCGCATGGCGGTGACGACCGCCAGGCCGGACTCGTCACCTTGCTGGGATTGCGGCTTTCGGCGCTGGTGGGTCCGGACGCTTGAGAGCCGGAACGGCGACCAGAACCGGCCCGGCTACTTGACGATGCGCAGGTGGCCGCCGCGCTTGGGGCCGTCGCCCGGAGGCGTCGGCGTGTCGTCCGCAGCGTCTTCCGGCATCACGCCGCCATCCTCAGGCAGCATCATGCCCTGCCCTGTTTCCTGGGCATAAATGGCCAGCACCGCCACGATGGGCACGGAAACCGTCTGGCTGACGCCGCCGAAGCGCGCCAGGAATCGCACTTCGCGATTGCCGAGATCGAGCTGCGCGACGGCGCGCGCCGCGATGTTCAACACCACGCGTCCTTCCTTGATGGCCGCCGCGGGAACCTGCACGCCCTCGACGCTGGCATCGACCAACAAATAAGGCGTCATGCCGTTGTCGGCGATCCACTCGTACAACGCCCGCAACAAGTACGGGCGATTCGAGGTCATGGCCTGCGCGTCGCTCATGCCGGCAGATCGCGCAACTGCCTTTCTTCCGGCGTGAGGCTGCGCGCGAAGCCCGGATTGCGGAAGATGCGCATGCCGTAGTCCTCGATCAGCTTGGCTTCCTTCGGCAGCACGACGCCGAGGGAAGGCAGGCGATAGATGATCGGAGCCATCGCGCAGTCGGCCAAGCTCATTTCCGGGTTAAGGAAGAACTTCGCGGCCTTGAACAAGGGCAGCGAGCCGAGCAGCAGCTCCCGCAACGCCTTCCTTCCCGCTTCGGCCTGCACCTTGTTTCCGCTCTGGATGGCCTGCACCTGCGGGACCCAGTTCTTCTCGATCTGCAGCATCGCCAGGCGCAGGCGCGCCCGCGACAGCGGATCGACCGGCATCAGCGGGGGATGGGGATAACGTTCGTCCAGATACTCGCTGACGACGGACGCGGAATAGAGCACCAGATCGCGATCGACCAGGGTCGGCACGGAATGGTAGGGATTGAGATCGAGCAGATCTTCCGGCGGCTTGGCCGGATCGACCGGCACCAGCTCGTAGCTCACGCCCTTGGCCGCCAGGACCAGCCGGACCCGGTGGCAGACCACGCAATCCGGTGCGGAGAACAGGGTCAGGGCGTTGCGCATCCGCGGACTTGCGGCCATCGGCGAATCCTCGATCGGGCTGCCGCCGGCCCCTGCCGGCGGTCATCCAACCGTAAACCTGCCCGGCCCGCCGTTTTTTCGCAAGACCTGGAGCCAGCAAAAAGGCCGCCCCAAGGCGGCCTTTTCGGCAAAACGTGACGGAACTCGCCTCAGTGCACGTCGCGCCAGTACTCCACCTTGACCAGATAGGCCAGGAAAGTGAAGAAAGCCAGGAACAGAACGGCCCAGACGCCGACCGATTCGCGCTTCACCGCGCCGGGCTCGCCCACGTACGCCAGGAAGGCCGTGATGTCGCGCGCCGTCCGGTCGAATTCCTCAGGGGTCTGGCGGCCCTTCACCGGAATCTCGAACCCAGTGATGCAGCGGCCCTGGTATTCGCCCTTGTGGCAGGCCTCGTCTTCACCCGCGGCGTTCTTGTGCTTGGCCTCGGTCACCGGATGCTGGATGCCCTGCAGCTCCCACAGCACATGCGGCATCGACGCGCCCGGGAAAACGGTGTTGTTCCAGCCCAACGGGCGGGATTCGTCGATGTAGAAGCTCTTGAGGTAGTTGTAGACCCAGTCCGGTCCCTGCGCCTTGGCACGGGCGATCACGCTCAGGTCCGGCGGCGCCTTGCCGAACCAGGCCAGGCCGTCGTCGGCGTTCACGCCGGTGCGGATGTTCTCGCCGATCTTGGCGTCCCCATAGATCAGGTTCTGCTCCACCTGCTCTTTCGTCAGACCGAGGTCCTCGGCCGTGCGCGAATAACGGTGGAAGCCCAGCGCGTGGCAGCCCGAGCAATAGCTCATGTAGAGGCTGGCGCCGCGCTGCAGCGAGGCCTTGTCGGTGAGGTCGATCTGCGAGGACTCCATCGCCGACTCGCCGCCGGAGGCGGCAGCCAGCGCGGGCGCGAGCAGCAGGGCGAGTGCGAACAGTCTGGACTTAATCATGCATGGTCACCCGCTCAGGCACCGTCTTGAACGAGCCCATGCGGCTCCAGAACGGCATGAAGATGAAGAAACCGAAGTAGAACAGCGTCAGGCCGCGCGCCAGCCAAGTCTGGGCCGTGCTGCCCGCCTGCATGCCGAGGTAACCCAGGGTCAGGAAGGCGACGCAGAACAGCGCGATCAGCATCTTGTGCAGCATCGGGCGATAACGGATCGACTTCACCGGGCTGCGGTCGAACCAGGGCAGGCCGAACAGGATCATCGTCGCCGCGCCCATCGTGATGACGCCGAGTAGTTTGTCGGGAACCGCGCGCAACATCGCGTAGTAGGGCGTGAAGTACCAGACCGGCTTGATGTGCTCTGGCGTGACCAGCGGGTTGGCCGGCACGAAGTTGTCGTGCTCGAGGAACAGGCCACCGAAAGTCGGCGCGAAGAACATGATGAAGGCGGCAGTCGTCAGGAAGAAGCCGACGCCGAACAGATCCTTGCCGATCGTGTAATACGGATGGAAAGCGATGCCGTCGAGCGGGATCTTGGTGACCGGATCCTTCTTCTTCTTGATGTCCACGCCATCCGGGTTGTTCGAGCCGACTTCGTGCAGCGCGCCCAGGTGCAGGACCACCAGCAGCAGGATGACCAGCGGCAGGGCGATGACGTGCAGGGCGAAGAATCGGTTGAGCGTGGCGTCGGAGACCAGGTAGTCGCCGCGGATCCATTCGGTCAGGTCGCCGCCGATCAACGGGATGGCGCCGAACAGGTTGATGATCACCTGCGCGCCCCAGTAGCTCATCTGGCCCCACGGCAGCACGTAGCCCATGAAGGCCTCGGCCATCAGCGTAAGGAAGATCAGCATGCCGATCACCCAGACCAGTTCGCGCGGCTTCTGGTACGAGCCGTAGATCAGGCCGCGGAACATGTGCAGGTAGACGACGACGAAGAACAGCGAGGCGCCGGTCGAGTGCATGTAGCGGATCAGGTTGCCGCCCGCCACGTCGCGCATGATGTATTCGACGCTCTCGAACGCGCGCGGGATGCCAGCCGCCGTCAAGGACGCATCCGGCTTGTAATGCATCGTCAGGAAGATGCCGGTGACGATCTGGTTGGCCAGCACGACCATCGCCAGCGAACCGAAGTAGTACCAGAGGTTGAAGTTCTTCGGAGCGTAGTACTCCGTCATGTGCTTCTTGTAGAAGGGCATGAACCCCGGGGCGCGGTCGTTGAACCACCCCATCACGCCGTTGACGGCACGGTCGATGGCGTTCATCAGGCGGCCCCCTCAGGCGCGACGCCGACCATGATGTGGTTGTCGTCGATGAAATGGTAAGGCGGCACTTCCAGGTTCGAAGGCGCGGGCACGCCCTGGAACACGCGGCCGGCGAGATCGAAGCGCGACTGGTGGCAGGGGCAGTAGAAGCCGCCCTTCCACTCGGCGTCATAGGCCTGCGGCACGAGCTCGGGCACGTACAGCGGCGAGCAACCGAGGTGCGTGCAGATACCGACGAGCACGGCGATCTCCGGCTTGATCGAACGGCCTTCGTTCTTGGCGAAGCCCGGCGTCTGGTCGGCGTTGTCCGACTTCGGATCGCGCAGGCGGCCATCCAGGGCTTGCAGGGCCGACAGCTGCTCGGGGGTGCGCTTGAAGATCCAGACCGGCTTGCCGCGCCACTGCTGGATGATGCGCATGCCCGGCTCGAGCTTGCTGATGTCCACTTCCACCGGTGCGCCGGCCACCTGGGCGCGGGCACTGGGTTTCCATGACGTGACGAACGGAACGGCCGCGAAGCCAACACCGACCGCACCGACCACGGCGGTCGTAGTGGTCAGGAAGCGGCGGCGACCCGGGTTGACCTCATCGTTGGCCATTCGGCTCTCCGAAGACTTAACTGTGAATTCCCTGAGACGGGCAAAGGCATGCCCGGCAAAATCAACGCGCAATTGTAGCGGCGCGCCCGGCGGGCGACAACGGAGCGGCTCGTCCGGCCACGGGCGGCGCCGGCCCGGTCAGGGCGTGGCGGGCGCTTCGCGGTAGCGTTGGGCGAGTTGGCCCACGCGCTCGACATAACGGCGCGTCTCGTTGTAGGGCGGCACGCCGTTGTAACGATCCACCGCACCTTCGCCCGCGTTATAGGCTGCGGCGACCAGCGTCAGGTCCGAGCGGTAACGCTTCATCAGCCAGGCCAGGTACTGCACGCCGCCGCGGATGTTCTGGCCCGGATCGAAGGGATCGCTGACGCCGAAGCGCGAGGCCGTCGCCGGGATCAGCTGCATCAGGCCCTGGGCATTCTTCGGCGACACCACGTGCGGTCGGAAGGCCGATTCGGCATGGATGATCGCCCGGACTACCGCTTCTTCGACGCCGTACTGCAGGGCGGCGCTGCGGATCTCGCCGCTGAAAGCGGTCGTATTGAGCGTGACGCGTCCGAAATTCGTGCCCGGCAGGACGGCGCAGGCGTAACAGCTGGGCTGCGAAAAGATCGCGTATTCGATCCGGCTGACGCTGACGTTGCTGGCGCCCTTGGGCCGGCGATTGCTGAAATTGCGCACGCCGTTGGCGTCGGTGTAGGAGTAGATCGTGGAATGCGCCATGCGCAGGAATCGCGGCGTGAAGCCGGCGGTCTTGACCTGGTCCGGCGCTTTCGGATCGCTTGCCCTGGACGCCGCCTGGACCGGCGCCGGGTTCGACGCGGTCGCCGTTGTCTCAGCGGCGGCCGGCTCGCTGCGCTTGGGCGCCGGGGAAGGCGTGGTGGCGATCAGCTTGCACTGCGCGCCGGGCACCCGCTTGCTGCTGTAGTTCGGTATGCCGTCCGTGCCGACACAGCGGTACAGGCCGCCCGCCGTTGCAGGCCCCGCAAACGCCAAGCCCAGCCAGATCAAGAAATGCAATCGCCCCATGGCGCGGAGTGTCCGCCCTTTTTTTTGGAAATCCAAGCGCTTAGGCGCGAAATGAATGGCCCGATCTCCCGCCTGGGCCTACAATGACCGCCCCGCGGACCGGAATAAACGCCGTCCTCCCCCGGAGCCAGCCCATGAGCCAGCCTATCTCCCCCGCCACCGGCATGCCGCCGTCCGGAAAACTCTTCATCAAGACGCACGGCTGTCAGATGAACGAGTACGACTCCGCCCGCATGGCCGACCTGCTCGCCGCCGAGCATGGCCTGGAGCTGACCGACGACGAGTCGCAGGCCGACGTCATTCTGGTCAATACCTGCTCGATCCGGGAAAAGGCACAGGAAAAGGTCTTCAGTCAGCTCGGCCGCTGGCGCCTGCTCAAGCAGGACAAACCGCACCTGGTGATCGGCGTGGGCGGCTGCGTGGCCTCGCAGGAGGGCGACGCGCTGCTCAAGCGCGCGCCCTTCGTGGATCTGGTCTTCGGTCCGCAAACCCTGCATCGCCTGCCCGACCTGATCGATGCGCGCCGCGAAACCGGCAAGCCGCAGGTGGACATCAGCTTCCCGGAAGTCGAGAAGTTCGATCGCCTGCCGGAACCGCGCGCCGAAGGCCCGACCGCCTTCGTCTCGATCATGGAAGGCTGCAGCAAGTACTGCTCGTTCTGCGTCGTGCCCTATACGCGCGGCGAGGAGGTCTCGCGTCCGTTCGACGACGTGCTGCTGGAAGTGGCGCAACTGGCGGAACAAGGCGTACGCGAAATCAACCTGCTCGGCCAGAACGTCAATGCCTATCGCGGAACGATCGGCGACTCGGAAGAAATCGCCGACCTCGCGTTGCTGATCCGCGCCATTGCCGAGATCGAGGGCATCGGCCGCATCCGCTACACCACCTCGCATCCGCTCGAATTCAGCGACTCGCTGATCGAGGCGCACCGCGATGTCGACAAGCTGGCCAATTTCCTCCATCTACCGGTGCAATCGGGTTCGGACCGCATCCTGACCGCGATGAAGCGCAACCACACCGCGCTGGAGTTCAAGGCCAAGATCCGCAAGCTGCGCGAAGCCAAGCCGGGCATTTGCATCAGCTCGGACTTCATCGTCGGCTTCCCGGGCGAAACCGAGCGCGATTTCGAAGCGACGATGAAGCTGATCGATGACGTCGGCTTCGACCAGAGTTTCTCCTTCATCTACTCGCGCCGTCCCGGCACGCCGGCGGCCAGCCTGGACGACGACACGCCCGCGGCGGTGAAGCACGAACGCCTGTCGCGCCTGCAGGCCGCCATCAACGCCAACGCCCGGCACATCTCCGAGGCGATGGTCGGCAGCGTGCAGCGCGTGCTGGTCGAAGGCCCGAGCAAGAAGGACGCCAACGAGATGACCGGCCGCTGCGAGAACATGCGTTACGTGAACTTTGCCGGCCACCGGCGACTGGCCGGGCAGTTCGTCGACGTGCTGATAACGCATGCGATGAGCAATTCGTTGCGTGGCCGACTCGCCATCGGCGACGAGGACGGCGTCGCCGCCTGAACCCCAAGCAAGGGAGCAATGCCATGGCATCGTTGGGTCTGTTCGAACTGTTGCTGGCAGAACATCGGTCGGTTGCTCCTGCTCGCCCTGCTCGTCGGCGGCTTGGTGCTCGCCTTCCAGCGCCAGGCGAAGCATCCGACCGTCTCGCTGTACGTCGCCATCGCGCTGGTCGCGGGGATCGTTCAGGTCGCCGCCGGCATCGGCCTGCAATGGTGGCTGGCGCAGTCGGCGGCTTCCGGCGGCTATTCCGGCAATACCGTTTTCTTCACCGCCTTCGGCTTCTTCCAGACCGCGCTCGAACTGGTCTCGGTCGGATTCCTCGTCGCGGCCGCGTTCGTCGACCGCGACCCGGCCCCGCCGCCGCACCGTTGATGATCGCTTCGACGACGAGCGAACGCCCATGACCGCAGCGCAACGCGACTTCGTGCTCGAACCGCAGGACGGCGATCGCCTGGCCAACCTCAACGGCCCGTTCGACGAGCACCTGCGCCAGATCGAGTCCCGCCTGGGCGTGCAGATCGCCAATCGCGGCAACGTCTTTCGCGTCAGCGGCGAGGAGCATGCCGCGATCGCCGCCGAGCGCCTGTTGCAGGCCCTGTACGCCGATGCCGCCAGCGAAGTGCTCGACCCGCAACGCATCCACCTGCGCTTGAGCGAAGCGAACGTCGAACGCCTCGGCAGCGCCGACGAGATCGTGCCGCAGGAAGTCTCGATCAAGGTCAAGCGCGGCAGCGTGCGCGGCCGTGGCGCCAACCAGGCGCGTTACCTGCACGCGATCGCCACGCACGACATCAATTTCGGCGTCGGCCCGGCCGGCACCGGCAAGACCTATCTCGCGGTCGCGATGGCGGTCGATGCCTTGAACGAAGGCCGCGTGCAGCGGTTGCTGCTGGTGCGGCCGGCGGTCGAGGCCGGCGAGAAACTCGGCTTCCTGCCCGGCGATCTGTCGCAGAAGGTCGATCCCTACCTGCGCCCGCTGTACGACGCGCTGTACGAAATGCTCGGCGTCGAGAAAGTGGCCAAGCTGCTCGAACGCAATGTCATCGAGATCGCGCCGCTGGCCTACATGCGCGGCCGCACGCTCAACGATGCCTACGTCATCCTCGACGAAGCGCAGAACACCAGCATCGAACAGATGAAGATGTTCCTGACGCGCATCGGCTACGGTTCGACCGCCGTCGTCACCGGCGACATGACGCAGATCGACCTGCCGAAACACCAGAAGTCCGGCCTGAAGGACGCGATCGAGGTGCTGAAGGACGTCAAGGGCATTTCCTTCACCTTCTTCGATGCGCGCGATGTCGTGCGCCATCCGCTCGTGGCGAAGATCGTGCAGGCGTATGATCGGCGCGACGCCCGTGACGACGGTAACGAGAAGGCATGACGCGCGGCCCCATCCAGCTCGATGTCAGCGTCAGTTACGGACTGCCGCGCAAGGGCGTGCCCGCCGCCGCCAGCTTCCGCCGCTGGGTGGCCGCCGCCTGCACGGGCCGCATCCGCCGCGCCGACTTGGGCATCCGCCTGGTCGACGCCAAGGTCGGGCGTTCGCTCAACCGGCATTACCGGGACAAGGATTACGCGACCAATGTCCTCAGCTTCCCGGCCGACCTGCCCGAGGGCGTGACCCTGCCCCTGCTCGGCGACCTGGTGATCTGCGCACCGGTCGTCGCCCGCGAGGCCCGCGAACAGGGCAAGGCGCTGGCTGCGCACTACGCCCACCTGACGATCCACGGGGTTCTGCACTTGCTCGGCCTGGACCACGAGGACGAGCGCGAGGCCGAGGCCATGGAGCAGATCGAGCGGGAAATCCTGGCCGGCTTGGGCTTCGCCGACCCGTATTACGAAAGCTGAAACCTGCCGATTTCGGCGGTTTGCTAGACTTTCCCTTCCGCCGCCCCCGGCGCATCACCCGTTTCCATGTCCGACGAGCCCGACAGTAGCCCCCCGCATGAACGCCGTTCCTGGCTGGAACGGCTGAGTCAGGCCTTCTCGGGAGAACCGCAGAACCGGGAGGATCTGGTCGAGATCCTGCGCGATGCCCAGGCCAATGGCCTGGTGGGCAGCGATACCCTGAAGATGCTCGAAGGCGCGCTGGCCGTGTCCGAGCGGCAGGTCGACGACATCATGATCCCGCGGGCCCAAATGGTCTCGCTACCGGTCGACGCCGCCTTCCTCGACCTGATGAAGTTGGTGGTCGAATCGGGCCATTCGCGCTTCCCGGTGCACGGCGAGGACAAGGATGACATCCTCGGGGTGTTGCTGGCGAAGGATCTGCTGCGCGGCATCGTCGCCGATGGCGGACCCGGCCAAGTCCGCGAGCTGCTGCGGCCAGCGGTGCTGATTCCCGAATCCAAGCGCCTGAACGTGCTGCTGAAGGAGTTCCGGCTTTCGCGCAACCACATGGCCATCGTCGTCGACGAACACGGTGGCGTTGCCGGTCTGGTCACGATCGAGGACGTACTCGAACAGATCGTCGGCGAAATTGACGACGAACACGACGAAGCCGACGAGGCGAAAATGATCGCGGCGCAGGCCGATGGCCAATTCGTCGTGGATGCGCTGACCCCCATCGGCGATTTCAACGAGCAGTTCCGCGCCGATTTCCCCGACGACGAATACGACACGATCGGCGGCCTGATAACTTCCGCCATCGGCCACCTGCCTGAAGCCGGCGAGGAACTGAGCATGGACCGATTCCATTTCCGGGTCGGCCGGGCGGACGCACGCCGCGTGCATTCCTTCGTCGTCAGCGTGCACGCGCCGGAGTGATGCGGCGCTTCGTCCTGGGGCTATGCCTGTGGCTGATCGCCACGGCCGCCTGCGCCGTCTCGCTCGCACCCGTCGTCGCGCCGCGCATCGGCGTCATGACGATGGAGCCGGGCGAGGAGTTCTGGGAACGCTTCGGCCACAACGCCATCGTCGTGGTCGACCCCGCCACGCGCGCGGCGACCTCGTACAACTACGGCTACTTCGACATGTCCGAGCCGGACTTCGTCGGGAATTTCGTACGCGGGCGGATGCGCTACCAGCTGGTGGCGATTCCGTTCGAGGAAGATGTCGAGAACTACCGCCTCGTCGGGCGCGGCGTCACCCTGCAGTGGCTCGATCTCGACCCTGCACAGGCCGAGTCGATCGCCGCCGCGCTGGCGTTGAACGCGCGACCGGAAAACGCCCGCTACACCTACGACTATTTCCTGTCGAACTGTTCCACCCGCGTGCGCGATCGTCTCGATGAAGGCTTGGGCGGCATGCTCAAGCGCCATCTCTCCGGTCGTTCCGAGGGCAACACCTACCGCAGCGAAGCGGTGCGCTTGGCCTGGCCGGCCCCGTGGATGGCCTTCGGCTTCCATGTCGGACTTTCCGGCGCGGCCGACGCCCCCCTATCGCGCTGGCAGGAAGCCTTCATCCCGATGCGCCTGCGCGACGCCCTGCGCGAACTCAGGCGTGCCGACGGTCGACCGTTGGTCGCGCAGGAAACGGTCGTGGTTCCGCACCGGCTTTCCCTGCCGCCGAGCGAACTGCCGCGCTGGCGTCTCCCCGCATTGTTCATCGGCATGGTGCTGGCGGTGTCGGCGATGTGGCTGGGCCGGCGTCGGCCGCGCGTATTGGCGGCGATCGCGCTGCCGTTCTGGACGCTGTGCGCGCTGCTGGGAGGCACGATGCTCTTCCTCTGGCTCGGCAGCCAGCATCGTTTCGCCTGGGGCAACGAAAACCTGCTCCTCCTGAGCCCGCTTTGCCTGCTCCCGCTGCGCGGTGGCTGGTCGATCGCCCGGGGCCGCCGGCCCGGCAAGCATTTCGCCACACTGCTGTGGTTGGTCGCAGGCAGTGCCGCGATCGCCGGCTTCCTGAAGTTCCTGCCTTTCCGGCCGCAGGAAAACGTCGAATGGGTATTGCTGCTCCTGCCCCTGCACCTGGCGCTGGCACGCAGCTTCGATCCGAAACCGCAGCCGGCGCCTTGAGCGCTTGCCGAGCGCAGGCCGCTCGCCGATGATCGCGGCATGAACACTCCCCTCGCCCCGATCACACCGGCCTGCGTCATCAATTGCGTCGCCTACGGCCGCGACGGTTCGCGCCGCGACATCACGCTCGACGCCATCAGCGACGTGCTCGCCGTGGACGACGGCAGCTTCGTCTGGGTCGGCCTGTACGAACCCGAAGAGTCGCTGCTCGACAAGCTGCAGGAAGAATTCGGCCTGCACGACCTGGCCGTCGAGGACGCGCACAACGCGCACCAGCGACCCAAGATCGAAGCCTACGGACAATCGCTGTTCATCGCCGCGCACACCGCGCAGGTCGTCGACGGCAAGCTCTCGTTCGGCGAGACGCATATCTTCGTCGGACCGCGCTACCTGGTGACGGTGCGACATGGTTCGTCGCTGTCGTACGCACCGGTCCGGGCGCGCTGCGAGCGCGAGCCCGAGCTCATGGCGGTCGGTCCCAGTTACGGCCTGTACGCGGTACTCGACTTCATCGTCGATAACTTCATGCCGATCGTCGACGAGTTCCGCGAGCAGCTCAACGCCCTCGAACAGGACATCTTCGCCGAGTCCTTCCGCCGCGAAACGGTGGCCAAGCTCTACCAGCTCAAGCGCGACCTGACGCGCATGCGCCTGGCGGTCGCTCCGATGCAGGACATCACCGGCCAGCTCACGCGCGTGCACACCGCCCTGGTCGGCGAGGAAATGCGCCTGTACTTCCGCGACGTGTTCGACCACACGCTGCGCGTCAACGACGCCACCGACACCCTGCGCGAGATGCTGACGGCGGCGATGTCGGTGAACCTGGCGCTGGTGACCGTCGCCCAGGGCGAGATCGTCAAGCGCCTGGCCGGCTGGGCCGGGTTGCTCGCCGCGCCGACGCTGATCGCCAGCTGGTACGGCATGAACTTCGTGCATATGCCGGAACTCGGCGGGCGCTACAGCTACTGGATAATGATCGGCGTGACCATCCTGGTCTGCAGTGGCCTCTATGCGACCTTGCGTCGCGCGAAGTGGCTCTGACCTGCAGCATCGCGGTCGTAACCCGGCATCGCCGAATGCAGGAAGGCCGCGGTTTCCCGCGGCCTTCGCTTTTCCGCTGATCTAGCGGGCTCGCTGGCCTATTCGGCGGTCCAGCGCTTGATCCAGGCATTGACCGTGTCGTGCCACAACACGCTGTTCTGCGGATTGAGCACCCAGTGGTTCTCGTTCGGGAAGTACAGGAACTGGCTCTCGACGCCCTTGCGCTGCAGCGCCCCGAACAAGGCGATGCCCTGCTCGACCGGAATGCGGTAATCGAGCTGGCCGTGCACGACCAGCATCGGCACCTTGAACTTGTCGGCGTGCAGGACCGGATTGAAGCGTTCGTAGCTCTCCGGCTTGTCGAACACCGTGCCGCCGTTTTCCCATTCGGTGAACCACATCTCTTCGGTGCTGTAGCCCATCATGCGGTTGTCGAAGATGCCGTCATGGCTGACCAGGCACTTCCAAGCATCGGGCCACTGGCTGGCGATCCAGTTCACCATGAAGCCGCCATAGCTGGCGCCGAGCGCGCAGGCCCTGTTGCCGTCGAGGAAGGCGTACTTCTTCTGCGCCGCCGCCCAACCCTTCTGCAGGTCTTCGAGCGGTCGATCGCCCCAATGCTGCGAAATCGCATCGGTGAAGGCCTGGCCGTAACCGGTGGATCCGTGGAAGTCGATCATCACCACGGCGAAACCCTGGCCTGCATAGGTCTGCGGATTCCAGCGGAAGCTCCAGCCGTTGCCGAAGCTGCCCTGCGGGCCGCCATGGATCAGGAACGCGACCGGATACTTCTTGCCGGCCTGGTAGTTCCACGGCTTCACGACATAACCATGCACGGTCTCGCCGTTCCAGCCGATGAAGTTGAACTGCTCGTACTGGCCGAAGGCGATGTCCTTGAACTTCTCCACGTTGTTGACGCTGACCTGGCGCGCGGCGCTGCCGTCGGCGCGCGAAGCGAACAGATCGCCCGGCGACTTGAGGCTGTTGCGCACGAAGACCAGGGTGTCGCCGACGAGATCGAACGTCGCGATCGAACCATCGCCCGCCACGCGCGTCGCCTGCCCGGCGGCGATATCGAAGGAGAACAGCGGGTGCTGCCCGAGTTCCTGCGCCGTCGTGTAGATGCGCTTGCCATCGGCCGAGAGCTTGATGTTGTCGGCCGATGCGTCCCACAGCGGATCGAGCTCGCGGCTGGCGCCGCTGCCCAGGTCGAGCGACATCAGCGCGAAACGATCCGCCTCGAAACCGGGACGCTTCATTGCGCGATAGAACAAGGTCTTGCCATCGGCGCTGAACACCGGACCGGCATCCCAGGCGGGGTTCGCGGCGGTCAGGTTCTTCGGTGCCGCATCGCCTTCGACAGGTGCAAGGAAGATGTCGAAGTTAGTCGACCAGGGCTCGGTCTTGCCGGCGATGCGAACGCTGAAGGCGATGGATTTACCGTCCGGCGACCAGGCGAACTCGTCGACGTCGCCGAAGGGCTTGGACGGGATATCGCCATCGATGCCCCGGCTGAGCTTCACCGGTTCGCCACCCAGCTTGCCGTCGGCACCGAACGAGGCGACGAACAACTGGTTGCGCCGGCCATCGGCCCAGGTGTCCCAATGCCGGATGAAGGCCTTGTCGAACACGACGCCACGGGCCTTGCGTGCGGCCGCCTCGTCGACGCGCTTCTTGCTGCAGTCGAGCGTGTCGCAGTCGTTGAACACTTCGAAGGCGAGTGCGATGGACTTGCCATCGGGCGAGAGCTTGTAGCCGCCGACATCCATCGTGTAGTTCGACAGCTGCACGGCATCGCCGCCGGCGACGGCCTGCGACCACAGCTGCATCGATCCGGATTTGGCGGACAGGAAATACACCGTCTTGCCGTCCGGCGAAAATGCCGGACTGTTGACGCTCATGCCCTCGGCCGTGAAGCGCACCGGCGGCGCCGCGTCGCGCGCGACCAGGTTCTCGATCCACAAGCCCGTGCGGCTCTTGTTGGCGTCGAGATCGGTCTGGCGCACGGCGAAGACGACGAGGCGACCGTCGGGCGACAGCACCGGGCTGGAAACACGGTCGAGTGCCGCCATGTCGCGAACTTCCAGCGGACGGGCGGCCTGCGCGCCGGCCGGCAACAACGCGGCCATCAGCACGGGCAGGAAAGCGTGACGAAGATTCATGCGAGTCTCGGCGAAAAAAAGTGAAAGATGCGTCGCGCCGGCGTGGTACCGGCGCGACGGGTTGTCGCGTTTACTGCTGGCCGGCGGACTTGGCGCCGGTGCGATAGATCAGCCAGCCGACGAAGGCCAGCACGATCAGGCCGACGATCTGTCCGAAATGGAACTGCTCCGGCAGCGCCAGCACATCGGCGCGCTCGGTGACGACGATCGGAATGGCGATGGCGATGCCCATCAGGGCCTCGCCGGTGATCAGGCCTGCGGCGAACAGCACTCCCGGACGATGCACGCGATCGCGCATCGCTTCGTCGTGCGTGCCGACGATGCCGTGGCGACGTTCGACGAAATACGCGAGCAGACCGCCGAGGAAGATCGGCACCATCAACTCCAGCGGCAGGTAGATGCCGATGGCCGCAGCCAGTACCGGAACGCGGAAGGAAGAGCCGCGCGACTTCAGCCAGTTGTCGAAGGCGATGACGATCGCACCGATCACCGCGCCGGCGCCGATCATGTCCCAGGGCAACTTGCCGCCGAACATGCCCTTCGCGACGGAAGCCATCAAGGTCGCCTGCGGTGCCTGCAACGAGCCTGGGCGGGTCGGGTCGCCGATGCCGTAGGCCTGCGCCAGCAGGTTCAGTACCGGCGCCATGATAAGGGCGCAGGAGAATGCGCCGATGCCGAGCATCAACTGCTGTTTCCAGGGCGTCGCACCGACGAGGTAACCGGCCTTCAGGTCCTGCAGGTTGTCGCCACCAACGGCAGCGGCGCAGCAGACCACGGCACCGATCATGATGGCCGCGACCGCGCCGATCTTGGAATCGCTGCCGAGCAGGAACATCAGCACTACCGAGGCGAACAGGATCGTCGCGATCGTGATGCCCGACACCGGGTTGTTCGACGAGCCCACGAGGCCGGCGAGATACGCCGACACCGAGACGAACAGGAAGCCGGCCACGATCATGATGACCGTCATCGGCACGCTGACGCCCCAATTGTTGACGATGGCCTGGTACAGGCCCAGCAGCGGCAAGGTGAACAGCACCAACGCGACCAGCATCCACTTCATCGGCAGGTCGCGTTCGGTTTCCGCGACGTTCGCATCGGAACCCTTGCGGGCGGCGGCGATGCCGCTCTTCACGCCGGACAGCAGCGAATTGCGCAGCGACCACAAGGTCCATACGCCGCCGATCAGCATCGCACCGACGCCGAGATAACGGATCCTCTCGCCGCGGATGATCGCGGCCGCTTCCGCCGCGGTCTTGCCGGCCAGCTGCGCCGCCATTTCCGGATCGCCGCTCGCCAGGAACGCGTGGTAGAACGGAATGGCGATGTTGTAGGCGAGGATGCTGCCCGAGACCACGACGATGCCGATGTTCAGGCCGACGATGTAACCGACGCCAAGCAGCGCCGGCGACAGGCCCGTGCCCATGTAGCCCAGGTACTTGCCGAAGAAACCGGCACCGGCCGCATTGTCCGGAATCATGCGGAAGCCGCTTTCCGCAGCAAGCTTGACCAAGGCACCGATACCGGCGGAGATGCCGAGGATCTTCAGGCCCGGACCGGGATTCTCGCCGGCTTTCAATACTTCGGCGGCCGCCTTGCCTTCCGGGAAGGGCAGCGGATCCTCGACGATCATCGAACGGCGCAACGGCACCGAGAACAATACGCCGAGCAGGCCACCGAGACCGGCGATGGCCAGTACCCAGGAATATTTGAAGTCGTCCCAATAGCCCAGGATGATCAGCGCAGGGATCGTGAAGATCACGCCTGCGGCGATCGATGAGCCGGCCGACGCGCCGGTCTGCACGATGTTGTTCTCGAGGATCGTGCCGCCGCCGAGCAGGCGCAGCACGCCCATCGAAACGACAGCGGCGGGAATGGCGGTCGCGATCGTGAGGCCGGCGAACAGGCCGAGGTAGGCGTTCGCGGCGGACAGGATGACCGCCAACACCATCGCCAGCAGCACGGCGCGGAAAGTGAGTTGCGGGGGCGACGCAGGATTCATCGGGAACTCCGGGACCTGGAAACCCGGCGATGGTGGCACGAGCCGGCGGCTATACTCAAACGAACGCCCCAGCCGGACTCCGAACGTGACCCCTGTCGCAGAAGCCATGCCCGCGGCGGACAGCCGCGACGACGAGTTCCTCGGACACCCCAGGGGCGTCTATGTCTGCTTCTTCACCGAGATGTGGGAGCGCTTCTCCTTCTATGGGATGAAGGCGCTGCTGTTGCTGTATCTTACGAAATACCACTTGTTCAGCGACACCGGCGGATTGAACCTGCTGGGCGCATACGGTGGACTGGTCTACTGCCTGCCGGTGCTGGGCGGCCTCGTCGCCGATCGTTGGCTGGGCATGCGCAAGGCGGTGGTGTTCGGCGGCGTGCTGCTGGTGCTGGGCCATCTCGGCATGGCCTTCGAAGGCGAGCAGGCGCGACGGGTCGGCGATGCGGTGGTGCGCGACGATACCGCCCTTTGGGTGTTCTATTGTTCGTTGGCGCTGATCATCATGGGCGTGGGCTTCCTCAAGCCGAACATCTCCGTGATCGTCGGCAAGCTCTACGCCGAAGACGATCCGCGCCGCGACTCCGGTTTCTCGCTGTTCTACGCCGGCATCAATCTCGGCGCCATGCTTGCCTCGCTGGTCTGCGGTGTCCTGGGCGAGACCTATGGCTGGAAATACGGTTTCGGCGCGGCCGGCATCGGCATGCTTGCCGGCCTGGCGATGTTCCTATGGGGCCAGAAGTACCTCAACGGCGCGGCCGAACCGCCGCGACCGGAGCTCCTGCGCGAGCGCGTCATGGGCATGCCGCGCGAATGGGCCATCTACCTGGGCGCGCTGCTCGGCCTCGCGCCGGTAGCCGCATTGATGTGGGCGACGGGAAGCGACCGATTCAGCCTCGACATCGGCGTCGACCTGACGCTGGCGCAACTGTTGATGTTGATCGTGCTGGCCGTGGTGCTGTCATGGTTCGCACGCTTCGTGCTGCGCGATTGCGACAAGCGCGAACGCGGCCAGATGATCACGCTGATGGCGCTGATCTTCATCGCGCTGGTGTTCTACACGCTGTACGAACAGACCTACGGCTCATGGGTGGTATTCACCGATCGCCTGCTGACCAAGGATTTTTTCCCCTCGCTGGTTCTGCGCGAAGGGCTTCCGCTGTCCTACTTCGTGGCTTCGACGCTGCTGTTGCCGGCCGCTTTCATCCTGAGCTGCCTCTGGCGCGAACGCAGCCCCGGTTCGAAGGCACCGACGGCGATTTTCCTGCTGGCCGCCGCCGTGAACCTGCTCATGATTATCGGCATGGTCGTGTTGCAACCGCAGACGGCGGGTTCCCTCACTTTCATCTCGGGGGTTTTCATCCTGTCGCTGGCGCCCGTGTTCTCGTGGCTTTGGGGTTGGCTGGGTCGCCGCGGACGGAACCCGGGCAAACCGTTCAAGAGCGTGATCGGACTATTGTTCGGCGCATTGTCCTTCCTCCCGCTGTACCTGGCCGCACAGGCGGCAGGCGACTCCGGCACCTGGGCCAGCGTCTGGTGGCTGGTGTTGGCTTATGCGGTCCTGCAAGTCGGGGAAATCTGCCTCTATCCGGTCGGGCTGTCCGCCGTGACGCAATTGTCCGTGGCGCGCGTGGCCAGCCTGATGATGGGCACGTGGTTCCTGGCAACTGCGTTCTCCGAACTGCTGGCGGCCAAGCTCGGCACCCTCGCATCGATCGACGACCCCGGCGCCATCGCCGAACACAGTGCGGCCTGGGCCAGTGCAGCGGCCACGTACGGCGATTATTTCCTGAAGCTGACCCTGGGCGGACTTGGATGCGCGATCCTCGCCGCCCTCTGCCTGCCTTGGCTCAATCGCGGCATGCATGGCGTGAAATGAGCCGGTCGGGCAGGACGGACAGGCTCGGGGCCGGCGCTATAATTGCGGCTTCGAATTCCAGCTCTCGAGGACTCCCATGGCCGCGATGATGAAGGCGCTGGTCAAGCGCAATCCGGAAAAAGGCATCTGGATGGAACAGGTGCCGGTGCCGGTGCCCGGCCCGAACGAAGTGCTGATCAAGCTCGAGAAAACCGCGATCTGCGGCACCGACCTGCACATCTACAAATGGGACGAATGGTCGCAGCGGGTCATCAAGCCCGGCCTGGTGATCGGCCACGAATTCGTCGGCCGCATCGTCGAACTCGGCACGGGCGTCACCGGCTACAAGGTCGGCGACCGCGTTTCCGCCGAAGGCCATATCGTCTGCGGCCACTGCCGCAATTGCCGCGCCGGTCGCCAGCACCTGTGCCCGAACACGGTCGGCATCGGCGTGAATCGTCCCGGTGCCTTCGCGGAATACATCGCGATGCCCGCCTCCAATCTCTGGCCGATTCCCGACCAGATCCCGAGCGAGCTGGCGGCATTCTTCGACCCCTACGGCAACGCCGCGCACTGCGCGTTGGAATTCGACGTCATCGGCGAAGACGTGCTGATCACCGGCGCCGGCCCGATCGGCATCATCGCCGCCGGCATCTGCAAGCACATCGGCGCGCGCAACGTCGTCGTCACCGACGTCAACGACTACCGCCTGAAGCTCGCCGCCGACATGGGCGCCACGCGCGTGGTGAACGTGGCGAAGCAGTCGTTGAAGGACGTCGTCGCCGACCTGCACATGGAGGGCTTCGACGTAGGCCTGGAAATGAGCGGCAACCAGGCGGCCTTCAACGACATGCTCGACTGCATGTACCACGGCGGCAAGATCGCCCTGCTCGGCATCCTGCCCAAGGGCGCCGGCATCGATTGGGACAAGGTCATCTTCAAGGGATTGACGCTGCACGGCATCTACGGCCGGCGCATGTACGAGACCTGGTACAAGATGACGCAGATGGTGCTCAGCGGCTTTCCGCTGCAGAAGGTGCTCACGCACCAGGTGCATATCGACGATTTCCAGAAGGGTTTCGACCTGATGGACGCCGGCAACTGCGGCAAGGTCGTTTGCTCCTGGTAGCGGAACGGCTTCCTTCCGCGTCGCACGAAAAAATGGGGCGCCTTGCGGCGCCCCGTTGCGTTTCAACCGAAGCGGTGATCAGCCTTCGATCGTGAAGCTCAGCACGACGCGGTCCGAGACGCGCGGGCCGTCGATGTCGGTGTCGTAGAAATTCAGCGCGGCGTTGACCGGGCCGAACTGGCGGCTGACGCCGATGTTGTAGTCCGTGTAGCCGTCGACGCCGTCGCTGAAATCGGAATGGCCGACGCCGGCGTTGATGCTGAAGTCGTTGCCGACGTCCCAGGCGCCGGTCAGGCCGTAGTACAACGACGAATAGTCGGCGTTGGAGTAGTCGTTGGCGTAACCGATGGTGAGCGTCAGCATCTCGGAATAGGTCAGCTTGCCGATGATTTCGTTGTAATCGATGCTGCCGTAGGCATCGCGTTCGCCGATGTAGTTGTAACGCACCAGCGACAGGTCGAGGTTCCAGTCGTCGTTGAAGTCGTGGTTCCAGCCGATGTAGGTATCGAACTCCATGTCGGGACCGTCGGGATCGGCGAAGTCCACGTTGGAAGCCCAGACGCCGACGTACAGGCCGGTGTCGCCGAAGGCGTAGTCGAGCCCGCCCTGCAGCGCAGGCTGGAAATCGTTCTGGGTCACGCCGCGGAACACGTAGTCCGAGGTCAGCGACAGGTTCCAGCTCAGGTTCGAGGACTCTTCTTCGGCCGCTGCGGCTTCGTCGCCGGCCGCAGGCTCGTCCTGCGCCCAAGCCAGCATCGGGGAAGCGAGCAGGGCAAGACTCAGGGCAAGGGACAATTTCTTCAGTTTCATCGGTGCAGCTCCTGTGGATTCATTGGGTGGCAGGACGCGTCGAACGGGCTGTTTCCCTGCCCTGCGTGGTCCGCCCCTCTCCGGGGGCATTGAACTTTTTTAACACAGTTTTATCGTTCTTTGCGATACGCACGCGTATGGATTCAGCGCTACCAACAGCCGTAACCGCCGGATGCCGGATAATCACGCCTTTCCTCCCGCCGGCCACTCCCATGACTTCTCGCTTCAGCCAGGAACTCGATGCCATCCGCGAACAGGGCCTGTTCAAGGCCGAACGGATCATCACGTCGCCGCAATCGGCGGAGATCGAGCTGGCCGATGGTCGCCGCGTCCTGAACTTCTGCGCCAACAACTACCTCGGCCTGGCCGACCATCCCGACGTCATCGGGGCCGCGAAGGATGCGCTGGATACGCATGGCTTCGGCATGGCGTCGGTGCGCTTCATCTGCGGCACGCAAGACCTGCACAAGGAACTGGAGGCGAAGATCGCCGAATTCTTCGGCACCGAGGACAGCATCCTGTACGCGGCCTGCTTCGACGCCAACGGCGGCCTGTTCGAACCGCTGCTGGGCGAAGAGGACGCGATCATCTCGGATGCGCTGAACCATGCCTCGATCATCGATGGCGTGCGCCTGTGCAAGGCCAAGCGCTATCGCTACGCCAACTGCGACATGGCCGATCTCGAAAAACAGTTGCAGCAGGCGCGCGCCGATGGCGTACGCGACATCATGATCACCAGCGATGGCGTGTTCTCGATGGACGGATTCATCGCGCCGCTCGACGAAGTGACCGCCCTGGCCAGGAAGTACGGCGCACTCGTGCATATCGACGAATGCCATGCCACCGGCTTCCTCGGCGCGACCGGCCGCGGCAGCGCCGAGGTGAAAGGCGTCATGGACCGTATCGATATCTTCACCGGTACGCTGGGCAAGGCGCTCGGCGGTGCGCTCGGCGGCTTCACCACCGGCCGCCGCGACGCAATCGAGATGCTGCGCCAACGCTCGCGCCCCTATCTTTTCTCGAACTCGCTGCCGCCGCATGTCGTTGCGGCCGGCATCAAGGTGTTCGACATGCTGGCGCAGGCCGGCGACCTGCGGGAACGTCTCGCGGACAACACGCGCTACTTCCGCGAGCGCATGACGGCGGCCGGTTTCGACATCAAGCCCGGCGTGCATCCGATCTGCCCGGTCATGCTTTACGACGCGCCGCTGGCGCAGCGTTTCGCCGCCAGGCTGCTCGAAGAAGGCATCTACGCGATCGGTTTCTTCTTCCCGGTCGTGCCCAAGGGCCAGGCGCGCATCCGCACGCAGATGAGCGCGGCGCATACGCGAGAACATCTCGATCGTGCCATCGCCGCGTTCATCAAAGTCGGCCGGGAACTGGGCGTGCTGAAAGCCTGATCCGCGGCCCAGCCGGAGTCATTGCTGCAGGGCGCCGACTTCTTCGACGCTCAGATCCCGCCACTGGCCCTTCGCCAGCTCGCCCAAGGCGAGCGGGCCGATGGCCACGCGCACCAGGCGCAGCACCGCGATATCGAACGCCGCCAGCAGGCGACGGATCTGCCGATTGCGGCCTTCGTCCAGCATGATTTCGAGCCAGGCGTTCTTTTCGCCGGCGCGCAGCAGCGAGGCCGACGAGGCGCGTAGTCGTTCGCCGTCATCGACGACGCCGGCCTGCAACGCCGCGAGCTGCGCGGCGTCGGGAATGCGGTCGACCTGCACATGATAGGTTTTGCCCGGACCGCGATCGGGATCGGTGATGGCGGCGGCCCAGGCAGGATCGTTACTGAAAAGCAGTAGCCCTTCGCTCGCCTTGTCGAGCCGCCCCACCGGTGCGATCCATGGCAGGTCCGCGCCGTCGAAGCAGCGATAGACGGTGTCGCGTCCCTGTTCGTCGGCCACCGTGGTGACCAGTCCTCGCGGCTTGTTGAGCATCAGGTAACGACGCTGCACGTTCGCTTCCAGTCCCTGCACGGCGACATCGTCGACATGCATGCGCACCGGGAACTCCGGATCGCGCACGACGCGACCGTTCACTTTCACGCGCCCTTCGCGCACCCAGGCGGCGGCCTGCGTGCGGGACGCATGGCCGAGTTTCGACAACACGCGCGCCACGCCGTGCCTCGTCGCCTTGTCCGCAGCGGTGAGCGGCTTCTTCTGCATCCGGCAAGCATGCCGCAGCGTAATGCAGAAGACCACCACGCATCGGGCGATTCACCCGCCCATCACCGCCGCCTGACCAGAATCGCATCGCATGGAACCTTCGATCGAAACGACCCGGGCCCGTTCGGGCACATCGGTGCTGGCAAGCCTGGTGCGTTGGTTCGATACCTCCCGTGCGCCCGATGCCGATCCCGTCGCTGCCCACGACATCGATTGGCTTCGCGTCGTTCCGTTCATCGGGCTGCATCTGGCCTGTCTGGCGGTCTTCTGGGTCGGCGCGTCCTGGTTCGCGCTGACCATGGCGTTCGCGCTGTACGGCATGCGCATGTTCGCCATCACCGGCTTCTACCATCGCTACTTCTCCCACAAGGCGTTCCGCACGTCGCGCACGACGCAGTTCCTGTTCGCCATGCTCGGGGCCGCCTGCGTACAGCGCGGCCCCCTTTGGTGGGCCGCGCATCATCGCCACCATCATCGCCACGCCGATACCGAGCAGGACCTACACTCCCCGCGACACGGATTCTTCCGCAGCCATATGGGTTGGTTCCTGACGCCAGCCGCTTTCCGCACGCGCCTGGAAGCCTTGCCGGACTTGCTCGACTTCCCGGAACTTCGCTGGCTCGACCGCTTCGACATCCTGGTGCCGATCGCATTGGCCGCATCTCTGTACCTGCTCGGCGATTCGCTGCAGGCGCATGCGCCATCGCTGGGCACCGATGGCCCGCAACTGCTGGTCTGGGGGTTTTTCGTGTCGACCGTGGCGCTCTTCCACGCAACCGTCACGATCAACTCGCTGGCGCACCGCTGGGGCTCGCGTCGTTACGCCACGCGGGACGACAGCCGCAACAACTGGCTGCTGGCCCTGCTGACGTTCGGCGAAGGCTGGCACAACAACCACCACCATTTCCCCGGATCGGCCAGGCAGGGTTTCCGCTGGTGGGAGATCGACCTGACCTACTACGGATTGAGGCTGATGTGTTCGCTCGGCCTGGTTTGGGACCTGAGGCCCGTGCCACCGACGCTGCTCAATGCGCGCCGGGAGCCGTCATGAGGATCGCCGTGATCGGCAGCGGCATCGCCGGCCTCGGATCGGCCTGGTTGCTGTCGCGCCAGCATGACGTGGTCCTGTTCGAGAAGGACGGACGCCTGGGCGGTCATACGCACACGCACAAGTTCGCGCGCGATGGCCGCGAGTACAGCGTCGACAGCGGCTTCATCGTGCACAACCCGACGAACTATCCGTTGCTCACGCGCTTGTTCGACGAACTCGGCGTCGCCTCGCAAGACACGGCGATGGGTTTCGCGGTGCAGGACGAACGCAACGGGCTCGAGTACAACGCCAGCAGCCTCGCCGGCCTGTTCTGCCAGCCCGGCAACCTGTTCTCGCCGCGCTTCCTGCGCATGGTGCGCGAGATCCTCCGCTTCTACCGCGAATGCCCCGCGCTACTCGAAGAGACCGGCGACGGCCCCACCCTGAGCGAATACCTCGAACGCAATGCCTACTCTCCAATGTTCGTGGAAGATCATCTGGTGCCGATGGCATCGGCGCTCTGGTCGTCGCCGGCGCAATCCATCCTTGCGTTTCCCGCGAAGTACCTCGTGCGCTTCATGGCCAACCACCGCATGCTCGATGCCGGCGAACGGCCGCCATGGCGCGTGGTACGGGGCGGATCGTCGAGCTACGTCGACGCCATGAGGCGAAGCTGGCCGGTGGAAGTCCGTCTGTCGCAAGGCGTGCGCCGCGTGCGACGGGAAGCCGATGGCATCGTCGTCTGCACGATGCAGGGCGAGGAGCGCTTCGACCAAGTCGTGCTGGCCTGCCACAGCGACCAGGCTCTGGCCATGCTGGAACAACCGACCGCGGCCGAGCGCGAAATCCTCGGCGCGATTCCATACCAGGAGAACGAAACGGTTCTGCATACCGATGCGCGCCTGCTGCCGACGCGGCGCAGGGCGTGGGCCGCCTGGAACGCGCATGTCCCCGCGGATCCCGGCGCCGCCTGCACGGTCAGCTATTGCATGAACCTGCTGCAGTCCTTCGACTCGCCCGAGCCCTTCGTCGTCACGCTGAACCGCACGAACGACATCGCCGTGGACAAGATCCTGGCGCGCATGCGCTACCAGCATCCTGTCTATACCCACGCCAGCGTCGCGGCACAGGCGCGCCGGGCGGAAATCAACGGCGTGGACCGTCTCTGGTACGCCGGTGCCTATTGGGGTTTCGGCTTCCACGAAGATGGCTTCCGCAGCGCGGTCGACGTCGCGCGCGGATTGGGAGTGTCATGGTGAGCGCCGTCATGCTGCGCAGCGCGGTCTACGAAGGCTGGGTACGGCATCGCCGCAATCTTCCGCGTGGCCACGCCTTCCGCTATCGAATGTTCCAGCTCTATCTCGACCTGCAGGAGCTCGATCGCCTGTTCGAGGATCGCTGGTTCTGGTCGCTGGACCGCCCGAACCTGGCGCAGTTCCGGCGACGCGACTATTTCGGCGACCCCGGGCTTGCACTCGACGAGGCCGTGCGACGCCATGTGGCGGCCGAATCGGGACGGCGCCCGACCGGACCGATCCGTCTCCTGACGCACGGTCGCTACTTCGGCGTGACGATGAATCCGGTGAGTTTCTACTATGGCTTCGCCGACGATGGCGAGACCCTGGAATGGATCCTCGCCGAGATCACCAACACGCCCTGGGGCGAACGGCATGCCTACCTGCTTCGCGTCGAGAACGCGGAGCGCCACGGCCGCGCGATGCACTGGCGTTTCGCGAAGGAGTTCCACGTTTCGCCGTTCCTGCCGATGCAACGCCAATACCACTGGGTGTTCCACGACCCGGGCGACGGCTTGCGCGTGCACATGGAGGTGCTGGCCGACGGAGCGCGCGAGTTCGACGCGACGCTGGCGCTCGAGCGCCGCCCATGGAGCGCGAACACACTGGCTTCATGCCTGATCCGCTATCCCTTGCTCACGGCGAAAGTCGCGATCGGCATCTATTGGCAGGCTGCACGCCTCTGGCTGAAAGGCCTGCCTTTCCATCCCCACCCGAAGACCATGCGACACGCCCCCGCCCGGAGCCCACGATGAGCAGCCCCGCAGAATTCATGGATGATCGAGAGGCAGGCGTCTCTTCTTTCGGAGGCATGGACCGTTTCCTGCGCACGCGACTGTTCGCACGCCTGGACGAGCTGCGGGGCGGCACGATGCTGGTGCGCGATGCGCTCGGCGAGCGTCTGCTCGGCCGGGCCGACGGCAATGCGCCGGTGAACGTCGTACTGGATGTGCGGAGTCCGGCCTTCTACCGGCAGGCTGCAGCGAACGGTTCGGTCGGCGCCGGCGAGTCCTACATGCAGGGCGACTGGCATTGCGACGATCTGGTCGGTCTGGTCCAGCTGATGGTACGCAACCGCGAGTTGCTCGATGGCGTGGAAGGCGGCCTGGCGCGATTGGGCGCCTGGGCGATGAAGGCCGCGCATGCGCTGCGCCGCAATACGCGCGACGGCAGCCGCCGGAACATCGCGGCGCACTACGATCTCGGCAACCAACTCTTCCGCCTGTTCCTCGACGAGAACCTGATGTATTCGTCGGCCATCTTCGCCCATGCCGACGAGTCGCTGGAGAGCGCATCGCGGCGCAAGCTCGACCGCATCTGCGAAAAGCTCGACCTGCGACCGTCCGATCACCTGCTGGAAATCGGAACGGGCTGGGGCGGCATGGCACTGCATGCGGCCCACCGCTACGGCTGCCGCGTGACGACGACGACGATCTCCCGCGAGCAGCACGCGCTGGCGAGCGAGCGCATCGCTGCCGCTGGCCTTTCCGATCGCGTGACGATCCTGCTGCAGGACTATCGCGACCTTCGCGGCGAATACGACAAGCTCGTTTCGATCGAGATGGTCGAGGCGATCGGCCATCAATACCTCGACACCTACTTCGAGCGCTGCTCCGCCCTGCTCAAGCCCGAAGGGCTCGCCCTGATCCAGGCGATCACCATCGAGGACGATCGCTACGAAATGGCCCTGCACTCGGTGGACTTCATCAAGCGGCACGTCTTCCCGGGCAGTTTCATCCCTTGCGTGACGGCGCTGGCCGGCGCTGCGGCACGCGCCGGGCGTCTGCGCCTGCTGAACCTGGAAGACTTCGGACCGAGCTACGCGACGACGCTGCGGCACTGGCGCCAGCGTTTCTTCGCCAACATCGAGCAGGTACGCCAGCTCGGATACGACGACCGCTTCATCCGCATGTGGGAGTTCTACCTGTGCTACTGCGAGGGCGGATTTCTCGAACGGTCGATCAGCGACGTCCAGCTGCTGCTGGCCCGTGGCGGAAATCGCCGCGAACAGTTCGTCCCCGGCAGCGGAATCGAAGCGAATGTGGGCTAAGGCCGCCAATGCCGTCGGCTTCCAGTTGGTCTGGATCTGCTGCGTCGTCGGTTCGACGCGCGGATCGGCCTGGCCCGGTCCGGCAGCAGCGCTGCTTTTCGCGCTAGGCATGTTCGCGTTCGGTGGCAAGGCCCGGGAGGACGCCGCCGCGATGTTGCTGACGCTGCCCATTGGCGTATGCCTCGACAGCGCTTTCTCGATGTCGGGCTGGCTGCGTTACGCCGGAGGCGATGAAGCGGGCCTGGCGCCGGCCTGGATTGGTTCGCTGTGGCTGGCATTCGCTTTCAGCCTCAATCATTCGCTCAAGTTCCTGCAGCGGCTCGTCGGCTTGGCCGCGTTGCTGGGCGGCGTCTGCGGACCGCTGTCCTATCTCGCCGCGGAGCGCCTGGGAGCCGTCGAGTTCATCGCGCCCCGCAGCCATGCGTTGGCTCTCATCGCGGTCGCCTGGGCCCTACTGTTGCCGATGCTATTCGGTTTGCTGCGGCACGCTTCTTCGCCTCCGCAACGCACAGGACAGCCGGCATGAACATGACGACCGCGATTCTGTCGACCTGGGGCCTGGCTTCCTTGACGATGGTTTTCGCCTGGTGGCTATGCCGTCGGGTGAACAACATCGGCTACGTCGATGTCTTCTGGGCGGGATTGATGGCAGCGGCCGCCCTGTTTGCCGGCGCTTTCGGCCTCGGCGCCGACCTGCCGCGCGGCCTCGTGGCATTGTTCGGCGGCGTGTGGGGCACGCGACTCTGCCTGCACTTGCTTCGTCGCGTGTTGCACGAAAGCGAAGATGGACGCTATCAGGCGCTACGCGCCGCCTGGGCCGACAGCGCATGGAGGTTCTTCGCCTTTTTCCAGATGCAGGCCGCAGTGGTCGCTCTGTTCGCGATTCCCTTTCTTGCTGCGGCCGGCAATCCATCCGGTCGCTGGAACCTGGCGACCGTGGCTGCCGTGGGCGTGTGGCTGCTCTCGATCGGAGGCGAGGTCCTCGCCGATCGCCAGCTGTCCGCATTCCGTGCCGATCCATCCCATCGCGGCAAGACCTGCCGAACGGGCCTGTGGGCCTGGTCGCGGCATCCGAACTACTTCTTCGAGTGGCTGCACTGGTTCGCCTATGTATTGCTAGCCATCGGCAGCCCCTATTTCTGGTGGAGCCTGATTGGGCCGGCGTTGATGTTCGCCTTCCTGTATCGCGTGAGCGGCATTCCCTGGACCGAAGCGCAATCGTTGCGCTCGCGCGGCGACGACTATCGCCGGTACCAGCGGGAAGTCAGCGCGTTCTTCCCTTGGCCACCGAAAGCGGCATGAATCCGACGGAGTCTCCATGGCAATGATCGATCTTTGCGAACGCGGGCTGGTCCCGGACGCCCTCACCCGCTACGGCATCCGACGCCTCTGCGCACAACGGCTGAAGGACGAAGGCGCACGGGACGCGGCGCTGGCTCAACGTCGCTATCGCGAGTTGCTCGCCCGGCTGGGCGAAAGTCCGATCGCCATCGAAACGGCGGCGGCGAACGAACAGCACTACGAAGTTCCGACGCGTTTCTTCCAGCTCTGCCTTGGCCGGCGCCTGAAGTATTCGAGTTGCTACTACCCCACCGGCCGCGAAACGCTGGACGAGGCGGAAGAAGCGATGCTCGCGCTGTACGGCGAGCGGGCACAGTTATCCGATGGCCAGCAGATACTGGAGCTCGGCTGCGGTTGGGGTTCGCTGACCTTGTGGATGGCCGAGCGCTATCCCAACGCACGCATCACGGCGGTTTCGAATTCGAACGGCCAGCGCGAACACATCGAGGCGCAGTGCCGCAAGCGCGGCTGGATGCACGTGCGGGTCGTGACCTGCGACGTGAATCGCTTGCAACTGGCGGAAGGGCAATTCGATCGTTGCGTTTCGATCGAGATGTTCGAGCACATGCGCAACTACGACAGTCTGTTCGGCCGCATCCGCGGTTGGCTCGAACCAGGCGGCATGCTCTTCGCGCACATCTTCTGCCACCGCCAGTTGATGTATCCCTTCGAAACCGAAGGCGAGGACAACTGGATGGGCCGGCACTTCTTCACCGGCGGCCTGATGCCCTCGGCCGATACCTTGGTCGATGCCCAGACCCATCTGCCGCTGCAACAACGCTGGTTGCTTCCGGGAACGCATTACCAGCGCACAGCTGACCATTGGCTGGCGAACCAGGACCGGCATCGCGACGAGGTCCTCGCCGTGTTGCGCGAAGCCTACGGCGATGCCGATGCGCAACGCTGGCACCAGCGCTGGCGGATGTTCTGGATGGCTTGCGCCGAGCTATTCGGTTACGACGGTGGGCGCGAATGGCTGGTCGCGCACTATCGCTTCGCGAAGACTTGAGTCGAGGCGCGTCGGGCCTGGCCCGACACGCGCATTGCGTCGACGCTCAGTTGCCTTGCGCGTTCTGCGCCGGGGCGGGCGCAGTCGCCGCCGGCGCTGCATCCGCGGGCTTGCCCTTGGCGACGCGGATGCCCTTCGCCTTCATCCAGGCATCGAACTCTTCGGCCGTCATGCGCTTGCCGTTCTGGTTCATGTCGAAACGCCAGGGCGTATTGTCGAACTGGGTTTTCGGCACGTAGGTGTTCGGATCAACGCCGGCGCTGCCCTGTACGGGGGCCGGCGTTGGCATCGCCGCCTGACGGCGTGCGCGCTCGATGACGAACTGTGCGGTGAGCGCACATTCGACCGCCGTGGCCGGCGCCTGCAGCATCTCCGGAGCCGCCACCGAAATGCCGCTCAAGTCCGGCGGAGCCGCGCCACTGCATGTCTGTGCGGCGACGGGCAAGCCGGTGGCGCACAGGCCGAGGCAGAAGATCATCGATAGCGGTTTCACGGGCGCCGTCTCCTGGAGTCCGGGGGCAGGATAGCCGGCGCGGACGAGACGAGGCAACAAAAAACGAAGCCCGGCCGGAGCCGGGCTTCGCAGATCAACGCTGGAACAGACGATCAGTTCTGAACGTTCAGCTCGGTGCGACGGTTCTTCTCGCTCTTGCACGCCGGGAACGCATCGCCCAGCTGCTCGAGCGGACGGTTTTCGCCGTAGCCGTTCGGACCGGACAGACGACCGGCATTCACGCCGTGACCGGTCAGGTAGTCGTACACCACGCGGGCACGACGACCGGACAGGCCTTCGTTGTAGCCATCGGCGCCGCACTCGTCGGTGTGGCCGGCGACTTCAACGCGCAGTTCCGGATACTTGTTCAGGATCGACACCGCCTCGTCGAGGATCGCGATCGCGTCGGGACGCAGCGTGTCCTTGTCGAAGTCGAAGTTCACGCCGCGCAGGTCGATGGTCAGCGGAACCGGGCAACCGTCCGGACCGATGGCCTGACCGGCAGCGGAACCCGGGCAGCGATCATTGCAGTTGTTGACGCCGTCGCCGTCGTCATCGAGATCGGCGCAGGTCTTTTCCGGAGCCGGCGTCGGAGTCGGGGTCGGCTCGGCGCGCGAACCGATCGGCATCATCGCCTGGATCATCGCGTAGCCATCGACGAAATAGTCGTCGCCGGGGGCGGCAAAGCTGTTGTCGTCCGCGTCGTAGCGCAGGCCGACTTCAGCGCGGGCGCTCCAGTTGCTGAACTGCATCTGCACGCCGGTACCGAGCGAAGCGAGGAAGTTGGTCTCGTCCTGGTTGACGAAGTTGTAAAGGCTTTCGTCGTGGTGCTGCACGCCCACGCCAGCGGCCAAGTAGGGCCACCAGTTGCGGTTTTCGCTACGCCAGAAATGGTAGCGGCCGACCACGGTCAGGCCGGTCATCGTCCAATCGGCCGGGTCGCCGTCGAACAGCGGCGGGCCATTGCTGATGAAGGCGCCGTTGTCGTGCTTGCTCCAGTCCAGCTGGACATCGAGCGAGACGTTCTGGTTGATGAACTTGCCGAAACCGAGAGCAAACATCGGATCGTCGCTGGTCTCGCGATCGCGATCGGTGTACTTGATGCCGCCACCGCCGGTCACATACCAACGATCGTCGTAGTCCTGGGCCGACGCAGCCTGGGCCATGCCGAGGGCGCCGAGCAGGGCGCAACACAGAAGCTTCTTCTTCATGATGTTCAACTCCATTGCACTAGAGAAATTGGTCTTGCGGCGCCGGTCGGCTCGAAGCCTGACCGGTCGCCGTCAACGTCCTAGATATCCCACCGGGCGTTAACGCCAACATAACAAATCGCCTCCCCGGTGCCAAGATTGGCCCTTAGACCGCGAACAGGTCCAGGAAGCGGTGGACGGGGGTCGATTCGAAGCGGGACGTGTCCTGGGTCAGGGCCAGGATCTGCTGGACCCGGCGGGCCGGCAGATGACCGCCCAGGGCCGCTTCGAACTTGTCCAGCAGGACCGGGATGCCTTCGCCGCGGCGGTTCCGATGACCGATCGGGTAGTCGATCGAAACCTTGTCGGTGCTGCTGCCGTCCTTGAAGAAGACCTGGATCGAATTGCCGATGTAACGCTTTTCGGGGTCGAAATAGTCGGCCGTGAACTGCGGGTTCTCCTTCACCGTCATCTTGGAACGCACGGCATCGATACGCGGATCGGCGGCCACGGCATCGGTGTAATCGTCGGCGGTCAGGCGGCCGAAGATCAACGGCACGGCCACCATGTACTGCAGGCAGTGATCGCGGTCGGCGTAGTTGGCCAGGGGGCCGGTCTTGTCGATGATGCGCACGCCCGCTTCCTGCGTTTCCAGCTCGATGCGTTCGATCTGGTCGATCCTGCCGGCGACCTGCGAGTGCAGCTGCATGGCGCATTCCACCGCCGTCTGGGCGTGGAACTCGGCCGGGAAGCTGATCTTGAACAGGACGTTCTCCATCACGTAGCTGCCGAACGGGCGCTCGAATTCGAAGGCCTTGCCCTTGAACAGGACGTCGTAGAAGCCCCAGGTCTTCGCGGTCAGCGCGCTCGGATAGCCGACGCAACCCTTCACCGCGTTCAAGGCATGCGTCACCGCGCGACGGCAGGCGTCGCCCGCCGCCCAGCTCTTGCGCGGGCCGGCGTTCGGGGCGTGGCGATAGGTGCGCAATGCACCGCCGTCGATCCAGCTGTGGCTGACGGCATTGATGATCTCTTCCTTGCCGCCGCCCAGCATGTGGGTAGTGACGGCAGTGGAAGCAAGGCGAACCAGGATGACATGGTCGAGGCCGACGCGATTGAAGCTGTTCTGCAAGGCATAGCTGCCCTGGATCTCATGCGCCTTGATGGCGGCGGCGAGCACATCGCGCACCAGCACGGGCTTGCCGCCTTCGCGCTCGGCCTTGCGGCTCATGTAATCGGCCACGGCCAGGATGGCGCCGAGGTTGTCCGAGGGATGGCCCCACTCCGCCGCCAGCCAGGTGTCGTTGAAGTCCAGCCAACGCACCTGGACGCCGATGTTGTAGGCGGCCTGCACGGGGTCGAGCTCGAACGGAGTGCCCGGGACGCGGGCGCCACCGGCCAGGGTCGCACCGGGAACCAGCGGGCCCAGGTGCTTGACGCATTCGGGGTGCTTCATCGCCAGCATCGAGCAGCCGAGGGAATCGAGCAGCATGTAGCGGGCCGTCGTATAGGCCTCGGGCGAGCCGACGTAGTAGTCGACCACGTAGTTGGCGATATCCACCATGGCCTGGTCGGGATCGGGGCGCTTGGCGGAACGGATGTCGTGCTGGCTCATGGCAGTCTCGGACGGTGGCGAAAGCGCGATATTTTGCCAGATTAACGTCGGGCCCGGCGGTTTCCGCGCCTTGGCCCCGGCGCGCAACTCGGCTTGTATCACGACGCATTCCGGGCATCGTTCCGCCCTGCCCTACGCCTGCGTATCCGGATGACCGCCTCCGCCTACCCCCATCTGTTCGCCCCCTTGGACCTCGGTTTCTGCACCCTGCCCAATCGCGTGCTGATGGGTTCGATGCATACCGGCCTGGAGGATCGCAGCCGCGACTTTCCCAAGCTCGCCGCCTATTTCCGCGAGCGCGCCGAGGCTGGTGTCGGACCGGATGGTCACCGGCGGCGTTTCTCCGCCAATCTGGTGGGCTGGCGGAAACCATTCATCGCCAAGCGAAACTGGCCCTGGGAAATCCACAAGCACCGAATGTGACGAAGGCCGTGCACGACGCCGGCAGCTGCATCTGCCTGCAGATCCACGCCCGCCGCTACGGCATACCCTCTTCATGAGGCTGCCATCGTCCTGGATCCGCTGATTAACCCATTAGCTGCGCGGGTTGAGCGCGCGCGGCGTGCAGCGTCAGATCCCGCGCCCTCCGTTCATCGGCGCCCCGCCCGCTGATGTTGGTTACGACGGCGTCCAGCCATGGGCTGCAAGGCTGATCCGATCAACCAGTTCCCCAGCGTGCGCACCAATACGCGCGAAGACGCCTGGGGCGGCACGCCGGAAAACGCACGCGCTTCGCGGTCGAAATCGTCCGCCGCATCCGCGAAGCCCGCCGGCTGGATTTCATCCACCTCATCGCCTGTCCATGTCTTCAGCCGTTCGGCGGATCGGACTGGGACGAAATCGTGATGCAGGCGAAGGCGATCGAGCCGGCCGGGGCGACCATCATCAGTACCGGCATCGGCTGGCACGAGGCACGCGTGCCGACCATCGCCACCTCGGTACCGCGGGCCGCCTTCGCCGGCGTGACGGCAAAACTGAAACCGCACGTGCACATTCCACTGGTCGCGACCAATCGCATCAACATGCCGGAGGTGGCCGAACGCATCCTGCTCGGCGGCCAGCTTGAGCATGGTGTCGATGGCGCGCCCCCTTCTGGCGGATCCCCGCTGGGTCGCGAAGGCGCGCGAAGGCCGCAGCGAACGCATGAATACCTGCATCGCCTGCAATCAGGCCTGCCTGGACCACACCTTCACCAACCGCACGGCGAGCTGCCTGGCGAATCGACGCGCCTGCGCGGCTAACCCAGGTCGAATTCACGCCGGACGGCGACACCGCGGAGATCGCCGTCGTCGGTGCCGGCCCCGCCGGAGCCGCCACGGTCGCGGCCGAACGCGGTCACCGCGTCACCCTGTTCGATGGCGCGGCCGAGATCGGGTGGCGAGTTCAACCTGGTAAGCGCATTCCCGGCAAGGACTCGACGAGACCTTGCGCTACTTCGGCGAACAACTGCGATCTGCATGGCGTCGAGCAGCAACTGGGCCGGCGCGTGTCGGCGCCGGAACTGGCGCAGGGCGGTTTCGACTGAATCGGTGAGCGATCGGTACTGCTGCGCAAGGTGCAGTTCCCGGTGCCGATCACGCCGAGGCTCTACCCACAGGGTCACTGACCGGGCGCGTGCGCGTGGCGAAGAGTCGCGCTGATCGGCGCCGGCGGCATCGGTTTCGACGTGGCCGAGTTCCTCGTCGAGGACGCACCCTCGCCCAGCGTGGACACGCCGCGCTGGATGCACGAATGGGGTGTGCGTCCGGACTTCAAGGCCCCGGTGCACTTGCCAAGCTGCAGCTCAGCGCGGACCAGACAGGTCTGGTTGCCTGCAGCGCTCCGCCGGCAAGCCCGGCGCGCGCCTGGGCAAGACGACCGGCTGGATCCATCGCTCCACCCTGAAAGCCAAGAAGGTCCAGATGCTGGCGGGTCGAATATCTGGGCGTGGACGACGAAGGGCTGCGGATCCCGACATCGGCGACCAGGAGCAAGTGCTGCCTGTGGATACCTGGCCGCTGGCGGGACAGGAGCCGCTGCGCCAACTGCAAGCCGAGCTGCAAGCATTCGGGCAAGGCGCCGCATTTGATCGGCGTGCTGATGTCGCCGCCGAGCTTGATGCCAGTGGGCCATCAACCAGGCAGCCCACTCGCTGGAGTTTTCTGAGATTGGTGGTCAGAGTGAGGTGAATGCCTGTATTTTCACATTCATGAACGAATCGCGGCGGCGCTGAGAAACCCAGTACTACCGGGGTTTAGGAGCGGCTTTT
>NZ_JASGHN010000004.1:0-338340 GCF_047602345.1 Arenimonas sp. | reverse complement strand
TCGGACAGCAAGCGCTGTGATTCGAGCAATACGCAGGATCCGCTCGCGGCAAATGCGGCTTCGCCTTGAACGGCTTCGGGCCCTTGCACTGCAGCCCAGGATCTGCCGCGATCCTTCGTGGCCAACAGCTGAAACCGACCATCGATCGGATCGCCCACAGAGTGCCCTTCGTCGCCTTCGAAATCAAAGCAATCGAGCAGGCTCTCGGATCGCGATTCTGCAACGCGAGAATCCAAGTCTTTCCTGCATCGCTGGTGGATACGCGCGAATCTTCTCCCGGTCCGATGCTGAGGACTACCGCTTCTTTGGCGCTGAATCCCTCGACATCGCGAAAATCCAGTTTCTCCGCGCCCGGCACCTTGAACACCGACCAGGTCTTGCCGGCATCGATCGTGCGCAGCACCGTGCCCTTCGCGGCCGCCGGCCCAGGCAGTGTTCTCGTCGACGGCGGACAGGCCGCGTACAGACGCACCGTCACCGGCGAAACGAGGACTTCGATCTCGGGAGCCTGGTCCTCTGGCGCATGCGAAACGTCCTGCCCCGCAGCAGCGAATGACAGGAGCAGGCACGAAATCGCTGCGACGAGAGATCGTCGCATCGACATCAAGCCTTCGCGGGCGCGGCGATCTGCCCCTGCTTGCGCACGATCAACATCGCGATCTCGAGCGATCGTTGTAGTTCAGACGCGGATCCACCGTCGAACGATAGGCGCGTTCGAGGTCGGCTTCGGCTAAGCCCCTGCGCGCACCGCCCAGGCATTCGGTAACGTCTCCTCGCCGGTCAACTCCAGGTGTACGCCACCGAGACGCGAGCCGTTCGCGGCGTGCAGGTCGAAGCTCTGCTCGAGTTCGCTACGGATATTGTCGAAGCGGCGCGTCTCAGCCGTTCGACGTGCTCTCGGTATTGCCATGCATCGGATCGCAAACCCACAAGACGCGTTTTCCTCGCGCTGCACGGCGGCAATCAACGGCGGCAACTTTTCGGCCACCTTGGAAGCACCCATGCGCTGGATCAGGCTCAAGCGCCCTGGTTCGTTGTCCGGGTTCAATACATCGATCAGGCGCAATAGCTGCTCGGAAGTGACTGAAGGACCGACCTTCACCGCGATCGGGTTGCGCAGGCCGCGGAAATATTCGCTCGACGTGCGCATCGTCGGTCGAGGCCGTGCGCATGCCGATCCACGGTAGCGCGAGACTTGAAGATTGAGCCAGCCCCATTGCCGCGGGACCTGGCGCGTCAGCGCTTCTTCGTAGGGCAGTAGTAGTGCTTCGTGCGAAGTGTAGAAATCGGCCCGGTTGAGGTTGTGCAGCGCCTCGCCCGAGATCGTCTCCATGAACTTCACCGCGTCGCCGACCGCCGAAACCATGCGGCGATACTCGTTCGACAGCGGCGAATGCCCGACCCAGCCCAGGTCCCAGTACTCGGGGTGATGCAGGTCGGCAAAACCGCCGTCGATCAAGGCGCGTACGAAATTCATCGTCATCGCCGAACGCGCATGGCCTTTGACCGACGCGCCGGTCCGGCACGCGCGCTTTGGTGGTGAATTCCGGCCGTGCTCGATGAAATCGCCGCGATAGCTCGGCAGCGTGATCCCGTTCGCGCGTCTCGGTATCGGTGGAACGCGGCTTGGCGTACTGTCCGGCGAACCTGCCCACGCGCACGACCGGCAGGCGCAGGCCATGGACTAGCACGAGGCTCATCTGCAGAGGCACTTTCAATCGGTTCGAGATGAGGCCCGATTCGCAATCGGAAAAACTCTCGGCACAGTCGCCGCCCTGCAGCAGGAAGCGCCTGCCCTCCTGGGCCTCGGCCAATTGCTTCTTGAGCGCCAGGATCTCCCACGAAGTCACCAGCGGGGGCAACTGCGACAATTCGCCCTGCACGGCCGCCAACGCCGTTTCGTCGGGATAGACTGGCTGCTGCGAAGCATGACGCGCGCGCCAGCTCGCCGGCGACCAGTCTTCGGGCATCGCTACGGGTTGCAGGGGGCGATCGCTGGCGTTCATGAAGGCGGCGGGGCTGGGCGGCCTTCGATCATCGCACGAGCCGCTCTGGAGCAAATACTCGGCCGGCTCAGCGCTTCCTGAATGCGGCCCAGAGCGTGCCGACGCCCAGGCCGAGATACCAGAGCAGCGTCCATCCCGGCATCGACAGACCGAAGAGCTTCCAATCGATCCGGGCGCATTCGCCCGACGGGGTAAAGACGCGCTGGATCACCTCCTGCAGAGGCAATGCCTCAAGCATGTAATCCAGGCCGAGGCCAGAGCACATGGCGATCTCGCTCGTGGGCATGTACTGGATGTTCAGATGCCAGGCGGCGACGCCAGCGCCCGCTGCCGCTGCCAGCGCGATCAGAAGGCCGTAGACCTTTCGCCGAACGGCCCGGGGCTATGCAGGCCGGCGAGCAGGAACAGGATTCCCATGGCCACGAATGCGATCCGCTGCAGGAGTGCAGAGCGGGCAAGGAAACATCAGCATGTTGTACTGCACATGCAGGGCATAGCCCAGCAACGCGGCGCAGCAAACGAAGCCCAGCAACATCTGGGCGCGAAAGTTCCAACGGAAGGGATTGGGGCTCATGGTCCGGGCGTCGTTGTTCCAGCTCACGTGCGACCTTAGCGGTTAGCCGAGCGAAGTTGCGAAAGACGGCGAAAAAAAACCCCTGGCCAAGGCCGGGGTTTTTTTGACTGAAGCCGAAAGCGCTTACTCGGCCGTGGCCACCGCGGTGGCCTGCGGACGGTCGACCAGCTCGACGTACGCCATCGGCGCGTTGTCGCCAGCGCGGAAACCGCACTTGAGGATGCGCAGGTAGCCGCCCGGACGGGCCTTGTAGCGCGGGCCGATCTCGACGAACAGCTTGCCGACGGCTTCCTTGTCCTTCAGGCGCGACATCGCCAGGCGGCGATTGGCCACGCCATCGGTCTTGGCCATCGTGATCAGCGGCTCGGCGACCCGGCGCAGTTCCTTGGCCTTCGGCAGCGTGGTGCGGATCAGCTCGTGCTTGATCAACGACGCGGCCATGTTGGAGAAACATCGCTTCGCGATGGGCGGTAGTACCGCTAGAAGTTACGGCCAGAGTTACACGGTGACGCACTGGTCGTGATTCCTTTGATTTTAAAATCCCCGGCCAAGGATGGCCGGGCTTTGCGGACAAATCCGCGTGTATCTCAGCCCATCATGCCCTGCTGGAGACCGGCCGGCGGCCAGTTTTCCAGCTTCATGCCGAGGGAGAGGCCGCGCTGCGCGAGGACTTCCTTGATCTCGGTGAGCGACTTCTTGCCCAGGTTCGGGGTCTTCAGCAGCTCGACCTCGGTACGCTGGATCAGGTCGCCGATGTAATAGATGTTTTCGGCCTTCAGGCAGTTGGCCGAACGCACCGTCAGCTCGAGATCGTCGATCGGGCGCAACAGCACCGGGTCGACGCCGGCAATCGCCCGATCTGGCCGGGCCACGCTCGCGCTGGGTGAAGTCGCCGAACACCGACAGCTGGTCCGTCAGGATGTCGGCAGCCGTGCGGATCGCGTCCTCGGCATCGATCGTGCCGTTGGTCTCGATGTCCAGCACCAGCTTGTCGAGGTCGGTGCGCTGTTCGACGCGGGCCGCTTCGACCGAGTACGCCACGCGGCGGACCGGCGAGAAACTGGCGTCGAGCATCAGGCGACCGATGGTACGGGTTTCCTCATCCGGACGACGACGAGCGGTGGCCGGCTGGTAGCCGAAACCGCGCTCGATCTTCAGGCGCATGTTCAGCGCCGTGTCCTTGGTGAGGGTGCAGATCACGTGGTCGGTGTTGAGGATCTCGACGTTGTGATCGGTCTTGATGTCGGCGGCGGTCACGATACCCGGGCCCTTCTTCTGCAGGCTCAGGGTGGTGTGCTCGACGTTCTGCATGCGGATGGCGACGTCCTTGAGGTTCAGCAGAACCTCGAGCACGTCTTCCTGCAGACCTTCGACCGTGGTGTACTCGTGCAGCACGCCGTCGATCTCGACTTCGGTGATCGCATAGCCGGGGATCGAGGACAGCAGCACGCGACGCAGGGCATTGCCCAGCGTATGGCCGTAGCCACGCTCCAGCGGTTCGATCACGACTTTGGCGCGATTGGCGCCGAGGCGCTCAATGTTGGGGCCGCGCGGACGCAGCACCTGGTGGGCGGAAACCGTCATGAACAATGACACTCCTGGAGAGGATTACTTCGAATACAGCTCGACGATCAGGGCTTCGTTGATGTCCGAAGGCAGGTCGGCGCGATCCGGCACGGCCTTGAAGACACCAGAGAACTTCTTCGCGTCGACTTCGCACCAGCTCGGAACGAGGTCCATCTGCTGGGCGACGGTCAGCGCTTCCTGCACGTTGAGGTGCTTCTGCGCGCGCTCGGACAACTGGATGCTGTCGCCGGCCTTGACCTGGTAGGACGGCAGGTTGACGGACTTGCCGTTCACCAGGACGCCCTTGTGCGAAACGAGCTGACGAGCCTGCGGGCGGGTGACCGCGAAACCCATGCGATAGACCACGTTGTCCAGACGCTGTTCGAGCATCTGCAGCAAGGTCTCGCCGGTATTGCCCTTGCGACGGGCAGCCTTGGCGTAATAGTTGCGGAACTGACGCTCGAGCAAGCCGTAGATGCGCTTGACCTTCTGCTTCTCGCGAAGCTGGGTGGCGTAGTCGGACAGCTTGCCCTTCTTGGCGACCGGGCCGTGCTGGCCGGGCTTCTGCTCGAGCTTGCACTTGGAGTCGATGGCGCGAGCCGGCGACTTCAGGCTGAGGTCGGCGCCTTCGCGACGGGCGAGCTTACAGGTGGGACCGATATAACGTGCCATTTGATTTGATCTCCCTGCCCTTAGACGCGACGCTTCTTGGGCGGACGGCAGCCGTTATGCGGAATCGGCGTGACGTCGATGATGTTCATGATCTTGTAGCCGCAAGCGTTCAGCGAACGCACGGCCGATTCGCGACCCGGACCCGGACCCTTAATGCGGACTTCCAAGGTCTTCACGCCGTAGTCCAGCGCGGCTTTGCCGGCCTTCTCGGCAGCGACCTGGGCCGCAAACGGGGTGGACTTGCGCGAACCGCGGAAACCGGCGCCACCGGAGGTGGCCCAGCTCAGGGCATTGCCCTGGCGATCGGTGATCGTGACGATGGTGTTGTTGAAAGAAGCATGGACGTGGGCAACGCCGTCGGTGACGACGCGCTTGATCTTCTTCTTGACCTTGGCAACAGGCTTGTTCATGGCTCGCCCTTACTTCTTGATGGCTTTGCGCGGACCCTTGCGGGTACGGGCATTGGTGCGGGTGCGCTGGCCGCGCAGCGGCAAGCCGCGACGGTGACGCAGGCCGCGATAGCAGCCCAGATCCATCAGGCGCTTGATCGAGATGCCGACTTCACGACGCAGATCGCCCTCGACGACGTACTTGCCGACTTCGGCGCGCAGCTTCTCGACCTCGGATTCGGTCAAGTCGCGGATCTTGGTGTTCGGGCTGACGCCCGCGCTGCCACAAACCAGCTTCGACCGGGTACGGCCGATGCCAAAGATACTTTGAAGGCCTACCCAGACATGCTTCTGGACAGGCAGGTTGACACCCGCGATGCGCGCCATGAGGCGATCTCCAAAACGAATTGAGCGCAATGAATCGAAAAGTATAGCAGGGCTTCGGATTCCTAGGAAGTCCCCGGGCCGAAGCCCGAAAACCCGGCATGGGGAGTGTGCCCATGCTCCGGCGACGAACCGGGAGTCTGCCTGGGAGAGGACTCCCCTCCCGGCAACCCCGCGCTACTCCAGCGCAGGGACGGAACCCCGGCTCACCCGTACGCAAAGCCGTCGTACGGGTCGCCCATCAATGTGGTCGCTGCGGGCTCTGCCGCGGCGCCACGCGACGACTTACCCCCGGATACCGCCGCGGGGGGTGCCGCCCTTCAAATTCGCTTTCTTCATCAGGCTTTCGTACTGATGAGACATCAGGTGGGCCTGAATCTGCGAGGTGAAATCCATCACGACCACGACGACGATCAGCAGCGAGGTGCCACCGAAGTAGAACGGTACATTCAGCCAGGCCCGGAGCACTTCCGGCATCAGGCAGACCAGGACCAGGTACAGGCCGCCGATCAGGGTCAGGCGCGTCATCACGCCGTCGATGTATTCGCCCGTCGCCTTGCCCGGACGGATGCCCGGAATCAGCGCACCCGACTTTTTCAGGTTGTCCGCCGTTTCCTGGGAGTTGAACACCAGGGCGGTATAGAAAAAGGCGAAGCCGATGATCATCACGCCGTAAAGCAGCATGTGCAGGGGTTCGGCCGGAGCCAAAGCCTGCGAAATGGTCTGCAGGGTCCGGTACAGCGTGCCCTGCCAGCCTTCGGCGCCGGTCTGACCGCTGCTCAGCCAAGTCGACAGGGTCGACGGGAACAGGATCAGGCTCGAAGCGAAAATCGGCGGAATAACGCCAGCCATGTTGAGCTTCAGCGGCAGGTGCGAGCTCTGGTTCATATAACCCTGGCGCCCGCCCTGCTTGCGGGCGTAGTTCACGGTGATCTTGCGCAGACCTCGCTCCATGAACACGACGAAATAGGTCACGCCGAGCACGAGCACGATGATCAGCAGGATCGCCAGGCCACTGATGTCGCCATTACGAACCTGCTCCAACGTGCTGATCGCCGCTGCCGGCAGGCTCGCCACGATTCCGGCGAAGATGATCAGCGACACGCCGTTGCCGATGCCGCGCTCGGTGATCTGCTCGCCGAGCCACATCAGGAACATCGTGCCGGTGGTCAGGGCGACGACGGCCGTGAGCACGAAACCGATGCCCTGGTCGTAAGCCACGCCTTGCTCTGCAGGGCGGTTGCGATGCCGAAGCTTTGCACCACCGCCAGGAACACCGCTCCCATGCGCGAGTACTGCGTCAGCCTGCGTCGGCCGCTCTCGCCCTCGTTGCGCATCGCCTTCCACGGGCCATAGATCTGGCCCATCAACTGCACGATGATCGAGGCGGAAATGTAGGGCACCACGTTCAGCGCGAACAGGCTGAAGCGATGCAGGGCACCACCGGAGAACATGTTGAACATGTCCACGATGGTGCCCTTCTGGCTGTCCATCAACTCCAGCATCTTCTGCGGATCGACGCCGGGCACCGGAATATAGCTGCCGATGCGGTAGACGATCAGCGCCAGGACAACGAACACGAGACGCTGACGCAGTTCAGTGAACTTGCCGAGGCCGCCCAAGGCGCTGATGGCGTTGCTGGATTGCGACAAGGTATTACTCCGTCACGCTGCCGCCGGCGGCTTCGATGGCGGCCTTGGCGCCGGCCGTCGCGAGCACGCCCTTGAGCGCGAACTTCTTGGTGATCTCGCCCTTCTTGACGATCTTGGCCTGCTTCGCCGTCGCCGGAACCAGCTTGGCGGCGCGCAGCACGCCGAAGTCGATCTCGGCGGCATCGAGCTTGTCCAGCTGATACAGCAGCACTTCGGCCGTGTCGTTCTTCAGCTTGGAGCGGAAGCCGATCTTCGGCAGACGACGCTGCATGGGCATCTGACCGCCTTCGAAGCCCGGCTTGATCTTGCCCTTGCCGGTGCGAGCGTACGAACCCTTGTGACCGCGGCCGGCAGTCTTGCCGAGGCCGGAGCCGATACCGCGGCCGACGCGAACGCCTTCCTTGCGGGCGCCCGGGGCGGGCTTGAGAGTATTGAGTTTCATGTGAGGTCTCCTAGGCTCGCTCAGGACTCGACGCGAACCAGGTAATGCAACTGGTTGATCAGGCCACGGACCTGCGGGGAATCCTTCAGCTCACGCACGTCGTTGAGCTTCTTGAGTCCCAGTGCCTGGACCGACAAACGGTGGCGCTGCTGGCAGCCGCGCAGGCCCTTCACCAGGCGCACCTTGATGGTCTTGTCAGCCATGGGTGATCTCCTCGATCTTCTTGCCGCGCTTGGCCGCGATGCGGGCCGGCGACTGCATGGCCTCGAGGCCCTTCACGGTCGCGCGCACCAGATTGATGGGATTGCGCGAGCCGACGGCCTTGGCCAATACGTTCTTCACGCCGACCGCCTCGAGCACGGCGCGCATGGCGCCGCCGGCGATCACGCCCGTACCTTCCGAGGCGGGCTGCATGAAGACGCGGGCCGCACCATGGCCGGCCTTGACCGGATGCCACAGGGTGCCCTCGTTGAGGTCGACGGCGACCATGGCCTTGCGGGCGTATTCCATCGACTTCTGGATAGCGACCGGCACTTCGCGCGCCTTGCCGTAACCGAAACCGACCTTGCCTGCGCCGTCGCCGACGACAGTCAGCGCGGTGAAGGTGAATTGACGACCGCCTTTCACGGTCTTGGAAACGCGGTTGACCGCGACCAGCTTCTCGATGAAGCCATCGTCGTTGTCGCCACCGCGATTGCGTTCGCGTTCGTTGCTGCTCATTGGGATTCCTGGATTTTCTTACGGCATTCGCCGCTTATGGTTGTATGACACGGGTGGGCCTTGGAACGACCCTTTTCAAGCCCGGACGTATCCGGGCCGAATGATCAGAACTGCAAACCGCCCTCGCGAGCGGCATCGGCAAGCGCCTTGATGCGGCCGTGGAAGCGATAGCCGGAACGGTCGAAGGCGACCTTCTCGACGCCGGCAGCGCGCGCCTTTTCGGCGATCGCACGACCGACCTTGGCGGCGGCATCCATATTCTTGCCGTTCTTCAGGCCGTCCTTGACGTCGGTCTGCACGGTGGAGGCCGAAGCCAGCACCTTGGAACCGTCGGCGGTGAACACCTGGGCGTAGATATGCTGGCCGGAGCGCAGCACGGTCAGGCGCGCCACGCCCAAGTCGCGGATGTGCGAGCGGGTGGTCTTGGCGCGGCGGAGACGGGCGGTTTTCTTTTCCATGATTCGTAACCTCGAGGAACAAGAAGGCCTTAAGCCTTCTTGGCTTCCTTCATGATGATCTTCTCGCCGGCGTAACGGATGCCCTTGCCCTTGTAGGGCTCGGGCTTGCGGTAGGCGCGGATCTTGGCAGCGACTTCACCGACGCGCTGCTTGTCGGCGCCGGTGACGACGATTTCCGTCTGGGTCGGCGTGGCCAACGTGATGCCTTCCGGCGTCTGGAACACGACCGGGTGCGAAAAACCGAGGCTCAGGCTCAGATCCTTGCCCTGCATCGCGGCGCGATAACCGACGCCGACGAGTTCGAGCTTGCGGGTGAAACCTTCGGAAACGCCCGTGATCATGTTGGCGAGAATGGCGCGGACCGTGCCGGCCATCTTCATCTCGTCGGCATTGGCGGCACCGAGCTGGACGGTGCCGTTCTCGATACTGAGGTTGACGCCGGCCGGCTTCGGCAGGCTGAGCGAACCCTTCGGGCCCTTGACGGTCAGGACGCCATCGGCATCCTTGACTTCGACACCCTTGGCCAGGGTGATGGGTTTCTTGGCGACGCGGGACATGTGCGTGCTCCTATCAGGCCACGAGGCAGAGGACTTCGCCGCCCACGCCCGCAGCGCGGGCCTGGCGATCGGTCATCAGACCTTGCGAGGTGGAGATGATGGCGACGCCGAGACCACCGAGGATCTTCGGCAGCTCGTCCTTGCCGCGATAGGCGCGCAGACCCGAACGCGACACGCGCTCGAGACGGTCGATGACCGGCTTGCCTTCGTAATACTTCAGGACGATTTCCAGCTTGGCCTGAGCGCCCTCGCCCGTGCCGCGCACGTCGGCGATATAGCCTTCGGCCTTCAGCAGGTTGGCGATGGCGAGCTTCAGCTTGGAAGCCGGCATGGAAACCACCGGCTTGCCGACCGCGAGCGCGTTCTTGATGCGCACCAGCATGTCGGCGATAGGATCAGTCATGCTCATTTCGTAATTCCTTTGTAAGCACCGATATCCGCAGACAGATCTGCGAAATTAGTTTGTTACCACGAGGCCTTGCGCAGGCCGGGGACGTCGCCGCGCATGGTGGCTTCGCGCAACTTGTTACGGCCGAGGCCGAACTTCTGGTAGACGCCGCGCGAGCGGCCGGTCAGTTCGCAGCGGTTGCGGACGCGGCTGGGCGACGAATCGCGCGGCAGCTTCTGCAGCTTGGTGACGGCATCCATCTTGTCTTCGTAGGAAGCGGTCGTGCTGGCGATGATCTTCTTGAGCGCAGCGCGCTTGCCGGCGTGCTGCTTGACGAGCTTCTTCCGCTTGATATCGCGGTTCACCATCGAGGTCTTGGCCATGATCGGTCTCGGACTCAGTTGCGGAAGGGGAAGTTGAACGCTTCGAGCAACGCCTTGGCTTCGGCATCGGTCTTGGCGGTCGTCGAGATGGCGATGTCCATGCCGCGCATGGCGTCGACGGCGTCGAAATCGATCTCGGGGAAAATGATCTGTTCCTTGACGCCCATGTTGTAGTTGCCGCGACCGTCGAACGAACGGCCGGACACGCCACGGAAGTCGCGAACGCGCGGCAGCGAGATGTTGATCAGACGATCGAGGAACTCGTACATCTTGGCGCGGCGCAAAGTGACCTTGCAGCCGATCGGCCAGCCGTCGCGGATCTTGAAGCTGGCGACGGAAACACGAGCCTTGGTCGTCACCGGCTTCTGACCGCCAATCTTGGTCATGTCGGCAACGGCGTTTTCCAGGATCTTCTTGTTGCCCACCGCCTCGCCCACGCCCATGTTCAGCGTGATCTTGGTGATGCGCGGCACCTGCATGACGTTGTCGTAGCCGAACTTTTCCATCAGCTTCGGCACAACGTTGTCTTTGTAGATTTTTTCCAAACGGGTGGTCATGACATCATTCCTCAGGCGTCGATCGCCTCACCGCTCGAGCGGAACACACGCACTTTGCGTCCATCCCCGAGCATTTTGAAACCAACGCGCTCGCCCTTGCCCGAAGCCGGGTTGAACAGCATGACGTTGGAGATATGGATCGGCGCCTCACGCTCGACGATGCCGCCGGCCTGGCCGGCCTGCGGATTCGGCTTGGTGTGACGCTTGATGATGTTGATGTTCTGCACGACCAGCTTGTCGCCGGCGACGCGAACAACCTCACCCTTCTTGCCCTTGTCGGAACCGGCGATCACGATCACCTGGTCGCCTTTACGGATACGGTTCATAGTCTTTTCCTTCGCTCAGAGCACTTCGGGAGCGAGCGAGACGATCTTCATGAACTTCTCGGAGCGCAGCTCGCGGGTCACGGGCCCGAAGATGCGGGTGCCGATCGGCTCCTGCTTGTTGTTCAGCAGCACGGCCGCGTTGCCGTCGAAACGGATCAGCGAACCGTCCGCACGGCGCACGCCGGAACGGGTGCGGACCACGACGGCGTCGTAGACCTCGCCCTTCTTGACCTTGCCGCGCGGAATGGCGTCCTTGACGGTCACCTTGATGATGTCGCCAATGTGCGCATAACGACGCTTGGAGCCGCCGAGCACCTTGATGCACATCATTTCCTTGGCGCCCGAGTTGTCGGCGGCTTCAAGGTAGCTTTGTACCTGGATCATGGTCGTGGCTCCTTACTTGCCGGCGCGGGTGACGACTTCCACCACTCGCCAGTTCTTGGTCTTCGACAGCGGGCGGCACTCTGCCACGCGGACGATGTCGCCCTCGTTGCAAGCGTTCTCTTCGTCGTGCGCGTGCAGCTTGGTCGAGCGGCGCAGGTACTTGCCGTACAGCGCGTGCTTGACGTGGCGCTCGACGAGCACGGTCACCGTCTTGTTCATCTTGTTGCTGACGACACGGCCTTCGACCGTGCGCAGCTGGGATTCGTTCTGGCTCATGGCTCGCCCTTACTTCTTGTCGGTCAGCAGGGTGTTGACGCGAGCGATCTCGCGGCGCACCCGGCGGATGTCGTGGCTCTTGGCCAGCTGGCCGGTCGCCTTTTGCATGCGGAGGGAAAATTGCTCCTTCTGCAGGTCGAGCAGGTGGGCCTGGAGCTCAGCCGACGACTTCTGACGCAGTTCTTTCAGTTCCATTAGCGCACCGTCCGGACCACGAAAGCGGTCTTTACAGAAAGCTTGGCAGCGGCGAGACGGAACGCTTCGCGAGCGGTCTCTTCCGGAATGCCTTCGATTTCGTACAACATGCGGCCCGGCTGGATCGGGGCCACCCAATATTCGACGTTGCCCTTACCGGCGCCCATTCGAACTTCGATCGGCTTCTTGGTGATCGGTTTGTCCGGAAACACGCGGATCCAGAGCTTGCCGCCGCGCTTGACGTAGCGGCTGACGGTACGACGCGCCGCTTCGATCTGACGCGCGGTGAGCGCGCCGTGCTGGGTGGCCTTCAGACCGTACTCGCCGAAGCTGACGGCGTTGCCGCTCCAGCTCAAGCCATCGTTGCGGCCCTTGAAGGTCTTGCGGTACTTGGTGCGTTTGGGTTGCAACATGGTGGCTTACCTCGCGTCTCGTTCGCGCGCCGGACGGGCCGGACGCTCGCTGCGCTCTTCGGCCTTCTCCTGGCCCACCTGGGAGAAGTCGAACACTTCGCCCTTGTAGATCCAGACCTTGACGCCGATGATGCCGTAGGTGGTGGAGGCCTCAGCGAAGCCGTAGTCGATGTCGGCGCGCAGGGTATGCAGCGGCACGCGGCCTTCGCGATACCACTCTGAGCGGGCGATCTCAGCGCCGTTCAGGCGACCGGCGACATTGACCTTGATGCCGAGGGCGCCGAGGCGCATCGCGTTGCCGACCGAGCGCTTCATCGCACGGCGGAACATGATGCGACGCTCGAGCTGCTGGGCGATCGATTCGGCGACGAGCTGAGCGTCGAGTTCCGGCTTGCGGACTTCCGCCACGTTGATGTGGGCAGGAACGCCCATCAGCTTCGAGACGTCGGCCTTCAGCTTCTCGATGTCCTCGCCGCGCTTGCCGATCACCACGCCCGGACGAGCCGAGTGGATGGTGACGCGCGCCGTGTTCGAGGGACGCTCGATCAGGATCTTGGAAATGCCCGCCTGGGCCAGGCGCTTACGCAGCATCTCGCGAACCTTGAGGTCGGCGGCGAGGTACTGGCCGTACTGGCGCTTGTTGGCGAACCACTTCGAGGTCCAGTCCTTGGAGATACCAAGGCGGATGCCGGTGGGATGTACTTTATGACCCATCGTTCTAGTCCTTAGCCTTTCTTGCCCGAGCCCACCACCACAGCGATGTGGCTGGTGCGCTTGAAGATTTGCGTGCCGCGGCCTTTGGCGCGGGCCATGAAGCGCTTGAGGATCGGACCTTCGTCGACCGTGATGGTGGCGACCTTCAGTTCGTCGACGTCGGCGCCGCTGTTGTTCTCGGCGTTCGAGGTGGCCGAGTAGATCACCTTGTAGATGATCTGAGCGGCCTTCTTGTCGCTGAACTTCAGCAGGTTGAGGGCGCGAGCGACCGGCAGGCCGCGCACCTGGTCGGCGACCAGGCGGGCCTTCTGCGGGGAAATGCGGGTCGTACGCAGGATGGCTTTGGCTTCCATGATGACGACTCCTTACTTCGCCGCGGCTTTCTTGTCGCCGCCATGACCCTTGAAGGTCCGGGTAGCGGCAAATTCGCCGAGCTTGTGACCCACCATGTTCTCGTTCACCAGAACGGGGACATGGACCTTGCCGTTGTGCACGGCGATGGTGAGACCCACCATCTCCGGCAGAACCATGGAGCGACGCGACCAGGTCTTGATCGGCTTCTTGCTGCTGCCCTGAGCCTCCACCTTCTTGAGAAGGTGATGGTCAATGAACGGGCCTTTCTTGAGAGAACGTGCCATGGCCTATCAACCCCTGCGATCGCGCACGATGAACTTCTGGGTGCGCTTGTTGCTGCGCGTCTTGTAACCCTTCGCCGGCGTACCCCACGGGGAGACCGGGTGCGGATTGCCCTGGCCGGCCTTGGCTTCGCCGCCGCCGTGCGGGTGGTCGACCGGGTTCATGGCAGCGCCACGCACGGTCGGCTTGACGCCGCGCCAGCGCTTCGCGCCGGCCTTGCCGAGTTTTTCCAGGTTGTGTTCGACGTTGCCGACTTCACCGATGGTGGCGCGGCAATCGGTCGGAACGCGGCGCATTTCGCCGGAGCGGAGACGCAGCGTGGCGTAACCGGCATCGCGGGCGATCAGCTGCGCGCTGGCGCCGGCGGCGCGGGCGATCTGGGCGCCCTTGCCCGGCTTCATTTCGATGCAGTGCACGGTCGAACCGATCGGCATGTTGCGCAGCGGCAGGGTGTTGCCCGCCTTGATCGGCGCGTCCTTGCCGGCGATGACCTGGTCGCCCTGGGCCAGACCCTTGGGAGCGATGATGTAGCGGCGCTCGCCGTCGGCATAGCACAGCAGCGCGATATGCGCGGTGCGGTTCGGGTCGTACTCGATGCGTTCGACGCGGGCGGGGATGCCTTCCTTGTCGCGCTTGAAGTCGATCAGGCGATAGTGCTGTTTGTGGCCACCACCGATGTGACGGGTGGTGATGCGACCGTAGTTGTTACGACCGCCGCTCTTGCCCTGCTTCTCGACCAGCGACTCCAGCGGTCCGCCCTTGTACAGGCCGGCGGTGGAGACTCGCACCATCGAACGACGGCCGGGCGAAGTCGGTTTGAAAGTAATCAGTGCCATGGGTTCTGCCTCAGGCCTTGGCCATCACGTCGATCGTCTGGCCATCGGCCAGGCGAACGTAAGCTTTGCGCCAGTCGCCACGACGGCCGGCGCGGAAACGGAAGGACTTGTTCTTGCCCTTCACGTTGACCACGTTGACCGCTTCGACGGTGACGTTGAACAGCGATTCCACGGCCGACTTGATGTCGCCCTTGGTCGCGTCGCGCGCCACTTCGAAGACGTACTGGTTGATTTCCTGCATGCGCACGGTCTTTTCCGACACGCGCGGCGCACGGATCACCTGGAGAAGTTTCGCGTTGCTCATGCCAGCCACTCCTCGACCTTCTTGACCGCTTCGGCGGTCATGATCACGTGCTCGGCGCCAACGAGGGCAACCGGATCCAGGCCCTGCACGTCGCGAACCTGCACGTACGGGATGTTGCGGGCGGCGAGGTACAGCGCATCGGAACCGTTCTCGGTGACGATGAGCGGACGCTCGGACAGGCCCATTTCCTTCAGCTTGCCGACCAGACCCTTGGTCTTGGCTTCGGCGACTTCGAACTGCTCGACGACCGACAGGCGGCCCTGACGATTCAGCTCGGAAAGGATCGCGCAGAGAGCGCCGCGGTACATCTTGCGGTTGACCTTCTGCTCGAAGCTGCGCGGCTTGGCGGCGAACGTGACGCCACCGCCGATGAAGATCGGGGCGCGATAGTCACCGTGACGGGCGCCACCGCCCTTCTGCTTCTTGAATTTCTTCGTGGTGCCCGAGACTTCCGAGCGCGTCAGCTGGGCCTTCGTACCGGCGCGACCGGCGTTGCGGAACGCAACGACGACCTGATGCACGAGATCCTTGCTGAATTCGCGGTCGAAAACGCTGTCGGAAACCGACAGCTTCGCCCCGCTACCAATGACGGCGAGTTCCATGTCTTGACTCCTCAACCCTTCGTGCCCGGACGGACGACGACGTCGCCACCCGGCGCACCCGGCACGGCACCCTTGATCGCGATCAGGCCGCGCTCGGCGTCGACCTTGACCACTTCGAGGTTCTGCGTGCTCTGATTCACCGCACCCATGTGACCGGACATCTTCTTGCCCGGGAACACGCGGCCCGGCGTCTGGCGCTGGCCGATGGAGCCCGGCGAGCGATGCGACAGCGAGTTACCGTGGGTAGCGTCGCCCATGGTGAAGTTCCAGCGCTTGATCGTGCCCTGGAAACCCTTGCCCTTGGTCACGCCCTGGACGTCGACGATCTGGCCGACACTGAAGATGTCCGCTTTGATTTCGCCGCCGATCTGATAGTTGCCCAGATCCTTGGCATCGACGCGGAATTCCCACAGGCCACGACCGGCCTCGACCTTGGCCTTCGCGTAATGGCCGGCGAGCGGCTTGCCGATCAGCGCAGCGCGCTTGGCGCCAGCGGTGACCTGCACGGCGCTGTAGCCGTCGGTTTCCTGGGTCTTGATCTGGGTGATGCGATTGGGAGTGGCTTCGATCAGCGTGACCGGGACGGAACGACCGTCATCGGTGAACACGCGGCTCATGCCGGCCTTGCGGCCAATGATTCCGATAGTCATGTCCGTCACCTCAGGTCAGCTTGATCTGGACATCGACGCCCGCCGCGAGCTCGAGCTTCATGAGCGCGTCAACGGTCTTGTCGTTGGGGTCTACGATGTCCAGCACGCGCTTGTGGGTGCGGGTCTCGTACTGGTCACGCGCGTCTTTATCGACGTGCGGCGACACCAGCACGGTATAGCGTTCGATCTTGGTCGGCAGCGGAATGGGGCCGCGCACTTGGGCGCCGGTCCGCTTGGCCGTTTCGACGATTTCGCTGGCCGAACGATCAATCAGACGATGATCGTAGGCTTTCAGCCGAATTCGGATTTTCTGATCCGCCATGGCGAATATCCTTTGGATGAAAGAGCGTCGGGAACAGGAACTTGAGCCCGGTTCCCCTGAAAAGCCGCGGTGAGCCACGAAGGGCTCACCGAGCTGGAAAGTATAGAGCGTGTTAAACGGCCCTGTCAATACAAGGCCGGTCAGCTCTACCCCATCCCGGGGAAACGAACACGAGGCGCATCCTGCCCCTCATTTCGTGTTTGGGCCGCCCAAAGGGGCGGCGATACCGCTTTCGGGCTGGCCCGAAGGCCACGCCCTAGTCTTACTTGATGATCTTGGCCACCACGCCGGCGCCGACCGTGCGGCCGCCCTCGCGGATCGCAAAGCGCAGGCCTTCGTCCATCGCGATCGGGGCAATCAGGCTCACCACCATCTTCACGTTGTCGCCCGGCATCACCATCTCCACGCCTTCCGGCAGCTGGCAAGCGCCCGTCACGTCCGTCGTGCGGAAGTAGAACTGCGGGCGGTAGCCCTTGAAGAACGGCGTATGACGACCACCCTCGTCCTTCGACAGCACATACACCTCGGCCTCGAAGTCCGTGTGCGGCGAGATCGAACCCGGCTTGCACAGCACCTGACCGCGCTCGACTTCGTCGCGCTTGGTGCCGCGCAGCAGCAGGCCCGCGTTGTCGCCCGCCTGGCCCTGGTCCAGCAGCTTGCGGAACATCTCAACGCCCGTCACCGTCGTCTTGACCGTCGGACGGATGCCCACGATCTCGATTTCGTCGCCCACCTTGATGATGCCGCGCTCGATACGACCCGTGACCACCGTGCCGCGACCCGAGATCGAGAACACGTCTTCCACCGGCATCAGGAACGCCTTGTCCACGTCGCGCACCGGCTCCGGGATGTACGTGTCCAGCGCGTCCACCAGCTTCAGGATCGCCGGCACGCCAATCTCCGACTGGTCGCCTTCCAGCGCCTTGAGCGCCGAACCCTTCACGATCGGCGTATCGTCGCCCGGGAAGTTGTACTTCGACAGCAGCTCGCGGATCTCCATCTCGACGAGCTCCAGCAGCTCGGCGTCGTCGACCATGTCCGCCTTGTTCATGAACACCACGATGTACGGCACGCCGACCTGACGGGCCAGCAGGATGTGCTCGCGCGTCTGCGGCATCGGGCCGTCCGCCGCCGAGCACACCAGGATCGCGCCGTCCATCTGCGCCGCACCCGTGATCATGTTCTTCACGTAGTCGGCGTGGCCCGGGCAGTCCACGTGCGCGTAGTGGCGCGTCGGGCTTTCGTATTCCACGTGCGCCGTCGAGATCGTGATGCCGCGCGCCTTCTCTTCCGGCGCCGCGTCGATCTGGTCGTACGCCTTGAACTCACCGCCGAAACGCTCCGCGCCGATCTTCGTCAGCGCCGCCGTCAGCGTCGTCTTGCCATGGTCCACGTGACCAATCGTGCCCACGTTCACGTGGGGCTTGGTGCGCTCGAACTTGCCCTTGGACATGTCTCTATACCTTGAATAATTACAGTTGATTCAATCTTGTTTGACCGCGGCGGATCAGGATTTCTTGATCACGGCTTCGGCGATGTTGGCCGGCGCCTCGGCGTAGTGGTCGAATTCCATCGTGAACGTGGCGCGACCCTGCGACATCGAGCGCAGCGAGGTGGCGTAACCGAACATTTCGCCCAGCGGCACCATCGCGTTGATCAGCTTACCGGACGGGCTTTCGTCGGAACCCTGCAGGATGCCGCGACGACGACTGACGTCGCCCATCACGTCGCCCAGATAGTCTTCCGGCGTCACGATCTCGACCTTCATGATCGGCTCGAGCAGGACCGGGCTGGCCTTGCCGAAACCTTCCTTGAAACCCATCGAACCCGCGACCTTGAAGGCCATTTCGTTCGAGTCGACGTCGTGGTACGAACCATCGACCGCCTTGATCTTGATATCGACGACCGGGTAGCCGGCGAGCACGCCATTCTTCATGGCCTCTTCGATACCCTTGCCCGCCGCGGTGACGTATTCCTTCGGAACCACGCCGCCGACGATGGCGTTCTCGAAAGAGTAGCCGGCGCCACGTTCCTGCGGCTCCATCTCGATGACGATGTGGCCGTACTGGCCGCGACCGCCCGACTGGCGCACGAACTTGCCTTCCTGCTTGACCGCCTTGCGGATGGTCTCGCGGTAAGCCACCTGCGGCTTGCCGACGTTGGCTTCGACGTTGAATTCGCGCTTCATGCGATCAACGAGGATTTCCAGGTGAAGCTCGCCCATGCCGGCGATGATGGTCTGGCCGGACTCTTCGTCGGTACGAACGCGGAACGAAGGATCTTCCTGGGCCAGGCGGCCGAGGGCGATACCCATCTTCTCCTGGTCGGACTTGGTCTTCGGCTCGACCGCCATCGAAATGACGGGCTCCGGGAAGATCATGCGTTCCAGGGTGATGATGTGATCCATCGAGCACAGCGTGTCGCCCGTGGTGACATCCTTCAGACCGACTGCGGCAGCGATGTCGCCCGCACGGACTTCCTTGATCTCGTCGCGCTGATTGGCGTGCATCTGCAGGATGCGGCCCACGCGCTCCTTCTTCGACTTGACCGGGCTGTACACCTGGTCGCCGGAGTTGAGCACGCCCGAGTAGACGCGGAAGAAGGTCAGCGAACCGACGAACGGATCGGTCATGATCTTGAACGCGAGCGCGGAGAACGGCTCGGTGTCGGACGCCTTGCGGCTGTCTTCCTTCTCGTTCTCGTCGATGCCCTGCACCGGCGGACGATCGGCCGGCGACGGCAGCAGGTTGATCACGCCGTCGAGCATGGCCTGCACGCCCTTGTTCTTGAAGGCCGAGCCGCAGAACACCGGCACGATCTCGACGCGCAGGGTGCGCTCGCGAAGGCCCGCGATGACTTCGGCCTCGGTCAGCTCGCCGTCGTTGAGATACTTCTCCATGAGCTCTTCCGACGCTTCAGCGGCGGCTTCGATCATGAAGTTGCGCGCAGCGACGGCCTTGTCCTGAAGATCGGCCGGAATGTCGCGGTACTCGAACTTGGTGCCCTGCGAAGCGACATCCCAATGGATGGCCTTCATCTTGAGCAGATCGACCACGCCCTCGAAACCGTCCTCGGCGCCGATCGGCACCTGCATCGGCACGGCATACGCGCCGAGACGCGACTTCAGCTGCTCGACGACCTTGTCGAAATTGGCACCGGTGCGGTCCATCTTGTTGACGAACGCCATGCGCGGCACCGAGTACTTGTTGGCCTGGCGCCACACGGTCTCGGACTGCGGCTGCACGCCACCGACGGCGCACAGAACGAACACGGCGCCATCGAGCACGCGCAGGGAGCGCTCGACTTCGATGGTGAAGTCGACGTGTCCCGGGGTGTCGATGATGTTGAAGCGATGCTCGGGCAGGGACTTGTCCATGCCCTTCCAGAACGCGGTCGTCGCGGCCGACGTAATGGTGATGCCGCGCTCCTGCTCCTGCTCCATCCAGTCCATCGTCGCAGCACCTTCGTGCACTTCGCCGATCTTGTGGCTGACGCCGGTGTAGAACAGGATGCGTTCGGACGTGGTGGTCTTACCGGCATCGATGTGGGCCATGATGCCGAAGTTGCGGTAACGCTCGATTGGGGTGGTGCGTGCCACGGTAGAAATCCTTCCCTGGGTTTACCAGCGGTAATGCGAGAAGGCCTTGTTGGCCTCCGCCATGCGGTGCGTTTCTTCGCGCTTCTTGACGGCGCCGCCACGATTTTCCGACGCCTCGAGCAGCTCGGCCGCGAGCTTGCGCGGCATGCTGTTCTCGCCGCGCTTGCGAGCGGATTCGATCACCCAGCGCATGGCCAGGGCGGTACGGCGGGAGGAACGCACTTCGACCGGAACCTGATAGGTCGCGCCGCCGACGCGGCGGGACTTGACCTCGACCGCCGGGGCGACGTTGCCCAGCGCCTTCTCGACGAGGGCGAGCGCATCGGCGTTCTTTTCGCCGATGACGTCCATGGCGCCATAGACAATCTTCTCGGCGATGGACTTCTTGCCGCTCTTCATCACCATGTTGATGAAACGGGCGACGACTTCGCTTCCGTGTTTCGGATCAGGAAGAACGGAACGGGTACCGGGCGAACCTTTACGGGACATGATGCGTGCCTAATTTGAAAAGATCGGAGTTGGAACGAAACGCGAGCCGCTTAGGACTTCGGACGCTTCGCGCCGTACTTGGAGCGACTCTGGCGGCGCTTGGCGACGCCGGAGGCATCGAGCGAACCGCGCACGGTGTGGTAGCGCACGCCCGGCAGGTCCTTGACGCGACCGCCGCGGATCAGCACCACGGAGTGCTCCTGCAGGTTGTGGCCTTCGCCACCGATGTAGGAAATGACCTCGAAGCCATTGGTCAGACGGACCTTGGCAACCTTGCGCAGGGCCGAGTTCGGCTTCTTCGGCGTGGTGGTGTACACGCGGGTGCACACGCCACGACGCTGCGGGCAGTTGGCCAGCGCCGGGGAGGCGCTCTTGTAGGTATTGGGCTGCCGCGGCTTGCGGACCAGCTGGTTGATCGTCGCCATACGTGGAGAGAACCTTGGATGAAAAAAATGCAGGCCGAGAAACTCGGCCTACTGAGACAGAAAAGTATAAGGGGCGTTAAGACAACCTGTCAAACCGACGGACCGTCATGCCACCCCTCCCTGGGTCGAACACGAGACGCATCCTGCGTCTCATTTCGCGGTGATATTCCCTGAAAACTCAAGCCGATAGATGAGCGGGTCACCCCGCCCATCCATCACGGCCCGGACTCACTCCTCGGAGTGGGTCTCTTCCGGCTGCGTCTCGGTCGTAAGCGAGACGCCACGCAGCGCTTCCAGATCCGCATCGGTGAGGCCGGATTCGGCCTGACGACGCTTGTTGTGATACGCCAAGCCGGTACCCGCGGGGATCAGGCGGCCCACGATGACGTTTTCCTTCAGGCCACGCAGGGTGTCGCGAGTGCCGCGAACGGCGGCTTCGGTCAGAACACGCGTGGTTTCCTGGAAGGACGCCGCCGAAATGAACGACTCCGTCGCCAACGAGGCCTTGGTGATGCCGAGCAGCACCGGATCGTGCTTGCCCGGAATACCGTTCTTGCCGGCGACCTTGGCGTTCTCGTCGATCAGGCGGAAGCGGTCGACCTGCTCACCCGCCATGTAACGGGTGTCGCCGCCGTCGGTGATCTCGACCTTGCGCAGCATCTGACGAACGATCGTTTCGATGTGCTTGTCGTTGATCTTCACGCCCTGCAGGCGATAGACGTCCTGGATTTCCTTCACCAGGTAAGCGGCCAGCGGCTCGACGCCGAGCAGGCGCAGGATGTCCTGCGGATTCGGCTCGCCGTCGACGATCGTCTCGCCCTTCTCCACATGCTCGCCTTCGAACACGATGATCTGGCGGTACTTCGGGATCAGCTCCTCGTGCTCGTTGCCGTCGGTGTCCTTGATGATCAGGCGCTGCTTGCCCTTGGTGTCCTTGCCGAAGCTGACGATGCCCGAACGCTCGGCCAGGATCGCGGGATCCTTCGGCTTGCGCGCTTCGAACAGGTCGGCCACGCGCGGCAGACCACCGGTGATGTCGCGCGTCTTCGACGCTTCCTGCGGCACCTTGGTAACGACGTCGCCGACGCCCACCGGAGCGCCGTCCTGCAGGTTGACGATCGAACGCGGCGGCAGCAGGTACTGCGCCGGCAGATCGGTACCCGGGATGGTCAGGTCGTTGCCCTTGCCATCGACGATGCGGACGATCGGACGCAGGTCCTTGCCGGCCGAACCACGACGCTTCGGATCGGTGATCTCGCGCGACGCCAGGCCGGTGAGTTCGTCGATCTTCTCGATCACGGTGACGCCATCGATGAAGTCGACGAAGCGGACGAAACCGGCCACTTCCGACACGATCGGATGGTTATGCGGATCCCAGTTGGCGACCTGCTGACCCGCCTTGATCGATGCGCCGTCCTTGACGCTGATGACGGCGCCATAGGCCAGCTTGTAGCGCTCGCGCTCGCGACCGGTCAGGTCGAGTACGGACAGTTCGCCCGAACGCGAGACCGCCACCAGGTTGCCGTTGGCGTGCTGCACGAACTTGAGGTTGTTGAACTTGATCGTGCCGGTGGTCTTGACCGTGATGTTGTCGATGGCGGCGGCTCGCGACGCAGCACCACCGATGTGGAACGTACGCATCGTCAGCTGCGTGCCGGGTTCGCCGATCGACTGGGCAGCGACGACGCCGACCGCTTCGCCGTGGTTGACCAGATGGCCGCGACCCAAGTCGCGACCGTAGCAATGCGCGCAGACGCCGAACGTGCTTTCGCAGGTGATCGACGAACGGACCTTGATCAGTTGCACGCCCGCCGCTTCCAGCTTGTCCACCCACTTCTCGTCGAGCAGGGTGTTGCGGGTCACGATCGGTTCTTCGTCGTTGCCCGGCAGATAGACGTCTTCGACGACCATGCGGCCAAGAACGCGATCGCGCAGAGGCTCGACCACATCGCCGCCTTCGACGATCGGCGTCATGGTCAGACCATGCACCGTGCCGCAGTCGGTTTCGGTGACGACCACGTCCTGCGCCACGTCGACCAGGCGACGGGTGAGGTAACCCGAGTTGGCGGTCTTCAGCGCGGTATCCGCGAGGCCCTTACGAGCGCCGTGGGTCGAGATGAAGTACTGCAGCACGTTCAGGCCTTCGCGGAAGTTCGCCGTGATCGGCGTCTCGATGATCGAGCCGTCCGGCTTGGCCATCAGGCCGCGCATACCGGCGAGCTGGCGGATCTGGGCCTGCGAACCGCGGGCGCCGGAGTCGGCCATGATGTAGATCGAGTTCATCGACTTCTGGTCGACCATCTCGCCCTTGGCATTGGCCACCTTGTCGGTACCGATGGTATCCATCATCGCCTTCGCGATGCGCTCGTTGGTACGCGACCAGATGTCGACGACCTTGTTGTAGCGTTCGCCGGCCGTGACCAGACCGCTCTGGTACTGCTCCTGGATGTCGAGCACTTCCTTCTCGGCCTCGCCGAGGATGCCCTTCTTCTCGGCCGGGATGATCATGTCGTCGATGCCGATCGACACGCCTGCGCGAGTCGCGTAGGCGAAGCCGGTGTACATCAGCTGGTCGGCGAAGATCACCGTCGGCTTGAGGCCGAGCATGCGGTAGCTGGTGTTGATCAGGCGGCTGATGTTCTTCTTGGTCAGCTCGGTGTTGACGAAGGAGAACGGCAAGCCTTCCGGAATGATCTCGGCGAGCAAGGCGCGGCCGACCGTGGTGTCCACGATCTGCTTCTTCTCGACGCGATTGCCGGACTCATCCTGCTCGATCAGGTGCAGGCGTACCTTGACCTTGGCATGCAGCTCGACGACGCGGTTGTCGTAGGCGCGCTTGACTTCGGCGACGTTGGCAAAGGCCATGCCCTCGCCCTTCTTGTTCTCGAGGGCGCGGGTCATGTAGTACAGGCCCAGCACGACGTCCTGCGACGGCACGATGATCGGCTCGCCGTTGGCCGGGCTGAGGATGTTGTTCGACGACATCATCAATGCGCGCGCTTCCAGCTGGGCTTCCAGCGACAGCGGCACGTGCACGGCCATCTGGTCACCGTCGAAGTCGGCGTTGAACGCGGTGCAGACCAGCGGGTGCAGCTGGATGGCCTTGCCCTCGATCAGCACGGGCTCGAACGCCTGGATGCCGAGGCGGTGCAGGGTCGGCGCGCGGTTCAGCAGGACCGGATGCTCGCGGATCACCTCTTCGAGGATGTCCCACACCATCGGCTCTTCGCGTTCGACCAGCTTCTTGGCCGCCTTGATCGTCGTGGCGAGGCCACGGCGCTGCAGTTTGGCGAAGATGAAGGGCTTGAACAGCTCCAACGCCATCTTCTTCGGCAGCCCGCATTCGTGCAGACGCAGGGTCGGTCCGACCACGATGACCGAACGGCCCGAGTAGTCGACGCGCTTGCCGAGCAGGTTCTGGCGGAAGCGACCCTGCTTGCCCTTGATCATGTCGGCCAGCGACTTGAGCGGGCGCTTGTTCGTACCGGTGATGGCGCGACCGCGACGGCCGTTGTCCATGAGGGCATCGACCGCTTCCTGCAACATGCGCTTCTCGTTGCGCACGATGATGTCCGGCGCATCGAGCTCGAGCAGGCGCTTGAGGCGGTTGTTGCGGTTGATGACGCGACGATAGAGATCGTTCAGGTCGGACGTGGCGAAACGGCCGCCGTCCAGCGGCACCAGCGGGCGCAGGTCCGGCGGCAGCACCGGAAGCACCGTCATTACCATCCATTCCGGACGGTTGCCCGACTCCAGGAAGGCTTCGCACAGCTTGATGCGCTTGGTCAGGCGCTTGAGCTTGGTCTCGGAGTTCGTCGAGGCGATCTCCTCCTTCAAGCGCGCGACCTCGCTATGCAGGTCGAGCGAACGCAGCAGCTGGTGCACGGCCTCGGCACCCATCAGGGCGTCGAAATCGTCGCCATGCTCCTGGCGCGCGGTCAGGAACTGCTCTTCGGTCAGCAGCTGCCCCTTCTCGAGCGTGGTCAGGCCGGGCTCGATCACCACGTAGGCTTCGAAGTACAGGATGCGCTCGATGTCGCGCAGCGTCATGTCCAACATCAGGCCGATGCGCGAGGGCAGCGACTTCAGGAACCAGATGTGCGCGACCGGCGAAGCCAGTTCGATGTGGCCCATGCGCTCGCGGCGCACCTTGGCCAGCGTCACTTCCGTGCCGCACTTCTCGCAGACCACGCCACGGTGCTTCATGCGCTTGTACTTGCCGCACAGGCACTCGTAGTCCTTGATCGGGCCGAAGATGGCGGCGCAGAACAGACCATCACGCTCCGGCTTGAAGGTGCGGTAGTTGATCGTTTCCGGCTTCTTGACTTCGCCGAACGACCAGCTACGGATCAGGTCGGGCGAGGCCAGGCCGATCTTGATGGCGTCGAAATCCAGCGTCTGACGCTGCTGGTTGAACAGATTCAGTAGATCTTTCATTTAGATTCTCCAGTTCCGGCGCCGATCACTTCTCGTCCAGCTCGATGTTGATCGCGAGCGAACGGATTTCCTTGACCAGGACGTTGAAGGACTCCGGCATGCCGGCCACCATTTCGTGCTCGCCGTCGACGATGTTCTTGTACATGGCGTTGCGGCCCTGCACGTCGTCCGACTTCACCGTCAGCATTTCCTGCAGGGTGTAGGCGGCGCCATAGGCTTCCAGTGCCCAGACTTCCATTTCGCCGAAGCGCTGGCCGCCGAACTGCGCCTTGCCGCCCAGCGGCTGCTGGGTGACGAGCGAGTACGGACCGGTCGAACGCGCGTGCATCTTGTCGTCGACGAGGTGGTTCAGCTTGAGCATGTGCATGTAGCCGACCGTCACGGAGCGATCGAAGGCTTCGCCGGTACGACCGTCGAACAACGTGGTCTGGCCGGACTCCGGAAGCTCGGCCAGGCGCAGCATCGCCTTGATCTCGTCCTCGTTGGCGCCGTCGAACACCGGCGTTGCCATCGGCACGCCGTCGGTCAGGTTGCCGGCGAGGCGCAGCAGCTCCTCGTCGTTGAACTGCTCGAGGTCGACGCGCGGCACGTGCGTCTTCTTGTCGTGGTTGTAGATCTGGTCGAGGAACTTGCGCAGTTCAGCGATCTTCTCGCGCGCCTCCAGCATGCGCTGGATCTTCTGGCCCAGGCCCTTGGCGGCCCAGCCCAGATGCACCTCGAGGATCTGACCGATGTTCATTCGGCTCGGCACGCCGAGCGGATTGAGCACGATGTCGACCGTGCGGCCATCGGCCATGTAAGGCATGTCCTCGACAGGAACGATGGTCGAGACGACACCCTTGTTGCCGTGGCGGCCGGCCATCTTGTCGCCCGGCTGGATGCGGCGCTTCACGGCCAGGTAGACCTTGACCATCTTCAGCACGCCCGGTGCGAGGTCGTCGCCCTGGGTGATCTTGCCGCGCTTGTCGGTGAAGCGCTTTTCGAACTCGGCCTTGTGGGCCTCGATCTGCTTCTGCGCGTTCTCGACGAACTCGGAGGCGTCCTCGTCCTTCATGCGGATCGCGAACCAATCGTCCTTCTTCAGGCCGTCCAGGAAGTCGTGCGTGATTTCCGCGCCCTTCTTCAGGCCGGCCGGACCGCCATTGGCGACCTTACCGACGATCTGGGCACGCAAGCGCGCATAGATGGCGCCTTCCAGGATGCGGAACTGGTCGTCGAAGTCCTTCTTGACGCGACGGATCTCGGTTTCCTCGATCTGGCGCGCACGCTTGTCCTTCTCGATGCCGTCGCGGGTGAAGACCTGCACGTCGATGACGGTGCCGTCCATGCCCGGCGGAACGCGCAAGGAGCTGTCCTTAACGTCCGAAGCCTTCTCGCCGAAGATGGCGCGAAGCAGCTTCTCTTCCGGCGTCAGCTGGCTCTCGCCCTTCGGCGTAACCTTGCCGACCATGATGTCGCCGGCACGCACTTCGGCGCCGATGTAGACCACGCCGGATTCGTCGAGGCGGCCGAGCGCCTGCTCGGACACGTTGGGAATGTCGGCGGTGATTTCTTCCGGACCCAGCTTGGTATCGCGCGCAACGCAGGTCAGCTCTTCGATATGGATCGTCGTGTAACGATCTTCCTCGACCACGCGCTCGGAGAGCAGGATCGAGTCTTCGAAGTTGTAGCCGTTCCACGGCATGAACGCGACCAGCATGTTCTGGCCGAGCGCCAGTTCGCCGATGTCGGTGGACGGACCGTCGGCCAGCACGTCGCCGCGCTCGACCTTGTCGCCCACGCGCACCAGCGGAGTCTGGTTGATGCAGGTGTTCTGGTTGGATCGGGTGTACTTGACCAACGTGTAGATATCCACGCCGGCGTCGTTGGCGCCCACTTCCTTCTCGTGCGCGCGAACGACGATGCGGCCGGCGTCGACCTGGTCGACGACACCGCCACGCTTGGCGTTAACCGTCACGCCCGAGTCGCGCGCCACGGCGCGCTCGATACCCGTACCGACCAGCGGCTTCTGCGACTTCAGCGTCGGCACGGCCTGGCGCTGCATGTTGGCGCCCATCAGCGCGCGGTTGGCGTCGTCGTGCTCGATGAAGGGCACGAGAGCGGCCGCGACCGATACCGACTGCATCGGCGAGACGTCCATGTACTGGATCTCTACCGGCGGCTTAAGCAGGGTTTCGCCCTGGAAGCGACAGGGAACGAAGGGCGCGATGAAGCTGCGGTCTTTGTTCAGTTCGGCGTTCGCCTGCGCGATCGCGTACTCGTGCTCTTCGATCGCCGACAGGAACTCGACGGTATCGGTGACCTTGCCATCGACGACCTTTCGGTACGGCGTCTCGAGGAAGCCGTACTTGTTGGAACGCGCATAGACCGCCAGCGAATTGATCAGGCCGATGTTCGGGCCTTCCGGCGTCTCGATGGTGCAGACGCGACCGTAATGGGTCGGGTGCACGTCGCGCACTTCGAAGCCGGCGCGTTCGCGCGTCAGGCCGCCCGGGCCGAGGGCCGACACGCGACGCTTGTGCGTGACTTCCGACAGCGGGTTGTTCTGGTCCATGAACTGCGAGAGCTGCGAGGAGCCGAAGAACTCCTTGATCGCCGCCGCCACCGGCTTGGCATTGATCAGTTCCTGCGGGGTCAGGCCTTCCGACTCGGCCAGCGACAGGCGCTCCTTGACGGCGCGCTCGACGCGAACGAGACCGACGCGGAAGACGTTCTCGGCCATTTCGCCGACCGAGCGCACGCGCCGGTTGCCGAGATGGTCGATATCGTCGACGACGCCGCGACCGTTGCGGATTTCGCAAAGGGTACGGATGACTTCGAGGATGTCCGAGCTTTCGCCGAGCTCGGCCACCAGGTTCTTGGACGTATCGTCGCTACGGTCCTTGAAGTACTGGTAGTCGTAGAGGATCGAGGCGCCGGTCGTGGCCTTGCGGCCGACGCGGCGGTTGAACTTCATGCGACCCACGGCCGAGAGGTCGTAGCGCTCGAAGGTGAAGAACAGGTTGTAGAACAGGTTGAGCGCGGCTTCCTTGGTCGGCGGCTCGCCCGGACGCATCATGCGGTAGATCTCGACCAGGGCCTCGAGTTGGGTCTTGCTCGGGTCGATGCGCAGCGTGTTGGAAATGTACGGGCCACGGTCGAGGTCGTTCACCCACAGCGTGCCGATCGAGTCGACGCCGGCCTTGCGCAGCTTGGCCAGGCTGGTCTCGTTGAGCTCTTCGTTGGCCACGGCCAGCAGTTCGCCGGTCTTGGTGTCGACCACGTCGTGCGCGAGGATGCGGCCGACGAGGTATTCGTCCGGCACTTCCAGCGTCTTGATCGAGGCCTGCTCGAGCTGCTTCACGTGGCGAGCGGTGATGCGCTTGCCGGCTTCGACGATGACCTTGCCGCCGATCACGAGGTCGAAGTTCAAGGTCTCGCCGCGCAGGCGTTCCGGCACCAGCTCGAGTTCGACGCCGTCCTTCTTGGCGATATGGAAGGTGTTGATGTCGAAGAACTGCTTGAGGATCTGCTCGTTGTTGTAGCCGAGCGCGCGCAGCAGGATGGTGACCGGCAGCTTGCGGCGACGGTCGATACGGGTGAACACGCAATCCTTCGGGTCGAATTCGAAATCGAGCCAGGAGCCGCGGTAGGGGATGATGCGGGCGCTGTACAGCAGCTTGCCCGAGCTGTGCGTCTTGCCGCGGTCGTGGTCGAAGAACACGCCCGGCGAACGATGCAGCTGCGAGACGATGACGCGCTCGGTGCCATTGACGATGAAGGTGCCGTTGTCGGTCATGAGCGGCAGTTCGCCCATGTAGACTTCCTGCTCCTTGACGTACTTGATCGCCTTCGTCGACGACTCGCGATCGTAGATCACGAGGCGCACGGTCACGCGCAACGGCGCGCCGAAGGTCAGGCCGCGGTTGCGGCACTCGCGCTCGTCGAAGGGAGGTTCGCCGAGCTTGTAGCTAACGTATTCGAGCGCGGCATTGCCCGAATAGCTGCTGATGGGGAACACCGACTTCAGGGCGGCGTGCAGGCCCCGGTCTTCGCGTTTGCCGCCGATGATGGTTTCCTGCAGGAACTCGCGGTACGAGTCCATCTGGATCGCCAGCAGGTAGGGCACGTCAAGGACCGCGCGGCGCTTGCCGAAGTCCTTGCGGATACGCTTCTTTTCGGTGAAGGAATACGTCATGGTGAACTATCGCCTCGTATGACTGATGGGCGGGATCGCCAAGCGGCGATGGGCCGCATGTCGGCGGCCCGAGCCCAGGAGGAACGATGAATTGCCAGTGGGAAGTCGCTGGTATTGCCGGCACCAGCACGCCTTCTCCCGCTACTTCCGACTGTCAACTCGCTTCGACGGGCTCCGCGAACGGAGTCCGGTACAACAGCCAAAGGCCGGGGACTTACGTCCCCAGCCTCCGGTTCGCCTGTGCAAGCGGGCGACGCAACGCGTCGCTTACTTGACTTCGACCGTAGCGCCGGCCGCTTCCAGGTCCTTCTTGAACTTTGCAGCATCGTCCTTCGACACGGCTTCCTTGACGACGCCACCGGCTTCGGTGAGGTCCTTGGCTTCCTTCAGGCCCAGGCCGGTGATGGCGCGGACGACCTTGATGACTTCGACCTTCTTTTCGCCCGAGGACTTCAGGACGACGGTGAACTCGGTCTGCTCTTCCACCGGAGCGGCGGCGGCGGCCGGACCGGCGGCCATGGCGACCGGGGCAGCGGCGGATACGCCGAACTTCTCTTCGATGGCGCGGACGAGCTCCATCACTTCCATCAGGGTCTTGCTGGCGATCGCGTCGACGATCTGTTCGTTGGAAAGGGACATTGTTGATTACCTCTGGATTTGATTACTGGTATCGGTGGGATAGGTTCGCGAAGGCATCAAGCTTCGGCCGCGGCTTCGCCGCCACCTTGCTTGTCGGCCACGGCCTTGACCGCGCGGGCGAACATCGCCGCCGGTTCGGACAGGGCGCGCGCCAGCATGGCCAGGGCCTGCTCGCGGGTCGGCAGCGAAGCCAGCACTTCCATATGGGTTGCTGGATACAGCTTGCCGCCGATCGAGACGACCTTGGCCTGCAGCTTGTCGTTGCCCTTGGCGAATTCCTTGATCAGACGACCGGCGGCGCCGGGGTCTTCCTGCGAGAACGCATACAACAGCGGACCGGTCAGTGCGTCCTTGACGCATTCGAACTCGGTGCCGGCAACGGCGCGCGAAGCCAGGGTGTTCTTGACAACTTTCAAGAACACGCCGGATTCACGAGCCTTCTTGCGCATCGCGGTCATCTGCGAGACCGTGGTGCCTGCGTACTCGGCAGCAATCAAGGAGTGGGCCTTGGCGGCGACAGCCGCGACTTCGGCGACTACTTCTTGCTTCTGAGACTGATTGAGAGCCATGTGCACTCCTCTTGTGAACTCCGCTCGCGACTCCAGTCGCTTGCGGTCCGGGGACGGCATCGATCCATCGACGCCGGGAACGCTCACGCGTCCCGTGGTGCCCTGCTCCGATCTGGTATCCACCAGCAATATCCAGAGAGGCTGCACCATCTACGCAGGCCCGGTTTCCGAGGAAACCTGCATTAAGCGATCCCGCTAGTGGCGACGGCGATTCCTTGCCAGTCGTGCATCCATGCCCGACGTCGTCACGCGCTGACCGCACCTGCGGTCTTTGATGGCTCCCGCTTCGATCTCTCGTTGCGGGCGCCTTCAAAATCTTCCGGCCGGGGCGACACTCCCGTCCGTGCGAAAAACACACCCGGCCGGGACAGCATCCGGGCTAGGGAAAACGATTACTTGGCGAGGCTCAGCGAGGCCTGGTCGATGATCACGCCGACGCCCATCGTCGAGCTCAACGAGATCTTCTGCAGGTACTGGCCCTTGGCCGAGGACGGCTTGGCCTTGATCAGGTCGGCCAGAAGCGCATGCAGGTTGTTGCTGAGCGCGCTGGCTTCGAAGTTGGCCTTGCCGATCGTGCAGTGGATGATGCCCGCCTTGTCGGTGCGGTAACGCACCTGACCGGCCTTCGCATTGCGCACGGCGCCAGCGGCGTCCGGCGAAACCGTGCCGACCTTCGGGTTCGGCATCAGGCCGCGCGGACCGAGGACCTGACCCAGCTTGCCGACCACGCGCATCGCGTCCGGCGTCGCGATAACGACGTCGTAATTGATGTCGCCGCCGAGCATCTTCTCGGCAAGGTCGTCCATGCCGACGACGTCGGCGCCAGCGGCCAGGGCTTCATCGGCCTTGGCGCCTGCCGGGCAGAACACTGCCACGCGCACGGTCTTGCCGGTGCCGGCCGGCAGCACGGTCGAACCACGCACCTGCTGGTCCGACTTCTTGGCATCGACGCCGAGGCGAATGGCCACATCGACCGATTCGGCGAACTTGGACTTGGCATTGCCCTGCACGATCTTCAGGGCTTCGTCGATCGCGTAGGCCTTGCCCGGAACGACGGTGGCCTGCATGGCCTTGTAACGCTTGGAAATCTTCATGTCTTAGCCCTCCACCACGAGACCCATGCTGCGGGCGCTACCGGCAATGGTGCGCACCGCGGCATCCAGGGAAGCCGCCGTCAGGTCGGGCTCTTTCGCCTTGGCGATGTCCTCGAGCTGCTTGCGGGTCACCTTGCCGACCTTTTCCGTGTTCGGGCGCTTGGAGCCCGACGCGATGCCGACCGCCTTCTTCAGGAGGATCGACGCCGGCGGCGTCTTGGTGATGAAGGTGAAGGTACGGTCGGAATAAGCCGTGATGATCACGGGAATCGGAATGCCCGGCTCCATCTTCTGCGTAGCGGCGTTGAACGCCTTGCAGAATTCCATGATGTTCAGGCCGCGCTGACCGAGCGCGGGGCCGACCGGCGGCGAGGGGTTGGCCTGACCGGCCTTCACCTGCAGCTTGATGTAACCAACTACTTTCTTAGCCATTTTCTTCTCTCCGGGTGCTAGCGCCTGCTTGGCAGGCTCCCCATCGCGCCAGGGATTTCACGTGCCCTGACTTCACGTTGTCGCTTTTTCCTGCTCAAGCCTTCTCGACCTGGGCGAACTCCAGATCCACCGGCGTCGAACGCCCGAAGATCAATACCGCCACGCGCAGGCGGCTCTTCTCGTAATTGACTTCCTCGACCGTGCCGTTGAAGTCGTTGAACGGGCCATCGGTGACGCGCACCAGCTCGCCCGGTTCGAACAAAACTTTCGGACGGGGCTTGTCGGCACCGTCCTGGACGCGACGCAGGATCACGTCGGCCTCCGAATCCTTGATCGGCAACGGGCGTTCGGCGGTGCCGCCGATGAAGCCCATGACCTTGGGCGTTTCCTTGATCAGGTGCCAGCTCTCGTCGTCGATGCGCGGAATGCCGCCTTCCTCGTTGGTCTCGATCTGCACCAGGACGTAGCCCGGGAAGAACTTGCGCTCCGACTTGCGCTTCTGGCCGCCGCGCATCTCCACGACTTCCTCGGTAGGGACCAACACGTCGCCGAACTTCGCTTCCATGCCCTCGCGCGCGATGCGCGTCGCCAGGGCGCGCTGCACCTGGTGTTCGAAACCCGAATAGGCGTGAACCACATACCAACGCTTGGCCACGTCGCGACTCCTTAGTTGCTCAAAAGCCACTGGATGGCCAGCGAGATCACCCAATCGAACAGGGCGAGGATCAGGCTTACCGCCAGCACCACAATCAACACCACCACGGTGATCCGGCGCGCTTCCTGCTGCGTCGGCCAGACCACCTTGCGCAGTTCGAACAGCGACTCGCGCAAGAACTCACGACCCTGATGGCCGAGCGCCGTCATCGCCATCACGCCGATCGCCGCAACGATGGCCGCAGCCACCAGCAGCACGCGCACCGGCGTCGGCCAGGCGGTCAGCAGGTAGTAGCCCGCGATGCCGCCGCCGGCCACCAGCAGGGCCAGCGCGTACTTCGCGATGTCGGCCGGGCTGGTGCCCTGCGCAACTTGTTCTGCCTTAGTGTTCATTCCGACCTTGCTGATTCTTCCTGCGCAGCCCCGGCTTTGACCTCGGGGCTGTGTGGATGGCACGCCAGGAGGGACTCGAACCCCCAACCTGCGGTTTTGGAGACCGCTGCTCTGCCAATTGAGCTACTGGCGTATCGTGTTTTCCGAAAAAGCGACGGCGGCTCACGCCGCCTTCGCCCTTTACCGCGTCTTCCGCGGCCCCGCTGCAGGCAGCAGGGCGATGGAAGCAGGCGTCGCCGCCCTAGTCTTACTTGATGATCTTGGCCACCACGCCGGCGCCGACCGTGCGGCCGCCCTCGCGGATCGCAAAGCGCAGGCCTTCGTCCATCGCGATCGGGGCAATCAGGCTCACCACCATCTTCACGTTGTCGCCCGGCATCACCATCTCCACGCCTTCCGGCAGCTGGCAAGCGCCCGTCACGTCCGTCGTGCGGAAGTAGAACTGCGGGCGGTAGCCCTTGAAGAACGGCGTATGACGACCACCCTCGTCCTTCGACAGCACATACACCTCGGCCTCGAAGTCCGTGTGCGGCGAGATCGAACCCGGCTTGCACAGCACCTGACCGCGCTCGACTTCGTCGCGCTTGGTGCCGCGCAGCAGCAGGCCCGCGTTGTCGCCCGCCTGGCCCTGGTCCAGCAGCTTGCGGAACATCTCAACGCCCGTCACCGTCGTCTTGACCGTCGGACGGATGCCCACGATCTCGATTTCGTCGCCCACCTTGATGATGCCGCGCTCGATACGACCCGTGACCACCGTGCCGCGACCCGAGATCGAGAACACGTCTTCCACCGGCATCAGGAACGCCTTGTCCACGTCGCGCACCGGCTCCGGGATGTACGTGTCCAGCGCGTCCACCAGCTTCAGGATCGCCGGCACGCCAATCTCCGACTGGTCGCCTTCCAGCGCCTTGAGCGCCGAACCCTTCACGATCGGCGTATCGTCGCCCGGGAAGTTGTACTTCGACAGCAGCTCGCGGATCTCCATCTCGACGAGCTCCAGCAGCTCGGCGTCGTCGACCATGTCCGCCTTGTTCATGAACACCACGATGTACGGCACGCCGACCTGACGGGCCAGCAGGATGTGCTCGCGCGTCTGCGGCATCGGGCCGTCCGCCGCCGAGCACACCAGGATCGCGCCGTCCATCTGCGCCGCACCCGTGATCATGTTCTTCACGTAGTCGGCGTGGCCCGGGCAGTCCACGTGCGCGTAGTGGCGCGTCGGGCTTTCGTATTCCACGTGCGCCGTCGAGATCGTGATGCCGCGCGCCTTCTCTTCCGGCGCCGCGTCGATCTGGTCGTACGCCTTGAACTCACCGCCGAAACGCTCCGCGCCGATCTTCGTCAGCGCCGCCGTCAGCGTCGTCTTGCCATGGTCCACGTGACCAATCGTGCCCACGTTCACGTGGGGCTTGGTGCGCTCGAACTTGCCCTTGGACATTGCGTTTACCTGATGAATTCAAGATTGATGTTTGTCTCGACGGAACCGTTTCCGCGAGGATGGTGCTCATGACTGGAATCGAACCAGCGACCTCTTCCTTACCAAGGAAGTGCTCTACCGACTGAGCTACATGAGCAACGTTCTGGGGTGCCGCACTTACAGTTTCAATGGAGCGGGAGACGGGAATCGAACCCGCATGATCAGCTTGGAAGGCTGAGGTTCTACCATTGAACTACTCCCGCGTTTTGCAGTGATGCAGACGCGAAACTGGTGGAGGGAGGTGGATTCGAACCACCGAAGGCGTGAGCCAGCAGATTTACAGTCTGCCCCCGTTGGCCGCTTGGGTATCCCTCCGACAGGGAGCCCGTAATTTTCACGGGCGCCGCCCCGATTGTCAACGCCTGTAGCGCGCTTCGAGCGACTCAGACGTTGAAGCGGAAGTGCAGCACATCGCCTTCCTGCACGAGGTAGTCCTTGCCCTCCAGGCGCAGGCGTCCGGCATCCCTCGCCCCCGACTCACCCCGATACTTCAGATAGTCGTCGAAACCGATCGTCTCGGCCCGAATGAAGCCCTTCTCGAAGTCGGTATGGATTACGGCCGCCGCCTGGGGGGCGGTCGAACCGGCCTTGACCGTCCAGGCTCGGACTTCCTTTACGCCGGCGGTGAAGTAGGTCTGCAGGCCAAGCAGGCGATAGGCCGCCCGGATCACGCGGTTCAGGCCAGGCTCGTCCAGACCAAGATCGGCCAGGAAGGCGCCCTGGTCCTCGGGGTCCAGCTGGGACAATTCCTCTTCGATAGCAGCGCACACCGGGACGACCTGGGACCCTTCGGCCTGCGCCCGGGCCCGGACTGCATCAAGGTGCGGATTGTTCTCGAACCCGTCCTCCAGCACGTTGGCCACGTACATGACTGGCTTGAGCGTCAGAAGGAACAGGTCGCGGACGGCCGCCCGATCTTCTTCGGACAAGCCCAGGCCGCGCGCCGCGCGCCCTGATCCAGGCCGGCGCGAATGCGGCCAAGCACCTCTTCTTCACGATGGCATCTTTATCACCGGACTTGGCAGCTTTTCGACGCGGTTGTAGGCTTTTTCGACAGAGTCCAGATCCGCCAGCGCCAGCTCCATGTCGATCGTCTCGATGTCGGCGATCGGGTCGACCTTGCCCGCGACATGAATGATGTCGGTGTGCTCGAAACAGCGAACGACGTGGGCGATGGCGTCGACTTCGCGGATATGGGCCAGGAACTTGTTGCCCAGCCCCTCGCCCTTGGAGGCGCCCGCGACGAGCCCGGCGATATCCACGAACTCGACCGAGGTCGGGATGACCTTCTGCGGTTTGACGATCTCGGCCAACTGAGCCAGGCGCTCGTCCGGCACCGGCACGACGCCGGTATTGGGCTCGATGGTGCAGAACGGGAAGTTGGCCGCGGCGATGCCTGCCTTGGTCAGTGCGTTGAAGAGCGTGGATTTGCCGACGTTCGGCAGACCGACGATGCCGCATTTGATGCCCATGGATGATCCTGTGGCGATAAGCAGTCAGCAGTGGCCGGCACCAACCGGGCACTGCTCACGGCTCAGGGCCTCGGGGTATGCAGGCGTTTCATCGCCTCGTTGAAGTCGCCGCGAACCGCGAGAGGCATGACCTCGATCGCATCGTCGATCGCACGCAGGATCGAAGCCTCGTCGTCGCGCCCGGGACGCCCCAGCACCCACGGCGTGACCTTGTCCTTGTGGCCGGGATGACCGATGCCGATCCGCAGGCGGTGGAACTTGCCGTGACCGAGATGGGCGATGCTGTCGCGCAGGCCGTTCTGACCGCCGTGTCCGCCATCGAACTTCAGGCGCGCCGCGCCTGGCGGCAGATCCAGCTCGTCATGCGCCAGCAGGCATTCTTCCGGTTCGATCTTCCAGTAACGCAACGCCGCCGAGACGGATCGCCCGCTGGCATTCATGTAGGTCGCCGGCTTCAGCAGCCACACCGGCTGGCCATCGATCTGCGCCTTGGCGGTTTCGCCATGCAGCTTCGATTCCAGCCCGAAACGCGCGCCGGATTTTTCCGCGAGCGCGTCAATAAACCAGAACCCGGCGTTGTGCCGGGTTCTGGCGTGTTCGGAGCCGGGATTGCCCAGTCCGACGATAAGGCGAAGACCTGCCATCGAAGAACGGACCGGCGACGCCCGCGAGCGCCGCCGGAACGATTACTTCTTCTTGTCGGACTTGGCCGGCGCCGCAGCCGGCGCCGCAGCCGCCTTGGCGGCCTTGGTCGACGGGACTTCGGCAGCAGCTTCCGGAGCCGCGGTCTCTTCCACTTCTTCCTTGGCGTGCTTGGCGATGACGAGCGCCAGATCGTGCTCCTTGCCGAGCTTGAGCGACGGCAGGATGACGCCAGCCGGCAGCTTGAGTTCGGACAGGTGGACGATGCCGCCGACGTCGAGCGCCGACAGATCGAGCTCGATGAACTCCGGCAGGTCCTTCGGGAGGCACTGCACTTCGACTTCGTTGAGTTCGTGCGTGATGATCACGCCGCTGGTCTTGCCGGCCGGCGACTTCTCCTGGTTCAGGAAGTGCAGCGGGACGTTGAAGCGGATCGCCTCGTTCTCGTCCACGCGCTGGAAATCGAGGTGCATGATCTGCTGCTTGAACGGATGACGCTGCATGTCGCGCAGAAGAACCTTCTGCACGCTGCCGTCGATGGCCAGGTCGAGGATGGACGAGTAGAACCACTCGTTCTGGCTGGCGAGCCAGAGATGGTTGTGCTCGAGCTGGACGGTCTGCGGGTCCTGCTTGGCGCCGTAGACGATGGCCGGCACGTGACCGCTGGTACGCAGGCGGCGGCTCGCACCTTTGCCTTCGACCTTGCGGCTGGAAGCCGTGATGTTGTGGGTTGCCATGTTGTTGAACCTTCTTCAGTAATGAACCGCCTCGCGGCGGCGTTGCCACTCACCCGCGACCAGGTGAGCGATTTTGGACGGCCGCGGTAGTCCCGCCGCCATCCGGATGCTTGGTCAATCTACGTACAAGGTGCTGACCGACTCGCCCAGCGAAATGCGCCGGATCGTCTCGGCCAACAGTTCCGCCACGCTCAGCTGGCGAATGCGTCCGCATTGGCGCGCCGCATCGCTCAGCGGAATCGTGTCCGTCACCACCAACTCATCGAGCTGGGAGGCGGTCAGGTTGGCGATGGCCGCGCCGGAGAGCACCGGGTGCGTACAGTAGGCCACCACCTTTTTCGCGCCATTCTGCTTCAGCGCCGCCGCAGCGGCGCAAAGCGTGCCGGCCGTATCGACGATGTCGTCGACCAGCACGCAGGTCTTTCCCGCCACGTCGCCGATGATGTTCATCACCGTGGCGACGTTGGCTTTCGGGCGACGCTTGTCGATGATGGCGAGATCGGCATCATCGAGGCGCTTGGCGATCGCGCGGGCGCGGACCACGCCACCCACGTCCGGAGACACGACGATCAGGTTGTCGGTGCCCTGGTTGCGCCAGATGTCGGCCAGCAACAGCGGCGATGCATAGACGTTGTCGACCGGCATGTCGAAGAAGCCGGGAATCTGGTCGGCGTGCACGTCCACCATCAGCACGCGATCGGTTCCCACCGAGCCGAACATCTTGGCCGCCACTTTCGCCGTGATCGGCACGCGAGCGGAGCGCGGGCGGCGATCCTGGCGCGCGTAGCCGAAATACGGCACCACGGCGGTCACCGTGTTCACCGAAGCGCGCTTGAGCGCATCGATGATGACCAGCAACTCCATGAAATGCTCTGCCGTCGGCGCGCAGGTGGGCTGGATCACGAACGCGTCCTGGCCGCGGACGTTTTCCTCGATCTCGACCTGGACCTCGCCGTCGGAAAACTTTCCGACGAGCGCCTTGCCCATCGGTACGCCCAATTGCCGGCAAACCGCTTGCGCCAGCACGCGATTGGCGTTACCGCTGAAAACGAGCATGTTTTGCTTGTTCATGGCCAGGTTCGCATGCAGCTGTTGACGGTGGAATTGGCAGGGGCGGTAGGATTCGAACCTACGGATGCCGGGATCAAAACCCGGTGCCTTGGGCCACTTGGCGACGCCCCTACGTACGTCGTCGAACATCCTGTCCGACTTCGATCTCGCGGCGCCAGCCAAGCTGTCGCACGCTCGAGCTCAGCACTTTCGTGCCTCGCGTTCGCGCATCCCTGCACGAAGCTTCAGCGTTGCTACCGGATCACCCTTCTCGATAGCGCTCCAGCGCATCGAACAAGGGCGAGCGCGCTGCTGACATCGCCACCCAGGCATCAAGCCCGGCCGGCAACGCGCGTCGCGCCGCCTCGGCCGCTTCGACATCATCGAAGCGAACGAAACATCCCCCTCCCGTGCCGGTCAGACAGGCTTCGCCGTGTTGCGAGACTCCGCCAGCACCTCATCGACACGAGGCTGCAGGCGACGCAACACGGGCTCGAAGGCATTGCCCCGAACCATCCCGGAAAGGAAGTCCGATATTTTCGCTGGCGCAGCATCCCGCGTCAAATCAGGGGCTTGGAACAAGTCCGCAGTGGCGACGGAGACCCCGGAGTCGACAATCAGGAAAACGGCGGCGGGCAGGTCCAGGGGCGTCAACCTCTCGCCGACGCCCTCGGCCCAGGCGCTCCGCCCGCGCACGAAAAGCGGCACATCGGCGCCCAGACCCAACCCGAGTTCGGCCAGGCGGTCGATCGACAGGCCCTTACCCCACAAGGCATTTAGGGCGAGCAAGGTCGACGCCGCATCGGAGGAGCCGCCACCGAACCCGCCTCCGACCGGAATCCTCTTTTCAACGAAGATGTCAGCGCCTTCACTGGCATTCGTCTCACTTTGAAGACATCTGGCAGCACGAACCGCAAGATCATCCTTCGGGTCGACCCCATAGGGCCGGGCTCCGACCCCGACCCGGCGGACCTGCCCATCCTCCCGAACGCGCAGATGAATGAGATCGCCCCAATCGAGCAACTGAAAGACGGTTTGCAGCAGGTGATAGCCGTCAGTCCGGCGCCCGACGATCTGCAGGAACAGATTGAGCTTGGCTGGCGCCGGCCAGGCACTCCAGCCCTCGCCGGGAAGCTCGATCCCGCTCACCGGCCTGTCCACGCGTCGATGATCAGGCGGACGGTCGCCTCCGATTGTCGTGCGTAGAGACGGCCCGGTCTCGGCGGCTGGCCACGACCCCAGTCGCGGAATTCGACCGCCCAGCCACCCTGTTCCAACAAGGCGGGATGCCCCGTCGCATCGAACTCCATCCGGCTCGGGCCGTCGGTGCGCGCTCCGCGCACCCAGTGGCGCATCGAATCGACGGGTATTCGCCAACCGGTGGCCTCGAGCAACAGGGCTTCGGCATCGCGGCCCTCGCGTACTCCGCCCTCCAACCCTTCCAGCCTGACCTGGCCGCTGCGCCTGGACAGGTTCCAGCTCTGTCCCGTAACCGGGGCCGTCAGGCGCAGGTCGAAATCCTCTCCGGATTGTCGCCATTCGATGCGTCCGCTCCCGCCCTGGCCTCGAGCACTCAAGGCGACGCGACCGCTGAAGCCCCAGTCGGTTTCCGCAAGAACGGAGCGCTCGCGTTCAGCCTGTAGTGCCTCCGCCCGCGCGGTATCGATCCGAACCGGCGGCGGCGCGCAGGCCGCGGTCAGCAACGCCAGCAGGCCCGCAGCCAGCCAGTTCGCGGGGCGGATTCGGCGACGCGGCGATGAAGATTCGGCGCAGGAAACCATGGTCTGGGCGGCGTCGGCTAAAATGGAAGCCGGCCCGATACCGGCCGGCGCGGCGAGAGCTTATCGCATCGCCCCAAGGTCATGACACGGAACACTGGATGCCGCTGATAGCGCTGGGACTGAATCATCAGACCACGCCGCTCGCCCTGCGCGAGAAGGTGGCGCTCGATGCCGCGCGATTGCCGGAAGCACTGACCGAACTCCAGGCACTGGCAGGCGTGGAAGAGGCGGCACTGCTGTCCACCTGCAACCGGACCGAGATTTACGCACAGGTTGCCGACGGAACCGAGCCGCGTATCGCTTCCTGGCTGGCGCGATACCACGGTATCGAACCCGATGCGCTGACCGGTTATCTCTACCACCACCACGATACGGAGGCCGTCCGCCATTTGTTCCGCGTGGCCACCGGCCTGGATTCGCTGGTGCTGGGCGAGCCCCAGATCCTCGGGCAAGTGAAGGAGGCCTGGCAGGCCGCCCGCGACGCAAAAAGCCTGCGCACCTCGCTCGACCGCCTCTTCCAGCAGACATTCTCGGTGGCCAAGCGCGTGCGCACCGATACGCGCATCGGTGCGCATCCGGTTTCCGTCGCATTTGCCGCCGTCCGCCTTGCGCGCCAAGCCTTCGCCGACCTCGATCGCGCCTGCGTCATGCTGATCGGCGCCGGCGACACCATCGAACTCGCCGCGCGACACCTGGCCGACGCGCACGTGCAGCGGCTGTTGGTCGCCAACCGCACCCTCGAACATGCCCAGACGCTGGCCAGTCGCCACGGCGGCGTCGCGCTGCCGCTGTCCGAGGTGGAACGACACCTGCCCGAGGCCGACATCGTCATTTCGGCGACAGCGAGCCGGGAACCCATCCTGCGCAAGGATGCCGTGCGAGCCGCGCTGAAGCTGCGCAAGAACCGGCCGATGTTCATGCTCGATCTCGCGGTGCCCCGCGATATCGCCGCGGACGTGGCCGAGCTGGCCGACGTCTACCTGTACACCGTGGACGACCTCGAGCACGCGATCGAGGAAAACAAGGCTTCGCGTCGCGAAGCCGCTCAACAAGCCGAGGCCATCATCGACCTGCAGGTCGAACATTACCTGTCGTGGTGGCAGGCACAGGGTCGGCAGGATGCGCTACGCCGCCTGCGCACGACCGGATTGGCGACGCGCGACGAGGCGCTGGCACGCGCACGCAGCGAACTGGCAAACGGCGAAGCGCCGGAGCATGTCCTGGAACGCCTCGCCCACCAGCTGACCAACAAGCTCCTGCACGCACCCAGCGCGGCGTTGCGTCGCGCCGCTCTCGATGGCGACAGCGAGCTGCTGCGCGCCGCCGAGCGCCTCTACGAAGACGCCGATGACTCCGAACCTGCGCCGTAAACTCGAAGCGCTGGCCGAGCGGCACGAGGAAGTCGGCCGCCTGTTGGCCGAACCGTCGGTATCGGCAGACAACGCGCGCTTCCGCGCCTTGTCGAAGGAGTTCGCACAGCTCGAACCGGTCGTCGCGACGCTGGCACAACACACGCAAGCCAGGCGCGACCTTTCCGCAGCGCTCGGGCTGCGCGACGACCCGGAAATGCGCGAACTCGCCGAGGAAGAAATCCCGGCGGCGCAGGACCGCATCGTCGCGCTGGAGGAACAACTCAGTCTGCTGCTGATCCCGCGCGATCCGCGCGACGAAGGCAATCTCTACCTCGAAGTGCGCGCCGGCACGGGTGGAGACGAAGCAGCGATATTCGCCGGCGATCTGTTCCGCATGTACGCGCGTTACGCCGAGCGCAAGCGTTGGAAACTGGAGATCGAATCCGCCAGTCCGGGCGAACATGGCGGCTACAAGGAAATCGTCGCGCGCATCGAAGGGCGCGGCGCCTATTCGCGGATGAAGTTCGAGTCCGGCACGCATCGCGTGCAGCGGGTACCCGAGACCGAAGCGCAGGGCCGTATCCATACGTCGGCGGCAACTGTAGCGATCCTGCCCGACTACGAGGAAGTCGCCGATGTGCAGATCAATCCGGCCGACCTGAAAGTCGATACCTTCCGCAGTTCGGGCGCCGGCGGACAGCACGTCAACAAGACCGAATCGGCGATCCGCATCACTCATGTGCCGAGCGGACTGGTGGTGGAGAACCAGACCGAGCGGTCGCAGCACGCGAATCGCGACAAGGCGATGCAACGCCTGAAGGCGGCCCTGCTCGATGCCGAGCGCAGCAAGGCCGAAGCGGCCACCGCCGCTGCCCGGCGCCTGCAGGTCGGCAGCGGCGATCGCAGCCAGCGCATCCGCACCTACAATTTCCCGCAGGGCCGCATCACCGACCATCGCGTCGAAGGCCTGACCCTGTACGATCTCGCCAACATCATCGATGGCGATCTCGACGAACTGGTGGACCGCTTGACGCGCGAGCACCAGGCCGACGAACTCAAGCTTCTGACGGAGGCGGCATGAGCCTGACGGTGCGACGCATGGAAGCAGGCGATGTGGATCGGGTGGCACCGCTGTTCGACGGCTATCGTCGATTCTACGGCCAGCCTACCGACTTGCCGCGTGCCGCCGCTTTCCTGCGCGAACGACTCGACCGCGACGAGAGCGTCGTCCTGTTCGCCGAACGCGCCGGTGAAGCGCTCGGCTTTACCCAGCTCTACCCGATCTTCTCTTCGGTGGGCACCGATCGCGTCTGGTTGCTCAACGATCTGTTCGTCGCCGACACCGCGCGGCGCCTGGGCGTCGGCGAGGCGCTCTTGTTCGCGGCACGCGATTTCGGCCAGTCCCGAGGCGCGCTGCGCCTCGTGCTGGAAACCACGCGCGACAACCAGATCGCACAGGCGCTGTATCGGAAACTCGGCTGGCAGGCCGATGCGACGCAATGGTTCCATCTACCCCTGAGGTGAGCGCATGAGCGCGTCTCGCGATTTCGTCGCCCTGAACCTGTGCGTGCTGACGGTGTCCGACACGCGCACACCCGAGAACGACAGCTCCGGCGATTATCTCGTCGATGCCCTGCGCGAAGCCGGCCATGGCCTGCGGGAACGCGCCCTGCTGCCGGACAATCGCTATCTGCTGCGCGCGCGCGTCAGTGCCTGGATCGCCGACGAGGGCGTGGACGGCATCCTCGTCACCGGTGGCACCGGCTTCACCGGTCGCGACTCGACGCCTGAAGCCTTGCTGCCCCTGCTCGACAAGGAAATGCCCGGCTTCGGCGAGATGTTCCGCGCATTGAGCTTCGAAGAGATCGGAACCTCGACCCTGCAATCGCGCGCGTTCGCCGGCGTGGCCAATGGCACCTTCCTGTTCGCCCTGCCCGGCTCCACCTCGGCCTGCCGCACAGGCTGGGAAAAGCTGATCCGCGCGCAACTCGACGCGCGCACGCAACCCTGCAACCTCGCCGGCCTGCGCCCGCGCCTGCGCGAAAGCTGACACTCCACTCCCGCTTCGGAAGGACAGCCATGAGCAAACTGAAGAAGAAGGACTACGCCGAAGAGCTCGAGAAGCTGCAGATCGAGCTCAATCGCATGGCGCGCTGGCTGCAGCACACCGGCAAGCGTCTCGCCGTCGTCGTGGAAGGTCGCGACACCGCCGGCAAGGGCGGCGTGATCCACGCCATCGCCGATTGCCTGAGCCCGCGGCAATGTCGCGTGGTCGCCCTCTCCAAACCCAGCGATCGCGAACTGGGCCAGTGGTATTTCCAGCGTTACGTCGAACACCTTCCGGCGGCCGGCGAAATCGTTCTGTTCGATCGCAGTTGGTACAACCGCGCCGGCGTCGAGAAGGTGATGGGATTCTGCACACCGGCCCAATCGACGGCCTTCCTGAAACAGGCGCCGATCTTCGAGAAGATGTTGGTGGACGACGGCATCCTGCTATTCAAGTATTGGCTCGCCGTGGACCAGGCCGAACAGGAACAGCGTTTCGCCGAACGCCTGGAAGACCCCCTCAAGCGCTGGAAGCTGTCGCCGATCGACGTGAAGGCGCGGGAGAAATACGCGGAGTACGGTCGGGCTCGCGACGAGATGTTCGCCGCCACGCATACGCGTCACGCGCCTTGGACGGTCGTCGATTTCAACAGCCAGAAACGTGGCCGACTGAACATGATCCGCGACCTGCTCGACCGCCTGCCCGACACCGCGGTGGACGAGTCGAAGATCGAGTTCCCGCCGTTGAAAGGCAAACCTGGCGTGGAACGCTATCGGGGCACGGTCAAGCCGATCAAGGGCAAGTTCTCCTGAATCGTCTCGCGCACCGGCGCATCAGCCGATCGTGAACCCTGCAGAAGCCGTCGGCGTGGCGATGTCTTCGCGACCGACGCTCGTCACTTCGGCCAGCGGCGGTCCCCGCCACAACCAGCGCTCGAGCTCGTCTACCGCTTCGGCTGATCCGATCGCGATCACTTCCACGCTGCCATCGACGAGATTGTTGGCGCTACCCCGCAAACCAAGCCGGACCGCCTGCTCCCGCGCGGATGCGCGGAACCAGACGCCCTGCACCTTGCCCGAAACGATGAACTTCGCCGCGATCACGGCGTCGCCGTGGTTTGCGCCGCCTTCTCGATCATCTTCGCCAGTTCTTCCGAGGTCGTCGGGCCCAGGAATTGCTTCGCCACCTTTCCGTCCGGCGCGATCAGGTAGGTCATCGGCAAGCCGCGCGGCGTATCGAAATCGGCCGGCGGATTGTAGGTGTCGATGATCGCCATCGGATAGGACATGGGATGCTCCTTCAGGAAGGCTTCCATGTCCGCGCGCTCGATCTCCTCGTAGGCCAGGCCGATGATATCCACGTCGGCACGCGTCTTGTCGAAGGCATCGAGATCGGGGATTTCCTTCAGGCAGGGCGTGCACCAGGTGGCCCAGAAATTCACCACGACCCAGCGTCCGCGATGCTCGGCCAGGTCGAACGTCTTGCCGTCGAAGGTTTCCAGCTTGAGCGATGGTTTCTCGGGTTTCGCGGCCGGTGCGACCGGCGCTGGCGCCGCGGCCGGTGCGGCGGGAGCGGCGGGCGGAGCCGGAGGTGCGGGTGGCTCGACGGGTTTGCAGGCAGACAGCGAGAGGGCCGCGACGACCAGCACGAGAGGGAATTTGAAGGACATGGCTCAGGAATCCTTGGGTGTTTTCATGAAGCTGGCGACACTGCGATGCATCGGGTCGCGCAGAGGTTGGCGCAGATGGTCGAGCGCACGCTCGGCGGCCCGGCCGAGCGCATCCTGGCGGCCAGGTAGCGGCAGGTCGACCGTCGGTATGCGGAGGCCCATGCCTTCGTAGAGCTCGCCCAGGCTGACGGTATCGAGGTCGCGCGCGAGCAACCAACCGCCTTGCTCGCTGCGCTCGATGACGCGCAACTCGCAAAGCGAGGACAGCATGCGCTGGATATTGTCGTCCGTCAGGCTGGGTTCGCGTTGTTGTATGTCCTGGATGTGCAGGGTCTGACCGCTCCCGCGGACCTCTTGCAGACGCCCCAGCAGACGCAGCACGCCGTAGAACTCCGCGCCGGCCGGCAAGCGCAACGCGCGCGGCTGATAGCGGAAGGAGGACAGCGAGGCGGAGAACGACGCACCCAGCAATACGACCAGCCAGCTGCTGTAGAGCCAGATCAGGAAGATCGGCACGACGGCCAGCGTGCCGTAGAGTTGCGCGAACGATGCGTTGCGCAGATAGACGGCGAACGCCCACTTCAACCATTCGAACAGCAGCGTCGCCAGCAAACCGCCGGATACCGCGAAGCGCAAGGGCACCGTGCGATGCGGGATCAACCAGTAGGCCAACGTGAAGCCCACGAATTCGATCAGGGTGGGCAGATAGCGCAGCATGTATTGCCAGAACCCCATCGTCTCCATGCCCGAGAGCGCCGGCATCGACAACAGGGCCGAGGTCGCCGCCAAGGCGGAGACCATCAGCAGGGAACCCAGGGTCAGCAGGGTCCAGTAGAGCAGGAAGCGCGTCAGTCGCGGTCGCGGCGACGGCACGCGCCAGATCCGGTTCATCGCCTGTTCGATGCTCCACATCGTCAGCAGCACCGACACCAGCAGCGCGCTGACGCCCGTGCCGGTGAGATTGCGGGCGCTGTCGGCGAATTCGCGCAGATACTGCTCGAGCACGCGGGCCGACATCGGAACGAAGTTCGAAAAGATGAAATCGGTCAACCGGGCCGACCAAAGGTCGAAAGCGGGGAACGCCGAAAGCACCGCGAACACGACCGTCGTGAACGGCACCAGGGCGAACATGCTGGTGTACGCCAGCGCGCCGGCCGATTCGAAGCAACGGTCGTCCAGGAAGCGCCTGAGCAGATAGCGCCCGAACTGGCTGACGCGTTCGCGGTCGATCCGTGCGACCCAGCGGCGAAGGACTTCCATCGTCATGGCCCAAGGTTAACGCATGCTCGCGGGGATGCCCTAACCCGCCGGTTCGGCTAGGCTTGTGCCCTGCGGAGAAACCGATGACCGAAATCCTGATCCTGTACTACAGCCGCGGCGGGTCGGTGGCGCAGCTAGCGCGCCAGATCGCCCGCGGCGTCGAAGAAGGCGGGGCCACCGCGCGCCTGCGCACGGTGCCGCCGGTGGCGCCGGTCACCGAATCGGCGGCACCTCCCGTGCCCGAGGATGGCGCGCCCTATGTCGAAAAGCGCGACCTCGCCGAATGCGATGGATTGATCCTGGGCAGCCCCACGCGGTTCGGCAACATGGCCGCGCCGCTCAAGCACTTCATCGATACGCTCGGCGCCGAATGGGTTTCCGGCACCCTGGTCGGCAAACCGGCTGCCGTCTTCACCTCCACCGCTACCCAGCATGGCGGCCAGGAATCCACCTTGCTCTCGATGCTGGTTCCCTTGATGCATCACGGCATGCTGGTCGTCGGCATTCCTTTCACCGAGCCCGCGCTCAATACCACGCGTACCGGCGGCACGCCTTATGGTGCCAGCCACGTCGCGGGCGCGAAGGACGACGCTCCGTTGAGCGATGAGGAAAAGCAGCTGGCGCGTGCGCTGGGCAAGCGCCTTGCGCAAACTGCGGAGAAGTTGCGCCGATGAGCATCGCCCGGCGTTACGCCTCGCTCGGCATTGCCGCCTTGTTCGTGCTGCAGTTCTTCTGGCACGGGTTCCTCTTGCCGCCCGAGCGCGCACCGGCTTGGCTCGTCGCCTGCGCTTTCGCCGTGCCGATGCTTCCCGCCGCCATACTGGCCATCCTTCGCCACCCGCATTCCGGTTTCTGGGGCAGCGTCGCCGCCCTGTTGTACTTCTGCCACGGCGTGATGGAGGCCTGGACGGATCCGCAGGCGCGCCCCTTGGCCCTGCTGGAAGCCGGCCTTTCGGTTTGGCTGATCCTGTGCGCCAGCTGGGACGGCATGAAGGCGCGGTTCCGGCGCAAGGCCGCGAATTGACCTCGCCGTATCCACAACCCGCGCACGACGCCAGCATGGATGCTCGGCTGGCGGCCCTGACTGCCGCTGCTATGGAACGCCTGCATTTGGCGGCAAGAGCGATACGCGATGCGCAACCCACGGTCGCGGAGCAGCTGTTGCAGGTCTCGATCGCTCAGACCGGCCACCCCGAAGCGATGCGCTTGCTCGGCATCCTGCGCCGCATGCAAGGCCGCAACGACGAAGCGATCGTCCTGTTCCAGAACGCGATGGCCTTGTGGCCGGACGATGCCCAATGCCTGGGCGATCTTGCCGGAGCACGCATTGCGAGCGGCGATCGCGAGGGCGCAATCGCCGACTGGCGCCGCGCCGCTGCCCTCGCGCCGCGACAGCCGATGCACTGGTTCAACCTGGGCCGCAATCTTCAACTGTTGGGCGAGAGCGCAGCCGCACTCGACGCGCTGGAACGCGCTGCCGACCTTGCACCGGATTTCCTGCCCGCCCATGTGCTCGCCGGCGACGCGCTGGTGCACCTGGGCGAATTCGATCGCGCTGAACGCCGCTATCGCTCCGCGCTATCGTTGCAGCCTGCCTGCGGCGATGCCTGGCGAGGACTGGCCAACATCAAGACGCGCACCCTGGGCGAGGCCGATCGCGACGAACTGAGCAAACAGTTGCGACGCGGCGACATCGCCGACACCGACCGCATCGCGATGGGGCATGCGCTGGGCAAGCTGGAAGAGGACAGCGGCCGTTACCCGCAGGCGTTCCAGGCGATCAGCGAAGCGAACGCACTCATGCGACGCGGCGCCCCCTGGAGCGCGCAAGCGCTTTCCGATTTCGTCGACAAGGCCCTGGCCGCGAGCTTGCGGCTGCCGCCGCCCGTCGACGTGTCCTTGGGCCGGGAGATCATCTTCATCGTCGGATTGCCGCGCTCGGGTTCGACATTGCTCGAGCAGATGCTGGCGGCGCACCCCGAAGTCGAAGGGGCGAGCGAACTGCCGGATCTCGGCGAAATCATCCAGCTCGAATCGCAGCGCCGCCGTCGCCCGTATCCGGATTGGATAGTGGATGCGAACGCCGAAGATTGGCAGCGCCTGGGCACGGATTACCTGCTGCGCACGGCGCGCTGGCGCCAGCACCGCCGTCGTTCCACCGACAAGATGCCAGAAAACTGGAAGCACGCCGGCGTGTTGCGCGCGATGCTGCCCGGCGCGCTGGTCGTCGACATGCGCCGCGATCCAGTCGAAACGGGTTGGTCCTGCTACAAGCAACAGTTCTATCAACGCCCGCATTTCTCCTGCGACCTGCGCGACATCGCCGCCTATGTGCACCATTGCGAGCGCGCGATGGACGCCTGGCGACAACGCGATCCGGAGCGGATACTGAGCTTGGCCTACGAATCGCTGCTGGCCGACCCGGAAACGCAATTGCGTCGGCTGCTCGACCGCTGCGGGCTGCCCTGGGACCCCGCCTGCCTCGACTTCCACAAGGCCGGGCGCAGCGTGCGCACCGCCAGCGCCGCCCAGGTGCGCGCGCCGCTGCGCGGCGATACCGCACGCGCGTCGCACTACGGTGCCCTGCTGGACCCCCTGCGCGAGCAGCTCGCCGCCCTGCGCAGCGGGCGTCGCTGAGCGCGCTCGCCCAGATACAATACGTGCGTCGCCAGCCGAAGCGGATCGCACCATGGACCAGCTACTGATCGTCACCACCGGAGGCACGATCGACAAGGTGTATTTCGACGACAAGTCGGACTACCAGGTCGGCGATCCGCAGATCGGCCGCATCCTGGAGGAACTCGGCGTCGCGTTCCGTTTCACCGTCATCCCGATCATCCGCAAGGACTCGCTGCACATCACCGCCGCCGATCGCGAGCTTCTGCGCGCCACCATCGCCGCCCAGCCCATGGCGCACGTGCTGGTCACGCACGGCACCGACACGATGGTCGAGACCGCGCGCGTACTGGCCCAGATCCCCGACAAGACGATCGTCCTGACCGGCGCGCTGAATCCGGCCCGTTTCCGCGGCTCAGACGCCGAGTTCAACATCGGCACGGCCGTCGGCGCGGTGCAATCGCAGCCGCCGGGCGTCTATATCGCGATGAACGGCCGCATCTGGAATCCGCTCAAGGTTCGCAAGAACGTGGCGGCCAATCGTTTCGAAGCGTCGGACTGAACCAGGCGCAGTTGCACGACGGCAAGAAAAAACCCGGCCTAGGCCGGGTTTTTTAGTTTCTGCATGGTGCGTATCAGAAACGCAGCGTCCAGGAGTTCAGCGTGCCTTCCTGGCCCGCCGCCTGATCGGTCACGCGCAGCTTCCAGGTGCCGTTCAAGGCTTCGCTCGAAGCATTGATCGTATACGTCTCCACGACATTGGCGGCCGTGTCGGAGGCATTGGCCGCCTTCAGCAGGTAGTTCGTGCCGTCCGGCGCGATCAACAGGATGCGCAGATCGCCGCGACGCGGATGGGTGATGTTGACGCCCACCTCGGTGGCAGCCGCGGCATTGCCGCTGCGACCGGACACCAGGATGGAGCTATTCACCGTGCGACGATCCGGCAGCGCAGTGGACGCATTGTTGCTGTAGGTCTGCACGCCGCCACCGCCGCCCGGCACCACGTAGCTGCCGGTCAGGCGTACGCCGGAGAAACTCTTGCGCGCCTTGACGCGCACATAGTACGTGCCGGCCTGCGGCGCCGGGATGTCGCAGGTTTCGGTATTCGTCGCCTTGTAGGGCCGGCAGTCGTAAACCGTGTCGGTGGGCGCACTGCCGAACTTCACGTAGAGATCGGCGTTGCCGGTGCCCGCCGCCAGTTCGAACTTCAGGGACGTCGCGCCGGTCGGCACGACCAGCGTGTAGTTCAGGACATTGCCGGTCGAAGCCGACAGGTTGGTGACCGCGACGCCGTTGGTCAGTACCGTGCTTCCCGACGGGTCGGTGACGGCGACGCTCTGCGTCTTGCTGTTGCTGGCGCCGCTGTTGTCGGTGACGGTCAGGGTCACGCTATAGGAACCACCGGCGGCATAGACGTGACTGGGATTGGTCGCCGTGGACGTGCCGCCATCGCCGAAGTTCCAGCTGCGCGAAGCGATGCTGCCGTCGCTGTCGCCGGACAAGTCGGTGAAGTTGGCGGTCAGACCCGTTGCGGCATACGAGAAATTCGCCACCGGCGCCGCATTGCCGGTACCGGCGGTCTTGGCCAGCTCACCCAGGTAGGCCAGGCCGAACTTGCCCAACGCGACGCTCGCCGCGGCGGTGTTGCCCATCGTCGCCAGCGTATCGCTGGTCGTGTGCAGGAAATCGTACTCGCCGGCTTCGTACATCATCGCCGCCGGAAAACCGGCGCTCGTCCATGAAGCGTGGTCCGAACAGCCGTAACCGCAGGTATAGGTGCCGCGCTTGAGACCCAGCGGGACGAGATAGGTATCGAACAGCGTGCCGAAAAACGTCTTCAGGTTGGAGTTGGAGAAGTCGGTGATGATGCGCATGTCGAGGCTGGAGCCGCCGCGATAGTTCGTCATGTCCAACTGCAGCACGCCGACGACGTTCTTGCCCTGGCTCTTGAACGACTGGGCGATGGCGTTCGAGCCGCGCAGGCCGACTTCCTCGGCGGCATAGCCCATGAACTTGACCGTGCGGCGCGGCTTCCAGCCATTGGCCAGCGCGATGCGGATGACCTCGGTCAGCGTGGCGATGCCGGAAGCATCGTCGTCCGCGCCCGGGGCATTCATCGAATTGCCGCTGCCGCTGTTGGAGATGGAGTCGAGATGACCTCCGAGCACGACGATTTCGTCGGCGAGGTCGGTGCCTTGCACCGTCAGGATGACGGACGGCTGTCCGCCGCAATTGCCGCAGGCGGTGAACAGTTCGACGCTGACGTCGCTACGTCCGTTACCCAGGGCCAGCCAGGTATCGCGAATCCAGTTGGCCGACGTCACGCCGGTGGTGCTGGCGTAGTAGCGGTTCGGATAGGCGGTCGAAAGGTGGCTGATGGTATTGCGGATATTGAGTTCGGAAACCTGCGGCAGCCACGGATTCACCGTCGCCTGGTTGTCCAGCGTGTAGGTCGCGAAAGTCGTCTTCAGCGAACTCGCCGCCCGGTCCGAGCGCAGGAAAGCTTCGGCTTCGGCCTGGCTGTTGAAAGCGAAATAGCCGCCGCAGCGCTTTTCGTTCTCGTGCACGACATGACTGACGTCGCTGAGCTGGTAGGCCTTGATCTGGCCGATCACGAGATCGCTGCCGACGCTGTCGCGGCGCGCGACAGGGTTGCGCGCGATGATGTTGACGCCGGAGTCCCAGGTCTTGCGCGAGGTCAGGATATAGACTGTGGCGAACGGATCTTCGCTCTTGCGCAGGGACGCGAGTTCGCCGGCGTGGCGACTGTCGTGCTTGGCGCCGGACTGGGGCTGGGCCGCTTCGCCGGGAGCGGCGAATGCCAGTAGAGGCAGCAGGGCGGTAGCGTAGAGAAGCTTCATCCTTCGATTTCCTCGTTTTCGCGTGGACGGCGGAGAGCCGGCCGCGACCTCATGGCCCGGGGGTGCCGGAGAAGCTGCCGAGCATAACCGAGTTCGGGTTCCCGGGGCTGAATACGCCGACGCATCGCCTGGTGCGGCGCAAAAAAACCCCGGCCGAAGCCGGGGTTTGGTCGTGGGCCGGAGCCCGCGAATTAGAACGTGATGCTCCAGCTGTTGATGTAGCCGACGTCGGAACCCGCGCGGTCCGCCGCACGCAGCTTCCAGGTGCCGTTGAGGACTTCGCTGGACAGATTGACCGTGAAGGTCTGGTTGATGTTGTCGGCGCTGCCGCCCGTGCGGTTGTGCACGTTGTACACGGTGCCGTCCGGAGCGATCACGTCGACGATCAGGTCACCCTTGTACGGGTGCACGATGTTGACGGCGACCTGGGTGTTGCTCAGGCCGTTGCCGGTACGACCGGAAACCGCGATGTTGCTCGTCACGCCCGTGGCATTGTTGTCCGGGATGTTGACGTCGGTGCCGTTGGTGTAGGTCTGCGTGCTGCCGCCACCGCCGCCGGCGGTGTAGCTGCCGGTCAGGCTGACGCCGGTGAAGCTCGAGTAGGCCTTCAGGCGGACGTAGTAGGTGCCGGCCTGTGCCGTCGCGATGTTGCAGGTTTCGGCGTTGCCCGAAGCGTACGGACGGCAGTCGTAGCTGCTGTCGGTCGGGGCGCTGCCGAACTTGACGTACATGTCGGCGTCGCCGGTGCCGCCCGAGGTCACGAACTTCAGGCCCGTGGCGCCGGCCGGAACGGCCATCGTGTAGTTGATGGAGTAGCCGGTGGTCTGGGCCTGGCCCGTCTTGGCCACGCCATTGCTCAGCGCGCCGCCGTTGGTGTCGCCACCGCCGCCACCGCCGCCCGAGCAGCTCACGCCGACCGAGGTGAAGGCCGCCGTGACGTCGGCCACGGTAAAGCCGAGGTCGGTCGCGGCCGTCTGCACGCCGCAGGCGCCCTGGTTGAAGGTCGTGCTCGCGGTCCAGTACAGGTCGTTGGCGCGGGCGAAGACCTGGAAGGCCTTGACCGTGCCCCAGCCCGGCTTGTTCGCCAGCAGGTAGAACGCCTTGTTGTACACGCCCGAGGAGTAGTGCACGTCCATCGAGCTGGTGTAGTTGGCGGCGTTGTCGATCGACGCGCCGTCCTGCGGCGGGTTGTTCATGTAACGCAGCGCGCCCGAACCCTTGAAGATGTCGGCGCCGACCAGCCAGTCGTTCGAACCGCGCATGTAGAACTCGGCGGCTTCGCCGGCCATGTCGGAATAGGCTTCATTGATGCCGCCCGACTGGCCCGAATAGGTCAGGTTCGAGTTCTGCTCGGTGAAGCCGTGCGAGACCTCGTGCGAGGACACGTCGAGGCTGACCAGCGGATAGAACGTGCTGGCGCCGTCGCCGAAGGTCATCGCGCTGCCGTCCCAGAAGGCGTTCTCGTAGCTGGTGCGGTAGTGCACCTTCATCACGAGCTGCGAGGTCAGCGGCGCGCGGCCGAAGTAGGCGTTGTACATGTTGAAGATCACGCCGCCGAAGTAGTGGGCGTCGTTCAGCGGCGAGTAGGCGCCGTTGATGGTCTTCACGGTGTTGCGCGGGCAGGTGTACGAGAACGCCGTGTTGCTGGTGTTCGACGTAGCGTTGTTGAGGTTCACCGTCTTGACGTTGGTGTTGTTCATGGTGCACGTCGTGCCGCTCTGCGTCACGTCGTTGTAGCCGTAGTTCGTGCCGTATTCGTACTGGCCGGTCTTGGCGTTGCCGCCAGGGCCGGTGCCGACCAGGGCGTGCGTCAGGCCGTCCCACTGCTTCAGCACGGCGCCGCTGGCGGCGTCGAGGATGACGAACGGACGGGTGGCCTTGCCGCTGCCGTCGGCGAAGAAGGTGACGACGTAGGCCATGTGGGCCTTGCCGGCGTCATCGATGAAGATCTGCTGCGTCGTGCTGGCGCGCTGGACGTTCATCGAACCGGCGCGGTCGCCGAGAGCGGCCTGCTTGCCGATATCGAAGGCGCGGGTCTTGGCCATCAGGGTGGCGTTGCGCGGCAGCTGGGCCGCCAGGCCGTCGACCTTGCGGCCGAACAGGTTGCGCACGATGCCACGGCCTTCGCTGACGATGATCTGCTCGCCGAAGATCGGGATGCCGCGGAAGGTCTGCTGGTAGCGGTAGTGGTTGGTGCCGTCCTTGTCCGTGCGGTGCGTCAGCACCGTCAGGCGGGACTCGGAATCCAGGCCCACGAGTTCGGCGTGGCGCTGCTCCGGCTTGACCGAGGACATGCCCTGGGTCGCGAGGCGGTACTGATGGTTCACCTTGGCCAGGTCGGCCTGGTGGAGATCGGTGCGCGCAGCGGCATGGGCGGTGGTGCCGGCCAGGAGCAGGGCGGTGGCGGCGGCGAGCTGATGCAGGCGGAGCACGTTCTGATTGGATCGGATCACGATGGTGTTTCCCCGGTCTAAGTTGGTGGGCGGCCAAAGGGCCATAACGGCATCCTTGCTTCCGGGCCCCCTCGACGCACGCTCTTCCCTGCGGGGCCTCGAAGGCCTCGAGATCAGAACCAGGGGAGGTGCAGCGTCACCCGGATGACGTGACGACTTTCACAAAATCGTCAGGCGGGGCCGACCGTAGCGTGACGAAAGTCACGGGTCACGCTGCAGTGCAACAGCTTTGTCCCCAGGGTCAATGGCGTTGAAAATGCTTGACGCCAGCGACACTGACCTCGGCGGATTTACGGGCTTTTTCATCGTTTGCTGCGACGCAAAACGGCCCTCGCCGTCGGGCCATGCTCAACACCGCAAGCCTTGGGATGACGCGAGATTTCCTTGCGGCAACGCCGCAATTTCCGTTTTTGCGCAAAGTCGATCGCGAATCCGACGCTTCAGAACGAAAAACCCCGGCACTGGGCCGGGGTTTTTCTTACGCATCGCCGCGAAGAATCAGAAAGTGACGCTCCAATTGTTCAAGGTGCCGGACTGCAGGCGCAGCGAATCGGTCACGCGCAGCTTCCAGGCGCCATTGAGCGCTTCAGTGGACAGGTTCACCGTGAACGTCTGCACGACATTGGAACCCGTGTCGAGACGATCGGTAGCCTTCAGCACGTACACGCTGCCATCCGGTGCGAGCAGATCGACCTTCAGTTCGCCGCGGCGCGGGTGCGTGATGTTCACGGCCACCTGTGCATTGGTCGGCGCATTGCCGCTACGACCGCTGACATTGATCGTACTCGTGATGCTGCTGCGATCCGGGATCGGCGTCGACGTGTTGTTCGAGTAGGTCTGCGTACCGCCGCCGCCACCGCCACCGCCCGTAGTGAAACTCGGGGTCAGCGTGACGCCCGAATAGCTGGAATAGGCCTTCATGCGCACGTGGTAGGTGCCGGCCTGCGGCGTCGCGAAGGTGCAGGTTTCGGCATTGCCGGACTTGTACGGACGGCAGTCGTAACTGCTGTCGGTCGGCGCGCTGCCAAACTTGACGTACATGTCCATGTCGCCGGTGCCGCCGGACGCCACGAAGTTGAGGTTGCTCGCGCCGGACGGCACGGCAAGCGTATAGGTGACCGCGTTGCCGGTGGTCGCTGTGATACCGGTGACCGCCACGTTGTTGGTCAACGGACCGCCATCGACGTCGCTACCGCCACCGCCGCCGCCGCCACCGCTATCGGGCGAACCGCAAACCACGCCGACCGAGGCGAACGCCGCGGTGACATCGGCAGCCGCATAGCCCAGGTCGCTGGCTGCGGTCTGCACGCCGCAGGCGCCCTGGTTGAAGCCCACGCTCGGCGTCCAGTACAGCTGGTTGGCGCGGGCGAAGGCCTTGAACGCCTTCTGCGTGTTCCAGTTCGGCTTGATCGCCAGCAGATAGAACGCCTTGTTGTAGACGCCCGACGAATAATGCACGTCGATGCCGTCGTAGTAGTTGGCGGCGTTGTCGATCGAAGCGCCGTCCTGCGGCGGATTGTTCATGTAGCGCAGGGCGCCCGCCGCCTTGAAGATATCGGCGCCGACCATCCAGTCGTTCGAGCCCTTCATGTAGTACTCGGCCGCTTCGCCGGCCATGTCCGAGAAGGCTTCGTTCATGCCGCCCGAACGGCCGTCGTAGATCAGGTTGGAGTTCTGCTCGGTGAAGCCGTGCGAGACCTCATGTGCCGACACGTCCAGGCTGACGAGCGGATGGAAGGTGTTCTTGCCGTCGCCGAAGGTCATCGACGTGCCGTTCCAGAAGGCGTTCTCGTAGTTCTTCGAGTAGTGCACGCGCATCATCAGCTGGAAGGTCAGCGGGGCGACGCCGACGTAGGCGCCGTACATGTCGTAGATGACCTTGCCGAAATAATGGGCATCGTTCAGCGGCGAATAGGCGCCGTTGATTTCCTTCACGGTGTTGCGCGGGCAGGTGTAGCTGAACGCCGTGCTGCCCGAAGTCTTGCCGTTGAGGTTCACGGTCTTGACCACGGAATTGGTCATCGTGCAGGTCGTACCGCTCTGCTCGACATCGAGGTAACCGTAGTTGGTGCCGTATTCGTACTGGCCGGTCTTCAGGTTTCCGCCCGGGCCGGTGCCGATCAACGAATGAGCCAGGCCTTCCCACTTCTTCAGCACGGCGCCGCTGGCGGCATCGAGGATGACGAAGGGACGCGTCGGCGCACCGCCTTCGGGCTTGTCGGCGAAGAACTCCACGACATAAGCGCGATGGGCGCGGCCGCCGTCGTCGATGTAGATCATTTCGCGCGCTTTCTCGTTCTCGAAGATCATGCCGCCCTGGCGATCACCGAGCGCTGCGGCCTTGCCGAGCGTCAGCGCGCGGCTCGAGGGCATCACGCGGGCGTTGCGCGGCAGTTCCGAAGCCAGTCCGGACACTTTGCGGCCGAACAGATTACGCACGATGCCGCGGCCTTCGCTGACGACGACCTGCTCGCCGAAGATCGGAATGCCGCGGAAGGTCTGCTGGTAGCGGTAGTAATTGGTGCCTTCCTTGTCCACGCGGTGCGTCAGCACCTGCAGGCTGGATTCGGAATCCAGGCCAAGCAGTTCCGCATGCCGCTGCTGGGCCGAAGTCGCTGCCGCCAAACCCTGGGTCGCGAGTCGGTACTGGTGGTTGACCTGGGCCAGGTCCAGGCGATGCAGTTCGACGCGCGAAGCGGCGTCGGCGCCGCTGGCGGCGAGGACAAGGGCAGTGGCGATGGCAAGGCGCTGCTGGCGCGGCGCACGGACGGGGAATCGGGACATGGGGGCCTCAGACATATTCAATAAGGTGTGCACGCTGAATAACGTGACTTGGTGACCGTAGCGGCCGCTACCAGGCGGGTCACGCTGCGCTGCAACATGACCGGGAACTTCAGGCGAAATGCACGATTCGCAAGCATCCCTGGCCCGCCGCGACCGCCTCAGAGCATCCCGGTTTCGAGCCGCGCCACGTCCGACATCATGCTCTGGTTCCAGGGCGGGTCGAAGACCAGCTCGACGTCGGCTTCTTCGACGGTCGGCACGCGCTCCACCTTGCTGCGCACGTCCTCGACGAGGATGTCCCCCATGCCGCAGGCAGGCGCCGTCAGGGTCATACGGATCACGGCGCGACGCTTGCCGCCCTCCACGCGTTCGATATCGCAGGAATACACCAGACCCAGTTCGACGATATTGACCGGGATCTCCGGGTCGAAGCAGGTGCGGAGCTGTTTCCAGACGAGTTGCTCGACGGCCTCGTCGTCGGATTCATCCGCGAGGCTCAGCGGCGCCGGCGGTTCCTTGCCGAGGGCATCGGCGTCCTCGCCCGCGATGCGGAACAGGTTGCCTTCGATGAAAACGGTGAACGAGCCTCCCAAGGCCTGCGTGATGTACCCGATGCTGCCCGCCGGCAGGGTGACCTTGTCGCCCTGTGGCACGAGTACGGCCGCGCAGTCGCGCTCTAGCTTTACGGGCTCGCTGGTGCGGGAATAGCTCACGGTCTTTCTGTGCTCGGCGGGGGAACCCGGTTATTTTACCGGTTCGTCCCGTCAGGACCGCGCGTGCCCCCTGCCTTTTCTCCATTCCGCTGGCTGTTGCCCTGCGTCGCGGCCCTCGCCGGCTGCCTGGGCTTCATGGCCGTCTGGACGTTCGTGGCGGTACTGAGCGGGAAAGCGCATGCCTGGCTGGCGCTGCTGGCCGCCGTCGACATCGCATTCATGCTGCGCCTGGCCCGCGCGCCCGAAGGCAGGGGCCGCATCGCGCTGGCCGTCTGTGCGACGGCGCTGGCGATCGCCGGCGGGTTGTGGTTGATCGTCGCCACCCGCATCGGCCTGGTGATGGGACTGGATCCGCTGAATTCGGCCTTGCGACTGGGGCCTGTGCTGTTCGAAGCCCTGACCCGGCTTTCGTTGGGAACGCTGGACTACGCCCTGATCCTGCTGTCCTTACCGCTAGCCGCCTGGCTCACGCGTCCGAGGCGTTGAGGCAACGTCGGCGGCGCCTCAGTGCCCGCCGTCGACCGACTTCAGTTCCGACACGAGCTGGCCGATCGCCGCGGCCGCATCGCCGTACAACATGCGGGTATTGTCGGCGTAGAACAGCGCGTTCTCGATGCCGGCGAAACCCGTGCCCTTGCCGCGTTTGACGACGATCGAGTTCTTCGACGAAACCACGTCCAGGATCGGCATGCCGTAGATCGGCGACGCCGGATCGGTCTTCGCCACCGGGTTGACGACGTCGTTGGCGCCGATCACCAGCGATACGTCAGTGTTCGGGAATTCCGGATTGATGTCGTCCATGTCGGCGATCAGGTCGTAAGGCACGCCGGCCTCCGCCAGCAGCACGTTCATGTGGCCAGGCATGCGGCCCGCGACCGGATGGATCGCGAACTTCACCTTCACGCCACGCTTGAGCAGCAATTGCGTCAGCTCCCACACCTTGTGCTGCGCCTGCGCGACGGCCAGGCCGTAACCAGGGACGATCACCACGCGTTCGGCGTAGGCCATCATCGCCGCGACGTCGCCCGCTTCGATGGGTTTTTGCGCGCCGGTGATTTCGGCGGCCTGGCCGCTGGCGCCGAAGCTGCCGAACAATACGCTGGCGATGGAACGGTTCATCGCCTTGGCCATCAACTGCGTCAGCATCGTGCCGGCCGCGCCGACCACCATGCCGGCGATGATCAGCGCTTCGTTTCCGAGCACATAGCCCTCGAACGAAACCGCCAGACCGGTCAGCGCGTTGTACAGCGAAATCACCACCGGCATGTCGGCGCCGCCGATCGGCAGGGTCATCAGCACGCCGACGGCGAGCGCGGCGACGAAGAATCCGATGATCAACGGCTGCTGCAACAGGAATACCGTCGCGGCGCCGAGGCCGACGGCTGCGAGAAATACGAGACCATTGAACAATTGCTGGCCGGGGAAGACGAAACGCTTGTCCATGCGCCCGTCGAGCTTGGCCCAGGCGATGACCGAGCCGGTCAGCGAGATCGAACCGATCAGCGCACCGACGACGGCGAGCACCAGCGCCGTCTGCGAAGGCGCCTGCCCGAGCGCGGAGAACTTCAGCAACTCCACGGCGCCGATCGCCGCCGCCGAACCGCCGCCGAGCCCGTTGTACAGCGCGACCATCTGCGGCATGTCGGTCATCGCGACCTTCTTGCCGGAAATCCAGGCGACGATCGTACCGAGCGCGACCGCCAGCGCGATCAGCGCGAGATTGTGCAGGCCCGGCAGCAGGAACGTCGCCACCGTCGCCAGCAGCATGCCGGCGCCGGCCCAACGGATACCGCTGGCCGCCGTCTTCGGCGAAGCCATGCGCTTGATGCCGAGAATGAACAACAGCGCGGCGACGAAGTAGCTGGCCTTGACCAGCAGCGGCAGCCAGCTCATGCGCCGCCCTCCTTCTTCTCGGACGGTTTGAACATTTCCAGCATGCGTTCGGTGACGACGTAACCACCGGCGGCATTGCCGGCGCCCATCAGCACGGCGAGGAAACCGATGATCTTCTCGGTGGTGGTGTCGGCATGGCCGAGGACGACCATCGCGCCGATCATCACGATGCCGTGCACGAAGTTCGAACCCGACATCAGCGGCGTGTGCAGGATCACCGGCACGCGGCCGATGATCTCGTAGCCGGTGAAGGCGGCGAGCATGAAGACGTACAACGCCAGGAAACCATCCATCGAGCCGTTCTCCCCGGTCAGGCCCTCGCATCATAACCGCAGGCTGAAGCCGGTCGCGCTCCGGTCAACCGGGCGGGCCGCCGTGCGTTCTGACCATTGCCCCCAACCGAAGGAGACGGCACGATGAAATCCATGCTGCTAGCCCTGCCCCTGCTGCTGGCGACCACCCTGGTCCAGGCCCACGATCGCGGCGACCGGATCGAACACCGCTGGGATCGCCGCGGCGACCGGATCGATCAGCGACTGGATCGTGCCGCTGACCGGCAGGATGCGCTGGGCCATCACCGCGCCGCCAACCGGCTTGATCGCCGAGGCGACCGCATCGATCGCCGCATGGATCGTATCGGTGCGCGCCGCGAGGCCCGCTTTGATCGACGCCACCCGTAACTTGGATCTCGGCAGCCTGCCCGAGCTGCCGGCACCGGTCGCCGCAGCGGCGACCGGCGCCGCGTTGCCCGCGACGCTGGACGAATTCCTCGCCAGCGTCGAACGGCGCGCCTTCCGGCTCGCCGAACTCGCGCTGGGCCAACGCGAAGACGCGCTCGATGCCGTGCAGGAAGCGATGATCAAACTGGTGCAGTACCGCGCACGGCCGGCCGACGAATGGCCGCCGTTGTTCTGGAGCATCCTTCGCCGCCAACTCACCGATCGTCACCGCCGCAACGCCGTGCGCCGACGCGTGATGGCCTTCTTCGGCCGCAGCGACGACGAGGTCGAGGATCCGATCGAATCCTTGCCGGATCCTTTCGAGGATCCCGCCCGTCGCCATGTCGACGGCCACGCCTGGCGTGCGCTGGGCGAAGCACTGCGCGCCCTGCCGCGACGCCAGCGCGAATGTTTCCTGCTGCGCGAACTGCAGGGCCTCAATGTCGCCGAGACGGCGGCGGCCATGGGCTGCTCCGAAGGCTCGGTGAAGACACATCTGTCGCGCGCCATGCAGGCGCTGCGGCTTCAACTGGAGGACTGGCGATGAACCGCCAAGAACCGCCCCGCGATCCGGTGGCCGACAAGGCCAGGGAACTGTTCGAGCAGCAAAGCGAGCGGCTCGACATGAACACTGCCCTGCGATTGCGCCAGGCGCGACGCGACGTCCTGTCGCCGCGTGCATCGCGACCGGCCTGGCTGCCCATGGGGACTGCGGCCGCAGCGGCCCTGGTGATCGGCCTGGCCTGGTGGATGCCGCGGCAACCCGATGCCACGGCGAATTCGGCCCTGACGCCCGACATGGAAGTCGATGTGCTGGCCAACGAAAGCGATTCCGAAATGTATTCGTGGCTCGGCGATGCGCCGGTCGCGCCGGACGAGGGCGCGCTCTGATGCGCGTACTCCTCTTCCTGCTGCTGGCCTGTTTCGCTTTCGCGGCGATGGCGCAGCCGCCGCCGCGTTCCACGCCGCCGCCCGGCGTCGCGGTGCCGAGCTGGAACCAGCTCGATGCGCAACAACGCCGCGACCTGGCGGAATTTTCCGAGCGCTGGGATCGCATGCCGGCCTCGCGCCGCGTGCAGGTGCTCGAGCGCTACGAACGTTGGCGCGCCCTGCCGCCGGAGAAACGCGAAGCGATGCGCGATGGTTGGCGGAATTTTCGCGAGATGAGTCCGCGCCAGCGCGAACAGGTCAGGCACAGTTTCGAAGCATTGCGACGCCTGCCGCCGGAAGAGCAACGCCGCCTGCGCGGACTGTGGAAGGACATGAGCCCGGAACAGCGCCGCGCCTGGCTCAGGGCAGGCGGCCCCGGCGTGGTGCCGCCGCCGCAATAGGTTCGCGGCGAAACCGGCCGATCAGGCCTTGCGTTCGCCGGCGTGCGTCAGGCAGGTCTTGGCGATCAGCTCGTCTTCCCAGTCGAGCTTGATTCCCTGCTCCTTGTCCAGCATCAGGGACAGGAAATTGAACACGTTGCGCGCGTACATCTCGCTGGCGTGCAGGGCGCCCATGCTCGCGAGGTTCAAAGGGCCGGCGATGGCGACGCCGCCGCTCTCGATCGTTTCCCCCGGACGCGTCAATTCGCAATTGCCGCCGGTCTCGGCCGCCAGGTCGACGATGACGCTGCCCGGTTTCATGCCCTGCACCATCGCCGCCGTCACGATCTTCGGCGCCGGACGCCCGGGCACCGCCGCCGTCGTGACGATGACGTCGACGTTCTTCAGGTGCTCGCCGAGGCGACGCTGCTGCTCTGCGCGCTCTTCGGCCGTCAATTCGCGCGCATAACCGCCCTCGCCTTTCGCCGACACGCCGAGGTCGAGGAACTTGCCGCCCAGCGATTCGATCTGCTCGCGCGTTTCCGGTCGCACGTCGAAGCCCTCGACCTGCGCGCCGAGCCGCCGTGCCGTCGCAATGGCCTGCAGGCCAGCGACGCCGGCGCCCACGATCAGCACTTTCGACGGACGGATGGTCCCCGCTGCGGTGGTCAGCATCGGGAAAAAGCGCGGAGCGAGCTGCGCGGCGATCAGCACTGCCTTGTATCCGGCCATGCCGGCCTGCGAACTGAGCACGTCCATCGCCTGCGCGCGCGTCGTACGCGGCAGCTTTTCCAGCGGGAACGAAGTCGCCTTGCGCGACACCAGGGTATCGATCCGCGCCACGTCGGCGTGCGGCGCCAACAGGCCGACGAAGATCGCGCCTTCCTTCAGCCTCTCGAGTTCGGCATTGCCCGGCGGCTGCACGCAGACGAGCACATCGGCACCGGCAAGCAAGCCGCTGCGATCGGAAACTATCTCGGCCCCGGCATAGCTCTCGTCGGTGAAGCCGGCCGGCATGCCCGCTCCGGATTCGATGCGCACTTTCGCCCCGGCGGCCAGGAGCTTCTTGCAGGTCTCCGGGCTGATCGCTGCCCGGCGCTCGCCTGGCGCGGTCTCGCGCGCAAAACCAATGATGGGGGTCGAAGCCATGCCTGCATCCTCCGCGAATGGGAGGATGCTACCGGATGCCGCGGGCTTTCGTCGAAACCGCTACGCCGCTCGGGCTCAGGCGACGTCGTTCTGCAGGCGACCCATGACGCGGTGCAAGGCCTGGTCGAAGACCTGGTCGTGCGCGCGTACCGCGAGCTTGCCCTGCTTCTTCATCGCGGCCAGCTCTTCCACCGAGGCGACCAGCACGCGCACGCCGCGGCGGTTGACGAACATCAGGCGCGCCGAGATCGGACTGACCCAGCTCAGCTTCGCCGGATGCAGGCGACCGTCTTCGCCGGCCAGATCGATCCACGCCCCGACCTTCAGGGCGCGGATGGCGGGCAGGTCCTCGGCGTCGAAGTCCAGGCGATCCTTGTCGGACACCAGGCTCAGCAACGGTTTGTTTTCCTGCACGAGCGATTCGACGCCATAGGCGGTCGCCGCTGCGGGCGCGGCTTCGGACGCGGCGCCGGCCTTGATCTGCTGCTGCACGCTCTCGATCGCCGCGACCAGACCACGCAGGGTTTCGTAGGCGGCTTCGCCGGTGATGCCCGAACTGGCCAGCACGTGCTCGAGCGGTTCGCGCAGGTTGTTCACGACCGGAGCCGGCGAACGCACCGTCTTGCCTTCGCCGGGCAACAGGTCGACGAGCCCGTCGGCCACGCCCAGCGCCGCGTTCCACGACGCCGATTCCGGGCCTTCGCGCAGCGCGATCATCGAAAGATGATGGGTCCAGGCACGGCCGAGGAACTCGCCCAACGCATCCGGCACTTCGCGCGCCTCGACCCGCTTGCTCAACTCGCTCGCCGCCAGCGTGCGCGCCTGCTCCAGGCGCTCCTGGCCGCGCTGCGCTTCGGTAGCACGGCGTTCGGCCAGCTCGATGCGACGGCGATGCTGTTCGAGGAACGCGCGCAACTCCTGCTCCAGCGTTTCGAAGATCGCGATGTCCTCGTTGAACTCCGACACCAGGCGGTCGACCGTTTCCTCGGCCTTGCCGAGCAACTCGCGTTCCTGCGGGCCTTCGCCCTTGTTGCCCTCGACGGCTTCGGCCAGCGAATTCAGCAGGCGGCGCGCCGGATGGGTCTTGTACTGGAACAGGCGGCGGTCGAGCACCGCCGCTTTCACATAGGGAACGACCAGCCGAGAAATCAGCGTGCGCGCCTGCGCTTCGAAATCGCGTTCGTCGAACAAGACGTCGAACAGCATGCCGACCAGATCGACGGCATCCTCGTCCTCGTGGCCGATGCGGACCTGGTCGGCCGGCAGGCCGAGCTGATGCGCATTGGTCATCATTTCCTGCTTGAGTAGCATCGAAAGCGAAGCTTCCGGGCGACCCATGGCTTCCTGCACGGCGCGCGGAACGGATGGCTGCAACAGCGAAAGCACCGACACCAGTTCCGACGGCGCCATCGAACGCGGGCCGACGCCACCGGCAGCGGCCGGCGCCGACAGCGGCTCATGGTGTGGACGCCAGCTGCGCAGCAGGCCGCATAGCGCATCGAACATCGCGCGATCGTCGGCCTGCGCCTGATCGGAGTACGCCTGCGGGCGCTGCGCGGCGGCTTGTGCCTGGGCCTGACGCTGCTTCTGCGCCTGGGCCTGCGCCGCCGTGGCGGCGTATTGCGGTTCGGCCGGTTTCGGATTGCCGAGTTCCGGCAGGATGCCGGCCGCGACCAAGCGCTCGTTGAGTTCGGTCAGCAGGATGCCGAGCGATTCGGTCAGCTCGCGCTCGAAATGCTTGAAGAAGACGACGCGCACGTTCTCGGCCACCACGACATCGCTCTGCGATGCCTGGATGGCCTGGGCGAAGTTGCGCGAACTGATCGGATTGACTTCGGCTTCGAGCTGGCGCACGCCGACCATCGCGGCGAAACGCTGGTCCACCGCCTTCAGCGCCGGACCGTGCGCGCGCTCGACGGCGTCGATCAGCACTTCCGAGGCGAGCTGCGCTTCGAGCTGGGCGTCGTCGAGCAGGCTCAGTTCCAGGCGGGCGTTCTGCAGCGGCGCGAGTCGGCGCAGCAGGTTGTCGAAACCCTTTTCGAAATGGGCGTTGTAGGCGCGTTCGATCGCCGCGCGGCTATGGCGCAGGGATCGCATGGCATCGAGATGAGGCGAGCCGCTCGAGGCACCATCCTTCTGCGCCAGCTCGAACAGCCAGTCGTCGACCTTGACCAGGGTGCGGCTGAGCACGCCCTGCAGGTGCGAAACGCTGGTGCGCCGTAGCGCTTCGAACAGCTGCGGGTCCTTTTGATGGGCCCAGCGACCGTTGTTGGAGAAGGAATCGGTGCTCATCGAACTCTCGGGGGGTAGAGTTTTCACGGCCTTAACTTAAGGCATCCCCGCTTGGGAATCCGTGAACGCAATCGCAACTCCCCGAGTTTCCTACCCGGCGGTCGTTTCGGCCGGCTGAGCGGCACGCTTGCGGAAGCGATTGGCCATCTGCACCAGGGCCTGGTCGACCGGCGCTTCGCGGTCGAAGACGATCAGCTGGCCACGGCGCTTGAACAGCGCCATTTCCTCGGGCGAGGCCACCAGCGCGCGGGCGCCGCGCCGCGTCACGAACATCATCAGCCCCGAGATGCCGCTGACCCAGGACAGCTTGACCACCTGAAGCTCGCCATTCGGCGCCGGCGCCTGCACCCAGGTATTCACGGGGATGGCGCGCATCTCCGCGAGTTCCGCCTCGGTGGGCGGCTCTTCCCCGGCCAGCAAGCTGGCCAACTGGGTCGACGTTTTCGAACGATTCCCGGCCGAGGATGATGTCAGGGGCGCGGGGGCCGGGGCGCGCGGCGCGTCATCGGCGGCCGTGCCGGCGGGAACGGAGGGGGATGCGACCGACACCGTCGCGACAGGCGTCGACGCCGGTTCCGACACCGGCGTTGCTTCGGCCACGGCGGCAGGCAGCATCTCGACATCGCCTTTCGCACAGGCCGCAAGCGCGGCCATCAGCCCGTCCATGATCTGGTCCGCCGCCGCGTCCTGCAGGCCGGAACTCGCCAGCACCGTCTGGGTCGCCTGGCGCAGGGCGTCGGCGGCGGCATGGGAAGGCGGCTCGCCGAGGCTGGCCATGTCCAGCAAGTCCATCCAGCGCTGACCGACGGCAACGCCGGCATGGAAGCCTTCGCTGTCCGGCCCCTGGCGCAAGGCCACCATCGTCAGATGGTGCTGCCATTGGCCATTGAGGAACTCGCCGATCGCTCGTGGCAACTCACGCCCGGACAGCACGCCGACCGATGCTGCGGCGGCCTGCTGACGCGCCTTCTCCAGGCGCTCCTGCCCCTTCTGTGCCTCGACCGTGCGGCGTTCGGCCAGACCGAAGCGACGGCGATGCACATCGAGCTTCTCGGACAGCTCGCGTTCGATGCGCTCGAAGGTCGCGAGATCCATGTCGAACTCGTCGGTCAAGCGATCCATCGCCGAGCCGATCTGCTGCAACAACTCGATATCCTGCGAACTTTCGCCAGCGTTGTCTTCGCAGGCCTCGGTGACGGTGTTGAGCAAGCGCCGCGCCGGATGCGCCGGCTGCTCGAACAGCTGCGGATCGAGCATCGTCGCTTTGACATAGGGCATCACCATCTTCGCCAGTACGGGGGCGACGGCATCGGCATTCGTGCGCTCGTTCATCAGCACGTCGAACAGGTTGCCGACCAGATCGACCGCCGTGTCTTCGCCCGCCGACAAGGCCGGCGCATCGGCCTGCGGATCGGCCGATTGCGCGCGACCCAGCAGTTCCCGCTTGAGGATGGCGGCGAGATCGCCGTCGCCGGACAGGGCATCGGCGAGACCGGATGGCGGCTGCTTCTGCATCTTCGTCAGCAGGCTCAGGGTTTCGGTGGACGACAGCTCGCGCCGCGGCCCGGCCGGCGCGGGCGCACCGGCCCGCATGCCCTGCAACATGCTCATCAGTGACGCGAACAGTTCGCGGTCGCGCGGCGCCACCGGCACCGGAGGACCCGGGTCTTCGAAATCGTCGACGTCCTCGTCCTGATCGCCGACTTCCTTCTGCGCGCGCGCCTGCGCCGAACGCACGCGGGCGCGGCGACGTTCGTCCTGGTCGGAAACCACCATCAGGTTCGGCAACACGCCGGCCCGCGCCAGCATGTCGTTCAATTCCTTGTGCAGGTCGAACAACGGGGTCGACACCAACTCCTCGAATCGGCGCAACACCATCGAGCGCACCGCCGATTCGACTTCCATCGCCTTGATGCCGGAGCGGGCCGCATCGGCGATGGCGACGGCGCCGAGCGGAAGCCGTGCACCGAAGGGCTGGCATTCCAGCAAGGCCGCCATGCGCTGGTCGAGGGCCGAGATGCCGGCGCGATGGCGTCGGTTCAACGATTCGGCGAGATGCTCGTGCGCGAGCTGCAGGTCGAGGCTCTCGTCGTCGAGCAGGCTCAGGCCGCCGGCCAGTCCGCTGTCGACGCCACGATAGAGGAGCATGCGGCTGGCGCTGTTGGTCAGTTCGTCGCCGAAGGCTTTGCGCGAAGCGACGCGGAAACGCCGCACCGCATCGCGCTGCCGGCTGGCGGAATCGGGCTCGCCGGCCGCCAGATGTTTTTCCACCAATGCGGCCAACCATTGGTCCGCAAGATTCACCGCTTCGTCGAACACCGGCAGCAGCACCATCGCGCCGCGATCGCGGATGCGACTCTGCAGTTCTGCGACGGTGAGCGAACCGGTCATGGCGGGGGTGTTCTTGGGGGGAGTCCGCAGTCTATGACGCAAGCCGCCCGTTCGACTACGGGCAGGCAACGGATTCGTTATCCGGCGCACATGGAAACAGCCTAGAATCGAAACATGACGGCAAACCACGACGACCTGGCGGCGCTCAATCGCCGCCGATCCACCCCCTCGCGCCAGCTGGGCGAGCCGGGCCCGGACGAAGCCCAACTCGAAACCATCCTCGCTGCCGCAGTGCGCGTACCCGACCACGGCAAGCTGGCGCCCTGGCGCTTCCTGCGTGTCCGGGGCGACACCCGCCTGCAACTGGGGGAACTGTTGGCGGCTCGTGCCCGCGAACGCGACCCGCAGGCGCCGGAGGCCGCGGTCGAAAAGGATAGGCGACGCTTTTCCTTCGCGCCCTTGATCGTCGCGGTGATCGCTAGATTGACGCCCGGCCACAAGGTGCCCGAGATCGAACAGCTGTTGTCGGGCGGCGCCGTGTGTTTTGCAATGCTGCAGGCGGCGCAGGCTCAGGGTTTCGGCGCGCAGTGGCTGACCGGCTGGGCGGCGTACGACCCCGTCGTGCTCGCGCGACTGGGCCTGGCCGAGAACGAACGCCTGCTCGGCTTCATGCATATCGGCACGTCGAACGAGCCGGCGCCCGAACGCGATCGTCCCGATCCGCGCGACCTGCTGTCGGATCTGTCGCTGTGAGCGCAGGCGCCGCCGGCAAGCCCGCGACGGTCTGGTTGGTTGACTCCAGCCTCTACGTGTTCCGTGCCTGGCATTCGATGCCGGACGAATTCCACGATGTCGACGGCCAGCCGGTCAATGCCGTGCATGGTTTCGTGCGTTTCGTGCTGGACGTGCTGGAACGGCACAAGCCCGGCCGCATCGCCTTCGCCTTCGACGAATCGCTGGACTCGAACTTCCGCAATGCGCTCTATCCGGCTTACAAGGCCAACCGCGACCCGGCGCCGCCGGAACTAAAGAAGCAGTTCGGTTATTGCCAGCAGATGTGCCGTGCCCTCGGCCTGCGCGTGCTCGCCGACGGGCACTACGAAGCGGACGACCTGATCGGCACTGCCGCCGCGCATGTGCGACGGCAGGGCCACGCCGCCCTGATCCTGTCGGCCGACAAGGACCTGTCGCAATTGCTCGACGACGGCGACGAACAATGGGACTTCAGCCGCAACGAGCGCTGGGCCTCGCAGGGCGTGAAGGCGAGATACGGCGTGCATGCGCACCAGATCGCCGACTACCTCGGGCTGACCGGCGACGCGATCGACAACATCCCCGGCGTGCCCGGCATCGGCCCGAAAACCGCCGCCACCCTGCTCGGCCATTTCGGTTCGCTGGACGCCTTGCTCGAACGACTCGGCGAGGTGGCGTACCTGCGCATGCGCGGCAGCAGCCAGCATGCCGAACGCCTGCGCGAACACCGCGAGCTGGCCTTGCTGTCGCGCCAGCTGGCGACCATCGCCCGCGATGCGCCCCTGCCCGAGGATTTCGGCACGGCCGAACGCGGTCCGGCCGATACCGAATCGCTGGACGCATTGAGCGAACAACTGCGCTTCGGCCCCATCACCCGACGCCGCCTGCAGGCCGCCGTCGGCGGCTCCTAGCCGCTCAGCCTGTAGAAATTCCGCGCCACGCGTTAGCATCGCCGCATGAGCGACGAGATCGAAACCCTTTACGAGGGCCGCTATCTGCGGCTGAAACAGCGCGGCAGTTGGGAATACGCCGAGCGTACCCATGCCGGTTCGGCGGTGATCGTCATCGCCATCACACCGGAAAACAAGCTGCTGTTCGTCGAGCAGTTCCGCGTGCCGATCCAGCAACGCACCATCGAGATGCCGGCCGGCCTCGTCGGCGACCTCGGCGAAGACGACACGATGGAAGACGCCGCGCGTCGAGAGCTGCTGGAGGAAACGGGCTGGCAGGCCAGCGAAGTGAAACTGCTGATGGTCGGACCGAGCTCGGCCGGCATGAGCACCGAGATGATCGGCTTCGCCCGCGCCCGCGGCCTGGTGAAGGTGCACGACGGCGGCGGCGACGAGAGCGAGGACATCACCGTGCACGAAGTGCCGCTCGATTCCGCACCGCAGTGGCTGGCGCAGAAGATTCGCGAAGGCTATTCGATGGATCCGAAACTCTGGGCGGGATTGTGGCTGCTGGAGAGGGATCCGGACGGCAGCGCGATCTGAAGGAAGTCAGTCTCGCGCCGGCGGCATGTCAGGCGGATCACACGTTTCGCATTCGCCCATGCGCTCGGGCGAACGCTTGGCCTTGGCCAGAATGCGTGCGATTTCGTTGCGCCGGCGCGCGATCAGCTCGCGCTCCGCATGGCCGTACTGCAGCGCGTAGTCGTAGGCGACGTCGGCCAGCTCGATCGAGCCCGCCGCGAACTCGACATTGCCCCAGTCGAAGAACAGGCCCGCGATGATGGCGTCGCGCGGCGGCACGAACTGCGTGCGTTCGTGCAACTGGTACTTGATGCCGTTGGCCAGCGCGAACAACGAGAGCGGCTTCCCGTCGTTGCCGACGGGCAAGCGCGTCGGGCGTCGCGGGACGAGTTCGGCGCCGAAATCCAGCCCCAGGATCGAACCGCGCGCGGGAGCCGGCCGACCCTTCGAAGCCTCGATCTTGGCTTCCAGGATGCGCACGTGAAGCCATTCGCTGCCCCAATGGCTCTCGGGGTTGCGCCGTATCCCCTCGCGTATCCATCGCAGTGCCTGTTCGTTGTCGCCGCTGAGCTCGTAGGCCGTACCGATATTGGCAGCCGTTCTGTAGCCGCCCGGTTTCCGCGACTCGTTGAACTGCAGCAGCCTGATCGCCTCTTCGCTGCGCCCCAACCGCACCAGGACGACAGCGAGGTCATTGAGATTTTCCGGGTTCGGTTCCTTCCTCGCGCGTTCGATGACTCGGCGCGAATGCGTGACCAGGCGGGCTCTCGACGTCGGCGTCTTCAAGCTCTCGCGCCATTCTTCCGCCGAACGGTCCGACAAGGCGATCGTTTCACCCTGCCGATTGGTTCCGGTTTCGTTGAGGCAGGCGAGCGCCAAGCCGGACGACAATGTCGCCCCCGCGAACAAACATGCGCTCGCAAGCGCGACACGACTAACGGAACGCATCGGTCGCCTCCACCAGCGCGGCCGTATTCTCCGGCTCGAACGCGGAGTGACCCGAGCCCGGCGTGATCACCAGCTTCGCCTGCGGCCAGACCTTGCACAGGTCCCACGCATTCTGCAGCGGACAGACCACGTCGTAACGCCCGTGCACGATCGCGCCGGGAATGCCCTGCAAACGATGCGCATCGCGCAACAGCTGGTCCTCGACCTCGAAGAATCCGCCGTGTACGAAATAGTGGTTCTCGATGCGGGCGAAGCTCAACGCGAAATGCGCGTCCTCGTGCCCGGCGATGAAGTCGGCGTCCTGCAGCAACAGGCTGGTCGCCGCTTCCCACACCGACCACGAACGCGCCGCCGCGAGTCGAGTGGCTTCGTCGGGCGACGTCAGGCGTCGGCCGTAGGCCGAAATCAGATCGCCGCGTTCGACTTCCGGAATCGGCGCGAGGTACTGCTCCCAGGCATCGGGGAACAGGCGCGAACATCCTTCCTGGTAGAACCACTCCAGTTCCCAGCGCCGCAGCATGAAGATGCCGCGCAACACGAGCTCGGTCACCTGTTGCGGATGCGTTTCGGCATAGGCGAGCGCCAGGGTCGAACCCCAGCTGCCGCCGAACACCTGCCAACGCTCGATGCCCAGGTGCTTGCGCAGCTTCTCGATGTCGGCGACCAGCGACCAGGTGTCGTTGCCGATCAGATCGGCATGCGGGGTCGAGCGACCGGAGCCGCGCTGGTCGAACAGGACGATGCGGTAATGCGCCGGGTCGTGGAAACGACGCATCTTGGCACCGCAGCCGGCGCCCGGTCCGCCATGCAGCATGACCACCGGCTTGCCCTGCGGATTGCCGCACTGTTCGTAGTAGAGCGTGTGGCGATCGTCCACCGGCAACAGACCGCTGTCGTAGGGCTCGATCTCGGGGTAGAGGCTGCGCATGGGAATCTCCTGCCGGTTCGGGCCGATTGTAGCGGCCGGTCGTGCTTGCACTGTCATGCGGCTGGGTTATGCTCGGCGTCGATGGACTTGCCCACGCCGCATCTGGCTCTGGTGGGCGCCGGGAAGCTCAGCCCCCCGGCCGGGCAAGTATCCCCTGCGGAAAGTCCCGTCCCCCGCGTCCTCTCCCTTGATGCGCATGGCCGGATCCTCGACTGGATGCACTGGCAGGATGCCGTCTGCCTGTACGTGCGCGGCGCGGTCGCCTGGACGATGGGCGACCCCTGCCTGACGGTGCATGGCGGCACCAATCGCGTCAGCGGCCTGCAAAGCATTGTCGAACTGCATCCGATCGTGGCGGCGCGCAGCCATGCGCATCCGAAATCGCTCGACCCGTCGCCTGCGCTGACCAATACCGCGCTGTTCGCGCGCGATGCGCACCTCTGCCTGTACTGCGGCAAGGAATACGGCCGCCATTCGTTGACGCGCGACCATGTCATGCCGATTTCGCGCGGCGGACGCGACGTCTGGGAAAACGTCGTCTGCGCCTGCTTCCACTGCAATTCGCGCAAGGGCGGCCGCACGCCGCAGCAGGCAGGCATGCCCCTGCTGGCCATTCCCTATCGACCGAGCTGGGTCGAACACCTGATCCTGTCGAATAGGCACATCCTGGCCGACCAGATGGCCTTCCTCAAACAGCACCTGCCGAAGAACGCACGCCAGCGGAACTAAGCAGGCAGAACAGGGCGCCCCCAGCTGCGCTGCACCATACGGGCGAGCCAGTTCACGGAACCGCTACCGGGCGTTTGACGCCCACGCGCGCCCCCCGCAAACTCTCATGGTTGTCGGGCGGCCATGGGGCCGCGACAGGGGATGTGGACGCATGACCAGCAAGACCTTGTGCATCGCCGGGTTCTCCCGCGAGGACAGTGCCGCGGTGCAGGCCCGATTCGAGGAAGCCAATGCCCGTCTCGGCTACAGCTGGAGCCTGCTGTCGGAATCCGAGGCCGATGTCCTCTTGATCGACATGGACTCGATGTACGGCCACATGACTTGGCTGAAAGCGCATAACAGCGGCAAGGTCACCATCGCCCTGACGGCCGGAACGCGTTCGGAAACCGACCATCTGCTTACCCGCCCCCTGGAAACCGACGCGCTCGCGAACCTGCTGGGCGAAATCTCGGGACAGAAACCCAGCGCCACCCCAGGGCCGAAACCGGTTTCCATGAGCGTCGCAGAAGCGGTGGCACGCAATACCGGACAGCAGGCGGCAGTGGGTGCAGCACGGACGACAGGACAACAGGCGGCAACTCCGCCCGCGACGCCGCCCGCGACGCCGCGCACGACGGGTCAACAGGCGGCGATGCCGGCCGATCCAGTCCGCAGCACCGGCCAGCAAGCAGCCATGCCGGCCGATCCGGTCCGCAGCACCGGCCAGCAAGCGGCCATGCCGGCCGATCCGGTCCGCAGCACCGGCCAGATGGCGGCGGCGCCTGCCGCGCCGCCCCGCGATCCGCGCCTGGGCGACTACCTGAAGCCCGGCGCTTTTTCCGGCCCGGTGAAGGCGCAGCTGCCTGGCGCTCCTTTGCTCGTGCTCGATCCCGCAACGCAGACCTACGCCGGTGGCAGCACGCTGAAAGTCTTCCTGCCTTATGCGGAAGCGGTGATGCGCGAGGGCGATTTCACCGCCATCGACGCCGCCGAATACGCCAGCCTGAGCAAACAGCTCGGCGGCAGCCAGCCCTGGTCCCGCCTGGCCTGGCTGGGCGGCTTGGCCGGCCACAAGGGCGTGATCGCGCCGGGCCATGATCCGAACGCGCAATACAAGCTCAACAAGTGGCCGCAGAGCGAACGCGAGTATCCGAAACATTTCCGTATCGCCACGGTGATGATGAAGGGACCGGCGCGCCTGACCGAGATTTCCGAGCAGTCCGGCGCCACCCTGGCCGAGGTCACCGATTTCGTGAACGCGAACCTCGCCACCGGCTACGCCAGCCCGGCCTGAGCTGAACCCGGGCCACAGGCAGGGACGATCCAGCCGAGCTTTGGCTTGCCCGGACTACCGCGCTACCGGACAATCGCGGCTGAGAACACGTTTCTAGAGTCCCGATGGACGTCCAGCGTTACCCGCGCCTCTCGCGCATTGCCGTTCCCGCCGATCTCCGCCAGTTCCCAGAGTCCGAACTTCCGGCCATCGCCGAGGAACTGCGCGCCTACCTGATCGAAACCGTGAGCCAGGTCGGCGGCCATTTCGGCGCCGGGCTGGGCGTGATCGAACTGACGGTCGCCCTGCACTATCTCTACGAAACGCCGGTCGATCGCCTAGTCTGGGACGTCGGCCACCAGTGCTACCCGCACAAGATCCTGACCGGCCGCCGCGACAGCATCCATACCGTCAAGAAAAAGGATGGCGTCGCTCCGTTTCCGAAACGCGACGAAAGCGAATACGACACCTTCGGCGTCGGGCATTCGTCCACGTCGATCTCGGCCGCGCTGGGCATGGCGATCGCCTTGCAGCGCAATGGCGACCCGCGCCAGGTCGTCGCCGTGATCGGCGACGGCGCGATGACGGCGGGCATGGCCTACGAAGCACTGAACCACGCCGGTGGCATGGACCCGGAACCGAACCTGCTCGTCATCCTCAACGACAACCGGATGTCCATTTCCGAGAACGTCGGCGGCCTGACCAAGATGCTCGGCCGCATGATGTCGAGCCGCACGATGAACGCGATGCGCGAAGGCGGCAAGAAACTGCTCGGCGACAAGAAGCGCCCCACCGCGCGTTTCGTCCGGCGCTGGGAAGAGCACTGGAAGGGCATGTTCGTGCCGTCCACGTTGTTCGAGGAAATGGGCTTCCACTATTCCGGCCCGATCGACGGGCACGACATCCCGGCACTGGTCGGCGCGCTGAAGACATTGAAGACCCTGAAGGGTCCGCAGTTGCTGCATGTCATCACGACGAAGGGCAAGGGCTACGACCTCGCCGAAGGCGACCAGATCGAATACCACGCGGTTTCGCCCTTCGATCCGACCGTCGGCATCGTGAAGAAGCCCGGCGTGGCCAAACCGACCTATACGCGGGTTTTCGGCGACTGGCTCTGCGACATGGCGGCGGCCGACGACAAGCTGATGGCCATCACGCCGGCGATGCGCGAGGGCTCGGGCCTGGTGCGCTTCTCGCAGGAGTTCCCGCTGCGTTATTTCGACACCGCGATCGCCGAACAACACGCCGTCACGCTGGCGGCCGGCATGGCCTGCGAAGGCAGCAAGCCAATCGTGGCGATCTATTCGACCTTCCTGCAACGCGGCTACGACCAACTTGTGCATGACGTCGCCTTGCAGAACCTCGACGTGTTGTTTGCTATCGATAGAGGCGGCGTCGTCGGCCCCGATGGCGCCACGCACGCCGGTTCGTTCGACCTGAGCTACCTGCGCTGCATTCCGAACATGCTGGTGATGGCGCCGGCCGACGAGAACGAATGCCGGCAGATGCTCAGCACCGGCCATCGTCATGCGGGGCCAGCCGCCGTGCGCTATCCGCGCGGCACCGGCCCCGGCGTTGCGGTACAGCCCGCGCTGGATACCTTGCCGATCGGCAAGGCCGATCTGCGCCGGCGCGGCACGCGCATCGCACTGCTTTCGTTCGGCACGCTGCTCGCGGCGGCGCAACCCGTTGCCGAGGAGTTCGGCCTGAGCCTGGTCAACATGCGTTTCGTGAAACCGCTCGATCGCGAGCTGGTACTCGAACTGGCGAAATCGCACGATGGTTTCGTCACGATCGAGGACAACGCGATCATGGGTGGCGCCGGGGCCGGCGTCGCCGAACTGCTCGCTGCCGAAGGCATCGCCATGCCGATCTTGCATCTCGGATTGCCCGACAGCTATCTCGAGCACGCCAGTCGCGAACAGCTGTTGGCGGAAGCGGGGATCGACACCGCCGGCATCCGTGCGGCGCTGCTGCGGCGCTGGCCGCAGCTGGCCAGCGCTGCACCGGCGAAATCCGCGCTGGGTTGATCGAGGACGCGAAGGCGCTGATCCGCGCGCGCCGCGCCTAGGTCCGGCGCCCGAGGGTGACGCGCTCGCGCTGTTCGAGGTCGCGCACCGTTTCTATCGCATCGAAACCGGCGGCACCGAACAAGGCACGGACGGCTTCGCCCTGGTCGCGGCCATGTTCGATCAGCAGCCAGCCGTCCCGTGCCAGATGGACAGGCGCGGCAGCGACGATGATGCGGATCGCATCGAGGCCGTCCACGCCCGATGCCAGTGCGCCGTGCGGTTCGAAACGCAGGTCGCCTTCCTGCAGGTGCGGATCGCTCTCGGCGATGTAAGGCGGGTTGCTCGCGATCAGGTCGAAGCGCTCGCCGGCCAATGCGGAAAACCAATCGCTGCGCAGCAGACGAACGCCGGTCAGTGCATTCCTCGCCGCATTCCTGCCCGCTACCTCCAGCGCGGCGACACTGGCGTCTACCGCAGTCACCTCCGCCTGCCGCCTTTCGCAAGCGATCGCCAGCGCGATCGCACCGGTGCCGGTGCCGAGATCGAGTGCCCGTACGGCGGAATCTTGCGGCAGGCGCGTCAGGGCGAGTTCGACCAGGAGTTCGGTTTCGGGCCGCGGCACCAGCGTGTCGGGCGACACGATCAGATCGAGCGACCAGAACCCTCGCCGCCCGAGGATATGCGCGATAGGTTCGCCGTCGCGACGACGCTGCAGCGTCGCCAGGAAGCGATCGCGTTGTTCCGGCATCAGTTCGTCGTCGCCGTGCGCGAACAGCCATGCGCGGTCGCGGCCCAATGCCTGGCCCATCAGCATCTCGGCTTCGGCGCGCGCCGACTCGCCCGGCAGAGACTCCGCCGCGTCGCGCAACGCCGATGCCACCGTACTCATCGACCGAACAGCAGCTGGCCCGCTTCGACGATGCTCGCGCCGACGAAACCGGCGAGAAAGAACAGGTAGGACAGGCGCAGGAACCGGTACTTGTAGTGCGCGAGGTAGTAGCCGATCGAATACACGTCGCGCGCCATCGTCTGGTAAACCGAGCCGTCGGCCTTCAATGCATCGGAGACTTCCTCGAGAAAGCGTTCCTTCGAAAGTTCGGCGAAATGGCCGAAGAACAGCAGGTTGAACTGCGGCGGCAGCGGTTCGCCGGCCTTCAGTCGCAGGGGCCGGTACTTCGGCAGTACGGCGATGATGGCCAGCAACAGCGCGACCAGGACGAAGCAGGCGAGCGTCAGCATCGCCGCACGCAGGCTGGGGTCGTTCATCTTGCCCAGCACGAGCGTCAGCACGATGGAGGACACCGTGATCAGGATGTTGGCCTTGGTATCGGCCATCACCGACAGCTGCACATGGTGCTGCTGCATCGTTCGCAGCAGGTTGTCGCCGGTATTGCGCTCGGGGATGGCGGCATAGCGCTGATCCAGGTCGCCGGTTTCGTTGGGGCTCATGACGCGATCCTTACATCCAGTCCCGGATGATACCGCCATGGCAATTGCCTTCCCAAGCCGTTGGACTTTGCTGCTGGCCTCGCTGGCGCTGCTTGCAGGCTGTCGCGGGGCCTATTTCCATGCCCTCAACGCCCGCGCGCCGGACCGAAGCAGCGATACCTTCGTCTACGACCAAGCCCAAGGCCTGTCCCTGGACCTGTATCGCGCCGATCGCCCCATGGCGCCGGTGGTCGTCTTCTTCTACGGCGGAAGCTGGCGCAACGGGCGCCGGGAGGAATATCGCTTCGTCGCATCGGCGCTGGCGGACAGCGGCGCCCTGACCCTGGTCCCCGACTACGGCAAGGCGCCGGCGCATCCCTTCCCGGACTTCATGCACGATGCGGCGCACGCCGTCGCCTGGGCGCGTGCCAATGCCGCTCGCCATGGCGGCGACCCGCAGCGCATCTTCGTCGTCGGACACTCGGCCGGTGCGCATATCGCCGCCCTGCTGGCCGCGGACGCGCGCTACCTTGCCGAAGCGGGTCTTGCGCCCGCCGATCTGGCTGGCGTGGTCGGCCTGTCCGGCCCCTATGATTTCCTGCCGATCACGAATGCCGAGCTGCGCGAGGTATTCGGCGACGAAGGCCAGTGGCCCGCCACGCAACCGGTGAACTTCGTGGACGGGGACGAACCGCCATTCCTGCTGATGCATGGCCTGAAGGATCGGTTGGTCGATCCACGGAACAGCGAACGCCTGGCGCGACGGCTCGGTGCCCGCGGTGTTCCCGCACAACTGCGCGAACTGCCCGATAGCGGCCATGTCGGCATGCTGATCGACTTCGCCAAGCCCGGTTCGCCCCTGCTGCGCAATACGCTGGAGTGGATGCGAACGCAGCCCGCTTCGCCGAGATAAAAAAAAGCCGCCGGCGGAACCGGCGGCCTAGTGCAAAAAAGATGATTCAGCGGCTGCCGGCCGCCGCGTTGCCGAAGCGTCCCAGGCCCGCCGCCCGCTGCTTTTCCTTCAACGCCGCGCAGAGCTTGATGCCCTCGATCGACTGCGCCAGCGTTCGCGGGCCTCCCTCGAGATTGCGCAGTCGTTCGGCGAACTTCGGCTCGACCGTCGCGGCCTCGCTGTCGCTGCACATGCCGCTGGTGTAGCCGTACACCAGGGTGGCGCCGCCCGGCGCCAGCTGCGCCTGGATGGCCTCGAAGTTGGCATCGAGCCATTCGCGCCGCGCCTTGCGGCCGGCGTCGGTTTCCGTGTCGCCCGCGCCGGTGGCGAAGCGCAACTCGTTGCGACGCAACTTGCCCGGCTTCAGGGCCATCTCATGCATGCGCTCGACCAGCGCCGGATCCTTCGCATCCGACATCGCACCGAGCAGTTGTCCGCGCAACTGCGGGTCCTGGGTCGAGGCCAGATGCGCGGTCATCGCATCGAAGACCTCGGCGCCGCCTTCCTGCATGGCCATGCGCAACGCGAGCGCGCGCTGATCGGGCGCGACGGCATCGAGATGCAGGGCCTTGTCGCCGCCGAGACCGAGCACCGCGCGCCCTTTCGCGGCAAGCTCGGCGCGCAGCTTCGGTTCCTTGGCCGTCTCTGCCATCAGGTTCACCAGACTGTTGCGCATCAAGCGATCGTCGTCGCTGTCGCCGGGCCTTGGCGACGTGCCCAACGCGGCCAGGCGCGGACCATAGATACGCGCCAGATGCGCGCGCAGCGCCTGTTTCTGCGTCTCGTCCCTGGCCAGGTTGCCGATCATCCAGCCGATGTTTCCCACCGGCGACATCGCCGTCTGCCGCACCGGCGCATTGGCCAGCGGCGTCGAAGCGCTGAGGAATGCCGGGGCGTCGATCGCACCCGCATCGAAAGCGGCTTCCAGCGAATCGGAGAAAGCGCGTTGTTCGCGTTCATTGAGCCGGTCGAAGTTGCTTTCGAGGTTCTTCTGGTCGCCCGGCGACATCGCGAAGCGGTAGTAACCGGCACCATCGGCGTTGGGCATGACGAAGTCGGGGCAACTGTCCGTCGCCAGCTCGATCGTCTCCTCGCGAGCGCTGACGAACTGACACTGCGCCTGCGAGCCGTTCTTGTCGCCGTAGCGCACGCACAGCGGGATCTTCCATTGGCCCGCCGCCGAAGCGGTGGAACCGACCGGCAGATAGCGCTGCTGTTCCACCAACAGCGTGGGCCGGCCACCGGCGGCGCACTTGGCGCCGACATGCACTATCGGAACGCCGGGCTGATCGATGAAGCTGTTGAAGGCCGCGCGCACGCCCGCCGGGTCTTCGCTGGCTTCGGCGATCGCATCGATCAGGTCGCCGCTGGTAGCGTTGCCGCGCGAGTGCTCGCGCAGGTAATTGCGGATGGCGTCGCGGAAACGCTCTTCGCCGACGTAGCGCTCGAACATCGCCAGCATCGCGCCGCCCTTCTGGTAGGTGATGCCGTCGAAGGCCGCTTCGATCTCGGTGAAATCGCTGATCGGCTCGCGCACGCGGCGCGTCGTCGCCAGGCTGTCGGCGCCCATCGCGCCCAAAGCGCCTTCCTGCAGGCCGCGTTCGGTGTGGAATCCAGGCTGCAGCTTGCCGACGACCTTGTTGCCCATCCAGGTCGCGAAGGCTTCGTTGAGCCAGATGTCGTCCCACCAGGGCATCGTCACCAGATCGCCGAACCACTGGTGCGCCAGTTCGTGCGCATGCGTGCCCCAATAACCCTGGCGGCTGCGCACGTCGGAATTCTCGTTGGCGAACAGCAGGGTATCGCGATAGACGATCAGCCCCGGATTCTCCATGGCGCCGGCGGCGAAATCCGGGGCGGCGACGAGATCGAGTTTGTCGAACGGATAGGGGCTACCGAAATAGTCCTCGAGGCCAGAAACAATTTCGCCGGTATGGTCGAGCGCGTACTTCATCTTGCCGCCCTGGCCCTTGGCAGCGATGCCGCGTAGCTTCACCGGATAGGAACGCACGGCGTTCGGCGCGAGGTCCGGGCCGTCGACGATGTCCCAGGGCCCGACCGCGAACGCGATCAGGTAACTCGGCAGGTTTTCCGTGGTCGCGAAAACATGGCGCGTCCAGCCCTCGCCGGCCTTCTCCGTGCGCAGTTCGCGCGTATTCGCCAACGCCTGGTTGCCGTTCGGCACGACAAGGCTGACATCCCAGGGTTGCTTGAAGCTGGGCTCGTCGAATCCGGGGAAGGTGCTGCGGGCGCTGATGGCCTCGAGCTGCGTCAGTACATAGTCGTTGCCGTCGGGCTTGACGCGATAGGCGCCGTCGAGTTTTCCGAAAGCCGCGTCGTAGGTGATTTCGATCAACGCTTCGCCGGCTTCGATGGGCTTGGCGGCGGTGAGTTTCAGCACGCCCGACACGTCCACCTGGGCGGCGGTCAGCGTTTGGTTGCGGCCGTTCTTCGGCGCGACGCGGGCGGAGACGATGTTCAGGTCGCGCCCGTGCATCCAGATGGTATCGGTCGCTTCGGCGAAACGCGCCTGGATCCGCACGACGCCGGAGAAACGCGGCTGCGCAGGATCGATCTTGAGTTCGAGCGCGACCTTGCCCGGCACCACCGTACGCGGCAGTCGGCCACGGGGAACACCATCGTCGGCGGCGAGCGCGCCTGAGGAAAGGAAGAAGAACGCGGCGGCAGCCGCCAGAAGATGGCGCATGGATGGAACCTCCAGGGGACCCGGCGAGCATAGCCCGCCGGGTCGGGGTTCAACCCATGACCAAAGTCATGCTCAGGCGGCTTCCGCCAGGCGAGCGGCCGGCAAGGATTCCAGCGTTACGGCCACGCTATGGATGACGGAAGCGATGCGCACCGCGCTCTGCACGCCCTGCGCGGAGACGCCGTGCTCGCGCACGGTCTTTTCGTGCGAATCGACGCAACGGCTGCAGCCGTTGATCGCCGACACCGCCAGCGACGCCAGCTCGAACGCGATCTTGTCGATCCCCGGATTGGCCATCACGTTCATGCGAAGCCCCGCGCGCAGGGTTTCGTATTCCTTGTTGGCCGCGTTGTGGGTGAAGCGGTAGTAAACGTTCGTCATCGCCATCATCGCGGCGGCAGCGCGGGCACCGGCGAGTTCATTCTCACCAAGCTTGTCGGCGGCGAAGGCAGCGATCGCATTCGTCAGCCGCGGGTTGCGCGAAGCGATGGCGGATGCGAGCGCGATGGCGCGGATCTGCGGATCATTCAGCCCGGGCGCGCCGGTTTCGGCGAGCACGCTGTCGAGATTCAGGCGCAGGTCTTTCGCATAGTCGGGCAAGGCTGACTTGATGTCGTTGAGGTTCATCGGATTCTCCGGAGCGGCGCCATGCGGGATGGCGCCGTGGTGATACGAAGAACGCCGCGGCACGGCCGCGGCGTTCAAGCCGGTCGCATCAGGCGACTTTCAGCGTCTCTTCGCCCTGCTTCCAGTTGCAGGGGCAGAGTTCGTCGGTCTGCAATGCGTCGAGCACGCGCAGCACTTCCTGCGGGTTGCGGCCGACCGACAGGTCGGTGACGTAGACGAAGCGGATGATGCCCTGCGGATCGACGATGAAGGTGGCGCGCTGGGCGACGCCTTCGGCCTTGTCGAGGATGCCGAGCGCCGAGACCAGCTCGCGCTTGACGTCGGCCAGCATCGGGAACGGCAGCTTGTTCAGGTCCTTGTGGTGCGTGCGCCAGGCGTGGTGCACGAACTCGGAATCGGTCGAGCCGGTCAGGATCTGCGCATCGCGGTCGATGAACTGCTGGTTCACCTCGGCGAAACCGGTGATCTCGGTCGGGCAGACGAAGGTGAAGTCCTTCGGATAGAAGAACACGACCAGCCACTTGCCCTTGTAGGTGTTGTTGTCGATATCGACGAAGGCGTCGTTCAGGTCGTTGGAAACGGTCGCCTTGACCTTGAACTGGGGGAATTTCTCGCCAACGGAAAGCATGGATACTCCTGGTGCAATAGAGAGGGGGAATGCGGGCGAACGACCCGTCCCGCCTATTCTGGGGGCTGGGCTCCGATTTTCAAAGTGGATTGTTTTTATAACTTTGATAGTTTATAACTATCGTCGCCATGAACCTGCGCGACCTGCGTTACCTGATCGCCCTCGCCGACCAGCGGCATTTCGGCCGCGCCGCCGAGGCCTGCCACGTCAGCCAGCCGACGCTGTCCACGCAACTGAAGAAGCTGGAGGATGAGCTCGGCGTGCAGTTGATCGAACGTGCGCCGCGCCAGGTGATGCTGACGCCTGCGGGACGCGACATCCTCGAACGCGCGCGCCGCGTCATCGCCGAAGTGGAACAGATGCATGAGACCGCGCGACGCGCCGCCGACCCCGAGGCAGGCAGCGTCCGGCTGGGTCTGTTTCCGACATTGGGGCCTTATCTGCTGCCGCATGTGATTCCGAACATCCGCAGGAACTTCCCGCGACTCGAATTGCTGCTGGTGGAAGAGAAGACGGAAGTCGTGCTGCAGATGCTGCGCGAAGGCCGTCTCGATGCCGCCGTGCTCGCCCTGCCCCTGCACGAGGACGGGCTGGAGATGGAAACCCTGTTCGAAGAACCCTTCCTGCTTGCGCTTCCGAACAGCCACCCGCTGGCCAACCAACGCGAACTCAAGCTGGCCGAGCTGTCCGAGCAGCATCTGCTCCTGCTCGAGGACGGCCACTGCCTGCGCGAGCAGGCGCTTGAGGTGTGCCAGCTCGCTGGCGCGGGCGAGAAGGAAGGTTTCCGTGCGACCAGCCTGGAAACGCTGCGGCAGATGGTCGCGGCCGGCGTCGGCATCACGCTGCTGCCGATGCTCGCGGTCAAGCCGCCAGTGCCAGCATCCGACAACGTACGTCTGCTGCCGTTCCGCGATCCGGCGCCGACGCGCAAGCTCGCGCTCGTCTGGCGACGCAGTTCGGCGATGACGTCGTTCCTGCGCAAACTCGCGGAAGTGTTGCGCGACCTGCCTCCGGACTTGCTGCGAACGCCGCCTTCCGCGATCGCCGCGAAGGCAACGAAATCGCGTCGCTAGAAATCGTCGCCGACCGCGAGCAGGGCTTCGTCCGCCGGAAAGAAGAACCCCGGCCGAACCGCGAGGGCCCGGCCGGGGTTGTCCGATGCCTTTCGATCAACGCAGGTCGAAACGATCGAGGTTCATCACTTTCGCCCAGGCAGCGACGAAATCGTTGACGAACTCGGCCTGCGCATCGCTCGATCCGTAAGCCTCCGCGAGCGCGCGCAACTGCGCGTTCGAACCGAACACCAGATCGGATACCGTGCCGACCCACTTGCGCTTTCCGCTGGCGCGGTCGGTGCCTTCCAGGATGTCCTTGTTGGCCTCGGTGCGTTTCCACTTCGTGCGCATGTCGAGCAGGTTCACGAAGAAGTCGTTGCTCAGGGTGCCTGGCCGGTCTGTGAACACGCCGTGCTTCGTTCCGCCGACGTTCGCATCCAGCGCGCGCAAACCACCGATCAGCACGGTCATCTCGGGTGCGCTGAGGGTCAGCAGGTTCGCCCGATCGACGAGCATTTCGGCCTCGGAACCTTCGAAACCCTTGGCGACGTAGTTGCGGAAACCATCGACCTTCGGCTCCAGCGGTTCGAACGACGCGGCATCCGTCTGTTCCTGCGTCGCATCGGTACGACCCGGCGCGAACGGCACGGTCACGCTGAAACCACCTTTCTTCGCCGCGGCCTCGACCGCCGCATTGCCGGCGATGACGATCAGGTCGGCCAGCGACACCTTCTTGCCGCCGCCCGCCGACGCGTCGAAATCCTTCTTGATGCCTTCGAGCGCGCCCAGCACCTTCGCCAATTGCGCCGGCTGGTTCGCTTCCCAATCCTTCTGCGGCGCCAGGCGAATGCGCGCGCCGTTGGCGCCGCCGCGCTTGTCGCTGCCGCGGAAGCTAGATGCCGACGCCCAGGCCGTGGCGACCAGTTGCTGCGTCGTCAGTCCCGACGCGAGCACCTTGGCCTTGAGCGCTTCGACATCCTTGCCATCGACGAGAGGATGGTCGACCGCAGGCACCGGATCCTGCCAGATCAGGACTTCCTTCGGCACCAGTTTGCCGAGATAACGCACGCGCGGTCCCATGTCGCGATGGGTCAGCTTGAACCAGGCGCGCGCGAAGGCATCGGCGAATTCCTTCGGGTTGGCATGGTAGCGGCGCGAGATCTTTTCGTAGGCCGGATCGAAACGCAGCGCCAGGTCGGCGGTAGTCATCATCGGCTGGTGTTTCTTCGACGGGTCGTGCGCGTCCGGCACGTCGCGGCCGGCGCCATCCTTCGGCCGCCACTGGTGCGCGCCGGCCGGGCTCTTCGTGAGCTCCCATTCGAAACCGAACAAGGTGTCGAGATAACCCATGTCCCAGGTGATCGGCGTCTTCTTCCACGCACCTTCGATGCCGCTGGTGATGGTGTAGCCGGCCATGCCGGTTTCGTAGCCGCTGAGCCAGCCCAGACCCTGCAGTTCGATGTCGCTGCCTTCCGGATCCTTGCCGACATGTGCGGCGTCGCCCGCACCATGCGCCTTGCCGAAGGTGTGACCGCCGGCCACCAGCGCAACGGTCTCCTCGTCGTTCATCGCCATTCGCGCAAAGGTTTCGCGAATGTCGCGTGCGGAGGCCAGCGGATCCGGATTGCCGTCCGGTCCCTGCGGGTTCACGTAGATCAGGCCCATCTGCACGGCCGCGAGCGGATTGGCCAGCTCGCGATCGCCGGAATAGCGGCTCGCCGGTTTGTCGCTGGTCGACAGCCATTCCTGTTCGGGGCCCCAATAGATTTCCGAATTCGGTTCCCAGATGTCGGCGCGGCCGCCGCCGAAGCCGAACACCGGGCCGCCCATCGATTCGATCGCGACGTTGCCGGTGAGGATGAACAGGTCGGCCCACGACAGCTTGCGACCGTACTTGGCCTTGATCGGCCACAGCAGGCGACGTGCCTTGTCGAGATTGCCGTTGTCCGGCCAGCTGTTGAGCGGTGCGAAACGCTGGTCGCCGGTGCCGCCGCCGCCGCGTCCGTCGGAGACGCGATACGTGCCGGCGGCATGCCAGGCCATGCGGATGAAGAAGGGACCGTAGTGGCCGTAATCGGCCGGCCACCAGTCCTGCGAATCGGTCATCAGGGCATGCAGGTCGGCGACGACCGCATCGAGGTCCAGCGTCTTGAATTCTTCGGCGTAGTTGAACTTCTCGTTGTACGGATTCGACTGCGGCGAATGCTGGTGAAGGATCGCGAGGTTGAGCTGGTTCGGCCACCAGTCCGCATTGGTCCATGCGCCGGTAATGGCCTGACTGCGGGCACCGCCGGAAAACGGGCATTTGGCTTCGTTCGACATGGTTCTCTCCTCGATCGTGGCTATGCAGCGGAACCCGCAGCATGGCCCCTGCACAACCATAGATGAAATTGTTTGTACTTATCGTAGCGATAGGAAACGTGTATCGAACGAAGCCCTGGGCCCCGCCCGACGCTGGTCATTCGCGGGGAATTGCTCAACCATGTCCGCGTTCCCGGCGACATTGGGAACATCCAGCAATTCGCCGGGAGCGGAGGTTCCGATGTCGTTGAAGGGAAGCAGGACCGAAACCAACCTGAAAGCGGCGTTCGCCAGCGAATCGCAGGCCAACCGGCGCTATCTCTACTTCGCGCAAAAGGCCGACATCGACGGCCACGCGGGCATCGCCGCCGTCTTCCGCTCCACCGCCGAGAGCGAAACCAGCCACGCGCACGGCCATCTCGAATACCTGGAAAAGGTGGGCGACCCGGTGACCGGCCTGGTTTTCGGCGATACCGCCAGCAACCTCAGGACGGCGATCGCCAGCGAAACGCAGAAGTATTCGGACATGTACCCGGAGATGGCCCGGCAGGCGCGCGAAGAAGGCTTCGATGAAATCGCCGACTGGTTCGAGACCCTGGCCCGGACGCAGCGATCGAACGCGAACCGCCTGCTCAGGACGCTGGACGATCTCGCCGAATAAGCCGTCGGCAGACCTCAGCGGGGGCGACCGCTACGACCCATGGCGATTGCGCCGCTCAGGCGGCGATACCCGCGATACCGTCGGTCGGCGGCAGGCTCTCCAGCTCGGCGGCGGCCGCGAGCAACCATTCGCGCATCGCCGGCAGTGAATAGATGCTGTCGATGAACGCCGCCGCGTTGGCGTCGACGGGCACGCCGTAGGCGCGAAAGCGCACGCAGACCGGTGCATACATGGCATCGACGATGCCGAAGTCGCCGCAAAGGAATGCGCCCCCAGCGCCGAAGCGCGAGCGGAGGTCGGCCCAGATCGCCTGCACGCGGGCGATATCGCGTTCCGCGCTGGCGTCCCAGTGCGGCGCAGCCGGGCTGCGCCGGCAGTTCATCGGCAGTTGCGTACGCAGGGCGGCGAAACCGGAATGCATCTCGGCGACGGCGCAGCGCGCCGCGGCGCGGGCCCGACCGTCCTGCGGCCAGCCGCGATCGCCCAGCCAGCGCTCGTTGACGGTTTCGCAGATCGCCAGCGAATCCCAGATCACCTCGTCGCCGTCGCGCAGTACCGGCACCCGCGCGGTCGGCGAATAGTCGCCGATGCGGCGATGGAACTCCGGCGTATCCAGCGGAAGGCGAACCTCCTCGAACGCAAGACCGAACTGCCGCATCAGCAGCCAGGGCCGCAGCGACCAGGAGGAGTAGTTCTTGTTGCCGATCACCAGCGTGCGCACGTCCGTCTCCTTCCCGTCCTTCCCTGCCGTCCGCCGCGCCTCATTCCGCCGCCGAGACCGCCTGCACCTGGTTGCCGCCGTACTCGCGCGCCTTCGCCAGCGCCTGCAACGACCGCGTCAGGATGAACTGCGGCATGCGTTCGCCCTGCTTGTGCGGGCCGATGCCGATGCTGATGGTGAGGCCGCGGCCTATCGCGCGCATCTCCGGGCTGGAACGCACCGCGCCGCACATGCGCTCGGCCAGGGTGCGCGCGTCTTCGACGCTGCGGTTCGGCGCCAGCAGCATGAATTCGTCGTTGCCGAATCGCGCCAGCGAGTCGCCATAGCCGGCTTCTTCGCGCAGCAGCTGGGCCAACTGGCGCAGGCCATGCGATTGCGAAGCCGACGGCAACGACTGCAGGTTGTCCACGCCGACGCGAAGCACGCACATGGGTGCGTGGTTGTGGTTGGCGACCGCAAGCGCCTTCTGCAGTTGGGCTTCGAGCTTTTCGCGCCGATACACGCCCGTTTCGGGATCCGTTTCGCTGGCGCGCCGGGCAGCCATGGTCTCGCCGGCCTCTTCGGCGCCCGTGGTCGCCAGCGCGGCGAACTCGGCGCAAAGATGCAACTCCTCGTCCGTGTAGTTCACGCCCGCTTTGCGCTCCACCAACAGCGCGCCCCATCCTGGTTTTTCGATCGGCAGGGGAATCACCGCCAGCTGCACCGGCGGCAGCGGACCTTCCGGCCCGTCGAAATCCAGGCTCACCTGCTGCGGCGCGCGCAGCTTGCTGAGGTTCTTCAGCAAAGTGGCGCGTTGCACCAGCAGTTGTTCGTAACGCTCTTCGGCCGACTTGGGCTCGGCCAGCATGAAATCCTCGTTGTGGTAGTTCATCGCGACCACGGCCGAAGCGACCTGCGGCAACACCGGCTTCAGGCCTTCCAGCAGGCGCCGGTAGGCGATCCATTCCATGTCGTTTTCGGCCGCATTCTCCAGGCCCGACTGCAGGCTGCGCAGCAGTTGCTCGCGCGCCTGGGCGATCTTCTGCTGCACGCTGAGCTCGGGACCGGCGGCGCGCAACCGCGCATCGCGTTGCCGGCGCCACTCGCGCAACCAGGGCAACAACAGGAAACTGGCCAACAGCAGCATCTGCAGCAATTCGTAACCCCGCCGCACCATGAAGGTGGCCGGCATCCACTGGCGCATCGCGAACCAAAGGGCCAGCACCGCGGGGATCATGCCCGCCCAAACGAGAATGGGCCCCCAACGCCAGCTTCGCGGATCCAGGCTCAGGGCCAGCAGGCACAGCGTGGCCACCGACACCAGCGCGAACCAACTCAGCAACTGCAACTGACCGACATAGGCCGGAGGCGTGAATACGGCCGCCACGCCCAGCAATGCGAGGACGGCGCCCGACCAGTCGAGCACGGTGCCCAGGTGCGGCGCCGTACGGTCCTGCCCGGCGTATTGCCGTGTCGTCCACAGCAGCAGGCCCTGCGCCATCAGCAGGACGGCGCAAGGCAGTCCGGGACCCAGGTGCACACCGTCGAGCCGGAACTGGAAATGGCCGTTCGCCAGCAGTGCCGCCAGCAGGCAGAAGAAGCCGGCAAGGGCGATGGCGAATACGCGCGGCGCGCCTCGCCAGTGTCGCAGCAGCGCCAGCAACACGATCGCCAGCAGACCGCCGTACAAGACCCGGTAGTAGAAGCCGCTATGACTCTCGCGAGCAGACAACTGGTCGCGGGTCAGCCACTCCGGCTGCAGGTTCAGGTAGCCCAGACCCTGCGCTTCGAGGTAGAGCGTGGCACCGGAGCTCACGCCATCGGGCAAGGCGAATACATAGCCGTCCGGCCAACGCGGCTCGCCTTCGAGACGATGTTGGCCATCGACTTCGGCCAGCAATTGCACCTGGGGCGATGCCCGGTACAGGCGGAGGGCGTCGAAAGCCTGCCGATCGATACGCAGGAAACGCTTCTGGCCGTCGTCCGGCAATTGGGGCCGCAAGCGCAGCCAGGTCGATTGCCCCGGCAAGCCCCGAACGCTGGTCCCGCGCCGGATGACCGGAGTGAAACCGACCCTGGCGCGTCCGGTGACGATTTCCTCCAGCGGCGTACCCGCCGGGGCCGTCAGCACCGCGATCTCGACATCAGTGCCGTATTCGTCGACGCCCTGCGCCCGAGTCGCCGAACCCGGCGACCACATGGCCAAACAGAGCAGTAGCGCTGCCAGTTTCCGCATCATCCGCCTCGCTTCCCCCCGACCCCAGTGTGCCGCAATTCCCGTGAAGGGCAAGCCTGACCGCGGGTCCGCGCTAAACTAGCCGCTTTCCTTTCATCGCAGCGATCCATGAGCCACAGCCCCACCGACGCCGGTTCGACCGAAGCCGCCACCCCGGTCAAGCAGGACTTCATCCGGCAGATCGTCCGGGACGACCTCGCCAGCGGCAAGCACGCACGCATCAAGACGCGCTTCCCGCCGGAGCCGAACGGCTATCTCCATATCGGCCATTCGAAGGCGATCTGCCTGAACTTCGGCATCGGCCTGGAGTTCGATGGCCGGGTCAACCTGCGCTTCGACGATACCAACCCGGCGCGCGAGGATCCCGAATACGTCGAGGCGATCAAGGAAGACGTGCGCTGGCTCGGTTTCGAATGGGCCGAGCTGCGGCATGCCTCCGACTATTTCCTCGTGTTCTATCTCGCGGCCGAGAAGCTCGTGCGCGACGGCAAGGCCTTCGTCTGCGATCTCAGCCCCGAGCAGGTGCGCGAATACCGCGGCAGCCTGACCGAAGCCGGTCGCGAATCGCCGTTCCGCAACCGCAGCATCGAGGAGAACCTCGACCTGCTGCGCCGCATGCGCACCGGCGAGTTCCCGGATGGCGCCCGCACGCTGCGGGCGAAGATCGACATGGCCAGCGGCAACATCAACCTGCGCGATCCGGCTTTGTTCCGCATCAAGCATGTCGAGCACCAGAACACCGGCGCCGAATGGTGCATCTATCCGATGTACGACTATGCGCACGCGCTGTCGGACGCCATCGAAGGCATCACCCATTCGCTGTGCACGCTCGAATTCGAAGACCACCGCCCCTTGTACGACTGGGCCGTGGACAACGTCGACCTGCCGAACCACCCGGAACTGTGGTCGCACCTGCCCGAGCGCGGTTTCCCGACCGCACCGGCCAAGCCGCGCCAGATCGAGTTCTCGCGCCTGAACATCAACTACACGGTGATGAGCAAGCGCAAGCTGCTGGCCCTGGTCAACGAAGGCCTGGTCGCCGGCTGGGACGATCCGCGCATGCCCACCTTGCAGGGCATCCGCCGCCGCGGCTGCCCGCCGAAGGCGCTGCACCTGCTGGCCGATCGGGTCGGCATCAGCAAGCAGAACTCGCTGATCGACTTCTCGGTCTTCGAGGGCTGCATCCGCGAGACGATGGACGGCGATTGCGCACGCCGCATGGCGGTGATCGACCCGCTGAAGCTGGTGATCGAAAACCTGCCGGAAGCGCACGAGGAATCGCTCGTTTTCCCGAACCATCCGAAGAACGAAACCTTCGGTTCGCGCCGCGTACCGTTCTCGCGGGAGTTGTGGATCGAACGCGAGGATTTCATGGAAGTGCCGGCCAAGGGCTTCCATCGCCTCGTGCCGGAAGGCGAAGTGCGCCTGCGCGGCATCGGCATCGTCAAATGCACGGCCGTGATCAAGGATGGCGAGCGCGTGGTCGAGCTGCGCGGCACGCTCGACCCCGAATCCCGCGCCGGCCTGCCCGGCGCCGATCGCAAGATCAAGGGCACGATCCACTGGGTCAGCGCGAAACATGCCGTCGCCGCCGAAGTGCGCCTGTACGACCGGCTGTTCTCGGTGCCCGATCCGGACAAGGACGAAGCCGGCAAGACCTATCGCGACTACCTGAATCCGGATTCGGTGCGGGTGGTACGCGGTTTCGTCGAGCCGGAAGCGGCCGTCCTCGCGATCGAAAGCGGCGTGCAGTTCGAACGACTCGGCTATTTCTGCGCGGACCGCCGCGATCATCGGAACGATGCGCCGGTGTTCAACCGCACGGTGACCTTGCGCGATAGCTGGAACAAGGGCGCCTGAGCATGCCGGGCTCACGCACGATCGTTTCGTGGTTGCTCGCATTCGTCCTGCTGGCCGCCTGCGCGCGGCATGCCGATGCGCCGCCGGCGGCCGCGGTCGACACTGCACCGCCCGCGGTGCCTGTCGAGCCGGCGAAACCGGCCGCGCCCAGCGATGCGATCGGCGTGGCCTGCGAGAGCGACGCCGATTGCGCCGTGAAGGACGTCGGCAGTTGCTGCGGCTACTACCCGCGCTGCGTGAACAAGGACAGTGCGACGCATCCCGAGCAGGTGCAGGCGCAATGCGCCAAGGAAGGCCGCACCGGCGTCTGCGGCTTCGCCGAGGTGCGCGGCTGCCGCTGCGAAAACAACGAGTGCGTCAACGACACGGGAGGCGGCGTTCCGCCGGCGAACTGATGCTGTATGCGCAAATCCACCTTACGCTGCCGCCCTGGATACACGACGAGGTCGACGCGCAGCGCCTGTACCCAGACGACGATAGCCGTATCGCGCTGGCGATCGACCTGTCGCGCCGCAATGTCCTGCACCGCAGTGGCGGGCCTTTCGGCGCGGCGGTGTTCGACACGACCGGGCGCCTGCTCGGCGTCGGCGTCAACCGCGTCGTGCCCTCGCAGTGCTCAACGGCGCATGCCGAGGTGATGGCGCTGTCCACCAGCCAGCAACGCACGCAACGCTATCGCCTGAACGACGACGGCGGCCGCGTCACCCTGGCCACGTCCTCGCAGCCCTGCGCCATGTGCTACGGCGCGCTGATCTGGGGCGGCATCGACGAACTGCTGATCGGCGCGCGCAGCGACGACGTGCAGACGCTGGCTGGTTTCGACGAGGGCCCGCTGCCGGCCGACTGGACCGGCGAGCTGGAAAAGCGCGGGATATCCGTCCGCCGCGACCTGATGCGAGAAGCCGCGCGCGACGTACTGCGCAGCTATGGCGAGAGCGGCATTGTCTATTGACCTGCCGGCGGGTCGGGCGTGAACACCGGCCTGCTCTGCTATTGCCGCGCCGGTTTCGAACCCGAACTCGCGGGAGAACTGACCGACCGCGCCGCCGAAGCCGGACTCGGCGCCTACGCGCGCACCGAGCGTGGCTCCGGCCATGTATTGCTGCTTGGCGAGGACGCCGGCGCCATGTCGCGCGTCCTACCCTTCGCGTCGCTGATCTTCGCGCGACAGAAACTGCGCCTGTTGGCGGAACTTCCGGGGCTCGATCCCAAGGACCGCATCACGCCGCTGATGGAAGCGCTGGCGGGCGCCGGAAGGCATGGCGAACTGGTCGTGGAAACACCGGACACCGACGAAGCGAAACCGCTCGCCGGCCTCGCCCGCGCTTTCGGAAACGCCCTGCGCCCGGCCCTGCGCCAGCGCGGTTTCCTCAGCGCGCAGGACGATGCACGCTTGCCGCGCCTGCACGTCTGCCTGCTCGCCGGCGACCATCTGCTGGTTGCGCAGGGCGAAGCCAACGATTCTTCGCCCTGGCCGATGGGCGTGCCGCGGTTGCGCATGCTGCACGATGCGCCGAGTCGCTCGGCCCTGAAGCTGGACGAAGCGATCCTGACCCTGCTCGATGCGAAGGAACGCGAAAGCCTGTTGCGCGAGGGCATGTGGGCCGCCGATCTTGGCGCCGCACCGGGTGGCTGGAGCTGGATCCTGGCGCGTCGCCGGATCCGTGTCTACGCGATCGACAACGGGCCGTTGGCCGACACGGCGATGGCCACCGGCCTGATCGAGCACCACCGCGCCGACGGTTTCAGCTGGCAGCCGCCACGCATGTTGGACTGGATGGTCTGCGACATGGTCGAGCAACCACGGCGCGTCGCCGCGCGCATGGCCGAGTGGTTCGCCAACGGCTGGTGCCGGCGCGCGATCTTCAACCTGAAACTGCCGATGAAAAAACGCTGGCAGGAAACGCGTCTCTGCCTGGACCTGTTCGAGCAGCAGGCGGGCAGGCCGCTTACCATCCGCGCGCGCCAGCTCTACCATGATCGCGAGGAAATCACGGTTTACGCCGGCTGATCATGCGCATCGCCTTCGCCCTGATGATGTTCCTGGCTCCGGCACTGGCCGGCGCGCAGAGTCGCGACGCTTATTTCGGCGATGCCGATCTCGACCGCGACGGAAAGCTCTCGCTCGCCGAGTTCCAGGAATGGATGAGCTATGCCTTCCGACAGATGGATGCCAATCGCGACAACGTGCTGGCGCCGGAAGAGCAGCACGTGCCGAATGCGAAAACCTTGACGCTGGCGGAGCTCAATGCGCGCCAGGCGGAACAGTTCCGTCGCCAGGACAAGAACCGCGACGGCTTCCTGAGCCAACAGGAATTCCTGGCGCCGCCGGGCTGAGCGTTTGGCGATAGACCGATCGCTCGATGGCATCCGCCGGTCACGGTCAGCGCGCGGCGATCGCGACCATCGGAGACAGGATGTCGACGATGAGCCTACAGGGAAGTATTCACGGCGTGTCGCGAGCGTCGCGCACCGGCCATGACCGGTCCACAGACATCCGCCGAACAAACCCGACCCTATACTCCCGCCGCACGCTTCCATAGAAAACGCGTCAATGGCGGCAGTCGACCCGCGATACCGAGCGCATGCCCGCGCAGCAAGGTCGGCAACAGGGCGTCGTTGGAAAACACGCGATTGATCGCTTCGAAACCGTAGGCCGCCATCGCATTTTCGCTGTAGCGCGCCCGCGCCCAGCGCTGCATGCGATGCGGCGAGAACGGATCGATGCCGCGCTGCAGGGCTTCGCGCACGGAATCGTCCAACGCGGATACGTCACGCAGGCCGAGGTTGACGCCCTGGCCGGCCAAGGGATGCACGGCATGGGCGGCATCGCCGACCAAGGCCACGCGACCGAGCAACATGGTCTTCGCAAGTTGTCGCCGCAACGGAAACGCCGCGCGCGCCGAGACTTCCAGCACGTCGCCCAAGCGCGCATCGAAGGCGCGCGTGAGCTCGCGGCAGAAGCCATCGTCGGGCAGTGCCAGTACACGCTCGGCCTCGTCGTTCGACAAAGTCCAGACGATCGAACTGCGGCCATCGGCGCAGGGCAGGAAAGCCAGCGGGCCGGAAGGCAGGAAGCGTTGCCAGGCCGTCTGCTCGTGCGGCAATTCGGTGGATACGTAAGCGACGACGCCGCGCTGGCCGTAGTCGTGCGCATCGGATTCGATACCGAGCTGATCGCGCACGCGCGAAACCGCGCCGTCGGCGCCGAGGGCGAAGCGCGCGTGCAGACGGGCGCCTCCCTGCAATGCCAGCGACACGCCGGTCTCGTCCTGTTCCAGCGCCAGCAGTTTGTCGGGGCAATGGACTTCGATGCGCGCATCCGCGCGGACCCGCTGCCAGAGCCGATCCACCAGCAAACCATGCTCGACGATATGGCCCAAGGCCTCGCGCCCGACTGCATCGGCGTCGAACCGCAGTTCGCCGCCTCCAGCGGCATCCCAGACGCGCATGTTTCGATAAGGCTGCGTACGGGCGCCGCGAATGTCGTGCCACAACCGCAAACGCTCGAGCAAGGCGGACGAATCCGGAGCGAACGCATAGACGCGCAGATCCGGCGCATCGGCGCGCCAGGGCGCGGGCTCGTGCGCTTCCACGATCCCGACGCGCAAACCCGCCGCAGCGAGCGTGAGCGCGGTAGCGGCGCCAACCACGCCGGCGCCGATCACCACGACGTCGAGCCCGCTTCGCCGACTCACGCGCCACCTCGCGCCAGAGCCGGCACGTCGCCGCGATAGCCCATCGCACCGGCGACGACAGGCGAAGCGAGATCGGGAATATTCCCCAGCAAGCTCAACCCGATCGAGCGCAGCAAGCGCATCGCACCGCTGTCGTTCGCGCTCAGTCGCGCGAGTCCGTCGCTGAAGGCCAGGGTGCGCTCGCGATCCTCGCCGCGCTTCGCGACGTAGCGCGCCAACGCCGCTTCGCTGCCCGGGTCCTGTTTCTCGCTCAGGCACTCGGCCAAGGTCAGGGCATCGCGCAAACCGAGGTTGAATCCCTGCGCGCCGATCGGATGGATGGTTTGCGCTGCGTTACCCATCAGCACGGCACGCGGCGCCGTCAGGCGATCAGCCAATACGCGAACGATGGGGTAAGCGCTGCGTTTTCCGACGCGCACGACGCGGCCCGCGCGCCAACCGAAGCGTTGCTGCAGGTAATCGGCGAACCCGGCGTCGTCGAGCGCAAGGACACGCGCGGCATCTTCGCGCGCCACGCCGCAGATGCCGCCGTAGTGCGCGCCCATCGGCAGCATCGCCACCGGACCTTGCGAGGTGAAGCGCTCGTAGGCCGTGCCGTCGGGCGCACGCTCGCAGGCGACGCTGCAGACGACCAGCGTCTGGCCGTAGTCGTGCTCCTGCGTGCCGATCCCCAGGGCCTGGCGGGCGAAAGAGCGGGTGCCATCGGCCGCCACCAGCAGGCGCGAACGCAACGTGCCGACGCCTTCGATATCGACCTCGATCGCGTCATCCGTCGTTCGCAACGCGACCACGCGCGCCGGGCGGATCATGCGTGTGTCTCGCAATGCCGCCATGCGGGATTCCAGCGCGGTGCCCAATTCGCGCGCCAGCACCACGCCGCCGAATGCCTTACGACCGTAGTCGGCGGCGGCCAGTCTGACGGCGCCGAAATCGCCAGCGCGACTGACATGCAGACGGCGGATGGGGAACGGCGACGTAGCGAGGCCGGGCAAGACCTGCAAAGCCTGGAGTGCGCTCAGGCTGGCGGCGGCAAGCGCGAGCTTGCGCTCGTCGAAACCCGGTGGCGCCGCGCTGGCCGGGCTGGCCTCGATCAATGCGCATCGGTAGCCGCGTCCCTCCAGCGCGCAGGCCAGGCTGCTGCCGACCAGGCCAGCGCCCAGAATCAGGATGTCCAGGGTCTCGCTCATGCGCGAATGATACCGGGCCGCGAGGCATCGGACCCTGCCGACCCATGCGCGAACCCGGGATAGGTTCTAGAATGCGGGTCAAACCCCCGCGAGATCCGCAATGAACCTCAGCTCCCGCCAGCGCATCGGCATCTTCGTCCTGTTGGCCCTCGTGATGATGGCGACGCGCATCAATCACTTCTCCAACCTGCCGGACGCCTCCTGGGCGCTGTTCTTCCTCGGTGGTTTCTACCTCCGCGGCAGCGGGCGCTGGGCTTTCCCGGCCTTGATGCTGCTGGCCGTGGCGATCGACGCCTACGTGATCAGCGCCAGCGGCCTGAGTTTCTGGAACCACTACTGCGTCTCGATCGCTTACTGGTTCCTCGTCCCCGCCCACTTGGCGATGTGGTTCGGCGGCGATCTGCTGCGCCGGCGTTACCAGGGCCTGTCGCTGACCAGCGCCGGCTGGCTGCTGGCGACCGCCGTGCTAGCGATCGGCCTGTGCTACCTGATCTCGAACGGCAGCTTCTACTGGCTCAGCGACAGCGTGGCTTCGCGCAGTTTCGCCGGTTGGACGAAGAACCTCGGCGACTGGGTGCTGCCGTACTACTACACGAGCGGCATGTACCTGGGCCTGGCGACGGCGGTGCACGTGGGCGTCGCGCTCGTGGCACGCCACACGCGCCGTTCGGCCGTGACCGCGCAGCAGCCGGCGACGCGCTGAGAACCGCGCAGGCGGCGACGATGGGCAATCGCCTCTCGAAGATCTACACGCGCACCGGCGACGACGGCAGCACCGGCCTGGGCGATGGCAGCCGCGTCGCGAAAGACTCGGCCCGCGTCACCGCCTATGGCACCGTCGACGAGGCGAACTCGGCGATCGGCCTGGTGTTGGCCTGCGACATTCCCGCCGACGTGCGCGACGTGCTCGTTTCGGTGCAGCACCAGATGTTCGATCTCGGTGGCGAGCTGTGCATTCCCGGCCATGCCGCGATCTTCGACGCCGACATCGAACGCCTGGAGAGCCAGCTCGATGGCTTCAACGCCGATCTGCCTGCGCTGAAGGATTTCATCCTGCCTGGCGGCGGCATCGCCGCGTCGCACTGCCACCTGGCGCGCACGATCTGCCGGCGCGCCGAACGCGAGGCCGTGACGCTGTCGCACCACGACGCGGTGCGTCCGGAAGCGATCCGTTACCTCAACCGCCTTTCCGACCTGTTGTTCGTGATCGCCCGCGTGTTGGCGCGCGCCAGCGGACATGGCGAAACGCTCTGGAACCACGAACGCCGGAAAGCCTGAGCGTGCGCGTCTACACGCATCCTGCTTGCGTCGCACACGATCCGGGCCACGGCCATCCCGAGTGTCCGGCACGGCTTGAAGCCGTGATCCAGGCCTTGCGCGAACAAGCGTTTCCGTTGGACTGGCAGGAAGCGCCGGAAGCGTCGCGCGAGGCGCTCGCGCGCACTCACGCGCCCAGCCTGATCGCCACCGTTCTCGACACCCCCTTGCCCGAGGCGCTGCGCCTCGACCCCGACACCGTGCTTTCCCCCGCCTCGCCCGAGGCCGCCTTGCGCGCCGCCGGCGCCGGGGTCGCGGCCGTGGACTGGGCGATGGCCGCTCCTGGACGCCGGGCGTTTTGCGCCGTCCGTCCGCCTGGTCATCATGCGACCGGCGATACGGCGATGGGCTTCTGCCTGTTCAACAGCATCGCGGTGGCGGCTGCGCACGCGCTTGCCGCGCACGGACTGCAGCGCGTGGCCATCGTCGATTTCGACGTGCACCACGGCAACGGCACGCAGGACATCTACGCGAACGACGCGCGCGTGATGTACGTCAGCTCGCACCAGAGCCCGCTCTATCCGGGCACCGGCCGCAGCGACGAGCACGGCGTCGGCAACATCGAAAACCTCGAATTGCCACCGGGCAGCGGCAGCGGACCCTTCCGCGCGGCCTGGTCGGAGCGCCTGCTGCCGGCGCTGGACCGCCATTCCCCGCAACTGGTTCTGATCTCGGCCGGGTTCGACGCGCATCGGCTGGACCCTTTGGCCGATCTGAACCTGGAAGCGGCCGACTACGCCTGGCTTACGACCGAACTCGCGGCCCTGGCCGAACGGCATGCCCGGGGCCGCGTCGTTTCGATGCTCGAAGGCGGCTACAGCCTGACGGCGTTGCGCGACTGCACGGTGGCCCACGTCCGCGCCCTGGCGACCTGAGCCCCGGCGACCGAACGCCCCTGTCGCCGGGCCGGCTCGGCTAAAATGCCGGCTTTCGTCCCAGGGGTCCCGCCCGGTGCATCGAACCAGCCTGCGTCTGCTCCCCCTCTGCCTCGCCATCGCCGGTGCCGTGCGCGCCGAAGAAGCAGTGCCATCCGCGAACTGGCAGCTTTGCCGTAGCCCGGAAACCCTGCCGGTCTTCCGCACGGATCCGGCGCCCGAGGGCAATCGCGAACAGACGGCTAGCGACGTCAGCGCCGACACGATGAACCTGAAGGAAGCCGAGAAGACGGTCTTCGAAGGCAATGTCCGCCTCGTGCGCCTGGACCAGTGGCTGGCGACGGACAAGATCAGCTACGACCACAAGACCGAACAGTTCGTCACCGAAGGCCCGGTGCGTTACCAGGATCGTTCGCTGCGCCTGACGGCGGTGAAGGTCGAGGGCAACCAGTCGACGGACACGATGCGCCTGGAAAAGGTGCAGTACCAGTTCAACGGCCAGCTCGGCAACGGCACCGCCGAGCAAGTCCTGCTGCAAGGTGAAACCGGCAAGCTCACCGATGCCGTGTATTCGACCTGTCCGCCGGGCGAGCGGCAATGGCAGTTCTCCGCCAGCTCGATCAGCATCAATCGCGAAACCGCGACCGGCGTGGCGCGCAACGCCACGTTGAAGATCGGCAAGGTGCCGGTGCTCTGGCTGCCGGTCATCAGCTTTCCCACCGACGACAAACGTCGCAGCGGCGTGTTGGCGCCCACCATCGGTCGCGACGACCGCAACGGCCTCGACATCCGCCTGCCCGTCTACCTGAACCTCGCGCCGAACTACGATGCCACCCTGACCCCGCGCTGGCTGTCGAAACGCGGCCTGATGCTCGGCGGCGAGTTCCGATTCCTCGGCGAGCAATCCGAAGGCATCTTCGAAGGCACCTACCTGCCGAACGACGACCTGACCGGGCGCGACCGCAGCTACCTGAGCTTCGACTATACGAATCGCCTCAGCAGCCACTGGTCGGCGATCGCCAATCTGCGCAACGTCAGCGACGTCAATTATTTCAGCGACTTCGGCGATTCGATCAGCAACACCTCGATCTCGCTGCTCGGCAGCCAGGCCGGCTTGTTCGGTCGTGGCCGCTACTGGACCGCCAGCCTCACGGTCGAAAGCTGGCAAATCGCCAGCCCACTGCTGCCGCCTGGTAGCGAACCGTATCGCCGGCTGCCGCGCCTGCAGGCGCATGCGGAAAAGCCGCTGCTCCCGTGGCTCGAAGCCGGTCTGTACCTCGAAGCCGTCCGCTTCAGCCGCGAAGCGACCGATGGCGGGCGTCGCCTCGACATCGAACCCTACATCCGCCTGCCGTTCGGCGGGCAACCCTGGCACCTGACGCCGCAGCTGGCCTGGCGGTACACGGCCTATTCGATCGACGAGGGCCCGCTGGTCACCGGCAGCACCCGCACGCCGAGCCGCAGCCTGCCCATCTTCAGTCTCGACGCCGGCGCCTATTTCGAACGCGATACGAACTGGAGCGGCAAGTCCATCATCCAGACCCTGGAGCCGCGGCTCTTCTACCTGTACGCGCCGTATCGCAACCAGGACGACCTGCCCCTGTTCGATACCCGCGAACTGAGCTTCAGTTGGAATTCGCTGTTCCGCGACAACCGTTTCGGCGGCGCCGACCGACAGAGCGACGCCAACCAGCTGACCCTCGCACTGACCAGCCGTTTCCTGAACGCCGACAACGGCCGCGAACTGCTGAGCCTCAGCCTCGGTCGCATCACCTATTTCGATCCGCCGCGCGTGACCTTGCCCGGCGCCAGTCCGGTTTCCGACAACGGCAGCGACTGGGTCGCCCAGGCCAGCGTCGCGCTGAACGACCGCTGGGAACTGAGCCTGACCCAGCAATGGGATCCGGACCAGCAACGGACCAACCTGTCCTCGCTGCGCAGCCAGTACCGCTTCGGCAACGGCGGCGTCTTCAACGCGGCCTATCGCTATCGCCGGAACGAGCTGGAACAAACCGACCTGAGCGTGGTCATACCGGTCAGCGCCAGTTGGAGCCTGTACGGTCGCTGGAACTATTCGTTGCGGGACCGCCAGACCCTCGAAGCGCTCGCCGGCTTCGAATGGCGCAGTTGTTGCACCGCCGTCCGCTTGCTGGGCCGGCAATACGTACGCAGCTTCAACAGTCAGGAAAACATCGCGATCTACCTCGAGATCGAGCTGACCGGCCTCGGCAGCTTCGGTCGCGACACGAGGCGCCTGCTCGATGATGCTATTCTTGGCTATTCGCGTTGACTGGCCGCCCTCGGCCGCTGAATGACTTGCCATGCGCCACGGGCGCCCTGGAATCGGTGATCGGATGAACCCCAAGTTGAAGCCCCTCGCCTCCCTGCTCGCTGGCCTGGCCCTGCTCGGCAGCGCCGCCGCCGTCCACGCACAAGCGCTGCCGACCACCCATATCGACAGCATCGCCGCCGTCGTCGACGAAACGGTGATCCTGCGCAGCGAACTCGAACGCGCCGTCGCCAACATCACCTCGCAGTACGCCAGCCAGCCCGAGCAGCTGCCGCCGCGCGACATCCTCGAGAAGCAGGTGCTCGACCGCCTGATCCTGCTGCACCTGCAGGTCCAGCGCGCGAACGACTCCGGCATCCGCATCGCCGACACCGAGCTGCAGCAGGCGGTGGGCAGTATCGCCAGCCAGAACAACCTGACGGTCGACCAGCTGCGCCAGCGCCTGGCGGCCGACGGCCTGAGCTTCGACGAATTCCGCGCCAACCTGCGCGACGAAATCACGGTGCAACGCCTGCGCCAGCGCTACATGCAGAGCGCGGTGCAGATCAGCGAGGCCGAAATCGACCAGGCCCTCAGCGCGCAGCAGTTCGGCGGCGAGGAAATGCACCTGGCCAATATCCAGATCAACCTGCCGGAGGGCGCCACGCCCGACGAGATCGCTGCAGCGCGCGAGAAGCTCGCTGGCATCAAGGCTTCGATCGAGCGCGGCGAAATCGATTTCCGATCGGCGGCCATCCGTCATTCGCAGGCGCAGAACGCGCTCGACGGCGGCGAGATCGGCTGGCGCGCGATGGAGGCGGTGCCGCCGGTGTTCGTCAACCTGTTGCGCGACCTGCAGCCCGGCCAGATCACCGATCCGGTGCGCGGCCAGAGCGGATTCCAGATCGTGCAGATGATCGAGAAGCGCACCGCCCAGGCGCAGATGGTCACCCAGTACCGCGCCTCGGACATCATGGTGCGCATCTCCGATCTGGTGAACGCGGAAGCCGCGCGACAGAAGATCGAAGCGCTGCGGGCCCGCGTGGTCGGCGGCGAGGACTTCGCCAAGGTGGCCAAGGAAGCTTCCGAGAACACCATTACGCGCAATTCCGGCGGCGACATGGGCTGGTTCGTCGCCGACCAGTGGGGCAGCGCGATCGCCACGCAGATCACCGCGCTGCAGGATGGCGAGGTTTCGCCGATCTTCCAGAGCGAAGTCGGCTTCCACTTCATCAAGCGCACCGGCAACCGCCAGCAGGACCTGACGGCGGACAACCAGCGCAATCGCGCCCGCGAAGTGATCGGTCAGCGCAAGGGCGAAGAAGCCTACGAGCGTTTCCTGCGCAACCTGCGTTCCGAGGCCTACGTCGAGACCCGTCTCGGCGGAAGCTAAGCCATGCGCCCGCGGCTGGTGCTCGTACCGGGCGAACCCGCGGGCATCGGTCCTGAACTCTGCGTACGCCTGGCGCAGCACGAGCAGCCGGCGCGACTGACGGCGATCGCCGACCCGCAGACGTTGCATGAGGCGGCCCGCGCGCTGGACCTTCCGCTCGCGCTACGCGATCCCGACGATGACTGCGGTCCGGGCGAACTGGCGGTCCTGCCGCTGCGCCAGGACGGCGATACGGTCTTCGGCCGCCCCGATCCCGCCAACGCTGCGCAGGTGATCGCCGCGCTGCGCCTCGGTGGACAGGCTTGCCTGGATGGGGACTACGACGGGCTGGTCACCGGCCCGGTCAACAAGGCCGCCATCAATGCCGGCGGCATCGCCTACACCGGTACGACCGAACTGCTCGCCGAACAGGCCGGCTGCGAGGTCGTCATGATGCTGGCGAATCCCTCGCTGCGCGTTGCGCTGGCCACCACGCACCTGCCGCTGCGCGACGTCGCCGACGCCATCACGCCCGCCCTGCTCGAACGTCGCCTGCGCATCGTCGAAGCCTCCCTGCGCCGCCGTTTCGGCATCGCCGCGCCGCGCATCGCCGTGCTCGGCCTGAACCCGCACGCCGGCGAGGAAGGCCTGCTCGGCCGCGAGGAGATCGAGATCATCGAACCGGTGCTGGCGACGCTGCGCGACGAAGGCATGGACCTGGTCGGCCCCCTGCCCGCCGACACCGCCTTCCTTCCGCGCAAGCTCGCACAAGTCGATGCCGTGCTCGCGATGTACCACGACCAGGGCTTGCCGGTGCTCAAGCACGCCGGTTTCGAGCAGGCGGTGAACATCACGCTCGGCCTGCCCTACCCGCGCGTCGCGGTCGACCACGGCACGGCGCTGGAGATCGCCGGCAAAGGGCTCGCCGATCCGTCCAGCCTGCAGGCAGCGGTGGAGTTGTGCGCGCGCCTTGCGCAACGCAGACTGCTGGCATGAGCCACTTCAAGGATCCGCCGAAGAAAAGCCTGGGCCAGCATTTCCTGCACGAGCGCGGCGTCATCGAGAAGATCGTGCTGGCGGTCAATCCGCAGGCGGGCGAGCGCTTGGTGGAAATCGGTCCCGGCCAGGGCGCGATCACCTTCCCCTTGCTGCGCCGGCACGGCTCGTTGACCGTGGTCGAATTCGACCGCGACCTGATCACGCCGCTGATGGAAGCCTCGGAAGGCCTGGGCGAGCTGACCATCGTGCACAAGGACGTGTTGAAGGTGGACTTCGGCAAGCTGGCCGGCGACGGCCGCATCCGGCTCGTCGGCAACCTGCCCTACAACATCTCCACGCCGATCCTGTTCCATGTACTGGAACACGCCGACGCGATCGTCGACATGCACTTCATGCTGCAGAAGGAAGTCGTCGACCGCATGGCCTCCGCTCCGGGCAGCAAGGTCTATGGCCGGCTGAGCGTGATGCTGCAGGCGCTGTGCCGCGTGCAGCCGCTGTTCGACGTGCCGCCCGGTGCCTTCCGCCCGCCGCCGAAGGTCGATTCGGCCGTGGTGCGCCTGGTCCCGAAGCCAGCCGACCAGGTCGGGATCGCGAACTTCGGCCTGTTCGAGGCCGTCGTGCGCGACGCCTTCGGCCAGCGCCGCAAGACCCTGCGCAACGCCGTGCAGCAGCTTTGCAGCGGCGACGATATCGTAGCGGCGGGGCTGCGACCGGAGGCCCGGGCCGAGCAGCTCGAGGTCGCGCAGTTCATCGCCCTAGCCAACCATCTGGCGCAACGACCGCCGGCTGCGGGCTGACGTAGAATCGGGCCATGGGCTCGCCTTCGCACCAGATCCAGATCGATGTCCTGACCCGCTTCCTGTCCGAACAATCGACGCCGGAAGAAGGTCGCTACGTCTTTTCCTACACCATCCGCATCCGCAACGGCGGCGCGATACCGGCCCGGCTGCTCAGCCGGCACTGGATCATCACCGACGACAACGGCAAGGTGCAGGAAGTACGCGGCGAAGGCGTCGTCGGCGAACAACCCTGGCTGCGACCGGGCGACGAATTCGAATATACCTCGGGCGCGGTTCTGGAAACGGCGCTCGGCACCATGCGCGGCAGCTACCAGATGCTGGCCGACGACGGCACGTCGTTCGATGCGCCGATCGCGCCTTTCACGCTGTCCGTTCCGCGGACGCTGCATTGAAGCCGCGCGCATGAGCACCTATGCCATCGGCGACGTGCAGGGTTGTTACGACGCGCTACAGCGCCTGCTCGAAAAGATCCGCTTCGATCCGCTCAAGGACCGCCTGTGGTTCTGCGGCGACCTGGTCAATCGCGGCGGGCAATCGCTGGAAACGCTGCGCCTGATCCATTCGCTGGCGATCCACAGCACGATCGTGCTGGGCAACCACGACCTGTCGCTGCTGGCGATCGCGCAGCGGCAGGAACAGGACCAGCGCAAGGTCAATCCGGATCTGCAGCGCGTGCTGTTCGCCGAAGACCGCGACGTGCTGATGGAGTGGCTGCGCAAGCAGAAGCTGTTGCATGTCGATCGCACGCTCGGTTTCGCGATGGTGCATGCCGGCCTGGCGCCGAAATGGACGCTGAAGATCGCCGAAGCGCGCGCGCGCGAGGTCGAGGACCAGTTGCACGGCGACGGCTATCGCAAGTACCTGAAGAACATGTACGGCGACAAGCCGGCCTGGTCGCCGAAGCTCGGCGGCCCGGAGCGCTTCCGCGCCATCGTCAACATCTTCACGCGCATGCGCTACTGCACGCCCGCCGGCCGCATCAGTTTTTCGGACAAGGGCCGCCCGGGCACGCAGACGCCCGGCATGTATCCCTGGTTCGAAGTACCGGGCCATGCGCCGCGTGAATTGCCGATGGTCTGCGGCCATTGGTCCACGCTGGGCCTGTTCATGGGCCTCGGCGTCTACAGCATCGATACCGGCGCGGTCTGGGGCGGCCGCCTCAGCGCGCTCGAACTGGGCCCGGAATTGCGCCTGCACCAGGTCGAAGGCCGCAAGATGGCGGCGGGCGAAAAAGCCGGCGATTGATTCGCGCGTTCAGCGGCGCACGTAGTCGACGAACTCGAAAGCGAACGCGTGTTTCGCGTCGGCCGCGTGCGCCTCGCGCGACACGACCTTCCACTCATCCGCATCGAAGCGCGGGAAGAAGGCATCGGCATCGCCTACGCGCGCACCCACATGCGTCAGGTACATGCGCGTGGCGAAAGGCAGCGCCAGCGCGTAGATCTCACCGCCACCGATCACCATCAGTTCGTCGCCATCGACGCGCGCGATCGCTTCCTCGATCGACGCCACCGTCTCCATGCCGTCGAACGGCGCGCGCCCCGAACGCGTCAACACCATGTTGCGTCGCCCCGGCAACGCACGCCCCAACGATTCGGCGGTCTTGCGCCCCATCAGCACCGGCTTGCCCAGCGTCAAGGCCTTGAAGCGCTTCAAGTCGTCCGGCAGTTTCCAGGGCAGGTCGTTGCCGCGACCGATGGCATGGTCGCGATCCAGCGCCGCCACCAACGAAATGATCACACCGCCACCGGCGCCTTGATGGCCGGATGCGGATCGTAGTCGAGGATTTCGATGTCTTCGTAACGGAAAGCGAAAAGATCGCCGACGTCCGGATTCAGGCGCAATCGCGGCAAGGCGCGCGGCGTGCGCGAGAGCTGCTCGTTGACCTGGTCGTAATGGTTCGAATAGATGTGCGCATCGCCCAGCGTGTGGACGAAATCGCCGACGCCCAGCCCGCAGACCTGCGCGATCATGTGCGTCAGCAGCGCATAGCTGGCGATGTTGAACGGCACGCCCAGGAAAAGATCGGCCGAGCGCTGGTAGAGCTGGCAGCTGAGCTTGCCGTCGGCGACGTAGAACTGGAACAGCGCATGGCAGGGCATCAGCGCCATCTTCGGCAGGTCGGCGACGTTCCACGCGCTGACGATCAGGCGACGCGAATCGGGATTGCGCCGGATCTCGTCGAGCAGCCATTGGATCTGATCGATCGTGCGGCCGTCCGGCGTGCCCCAGCTACGCCATTGCTTGCCGTAGACGGGGCCGAGTTCGCCGCGCGCATCGGCCCACTCGTCCCAGATGCTGACCTTATTGTCCTTCAGGTAGGCGATATTCGTTTCGCCTTTCAGGAACCACAGCAACTCGTGCACGATCGAGCGCAGGTGCAGCTTCTTGGTCGTGACGAGCGGGAAACCCACATTCAGATCGAAGCGCATCTGCGCGCCGAAGACCGAACGCGTGCCGGTGCCGGTGCGATCGGATTTCTCCGCGCCATGGCGCATCACATGTTCGAGCACGTCGAGATACTGGCGCATGGCGGAACCTCAGGTTGCCGACGCGGGCGCCAGCGTCGGCGAGCGACGCGACAGCCACAGCAAGAACAGGCCCACGGCGATCAGCGGCAGCGACAGCACCTGCCCCATCGTCAGCCAGTCGAAAGCCAGATAGCCGATCTGCGCGTCCGGCATGCGCACGAACTCGACCAGGAAACGGAAGCAACCGTAGAGCAAGGCGAACAGGCCCGACACGGCGTAGCGCGGCTGCGGCCGGCGCGAAAAAAAGTACAGCACGAGGAACATGGCTAGGCCTTCCAATGCCGCCTGGTACAACTGCGAAGGATGGCGCGCATAGGCATCGAGCGCGCCACTGGCCTGCAATTCGCGCAGGCGGTCCATCGGTAGCCCGGTGTAGGGGCCGAGATCGCTGTGCGGGAAGATCACGCCCCACTGCCCGCCGGTGAGTTTTCCCCAGAGTTCGCCGCCGATGTAATTGCCGAGCCGCCCGAAACCCAGACCTGCGGGCACCAGCGGCGCGATGAAATCCATCGTGTCGAAGACATGCAGGCGCTGCCGCCACGACCACCAGGCGACGGCGATCATCACGCCGAGCAATCCGCCGTGGAAGCTCATGCCGCCTTCGTTGATCCGGAACAGGAACAGCGGATTGGCGAGGAAATCGCCGAAGGAATAGAACAGGACGTAACCGACGCGTCCGCCCAGCACAACGCCGAGCATCGCGTAGAACAGCAGGTCGCCGAAGCCCTGCTCGCCCACGCCGGGCAGGCGGCCAGCGCGTATCCGGCGCATGCCCAGCCACCAGGCGGCACCGAAGCCGAGCAGGTACATGATCCCGTACCAGTGGATGCCATGCGGCCAGAACGGCAGCGATACGGCGATGGGGTCGATGTCGTGCAGGATGGGGCCGGGCATGCGCCTATTTTGCCTGAGCGCGGCCTGACGCGCCGCCCGACCGAATCGATTCCGGCGTGTCCGGCGCCAGCCGACGGCCCATACTGGCCCCATGACGAACCGGCTCGCCCGCGAACACAGCCTCTACCTGCGCCAGCATGCCGACAACCCGGTGGATTGGTGGCCCTGGTCCGACGAGGCGCTGGGGGCGGCGAAGAACGCGGACCAGCCCATCCTGCTGTCCGTCGGCTACTCGGCCTGCCATTGGTGCCATGTGATGGCGCACGAAAGTTTCGAGGACGCGGCCATCGGCGAACAGATGAATCGGTCGTTCGTTTGCATCAAGGTCGACCGCGAAGAACGGCCGGACCTGGACCGCATCTACCAACTTTCGCACCAGGCACTCACGCGGCGCGGCGGCGGCTGGCCCCTCACCGTCTTCCTCGACCCGCACGATCTCGTGCCCTTCTACGCCGGCACTTATTTTCCGAAGCAGCCGCGCTACGGCATGCCCGGGTTCGCCGACGTGCTGCGTGGCGTGCGCGACTGGTGGGATACGCGCCGCGACCAGGTACGCCAGCAGAACGAGGCCTTGCGCGATTTCCTCGCCGGCTACGGCCGCGACGCCGCCCATGCCGGCGAATTGTCCGATGCACCGCTGCTGAAAGCGCGGGCACGCATCGAAGCCGGTTTCGACGAGGACAACGGCGGGCACCAGGGAGGACCGAAATTCCCGCACGCCGGCGAACTGGAGTTGTTGCTGTCCCTGGCAGGCGAAGGCGACATGGGCGCGAGGCGCATGGCCGCGACCACGCTCGATCGCATGGCGGCGCGCGGACTGCACGACCACCTCGCCGGCGGCTTCTTTCGCTACTGCGTCGACGAACACTGGGACATCCCGCATTTCGAGAAGATGTTGTACGACAACGCGCAATTGCTGCCGGTCTATGCCGAGGCCGCTGTCGAACTGGACAGCGCGCCGTTCCGCGAAGCCGCCGAAGGCATCGTGGCCTGGCTGCGGCAGGAGATGCGCGCCGATGGCGGTGGCTATTGCTCGGCATTGGACGCCGATTCGGAAGGCGAAGAGGGTCTGTACTATCTCTGGGATCGCGAATCCTTCGATGCCGCTCTGGAAGCCCCGGAGCGCGAGGCGGCGCGATCTCACTATGGACTGGACCACGAACCGAACTTCGAAAGCCGTCATTGGCATCTGCACGCCGCCGCCTCCGCCGCGCAGATCGCACAGTCGCTGCAACGGGATGAAGAAGACATCGTCGTCGAACTCGCACGTGCGCGTTCGCGCCTGCTCGCGCGCCGCGGGACGCGCATACGCCCCGGGCGCGACGACAAGAGACTGACGTTCTGGAATGCCTTGCTGGCCAGCGGCCTGGCCCGCGCCGGGCTGGCCCTGGCGCGGGAAGACTGGCGGCAGGAAAGCCTCGCGCTTCTGAGGCTGATCCAGTCAGCTTGCGATGCCCGCGATCGCCTGCCGGCCGTCATCGGCAGCGAGGGCCCGGGTTTCCTCGACGACCATGCGGCGGCGCTGCAGGCCTCGCTCGATGTGCTGCGCGCCACGGGCGAGGCGCGCGCCCTGCAACTCGCGCAACGCCTGGCGGAGACCTTGCTGCGCGACTTCGCCGACGAATCGACGGGCGGCTTCTTCTTCACCGCGCACGATCATGCGCCGCTGCCGCAACGACCCAAGCCCTGGCTGGACGAGTCCACGCCTGCCGGCAACGGCCTCGCCGCGCGCGCCTTGCAGGAGCTGGGCTGGCTGCTGGCGGAACCGCGTTACCTGGACGCCGCGGAAGCGTGCTTGCGGGCGGGATGGAGCGCCCTGTCCGATCTTCCGCAAGCGGCGAGCAGCCTGGCCATCGCCCTGCGCGAATGGCGCGACCCGCCCGTGCAAGTGCTCGTGCGCGGCGATGCGTCGTCGTTGGTGCGTTGGCGTGCGCAGCTCACGAACGAACGCGCATGCCGGGTCTACCTGCTGGCGGACGAGGATTCGGCCTTGCCGCCCGCCCTAGCCGACAAACCTCGCTCCGCCGACGGCATCGCGACCCTGTGCAAGGGGCCGGTGTGCTCGCTGGTCACGGCCGAGTCCGGCGAGTTGCTCGAAGCCCTGCGCGCCGAACGCGCGCGCTAGCGCAGTCGGCCGGCGCGTTTCTTTTTGGCGAGGATGTTCAGCGCTTCCACCGCGCCGGAGAAGGCCATCGCGAAATAGAGGAAGCGGCGATCGATGTGGAACTCGAAGCCGTCGGCGATCAGCGCCACGCCGACCAGGATGATGAAGGCCAGGGCCAGCATCTTCACCGTCGGATGACGATCGATGAAATCGCCGATGGGATTGGAGGCGAACAGCATCACGCCGACCGCGATCATGATCGCCGCGATCATCACCGGCACGTTGCTGACCATGCCGACCGCGGTGATGACCGAATCGAGCGAGAACACGATGTCGATGACAGCGATCTGCGCGATCACCATGCCGAAGACGGCGGACGGTCGCGTGTCGATGCCGGCTTCTTCGCCTTCGCCTTCGACGGCGTCGTGGATCTCCATCGTGCCCTTGACCAGCAGGAACAGGCCGCCGCCGATCAGCACCAGGTCGCGAACGGAAAAATCCTGGCCGAACAGCGAGAACAGGTTGTTCTGCATCTTGGCCAGGAAGGCCAGCGAGACCAGCAGCAGGATGCGGGTGATGCAGGCCAGGGCTAGGCCGAAGCGGCGCGCGGCCGGACGGCGGTCGGGCGGCAGGCGACTGACGGCGATGGAAATGAACACCAGGTTGTCCACGCCGAGCACGATCTCGAGGGTCGCCAGGGTGAACAGGGCGATCCAGATCTCGCTGCTGAAAATCCAATCCATGCCGGCCTCAATCCAGATAACGCGGGACCAGGATCAGTCCCCAGCAGAGCAAAACGTTCATGTCGGCGAGAAATACGGCCGCCGACCCCATGTCTTTCGCACGCCCCGCCAGTTCGTGCATTTCCGGACCCCAGCGATCCACGACCGCTTCCACGGCCGAATTGAGCACTTCGATGATCAGCACGACCATCATCGAGCCGATCAGTATCGAACGCTCGACGCCAGTGTGGCCCAACCATAGCGCCAGCGGCGCGAGGACGACGAAAAGATAGACCTCGAGGCGAAACGAGGATTCCACCGCCCAGGTGGCCCGGAGGCCCTGCATCGACCAGATGAACGCCTGCCAGGCCCGGAACGGGCTGCGCGGCGCGTGGCTTCCACTGCTGTCGGCCATCAGCGGCCGCCCTGTCCGGCCCGGTGCGGGGCCTTCAGGTTCTTGCAGGAAAACTTCCGGTAACGGGGCATGAACGGAATCAGGGCAGAATCAGCCCGGCATTCTGCCACAGCCTCGCCAAAGCCGCCCCGGACCGACCGGCGCCTATGACTTGGAGCACACGGCAGCGTACGCTGCTTGCCCCAGGATGAGCCTGGACCAATCGAGGGAAAACGATGTTCGATCCGGAAAAGATGCTCGGCCAGATCATGGGCGATGCGATGTCGGGGGCTTTGGGCGGGTCGCGGCGCAAGCGCAAGCATCGCTCCGGTTTCCTGGGCGGCTCGGGCCTCGGCATGGCCGGCAAGGCCAAGCTGGGCGTCGGCCTGCTGGCCCTGGCCTACGCCGCTTACGAGCATTTCAAGCAACAGCCGGCCACGGGAACGACCGGCGCAGGAGCGCCGGCTGCGCCGGCGCCCGTCATGGGATCCCAGCCGCCTCCGCCGCCGCCCGGCCTGCCGCCCTCCCCGCCGCCGGCGCAACAAAGCCAGCAAGCCCTGCACCTGGTGCGGGCGATGATCTGTGCGGCGAACGCCGACGGCCTGATCGACGCGCAGGAACGCGAGGCCCTGCTGGGCCGCGCACGCGAGGCAGGCATGGGTCGCGAAGAACTCGATGCGCTGGACATCGAAATGCGCGCACCCTTGACCCTGCAGCAACTCGTCGTGCGCACGCCGGCGGAACTTCGCGACGAAACCTATGCCGCCGCCCTGATCGCCATTACCGCCGATACCGATGAGGAAAACCGTTTCCTCGAGGAACTGGCGGCGCAGCTGCAACTGGATGCGAGCGCACAGCGCGACATCCGCCAGCAACTCGGCCTTTGATTCCACCGCGAACGCGAACGCTGCCTGCGCAAGCCAGGCAACGGGCGCGACCGTAACGATTCGCAGCAAGGAGACAGCAATGCACCAGTGGCATTTCAGTTACAACGGGCAGCAGATGGGTCCGCTCGACACGCCGGCCGCGATCGCGCAAGCCGCGAAGAACCCGAACGGCCATGTCTGGCGCCAGGGCTTCGCCGAATGGATGCCGATCTCGGCCTGCGCCGAACTGCGCGCCGAAGGCGCGCCCGGCGCGATGACGGCGCCGCCGCCTCCCGCTTCGGGCGGGCAGCGCAGCGATGTCATCGACTACCGCATCTATGGCGAGGACATGCAGTTCGTCGAGATCGAACTCGATCCGGGCGAGAGCGCCGTCGCCGAAGCCGGATCGATGATGTACAAGGACGCCGTCATCAACATGGAAACCGTATTCGGCGACGGCTCGAAATCCGCGAGCGGCGGCGGTTTCATGGACAAGCTGGTCGGCGCCGGCAAGCGCCTGATCACCGGCGAGAGCCTGTTCACGACGATGTTTTCGCACGCCGGCGGCAGCGGCAAGGCGCGCGTCGCGTTCGCGGCGCCCTATCCCGGCACCATCGTGCCGATGACCTTGGGCAACTACGGCGGTCGCATCATCTGCCAGAAGGACAGTTTCCTCTGCGCCGCACGCGGCGTTTCGATCGGGCTGTTCTTCCAGAAGAAGATCCTGACCGCGCTGTTCGGCGGCGAAGGCTTCATCATGCAGAAGCTCGAAGGCGACGGACTGGTGTTCATCCACGCCGGCGGCACGATCGTCGAACGCGAACTCGCCGCAGGCGAACGCCTCGACGTCGATACCGGCTGCGTCGTGGCGATGACCAGCACCGTCAATTTCGACATCAAGTCGGTCGGCAGCGTGAAATCGGCATTGTTCGGCGGCGAAGGCGTCTTCCTCGCCACGCTGACCGGCCCCGGCAAGATCTGGGTCCAGTCGCTGCCGTTCTCGCGCCTCGCCGGCCGCATGTGGAGCGCGATGCCGCGCCAGGGCGGCGGTCGCGACGAAGGCTCGGTGCTCGGCGGCCTGGGTCGCCTGATCGACGGCGACAACGGCTTCTGACGAACGAACAACGCGGGGTCGCGAATGCGCGACCCCGCATTCGCGTCAACGCGTCAACGCGGCTTCGTTGCCAAGGCGCCGCGCTTTCGTTCGCCCGAAGACTTTCCACGCGCCTGATTTGTCGAGGACTTCGTCCTCGATTTCCAGAGAACCGTCCGGCATCACGCGATAGGTCGTTCGGCCGCGTTCGCTATCGGCATCGCCCCAATCGACGATGACGCGATCGGCTTGCGAACGCGTGCTCAACGGCAGGACCATGCCGCGCGAATCCTGCCATTGCCCGCGGCAGTTCCCATCCGGCGCGCAAAGATAGATCGCCTCGGCGAGGAAAAGCCAGGCTTTGCCATGCATGTCGGTCATCGTGTTGTGGAACGAGAGCCTGCGGCCCTGGCCGTCCAATGTCGCCTCGAAGCGCAGACGAACGTCTGCCGACATGCCACGCACTTCGCCCTTGCCCTGCCACTCGCCGAACAAGGCGCGCCAGGGGTCGGGAGGCGCGTCCACCGAATTCGCGGCCACCGTCGGTGCGATCGAAACGGCCAGCATCAATGAGACCGCGCTCGTTCTTGAGAACATGCCCATGTCAGCGCCTCCTCGGTGCATCCGCCGGCTGGTAGAGGCTGAGCACGTTGCGATCCGGGTCGACGAAGTCCATCGACCATCCGCCGTCCGGCGCTTCGCTTACGGGCACCACGATCTCCACGCCGCGTTCGGCCAGCGATTCGGCGTAGTCGTCGATGCCTCCGTCGAGCGTGAAGACCACCACCGGCGAATCGCCGGCCTTGGCAGGACGCGGGATGAAGACCAGGGTCATGCCTTCCAACTCCGCGATACCGAACGGCCCGTCGTGACCGTCGACGGCATTGACCGGCAACCCCAGCGTGTCCCGGTAGAAGGAAAGCGAGCGAGCAAGCTCGCCGACGAAAAAAACGATGGCGCCGATGCGGCATTGACCGAGCATGGAGTTCTCCTGGCTAGTGGTGGGGCGACAGGCGGTCAATCGCTCCGATCGGAGCCGACACGATCGCCCATCACCTGTTTGTTGCCGCGAGGCGCGAAAACGTGAGCATCGCGGCGGATGATCAGCAGGTGGCCGTCCGGATCGTGCGTCCCCAGCCCGGCGCCGCCGGCCAACGCGGCATGCAGGCTCCTGCGCACGAGCCCGAACTCCAGATCAAGGCTGCGCACCGGGTTGCGCACATACGCCAGGGCCAGCGATTCGGCCCGCAGTTCGGGCGACAGGCCACCGAGCGCTTTGCGGATGCTGCTCAGGCGCTGGCGAAACGCCTCGGCCGTAATGTCGAGGATCCAACGAATCTCTTCGGCGTTCAGGCCATGCAAGGCAAGGACGGCGACGCGCCGCGCTGCGGGCGCAAGGCGATCGAGCAGTTGCGCAAGCACGGCCCGGGTGGAATCCTGGGCGTGCGTCACCGACAGGCTCGCCTCTTGACCTGATTCATGCAGATCGTCGGCGCGCGACTCGCGCTGTTTCCGGCGCGCCGCCGTCCTGGCGGCCATCGCCGCCTGCCGCTGCAGCACGCCGATCAACCAGGGCATATCGTGGCGGTCTGCCTGCAAAGCCGCCAGCAAGGCGTCCTGGACGAGATCTTCCGCCTCATCGGTGCGGTTGGCGTAGCGACGCGCGTGCTGACGCAATTCGCGGTAGGTCGGCAGGTCCATGCGCGGATTCCGGCTCGTCGCGCTCAGTCGCCCTTGAAAACCGCCGTGCCGCGGCTACCGTCGGGTTTGATCCAGGCGCGGTACATGCCGCTGGTATTGAAGGGCATGGCGATATTGCCTTCGCGGTCCAACGCGATCGCGCCGCCATCGCCGCCGAGTTTCGGCACGATGCCGTTCACCACTTCTTCCGCCGCGACCGCCAGCGCATCGCCGCGATAGGACACGCGCGCGCAGATGTCGTGCGCGACGACGGCGCGGATGTAGAACTCGCCCCAGCCGGTGCCGGAGACGCCGCAGCGGTCGTCGGCATAGGTACCGGCACCGATCACCGGCGAATCGCCGATGCGGCTCCAGCGTTTGTTGGTCATGCCTCCGGTCGACGTGCCGGCGGCGATATGGCCTTGCGCATCGAGCGCGACCGCGCCCACAGTGCCGAAATAGGTGCCGGGTACATCCAACGACGCCTGCGATTTCTCCAGTGCCTTCGCCTTCTCGAGCTGCAGGCGGCGTCGTTCGGTGTCGAAGTACTTCGGATCGACGCGCTCGATCTCGGCGCGCGTGTCGGCGAAGGCCTCGGCGCCATCGCCGGCGAGCATCACATGCGGCGAGTGCTCCATCACCGCACGCGCCAGTTCGATCGGATTCTTCACCGTGCGCACGCCCGCGACCGCACCCGCACGGCGCGTATGACCCTCCATCACCGAGGCATCGAGTTCGTGCCCGCCTTCATGATTGAACACGGCCCCTTTGCCGGCGTTGAACCAGGGCGAATCCTCGAGCACGCGGATGCTGGCCGCGACCGCGTCGAGCGCGCTGCCGCCGCGCGAAAGCACCGCGTTTCCGGCGTCCAGCGCACGATCGAGATCGGAACGGATCGCCGCTTCGTCGGCAGCACCGAGGTCTTCACGCATGATGACACCGGCACCGCCATGGATCACCAGCGCGGTGCGCGGGGTCGATGCGGAGGTCTCAGCCGCGCCGGCACTCATGGCGCAAGCAGCCAGCAAGGCGAGAATCGTCGAACGCATGGAGGGCTCCCGTCGGCATGACGGGAGCATAGCCTTTCGCGCCGCTCTATTGCTGTCGCAGCGCCTCGATCGGATCGAGCTGCGCGGCCTTGCTGGCCGGGTAGTACCCGAAGAACAGGCCGGTGGCGATCGAGAAACCCGCCGCCATGCCGATCACCTGGGCGTTCAATGCCACCGGCAGCGAACCGACCTTGCCGACCAGCAGGGCGCCGAGCACGCCGATGGCGATGCCGAGCGCGCCGCCGATCAGCGAGATCAGCATCGCCTCGGCCAGGAACTGCCGGCGGATGTCGCGCGGACCGGCGCCGACGGCCATGCGCAGACCGATCTCGCGGATGCGTTCGGTCACCGACACCAGCATGATGTTCATGATGCCGATGCCGCCGACGATCAACGAAATGCTGGCCACCGCGCCGAGCAGCAAGGACATCAGCTTCGTCGTCTCGGTGCGCGTGGCGACGATCTGCGCGATGTTGCGCACGTTGAAGTCGTCGTCGCTGCCTGGCTGGATCTTGTGCCGCTGGCGCAGCAGGGCTTCGACTTCGCCCTGGGCGTAGTCGAGATCCTTGGCATCGCCGACGCCGAGCGCGATCGATTGCACCGCGCCGGCCGGCATGTTGTTGGCGCCGCTGAGGCGGCGGCGCGCGGTTTCCAGCGGCACGACGACGAAATCGTCCTGGTCCTGCCCGAATCCGCCCTGGCCCTTGGATTTGAACACGCCAACGACGGTGAAGGGCACGCGACCGAGGCGCACGCTCTGGCCGATGGCCTCTTCGTCGCCGAACAGCTCGCGCCGCACGGTTTCGCCGAGGATCACCGTCTTGGCGGCCGAACCGTAGTCGCGGTCGGTGAAACCTTCGCCGCTGGCCAGTTCCCAGTTGTTGATCCCGAACCAGTCGGGCTGCACGCCCTGCCACTGGCTCGACCAGTTGTTCTCGGCGTAGACGATCTGCGAGCCGCCGCGAAGTTGCGCCGACACGTACTGCACCTCGGGAATCTCGGCGCGGATGGCCTCCGCGTCGCCTTCGCTCAAGGTCCAGTTGCTGCCGGCGCTGATGCGCACGCCGCCGCCGCCGAAACCGGCGCCGGAGAAAACGTCGAGGCGATTCGAACCCAGGCCGGAGACCAGCTTGTCGATCTCCGCCTGCGTACCCTGGCCGACCGAGACCATGACGATGACCGCGGCGATGCCGATGATGACGCCGAGCGAAGTCAGCGCGCTGCGCAACCAGTTGCCGCGCAGGGAGTAGACGGCGGTGCGCAAAACGTCGGAGAGCGTCATGCCGCCTTCTCCTCGTGCAATTCGCCGTCGCGCATGACGAAGGTGCGTCCCGCATGCGCGGCCACGCCCGGGTCGTGCGTGATCAGCACAATCGTATGTCCCTCTGACTGCAGGCGCGAGAACAACGCGAGGATCTCCTCGCCCGTGCGCGAATCGAGCGCACCGGTCGGTTCGTCGGCGAGCAGGATCGGCGGCCGATTGATCAGTGCCCGCGCGATCGCAACGCGTTGTTGCTGGCCGCCGGACAGTTCGCTGGGCCGGTGATCGGCGCGGTTGCCGAGACCGACGGCCTCGAGCGCCTGCCGCGCCTTGTCCAGGCGCTCGGACGGTGCGCTACGCGCGTAGGCCATCGGCATCGCCACGTTCTCCAGTGCGCTCATGCGCGACAGCAGGTTGAAACCCTGGAAGACGAAACCGATCTTGTCGCGGCGCAGGGCCGCACGCCCTTCCTTGTCCAGGCGCGAGATGTCCACGCCGTCGCAGAGGTAAGTGCCCGAAGACGGCGTATCCAGGCAGCCGATCAGGTTCATCAAGGTCGACTTGCCCGAACCGGAGGGGCCCATGATCGCGACGAACTCGCCGCGCCCGATGTACAGGTTGACGCCCTTCAGCGCGACCACCTCCGCCTCGCTGCCGGGCGAATAGACCTTGCCGAGGTTGCGCGTCTCGATCGCGCCGTGGATCGGTGACGTCATTGCGCGGCGCGTCCGCTGCCGGTCACCAGCACGTCGCCTTCGCGCAGGTCGCCGGTGATTTCAGTATGCGTGCCGTCCGATGCGCCGACGCGAACGACGACCGGCGTGGGCTTGCCGTCGACGAGCTTGTAGACCGGCGCACGGCGCGCGCTGATGAGGCCGGCGAGCGCGCTGTCCCATTGCGCCTGCTGCGCGGCGCTGAGCGTGGCGCGGAACGCGGCGAACTGCTGATTGAAGCGTTCCATCATGCGCTGACGCATGGCGCCGTCGTTGCCGCCGCCGCGGTTGCCGCCCTGCGAGCCGCCACCGGGGCCGCGGCCGCCCATGATGACGACGGAACCGCCGCCGCCTTGCGCCTGCGGCGCCGCCATGCGGGCCTGCATGCGCTCGCGCATCGCCGCGACCGCTGCATCCAGCGCGGCCTGCTGCTCGGCATTGAGCTTCAGCTCCGCCGCGATGCGCGGCAGTTCGTCGGTCATGCCGCCACGCATCTGCGGGCCGGCCGGCGTCGCCGCCGTCGAGCCGTTGTCGGCGGGCTTGTAGCGCAAGGCCGCGTTCGGCGCGCGCAGCACGCCGTCGCGGCGACTGACTTCGATCTCGGCGTTCACGGTCATGCCCGGCAACAGGGTCATGTCGCTGTTGTCGACCGAGACGACCACCGGGTAGGTGATGACGTTGGATGTGTTGGTGGCGGCCAGGCGCACCTGCTTCACTTCGCCTTCGAATTTCCGATCCGGGAAAGCATCGACGGTGAAGCTGGCCTTCTGCCCGACTTTCACCTGGCCGATATCGGCTTCGTCGACCGCGAGCACGATCTGCATCTGGCGCAGGTCCTCGGCGATCTGGAACAACACCGGCGTCTGGAAGCTGGCGGCGACCGTCTGCCCGGGTTCGACCGCGCGCGCGAGGATCACGCCGTCGACCGGCGAGAGGATATCGGTATGGCCGAGGTCCACCCGCGCGCTTTCCACCTGCGCCTGTTGCTGGCGGATATTGGCCTGGGCCGAACTGAGTTGCGCCCGCGCCTGATCGAGCGCGGCGACGGCGAGGTCGTAATCGCTGCGGGCGATCAGCTGACGCTTCACCAGGTCGCTCTTGCGCTGGAAGTCGGCTTCGGCCTGCTTGAGCGATGCGCGCGCCTGCGCCAGCGAAGCCTGCGAACTGGCCAGCGAGGCATTGGCCTGCGTCACCCGCGCCTGCACCGTGGCCGGATCGATGCGGGCGATGATCTGCCCCTTCTTCACCGAATCGTTGAAGTCCACCAGCACCGTTTCGACCTGTCCCGACACCTGCGTGCCGACGTCGACCGTGGACAATGCGCTGAGACTGCCGGTGGCGGAGATCGCGACGCGGATGTCGCCGCGATCGACGGTCGCGGTACGGAAGGCTTCGGCGCTTTCCTTGTCGGAGGACATCCAGCGCCAGGCGACAACGAGACCGACGACGACGAGCAACGCGGCCAGCCAGCGGCCGTAACGGAATGACTTCATGTGCGGTAGGGACCCGGATGCAAAGGAGTGAATGATAGTCGGATGCGGCTATGGACAGGCATGCGGAGCAAAGGTTCTCGCCCCTTCTAGGCCGTTAGTCATGGTCGCCGCGGCGAAAAGCCGGGCGTCCGCACTCAACTCTGTAACCGGGATGCGCCAGGGAAGCGAATGGTCGCAAGCGTTCCGTGACCGGGTTGGCTTTCGAGCGTCACCGGCCAGCCATAACGCTCGGACAGGCGCCGCACGATCGACAATCCGATGCCCTGCCCATCCTTCTTGCCGTCGCCGCCGCGCTGGAACGGTTCGAATACGCGCGCCAGTTCCTCTTGCGACATGCCGACACCGGTATCGCTGATGCCGATGCGGCCATGCTCGATCGTCGCGACGATGCGGCCGCGATCGGTGTAATGGCAGGCGTTGCGCAGCAGGTTGCCGACCAGCACGGAAAGCACGCGCGGCGGCGCATGCAGGCCGAAATCCGCCTTCTGCTCGAGCACGAGTTCGACCGGCTTGTCGCCGAGCATCGTGCGCGCCTTGTCCACTTCTTCGAGCACGATCTCGCTGACCGGGAAATCCAGGTCCGGCAATCCGGTATCGCCTTCGCGCGCGAGGATCAGGAACGCCTCGATCAAGGCTTCCATGTCGCGCCCGGCGTTCTGGATGCGCACGAGCGCGCGGCGCGACATCGGCGAAAGCGTGGCATCGGCCGCCATCATGTCGCCGGCGACGCGGATCACCGTCAAAGGCGTGCGCAACTCATGCGAGGCGTCGCGGGTGAAAAGTCGCTCGCGCTCGACGAAACGCCCGAGGCGCGAACCGAATTCGTGCAGCGAGGACGCCAGCGTCAGCGTCTCGCCGGTCACGTCGCTCGGCAGGCGGTCGGGCCGAATGACATCGACATCCGGGTGATCGGGATCCCAGCGCTTGACCTGGTTGGCCAGCCAGATCATCGGCGATACGGCGCGTTTCGATGTCCGGTAGGTGCCCCAGGCAATCACGTACACGACGATCAATACCAAGGCCAGCGGCGCCATGCCGAACCAGAACGCCAGCGAATCGACCTGTTCCTGCTTGAAAAGCAGGAAAAGCCGCTCGCCGCCGCGATCTTCCACCAGCACCAGCGAACCGCCCTGCGAGCGCGGCAGCCCGTGAAAGCCGGGCGCCAGTTCACGCAACGGCTCCGGCAAGGAGCCGGCCGCCGATGCCACCGGCACCAGATAGCTGCTCATGTTGTAGGTGTCGGGGATCTGCGCCTGCGGATCGCGGTCGCGGCGCGCCCAGAAATGCTCGGCTTCCTCCTGCAGGGCGCGCTGGATCAGCACGTGCTTGAGCACCGCCGACGCGCCGTACACGCCCAGCACGGCCGCGAAACTGATCGTCGCCGCCTGCAGGATGAAGGCGACCCAGATCTTGCGACGCAGGCCACTGCGTTCGGTCATGCGCCCGGGGCGCCGTCCAGGTCGGCGATGCGATAGCCGGCCGTCTGCACCGTATGCAGCAGCGCCTTCTGGAACGGGCGATCGATCGCCTTGCGCAGGTTGTACAGATGGCTGCGCAGCGTATCGGAATCGGGCAGGCCGTCGCCCCAGATCTCGCGTTCGATGTCGCGACGGGTGACGACGCGCGGGGATTCGCGCATCAGGATCGTCAACAGCCGCAGGCCGATCGGCGAAAGCTGCAGCTCGGTGCCTGCGCGCGTCGCGCGCAGGCTGGCCGTGTCGAGCACGAGGTCGCCGACCTTCAGCACTTCCGCGCTCACCTGGCGGCGTTCGCGCCGGATCAGGGCGCGCACGCGCGCTTCCAGTTCCTGGATCGCGAAGGGTTTGACCAGATAGTCGTCGGCGCCGGCATCGAGGCCGTTGACCTTGTCCGACAAGGTGTCGCGCGCCGTCAGCATCAGCACCGGCGTCGCCTTCTTGGCCTCGTTGCGCAGTCGCCGGCAAAGATCCAGTCCATCCAGCCGGGGCAACATGAGGTCCAGGACGATGACGTCGTAACCGTTCTCCACGGCGAGCCGGTAGCCATCCAGGCCGTCGCTGGCGTAATCCACGCCGAAACCGCGGGATTCCAGGTACTCGCCCACCATTTCGGACAGGCTGCGATTGTCTTCGACCAGCAGGATCAGGCCAGCAGGGTCTTCATGACGCATGGGAAACCTCCGGTCCTTGGCTCTTCAGCTTTGTGAAGATTACACGCCGACCCGGGTGAGGCCCGCGTGAAAAACCGCGTCCCGGCTAGGATTGAACCTCGCCCGCCCCGGATTCCCGACGATGCCCGCCAGCCTCAACAGTTACCTGCTGCCGATCCTCCTGCTGATCGGTTCGAACATCTTCATGACCTTCGCCTGGTACGGCCACCTCAAGTACACCGACCGGCCGCTGTGGGGCGTCGTGTTGGCGAGCTGGGGCATCGCCTTCTTCGAGTACTGCCTGCAGGTGCCGGCGAACCGCTACGGCGTCCAGGTGTATTCGCCGGCCCAGCTCAAGGGCATGCAGGAAATCATCACCCTGCTGGTGTTCGCGGGTTTCTCGATCAGCTACCTCGGCGCCGCGGTCAAATGGAACCACATCGCCGGATTCGTGCTGATCGTGGTCGCCGCCTTCCTGATCTTCCTCGAATGAGCAAGGCTCAGAAGCGGATCTTGCCCGTCAGCATTTCCTTGTACATGACCCAGTCGCCGACGAAGGAATAGAACGGATGCTTGAAGGTGGCCGGCCGGTTCTTCTCGAAAAAGAAATGCCCGACCCAGGCGAAGCCGTAGCCGCACAACAATGCGTACAACAACCACCACGGGCTGCCGCTGCGCAGCAGCATGATCAGGCAGCCGATCACCAGCGAGGACCCGACGAAATGCAGGCGCCGGCAAATGCGGTTGCTGTGCTCGGCCAGGTAAAAGGGATAGAACTCGCTGAAGTTGGCGAACTGGCTCATCTTTGTTGGCCGGATCGGATCGGAAGTACCGTTCGATTCTGCGCCGAGTCCCCCTCGCCTTCAACGGCGGCGGGCCTGAGGCTTTCCCTCGACCCGTCGCACTCCCGCCGACCCGGACATCCCCGAACGTGAAACTGGTCGAACGCGATCTGCCGCTGAACTCCCTCGAAAACCTGCTCCGGGACGTGGCCGATGGCACGGGCCGCGTCGCGCTGGTTTCGGGCGAGGCCGGCATCGGCAAAACCAGCCTCGTCGCCCAATTCGTCGAGCGCGCCGGCGACGCACGCATCTGGTGGGGGGCCTGCGACGCGCTGCAGACGCCCCACCCCCTCGCGCCGCTGCAAGACATCGTTCGCGAGGCCGATCCGGGGTTCGGTCCCTTGCTCAATGCCGGCGCGGATCGCTCGCGCCTGTTCGAGGCCGTGCTGTCGGAGCTGCGTGCCAGTACGCGGGCGACGTTGTTCGTGGTCGAGGATGCGCATTGGGCGGACGATGCCACGCTCGATCTCCTGAAGTTCCTCGCGCGGCGGCTGCGCAACGTGTCGTGCCTGCTGGTGATTACCTATCGCGACGACGAAGTCGACGCGACGCATCCCTTGCGCCAACTGACCGCGCAGCTGCCTGCACCGCTCGGTACGAGGGTCGAACTCGCGCGACTGTCGCCCAATGCCGTGGCACAACTCGCGCGCAGCGCCCTCCGCTCGCCTGAAGGCATCCACGCAATCACGCAGGGCAACCCGTTCTTCGTCGCGGAGTTATTGCGAAACGAGGCCTACGACGTGCCTCGCGGCGTCCAGGACCTTGTACTGTCCAGGCTGTCGCGCCTGGACCCCGAAGCGCAACAAGTCATCCAGCTCGCTTCGCTGGTGCCCGCGCGCGTCGAGCGCTGGCTGATCGATGCGCTGCTATCGCCTTCGCTGGCGACGCTGGAAGAATGCCTGAACTCCGGGCTGCTGAATTCGACGGGAGCCGACTTCGCCTTCCGGCACGAACTCGCGCGCGTCGCGGTCGAACTGTCGCTGTCCCCGCCGACGTCGGCGACCCTGCATGCCCGCATTCTGGATGCGCTCGAACGGCCGGATGCGCCGACGTCTTCGCTGGCACGGCGGGCGCATCACGCCGCACGCGCCGGAGAACGCGACGCCGTGCTGCGCCTTGCGCCGGAAGCCGCGCGCCAGGCGCAGGCACGTGGCGCACACCGGGAAGCCGCTTCGCACTGGCGCATCGCGCTCGCGCATGCCGGTGGCATTCCGCAGCGCGAACGCGCGGCGATGCTCGATGCCTTGTCCTACGAAAGTTACGTCACCGGACGATCGGAGGAGTCGCTTTCGACGCGCGTGCAGGCGCAGGCCCTGTGGAGTGCGGCGGGCGATGCCCTGCGCGAAGGCGACTCCCTGCGTTGGCTGTCGCGCCTTTGCTGGTACAACGGCCGCAATGGCCCGGCGGAAGCGCATGCCGCGCGCGCCATCGAGTTGCTCGAGACATTGCCGCCAGGACCTGAGCTGGCGATGGCGTACAGCAATCGTTCGCAACTGCACATGCTGGTGGGCCAGTCCGACGAAGCGATCGTCTGGGGGCGAAAGGCGCTGGCGTTGGCCGAACGGCTCGCCGAAGCCGACGTCGAAGTGCATGCGCTCAACAACGTCGGCGCGGCCATGCTCAATCGCGGCGATCCCGACGGCCGGGCCTTGCTGGAGCGCAGCCTCGAGCGCGCGCTGAAGCATGGTTTCGGCGAACACGCGGCGCGCGCCTACACCAACCTTGCCTTCCATGTGCTCGCCGTGCGCGATTTCGCCGCTGCCTGGCCGTTGCTCGAGCGCGGCATCGCCTATTGCGAGGAACAGGATCTCGCCGCCTGGGGCGCTTATATGTCGGGCTATCGCGCCGAAGCCCTGCTGGCTACCGGAGACTGGACGGGTGCCTCCACTCAGGCCGAAGCGGTGCTGCAGCTCGCGAGCGTGCCGCCGATCAGTCGCGTACTGCCGCTGGTGGTTCTGGCGCATGTCCGCGCACGCCGCGGCGAACCCGCGGCCTGTGCGGGGCTGCTCGACGAAGCTCTGTCCCTGGCGCTGCCGATGTGTTCCCTGATGCGCGTGGGGCCAGTGGCGGCTGCACGGGCGGAAACCGCATGGCTGCAAGGAGATCTTGCGACCGTTGCCTCGGAAGCCGAGCGGACTGCGGCCTTGGCCATGGAAGGAAACTATCTACGTTGGACCGCCGGCGAGATCGCCTACTGGCAGTACCGCGCGGGAACGCTGGAAGCAGCGCCGGAGCGCTGCCCCGAGCCGTATTCCCTGCAGTTCGCCGGACGATGGAAGGAAGCGGCCGAGGCCTGGCAACGCATCGGCTGTCCGTATGAGCGCGCGCGCGCATTGGCGGATGGCGACGTGGCTGCCCAACGCGAGGCATTGGTCGTCTTCGAACGCCTCGGCGCCAGCATCGACGCCGAGCGCGTGCGCAAGTCCCTCCACGCCGCGGGCGTACGCGGCCTTCCGCGCGGGCAACGCGCGTCCACCCAAGCCAACCCGCATGCCCTGACCGCACGGGAAATGGAGATCCTGGGATTGCTTTGCGCAGGGCTGCGCAATGCGCAGATCGCCGAACGATTGCATCGCTCGGTGCGCACCGTCGACCACCATGTGGCCGCCGTCTTCGCCAAACTCGGCGTCGCTACCCGCGCCGAAGCCATCGCCACCGCGCATGCCGCCGGCCTCGCCCCGCGCGCCGCCCCCGGAAAATAGGTAGCTCCGACCGGCAATCTGGGTAGTTCCACCGAAGGCGCGAAACTCCCGTTTCCGGAAGATGAGCCTGCAGCTTCAAGGCTGCTTCACCCATCCACGGAGACATCATGAAAGCCCACCTGCTGGTCGCTGGTCTGCTGGTCATCAGCACAATGACCTATGCGGTCGACAGTTCGCCGCAGAACCAAAGGCATCGTTACCTCATCGAGCGCAACTTCGCGAAGGGCGCCATCGACGGGCTCGATGGCAAGGCGAAAGCCCGGGTCAACAGCACGAACGCCCGATACGGCGTGAAGTGGCTGCTGTCCTATTCCACCGCCGACCGCACGCGCACGTTCTGCATCTACGATGCCCCCAGCGAACAAGCTATTCGCGATGCCGCGAATGCCAACCACTTGCCGGTCGACGCGATCACCGAGGTCCCGGTAACGCTGGAATCACATTGATCCCCCACGCGCGGCGCCAACGCGCCGCGCTCAACTCCACCAGAAGGAAACAGCAATGCCCCGCTATCTGATCGAACGCACCTTTCCCACCGGCCTGCACATCCCGATGACCAACGACGGCGCCGCCGCCTGCGCCGGCGTCGTCGCCGCCAATGCCCAGGAGGGCGTGACCTGGGTCCATTCGTACGTCAGCAAGGACAAGAGCCGCACGTTCTGCGTCTACGACGGCCCATCGCCCGAGGCCATCCGTCGCAGCGCCGGCGAAACCAAACTGCCGATCGACCGCATCACCGAAGTCCGGGTCCTGGATCCCTACTTCTACGTCTGATGCATCCGCCGCGCCGTTGCAGAACGGCGCGGCGGCATTCAGGGCGCCTTGTCGGCAACCCGTTCTTCCGCTTTGGCGCGATCCCAGTACGCATCCTGCTGTGCCAGCGTCAGCACGGCGAGCGATACGCCATCGGCCGCAGCCAGGGCTTCCATGCGGCGGAATCGCCGTTCGAACTTCTGGTTGGCGCGGCGCAAGGCGGCGCCGAAATCGACCTTCGCGTGCCGGCTCAGGTTCGCGCAGACGAACAATACGTCGCCGATCTCGTCTTCCAGCGCTGCGTGCCCGGTGCCGCGGGCGAGTTCCTCGCGAACTTCGTCCAGCTCTTCGTGCAGCTTGTCGAACACCGGATTCACGTCGGGCCAGTCGAAACCGACCGCCGCCGCGCGCTTCTGCAGCTTCACCGCGCGCTGCCATTCCGGCAGGCCGCGGGCGATGCCGGCCAACGCGCTGTGATCGCCGCCATTCTTCGTTTCGCGCTCGCGCCGCTTCGTCTCTTCCCACGCCAGCGTCTGCGCCTCGGCGTTCTCGACGCGCGCGGCATCGCCGTCGCCGGCGGGAAACACGTGCGGATGGCGGCGAACCATCTTGTCGCAGATCGCCGCAACGACATCGTCGAAACCGAAATGCCCCGCCTCGCTGGCCATCTGCGCGTGGAACACCACCTGCAGCAGCAGATCGCCCAGCTCGTCCTTCAGATCGTGCATGTCGCCACGGTCGATCGCATCGGCGACTTCGTAGGCTTCCTCGATGGTATAGGGCGCGATGGTCGAGAAGTCCTGCTCGAGGTCCCAGGGACAACCGCCATCGGGATCGCGCAGCTTCGCCATGATGCGCAGCAGCTCGGCGACCTCAGTCATGCAACCAATCCATCCACGGCAAGTCGGGGTCGCCGAGCGCGATGAAATCGGGGTTGAGCAGCGACTCTTTGTGGTTGTAGCTCAAAGGACGCCCGTCCAGCCTCAGTACCGCGCCGCCGGCGGCCTCCAGCACGCATTGCGCGGCCGCCGTATCCCATTCCGAAGTGGGGCCGAAGCGCGGATAGACGTCCATGCGACCTTCGGCGATGCGGCAGAACTTCAACGACGAGCCCAGCCCCTGGCTCTCGACCTCGCCCATGCGGCGCATCGCCGCAGCCGTCCGCTCATCGAGATGCGACCGGCTGGCCGCCACCCGCAGCGGCGGCTGGGCCGGCCGGCGACTGAGGATCGGGACATCCTCGTCGCCATCGCGCACGAAGGCGCCGACGCCGCGCACGGCCCAGTGCAGTTCCTCCAGCGCCGGTGCATAGACGACGCCGAACACCGTCTCGCCGTTTTCGATCAGGGCGATGTTCACGGTGAATTCGCCGTTCTTCTTGACGAATTCGCGGGTGCCGTCGAGCGGATCGACCAGCCAGTATCGCGTCCAGGCACGGCGCTCTTCCCAGGGAATGTCGGCCGATTCTTCCGACAAGACCGGCAGTTCCGGCGTCAGCCGGCGCAGCCCGTCGACGATGAGGTGATGGGAAGCGAGGTCGGCCGCCGTCAACGGCGAACGGTCGTCCTTGTGTTCGACGGCGAAATCCTGCGAATAAATTTCCATGATCGCGGCACCGGCCGCGATGGCGATGTCGACGACAGCACGATGATCGATGCTCATCGACGCATCGCCAGCACTTCGCGCACGACCAACAGACCGGCGAGCGAACGGCCTTCCGAGCAGTCTTCCCGCAGCACCAGCTCGTGCAGGGCATCGAGCTTCCATGGCACCACTTCCAGTTCCTCGGGTTCGTCGCCGGGCAGGCGTTCGGGATACAGATCTTCGGCCAGCACGAGGTGGATCTCGTGCGTCATGTAGGTGGGCGCCAGGGTGATCGCCCGCAGCAGGGTCAGCTTGCGCGCACCGAAGCCGGTTTCCTCCTTCAGCTCGCGATTGGCGGCCTCCAGCACGCCTTCGTCGGCGTTCATGCGACCCTTCGGCAGGCCCAACTCGTAACGATGCGTGCCCGCCGCGTACTCGCGGATCAACAGCACGGTGCCGGGCTCGGGAATGGCGGCGACCATCACTGCGCCATGGCCCCGGCTCTTCAGGCGCTCGTAGCGGCGGCGTTCGCCGTTGGAGAACTCCAGGTCGATGGTTTCGCGCCGATAGGGACCGGCCTCGACTTCCTCGCTGGCGTGGATGGTCGGCAGGACGGGCATCAGTGCTCCTGCCCCGTGCTCGCCGCGTGACGCACGGCATGGACAGGAAGGCGGCGGCTCGGGATCATGGACGCATGCGGGAAGATCGGAACGACAGGACGATGCTAGCAGAGGCCGAGGCCTGGAGGTCGCGGGATCTCGCCGTCCTGTGGCATCCGTGCACGCAGATGGCCGAACATCCGGATACCCTTCCCCTGTTGCCGATAAGGCGCGGCCGGGGCGTCTGGCTCGAAGGCGTCGATGGCAAGCGCTATCTGGACGCGGTATCGAGCTGGTGGACGAACCTGTTCGGCCATGGCGAGCCGCGCATCGCCGAGGCCATCGCCGCCCAGGCGCGCGAGCTCGAACACGTAATCTTCGCCGGTTTTTCGCACGAGCCCGGGCTGAAGTTGGCCGAAGCCCTGCTGCGCATCGCGCCGCGGCAGGCGGGCCGCGCCGCGCTGGCGCGCGTGTTCTATGCCGACAACGGGTCGGCGGCGGTGGAAATCGCGCTGAAGATGAGTTTCCACAGCTTCGCCAACCGCGGACAATCGCGCCGCACGCGCTTCGTCGCGCTGGGCAACGGCTACCACGGCGAAACCCTGGGCGCGCTGTCGATGGGCGACCTGCCGCTGTATCGCCGCGTCTACGCGCCGCTGCTGCTGGAACCGCTGTTCGCGCCATCGCCGGACGCCTACGAGTGCGAGCCGGGCGAATCGGCCGAAGCGGTCGCCCTGCGTCGCGCCGACGAGTTGGAGGCGATCTTCGCCGAACACGGCGAGAGCATCTGCGCCCTGATCCTCGAACCGCTGGTGCAGTGCGCCGGCGCCATGCGCATGCACCATCCGGCCTACCTGCGCCGCGCGCGCGAGATCTGCGACTGGCATGGCGCGCATCTGATCGCGGACGAAATCGCGGTGGGCTTCGGTCGCACCGGCACGATGTTCGCCTGCGAGCAGGCCGGCATCGCGCCCGATTTCCTGTGCCTGTCGAAAGGCCTGACCGGCGGTTTCCTGCCGATGTCGGCGGTGCTGACGACGAACGATGTCTACGAGGCGTTCCTGTCCGAATCGCGCGATCGCGGCTTCCTGCATTCGCACAGCTACACCGGCAACCCGCTCGGCTGCGCCGCGGCGCTCGCTTCGCTGGCGATCTTCGACAGCGAGCCCGTGCTGGAGCGCAATCGCATCACTTCAACGCGAATGGCGGAACTCGCGGCTCCGCTGCGCGAGCATCCGCATATCGCCGATGTTCGCCAGACCGGCATGATCCTGGCGATGGAAATGGCCGCCGACGGACGTTCACGTACCGCGTTTCCCGCGAGCGAACGCCGCGGCCTGCGCGCCTACCGCGCCGGCCTCGAGCGCGGCGCCGTGCTACGCCCGCTCGGCGACGTGCTGTACTGGATGCCGCCCTACTGCATCGACGAACCGGCGCTGCAGCATCTCGCCGATGCCACATTCCACGCACTGAACGAGGCGACCCGCTGATGCGCAGCACCCGCAGCTATCTCGACATGCCGCTGGCCGCCGGACAGCATTTCGCCCTGCCGGAAGCCACGACCAATCACTTGGTGCGCGTGCTTCGGCTGCAAGTGGGCGACAGTTGCCTGCTGTTCAACGGCGACGGGTTCGATTACGAAGCGCGCTTCACCAGCCTGCTCAAGCGCGGCGCGGATGTCGAAATCGTCGGCCGACAGGAAGTCCGCAACGAATCGCCATTGCGCATCACGCTGGCGCAGGGAATCGCGCGTGGCGAGAAGATGGACTGGATCCTGCAGAAGGCCACCGAACTCGGCGTCGTTCGCATCGCACCCGTGGTCAGCGATCGCACCGAGGTCAAGCTCGACAGCGAGCGTTCCGACAAGAAGATGAACCATTGGCGTGGCGTCTGCGCGGCCGCCTGCGAACAGAGCGGGCGCGCGCGATTGCCCGCGATCCTGGAGCCGCAGCCGCTGGCGCAGTTCGCGGCTGGCGACACGAACGGCCGACGCTTGTTGCTCGACCCGGCGGCGGCCCTGCCCTTGTCGTCGCTGGATCTGGCGCCCGACGCGGAAATCACCATCGCCATCGGCCCGGAGGGCGGCTTCAGCGATCGCGACCTCGCCATGCTGAAGGCCGGCGGCTACGAAGGCGTGCGCATGGGGCCGCGCATCCTGCGCACGGAGACTGCGGGACCGGCGGCAATCGCCGCGATCAATGCGCTATACGGAGACTGGCGCTAGATGTAGCGCCGTGAGCGCTATCAGGCGGCTTGGTTCAGCGCCTTGTCGATCAGCAATTCGAGGCTGACGAGGTCGGGAACGATCGCCGGATCGTCGTTGAGAACGACTTTCGAATGGATGCCGAGCGGTAGTTCCTTGATGTCGTGCGATTCGGCCAAGGCGGCACGCGACACGGTGACGAGTCGCGGGAAGCCCTGCGACAGCACCGCGAAATACGGCAGCTTGGGATTGCCGCCGAGCGCCTTCAGCACGGCCACTTTCGCGCCGAGCTGACCCTCTTCCTCGGACCAGCCGGCGAATCGCGAGAACGACAGCAAGGGCAGACGCCAGCCGCGCCAACGGATGCGGCCGAGCAACCAGGTCGGCGCGTTCTCCACGGGCTCCGGTTCGGAGAAGGTAATGACCTCGGCGACCGAGGCGTTCGGCAGCAGGAGACGGCCTTCGCTGACGGCGATCAACACGCCTCGGATATCGCGCTGCGGAGCATTCATGGCATCGTCCTCGACATCTTGTTCATTCCGGCCAGCGTTGCGCGATCTGGCGCGCAAGACCGGTCGCGGGATAGCTGGGTGCGCCCTGCTTCTTCAAAGCCTGGGCGGCGGCGGGATCGAAACAGTTGTCGGGATCCTGGGCCAGGACCAGGGCGCCCGAATCGCGCTGGCGCAAGGCGGCCGGCACGAGATTGGCGTCGGCGCCGCTGAGCATCAGGATGGCACTGCTCGCCGGCGGCATGATGTCGATGATGTCGCCCAGGGCGCCTTCGTGGAAACGCATGTAGGCGCCTTCGTTGTGCACCGTCATGCCGGCGCCGAGCACGGAAACCTGACCGGCGGGCGGGACTTCGCCCGATTTCGCCAACAGAACCGGCAGCTTGCTGATCTTCGCCAGCTGGTCCACCAGGCGATCGTGCTTGCCGACCTCCAGGTGCTGGTAGAGCAGGACGGGCACCGGCAGGGATTCCGGCAGCGACGACAGCAGCTGGCGCACGGCGTCCGGACCACCAATGCCGGCGAGGATGAGCACGATGCCCTTGCCGGCGCTGACCGCGTGATGCCATTCGTCTTCGGGTACCAGGCTCAAACTCGACGTGTCGAAACTCGACGAGATGTCGCCGGCCGATTTCGGCGCGGCGCTCGCACCCACCGGCGCATGCACCGCATCTTCCGCGAGCAGGGAGAGATTGCTCAGGTCGACGGGAGCGGCAGCGGCACTGGCGGCGGCAGGCACCTCCTGCCGCGGTCGCGCCGCCGCAGGCTTCGGCGCCTCGTTGAAGGACATGGTGAAATCGGGCTCGCGTGCGGCCTCGCGCTTGTCGGCCTTTTCGAACGCTTCGAGCTGCGCCGCCAGCGCGGCGACATCGGCATCGAGGTCGCCGATTTCTTCCGGTATCGCATCCTGGTCGAACTGCGAGAAACGCACCGGCTCCACCGGCGGTTCGAAATCCGCGATCGTGCTGCTGGTGTCTTCCAGGTTCAGTCGCGACACCGGCTCCGGTGCCGGATCCGTCGACGGACCCGCCTCGAGATGACTCAGGTCGACATCGAGATCGAAACCGCTATCGAGCGTCAGCTCGCTCTCCGACATCGCCGGCGCAGACATGCCATCGTCGAGCTGCTGCAGCGACTTCTCCAGTTCGGCCGGGTCCATGTTGAACTCGAGGCCATCGTCCGCGGCTGCGGGTTCCGGCGCGGCGGCGACGACAGGCGCGGGCTCGTCGAGCGTAAACATCGCTTCGGCCTCGGCGGCTTCGAACGCCGGCTCCGGTTCTGCCGCAGGCGTAGGCGCAGCCGGTGCGGGCACATCCGTCAACGATGGGCTGCTCGGCACCCATTCCGCGAGCTCAGGCGCGTCCTGGGCGTAGTCCTCGAAACGGGCTTCGTCCATCAACTGCGCCGGCGTCGGCGGCGCGCCCGGCACGGGCGTCATGTCGAGTTCCGGCATCGCGTCCGACCCGCCCGGCGCCGGCGGCAGGACATCGCGGCCGAGCAATTTGGCGGCAAGATGGCGAGCCCAGCGATTGAGGTCCCAGCCATCGAGCTGGCGCGTCACTTCCGCGTCGTCGTACATGATTTCGACGTTCGGCAGCGACATCAATTCGTCGAAACGATCGAGCGCCGGCTCTATCGCCGGCTCGAGACTGACGACGACGAGCGTCGGCGATTTGCCGATGACCTCGGCCGGATCGAGTTCGGCGGGATCGCCTTCGGCCACCAGGCTCGCGCCCAGTTCGCCCAACGCCCGCCGCAACTGATCGCGGGCAGCGCCCGCGCGGGCCAGCAATGCGACCCGGACGTCAGCCTCAGCCATTCACCGGCTCCAGGCCCAGCATCTCGAAGACGTTGCGCATCAGTTCGGGCTCCTGATACGGCTTGCCGAGGTAACGATTGACGCCGATGTCCATCGCGCGCTGGCGATGCTTCTCGCCGGTGCGCGAGGTGATCATGATGATCGGCACGTCCTTCAGGCGCGGATCCGAACGCATGTTCTGCGCGACTTCGTAACCGTCCATGCGCGGCATTTCGATGTCGAGCAGGACGAGGTCGGGCACGCGCTCGGCCATCTTCTCGACCGCGTCCACGCCGTCCTTCGCCGTCAGCACTTCCATGCTGTGGCGCTCGAGCACGCGGCCGGTGACCTTGCGCATCGTGATCGAGTCGTCGACCACCATGACGACCGGGACGCGCTGCACGATCGGTGCCGGTGCCGGCGCGACCGGTGCGACCTGCTGCGCCAGGGCGACGGCGTGGCGACGCACGAGAGGCGCGACGTCGAGGATCACGACGACGCGACCATCGCCCATGATGGTGGCGCCGAAGATGCCCGGGACCGAGTTGACCTGCGGCCCGACCGGTTTCACGACGATTTCGCGACTGCCGAGCACTTGGTCGACGCAAATGGCGGCGCGCAGATCGCCCGAACGCGCCAGCAGCAACGGCATCTGCAGGCTGTCCTGCGCTTTCGCCGATGCATGGCCGATCAAATGGCCGAGATCGTGGATGCTGTATTCCTCGCCGGCGTAATCGAACACCGGCTTGTCGCCGCCGAGCTGCTTGTCGAGTTCGGCGCGCGAGATGCGGCCGACGCCCTGCACCGATGCGATCGGGACCGCGTAGCTGGTATCGCCGATCTTGACGAACACGGCCTGGGTGACCGCGAGGGTGAACGGCAGGCGGATGATGAACTCGCTGCCCTTGCCCTCGTCCGAACGGATCTGCAGCGAACCGCCGAGCTGGCGGATCTCGCTGTAGACCACGTCCATGCCCACGCCGCGGCCGGCGAGGCGGCTCACCGTTTCGGCGGTGGAGAAACCGGTTTCGAGGATCAGGCCGTACAAGGCCTCGTCGGACAAGTCGGCGTCGGCGGCGATCAGGCCGCGTTCGATCGCCTTGGCACGAATGGCTTTCTTGTCGAGGCCGCGGCCGTCGTCGGAAACCTTCAGCACGACTTCCGAGCCTTCGCGGGACACCGCGATGCGGACCGTGCCTTCTTCGGACTTGCCGGCGCGTCGACGATCGGCCGGCGCTTCGAGGCCGTGCGCCATCGAGTTGCGCAGCATGTGCTCGAGCGGCGCCGTCATGCGGTCCAGCACGTTGCGGTCCATTTCGCCGGACGCGCCGTCGACCTTCAGCTGCACCTGCTTGCCGGTATCGCTGGCGGCCTGGCGCAGCACGCGACGCAGGCGCGGCACCATCGCATCGAAGGGCACCATGCGCGTGCGCATCAGGCCTTCCTGCAGGTCCGAGCTGACGCGCGACTGTTGCAGCAGCAGCGTTTCGTACTGGCGGGTCAGGTCGTCGAGCACCACCTGCAGGTTGACCAAGTCGTTGGCCGACTCGGCCAGCGAACGGGACAACTGCTGCTGCGTGGTGAAACGGTCGAGCTCCAGCGGATCGAAGGTCTCGTCGTTGGTCTCGTCCTCGCGCTGGTAACGCGCGACGATCTGCGCTTCCGTCTCGATGTCGAGGCGGCGCAGCTGTTCGCGCAAACGATCGGTCGTCTGGTTGAGTTCGGCCAGGTTGGCGCGGAACGCACCCAGCTGCTGTTCCAGTCGTGCGCGATAGATCGCGACTTCGCCGGCGTAGTTGACGAGTCGGTCGAGCAGATCGGCGCGGATGCGAACCTGTTCCTGCGGCGCGCGCATGCCCGAGGTTTCGTCTTCCTCGGCCATCGCCTCCATCGGTGCCGACAGCGGCTTGAGCGGAGCCGGAGCGGCGGCAGGTGCGGGAGCCGCAGCGCGCACGGGCGCGCTCGGCGTTTCGACGACGCCGGTTTCGGTCGCCTCGGCCGTTTCCGGGGCGGCATCCGTTTCCAGCGGCATGCCAGCGGCAAGCGCTTCGACCTGCGCGATCAATCCGGCCGGAAGGGCGATCGCCTTGCGCTCGCCGATGCGGCCGACCATCGCGTGCAAGCGGTCGAAGCCGCGCTCCAGGACCACGATGCCGGTCTCGTCGAGATCGCGCCGGCCTTCGGCCACGGCCTCGAGCAGGGACTCCATCGAGTGACCGAGATCGCCGACGGCGTAGATGCCCGCCATGCGCGCACCGCCCTTGAGCGTATGCAGATCGCGCTGCAACCCGGTGACCAGCTCGCGATCATTGGCGTCGTCGCGCAGTTTCGCCAGCATGCCGTCCGAATGGTCGAGGATGTCGGTCGATTCTTCGAGGAAGATGTCAAGCAGGTCGGTATCGAGATCGCTGGTATCGAGCGCTTCGTCCGGATCGGCCGGGTCCATCGCCAGGGGAACGACGGCGCGCGGGGCGTGCGCCACCGGCGCGGGTACGGCGGTCTCGGTCTTTTCGGCAACCGCTTCTTCCGGTTCGTCCTGGATGAGCAGCTCTTCCGCTTCGACTTCGTCGACCGCTTCGGGCACCGAAGCGTCCGCAACCGCCTCTTCGACCGCGGGCTCTTCCGCCGGCGCTTCTTCGACCGCGTCGGTCTCGACGGTTTCGAATTCCGCGACGGCGTCGGCGCCATCGACGAATGCCTCGACCGAGTCGGCCGAAGGAACGTCGGCGGCTTCGGCGACCGGCGCTTCCGCATCGGCGCTGATGCTGCCTTCCGGCGTCAGGTCGGCGGCTTCCGGCACCTCGGCGTCCACCGGCGTTTCCATCGCCGGTGCCGTCAGGGCCTCGAGTTCGTCCAGGCTCATGCCATAGAAATCATCGCCAACCGGCGCAGCTACGCCGTCGACCGTTTCCGAAGCGGCTTCTGTCGATTCGGCGACCGCGTCGGACAACAGCGGCTCGGCATCCGCGGTTTCGGGCGCAGCGGGTTCGCTCGGCACGACGGCGGCAGCGGGCTCGCTGGCGAACGCGGCGATCATCGATGCCAGGGCATCGTCGGATTCGAGCGCCGGCAGCGATTCTTCGCTCTCCTGCGCCGACTCGGCAACCACCGGTTCGGGCGCGGCCTCTTCAGGCGCGGCTTCGCTCGACCCAAGTTCGGCGGCTTCGTTTTCGGTCGCTTCTTCCTCGACCGCCGTCGGCGCTTCGACGACCGGCAACGCAACTTCCTCGATGTCGCCTTCGTCGAACGAGAAATCGCCGAGATCGGCCTTTTCCTCGACGGCGAAATCGTCCAGCGAAAGCAATTCCGTCGGCGGCAGCAGATCGGTTTCGGTCAGCTCAAGGCTGCCTTCCTCCGCTGCGGGTTCGATATGTTCGGCGGCGAACGCCGGTTCCGCTTCCTCCGGCTCCACCGGCAACAGGGCTTCTTCGGCTTCCGGCAGCGCCTCGGAAACCACCGGCTCGGCTTCGACCGGGGTTTCTTCCGGAACGGTCGCGACGGGCTCGGCGGCGGCTTCGGCTTCCTGCAGCGGCTCTTCGACCGGGATCGAAACCGGTTCAATCGCGGCGGCCGCTTCGATGACCGGCGTTTCCTCGACCGGCTCGGACGGCAGGCTCAGATCGATATCGACCTCGGTGACGGGCGCGTCGGCGAAATCCGGGATCGCCGATACGTCCGGCGTTTCCAGCACGACCGCCTGCGGCATGATCCCGATCTCGTCCGCATCGGTCGGCACCGGCACCATGGGCGAGGACGCATCGGGCAGCGCATCGCGCAACGCATGCGCACGCGCCGAAAGATCCTCGAACTGGGGCAACTGCGGTCGCGACGCTTCAAGCGCGGAGATCGTCCGGCGGATCGCCGCCGCCGTGTCGGCGATGACCGCGACTCCCTCGGCATTGGGCGTCTGATGGTGCGCCAGCGCACGCTTCAGGTAACCCTCGACCGGGGCGGTGACATCGGTAATGACGGAAATCTCCGTCATCGCGAAAGCGCCGTTCATCGTATGGATGGAACGCAGCAGCGGATCGGTGATCGGCTGCGGACCACGTGCCACGCATTGCGCCAGCCAGGCGTCGACCGTTTCGAGATGGCCGGCGACCTCGGGCTTGAGGATTTCGAACAGTACCGGATCGATCGCGAAAGCCGGCGTGGGTTCGCCGCCCGCATCGACGACCTCGACCGGGGCTTCGACCGCAGCGACCACTTCCACGACTTCCGGCTCCGCCGGCGTACCGCCGATATCGGCACCGGTGGGAATATCGGCCGCCGCGAGGGCAAGCGCCGAGGGCTGGTACAACGCGTCTTCGCCGGCCGCCAGGCGTTCGGCCACCCCCTGGATGCCCTCCAGGTCGGCATGCACCGTTTCCCCTTGCAACGCAGCGCGCAGCAACGGCAACTGGTTGAACGCATGTTCGATCAGGGCGATGACGGCGGGCGATGCCGGGCGCGTGCCATCGAGCACGCGATTGAGCATGTTCTCGACCTTCCAGCTGAATTCGCCGAGCGTCTTCGCGCCGACCAATCGGCCGCTGCCCTTGAGGGTATGGAACACGCGACGGATCGGGCGAAGCAGTTCGCCGTTGTCCGGCGCATTGCGCCACGGGGGCAGCAATTGCTCGAGATTGCCGATCTCTTCCTCGAACTCTTCGAGGAAGACTTCGCGGATCTCGTCGTCGATCTCTTCGCTGCTGGCGCCATCGAAGCCGGGCACGACCGGCAAGTTCGAGGCTGCGGCCAGTGCGGCCGCCACCGGTGCGATCGGCGTCGCGACCACCGGCGCCGCGGCCACGGGAATGGCTACCGCCTCCACCCTCGGCGCGGCGACGGGTTCGACCACGGGCGCGGGCGCCGGAGCGGGTTTCGCAGCTGGCGCGGGCGCCGACTCGGCAGCAACCGACGCCGGTGCGGCGGGCGCCGCGACCGGAGCTGGCGTCGCCGGCTTCGGCGGCAGCGGGGCCGCCGCTTCTTCGGCCGGCAGGGGCCAGTAACCCAGGGATTCGAGACTCTTGCGCGCGACGTCGAGGATCTGATCGCGATTCGGACGCCGGTCACGCAGGGCTTCGAGGAAGTATTCGAGACTCGCCAGGGTGTCGGCGAGACGGTCCATCTGCTGGCCGTTCGGCACGCGATGGCGCTGCAGCAGTTCCTTCTCGGTGAATCGACGCACCGCGGTCAGGTATTGCGAGGGCGGCTGGATATCGAGAATGCGCAATGCACCCGAAACTTCCTCGAGCAGGCGCGGAACGTCGGCCAGCTGCGCATGGTCCCAGTGCGTTTCCACGAAAGCTACGAAGCACTGGCGGGCCTGGGCGAAATTGCCGATGGCTTCCTTCAGCAGCACTTCCATCACCTTGCGCGCTTCGCTGTCCGGCAGCGGCGTCGCGGTGGTTTCGGTGGCGCCGGCGTCGCCCCGGCCCAGGCGTTCGACCTGGTCGTCGAGACTGGCTTCGACGTAAAGCAGCGCGCCGGCGATATCGAGCAGGGTCGCCTCGTCGTTGCGGCGCTGGCCGGTGGTGACGTCATGGATGGCCGTGCGCTGTTCCTGCACCACGCGCCTCGGTACGCCGAGTCCGATCATGCCCAAGGTATCGGCGATGCGATCGAGCGCTTCGACCTGACTCAGCAGATCGGCGGGTGCGGCATCGCTCGTGCGCAGGTGCAGATCGAGCGCGTCCTTGACGCGCATCAGGTCTTCCTTGATCGCGCCGGCAACCGTTTCCAGCAGGGCGCGGTTGTGGCCGGTCAGGCTGCCGCGCGCGTGCGCGAGTTCGGCTTCGCTCGGCACATTGGCGCTGAGCCCGAAGACTTCCCGGATCTCGCCGATGCGGCCGTGGTCGCTCGACTCGTGCGCGACGAAGTAAAGCAGTTGGCGCGTCAGGTCGATCGGCGGATCGGAGCGGAAGGCATTGTCGGCGCCGTCGGCCAGGCGCTTGATCTCGCGCTCGACCTTGGAAAGCGCTTGTTTCAGGGGCGTACTGACCGGGAACGCGTTCTTGCCGAGCGCATCGAGCGTACCGGCCGCGACCCAGAACAGGCGACGCGCCGATTCGGCACTCGTGATCTGGACGAGTTGCTCGCAGACATCGGTCAGGTCGCGTACCGTGGCCGCGCTGTTGTCGTCCTTCAGCCAGCGCAGCAACGCGCCCTGATACAGATTGCGCAGCGCTTCGGCGCGGCGGCGCAGTTCGTCGTGCGGCATCGGCGTGGCCGGACCGCTGGCCGAGGCAGGCAGGGGGCGCGAAAGATCGGGCGAGAACAGAACATCCTCGGCCAGGCCCTTCTCGCCGCGCGCATCGCGCAGTTGGTTGAGCAGGGGCAACAGGACGATCGGGATATCGCGGTGGCCGCTCTGCAAACGCTCGAGATAGTCCGGCAGCTGCACGATGCCCTGCATCAACACGGCATAGGCGTCGTCGCGCTTTTCGACCTTGCTGTCCACCAGCGCCTTGGAAAGTTGCTCCATTTCCTCGGCGACCATGGCCGCGCCATACAGCTCTACCATGCGCAAGGTGCCCTGCACCTGGTGCAGGAGACCGGCGCAGGCCTTGAGTTCGGCGGGGTTCTCGCCTTCCTCGACGTAGGACTGCAGCGCGTTCCGCGCCTGCCTGAGCGTCTCGTCGAGCTCGGGCTTGACCCAGGTCAGCGTGGTGAAATCGATGTTGTCTTGCGGCCTCATGCCCGGATCCTGTCAGTGCCGGGCTGCCGTCGCCGGCAGCCTTGCCAAACCATTGCCCATCAAACCCGCAACGATCACTCCGACGGCAGCTTGAAGTCGGCGACCGAACGACGGAGGTCGGCGGCGAGCTGCGCAAGGTTTCCGATCGACTCCGCCGTCTGGCTGGCGCCCTGCGACGTCTGCGTGGTGATTTCCTGAATCACGGACATCGTCGCGGTGATGTTGGTAGCGGCGGCCGACTGCTGGCGGGCCGCGGTGGAGATGTTCTGAATGAGGTCGGCGAGGTCGTTCGACACCTTTTCGATCTCGCCCAGCGCCAAGCCCGCGTCCTCGGCGAGTCGGGCACCGGCCACCACTTCCGCGGTGGTCTGTTCCATCGAACTCACCGCTTCGTTGGTATCGGACTGAATCGTCTGCACCAGCGCCTCGATTCGCTTCGTCGCGTTGGACGCGCGTTCGGCGAGTCGCTGCACTTCGTCGGCCACGACCGCGAAGCCGCGGCCCGCTTCGCCGGCGGATGCCGCCTGAATAGCGGCGTTAAGCGCGAGAATGTTCGTCTGTTCGGCGATGTCGTTGATCAGTTCCACGATCGAGCCGATTTCCTGCGAGCTTTCGCCGAGGCGCTTGATTCGCTTCGAGGTTTCCTGGATCTGGTCACGGATGTTGTCCATGCCCTGGATCGTCTGGCGCACCACGTCGGCGCCCTTGGCGGCGATTTCCACCGATCGATGGGCCACGTCGGCCGACTCGGCCGAGTTCTTCGACACCTGGTCGATGCTGGATGCGATTTCGTTGATCTTGGCGGAAGCGGAGGTGATCTGCTGCGCCTGGTGTTCGGCGGCGTCGGCGAGGTGCATGGCGGTCGCCTGCGATTCCTGCGCCGAGGCGGCTACCTGCACGGCGGTGTCGTTGATCGTACCCACCAGTCGGCGCAGCTCGTCGACGGTGAAGTTGATCGAGTCCGCGATCGCGCCGGTGATGTCCTCGGTGACGGTGGCCTTGACGGTCAGGTCGCCCTCGGCGAGCGATCCCATTTCGTCGAGCAGTCGCAGAATGGCTTCCTGGTTACGCTGGTTCAGCTCTTGCGTGCTGATGAGGCGCTTGCGCTGGTCGCGGTTGATCGTCCAGAGCAGGCCGGCGATGGCCAGGATGGCGACGATGCCGGAGCCGATCGCCCAGAGGTTGTTCGGGAAGACGCGCTTGAGGCTGGAGCCGAAGCTGGAGAACAGCGCCTGGCTGTCTTCCAGCAGGACGTTCGAATCGCCGGAGATCGTGCTGGCGGCCTGCTGCACTTCGAACAGGTCGGTGGACGCCTGCAGGATGTTGTCCATGTTCTTCTGCAGGTCGGCGTACAGCTTTTCGACCTCGCCTACCGCGTTCAGGGCCGCCGCACTGCTGACCTTGGTCACGCCGAGGTCGGGGTTGCCCTGCTTCAGGCCGGTGAGCACCTGGCTGAACACCGCGGCGTCGCGCTGGAGCGCGTCGGCCGCCATCACGGCGCGGTCGCCGCCGGACAGGATTTCCGTCACGCGGCGCGACATACGGTCGGCGAGCACGATCTGGCGGTTGGCGAAGTTGATCTGCGAGGCGGAGGAGCCGCTGTCCGACATGGCTCGCACCACTTCGTCGAGTCGGGCCGAAATCTTCGGGATGTTGCCGGTGAAGTTGGCGGCAGTGTCGGTCAGGTTGAGGATCTGTTCCTGACTCTTGCTGATGCGGTCGGCGTCCTGCGACATCTTGCCCCAGGTCGCCGTCACCTTGCCGAGCGCCGTTTTCACGCCAGGCTGCATTACCGCCTGGGTGCCCGATTCGTAGCTGGGCACGCCCTCGGTCACGCTGCCCTTGCGCAGCGCGTTGACGATGGCGTCGATGCGCGTCTTGGTGGCGGTGAATTCGCCGAACGAGTCGGCGTTTCCTTCGACCGCTTCCTTCGCGTATTTCGCCAGCTGCTGCGAGAGCACCTGCATTTCCGCCGAGAGGCCGCGGGCATTGTTTTCCTGCCCGGACAGGTAGGTCGCGTAACCGAAGTTGGCTGCGAACACCAAAGCCGACAGGATCAGGATCATGGTCCATGCCCTGATGCCGAATTGGCTGACTTTGCCGGTGATCCCGCTGGACGTCGTGCTCATTTGAAACCTCACCCCTGATATGAGAATGCTGCCTGGACTGCCGTTACGCCGTTGCCTGTCGGAACTCCGGAGTGCGGGTCAGCGTGGACATGCTGAAGACACTCCAGTTGATGTCGGCCAGGCGATACATCTGGCTGACGAAATGGCCGTAACGGCCGTCGTTATCGCCGGACAGTTCGGTCCGGTGCGAATCGTTGAACGTGCGCTGGCCGAACAGCTCGTCGATGATGACCGCGACGTTGCCGCCGGACTGACGCACCACCAGCACGCGCTGGCCTTCGTGCACGAGGGTGCGTTCGCCCTCGAGGAATTGCTTGAGATCGACGACCGGCAACAGGTTGCCGCGCACGTTGGCGACGCCGAGCATCCAGGGCTGCGAGCCCGGCACCGGCGTGACCGGCGGCAGGGGCAGGATCTCGACGACTTCGTCGAACGAAGACACGAGCCGGCGTTGCCCCAGGCGGAAACCGACGCCGCGCCAATGGCCGGGCGCCTCGATCATTTCCGGGCTGCCAGCCACGTGGGCCAGCGAGCGCTGCTCGTAATCGATCAGGGTGTCGAAGGAGGAGATCCGCTGGCTGGCCGACTTGCTCATGCGTTCCTCAACCGGCCGGTACGAACTTGCGGATCGCGACGAGCAATTCGTCGCGGGTGAACGGCTTGGTCAGGTACTGCTCGGACCCGACGATGCGGCCCCGCGCCTTGTCGAACAGGCCGTCCTTCGAGGACAGCATGATCACCGGCGTGGCCTTGAACATCTGGTTGTTCTTGATCAGCGCGCAGGTCTGGTAGCCATCCAGGCGCGGCATCATGATGTCGACGAAAATGATCTGCGGCTGATGGTCGGCGATCTTCGCCAGGGCCTCGAAACCGTCCGTCGCGGTCACGACGTCGCAGCCTTCCTTCTTCAGGAGGGTTTCGGCGGTACGGCGAATGGTCTTCGAGTCGTCGATGACCATGACCCGCAAGCCATTGAGATTGCTTTCTTCCATCGCTCCCCCGTTGCTCGGCCAAAAAGCGCCATCCGCTGGCGCCCAGCCACGTAGCTTATATCCCAGCGGCGGGCAAATGTGTCAAGCAAAAGCACGGCGCATAAGGAAATCCGTGACACCCTGCACGGCGGGGCGGTGGCCCTGCTAGTCTTAGGCTCATTCGCGCGCTACCGGAAGTACGAATGTCGCTGCACGTCGCCGTGGTGATGGACCCGATCGGCGCCATCAAGATTGCCAAGGACAGCAGCTTCGCCATGCTGCTGGAAGCGCAACGGCGCGGGCATCGGCTCGAATACGTGCTGCCGGGCGGCCTCGGGGTCGATGGCGCCCACCCCGTTGCCAGGATGGCCCCCCTGCAGGTCGCCGACGACCCGGCCGGCTGGTACCGCCTTGGGGAAGCCCGCACCCTGCCCCTGGCGGAACTCGATGTGATCCTGATGCGCACCGACCCGCCGGTCGATGCCGCCTATCTGCATGACACCCATATCCTGAGCCTGGCGCAGGACGCCGGCGTGCTGGTGGTCAACGACCCGCGCGGTCTGCGCGACCTGAACGAGAAGCTGGCGGCCCTGCTGTTCCCCCAATGCATCCCTCCCACCATCGTCAGCCGCGACGGCGCGGCGCTGCGCGCCTTCGTGGCCGAGCACAGTCATTGCGTGCTCAAGCCCCTGGACGGCATGGGGGGGCGGTCCATCTTCCAGGTCCGGCACGGCGACCCGAACCTGAACGTGATCCTGGAAACGCTGCGCGGCGATGGCCGCCAGCTGGTCATGGCGCAACGCTATCTCCCTGAAATCGTTGCGGGCGACAAGCGCATCCTGCTGATCGAAGGCGAACCGGTCCCCTACTGCCTCGCGCGCATCCCCCAGGGCGAGGAGTTCCGCGGCAACCTGGCGGCCGGCGGCAAGGGCGAGGGACGCCCGCTGTCCGAGCGCGACCGCTGGATCGCCGCCCAGGTCGGTCCCGAGCTACGTCGCCGGGGCATGATCTTCGTCGGTCTCGACGTCATCGGCGACTACCTGACCGAGGTCAACGTGACCAGCCCGACCTGCATCCGGGAACTGGACCAGCAGTTCGGGCTCAATATCGCTGGCCAGTTGTTCGACGCCATCGAGGCCCGACGCCCGCAGTGAACTCCACCGCTTCCCCCGAAAGCGCCCCGCCGCCCCCCAACTCCCTCGGCCCCGGTCCGGTGATCGGACCGCGCGAACGCCTGTCCGCCACGATGACGCTGTCGTTGGTGTGCTTCGGCGTCGTGATCCTGGGCGTGGGCTTTGCCCGCAACGACGCGGCGCCGGTGGTGCCGACGCTCGACGTAATCCTGACCCAGACCTCGACCCAGGACCCGCCGAAGCAGGCCGACTTCATCGCCCAGGCCAACAACCAGGGCGGTGGCGAGAGCGACAAGGCTCAGCGCCCGCGCGACGCACAAAGCGCGATGGTGCCCAAGCCCGATCCGGGCATCGCGCCGCAGCCGGTCACGGCGCAAGCCCCGGCGCCGGCGCCCGACCCGACGCAACGCCTGCTGACCACGGTGGGTGCCAGCGATCGCCTGGCGCCGCGGCCGGAGGAGCAGCCGCGCACTAGCGAAACGCCGCTGCCCCTGGGGCGCGAACTGATGCAGCAGAGCCTGAAGATGGCGAGGCTGACGGCCGAGCGAGACCGCATGCAAGCCGCCTACGCCAAGCGACCGAAGCGCAAATTCATTTCCGCCAGCACGCAACAATATGAATACGCCGCCTACATGCGCGCCTGGGTCGAGAAGGTGGAACGCGTCGGCAACCTGAACTATCCGGACGAGGCACGCCGCCGCAATCTCGGCGGCCGGCTCGTCATGACGGTCGTCGTGCGCCCCGATGGCAGCGTCGCCGACATCCTGCTGAACACGCCGAGCGGCCAACGCCTGCTCGATGAGGCCGCGCAACGCATCGTGCGCCTGTCGGAACCCTTCGCGCCCCTGCCGAAAACGGGCGAGAGCGTCGACGAGCTGCACATCACCCGTACCTGGGATTTCCAGAACGGTGGCATCGAAACCGAGTGAAGTAAGGCCGCGGCAACGCCCTGCTTCAACCCGCCAGCAGCGCCTGCATCACCGCCATGCGGACCGCCACGCCGTTGCTGACCTGATCGAGGATGACCGACTGCGGACCATCGGCGACGGCGTCGCTGATCTCGACCCCGCGGTTCATCGGTCCCGGGTGCATGACGATCGCATCGGACTTCGCGCGGCGCAGCCGCTCCGGCGTCAGGCCGTAGTCGCGGAAATACCGTTCGAGCGAAGGCACCAGGCCTTCCTCCATGCGCTCGCGCTGCAGGCGCAACATCATGACCGCATCGACGCCATCGAGAGCGGCATCGAAGTCCTGCGTGACCGTGCAGTCGCGCAGCGTGCCGTCGTCGGGCAACAGGCTGGCCGGACCGCAGACGCGGATCTCGCCGGCACCGAGCGCGCGCAGCGCGTGCAGGTCCGAACGCGCGACGCGCGAATGTTTGACGTCGCCGGCGATCAGTATCTTCAACCGGGAAAAATCCCCGCCCTTTCGCTGGCGCAAGCTCAGCATGTCGAGCAGGCCCTGGGTCGGATGATTGCTGCGTCCGTCGCCGGCGTTGATGAATCGCGTTGCGGCGCCCGCGCCCGCCGCCAGGGCGGCGACGGCGCCGTTCTCGGCGTGGCGCACGACGAAACAGTCCACGCCCATCGCTTCCAGATTACGCATGGTGTCCATCGCCGTCTCGCCCTTGCTGGAGGACGATGTGGCGACATTGAAGTTGAGCGTATCGGCGCCGAGGCGCTTGGCGGCAAGTTGGAACGAACTGCGCGTACGCGTGCTCGGCTCGAAGAACAGGGTGCAAACGGTACGGCCGGCCAGGACGTTTCGCTGGGACAAGCCCGACATCGCCTGCGGCCGCAATGACTCGGCGGCATCGAGCAAGCCGCGCAGCATGGCCGCGTCCATTCCTTCGAGCGTGAGCAGGTGGCGCAGGCGGCCATCGGAGTGCAGTTGCGGGGAACTCATGCGGATTCAGTCCGAAGGAAGGGCGATGCGGGCATCGGGTTCGCTTAGCCAGCGCTCGAGGATGATGACGGCAGCCAGAGCATCCAGCGTAGAAGCCTGGTGGCGCTTGCGCGCACCGGCGGCGCGTCCGGCGGCGAAACGCTGAGCCGCCTCGATCGAGCTGGTGCGCTCGTCGACTTGTTCGACCGGCAGGCCGTAACGCCTTCGCACCTCGCGGGCGAAAGCGCGTGCGCGTTGGCGAATGGGCTGGTCGCCGCCATCGAGCGTGGCGGGGTCGCCGACGACGAGGCCGTCAGGTCGCCATTCGCGCATCCAGCGATCGAGGGCCGGCCAGTCGGGACCCGCCTCGAACACGTCGAGCACGCCGACTTCGCGCGCGCTCATCGAAATGGTATTGCCCACCGCCACGCCGATGCGGCGAGCGCCAACATCGAAGGCCAGCAGGGTGGATGCCTGCATCATGCGTGCCCGGCGCCGTCCGAAAGCAGGCTGAGGTCGACGCCGAGCGAACGCGCCGCAGCCGACCAGCGCGATTCCACCGGCGTGTCGAAAATGATGGCCTGGCTCGCCGGCACGGTCAGCCAGGCGTTCTCGCCGAGCTCCTGCTCCAGCTGTCCCGCGGTCCAGCCCGCATAGCCGAGGGCCAGCAGGCAGCGCGCCGGCCCGTCGCCGCGCGCGAGCGCCTCGAGGATGTCGCGGGAGGTGCTGACCGCCAGTCCCTGGCCGAAGCGCAGGGTCGACCCCCACTCCCGCGGATCGTCATGCAGGACGAATCCACGATCCGGTTGCACCGGCCCCCCCAGCAGGACGGGCCGACCGGACAGCCCCTGCACTTCGGTGCGCAGATCCATCTGCTCGAACACGTCGCCGAAGGTGAAGTCGGACAGGCGATTGATCGTCAGTCCCATCGCGCCGCTCTGGTCGTGTTGGCAGATCAGCGTGACGCCGCGCGCGAAATTGGGATCCGCCAGCGCGGGCATCGCGATCAGGAAATGGTCGGCCAGGTAAGTCGGTGCGGACATGGGACTATTGTAACTCCCGGCCCATGTGCCCGCCGCGCTAACATCGGCCTCCCCTGCCGGAGCCCGTCATGCGCCTCAACCCCCTCGCCCTGCTGATTCCTGCCCTGCTGCTCGGCTTGGGCGCCTGCAAGAACGCCGACGCGCCGACCGCCCAAAGCAAGTCCGTGCCCACTGCCGAGTCGTACGCGACGACCCATTTGCGCGACTACGTGACCGTGCCGCTGAAAGCCGATCTCTCCGCGTTCGACGAACAGGAAAAGCAGATGATCGCCCTGCTGGTCCAGGCCAGCGAAGTGATGAACGACATCTACTGGCAACAGAGTTGGGGCGACAAAGCCGCCTTGCTTGGCAAGATCGAAGATGCCGATACGCGTCGCCTGGTCGAAATGAACTTCGGCCCCTGGGATCGCCTGAACGGCGACACGCCCTTCGTCGATGGCGTCGGCGCCCGTCCGGCGGGCGCGCAGTTCTATCCGGCCGACATGACGAAAGAAGAGTTCGAAGCCGCCGAGCTGAAGGACAAGGCGAGCTGGTACACCCTGCTGCGCCGAGACGAAGCCGGCAAGCTGGTGACGGTGCCTTTCCATGAAGCCTACAAGGCCGATCTCGAACGCGCGGCGGCCCTGCTGCGCCAGGCCGCGCCGCTGAGCAAGGACAAGGCCTTCGGCGACTACCTGCGCATGCGCGCCGACGCATTGTTGTCCGACGATTTCCAGCCCAGCGATCTGGCCTGGATGGACATGAAGGGCAATCCGGTCGACATCGTCATCGGCCCGATCGAAACCTACGAGGACCAGATCTTCGGCTACAAGGCCAGCTACGAAGGGCTGGTGCTGATCAAGGACCTCGAATGGAGCGAAAGGCTGGCGCGATTCGCGACCTTCCTGCCGGAACTGCAACGCGGCCTGCCGGTGCCGGACAAGTACAAGGCGGAAAGGCCCGGCACCTCCGCCGACCTCAACGCCTATGCGGCGGTGTACTACGGCGGCAATGCCAACGTCGGCGCCAAGACCATCGCCATCAACCTGCCGAACGACGAAGTGGTGCAGCTCAAGAAGGGCACGCGGCGCCTGCAGCTGGAGAACGTCATCCACGCCAAGTTCGACAACATCCTGCTGCCGATCGCCAAGGTGCTTATCGCCGAGGACCAGCTGCAGCACGTGACCTTCGACGCCTTCTTCGAGGACACGATGTTCCATGAGGTCGCGCACGGTCTCGGCATCAAGAACACGCTCGACGGCAAGGGCACGGTCAACGATGCGCTGAAGGAGTACGCCTCCAGTTTCGAAGAGGGCAAGGCCGACATCCTGGGCTTGTACCTGATCACCAAACTGGCCGAGAAGGGCGAACTCGACAAGACCAAGCTGATGGACAGCTATGTCACCTTCCTGGCCGGCATCATGCGTTCGGTGCGCTTCGGCGCAGGCGACGCCCATGCCAAGGCCAACATGCTGCGCTTCAATTTCTTCGAGCAGCAGGGCGCTTTCAGCCGGGACCCGGCGACCGGCCGCTATCGCGTCGAATTCGACAAGATGCAGGCGGCGATGAACGCGCTGAGCGAGAAGCTGCTGACCGTGCAGGGCGACGGCGACTATGCGACCGCCAAGCAGATGACCGACAGCATGGGCGTAATCCCGCCGCAGCTGGCGGCCGATCTCAAGCGCCTGGAAGCCGCGAAGATTCCGGTGGACGTAGCCTTCGAGCAGGGATTGAACGTGCTCGGCCTGCAGGCCCCGCCCCCGCCGGCCGACTGATCCTCGCCGCAGCGTGCGATTGCCGGCGCGCCACGACCGGCCTAACCTGCATCGAAGAATCCGACCCGCTGGAGCGTCGCATGAAGACCGCATTGTCCCGCCTCGCTATCGCACTCGCCCTCGGCAGCGCTTCCGTCGCCCAGGCCGCCGGCACCGTGGTGTTGCGCGACGACTTCAACGGCGTGCGCCTGGATCGCAAGCGTTGGGAGGTCGCCAACTGGACGCTCGGCCGCACTGACCTGAAGAACGCGCCGGTGGTCTCGGGCGGATTCGCGCAGCTGCGTTTCGACACGTTCCAGTTCGCCGGCACCGAGATGTTCACCAAAGCCAGCTACGCGCGCGGCAATGGCATCGAGTTCGAGGCGCGCGTGCGCATGAACCAGCTGCCCGACGGCCTCGTCACGGCCATGTTCACCTACCAGGCGAGCAACGGCACGTCGGACGAGATCGACTTCGAAGTACTGAGCAAGCAGGTGAACCTGAGCAGCGGCGGCGCCCCCCTGTTGCTGAGCACCTGGAACAACTGGGACGAGGCGAATCCGACCTACGACGACGGCATCCACCATTCCTCGCGCACGGTGAAGGTGAACGGGCTGGACGTGAACGCCTTCCACACCTATACGGTGCGCTGGCTGCCAACACGCACGGAATGGCTGGTGGACGGCGTGCTGATCGCCAGCTCGACGCAGGCGCAGCCCGATCTCGCCACGCCGTTCCGGATCAATCTCTGGGCGCCCGCCTCGGGCTGGACCGATGCCTACGCCGCCAGCCTGCAGCCGGCGACGCAGCGGCGCAAGAACGTCAGCTACTACGTCGACGTGGACTGGGTGGAGATCCGCAAGCTTTGACGCGCGATCAACGCACCTGCTTGCAGTTCTCCAGCCAGACCATCTTCTTGAAGTCGTCGTAGCGGTAGAAGGTTCCGGCGAAGGTAACGCTCTGCTTCTCGCGCAGGGTCAGCACGGTGGCGAGTTGGTTCGGTCGGAACAAGCAGGCGACGCCGACGCGGAAATTCGCCTGGCCCGGCAACGGGCCGAGCGGGCGTTCGCTCATTTCGGGAATATGGAAGGAGACGTTGTAGTCCTCGCCGTCTTCCTGGATGTTGTCGATCTTGCCGCTAAGCGTGTACTGCCGGCCCTTGTGCCTGGCGTTGAGCGCGACGGCATTGGCCTTGGCTTCGCGCGCGATCTCCATCGAGAAGATGTACGCGTCCTTCTTGCCGGCAGCGAGGTTGTTCTTGGCCTGCGCGCCGCTGGCCCCGGCCGCCTTGCCGGCCGCGCCGCCCTTCACCTTCGCCAGCAGTTCGCACATGTAGGTCCTGATGTTCTCCTGCTTCGCGAACACGCCCTTGTCGGTCTTCACCGCCATCTCGACTTTGGCGTCGGCGCCTTCCGCCGTGACGGTGATGATGGTCGGGATGGCGCGCGTCGTGCCGGTCGAGGGCTGCTCGACCAGCAAGGTGCCGGCCTCGGCGTCCTCGGCGATCACCTGCATTTTTTCCGCCAACATGATGCCGCGCATCTGGCCGAGCGCATCCTGTTGCGACAGGTTCGCCACGCGCACGTGGCTGGAATACCGCGTGCCGCTGAACGCGCTGCCGTCCTTGCCGAAATTGCTTTCGCATTCGCCGGCCGCAGCCATCGCCGGAACCAGCAGCATCGTCCATGGCACCCATCGCTTCATCGCTTCTCTTCCTCTAGCTCGAACGGAAGCTACGATTGTGTCCGAAGCGCCATTGCGACCGGAAGCCCGACGCCCCGCCCCTCATCGCATTCGGGACGAACGCATCGAAAGGCGGGACGAAAAAAACGCCCGGCGCTGAAGAATCGAGGACCCTGGCCGCCTCAGGGCATCGTCCAGTCGGCGCCGGCGGCGAAGAACTCGATCTTGCCGAGGTCGCGCCTGGCTTCGAATTCGCCGCGCGAATCGAAGCGCACTTTCACCGAGACGCTGAGTCCCCGCGGCGTTTCCATCGGCCCCGCGAAGGCCGGCACCAGGTCGAATTGCGTCTTGCCCGGGAGGAAGGAGTTGCGGTCCACATCCGGCTGGTTGCGTACCGATCCGGCCTCCTGGATGACGTTGAACACCGCCAATCGCGAACTTCCGCTCCAGACATGCACCACTTCCACCGCCGCGAACTGCATCCGGTACAGGACGAAGACGCGTTCGAGCCGGGTCATGGCGCCGTCGTAAACGACGGGCGCGCAGATCGGGAAATGGAACCAGTTGAAGCTTTGGTCGATGCCGGTGAACCAGGCCGAGCCGGCCATGCGAAGTTGCGCGATAGGTGGGAACTCGGGCTGCACGCCATTGCCTTGCAGCCACATGGCCAGCTTGGTCGTCATCTGCGTTCTCCATGGGGGACTGGAAGCATCCGCGGGGGCGGGCTGCTTTCAGGCTTACGCAGGCGCGCACGGATTTCGGACAGGCGCGGGGGGCCAGAAAGAAAAACCCGGCCGAAGCCGGGTTTTCGCATCGCCAGCCGCCGGAGCGGCTTACTTCACTTCCGAAATCTCCACGCCGTCCATGCCCTGCGCCAGCGTCCGGGCGTCGCCGCCCTGGGCCAGCTTGATCTTCAAGCGCACTTCGTTGGCGGAGTCGGCGTAGCGCAGCGCGTCCTCGTAGGAGATCTCGCCGGCCTGGTACAGCTCGAACAGGGCCTGGTCGAAGGTCTTCATGCCGAGGTTGGTGGATTCCTTCATCACTTCCTTCAGCTTGTGGATCTCGCCGTCGCGGATGTAGTCCTGCACCAGCGGCGTGCCGAGCAGGATTTCCATCGCCACGCGGCGCGACTTGCCGTCCGGGGTCGGGATCAGCTGCTGCGCGACGACGCCCTTCAGGTTCATCGACAGGTCCATCAGCAGCTGGCTGCGACGGTCTTCCGGGAAGAAGTTGATGATGCGGTCCATCGCCTGGTTGGCGTTGTTGGCGTGCAGCGTGCAAAGCACCAGGTGGCCGGTTTCGGCGAACGCGATCGCGTGGTCCATGCCCTCGCGGGTACGCACCTCGCCGATCATGATCACGTCGGGCGCCTGGCGCAGGGTGTTCTTCAGCGCGTTTTCCCAGGAGTCGGTGTCGATGCCGACTTCGCGCTGGGTGATGATGCAGCCCTCGTGCTTGTGCACGAATTCGATCGGGTCCTCGATCGTGATGATATGGCCCGACGAATTCATGTTGCGGTAGCCGATCATCGCCGCCAGCGAGGTCGACTTACCGGTACCGGTCGCACCGACGAAGATGATGATGCCGCGCTTGGTCATCGCCAGCGTCTTGATCACCGCCGGCAGGCTCAGCTCTTCCACCGTGGGAATGCGCGTCTCGATGCGACGCAGCACCATGCCGACCTGGTTGCGCTGGTAGAAGCAGCTGACGCGGAAACGACCGACGCCCGAGACGCCGATGGCGAAGTTGCACTCGTGCGTCTTTTCGAACTCCTCGCGCTGCGAGGGGCTCATCACGTTCAGCACGAGGTCGCGACTTTGTTGCGGCGTCAGCGGGTTCTGCGTGATCGGCGAGATCTTGCCATGCACCTTCATCGACGGCGGCACGCCCGCCGTGACGAACAGGTCCGAAGCCTTCTTGTGCGCCATCAGCTTCAAGAAGGAGGTGAAATCGATGCTGCTCATTGCAAGGGCTCCGAAACGGTACTCGGGAAACAGGGGGAGGGTCGGCCTCGACCTCGGATACTACGCGAACCCGGCCGCGGACGACGCCCGGCCCCCTGTGGCCGCTTGTGCCGATGATCAGTCGAACAGTCGCTTGTCCTTGGCGTATTCGCGCGCCTGGATCTTCGTGATCAGACCGCGCTTGACGAAGTCCTGGAGGTTCTGGTCCAGGGTCATCATGCCGTACTGCTGGCCGGTCTGGATGGCCGAGTACATCTGGGCCACCTTGTCCTCGCGGATCAGGTTACGGATCGCCGGGATGCCCACCATGATCTCGTGCACGGCGATACGGCCGCCGCCCACCTTCTTCAGCAGGGACTGCGAGATCACCGCGCGCAGCGATTCCGACAGCATCGAACGCACCATCGGCTTTTCGCCGGCGGGGAACACGTCGATGATGCGGTCGATGGTCTTGGCGGCCGAGCTGGTATGCAGGGTCGCGAACACCAGGTGACCGGTCTCGGCGGCGGTCAGCGCCAGGCGGATCGTCTCCAGGTCGCGCAACTCGCCGACCAGGATGTAGTCGGGGTCTTCGCGAAGGGCCGAACGAAGCGCTTCGTTGAAGCCGTGCGTGTCGCGGTGCACTTCGCGCTGGTTGATCAGGCACTTCTGCGAGGTGTGCACGAACTCGATCGGGTCTTCGACCGACAGGATGTGCGCGAACTCGTTCTTGTTCACGTGGTCGACCATCGCCGCCAGCGTGGTGGACTTGCCAGAGCCGGTCGGACCCGTCACCAGGATCAGACCCTGCGGCTGCGCGATCAGTTCGGTGAACACGCGCGGGCAACCGAGCTCTTCCAGCGTCAGGATCTGGCTGGGAATGGTACGGAAGACGGCGCCGGCGCCGCGGTTCTGGTTGAAGGCGTTGACGCGGAAACGCGCCAGGCCGGGAATTTCGAAGGAGAAGTCGACCTCGAGGAATTCTTCGAAGTCGCGGCGCTGCTTGTCCGACATGATGTCGTACACCAGCGAATGCACTTGCTTGTGGTCCAGCGCCGGGATGTTGATGCGTCGCACGTCGCCATCGACGCGGATCATCGGCGGCAGGCCGGCGGAGAGGTGAAGGTCGGATGCTTTGTTCTTGACCGAGAAAGCCAGTAGTTCAGCGATATCCATGGCGGTATACCCCCTGGTGCGCAACGGTTCTGCCGTCGCGCGAGTCGTCGTTACCGCGCCAGGGCGATCCGGCCCCATCGCGACGCGTCGAGCCCCGGACCGTTCCCCCCTAGGATCGGGCCCGTTCTCGCTTGCCCGCACGCCGGCGCCGGAGCGACGGATGCAGGCGGGTGCAGCCTCCCTGCAGCACCCTTGAGCCCGCTGTCCCATGACAGGGGGCCGAGGGCAGTATAAACCTCCCGCAGTACGCGACAATCCCGGCATGAACCCGCCCCGCCAGGCCTATTCCCGCGTCCTTCAGACCCTGAACAACGCGGCCTCCGATGCCGGACGGCCACCCCCCGCGCTACTGGCCGTATCCAAGACCCAGCCTCCCGAGGCCGTGGCCGCGCTGGCCCGTCTCGGCCAGCGCGCTTTCGGCGAAAACTACGTGCAGGAAGGGGTGGCGAAGATCCTGTCCTTGGCCGACGCCGGGCTGGAATGGCATCTGATCGGGCACCTGCAGTCGAACAAGGCCCGCGAGGCCGCCGAGCATTTCGACTGGGTGCAGACGGTCGATCGGCCGAAACTGGTCGAGGCGCTGGACCGCCATCGGCCGCCGGCGCGCGGGCCGCTGAACGTCCTGCTGCAGGTGAACATCGACGACGAGGCGAGCAAGTCCGGCTGTGCCGCCGAAGACGTCCCGACGCTGGCCGAACTGGTCGCACAGGCACCGAGGCTGCGACTGCGCGGCCTGATGAGCATCGGTGCGCCGCATCCCGACTTCGAACGACGACGGGCGACGTTCCGGCGCATGCGCGAATTGTTCGACGACCTGCGCCAACGTCATCCGGAGGCCGATACCTTGTCGATGGGCATGAGCGAGGATTTCGCGCTGGCGATCGCCGAAGGCGCGACGATGGTGCGGGTCGGCAGCGCCCTGTTCGGGCCGCGCACTTCCCGCTGACTTCCGCTCGCTGACGCACCCAGCGCTTACACTTGCCGCATCGCTACTGGAAACCCGCCATGTCATCGTCCGCTTCACCGCAAGATACGAACGCCACCGACGCCATTGCTTTCGTCGGCGGCGGCAACATGGCGCGCAGCCTGATCGGCGGATTGGTGGCGCGCGGTCGCGATCCCGCTTCCATCCAAGTGGCCGAACCGAACGAAAGCCTGCGTGCCGCGCTGGTCGCCGACTTCGGCGTGATCGCGCATGCGGACAACGCCGAGGCCGTGACCACGGCCCATACCTGGGTGTTCGCGGTGAAGCCGCAGGTGATGAAATCCGTCTGCCAGGCCCTGGCGCCGATCGCGCAGAGCAGGCGACCGATGATTCTTTCCATCGCCGCCGGCATCACTGGCGAACAACTCGACCGCTGGCTGGGCGGCGGCCTCGCCGTGGTGCGCAGCATGCCGAACACGCCCGCCCTGCTCGGCGCTGGCGCGACGGGACTGCATGCCAATGCGCGCGTGACGAAATCACAACGCCATGTCGCCGAATCGCTGATGCAGGCTACCGGCATCACCGAGTGGATCGATGACGAACGCCTGATGCATGCGGTCACTGCGCTGTCCGGCAGCGGACCGGCCTACGTCTTCCTGCTGGCCGAAGCGATGCAGGCCGCGGGCGAAGCCCAGGGGCTGCCGCCCGAGTCGGCGCGCAAGCTGGCACTGCAAACCATCCTGGGCGCGGCACGCATGCTGACCGAATCCGGCGAACCGGCCGCCGTGCTGCGCCAGCGCGTCACGTCGCCGAACGGCACGACGCAGGCCGCCCTGGAGAGTTTCGAAGCCGGTGGATTCCGCGCCCTGGTCGACCAGGCCGTCTCGGCGGCGACACGCCGCGGGCGCGAACTGTCGGCGGCGAACGATTGAAGCGCGACGGCCGGATGACAGCTCCGCCCGATGGCGCGATGATCGCGGCGAACGACCTCTGCCCAGGAGCGATCGCGTCATGAACCTATTTCTTCGCCTGCTGACGCATGGCTTCGTGTTCCTGCTGTTTGGGTGCGGTGCGGCCAATGCGCAATCGGTCAGCTCGGGCGATATCACCGTGCACTACAGCGTCGTGCCGACCACGAGCCTGACGCCGGAGGTCGCGCGGCAGTACGGCCTCACGCGCTCGGCCAGCCGCGCCTTGGTGAATGTCGCGGTAAGGAAAGGCAAGCCCGGCGTCGATGCGGCAGTGCCGTCGCAAGTGACGGTCGGCGCCACCAATCTCAACGGACAGCGCCAGGCGCTGATGATGCGTGAGGTCAAGGAAGGCGGCGCGATCTATTACCTGGGCGAAGCGCGTGTTTCCGGGCAGGAAACCCTGAGTTTCGAGATCGAGGTGCGTATCGCCGGCCGCGCCGAACCGATCCGCGCTGCGTTCCGGCAGGAGTTCTTCCCGAAGTGAGCCTGCTCTTCGTACGCCACGGCCAGGCCAGCGCCGGCACCGACGACTACGACGTTCTCTCCGAACGGGGCTTCGCGCAATCGCGTCGTCTCGGCCAGTGGCTAGCAGCCACCGGGCATGAGTTCGACGAAGTGGTGATGGGCGGCATGCGCCGGCATCGGCAAACATTCGAATCGATCGCGTCGAGCTACGCCGAACAGGGCAAGGCCCTGCCCGCCGCGCGCATCGAACGCGGATTCGATGAATTCGACCATCACGCGGTGTTCGACGGCTTCATGCGCGGCAATGCCGATCATCCGGCGGTGGTCGGCAGCCATGCCGGTGGACTGATGGCCCTGGGCGCATTGATCCATGCCGCGCTCGGCGCCTGGGCCGAGGATCGCATTGCGGGCGTCCCCGAGAGTTGGTCCGACTTCGGCGCGCGCGTGCGCGATGCCGGCGAACGCCTGGCGGGTGGCCGCGAGCGCAAGGTGCTCGTGCTGACCTCGGGCGGCGTGATCTCGCGCCTGGCGCAACACGCTATGGGCCTGAACGATCGCGGCGCGATCGACCTGAACCTCTCGCTGCGCAACAGCGGCCTCTGCGAATTCCACCTGCGCCCCTATGGCATGGCGCTGGGCAGCTGGAATGCACTGCCGCATCTGCACGACGATCGCGGGCTGTGGACCTATTACTGAGGAAAAAGGACGCGGCATGCGCGAATCGCTGGAACTCGATCCTGTGGCGCTGGCCGCCTACCTGGAAACGCAGGTCGCTGGTTTCCGCGGACCGCTGACGGCGACCAAGTTCAAGGGCGGTCAGTCGAACCCGACCTATCGCATCGACGCGGCGAGCGGCAGCTACGTATTGCGGCGCAAGCCGCCCGGCAAGCTGCTGGCCTCGGCGCATGCGGTGGATCGGGAATTCCGCGTACTTCAGGCACTGAGCGCGCAGGCCACGGGCGTTCCAGTCGCGCGACCGCTGCACCTGTGCAGCGACGAGTCGGTGATCGGCTCGATGTTCTACCTGATGGAGTTTGTCGATGGCCGCATCTTCTGGGATCCTGCCCTGCCGGATGTCGCGGCGGAAGATCGCGGCCGCTACTACGACGCCATCGTCGATGCGATGGCAGCCCTGCACCGCGTCAATCCGGGTGCCGTCGGCCTCGCCGACTACGGCAAGCCGGGCAACTATTTCGCCCGCCAGATCGCCCGCTGGAGCGAGCAATACCGCGCCAGCGAAACGCAATCGATTCCGGCGATGGAAGCGCTGATCGAACGCCTGCCCGCGCGTTGCCCGGAAGACGACGGGCGCATCGCGCTGGCGCACGGCGATTTCCGCATCGACAATCTGATGTTCGATCGCGACGAAGCGAAGCTCGCGGCGATCGTCGACTGGGAGCTGTCCACGCTCGGCCACCCACTGGCCGACCTGGGCTATTTCTGCATGGCGCTGCGCCTGCCGCGCAATCCCGCCTTGCCGGGCCTGGCGGGTATGGATCGCGCTGCGCTCGGCATTCCCGACGAAGCGGCCGTGCTGCGCCGCTACGCGGAAAAGACCGGCTTCGGCATCCCGGGAGATTGGGACTTCGTCATCGCTTTCAGTTATTTCCGCCTCGCCGCGATCGCGCAGGGCGTGGCCAAGCGCGCGCAACAGGGCAACGCCTCCAGCGAACAGGCGATGCAGGCCGGCGCAATGACGGCATTGCTGGCGAAATCGGGTTTGAGCGCGCTGGGCTGATCGGCGTTGCGCGTCCTTACGCGCAACGGCCGGCCCAAGCACGGATGTGCGCGGCCATCTCGCGCACGCCTTCGGTCAGCGCGGCCGGGCCGGGCTGCAGGATGATCGGTGACTTGATCTCGAACAACTGTTCGTCGCTCACGGCCGGAACGTTTTCCCAGCCGGGGCGCGCGGCGACTTTGCCCGGCTGGAATTTCTTGCCGCACCAGGAACCGAACACGATGTCCGGCGCGCGCGCGATGATGTCGTCGTCGTTGGCGAGGATGCGGTCCTTGGCCAGCGATTTTTCCGCGCGCTCCGGGAAGATGTCGTCGCCGCCGGCGATGCGCAGCAGCTCGGCCACCCAACGGATGCCGGTGATGCGCGGCTCGTCCCATTCCTCGAAATAGACGCGCGGGCGCCGAGGCAAGGTCGACGCCTGCAATGCGATGTCGTCCAAGCCACGGCGCAGGGTATCGGCATAGTCCGACGCCTTGTCGGCCGCGCCGACCAGCGCGCCGAGCCGGCGGATGTAGTCGAGGATGCCTTCGACGCTGCGATGATTGCTGATCCAGACCTCGATGCCGTGGCGGATCAATTCGGCGGCGATATCGGCCTGGATGTCGGAAAAGCCGACGACGAAATCCGGTTCGAGTTTCAGGATCTCGCCGATCTTCGCGCTGGTGAAGGCGCTGACCTTGGGCTTTTCCCGTCGCGCGATCGGCGGGCGCACGGTGAACCCGGAGATGCCGACGATGCGATCCTGCTCGCCGAGCGCGTACAGCGTCTCGGTCGGCTCTTCGGTCAGGCAGACGATGCGGCGGGGCCCCGGCATGGACGCCACGCCCTCAGGCGCACACGCGGTTCAGGCCCAGAGCGTGCCCCGGCGATCCTCTTCGTTGCGGCGATCATGCTGCCGGCGGTCGCCCTGGCGGCGCTCGAGCACATTCCAGGCGATATCGGCACCGCGGCGCTCGCCCTGCCGGCGGTCTTCGCTGCGACGGTCGTTGCTGCGTCTTTCGAACAGACGTTCGGCCATGATTCGGCTCCCACCCCAAGGATCAGGGGTAGAGCATACGCCGATGCCAGCCGCCGTCCAGCCGCTCGTAGCGTTGGCGTTCGTGCAGGCGGAACCGGGCTCCATACCAGAACTCGATCAGCTCGGGCACGACCCGGAACCCGGACCAGTGCGGCGGCCGCGGCACGGGAGCGTCGGCGAATTTCGCTTCAAAGGCGGCGAACCGGGTCTCGAAGACCTCGCGCGACTCCAGGGTCTGGGATTGCAGCGACGCCCAGGCGCCCAGCTGGCTCTCGCGCGGCCGGCTGGCGAAGTAGGCATCGGCCTCGGCCGCCGACACCGGCTCGACCGTGCCCTCGATCTTGGCCTGGACGTGTTCGCTACCGCGCAGGCCCTTCCAGAGGAACAGCAGGGCTGCCTGTGGATTGGCGGCCAATTGCCGCCCCTTGCGACTGTCGAAGTTCGTATAGAAGACGAACCCGCGCCGATCGAACGCCTTCAGCAACACCGTGCGCGCGGAGGGTCGACCGCCCTGCCCGACCGTCGCCAGCGTCATGGCGGTGGGTTCGCAATCGCCTGCCGCCTTCGCTTCGTCCAGCAATTGCGCGAACGTGGTCAGCGCTTCTTCGTACAGATCCGGGCTCGCTGCGGTCATCGGCGCTTCCTTTTTCGCTATTGTCGCGCGATGAAAGCGCGCTTGCATCCGGCTCGTGGCGTCGGCTTCCCGCCGGCCTTCGTCGAACGATGCCTGGACGAGGCGTTGGCGGTTCGGCGCGGCATGCCGACGGCGCTCGCCATCGCCGGTGCCCAGGGCAGCGGCAAGTCCACGCTCGCGGCACAGCTCGTAGCCGCGGGCGCACATCGCGGCCTCGCCGTCATCGCTCTGTCCATCGACGATTTCTACCTGACGCGGCGCGAACGCCAGCGCCTCGCACGCGAAGTGCATGCGCTGCTGGCCACTCGGGGACCGCCCGGTACGCACGACATCGCGCTGGCCAGCGCCACGCTGGCCGCGCTCGAAGAGGGCGAGGCGCGCCTGCCGCGCTTCGACAAACTGGCCGACACGCGCCTGCCGCCGTCGCGCTGGCGCCAGGTCCTCCGCCGGCCCGACCTGATCGTGTTCGAAGGATGGTTCCTGGGTCTGCGGCCGCAATCGGATGCGCAACTGCGATCGGCCATAAATACGCTTGAACGCAGCGAAGACCCCGATGCCGCCTGGCGCCGCTGGTGCAACGCACGACTGGCCGACTATGCGCCGCTATGGCAGCGTTTCGATCGGTTGCTCTACCTGCAGGCGCCGTCGTTCGACGTCGTGCCCGGCTGGCGCGCGCGACAGGAGCGGAACCTCGCGATGAAGCGTTCGCGCCCCGGCATGGCACGCGCTGCCATCGATCGCTTCGTGCAGCACTTCGAGCGACTCACCCGGCATGGGATGAAAACGCTGCCGGGCATCGCCGATCGCGTCGTCCGGCTCGACGCGACGCACCGGATCGTGCACGACCCGATGCGGTGAACCCAAGGTCGGCTCAGGCGACGACGAAGCTGACGTTCATATGCACGCGCCACTCGGTGACGCTGCCGTCTTCGTCCGTCACGACCTTGATTTCCTTCACCCAGGCGCCCTTGATGTTCTTCACGCTCTTCGAAACCTTCTTCAAGCCGCCTTGCACGGCGTCCTCGATGCCCTTCTTCGAAGACGAGGAAATCTCGATCGTTTTCGCCACCGTGGTCGCCATGGTCCTGCTCCTGTGAGGTTTCGCCGGGTCGGCCGGGCGACTATACGCCCGGCTTCGCCAGCAGGGGCAGGTAGCCGCTGGCATAGTCGGGGAAACGCGGCGCCCAGCCGCCGATGCGCAATCGCGCATTGCTGACGCGACGGCCGCTTTGCGCTTCGTTCGCGACCGACAAGGCCTCCCGGCCTTCGTGCCGCCGAACCCAGGCGATCACTTCCGATTCCAATGCCGGCAAGTCATCGTTGCCGAGGTAATGGGTTTGCAGTTCTCCCAGGTCGAGCAGGTGCGACAGCGCGGCGGCGGCGTCTTCGACATGGATGCGATTGCTCCAGCGCGGCCGCGGCGACGCGCCGCTGCGCGCGCGTTCGAGCAAGGCGGTACGCCCTGGCCCGTACAAGCCGGACAGGCGCAACACCGCCGCTTCGCCATGCGCGGCGAGCTCGTGTTCGGCTTCCAGCAACACGCGGCCGTTGAAGGCCGAAGGTCGCGCCGGCGTGGCTTCGTCTATCCATTCGCCGGCGTCCTCGGAATAGACGGCGGTGGAAGACACGAAAAGAAAGCGTTCGGCGTCCACACGGTCAAGCAGGCGCCGCAGGCCATCGACGAACAAGGCACGATAAGCCGACTCGTCGCGCCGATCGGGCGCAGCGCAATACACCACGGCATCCGGGCGGCGCGGCAAGCGTTCGAAGCCCTCGCCGGTCACCAGGTCCACACGTAGGCTCCGTACTCGTCCGGACAGTTCGGCGTCGCGACGACGCAGCGCGATCACATCGTCTCCGAGCGCCGCGCGCAGGGCCGCGAGCCGTCCACCGACATCGCCGGCGCCGGCAATCAGCACGGTGCGCGCGCTCGTCATCGCCATCCTCGGCTCCGTCACGACCTTCGGCGATGCTAGCATTCGCCTATGAATCCCGCGCCCAACCTCGTGCTCGTCGGCCCTATGGGCGCCGGCAAGACATCGATAGGAAAACGCCTCGCGCAGCAGTTCGGGCTGGACTTCGTCGATGCCGACCACCGGCTCGAGGAAATCACCGGCGCGGCCGTGCCCCTGATCTTCGAATGCGAGGGCGAAGCCGGGTTCCGCCAACGCGAAGCGGCCCTGATCGCCGAACTGATGCGCGGCGAAGGACAACTCGTCGCGACCGGCGGCGGTGCCGTGCTGGCGGAAGGCAATCGCGACGCATTGGCGGCCCGCGGTTTCGTCGTGCATCTGCGCGTGGGCGTCGAGCAGCAACTCGATCGACTCGCTCGCGATCGTAGCCGGCCTTTGCTGGCTACCGGCGATCGGCGCGAAAAACTCGAGTCCCTGGCCCGCATCCGCACGCCCCTGTACGAGGCCGTGGCCGACCTGAGCTTCGATTCGAACGGATTGTCGGTCGGCCAGGCGGCCGAGCGCCTGGGCCAGTTGCTGGCGACGCATTGGCATCGCGCGGAGGCGGCCTGATGCGCGAGATCGAGGTCGAGCTCGGCGAACGTCGCTATCCGATCCGCATCGGACCGGGCTTGCTCAGCGGCGCGGACTGGAGCGCCGTGTTGCCGGGGCGACACGTATTGATCGTCAGCGATGGCAATGTCGCGCCGCTCTACCTGGCTCGCGTCGAACGCGCGTTGCACGACAGGCAGGTCGGCATCCTGGTGTTGCCCGCCGGCGAGCAGGAAAAAAACCTGCAACGCTTCGGCGAGGCGATCGACGCGCTCGCGGCGTTGGGCGCCAGTCGCGACGCGACCGTGGTCGCCCTCGGTGGCGGCGTGGTCGGAGACCTGGCCGGATTCGCCGCAGCGAGCTGGATGCGCGGCGTGCGTTTCGTGCAGTTGCCGACCACCCTGCTGGCGATGGTGGATTCATCGGTGGGTGGCAAGACCGCGGTGGACATTCCCGCCGGCAAGAACCTGGTGGGCGCGTTCCATCAGCCTTCGGCGGTGATCGCCGATACCGATACACTATCTACCCTGCCCTTGCGCGAACTCCGCGCGGGCTTGGCTGAAGTGGTCAAGTACGGCGCGATCGGCGATGCCGCCTTTTTCGACTGGATCGAGGCGCATGCCGGCGCCTTGCTGGCGCGCGATGCCGACGCGGTCGGCGAAGCGATCGAACGAAGCTGCCGGCACAAGGCCGGCGTGGTCGCGCGCGACGAAACCGAACAGGGCGAGCGAGCGCTGCTGAACTTCGGCCATACCTTCGGGCATGCGGTCGAAGCGGAACAGGGCTTCGGCGGATTGCTGCACGGCGAAGCCGTCGCCGTAGGCATGGTGCTCGCCGCACGGCTTTCCACGCACCTGCAGCGCGCGCCGGCGGTCGATGCCGACCGACTGCAGGCCTTGCTCGAGCGCTTCGGCCTGCCCGTGGCCATTCCCACGGGCCTGGACGCTTCGTCGCTGCTGTTCCGGATGAAGCTCGACAAGAAGGCCGTGTCTGGCCGGCTGCGACTGGTCCTGTGGCGAAGGCTGGGCCAGGCGGAAATCGTGGCCGATGTGCCCGAAACCGACGTTCTCGCCATTCTGGCTTCGTAGGGCGCGACTGGCCCGCTACAATGGCGCCCCATGCGCCTCCTGCTCCAGCAAAAGCCGCTAGCCGGCGAAAGCCCCCGTTACGTCCAGCTGATCCTGCAACAGGATCTGCTCGGCGGCTGGGCTCTGCTGCGAGAGACCGGCCATATCGGCGGCAAGGCGCAGCTCAAGCGCGAACAGTTCCTCGACCGCGACTCGGCTTTGGCCGCCTTCGAGAAAGCACGGGATGCCCAGGTCAAGCGCGGCTTCCTGGTGATGTTCACCCAAGGCGCGGACGCGCCGCGATGAAAACCCGCGCCCGTCACATGAAAACGCAATGACTTCGAAGAACGATCGTTTCCTGCGCGCGCTGCGCCGCGAACCAGTGGACTGCACGCCCGTCTGGCTGATGCGCCAGGCCGGTCGTTACCTGCCGGAGTATCGCGCCACGCGGGCGAAAGCCGGCAGCTTCATGGGACTGGCGACGAATCCCGAGTTGGCCTGCGAAGTGACGCTGCAACCACTCGAGCGTTTCGATCTCGATGCCGCGATCCTGTTCTCCGACATCCTGACGATTCCCGATGCGATGGGCCTGGGCCTGAGCTTCGCCGAAGGCGAAGGCCCGCGCTTTGCGCGGCCAGTGCGCAACGCAAGCGATGTGGCCAAGCTCGCCGTGCCCGACATGGAAACGGAATTGCGCTACGTGATGGATGCCGTGCGTCTGATCCGTCGCGAGCTCGGCGGGCGCGTGCCCTTGATCGGTTTCTCCGGCAGCCCGTGGACGCTGGCCTGCTACATGATCGAAGGCGGCGGCAGCGACAATTTTTCCCGCATCAAGGCCATGGCTTTCAGTGAACCGGCCTTGCTGCATCGCCTACTGAGCATCGTCACCGATGCGGTGATCGCCTATCTGTCGGCGCAGCGCGCCGCTGGCGCCCAGGCCCTGCAGGTATTCGATACCTGGGGCGGCGTGCTGGCGCCGCACCACTACCGCGAATTCTCCCTGCCCTACCTCGCCCGGATCGCGCGTGAACTGGCGCGGGGCGAAGGTAGCGAACGCACACCGCTGATCGTGTTCGGCAAGGGCAATGCTCCATATCTGGAAGAACTCTCCGATTGCGGGGCCGAAGCGGTGGGCGTCGACTGGCTGGTCTCGCTGGGCGAAGCCCGGCGGCGAACCGGCGGCAAGGTCGCGCTGCAGGGCAACCTGGATCCAGCGACGCTTTATGCCTCGCCGGAATCGATCCGGGCCGAGGCTCGGCGAGCGCTGGACAGCTATGCCGAGGTCGCGGGTTCGCGCTTTGGCCATGTCTTCAATCTCGGTCATGGCATGTCCCCGGACATGGATCCAGCGCATGTCGGCGTACTCGTCGACGCCGTGCACGAGTTCAGCCGCGCTGCCACCTGAGGTCCGCGCCGCCGGGAAGCATCCGCTTAACATTCGCCGTGTATGATCGGTCGCTCCATGACCGACCTCAGGGGAGTGTTCGCATGAAGCCGCTGCACGCCGTCCAACGTTTCCTGTTCGCGCTGGCCGTTTTCCTCGTCGCGGGTCCGCTGTTCGCGATCGATCCCGTGACCCTGCGCAACCAACTGCTTGCGCTGCCGAATGTCACGGCGGTCACCCAAGTCACCTCGCCCGCGCCGCCCGCCGGCACGTATTTCTATCGCATCAGCTTCCGCCAGCCGGTGGACCACAATAATCCGCTGGGTCCGACCTTCACCCAGCGCGTGACGCTTTTGCACCGGGATGAAACCAAGCCGATGGTGCTGGTCACCGACGGTTACAGCACCTCGATCAATCCGACCCAGACCGAGCTGACGTTCTATCTGCAGTCGAACCAGGTCCGCGTCGAACACCGCTTCTTCCTCGCATCGACACCCAACCCGGTCGACTGGAGCAAGCTCGACATCTGGCAAAGCGCCTCCGACCTGCATGCCATCACGCAAAGCCTGAAAGGCATCTACTCCGCCGGCTGGGTGTCGACCGGCGCCAGCAAGAGCGGCATGACGAGCACGTACTACCGCTACTACTTCCCCGACGACGTGGTGGCCACGGTGCCCTATGTCGCGCCGAGCAGCCACGGCACCAGCGACGCGCGCTATGTAACCTTCCTCAACAACGTCGGGCCGGCCGATTGCCGCCTCGCGATCCGCAACTTCCAGAAGGCCGCCCTGCAGCAACGCGAAGCCATCCTGCCGCTGATCCCGGACAGCGACGGCTATACGGTATTGGGCAAGGACCGCGCCCTGGAGTTCGCCGTTCTCGAGCTGCCGTTCGCGTTCTGGCAATACCAGGACCAGAGCATCTGCCCCTACGTGCCGTCGCCGACGGCGACGCCGCAGGAATTGCTCGACTTCATCGACGCGATCGTCGGCGTCGCCTTCTTCGCCGACCCGACGCTGGACTTCTACAAGGCCTACTTCTACCAGTCGGCCACCCAGCTCGGCGGGCCGAAGTACGACGAGCGCAACATCCGCGCCCTGCTTCGTTACCCGGGCCAGGACATTCCGGAGAACTACCCGCCGCTGGGCGTGACGAAGACCTTCGACCCGAACATCATGACCAAGGTCGAACAGTGGGTGCGTGCCAAGGGCAAGCGCTTCGTCTTCGTCTACGGCGCCAACGACCCCTGGTCCACCGGACCGTTCGACGTGAAACCGGCGAACGATTCCTACCGCTATTTCGTCTACGGCGATCTGGGCAACCACGGCGCCAACCTGACCAGGCTCTCGCAGCCCGAGCGCGACTTCATCCTGGCCAAGCTCAATACCTGGCTGGGCGTGCCGATGCCGCTGCAGAACGCCGCACGCGCGGCGACCGCGGGCAAGAAGCCGGCGTTCGACGAACCGACGCGCGAAGAACTGTTCCTGCGCTGACATGCAAGACACCAACGCGCCGATCGGTCGAACCGGTCGGCGCGTTTTTTATGGCGCAACCGGGGGCGACTCGGCGATAGCGTGCCGGGCTCGCGCTGGCGACACGGCCGCGCGGATCGCCGTATCCAGCGTTTCCGCCAAGGCAGGCTTGCGCACGAAACCATTCATGCCGGCCGCGAAAGCCTGGGGCTCGGCATCGGCATCGGCGCGCGCGGTCAGCGCGACCATCGGCAAGGTATGTCCGTTAGCGCGGATGAGTCGCGCGACTTCGAATCCGTCGAGTCCGGGTAGGTCGAGGTCGACGAATGCAAGGTCGGACTCGGTTGTCGACAATCTTGCCAACGCATCCAGGCCATGGGCGGCCTGTTGTGTTTCATGCCCGAGGTTCTGCAGTAGCCCGGTCACTACTTCGGCCACGATCGGATCGTCCTCCACGATCAGGATGCGAAGCCGGCCCGACGGCATGTGCGTAACCTCGACTGGCGCGACGATATGGGCGGGCTCGGCCACCGGAAGCGGCAGCAGGACATGGAAGGTCGCCCCTTCCCGGGGACGGCTGCTGATCTCGATGCGCCCGCCCATGGCGGCAGTGAGTTCGCGACAGATCGCCAAGCCCAATCCGCTGCCGCCGTAACGGCTCATCGTCTTGGCGCCCTCGGCCTGTTCGAAGCGCTGGAACAGCCGCGATTTTTGTTCTTCGCTAAGGCCCGGTCCGGTGTCGCTGACTTCGATCGCCAAGCCTTCTGTCGTCATGCGTCCGCGTATCGCCACTTCGCCACGCTCGGTGAATTTGATGGCGTTGTTTCCGAGGTTCAACAGGATCTGCCTTACCCTGTCCGCGTCTCCGCGCAATGCGCCGGGCAGCCCTGGATCAGTTTGCAGCGTGAATGCGATTTCTTTCGCCGCGGCCAGCGGAGACAGCATCTCGGCGCAGTCTTCCAACAACGAACGGGGATCGAAGGGCGCGTCGAGCAGATCGAGCTTGCCTGCTTCGATACGCGACAGGTCGAGCGAATCGTTCATCAGACGCAACAGGTGTTGACCGGACCGTCGGATCGCTTCGGCCTGCGCTTGCTGCCGTGCCGGCAACCCGGCGGCGAGCAGCAACTCGGTCATGCCGAGCACACCGGTCATCGGCGTTCTGATCTCATGCCCGAGCGTTGCCAGGAAATGCGTCTTGGCCTCGGAGGCGCGCTCGCTGAGTTCCCGTCGTTGTTCGCGCAGGGCATTGGTCTGCTTTTCCCGCGCGCGGGCGCGGTAAGCGCTTGCCACGGCCCAGAACACCACCAGCACAAGCAATGCCGCCAAGGCCCTGGCCCAGTTTGTGCGCCACCAGGGCGCTCGCACGGCGACTTCGAAGCCTTTGGGCTCCGACCATTCACCCGAGGTGCCTGTGGCAGAAACCTCGAGCCGATAATTGCCCGGCTCAAGACTGGAGAAGACGCGTTCGCCCTGTGAACCGGTTTCGACCCAATCGTTGTCGTAGCCATGCAGGCGGAAACGATAACGATGCGCGCCGGGATTGGTGTACGACAACAAACGGGCTATCACCGAAAGGTCGCGATCACCTGGCAGCCACTCAATACTAGATGATGAAGGAGAGAAGTCGTACGTATCCTCTCCACGATCAATGGAAATGGAATCAATTGCGAGACGCGTGGCGCTATACGCATCACCCATTTTAGATGGATCAAAGAACAGCATCCCGGCTCCGCTGGAAGCGAAGCCAAAGCCGTTGGCCACCATAGGTGGCTGCACCGTCTCAAACTCTTGACTTTGCAGCCCATCGCTGATGCCGTACATCCGTAGTCGATTGCTAGTCGGGTCGAATCGAAGCAATCCCCTAGTCGTCGTTAGCCACAAGTTTCCAGCGTAGTCGGCTGCCAATCCTCCAGACTCTACCGCCGGCATTCCCTGGCGGCTCGTAATCCTTCGCACCAGGCTGATGCGCTCGCCATCCCAGCGATATGCCTCTAGTAGACCCATACGATGCAACCACAGGGAATTGGGTTGGAGAAAAGTAAACCCAAAAACGCGATCTTTCGGCGCACCTGGTACTGGCTCAAAACGCCCGGCCGCGCCGTTCCATCGCCACAGCCCCCGTTGGGTCGATACCCACAGGAGTCCGTCTGGCCCTAGGCCAAGCTGTTCTGGCAGCGAATTGTCGATACCGCGTCCGTTGCCGGGGAGAATCGTCTGAATTACTTCTCCACCAATATCAATTGCTTGCATGCCACGGCCATAAACCACCACCCAGAGCAATCCATCGCGGGTCTCCAACATCTGATCGATTTCCCCTTCAAGGAGTTCACCGCCCCTCGTGTGGTCGTACCACCAGCTAACCTCGCCCGATACTGGATCAAAACGCTGCAGAACCCCTTGTCCACCGCTCCAGACAGTGCCGTCTTCGCGCTCGATGACCTGATAAACGCTACTGGGAAACGCCTTCTCGTTCCCTGGGTAAACACTCCTGTTAAGCTGGTTAACTGGATCCCATTGCTCAAGAAATCCTGCAGGTCCTGCCAACCAGAACCCTCGATCTAGGTGTGGGGTCACTGCAGTACGCTTTCTCCCATCGATCATGGGAGACAGGTTGCCCAGCTTGGAAAATGCCCGCCAACCAGGTGGCAAGCGTCTTATTCCTTCAGCTGTGGTGGCGAACCAAATACCACCCTCCTCATCTTCTTTCATCGCAAGTACAGACAATGGCGTTTCTCGCCCGCCTAGGACTGAGACCACCTCTTCGTCTACCCGCAGCACTCCCTTCAAAGTTGAAACCCAACGAGTCCCCTGCCGATCCCTCAACACGGCTGTCACCAGCGGGTGTGGCAACTCTTCTTTCCAAAGCCCTCGCGTGAGGACCCCATTTGGCAAGCGATGATCCAATCCACTACTCGTGCCTATCCAAAGACTGCCGTCTGTGTCGGCATAGAGGCTATGAATCACTGAATCACTGAGAGGTGCAGCAATCCGCTCAAAGCCCCGTACGCCCCACTGCGCCAGGCCAGCGTCGGTACCCACCCATAAACTACCGCGCGCATCCACTGCCAGCGAAACGACGTTGGCGGACGGCAGGCTATTCGGATTGCCGGTTTTCGGCACGAATCTCGTCAACCCACCGCGCCTGTCGATCCGGTACAAGCCGCCGCCGTAGGTTCCGAACCAGATATTTCCACGCCGATCTTCGACCACCGCCATGACATCAGCGTTCGTGATCAGCTTGTGGGTGTCGGGACGGTAATGCCTGAAGGCACGACGATCCGTGTCCAGCATGCTCAGGCCCTTGCCTTCGGTCCCGACCCAGATGCGATTCTTCGAATCCACCCACAGCGCGAACACATAGTTGCCTTGCAAGCTCCCCTCGTCGCCAGGCACGTAACGGTAGACGCGGTAGCTGACGCCGTCGTAACGGGCGAGGCCATCGCGCGTGCCGATCCACAGATAACCGTCCCGATCCAGGGCGAGGGCCGAGGTCGCGTTCGCGGGCAATCCGTCCATCACGTCGATGCGACGGAAGATCGGTCCAGCGTTCTGCGCCAGGGCATCGAAGGCGATCGCCGACCCGAGCACCAGGCCCAGCCAGAAGAACAGACTACGCATGGTTTTCCCCTTTCCCTGCCTGAATCCTCGCAACGATGAGTTCCGGCCACAAGCGCACGGGTAGGAAAATTGCGGCATAGAATGTAGGCATGCCCGGCTACCGACTCCCCGCTTTCTTCCTCGCGTCAGCGCTGCTGCCGTTATGCGCCGAAGCGAAACTAGAGCAATACCGGCTCGACCCGGTGCACACGCGCGTCGCGTTCCAGGTTAGTCATGCTGGCTTCTCGAATCCGGTCGGGAGTTTTTCCGGCGTGCAGGGCGAGTTGCGATTCGATCCCGACGATTGGGCCAGCAGCCGTGTCGAAGTGCGGATCCCGCTGGCGACGCTGTCGCTCGGCGATGCCGACTGGCAGAAGCGCATCCTCGACCCGACCTTCTTCGACGCCGAACGCTATCCGACGGCGACATTCCGCTCGCTGCGCGTGGAAAAAATCGACGATACGCACGGGCGCCTGCACGGCGAGCTGACGTTGCATGGGAAGACCCAGCCGGTTTCTCTCGATTTCGTCTTCAACGCACTCAAGCGCCACCCGCTGACCTTCCGACGCACCGCCGGCTTTTCGGCCTCGGGTACGCTCAGGCGCGGCGATTTCGGCATCGACGCCTGGAAGAACCTGGTCGGCGACGAAGTGAAACTGATCATCGAGGCCGAGGCGATCCGCGGCGGCCCGGACTCCAACGACAAAGACGGCGAGGAGATGCGCGATGCGAGTACGCAATGACGACGATCATTGGGGCCTGGTGAGCATCGGCCTGCATTGGCTGACCGTCGCGCTGGTGCTGGGCCTGGCCCTGGTCGGCCTGATCATGACCGAATTGCCCACCGGCACGTTCAAGGTGCAGGTCTACGCCTTGCACAAGAGCTTCGGACTGACGGTGTTAGGCCTGACGACGCTGCGCCTGCTCTGGCGCCTGGTTGCCGGCGCGCCGAAGCCCGTACCGGAAACGCCGCGTTGGCAGGATGTCATCGCCAAGCTGACGCATGGCGCGCTTTACGTCCTGCTGCTGCTGATACCGTTCAGCGGCTGGCTGTTCAATTCCGCGGCGGGTTTTCCGCTCAAATGGTTCGGCCTGTTCAATTTGCCGGCGCTGAGCAAGTACGATCCCGACTTGAAAGCGTTCGCGCACGACATGCACGAGACTCTGTTCTATGTGCTGGCTTTGCTCGTGCTGGCGCATGCGGCGGCAGCGCTGTTCCATCATTATCGGCTGCGCGACCGTACCCTGGCCCGCATGTGGCCGCGTATCGAACCGCCCAAACCAGGAGCCTGACGTGCGCAATCTGCTTTTCACCCTGGCACTGCTGGCCGGCAACGCGTCGGCGGCCGACTGGGCCATGCAGCCGGGCTCCAGCCTGGGTTTCAGCGCCAGCTATCAGGGCGAGGCCTTCAACGGAAGCTTCGGCAAGTTCGTGCCGACGATCCGTTTCGATCCGGCGAAGCTGGCCGAAAGCCGCTTCGACGTGCGCATCGTGCTCGCCAGCGCGGACACGAAGAACAGCGAACGCGACGACCTGCTCAAGAGCGGCGACTTCTTCGACAGCAAGCGCCAGCCGGAAGCTCGCTACATCGCCAGCAAGTTCCGGGCGCTCGGCGGCAACCGGTACGCCGCCGACGGCATGCTGAGCCTGCGCGGCGTCAGCAAACCCGTGGTGCTCACCTTCACCTGGACGCCAGGCGCCAAACCCGTGCTCGACGGCACCGCCTCGCTCAAGCGGCTGGACTTCGGCGTCGGCAGCGGCGATTGGACCGACATCGACCTCCTGCCGAATGAAGTGAAGGTCAAGACCCGCCTGGTCCTTGCGCCGGCGCCGATGAAGAAACCCTGAGCCTGCCGCTCAGCGACCGAGGAACGCGCTCACGGCGGCCGCGTCGAAAGGCCAGTCCAGCTCGTCGCCGTTGTCTTCCCGGCGCAGCACTGGAATGCGCAGGCCGTACCGGGCTTCCTGCGCCGCCAGCCCGTCGATCCAGACGGGCTCGAAGTCCGGGACACCGGCCGCCACGAGTACTTCGTAGGCCATGTCGCAGAGATGGCAATGGTCGCGCTGGAAGAGAGTCAGGCGCATGCGCCGGCGTACTGCTGGGATTCTGTCGTCAGGGACTAGAATACAACCTGCCTAACGGATCGTGCCCCCATGGCTGTCAGCACTTTCGACCTGTTCAAGATCGGTATCGGCCCTTCGTCTTCGCATACCGTCGGCCCGATGCGGGCGGCTGCGCGTTTCGTCAGCCGCTGGCTGGAAGAGAAAGGCGAACTGACGCGCACCGCGCGACTTCGCGCCGAGGTCTTCGGTTCGCTGGCGTTGACCGGACGCGGCCATGGCACCGACAAGGCTGTGTTGATGGGGCTGGAGGGTCATTGGCCGAACCAGATCGATCCCGACATCATTCCTGCCGCGCTCGAGCGTATCCGCAGCGAGAAGAAGATCCGCCTGCTCGGCAAGCACGAGATCGCTTTCGACGAAAAGAACGACCTGATCATGAACAAGCGGCAGAAGCTGCCGTTCCACACGAACGGCATGCGCTTCACCGCTTACGACGGCGAAGGCCGCGAGATCGCCACGCGCGATTACTATTCGGTCGGCGGCGGTTTCGTCGTCAACCAGGACGAAGCCGCCGAGGATCGCATCGTCGCCGACACCACGGACCTGGCGTATCCGTTCCATAGCGGCGCCGAGTTGCTTGCCCTTTGCGAAAAAACCGGGTTGAGCATCGCGCAGGTGATGGCGGAGAACGAGCGTGCCTGGCGCCAGCCCGAAGACGTGCGCAGCGCATTGCGCGAAATCTGGCAGGCGATGCAGGACTGCACCGCTCGCGGTATCCGCGAGAAGGGCACCTTGCCCGGTGGCCTGCATGTCGCGCGTCGCGCGCCGGCGCTGCACCACGAGCTTTCGTCGCGACCGGAAGCGGCGATGCGCGATCCGCTCACCGTGCTCGATTGGGTGAACCTGTATGCCTTGGCCGTCAACGAGGAGAACGCCGCAGGCGGCCGCGTCGTCACCGCACCGACGAATGGCGCCGCCGGCATCATCCCGTCCGTGCTGCATTACTACGACCGTTTCTGCCCGGGCGCGGACGAACAGGGCGTGTTCGATTTCCTGCTGACCGCCGCCGCCATCGGCATCCTGTACAAGGAGAATGCGTCGATCTCGGGCGCGGAAGTCGGTTGCCAGGGCGAAGTCGGCGTGGCCTGCTCGATGGCGGCCGCCGGGCTGACGGCGGCGCTGGGCGGGACGCCGGGCCAAATCGAGAACGCAGCCGAGATCGGCATGGAGCACAACCTCGGCCTGACCTGCGATCCGATCGGCGGCCTGGTGCAGATCCCCTGCATCGAACGCAACGCGATGGGCGCGGTCAAGGCCATCAACGCCTCGCGCATGGCGCTGCGTGGCGACGGCAAGCACAAGGTATCGCTGGACAAGGTCATCAAGACCATGCGCGACACCGGCCGGGACATGCAGGACAAATACAAGGAAACCAGTCGCGGCGGCCTGGCGGTCAACGTCATCGAATGCTGATCCCCTGAGGGCCGAACACCTGCGTTCTCCACCGGATCGCGGCCGGCATCACGCTTCCCCCTGACGAAAGCGCCCGGCCAGGGCGTACACTCGGTGCTCTGGGGGGCGCTCGATGCTGCGATTCATCCTGCTGACAGGTTTCTACCTGCTCGGAGCCTGGTACGCGACCGCGTTCATCAGCTCACCGAACCAGGTCACCCTGTTCTGGCCCGCCTCGGGCATCGCCTTTGCCGCCGCCTTGCGCTACGGCCCGCGCTGGGCCCTGTTCCCCATCGTCCCGATCCTGATCACGCATTACACCTTCAGTCCGGTACCGCCCGCGTTCCTGCCTTTTTCGGCCCTGAGCAACGTGATCGGCGCCCTGGCCGGCTACTACGCCGCCAATCTGCCCGACCGTCAGGCAAGGATGAGCGTGCGCAGCGGCTTCAGGCAGCTGCGCGGCGCCGTGGTCATGGGTACGGTCTCCGGCCTGATCGGCAGTACCGGCCTGGTCTGGTCCGGCATGTTGCCCCTGCACGAGTTCTGGCCCGCGTTCGCCAAGTGGGGCATGGGCGACCTGCTCGGCATCCTCTGCGTCGGCCCGAGCATGTTGTTGCTGTCCTCTCCGACCATCCGGCATCCCGACCTGCCGCGCGAGAGTGACTACTCGTCGATGCGCGAAAAGATCTTCTGGGTGGTCGCACTCGCGTTCTGCTACTCCGTTTTCTACGTCGGCGGCATGCGCAACAGCCTGTACTCGCTGGGCCTCGTGGCCCTGCCCCTGAGCCTGATGATCTGGAGCGCGGTGCGCTTCGAACCGATCTGGACCGTGCTCGGCACCGCCTTCGCGATCCTGTTCCTGACCTCGGTGATCGGACTGGGCCTGGCGGGATTCCAGCCACCGGAACAGCCGCAGGATGCTGCCGTGCTGCTCGGCTTCATGTGCCTGTTCGCGATCATCCCGCTGGTACTGGTCGCTTCGGTGCTCGAGCAACAGTTCGCTTCGCGGAAAGTATTGCGACGCGCGACCACCGATGCGGCCACCGGCCTGCCGAATCGCGCCGCCTTCGAAGAAGCGACGATGCGCGCACTGCTGATGTCGAACGGGCAGCATGGCCTGGCCTATCTCGATCTGGACCATTTCACCCTGATCAACGACACCGCCAGTCATGCCGCTGGCGACGCCCTGATCCATGGCATCGGCTCGCTGCTGAAGGCTCGCGGCGGCGGCGAATCGCAGGTGTTCCGTATCGGCGGCGACGAATTCGCGATGCTGCTGCAGGGCGAACCCGAAGCCATCCGACGGCAGATGGACGAAGTCCGGCACGCGATCGAGAGTTATCGCGTCGGCTGGCAGGATCACGTGCTCAATACCACCGTCAGCGTCGGTCTCGTCGTGTTCTGGCCCGGTCAACTGGATTTTTCCCGCCTGCTCTCGCTCGCCGACGCCGCCTGCTTCACGGCGAAGGAACTCGGCGGCAATCGCGTTTTCCTCGCCAGCCAGCAGCCGGGCGAACTGCAGGAGCGCACCGAAGCGATGCGCTGGGCCGTGCGCATCCGCGAAGCGCTGGACCGCGGCCTGTTCGAACTCGACTGCCAGGACATCGCGCCGTTGCGCGGACAACAGCTGGAGGGTCGGCATTTCGAGGTGTTGCTGCGTATGCGCGACCCCGCGACCGGCGAGCGCCTGGCGCCCGGCCACTTCATCCCGGCCGCCGAACGCTTCCAGCTCGGCGTCGCACTCGACCGCCACGTCGTGGAACTGGTGATGAGCTGGCTCGAATCGCGACCGGACGCGGCGGCGCAGGTCGGGCTCTGCGCGATCAACCTGACGGCCGCCTCGCTGGTCGATGAAGCCTTCCGTCATTTCCTGATCGAACGGGTGAAACGTAGCGAACTGCCGGCGCGCAAGCTCTGCTTCGAGATCACCGAAACCAGCGCCGTGCGCGACCTCGCGCGCGCGCAGGAGCTGATCATGCGCATGCGCCGCCTGGGCTGCGCCTTCGCGCTGGACGATTTCGGCACCGGCTTCTGTTCGTTCAACTACCTGCGCACGCTGGATGTCGACTACTTCAAGATCGACGGCAGTTTCGTCCGCGACCTCGACAATTCGCCGCTCTCCAATGCGGTGATCCGTTCGATCACGGACATCGCCCACGTCCTGAAGAAACGCACGATCGCCGAGCACGTGGAGAACGACATGATCTGCGAACAGCTGCGCGATCTCGGCGTCGACCTCGCGCAGGGTTTCGGCTTGCATCGCCCGGAGCCGATCGACGATTTCTTCCGACGCGGTTAGGCGCGACGCGTCAAGCGCAGCGCATCGTCGAGCAAGGCTGCCGCCGTGACCTCGGCGCCGGCGCCCGGCCCTTGTATCACCAGCGGTCGCTCGCGGTAGCGGCTGCTCCAGATCGCCACGCGGTTGTCGCAGCCGCCGCCTAGGGCCAGAGGATCGTCGGGGGCCATGGCCTCCAGACCGATGCGCGCGCCCTGCGCGTCGAAACGCGCGATGAAACGCAGACGGCGCCCGAGGCGGTGCGCAGCCTGGAAACGCTCGCGCAACGGAGTGTCCAGCAGGTGCAGGCCCGCATCGACATCGCGGCGACTCAACGCGCCCAAAGGCGATGGCACCAGCGACTCCACGACCACCTGCGCCGGTTCGAGCGGCGATCCGGCCGCACGCGCAAGGATCAGCAATTTCCGGCGAACGTCTTCGCCCGACAGGTCGAGGCGAGCGTCGGGCTCGGTGTAGCCGAGGCGCCCGGCCTCACGCACCAGCGCCGAAAACGGTCGCATGCCGTCGTAGGCATGAAACAGCCATGCCAACGACCCCGACAGCACGCCGGCGATGGCGATGACCTCGTCGCCGCCTGCGCGCAACTCGCGCAGACTGCGCAACAGCGGCAGACCGGCACCCACGGTCGCGCTGTCGCCGTAGCGATCAGAATGACGCGTGATGGCGCGGTAGCGCGCGAATTCGCCGCCGATGCCCGACTTGTTCGCCGTCACGACGTGCAGTCCTGCCGCCAGCCACGCGGCATGCTGCGCCGCCGTGTCGTCGCTGGCGGTAGCATCGATGACGATGCCGCCTTCGCCCAGGGCAGGAGCATCGAAAGCATCTTCTCGCGCGGGCGCCGGCGCCGTCGCGACCAGGGCCGCTGCGTCCAAGCCAGCAGCCGATTTCCAGCGCAAGCGCGTATTGCGCACCTCCTGCAGATCGAAGTCGCCCAACGACGAAGCGCGTTGCAGCCGTGCCCAGCGTGCCAGCAATGCCGTGCCAACGGTGCCGGTGCCCAGCAAGGCCACCTTGCGACGATGCACGCCCGAGGCGCGCGACTGCAGCAGCGCGCTCACGCCTGTTTCTCGCGGCAGCGATCGGCGCTGGCTTCGGCCCGCGCCAGCGCCGACAACAGATCGTCGGCGAGGTCGTTGAGGGCCTCGATGCCGACCGACAATCGCAGCAGACCGTCGCCGATGCCGGCCGCCCGCCGTGCTTCCGCGCTCATCGCTGCGTGCGTCATGGTTGCCGGATGCGCGACCAGGCTCTCCACGCCGCCGAGCGATTCGGCCAGCGTGAAGCAGGACAGACCGTCGAGGAAGCGCTTCACCGCCTCGACGCCGCCATCTAGTTCGATCGACAGCATCGCGCCGAAACCGCGCTGCTGGCGCGCTGCCAGCGCGTGCCCCGGATGCTGTGCCAGGCCCGGGTAATGCACGGCGCGCACGGCGGGGTGGGCAATCGCGAGTTCGGCCAACGCAATCGCGTTTTCCTCATGCACGCGCAGACGAGCGCCGAGCGTGCGCAGCCCGCGCAGCGTGAGGAAGCTGTCGAACGGACTTCCGGTCAAGCCCAATGCGTTCGCCCACCAGACCAGGCGTTCGTGCAGGGCCGCGTCGGCGGCGATGACGGCGCCGCCAACGACATCGCTATGGCCGTTGATGTATTTCGTCGTCGAATGCACGACCAGATCGGCGCCAAGCGCGATCGGCGTCTGCAGCGCCGGCGACAGGAAGGTGTTGTCGGCAACGACCAGGGCGCCGACGCGATGCGCCGACTCGGCGACGAAGCGGATGTCGGTAACGCGAAGCAGAGGGTTGGACGGCGTTTCGATCCAGACGATCTTCGGATTTTCGGCCAGCGCAGCGGCCAACGCGCGCGGTTCCGTCAGATCGATGGTCAGCAGGCGGAAATGGTTCTTCGTCGCCAGAGCATTGAAAAGACGCCAGCTGCCGCCGTAGCAGTCGTGCGGTACGACCAGCGTATCGCCGGGTTCCAGCAAGGCCAGCACGAGGGTCACCGCCGCCATGCCGGTGGCCGTCACGACGCTGCCGGCACCGCCTTCCAGCTCCGCCAGCGCGTCGGCCAGCAGGTCGCGCGTCGGGTTGCCGCTGCGCGTGTAGTCGTACTTACGCTTCTGTCCGAATCCGGCGAAGCTGAAATTGCTCGACAGTACGATCGGCGGCACGACCGCGCCGTACGCCACGTCGCTGTCGATGCCGGCACGCACGGCCAGAGTGGTAGCGGATTGGCGGCTCATGCGGCGGCTCCGCGCAGCGCATCGTTCAACACGCCGGCAATGCGTTGGGGCTCGGCGAGGAAAGCGTCGTGGCCTCGAGACGAGCGCAGGCGATGCAAGCGACATCGCGAGCCCAGGCGTTCGGCCAGCGCCTGCAAGGTCTCGACCGGCACCAGCCTGTCCTCTTCTATCGCGACCAGTTCCGTCGGCACCGTGATCCGCGCGGCATCCACCGCATGCAGGTCGATCGATTCCGACAGCCGCAGGAACGCGGTCGAGGATGTCTTCGCCACGTAGCGCTGGCCGCAGGTTTCGAGATAGTCGCGCGCCGCGCCGCGGGCCCGGTCGCCGATCAGCGCCACGGGGGCGTCGAAACGCTCGGCGAATTCTTCCGGCGTGCGATAGCTCAGCATGGCCAACTGGCGAGCGAGCGACAGGGCTTCGCGTCTACCGCCTTCGCTGCTGCCGAGATCGACGATGCGCCGTTGCAGTTCACGCCAGGCGGTCGCGAACGGATGCGGCCGGTCGGCGCCGCTGATCGCCACGAGGCGGGACAGCCTTTCCGGATGGCGCACGGCGAACTGCAGTCCGACCATCGCGCCATAAGAGCAGCCGACGAAGGCGGCGATGCGCACGATGCCGAGGCGATCGAGCACGAAAGCGATCGCATCGGCCTGGTCGCTACTGTCGATCGGTGCATCGAGGCTGCCGTCGCCACCGATCCAGTCGATGGCGACCAGGCGATAGCGGTCCGTGTCCAGCGCCTTGCCCGGCCCGGCTTGCTCCTCCCACCAGCCGGGCTCGGGATAGGCCTGGCTGGACGCGACATGGCGATGCGCCGAAATGCCGCCGGCAACGACGATGGCCGGGGCCCAGGACGGCCCCTGCCATTCGCACGCGATGCGAACCTCGCGTTCGCCGGCATGGCGCAAGGACTGCGCACGCCGAAACACGGCACGCCCGGAGTGCGAGGCCGTTTCAGCATAGGAGGGGAGGTTGCAGACGGCAGCGGCAGCGTGTCGGTCGTCGATGAAACTCATGTCGGTCTCCGCAGGGGATCGTGGATCACCCAGCTCTTGCGGAACGCGACAGCAGACGCCGCGGCGAAGCCAAGGCCTCGTCGCATGCGTTCCATCTGCCGGTGGGCCGAAGCCCGCCGCAGGAGTTGGCACCTTGCCAACGGATTGCTCCGTTGTCGGTTGCCCCGGCGTCATCGGGCCTGTCCCTCTGCCGGTCTGGATGGATTGCGGAGCAAGCATATCGATCACCGATCGTTTCTGTCAACACTTTCATCGCGATGAAGAGATGCGTTTGCGTATGGCCCTTCGGGACCGGTTCGACGCATACTTGCGCCATGAGGCTCCCCCCGGCTCTCCTGACCCTGGCGGCTGTCGGCATCGCCGGCGCCCTGTATCTCAACCCGCCCGCCGCACCGCGAGATCATGCGGCCCGGGTCGACGCCCGCGTGGGCGCCGGTTCGATCCGCTCCACGATCGCGCCCACCGAGGCCGATTCATTGGCCGAACTCGAACTCGTGCCGAACGGCGATGCGACCGACATCTACGTCAGCAACCGGCTCGCCGGCCCGGTGCAGGTCGAATTGCGCGCCTTCGACGCCGTGGACGTACGCTTCCTGCCCGAGCTGCCGCTGCGGCAACTGATCGCCGCGCGTACCCGCGTGCTGGTCAGCCGCGTCGACGGCACCGGCCCCGGCGCGTACTACGGCGTGAACATGATCATCGTCCCGGGCGACCCGAAGGCGCGCGTCGATGAAGTGTCGTACGCCTTGCCGGTGGACGAAAACAGCGACTGGCAACTGGGCCAGGATTTCCATGGCGGCTTCTCGCACAACGACGTGCAGAACCGTTACGCCGTCGATCTGATCGTTCCGGTCGGCACGCCGGTTCTCGCCGCCCGCGGCGGCATCGTCATGCAGGCCGAGAACGGATTCGATCGCGGCGGTACGAACCGCGAGAAGTATGTCGACCGCGCCAACTTCATCCGCATCCTGCACGACGACGGCAGCATGGGCCTGTACGCGCACCTGCAGGAGAACGGCGTACTCGTGCGCGTGGGCGAACGGGTCGAGCTCGGCCAGTTGATCGCCTACAGCGGCAACACCGGCTATTCCTCCGGGCCGCACCTGCACTTCAGCGTGCAGGTCAACGGCGGCATGACGTTGGCGTCGATCCCGTTCCGCATGGTCGGCCCCCAGGGTTACCTGCCGCTGCCGGGGCGTTGAAGGGCGGCGATACGGCGGTCGCAACAGTTTCGCCTGCTACAATCGCGCCTTCCCAGAGTCCCCTCGCGCGTTCCGCGCCGCCGTCCCATGTCCGAGCACCTGCGCGAAACCCATCGCCGCCGCACCTTCGCTATCGTTTCCCACCCCGACGCCGGCAAGACCACGCTGACGGAGAAACTGCTGCTGTTCGGAGGCGCGATCCAGATGGCCGGCTCGGTCAAGGGCCGCAAGGCCGCGCGCCACGCCACCTCGGACTGGATGGCGCTGGAAAAGGAGCGCGGCATCTCGGTCACATCGTCGGTGATGCAGTTCCCGTACGAGGGCCGCATCGTCAACCTGCTCGACACGCCGGGCCACGCCGACTTCGGCGAGGACACCTATCGCGTGCTGACGGCCGTGGACTCGGCCCTGATGGTCATCGACGTCGCCAAGGGCGTCGAGGAGCGCACGATCAAGCTGATGGAAGTCTGCCGCCTGCGCGATACGCCGATCATGAGCTTCATCAACAAGCTCGACCGCGAAGGCAAGAACCCGATCGAGCTGCTGGACGAAGTCGAATCGGTGCTCGGCATCCAGTGCGCGCCCGTGACCTGGCCGATCGGCATGGGCAAGCGCCTGAAGGGCGTCGTGCATCTGCTGACCGGCGAAGTGCATCTGTTCGAGCCGGGCCGCAATTTCACCCGACAGGACTCGACGATCTTCCCCTCGCTCGATGCGCCCGGCGTGGAAGAGCGCATCGGCGCCGAGATGCTGGCCGAGGTGCGCGAGGAACTCGAACTGGTCGAGGGCGCGTCGCATCCCTTCGACATCGCCAAGTATCTGGCTGGCCAGCAGACGCCCGTCTTCTTCGGCTCGGCGGTCAACAACTTCGGCGTGCAGCTGCTGCTCGATTTCTTCGTCGAACACGCCCCGCCGCCGAAGCCGCGCGCGACCACCGGGCGCGAAGTCGCGCCTGAAGAGGAGAGCTTCTCCGGCTTCGTGTTCAAGATCCAGGCGAACATGGACCCGCAACATCGCGACCGCGTCGCCTTCCTGCGCGTGTGCTCGGGCAAGTACGAGGCCGGCATGAAGGCCTTCCACGTGCGCAGCGGCAAGGAGCAGAAGCTCGCCAACGCGCTGACCTTCATGGCCAGCGACCGCGAGATCGTCGAAACCGCCTATCCGGGCGACGTCATCGGCCTGCACAACCACGGCACGATCTCCATCGGCGACAGTTTCAGCGCCGGCGAATCGATCAGTTTCACCGGCATCCCGAACTTCGCCCCCGAGCTCTTCCGCCGCGCGCGCCTGCGCGATCCGCTCAAGCTCAAGCAGTTGCAGAAGGGCCTGGCCCAGCTCAGCGAGGAAGGCGCGACGCAGTTCTTCCGGCCGCTGATGTCGAACGACCTGATTCTCGGTGCCGTCGGCATGCTGCAGTTCGACGTGGTGGCTTATCGCCTGAAGGACGAATACGGCGTCGACGCCATTTTCGAACCGGTGACCGTCGCCACCGCGCGCTGGGTGCGCGGCGACAATGCGAAAAAGCTGGAGGAGTTCCGCGAGAAAGCCGCGATCAACCTGGCGATCGATGCCGCCGGCGAGCTGGTCTACTTGGCGCCGACGCGCGTGAACCTGCAGTTGACCGAAGAGCGCTGGCCCGATCTGGTCTTCGCGGCCACGCGCGAACACGCGCACGCGCAATCCCTGGACTGACCGCCAAGGGTCGGTTGCCGGCTTCCCGACCCTCTGCCATGCTCCATCGATGCTAGGAAAGGCATCGAGCATCCGATCGGGTTCCGGGCTTCGTACAGCACGCGGACACCCGACTTCCTGGAGACCGGCATGAAACCCGATATCGAACTCGCGGGCGGCGCTTACGTTGGCCGCTGGACCACAGGGCTGTGCAGATTCGTCCTGATCGCCGCCTCGAGTGCGGCTCTCCTGGCGGGCTGCACTTTCAGCCTGCCGGGACCGGACGAATCGCAGGCCGCGAAGCCGCCGGCGATGCCGACAACGACGCCGAACGCCTACTTCGACAGCAGCGGCCGCGACGACGTGCTGTCCGGCGGCGTACGGATGATTCCGATCGACACGCCGAAGGGCAAGTTCCGCGTCTGGACCAAGCGCATCGGCAACAACCCGCGCATCAAGGTCCTGCTGCTGCACGGCGGCCCGGCGGCGACGCACGAGATTTTCGAAGCCTTCGACAGCTATTTCCCCGGCGAGGGCATCGAGTACTACTACTACGACCAGCTGGGCTCCACCTACAGCGACCAGCCGAAAGAGCCCTCGCTTTGGGAGATCGACCGCTTCGTCGACGAGGTCGAGCAGGTGCGCCAGGCGCTGAAGCTCGACAAGCAAAACTTCTACCTCTACGGCCAGTCCTGGGGCGGCCTGCTGGGCATCGAATACGCGCTCAAGCACCAGGACCATCTCAAGGGCCTGATCGTTTCGAACATGATGTCGAGCATCCCCGCCTACAACGAGTACGCGAAGACAGTGCTGATGCCGCAGATGGATCCAGCGGTCCTGAAGGAAGTGCTGGCGATCGAGGCCAAGGGCGACTACGCCAATCCGCGCTACGAAGAACTGCTGATCCCGAACTTCTACACCAAGCATTTCCTGCGCATGCCGCCCGAGCAATGGCCCGAACCGGTGATGCGCGGCTTCTCGCACCTGAACAAGGACATCTACGTTCCGATGCAGGGCCCGAGCGAAATGGGCGCCAGCGGCAAGCTGGTGAACTGGAACCGCAGCGCACAACTCAAGGACATCCGCGTACCCACCCTGGTCATCGGCGCACGCTACGACACGATGGATCCGGCGCACATGGAATGGATGTCGAAACAGTTCCCGCACGGGCGCTATCTGTATTGCCCGGAAGGCAGCCACCTCGCGTTGTACGACGACCAGGAGACCTACATGGCCGGGTTGATCGGCTTCCTGAAAGACGTCGACGGCGGGAAGTTCTGAGCCGATGCTGCCGCGTTTCGAGAAGAAGCATCACGCCTTGCTGAGCTGGCCGGCCTTCGTCCGCCGCATGCTGCTCAGCGCCCTGATCGGGCTGCTGCTGGTGTTGATCTCGCTGGCCGTCGGCATGCTCGGTTACCACGCCCTGGAAGGCCTTGGATGGATCGACAGTTTCCTGAATGCATCGATGATCCTGTCCGGCATGGGGCCGTTATGGTCGCCGCGTAGCGAGGCCGGAAAGATTTTCGCCGGCATCTACGCGCTTTACTCCGGCCTGGCCGTGCTGGCCATCGCCGGCATCACCTTCGCGCCCATCGTGCATCGCCTGCTGCACAGCTTCCATGCCGACGAAGCCGACATGAACGACAGCGCCAACGTCCACAGGAAAAAACCATGATCGACGCCACGGCCGCCACACCCGTGTGGTTGCGCATCCTGCGCAACCCGATCAGCCGAATCCTGTTGTTTTCGCTGCTTGCCTTTGGCCTCTACGCATTGATGTATCGGCTATTGCCGCCTCCGAAGATGACGATGAGCGAACTCGTGCGCATGGACGGCGCGGAGCTGTGGCGCTACTCGCTCCGCTCGCTCGTTCCCATCGCTCTCGCGTACTGGTTGATGGTCCGCGTCATCGAAGGCAGGAAAGTTTCGGAGCTGTCGCCGAGAAAACTGCCGCTGGCTGGCATCGGCTGGCTGGTGGGCATGGGCCTCATGCTGGCAGCCGCAGCACTGCTGGCCGCGTTCGGCGCCTATCGCGTGCATGGCATGAACGAGAGCGTCGAACTGCTCGCGCCTCTGGTCGTGCTCGGACTGTTGCCCGGCATCACCGAAGAAATCATCGTGCGCGGCGTACTGTTCCGCGTCGTCGAGGACGGACTTGGCAGTTGGGCAGCGCTGGTTCTTTCCGCGGCCATCTTCGGCGGCATGCACCTGGCCAATCCGAATGCGACGACCTGGAGTTCGATCGCGATCGCCGTCGAAGCCGGCCTGCTGCTCGGCTTCGCCTACGCGTGGACGCGATCGCTGTGGTTTTGCATCGGCCTGCACGCCGCCTGGAACTTCACCCAGGGCCCGCTGCTCGGCATCCCGGTCTCCGGTATCGAACAACGGGGCTGGCTCGATGCCACCCTGTCGGGCCCGACCTGGCTCAGCGGCGGCGAATTCGGTGCCGAAGCTTCGGTCCTGACGGTAGTCCTGTGCACATCGCTCGCCCGCCTGGTTCGGGTGGCGCGCGCATCGCAGCGGTCGCCTCCGTCGGCCGTTCTGGGCTCGCACCGATGCCACGCGCGAACGCCTCGAAGTCGAACCATCGGACCTGCTCGAAAGCAAGGTCGTTTAGAGTGCCGGCTCGGTCCGGTGCAGGCAGTCTGATGCGCTGGCGGAGAAATCGAGAGTGATGGAAGAAACCCACGACTGGCGCGAAGAGATCTGGAACGGCGCGAGCCACGGCATCGGCTTCCTGCTGAGCCTGATGGCGGGCGCCGTGCTGATCACGCTCGCCTCGCTGCGCGGAAACGGCTGGCAACTGGCCGGCGCCATCGTATTCGTCACTTCGCTGGCCCTGCTCTACCTGGCCTCCACGCTCTACCACTTCACGCCGCACCTGGGCGCGAAATCCCGGCTGAAGGTACTCGACCACTGTTGCATCTTCCTGCTAATCGCAGGCACCTACACGCCGTTCACGCTCATCAGCCTGCGCGGCCACGGCGGCTGGTGGCTGTTCGCGGCCATCTGGTCGCTGGCGGCGCTCGGCATCGTGTTCAAACTGTTCTTCACCGGCCGGTTCAAGGGCGCTTCGACCCTGATCTACCTGGGCATGGGCTGGATGGTGATCACGGCGATCAAACCCTTCCTGCAGCTGGTGCCGACGGCGACGATGCTGTGGCTATTGGCCGGCGGCCTGTCCTACACGCTGGGCACCGTCTTCTACATGAGCGAACGCCGCTACGCGCACGCGATCTGGCATCTGTTCGTGCTGGGCGGCAGCATCTGCCATTTCGTCGCCGTCAGCATGCAGGTGCTGACCAAGGTCGCCTGAGGCGAGTCAGGCTCAGGCCGCGGGTTGGGCGTCGAGCCAGCTCGGCTGGTCGCGGTCGAAATACTCGAAGATCAGGTGGATGCGATGGCTGGCGCCTTCGTTGGCGACCGCGTGCACGTCCAGGTTGTTGACCTCGACCGCTTCGCCGACCTTGAAGTGGTAGGTCTGCGGCTTGATGTAGAAACGCACCTTGTCGTTGGTGGTCAGCGGCACGTGGATCTTGTGCGGCCATTTCGCCGACGGCGAGGCATCGGTATGCGGGTGGATGATGCCGCCCGGGGCCATGCGCGCCAGCATGATGCGCGGGAAGCCGCCGTTGGCGTAGCCATACGGCCGCGTCGCCTGTTCGATCACCGGCAACAGACGATCCTTCCATGCGGCCCACATCGGCCGATCGTGCGACTCGCGCCAGTCGTTGAGCTTGTTCACGAAGCGGAAAACGATGTGCTGGGTCTTGTCGAGCGCCTCGAACCGGTTCGGCTTGTCGGTGTTTTCCTGGTCCCACACGTCCTGCGGGATGGCCAGCACGTCCTCGACCAGGCTGCCGAGTTCGATCGGACCGAGGTATTTGACGGAAGTGGTCTTGCGCGGATTGGCGTACATGATCATTCGAACCGGTAGTCGAACATCTCGAGATCCTTCTGGTACAGCTCGCCCACCCAGCCGACCAGTTCCTTATCGTAATACTCCTGCCAGGGCCGGTGTTTGGAGCTGTTCACCTTTTCCAGCACCGCCGAGGGCATGCCCAGGCGGCGGCAGACCTCGTCGTAGGAAGCCTGCATCGTCTCGTTGCGCCCGACGAAGTCCATCGCCAGGCGACCGTCGGCGTCGGTCAGGAAGCTGTGCTGCGGCCGGTAGAGCATTTCGTTGACCGGCTTGAGCACGCGTATCACGTGCTTCATGAACTGCACCGGCGCCACGTCCATGTAGTTCGTGTCGCGCGCCATGAAGGCGCAGTAGGACACGAATCGGTCGAAAGGATTGCGCACGAAAGCGAATTTCAGGTAGCTGCCGTACACCTCTTCGCCAAGCACCGGCCGGATCTCGCGCGCGCTGATATGCCCGTGCTGGATGTTGGCGAACTCGGGGAAAGGGAAGCGCTTCTTCACGAACAGGCCGACCTGCTCCAGGTCCTGCTCGCCCATTCCCGCACGCAGGGCGTGACGGATCGAATGGGTTCCTGTCTTGGGTACCGCGAAGAAGATGTAACGATGCTGGTGCGAGATGATCATCGGGGACGGCGGGACGGCAAACCGCGCCATCTTCCCATGCCCGGGACCCCCGGCGCCAACCGCAGGGGCCGGTTCAGCTGGCGATGTACTGCTGAAGTTGCTGGATTTCCTGCTGCTGCTCTTCGATGACCATGCGCACCAGATCGCCGATCGAAATCAGGCCGACGACCGCATCGCCCTCCCTGACCGGCAGATGGCGGATGCGGCGTTCGGTCACCAGCTCCATGCAGGCGGTGATGCTGTCTTCGGGCGAAACGCAGACCACCGGGCTGGACATGATGGTGCTTACTGGTGTTTCGGCCGACGAGCGCCCCTGCAGGATGACCTTGCGGGCGTAGTCGCGTTCGGTGGCGATGCCGATCAGTTCCGGCCCGCGCATCACCAGCACCGCGCCGATGTGATGCTCGGCCATCAAGCGGATCACTTCCAGCACCGGCGCTTCCTGCGGCACAGAGATGACCCGGCGACCCTTGCTGTCGAGGATATGGCTGACCTTGCGCATACGCCCTCCTGGCTGGAGCTTTCGCGGCCATCATAAACCCATGCGGGCAAGCCGGCGCGACCCGCGTAGCAAGGAAGCGACAGGGTTCAGGGCGCGGGTCGGAACTCGCTGACCAGATAAAGCGGTCGCTGCTTGGCTTCGAGGTACAGGCGGCCCAGATACTCGCCGATCACGCCCAACGCCATCAGCTGTACGCCGCCGAGGAAGAGGATCACCACCATCAGCGTCGGCCAACCCTGGACGTTCTCGCCCCAGAGCAGGGTCTTGGCGACGATCCAGGCGCCGTAAGCGAAGGCCGTCAGCGAGGCCGACAGGCCGAGATAGGTGGCGACGCGCAGCGGCATGGTGGAAAAACTGGTGATGCCTTCGAGGGCGAAATTCCACAGTTTCCAGTAACTGTACTTGCTGCGTCCCGCCAGGCGCGCCTCGCGGCGATAGGGGATTTCGACCTGCCGGAAACCGACCCAGGCGAACAGGCCTTTCATGAATCGCTGCCGTTCGCGCAGGCCGCGCAAGGCTTCCAGCGCCCGTGGCGACACCAGGCGGAAATCGCCGGCGTCGGCCGGCACCGGCGTCTGCGACAGGCCGTTGATGACGCGATAGAACATCGCGGCGGTCGCACGCTTGAACCAGCTGTCGCCCTCGCGGGCGACGCGTCGGCCGTACACGACATCGTGCCCTTCGCGCCAGCGAGCGACGAACTGCGGGATCAACTCGGGCGGATCCTGTCCGTCCGCATCGAGCACCAGCGCCGCGCCCTCTTCCACGCGATCGAGCCCAGCCGTCAATGCCAGCTCCTTGCCGAAGTTGCGCGCCAGCCGCAACGCCGACACGCGCGGATCGCGTTGCGCGATCTCCTGCAATACAGCCCAGGTGTCGTCGCGGCTGCCGTCGTCGACATAGAGCACGCGCGCGCGGAGATCCAGGCCGTCGAGCACCGGCGCCAGGCGCGCATGCAATGCGGGCAAGGCCTCCTGCTCGTTGAAAGCCGGGACGACGATAGTCAGCATCGGATCACTCATGCTGCGATGGTAGCCGGGAACACCGGGGCGACAAGCCGGCGATCCGCCGCCGATCGAGCCCTGCTCAACGCGTGGCTTCGGCCAGGTAGGCCGGACCGCCGAGCCGGCGGACCTGTCGCTCGATCCAGCGGGCGCGCCGCTGGACATAGGGCCCGGGCTTCTGCGCGCTGTATTTCTTCGGGTTCGGAAGCACGGCGGCGAGACGCGCGCATTCGCCCGACGACAGGGCCGAGGAAGACTTTCCGAAGAAACGCCGCGAGGCCGCTTCGGCGCCGTACACGCCATCGCCGAACTCCACGATGTTCGCGTATACCTCGAGAATGCGTTGCTTGGGCCAGAACAATTCGATCAGCACGGTGTACCAGGCTTCGAGTCCCTTGCGCACATAGCTGCGCCCGCTCCACAGGAACAGGTTCTTGGCCAGCTGCTGGCTGATCGTGCTGGCGCCGCGCACCTTGCCGCCGCGCTTGTTGTGCGCCATCGCCTTGTCGATCGCTTCGAAATCGAAGCCGTTGTGCTGTGGGAACTTCTGGTCCTCGGCCGCGACCAGCGAAATGGGAAGGCAGCGCGCGATGGAGGACTGCGCGCGCCAGTTGTACGCCGGCCGGAACCGCCAATCGCCGGCCACCCAGGCTTCGAATTGCCGGTCGGCCATGAAAGCGCTGCCGAGGGGCGGCACCCAGCGCAGGACCAACACCTGCAAGGACGTGAAAATCACGAAGGCGAGCGGCAGCCAGAGGAACAACCATCGCAACAGGCGCCGACGGCGCGATCGGGAAGCGGACATTCAATCGCCAGTGGTGGGAGCGGCCTGACTCATGTCCACCGCGAGGCGCCATCCTAACCCGGGCGGATCGCCGGCGACCGGCCGACGCCAGATGCGCAACCAGCTCGGCTCGCCTTTTCCGCCGCCCCAGGTCACCGCCATATCGCCTGCCTTGGCGATCACCGCCACGGATTCGACGCGACCGGCGATAGGCGCGGGAATCGCTTCGCCTTCGCCACGCGAATCCGGCAGACGGCCGTTGCGCAGGCGCAGGAAGTCCGAGGCGATCATGCTGTCGGTCACCAGGCCCGGCGCGACCAGATCGGCCTTGCGCAATTCCGCCATGCCTACCGGCCAGAGCGGCGCGGCGCCTGCGCTGATCGAACCGCGCCGTACCACCTTGTCCGGCATCGGCTGCTCGGCATGGCTGATGCCGTGATCGACCAGCACTTTCCATTGCCCGTCCGCCTGTTTCTGCCAGACCGACAGGTAGTGCCCGAACACGGTGGGCTTGTCGCTTCCTTCGGGCGTGTAGCGCCAGGGGCCGCTGGTGTAGCCGAAATCGCCGCCGGCCGAGACCTCCGCCCATTCCGGCGCCCATTCGAGTTTGGCCGTCGTAGCGGTTCGCGCTTCCCAGACGAGCTTGCCCGACGCTGGGCCCGGCGCGAACACGACCCCATCCGGCGCCAGCGCCGCGAGAAAGGCATCGCGCGTATTGCGCGCGACCGAATCGGCCGCGAACGCACGTTCGGCCGCGACCAGGTCCTCGAAGTCGCCGGCCACGGCAACCAAGGGCAGCATCGCGGCCAGTGCCGCCAACGGCTTGCGCAAACGGGCGGGAATCACCATATAAAGGTCCATGCGAAGGCGCGTTGCGCCGATTCTGACCCATCCAACAGGTTTTGCCGATGTCCGATTCCCAGCCTGCGGTCGCCGACCGCGACACGCTGACCCGATTCATGCTCGAGCGCTCCGGCGTGCGTGGCGTGCTTGTCCATCTCGACGAGACTTGGCGCAATATCCTCGAGCGCAGCCCCTACCCGACCGCGGTCGCGCAGAAGCTGGGCGAGACCTGCGCGGCCGCGGCGCTATTCACCGGCCACGCGAAAGTGGAAGGTCGCCTGAGCGTGCAGTTGCGTGGTACCGGCGCACTTCGCACGCTGTTCGCCGAATGCACGTCCGCCGGCACCCTGCGCGGCATCGCTCGCTACGAGGAGCCGCTGCCCGAACCCCTGACGCCGCGCGCGTTCGGCGAGGGGTCGCTGCTGGCGATCACGATCGAGAACCAGCCGGTGGGCGGGCGCGAGTTGCAGCGCTACCAGGGTCTGGTCGATCTGGCCGCCGACCAGATGGCCCAGGCCTTCGAAAACTATTTCGGCCAATCCGAACAGCTGCCGACCCGACTCCTGCTGGCCGCGGACGGCGAGCGCGCTGCCGGCCTGATGCTGCAGCAACTCCCTGAAGGCCATGGAGATACCGACGGTTGGCGGCGCAATGGCGCCCTGTTCGACACCCTGGGGCCGGGCGAGCTGTTGGCCCTGTCCGGCGAAACCCTGCTCTGGCGCCTCTTCCACGAGGAGCAGGTCCGGATCCTGCAGCAGGCGCCGCTGAGCTTTGCCTGCTCCTGTTCCCGGGCCCGGGTGGAGGACGTCCTGCGCAGCCTGGGGGCGGAGGAATCCCGTGCCTCGGCCGAATCCGGTATGGCCGAGGTCCATTGCGACTTCTGCGGCCAGGGCTATGTGTTCAGCCAGGAACAGATCGAAGCCCTGTTCCATGCCCCCGAGGCCAACGCCCCGGGCTCCGAGCGCCTGCAGTAAGCCACTGGAAATCGGGCCGATTTTTGGTTAAATTCCTGTAAAAGGCGACTCCAGCCAAGGGAACTTTTGCCCCGACCGGAGTTCTATCCGTCACCCTCACCGGATTGCCGAGATCACGAGAATGATGCGCCGCCTCACTGCCTGTCTGCTGTTCGCCGTTACGGCGATGGCTGCGCATGCCCAGACGACGCACAATCCCGCCACCGGCACGACCGTGTTGCCGGTGGTCAACAATCAGAACGGGCAGATCTCGGCCCTGCTCCTGATCGAACCTTCCTCGCTGCCGGCGCTGCCTTCGCAACGCGTCATCAGGCCCGCTGCCACGCCGAATCGCTGGCTCGATTTCGGCAACGGCCTGCAGTTGCGCGCCGGCCTGTCCTTCGAAGCCAATCCCGGCGTCGGCGTGTTGTGCAGCGGCAGCTCGGTGACCAGTGTCGGCGCCCTCGCCGGCCAATGCATGCTGACCGATTTCAATGGCCCGTCGACCTTCGCGCCGGGCAGCAGCACGAGTTCGCAGGCGCTGCTGCAGTTGCGGCGCAGCGGCTCCCAGCTCGATGCCGGCCTGGGCACGCGTCGCGATACCTTCGGCAACAGCAGCGCATCGCTGGGCAACCAGGCGATCGATCAGCGACTGTTGAACAGCTTGCTGGGTGGCGAGACCGCCAGCATCGACCAGCGCAATGCCAGCCTCGTCGGCCAGGTGAAGATCGGTTCGCAAGGTTGGGTCAGCATCGGCGGCACCGTGGCGCGGGCGCGACTGATTCCGGCGGGTCAATTGCCGGGCGGCCTGCCGCCGGAGTGGAACAAGGGCAGCCTGAACCTCTCGGCCGGCAGCGGCAATTTCGGCGGCGAAATCAGCGGTCAGGTGATCGAAGTCCCCGGACAGGGCGATCGCTACAGTTCGGTCGGCGCGGGCATGACCTGGCGTACGCCGTGGCGCGCGAAAGTCACGGTCGGCGCCGACAACATCGTCACCCGCGGCAAGAACCCCTTCACGCTTCCGGACGCATCGTCCGGCAACAAGAAGGACGAGGGCCGCGTGCCCTACGTGCGTTACCAGCAGGACCTCTGAGCTTTTCCGGTCGCAGTCCGGCATCCGGCGCTCCGCGGATGTGCGCTCGCGCACGTAACCGCCATTAGCCGACGTAACTGCCCGGAAACGGCGTATCTTCGGCAGGCATGCCGAAGCGCCTGATCCCCTTGAGCGGCCTCGATGCCGGTTTCCTTTACCTGGAAGCGGCGGGAACGCCGATGCACGTCGGCAGCCTGATGCTCATCGAGCCGCCGAAACGCCGCAATTACGATTTCCACGATGCGCTGCTCGCGCATGTCGCCCAGCGCTTGCCGCGCGCGCCCGCGCTTCGTCGCGTGCTACACGAAGCGCCCCTGGACATCGGCCATCCGCTCTGGAGCGAAGCCGAAACGCTGGACTTGCGTCGTCATCTGCGACGCCGTCGCCTGCCGGGACGCGGAACACGGCAATGCCTGATGCGCCTGGTCGGCCGATTGCATGCAGAGTCCTTGCCGCGCGACGAGCCGCTATGGCGTTTCGTCGTGATCGACAATGTCGAAGGCGGACTAGTCGCGCTCTATTCCAAGGTGCATCACGCCTTGCTCGATGGCCAGGGCGGTATCGCGCTGGCGCAGGCCCTGCTGGACATCGAACCCTCGCCGGCCCGTCGCAAGACGAGCAAGCCGCCTTCGAAGACGGCGAACGAACGCGTGCGACGACGCGACCTGGCCAGCACGGCAGGCCGCGCCAGTCTCGGTCAATTCGCCAAACTGCTGCGTGCCGTGCCGGCGACATTCAAGCTCGCGGGCAGCCTCGGCCAGGCAGCGCGCCTGGCCGGCAGCCTGCGCGAAAACCTATTGCTCGCTCCACGCACGCCCTGGAACCGGCAGATCGGTCCGGGCCGCGGCTTCGCCGCCATGTCGCTCCCGCTGGAGGATTGCAAACGCATGGCACGCACGGCCGGCGTCAGCCTCAACGACATCGTGCTCGCCGTCTGCGCCGGCGCTGTCCGCGAACTGCTGTCGAATTCGGGACAACTGCCGCGCAAGCCATTGGTCGCAGCGATGCCGGTATCGCTGCGCGAAAGCGGTAACCAGGACGTGAACAACCAGGTTTCGATGGTGCAGTGTTCGCTGGCCACCGATGTCGCCGACCCCTTGCAACGCCTGCGCGCGATCCACGCTTCGACCGCGCAGATCAAGCAGCGCGTCGCGAGCGTCAAGGACCTGATCCCGACGGATTTCCCCGGCCTGGCGGCGCCGTTGTGGGCGACCGGGCTATCGCGATTGTGGCGCCGCGGCCGCATCGCCGAACGCCTGCCTCCACTGGCGAACATCGCGATCTCGAACGTACCCGGTCCGCCGATGGACCTGTATCTCGCCGGCGCGCGCCTGCGGCACTACTATCCGGTCTCCATCGTCACGCACGGGCTCGCGCTGAACATCACCGTACAAAGCTATGCCGGCTCGCTCGAGTTCGGCCTGACGACCTGCTCGGACGCGATCGAGCGCCCCGAGCGCCTGGCCAATGCCATCGCCGCGTCCGCGCGCCAACTTTCCGAAGCTCTTTCCGCATGAAGCCAGCCGGTCGCCGTCGCCCCGCCACGCACGAAACCCTCAAGCCGCCTTCGGCCCTGTTGATGGCGATGGAAGGACGCGCGATCTTCGAATGGGCCTCGTTCGCCCTCGCCTGGCCCTTGTTGAAACAAGCGCCGCGCGGCGACGGACATCCGGTGCTGGTGCTGCCCGGGCTAGCCGCCGGCGATACCAGCACGCGCCCGCTCCGGCATTTCCTCGAACATCTCGGCTACGCCGCCTATCCCTGGAATCAGGGACCGAACTTCGGCCCGCGCGACCATGTCATCAAAGGCCTGGTCGATCGCGTGCGTGCGCTGCAGAAGAAGCACGACCGCAAAGTGAGCCTGATCGGCTGGTCGCTCGGCGGCGCGATGGCGAATGCGCTGGCCTTGCGCATGCCGGAACGCATTCGCCAGGTGATCACGCTCGGCTCGCCGCTGACTGGGCATCCGAAAGGCACCAACGTCTGGCGCGTATTCGAACTCGTCAGCGGGTTCCGCCACGACGATCCTCGTCTGATGGAACTCGTCAGCGGCGAAGCGAGCGTGCCGACGACGTCCATCATGAGCAAGACCGATGGCATCGTCAGCTGGCGCATGAGCCTGGCGCGCGAGAGCCGCATCGCCGAGAACATCGAAGTCAGCGCGACCCACCTGGGCATGGGCGCCAATCCGGCGGTGCTGTGGGTCATCGCCGACCGGCTGGCGCAGGCCGAAAATCGCTGGAAGCCGTTCAAGCCCAGCCGGGCCTGGCACAACCTGCTGTATCGCGATCCGCACCGTTTCCGATTGGCCGACCTGATCGCGCCCTGAGCATCCGCTCCAGGCCACTCCGAAAGAGCGCCGGCGTCCTGCCGCGCACGATTCGGCCTGGCAGGGAGGCATCCGCCTGACCGCTACCGGGACCGTGCCGCGTTCAGGCAGATACGGGCGAACGACTCGCCCAGGGGACATCGCCATGAACGCTACTGCCCGCCTGCTTCCGCTCGCTCTGTTGTTCGCCGTGACCAGCGCCGGGGCCGCCGTCAGCGGCCAGTGCAACTACAAGGGCAAACCCGTGCGATTCGTCGACGGCCGTGCCGCGATGGCCCCCGACACCTTCGACGAGAAGGGCCCGAAGTTCGCCACGATCTGGCTGGTTTCGGCCGCGCTCGATCACACGGAAATGAATGCGGTGCCGGTCGACAAGATCGAGGATGCCATCACCCGCCATGCCTTCGACAAGGACAGTGCCGAATTGCGACTGCGCCTCGACGAAACGGCCAAGCTGGTGGAGCAGTTCTATCTCTACCTGCCGCCGGGCACCAACCAGTCGATGTCGAGCAACGAGGTCGGCAGCCTGAAACTCAGCGCGCCGATCAGCAAGCGCGCGAGCGGCCGTTTCCAGCTCAAGGAAGACGAATACAGCTGCGATCTGCAATTCGACCTGCCGATGGGCGCTGTCGCTGCTGCGGCGGCGAAACCCGGCAAGCCGGGCGCAGTAGCGGCGCCGGCCAAGCCGGCCGGCCAGCCCCTGCCCGCAGGCGGCGGCGAACCGGGCAAGGCCTACCTCGCCTTGCGCAAGGCGACACTGGCCGGCGACGTCAACGGCATGCTGGCGCACGTGAAAAAGGAAAACGCCACGCGCATGCGCGCCGACATGGGCAAGCCGGAGTTCCCGCAGATGCTCGAGATGGTGAAAGCGATGGAGCCCAAGGAGGTGCGCATCGTTTCCGGCACCGTCAATGGCGACCAGGCCACGCTGAAGATCGCCGGCAAAGAAGCGGATGGCGCCGCGATGACCGGCGAGGTCCAGCTCGTCCGCGAGAACGGGCAATGGAAAGTCGGCAAGGTCAACACCGAGTCGAAGATCTCGAACTAGGCGTATCCCCGGCCGATCATCAACAATATCAATCGGCCAGCGTCAGCAGCGAAGCGTTACCGCCCGCCGCGGTGGTGTTGATCGTCAGCGTGCGTTCGCTGGCGAACTTCAGCAGATAGTGCGGGCCGCCGGCCTTCGGGCCGGTGCCGCTGAGGCCTTCGCCGCCGAAGGGCTGCACGCCGACGACGGCGCCGATCTGGTTGCGGTTCACGTAACAGTTGCCGACATGCACCGACTTGGCGATGTGCTGCACGGTCGCATCGATGCGCGAATGGATGCCGAGCGTCAGGCCGTAACCGGTCGCGTTGATCGAGGCCAGCACCTTGTCGAGATCGGCGGCATCGTAACGGATGACGTGCAACACCGGCCCGAATATCTCGCGCTGCAGCTGCGACAAGGACTTCAGCTCATAGGCGCGTGGCGCGAAGAAGCTGCCGTGGGCGCAGGAGCCGGGAAGCGGAACTTCCTTGATGAGCTTGGCTTCCTTGCCCATGCGCTCGGCATGCGCGACCAGGATGCCGCGCGCGTCTTCGTCGATCACCGGGCCGACATCGGTGGACAACAGGGCCGGATCGCCGACGACCAGTTCGTCCATCGCGCCGGACAACATGTGGATGACCTTGTCGGCGATGTCGCTCTGCACGAACAGGATGCGCGCGGCGGAACAACGCTGGCCGGCCGAGTCGAAAGCCGCGACCATCGCGTCCTTGACCAACTGCTCGGGCAACGCGGAAGAGTCGGCGATCAGCGCATTCTGGCCACCCGTTTCGGCGATCAGCGTCGCCAGCGGCGCATTGCGCGCGGCCAGGCTGCGGTTGATGGCCCAGGCGGTTTCGGTGGACCCGGTGAACACGACGCCGGCCACGCGCGGATCGCGCGTCAGCGCCGCGCCGACGGTGGCGCCGTCGCCGGGCAGGAACTGCAGCACCGATTCCGGCACGCCGGCTTCGTGCAGCAGCTTCACCGCGACATGCGCGATCAGCGTCGTCTGTTCGGCCGGCTTGGCGATGACGGTATTGCCTGCCATCAATGCCGCCGTCACCTGGCCCATGAAGATGGCCAACGGGAAATTCCACGGGCTGATGCAGACGAACACGCCGCGGCCATGCAATTGCAGTTCGTTCGATTCGCCGGTCGGACCCGGCAGCTTTTCGACGTGCCCGAAAAGTTTGCGGCCCTGCTGGGCGTAGTAGCGGCAGAAATCCACCGCCTCGCGCACTTCGGCGACCGAGGCCGACATCGACTTGCCGGCTTCCTTCACGCACAGCGCCATGAGTTCGGGCATGCGCTGTTCCATCAGATCGGCGGCGTGCTCGAGAATCTTGGCGCGGGCGGCAGCGGGCGTGCGGTCCCAGCCGTCGTAGGCGGCCTGCGCATTGACCAATGCGCGTTCGACCTGCGCGGCTTCGCCCGCCTGCCACTCGCCGACCTTCTCGCGGCGGTCGGCCGGATTGGTCACCGCGCTGACGGTGCCGCTGTTGCTGGAACCCGGTACCAGCGGCGCGGCGCGCCAGGGCTTGATCGCCGCATTGATGCGGTCGGCAAGCGCCTGCAGTTCTTGATCGTTGGCCAGATTGACGCCCATGGAATTTTTCCTTTCGGGGCCGAAGATGTCGGCCGGCTGCGGAATGCGCGGATGCGGTTTGCTATCGAAACCCGAGACGGTGGCGACCGGGTCGGCGACGAGTTCGGCCGGCGGCAGGTTCTCGTCGGTGATGCGGTTGACGAAGCTGGAGTTGGCGCCGTTCTCGAGCAGGCGGCGCACCAGGTAGGGCAACAGGTCTTCGTGCGACCCCACCGGCGCGTAAACACGGCAGGGAATGGCCAGTTGGTCCTTGCCGATCACTTCGGCATACAGGTGATCGCCCATGCCGTGCAGGCGCTGGTACTCGTAAGCGGGCATGCCGACGGCTTTCGCCATGGCGTGGATCGCGGCGATCGTCTGCGCGTTGTGCGTGGCGAACATCGGGTACAACGCATCGGTCGCGGCGAGCATCTTGCGCGCGCAAGCCAGATAGCTGACGTCCGTATTGGGCTTGCGCGTGAATACCGGATAGCCGCCGAGGCCGTCCATCTGCGCCTTCTTGATCTCCGAATCCCAGTACGCACCTTTCACCAGGCGAACCGGCATGCGACGTCCGGTCGTGCGCGCAAGATCGATCAGATAATCCAGCACGAAGGGCGCGCGCTTCTGGTAGGCCTGCACGGCCAGGCCGTAGCCTTCCCAGCCATCGAGCGACTTGTCCGCAAACGCCCCGCCGATGACATCGAGCGACAGTTCGAGACGTTCGGATTCCTCGGCATCGATCGTGAAACCGATGCCCTGCGCCTTCGCCAGCTGAGCGAGTTCGAGTACGCGCGGCGTCAGCTCGGCATACACGCGGGCGCGCTTGGCCAGCTCGTAACGCGGATGCAGGGCCGAGAGCTTCACCGAGATCGAGGGCGCGGCGAAGACATCGGGATATGGGCCACCGGCGCCGATCGCGGCGATGGCCTTGCGGTAGGCCTCGAGATAACGAGCGGCGTCCTTCGCCGTGAAGGCCGCCTCGCCCAGCATGTCGAAGGAATAGCGGTAATCGGCGTTCTCGCCCTTGCGCGAACGCTCCAGCGCCTCTTCGATCGTCCGTCCCATCACGAACTGGTGGCCCATGATGCGCATCGCCTGGCGCACGGCTAGGCGGATCGCCGGTTCGCCCATGCGGCCGATCAGGCGCTTGAACGAACCGAAGACATCGCGCTGGATGTCGCCGGCGAGCGTGACCATGCGGCCGGTCAGCATCAGCCCCCAGGTCGAAGCATTGACCAGCACCGAACTGGAACGGCCGACGTGCGAGTCCCAGTCGGCATCGCCGAGCTTGTCGCGGATCAGCTTGTCGGCTGTGGCCTGGTCGGGAATGCGCAGCAAGGCTTCGGCCACGCACATCAGCAGCACGCCTTCTTCCGACGACAGGTCGTATTCGCGCATGAAGGCTTCGACCATGGCCGGGTCGGCTGCGCGCACCCGCGTCCTGCGAACGAGGTCGACGGCCAGCGATTGGGCCGCAGCCTGATCGGCCTCGGGCAGGCGCGCAACCGCCAGCAGCTCGTCGAGGTGCTCGGTCTCGTCGCGAAGATAGGCGGCGGTGATGCGCTGGCGCAGCGGCGAAACCGCGTGCGGCAGCTCGGGGCTGAGGATGGGCGTCACGGCGTTCCCGGGGCTGTGGGGCGAGCGGCTGGACTCCCGCTGCGCGAGTTCGCGATTTTAGTGCGCCGGCGCACATCGGGCCAGCCTCGGCGAACCCGTGAGGACCGGCCTCCGTGGCTGGGGCTCGGCTTGCCCCCATCCGCCGCGGGGGCGTAAAATTCGGCCGTTTTCTGCCCGCCTTGCGTGGGAGTACGCGTGATTGAGCAGCTTCCGTCGGGCCTGGCCGGTACGGAGTCGCGGCTCTTGCTGCGGCCTCGCTGCGCGCTGACGGGAAGCCAGTTCGCGGGTTTGTTCGCGTTGCTGGCGGCGTTGATCTGGGCCCCGGCCCTGCTCGGCTACCGCCATGGCAATGCCTACGCTCCCGCATTCGCGCTGCTGGACTGCGCGATCGTGGCCGGCGCGCTGTACTGGAGCTGGCGGCTGGGTGGGCGGTACGAGTTGATAGCCTGCGGCAAGGACGGCCTGGAAGTACGCCGTTCCGACCAACGGGAACCGGCGTTCCGGGCGCATCCCTACTGGACGCGGCTGCGGGTGACGCAGGGGGACGGCGAGGCCCGGGTTCATCTGGGTTCGCGGGGAAAGGAAGTCGAAGTCGGCGCGTTCCTCGCCGGCGAGGAGCGACGCGACCTGGCCCGACGTCTGAAGGCATTGCTGGCGACGGCCATCGGGCCGCCGCCGATCACAGATCACTGTTTGAGGTAGGTTCCGATGAATTCAGCTTCCAAAGCCCCTCGCATCTGGCGCCTGGCCGCCGCATTGAGCATCTTCGCCGCACAGGCGGCATGGGCGACGTCCGAGCCCGTGCGCTGGCAGCTGAACATGCCGGAGGGCGTCACCGAAACTTCGAAGCACGCTTACGACGCGCACATGATCATGTTGTGGATCTGCGTCGTGATCGGCATCGTCGTGTTCGGCGCGATGGGCTATGCGATGTTCAAGTTCCGCCATTCGAAGGGCGCGGTGCCGGACAAGGATTTCACCCATAGCACCAAGCTGGAGCTGATCTGGACGGCGATCCCCATCGCGATCCTGGTGCTGTCCGCCATTCCGGCGACCAAGATGGTGATGGCGCAGTACAACGCCGACCACACCGCCAAGCAGGCGGAAATGACGGTGAAGGTCACCGGCTACCAGTGGATGTGGCGTTACGAGTACGTCGGCGAGGACGTGGCCTTCATCAGCCGCCTCGACCGCGAGTCCGACGCCCTGCGCCAGGACAAGAACACGACACAGGCGCAGATCGCCGCCAAGCAGCATTACCTGCGCGACGTCGACAAGCCACTGGTGCTGCCGGCCGACACCCGCATCCGTTTCGTACTGACCGCCGACGATGTCATCCACGCCTGGTGGGTGCCGGCCCTGGGCTGGAAGCAGGACGCCATCCCCGGCGTGATCAACGAGGCCTGGACCGAAGTGAAGACGCCCGGCGTCTATCGCGGCGTCTGCGCCGAACTCTGCGGCAAGGACCATGGCTTCATGCCGATCGTCGTCAAGGTCGTGCCGAAGGCCGAATACCAGGCCTGGCTGGCTTCGCAGAAGCCGCAGCCGGTCGAACCCGCGCCGGCCGCCGAAGCGCCGGCCGCCCCGGCTGCCGAAGAGGCGCCCGCCGCCGACGGCGAGCAGATCCCCGCCGACGACGGCCAGGCCGGTTGATCGGGCCAACACGCCCGTTCTCGCCGCATTAAACGAATCAAGTACGGATAGAGGCAAGCGACATGGCCAACCAAAGCGCCGCCCACGACGACCACGACCACGGTCACCAGCAGAGCTTCTTCCAGCGCTGGTTCAACTCCACCAACCACAAGGACATCGGTACCCTGTACCTGGTGTTCGCGCTGATCATGTTCTTCGTCGGCGGTGCGATGGCGATGGTGATCCGCGCCGAGCTCTTCCAGCCCGGCCTGCAACTGGTCTCGCCCGAATTCTTCAACCAGATGACCACCACGCATGCGCTGGTGATGATCTTCGGTGCGGTGATGCCGGCCTTCGTCGGCCTGGCGAACTGGATGATCCCGCTGATGATCGGCGCGCCGGACATGGCGTTGCCGCGCATGAACAACTGGTCCTTCTGGATCATGCCCTTCGCCTTCACCCTGCTGCTGATGCCGCTGATCCTGGAAGGCTTCGGCATCGGCGGCGGCGGACCGGCCGGCGGCTGGACCCTGTACCCGCCGTTGTCGCTGCAGGGCGGCAACAACACCGCCTTCGCGATCTTCGCCATCCACCTGATGGGCATCAGCTCGATCATGGGCGCGATCAACATCATCGCGACCATCCTCAACATGCGCGCCCCGGGCGTGGACCTGCTGAAGATGCCGGTGTTCGTGTGGACCTGGCTGATCACCGCCTTCCTGCTGATCGCGGTGATGCCGGTGCTCGCCGGCGCGGTGACGATGCTGCTGACCGACAAGTTCTTCGAGACAAGCTTCTTCAATGCGGCGGGCGGCGGCGACCCGGTGATGTTCCAGCACATCTTCTGGTTCTTCGGTCACCCCGAGGTCTACATCATGATCCTGCCGGCTTTCGGCGTGGTGTCGGAGATCATCCCGACCTTCGCGCGCAAGCCGCTGTTCGGCTACCAGGCGATGGTCTACGCGACCGCATCGATCGCCTTCCTGAGCTTCATCGTCTGGGCGCACCACATGTTCACCGTGGGCATGCCGCTGGGCGGCGAGCTGTACTTCATGTACGCCACGATGCTGATCGCCATCCCGACCGGCGTGAAGGTGTTCAACTGGGCGACCACGTTGTGGCGCGGCTCGATCAGCTTCGAGACGCCGATGCTGTTCGCGCTCGGCTTCGTCATCATGTTCACCATCGGCGGCTTCTCCGGCCTGATGCTGGCCATCGTGCCGGCGGACTACCAGTACCACGACACCTACTTCGTCGTGGCGCACTTCCACTACGTGCTGGTGACCGGCGCCGTCTTCGGCATCATGGCCGGCGTGTATTACTGGCTGCCGAAGTGGACCGGCCACATGTACAACGAGACGCTGGGCAAGTGGCACTTCTGGCTCAGCACGTTCTTCGTGAACCTGCTGTTCTTCCCGCAGCACTTCCTGGGCCTCGCCGGCATGCAGCGCCGCGTGCCGGACTACAACCCGGCCTTCGCCGACTTCAACCTGTGGTCGTCGATCGGTGGCTTCGGTTTCGGCCTGAGCCAGCTGCTGTTCGCCTACATCGTCTGGCAGGCCGCGCGTGGCGGTGCCAAGGCCGCCGACCGTGCCTGGGAAGGCGCCAAGGGCCTGGAATGGACGGTGCCGTCGCCGGCTCCGCACCACACCTTCAGCACGCCGCCGGTCATTCGCGACGGCGACCTGGCCCACGGCGACATCACGCACTGAGTCCGCTCGCGTCCCCGGTCCACCGGGGACGCCGCTGACGCGAATATCGCGATGACGACGAACTCCGCCTCCGCCGACCCGACCCGCCGTGCCGCGATCCGCCGCACGGCCTGGGCGATGGGCGTCTGCGCGGTGCTGGTCTACGCAGCCTTCCTCTATGCGGCGATGAGCGGCTCATGACGCAGCCCTTGTCCGGTACGCTGCGCCGCATCGCGCTGATCTCGGTCGGCTCGTTCGTGTTCGCCTTCTCGATGGTGCCGCTGTACAACATCGCCTGTGAGAAGGTCTTCGGCATCAAGCTCGAGAAGGGCCCGACCGGTCAGGCGCAGATGTCGGGCGTGAAGCCCGATCCGAACCGCACCGTGCGCGTGCAGTTCGACGGCACCGTCAATTCGAAACTGCCCTGGGCGTTCTCGCCCAAGCAGCTGACGATGGAAGTGCAGCCCGGCAAGCAGTACGAAGCCCTGTACGTGGCCCGCAACCAGTCCGGCGAGGCCATCGTCGGCCAGGCCGCGCCGTCGGTCGCGCCGGTGCAGGCTTCGAGTTTCTTCAACAAGACCGAATGCTTCTGCTTCACCCAGCAGACCCTGCTGGCCGGCGAGGAACGCCTGATGCCAGTGCGTTTCATCGTCGATCCGGCCCTGCCGGGCGACGTTGCCACGATCACGCTGTCCTATACTTTTTACCTCAACGACACGGCGACGGCGCAGTTGCATGCGGCGCAGCCGGCGGCGGCCAAGGCCTCGGCGCCGTAACCGCAACGAACTCAGGAATCGGGGAATCCCCATGGCTCAGACCCACGACGCGAACCAGTACTACGTGCCGCACCACAGCGGCTGGCCCTTCCTCGGCTCGATCGCCCTGTTCACGACGATGATCGGCGTCGCCAACTGGATGAACGGCCACGCCTGGGGCGAGGCGGTCTTCTTCATCGGCATCTTCATGGTGCTGCTGGTGCTGGGCCGTTGGTTCGGCGATGTCATCGGCGAATCGCTGCAGGGCAAGTACAACGCCCAGGTCGACACGTCGTTCCGCATGGGCATGATGTGGTTCATCTTCTCCGAAGTGATGTTCTTCGCGGCCTTCTTCGGCGCGCTGTTCTACGCTCGCATGTACGCCTTGCCGTGGTTGTCGGGCGAAGGCGACGGCGTGCTGACCAACCAGTTTCTGTATCCGGGCTATTCGGCCGGCTGGCCGGCGAACGGTCCGGCGGCGATCGGCGGCAGCTTCGAGACGATTCCCGCCTGGGGCCTGCCGCTGCTGAACACGATGCTGCTGCTGAGCTCGGGCGTGACGATCACGTTGGCGCACCATGCGCTGCGCGCCAACCAGCGCCGCTCGCTGCTGTTCTGGCTCGGTGCGACCGTCGCGCTCGGCGCGCTGTTCCTGTTCTTCCAGGCGGAGGAGTACATCCACGCCTACCATGAGCTGAACCTGACGCTCGGCTCGGGCATCTACGGCTCGACCTTCTTCATGCTCACCGGCTTCCACGGCATGCACGTGACCCTTGGCGCGATCATGCTGGCGGTGATCTGGCTGCGCTGCGCCAAGGGCCACTTCAGCAAGGACCATCACTTCGCCTTCGAAGCCGTGGCCTGGTACTGGCATTTCGTGGACGTGGTGTGGCTCGGCCTTTTCCTCTTCGTCTACGTTCTTTGATCGAGTTTCTCGCGCTGGCTGCGTTAATCGCCCACTCGCAAATGCTCATTGACGCTTGAGTCAACTCCGCTTTGCTCGTGGGCTCGCGCCTTGCCAGCGCTTCGCCTGAGAGGATTGGCTAGCAATGAAAAAGGCCGGCGATGCCGGCCTTTTTCTTCGGAGTTCGACCCGGCTCAGCCGTAGATGCCGTGCGGCTTGATCACGCCGGTGTAGATGCCGAGGGCGACGAGCAGGATGAGCGCAACCGAGATGCCGATACGCCAGCTCAGCGATTTCACCGTGCGGTTCGTCGTGCCCTTGTCCACCATCATGTAGTACAGGCCCGCCCCCAGGTTCCACAGGATGACGATCAGGAAGGCGATGATGACCAGTTTCTGCAGGCCGGGACTCATGGCGTCGCGCTCTAGCGAAAGTTGGACGGCATTATCGGTCATGCCGGGGCGCCTGTCTTGAAGACTCGCATCGCCCTGTGGCTGCTGACGGCCGCGTTGCTGTCGCTGCTGGTCGGTCTCGGACGCTGGCAGCTGCGCCGCGCCGACGAAAAACAGGTCATGCTCGACGGCGTCGCCGCCGCGCTGGAACAACGCCATGCGCAGCCGCTGGCGCAGGCATCGGCCCGCACCGCACTCGACTACGCCTGGGCACAGGGAAATGGTCGCTTCATCGACGGACCCGCGTTGCTGCTCGACAACCAGCGTCGCGGCGAAGCGGTCGGCGTCGAAGTGTTCCGCATCTTCCAGCCCGACGACGGCAGGCCGCTGCTGGTGGACCTGGGCTGGCTGCCGCTGGACGCGCAACGGCACCTGCCGCACAGCGATGCCCCCGCTTCGCCCTTGCTAGTACGCGGCCTGCTGTTGCCGCCGCCGTCCCCGGGCCTCGCGCTGGGACCCGCCTACGACGCCAGCGATCGACAGCGCTGGTTGCTCACGCGCATCGACATCCCCGCTCTGTCCGGCGCGCTCAACCAGGATCTGGGTCCGCGCGTGCTGCGTCTCGACCCGTCCCTTCCGATCGGCCACACGCGCGATCTCGACATCCTTCCGAACACCTTGCCGCCGGAGAAGCACCGCGCCTACGCGCTGCAGTGGTTCTCGCTGGCGGCGGCACTGCTCGTGCTCGCCCTGATGCAGCAATTCCGCCGGAAATCCGCATGAATCATCCCGCCCCACCCTCCCAATGGCGTTCGCGCCTCGTCCTGCTGCTGATCGTCGCGATGTTCTTCGGATCGTTCGGCGTGGCGGCCTTCCTGCGCTTCACCGGCTGGACGCCGGAGCACACGCGCAACTTCGGCGAGCTGCTCGAACCGCCGATCGACGTGAACGGCGTGAACCTGCTGCTCGCGGACGATACGCGCTGGGCATGGAAGAACGACGAACGGCGCTGGACCGTTCTGCTGCGCCTGCCGGCGCAATGCAGCGCGGAATGCTGGAACCGCGCTGCGATGCTGCCGCGCGTGCGCATGGCCATGGGCCGGCATTCGCCACGCCTGCCTCTGCTGTTGCTCGACGCCGCGCTGCCGGCCGAACAGCGCGAACGCCTGCAACCCCTGCAGCCCGCGCGTGCCGGTACGGCGCTGCCTTCGGCCCTGGCGTCGCCGCCGCAGTCCCTGCCCGAACTGTGGCTGGTGGATCCGCATGGCTTCGTCGTCCTGCACTATGCCGAGGGTTTCGACCCCAACGGCCTGCGCAAGGACCTCGGCCGGGTACTGAAGTGAGCTTCGGCCAAGCCCCCGGCGCATCCCGGTAGAATCCCGGCATGACTTCCCCGCATCGTCACTACCATCGCCTGGCCTGGGCGGCCGTGCTGCTCGCCTTCGCCATCGTGATCTTCGGCGCTTTCGTGCGATTGTCGAACGCGGGCCTGAGCTGCCCCGACTGGCCGACCTGCTACGGCCGCGCGACCTGGCCGGTGCACGATCACGAGATCGCGCAGGCCAATGCCACGTTCGAGCGCGCGGTCGAAACCGGCAAGGCCTGGCGCGAACAGGTGCATCGCCATCTCGCCGGCGGGCTCGGGCTGCTGATCCTGCTGCTGGCCTTGATCGCGGCGCAGAAGCGCCGTTTCGGCGTCGCTCAAATCGCCGGTGCCGCTGCGTTGGTCGCCGCCTCCATCCCGCTGTACATCGGGAAACACTACGAATACGCCGCGGCGATGGCGCTTGCCGGCGAAGCCTGGCTGTTGATCCAGGCGATACGCGGATCGAATTCCGACGCCTCGCGACTGAGCGCGATCGTACTGATGGTGGTCGTGTTCCAGGCCGTGCTCGGCATGTGGACGGTGACCTGGCTGCTGAAGCCCGTCGTGGTCATGGCGCATCTGCTCGGCGGCCTGGCGACGTTCTCGCTGCTGGTCTGGTTGGCCTGGGCGACGACGCCCGGCGCGGCGCTCGTGCAAGCCGTGGCGCCGAAACTGCGACGCCTGCTTTGGATCGGCCTGGCGCTGCTGGCGCTGCAGATCGCGCTCGGCGGCTGGACCTCGTCGAACTACGCCGCACTCGCCTGCGGCAGCGATTTTCCCAAATGCCTGGGACAGTGGTGGCCGCAACACGACTTCCGCGAAGCCTTCGTGCTGTGGCGCGGCATCGGCGTGGACTATGAAGGAGGCGTTCTGGACGGCCCGGCGCGCGTCGCGATCCAGCTCTCGCACCGCATCGTCGCCCTGCTCGTCTTCGGCCATCTGCTTGCCGTCGCGATACGCATGATCCGAACGCCAGGCCTGCTGTTCTGGGGCTGCGTACTCGCGGTTCTGCTGTGCGCGCAGATCGCATTGGGCATCGGCAACGTGCTGCTAAGCCTACCTCTGTGGGTCGCGGTCGCGCATACCGGTGGCGCTGCGTTGCTGCTGTTCGTGATCGTCGGCCTGCTGGCGCGCTTGCGGGCGCCGGAATGAAACTGCACCTGCGCGAGTACTACGAACTGACCAAGCCGCGCGTCGTCGCGTTGATCGTCTTCACGGCGGTGATCGGCATGCTGCTGGCGATGCACGATCCGCGCGGGCCGACCGGTTTCGCCTCGTTCGGCTGGCTGGTCGATCTCATGTTGCACGGCCAGCTGCCCGAAGGCGCGATGATCGCGCCCGACTTCGCCGCCGCCTGGCCTAGCCTGCTGGCCGGTGCGTTGGGCATCTGGCTTGCCGCCTCGTCGGCCGCCGCCATCAACCACCTGCTCGACCAGCGCATCGATGCGCTGATGGCGCGCACCGCGCATCGCCCCCTGCCTACCGGCTCGCTGCGGCCGATGCAGGTGCTGCTTTTCGCCGTCGTCCTCGGCACCGCGTCGATGTTGTTGCTGACGCTCTGCGTGAATGGGCTTACGGCCGCGCTGACCTTCGCTTCACTGATCGGTTACGCGATCGTCTATACCGGCTTCCTGAAGCGGGCGACGCCGCAAAACATCGTCATCGGCGGCCTGGCCGGTGCCGCGCCTCCCGCTCTGGGTTGGACTGCGGTCACCGACCAGCTGCATCCCCACGCGCTGCTGCTGGTGCTGATCATCTTCGTCTGGACGCCGCCGCATTTCTGGGCGCTGGCGATCTTCCGGCGCGACGACTATGCGCGCGCGATGATCCCGATGCTGCCGGTCACGCATGGCGTCGAATACACGCGCTGGCAGATCCTGTTCTATACGGTGCTGCTGGTGCTGGCGACCCTGCTGCCCTGGATCGCGGACATGAGCGGCGTGTTCTACCTCGGCGGCGCGGTCGTGCTCGGTGCCGTGTTCCTGTACTACGCCATCCGCCTGATGAACCCGCCTTCGGAAGCCTTCGCGATGCAGGTTTTCGGCTATTCGATCTGGTACCTGATGGCCTTGTTCGCCTTCCTGCTGATCGATCACTGGCTGCTGCCGGGTGCCGGCGCCGCACCGGCCGGAATCGAATTCCAGCCGGTGCGTTGAGCGCATTGAATCCTATTTCTTGACGAGTTCGACGCGGCGGTTCTTCGCGCGCCCTGTTTCGTCGTCGTTGCTGGCCAGGGGCGAAAGCATGCCGACGCCGGCGGCTTCCATCTGCGCGGCCTTGGCGCCGTAGGTCGAGGTCAGGGCCGCGACCACGGCATTGGCGCGGCGCTTGGACAGATCCATGTTCGCCGCCTGGCTGCCGACGTTGTCGGTATGGCCGACGATGAACACCTTCAGCGCCGGATCGCCCTTCAGCAGCGCGGCGATCTGTTCCAGCGCCTGCGAAGACTCAGGCTTGATATCGGTCTTGTTGGTGTCGAAATAGATGCCGTACAAGGCGATGCGGCCGGTACCGGACAGCGACTTCGCCATCTCCGCCGCCGTGACCGTCACCATCTTCTGCTCGCGCGCCTTCGCTTCGATCACCAGAACCATCGCCACCGTGCGATCGTTCAAGGCCTTGCAGTACAGGTCGTCCTGCACCGTATAGGCCAGCACCGCGACGCTGGCATCGCCATCGGGCGTCGGCAGCTTGAAGGCGACGAAACGCTGCTCCGCGACATCCATCGTGCTGGCGCAGTTGCCGTTGCTGAAGTCCGGCGCCTTCACGCGTTCCTGCGGATAGAGTTTCTCCAGCAGGCCCTGGGTGCCGCCGCCGTGGTCGTTGCCGTGCAGGTCGCCGCCGCAGCCATCGTCCTTGCACGAATACAGCGCCTTGCCGCCGGCGCCTTCGATTTCCTCGACATAATTCCGGATCACTTCGAGCGGCGACCGGCCCTCCGGCGCCACGTAAAGCAGGCGGGTGTAGCGACCTTCGGCGACGAGTTTCTTGTCGGGCGCCATCAGGCGGTTGTTCATGCGATCGGTCTTGTCCGGCACGGCCTTCAGCGTCGACAGCGGGATGACCAGCTGGTCGAAGGCCTTTTGTTCGTAGTTGACGATGAAACTGCCTTCGTAGCGTTTCAGGAAAGCCGGGTCGCGGGCGCCGTCGACGTCCTTGGTCGGAACGGTGGCATCGGCCCAGGCGAATGCGGCGGGCAGCAGCAGCGCGAAAACGAGCAACATCGAACGCATGGTCATCTCCCTCAAGATTCCAACTGGATGAAGTCCAACAGGCTAACGCGGGTGGCGGCGGCCACCGGACAGACCCTCATCGCCGCGATTGCAGGTCGCGCAGTTCGGCCTTTTCGCCGGCGCTGAGGCCGGTCATGCCGACTTCGCCGATGCGCGCGTTCAGTTCGTCCACGCGTTGCCGCCGCGTCTGCTTGTCGAGCTGAACCAGCGCATCGAGGAACTCGCCGCGCCAGGCGGCTTCGTCGCCGGGGAAACTCTGCGATGCCAGCTTCTGCAATGCCGCTCCCTCTTCGCGCTCGGCGAACATTTCGAGGATCGCGCCTGTACCGATGTCCGGCCGCTCGCGCACCAAGTCGATCAGCTCGACCAGCAGCGGCACGCCGGGCTGGTGCAGCACGCCGAACAGATAAGGCGGCTCGATCGCCAACGCCAGTTGTGGCTGCTGCAACAGCAAGGCGATCGCCGTGCGCACGAGGCTGCGCTTGGGCGCCGGCGCCCCTCGCGAAACCCTCATTCCCAGGCCTGGCGACGGGCTCTCGTTCACCGCACGCGCGCCCACCCCGGTCAGTTCAGTCACGCGCTGCTGCATCAGGTCGCGGAAGGCGCCGTCCGGCACGTTCGCGAGATACGGCTTCGCCCGTTCGGCCAAACGCGCCTTGCCCTCGAGCGAGCCGAGGTTCACGTCCTTCGACAGTTCGGTGAAGAAGAACTCGCTGAGCGAGGTCGCTGCGGCTAGACGCGCATCGAAACCGGCCGCGCCTTCCTGGCGCACGATGGTGTCCGGGTCCTCGCCTTCCGGCAGGAACAGGAAAAAAGCCTGGCGCCCATCGCGCATGCGCGGCAACACCGATTCGACCGCTTTCCAGGCCGCGCCACGGCCGGCGCGATCGCCGTCGAAACAGAAATAGACATCGGCGGCGTTGCGGAACAGCAGTTCGGCGTGATCGGGCGTGGTCGCCGTGCCCAGCGTCGCCACCGCCTGGCTGACGCCGTACTGGAACAGCGCCACGACGTCCATATAGCCTTCGACGACGATGAGTCGCGGAATCTTCGCGTGCGCCTGCCGCACCTGCCACAGGCCGTAAAGCTCGCGGCCTTTGTGGAACAGCGCGGTCTCGGGCGAGTTCAGGTATTTCGGGCCGTCGTCCTTTTCCAGCACACGTCCGCCGAACGCGATCACGCGACCACGCCGGTCGTGGATCGGGAACATCACGCGATCGCGGAATTTGTCGTAGGTTCGCCCGCTGTCGCTCTTCGACAGCATGCCGGTCTTGTCGAGCAGGCGCAGGCGACGCTCGTCGGTGCCGAGCGCGTCCTTCAATCCGTTGAAGCCTTCGGGGGCGTAACCGATGCCGAAGCGGGCGCGATTGTCGGCGTCGACGCCGCGCCGCTCCAGGTAGGACTGGGCCTTTGCGCTCTGCGCCAGCTGGTTCTGGAAGAACTTCGCCGAAGCCTCCAGCGCCGCGTACAGGTCGCGCGACTCGCCATCTTCGTTGCGCGCGCGCGTATCGCGCGGCACCTCGACGCCGATGCGCTTGGCGAGCTCCTCCACCGCATCGAGGAACTCAAGGCGGTCGTAGTTCATCAGGAAGGCGAGCGCGGTGCCATGCGCGCCGCAACCGAAGCAGTGGTAGAACTGCTTGGTCGGCGACACCGTGAACGACGGCGAGCGTTCGTCGTGGAAAGGGCAGCGCGCCGAGTACTCGCGCCCCTGGCGCTTGAGCGGCACGCGCGCGCCGATCAGCTCCACGATGTCCGTGCGTGCGAGCAGGTCGTCGATGAAAGCGTCGGGGATGCGGGCCATGGGCCTAGCTTGCCACGCCAGACGCGTCAACGTCGCTTGCCGTGGAACGGCTCGGCGACCACCTGCCAATCGTCCTCGTACACGACATAGCCCGGCCTGTCTTCCCGCAGGATTTCGACGGCATACCCGAGCCTCCGGACAAGTTCGGACATCGCGTGAAGCCGATCGACGATTTCACCGGCATCCGACTTGATCCACGAAAGCCCATGGGTCTCCTTGTGAGAGACGTTTCGCTTGCGGGCAAAGCGAGCGGGGATAGGAAGTCGCTGCTCCATCCACTTGAGGGACTCGCGCAGTTCGTCGCTGTCGGCGACAAAGAGGGAGTCTTCACGGATCAGCTCATACGCGAGCGTGAGCAGGCCCATGGGCTGCCCTGTACGCTGATCTCGGTGAGTGATGACGAACCGCAGGAACACCGTTTTCGGGCTTCAGCCCGCGAGCTTCTTCTTCACCAGACCCGACAACGCACCCATGTCGGCACGGCCGGCGACCTTCGGCTTCAGCACGGCCATCACCTTGCCCATGTCGGCCGGGCCGGTGGCGCCGGATTCGGCGATCGAGGCGACGACGGCCGCCTCGAGCTCGGCCTCGTCCATCTGCGCGGGCAGATAGGCCTGGATCACGCCCATCTCATAGCGTTCGACCGACGCGAGGTCTTCGCGGCCGGCGGCCTCGTACTGGCTGATCGAATCCTTGCGCTGCTTGACCATTTTCTCGAGCACGGCGAGCACGATGGCGTCGGTGATCTCGATGCGCTCGTCCACTTCGCGCTGCTTGATGGCGGCGTTGATCAGGCGGATGACGCCCAGGCGATCCTTCTCGCCGGCCTTCATCGCCGTCTTCATGTCTTCGGTGAGCTGGGCTTTCATGGACATGGGATTCTCCTGGGCATCCGCCGCTTCGATCGCGGCAACGGGGGTCGTTCGGAAATGGGTGGTTCAGAAGCACGAAAAGCCGGCGACGCTTGCGCGCGGCCGGCTTCTCGGAAACACCGCGGCTCAGTACAGGCGCTGGCGCTTGGTGACGTCGCGCGAGCTGCGGCGCAGCTGGCGCTTCACCGCGGCGGCGGCCTTGCGCTTGCGTTCCTGGGTCGGCTTTTCGTAGAACTCGCGCTTGCGGGTCTCGGCGAGCACGCCGGCCTTTTCGCAGGTGCGCTTGAAGCGACGCAGGGCAAACTCGAACGGCTCGTTTTCGCGGACTTTGACAGAAGGCATGGTTATTCCTGACTGGGATACCACCGGCCCGGGTGAACCCGGTTCGGCGAGCCGCGTATGATACCGGCTCCCCGATATTTGGCGCAAGCAAAGGCCGGGCTGGGCTGAACGCCCGCCCCGGAACCCCGGATGAAGGTCCTCGGCATCGAAACCAGCTGCGACGAGACCGGCGTGGCCGTGTACGACACGGACGCGGGCCTGCGCGCGCATGCCTTGTTCAGCCAGATCGACCTGCACGCCCAGTACGGCGGCGTGGTGCCCGAGCTGGCCAGCCGCGACCATGTCCGCCGCCTGCTGCCCCTGGTGCGCCAGACGCTGGCCGAGGCGGGCCTGGCCGTCGGCGAGCTCGATGGCGTGGCCTATACGGCCGGTCCGGGTCTGGTCGGCGCCCTGATGGTCGGCGCGGCGGCCGGCCGTGCCCTGGCCTGGTCGCTGGGCCTGCCGGCGATCGGCGTGCACCACATGGAAGGCCATCTGCTGGCGCCGCTACTGGAAGACCCCGAGTTGCGGCCGCCCTTCGTGGCCCTGCTGGTCTCGGGAGGTCACACCCAGCTCGTCGCCGTCGATGGCATAGGCCGCTACCGGCTACTGGGCGAAACCCTGGACGATGCGGCCGGCGAGGCCTTCGACAAGACCGCCAAACTCATGGGCCTGCCGTATCCCGGGGGGCCCGAACTGGCGCGCCTGGCGGAATCCGGCCGGCCCGGTCGTTTCAAGTTCTCGCGCCCGATGACCGACCGTCCGGGCCTCGATTTCAGTTTCTCCGGCCTGAAGACGCAGGTGCTGCTGGCCTGGCAGGGCAGCGACCGCAGCGATGCCACGCGTGCGGATATCGCCCGCGGGTTCGAAGACGCGGTGGTCGACACGCTGGCGATCAAGTGCGAACGAGCGCTGCGCCAGACCGGCATGCAGACCCTGGTGGTCGCCGGCGGCGTCGGCGCCAACACGCGGCTGCGCGAAAAACTCGCGGCGGCCACGCGCAAGCTCGGCGGCCGCGCCTGCTTCCCGCGCAAGGAGTTCTGCACCGACAATGGCGCGATGATCGCGTTCGCGGGCGCCCTGCGACTGCAGTCGGGGCAACACGAGGAAGCGGCGGTGCACGTATTCCCGCGCTGGGACATGGCCACGCTGCCGGCCGCTTGAGCACGCAAGTCGCATAAGGAAACGCGATGGACAAGGTATTCATCGAGGCGCTGGAAATCGAATGCGTCATCGGCATCTACGACTGGGAACGCAAGATCCGCCAGCCCGTGGTGCTCGACATCGAGATGGATTTCGACAACCGCAAGCCCGCCGCCAGCGACGACATCGCCGACACGCTCGACTACAAGGCCGTCAGCAAGCGCCTGATCCAGTTCGTGTCCGAATCGGAATTCGGCCTGGTGGAACGCCTGGCCGAGCATTGCTGCGCGATCATCCTTGACGAATTCGCGGTGAGTCGCGTCAAGCTGAAACTCAGCAAGCCCGGCGCCGTGCGCGGCGCGAAGGCCGTCGGCGTGATCGTCGAGCGCACGCGTAGCTGATGGGCCGGGCCTGCCTCAGCCTCGGCTCGAACCAGAACCCGCTGCGGCACCTGCGCGAAGCGCTGGACGAGTTGCGCGCGCGCTTCGGTACGCTCGTCGTATCGCCCTTCTACCGGACGAAAGCGATCGGTTACGCGGGCGCGGACTTCGTCAACGCCGCCGTGGTGATCGACAGCGACCTCGATCCGGTCGCCCTCGACGCCTGGCTGCACGCCCTGGAGGACGCGCACGGCCGCCGTCGCGACCAGCCCCGCTACTCCGACCGCCCGCTCGACATCGACATCGTCTTCTACGACGACCTCGTACTGCGCGGTCCCGGACATCTGCAGATCCCGCGACCGGAACTGCAACACGCGTTCGTGCTGCAGCCCCTGGCCGACATCGCGCCGGAGTTCCGGGATCCCGTGTCCGGGACGAGCCTCGGCGAACTTTGGGCGTCGCACCCCGATTTCCCCGGCCTGGCGCCGCTGGCGACCGACGATAGCGGCGGCTGAAACCGGCGATTGCATCCGGCGCAGCAAGGACCGACACTCTGCCCGTCCATCCCGGAGGCAAGACGATGTTCGAGAAGTTTTCCCGCAGCTGGTCCCTGGTCAAGGCCAGCGCCGCCGTCCTGCGTTCCGACAAGGAACTCATGCTCTTTCCGGTGATCTCGACCTTCTGCACCCTGCTCGTGCTGGCGACCTTCGCCGTCCCGGCTTTCGCCCTGCAACTGTTCGCCCGCGACGTGGGCGTCTTACACGCCGTGTTCGGCTTCCTGTTCTATTTCTGCCAGTACGCGGTGATCATCTTCTTCAACTGCGCCCTGGTCGGCGCCGCGATGATCCGCCTGGAAGGCGGCGATCCGACCTTGTCGGACGGCATCGCGATCGCGAAGTCGCGCATCGGCTCCATCCTCGGTTACGCCGCCATCGCCGCGACGGTCGGCATGCTGCTGCAGGCGCTGAAGAACAAGGACAACAATTTCATCGTGCGGCTGATCGGCAGTGGCCTGGGCGTGGCCTGGACACTGGCGACCTTCCTGGTCGTGCCGGTGCTGGTCAGCCAGAACATCGGCCCGATCGATGCGCTCAAGCGCAGCCTGGAACTGCTCAAGCGCACCTGGGGCGAGAACGCCATCGGCAATGTCGGCATCGGCGCGGCCTTCGGCCTGATCACGGTCGCCGTCATCCTCGTCGGCGCGGCACTGACCTTCGGCGCGGCGATGATCGCCTGGCAATTGGCCGTCGTCGTCGGCGTGCTCTGCCTGATCCTCGTGCTGCTGCTGGGCGTTTACCAGTCGGCGCTGAGCGGCATCTATTCGGCGGCTTTGTACCGCTACGCCACCGACGGCCATGCGCCGGCCGGTTTCGAAGGCATGGGCCTGCAGACGGCCTTCGCTGCGAAGTAAACGCACAGCGACCGCGGCTTCACGCCGCGGTCGCCTTCAGATGCGCAGGAAACGACCGCCATCCACGCGCAGGATCTGACCTGTCGTGTAATGCGCGTCCTGCAACAGCCAGCGCACGGCCTCGGCCACCTCTTCCGGCGTTCCGGTCCGCTGCAGGGCGGTGCCGGCGATCATCGCCTCCCGCTCCGCCGGCGTCCTGCCCTCTTCCGGCCACAACACGGCACCGGGTGCGACGGCATTGACGCGGATCTCGGGCCCGAGCTCCTTCGCCAAGGAAAGCGTCAACATCGCCAGCGCCGCCTTGGCCATGCAGTAGACGGTATGTCCTGCCAGCGGTCGCTCGGCATAGACGTCGGCCAGATTGACGATCGCGCCGCGCGCCTTGCGCAGATGCGGCACCGCTGCCTGCGACAGGAAGAACGGCGCGCGCGCATTCGACGCGAACAGTTCGTCCCACTGCGCCGGCACCGTCGTACCGATCGGCGTGGGATAAAACGCGCTGGCATTGTTCACCAACGCATCCAGACGGCCATAGCGGCCGATGGTGTGCGCGATGAGTTCGGGCAGACGATCGAACTCGGACAGCTCGGCCTGCAGCACCAGGGTGCTGCCGGGACGCTCGCGCTCCAGTTCCACTTGCAGCGCCGAGGCAGACTCGGCGGACCGGCGATGATGCAGGACCAGATCGTACCCGGCAGCGTGGAGTCGCCGCGCGATGACCGCGCCGACGCGGCGGGCGGCGCCGGTGACCAAGGCGACGGGAGCGGTTTCGGGCATGCGTCCTCCGGGCGAATACCGGTATCCTGAGGCCAGTGCGCCATCGATGTCATCCATGAACCAAGTTTCCCTGCCGGCGCCCGAACCCGAGGCGCGCGAGCACAGCGAGCGCCTACGCGAATTCATCGGCGGGCAGATTCGCGCCGCCGGCGGCGCGATCCCGTTCGCGCGTTACATGGAGCTGGCCCTGTACGCGCCCGGCCTCGGCTACTACAGCGCCGGCGCACGCAAGTTCGGCGCGGAAGGCGATTTCGTCACGTCGCCGGAGCTGGGACCCCGCTTCGCCGAATGCATCGCCCACGCAACCGCACCCTTGTTCGATCAACTCGGCGACGAACGCTGGTTCTTCGAGCTCGGCGGCGGCAGCGGTGCCTTCGCCGAAGCGGTGCTGAAGCGATTCGCTGCGCTCGGCAGCCTGCCCGATCGTTATGTCCTGCTCGAACCCAGCGCGGACTTGCGCGAGCGCCAGCAACAACGCCTGCATGCGCTGTTGCCGCCCGAGCTGTTCGCGCGTTGCCAGTGGCTGGACGGCCCGCCGGAGCGCGAATGGACCGGTGTGCTGTTCGCCAACGAGGTACTCGATGCCTTGCCGACTTCGCGCTTCCTGATGCGCGGCGGCGAAGTCTACGAGGAGTTCGTCGCGCTCGATCCGCAAGGGAACTTCCTGCGCGTCGAGCAACCGGCCGACGCGCTGCTGCATGCCGCCGTGCGCCATGTCGAACACGATCTCGGCACGCCGTTCCCCGAAGGCTATCGCTCGGAGGTCCTGCCGCAGTTGCCGTACTGGATACAGGCGGTAGGCGGCCTGCTGCGCCAGGGTGCGATGCTGTTCGTCGATTATGGCTATCCGCGTCGCGAGTTCTACCTGCCTGAGCGCAGCGACGGCACGCTGGTTTGCCACTATCGCCACCGTGCGCACGGCGATCCGTTCCATCTGCCGGGGCTGCAGGACATCACCGCCTTCGTCGATTTCACCGCACTGGCCGAAGCGGGCATCCATGCCGGCTTCGATTTCTCCGGTTACTGCACGCAGGCGAATTTCCTGATCGGCAACGGCCTGGCGCAGCGACTGGCCGAGGTCGAGAGCATCGGCGACGAAGTCGAACGCTATCGCCGGCACCAGGAAGTGAAGAAACTCACCCTGCCCGGCGAAATGGGCGAGCGCTTCCAAGTCATGGGCTTCCAGCGCGACGTGGATTTCCTCGGCGCTTTCGCGCTGGGCGACCAGACGAGGCGGCTGTGAGCGCGGCGATGCGGGAGTTCCAGCATCCGCGTCTCTGGTTCGGCATCTGGATCTTCGGCTGGCTGCTGTGCATCGCCTTGTCCCTGGTGCATCCGCCGGAACTCGGCATCGACGTGCCGGACGGCGACAAGATCGGCCACCTGCTCGCTTACGCGACGCTGTCGGCCTGGGCGGTGTCGATCTTCGCGCGCCGCCGCGCGCATTGGCTGGCGGCGCTGGCCTTGTTCGCGCTCGGCGCGACGATGGAGATCGCACAGGGAGAGCTGACCACCGATCGGATGATGGACGCGCGCGATGCGATCGCGAACACACTCGGCATCGTCGTCGGCCAGATTCTCGGCTTCCTGCCTTGGCAGACCTGGCTGCAGACCTTCGAGCGGCGTTGGTTGCCCCATTCGGCCTAGCCGACGGGTTCCGTTCACTCAGACGAATGCTGCCGAACGCGGCGGATCGCGACGATGCGGGCGCGCCGCAGGGCTTCGCCGATCTGTGGGCCCTCGAGTCCGGCCAGGTCGAGCTGCGCGGCATCCACCGCACAGGCGGCGCGGTGCGCCGCCAGCAACTTCGCCGCCTGCGGATACTCGCTCTCCTGCAGCCCTTTGCGACCGCGCTTGTCGGCCTCGCAAACGAGGGCGAGTTCGGCGATGCGCGCAGGCTGGCGAAACCCGTCGCAACGGGCGATCAGATCGTGCACCGTCTCGTCGCGCAGTTCGTCGAAGCGATGCACGTTCAGGTGTTCTCGACAGGCGATCACGGCCAGTTCGCGATAATCGTTCGGCACCTTGTAGCGCGCGCACACGGCACGCACCGGGTCGAGGCCGCCATGTTCGTGGTTGATGTGCTTCGGCCATTGTTCGGGCGGCGTCAGCGCCTTGCCCAGGTCGTGCATCAACGCGGCAAAACCGACGCGCGCATTGCCCGGCGCCAGTCGCGCGGCCATGTCGCAGACCATCTGGGTATGCAGGCCGGTATCGACCTCCGGATGGAACTCTACTCGCTGCGGCACGCCGAACAGCGCGTCCACTTCCGGCAGCAGGCGCTGCAGCGCGCCGCAATCGCGCAACAGGCCCAGGAAGGCCGACGGCGTCGCCTCTTCCAGTGCGCGCTTCAGCTCCTGCCAGACGCGCTCGGGCACCAGCGCATCCACTTCACCGGCCGCCACCATGGCGCGCATCAGCTCCAGCGTGTCCGGTGCCATGCGGAAACCGAGCCCGGCGAAACGCGCCAGGAAACGGGCGCCGCGCAGGATGCGCACCGGATCCTCGGCGAATGCCGGCGAGACGTGCCGGAGCAACCTCGCTTCCAGATCGCGCAGGCCGCCGTGCGGATCCACGATCGCACCGGATTCGTCCTCGGCGATCGCGTTGATGCTGAAATCGCGGCGCGCTAGGTCTTCGTCCAACGTCACCGAAGCATCGGCGTGCACGACGAAGCCGCGATAGCCCGGCGCCGTCTTGCGCTCGGTGCGCGCGAGTGCGTATTCCTCGCCAGTCTGCGGATGCAGGAAAACCGGGAAATCGCTACCGACCTGCTTGAACCCGGCGGCCAGCATCTGCTCCGGCGTCGCACCGACGACCACATGATCGCGATCGCCGCCGGACCGGCCGAGCAGCCGGTCGCGCACCGCTCCGCCGACCAGATAAGTCTTCATCTCAGCGCCGGGCGCGATAACGCGCGTAACGCGTCTGCTTGTCGTCGGCGTGGCCGAGGATATCCGAAAGCACTTCCGCCACGCGTACCGGCACGATGCCAAGCCGGTGCAGGCCATCGACGCCACCGACCGAATCGGTCAGCAGCGAGCGGTAGTTGTCGGAAGAGAACGGCTTGCCCGGCACGAAGTCCATCGCCAGCGCCTGCATTCGACCGAGCGCATCGGGCAAGGGGAGCACCCAACGCTGCAGGCCGAGCTGACGCGCCGTGATGCGTACGATGTCGGCCAGGGTGAACACGTCGGGCCCGTACAGCTCGTACACCTCACCGATGGTCCGATCGTCGGCGAGCGCGCGTTCGAAGGCCGTGACCACGTCGCCGAGGTAGACCGGCGCGAACTTGCAGCCGGCCCGTGCCAGCGGCAACACCGGCGCCAGCTTCAGCACTTCGGCGAAACGACAGAACAGCCCGTCGCCCTGCCCGAAAATGACCGAAGGTTCGAAGATCGTCCATTGCAGTCCCGACGCCTTCACCGCCGCCTCGGCTTCGCCGCGCGACTTCAGGTAGTGACTGTGACCACGACCGGCGTTCAACGAACTCATCTGCAGCAGGCGATTCACTCCGCCCAACTGACAGGCCGCGATCACCAGTTTCGTCAGGTGCACGTGCGCGCGCTGGAACCCGCGACCGCTGTCGCCGGATTCGTTGAGGATGCCGACCAGGTTGATCACCGCATCATGCCCGGCGATGGCCTGCTGCAGGGCTTGCGGATCGTAGACGTCGAGCTCGTGCAGGACGACGCCTGGCGGCAGCAGTCTTTGCGAATGCGTATTGAGGTTTCGGCTCAGCACGGTGACGGCATGGCCGGCCCGCGACAAGCGCTGGACCAGCGCGCGCCCGACGAATCCACTGCCGCCAAGGATGAGCAATCGACTCATGACTGTTTCGGATCCGGCACGGGGCAGATGAAGGGGCGACGCTGGGCCGCCGACTCGTTGAACCGACCGACCAGTCGGTCGCTCAACGCGGCGGCCTTGCCGTTCAGGCGCCAATCGTAAACCACGCTGAAGGCGAGCACGCGCGCGACGTATTCCCGCGTTTCCTTGTACGGGATCGCCTCGACGAAGAAATCCGCATCCATCTGCAGGCGCGCCTGCATCCAACGGTCCACCGGCGCGGGGCCGGCGTTGTAAGCGGCGATGGCGAGGTAAGGCAGCCCGTTGTAGCGATCCAGCATCTGGCGAAGATAGGCGGTGCCGAGGGTCAGGTTCGTCACCGGCTCGTACAGGCTCTCGCCGCCTCGCCAGTCCATGCCGATGCGTCGTGCGGTCAGGGCGCCGGTGCCGGGCAGCAGCTGCAACAGGCCACGCGCATCGGCCGACGAGCGCGCCTTCGGCATGAACGCGCTTTCCGCGCGCGTCTGAGCCGCTACCCAGGCCGGATCGAGGCTGTTGATCCTGGACTGCGCGCGGATCGTGTCCTGGTTCGTCAACGGGAACCGCAGGCTGTAGTAACGCACGTCGTCCGGCGACAGGTTCATGCCGAACACCGCGCGATCGAACCAGCCGGCTTCGATCGCCAGCTGCACCGCGATGCGGCGCTCATCGTCGTTCAGGGCCTTCACGACATCGCCCCATTCGCGCGCGGCCGGCCCCGACCGCTCGAGTGCGAACAACTGCAGGGCGCGTACCAGCGCCGCGTTGCCGGCGACGCGCTTGCGCAGCGCGGCATCGGAGGTCGGCTCCTGCGAGCACAAGGCATAAGGCCTGCTTGAGGCGATCGGCCGCCAGCCAGCCATGGAACGCCGGGCTGTTCGCCGCCTCCTGGTAGAGCTTGCGCGCGGCCTCGCTCTGCCCGAGCCGTTCGCGCAGGCGCGCCTCGAAATATTCCCAACGCGAATCGCTGCGCTGGGTCGCGCCCATCTTTTCGATCGCGGCGAGCGCGGCGGCATCGTCGCCCCGGTTGATCGCCTCGCGCACGCGCCACTCGTGCAGCTTTTCGTCGTAAGCGACGGCTGGCACGGCGTTCAGGCGCGCCGCCGAGCCCGGCGAATAGGACGCGACGGTCCACAACGCGATTTCGTAAAGCACGCGACCGCGCTGGCGATCGTCCATGCCCAGACGCGATGCGATCGCCGGCAGGATGCGCTCGGCCCGATCGGGATCGCGCTTGCCCAAACGCGCCAGCGCGAACGCCGCGACGTCGCGGCTGCGCTCGTCCTTCGGCCAGTTCGCCGGAATGTTCTCGCCCGGCGCATCCATGTAGCTTGCGTAGGAAGTCGCCAGCGCGCCGTCGCTTCCGCCCATGCTCTTGGCGAGGAAACGCATCAGCCCGCTCTCGCTCTTGGCGGCCGCGAGGTCCAGGCGCTGCCAGCGCAGTGCGTTATCCAGCTTGCCATTCGCGGCGAGGCGCGCGAACGGCGCATCGCATTCGGTCGGCAGCGATCCGCCGGTCAGCCAGAGGGCCCTGGCATCGGTCGCCCACTGCGCATCGTCGCGTCCGGTCTGCAATCGGGCCTGCAGATCCGCGCAACGCAGGAGTTCGTCGTCGCTGCCCTGGTAAGCGGCGCGGAAGCTCTCCCAATCGCCGCGCTTCACCAGTTCACGCAGCCAACCTTCCCGCAGCCAGCGACCCGCGGCCTGGTTGCCGAGGCGCTCGAGCGCCGGCCTCACTTCGCCGGGGGTCGCCTTGGCGATGCGGTCGCGCAGATCGGTCGCCAGCAGCCAGCCGGACAAGGGATGGTTCGACAGGCGGGCGGCCGTCGCGGCATCGAGGCGCCCCTGGTCGGCGGCGGAGAACGCGGCAAGAAGTTCGCTGCGCGTGGCCGTGACGGGCTGGGCAGCGGCGTCGCCAGCGAGGACAATGAGCAGGAGAGCGAATGATTTCAAAGGCATGCGGCGAGTTTATCCGATGACGGGGACGGTCAAGACAGGAATGCCCGATGCCGCTTGAATGGCTGCTTTATCCCTTGCTCGGCCTCGTGGCCGGCGTCCTGGCGGGCCTCTTGGGTGTGGGCGGCGGCCTGGTCCTGGTGGCGGCCCTGGCCTGGCTGCTGCCGCTGCAGGGCGTACCGACCGCCGACGCCATGCATGCGGCGCTGGCCACGTCGTTGGCCAGCATCATCATCACTTCGACCGCCTCGGCGCGCGCACATCATCTTCGTGGCAGCGTCCTTTGGCCCAGCGTCTTGTGGTTGTTGCCGGGCTTGCTGGTCGGCGCTTGGCTTGGCAGCCGCTTCGCCAGCTTGCTCAGCGGCGAATTCCTGCGCGGCTTCGTCGCGATCTATTGCCTGATCGCCGCCGCACAGCTGAGTCTGGATTGGCCGCGTCCACGCGCCGAAGCCGTCGAAGCCCCGCGTGGTGCGGGCCTGAGTTTCGCCGGCGTATTCATCGGCGCGATCGCCTCCCTCGTCGGCATCGGCGGCGGCAGCATGACCGTGCCCTTGCTCGTCTGGCGTGGCGTCGCGCCGGTGCGTGCCGTCGGAACGTCCAGCGCCTGCGGCATCGGCATTGGTTTGGCGAGTGCGCTGGGATACGCCACGCTCGCGCCTGCAGGCACCATGCCGCCCGGAAGTCTCGGCTACGTCTTCCTGCCGGCCGCGATCGGCATCGCGCTGACCTCGATGCTGGCGGCGCCATACGGAACCCGCCTGGCGCATCGCCTCAGCGGCAAGGCGCTCAAGCGCGTTTTCGCGGCCTTTCTGCTGGCGGTTGCGCTGTCGTTGGCGATCTAGCCGCTGCTCCTGCACGGGGCTATCGGCCTTCCGGTGCGTCACTCGCTTTAGAATCGCGCCATGACATCCGTTCCGAACGATCCATCCCGCGGCCAGGCAAACCCGACTTCGATCGCCTGGCAGCAGGCGGAGCGCGCGTACAACGCCGGCGATTTCGACGCGGCGCTGCGGGCCGGCGAGCGTGTGCTGGACAAGGAACCGCTGCATTCGCCCGCCCATCTGATGCTGGCCAACTTGCGCAGCCATCGCGACGAATATCGTCTGTCGACTCGGCACGCCCTGCAGGCCGCCGAAAAGATGGGCGTGCAATCCTTGCAGCATATCGCCGCGGTAACGCTGCGCCTGATCACCGTCGGCGAATACGAGCGCGCCTTCGCCGTGATCCGCAAGATCGATCCGCGCGCGGTGAAGGCTCCGCCTTTCCTGGTCGAGTTCGCTCAGCAGCTGAGCCTGATCGAACAGCATGAAGATGCACTGCGCTATCTCGACGCCGCCATCTCTTACGGTATCCAGGCCGATTCCGTCGGCTACATCCGCGGCAACTACCTGAAGTTCCTCGGCCGCCTCGACGAAGCCGCGGCCGAATACGAGCGCGCGCTGGCGATCAATCCGAACTTCGCCTATGCGCACTGGGCGCTGGCCTATCTCGGCGCCGGGGGCGACCCCGCGCCACGCATCGACCGCATCCGCCGCACGCTGGCGGCGACGGCCGACGATCATCCTGATCGCGCCTACCTGCAGTACGCGCTGTTCCGCGAACTCGACGGCATCGACGCGACACGGGAAGCCTGGCAGGCGCTGGCGGCGGGCGCGGCCAGCAAGCGTCGCCGCGTCGAATACGATGCCGCCGCCGAAACCGCGCTCCTCGATCGATTGGCCGCCGCCTGCGGCGCGGATTTCCTGCGCGCTTCCGTCATCGACCCGTCGGCCAAGATACCGATCTTCGTGCTGGGCATGCCGCGCACCGGCACCACCTTGCTCGAACGCATCCTGGGCGGGAACCGCGACGTCACGCTATGCGGCGAATTGAACGATTTCCGCATGCAGTTCAAGTGGGCCAGCGACCATCACTGCCTGGGCTTCATCGACGAAACCGGCATCGCCCGCCTGGCGGACGTGGATTTCGACGAACTGGGGCAGCGCTACCTTCAGCACGTCGGTTGGCGCACGCCAAGCACGCGACACTTCAGCGACAAGAATCCCGGCAACTTCATCCTCGCGGGACTGATCCTGCGCGCCCTGCCGCAGGCGAAGATCGTGCACCTACGTCGCGGCGCGATGGACAGTTGCTTTTCCAATCTGAAGGAACTGTTCGCCGCCAATGCGCACCCTTACAGCTACGATTTCCAAGACCTGGCGGCGCACTACCGGAACTACTCGCGGCTGATGGCGCATTGGCATTCGATCGCACCAGGCCGCATCCTCGACGTGCATTACGAAGCCATGGTCTCGGATCCGGATACGGAGGCGCGGCGCGTGATGGACTATTGCGGCCTCGACTACCGGCCGGAACAGATCCGGGTCGAGGACAGCGCGCTGCCGGTATCCACCGCCAGCAGCGCACAGGTGCGACAACCGATCCATCGCCGCAACATCGGCGGCTGGAAACGCTATGCCGATGCTCTGGCGCCGCTCGAGCGACTGCTCGAGGGCGCCGACTCGTCGGAGTTTACTTCAGCTCGACGTTGACGTTGCCGGAGAAGGATTCCAGCCGGATCTTGCCCTGACCCTGGCCGAGGCGCGCGTTGAGCGACTTGCCCGGGCCGTACTCTTCGCGATCGACCTTGCCGACCGGGCTGTTGATGTCGCCGCTGAAGGTCTCGATGCTCAGTTGCGCGCTGGTCGCCTTCGGCAGGCCGAGCCGCAGCGTACCGCTCACCGTTTCGCTGGTGACGACGCCATTGGTCGCGAGCGCGGCCTGCAGGTCGGCGTCGCCGGACACCGAACTGAACTGCAGTTTGCTCAGGGTCTTGGCCAGTACCGTCGCATTGCCGGACACCGTTTCCACCGAGACGCGCCCGCTCAGGCCGCCCTGGATGTTGATGTCGCCGCTGACGTTCTCGACGTCGACGCTGTCGGTGGTGATGCGCAAGGTGATGTCGCCGCTGACGTTCTCGACCGTGGCCTGACCAGGCGACGACGCCGTCACCACGACATTGCCGCTGACGCTGCTGACGTCGAGCTTGCGGCCCGCCATCTGCTGCACGTCGACGTCGGCGGCGACCGATTCGATATCGAGCGACGCTTTCTGCGGAACGGTGATCTCGAGCGTGGTCGGCTCGAAGTCGTTGCGATTCCAACTCCAATTGCCCTTGTGATCGGGATACTTGACCTCGATGCTCAGGTCACGGCCGTCGCCGTCCACCTCAAGCTTCTCCGCACCCTTGCCGAGCGAGCCGGTGATCCTGACCTGGGGCTGGGCCCAGGTGCGGACGATGATGCGCCCCTTGATGTTCTCGATGCTGACGCTGCCGTCGGCGGCCAGCGCGCGGGTTTCGTTGATCGGGGTGCCGGCGAACGCCGGCAGGGCTGCAATGGCCAGGGCGAGCGGCGCGAGTTTGATGAGTGACATGCTACTTCTCCTTGAATGGTTCAGCTGGTGAGCGCGCGTTGCGTCAGCGCCAGCCGGCGTGAATAGGTCTTGCGCAACTGCTGCAGCAAGGCGGGGGAATCGGGATTGACGGCGATCGCGGCACGTATCTGCCTGGCGCTGTCGTCGAGCACGCGCAGCCCGGGTTCGAGGCTGCCCGGCACCGGAGCGCCATCGAACTCGCGCAGGGCGGCCTGGTACTCGCGCGTCATCGCGGTGGCTTCGCGTTCGAGGACGCGCGCTTCCTCGTCGGGTTGCGCGGCCGTCGTCATCGGCATCACCGGCGCCGGCGCGATACGCCAGGCGAGCCCGAACGCCAAGGCAATCGACGCAGCCATCGCCAGCGAATGCATCCATGGCCATCGCCGTTTGGCCGAAGCGCGCGTTGCTGCCGCAGCGATGTCGGGCCACAGGTCGCGCGCGGGTTCCATTTCCCGCGGCAGCTGGCGCAGGCGCCAGCGCAGATCAGTCTCGTTCATGCTCTTCTCCCAATCGCGTGCGCAACAGATTGCGTGCGCGATGCAACTGCGCTTTCGAACTTCCGACCGCCATGCCCAGTTCGGCGGCGATCTCCTCATGCTTCCAGCCTTCGATGTCGTACAGCACCAGGACCGCGCGGGCGCGCTCCGGCAAGGTCGCGACGGCCCGCTCCAGATCGAGCTGTTCGCGCGTGCGCTGGCCGGCGGTGTCGGCCGAGGCCTGCCACTCCAGCGCCGCATCGTCCGTCTCCAGCTCCTGCCCGCCGCTGCGGCTGCGCAATTCCATCAGCGCGGTATTCACCGCCAGCCGATGCAACCAGGTCGAGAAGGCGCTCTGGAAACGGAAGCCCGGCAGCGCCTGCCAGGCTCGCAGGAACGCCTCCTGCACCAGGTCTTCGGCTCGCGCCGCCTGCCCGCCGCACAAACGCCAGACCACGGCGTAGATGCGACGCGAATGCCGGCGATACAAGGCCTCGAACGCCCGCATGTCGCCCCGGCCGGAGGCACGAACGAGCTCGTGGTCCTCGTCCGCCGCAAGGGCGGGCGCGAGCAGCGCGTTTTCCGATTCGGGGCTCATGGCGACATTCAGCATACGAGGTCTGATGCCGCGTGCGCCGCAATGGTTTAAGCCCGTCTCAATCGAGCTCGCCCAGGGCGGCCAGCCGGGCGCGCAGGGGCGCCAGTCGCGTCTCGTAGCGGCGCCAAGCCTCGACACTGCGGCGGTGGATCGGTTCGCGCACCTGGGCGCTGCTGGCGGTATTCACGGCACGGGCATTGTCGCGGCTGCCGGCACAGGCCGGCTCCCAGGGCAGGCCGCAGAACTCGAGCACCCGTCGCGCTTCGGCTTCCGGATCGGCGGTCAGGGCTTCATAGGAAACATCGAGCACGTATTCCGGCAGCGAGGCGTGCCAATGGCGCATCAATCGCCGGTAATCGGCGAAATATTCGGCCAGCTCGTTCTGGTCGTAGCTGTAGGCGCAGGCGTTGGAGAACAGTTCTTTCAGATTCGAGAAGCAGGTGCCCATCGCGCTACGGCGCATATGCAGGATCTTCGCCTGCGGCAACGCGGCGCGCAGGAACCCGATGTTGAGGAAGTTCGAAGGCAGCTTGTCGACCAGGAAATTTTTTCCGCCGGCGCGCCAGCGAACGCGCTCGACATAGCCGCGTCCGAGCGCGGCGAAATCGATCCGATCGACGCGATCGAGCACGCGTACGTCGGAAGGCCCGGCGAAATGCGCGTCGATCGCCAGGCGCAGTTGCGCGGGGAAATCGTAGAGCTCGCCCGCCTCCGCCACCTGACTGTGGTTTCCCAGCACGTGTTCGAGCAGGGTCGTGCCGGACCGGTGCATGCCGACGATGAAGATCGGCGTGGGCCCGTCGTCGGCGTCGTTGCCGCCGCTGGCCGCCGGCATCGGCGTGGACATCAACCGTTGCAGGTGCGCATGCGTGGCAGCCGCATCGTAGGCGGTCTGGGCGCGCTTGCTGCGGCAGGCCTGCTCCAGGCTGATCCAGGCCTCGTCCACGCGGTCGCCGCGATCGAGCAGGTTGAACTGGGCATAACGCAGGAAGCTTTCGTCCGGCGAGTTCGCCGGCAAGCGTGCAGCGAGCACGCGCATGCTTTCGAGGTCCGCCTGTTCGGCACGCACCTGCGTGAGCTTGCTCAAACCCCACCAGGCCTTGGCCATGCCGGGTTGTTGCCGCAGGCATTCGCGCAGGTCGATTTCGGCTTCGGCCAGGCGCCCGGCGTAAAGCAGCATCTGGCTGCGGTTATAACGTCGCACCGGATCCAGGCCGACCGAGGCGATGGCGCGATCGAACAACTGACGCGCCAGTTCCTGTTCGCCCGCCATGCTCACCAATGAAGCGAAATCGCATTCTGCCGCCGCATGCCAGACGGGCCGTTGCAGCAAGCGGCGCGTGAATGCCGCGAGGGCCTCGGTCTGATTGAAGTACATCAGGCGCTTGCCGAGTTCGATCAGTTCGGCCGGCTGCTCGGGCCAGAGCAATGCCGCACCGGGCATCTGCGCCGCGGCATCGCGATAGCGCCCCTGCTTGAGCAGGGCGAGGACCAGGCGAAATACCAGCGCCATGCTGCTCGAGCCGGCGATGGCCTCCTGCGCCAGCGTCGCGGCCTGCCTGGCGTCGCCCTGGGCGAGCAAGGCATCGACGCGCGCGATCGTATGCGCATCGCCGCCCGTCACAGCCAACCCTCCGCCGCAAGTCGTTCGCGCAAGGGCTCCAGAGGCTGCGCGTATTTCCGCCAGTTTTCCACGCGATCGCGGTGGATTCCTTCGCGTACCTGCGCGCTGCTGGCCGTGCTTACCGGCGCGGGATTGCTGGCGATGTCCAGGCTCTCCGGCGCCCAGTCCAGGCCGCAGAATTCGAAGATGCGTCGCGCCTGCGTCTCCGGATCGGAAACCAGCTCTTCGTAGGCGATATCCAGTATCCGGCCTGGATACAGCGCATGCCAATGCGCCATCAAGCGGCGGTATCGGCCGTAGTGCGCCGCCAATTCATCCAGCCGATAGCTGTAAGGATAGGCTTCGGCGAACAGTTCCTTCAGATTGGACAGGCAGCTGTCCATCGGATTGCGGCTCATGTGGAGGATGCGCGCCTGAGGCAAGGCTTCGGCGATGAAGCCGGCATGCAGGAAATTGAGCGGCAGCTTGTCGGTGAAACGCGGCTTGCCGCGGGCACGCCATTGCGCATGCTGCAGGTAGCGCCGGCCCAACACGCCGAAGTCGATCCTCGCGGCCGTGTCGAACAGCTCCGCATCGACGAAATTCTTCGAGAACCGGTCACAGCACCAGCGCAACTGCAGGGGCAGGTCGTCAAGTTCGCCGGCGTTCTCGACATCGGGATGGCCGCCCAGGATGCGTTCGAGCAAGGTGGTGCCGGTGCGCGGCAGGCCGATGATGAAGATCGGCTGCGCGCCGGCCTCGACGCCGGGGGCCTGCACCCGCGTCGGCGGCCGCCATCGCTGCAGGACGTCGAACGCCCTCGCCTCCTCGGCAGGACGATAGTCGAGCATCGCGCGCTTGCCGGAGCAGCCCAGGCTGAGCGCCTGCCAGGCTTCGTCCTGGCGCCCGAGGTCGTCCAGCTCCTTGAACAGGGCGAACGCCAGACTGACGCGATCGACTGCCGGCAGGTCGCGCCCGAGCAGGGCCTGCAGGCGCGGGACATGATTGGATGCTTCGCTCTGGCGACGCAACCGGGACAGCAACCAATGCGCCTGCGCGTGCGCCGGAGCCCGGGCGAGGCAGGTTTCGACGGCCGTCGTCGCCTCGTCCAGGCGACCGCGGAACAATTCGATGTTGCTGCGCAGGTAGAGCGACCTCGCGCTGCTTCCGGACAGGCGATCGGCGCGGTCCAACTGCATCGTGGCCGCGTCGAGCTGGCCCAACTGCACGAGCAGATCCGCCATGTCCTCGATCTGAGCCGGATCGCGGCTGATTCCCCAGGCGGAATGCGTGGCGCAGGCGATGGCTTCGGCACTCTCGCCCAGGCGATGCAGCATGCCCGCCAACAGGGCGAGCAACTCGGGTTCGGAAGGATGTAGGGCGACGATCGCCTGCAATTCGGCGACGGCGTCGCGGTAACGCCCCTGGGCGGTGGCCAGCGTGGACAGGCGAAGTCGGGCGGGAACGTGTCCGGGCTGCAGGGCCAGCAACGACTGGAAGGCTGCGCGGGCGCCGGCACGGTCGCGCCGGGCCAGGGCGTTTTCGCCCTGAGTCCACAACCGCTGTGCCTGCCCGTCGTTTGCCGTCGTCATGACGGAATTGTCGGCTGTCGCCGCCGTAAAGGCCACCGACCGGCGAAAAAAAAGCGGCCGCCCGAAGGCGGCCGCTCAATACAACAATGCTTCCGACCGATATTACCAGTCGTACTGCACCATGAAGCGGAACGAACGCGGAGCCTGGAAGCCCGTCGGCGTCTTGTAACGATCCGGCTGCGGTTCGCCGGCGGTGTTTTCACCCTGCTCGACCACCGAAGTGACCGCATGCGAGTTGAACACGTTGAAGACGTCCATCTTCATCGTCAGGTGACCGTCGGCCCACTTCGGCTTGTACGCCACGTTCAGGTCGAGCGTACGCTGCCACTCGGTGCGACCACGCGTACCGCGCGACACGATCGTCGTGCCGTTGTTGCCGCCGTTGTGCCAGTTCGGGTTCTGGATCGTGCGCGGGTTCGTCGACGACAGCGGCAGGTTCGGGTTGTAGTTCGGGTTCGCGATGTAACGCGGCTCCGTCTGACCGTCATTGCACGAGAAGTAGCCGTTGGCGTAGTGCGACACGTTCGCGCCATCGAGGAAGCCGAAGCAGTTGATCGGACGACCCGACTGCACCAGCAGGCTCGCGCCCACCGACCACTCTTCGGTGAACTCGTAGTTACCGAACAGCTTCAACGCGTGACGACGATCGTTCGGCAGGTAGCCCATCGAACCGATGGTCAGCTCCGGATAGTCGAAGTCCTGCGTCGTGCCGGTGTCGTCCTGGCCGATATCCGACTTCACGCCGCCTTCGGTGTTACCCGAGCTCTTCGCCCAGGTGTACGAACCCTGCAGGAAGAACTTGTCCCAGCTGCCTTCCAGGAAGAACTCGACCGCCTTGTACGTACGCTTGGCCTTCGGGCCCAGCGTGGCAGCGTCGAGGTGCACGGTTTCGAAGGTGCCGTCGCCGTCGATGTCGATCGAGAACGTCGCGTCTTCACCCGGGTTGTACAGATGGCAGAACGCAAAACCCGGGTTGTACGGGTTGAACGCCAGGCCATTGGCCGCCGCGTAAGCGTAGATCGGACGGTAATCGCACTGGTCGTCGATCGCCGCCTTCAGTTCGCGGTAGATACCGCGCACGCCGCCGCTCAGGTGGTCGGTCAGCTGGGCCTGGAAGCCCAGGATGTACTCGTCCTGGTACATCGGCTGCAGATCCAGATCGGCGATGCCGTTCGGATCCTTGGACACGCCGAACTCGTTGTTCAGGTAGCGGTGCAAGCAGCCGCAGTTCGGGTTGGTGACCAGGGTCAGACCGGTCGGCGCGCCGGTGGTCGGATCCACGCCGGTGAAGGTGTAGAACTCTTCCAGGAACAGCGAAGCCGAGGCGCCGCGCACGGCGACGGTGGCCGTCAGCGGGAGCGAGTAGCGACCGGCGTTACCGTACAGCTTGTACTTGCCGTCGCCGTTGATGTCCCAGCTGAAGCCCAGACGCGGGCCGAACTGGCGCTTGATCTCGACGAAGGTCTCGCCGTCGTTGTTGACGTTCTCGAAGCTGTCCCAACGCAGGCCGACGTAGGCCAGGAAGTTGTCGGTGACCTGCCAGCGGTCTTCGATGTAGAAGGCCTCGGAGTTCACTTCCACCGTGGCGCCGGACTGGAACACGCGGCGACGCACGCTGCCCGGGGTGCCCGGCGAAGCGTTCAGGTAGTTGGAGCGGTACTGCCAAGCCGAACCACCTTCGTAGGCTTCGCCGTCGACCGAGGTGAAATCGTCGCGGTCGTAGCCGAAGCGCAGCAGGTGGTCGCCGATCGACCATTCCGCGTCGATACGGAACTGGTCACGCTCGTCCTGGGCTTCCTTGGTGCCGATCACGCCAATGAAGGAGCAGCTCGGCGGAGCGGAGCCGACGGTGGACGACAGCGGCGGGCAGCCGGACACGGCGCTGCCGACGACGCCGGTGTACTCGGCGACGATGCCGTTGGCGGCGATGCCGTAGTTCGAACGGCTGGACTCACCATGGCCGTACAGGGCCGACAGGGTGAAGTTGTCGGTCAGGTAGCCGGTGTACTTCAGCGACCAGCTGGTGCCGCCGTTCTCGTCGAACGTGGTGCCCAGGAAGCCGGTACGGGTCAGCGACACATCGGTCGACAGGTCCGTGGTGGCCGGGGTGAGCGGCGGGTACGGAGTCTGCGGGCCACCCGGCGTGCCGTTCCAGCCGTTGCCGGCGGTCGAGGCGGTGCCGTTCAGCGGACCCTGGTTCGAAATGCTACGACCGGCGACGCCGTTCGAATAGACGTCGATTTCCTGCTTGATCTTGTCGGAGAACGCGGTCAGTTCCAGCGAGTGGCTGTCGTTGATCGCCCAGTCCAACTTCAACAACCAGGTCGGCGTGCGCTGCGACAGCGTGTTGCTGGTCGAGCCGAAGATGCTGCCGTAGGTGTCGGCGCCATTGACCCAGCTGTAGCTCAACAGGGCATAGGCGAACAGGTGATCCTTGACCAGCGCGCCGCTGGCCCACACGGCCGCGTTGGTGACGGAACCAGCGCTGTCCTTGCTGTTGTCGGACACGATGCGCTTGCCATCCGGATAGCGCGAATCGTTGTAGTACACGTTCGGGTTGTGGCCGCGCAGCGATTCCGGGGTGTAGAAGATGTTGCCGCCCGCGTGGAAGTCGTTGGTACCACGCTTGGTCACGATGTTGATCACGCCGCCGGTCATACGACCGAATTCAGCGCCGTAACCACCCGTCTTGACCTGCTGCTCAGCGATCGCTTCGAACGGAATCTGGGCGAAGTTGAGGTTCTTGAACGAGTTGGTGATGTTGAAGCCGTTGACGAAGTAACCGTTCTCGGACACCGCGCCGCCACCGAAGGAGGCCAGGTTGCCGAAAGCGGCGTCGCCGCGCACCGTGCCCGGAGCCAGCAGGGCGACGTTGGTGATGTTGCGCGCAACCGGGACCTTGGCGATCTGCTCGGCCGTCAGGATCGTGGTCGACTCGACCGACGACACGTCGATGGCGTTGATGATGCCGCCGCCAACCACTTCCACGGCGCCGATATCGGTCGTCTGACCGATGCTGACGTTGACCGTCTTGGTTTGACCGCCGGCGGTGACCTTGTAGTCGCCGATGGCGAGGTTACCGACGCGGTAGAAGCCGTTGGCATCAGCCGTGATTTCACGACGGAAGCCAGTGGCCTCGTTCTCGATGACGACAGTAGCGCCGGCCGTCGTCGTACCGGAGATGTTACCGGTCGAGTTCGACTGCGCGTAGGCGCCGCCAACGAAGCACATACCGAGCGCGACGCTCAGTGCGGTCCGCTGCAGACCTTTATTGATGACCTTGTAAGCCATTTGTTAACCCTCATTAGGGACGATGGAACGGAAAAGAGACGTCAACGCACTGGGCATGACGGGTCGAATATAGCATGGAACGAATCTTTAACAATATAGAGCCACGTCACTAATTGGATGTGCATTCGGGCCCCTTCGCGGGCCCGAAAAAGTCGTCCAACTTCATGTTTTTCAATGGTTTTTCCGGAGTGCCGAGAATCGGCCGCCGATACAGGCGCCAGGACTGCGGGCATCTCGCACCCCCTGGCCCGGCCTCCCCCGGGGATTATGCGCCGGCCATGACGAAGGTCCGCCAATGCGGGACCAAGACCTTGGTTCCGGGGACGAGCGGCGCAACGAAATTTCAACGCAATTCCAACAAATGCGTGTTCGTCGAAAAAAAGGGCGCCCGAAGGCGCCCTGCTTGGTCGTTCGCCGCTGAGGTTCAGGCGAGCTGGGCGGTGATCTTCTGTAGTTCGGTCTTCAGGGCCGTTGGCGTACGTTCGCCGAAACCGTTGAAGTAGTCGCCGATGTTCTCCATCACGTCGTACCAGCCCTCGCGATCCACGTGCAGGAGTTCTTCCATCACGCCGGCATCGAGTCCGAGACCAGCCGTGTTGAGGTCGCCGGCTTTCGGCAAGTTGCCGATCGGCGTGGCGACCGCGTCGACGGAACCGTCGACGCGCTTGAGCATCCACTCGAGCACCCGCAGGTTGTCGCCGAAGCCCGGCCACAGGAACTTGCCGTCGCTGCTCTTGCGGAACCAGTTGACGTGGAAGATCTTCGGCAGCTGCGCGCCCGGCTGGTCGAACGACAGCCAATGCGCGAAGTAGTCGGCGAAGTTGTAGCCGGCGAACGGCTTCATCGCCATCGAATCGCGACGCACGATGCCGACCGCGCCGGTGGCGGCGGCCGTCGTCTCCGACGCCATCGACGCGCCGACCAACACGCCATGCGTCCAGTCGCGCGCTTCGAACACCAGCGGCACCAGCGACTCGCGCCGGCCGCCGAAAACGATCGCCGACAGCGGAACGCCTTGCGGATCCTCGGCCTTCGCCGTGTAGCTGGGGCACTGTTTCGCCGACACGGTGAAACGCGAGTTCGGATGCGCAGCGGGGCCGTTCTTGGCGTCGTAATCGCGGCCCTGCCAATCTTTCGCAGGCGTTCCGTCCGGCAGGCCTTCCCACCACGGCTGGTTGTCGGCGGTGACGCCGACATTGGTGAAGATCGCGTCCTGGTTGAGCATCGCCAGCGCATTGGCATTGGTCTTGGCGCTGGTACCCGGCGCGACGCCGAAATACCCGGCTTCGGGATTGATCGCGTACAAGCGCCCGTCGGCACCCGGACGCATCCAGCAAATGTCGTCGCCGACCGTCCACACTTTCCAGCCGTCGCGGCGATAGCCTTCCGGCGGGATCAGCATCGCCAGGTTGGTCTTGCCGCAGGCGCTCGGGAACGCGGCGGCGACGTAGTGCGTGTCGCCCTTCGGATTCTCGATACCGACGATCAGCATGTGTTCGGCCAGCCAGCCTTCGTTGCGCGCCTGGTAACTGGCGATGCGCAAGGCATGGCACTTCTTGCCGAGCAAGGCGTTACCGCCGTAACCCGAACCGAAGCTCTGGATGGAGAGTTCTTCCGGGAAATGCATGATGAAGCGACGATCCGGATTCAGGTCGCCGACCGAGTGCAGGCCGCGCACGAACTTCTCTTCGCGCTCGATGCGCGCGAGCGCCGCCGCGCCCATGCGCGTCATGATGCGCATGTTGGCGACGACGTAGGGCGAATCGGTGATCTCCACGCCGCAACGCGATAGCGGCGAGTCGATCGGGCCCATGCAATACGGAATGACGTACATCGTGCGGCCGCGCATGCAGCCGTCGTACAGCGCGTTCATCTTCGCGTGCGCTTCCGCCGGCGCCATCCAGTGGTTGTTCGGACCGGCGTCCTCTTCCCTCGTCGTGCAGACGAAGGTGAGGTGCTCGACGCGCGCGACGTCGCTGGGATGCGAACGATGCAGGTAGCAGTTCGGGTGCGTATCGGGGTTGAGCTTGATCAGGTCGCCCGTTCCCAACATCAGGTCGATCAAGCCGCGATTTTCGGCATCGGAACCGTCGCACCATTGAATGCGCTCGGGCTGCGTGAGTTTGGCGACGGATTGCACCCATTCGTTGAGGGCGGCGAGTTGGCTGGACATGGCGAAGCTCTGCGATAGGAAAACGTTGTCGCGCGCGCAAGTCGCGCGAAAGAATCAGTCGGGAATCAAGGTCGTCATCACGTGGCCTACGTAGGCCTCGAATTCGTCGTGATGAAGGCGCGGCTGACCGAGTTGCAGGCTCAGCTGCAGGAAACCCACATAGGCGGCGTAGGTCAGGCGGGCGCGGTTCTGCGCGTCCAGCCTGGCCAGGCCGGCCTGGCGGAAACTGGCGGTGAGGTAGTCCAGGCGGCGCTGGGACACGCGGCCCAGGACCGGCTTGACGACCGGGTGGTCGAGCGCCTTTAGCAGCTCGCTATATATAACGTGTGGTTTCAGCTCATGCGCCACGAGCCGGAACAAGGCCTGCAAGCGGGCGCGGGGGTCGGACACCGCTTCCAGCTGACCGAAAACGGTTTCCTGCTCGCTCTTCTCCCAGCGCTCCAGCGCCGCCACCAGCAAGGCTTCGCGCGAGGGGAAGTGCCAGTAGAAGCTGCCCTTGGTCACTCCCAGGCGGCGCGCTAGCGGCTCCACGGCGACCGCCGCAAGCCCTTGTTCTGCAATGACATCCAGGGCCGCAATGGCCCAATCGTCGGCGCTGAGGCGGCTCTTTTCCATTTTTTGCGCAGGCATGACCATACGGTTGCGATTTTACGGGGCGAAAGGCGTAGATAAAACCTTCACATCGGCCATCATGCACCATACGCTCTGGTATTGACAGTCGATAGACGCGAATCCATACTAACGCGTATGGTTCATCAGCCCTCCCTTGCTTCGCCGTTGACGATCCAGGCCGCCGACGGCCTGCCGCTGGCGGCCGAGTCGCACGCCGGCGAGCGGGTTTCCGTCCTGCTCGCGCATGGCTTCGGGCAGACCCGGCAGAGCTGGGCGACCACACAATCCAGGCTGGCGCTGGCGGGGCATGCCAACCTCAGCTGGGACATGCGCGGGCACGGCCGATCGGGGCGCAATCCCTCCGATCGTGCATACCAGCCCGAACAGTTCGTCGACGACGTGCTCAGCGTCGCCCGCACCCTGCCGCCGAAACCGGTGCTGGTCGGAGCATCGATGGGCGGCCTAACCGGGCTGATGGCGCAATCCTTCGCCGCCCCGTTCTCGGCCCTCGTGCTGGTCGACGTGACGCCGCAATGGGAGGCCGCCGGCGTCGCACGCATCGTCGGCTTCATGACGGCCCATCCGGACGGGTTCGACGACTTCGAACACGCTGCCGACGCGATCTCCGCCTACCTGCCGCATCGGCGGGAGCGCAAGCGCGCTTCGCAACTGGAGCATCTCCTGCGCCGCGACGACGACGGCCGCCTGCGCTGGCATTGGGATCCGCGCTTGATCGAGGAATTCGTTCTCGGCAGCCATCAGTTGCAGGACCGCATCAGCGAAGCCACGCGCGGCATCGACGTGCCGGTGCTCCTGGTCAGCGGCGGCCGCAGCGATATCGTCTCCGAACGCACGATCGCGCATTTCCAATCGCTGCTGCCCGACGCGCAACACGTCCATCTGCCCGATGCCACCCACATGGTGGCGGGCGACGACAACGACGCTTTCAGCGATGCCCTGCTGCGTTTTTTGGGCGCACACTATCCCCATCCGGCCGATCTTCGCGCCGCCCCCCTTTCCACAGACAAGAGCAATGGCACCGAGAGTGCCGCCGTTTCCGGAGCAAACGCATGAGCATCATCGCCCCCTTCCTCGCCCTGCTGGTCGTGGCCGGCATCGCGGCCTATCACCGCTGGTCGCTGGCCGTGTTCGCCGCGATCGCCGCCAGCGTGCTCGTCGTGTGCGGACTGGCCGGCGCGAGTTTCGCGGCGACGGTGACCGCAGGCGTGCTGCTGGCGCTGGTGGTGCTGCCCCTGCTGATCACGCCGATCCGCCAGGCCCTGATCACGCGCTACGCACTGCGCTTCTATACGAAGATCCTGCCGCCGCTTTCCGATACCGAGAAAGTCGCGCTGGAAGCGGGCACGGTGGGCTTCGAAGGCGAGCTGTTCTCCGGCCGCCCCGCGTGGAAGACCTTGCTCGACCAACCCAAGCCCGAGCTCACAGCCGAAGAGCGCGCCTTCATCGATGGCCCGGTGGAAGAAGTCTGCCGCATGACCAACGACTGGGAGACGACGCACGTCCGCGCCGACCTCGCGCCGGAAGTCTGGGATTACGTCAAACGCAACAAGTTCTTCGGCATGATCATCCCGAAGCAATACGGCGGCCTCGGCTTCTCGGCCTTCGCGCATCACCGCGTGATCATGAAGCTCGCCTCGGTGTCGGCGACGCTCAGTTCCACCGTCGGCGTGCCCAACTCGCTCGGCCCGGGCGAACTGCTGCTGCACTACGGCACGCAGGAGCAGAAGGATTTCTATCTGCCGCGCCTGGCCGACGGCCGCGAGGTGCCCTGCTTCGGTTTGACCGGCCCGACGGCCGGTTCGGATGCGACGTCGATTCCGGACTTCGGCATCGTCTGCAAGGGCGAATGGAACGGTGCGCAAGTGCTCGGCGTGCGCCTGAACTTCGAGAAGCGCTACATCACGCTGGCGCCGGTGGCGACGATCATCGGCCTTGCCTTCCGTCTGTACGATCCGGAAGGCCTGCTCGGCGACGAGAAGGATCGCGGCATCACGCTGGCGCTCGTTCCGCGTGGCACGCCCGGCATGGACATCGGGCGGCGCCACTTCCCGCTGAACTGCGTGTTCCAGAACGGTCCGATCCACGGCAAGGACGTGTTCCTGCCCTTGTCTCAGCTGATCGGCGGCGAAGATTACATCGGCCACGGCTGGCGCATGCTGGTCGAATGCCTGTCGGTCGGTCGCGCCATCACCCTGCCCTCGACGTCGAGCGGCGCGTCGAAACTCGCGGCCGTCGTCACCGGTGCCTACTCGCGCATCCGCAAGCAGTTCGGTCTGTCGATCGGTCGTTTCGAGGGCGTCGAAGAAGCGCTCGCGCGCATCGCCGGCAATGCCTATGCCGCCAGCGCCTTGTCGCAGGCGACGGCCTCGGCCGTCGACCGTGGCGAGAAACCCGCCGTGCCGTCGGCGATCGCGAAATACCACTGCACCGAAATGGCGCGCGAAGTCGCGCGCGATGCGATGGACATCCACGGCGGCAAGGGCGTCATCCTCGGGCCGAAGAACTACCTCGGCCGCGGCTGGCAGGCGGCGCCGATCTCGATCACGGTCGAAGGCGCGAATATCATGACGCGCTCGCTGATGATCTTCGGTCAGGGCGCGATCCGCTGCCATCCGTGGGTGCTGAAGGAAATGCAGGCCGCGCAACATCCCGATCCGGCGGTGCGCCTGCGCGATTTCGACGCCAACCTGTTCGGCCATATCGGCTTCGCGATCTCGAACGCGGTGCGCAGCTGGTGGTTCGGCCTCACGTTCGCCAAGATCGGCGGCGCGCCGGGCGACGATTACACCCGTCGCTACTTCCGCAAGCTCAACCGCTACTCGGCCAACCTCGCCCTGCTCGCCGATACGTCGATGCTGCTGCTCGGTGGCAAGCTCAAGTTCAAGGAACGCCTGTCCGCTCGCCTGGGCGACGTGCTGAGCCAGCTGTACATCGCCAGCGCGATGCTCAAGCGCTACGAGGAAGAAGGCCGGCCAGCGACGGAACAGCCCTTGTTGGCCTTCGCTTTCCATGACAGCTGCCACAAGATCGAACTGGCGATGTCGGCGGCGCTGCGCAACTTCCCGATCCGTCCGGCCGCGTGGCTGTTGTGGATGCTGGTCTTCCCCTGGGGCCGTCGCGCGCAGGAACCGAGCGATCGCCTCGGCCATCGCGCCGCCGCTCTGCTGATGTCGCCTTCCGATGCGCGCGACCGCCTCGGCGACGGCGTGTTCCTGACGCCCTGCGCCAACAATCCCGCCGGCCGCATCAATTCGGCTCTGGCGAAGGTGATCCTGGCCGAACCGGTGGAACGCAAATTCCTCAAGGCGCTGAAGAACAGCGACATCGAAGCGCTCACCTTCCCCGAGCAGCTGAACGAAGGCGTGCGCGAAGGCTGGATCACCAGCGAAGAGCGCGTGCAACTGGAAGAACTGCGCGAGCTGACCTGGGATGCGATCACCGTCGACGATTTCGATTCGTCCGAACTCGAGGCGGCATCGCTGCATCGCACGCAGGAACGGCAGCGCGAACGCGCCGCCTGATCGCGAAGCGAACCCGCGCGCAATCCCACAGAGCGGCGGCTGGAGCAAGACCAGCCGCCGCATGCCATCACGAACCGGATCGATCGCCATGAGCGAAGCCGTCACGCCCCTGCTCGCCCTTTACCGCAAGTTCGAACGCTGGCCACTGGGGCAGTGGTTGTTCAGTCGCGCGGTCTGTTTCAAGGCGCCGTACTTCGGCACGATCTCGCCGCGCTTCACCTTGCTGGAAAACGGTCGCTGCGAAGCGACCATCGAGGACCGCCGACGCCTGCACAACCACATCGGCACGGTGCATGCGATCGCGCTATGCAACCTCGCCGAGCTCACCGCCGGCGTGATGACCGACGCCAGCCTGCCCCGGGGCATGCGCTGGATTCCCAAAGGCATGACGGTGTCCTACCTGAAGAAGGCGAAGGGCCGGCTACGCGGCATCGCCACGCCGAACATTCCCCTAGTCGCCAGCGAGACCGGCTACGACCTGCCGGTCAACGTCGATGTGCTCGATGCGTCCGGCGAACGCGTGTTCAATGCGGAAATCCGCATGTGGCTGAGCCCGGCGCCGAAACGCTGAGCCTCATTCCACCGGCAAGGGCATCACATCGAAGCGGGCGATGACCGCGCCGGCCTCGTCCAGCACTTCCAGCTGCTGACCCGACACCTTCAGGCGCGCAGCCTTGTCCAGCATCGCGGCGAAGGCGGTTTCCTGCAGCATGGCCGGCGCCGGACAGGCCATGCGCGTCATGGCTGCGGGACTGAAACGCACCTGACCGTCTTCCATCGCGAACGCGCTGGTGTAGCGATTGCATCCGGTCGAACCGCTGGCGCGTTGCGCGCCTTCGTCCAGCATCAACGTCCCCGGATTGCCCTCGGGCGCCGCGATCGCCAGGCGGCCGTCGATCTGCGCCAGTTTCCAGGTGGTGCCGAACAGGTCGGCATCGACATAGCGCGCGCTGCAGGATTCGCCCGGCCACAGTTTGCGGAAGCGCTCCACCACGAGAGCCGACTGCAATTGCGGACTATCGGTCTTCGGGCGCTGCGCGATGCGGCCGTCGACCGTCGCCAGCACCGGCTGGCCGCTCGAGGACGGGTCGTTCGCCGCATAGGCGCGATCGAGCGCCGCGTAGTCGGCATCGGTCGCGACCTCGATATCGCGGCCGGTCAGGCAGTCGTGGAAACGCGCCCCGCCACCGAGCGCGACGAACATGCCGCGCAGGTGAATGCGCGGTTCGAGCACGCGCAGCGTGGCGTCGCGCTCGAAACGATGCGAACCGCCATCGGCCGACAACAGGGCGCCGCCGGCATCCTCGTCGAACAGCAGAGGCGTCTCGCGCCCACCGTCCAGACGCAGGGATTTCTCGCCGGTACGACTCCAGCGTCCGATGTCGTCGCTGACCACACCGTCGGACGCGCCACCACGATGCGTTTCCTGCAGGTAATATACGCCGTCGCCGAACAGGTTCAGGCGCGCTTCGATGCGTTCGCAGTCGCGGCAGGGCAGCTCGCCGGCATAACTGGCCGGATACGGCGACTTCGCCGCTTCGCCCACGACGTCGGAGGCCACGGGTTCTTCGCGCGTATCGGGCGCAGAACGGCAGGCTCCCAGCAACAGCAGGCTGGCGCAAAGGGCGGCGAGAGGCAGGCGGGCGAAAGGCATGGCGCGATCCGGGATGGCGGAGAATCCGGCAAGCCTACCGAGCCGGCCTCGGGAAATACAGGCCTGCGCTAGGTCCTGGCGGCGTGCTGGCGCCGCAACGCCTGCAACCGCGCCGAGAGGTAGTCGGACACGTCCTGCTCGCGGCCATCGGCGAAGCGCAGGCGGTACTTCTTGCCGCTCATCGACGAAGCCGTCGCGCAATAGCGGATGAAGTCCTCGGCGGTGCGCAGGCGCTTACCCGCGCGCGAACGCTTCAGGCGCATATGCTCGGCGGCTTTCGTCGCGTCGTATTCGGATCCGTTGCGGATGAAGATGGCGCCCTTGAGCGCCGCGATGTCGGCGATCAGCGCGTCGACCTCGCGGGCGGCGACGGGATCGGACTGCGCCATCGCCAGGCCGGGCAGGCACAGGGCCAGGAGCAGGGCGACGATCGCCTGCCGTATCGTGAATGCGATCTTCATGGCTCTTCGACGCCAGTGCATCAGGAAGGTTCCCGCACATCGGCCTCCGGTCGGCCACCGTCGCTGCGACCGTCGACCAGGCATTGCCGGGCTTCGTGCGCGCCGTTCATCGCTCGGATCAATTCGTCGAGATTGATCCGGGTCGTCGATCAGGACGAACCCGCACGCTCCGGTTGCAGGTCCGGCGAATTGGCCGCGCGCCAGCCGAACGCACCGGAGAACATCGCGGCCACGGCCGCAGCCAAGCCATAGCCGAAGACGCCGATCGCGAACGGCGCGAGCAAGGCCATGCTGCCGGATACCAGTACGTCGCCGAAGCGCCAGACGGTCGTGTCGATAACGTTCTTGCCCTTGTAACGCGCCTCGCGGCTCACTCGCGTGTACAAGCTGTCCATCGCCGGCTTATGCATGCCGTAGGCGCCGGCCCGGGTGATGACCAGCATGGCGACGATAGCCATGTCGCCGATCAGGGCCGCCGTCACCAGCACCAGCACGTTCAATACCTGCGGCACGACGATGCCGATGGCCGAACCGAAACGCAGCAGGATCCAGCGCGTGATGCCGACCTGCATGACGACCACGAGGCAGTTGGTGATCAGGTCGAGCTGCGCGAAGAAATCCTTGCGCGCTTCCCGGTCCGAATAGTGGCTGCCGGCATAGTCCGCCACCAAGGCGTAGGCGACGGTACCGATGGCATCGCCGAGCAACATGACCGCCGCCATGTTGCGCAGGAACGGCGTGGTGAACAGCTGCTTCAGGCCGGCCCATACGCTTCCGCCGATCACGTCGTCGGAAGATTCGAGCCGCCGGTCCGGACTCGGGTGGCGGCGAGCCCAGGCGGAAAGCCAATACACGAAGACCAGCACCAGTGCGAGCAAACCCGACGCGGCGAACAGCAGCGATTCCACCGGCAGGGCCAATGCCACCAACGGCCCCGCGATCGCACCGGCGGTGCCGCCGAGCGCGATGATCGGGAACAGGCGTCGCGCCTGCCCGTTGTCGAAGATGTCCGCCATGAAGCTCCAGAACACCGACACCACGAGCAGGTTGAATACGCTGAGCCAGATATAGAAGACGATGCCGAGCAGGCGCGGCCCGATCTCGTCCTGCGCCCGGAACGCCGGGACGAAAGCGAGCAGGCCCAGGATGAAGAAGCCATAGATGATCGGCATGAAGCGTTCGCGCGTGAAGCGCGCGACCAGCCAGCCGAATACCGGCGTCAACACCAGCATCGCGATGAAAGCGCCAAGCCAGAACGGCCAGAGATTGGTCGAGCCTACGGCGGCGGCGAGCTGCTCACGCAGCGGCCGCAGCATGTAATAGGCCGCCAGAATGCTGAAGAAATATAGGAACGAGACCAGCAAGGCCATGCGTTCGTGCGGTCGCGACCCCGTCACCAGAGACCATAGGGAGTTCGATCCGGAGGTTTGCGACATGCGGGGGCCGTCACGATTCGATGCCGCAGCTTAGCCGAAATCGCCCGGATGCCACGGCCTTGAGCAATTGCTCTAGCCGCCCGGGCCTAGCCTCGCTCCGTTGCGGCTTTTAGGCAGTGCTGTGTACGACTACATCATCGTGGGGGCCGGTTCCGCCGGCTGCGTGCTCGCCAACCGGCTGAGCGAGGACCCCGGCGTCAAGGTACTGCTTCTGGAAGCGGGGCCCAGCGACTGGCATCCCTTCGTGCACATGCCTGCGGGCCTAGCCAAACTGGTCGGGCAGAAGGGCGTGAACTGGGACTACAACACGGCGCCGGAACCCAATCTGGACGGACGCAGCCTGTGGTGGCCACGCGGCAAGGTCCTGGGCGGATCGAGTTCGATCAATGCCATGTGCTACATCCGCGGCCATGCGCGCGATTACGACGAATGGGCCGCGCTGGGCGCCGAAGGCTGGAGCTGGGACAAGGTGTTGCCCTACTTCAAGCGCAGCGAGTGCAATACGCGCGGCGCCAGCGAACTGCACGGCGGCGACGGCCCGCTGGCGGTATCGGACCGCCTGCACGAAAACCCCTTGTCGCCGGTTTTCGTCGACGCGGCGGCGCAGGCGGGCTTCCCGCGCAACGAGGATTTCAACGGCCCGCGCCAGGAAGGTTTCGGCTTCTACCAGACGACGACCCGCAAGGGTTCGCGCAGTTCCAGCGCCGAGGCCTACCTCAAGCCCGTGCGCAGCCGGAAAAACCTCAGCGTCGTCACGCATGCGCTGGCGTCGCGCGTCACCTTCGATGGTGAGCGCGCCAATGGCGTCGTGTATTCGGTGCACGGCCGCGGTGCCTATTGCGAAGGCGCGAGTCGCGAAGTCATCGTCTGCGGCGGTGCGCTCAATTCGCCGCAACTGCTGATGCTGTCTGGCATCGGGCCGGCCGAACAGCTGCGCGCGCAGGGAATCGACGTGCGCGTGGACCTTCCCGGCGTCGGCGCCAACCTGCAGGACCATCTCGACATCTGCACGATGCAGCGCTGCACGCAGAAACTGACCTACGACCAAGCCAGCGACGTGATGGTCGGCCTGCAGTATTTCCTGTTCAAGCAGGGGCCGGGAACCAGCAACATCGCCGAAGCCGGCGGCTTCCTGCGCTCGGCCCTCGCCGAAGACGAACGCCCGGACCTGCAGTTCCATTTCGTGCCGGCCCAGCTCGACGATCACGGCCGCAACGTCATGCCCGGTTACGGCTACACCGTGCACGCCTGCTTCCTGCGCCCGCGCAGTCGCGGCCGCCTCAGCCTGGTCAGTGCGAATCCGGCCGACAAGCTGCGCATCGACCCGGGTTACCTGAACGATGCCGACGGCTTCGACCTGAAGGTGATGGTGGAAGCCTTCAAACTGTCGCGGAAGATCTTCGCGCAGGAAGCTTTCGCGCCCTACCGCGGCGAAGAACTGCTGCCTGGCGCCGCCACGCAGAGCGACGAGGAAATCGTCGCCTTCATCCGGCGCAAGGCGGAATCGATCTATCACCCGGTCGGCACCTGCCGGATGGGCGCGGCGAACGATCCGCAGGCCGTGGTCGATGCGCAATTGCGCGTTCGCGGCGTGCAGGGCCTGCGCGTCGTCGATGCCTCGGTGATGCCCAAGCTGATCGGCGGCAACACTAACGCGCCGACGATGATGATCGCCGAACGCGCCGCCGACCTGATCCGCGGCCGCGCCTGACGCGAAACTGCCTCAGGACAGGCGCGACTCGCGCTGTTCCAGCATCGGCGGCAGCGGGCAATGCAAGGAAGCGCAGACCACGCGCAACAGCTCCGCTTCTCCGACGGCCACCTGGCCGTCGCTGCTGATCGCCGCGACCAGGCCTTCGATCAGCAACTCCTTGCCCACCGGTTCGACCGCATCGAGCACGGGCCATAACGCATCGAGCGTGGCCAGCATGTTCGACGGTGGCGCATAGGGCGCATTCACCCGCGGCAACACGCGGGCCATGCCGGCGAGGTAAGCACGCTGCGCTTCGGCGGGATTGTCATGCCCGGCGCGGGCAAGCACCGTCATCAGACTCGTCGCGGCGTCGACCGCATCGGCCAGGCGCTTGCGGCCGGGCACCCAGGCGCGCGAGGGATCCAGGGCTTCGGTCACCTGTACCTGCAACAAACGTCCGAGGCAGTATTCGAACAGGCTGACCTGGCCGTCGGCATGCACCAGCGCGAACACGGTGTCGATGAACTGCTGCAGTTCCGGGCGCGGCCGTCGACGCAGCACCGGGAAGGCCAACGCGGCCAGCGGCAGGCGCAGCATCGGATGCAGGTCGGTGGTGCGGTCGGCATAGTCCAGCGCCTGGCGCGCGGTGTGCTCGTCGCTGCGCGCGATCAGTTCGTACTGCTGGCGATCGCGCACCTTGCCCGCCGGCGCATGCAGCAGGCCGAACAACAGGGCCGGTGCGTCGCCCTGGTCGCGGGCCGCGCGCTGCAACACTTCGGGGATGGCATCGGTCATCGCACCGGCGCGGCGGTAGTCGTCCGCCTGTGGTGCGCCGACCTGGGACACGACCGACGGCGGCGTGACCGTCAGTTGCGCGGCGACCGCCGGCAAGGGCGAACGCTTGCCATCGGTCAGGCCCAGGGCCACGTCTTCTTCGATGCCGACGGGCGGCTTCGCATTCCAGCGGATCGCCATGTCCTTCAGCTGATCGTGCCGGAAGTTCGGCTCAAGGGCCTTGATGCGATCGAACAAGGGCGGGTGGGTGGCCATCAACGAGGAATAGCCGATGCCGTCGCCGAACAGCATGTGGCTGACTTCCTCGCTGTCGGAACGCGTCAGTCTGGAGCCTTCGGCCAAACCCGCGACCTTTTTCAAGGCGCCGGCGATACCGGTCGTTTGCCGGGTGAACTGCACGGCGGACGCATCGGCCAGGTATTCGCGTTGGCGACTGAGGCCGGCTTTGATCAGGCGCGCGCAGAACAGGCCGACGTAGCCGATCAGCATGAACCCCAGGGCCATCAGCAAGACCGGCGCACCGTCCTTGCCGCGGAAACGACCGTGCTCGAGGATCTTCCGGCCGATCAACGCCAGCACCAGGATGCCGAACAACAGGCCGACCAGGCGGATGTTCAGGCGCATGTCGCCGTTGAGGATGTGGCTGTATTCGTGCGCGACGATGCCCTGCAACTCGTCGCGGTTGAGCCGGTTCAGCGCGCCGCGCGTGACCGCGACGGCGGCGTCGCTGGGCGCGTAGCCGGCGGCGAAGGCGTTGATCGCCGCCTCGTCGTCCAGCACGAAGATCTGTGGCACCGGCACGCCGGAGGCGATCGCGATCTCCTCGACCACGTTGCGCAGGCGGCGCAGCTGGAAATCGGTCGTGTCCTCCGGCACCTGCGTGCCGCCCATCTGTCGCGCGATCGCCACGCCGCCTTCGCGCAACTGGGCGATGCGGAACAAGGTCGCGCCGCCGATGATCGCCAGCGTCGCCAGGCTGCTCACGACCAGGGCCGGCACCGGGCTCGCTGGCGAGGCGGCGTCTTCGCCCGAGAAACCGAAAGCCAACAGCAAAACAAGGTCCACCGCCGCGACGATGGCGAAGACCGCGAGGAGGAACAGGAACAGCAGCCGCTTCGACTGGCGGCGCGCGGCGTTCTGGCGCTCGAAGAAATTCATGCTTGCCTGGCGCTGGCAGTGGCGATCGATAAGCCGGCCCCGCCGCCAATGCGGGCGGGGCCGTGCCTGCGATCGCTAGAAGGAAACCTTGGGCGCTTCGCGCTTCTCGGGCTCGGTGATTTCCAGCAGGGCCGCGGCGGCGAAGTTGAACATGCCGGCGACGATGTTCGAGGGGAAGACTTCGCGCTTGTTGTTGTAGGCCATGACGGAATCGTTGAAGGCCTGGCGGGCGAAGGCGATACGGTTCTCGGTCGAGGTCAGTTCCTCGGAGAGCTGCATCATGTTCTGGTTGGCTTTCAGGTCCGGGTACTGCTCGCTGACGACCATCAGGCGGCCGAGCGCGCCGCCGAGGCCCTGTTCGGCCGTGGCGAGCTGCTGCATGGCGGCGGCATCGCCAGGATTGGCCTTGGCCGCGGCCAGGCCGCTGACGGCGGCGGCGCGTGCCTTGATCACCGCTTCGAGCGTTTCGCGCTCATGCGACATGTAGCCCTTCGCGACCTCGACCAGGTTCGGAATCAGGTCGTGGCGCCGGGTGAGCTGCACGTCGATCTGGGCGAAGGCGTTCTTGAACGCGTTCCGTCCCGTGATCAGGCCGTTGTAGATGCCCACCGCCCAGAAGGCGGCGATCACGGCAAGGACGACAAATACCAACAACACGATCATGGCGATATCCCCTGTTCAGGCCGAGACGGAGGCCGCACGCTAGAATGGGCCTTCGTCGCAAGCATACGTCTGTCATGAGAGACAAGAAAGCCAGTCTCGCGCTCGTTGTCCTTGCGGCGATCCTGCTGATGGCCGCCGCGCCCATGTTCACCTCCGGCCGCAGCATCGCCGCGCCGGCGTCCCCGCCGACGCAAGCGCCCGTCGTCCCGCTGGCGGGCGCCGATACGGCGGTCGCGATGCGACGCGCGCCGACCATCGATGCCACGCCGCAGGCGCGCGAACTCGAGCGCCTTGCGGGCGAACTGGTGGAGAAACAACGCCTGCCCGGGCTGGCGCTGGCCGTCGTGCAGAACGGCAAGATCGTCTCTCTACGCGCGTATGGCGTTACCGACAGCAGCACGAACCAGGCGGTCGGAACCGACACCGTGTTCCGTCTGGCCTCGTTGTCGAAAGCCTTCGCCGCCACGGTCTCGGCACAACTGGTCGAAGAAGGGGCGATGAGCTGGGACAGCCCGATCATCAACCAGCTGCCGGCCTTCAAGCTGCGCGACTACCAGGGCGCGCAGAAGGTCACGGTTCGCGACATCCTCAGCCATCGCGTCGGTCTTGGTCGCAATACCTACGACCGCGACCTCGAGCGCGACTCGCCCTATCCGCTGCTCGCCGAGCGGCTGTCGGACGCGCCGATGTCCTGCACGCCCGGCGACTGCTATGCCTACCAGAACATCGCTTTCAGCCTGATCGGCGACCTGGTCTTCGCATCGACCGGCGACTTCTACCCACACCAGGTCGAGAAACGCATCTTCCATCCGCTCGGCATGCACAACGCCACCTACGGACGCGAAGGCCTGGAAGCGAGCCCGAGCTGGGCACGACCGCACGTGCGCAAGGGCCGCAACTGGATGGCCGTGCGTCCGAAGGAAACCTACTACCGCGTGCCGCCGGCCGCCGGCGTCAACGCCAGCATCGCCGACATGGCGCAATGGCTGATCGCGCAGACCGGGCATCGGCCGGACGTGCTCTCGCCGGATCTGCTCAACGTCACGCACACGCCGCAGGTGTCGACGCCGGGCGAAACCCGCGGCTCGGCCTGGCGGCGCGAGCGCCTGACCGATGCCTACTACGCGCTCGGTTGGCGCGTGTACGACTATTCCGGGCACACGATGATCTTCCATGGCGGTGCCGTGCAGGGCTATCGCGGACTCATCGCCCTGCTGCCGGACCAGGATCTGGGCCTGGTCGTGCTTTGGAACAGCGAAAGCGCAGCGCCCTCCGGACTCCTGCCCACGCTGATGGATGGTGTGCTCGGCCTGCCGCACCGCGACTGGCTCGGCATGGAAGAAGACGAAGCGCGCGATTGATCCCACGCCCGACGGCAGCCCAAAGCGGCTGCCTGAAACGCGGACATGAAAAAAGCGCCTCGCGGCGCCTGGTCCTCACTTCCCGATTCCTCCGAAAGTCTCTCTCCCCGCCTGGGCGGCACGGGGAGAGAGCCGAGATTACGACAATCGGGTGCAGCTGATTACATTGCCGGCGCCATCGGCGCCGCTGCCGGAGCAGCCTTCTTGGCCTTGCGAGCCGGCTTCTTGGCCTTGGCTTTCTTGGCAGCAGGCTTCTTAGCAGCCTTCTTCTTGGTCGCCTTCTTGGCAGCCTTCTTCTTGGCAGGCTTACGCGCAGCCTTCTTGGCAGCCTTCTTGGCGGGCTTGCGTGCAGTCTTGCGAGCGGCCTTCTTGGCCGGCTTGCGAGCCTTCTTAGCAGCCTTCTTCTTGGTCGCCTTCTTGGCGGCCTTCTTGGCCGGCTTGCGCGCGGCTTTCTTCACGGACTTCTTGGCGGCCTTCTTGGCCGGTTTCTTCGCAGCTTTCTTGGTAGCCATGGTCAACTCCTCGTCAGTTGGCTTGGGTAACGCTTAGGTGGAGCCCAGTATCAAAAACAGCATCGGAACCTTTCAGTACGACGCACCGCAACCGCCAGGGGCGGCCGCGGATTCAAAGACGGCGCACGGGCGCCGCAAAGCAAAACGCCCAATCCGCGGACGGATCGGGCGCATTGTTCGGGGAACGGCGCGTGGTCGCGCCCTGTTTTTTTGAGGAAACGAATCCTGTGTCCACCGTCATGACGTCCTGGGCGGAGGCCTCGGTTGTCGCGCACGTTTTCGACAGGGTTCGTATCACTCGCTTCCGCAGGTAGTGTCTGCTTGGGGCGAAAGCTAGCCACGTGTTTTTACGATGTCAACAGCTTTGCAGAAATATTTTCGCCGGGGCGCCGGCGCGCGACCGCCGGCGGAAGCCGGTGCGCGGAGGGAAAGAACGCGCGCGAGACACGACGCGTTCCGGCGCTGCGTAATTATTTGCCGAGTTTTTCGCTGTTTTCTTTCGCGACGCGACGCCGCATGCGGTCGCCGTCGATGCTTGCAGAGCGCTCGCCGCACACCCGATCCGGTGTCTCGCGACGGGGTCGCGAGCGGTCGCGCGACGGCGGCGAAATTCCGCCTCGAACAGTCGAAATGCGCAAAACTGCGCAAACTTTCCGGCGCCGATTCCGCCTTCGTCGACGCCGCTGCACGATCGCCGCGACGCATGTCGGCGGTTTCGCGCCGCCGAAAAAGAACCGGCCGCGCGAGGCGGCCGGCAGCTTCGGATCGGTCGGACGCGGCTCGCGTCAGTGACCTTCCTCGTCCAGCAGTTCGGCATAGTCGTCCGGCGACAGCAGCTCGGCGAGCTGGTCGGCGTCGTCGGGCTGCACGACGAACAACCAGCCCTCGCCGTAGGCATCCTCGTTGATGGTTTCCGGCTTGTCCGCCAGCGCGGCGTTGACCGCGAGCACCTTGCCCGAGACCGGGCTGTACACATCGGAAGCGGCCTTCACCGACTCGACGACGGCACAGGCGTTGCCAGCGGTGACGCTGTCGCCGACGTTCGGCAGTTCGACGTAGACGAGGTCGCCGAGCAGTCCCTGGGCATGATCGGAAATGCCGACCGTGACCTGTCCGCTGTCCTCGACGCGGGCCCATTCGTGCGACTTGAGGAACTTCAGATCGCCAGGAATTTCGCTCATGACCGCTGCCTCGATGAAGGTGTGTTGGGGGGAGGTGGTGGAACTAGTTTACCGGGACGGCGCGAAGGTTCCAGCCTTGCAAAAAGAATGCCTACTTGTTGCTTGTACCGATCCGGTGCGCGGCCAGGCTCCGAACTTGGCGAAACCACTTGTTGCAGATGCCAAGCCGACGCACAACCAAGCTCCGGACCTGACTAAATCGGTCTGCGACGCTGCCTGGCATCCGCCACGAGACCCGGCTCCGCACTCGCCGGAACGATCTTCCGCTCAGATCCCCGGCTGGACGACGCCCTCGCGTACGAAGGGATACTTCACGGCGCGCAAGGGCACGCGCTTGCCGCGGATATCCACTTCCACCTCGCCGACATCGCCGGCCGGCACGCGCGCCAGCGCGATGCCCTTGCCGAGCGTCGGCGAGAAGGTGCCCGACAGGATTTCGCCTTCGCCCGCCGCCGTGAACACCTGCTGCCCGTGGCGCAACACACCCTTCTCGTCCATGACCAGGCCGACGGTCTGGCGCGGAACGCCGGCGGCGAGTTGCGCTTCCAGGGCAGCGCGGCCGATGAAGTCGCGCCCTTCGTCCAGCGCGACGGTCCACGCCAGGCCCGCTTCGTACGGACTCACCGACTCGTCCATGTCCTGGCCGTACAAAGCCATGCCCGCTTCCAGTCGCAAGGTGTCGCGCGCGCCGAGTCCGGCCGGCTTGACGCCGACGGCGATCAGCCTGTTCCAGAAATCGATCGCCTGGGATTCCGGCACCATGATCTCGAAACCGTCCTCGCCGGTGTAGCCGGTGCGGGCGACGAACAGGCCGTCCGCCTCGCAGGCGAAGAAACGGCCGAGCTTGCCGACCGCCTTCGCCGACGCCGGCGACAGCAGTTCGATCACCTTCGCGCGCGCGTTCGGTCCCTGCACCGCAAGCATGGCCAAGTCGCGACGCTCGGTGATCTTCACGCCGAAGGGACGCGCCTGCTGTTCGATCCAGGGCAGGTCCTTGTCGCGGGTGGCGGCATTGACGACGACGCGGAAGAAGTCTTCCCCCATGTAATAGACGATCAGGTCGTCGATCACCCCGCCTTCGGCGGTGAGCATGCACGAGTACAGGGCCTTGCCCGGCTTGCCGAGTTTGTCGACCGAGTTGGCGACGAGCTTGCGCAGGAAGGGGCGCACCTGGTCGCCGTGCAGATCGAGCACCGTCATGTGCGAAACGTCGAACATGCCGGCGTCGCGACGCACCTGATGATGCTCGTCGAGCTGCGACCCGTAGTGGATCGGCATGTCCCAGCCGCCGAAGTCGACCATCTTGGCGCCGTGCGCGCGATGGGTATCGTTATAGAGAGTCTTCTGCGTCATGACGGTTCCGGGCGGCCGCGGGAAAGACCGTCATTATCGCGGTTTTCGCTTTCCACCGCAGGCAGGCATGGGTCGTCGGACACGAAAAGTGCGGAAGCCCATCGCCAGCGGCCGGACCGGCTTGGAACGACCGTCCCACTCGGTCGGTACGCCACTCGTGGCCGCTACGGCATTGACCGCCATGGATGGCGAGAATGCCGGAAACGCAGGAGCGGTTTCCGGCCGCCTTCGCTTTCGGTCCGCTCCTGCGCCCATCCGTCCGGGCCGGAGCGATCGCCTGAGTCGCAAGCACTTGATCGACTCGTCGAACGCCCGAACGAATCCTCAGGCGGGATCGACCTTCAGCGTCATGCTCTCGGCGGCGATCACGCGCACCCTCGCACCCGCAGGAAGATCGGGGCCTTCGACGGTCCACAACGCGTCGCCGAGCTTGATGCGACCCTGGCCGTTCCTGATCGCCTCGTGCAAGGGATGGACCTGGCCGATGAACTGGGCGCCGCGACGATTGAGCAGGGGCTGGTCGCTGCCTTTCTCCTTGCCGCGGAAGAAGTGCAGGTAAATCGCTACCGACACGAAACTCAGCACGACGAACAGCACCGCCTGCCATAGCGGCGACAGCGGCAACAGCCAGACCGCGACGAAGGTACCGGCCGCAGCGAAACCCAGCCACATCATGAAAGCGCCGGGCGCGAAGGTCTCCGCCGCGAGCAGCAGCAGCGCGGCGCAGGCCCAGAAGATCATTGCCTGGCTCACTCAGCCCCCCTGCTTGGCGGAGATCGCCGTCTGCTGCTTGGCCAATCCTTCCTTCGCCAGTTCGGCGATGCCGGCGATCGAACCGATAACGCCGGTCACGTCGGTCGGAAGGATCATCAGCTTCTGGTTCGGCGAGTGCGCGAAATCCTTCAAGGCTTCCACGTACTTCTGCGCCACGAAATAGTTGATCGCCTGCACGTCGCCCTGGGCGATGGCCTGCGAGACCATCGAGGTCGCCTTGGCTTCCGCCTCGGCCAGGCGCTCGCGCGCCTCGGCTTCGCGATAGGCGGCTTCGCGCTTGCCTTCGGCGGCGAGGATGGCGCTCTGCTTCTCGCCTTCCGCACGCAGGATTTCCGACTGGCGCAGGCCTTCGGCTTCCAGGATGTTGGCGCGCTTCTCGCGCTCGGCCTTCATCTGCCGCGCCATCGAATCGACGAGGTCGCGCGGTGGCTGGATGTCCTTGAGCTCGATGCGGTTGACCTTGATGCCCCAGGGATGTGTCGCCTGATCGACAACAGTCAGCAGCTTGGCGTTGATCTCGTCGCGCTTGGACAGCGACTCGTCCAGGTCCATCGAACCGATCGCGGTACGGATATTGGTCATCACCAGGGCGATGGTGGCCTGCTCGAGGTTGGACACCTCGTAGGCGGCCTTGGCGGCATCGAGCACCTGAAAGAAGACCACGCCGTCCACCTTCACCACGGCATTGTCCTTGGTGATGACGTCCTGCGAGGGGATGTCCAGCACCTGTTCCATCATGTTCACCTTGCGGCCGACGCCCTGGACGATCGGGAACAGGAAGTGCAGGCCGGGGCTCATCGTGTGGGTGTACTGGCCGAAGCGCTCCACCGTCCACTCGTAGCCCTGCGGAACCATCCGGACCATCTTGGAGACGAAGATGATGACGAACACCAGTAGGGCCAGAATCACGAAGCCGGTCATGGTTTTCCCCCATAGACATTAAGTGGTTCCAGTATAGGCAAACCCCGCCGACCCCGCTGCGACCCTTTTCCGCCCAGCCGCATCTACCCCACTGTGAGCCCGCCCTCGTCCTTCGCGATCGATGTGCCCGACTCGCTGCTCGCCCGCGCTCGCCGCGGGGAGGCGGCGGCGTTCGAGCAGCTGTACCGATGGTTCGAACGGCCGGTCTATACCCTGGCGCTGCGCCTGACCGGCCAGCGCGAGGAAGCCCAGGAGGTACTGCAGGACACCATGCTCAAGCTGTTCGACCGTCTCGCCGAGTTCCGCAGCGAATCCCCGTTCTGGGGTTGGCTGCGGCAGATCGCCGTCAACGAGGCGTTGATGCGCCTGCGTCGGCGCGGCCGCAATGAGTCCGACCAGGAATACGACGAGGAAGACCTGCCCGGCAGCGAAGCCACCCTGCTCCCGCCGCGCGCCGCCGACGCCGCCCTGCTGACCGAAGCGCTGACGCGCCTGCCCGACAACACTCGCAGCGTGCTCTGGCTCTACCACGCCGAGGGCTACACGCACGAGGAGATCGCCACGCAGATGGGCAAGACGGTCTCCTTCTCCAAATCGCAATTGGCGCGCGGCACCCGCAAGTTGCGCGCCCTGCTCGACATCGAGGTACCCGCACATGCCTGACGAACTGTTCCCGCAAGACCGCGGCATTCCGGTCGGCGAGGCGCTGCGCGCGTTGCCGCTGGAATCTCCGGCGCAGAGCGCATGGCCGGCCTTGGCCGCCCGCCTGCCGAAGAAGCGGAGCCTGCCGCGCTGGCCGATGGCGATCGCCGCCTCGCTCGCGCTCGGCCTGGCCTTCACGCTGGTACCGCACAACCCGTCGCCGACGACCACGGTCGCCGATGCCGGCACGAAGACCGTCGGTTCCAAGCCGATGGACGAACGCCTGCTCTCGCTGATGGCCGAATCGGCCCAGCTCGAAAGCCTGGTCAATGCCGCATCCGACGACGTGGCCAGTAGCGCCACCACCGCTGCCATCAGCCTCGCGCTGCAAGACCAGCTGCAGGACATCGACGGACAGTTGCAGTCGGAATCGACCGCCGACCAGCAACTCGACCTTTGGCAGCAGCGCGTCGCTCTGCTGCGCGACGTCGCCAGCCTCGAATCTTCCCGCCACTACCTCGCCGCCGAAGGCCGCGGCATGGATCTGGCGATGGTTTCCACCTACTGAACCACCTACCGACGACTGAAACCGGCCCGACCGGAACGGAGACAACGATGCAATCCTTCCACCGCAACACCCGGCGACTGCTGCCGTTGCTGATCGCCGCCGTGCTCAGCTCCGGCTCGGCGCTCGCCGCTTCCACGCCCAAACCCGCCAAGGCGCCGACCGCTCAGCAGCAGTCGGCGCGCGAGGAAATCGAACGCCTGACCAAGCGCATCGAGGAGCTGTCCCAGCAACTCGGCGACGATGGCCAGGTGCGCGTCATCGTCAAGCGCGTCGGCCCCGGCGAAGGCCCGGGCGACGGTGATGTGGTCATCCGCCGCATCGGCCCGGGCGATGCGCCCGAAGCGATGCGCGACTTCCACTGGCACGATCGCGACCGCGACGGCGAGCGCGGCCGCGGTCTGCGCGATCGACGCCTCGGCCTCGGCGTCGTGCTGGCGCCGAACTCGGCCGCCAGCGGCGTCAAGATCGTCGCGGTGACGCCGGACAGCCCGGCGATGCGCGCCGGCCTGCATAGCGGCGACATCGTGCTCAGCATCGACGGCAAGAAGATCGCCGGCAGCGGTGAAGCGGCCGTCGACACGGCGCGCAAGATGCTCGGCGACCTGAAGCAGGACCAGGTGGTGAAGATCGGCTACGCCCGTGCCGGCAAGACCGGCACGGTCAGCGTCAAGGCCGACCAGATCCACCGCGTGATGGTGTTCGACCGCGGCGAAGGCGCTCCGCGTACGCCGCGCGCCTGGAAAGGCGACGACGACCGCGTGTTCATGCTGCCGGAAAAAGTGCAGATGGACATCGAACGCATCGGCCCGATGCGCGACTGCGCGCCCGGCAAGGACGATTGCCACCTGCCGGCCCTGGCCGAAGCTTTCCGTTGGCAGGGTCTGAACCTCGCCTCGATTGACGCCTCGCTCGGCCGCTATTTCGGCAGCAGCGAAGGCGTGCTGGTGATCAGCAGCGGCGACGAACTCAAGGGCCTGCAATCGGGCGACGTGATCCAGCGTGTCGGCGGCGTCGCGGTGAAGTCGCCGCGCGACGTCATGCGCGCACTGCGCGACAAGGACGAGGGCCAGCAACTCAAGCTCGACGTGCTGCGCGATCGCAAGACGGTGGCCGTCAGCATCGCCGTGCCGAAATCGCGCCCGCTGCCCTTCATGATTCCGCCGCCGCCCCCGCCGGCCGCGCCGCCGGCACCGCCCGCCACGCCGCGCACGCCTGGCGTCGCGCCCACGCCGGCCCCGTCGCCGGCCGCAGCACCGCCTCCGCCGCCGCGCCCAAGCGTCGCCTTCATCTCCACCGACGATCCGGAAGCGCTCGTCGAAGTGATCCGCGACCTGCGCGTCATCGACGGCGGCGATGGCGACGAAGAGATCGAGATCATCACCGTACCCTCGCGCTAGACGATGGCGCCTTTGACGGCGTTGTAGCCCGGGTCGAGCGCCAACAGCGCAAGACCCGGGACTCGTGTTGCACCACGACCCGGGTATCGGCCTGTGGCCTCAACCCGGGCGACACCACCGTCCTTCTTATCGCAACGCCCGGCTCCGGCCGGGCGTTTTCTTTTCCGCGCGCGATTGTCGCGACGGGAATGGCTCGCATTCACGCATCGCATCGCGCCGCTCTATAGAATGCACCCATCCCATCGGGGAGTAGCCGCCCGCGCACGCGGGAGCCGACGTCAACACGCTTGGTCCGAATCGACCATGGCATCGGCAGGCGGAATCGTCGCCCAGGCAAGACCTTTGGTTGTTCCGACGCGCCTGCCGGCCGCGCCGGAGCGACCATCGCGTCCGAGTCCGGCAGGTAGAGACGATGCAGACTTTCCTCCTCTCCACGCTCACCGTCGCGCTCGCCGAAATCGGCGACAAGACTCAGTTGCTCGCGCTCGTGCTCGCCGCACGCTACCGACGACCCTGGCAGATCGTATTCGGCATCCTCGTCGCCACCTTGCTCAACCACGCCGTCTCCGCCTGGATCGGTGCCTGGATGGCGGCATGGATTCCTCCGAATGTGCTGCGCTGGGGCATCGTCGCCAGTTTCCTCGCCGTTGCGGCCTGGGCCCTGGTGCCGGACAAGCTGCAGGACAACGAAGCCAGGCCATCCGCGCGCGGCGCCTTCGTGGCGACCCTCATCGCTTTTTTCCTGGTCGAGATCGGCGACAAGACGCAGGTCGCGACCGTCGTGCTGGCCGCGAAGTACGCACCGCTGTGGCAGGTTGTGCTCGGCACCACGGCAGGCATGCTGCTGGCGAACGTCCCGGTGGTCGCGCTCGGTCATCGCTTCGCCGATCGCCTGCCGTTGCGCGCCGCGCGTTTCGCCGCCGCCGCGCTGTTCGCCCTACTCGCGGTCTGGGTCGCCTGGGCCGGCGTCGCGACCTGACAGCGCGCAGGCGAGCGGCTATGCTCGGGCTCCCCGCCCGCCGAACCGCTTCCGCGTGAGTACGCTGCGCGAAACCTTCCGCGATCTGTCCAACGCGCTGCGCGAGCGGCCCGACGAGCTCATGCTCGAAGTCGGCGCTGGCGGCGAAATCCTGCTGGCGCGCCTGCGCCTGCTGCTGGCCCTGCTGTTGCTGCTGCTGCCGGCGATCAACTACGGCACCGGCGGCGATCCGCGCGAATCGGCGATCGGCCTGGTCGGCGTCGTGCTCGTGCTCATCGTCAGCAGCGTCTGGCTGGTGCTGTCGCAGCAGCGCCAGCGCCATCGCTGGCTGCCGTTCGTCTCGGCCGCGTTCGACGTCAGCCTGGTCACGCTCGTCCTGACCGTTCTGGCGGCGCACTCGCCGGCGACGGGCCTCAACAGCGTCGTCGTCTGGTGCCTCTACCCGCTGGCCATCCTGACGACGGCCCTGCGCAACGACGTGCGCGTCAGCCTGATGGTGGGTGCGCTGGCCCTGCTGGAATACGCGGCGTTCAGCGCCTGGTTCATGGCCACGGCCGACGGCCCCATCGTCTCGGTCGAGTACGGCACGGTGTCGCTGTCCACGCAGTTGCAGCGCCTGCTGCTGATTGCGATGGCGACGTTGGTGACGGTGGTCATCGTCTTCCGCATGCACCGGCTCGTGCAGCTCTCCGGCACCGACGGCCTGACCGGCCTGCCGAACCGCAGCTACCTGACGCATCGCGTGCCGAAGATCCTGGCCGATGCGCGCGCCGAAGGCGAAACGCTTTGCCTGGCCCTGATCGACCTCGACCATTTCAAGCGCATCAACGACGAACTCGGCCATCAGGTCGGCGACGCCGCCCTGCGCCACGCGGTCAAGAGCCTGCGCCTGGAACTGGGTCGCGACGAACCGATGGTGCGCACCGGCGGCGAAGAGTTCGTCATCCTGCTGCGCCTGCCGCTCGGCGCGGCGTGGGAACGCATGGACACCCTGCGCCGCCGGTTGGAGACGCGCCCCTTCCTGCCCGACGACGAATCCGAACCGCGGCAGCTCACCTTCAGCGCCGGACTGGCCTGCCTGCCGCAGGACGCGATCGACGTCTCCGGCCTGTTGCGCACGGCCGACCAGCGCCTGCGCACGGCCAAGCGCACCGGACGCAACCGGGTCATCGCGCGCGACCAACACTGAACGGAATCGGCCCGGGGCTCGCCTTGCCCCGGCCCTAGGCCCTGCTCTACCCTGCGGCATCGTTCCGGGGATCCGCGTTCCATGACTTCCATTCTTTTCGGCCTGTTCGGCCTCGCCGTACTGCTCGCCATCGTCTGGGCTTTTTCCAACAACAAGTCAGCAGTCAACTGGAAGCTGGTCGGCACCGGCATCGGCCTGCAGATTGGATTCGCGGCCTGCGTGCTGCTCGGCAGCAACTTCGTCGACTGGATCGCGGGCGGCGCCGACGGCAAGGCGCAGCCGGAGGAAATCCGCACCTGGGTGCGCACTATCATGTGGCTCGGCGGCATCGGCATCGCCCTGATCGCGCTGGCCTGGTGGCGCACGCAGTTGGCGCGCCGCGACCTGGTGATGCGGGTTGGACTGATCCTGGCCGGCGCCGCCACCGCGCTGGCGCTACCGTTCGCCGACACGGCCTTCGACGCGCTGGGCGATGGTTTCGTCACCCTTCTCGAATACGTGAAGGCCGGCTCCGGCTTCATTTTCGGCAGCCTGATGGATATCGACAAATTCGGTTTCATCTTCGCTTTCCAGGTCCTGCCGACGATCATCTTCTTCGCCGCGCTGATGGGCGTGCTCTACCATCTCGGCGTGATGCAGGCCGTCGTGCGCGTCATGGCCTTGGCGATCACCAAGGTCATGAAGGTATCCGGCGCCGAAACCACCTCGGTCTGCGCCAGCGTCTTCATCGGCCAGACCGAAGCGCCGTTGACGGTGCGCCCCTACATTTCGCGCATGACCGAATCGGAATTGCTGACGATGATGATCGGCGGCATGGCGCATATCGCCGGCGGCGTGCTCGCGGCCTATGTCGGCATGCTCAGCAACAACGACCCCGTGCAGGGCGTGTTCTATGCCAAACACCTGCTGGCCGCGTCGATCATGGCGGCGCCGGCCACCCTGGTCATCGCCAAGATCCTCATTCCCGAAACCGGCGAGCCGCTGACGCGCGGCACTGTGAAGATGGAAGTCGAGAAGACCACCAGCAACATCATCGACGCCGCCGCGGCCGGCGCCGGCGACGGCCTGCGCCTGGCCTTGAACATCGGTGCGATGCTGCTGGCCTTCATCGCCCTGATCGCGCTGCTCAATGGCATCCTCGGTTGGATCGGAGGACTGCAGGTCTGCGGCGCTGACGGCTGCTTCTCCATCAATGGCGCGCTGGGCGCGCCGCTGTCACTGCAATTGGTCCTGGGCTACGTGCTCGCACCGATCGCCTGGCTGATCGGCGTGCCGTGGTCGGACGCCAACCTCGTCGGCGGCCTGATCGGCCAGAAGATCGTGCTGAACGAGTTCGTCGCCTACCTGCAGCTGGCCGATATCGTCAACGGCAAGGTCCCCGGCGTCGCGCTCAGCGATCAGGGCAAGCTGATCGCGACCTATGCGCTCTGCGGTTTCGCCAACTTCAGTTCGATCGCCATCCAGATCGGCGGCATCGGCGGCCTGGCCCCGGAACGCCGTGCCGATCTTGCCCGCTTCGGCCTGCGCGCGGTGCTGGGCGGTTCCATCGCGACGCTGATGACGGCGACGATTGCCGGCGTGCTGACGTCGCTCGGCGGCTGATCGCGGCGGAGCCGGCATGAGCCGCGTCGTCGTCGTCGGTTCGTTCAACCAGGACCACGTCTGGCGCAGCGAACGTTTCCCGCAACCGGGCGAAACACGGCTGGGCCTGTTTTCCTGCGGCCCCGGCGGCAAGGGATTCAACCAGGCCGTCGCCGCGGCGCGCCTCGGGGGCGAAGCGCATTTCATCGGCGCGCTCGGTCGCGATGCGATCGGCGATGGCGCCGCCGCCCTGGCGGCCTCGGAAAATATCCACGGCCGCTGGCAGCGCTGCGATGACGAAGCCACGGGCACGGCCGCCATCCTGCTCGACGGCAACGGCCAGAATCTGATCGTCGTCGGACCCGGCGCGAACATGGCGCTCAGCCCCGAGCATGTCGACGCGAACAAGGATGCGTTCAAGGGTGCGCAGGTGCTGTTGACGCAGCAGGAAGTGAATCCGGCCGCGACGCTGCGCGCGATGCGCCTGGCGCGCGGGCAGGCGGTAACGACCGTGCATAACCCGGCGCCGGCCTCGTCCGAGGTCGACCTGCCCTGGTTGCTGATCGACATCCTGACGCCGAACGAGAGCGAGTTCGCGCACCTGCTCGAGCGCCGCGCCGAACTGAAGTTGGCGGCCGAAGCACTGGCGACGCAGGACGATGCTTCGCTGCATGCGCTGTGCCGGCGGCTGTGCCTGCCGACCGTCATCGTCACGCTCGGCTCGGCCGGCGTTTTCGTTTCCGCCGGCGAGATGCATTTCCGCGTCGCGGCCGAAACCGTGCAGGTTCGCGACACCACCGGCGCCGGCGATGCCTTCAATGGCGCATTCGCTGCGGGGCTCGCACAAGGCATGGCGCTGGAAGACGCCGTGCGTTTCGCCAATCGCGCCGCAGCCCTGAAGGTCGAACGCGCCGGCGCGGCCCTGGCGATGCCGACGCTCGCGGAACTGCAGGCACGCTTTTCGTAGCTTCGGTTGAGCGCCGCAGGCGCGATACCCGGGAAGAATTCGTGTCGTGGTCCCGGGTATCGGCCTTTGGCCTCAACCCGGGCTACGCCGCGACCGGGAATTCCGGCGCGACGCCGGCGATCAGCGCATCGAAATAATCGCGCGTCAGGCGCAGTTGCTCGGCCGACGTTTCGGCGCGATTGACGATGGCGCGAAACGCCTCGCGCTGTTCGACGCTGTGCTCCGGCCGCTCCTTCGCATACCAGCCCAGGTGCTTGCGCGCGATGCGCACGCCGGACTGTTCGCCGTAGAACGCGTGCAGGTGTTCGAGATGTCCGAGCAGGATCGCGCGCACCTCGGCCAGCGGCATCAAGGGCAGCTTCTCGCCGGTCGTGAGGTAATGCGCGATCTCGCGGAAGATCCACGGACGCCCTTGCGCCGCGCGGCCGATCAGCAAGCCGTCGGCGCCGGTCGCCTTCAATACGTACTGCGCCTTCTCCGGCGTATCCACATCGCCATTGGCGAAGACCGGAATGCGCAAAGCCGACTTGATCGCCGCCACCGTCTCGTACTCGGCTTCCCCGGTGTAATGCTGGTCGCGCGTGCGCCCATGCACGGCCAGTGCGGCGATGCCACTGTCCTCGGCGATGCGGGCGATGGCCAGGCCGTTGCGATGCTCGCGGTCCCAACCGGTGCGGATCTTCAGCGTCACCGGCACCTCGACGGCGGCCACGACGGCGGCGAGGATGCGCGCGACCAGGGCTTCGTCGCGCATCAGCGCGGAACCGGCCCAGACATTGCAGACCTTCTTCGCAGGGCAGCCCATGTTGATGTCGATGATCTGGGCGCCGTGCGCGACGTTGTAGCGCGCCGCCTCGGCCAGCTGCGCCGGATCGGTGCCGGCGATCTGCACGCTGATCGGCGCCGGCTCGCCCTCGTGGTCCATGCGATGCAGTGATTTGCTCGTCTTCCAGAAACGCGGGTCGCTGATCGTCATTTCCGACACGCACAGCCCGGCGCCCAGGCGCTTGCACAGCATCCGAAAAGGTTTATCCGTGACGCCGGCCATCGGGGCCAGCACCAGGTTGGGTTCGATGTCGTGGGGGCCGATGCGCATGCGGCGCATGGTAGCCGGCGGCGGCGCAACGCGCCTAGAACAGGCGCTCAGAGCTGGCTCATGATCCAGGCGATGCTGCCCAACACCACCAGCAACACGATCCAGCCACGCAGGCTGACGCGGTCGCCGGGCTGGATCGTGCCGTTGTAATGGCCCTGCGGCGTCGGCCGCGGCGCCAGGTTCGATTCGGTCGCACGCTGCGCGGCTCGCGCCACCGACGCGATCTTCGCGCCGCCGCCGCTTTGCATCTCCTGCTCGGCGCGCGCGATGATCTTCTGCAGCATCGGCGAGTTCAGCACCTGCTGGCGCGTGGCCTCGGGCAGCTTGGACAGCATCGATTCGACCTGCTGCCGGACCTGCGGGGGCAAGTGGGCGAGTGCCTGGCTCATTCGAATTCCTCCCTCGTCGCCTCGTCAGCATGCCAGATGCGACGCCAGATGGCAGGCAAGCGCTCGCGCGCGGCCCAAGGCCACTCCAGTTGTTGCGGCGGAATGGCGTACCAGCGCTGCGTGTCGTGCTGGGCGACGGCGAAACGGAAGGAATAGTCCGGCTCCGAACCCATGCGCAGGTCGCTCAGTACCACCTGGCCGTTGAACACCTCGGCCTTCATGAAGCCGTGGTTGAACCAGGCCAGCTCGCGCACGGCCGGGAAATCCTTCACCTGCGCCAGCACCGCGACATCGCTGGGGTGGTGGCGGAAACGGATCGGCGCCCCGCCATCGGCGACCAACGAGTATTCGCCTTCGACGAAGCCCGCCGGCGTCATCGCCACCACGCGCCAGAGCAAGGTGTTGAACGGCATGGGCGTCACGAAATGCGGCGCGCCATCCAGGCCCGCCAATGCCAGCGACGGCGCAACCACGCGCTCCACCTGCGATTTCGCCACGAGCGACCAGCCGAGATAAGCCACCGCCAGGAACAGGCCGAGATTCAAGGCATGCCCGGCCAGTGGTTTCGCGCGGGCAAAAAAAGCCACGACGCAGCCGATGAACAAAGGCAGCGTGAACAGCGGGTCGATGATGAAGACGCTGCCGCCCATCGTCGGCGCGACCGGCAAGGGCCAGAACAATTGCGTGCCGTAGACGGTGAAGGCATCGGTGAGCGGATGCGCCAGCAAGCAGGCCAGAATCAGCCAGAACCAGCGACGCGGCTGTTCGCGCACCGGCGTCCAATAGCGTTTGAGCAACCACCAGATCGCCAGGGCGGCGAAGGGCAGCAGCAGGAGCGAATGCGTCGCGGCACGATGCCAGGTCATGCGTACGACCGGATCGTCGGACAACAACAGCGGCAGTACGTCGAGATCGGGCAGGCTGTTGACGATGGCGCCGAAGACCAGCGCCGTGCGGCGGTATTTCGCCGGCGCGATGGCGGCGGCGACGGCGCCGCCGAGGAACAGGTGGGTGATCGAATCCATGCGACATCCGGGCGTGCGATGCCACGATGGTATTACAAGCGCCCCGTAGCCCGGGTTGAGCGCCAAAGGCGCGATACCCGGGACCACGACAGCGTCACGCGAAGGTTGCGATTTCTCCCGATGGCGTAAGGCAGTCCCGGGTATCGGCCCGAGGGCCTCAACCCGGGCTACGCTACCAGGCGCAGCGGCGGGCGGCGGCTGTGCAGGCGCACCTGCTCGCTGCCGCAATGGCGCAGCAGGCACAGATTGCCCTCGGCGTCTTCGGTCAAGGCGCTGAGGCTTTCCACCCAGTCGCCATCATTGGCATAGACCAACCCGTCCACCGTGCACAGGTCGGCGCGATGGATATGACCGCAGACGATGCCGTCCAGGCCGCGGCGACAGGCATCCTGTAACGCCGCGTGCATGAAACGTTCGATGTAACGCTCGGCCGCCCCGCTCTGCCGTTTCAGGAAATCGGCGAGCGACCAATAGCGCAACCCCAGGCGCCGACGCATCGCGTTGGCGATGCGATTGCCGTGCAGGATCACGTAGTACAGCCAGTCGCCGAAGGCTTCCTGAAAACCGCCGTACTGCGTCGCCGCATCGTAGTCATCGCCATGCGTCACCAGCAGGCGCCGACCGTCGAGCAAGGTGTGGATCACGCGGCGACGCACACTCATGCGCGGCAGCATCAGCCCGCAGAAGCGGCGGATCGGCCGGTCATGGTTGCCCGGCACGTAGATCAATTCGGTGCCGTTGCGCGCCAAGTTGTGCAGGGCTTCGACCACGCGGTGCTGGGCCGCGCCCCAGACCGCGCGCTTCTCCGCCAGCCACCACAGGTCGACGATGTCGCCGACGAGATAGAGCTTTCGGCAGCGCAGGGTCGCCAGGAAGTCGGCGAGTTCATTCGCATGGCAATGACGCGAACCCAGGTGCACGTCGGAGATGAAGACCGCGCGCAGCATCGTTTCGCTGGCGCGGGCCGGGCTCATGCCGCCTCCCGATCCGACGGCGGCAGCGCCGACGCCCCGCCTTGCAGGTAGCGTTCGCGTTTCTTCGGGCGGACCTGGTGCAGGTCCACTTCGATCAGGCCATCGACCGCGTTATTGAAGTCCGGATCCACGCCGAACGCGAGGAAACGCGCGCCGCCCGGTTCGCAGAGCTCGGTGTACTGCTTGTACAGCGTCGGCACGCGGGCGCCGAGCGCATCGAGGTTCGCCTTCAACACGCGGAAGCTCGCATCGGCATCGAGTTCGCCGAAGACCGGCGCTTCGCCCAGGTAACGGAAAGGCCGTTGCGCGCTCGCTTCACCTGACGCCGTGCCGAAGTAACGCGCGTAATAGGCCACGAGCTGTTCGCGTGCGGCGATGGGCAAGGCCGCGCTGATCGACACCGGCCCGAACAGATAGCGGATGTCCGGATGCCGGCGCAGATAAGCCCCGATGCCAAGCCAAAGATAGTCGAGGCTGCGCGAGTTCCAGTACGTCGGTGCGACGAAGCTGCGCCCCAGCTCCATGCCCTCGGCCAGTTTGGGCAACAGCTTGCAGCCGTACTTGAACAGCGCGGCGGTGTAGAAGCCGGCGAGGCCGCGCTCGGCGTAAACCTTCTCCCCACGCGCCACACGATACGCCCCGGCGATCTCCAGCGCCTCGTGGTCCCAGAGCACGATGTGTTCGTACCAGGTGTCGTAGGCATCGACATCAAGCTTCTTGCCCGTGCCCTCGCCCACCGCGCGGAAGCTCAGCTCGCGCAGGCGACCGATTTCGCGCAACAGCGGCGAATCGGAGGGCAAGCGCCCCGCATGGATGCGCTTGCCGTCCGGCGTGCTGCCGAGCAGCGGCAGGTTGCGCAGCGCTGCGAGCAACATGCCGCGATCGACCGGCGCAATCAGCGGCTCCGGCCCCGGCGGCGCCGTTTCGCGGCGCGTGCCGATCGCATACAGCGCTTGGCGAATCGCCGCCAAAGCGGCCTCGGGTTTCGATTGCTCCGGCACGCGGCGCGGCAGGCCGATGCGCAGGTCGATGCGGCGACCGCGGCGCGCGAACATTTCGCGCGGCAGCAGGGCCGTGCCGAACGGTTTATACAGCGCCGACGCACCGTAGAAGAAACTGGAATTGCGCGCCTGGATTTTCACCGGCAGCACCGGCGCATCGGCCTTGCGGGCGAAACGCAGGCAACCGCGGCGCCAACGCGTATCCGTCACGCCGCGCCAGCCTAGGCGCGAGACTTCGCCAGCCGGAAACACGATCACGCATTCTTCGTTCGCCAGCGCCGCTTCGATCGCCGCGAGGCTGTCGGCGCTCGGCCGCCCGCCGAGGATGCGTAGCGGTAGCAGCAGTTCCTTCAATCCGTCGAGCGCGCAGAGCAGGTCGTTCGCGACGATCTTCACGTCGCGCCGCACCTGCCCCACCAGATGCAGCAGGGCCAACGCATCGATCGCGCCCGAGGGATGGTTTGCAACGATCAGCATCCGCCCCGTCGCGGGAATGCGTCCGCGTTCGACCTGGTCCACCGTATAGCGCACGTCGAGGAAGTCCAGGGCCGCTTCGACGAAGGCGAAACCGGTCAGGTGCGCATTCGCGTCCAGAAAGGCCTGCGCGTCCTCCAGGCCAGCGAAACGCCCGTAGCCGCGCCAGAGCGGGCGGATCAGTCGGCCGCGCCGTCCGGAGAACCAGCGCGGGAAGCGTTCGGCCACCTGGCGTTCGAGCGAGAGCATGCGCGGGCCCGTCATTGGATTGGGCGCAGGCTAGGCAGTGGCCCTGACAGGCGCATGGCAGCGGCGCGACAGCCGTGTGACAGCGCCGGAAACCCCCGCGCCGGGCGGCACTGGCTTAACATCGGTGCAACGCCCGGGGCGCCAAGATGCACCCCTGCCCCCGGGCGTGTATCATTCCGCCTCCCAAAATCCATCCTTTCATCCGAATCAAAGGATATAGACCTGAAATGAGCAGCTACCTCTTCACCTCCGAATCCGTTTCCGAAGGCCACCCGGACAAGATCGCCGACCAGATCTCCGACGCCGTTCTCGACGCCATCCTGGCGCAGGACAAGCGCGCCCGCGTCGCCTGCGAAACCATGGTGAAGACCGGCGCCGCCATCGTCGCCGGCGAAGTCACCACCTCGGCCTGGGTCGACATCGAAGCGCTCGCGCGCAAGGTCATCAACGACATCGGCTACGACAATTCCGACGTCGGTTTCGACGGCCACACCTGCGCCATCATCAACATGCTCGGCAAGCAGTCGCCGGACATCAACCAGGGCGTCGACCGCAAGAAGCCGGAAGAACAGGGCGCGGGCGACCAGGGCCTGATGTTCGGCTTCGCCTGCAACGAGGCGCCGGAATTCATGCCGGCCCCGCTGTATTACTCGCACCGCCTGGTCGAGCAACAGGCCAAGGTCCGCAAGAACGGCAAGCTCAAGTGGCTGCGCCCGGACGCGAAGTCGCAGGTCACGCTGCGCTACGAAGGCAACAAGATCCTCGGCCTCGATGCCGTGGTGCTGTCCACGCAGCACGACGAAGACATCAAGCAGAAGGCGCTGGTGGAAGCCGTGTACGAGCACATCCTCAAGCCCGTGCTGCCGAAGGAATGGCTGAAGGCGCTGCCGAAGTCGAAGATCCACATCAACCCGACCGGCAAGTTCGTCATCGGCGGCCCGGTGGGCGACTGCGGCCTGACCGGCCGCAAGATCATCGTCGACAGCTACGGCGGCATGGCCCGTCACGGCGGCGGCGCGTTCTCGGGCAAGGATCCGTCGAAGGTGGACCGTTCGGCCGCTTACGCCGCGCGCTACGTGGCGAAGAACATCGTCGCGGCCGGCCTGGCCGACCGCTGCGAAGTGCAGGTCAGCTACGCGATCGGCGTGGCGGAACCGACCTCGATTTCGGTGACGACCTTCGGCACCGGCCGCATCAGCGACGAGAAGATCGAGAAGCTGATCCGCAAGCATTTCGACCTGCGCCCCTATGGCATCACCAAGATGCTCGACCTGCTGCACCCGATCTATCAGCCCACCGCGAGCTACGGCCACTTCGGCCGCGCCCCGGTGCAGATGGAATACGTCGGTGCCAACGGCAAGAAGGAAAAGGCCACCGCCTTCTCCTGGGAAAAAACCGACCGCGCCGACGCCCTGCGCAGCGATGCGGGCCTGAAGGGCAAGAAGTAAGTCGCTGCCTTTGTAGGAGCGACGCAAGTCGCGACCGCTTCAACCTCGCGTCAAACAAACGGGCCGCTCACGCGGCCCGTTTCTTTTTTCGCGATTGACTACGCCCGACTCAAAAACACCGACGCAATCGCCAACTGCCCGCCGATCATGCTGATCATCACGTCGGCGCACAGGATCAACAGGCCGCGAAACACATTGCCGGCCCAGCCGCCGCCATACACGCGCCGGTCCGCCAGCACCGCCCACCACAGCAGCCAGAGCATGCCCACGCCGGTCACGCCGCCAAGGGCGGACGGGTAAGCCTGCGCCGAGGCGTAATACAGCAGCGGCGAAGCCAGCAGGTAGATCACGTAGTCCGCGCAGTAATAATGCGCGGCGAACACCAGATGCCGCCCGATCGGCAGGCGCCAATGCAGCAGCTTCACTAACAAGCCGAGGAAGAGCACGCCGGCGAAACGATAGAACGCCGTCCAATCGCTGATGCGTTCGGAGATGGCCGGGTCATTGAACATCCCCCGCACCGCCTCGGGCATCGCCTCCGGCGGCGCACTGCGCGCCTGCAGCAGCTGCGCCTGGAAGTAGGCATCCCAGGCCAGCAGGAAGAACAGCGCGCTCATCACCAGGTACAGGCGCAGCGGCGGCAGATAGGCGCGCCAGCGGTACTGCAGGTAGGCCAGCGTCAGCACCCCCGGGCGGAACAGGCCCAGCACCGTGCGCCACAGCCGCGAATCGCTGCCCGACACCTCGGTCCACAACTCCCGCGCGAACGACTTCAACGTGAAATCCGCCGCCCGCGGCGCCCGCTGCCCGCAGGCGGCGCAGTAGTCGCCTAACAGCACGGCGTCGCAGGAGGGGCAGGGGGTGATTGCGGGGTTGGTCATGGGGGCTTCCGTGTCAGACATAGTGTAGCCGCCCTATCTAGGGTCACGGCGGAGGAGACTCTGTAGGAGCGACGCAAGTCGCGACCGACCAACTGGGCATGTGACTTGGAACACACGGAATGGGCTGCGAAATCAGCTCGGTCAACCTCCCATAGCGAGAGCCAAGCCCCTCGCCCCTTATGCGTCAAGCCGGGTATCCTTCGGGATGACCGGGGGTGGGTGATGGCGAATATGTGGATGGTCCGCGGCGAAGGCGGAACGCTCTATGACGAGTTCCGGGAAAAAGGCGTAGCCGCCATCGGCTGGTGGCAGTTGGCGCCGCACGCCAAACCCGGGGTCACCCGCAAGCAATTGGCTGCGCATTTCGCGCAAGCCGAACCAGGCTTCAAGTCCGGCTCCATCATCTCCGGGGCATCGCAGGTCTGGCGTTTCGTCAACGAAATCGAAGTCGGCGACCACGTATTGACCTACTCGCCCGCCAATCGCACCTATCTCATCGGTGTCGTCAAAGGCGCGACCGAACTGCACATGGAGTGGAAGGACGAAGGCATGTCCCTCGTGCGGCCGGTCGAATGGAACGCTCAGGAGGTCCAGCGCGACGCTTTGTCGATGTCGACCAAGAACAGCCTTGGCTCAACCTTGACCGTCTTCAAGGTGCCTGCCACAGCGGCCAAAGAAATCCTGGCCGGCCCCAAGCCCAGCGCCCCCGCTTCCAATGATGCGCACGCTGACACGGATGCCAACGAAACGGCCATCGACATCGAAGAACAGGCACGCGAACAGATCAAGGACATGGTCGCGTCTCTGGAGCCACGCGAGATGGAACAGCTCGTCGCCGGCATCCTGCGTGCGATGGGCTTCAAGACGCGCGTGTCGCCGATCGGCCCCGATCGCGGCAAGGACATCATCGCTTCACCCGATGGCTTCGGTTTTCGTGACCCGCGCATCGTCGTTGAGGTCAAACACCGCAGCGGACAGATGGGCAGCCCTGCGCTGCGCAGCTTTCTCGGCGGCCGTCACCCGGGCGACCGCGGCCTCTACGTAAGCACCGGCGGCTTCAGCAAGGACGCTCTGTATGAAGCCGAGCGGGCGCAAGTGCCGATGACGTTATGGACGCTCGACGATCTTGTCCGAGCATTGGTCGAACACTATGACCAGACGGATGCAGAGACCAAGCGAATGGTGCCGTTGAAGCGCGTGTACTGGCCGGCATAGTCTTTACCCTCTTGCTCCAATGCTCTTTCCGCAAGGTAATGCATGACCACGACACTTTCGGATCTGTTGAAAGACAGCGCCTACCGCCTCGATCAGTTCAAGCACGAACATGTCGCCGCGCTGGAGGCCGGGATCACGCTCAAGGAGGCAGGCAAAGCCGCAGCGCCCTACCTCGCCTGCCTGGTGCGCGGCAAGCCCATCAAGCTCACGCCGGAAGAGGCTGTGCGCCAGCTCTATCTGCGCGTGCTGCATCTTGATCTTGGCTACCCCGTCAGCCGCATCGCGGTAGAGTACGAAGTCACCTTTGGCCGCGAGAAGAAACGAGCCGACATCTGCATCTTCGACAAGGACAAGGCATCTGCGCCCTACATCCTGGTCGAGCTGAAGAAGCCCAAGCTCAAGGATGGCAAGGAGCAGCTCAAGAGCTACTGCAATGCCACTGGTGCCCCGATGGGCGTGTGGACAAACGGGCAGCAGATCTCTTACTACCACCGCAAAGACCCGAACTACTTCGAGGACATCCCGCGCATTCCGAGCTGCCTGGAGAAGCTCTCTGACATCCTCTCCGAGCGCTGGACCATCGACGACCTGATCAAGCACGACAAACTGGTCAACGAGCGCAAGTCCCTCAAGGACCTGATCCTCGAAATGGAGGACGAAGTCCTGGCCAACGCCGGCGTGGATGTGTTTGAGGAGCTGTTCAAGCTCATCTTCACCAAGCTCTACGACGAATTGGAGAGCGGCCGCGACACGAAAAGGCACCTGGTTTTCAAGAACTACGGCGACACCGAAGCCGAGCTCAAAGCCAAGATCCAGGATCTATTCGAGAAGGCGAAAAGAAAGTGGGAGGGCGTCTTCCAAGAGGGTTCCCGCATCGAACTCACACCCAGCCATCTGGCCGTGTGCGTGGCCTCACTCGAAAAGGTCAAGCTCTTCAACTCCAACCTCGAAGTCGTGGATGACGCGTTCGAGTATCTCATCAACAAGTCCAGCAAGGGCGAGAAGGGCCAGTACTTCACGCCGCGGTACGTCATCGACCTGTGCGTGAAGATGATGAACCCGCAGGAGCATGAAACCCTTATCGACACCGCAGCGGGCAGCTGTGGCTTTCCGGTTCATGCCATCTTCCATGTGTGGCAGCAGATCATGAAAGAGCAAGGCTTGAACAAGAGCCACCTCTTCACGACGGAGAAAAAGCCGGTGCGCTGCGAGGACTACGTGCGCGACAAAGTCTTTGCGATTGACTTCGACGAGAAAACCGTTCGCGTTGGCCGCACGCTCAACCTCATCGCCGGCGATGGTCAGACAAATGTGCTGCACCTAAACACGCTGGACTACGAACGCTGGGATGAGAAAACCAAGGACGAAGCCTGGCTCGATGTGTACGGCGAAGGCTGGAAGCGCCTTCGCAAGCTGCGCGCGGCCAGGGAAGAGAACCGCGATTTCCAGTTCGACATCCTGATGGCGAACCCGCCCTTCGCGGGCGACATCAAGGAAACTCGCATCCTCGCCAAGTACGACCTGGCCCGCACTGTCAGCTTCGACAAGACCGCCAAGGTGGACCCTGACGACAAGAACATCGTCGATACCATGATGCGTGCACCCACCTTCCCGGAAGCGTTACACGCCAGCCACGAGGTGATCTACAAGATGGCCGACGGCACCTTCCGCAAGGTCAAGGTCAAGCACCAGACAAACGTGGGGCGCGACATCCTGTTCATCGAACGCAACCTGCAGTTCCTCAAACCCGGTGGCCGCATGGCTGTGGTGCTGCCGCAGGGACGTTTCAACAACGCCAGTGACAAGGCGCTCCGCGAGTACATCGCTGAGCATGGCCGCATCCTGGCCGTGGTGGGCCTGCACGGCAACGTGTTCAAGCCCCATACCGGCACCAAGACAAGCGTGCTCTTCGTGCAGAAGTGGAACAACGATCCGGCCAAGGGTCCGCTGTGCCCGAAGAGAATGGACTATCCGATCTTCTTTGCCACCATGCGCGAGCCGAGCAAAGACAACTCAGGCGACAAGATCTACCGCGCCGACTCGGACGGTAAGCCGTTGCTCGACGGTCACGGGCACCTGATCGTCAAGCATGACCTGTTCAACCACGAAGGGTTGACTGGCGACGGCATTGCCGAAACGTTTGCCGAGTTCGCCAAGAAAGAGAACTTGAGTTTTTTTCGATGAGCCCCTTCGACAAGGCGCGCTATGAACGCCTGTTGGAGGGGCTGGAGGCTTCAGAGGTCAACCTCTGCGAACTCGAGAACGAGATGACGATAGGTTCGGAGTACTACGGACCGACCTATTCAGTTCCGATTGAGCTCTTGAATAAGTCTGGCTACACGTGTGAGCCCATCGAATCTATTTGCAGCCTTGTAACCGACGGGGACCATGGTAGCGCCGACTACGTCGATGATGGAGTCGCATTCGTGCTGAGCGAAGCGATCGAAGAAGGATGGATCAACAAAGCAAAGTGTCGCTACATTTCCTCTTCTCACGCCAAGACACTGTCTCGGTCTCGGCTCGAAACCGGCGATGTGTTGGTCACCAAGACTGGTGTCTACTTCGGAAAAAGCACAGTTGTCGATCAAGATTTCAGGGGCGCAAACACAATTGCGCATGTCGGCTTGCTGCGTCTGCGCAGAGATGCGGGCTTTGACCCTCACTATTTCTCAACGTTCCTGAACTCGCGATTCGGACAGGCGCAACTTCGCCGCCGCGGAATCAAAGCCACCCGACCAGAGATCAAGCTCCTCGAGTTCCGGGACATCGTGGCACCGAAGCTGTCTGGCGAGATGCAGGGGCAGGTCAAAGCGACAGTTCTTGCTGCACTTAGCCAGCGCAAGAAGGCCGAGTCCGCTCTTGATCACGCAGGCGACTTGCTGATGAATGCTCTTGGCTTGCATGTCTGGACACCGCCCGAGCCTCTGACCTACGTGCGCACTAGCCTGGAGGCTGTCGCGGCGGGCCGTTTAGACGCGCAGTACTTCCAACCCCGCTTCGCTGCCCTGGCAACCATGATGGCGACCAAAGGCAGCTGCGAGCGCTTGGGCGACCAGCTGCTTTTCAATTCTCGCGGAAAGCAACCGGAGTATGCATATGCGGGATTGCCAGTTATTAACTCCAAGCACGTTCTGCGCAACGAGGTTCGCCACAACGACGACAATCGCCACGCGATCTTTGATGACGACAGCTTGCTTATTCAATCCGGTGACGTTTTGCTCAACGGGACCGGAGTTGGCACCATAGGACGCGCAGCAGCCTACTTGCATGATGTCTCCGCGCTGCCCGACAACCACGTCACGATCTTGCGCCCGAACAACACACTGGATCCGGTCTATTTGGCGGTTTTTCTCAACTCGTTGGCGGGGCAACTCCAGGTTGACCAGCGACTACGCGGTTCATCGGGGCAGATTGAACTCTATCCAACAGATATCGCCGAGTTTCGAGTATGGGTGGCTCCCAAGGCACTGCAGCTGGACATTCGGCGACTAGTGGAGGAGAGCTTTGCTCACCGTCAGGGGGCCACCCGCCTCCTCGACGCCGCTAAGCGCGCGGTCGAGATCGCCATTGAAGATGGCGAGCGGGCCGCCCTTCGACAACTTCGGGAGCCCCTCTGACCATGCCGAATACCTTTATTGATAGTCGCGAGGCTTGGCTGAGAATGTCGGAGATCGACTATCTCGGCCAGTTCGTGAAGGTCTGGCTGGCCTTCAATGCATGGTATCGAAGCGCATACTCGGAAACGCAGGACCGGAAGATCATCAACGAGCTGAAGTGGAATTCGAGTCCGGTTGGCAATGTGCTGCGCCCCTTGATTGAGACCATGTCTGAAGATGCCGAACAATTTCGGAGCGACATCGGCTTTCTTCATCATCGACTTGAACATTACGAAATCAACACTGGAAAGGACGAGGCAAAACGCAGGATTACCTTTAGAGGGATCTACTTAAATGATCGGCCGCCGCGCATCGAGCAGGATAGCTCGTATGGCTACAACTTCAAGATCGAGAGAAAACAGAACGGAACTGTCGAATCTTCAGTTCTCAACAAGTCCGGAGTGCCAGTTCTGTCGTATACGCAGGCGAAGCACGACCTAAAGGACCTGTGTGCGCAACCTAGCTTTGCCGCTCTAAGAACTAATCAGCAAAGCTGTCTGAGGGAGCTATACGAACAAGCGGCGCCAAAAGAGATTGCAGACCTACTGAACACAACCAGGAGCGGCACCTCGATGAAGTGTGGCTCGTATACTTTCTATTGCAGTCGAGAGGAGTTATTTGCGGGAGTGATCGAGGCCGTTTACTTGATGCGTTGCCATCTCTTCCATGGCGAGCTCTCTCCCACGCGCCAAGCCTCAGAGTGCTACGAACCCGCCTATCGTATCGTCAGACGATTCATCAATTGCGTCTCATAGACCCTCCCTGCCCCGCCCACCCCCGCCGCTTCGTATTTGTCGGATTTTCGGGACTGCGAGTAAGGCGGCAAGCGGCTATAATCCCGCCCGGCCCGCCAGGGCCACCCCCCCGAGGGGCGCTGCAACCCCGGTCCGCGCAAGGCGGAGACCCCGGGACCAGGCTCGGGGGCGGTACCCGTACCAACGGCGCCCGTTAACAGAGGCAGCGCGGTTTACGCCGCATCCATGGCCCATTCCGCCGCGATGCCTCGCAACGGAGCTAGAACAATGAACGCTGTGACCAATCTCACACCCGACCACAAAGTCGCCGACCTGTCCCTGCACGAATGGGGCCGCAAGGAAATCGATATCGCCGAGCAGGAAATGCCGGGCCTGATGTCGATCCGCAAGAAATACGCCGCCGGCAAGCCGCTCAAGGGCGTGCGCGTGACCGGCTCGCTGCACATGACCATCCAGACGGCGGTGCTGATCGAAACGCTGAAGGACCTCGGCGCCGACGTGCGCTGGGCTTCGTGCAACATCTTCAGCACGCAGGACCACGCGGCCGCCGCGATCGCCAAGAGCGGCACGCCGGTCTTCGCCTGGAAGGGCGAGACGCTGGAGGAATACTGGGACTGCACGCTCGATGCGGTGACCTTCCCGGGCGGCAAGGGCCCGGAACTCGTCGTCGACGACGGCGGCGACGTCACCCTGCTGATCCACAAGGGTTACGAGCTCGAGAAGGGCAGCGACTGGGTGAACACGCCCAGCGGTTCGCACGAAGAGCAGATCATCAAGAATCTGCTCAAGCGCGTCGCCAAGGAGCGCCCGGGTTTCTGGACGAATGTGGTCAAGGACTGGAAGGGCGTGTCGGAAGAGACGACCACCGGCGTGCACCGTCTGTACCAGATGCTCGAACAGGGCAAGCTGCTGGTGCCGGCGATCAACGTCAACGACTCGGTGACGAAGTCGAAGTTCGACAACCTGTACGGCTGCCGTGAATCGCTGGCCGACGGCCTGAAGCGCGCGATGGACGTAATGCTGGCCGGCAAAGTGGCCGTAGTCTGCGGTTACGGCGACGTCGGCAAGGGCAGTGCGCATTCGCTGCGCGCTTACGGCGCCCGCGTCGTAGTCACCGAGATCGACCCGATCAATGCGCTGCAGGCGTCGATGGAAGGTTTCGAGGTCAACACGGTCGAGAGCACGCTGGGCCGCGCCGACATCTACGTCACCACGACCGGCAACAAGGACGTGCTGACGCTCGAGCACATGCAGGCCATGAAGGACCAGGCCATCGTCTGCAACATCGGCCACTTCGACAACGAGATCCAGGTCGACAAGTTGAACGCCTCGGGCGCGACCAAGCTCAACATCAAGCCGCAGGTGGACAAGTACACCTTCGCCAAAGGCAACAGCATCTTCCTGCTGGCCGAAGGCCGCCTCGTGAACCTTGGCTGCGCCACCGGCCACCCGAGCTTCGTGATGTCGAACTCGTTCTCGAACCAGACGCTGGCGCAGATCGACCTGTGGGCGAACAAGGACACGTACGAGGCCAAGGTTTACATCCTGCCGAAGAAGCTCGACGAAGAAGTGGCCCGCCTGCACCTGGAAAAGATCGGCGTGAAGCTGACGGTGCTGACCGACGAGCAGGCCGCGTACCTGGGCGTGGCGAAGGAAGGCCCGTACAAGCCGGAGCATTACCGCTATTGATGGTTGGGGGTTCGTGGTTTGTGGTTGATGGGAACGGGCGCCGCGAGGCGCCCGTTTTCTTTGGGGGACAACGACAAAACGATCATGCATTCCCGGGTATCGCGCCGATGGCGCTCAACCCGGGCTACCATCCCCGTATGACGACTCCCATGCCGCGCTGGCTCAAATTGACGATGCTGCCGATCCTGGCGGCCACCGCGTTCTGCATCGATTTCGAAATCCAGCACCGGCTGGCGCGGTTCGGGTTCGATAGCGACTTCGACGCGTACTCCTCCCATCTCGTCATGTTCGGCAAGCTGGTCGCCCCTTTCCTGGCGGCCCTCGCCATCGCCTACCCGGTCGCGCGCCTGTATGGCCGGAACTGGCTCTTGGCGAGCATGGGCATCGCCCTGCTCTTCCTGACGGTCCATGTGGACTCGTTCTTCGACCGCGAAGACCTGGGCGGATTCGTCATCATGATGGTGACGCCCTTCTGGTTCGCGTTATTCCTAGCGGCCTTGTCGGCTGGCCTGCATCGGGCCATGCATGAATCGCGCTTGGTCGTTGCACCGATGCAGGAGAGCGAAGACGCGCGCGACTTGGCCGATCCGACGGCATTGAAGTTGATGCTGCTGCCGATATTCGTCGTCGGGCTGTTCCTGATACATGACTTCTGGCAGCCATTTGTGCAGAAGATCGGCTTCCTGCCGACGACGCGTACCGGCGACCGCGTGGGCATGCTATGTGCCGGCTTCGTCGGACCGGCCTTGCTAGCTCTGCTTGTTGCGCCCGCGGTCGCCAGGATCTACGGCCGCCATGCCCTGGTCGTCGGTGCCATCGTTCCGTTGCTGACGACCGGATGGTGGGTGCTGGCCTACTTGAGAGAAGACTGGAGCTTCTATGTGCGTGCGATGTATCTCACCGAGATCCTCACGCTGACCGTCGGCTTACCGATCGTCGCGTGGTGGGCGGCGCGACGATTCAAGGGCACGCGCTTGGCCGTCGATCCCGAGCCAGGAACGAGTGCGGAGTAACGAGAAGCGGGCGCCGCGAGGCGCCCGTTTTCTTTCCGTGCCCATGTAGCCCGGGTTGAGGCGAAGCCGATACCCGGGAACCATCGCGACGCAACCGGCGGCCCCGGGTATCGCACCGATGGCGCTCAACCCGAGCTACGTAGAATTCGGAGACACCTCGCGGTCCCGGGTATCGCGCCGATGGCGCTCAACCCGGGCTACGACTTCGGAGTAGAGTGGGGCCAGCCTTTCGAATGGGGGATTCGGAATGAGCGGTTCTCGAACTGTCCGGGCAGGTCTGTTGTTGGCGGCTATTGCGCAAGCGGGCGCACAAGCCCAGACGGACCCACGTGCGAACGACCCGCGCGTACGCGATGTGAATGCGTACTGCCGGGCGGAAGTGGATGCCTACAGTCGCCACAACAACGCCGTCAACCAGTTCGATAACTCGCAGCAAGCGCTGTACTCGGTTACCTACCACGAGAGCCCGCTCAACGCTGCCGCGCGCCAACAGTTGCAAGGCCTCGTGCGAGGCGATGAAACGGCGCTGCCGATCGGCGAAGAGAACGCCGCCAGATCGCGACGGTCCGGCGACGAATCGATGGCCACCTGGTATGAGGGCGGCGTGCTCGCCACCAGGCTCAAGATATGCATAAACCGTTTCCTGCTCGAGGATCGGCATGTCGCGGGCGCAGAGGAATTCCGTCGCGGTTTCGGCAAGGGCGGCGGCAAACCCGCCGCGAAACCTGCGCCTGCACCCGCAATGGCGAAGTCGCCTGCCGCGCCACCGTCACCCCCTGTGCCCGTCGCTCCCCCGCCATCACCTCGTTTGAGCTACGGCCAGCGCTTGCGTCAGGCGTGCGCCGACGAGGTGGCCACCCACATCGGAGCCAGCCCGGACGATCCGTCCGTCCAGGGGTTCATGGACCTCTGGTACAAGGACTACGCCTCCGCGGACGCCCGGTCGGCGACGGAGGCCGCTGAGCTGGCGCTATGCCCCAGCGCGCAAAAGGATCCCGTAGAGCGTTGTATCGCGCAGGAGCATTTGGCCTATCGACGAGAACAGGGCAAAGCCCTTCCTGCGCTGGACGAACGGCAACAGAGCGAGCGATGTTCGCAGCTGCTCGCGTTGAGCGTGGTCAAGGCCGAACTCGACTTGTGCCAGATGGGCTATGACGCCGAGAGCTACCTGCAAGGAAAGCCTCCCAGACAGCTCGACTGCAACGCGATCAGCGAACGCGTGCAGGAAGCGCGCGAGGTCGTCGATTCGCGGAATGGCCGCGAATGCAAACTGCTGACGCCGCAGGCCGATGGCAGCACGCGCTACCAGACCGGCCGCTATCGCGAAGGCCAATGCGTGATCGGTGGGCCCGATGCGCCGCATCGCGCCGACCTGGAAGCCACGCATTGCGTAGCGATGGTGCAACTGGCCAGCGGCGATTCGAAGATCAGCGGTGGCGGCCAGGTGATCGCCAACAACTGCGGTCGCGTGGTGGAAGTTTCGTGGTGCCTGAAGGGCAAGGAATGCGAGACCGAAATCGGCGGCGGCGCCTGGACGCTGGCCGCGTCTGGCATGGGCTCCTCCTACCCCGTCGCCGTGGGCGAATACCTGTACGGCGCCTGCTACGGCAAGAACAGCATCGAACGCGTGAAGGGCAGCAAGGGCCTGGAGTATCGCTGCCAGGAAGCACCGGAGTAGCGGGGAGCGAGGAACGAGTGGAGAGGAGTGAGGAACGAGAGACGGGCGCCGCAAGGCGCCTGTTTTCTTTGCGCGACACATAGCCCGGGTTAAGGCAAAGCCGATACCTGGGAACCAGCGCACAGGAACGAGTGCAGAGTAACGAGGAACGAGAGATGGTTGCCGTTAACGGTTGGTGATGTGTTGTTCGTGGTGGTGGTAAAGGCGGAAGCTCCGCGTCGCCCGACCACCACCAACCACCAATCACACACCATCAACCAGAACTCACCGCCAATTGGCGTGTTTCGACCAGAACTCGACGCTGCGCGCATAGGCAGCACGGTCGATAGCCACACCGCTGCCGCCTTCTTCGACGCCGAGGGCGTTGCGCAGCATCGTGATCGGCACCATCGGGATTTCGTCCGGCGTCATCGTGTACAAACAGCCGACGATGCCCCAGTCGGCGTCGATGGCCGTGCCCTCCTTCGCCAACTGCGCGCGGTCGTACAGGATCGGCAGCAGGTAGTTCGCGACCGGCGGTTCTATGCCTTCGAACCAACGAACCAGTACCGCGAGTTCGGCCGGCGTGCGCGCTTCGTAGGCGCTGCGCAGTTTTCCGCGATTGCCTTCGTCAATGGCGATCACCGAACAGCGCGTGGACGTCCAGTTGCGATGCGCATGCAGCCGACAGAACGGCGCATAACCTTCCATGATGCGTTCGGGGGTTTCCGCGTTCAGGCGCTCGACGAATTGTTCGGCCGTGATGTCCTGGATGGCGGTGCGACGCCCGTCGCCCGGGAACAGGCGGCGGCGCGCGAAATCGGTCATGGCGATGGACATTGAGGGGCGGTTGATAGTTGGTGGTGAGTGGTTGATGGTAAGTGCGGTTAGCTACGACTACCAACCACGAACCACAAACCATCAATCTGTTTGAGCGGTTGATGGTAAGAGCGTTTGGCTACTACCACCAACCACCAACCACCGACCACGAACCACCAACCTTTCACGCCAGCTCCAATCTGTTCCGCCCGGCCTGCTTCGCGCGATAGAGCGCCGCATCGGCGGCGGCGTAGAGCGCATCGCCGTCGCCGTGGCGTTCCGGCTGGAAATACGCGAGGCCGAGGCTGATCGTCAGTACGACATGCTCGCCATCGCTGGTACCGATGCGCAGTCGCGCGACCTGTTCGCGGAAGGTTTCGGCCATCTTTTCGTAAGCCGCTTCGCCGCGCAGCAGCACGCCGAATTCCTCGCCGCCGAGACGGGCGACCAGGGCATCGGCGGGGAAACACTGCCGCATGATGGCCGCGACCTGGCGCAGGCACTGGTCGCCGGCGGTATGGCCGTAGCGATCGTTGATGGCCTTGAAATGATCGAGGTCGGCGATCAGCAGGGCCAGTGGCACCGTGGTCTCGATGCAGGCGGCCAGCCCCTGCTGGAAATGGCCGCGATTGGCCACGCCGGTGAGCGCATCGGTGCGGCTTTGTTCGGCGAAGCGGTCGCGCTGTTCGCGCAGCTCCTGATCGAGTGCGAGCTTGCCTTCGTATTCGCGATGGCTGCGGCCTATCACGGCGACGAGATAGACCAGGGTCAGCATCAGCACCATCGCCACACCCGGCGCGCGGTTCTGCAGCAGCACGACCGAGAGCATCGGCACGAAGACGAGGCTGGTGCCGAGCAGGGAAAGACGCGGGTTCACCGAGAACACTTGCGCGAAAGCCATCGCCAGCGAAACCGTGGACAGCAGGGTCACCGCGTTCGCGCGGCCCAGGGCGGGTTCCAGCAAGGACCAGGCCGCGACCCAGCCCCAGACGCCGCCGGTGGTGAGCAGGATGGCCCACTGCCGACGCAGGCTCGCCGCCGCGCGCGTCGACGGGTCGCGCCGGTACCAGGCGCGCACGAGCAGCCGCAGCACCCACAACAGGATGAAAACCAGGCTGAGCAGGGCGGCGGTACGGGCGCTGCGCTCCCAGACGTCGCCGATCCAGGCGACGATCAGCCAGGACAGCAGGTAGAACACGCCGCCCAGCATGGCGCGCTCGTGCAGATCCTCGGCGCGTTGCCGAAGCGTGGGATTGGCGTGCGTGGCGGCCGGGTCCCCTGGAACCATGGGCCGAGGATGTCACGCGAGCCGGCCCGCGCCTAGCGAACTATCGCATATATCCTTTTATCGCGAACAAGAGATATATTAGCCCCAGACGTTCCCGCCCTGCCTGTCATGACGCCAGCCATCAGTTTTGAGTTCTATCCGCCGAAGACCGACGAGCAGCGCGTCCAGCTCGACCGAACGGCACGCAAGCTCAAGGCATGGACGCCGGATTTCGTCTCGGTGACCTTCGGCGCGGGCGGTTCGACCCTCAGTTACACGCCCGATGTGGTGCGCGAACTGCGCGAGACGCACGGCTTCGACAGCGTGCCGCACCTGAGCTGCATGGGCGGCACGCGCGAGGAGATCCGCGAGCTGCTGCGCCTGTACCGTGCGCTCGGCTGCACGCAGCTGGTGGCGTTGCGCGGCGACCTGCCCTCGGGCATGGCGCGCATGGGCGACCTGCGCTACGCCGGCGACCTGGTGTCCTTCATCCGCCAGGAGCAGGGCGACCATTTCCGCATCCACGTCGGCTGCTATCCGGAAATGCACCCGCAGGCCGAGGACGCACTGGCCGACCTGGCGCATTTCAAGGCGAAGATGGACGCCGGCGCCGATGCGGCGATCACGCAGTACTTCTACAACGCCGACGCGTATTTCCATTTCGTCGAACAGGCGCGACGCGCCGGCGTGGATGCGCCGATCATTCCCGGCATCATGCCGATCTCGAACTTCAGCCAGCTCAAGCGCTTCTCCGACGCCTGCGGCGCCGAGATCCCGCGCTGGATCGGCAAGCGCATGGCCGCCTTCGGCGACGATGCCGACAGCATCCGCGAATTCGCCGCCGACCTGGTCGCGCGCATGTGCGAACGCCTCGTCGCGGGCGGCGCACCGGAGCTGCATTTCTACACGCTGAACCTCGCCAAACCCACCGAGGCGGTGCTCTCGCGCCTGCGCTGAGGGCGCGCTAACCTGAGCGGATGCTCCGTCTCGTTGCCGCGCTGTTCCTGCTGCTCGCACCGGCCGCCCTCGGCCTGGGGCAGGCGAACGCGCAGACTGGCATCCATCGTTGCGTCAATGCGCAGGGCGAGGCGATCTTCACCGACCGCGACTGCAGCGAGATGCAGGCGATCGATCGCCCCTCGCCGAACGCCGTCGTCGGCAGTAGCGGCAGCGTCGCCGCCGCACGCAGTTGCGCGCTGAGCCGCGACGACCTGTTGTACGGCGTGCGCGCCGCGCTGGAAGCCCAGGACGTCAACAAGCTGGCCGCCTACTACCTGTGGACCGGCATCGGTACGCGCGAGGCCTATGCGCTGATGGATCGGCTCTCGCGTTTCAGCGAGCAGCCGCTGATGGACGTGCAGCTGGTGATGCCGGAGCGCCGCGACGATCCTTTCGCCGAACGCGACGATACCGTCGACACCCCGCCCCTGGCCCTGCCCGGCCCCTTGACCGACACGCCGGCCGATGCGAGCGATCCCGAGACGCCGAACTCCGCCGAGCAGAGCCTGCGGGAGGAGTCTCCGCTTCTGCCGGCTCCGCCGCCGGCGCGGCGCGGCCCGGGACCGCGGATGATGCGCGTGGACCAGACGCGAGCCCAGGACGACGCCGGTTCGGTCATCACCTATTTCCGCATCGTGCCCTCGGCCGGATGTTGGTGGATCCGGTACTGAGGAAGGCGGTGGATGGTGTGTGGTTCGTGGTTGGTAGTGAAAAGCGCCTTGCTAGCTAGGCTCTCACCATCAACCGTCAACCACCAACCATCAATCAGCTCGGGTAAAATGCCGGTTTTCCCGGAGCCCGACCCCATGCGCTATCCCGACCATATCTGGCACAACGGCGAGATCAAGCGTTGGCAGGACGCGACCGTGCACGTGATGGCGCACGGCCTGCACTACGGTTCCTCCGTGTTCGAAGGCATCCGCTGCTACGAAACGAACAAGGGCCACGCGATCTTCCGCCTGACCGAGCACAACAAGCGATTGTTCAACTCGGCGCGCATCTACGAGATGCCGATCCCGTACACGCTCGAGCAGATCAACCAGGCCTGCCGCGACGTGATCAAGGCGAACGACCTCGGCCAGTGCTATCTGCGCCCAATCGCCTATCGCGATCTCGGCGGTTTCGGCCTGTCGGCCGATTGCCCGACCTCGGTCGCCGTCGCCGCCTGGAACATGGGCCGCTATCTCGGCGCCGACGTGATCGAAGCCGGCATCGACGCCTGCGTGTCGAGCTGGCAGCGTTTCGCACCGAACACGATTCCGGCCGGCGCCAAGGCCGGCGGCAACTATCTTTCTGGCCAGTTGATCGCGCGCGAAGCGCGTCGCCTCGGTTTCGGCGAAGGCATCGCTCTCGCGTCCACCGGCCTGCTGTCGGAAGGTGCGGGCGAGAATCTCTTCCTCGTGTTCGACGGCGCCCTGCACACCACGCCGGTCAGCGCCGCCCTGCTCAACGGCATCACCCGCAACACGATCATGACGCTGGCGCGCGACAACGGCATCACGGTGATCGAGCGCGAGATCCCGCGCGAATACCTGTACCTGTGCGACGAACTCTTCATGTGCGGCACGGCGGCGGAAATCACCCCGATCCGCTCGGTCGACGGCCGCGCCGTCGGCACCGGCAAGCCGGGCGACGTGACGCGCCGTATCCAGAAGCTGTTCTTCGGCCTGTTCGACGGCACGACGCCGGACAAATACGGCTGGCTGGAAGCGCTGTAAGCGGTGGATGGTGGGTGGTTGGTGGTTAGGTTGGAAGCTGATCCCGGCACTTCACCACCGACCACCAACCACGAACCATCAACCAACCTAACCCTCCGCTAAACGACACCCGCAGCCCTCTCTGAACCACACGCCCGTTCACCCGGTCGGACCGGCATTGCAGCTATGCCGTTTTCCCCGTCCCGGAGGCGTGTCATGAGCTTGAGCGCGGTGCTGGTCTCGTTGTTGCTGGTCGCTACCGATACTCCCCTCGCCGAGGCCGCGACGATCGTCGGCCCCGACGCATCGGCCTCCGAAGCGGCGATGGAGCTGCCCGCGCCGCCCGGCGCAGTCGGTCCCGAGGAATACGTCGATGAAGCGGTCGCGGAGATTCCGAACCCGGCGATCGACATGCCGCGTTTCCTGTCGGTCGCGGAAGCAGCGGCCGAACATCGGCTTTCGCGGCGGATCAGCGAAGAAGACTTCCTGCGCATGGCCGCCGAGCCCGGCACGATCGTGCTCGATGCGCGCAGCGCGCAGCGCTATGCGCAGTTGCACGTGAAGGGCGCGATCAACCTCAGTTTCCCCGACATCACGGTGGAGAGTCTGGCAACGCTCATTCCGGACAAGGAAACGCGCATCCTGATCTACTGCAACAACAACTTCACGGGCGCACCCGAGCCCTTCCCGACCAAGATGGCCAGCGCCTCGCTGAACCTGTCCACCTACGTCTCGCTGTACGACTACGGCTATCGCAACGTGTACGAGCTGGGCCCGCTGGTGGACGTGAAGGAATCGAAGCTGACGTTCGAGGGCAGCGCGATGGAGGCGCTCGAACTAGCGAACGGTGACGCGTAGGGTGGGCCCTGGCCCACCGACGCTTTCGCGAAGATGTGATGGTGGGCTGGAGCCCACCCTACGGAGCTGGTGGATGGTTGATGATGTGTGGTGGGTGGTGCTTTGTGGGTTTTCCCATCAACCATCAACCATCAACCACGAACCATCAACCCGCTCCGAACACCAGCTCTGCTTCCGCGCCGCGCTCCTCGCGCGGCGCGATGCCGACATGCCAGCCGTAGAGCTCGCACAGGCGACGCACGATCGACAGGCCGATGCCACCGCCGGTGGTGCCGCCGGCGCTCGATCCGCGATAGCCGCGCTCGAACAAACGCGCGGCGTCCTCGGCGCTCAGGCCGGGACCGGTGTCGGCGATGCGGATGCGGTCGCTTTCCACCACCAGGCGAACCTCGCCTTCTTGGGTGTACTTGCAGGCGTTGCCGAGCAGGTTGCCGATCGCCACCGACAGCACCGCCTCCGGCGCATTGACGAAGACGTCGTTCGAGCCGTCCACGAAAACCTGCACCGGCTTGCCGCCCAGTTGCGCGCGATTGGCTTCGGCGAGGTTCAGGCAGAGCTTGTGCAGGTCGGTGTGGCCGTTGCCGCGTTCGTTGCGCGAAAGCATCAGCAGGGCCGTGGTCAGGTCGGTGCATTGCAGGGCCGCGCGGTCGATGCGCTGCAAGCGCTGCTTCGTCTTGTCCGGGAGATCGGGATTGGCCAGCAGCAGCTCGACCGCGCCGCGGATCACCGCCAGCGGCGTACGCAATTCGTGGCTGACGTCGGAATTGAATTCGCGGTCGCGCCGGACCAGCTCCGTCATGCGGGCCGCGTAATCGTCCAGGGCCGAGGCGAGTTCGCCGACCTCGTCGTCCGGGAAGTGCGGGGCCAGCTGCTCCGCCTTGCCGCGTCCGAGCAGGCCTTCGACGCGACGCGCGAGCTCCGTCACCGGACTGATCACGCGCGACGAGGACCAGATGCCGATCAACCAGGCCAGGCCGGTGAACAGCACGACCGCACCGCCCAGGGCCGTCATCAGCTGGCGTTCGCCGATCGAGGCACCGGTGACGTCGTAGCGCACGTAGCTGATCAGGTCGGGATCGCGGCGCACCGCGTACTTGTAAAGATGCCGCCGGCCCGATTCGTCGATCTGCTCGACCTCGTGCACGCCGGTTCCGAGCGACTGCAGCTCCAGCGGCATCTTGTAGGCGTTGCGCGCGCTCCAGGTGCGGGCGTCGAGGATGGTGAAGCTCGGCGCCGCGCCCGGGTTGTCGCGGATCTGCTGCTGCAGGCTGTCGACTTCCTTCTGCAGCGTGTTCTCGATCAGCTGGCCTTCCAGGCGCGTGCGCAGGTACACGGTGGACAGCGCGAACATCGCCGTCAGGCCGAAGCCGAGCACCAGGAACGAAAGGATGATTCGGGTGCGGAGCCGGCGCCGATAGAGAACCGGCTCAGGCTGCATCGGGATCCGCTATCCGGTAACCGATGCCGTGTCGCGTCTGGATCAGGGCCTTGTCGAAAGGCTTGTCGACCGCGGCGCGCAGGCCATGGATATGCACGCGCAGGCTGTCCGAATCGGGCAGTTCTTCGCCCCAGACGCGGGTTTCCAGTTCCATGCGCGGCACGACCGCCGGCGACGCTTCCATCAGCGACTGCAGGATCTTCAGCGCCGTCGGGTTGAGCTGCAGCAGCTTGCCGCCGCGATGCACTTCCAGCGTATCGAGGTTGTATTCGAGGTCGGCCACGGTCAGCACGCGCGGCTGCGCGGCCTTGCCGCGGCGGACCAGTACGGCCAGGCGTGCTTCGACTTCCTGCAGGGCGAAGGGCTTGACCAGGTAGTCGTCGGCGCCGGAGTCGAAACCGGCCAGTTTGTGCTCGAGCGAATCGCGCGCGGTCAGCATCAGCACCGGCGTCTGCTTGCGGCCGTCGGCGCGCAGCTTGCGGCAGACCTCGAGGCCGTCCATGCCGGGCAGGTTCAGGTCGAGCACGATGGCGTCGAAATCGTTCACGACCGCGAGGTGCAGGCCGGTGATGCCGTCGGCCGCGTAGTCCACGGTGTGCCCGCGGTCCTCAAGGTAGTCGCCGAGGTTGGCGGCGATGTCGCGATTGTCTTCGACGACCAGGATTCGCATGGGCATGACGTCTCGGGAGTTGGACGTTCGATTCTGCCAGACGAGATTCGTTCCGGCGAAAGAAATCAGGCGCGCAAAAAGAAAAGGACCCGGCAAGACGCCATTGGGGAGACGCCTTGACCGGGTCGAAGTTTGCTACTGCCCCGATTGCCGTAATCCGCGGATTTCCACGAGGAGGAGGCCACGGATCAGGCCTGATCAGCCTAGGGGCCGAGAGATTAAAAGTCCGTTAATTTCAGGCAAGAAGGCGGTTATTTTTTCGCCCGTTTTCGGGGGGGCCGGCTAAGCCCTTGTTTCGCCGAAACCCGTTCAGCTATGTGAACAATTATGGCCCCGGCGACGTCCACCCCCGTGGTCGTTTCGATGCCCTCCAGGCCGGGGAAGAGTTGACCTCCAGGACCAGCGGACCCTTGCGCGAACGCAGCAGATCCACGCCCGCGACTTCCAGTCCCATCACTTTCGCCGCACGCAAAGCGGTGTCGCGTTCGGCCTTCGTCAAGCGGATGCGACTGGCCTGTCCGCCGCGATGCAGGTTCGAACGGAACTCGCCCGGTTCGGCCTGGCGCCGCATCGCCGCGACGACGCGATCGCCGACCACGAAGCAGCGAATGTCGGCGCCTTCGGCTTCGGCGACGAATTCCTGCACGAGGAAATTCGCGTACAGGCCACGGAAGGCTTCGACCACGCTGCGCGAAGCCGACAAGCGTTCGGCCAATACGACGCCGGCGCCCTGCGAACCTTCGTTGAGCTTGATGACGTGCGGCGGCTTGCCGAGCAGGGACAGCAGGTCGGCCGTGTCGTCGGGATTGTCGCCGGACACGGTCGTCGGCAGGCAGATGCCCTGGCCGGCCAGCAACTGGTGGCAACGCAGCTTGTCGCGCGCGCGCAGGATGGCGTCGGACGAGTTCGGCGTGTAGGCGCCCATCAGCTCGAACTGGCGCAGCACCGCCGTGCCGTACCGCGTGATCGAGGCGCCGATGCGCGGCAGCACCGCATCCTGGGGACCGAGCACCTTGCCCTTGTAGTTGAGCTGGAACTGCCGCGGCGCGATCTTCATGTAGCAGCGCAGCGGGTCGAGCACGCGCACGGTGTGGCCACGCTCGCGCGCCGCCTGCACCAGGCGCTGGGTCGAGTAGAGCTTGGCGTTGCGCGACAGGATCGCGAGCTTCATGGCGCCGCCCTAAGGTGAAAGAGCCAGCGTCGCGAGAATCGCGGTCGCTGGCTCCGTGGATGGAGCGGGTGATGGGAATCGAACCCACGCTAGCAGCTTGGGAAGCTGCAGTTCTACCATTGAACTACACCCGCATGACCGGATTATGCCGGCCGCCCCGGGACCCCGCAACGCGATAAAATCGCCGCATGCAGATCCTCCTCAACGGCGAAAATCGCGACCTCCCCTCCCCCCTGACGGTGTCCGGCCTGCTGGTGGCGATCGGCCTCGGCGAAAAGCGCGTGGCCGTCGAGGTGAACCGCGAAGTCGTGCCGCGCAGCCGGCATGAATCGCGCACGCTGGCCGAGGGCGACCGGGTCGAGATCATCCAGGCGATAGGCGGGGGCTGAAACCTGGTTGATGGTGTGTGGTTCGTGGTTGGTAGTGGAGCGATCGGACCCTGGCAGCCTCCCATCAACCACCAACGACGAACCACCAACCTGCTCAAAGGCTTATCAGCCCCGCGCAATCGCGCCATAATTGCGCAATGAATCGTTCCGTCCTTTCCGACGACCCGTTGATCATCGCGGGCAAGACCTATCGTTCCCGCCTGCTGACCGGTACCGGAAAGTTCAAGGATTTCGAAGAAACCCGCCTGGCCACCGAAGCGGCCGGGGCCGAGATCGTCACCGTCGCGCTGCGCCGGATGAACCTCGGCCAGAACCCAGACGAGCCCAACTTGCTCGACGTGCTGCCGCCCGATCGTTACACCCTGCTGCCGAACACGGCCGGCTGTTACAACGCCGACGATGCGGTGCGCACCTGCCAACTGGCGCGCGAACTGCTGGACGGCCACAAGCTGGTCAAGCTCGAAGTGCTCGGCGATCCGCGCACGCTGTTCCCCGATGTCGTGCAGACGTTGGCGGCGGCCGAGACGCTGGTGAAGGACGGTTTCGACGTGATGGTGTACACCTCGGACGATCCGATCCTGGCCAAGCGCCTGGAACAGATCGGCTGCGTGGCGGTGATGCCGCTGGCCGCGCCGATCGGTTCGGGCCTTGGCGTGCAGAATCGCTGGAACCTGCTCGAGATCGTCGACAACGCGAAAGTACCGATCCTGGTCGATGCCGGTGTCGGCACCGCGTCGGACGCGGCCATCGCGATGGAGCTCGGCTGCGACGGCGTGCTGATGAACACCGCCATCGCCGGCGCGAAGAATCCGATCCTGATGGCCAGCGCAATGCGCAAGGCGATCGAAGCCGGGCGCGAGGCCTTCCTCGCCGGGCGCATCCCGAAAAAACGCAACGCCAACGCCTCATCGCCGATCGACGGCCTGTTCTTCTGATCGATGAACGAAGAACGCGCCCCCCCGCCGCAGGACGAATCACCGACGCGGCGGCGCGCGATCCGTAGTTTCGTCCTGCGTCAGGGCCGTCAGACCGACGCGCAGAAGCGCGCCTTCGTCGAGCACTGGCCGAGGTTCGGGGTCGACTACCGCGGTGAGCGGCGCGACTTCGAACAGGTATTCGGGCGGTCGAACCCACTCGTCATGGAAATTGGTTTCGGCAACGGCGAACAACTGCTGTTCGCCGCCGAACATGAGCCCGGGAAAGATTTCCTCGGCATCGAGGTGCACGGCCCCGGCGTCGGCCGTCTGCTCAACGGCCTGGCCGAACTCGACGCAGGCAACGTGCGCGTGTACCAGCGCGATGCGGTCGAAGTGCTGAAACACGAAGTGGCGGATGGCGCCCTGGCCGAGGCACGGATCTATTTCCCCGACCCCTGGCACAAGAAACGGCATCACAAGCGCCGCCTGGTCCAGCCCGAATTCGTCGGCCTGCTCTGCGAGCGGCTGGCGGTCGGCGGTCGCCTGCACCTGGCGACCGACTGGGAGAACTACGCCGAACACATGTGGGACGTGCTCGACGCCGAGCCGCGACTGCGCAATGTCGCCGGCGCGCGCGGCAGCGTGCCCCGTCCCGAATGGCGACGGCAGACGCATTTCGAAACCCGCGGCCAGAAACTCGGCCACGGCGTCTGGGACCTGATCTACCAACGGCAGTGAGGTAAGCCCGCGCGCGATGGAAACCGGCCTGACACTGACTCGCGAGATGATCGTCGTGCTCGGCCTGATGGGCTTCACCATCGCGATGTTCATGTTCGAGCGACTGCGCGCCGACGTGACCGCCTTCGTCGTGTTGATCGCGCTCGGCCTGTTCGGACTGGTCGCACCGGACGAACTGTTCTCCGGCTTCTCCGGCAACGCGACCATCTGCGTGATCGCCACGATGATCCTCAGCGCCGGCCTCGACCGCACCGGCGCCTTGAATCGCCTCGCGGCCTGGATCCTGCGCCGCTCCAAGGGCGACGAGGAGCGCATGGTCGGCATCGCCTCGCTGGTGTCCGGCGTCGTTTCGTCGACGATGCAGAATCCCTCCGTGGTGACATTGTTCCTGCCGGTGGCCTCGCGATTGTCGGCGCGCACCGGCGTGGCGCTGGGTCGCCTGCTGATGCCGATCGCCGCCGCGGTGGTGATGGGCGGCTGCCTGACCATGGTGGGCAGCTCGCCGCTGATCCTGCTCAACGACTTGATGGCCTCGGCCAATCGCAACCTGCCCTCGGGCGTGGCGACCCTGCATTCGTTCAACATGTTCGCGCCCTTCCCGATCGGCGTGGCCCTGTTGTTGCTGTCGTTGGCCTACTTCCGCTGGTACGGCGGCAAGCGCCTGCTCGGCAGCGACGAGAAGAACGTGACGCCGGCGCGCACCGAGAGTTACTTCGCCAGCGCCTACGGCATCCAGGGCGATGTGTTCGAACTCACCGTCACCGCCGACAGCCCGTTGGTCGGCATGTCGATCGGCGAAGCCGAAGCGCAGTCCGGCGCACCGCTCTTCCTCGCGCTGCAGACCGGCAACGATGCGCGCCTGTCGCCACCGGCCGACCAAATGATCTGGGTCGGCAGCGTGATCGGCGCGCTCGGCCCGCGCGAACAGGTGGAGGACTATGCGAAGCAGAACGGCCTGCGCCTGTCGGCGCGCCTGCGTCGCTTCGCCGACCTGTTCGATCCCAACCGCGCCGGCATTTCCGAAGCGGTGATTCCGCCGACCTCCACCTTCATCGGCCATGCGCAGGCCGAACTGCGCCTGCGCAAGCGTTACGGCATCAGCCTGCTGGCGATCAATCGCGACCGCCATGTCTATCGCGAAGACATCCGCCAGTTGCCGCTCAAGGCCGGCGACATGCTGGTGCTGCACAGCGACTGGCAGGACCTGACGCAGGCGGCGAAGGACAAGAACTTCGTCGTCGTCACCGACTATCCGAAAGGCGAGCAGCGCCCGCACAAGTTTCGCCTGGCGATGGCGATCTTCGCGCTGGCGCTGACCCTCGCGCTGACGGCGGAATTGCCGGCGACGCTGGCCCTGATGGCGGGTGCCGCCGGCATGCTGATCACCGGCGTGCTGAACATGGACGAGGCTTATGGCGCCATCAACTGGAAGACCGTCTTCGTGATGGCCTGCCTGCTGCCGCTGGGTTGGGCGATGGACAGCACCGGAACGGCCGCCTGGCTGGCGCAGCAGGCGCTGGAGATCTTGCCCGACGCCGTCCCCATCTTCGTGCTGCAACTGCTGGTCGCCCTGCTCGCGACCGGCTTCAGCCTCGTCATCAGCCAGGTCGGCGCGACGGTGGTGACGGTGCCGATGGCGATCAACATCGCCGTCGCCGCCGGCGCCGATCCCGCCGCGTTCGCATTGATCGCGGCCTTGTCGGCCTCGAACAATTTCGTGACCTTGTCGAATCCCGTGCTGCCGATCATCACCGGCCCGGCCGGATACACGGTGAAGGACCTGTGGCGCATCGGCGGCCCTTTGAGCCTGGCCTACCTGCTGGTGGTGCTGGTGATGGCGAACCTGCTGATCTGGTGGCAGCGCTTCAGCTTCTCTTCGCTCTGGCAGTAACGATCAGTCGCCGCTCGCCGCACCCTGCGCACTGCCGAAGTGCAGCGCGCCTTCCGCACCGATGCGCACCGGCACCGCACGCAGGCTCGCCCCGCGACACGGACCGCCGACGCACTCACCCTCCTCCAACTCGAAACTCGCGCCATGCGCGGCGCAGACCAGCAGCCCGTCGCTGAGCAAAAAACGACCAGGCGCATAGTCCAGCCGGCGTCCGGCATGCGGGCAGATATTCAACCAGGCCTGCACGGAGGCACCGCGTCGACGCAGGATGATCGACTCCATTTCGCCGTCGATCTCGGCATTTATGCTGGTGATCGCACCGTCCTCGAGATCCCCGAGCAGGGTTAACGAACTGCTTACACTTTCGCTGTCCGGCATGGCCATACTCCCTTCCCCGGGTAGTTTGACAGAGCCACATGCCGATCTTCATGCACCGCCTTTTCGCCTTCCGTCCGCACAAGCCGCGTAATCCGCTGCTGCGTCTGGGGCTGGGCCTGCTGGGCGTGGCGCTGCTGGCATTGTTCATCGTCTTCGGACTGTTCATCGGCCTGGGCATGCTGTTGTTCGCCGCGGTGCGTCGCCTGATGCGTCCGCATGCGCCCGCAGCCGCCGCGCCGGTCGATCCCTCCGTGATCGAAGGCGAATACCAGGTCGTTCGCAAGCAGCCTTCGCTTTCGCTGCGCTGATCGATCCACAGTGCGCCTCGCGCGCACGTTCAACTCATTCACGCCCCTCGCTAGACTAGGCGTCTTCCGCTTTTCGGGATCGCCATGAGCGCCTACGTCCTGCCCGTTCCGCCCGTCGCCAGCCTGCGCATCGAAGGCCGCGACGAGCGTTTCCCCGTGCATCGCATCTATTGCGTCGGCCGCAATTTCGCCGAACACGCGAAGGAAATGGGCGCCGAAGTCTCGCGCGGCACACCGGTGTTCTTCATGAAGCCGGCCGATGCGGTCGTGCCCGATGGCGGCGACGTGCCCTATCCGACGGCGACGCAGGACCTGCACCACGAGGTCGAACTGGTCGTCGCGCTGGGCGCGGGCAGCGATGACATCGTGCCGATCGATCGGGCGTCAGCGATGATCTTCGGCCATGGCGTCGGCCTGGACCTGACGCGGCGCGATCTGCAGGCGCAGGCCAAGGAAAAGCGCCTGCCCTGGGACATCTCCAAGGGCTTCGATCATTCCGCGCCGGTCAGCGCGCTCGTGCCGCTCGCCGGCCGCGCGCATCCGGGCGGCGGCGATCTGCTCTGGCTCGAGATCAACGGGGAACGCCGCCAGCAGGCACCGCTGTCCGAGATGGTCTTCGCGGTCGCCGACATCATTCACGAACTCTCGAAACTCTTCGCACTCAGGCCCGGCGACCTGATCTTCATGGGCACCCCTGCGGGCGTCGCGGCGCTGAAACCGGGCGATGCCTTCCGCGCCGGCGTGGACGGACTGACCGAGTTCTCGGGCCGCATCGTCGGCTGAGAGCTTGCGGTAAAGTCTGCCTTGGGGGTCCGCCAACCTGGGAGAGTCGCATGGGCATGGTTTCGGAGTTCAAGGAATTCGCGATGCGCGGCAACGTCATCGACCTCGCCGTCGGCGTGGTCATCGGCGGCGCTTTCGGCAAGATCGTTTCCGCGTTGGTGGACAAGGTCATCATGCCGCCGCTGGGCCTGCTGATCGGCGGCGTGGATTTCTCCGCCTGGGCGATCACCCTCAAGGCCGCCTCGGTCGATGCCGCCGGCAAGGAAGTCCCGGCCGTCGCGATCGGCATCGGCGACTTCCTCAACGCGCTGGTGCAGTTCGTCATCGTCGCCTTCGCGATCTTCCTGATGATCAAGGCGCTCAACGCCGCGCAACGCAAGAAGGAAGCCGCCCCGGCGCCGCCGCCGGAGCCGAGCGAGGAAGTGAAACTGCTGACCGAAATCCGCGACGCGCTCAAAGCGCGCTGAGTGACCGATTTCGATCCCGCGCAGGGGCTGCGCCGGCACATCAGGGCCGGCTTCGTCTTCATCGCGATCGGCCTGTTCCCGATCTGGGTGGGCTGGCACATCGTCGACCTCGCGCTAGGCACTTGGAAGGCGGGCGCCACGCGCGCCGACGTGCTGCGCATCGAACCGGCCAATGCCGAAAAGAATCTGCCCGAAGGCGTATGGCTGCGTTTCACCGACGAAGCGGGCGAGACGAAGACCGAGTTGCTGTATCCGGACGAGGACGATCCGCCGGAAACGCGCCAGGTCGGCGCAAGACCGTGGATCTGGTACGTCAGCGGGCGACCGAACATGACGCAATTCACCCAGGGCGAAGTGATGGTGCGCTGGATCTTCGGCAGCATCGGCCTCCCGCCGATCCTGGGCGGACTCGGTCTGTGGTTCTGGGCATGGCGTACGCATGCGATGCGCAAACGCGCCTTGGCTTCATGGCCGCGGCAGGAAGCCAGTCTGCCGCGAGTGGAGTTCAGTCGCCTGGACCAGATCGTGCCCTCGCCGGTGCGTCGATGGCGACTCGCTGCCCGGGTCTTCCACGAAGCCGCGTGGCACGACGTGCATAGCGCCTACGTGATGAGCCTGCAGGTACCCGAGTTTGCGCCCGAAGCGAAACTCGTCGTGCTGGTGGATCCGGCGAACCCACGCCGCCACTGGCTGCCGATCCCGGCGGGCATCCCGCTGAAGTGACGACCAGCATACGTTCCCGAGCGACCCCAGCGGCTAAACTCGACCGTTGAATGCGACGCCCTTCCCTGGAGTTTCCATGCGCCACGCTCTGCTTGCCTCGTTGATCCTCGCCGCCCTGCCATCGTTCGCGGCCGCCCAGGCTTTCGACTCCGCCGCACTCGCCGACGCGGCGAAGCTGCGAACGCAGGCCGACAGCGACAGTGGCGCCTACGGGCTGGTCGAATCCTTGACCACGGAAGTGGGGCCGCGCATGGCCGGTTCGCCGGCTTTCGATCGCGCGGTCGAATGGGCGCAGGGAAAATTCAAATCGCTCGGTTACGACCGCGTGTATCTCGAACCGGTGACCTATCCGGTCTGGCGCCGTGGCCACGAGCGCGCCGAAGTGCTGGGCCCGTTCCCGCAGCGATTGATCATCACCGCGTTGGGCGGAAGCGTCGGCACCGGCGGCAAGCCGCTCGATGCCGAGGTCGTCGAATTCGCCACGCTCGATGCGTTGAAAGCGGCGCCGGACGGTAGCCTGAAAGGCAAGATCGCCTACATCAGCAATCGCATGGAGCGTTTCAAGGACGGGCATGGTTATGGCCCGGCCGTCGCCGCGCGCGGCGGCGGCGCCAATGAAGCGTCGAAGAAAGGCGCGGTCGCCGTGGTCATCCGCTCGATCGGCACCGATTCCGACCGCATGCCGCATACCGGCATGATGCGTTATGCCGAGGGCGTGGCGAAGATCCCGGCGGCGGCGCTGTCGAATCCCGACGCCGACCTGTTGTCGAACATGATCCGTCGCGGCAAGCCGGTGAAGATCCGCCTCGACATCGATGCCGGCCTCGATGGGCAGAAGAGCACCTATAACGTCATCGGCGAAATCCGCGGACGCGAACTGCCCGACGAGGTCGTCGTGATCGGCGGCCACCTCGATTCCTGGGATCTCGGCACCGGCGCGATCGACGATGGCGCCGGCGTCGCCATCACGATGGCGGCGGGCGCATTGATCGGCAAACTCGATCGCGCGCCGCGTCGCACGATCCGCGTGATCGCCTTCGCCAACGAAGAACAGGGCCTGTTCGGCGGCCGTGCCTACGCCCAGGCGCATGCCGCGCAGGTCGACGCGCACCAGGTGGGCGCCGAAAGCGATTTCGGCGCGGGCCGCATCTATGCCTTCAGCGCCGGCGTCGATCCGGCGGCGCGCGCGACGGTGGACGAGATCGCCAAGCAGCTGCAGCCGCTCGGCATCGAATACCGCGTCGACAAGGGCGGCGCTGGCCCGGATATCGGGCCGATGGCGAAGCTGGGCATGCCCTGGGCGCAGTTGGCGCAGGACGGCACCGACTATTTCGACTACCACCACACCGCGAACGACACGCTCGACAAGATCGAGCCGAAGGCGATGGACCAGCAGGCCGCGGCGTATGCGGTATTCGCCTATCTGTCGGCGGAGAGCGCTGCCGATTTCGGGCGCAGCCCGAATGGCGAAGGCCAGGAATAACCCTCTTCGGCGCTGCGCGCGACGCTCAGGCGGTCTTTTCGATCCAGAAGCTGCCGCCGCCGAAGGCGGCGCCGGACGGAAGCGCCAGTGCCGCGCGTACCTCGTCCGGGAATCGGTGGAAGGCGTAGCTGCAACCGAAGACGACGCGGAATGCCGTGCTGTGCATCAACAACGCACGCAACAGGTACTGCTCGTTCCAGCTCCGGTTGTCCGCGATGGCCCAGTCCTGCGGGTAGTCGTTCGGCAGGAAGATGTCGTGCACGTGGATGCGCACGCCCGCCGTCAGTCGCGGCAGCACCTCGAAGTAGAGATGGTTGACGTCGCTGCCGGTCTTGGCGACATGCGAGGAGTCGATGAACAGCACGTCTCCCGCCTCGAGGCGGGCGAACTCTTCCATCGGCACGTCCTGCACGCGCCGCACCAGCAGGCGCGCGATGCCCGGCACGGCAGCTTGCAGGAAGGGCCGGGGATACGGTTCGATGCAGCTGATCTCGCAGGCGCCCCCCAGGAATCGTCGGTTCACATCCGCCATCAGCAAGGACGAATAACCCGAGCCGACCTCGATCACGCGGCGCGGGCGCCATTCGTGCAACAGGGCGAACAGGGCACGCGCGTCGAGCCAGCTGAACTGCGAATTGCGCGTGTAGAACGAGGACAGCGTATCGCTGTCGGGCAACGTCTCCGGATAGTCGTAGGCCGGCAGCAGCCGAGGCATGACGTCCTGCAGCACATGCAAGTGCGAAGCATCGTCGAAATCGATGCCGACGATCGTCGGGGCGCCCGGCCAGACGCGCAACCGATCCTGCGCCAGCGCTTCCGTGTCGACGATGGGCGAATAGAAATGCCCGGGTGGAAAAGGCAGCTTCATCCCGCGTCGCGTTGACGCAACCACTCGCCGAGGCAGACGGCCGTCGCCGATGCGACGTTCAGGCTTTCGACCCGACCGCTGCCCGGAATACCGAGCTTCAGTGCGGCCGCATCGGACATATCGGCGCCGACGCCGATCTGCTCGGCACCCATCACCAGCACGAGGCGCTCCGGCAGTTGCAACGAATACAGCGAGCGCCCGCCGCGCACGACGGTGGCGGCGAGTTCGAAGCCGGCCGATTTCAGCTGCGCGATCGCGTTGTCGCTGCGTCCCAATCGCACCATCGGCACCTGCTCGGCACCGCCTTCGGCCACGCGCGCCGCCGCACCGGACACGGCGAGCTCGGAGTGTTTCGGCAGCAATACGCCAGCGGCGCCGAAATGCGCGGCGCTGCGCAGGATGGCGCCGAGGTTATGCGGATTGCCGACGCCGTCGAGCCAGAGCGCGATCGCCGGCCCGCGCGGCAGTTCGCGCAACCACGCCGACAGCGACTGCTCTTCGCGCGGCATCGCGCTGAAGCAAACGCCTTCGTGGTGCGCGCTGCCGCTGAGCTTTTCCAGATCGAGATCTTCGACGATCGTATAGCCGAGGCGATGCTTCACGCAGAAGGCGAGCACGCCCTTCAGTTTCGGGATGCGCGATTCGAGCAACCAGACTTTGCGGATATCCTGCGGCCGCTGCGCGAACAGCGCCAGGCAGGCGTTGAGCCCGTAGACGCGTTGCTCTCGGGCCGAATGCGATTCGGACTGCGCCGCGTCCAGGCGCTCGCGCAGGGGCGCGCGTTCGCGGGCAGGCGGCGACGCCGGACGCGCCGAACGATCGCGCTCGCGCTCGCGTTCGCGCTTGTCGCGTGGCGCGGCAGGGCCGCGGTACAGGGATTCGCCACGCGGCGGCTTGCGGTCGGACATCGGCGGACTCCGTCAAAGCGCAGAGTATAGGGCGCTGGCGAGCCCGCCGCCCCGGCTCAGCCCCCGTGGGCGCTGTCGACCGAGGCCACGTCCTGGTCGAGTTTCTCCAGCATGCGCGTGCGTTCTTCCGGCGCCTTCGTGTAACGCGCCAGCAGCAGGTAGAAAGCCGGCACCACGAACAAGGACAACAGCGTCGACAGCAGCACGCCGAATACCACGACCACACCGATGGCCTGCCGACTGGCCGAACCCGCGCCGCTGGCGAACATCAGCGGCAGGGCGCCGGTCACCGTCGCGACCGAGGTCATCAGGATGGGCCTTAGGCGGGTGGCGGCGGCATCGAGGATGGCGTCGCGCAACCCCAGGCCTTCGTCGCGTCGCTGGTTGGCGAATTCGACGATCAGGATGCCATTCTTCGCCGCCAGGCCGACCAGCATCACGATGCCGATCTGACTGAAGAGATTGATGCTGTTGCCGGTCAGTTTCAGGCCGAGCAAGGCGCCGAGCACGGCCAGCGGCACCGTCAGCATGATCACCAGCGGATGCAGGAAGCTCTCGAACTGCGCCGCCAGCACCAGGAAAACGATCAGCAGGGCCATGCTGAAAGTGAAGATCGCGGCACCGCCGGCGGCGAGATATTCGCGCGACTGCCCGCCGAACTGGATCTGCGCGGTTTCCGGCAGCTCTTCGCGGGCGGCCTGGCGCGCGAACTCGATCGCTTCGCCGAGCGGATAGCCGTCGGCCAGCCGCGCCGAGACGGTGATCGAACGCAGGCGGTTGAAGCGGTTCAGCGTGCCGGGCTCGGCGAGCTCGTTGATGCGTACCAGGCTCGACAAGGGAACGAGCCGGTCGTCGCGGGCGCGCACATACAGATTCTCGAGATCGTCCAGTCCGGCGCGATCGGCGCGATCGGCCTGCACCAACACGTCGTACTCCTTGCCTTCCTCGACGAAAGTGGTGACCTGGCTGGACCCGAACATCGTCTGCAGCGTATTGCCGATCTCGGTGACCGAGACGCCGAGGTCGGCGGCGCGATCGCGATCGATCACGACGCGGATCTGCGGCCGCGTTTCCTTGTAGTCGGAATCGACGCCGGACAGGCCCTTGTTCTTCTCGAAACGGGCCTGCAGTCGATCGCGCCATTCGACAAGCTGCGCGTAATCGGGACCACCGAGCACGACCTGCAACGGCTGGCCACCGCCGCGCACGAGGCCCTGGCGCACGTTCGGAATCGCGCGCACGCCGGGGATCTTCGCCAGATCGCGGGAGACCTGCTCGACGACTTCGCCGGTCGTCTGCTCGCGATCGTCCCAGTGCTTCAGGATGACGATGGCCTGGCCGTTCTGCATCTCGCCGCCGCCGCCGAAACCGCCGGGCACGCGCGAGTTGATCATCTGCACCGGCTTGTCGCCGCCTTCGTACTTGCCCAGCGCCCGCTCGACCTGCGCCATCTGCTTGACGGTGTAGTCGTAGCTGCCGCCTTCCGGACCGTTGGCCATCACGAAGAAGGCGCCACGGTCTTCGGTCGGCGCCAGTTCGCGCGGTGTCGTCGTGAACAGGAAAGCGCTGGCCGCGAATGCGATCAGCATCACCAGGCCGAACAGCCAGCCCTGGCCGACGCGACGCGCCAGCGTCCGCTTGTAGCCATCGGCCAGCGCATTGAATCGCCGGTCCACCCAGGCGTTGAAACCGGTGGCCTCGCGCTTGTGCGGTTTCAGCAGCAGCGAGCACATCATCGGCGTCAGGCTCAGCGCGACGAAGGCCGAGATCGCCACGGCGCCCGCCAGCACGACGGCGAGCTCGCGGAACAAACGACCGTTGTTGCCTTCCTGGAAGGCCATCGGCACGAAGACGGCGATCAGCACCGCCGTCGTCGCGATCACCGCGAACGCGACCTGGCGCGTACCGCGCAGGGCCGCCAACGGGGCCGGCTCGCCCAGATCGGTGCGGCGCTGGCCGTTCTCCAGCACGACGATGGCATCGTCGACGACCAGACCGATCGACAACACCAGCGCCAGCAGGGTCAGCAGGTTGATCGAGTAGTCGAAGACCCACAGGGCGATGAAGGCCGCGACCACGCAGACGGGCACGGTGACGGCAGGAATGAGCGCAGCGCGGGCACTGCCGAGGAACAGCCAGATCACCACCAGGACGAGCACGATGGCTTCGGCCAGGGTCTTGTAGACCTCGTCCACGGCGACGTCGATATATTCGGTCGAGTCGTAGGTGATGCCCATCTTCATGCCTTGCGGCAGGGTCTGGTTCACCTTCTCGATTTCTTCCTTGACGGCGCGGGCGACGTCGAGGCTGTTCGCGGTCGAGGTCTTGACGATGCCGAGGCCGAGCATGGCTTCGCCGTTGCCGCGGAAATAGCTGCGGCGCTCGGCCGAGTCCAGCGCCACGCGCGCGACTTCGCCCAGGCGGACCACATGGCCGTCGTCGCCGCGCGACAGCGGCAGTTGGGCGAACTGGTCGGCATCGCGGAATCCGCGCTCGATGCGCACGATGAACTCGCGATCGGTCGATTCGAGGCTGCCGCCCGGCAGCTCGACGTTCTCGCGGCGCAAAGCCGCCGTGATGTCGGCGATGGTCAGGTTGCGCGCGGCCAGCGCGGCCGGGTTCGGCCAGATGCGCATGGCATACGTCTGGCCACCGCCGAGATTGACCTGGGAAACGCCGTCGATGCTGGAGAAGCGGTCGACGAGGTAACGGTCGGCGTAGTCGGTCAGGGCGAGCGGATCGAGCTTGGGCGCGATCACGTTCGCCCACAAGATCACGTCGGAGTCCGAATCGGCCTTCGCCACCTGCGGCGTGTCCACGTCTTCGGGCAGACGATCGATCACGCGACTCACCGCATCGCGCACGTCGTTCGCTGCGCTTTCGATGTCGCGGCTCAGCGAGAATTCGATGTTGAGGCTGGAGCGGCCGTTGCGGCTGTTCGAGGTCAGCAGGTCCACGCCCTCGATACCGCTGACGGCGTCTTCCAGTACCTGGGTGATGCGCGTTTCGACGACCGAAGCCGAGGCGCCGGTATAGGTCGTCGTGATCGACACGACCGGCGGATCGATGTTCGGCAGTTCGCGCAGGGGCAGGCGCGTGAACGCGATCGTGCCGAGCACGATTAGCATCAGGCTCACGACGGTGGCGAAGACCGGGCGACGGATCGACAGATCGGAAATCACCACGGCTCAGGCCCCCGCGGCCGGCTTGGCGTCGGCGGCGGGCTTCGCATCCTCCGCCTTGGCTTCCTCGATCTGGCTACCGCCGCGCAGTTTCACCGTGCCTTCGACAACGATGCGATCGCCGGCCTTGACGCCCTCGAGGATCTCGACGGCACCGGGTTTGCGCTGACCGATGCGCACCGCAACCTGTTCGACCTTGTTGTCGGCGCCGACAACGAACAGGAAGGCCTGCTGGCCGACTTGCTGCAGGGCGATCTCGGGCACCTGCAGGGCCGTTCGGCCCGGCAATGCGACGCTGACGCGCAACAGCATGCCCGGACGCAGGCGGCCGTCGGGGTTGGCGATTTCGGCGCGGACGGTAATGGCGCGACTCACCGGATCGATGCGCGGATCGAGCGAACCGATGCGCCCGGAGAACGTCTCGTCGGCGTAAGCGTCGGTCCTGGCGCTGATGTCCTGTCCCACGGTGAGCGCCGGCAGGAATCGCTCGGGCACGGAGAAATCGAGTTCCATCGTCGACAGATCGTCGAGCGTGGTAATCACCGTACCCGGCGTGACCAGCGAGCCGGGGCTGACCTGGCGCAGGCCGAGCGTGCCGGCGAAGGGCGCCACGATCGCGTGATCCGACAGCTGTGCGCGCATCTGGTCGAGACGCGCTTTCGATGCATCGCGCGCCGCGCGCTGCATGTCGAACTGGCTGGCGGCGATCAGCTGGCGCTTGGCCAGGTCCTGCTGGCGTTCGAACAGTCGCTGCGCCTCGGCGTACTGCGCCTGCGCTTCGGCCAGCTCGGCGCGCTGCGCCTTGCCCGACAGCACGACCAATGGCTGGCCGGCGCGCACCATCTCGCCGCTGTCGAACTTCACCTGTTCGACGGTTTCGCTCACTTTGGCCGTGATCGTGATCGACTCGCGTGCACGCGCGGTGCCGAGCGCATCGATGCTGTCCTGCCACTGCGAAGGCTGCAGCACGCTCGTCGTGACGACCGCCGGCGGGCCGCCGCCGCCCTTCTGTTCGCTGGCGCCGCACGCCGCCAGCAGCATGGCCATCGCGGATGCCAACATGATTCCCTGCAAACGCATCAGTCCGATTCCTTCAGCTTGTTGTGGCGACCATCGCAGAACGGGGCATGTTGGCTGGCCTTGCAGACGCAAAGCCAGGCCCGTTCGTCACGCCTGGCGGTGAATCTCATCGGCTCGATGCCGGTGCCCCGATGGGACCCGTCGCAGAACGGCTGAGTTCCGCTGCGCCCGCAGGCGCACCACAGATACTCCCGTCCCTTTTCCAGGGCGACCACGACGGGTTGCTTGGTCATGCGCGGCACTCGCAGCATTCTCGGCAATGAATCCAGTTTATGTCAGGCGGATGTCGCTGGCATGTCGTCAGTGATCCGGCGGCGGCGCGGGACCTGTCGGCACGGACCGGCCGGCACGCAGGAAATACACCAGCGGCAGGGCCGCCACGGTCAGCAGCATAAGCAGCCAGAAATCGTTGACGTAGGCGATCGTGGCGGCCTGCCGGCTGATCTCGGCATTCAACGCCACTGCACCGGTCGCCGTCGCCGGATCCCAGGCGCCGGGCAAAATGCCCTGTTCCGCCCCGTACATGGGCACGCGCGCCGCGATCTCGGCATGGTTGATCTGGGTGGAACGGGCCAGCATGGTCATCACCGCCGAAATGCCGATGCTCGAGCCGATGTTGCGCACCAGGCTGAAAAGCCCGGCCGCTTCGGTGCGCTGGTTCGCCGGCAGCGTCGAGTAAGCCACGCTCGATATCGGCACGAAGACGAGACCGAGGCCGAGCCCCTGCATCACGCCGATCCAGACCACGTCGAAACGCGAAACCTGCACGCCGAACTGCGTCATGAAATGCAGCGAGCCCGCGGTCAGCAGCATGCCGATGGCGATCGGCCAGCGCGCGTCGATCCGCCCGATCAGGCGCCCGACCAGCATCATGCCGAGCATGGTGCCGATGCCGCGCGGCGCCAGCAGCAGGCCGATGTCGAACACCGGGTAGTGCATCAACTGGCTCAGATAGGGCGGTAACAGGGCGAGCGTCGAGAACAGCACGATGCCGATCACGAAGATCAATAAACAGCCGACGGCGAAATTGGTGTTGCGCCACAGGCCGAAGTCGAGCATCGCGTCGTCGCGGCTGCGCCAATGCAGCAGGTAGAGATAGGCGCCGAGAAAGGCGAGCGCGGCTTCGATCTGTATCTCGATCGAACCGAACCAGTCCTCCGACTGGCCGCGATCGAGCGCGAGCTGCAAGGCGCCGATGCCGAGCGCGAGCAGCCCGAAACCGGTCCAGTCGAACCGGCGCGCGCGCGTCTCTTCCTTCGGCACGCTGGCCAGGATGCCGAACAGCGCGAGAATGCCCACCGGCACGTTGATCAGGAAGACCCAGCGCCAGCTGAAGTCTTCGGTCAGCCAGCCGCCCAGCGGTGGGCCCAGGATAGGCCCGACCATGATGCCCATGCCCCAGAGCGCCATCGCGGCGCCGTGTTTTTCGCGCGGGAAGACATCGAGCAGCAACGATTGCGAGATCGGCACGAGGGCCGCGCCGAACACGCCTTGCATCACGCGGAACAGCACCATTTCGCCGATGCCGGTGGCGATGCCGCAAAGCACCGAGGCGATGGTGAAACCGCCGACGGCCAGCACCAGCAACCGCCGCCGGCCGAGCGTCGAAGCGAGCCAGCCGGTGACCGGCGTCAAAATCGCCGCTGCGACGATATACGAAGTCAGTACCCAGGCGACCTGGTCCTGCGTCGCCGACAGCGAGCCCTGCATGTCGGGCAGGGCCACGTTCGCGATCGTCGTGTCGATCGCCTGCATCAGCGTGGCCAGCATGATCGAACCGATCAGCAGGCCGCGCCGCGCCGAAGCGCGTTCGCCGAATTCCTGCATGTCCGTCGCGGCCGCCGTCATCGCGAGTGCTCCGGCAGGCTCAGTGCGCGACAGTCGCCGTCGCGCTCGGCGCGGTACCGGTCAACTCGACCTTGACTTCCGCGCTCATGCCCGCGCGCAACACCGGCGCATCGCTCGGCGACGTGACGATGTCCAGGCGTACGGGAATGCGTTGCACGACCTTCACCCAATTGCCGGTCGCATTCTGCGGCGGCAACACGCTGAACTCGGAACCCGAGGCCGGGCTGATCGAAGCGACGCGCGCCCGCCAGCGAAATCCGGGATAGCTGTCGATGCGGATCTCGGCGTCCTGGCCGACGCGCATGCGCGCCAGGTCCGTTTCCTTGAAGTTGGCTTCGATCCAGACCGGCGCCGTCGCGACCAGCGGCATCGCGGCCTGGCCGATGTTGAGGTATTCGCCAGCTTGCAGATCGTGATTGCCGACGACGCCGTCGATCGGCGCGCGCACCTCGGCATGCGCCAGGTCTAGTCGTGCGCGATCGCGCTCGGCCAGTGCCTCGCGATAGTCCGGCAGTTTCTCCAGCGGCGAATCCAGTCCGCCACCGAGGCTGGAGCGCGCCTTGTCGCGCGCGGCCCGCGCGCTGTCGCGCTGCGCGCGGGCGTTGGCGAGCGCATGCCCGGCGTCGTCGAGGGCTTTCTGCGCCACCAGTTCGCGTGCGCGCAGCTCCTTCTGTCGCGCGTACTCCTGCTCGGCCCAATGCAGCGTCTCTTCGGCGGCGCGCAGCGAGGCGTCCGCTTCCTGCACGCCGGCCTTGCTGGCGCCGGATTCGTCCGCGACCTTGTCCAGGCGCGCTTCGGCTTCGGCCAATGCGATGCGCAGCGGTTCGGCATCGAGGCGGAACAGCAACTGGCCCTTGCGCACGAACTGATTCTGGCCGACCGATACGTCGACCACGCGGCCTCCGACCTGACTGGAGATCATCACGCGATCCGCTTTCACGTAGGCGTTGTCGGTCTCGACGGCGCGGCGGCTGAGCGCCCATTCGCCGGCGAACAACGCGATCACCAAAGCTGGGCCGGCGATCCAGAGCCAGCGCGGCACACGGCGTTTCGCGGCAGGCGGCGGCGCGCCGGTATTGTTCTCGGTGGGTTGGCGACTGGTCACGGCTGCGTCTTCCTTCGCGCCTGCTGGCGCGCACGGTCCTCGCGATCGAGTTCGGCGAGGTTGTTCTTGACGGCGACGAGCAAACGCATGACGCGCTCGAAATCCTCGTCGCTCACATCGGCGGTGGCTTCGTCGCGCAGGGTGGCGGCGATGCGTTTCATCTTCCCCATCACGTCGTCCGAGCGCGCCGTCAGGTGTAGGCGCCAGCAGCGGCGATCGGCGGGGTCGGCACGACGCTCGACGAAGCCCGCCTGCACGAGACGGTCGACGACGCGGCCGACGGCCATCGGTTCCATCTCGAGGTCTTCGGCCAGTTCGGCCTGCGTCAGGCCCTGCGCGCGCTGGATACGGCTGAGCGCGCGCCACTGGGCGCGGGTCAGGTCCAGATGGGCGGCGCGTCGGTCGAATACCCGGCGGAACAAACGGGTGATATCCGCGACGGTGTAGCCGAAGGCGGACTTGTCGAGGGCGGGGTCGGTAGCCATAGCCGAGAATATAATATCTTAGGATACTAATTTCAAGCCATGGCCTGAATCCGGCCCGAATGGCAGACTCGGGGCTGCTTCGAAGGCGGCCCATGAACAAGGCATCCGGCAGCGACCCCACCCTGGCCCTGATCGGCGCGAACGCGCTGACGCTGGCCTTCGCGCTGGCCCTGGACTGGTCGGCGGGCATGTTGCTGTGGCCGTACTTCCTGCAAAACCTGGTCATCGGCTGGTACGCGACCAAACGCATGGGCGCCTTGCGTCGCTTCAGCACCGAAGGCTTCACCTCGAACGACCAGCCGGTGCCGGAGAACCGGGAGGGAAAACGATCGACGGTGAACTTCTTCGTCCTGCACTTCGGTCTTTTCCATCTGTTCTACCTGGTGTTCCTGTGCGCGATGGCGCCGTTCAGGGGCATGCTGGACTTCCTGTTGATCCTGGCCGGCGGCGTGTCCTTCGTGTTCGCGCAGCGCAAGACCTGCGCGGCGCAGATCGAAGCCGATGCGCAAGGACGACCGAACCTCGGCGCGATGATGTTCATGCCCTACATGCGCGTACTGCCGATTCATATCGCCATCGCTTTCGGCGCGATCGCGCTCGGCACTGCCGGGACCATCGGATTCGTCGTACTCAAGACGCTGGCGGACATCGGGCTGGATCGCATCGATCGGCGCATCGCCGAACAGGCGATCGCCGACGCCTGAGGCGGCAAGAAAAAACGCCGGCTTTCGCCGGCGTTCTTCCTGTTCAACGATGGGCAGCGACGATCAGGCGGCCTTGGTCCACTTGCCCAGCGCCGCAAGACCATTGTCCTTGGCGCGCGCATAGACGGTCTTCTGCGCGGCAGCGATGTTGCTGGCGATATCCTGCGACCACAGCTTCAGCGCCGCCGACTGCATCGCGCGGCCGTAGCTGAAACTCAGCGGCCAGGGCTTGGCGCCCATCTGGTTCATCGCATTCAGATGCGCGGTGGCCGCTTCGTCGCTCTGACCGCCGGACAGGAAAACGATGCCCGGCAAGGTCGCCGGCACGGTGCTCTTCAGGCAGCGCAGCGTCATCTCGGCGACTTCCTCGACACTGGCCTGTTCCGGGCAGTCCTTGCCGGAGATGACCATGGACGCCTTCAGGATGGTGCCTTCGAGCATGACGTTATGGTCGTACAGCGAAGCGAACAGCGAACGCAGCACGACCTCGGTGACTTCGTAGCAGGTATCGATATCGTGGTCGCCGTCCATGATCACTTCGGGCTCGACCATCGGCACGATGCCCGCTTCCTGGCAGAGCGCGGCGTAACGCGCCAGCGCATGGCTGTTGGCCTCGATGCCGGTGCCGGAGGGCATGTCTTCGCCGATGTTGATGACCGCGCGCCACTTGGCGAAACGGGCGCCGAGCTGGGCGTACTCCTTCAGGCGGTCGCGCAGGCCGTCGAGACCTTCGGTGACGACTTCACCCGGGAAACCGGCCAGGGGCTGCGGGCCCTTGTCGACCTTGATGCCGGGGATGATGCCGTTGCGTCGCATCACCTCGGCGAAGGGCACGCCGTCGCGCGTCTTCTGGCGCAGCGTTTCGTCGTACAGGATCGCGCCCGAGATGTAGTCGCTCAGCTGCGGCGTGGTCAGCAGCAATTCGCGATAGGCACGACGATTCTCTTCCGTGCACTCGATGCCGACGCCGTCGAAACGCTTCTTGATGGTGGTATTGGACTCATCGATGGCGATGATGCCCTTGCCCGCGGCCACCATGGCCTGGGCGGTTTCGGCGAGTTGGTCGATGCTCATGGGGCGGATTCCGGACAAGGGGACAAGACCCGGAATTATACCGTGCGCGACCCCGCCCCGCCCTCAGTCGCACCAGCCCGCGTGCCGGGTACAGCCGTCGGGGATTTGCCAGGGATACTGCTGGCGGTTGTGCTCGAGCTGGCCCTTGCCGAGGTTGCCGCGCCGGTAATTGCGGCCGTAGGCCTGCTCGACGTAGGAACGCAGGTCGCCCACATCGCACCGGGCGCGCACCGCCGCTGCGTCGCCGCCGGCATCGGCCAGGAATACGAAGCTGGCATGGGTGTAGACCGGCCGGCGCTTGCCGTTGCTGTCGGCGGCCTGGAAGCGCCAGCTCTGCACGGCCGCGGCCGAATGGCGCATGTATTCGTCCAGTCGCCCGGTATCGGCGCTCCAGCCGCGCAGCAAGGCGAAGGAGGACGTCGCGCCGTTGCGATCGACCAGGAAGCCGAGGTTCACGCAGGTGTCGACGGCGTCCCCCGGCGGAGCAGGCGGGGCGGCGAGCTTGCCGATCGGCTGCCAGCGCTGCAGCGCCTCCCCGGTAGGAAGTATGTCGACATCGGCGGCGCCCGCCGCACCGGCGAGCAGGAAGATCGGCAACAGGGCGCGTAGGGGCATGGCGGCGTTCCGGGACGGCCAGCTTCCCGCTTTACGCCGACCGGGACGATCGCGCCACCGCGGCGGGACGAATGCCGTCGACCGTGGGACGAACGCGCTCAGAGCACGCCGAGGCCTTCGGCGGCGCCGTCCGTGCCCACCTGCAACAGGCGCAGCGTATTGGTCGCGCCGTGCAACTCCATGTGGTCGCCGCTGGTGATCAGCACGCGATCGCCGTTGGCGAGCAGGCCGAGGTCGTGCAGGCGCTTGATGGCGCTGCGCGCCGCTTCGCGGGTGCTCTGGCCCATGGAATCGAAATCCACCGGATAGACGTCGCGCATGAGTGCCATGCGGCGCCGGGCGCCGGCGTGGCGGGACAGGCCATAGATCGGCGCGGCCGAGCGGAAACGCGACAGGTAGCGGCAGGTCCCGCCCGATTCGGTGAGGGCGATGATGGCGCGCACGCGGATGTGCTCGGCGATGAACATGCCCGCCATGGCGATGGCCTGGTCGGCTGCCTGCAGGTTGCGCGGCGCTTTCTCGAAATCGGTGTCGTGGTCGAACTGGCGTTCGGCGCCGAGGCAGATGCGCACCATCGCCTCGACCGCTTTCACCGGATACTGGCCCGACGCCGTTTCGGCCGAAAGCATCACGGCGTCGGTGCCGTCGATCACCGCGTTGGCGACATCGAGCACTTCCGCCCGCGTCGGGATCGGGTTGTCCACCATCGACTGCAGCATCTGCGTCGCGGTGATCACCACGCGATTGTGTTCGAGCGCGGTGCGGATGATCTTTTTCTGCAGGCCCGGCAGTTCGGCGTCGCCGATTTCCACGCCGAGGTCGCCACGCGCCACCATCAGGGCATCGGAGGCCTCGGCGATCTCGTCGAGGCGATCGATGGCTTCGGCGCGCTCGATCTTGGCCACCAGCGCCGCATCGCTGCCGGCGGCCCGGGCGAGCCGTCGAGCCTCGTCCATGTCGGCGGCCGAACGGCAGAAGGACACGGCGAGGAAATCCACTTCGAGTTTCGCGGCGATGACGATGTGCTCGCGATCCTGCGCGGTCAGCGCGCCCAGCGACAAGCCGCCGCCGAGGCGATTGAGTCCCTTGCGATCGGACAGCACGCCATCGGTCAGCACTTCCGTCCCGATGGTGTCGCCGGCCACCTTCAATACCTTCAGCGCGATCAAGCCATCGTCGAGCAGCAGGGTATCGCCGACGCCCACGTCGTTCACCAGGCCGAGATAACTGACGCCGACGCGACTGGAATCGCCCGGCGCCGCATCGGCGCGGCAGACCAGGTCGAAGGCTTGCCCCGCCTTCAGCGCGACCTTGCCCTCGGCGAATTTCTCGATGCGGATCTTCGGACCCTGCAGGTCGGCGAGGATGCCGACTTCGCGGCCCTGTCGTTCGGCGGCGGCACGCACGTGTTCGACGCGTTTGGCGTGATGCGCGGCATCGCCGTGGGAAAAGTTCAGGCGTACGACATTGACGCCGGCGCGGATCAGATCGTCGAGCACGCCGGGACCATCGGTGGCCGGCCCGAGTGTGGCGAGAATCTTGGTACGTCGAAGATCGAATGCCATGCGCGCGTTTCCCTTGAATCGGGACAAGCTACCACAGCCGCGCGACGATCGGACTAACGGAAAAGCCCGATCAATTGCCCTGTCTCGTGGACAATGCGCGTGGCACCGGCCGCGCGCAGTTCATCCTCGCCGCCGAAACCCCAGGCGACGCCGACGCTGTTCATGCCATGGCTGTTGGCGCCTTCCATGTCCATGCGCCTGTCACCGATCATCCAGCAGTCGCCGGCCGACACGCGCAGGCGCTCGAGCGCGACGGCGATGAGCTCCGGCTTGTGGCTGATGCTGCCGTCCGCGGTCGCGCCAGAAACGGTTTCGAAAAGATGGCCGAAAGGCAGATGATCGATGATGCGACGCGCATGCGGTTCGTTCTTCGCCGTCACCACGGCGAGACGATGACCGTCGCGATGCAGGGATTCGATCGCCGCACCGATGCCCGGATAGATCTCGTGTTCGGCCCAACCATGCAGGTCGAAGCGTTCGCGATACAACTCGACGGCCTGTTCGGTGCGCACAGGGTCGTTCAATAGCGGCCCGAAGCTGTCGCGCAACGACGGTCCGATCCACAGTCGCAACTCCCGTTGCGGCGGCACCGGTTCGCCGAGCTTTTCCAGCGCATACGCGACGCAGCGGGTGATGCCGACGGCCGAATCGATCAAGGTACCGTCGAGGTCGAAGAACAGGATGGACATCCGCTCAGGACTTCGCCGGCTCGATGTAGGGCTTGCGCTGCCGATACAACTCGAGACGCTCGCGCATGCCCGCCAGGCTCTCGTCGCCATCGCCGAACTCGAGCCGCAGCTTGATGACGAGCTCCTGCAACTGCACGGCCCGCGCGTAGTCGCCGTTCGCCGCGTGGCAGGCGGCGATCGTGTCGATCGTGCTGGAGTCGTTGTCTTCGGCCTTGCCCAGCTTGGCGGCGACCTTGAGCCCCTCGGCAGGATTGCGCATGTCGTCGAACGAGGACGTGCACAGAACCCAGGCGAAATTGTTCATCGCCATCTCGCTATCGGGCTGATCGATCGCCTTTCGCCACAGGGCGATCGATTCGGCGCGCTTCGCGGCGTCCGGCTTGCCGTAGTACAACCGGAACGCATTGGAGTCGAGTACGAGCGGGGCGCCGCCGGCGACGCCCTTGCGGAACCATTCTTCGCCCTCCGCCTCGCGACCCGGGCCGAAACGCCCTTCGAGCAAGCCGTTGGCCAGCAAGACCAGCGATTCGGCGTCGCCACGCTGGGCATCACGCTCAAGCAGGCGCAATGCCGCGTCCGTATCGCCCTTGTCATTGCGCTCCAGGTAGTACCCGGCGAGGTCGCGGCGCGCGGGTGCGTAGTCGGAACTCTCGTCCAGTTCGCGATAGACCCGGACGGCCAACTCCTTGTCGCCCTGCCATCCGTCCATCGTCCTCAAATGCATGCCGGCGAACCGGCGCGCGCCTTCCAAATCGCCGTACATCGCCGCGCTGCGATACCACTCGGCCGCGTCGGCCCATTTCTTTTCGCCGCCCGCATCGTCGCCCAGCGACAGCATCGATCCGCTTCTGCCGCCGGCCGCCGCCTCGCGCCACCAGCGCCGCCCCTCCACTTTGTCTTTCGGAGTCTGGTCCTGACCGAAGTACAACGCATCGCCGAGCAGATCTTGCGAGTATTCGTCGCCGTCTTCGGCCGCCATCTTCAGCCAGGGCAAATAGGCTGCGGAATCGTCGCGAAAATAGGTCTCCCGGCCGAGCAACCAGGCTCCGGCGCGATAGCCGCCACGCACGGCGCGGACCAGGGGCTCCATCTCGGCGTCGGTCAGATGACGATCCTCGCGCGAATCGCGCAGACGCTCGAGCTTGAGCGCCAGTGCCGCATGGTTGCCGGCCGCGCTCGCCGCGTCCAAGCGCTTGAGCAGTTCGGGTGGGAAGGCGTCGTCATGCCGACCGATCCAGAAGCGCGCATAGGTGTAAGCCGCGCGCCCACCGCCCAGCTGCTTTTCGGCTGCGTCCAGCAAGGCCATCGCCGAGGCTTCGCTCTTCGGAACGCCAATGCCATCGGCGTGGATCAACGCCAGCAACAGCATCGGATAAGCGTGCTTCGCCTCGGCGGAAGGCAGCAGGGCGTCGACCAACCCCTCGCCGCAACCGGGATAGGGGGATTCGGCGCAGGCTTCCATCCACGCATTGGCCGCCTGGAACCCGCCGCGCTCGGCGACCGGTCGCAGACGCGCGACCTTTTCCTGCGCCGTTTTCAGGTCGCCCGATTCCTGCGCCGCCAGGAAATCGATGCCCGGCACCTGGTTGCTGCGCGCCATCTGCTTGAGGAGTTCTTGAGCCATGTCTCGGCGGAAGGACGGAAACAAGGCACCCGGTTTGTCGCGCGACAGGCGCACCATCGTATCGAGGTAGTCGAAACGCAGATGACGTTCCAGCTTCGCCTGCGGGTCCCAGACCGCGATATGCGCGACCTGGCGGCCGGCGCCGGCCTCGATGTACTGGTAGCGGAACTCGAATCCACCGGCCTGCATGAAGGCGTTGATATCGGCCCCGACCACGACGCGGATCGGGCGACCATTCCACTCGTCCGACGAATACGACAACGCGTGCCGCACGAGCGCACCGAAACGCTTGAATCCCTCCTCTGCCGCCGCCTGGTCGCCGCGCGCTTCCGCGCAAACGTAAGCCGCATGCTGCAGGGCGAAGCTCACCGGAACCTGGGCGACCGATTTCTCCAGCGCCTCACGCTGATCTTCGCAGGCCGTAGTGTCGATCGTTCCGTCCGCCCCGCGCAGCTTGGACAACACGCCGAATGCTGCCGTCGTCTCGTCCACCTTCGCGCTTGCAAGAAACGCCTGCCATTGCGCCGCCACCGGATCCGGCGCTCCATCGGCGGCGACTGCCGCCGTGGCGGCAACGAGGGCCAGCGCGGCCAGCGCGGAAGACATGCAACGATTCATCGCGAACCTCCTTTCGATCCGTCATCCATGGCGTCCCGCAGCAAGTCGCGCAAGCGGCGGTCGCGGTCCTGGTTGCGCACCGGCACCGGCAGCCCGAGGTGCAGGCTGGTACCGAGGGCGTTCTTGATGTCGCGCAACTTGACCAGGTAACGGCCGACGGCCTGCGCGCCGACGTGGTCCTCGCGCACCTCCAGCCGGTGCACGAGGGAAACCACGTTGCCTTGTTGCGACAGGGTGCGGTCGTAGAAAACAGGTGCGCCGTCGATGGCGACGCGTTCGGGCAAGTCGGACAACACCCATTGATCGGGAAGCTCGATGCGGATCTCGTGCCGGAGGTTGGTGCGCGCCGACAAGCCCATCGGCTCGTCGCGCGACATCGCTTCCGGCAACTCGGCGTCCTTGGCCAGGGCTTCGGCGTAGAAATCGATCGTCCGCGCATTGCCGCCGGACTTGCCCCAGGGATCGGCCAACAAGTAGTGCTCGGTAAAAATCAGCGTGTCGGCGGCATCGTCCTCGCGCGACGTCATCGGTGCCGCTACCGTCACCTGTCCATAGCGCCTGCGATAGTACTCGGTGAATTCTTCCGACGTCTTGTCCAGACGCTTGGCGCGCAGCCGCTGGCGCGCTGTCATCGCGCGGAAACCGCTGTACCGCGTCTCGATGTAGAGATTCACCTTCTTGCCGTCCTTGTCGGGCACGAAACGCTCGACCACCACCAGACTGTTGCTCGCCTCCCCGGGCGCTTCGACCGGCACCAGCGCGGACGCGCCGGCGAGGACCGGCAGGGCCATGCCGTAGGGCGGCAGGTCGCGCTTGAGCAGAGGGCCGCGCTGCTCTGACATGGTCGGATCGAGCCACAACGTGTGCTTGCCGATGCGCGCCCGAACGATCACGTGGTTGAACGCGGTGGCCGCCGGCAGCCAGTCGGCGACGCCGCGGCCCAGCGAGGTCGATACCAGCGCCGGCTCGGCGTCGATGCCCAGCCGTCGCAGCAGGATCGTCGTCAGGTAGGTCTTGTCCTTGCAGTCGCCGTAACGCCGCGACCAGGTCAGCGCGGGCGGATTGGGTCGATGCGTGTTCTCGCCCATTTCCGCGCCGAAATAACGCACCTCGTCCTGCACCAGTCGCAGGACCGCTTCCGCCTGTTGGTATCGGTCGGGCAACTTCGCCCATTCCTGCAGCTTCGCCTCGAGATCGGCGGGCAGCGCCGCGGTCTCCGGATAAAGCGGCAACGCCCAGTCGACGATATCGGCCCATGAGCGCTTAGCTCCGATCTGCACGAGCGGATAGGGGTCGTACCAGACGGGATAGTCGCCGCGGTCCTGGATCGCCTTCGTATAAGGCACGTCGAAGGCAACCTCAAGGGCATCGGCGGTACGAACCTGCTTGACGTCGGCATCGGATTCGAAGCGCTGGATGGCCGGATTGGCTTGCGGATCGAACAACACGCGGCCATGGCTTTCCAGGATCGGATCGATCCAGCCGATGCGGAAGGACTGTGCCGTGTTGCCGGCCATGATCGGGTTGCTGCCGTCGATCGTGTAGGAAATGCGCACCACGTCGCGCGGGCGAATGTCTTCGAGCACGATCAGCGCGGTCACGCTGCCGTCGGCCATGTTCTCCTCGAAGCCAGTCTCGCGTCGCGCCAGGGAAACGTTTTCGGCGTTCAGTCGGTTCTGCCAGCGGCCATCGCGCCGCAATTCGACGCGATGCAGCGTCAGCGACTGATACAGCGGAACGAAGTCGGTGTCGAACTTCGCGGCATTGTCCACCGTGGCGGCGCTGAGCGGCTCGTACACGCGGTCGACAAACACGGTTTCGCGTCCGGCACGGAGATCAACCTGCTTGTCGAGCAACCAATTGCGCCAGCGATCGGCCGTGCCGATCTCGCCGCCGCCGGGCCAACTGGCCGCCACCTCGCGCACCTCGACGAACCCGGGCGCGGGCCCGACCAGGAAACTGAATTCGCCGCGCTGGTGCTTGACCGCTTGCGCATCGGCCGATGCGGCGAACAGCGATGAAGACAACGCCAACAGCAACAACAGGATCGAACGACCAAGGCCTTGCATCAACTTTCCGCTCCGCGCTTTTTCAATGCCGCCACCGCAGGCAGCTCCTTGCCTTCGCAGAATTCGAGGAAGGCGCCACCGCCGGTGGAGATGTAGCTGATGCCCGATTCGACGCCATACTTGTCCACGGCCGCCAGCGTGTCGCCGCCACCGGCGATCGAGAACGCATCGGAGGCGGCGATGGCTTTCGCCAGCGCCTCGGTACCCTTGCCGAACGCATCGAACTCGAACACGCCGACCGGCCCGTTCCAGATGACGCTGCCGGCCCTGGCGATCATGTTCGCGTAGCGCGCGGCGGTTTGCGGGCCGATGTCGAGGATCATGTCGTCGGCCGCGACTTCCGAGACGGATTTCACCGTAGCCGGCGCATCGGCGGCGAACGCCGGCGCCACCACCACGTCGTCCGGGATCGGGATATCGGCGCCGCGCGCCTTGGCGTCGGCCAGGATCTTGCGCGCGATGTCGAGCAGGTCGTTCTCGCACAGCGACTTGCCCACCGGGTGCCCCATCGCGGCGATGAAGGTATTGGCGATGCCGCCACCGACGATCAACTGGTCGACCTTGCCGACGAGATTGCCCAGCAATTCGAGTTTGGTGCTGACCTTGCTGCCGGCGACGATCGCCAGCAAGGGGCGCGCCGGGTTTTCCAGCGCTTTGGCCAGCGCGTCGAGTTCGGCCATCAGCAGCGGGCCGCCGCAGGCGAGTTTGGCGAAACGGATGGCGCCATGCGTGGACGCCTGCGCGCGATGCGCGGTGCCGAAGGCATCCATGACGAAGACATCGCACAGTGCGGCGTACTTCTTCGACAGGGCCTCGTCGTCCTTGCCCTCACCGACGTTCATGCGGCAATTTTCCAGCAGCACGACGTCGCCCGGCGAAACCTGCACGCCATCGACCCAGTCCTTCACCAGCGGCACGTCGCGACCCAGCAACTCGGACAGTCGCGCAGCGACCGGCGCCAACGAATCCTCCTCGCTCCAGACGCCTTCCTTCGGTCGGCCCAGGTGCGAGGTCACCATCACTGCCGCGCCCTTTTTCATCGCCAGGCGAATCGTTGGCAGGGCCGCCTTGATGCGTTGATCGGAGGTCACGCGACCGTCCTTGACCGGCACATTGAGGTCTTCGCGGATCAGCACGCGCTTGCCGGCCAAGTCGAGGTCGGTCATGCGGAGGATGGTCATGGGAGCTCCGGGAGCGGGAAAAGCGTCATTTTCCCCTGTCCGGCACCCCGCCGACAAACCGGGGGCTGCGTCACAGGAGCGCGCAAACCGCCCGACGCCCGAATGGCGCGACCGGGCGGCAGCGGTTCAGGCGCCGGCGCCCGTCGGCGCGTCCCCTTCGTGCAATGCGCTGCCGTCGCTCCAGGCGCTGTCGCCTTCGACGTAGTGCTCCTGCTTCCAGATCGGCGTCGAATGTTTCACCGCCTCGATGGCCAGCCGGCAGGCGCGGAAAGCCTCGTCGCGATGCGGCGACCCGGCGGCCACGATCACGGCCAGGTCGCCGATGACCAGGCGTCCGTGCGCATGCGCGATGTAGAGCTTCAGGCGCGGACCGAACTGCGACTCCGCCTGCGCGGCGATCTCGGCGAATCGCGCCAACACCAACGGGGCGTAAGCGTCGTAGCTGATGCCGGTAACGGCTCGGCCCTGATTGTGGTCGCGCACGCGCCCGACAAACAGCGCGATTCCGCCGAAGGCGGGATCGGCGACGAACTCCTGTGCCGCCGCCGGATCGAGCGGAGATACGGCGCGGTCGACGAGCAGAAAGCGATGCGCTTCCATCTCAACCCCCGCTGACCGGGGGCAGGATGGCCATGCGCCCGTCGGGCGGCAAGGGCTCGGCATCGCGCAGCACCTGCGTAGGGGTGGCGAATGCGCAGCGCTGCAGAAGGCCCGGTGCGATGCCCGGCCAATTCGCCGCTGCATGCGTCGCCACAGCGCGGCGCAAGTCCGCGACGCAGGCGCCGTCCACTTCGAGAACAAGACGATCGTGCGGCTCGACGCCACGCAGTGCGCCGAACAGTTCCAGTTCAATGCGCATTCGTTCCTCCTTGCGGGCGATCCGCCGTCAATACGATGCCCTCGCCTTCCAGGCCGAAGACGTCGATCGACATGCCCGCCGGCAGCGCTTCCGCCGCGACGGGCAATACGGCCCAGGCGTTGGCGGCGATCAGAGACTGGATGCGGAACGATTCCTGCCCCTGCAGCAGCCGGACGCGCGCGACGCCACTGGCGTCGAGGAATACGCGCGCCTTTTGCAGCATCGTGAAACCCGCCTTCTTGCGCGCGGGTTCGGCCAGCGGCAGGCGAATCGAAGATTCCGGCGCGCGGCCCTGGCGGGCGCGTAACCAGGGTTCGATGAAGAAACGCAACCCCACCGCGCCGGAAATGGGATTCCCCGGCAACCCGAAATAGGCGCTGCCATCCGGCAAGCGGGCATGCAGCAGAGGTTTTCCCGGCCGCATCGCGATCTTGTGGAAGACCAGCTCGGCGCCGATGGAGCGCAAGGCCTCCGGTACGAAATCATGCCGCCCCATGGAAACGGCACCGGTGCTGACCACCAGGCGCGCGCCGGCATCCTGTGCGCGTCGTAACGCCGCGAGAAATGCCGCCGCCTCGTCCGCGACGGTTTCGCGGTGCGCGAGCACGGCGCCGATATCCGCCAGACGCTGCGCGAGATAAGGGCCGTTGCTGTTGCGGATCTGGCCGGGCCGCAAGGCCTGCGCCGGATCGTCGACGAGTTCGGCGCCGGTGCAGATCAGCGCCGCCGGCAACCGTGCGCGCACTCCGATCTCGGCCACGCCCATCGCCGCCAGCAGCATGCGCGCGGACGCATCCAGCACCGTACCCGCGGGCAAGACAGGCTGCCCCGCAGACACGTCGCTGCCGCGCCGTCGGACGTGCGCGCCCGGCTCGACCGCCGACAGCAGCGCGATGCGGGTCGGACGACCTTGCCCATCGCACGAAAGCACGCGCGCCTGTTCCACCGGCAATACGGCATCGAGTCCGGGCGGCATCGGCGCGCCGGTCATGATCTCGCAAGCCCCCCTGGCTTCGCTGCCATCATCGCCAGCGGCGATCGAGGCGACGATGTCGAACTCGCACCCGATGGGCATCGGTTCCGCGCCGACCGGCAATGCGAAACCATCCATCGCGCTGTTGTCGAAAGGCGGTAGGTCGCTCGGGCTATGCAGGTCTTCACCCAACACGCGGCCGCAGCAGTCCGCCAGGCCAACGCGCTCGGACGGCAATGGCTGCGCTCCCGCTAGCGCCAGGCGCCTGGCTTCGTCGAATCCGATCATCCCGGCATTGTAGCTGCGCAGGCACGGGTCACGCGGCGACTTGACGCCAGCATCGGCGCCGTCATGATCATCCCATGCAGGCCAAACTGATTCGCGCGTTCTGGTTGGGAGCGGGATTCCTGTCGCTGGCGCTCGGCGCCATCGGCATTTTCCTGCCCCTGCTGCCGACGGTGCCCTTCGTCCTGCTGGCTGCCTACTGTTTCAGTCGCGGCAGCCGGCGCTGGGAACGCTGGATGCTCGAACACCCGAAACTCGGACCCATCATCAAGGATTGGCGGGCGCATCATGCCGTGCCATTGCGCGCCAAGCAGTTGGCCACCGTGATGATGGCCGGCAGTTCGGCCGGCGCGTGGTGGTTGCTGCCGCCACGCGTGGGCTGGATTCCCGGCGCCTGCTGCCTGCTGGTGGCGATCTGGCTCTGGTCCCTGCCCACGCGCGAGAAGATCGTCCGGAAGGAATGAACCGCCATTGGGCGCATCCTGCGCCCATGCCAGAATGCGGCATGGCCGACACCCCGACCGCTCGCCGACTGCCCGTGCTGGAAAGCGCGCGCCTGCGCCTGCGCGCTTTCCGCGACGACGACGCCGACGACTTGTTCGCCATCTACAGCGACCCGCGCGTGATGCGCTACTGGAGCTTCGACGCTTGGACCGAGCGTCGGCAGGCGGAGGAGAAACTGGCGTTGATCGCCAAGCAGATGCGCGAAACCGACGTGCATCCCTGGGCGATGGCGGACAGGCAGGACGACCGCCTGATCGGCGGCGTGACCTTGTTCGCGATCGATCAGGTGAATCGGCGCGGCGAAATCGGCTACAACCTGCATCCTGATCGACAGGGGCGGGGCCTGGCCCGGGAAGCGGTCCGGCTCGCGCTCGCTTACGCCTTCGAACGATTGGGGCTCGAACGCATCGAGGCCGACATCGATCCGCGCAACGAGGCTTCCTGCCGTTTGGTCGAGAAGCTCGGCTTCGTTCGCGAAGGGCTGCTGCGCGGCCGTTGGCGCGTCGCCGGCGAGGTCTGCGATACCGCGTTGTACGGCCTGCTGCGCGAGGAGTACGCGACGTGAACGCGAACGAGGCGATCGATGCCGCGATCGAGGCGCTGCGCCGCGGCGAAGTCATCGGCTTGCCGACAGAAACGGTCTACGGCCTCGCGGCCGACGCGGGCAATACGGCAGCGGTGCTGCGCATTTTCGCCATCAAGGGGCGTCCTGCCGACCATCCGCTGATCGTGCATATCGCCGAGGCCGAAGCGCTGGCGCACTGGGCGCTCAATGTCCCGGCGACGGCGCATCGCCTCGCGGAAGCGTTCTGGCCCGGCCCGCTGACGCTGATCCTGCGCAAACAGGCGTCCGTTCCGGATGTCGTGACCGGCGGACAGGACACGGTGGGCCTGCGCTGCCCCGCGCACCCCTTGGCGCGCGATCTGCTGCGTCGTTTCGGCGGCGGGCTCGCCGCACCCTCGGCGAACCGCTTCGGACGCATCTCACCGACCTCGGCGCAACACGTGCGCGACGAATTCGGCGCCGCCGTACCCCTGGTGCTCGACGGCGGCGACAGCGATGTCGGCATCGAAAGCACGATTGTCGATTTGTCCGGCGAAACGCCGCGGATCCTGCGCCCGGGCGGCATCTCCCGCGAGCAGATCGAACAGGTCATCGGACCGGTCGCGGTCGGCAGCGGTGCGCACAGTCCGCGGGCCTCGGGCACGCTGGAAGCGCATTACGCGCCGCGCACGCCGATGTTGCTGCTCGCGCGCGACGCGCTTGAACGCGAGGCGGGTCAGCAGCGCGCGTTCGGCAAACGCGTCGGGCTGCTGGCAATCGGGGCACTGCCCGAAGACGGCGATGGCCTGGTCCTGCCCGTCGACGCGCGCGCTTATGCGCATGGCCTGTATGCGGCGCTGCGATTGCTGGATGCACGGGGAGACAACCTGCTGCTGGTCGAGCGCCCGCCCGATACGGAAGCCTGGTTGGCCGTGCACGACCGCCTGCGCCGCGCGGCCGCCGGCGCGAGTCCGGACGACGACGCGCCATGACGGCGAGCGCGCCCGCCGAGCAGGTCTCGTCGGCGATCGCGCGCTGGATCTCGGTCCTGCCCGACGCCCTGACCTCGCTCGCCTACCTGGTCACCTGGTTCTCGCCGCTGCTGTGGAAACACGATGCGGTGAACTTCCTGATGCTGGTGATGCTGCTCGAATTCCTCGTCGTGCATTCGGGCGCCTTCATCGGCGCGGTCGTGCTCTCCGACAAAGCCAGTCGCCGCTACAAGACCGTGGCCATGCTCGGCTTCGGGGCCTTCTACATGTTGTTCGCCGGCGCGTTCTCGCTCGCCTTCGACAGCTGGTGGCCGGTGCTGACTTTCGGCTGGCTGATGTTGGCGAAGTTCGCGCTGATCTGGCTCGCGCCCGTGCCGAAAACGGAGGAAGCGCAACGACAGATGACCCTGTGGGCGTTTTCGGTGGCCGCCTACCTGGCCGCGGTGTTCATGGGCGTCATCCTGCCGCTGCCGCGATTCGGTCTCGGCGCCGAGCTCGTTGCGCAACTGCAGTTGCCGGGCAGCGGCCTGTGGATCGAGAAGCCGCATACCGTCATCGCCGGCGGCTTCGTCTACTTCGGCCTGCTGGCTTGGATGAAATGGAAGTACCGGCCCGAGTGGGCCAGGAACTTGCCCGCGGGTCGTCGTTCCTGATGCGATCGGCGAAGACCGCGGCGACCGAAACGCCGGTGGCGATCGGCTATTGGGCCGCCCTGCCCGACATCTGCACGGCACTGGCTTTCGCGCTGGTCTGGGCCTCGCCGCTGCGCTTCGGACCGTTCTCGGTCAAGACGGCGATGCTGACCATGCTGCTGGAATTCTTCCTGATCCACGCCACCGGATTCTTCACCGTTTTCGCCAACACGCCGGATGCTTCGCGTCTCAAGCGCATCGGCAGCCTGCTCGGCCTGTCCTCGTTCTACGTCCTGATGATCGGCGCATTCTGCATGGGTTTCGGCACGTGGTGGCCCCTGCTCGGTTTCCTCTGGTTGCTGATCGGCAAGATCCTCTGGGTACGCGCGCATCCGGTCGTGGACCCGGACGACACGATGTTCTGGCAGATGGCCGCCTGGGCGGGATCGGTCGTGGCTTATCTGTTCGGTTGCTTCGCGACGATCGTTCCCGATATTCCGCGCTGGGGCATGACCGAAGCGCTGCAACCGCGCTTCGGACTCACCGGCGGTGGCGTCTGGATCGACGAGCCGCATCGTGTCGTGGCGTTCGGCGTCGTCTATTTCGGCGCGCTGGCGGCCGGCAAACTGCTCGCCGCCGCCATCGTGCAATGGCGTTCGCGGCGCTGAAGCGCGACGATACGATCCAGCTCGCCCAGAAGAAAAACCCCGGCCGGAGCCGGGGTTTCGTTCGAACCGAATCTGCGAACGCTTACTTCGCGGCCATCAAGGCCAGCGTCGTGTCGAGCATGCGGTTGGAGAAGCCCCATTCGTTGTCGTACCACGAGCAGACCTTGACCAGCGTGCCTTCCATGACCTGGGTCAGGGTGCTGTCGTAGACCGAGCTGCGCGGGTCGTGGTTGAAGTCGACCGAGACCAGCGGCTTGTCGTTGAAGCCGAGAATGCCCTTCAGCGCGCCTTCGCTGGCTTCGCGGATGGCGGCGTCGATCTCGGCCTTGCTGGTCTCGCGCTTGGCGACGAAGCTCAGGTCGACGACCGAAACGTTAATCGTCGGCACGCGCATCGAGAAACCGGTCAGCTTGCCGTTGAGCTCCGGCAGCACCAGGCCGACCGCGGCGGCGGCGCCGGTCTTGGTCGGGATCTGCGACATGGTCGCGCTGCGGGCGCGGCGCAGGTCGGAGTGATAGACGTCGGTCAGCACCTGATCGTTCGTGTAGGCGTGGATGGTGGTCATCAGGCCATGCACGATGCCGATCTTCTCGTGCAGCACCTTGGCCAGCGGCGCCAGGCAGTTGGTGGTGCAGGAGGCGTTCGAGATGACGGTGTCGGATGCCTTCAAGGTCTGGTGGTTGACGCCGAACACGATCGTGTTGTCGACGTCGTTGCCGCCCGGCGCCGAGATCACGACCTTCTTCGCGCCCGCCGCGATGTGCGCGCCGGCCTTCGCCTTGGAGGTGAACAGGCCGGTGCACTCGAACACCACGTCCACGCCCAGCTCGCCCCAGGGCAGCTTGGCCGGATCGCGCTCGGCGCAGACCTTGATGCGGTCGCCGTTGACGACCAGATGGTCCCCATCCACCACGACCTCGCCGTTGAAGCGGCCATGCGCCGTGTCGTAGCGGGTCAGGTGCGCATTCGTCTCGGCATCGCCGAGGTCGTTGATCGCGACGATGCGGATCTCGTTCGTGCGGCCCGACTCGTACAGCGCGCGGAGGACATTGCGGCCGATGCGGCCATAACCATTGATCGCGACCTTGATCGCCATGAGTAGCTCCCGGGAGGACGGAAAGCGGCTATTTTATCGCCTGGAGCCCCTCTGGCGACAGACCCCGGACGCACGCATGCCCTTGATCCGTCGTGGCATTTCCATGTTCTTGTTGCTCCTGACGCCTGCCCTGGCCTGCGCCTGGGGCAAGGACGGGCACCGGATCGTCGGTGAACTGGCCCAACGCCAGCTCAAACCCGCCGCCCAGGCCGAGGTTTCGCGGCTGCTGGCGGGCGAGCCCGAGCCGAGCCTCGCGGGCATCGCCAATTGGGCCGACGAACTGCGCGAGCAGGACCCGGAGCGCACGCAACCGAGTTCGAAGTGGCACTACGTCAATTTCCCGCGCAACGATTGCAACTACACGCCGCCTCGCGACTGCCCGGACGGCAACTGCGCGGTGAACGCGATCAACCGCCAGTTCCTGATCCTGTCCGACAAGGCGCGCAGCGATACCGAGCGACGCGAAGCGCTGAAATTCCTCGTGCATATCGTCGGCGACGTGCACCAGCCGTTCCATGCCGGCTATCGCGACGATCGCGGCGGCAACAACTACCAGATCCAGTACGCCGGCGAAGGCACCGACCTGCATCACATCTGGGATCGCAGCCTGATCAAGTCGCGAGGTTTGACGCCCGGCGAATACGTGCTGGCGCTGGAGAAACAGGAGCCCCTGCCCTACGACCGCACGCGGATGTCCGACCGCCCCGCCGTCGACTGGGTGACCGAATCCTGCAAGCTGGTGCAGCAGGGCGTGCTGTACCCGCCCAAGCATTCGATCGGCGAAGCCTATATCGCAAAGCACCGTCCGCTGGCAGAACAGCGACTGCGCCAGGCCGGCGCGCGCCTGGCCGACATGATCAACTACGCCCTGGCCCGATAAGGCACGCGAGGGAATCGCCATGTCCGTGATCGTGCAAGCTTTCTTCCATCAGGACAGCAATACCTGGTCCTACCTGGTGTCCGATCCGGCGACGAAACACGCGCTGGTGATCGACCCGGTGCTCGACTACGACCCGAAATCAGGCCGCACCGGCACCAGCTCGATCGGCAAGATCGCCGATGCCATCGCCGAGGGCGGGCTGCGGCTGCAATGGATACTGGAAACCCATGCGCATGCCGATCACCTCAGTGCCGCGCCATGGCTGCAGGCGCGATGCGGCGGCCGTGTCGGCATCGGCGAGGGCATCCGGCTCGTGCAAGCGGCCTTCAAGCCGATCTTCAACCTGGAGGCGGACTTCGCTACCGACGGCTCGCAGTTCGATCACCTGTTCGCCGATGGCGAGGCTTTCGCGCTCGGCACGATCGAAGCCCGCGTGATCGCGGTGCCCGGCCACACCAGCGACAGCGTCGCCTACCTGGTCGGCGACGCGCTATTCGTCGGGGATTCCATCTTCATGCCCGATGGCGGTACCGCCCGCTGCGATTTCCCGGGCGGCGACGCCGCGATGCTCTACCGCTCGATCCAGCGTCTGCTGCAACTGCCCGATGCGACGCGATTGTTCGTTTGCCACGATTACGGCCCCGGAGGCCGGGCGGTTGCCCACGAGACCACGATCGGCGAACAACGCCGCGCCAACATCCATGTGCGCGACGGCGTCGACGAGGCTTCTTTCGTGGCCATGCGGGAAGCACGCGATGCCGGCCTCGCGGTACCGGTACTGATGCTGCCGGCCGTGCAGGTGAATATTCGCGCCGGCCGCCTGCCGCCACCCGACGAGAACGGCGTGCGTTACCTGAAGATCCCGCTGGACGCCCTGTGACGCCGCGCGAACTCGCCTCGCTGGACGAGGCCATCGCGGAGATCCTGCGCCATACCGGCGGACGGCTGCGCGTGGCCGCTCCGTTGGGCATCGGCAAGCCGCATCGCTTGCTCAACGCGATCTACGACGCCGTCGCCGATCATGCCGATCGCTCCCTGCAGGTCTACACGGCGCTTTCGCTGACTCCACCCTCGGCCGGCAGCGACCTGGAGCGCCGCTTCCTGCAGCCTTTCGTCGACCGTCATTTCGGCGAGGACTTCCCGCGGCTGAAGTACGCGTTGGCGCAACGCGCCGACGCCTTGCCGCCGAACGTGCGGGTGGAGGAGTTCTACCTGCAATCCGGCGCACAGCTCGATTCGGCGCAATCGCAGCAGGACTACGCCAGCCTGAACTACACCCATGTCGCCCGTACCGTCGCTGCGCACGGCATCAACGTGCTGGTGCAGAAGGTGGCGCGCGAGCCCGGCGGTTCGCGCCTGAGCCTGAGCAGCAATCCGGACCTGACGTTCGATCTTCTCGACGAAATCGCCGGTCTCGGCAAGCCCCGCCCGTTGATGGTGGCCGAAATCGATCCGCAGTTGCCGTGGTTGGGCGGCAGCGCCCGCACGCCGGATGGTTTTTTCGATCTCGTGATCGACCTGCCGGGCCCCGCACCCAAGCTTTTCGCCCTGCCCCGGCAACCGGTCAGCGACGCCGACTACGCCATCGGCTTGCGTGCCAGCGCCCTCGTGCGCGACGGCGGTACCCTGCAGATCGGCATCGGCTCGCTCTCCGATGCGATCTGCCATGGGCTAATACTTCGCCACACGCGCAACGAGGAGTATCGGCTGCTGCTCGCGGCGCTCGCACCCGGCTTCGCCGAGAGCGAGCTGGTGCATCGCGTCGGCGGCACCGAACCTTTCCGTCTCGGCTTGTACGGCGCCAGCGAACTGGTCAACGACGGCTTCATGCGCCTCGCACAGGCGGGCATCCTGCGGCGGCGCGTGCTGGACGATGCCGAAGCGATGCGACGCATCGCGGACAACGAGGCGACGGAAGAGGATCGCCAACGTCTCGACATGGAAGGGCGCTGGCTGGATGGCGGCTTCTATCTGGGCTCGAACGAACTGTACGAATGGCTGCGTTCGCTGCCGGACAACCAGCGTCGCGGCATCGGCATGACGCGCATTTCGCACATCAACGAGCTCTACGGCGGCAACGAGGCGCTCGAGCGCCTGCAGCGTCGCGATGCCCGTTTCTTCAACAGTTGCATGATGATGACCGCGCTGGGCGCGGCGGTGTCGGATGCGCTCGCCGACGGCCGCGTGGTGTCCGGCGTCGGCGGCCAATACAACTTCGTGGCGATGGCGCATGCCCTGCGCGATGGCCGCTCGATACTGATGTTCCGCGCCGTGCGCGAGGCGCGTGGCGTCGCCGCTTCCAGCGTGCTGTGGAACTACGGGCATTGCACGATCCCCCGGCATCTGCGCGACATCGCCATCACCGAATACGGCGCCGCGGACCTGCGCGGCGCCAGCGACAGCGAATGCGTACAGCGCATGCTTTCCGTGTGCGACGCGCGTTTCCAGGGGCAACTGCTGTCGCGGGCGAAAGCGGCGAAGAAGTTGCCGGCGGCGTTCGGTCTCGCGAAACGGCTGGCGACGAACACGCCCGAACGCCTGGCCGCGACCTTGCGACCCTACCGGCAGATGGGCCTGTTGCCCGATTACCCGCTGGGCAGCGACTTCACCGACACCGAGCAGCGCCTGGTACGAGCCCTGGGTTGGCTGAAATCAGCGACATCGACCCGCCGCGGCAAACTGCGTACGGCGATCTCCGCGCTGCTGCACGGCCGCAGCCGCGACGCGCAGGCCATGGCGCGCATGCAGCTGGCTTCGCCCAAGGGACTCGGCGAAAGACTGAGCGCGCGCCTGGTCGGACTCGCGCTGTCGAAGACTTCCGCGTAGGGACTGATGGCCCGTGATAGGTGGTTGATGGTGCTGCAAACCAGCAACCAACGACTACAAACCACCCACCATCAACCGTTTCAGGCCAGCGCTTTCGCCGCTGCTACCACGGCATCGGCGGTAATGCCGAAATGCGGATACAAATGTTCTGCCGGCGCCGACGCGCCGAAGCTGTCGATGCCGATCACCGCGCCCTCGAGGCCGACGTACTTGCGCCAGAAATCGGTGACGCCCGCCTCGACGGCGACGCGCTTGCGGCACGACGACGGCAGTACCGATTCGCGGTATTCCGCGGGCTGCCGATCGAAACGATTGCTCGATGGCATCGACACGACACGCGCGCGCAAGCCTTCGCTTTCCAGGCGCTTGGCGGCCTGCATCGCCAGATCGACTTCGGAACCCGTGCCGATGAGCAGGATGTCCTTGCCGGGCTCGAAACCGCTCGCCGGTTCATGCAGCACGTAAGCGCCGCGAGCGATGTCGCCAAGCTGCTTCGCATCGCGTGCCTGGTGCGCCAGGTTCTGACGGCTGAATACCAGGCAGGTCGGTCCATCACGGCGTTCGACGGCGCGCTGCCACGCGGCCGCGGATTCCACCGCATCGCAGGGGCGCCAGACTTCGTTGTTCGGGATGTAGCGCAGCGAGGCGAGGTGCTCGACCGGTTGGTGCGTCGGGCCGTCTTCGCCCAGGCCGATCGAATCGTGCGTGAAGACATGCACGACATTGGCCGGGATCAGGGCCGACATGCGCAGCGCATTGCGCGAATAGTCGGAGAACACCAGGAAGGTGGCGTCGTAGGGCAGGAAGCCGCCATGCAAGGCCAAGCCGTTGCAGATCGCGCTCATGCCGAACTCGCGCACGCCGAAATAGACGTAGTTGGCGTTGGCGTCGTTCGAGGTCACCGACTTGCTGCCCTTCCACAGCGTCAGGTTCGAATGCGCCAGGTCGGCCGAGCCGCCGATCAGTTCCGGCAACAAGGGGCCGAAAGCCTCCAAGGCCATCTGCGAAGCCTTGCGCGAGGCAACGACCGGTCCGTCGGCCTGCAGCTTTTCGAGATAGGCCTGCGCGGCCTCGGCGAAGCCTTCGGGCAACTCGCCGCTCAGGCGACGCGTCAATTCGGCGGCTTGCGTCGGATACTGCCCGGCGTAGGCGTCGAACAAGGCGTTCCATTCCGTTTCGCGCGAAGCCGTGCCGTTCTTGCGCCAGCCCTCGTAGATCGCGGCGGGAATCTCGAAGGGCGTATGCGGCCAGCCCAGTTGTGTGCGCGCGGCGGCGATCTCGTCCTTGCCCAGCGGCGCGCCATGCGCCGATTCCTTGCCCTGTTTCGTGGGCGCGCCGAAGCCGATGACGGTGCGGCAGCAGATCAGCGTCGGCTTGTTCGTTTCGGCCACCGCCGTCTTGATCGCCTGCTGGATTTCCACCGCATCGTGGCCGTCGACCTTGCGGATGACCTGCCAGCCATAGGCTTCGAAGCGCGCGGCGGTGTCGTCGGTGAACCAGCCATCGGTGTTGCCGTCGATCGAGATGTGGTTGTCGTCCCAGAAGCAGATCAGCTTGCCCAGGCCCCAGGTGCCGGCGAGCGAGGCGGCCTCGTGCGAGATGCCTTCCATCAGGCAGCCGTCGCCGAGAAAAACCCAGGTGCGGTGGTCGATGAGGTCGAAGCCTTCGCGATTGAAACGCTGCGCGAGGAGCTTTTCCGCCAGCGCGAAACCCACGGCATTCGCGAGGCCTTGCCCGAGCGGGCCGGTCGTCGTCTCGACGCCCGGCGTTTCGTGGCGCTCGGGATGGCCGGCGGTCTTCGAGTGCAACTGACGGAAACGCTTGATCTCGTCCATCGGCAGGTCGTAACCGGCCAGATGCAGCAGCGCGTACTGCAGCATGGAGCCGTGACCGTTCGATAGCACGAAGCGGTCGCGGTTGGCCCAATGCGGGTTGTTCGGGTTGTGCCGGAGGAAATCGTTCCAGAGCACCTCGGCAATATCGGCCATGCCCATCGGCATGCCGGGATGACCGGACTTGGCCTGCTCGACGGCATCGGCAGCGAGGAAACGGACGGCGTTCGCGAGATCGCGACGGGAAGGCTGGCTCATGGGCGGCTCGGGAATGGCGACGGGCTGCCCGGCGGGCCGGGCAGCCTATTGTCCCAAACTCGTCCGGCGCTGTCGCCGTTGCGATGTCCCCCCGGCCTTGTTAGGCCTGGCGGCGGTCGAACTCAGGCCGCGGCGGCATCCGACGGCAGCGAGGCGTCGCTCTCGCCGCGGCTGACCACCACCGCACCCACGAGGTCGCCGGTGACGTTGACCGTGGTCCGGCACATATCCAGAAAACGGTCGACGCCGAGGATCAGGCCGATGCCTTCGGGTGGGACGCCGACCATGCCGCAGATCAGCGCGACGACCGGCAGCGAGCCGGCCGGCACGCCGGCCGTGCCTATGCCGCCGAGGATGCAGACGAACATCACCATCAGCTGCTGGCCGAGGTCGAGCTCGATGCCGAAGAACTGCGCCAGGAACAGTACGGTGACGCCTTCGAACAGGGCCGTGCCGTTCTGGTTCGCCGTGGCGCCGACGGTCAGCACGAAGCGCGAAACGCGGCGCGGCAGATTGAGTTTGTCGTCGGCGACGCGCAGCGCCGTCGGCAAGGTGGCATTCGACGAAGCGGTCGCGAAGGCCATCAGCATCGCTTCCTGCGAACCGCGGAAGAAACGCAGCGGCGACCAGCCGCCGAATACGCGCAGCAGCACGGGATACACGACGAACATGTGCAGGCCCAGCGCCAGCACGACCACGCCGGCGTACTGGCCGAGGCGCAGCAGCAGGTCCCATCCGAACACCGCCGCGAGATTGAACATCAGACAGGCGACCGCGTAAGGCGCGGCGCGGATGACGCCGTTGATCAGCGTCATCGACACATCGAACAGGCCTTCGATCGCCTGCTGCAGGCGCTTGGCCGATTCGGTCCGCGTCAGCACCAGGCCGACGCCCAGCGCGACGGCGAAGAACATCACCGCCAGCACATCGAAATCGGCGGCGGACTTGATGACGTTGCGCGGCACGATGCCGATCAGCATCTGCATGCCGGTGGCCGAACTCTTGCTCGAGGCGATGATCTCCTGCGCGCTGCCGGATTTCTCGGCTATCAACTGCTGCGCCAGCTGCGGGTCCATGCCGGCGCCAGGCTTGAAGGCGTTGACCAGCACCAGCCCGATCAGGACCGCCATCGCCGATACGCTGACGGTATACAGCAGCGTCTTCCAGCCGACCCGGCCCAGGGCGCGGATATCGCCCATTTCCGCCACGCCCATGACCAGGGCCGAGAAAAGCAGTGGCAACACCAGCATGAACAACAGCGCCAGGAAGATCTTGCCGATGGGTTCGGTGACGTAGGCGATGAAGCCGGGCAGCCAGGCCGCATCGCCGGCGAAGAAGTGCGCGATCAGGCCGAAGCCCGTGCCGATCACGAAGGCCAGCAGCATCTTCAGGTGCAGCGGCATGCCGGCGTGCGATGCGCCGGCGTCGTTCTGATTGCTCATAGCGAACCCATCGGCGCTTCCGGCGCCTCGCGTGTCGGTCGGATCTCGCCCGCCTTCAAGCGAGCGAGATAGGTGTCGAGCTCGCGCTTGACCACCGGCGCAAGCAGGTACAGGCCGATGACGTTAGGTACCGCCATCAGGAAGAAGATCGAATCGGAGAAGTCCACCAGCTTGTTGAAATCCATCGTGCAGCCGACCACGATCAACGCGAGGAAGACGAACTTGTAGATCGCCTCGACGATCTTGCTCTCGCCGAACAGATAGGTCGTCGCCTTCAGGCCGTAGTACGAATAGGCGATCATCGTCGCGAACGCGAACAGGAAGACCGCGACCGCAAGCACGTTGGGGAACCAGGGCAGCACGGTCGCGAAGGCATTGGCGGTGAGTTCGACGCCGCTGGCGCTGGTGCCCGGTCCGGCCACGCCGGAGACGACGATGATCAAGGCCGTCATCGTGCACATCACGACGGTATCGATGAACGGTTCCCAGAGCGATACCAGGCCCTCGGTGATGGGTTGCTGGGTCTTGACGCCGGAATGGGCGATCGCCGCCGTGCCCACGCCCGCTTCGTTCGAGAACGCCGCGCGACGGAAGCCGACGAGCATCACGCCTACGGCGCCGCCAGCGACGCCCTCCGGCGAGAAAGCGCCGACGATGATCGAAGCGAATGCCGCCGGCAGGCGATCGTAGTGCGCGATCAGTACCACGATGCCGGCCAGCATGAAGATGGCGGCCATCAGCGGCACCAGCTTGTCGGTCACGCGGGCGATTCCGCGCAGACCGCCGATCGTCACCAGGCCCACCAGCACGGCGACCACCACGCCGAACAGCGCGGCGTGCCCGGACAAGGGACTGGCTCCGGCACCGCTGATGAAAACGAGTTGCTGGTAGGCCGCATTGGCCTGGAACATGTTGCCGGCGCCGATCGCGCCACCGATGCAGAAGATCGCGAATGCCGCCCCCAACAGCTTTCCCAGCGGCGCCAGGGCCGGATAGTGTTCGGCGATGCCTTTGCGCAGGTAGTACATCGGCCCACCGGACACGGTGCCGTCCGGATTCTGGTTGCGATACATCACGCCGAGCGTGCACTCGCAGAACTTCGCCGACATGCCGATGATGCCCGCGAAGATCATCCAGAACGTCGCGCCCGGACCACCCAGCGCGACCGCCAGCGCGACGCCGGAGATATTGCCGAGGCCGACCGTGCCGGACAGCGCGGTGGCCAGCGCCTGGAAATGGCTCACTTCGCCCGGCCCGCGCGGGTCGCTGTAGTCGCCGCGGATGATGCGGAAGCCCTGCACGAATCCGCGTACGTTGATGAAGCGGAAATAGAAGGTGCAGAAGATCGACGCCGCGATCAGCCAGAACAGTATCCAGGGAATCTGCAGGTCGCCGACCGGGATCGGAAACAGGACGATCTTGGCGACGACGGCCGCGAAAGGTTCCATCGCGCGCGATATGCGTTCATCGATTCCCGGCGGCGTTGCCGCTGCTGCAAGCGCGGCGAGGAGGACTTGGCTCATGCAGGGGGCTCCGGGAATCCGCTGGCAAGCATACACCAGCGCTTCCGCGGCGACGGTCATTGCCTGGCCAGCAGCTCCTCGATGGTCTGCGGCTTACCGATCAGATAACCCTGGGCATAGTCGCAATCGAGACGACGCAAGGCATCGAGCATCTCCTGCGTCTCGATGCCCTCGACGACGATGTCGGCTTCGATCGCCTTGCCCATGCGTACGATGGCTTCGACGATCGCCATCGAGCGGGGATCGACGAGCATGCTGCGGGTGAACGCCTGGTCGACCTTCATCGTGTCGAAGGCGAGCTTGTGCAGGTGCGTCAAGTGCGAATAACCGGTGCCGAAGTCGTCGAGCGCGACCTGGATGCCGTGTTGATGGCAGAGCGCGATCACGCCGGCGACGAGTTCATAGTTCAACGCCTGGCTCTCGGTGATCTCCACCTTCAGGCTGTTGCGCGGCAAGCCCGCCTTATCCACGCGTTCCACGATGCGTTCGATGAGTTCGGGCTGGCCGAGCTGGCGCGCCGAGACATTGACGGCGATGAAAGGCTGCGGATCGGCACCGGCGGCGATGAAACGACTCACCGCCTTGCAGGCGGCGTCGAAGACGTACTCGCCGATCGGCACGATCAACGAGGTCTCTTCGGCCAATGCGACGAATTCGGCCGGCGAAATCGGACCGCGCTCGGGATGCGTCCAACGCACCAGTGCCTCGTAACCGGCGATCTTGCCGCTGCGCACGTGCAACAGGGGCTGATAGCGCACGTCGAGCCCTTCGTTGTTCAGGGCTTCGCGCAGCTGCGACTCCAGGCGGATCTTGCTGACGCCGAGCTGCTCGGAGGGGGTTTCGCCGGAACTCGGCTCGTGGCGCTTGCCTTGCAGCGCTGCCAGGGCGCCGCGGTAGCGCTTGAGCTGCCCTTCCAGCAGGGAGCGGATGATCGGATCGGTCTCGGCCAGGCGCTCGCTGATCTGCGTGCGATCGATCGGGATTAGCACGCTCTCGCTGATGGCGGTGGCGGTGGCGGTGCGCGGCGCGTCGTCGATCACCGCCATCTCGCCGAGCAGATCGCCCGACCCGAGATGGCTCAAGACCACCCTCTGCCCGTGTTGCAGGGCGCTGACTTCCACTTGTCCCTGTTCGATCAGGAACGCCGTCGTGGGTTCGTCGCCTTCGTGGAAGAGCACATCACCCGCTTTGAGCGTGATTCGCATGGAAAGCCCCCTGACTCGCCACTACCCGGAAAAAACACGGGGCCGCATCGCGGCCCCGTGCTATCGCTACAACCGACTGTTCAGCGCCGCGCGGTCTGCAGCACGCGTGGCGTCACGAAGATGAGCAGCTCGGCCTTCGTGTGGCCGCGCTCGCGCTTCTTGAACAGATTGCCGAGGAAGGGCACGTCGCCGAGCCACGGCACCTTGTTCACGTCGTCGCGCGACTTGAACTCGTACACGCCGCCCACCACGACCGTATTGCCGTTGTCGACCAGCACCGCCGTGCTGACTTCGCGACGGCTCAGGGACGGCACGCCGCCGGCCTCGATCGCCTTCACGTCGTCCTTCTTGATCGCCAGGGTCAGGTAGACGCGGCCGTCCTGGGTGATCGTCGGGGTGACTTTCAGCTCGAGCAGCGCTTCCTTGAACTGCGCCTGCTGAGTCTGGCCGTTGTTGTTGTTGGTGGTGGTGACGTAACCGATTTCGTCGCCCTGCTTGATGATCGCTTCGCGCTGGTTGCTGGTGATCACGCGCGGGTTGGACAGGATCTCGCCGCGGCCCTCCGTCTCCAGGGCGGACAGCTCGAGATCGAGCTGCGAGCTGCTGCGCAGGATGCTCAGGTTGAACACACCTGCGGCGCCAGCGATCGGCAGATTGATGTCGAAGCCCGAGGTCGTGGTGTTGCCGTTGGAGTTCGGATGCGTATCGGTCAGGCCGATGCGGGCGCCGAGGTCGCGGGCGAAGTTCTCGTCGGCCACGACGACGCGGGCTTCGATCAGCACCTGGTCGACCGGGCGATCGAGCAGCGCCAGCAGCTGCTTGACCTCGTCGATCTTCTTCGGGATGTCGGTGACGATCAGCGTGTTCGTGCGCGTATCGAACGTCACCGAACCGCGCGGCGACAGGATGCCGCGACTCCGGTTCTCGCCAGCGCCGCCGCTGCTACCAGCGGCTTTTTTGGCGTCCGTCAGCAGCTCGGCCAGGTCGGAAGCGTTGCCGTAGTTGACCGGAATGTACTCGGTAACGGTTTCGGCACGCAGTTCGAGGCCGATGCGGGCGTCTTCGCGAGCCTGCTCGTAGTCGGACAACTCCTTCTGCGGCGCGACCCATACGACATTGCCGTCCTTGCGCTTATCCAGCGACTTGGCGCGCAGGATGATGTCCAGCGCCTGGTCCCAGGGCACATTGATCAGGCGCAGGGTCAGGTTGCCGCCGACGGAATCGGAAACGACCACGTTCAAGCCGGACTCTTCCGCGATCAACTGCAGGACGGTACGGACGGGCACGTCTTGGAAGTTGAAGGTGACGGCCTTGCCGGTATAGCGCTGCGTGCCGAGCACGCTGCCGCCGATGGCACCCGCCGAACGCATGGCGCCGCCGGGAGCGCCGGCGATCACGCTGCCGCGCTTGGGCGAGATTTCTACGATGTATTCCTTGCCCGTCTGGTAGGCCATGCTCTCGAAAGAGCCGTTGGTGTTGATCACCAGTCGCGTCCCGCCGGCGTTCGACTTCGGCTCGAGCGTCGTCACCGGGGTAGCGAAGTCGGCGACGCTGAGGGCCTTGCGCAGGTTTTCGGGCAGGTTGGCGTTGCCGATGTCCACCACGATGCGCGAACCCTCGTTGCGCATGTCGGTGGCAGCGCCATCGCCGTCGAACCGCATGATGACCCGGCCAGCGCCGTTGTCGCCGCGCCGGAAATCGATGTTGGCGACATTCAGCGTGCTGACCATGCGCTTTGCGGGGTCGCCGTTGTTCGCCATGGCCGTGCCGGCGCTTGCGGCGGGGCTACCCGCATCGACCGTCAGCACCAGCAGGTTGCCGGCGCTGCGCGTCGTGTAACCGGCCGGGCGGAACAGGTCCACCACCACCCGGGTTCGGCCCGCCGCTTCCGCCGCGGACACGGCCGAGGTTGCGCCGGTTCCTACCACGACACGGCGGGTCGCCATGCCGTTGGTGGTGCCGGGCAGGTCGATGGCGATGCGTGGCGGGCTATCGGTGGTGAACGCCTGCACATCTCCGACCGGGCCGGAGAACTGCAGCGTGATATCCACCTTGCCGCCGGGCGCCGCCGCATAGCGGACGTCCTGCAGCACGTTGGAGGCCAGCGCGTAGCCGCTGACGGCCATGAGCGCCAGGGTCGCCGCGCCCGTTCGGAGGGCGTGCAAGAGCCCCTTGCTTTCGCCGATCTGCTTCATTGCGGTCATCGTGCTATCCCCCAATCAATTGTCATCTAGGGCAATCTTGGCTTGGCGTTCAAGCCAGCCACCCGCCCCGTCAGGTACCAGTTCGACCAGCTCGATGCGGTCCTCGTAGATCCCGATGATCCGGCCGTCGTTCTGACCCATGTAGTTGCCGACGCGCATGCGATAAGTCACGCGATCCGGCGCCATCACCAGGCCAATCTGGCCTCCCCCTGTTCCGATCGTGCCGACCATGTCGAGGGCGTCGAGCGGGAACGCTTCCAACGCTTCCTTGCGACGGTCGGGGTCGGGCCCCTTGCCGTTCCCGTCGTTACGGTCGGGCTCGGGCAGGCTGAACGGATCGCGCAGCCCCACCGGCGTGTATTCGAAAGTCTCGAACTGCTTCATCACCGGCAGCGGATCCAGCGGCGGTGCGGGGCGCGCCCTGACCTCGTCGACCCAGGCTTCGACCTCGCGGGTGCTGCTCGTGCAGCCCGCCAGTGCCGTTGCCGCGGCGAGCGCGAGCGTCAGGTTGCGCAGATGCTTGCTCTGGCCAGCGCTCATTTCTTGCCCCCTTTGGCCGCCAGTTCGGCTTCCGCAGCTTCCTCTTCGTCAAGATAACGATAGGTCTTGACCGTACCTTCCAGTACCAGCGAGTTGTCGCCGCCGCGCGGGCGCAGCGAGATATCGTGCATGGTCATGATGACCACGCGCGGCAGCGAGGCCACGCCGCTGACGAAAGCGCCGAACTGGTGGTAGGTGCCCACCATGCGCAGCTCGATCGGCTTCTCGGCGTAGAACTCCTTGGGCGATTCGCGACCGGGGCGGAACAATTCGTTGGTGATGCCGGAGGCCAGCGCCGTCTGCGAAACGTCGACGATCAGATCGGGCATTTCGTTCTTGCTCGGCAACTGACGCAGCATCTGCTGCAGCATCAGCTCCATCTGCGCCAGCTGCTGCTTGAGCGGTTCTAGATTGGCCGCGCGCCCCTGCTTCTCTTCGAATTCGCTGCGCAGGGATTTCTCGGTCCGCTCGAGCGCTTCGAGTTCTTCGCGCTGCGGCGAAACCACGAAGTACCAGACCGCACCGACGATCAGCACGATGAGAATCAGGCAGGCACCCAACTTGACCGGCAAGGGCCAGCTGGCCGGATTGCTGGTGTCGAGATTACGGAGATCGATCTTGTTGCTCATTTCGCTTCCCCTCCCGTCGGGGCGGCGGGCGACTGGCTCTCAGCCGCCGGCGTCGCGGTCGGAGCCGGCGCCGTGGCAGGAGCGGCCGCAGCCGGTGCCGTCGTGGCGGGCGCCGTGCCGTCCGCGGGCGCGGCGGTAGCGGCCGCCGCAGCCTCGTCGGCGGCCTTGGCCGCCTGATCGCTGGGATTCTTCAGCGAGACCTTCAGTGTGAACTCGTAGGGCAGGCCCTTGTCGCCGCTCTTGGCCTCGATGATCGACAGGTCGGACTTGCCCATCCAGCCCGAGGCGTCGAGGTTGCGCATGTAGCTGCTCACGCGTGCGTTCGATTGCGCGCGCCCCTCGAGCGTCAGCGTCTGGCCGCTCTGCTTGATGGCGGTGATGCGCGTGCCATCGGCGATCGTGCGGGCGAGTTCATCGAACAGGTGCACCATCTGCGATCGGCTCGCCTGCAGTTCCTCGATGACTTCCTTGCGCCGCAGCAGGCGTTCCTTCTTCTTGTCCAGTTCCTTGATCTCGGCAATCTGCTTGTCGACGACCTTGATCTGCTCGCTGAGATAGTTGTTGCGGTTCTTCTGCCCCTCGATCTGCCCGCTGTAGTACAGCCAGATCATCAGGCTGATCAGGGCGCCGGCAAGGGCCGCCATGCCCAGCATGGAGTAGAACTCCTGCAGGCGCTGCTTGCGCCGCTCGGCGCGCCACGGCAATAGATTGATTCTGGCCATCAGTCGAAGCTCCTCAGGGCCAGGCCGCAGGCGATCATCAGCGCCGGGGCGTCCTGGGCGAGGGCGTGCGCCTGCACCTTGGGACCGAGCGCCATGTTCGCAAGCGGGTTGGCGATCACGGTCGGCACGCCGATCTGCTCTTCGACCATGCCGGCGATGCCGGCGATCGAGGCGCAGCCGCCGGCCAGCACGACCTGGTCGACCTTGTTGAAATCGCTACCGGCATAGAAGAACTGCAACAGGCGGCTGACCTGCTGCACCAGCGCTTCCTTGAACGGATCGAGCACTTCGACCTCGTAGCTTTCCGGCAGCCCGCCCTGGCGCTTGGCCTGGCCGGCTTCTTCGTAGCTGAGGCCGTAACGACGCATCACCTCGTCGGTGAGTTGCTTGCCGCCGAACACCTGCTCGCGCGTGTAGATGCTGCGCTGACTGCGCAGCACGTTGAGCGTGGTCATGGTCGCGCCGATATCGACCAGCGCGACGATCGCGTCGCGCGGCACCGACAACTGGTCGGCGACCAGCTTGAAGGCGTTTTCCATCGCGAAGACTTCGACGTCGATCACTTTCGCGGGGATGCCGCCCAGTTCGAGAGCCGACTGCCGGATATCGACGTTCTCCTGGCGGGACGCCGCCAGCAGCACCTGGACCATGTCCGGGCTATTCGCGACCGGCCCCAATACTTCGAAGTCGAGCGCGACTTCCTCGATCGGGTACGGAATGTAGTTGGAGGCTTCGACCTGGACCTGGTCTTCCATCGAGTCCTGGTCGAGATCGCCCTGCATCGGGATGATCTTGGTGATCACCGACGAGCCGGAGACCGCAGCCGCGGCGTGTTTGACGCGCGTGCCGGATCGGCTGACCGCGCGCTTGATGGCTTCGCCCACCGCCTCGACTTCGACGATGTTCTTTTCCACCACGGCATTGGGAGGCAGCGGTTCGACGGCGTAATGCTCGACCCGGTAGCGCCCACCGCTTTCGGTGAGTTGCAGCAGCTTGACCGCCGTGGAGCTGATGTCCACGCCGACCAGCGGTGTCTTGGTAGTTCCGAAAAGACCCACGGTTTCTCCCCTTGCCACGGGCGCTTACACGCTATTTGTGCGCCGTTACATTAAATAACGAAATTTTCCGAAATGGCAATGCCCCCCACCGATTTCGGCCGCCCTCCCCCCGGCAAGCGATCCCTAAGCCCTTATTCCTACGCGCTTTTGCCCTCTCTCCGGCCGCTCCGCACGGTTCTTCCCCAGCCTCGTTCTATACTCCCGGTCCCGCCCGAAGTAAACGAGTAGAGGCCCTGGATGGCCGGAATCCGTCGCTGGCTGCGCCGCCTGATGTACCTGGCCCTGGTCTTCCTGGCCCTGGGCGCGGTCGCCATAGGCGTCGTCTATCGGCTGGTCGCCCCCCGCCTGCCCGATGTCCAGGAGCTGCGCCACGTGGCCATGCAAGTGCCGCTGAGCGTGTATTCGCGCGACGAAAAGCTGATCGCGCAGTTCGGCGAAACCCGCCGCTATCCGGTAAAGATCCAGCAGATTCCGCTGCACGTGAAGCAGGCCTTCATCGCGATCGAAGACGCCCGCTTCTACAAGCATCAGGGCCTGGATTTCAAAGGGATCGCGCGCGCCGTCTGGCTGATCCTGACCACCGACATGAAACGCGTGCCGGGCGGCAGCACCATCACCCAGCAGGTCGCACGCGGCTTCTACCTGAGCACGGAGTACAGCTACAGCCGCAAGCTCATGGAAATGGCGCTGGCGCTGAAGATCGAGCGCACGCTCACCAAGGACGAAATCCTCGAGCTGTACCTCAACAAGATCTTCTTCGGCAATCGTTCCTATGGCGTGGCCGCTGCGGCCGAGTATTACTACGGCAAGACGCTGGACCAGCTGAGCCTCGACGAAGCCGCTTCGCTGGCGGCCTTGCCGAAGTTCCCGTCCAGCGGCAATCCGATCATCAATCCCGAGCGGGCGCTGATCCGCCGCAACTACGTGCTGCAGCGCATGCGCGAAGTCGGCTTCATCACGCCGGCGCAGGAACAGCAGGCCCGGGCCGTGCCCGGCCACGCCAGCCCGCATGAGCCCAAGGTCGAACTCAATGCGCCCTACCTGGCCGAGATGGTGCGCCAGAGCATGCAGGCCCGCTACGGCGAAGAGTCGGAGACCTCGGGCTTTCGCGTCTACACGACCGTCGCCAGTGCGGACCAGCTCGCCGCCGAGAGGGCCGTGCGCGACGGCCTGATGGAATACGACCACCGGCATGGCTGGCGTGGCCCAGAAGCGCAGCTGGCGCTCGCACCGAACGAGGATGAGGCCGCATTGCGCGCGCGCCTGAAGGCTTATTCGCTGGTGCCCGGCTTGCCGGCGGCCCTGGTCACCCAGGTCGGCGCCAACGGCGCCGACGTGATCCTGCGCAGCGGCGAGCGGCTTTCCCTGGACGCTGCGGCGACCCGCTGGACGGGCAAGAGCCCATCGGTCCTGCTCAAGCGCGGCGACGTGGTCCGCGTGCTGACCATCGAGCCGCAAGCCAAACCGGCAAAACCGGGAGAGGCCGCCAAACCGGAGTCCAAGCCGGCCGACAAGGGCGCCGTGCGCTACGAGGTCGCGCAACTGCCCAAGGCCGAGGCGGCCCTGGTGTCGTTGCAGCCGGAAGACGGCGCCTTGCGCGCGCTCGTCGGCGGCCTGAGCTTCTGGCGCAGCAGTTTCAATCGCGCCACCCAGGCACAGCGCCAACCGGGCTCGAGCTTCAAGCCTTTCGTCTATGCGGCGGCCTTCGAACGCGGCTACACGCCGGCCAGCATCGTGCTCGACGCGCCCGTCGTGTTCAAGGATCGCAAGGGTCATGTCTGGCGTCCGCAGAACGACAACGCGACCTTCGCCGGTCCGATGCGCCTGCGCGAAGCGATGGTGCAATCGCGCAATCTGGTGTCGGTGCGCCTGCTCGACGCCATCGGCGTGGATTTCGCCCGCAAGTACATCACGCAATTCGGCTTCGAGCTGAAGAGCCTGCCGCCCAACCTGTCGATGTCGCTCGGTACGGCGTCGCTGACGCCGATGTCGGTCGCGCGCGGTTACACCGTGTTCGCGAACGGTGGTTTCCTGGTCGAGCCCTACTTCATCGCCCGTATCGTCGATCGCAACGGCGTCGCGATTTCGGTGGCCCATCCGCGCCGCGCCTGTCGCGCCTGCGGCGAACGCCTGAGCACCGAGCAAAACAGCAGCGTGATCGTGGACGGCTTCGACTTCAGCGCTGCCGGCCCACGCGCCAAGCCCGCCGCCGACCCCGCCGCCAAGCCGGTCGCGACGGACCCCGCGTTCGTCGGTCCGCCGGAACTGGCGCTGGCGCCGCGCGCGATCGACGAGCGCACCGCATTCCTCACCAGTTCGCTGATGAAGGATGTCGTACTGCGCGGTACCGCGACGGCGGCCAAGGTGCTCGAGCGCGCCGACATCGGCGGCAAGACCGGATCGACCAACAACCATCGCGACGCCTGGTTCTCGGGCTTCGGCGGCGACCTCGTCACGACGGTCTGGGTCGGGCGCGACAACTTCGAATCGCTCGGCTACCGCGAGTACGGCGGCAAGGCGGCGTTGCCGATCTGGATCAACTACATGCGCAGCGCCTTGAAAGAGGTTCCGGTACTGGAAGCCGTGCCACCGACGGGATTGTTGACCGTCTACATCAGCCCCAGCACCGGCCGCCTGTTGCCGGAAGGCACGCCCGGCGCGCTGAAGGACTACATGAAGCAGGAAGATTACGACCGCACGCTGACCAGCGGCTTCCATACCGAAGACAGCGCGCAGGAAGAAGAGTCCTTCGACATTTTCTGATGCGGACTGCGGTTTCGCCGGCGTCGCGCGAAAAAGGAAACGCCCCGCGATGCGGGGCGTTTTTCTTGCATCCGTTCCAGGCGGATCAGCGCTTGTCGATCGACACGTACTCGCGGCGATCGGCGCCGGTGTAGATCTGGCGCGGACGACCGATCTTGTTCTCCGGATCGTTCTGCTGCTCGAGCCAGTGGCTGATCCAGCCGGCGGTGCGGGCGATGGCGAACATCACGGTGAACATCTCGGTCGGGATCTTCAGCGCCTTGTAGATGATGCCGGAATAGAAATCGACGTTCGGGTAGAGCTTGCGCTGGATGAAGTAGTCGTCCTTCAGCGCCGCCTCTTCCAGGCGCATCGCCACTTCCAGCAGCGGATCGTTCACGCCGAGGTCGGCCAGCACCTTGTGGCACATCTCACGGATGATGGTCGCGCGCGGATCGAAATTCTTGTAGACGCGATGTCCGAAGCCCATCAGGCGGAAACCGGAATTCTTGTCCTTGGCCTTTTCCACGGCCCTGCCCACGTCTTCGGGACGGCCGATCTCGTTGAGCATCTGCAGCACGGCCTCGTTGGCGCCGCCATGCGCCGGCCCCCACAACGCAGCCACGCCGGCGGCGACGCAAACGTAGGGGTTTGCGCCGGTCGAGCCGACCAGACGCACGGTCGACGTCGAGGCGTTCTGTTCGTGGTCGGCATGCAGGATGAACAACAGATCGAGCGCCTTGGCGGCGACGGGGTTCAGCTCGAGCGGCTCGCTCGGCACTTCGAACATCATGTGCAGGAAGCGGTCGACGTATTCGAGGCTGTTGCGCGGATAACGGATCGGCCACCCGATCGAATAACGATGGCAGGCCGCCGCGATCGTCGGCACCTTGGCCAGCAGGCGGATCGCCGCGAGACGCCGCTGCTCCGGGTCTTCCAGGTTCAGGTCGCCGTGATAGAAGGCGGCCAACGAACCGAGCATGCCGGTCATCATCGCCATCGGATGCGCGTCGTGGCGGAAGCCGTACAGGAAGGTGCGGAACGCCTCGTGCATCATCGTGTGATGCGTGACTTCGTGCTCGAACTTGGCGAACTCGTCCTTGTTCGGCAGTTCGCCGTTCATCAGCAAGTAGCTGACTTCGAGGAAGCTGGACTGCTTGGCCAACTGCTCGATCGGATAGCCGCGGTACATCAGCACGCCGGCATCGCCATCGATGTAGGTGATGGCGCTACGGCAGCTGGCCGTCGACATGAAGCCGGGGTCGTAGGTGAACTGCCCGGTTTCCTTGTAGAGCTTGCCGATGTCGATGCACGGCGGGCCGAGGGTGCCACTGTTGACGGGCAGTTCGACGTTCTTATCGCCGGCGTTCAACATCACGCTCTTGTTCGCAGTCACGGCAGGCTCCTTGCAATCGGGCGGGCCGGCTGGCGGCGCCGCTGGAATCGTCCAGTCGCTGGGCCGGAAGGCCGCAGCCAAGCGGCAATTATCGCATAGGAGCTTTAGGCGAGTGAGTCTAGAAATCGCCGGAAGTCCGACGCGGCGCGCAGAAACGACGACGGCCGCCGAGGCGGCCGTCGCTGCTGCGCTGGCGTGCGGGTCGCCCCGCGGCGATTACTTCGCGTAGCGCTTGCGGAACTTGTCGACGCGGCCGCCGGTGTCGACGACCTTCTGCTTGCCCGTGTAGAACGGGTGCGAAGCCGAGGAAATTTCCACCTTGATCAGCGGATATTCCTTGCCGTCTTCCCACTTCACGGTTTCCTTGCTGGCCAGCGTGGAGCGGGTCAGGATGGCGAAGCTGGCGGTGACGTCCTGGAACACGACGTCGCGGTAGTTCGGATGGATATCGGCTTTCATGGGAAAGGCCCGGGAATCTTTAGGGAAAGACGACCATTCTAGCGGGCGTACGGGCCTGCGCGCAAGCCGCCCGGCGACTCAGGCGCCCAGGGCCCCACGGATCCTGGCCTCGAACGCGGCCTGGTCGTAGCTCAGGGCGATGCGGGCATTGGCGGCCTGGTCATTTCGCCCGGCCCAATCCACGACGGTGGCCCCGCGCGACAGCCTGCCCTCGGTTTCGATGGCGACGTGCCGTGTTTCGGCCTGGGCAATGCCCTCCGGCGCCAATGCGACGGCCATGGCCAGGGCGTCGGCCGAATGCCAGTGCAGGCCGCGCTTGCCTTCGGACCAGGCCCGCGTCTTCAGCGAAATGCTGTCGTAGAACCGGGCGCGATGGTCGCCACCGGTCAGCCAGGCGGCGAAATCGGTGTGCAGGAAGCCGTGCCGCAGCACCGCTTCCCAGTCCGCCAGGTCGAATTGCGGGAAGGCGCGGAAAACGACTGCCGCCGCTTCGGGGTCGAAACCGATGTTGAACTCCGCCGGCACCGAAGTGTTGCCCTGCCCGGTCACCGCGCCGCCCATGATCACCAAGCGCCCGACGTGTTCGGGCAGTTCGGGGTCCAGGCGCACGGCCAGCGCGAGATTGGTCAGTGGCCCCAGGGCGACCAGCAGCAGCTTCCCGGAATGCTCGCGCGCCAACCGGATGATCGCCATCGCGGCGTGTTCCGATTCCGCCCGCTTCGCCGCCGGCGCGTAACCGGTATCGCCGAAGCCGTCCAGACCATGCACATAGGCGGCATCTTCGGCCTCGTGCACCAACGGCACCGGGCAGCCGGCGAAGACCGGCACGTCGACGCCGGCCACTTCGCAAAGCTTCAGCGCGTTGGCGACGGTGTGACGCAGGCCGACATTGCCG
>NZ_JASGHN010000003.1:0-212194 GCF_047602345.1 Arenimonas sp. | reverse complement strand
ACTCGTTCAGTTACGTATTGCTAAGGTTCATCGGGAAACACGATAGAATCCGAACAGCACCTTCGCTGTCCAAGCCACTCACTGCCCAGCCGCCCGCCATCAACCCGGCGGTGCCGATCGCGACGCCCACGCCGCCGGTTGCAAGCGCTACGATCCGGAATGGCGCTGGCCGACGCAGGGCCAGATCATCGGCCGCTACGTCAACGGCGATCCGACGCAGCAGGGCATCAATATCGGCGGCAAGGCGGGGCAACCCGTGGCCGCCGCCGGCGACGGCGTCGTCGTGTATTCCGGCGCCGGTCTGGTCGGCTACGGCGAGTTGATCATCATCAAGCACTCGAACGAATGGTTGTCGGCCTATGCGCACAACCGTCGCCGTCTCGTCGCCGAGGGTACGAAGGTGAAGGCCGGCGAAACCATCGCCGAAATGGGCCGCACCGGCGCGATCCGCGACATGCTGCATTTCGAGATCCGCCGCAACGGCAAGCCGGTCGATCCGCTGCAATACCTGCCGGCGCGCTGAGCCGCGTCGTTCCGGAGGACGGATGCGCTACGAGGACTATTACGACACCGCGCAGAAGGTCTCCGCGCTCGTCGACGGCAACGCCTTCGAAGAAGCGATCCGCCTGTTCGGCCTGATCGACAGCGACCTGGCCGATCTCGACAAGTCGGTGATGTGCGTGAACATGGCGGTCGTGTTGCAAAAGACGCAGCGAAACGAGGAAGCCCTGCAGTGGTACGACCGCGGCATCGGTTACGAAGCCCTGTACCTGCGTTTTCGTCGCCGAATCGAAGGCGGGATTCCTGCATCAACTGGGTACGCCAACCAGGAAAGCCTGGAGATCTATTCGCAGTTGCTCGATCAGCCCTATCTGAACGCGCAGGAGAACGAGCGCATGCGGAACAACGTCGATGCGCTGCATCGTTTGATCAAGGACGCGGCCGCGCCGGCCGCGCGATAACCCGGGACTAGCCATGGCCATCAAATCGGTACAGGAATTCCTCGCCGCCTCCGTCCAGAAGGACATGAGCGGCGACGTCTTCGAACTCGAAAGCTCGCACCTGCTCGAGGTCAAGCTCAATGGCCGCGTCTGGGCCAAGGCCGGTTCGATGGTCGCCTACCAGGGCGGCGTCAAGTTCGTGCGCCAGGGCATGATGGAGCAGGGCCTGGGCAATCTGCTGAAGAAGGCCATCAGCGGCGAAGGCATGCAGCTGATGAAGATGGAAGGACAGGGGCGCGTCTACGTCGCCGATGCCGGAAAGAAGATCACGCTGTTGCGCCTGGCCGGCGACACCATCTTCGTCAATGGCAACGACGTGCTGGCCTACGAGGACGGCATCCAGTCCGACATCACGATGATGAAGCGCATGGCCGGCATGATGTCCGGCGGCCTGTTCAACATGAAACTGAGTGGCAGCGGCATCGTCGCGATCACCTCGCACTACGAACCGCTGACATTGCCGGTGTCGGCCAAGACCGGGCCGGTCTTCACCGACCCGAACGCGACCGTCGCCTGGTCAGGTTCGCTGTCGCCGGAAGTCGTCGCCGACATCAGCTTCAGCACGCTGCTCGGCCGCGGTTCCGGCGAAAGCATCCAGCTCAAGTTCCAGGGCGAAGGCTGGGTGGTCGTGCAGCCTTACGAGGAAGTGTATTTCCAGAAGCAGGGGTGATTCGTATCGACTGGAGCCGGGAGCATCGATGTCGCGAATGAAGTCTTCGTTGCTCCTGCTGGCGGTCATCCCTGCGGGTGGCTGCGCTCTTTCCCGACCGAGCATGCTGCTGTTTCAATTGTGGCCCGACCCCCGGCCGTCCGATGCGAGGCGGCCTCAATGACCATTCCAGTGATCGTCGATATCCGGAACGACGGCAAAGGCTACTTGGAGATAAACTCCCATGACGGACAGAAGAAGCCGCCATACAAGCTGACTTCGATCGCGTATGACGTAATCAACGACGATCTCGCTGGCGACAAAGTCGACTGGTCGCATGCAGGGTCTGGGCACGAAATGCCTACGGGCTTTTATCTCCATGTTGGGCCGGGTGACTCGACGCAAATGGTCGGCGTGCTGTATAGCATTGTGCCGAAGGACCACAGGACGCCGCTCCGCATCCAGGTTCAGGATGTCGAGGGCCGCAAGTATCTGACGAACAGCTTCTTGCCTTGCATCAGCGACTAGGGTCAACAAAAAACCCGCGATTTCTCGCGGGTTTTTCTTTGCATCTCGAGTTGATGCGGTGGCGTCGCACTCGGCCATCTATGGCCTTCGCGACACTCAGGCTCCTGCCTGTCGTTAGACCTGCATCGCCTTCGCGACTTCGGCGGCGTAGTCTTCCACCACCTTCTCGATGCCTTCGCCGACCACCAGGCGCTGGAAGCCGATGACGTCGCCGCCGGCGGCCTTCACCGCGGCTTCGACCGTCTGGTCGGTGTTCAGCACATAGGGCTGGCCGTACAGGGTGTTCTCGTTGACGATCTTGGCGATCTTGCCGCCGATGATCTTCTCGAGGATCTCGGCCGGCTTGGCCTTGTCCTTCTCCGACATCTTCGCCAGCTCGATTTCCTTTTCCTTGGCGATGAAGTCGGCCGGGACGTCCGACGCCTTGTTGTGCGGCGGGTTCATCGCGGCGACATGCATCGCGATGCCGCGGGCCAGGTCGGCGTCGCCGCCCTTGAGCTCGACCAGCACGCCGATACGGCCGCCGTGCACGTAGGCGGCGACGTTGTTGGCGCTGTCGATGCGAACGACGCGACGGACCTGCACGTTCTCGCCGACCTTCGACACCAGCCAGGCGCGGGCTTCTTCCACCGTCGGGCCGTAGCTGGTCTTGGCGGACTTCAGCGTTTCGATGTCGTTGGCGCCGCTGTTGAGGGCGGTCTTGGCGACTTCATCGGCGAACTTCAGGAAGTTTTCGTCCTTGGCGACGAAATCGGTTTCGGAATTGATCTCGACCAGCACGGCCTTGCCGCCGTCCTGGGCCGCGACCACGCGGCCTTCGGCGGCCACGCGGCTCGCCTTCTTGTCGGCCTTGGCCAGGCCCTGCTTGCGCAGCCACTCGGCGGCGACGTCGATGTCGCCGTTGTTCTCGGTGAGCGCCTTCTTGCACTCCATCATGCCGGCGCCGGTGCGCTCGCGCAGTTCCTTGACCAAACCTGCGGTGATTTCCATCGTGTGATCCTCTGATTGCTTGATTGAGCGGGGCGAAAGGCGCGAGTCCGTCGCGGGTTGCGCACGATGGAGAATCGTTCGGCTTCCATAACCCCGCCTATGCCGACATCGTCGGCATAGGCCGCCCCCTTAACTTAAGGGGGCTCTGTTTCGCTTCGATGGAACTTTCGCGAGAGGCGAAAGCCCGTCGTGGCTACTTACTGCGCGTCGCCGCGGGCCGGGCGGCCGCCGTCACGGCGCGGGGCGCCCTTCTTGGCGGGAGCGCGGCGCGGGGCGCCCTTGCGGTCGTCGTCCTTCTTGCCGACCGGGTTGCCTTCGGCGTCGAGTTCGACGAAATCGTCGTCGCGGTTGGCCATGATCGGCGCAGCCGCCTTGCCTTCGAGCACGGCGTCGGCGGCGGCGCGGACGTACAGCTGCACGGCGCGGATGGCGTCGTCGTTGCCCGGGATCGGGTAGTCGACCAGGCTCGGGTCGTAGTTGGTGTCGACGACGGCGATGACCGGAATGCCGAGCTTCTTGGCTTCCTGAACGGCGATGTTCTCGTGGCCGATGTCGATCACGAACAGCGCGTCGGGCAGGCGGTTCATGTCCTTGATGCCGCCGAGCGACGCGTCGAGCTTGTCGCGCTCACGGCGCAAGCCCAGCACTTCGTGCTTGACCATCTTCTGGAACGTGCCGTCGGTTTCGGCCGACTCCAGTTCCTTCAGGCGGGCGACCGACTGCTTGACGGTGCGGAAGTTGGTCAGCGTGCCGCCGAGCCAGCGCTGGCTCATGTACGGCATGCCGCAACGCTCGGCTTCTTCCTTCACCACTTCGCGGGCGGAACGCTTGGTGCCGACGAAGAGGATGCTGCCGCGCTTCTGCGCGAGGGCCGAGACGAAGTTCATCGCGTCGGTGAACAGCGGCAGGGTCTTCTCGAGGTTGATGATGTGGATCTTGCCGCGGGCGCCGAAAATGTACGGGCCCATCTTGGGATTCCAGTAACGGGTCTGGTGGCCGAAATGGACGCCGGCTTCCAGCATCTGACGCATGGTGACTTGGGGCATTGCAATAACTCCGGTGACGGAACGCTGGTCGGGCCGATTCGATGCAGGAGTCCGCACGGGCTCGTGCAGGCTCTTGCGAAGGGACTCGCAAACGTTCCGGGGTTGGGCCTCCACACGGGCCTCGCCTCGAACCCTCGAAAGGGCACCCCGTGGCGGGAGTCATCCGTGTGTGTGTATTCGCCGATGGCGCTCGGCGTGGGCGTTTTGAAGCGCGCGGATTTTACCGGGCGGCGGCCCGGCGGCGCAACTCCGGGGCTGGGGCCGGGTTGGGGGCGGAACGGTCCGTTCAGGGGCGGGGGTGGGCCGGGGCCAGCAAATACGGGATAATTCGCCCATGAAGGTAAGCATCAAGACCCCCGAAGACATCGAGAAGATGCGCGTGGCCGGCCGGCTGGCGGCCGAAGTGCTGCAGGTCGTGGCGCCCCACGTCAAAGCGGGGGTATCTACCGCCGAACTCGACCGTATCTGCCACGATCATATTGTGAACGTGCAGCATGCCATCCCGGCCAACGTGGGCTACAAGGGCTTCCCGGCGACCGTCTGTACCTCGGTCAACAACGTCATCTGCCACGGCATCCCGAGCGAGGCCAAGGTGTTGAAGGACGGGGACATCATCAATATCGACGTGACCGTCATCAAGGACGGCTTCCACGGCGACACCAGCCGCATGTACGTGGTGGGCAATGCCTCGGTGATGGCGCGTCGCTTGGTCGATGCGACCCGCGAGGCGATGTTCCGCGGCATCCGTGCCGTGAAGCCGGGTGCGACCCTGGGCGATGTCGGTCATGCGATCCAGAAGTACGCCGAGGGCGAACGCTTCTCGGTCGTGCGCGAATACTGCGGCCACGGCATCGGCCGGATCTATCACGAAGATCCGCAGGTGCTGCATTACGGGCAACCGGGCGCCGGCTTGCGGCTCGAGAAGGGCATGACCTTCACCATCGAACCGATGATCAACGAAGGCGCCCGTCACACGCGTTTGATGCCCGACGGCTGGACGGTCGTGACGAAGGACCGTTCCCTGTCCGCGCAATGGGAACACACGGTGCTGGTCACCGACGACGGCGTGGAAATCCTGACGCGCCTGCCAGGCGACGATAACGAGCTGTGAGCGTCGCCGCGCCGGTCGCCTTGTCCGACGCCGACACGGACGCGGCCTGGCGCGATGCGGCGAAAGCGGCCCTGGCGGCCCATCGGCAATCGCAACGTGACGCCTTCGCCGCCAACGGCGACGTCGAACGGCTGATCGCGGCGCATCGCACGCAGATCGACGCGATCGTGGTCTCGGCCTGGACGCGCTGCGTGAGCGCCGCCGAAGGATTGGATCTGCTCGCCACCGGCGGCTACGGCCGCGGCGAGTTGTATCCGCAGTCCGACATCGACCTGCTCGTGTTGGCGGAACCCGCTGCGCAGAAGCAACACGAAGCCGCGCTGGCCGACTTCTTCGCCCTGCTGTGGGATGCCGGCCTGGCGACCAGCCATGCCGTGCGTTCGATCGCGCAGTGCATCGTCGCGGCCCGCGAGGACATCGCCACGCTGACGGCGATGATGGAACTGCGAGTACTGGCCGGCGCCGATGCATCGCGCGGCGCCTTGCAGCAGGCGCTGGCCGCGGAAGGGTTATGGACGCCGGCGCAGTATTTCGAAGCCAAGCGCGACGAGCAGCGCAGCCGCCACGCACGACACAACGACACCGCCGACAATCTCGAGCCGAACCTGAAGGAAGGGCCGGGCGGGTTGCGCGACCTGCATACCGTGACCTGGATGGGTATGCGCCTGTATGGCGTGCCCGGCCTGCGCGCCTTGGTGCCGTTGGGCCTGCTCGGCGAAGACGAGTGCGCGACGCTCGAGCGCGAGTGGAAGATCCTGGCGCGCCTTCGCTTCGGCCTGCATCTGGTGGCGCCGAGGCGCGAAGAGCGATTGCTGTTCGACCACCAGAAGAATCTCGCTGCGCTGATGGGCTTGCGCGACGAAGAGGACAATCTCGCCGTCGAACAGATGATGCAAGGTTTCTTCCGCGCAGCCGCGACGATCTGGCGCATCAACGACCGGTTGCTGCAGCGTTTCGAGGAGCAACTGTCGGGCGAATCCACGCCGGAGGCCGTCGAGGTCGGGTTCGAATTGCGCCATGGCTATCTGGCGATGACCGAGCCCGATCGGCTGGCCGGCGGCATGGGCGAGATGCTGTGGCTGTTCGGCCTGTGGGCACGCACCGAAAACGTGCGTGGCCTGCATTCGGAAACGGCGCGAGCATTGGCCGAGGCGCTGCCGTCGATCAAACCCTATCCGGAACAGCCGCCGGAAGTGCGGGCGCAATTCCTCGCGGCGCTGGCCGAGCCGCAGGCGGTGACGATGCTCACGCGCATGGCCAGATTGGGCGTGCTGGCGCGTTACCTGCCCGAGTTCGGCAAGGTCTCGGGCCGCATGCAATACGACCTGTTTCATGTCTACACGGTCGACCAGCACACGCTGACCGTGCTGCGCATCATGGAAGGATTCCTGAAAGGCCCGGTGTCCGGCTTCGCCTTGACGCAGGAGGCCGTCGCCCGCCTGCGCAAGCCGTTCCTGCTGTTGATCGCCGGCCTGTTCCACGACATCGCCAAGGGGCGCGGCGGCGATCACTCGCAGCTCGGCGCCGAAGACGTGCGCGTGTTCTCCGAGGCGCACGGCTTGCCCAGCGCCGATACCGAGTTGCTGGTCTGGCTCGTGCGCGAGCATCTGCTGATGTCGGTGACGGCGCAGCGCCAGGACATTTCCGATCCCGAGGTCGTCACGCGTTTCGCCACGCGCATGGCCGACCGCGAACACCTGGACTACCTGTACCTGCTGACCTGCGCCGACATCGCCGGCACCAGCCCGAAGCTCTGGAATGCGTGGAAGGATCGCCTGCTGGCCGATCTGTACACCGCCACGCGCTACGCCCTGCGGCGCGGCCTGGAGCACCCGCTCAATGCCGACGACATCGTCGCCGACACGCGCAACATGGCTCTAGCCAGCCTGCTGGACGAGGGCTTCGACGAAGCGGCGATAGTCGCGTTGTGGGAAACCTTCCCCGACGAAGCTTTCCTGCGCTATCGGCCCGAGCAACTCGTCTGGCAGACGCAGGGCATCCTCGCGCACCCCTCGCATGCCTCGCAGGTGCTCGTGCGCAGCCATGAAACCGTCGGGAGCTACGAGGTCTTCGTACGCACGCCGGATCGCAACGGCCTGTTCGCAGCCCTGGTCGCTACGCTCGACCGGCTCGGATTGAGCGTGCTCGACGCGCGCATCCTGACCGCGAGCGACGGCCATGCGCTGGACAATTTCCAGGTGCAGGCCGGCAACCATGCGGTAGAGCCGGTGCGCATCGCCCAGACCCTGTTGGGCGCCTTGCGCGATCCGGCCATCGTCAAGCCGGCCAAGCGCGCGCTGCCCCGGCAGCTGCGCCATTTTCGCGTGCCGGTGCGCGTCGAGTTCGACACGGTGGAAGAGGGCAGGCGCATGCGCCTGAGCCTGGTCTGCACCGACCGCCCGGGCCTGCTGGCGGATATCGCCTACACGCTGCGCCTGCATGGCCTACGCGTGCACGATGCGCGCATCGCCACCTTCGGCGAACGGGTCGAGGATTTCTTTCTCCTGAGCGACCGGGACGACCGCGCGCCGCAGGATGCGGCATCATTACAGGCATTGCGCGAGGCCCTGGCGGCCTGCGCCGAAGGAGATCACGAGCATGGAAAGAGCAAACCCCGCTGAGGCCGGCCTGCGCGCCGCGATCGAGGATGCGTTCGATCGACGCGCCACGCTGACCGCGGAGGAGATCGATCGCTCCACGCGGCCCGCCGTCGAGCGCGCGATCGCCTTGCTTGAATCTGGCGAAGCGCGGGTGGCCGAACCAGGCGCGGATGGCTGGCAGGTCAACCAGTGGCTGAAGAAGGCGGTACTGCTGTACTTCCGTTGCAACGACATGAGCCTGATGCAAGGCGCGCCGGGTCCGTACTGGGACAAGGTGCCGCTGCGCTTCGAAGGGTTCGACGAATCGGCCTTCCGCGGTCTCGGCGTCCGCGTCGTGCCGGGCGCTGTGGTTCGTCGTGGTGCGCATATCGGCAAGGATGTCGTGCTAATGCCGAGTTTCGTCAATATAGGCGCGCATGTCGGCGCCGGCACGATGGTCGATACCTGGGCCACGGTCGGTTCCTGCGCGCAGGTCGGCGCGCGTTGCCATCTTTCCGGCGGCGCCGGAATCGGCGGCGTGCTCGAACCGCTGCAGGCTGGCCCGACCATCATCGAGGACGATTGCTTCATCGGCGCGCGCTCGGAAGTCGTCGAAGGCGTCGTGGTCGAGCGCGGCAGCGTGATCGGCATGGGCGTCTTCATCGGTCAGAGTACGCGCATCTACAACCGGGCTACCGGCGAGATCAGCTACGGACGCGTGCCGGCCGGCAGTGTCGTCGTTTCCGGTTCGCTGCCATCGAGCGACGGCAAGTACTCGCTGTACTGCGCCGTCATCGTCAAGCAGGTGGACGAGAAGACGCGCAGCAAGACCTCGGTGAACGAGTTGCTGCGGGGTGCGGCGGAGTGAAGTCTCTCTCGTCGAAGAATACATTCTGGATAAAGCGCGTCTTCCCTGCGTTTTGGTTGGGGGTTCTTCTGTTGCACATCGTATGGTGCGTAGTGCTGTTCCAACGGGGTCAGATGCCGCTGGAAAAGCTGCTTGAATTCCTCGCCATGCCTTTGATCATGGTCGTCGTCTTCGTGGCGATGTTTTGGAAGGTGTTATGGGTCCTGGCGGATGAAGTGCTCGATGGCGGCGATTTCCTGTGCGTCCGGAGATCCGGCATCGAGCAGAGGATTCTCTTGTCCGATGTGATGAATGTCAGCCTGGCAGCCCATTTTTACCCGCCAAGGCTGATCCTGCGTTTGCGCAAGCCCTGGAAGTTCGGCGATGAACTGGTGTTCGTGCCGCAGAGGAAATGGTTCACGTTCGATTTGTTCGTTCGGAACCAGATTGCGGAAGATCTCATACGCCGCTGCGATGGCGCCCGGCGAGCCGCCACCTGACCCGGAGCGACGAGAAATGACGGCACTCTATGGCCTCGACAGTTGCGACACGACGAAGAAGGCGCGCAACTGGCTCGCGCGTTTCGATGTCGCGCATGAATTCATCGATTACCGCGCCAACCGGGTGCCGCCGGAAACGCTCAAGGCCTGGGCCGGCCAGCTTGGCGGTTGGGAGAATCTCATCAACAAGGCCAGTACCACGTGGCGTCAGCTGCCCGATTCGCGCAAGTCGCCGGGCAGCGATCCGGAATGGAAGCTGCTGCTGAAGGAGCATCCTGCCCTGGTCAAACGCCCGGTGCTGGTGACCGACGATGGCACCGTCAGCGTCGGCTTCACCGACAATGCCTACAAACTGCGGTTCGGGGTTGCGAAATAGCCCCCTCTCACCGCCAGCGGGGAGAGGGATGCAGAGAGTCAACACGGAGCCGACATGCAGGACGTAATTGAGTTGACCCGGGAGTTGATCGCGCGTCCTTCGGTGACGCCGGACGATGCCGGTTGCCAGGCCTTGATCGCGGAGCGCCTGGGCAACGCCGGTTTTCGCATCGAGCACCTGCCTTTCGGCCCGGTGAAGAATCTCTGGGCCGCGCATGGCAGCGGTTCGCCGGTGTTCGTTTTCCTCGGCCATACCGATGTCGTTCCGACCGGACCGGTCGAAGCCTGGGCCAGCGATCCTTTCGTGCCCAGCATTCGCGACGGCAAGCTCTACGGTCGCGGCGCGGCCGACATGAAAGGCAGCGTCGCCGCCTTCGTACTGGCGCTGGAAGAATTCGTCGCCGCGCATCCGCAACACCGCGGTACGGTCGCGGTGCTGCTGACGTCCGACGAGGAAGGCGACGCGATCGATGGCGTGCGCCGCGTCGTCGAACATTTCCGCGCGTCCGGGCAACACATCGACTATTGCCTGACAGGCGAACCCTCCTCGAAAGAAAAACTGGGCGACCTGTTGCGCGTCGGGCGGCGCGGCACGCTTTCCGGAACACTGACCGTGCGCGGCATCCAGGGCCATGTCGCCTATCCGGAAAAGGCGCGCAATCCGATCCATCAGGCCATGCCGGCGCTGGCCGAACTCTGCGGCCGGCGTTGGGACGAAGGCTTCCCGCGCGAAGGCGAGGCTCTGTTCCCGCCGACCAGTTTCCAGATCTCCAATATCCATGCCGGAACCGGCGCCAACAACGTGATCCCCGGCGCCTGCGAAGTCGTGTTCAATTTCCGCTACAACCCCGGATGGCGAGCGGCGGAACTCGAACGCGAAGTGCACGCCGCGCTCGATCGCCACGGCCTGGAGTACTCGATCGCCTGGCATCGTGGTGGCGAGCCTTTCCTGACTGGCGAAGGCGCGCTGCGCCGCGCCGCGCGCGAGGTGATGATCGCCCGCTGCGGCGTCGTGCCGGACGAAAACACCGGCGGCGGTACGTCGGATGCGCGCTTCATCGCGCCGATGGGCGCCGAGGTCGTCGAGATGGGTCCGATCAACGCCAGCATCCACAAGGTCGACGAGCACGTCGCGCTGGACGAGCTGCAGCGTTTGCCGGCCATCTATCGGGAGATCGTCGAGAAGCTGCTGACGTAGAAGCGACGCAAGTCGCGACCTGTCTTTGCAAAGCCTTGGGCGCCGCGCGCGGTGGGTGTGGGTTTGGGCGAGCTCCGTGGCCCTTTTCGGAACCAGTCGCGACTTGCGTCGTTCCTGCGGGGTATGGATCAGGGTTTCATCGCCAGTGCGTGTTGCGTCTTGCCCGGCAAGAAGGGCGTCGGTTCGCCACGAACCCAGGCCGCGTGGCCCGCACCCCAGAAGGGCGACAGCAAGTGACCGCTTTGACCGCCTGGCATGTGGATGATGCCGTCTTCTTCGTGGCCTGGCGCGACGACCATGCGCTCGGACGCGCCGAACGAAGGGCCTTGCACGCGCGGCATGTTGCCGTCGCCGGATAGCGGATCGGGCGGCATGCACAACCAGCGTTCGGCGAGTTTGGGCAGGGCGCGCGACACCGGATGGCAGATATGCGCGGTATTGCGTTCGCCCCAGCTCCGATGCGCGAGATCGCCTTTGGCGCCGAGATCGGCGACCACGTCGCGTGCCGCATCCAGGAATAGCGCGTCCCAGCTCTCGTAGCGGCGCGGCAACAGATGCGGCGGCCGCTGCGTGACGAGTTGCCAGGTGGTCCCCTCTATCTGCGGGAGGTCCGGCATGACGAATTCCTTGCCCAGGCTCACCATCGCTGGCGCCATCAGGCCTTTGCGGATGCGGTCGACCACGGCCAGCCGCCAGGCGCGCGCGATGCGATAGCTCGCCGAATCCAGCGACGCCCGACCTTGCCATTCGCGTGTGGCCGCTTCGATCTGACGCCAGCTGGCATCCTTGCCCGCTTGCGACTGTTCTCGCAGCAGTTTCCACCATCGCTGCATGAACACGGCGCGGTCGTCGAGCTGGATGGCCATCAGCCCACGTTCGTCGAAACGTTGCTTGGCGAAGAGACCGTCGCGGATCTGCCGGGCGCGCGCGCCATTGGCATAGCCGGCATCGCCAACGATGGCAAGCGCCTCGCCATCGACGACGCGCGCGTTCGCGGTCCAGAGCCGGTGGTTGGCCGGGTCGACGATGCGCGGATTTTCCTCGGCCGCGCGCCAGCCCTGCCAATCGCAGCGGTCTTCCGGTTCGACCGGCGAACGCATGTCGCATTCGCTCGCGCGCCGCGGCATCTGCGCGGTCAGGCGCCAGGCGATGCGCCCGGTACTGTCGCCGGCGACGAGATTCTGCGCCGGGATGCCGACGCGGCCGGCCTGCGAAAGAAGCTCATCGATGTCGGCGGCGACCGCCAGTCCCGCCAGATCCAGATTCAACGCGCCCGGGCGATGCGCGGCCCAGCTCAGCGCGAGACTGCGTCGCGAGTCGAGTTCCTGCGTGACCGGGCCCCAGCGGGTTTCCCGCACCGGGAATTCGATCGCGGCCTGGCCCTTGACGCGGATGCGCTCGATCTTCGTTTCGATCGCGGCTTCGCCTTCCGGCGTGCGATAGCGCGTGTGCTCCGCGTCGGTCCACTGCACTTCGTAGAAATCCAGCCAATCGCCGTAGCTGTTGGTGAAGCCCCAGGCGACGTGGCGATTGCTGCCGACCACCACGGCCGGAATGCCGGGCAGGGTGAAGCCGGAAACGTCGACGCGACCACCGGGCGCTTTCGGATCGGAATAGAGCAGGCGCGCACGGAACCAGATGTTCGGCGCACGCAGGCCCAGGTGCATGTCGTCGGCGACGATGGCCCGGCCGTCGGCGGTGAGCGAGCCGTCCACGGCGAAATTGTTGCTGCCAGGCGCGGCCGGTTCCGACATTTCATGCTCGGCCTCGACGCTGGGCATCGGCAACTTGCGCAGATCGACGAGATCCGCAGCGGGCAACGCGACATTGCCGCGCGCTTCGCCGAGCATCGGCGCATCCCATTCGGTGCCATCGGCGGCGATCAGTGCGTACAAGGCGGCGGGCAGGTTTTCGCGGACCTTCCACAACGCCAGTTCGCGCGAGTTCGATTCGTCTTGCAAGTCGAAGAACATCGCGAAGCCGGCGAGCGCCGTATCTTCCGGGCGCCAGTCCACCGGTTCGCTGCGCAGGAGCAGGTAGGCCCAGGGGCGGCTGCGCAGCGCGTGCAGGCCGGCATTGACGCCCTCGGTATAGGCGGAGAGTACCGGCATGCGTTGGCCGGCGACGGCGGAGATGTTCTCGCGCGTGCGCTCGCGCAGGCGATGCACGCGCACCGACTTGTCGCGTTCGATCGCGATCGGGCCGAACAGCTCGGACAGTTCGCCGGCCGCGGCCCGTCGCAGCAAGTCCATCTCGAAGAAGCGTTCCTGCCCGTGCACGAAGCCCAGGGCGCGAGCCGCGTCGACCTCGTTGGCCGCGTGCACGGTGACCACACCGAGCGCATCGCGTTCCACTTTCACCGGCGCACTGAGTCCGGGCAGCGAAAGTTCGCCATCGAGCTGCGCCAGGCTGCCGCGCATCATCCACCAGGCGGCGAGGAAGGCGAGCAGCAAGGCGATCAACAGCAGCAGGAAGCCTCGGGCGATCCAGCGCAAGGGTCGGGCCATGGACGGGGTTCCGGTGGGGATGGCGAATGCTCGCATCGCCGGGGGGCTTGCGCCAGCCGGCCCGACCCCGCATAGTCGGGCCATGAGCTTCGTCGCCAATAATCGCAACTCGAATAACCGGAACGCCCTCTGGCGGGACGGCGATTAGGCGCGGACGAATCATTCCACCCCGAATCCCGAGGCCCGCACTGCGAAGTGCGGGCCTTTTTGTTTCTGGTCATGCGCCTCCCTTCGCAACAGCCCGGCCATCCCTGGCCGGACTTTCAAAAGAAAACTCCAGCCACTGCCACTACCCAATAAGAGTCTTGCCCATGTGCTCCATCCTCGGTTTGTTCGATACCAGCCCCGGCGCCGACGTCACGCCATTGCGTCCGCTGGCCCTGTCGCTTTCGTCCCGGCAACGCCATCGCGGCCCCGACTGGTCGGGCGTCTACAGCGAGCCGCGCTGCCTGCTCGTGCACGAGCGCCTGGCGATCGTCGACCCCGCCGGCGGTGCGCAGCCCCTGCTGTCCGGTGACGGTCGCCTCGCCCTGGCCGTCAACGGCGAGATCTACAACCACCGCGAACTCGAGCGCTCGCTCGCCCAGCCCTACGATTTCCAGACCGGTTCCGACTGCGAGGTCATCAATGCGCTTTACCTCGAAGCGGGCGCCGCGGGCGTCGCGCGATTGAACGGCATCTATGCCTTTGCCTTGTGGGATTCGCAGCAGGGACGCTACCTGATCGCGCGCGACCCGCTCGGCGTCTGTCCGCTCTATTGGGGCCACGACGGCGACGGCAGGCTCTGGGTCGCCTCGGAAATGAAGGCATTGGCCCGTCATTGCGCCGACGTCACGCCGTTCCCGCCCGGCCATGTCTACGACAGCGCCACCGGCGAGCTGGAGTATTTCCATGCACGCGACTGGCGCGAGTACGACGCGGTCGTCGGCAAGTCGGTCTCGCCGCAGCAATTGCGGGAAGGCTTCGAGCAGGCCGTGCATCGCCAGTTGATGACCGACGTGCCCTATGGCGTGCTGCTGTCGGGTGGTCTGGATTCTTCGCTGGTCGCGGCCTGCGCCGCGCGATTCGCCCGCCAGCGCGTCGAGGAAGACGATCGCGCCGAGGCCTGGTGGCCGCGCCTGCATTCGTTCGCGATCGGCCTGGAAGGCTCGCCCGATCTCGCGGCAGCCGAGGTCGCGGCGAAAGCCCTGGGCACCGTGCACCACGGCTTCACCTATCGCTTCGAGGAGGGCTTGGATGCCTTGCCGGACGTGATCCGCCACATCGAGAGTTACGATGTCACCACGATCCGCGCGTCGACGCCGATGTATCTGCTCGCGCGCCGCATCAAGGCCATGGGCGTGAAGATGGTGCTGTCGGGCGAGGGCAGCGACGAGATCTTCGGCGGCTATCTTTATTTCCACAAGGCGCCCGATGCCCGCGCGTTCCACGAAGAATGCGTGCGCAAGATCGGTGCCTTGCACCAGTACGATTGCCTGCGCGCGAACAAGGCGATGATGGCCTGGGGCGTGGAGGCGCGCGTGCCTTTCCTGGACCTCGAGTTCCTCGACCTCGCCATGAGCATGGACGCGACGGCCAAGATGGCGGGCAAGGGCAGGATCGAAAAAGCCGTGCTGCGCGAAGCCTTCGAAGGCGCCTTGCCGAAGGAAATCCTGTGGCGGCAGAAGGAGCAGTTCAGCGATGGCGTCGGCTATGGCTGGATCGACGGCCTGAAAGCGAAAGCCGAGGCTTACGTCAGCGACGCGATGATGGCCCAGGCACCCCTGCGCTTCCCGATCAACACACCGCTGACGAAGGAGGCCTACTGGTATCGCGAGCTGTTCGAGCGCGAGTTCCCGGGCGAGGCCTGCGCGCGTACCGTGCCGGGCGGCAAGTCCATCGCCTGCTCGTCGCCGGTGGCGCTGGAATGGGATGCCGCTTTCGCGAAGATGGCCGACCCCTCCGGCCGCGCGGTGAAGGACGTGCATCTCGCCGCCGTATGATGGTTCAGGCCGGCGGTCGGGCCGGGCAGGGCGTGGAAAGCGGGTGATTCGACCAGAATCACCCGTTCGGGTGATTGCCGACGGCGTCGACGTCGGCGTCAATGGCAGCCTTCACCCATGGCGGAGAGCGACACTCATGTTCCGGAGCATCCTGAAGTACGGCCTGATTGCGGGCCTGATCGTCGGCATCATCGATTTCACCCTGTTCGTCTCGGCAGGCGACGAGCCGCATTTCGAATACGGCATGCTGATCGGTTACACGATCATGCTGATCGCCCTCAGCACGGTCTTCGTCGGCATCAAGCAATATCGGGACCGCGATCTGGGCGGGGTCATCCGCTTCTGGCCGGCGTTCGGCATGGGCGTGGCGATCAGCTTCATCGCCGGCCTGTTCTACGTGGCGGCCTGGGAAGCGTCGCAGGCGATCACGGGCGCCGACTTCGTCACCGCCTACTCGAACTACGTGCTCGAACAGGCCAGGGCCGAGGGCCAGAGCGCCGAAGCCATCGCGAAAATGGCGGCCGAACTGGCCGAGTTCAAAGTGCTGTATGCCAAGCCGCTCTGGCGCCTGCTGATGATCTTCACCGAGATTTTCCCGGTGGGCGTCCTGGTCTCGCTGGTGTCGGCCCTGTTGTTGCGCCGCCCCGGCTTCATGCCGGCTCGTCGCTCGGCCTGAGGGCAGCGAAGGGGGCTTTCCGCCCGCCCGTCGCGCGGCGCTATGATCGCGGCATGACGGGCAGGGGACATGGCGATCAACAGGCGGCGCTTGCCGCAGTGGCCCGTGCGATCGCCGGGTCGCTGGAGGTGCGCGAGGTCTGGGATCGCGTCGCCGATGCCTGCCGCGCCGTCGCGCCGTTCGACGCGATGGGCATCATCCGGTTGCAGGGCGACGGTACGGCGCGCGCGGTCGCGGCCGCCGGCGAAGGCGAGCCGAAGGAACTGGTGGGGAGGATCTTTCCGCGTAGCGGCTTTTCCCCGATTTTCTGGCCGGACGCGGATCGCTTCATGGTTCTCGTGGACGACGTCGAAACCGGCCTCGACCTGGCTTACCCGCTCGATCGCATGACGCTGGAACGCGGCTATCGTTCGGCCCTGCGCGTGCCGGTGGGGCACGATGGCGTGCGCCTGGGTTCGGTGCTGCTGGTTTCGCGTCGGCGCGCCGCGTTCACGGTCGAGCACGGTCATGCGTTGCACGCGATCGCGGAACTGGCGGCCATCGCGCTTGCGCACGAACAACTGGCGACCGACCTGGCCGAGGAAACGATGCGCAGCGCCGCGGCGCAGGAGCGGGCGAACGCGCTCGAGCAGCGCGTGCAAGTGCTGTCGGACGAGGTGCGAAGCCTGAGTTCGCACCCGGTACTGGGTATCTCCCGGTCCTGGCGCGACGTTCTGGCGCAGGCGGCCAAGGTATCGCCCACGGATACCACGGTTTTGCTCACCGGCGAGTCGGGTACGGGCAAGGAAGTGGTGGCGCGCTTCATCCACCGCGGCTCCACGCGCAAGGAGGGGCCTTTCATCGCGATCAACTGCGCGGCCTTGCCTGAGCAGCTGCTGGAATCCGAATTGTTCGGGCACGAACGGGGTGCGTTCACCGGGGCGCAGGCCACGCGCGCCGGACGCATAGAACAGGCCACCGGCGGCGTGCTGTTCCTCGACGAAGTCGGCGAGATGAGCGCGGTGGTGCAGGCCAAGCTCCTGCGTGTGCTGCAGGAGCGCGAGTTCCAGCGTCTTGGCGGCAGCCGTACCTTGAGGGCCGACATCCGCGTCCTGGCGGCGACCAATCGCGACCTGAAGCTGGCGATATCGCGCGGCCTGTTCCGCGAAGATCTCTATTACCGCCTTGCCGTGTTCGATATCGAGTTGCCGCCCCTGCGCGAGCGCGCCGACGACATTCCCGTCATGGTCGATGCATTCCTGGAGGAAATCGGCCGCAACATCGGTCGCCCCGCCTCCGGCATTTCCAGGGAGGCGCGTCAGCGCCTCGCCGCCTATCGCTGGCCGGGCAACGTGCGCGAACTGCGCAACGTGATCGAGCGTGCGGTGATCCTGAGCCAGGGCGGACCGATCACGATCGAGCACCTGCCGCTGACGATGTCGTCGGAACCCGGGCGGCTCGACGCCGCGGAGCAGTCAGCCACTCGCGATCTTCCCTCGACCGAACGCGAGATGATCGTGCAGGCCTTGGCGCGCAGCGGCGACAACAAGTCCAAGGCCGCGCGTCTGCTCGGATTGACGCGCGCGCAACTGCGCTCACGCCTGGACAAGTACGGGCTGGCGCGCGCCGACGAAGCCTGAGGAGTGCCGGCGATCCGGCGTTGGTTGCGAGCCACCAATGTTGGTCGAAATCGACCAGCGTCCTCGCTAGGAAGCTGCGTGTACGCAGCGGTGAAAACCGAAATACTCTTTTCCCTGCAATGACTTGCGCCTGATCGGCATCGACAGGCGATGACTGGCATGGGCGTTGCTCTGGAGGGACCACCTTCCAAGGAGCGACACCATGAAACGCAATAGCACCCTGCCATCCCCAGGCCTGCCGCTGGCGCTCTTCGCCGCCTTCGGCCTCGCCCCGTCCGCTCATGCCGCCGCTGCGGAAACCGACTGGCAATACCGCGCGTCGGTCTATGCCTTTCTGCCGGAAATCACCGGCGAACTGCGTGTCGACGTTCCGGCTGGCGGCCGGATCGACGTTGACGCCGACGAACTGATGAAGAACCTGAAGTTCGCCGCGATGGGCAGCTTCGAAGCGCAGAAGGGACGTTGGGGCTTCTTCGTCGACGTAGTGCACATGAACATCGGCGACTCGATCGCCGATTCGACGGCGCTGGCTCACGGCACGCTACCGCTGCCGCCCGGCGTGACCGCCGACGCCTCGCTCGACGTGAACGCCACCGCCTTCACCGTCGCCGCCAACTACCGCGCGATCTCCACGAAGTCGAGCCAGTTCGATGTGTTCGGTGGCGCGCGCCTGCTCGATGCCGAGGGCGAACTCGAATGGCGTTTCGAAACGCCGATGGGCCCGTTGCCGCCTCCGATGGGGCAGGGGAGCGGTAGTGCCGGCAAGCAGGGCTGGGACGGCATCGTCGGCGTCAAGGGCCGCCATTCCTTCGGCGAACGCCAGCAATGGTTCGTTCCGTACTACATCGATGCCGGTGCTGGCGCTTCGGACTTCACCTGGCAGGCCGCCGCCGGCATCGGCTACTCGGCGCGCTGGGGCGAAACCTTCCTGGTCTGGCGCCATCTCGCTTACGAGTTCGGCGAAGACCGCGCCATCGAAAACATCAGCTTCAGCGGCCCGGCCATCGGCGTCGCCTTCCACTGGTAAGCGCGTCCGCGCTCATCCCCCAACTCAATCGGAGACATCCCATGACTTACCGTCCGCAACGCATCGACGTGCATCACCATTTCCTTCCGCCCGACTACCTGGCCGAACTCAAGCGCCAGGGCATCAACTGGACCGGCGGTCCCGTACTGCACGAATGGAACATCGACATCGCCCGCGAGGTGATGGAGCGCAACGGCATCGCGCGCGTCGTCGGTTCGGTCGTGCCGCAGGTGTTCTGGGGCGATCGCGCCGAAGCCGCGCGCTGGGCCCGCCATGGCAACGAGTTCGCCGCCGGCATCGTGCGGGACGATCCCGCGCGCTTCGGCGCCTTCGCCACGCTGCCCATGCCCGACGTCAAAGCGACGCTGCGCGAGATCGAATACGCCTTCGACACGCTCAAGCTCGACGGCGTCATCATGTACTCGAGTTTCGGCGATCAGTATCCGGGCGATCCGGCTTTCGAGGAAGTCTTCCAGGAACTGGATCGTCGAAAGGCCGTGGTGCTGATCCATCCCTGCACGGCGCCGCCGGGCGCGACCGTGCCGAAACTGACCGTTCCTTGGGGTTTGGTGGAGTTCGTCGCCGACACCAGCCGCGCGGTCGCCAACCTCCTGCTCAGCGGAACCCTGCATCGGTACCCGAACATCCGCTACATCATTTCGCACGCGGGCGGAACGATTCCCTACATCTCTCTGCGCCTGAAGTTCGGCGAGGAGATTCCGGGCGTCGCCGACAACATCCCGCTCGGCACGATGCACTACCTGCAGAAGCTCTACTACGACACCACGTTGTCGACGTCCGAAACGACGCTGGCCGCCCTGCGCCAGTTCGTGCCGACCAGCCATATCCTGTTCGGCAGCGACTATCCGATGGTGCCGGAGAAGGTGGTGGGCATGGAAACCCGGATGCTGGAAGCGAGCCGCGTGCTCGACGACGCCACGCGCCAGGCCATCGACCACGACAACGCGCTGGCCCTGTTCCCGCGTTTTGCGAGCGCTGCGAAGCTCTCCGCGGCTTGATTCTTTCGACCACGGCGCCGTCGCTTGCCGACGGCGCCGACCTACTCGTGGAAAAAACATGAAACGTCTACTGATGACGCTGATGCTGCTGTCGGCCGGCACGTCCTGCCTGGCGCAGGATGTCGACGACGTCGCCAAGCAACTATCCAACCCGATCTCCAGCCTGATCAGCGTGCCGATGCAGTTCAACTTCGAGCGCGGCGCGGGATTGGATGGCGAAGGCGAGCGCCTGCGGCTGAACGTGCAGCCCGTGATCCCGATGTCGATCGGCGAGGACTGGAACCTGATCTCGCGCACCATCGTTCCGATCATCGACCAGCAGGACGTCTTTCCGGACGGCAGCCGCCAGGCCGGTGTCGGCAATACGCTGCAGAGCCTGTTCTTTTCTCCGAAAGAACTGACGCCCTCCGGATGGACCTGGGGTATCGGCCCGGCGTTCCTGTTGCCCACGGCCAGCGACGAACGGCTGGGAAGCGATCGCTGGGCGATCGGCCCGACCGTCGTCGCGTTGCGGCAGACACGCGACGGGTGGACGTATGGCGGCCTTGCCAACCACCTGGTATCGGTCGGCGGTGGCGACGATCGCGACATCAACGCGACCTATCTGCAGCCATTCGTCGCCAAGCGCATCAGCCCGGGCCGAACCGTGTCGATGAGCCTGGAGGCGTCCTACGATTGGGAATCGCAGGACTGGACCGCACCGTTGCATCTTGGCATCAGCCAGGTGATTCCGGCGCGGCGCCAGATGTTCAGTATCCAGGGCGGTGTTTTCCGCTATCTGGAATCGACGCCCGGGGCCGCCGATTGGGGCCTGCGTTTTACGTTGACCTTGCTGTATCCGAAGCGGTGATCAAACGGTCATGCGCGCTACGACGCGTCGAACCCAGGGCGCGATCAGCGTGACCGACAGGAAGGCGACGGGCCAGGTCGTCAGGCAGCTCCTGGCCCATTGCGCGGCGAAGCCGGCGTGGATGCCGTGGTTGATCGCCAGCACGAAGGCCGACACGATCGCGACCATGATGGCCGAGAGCAGGGCGCCGAATAGGATCGGCGAGTAGCGGGCGGGGATGCGCATGGTTGTTTCCTTGCGATGAAATGAAGGGTCAGAGGAGCGACGGTAGGCCGAGAATCCGGCCGGCGAAATAGAGGCAGAATCCGAAGGCCGCATGCATGGACAGGCTTTGCAGGCGCGCGCGATTCGGATGCGGCGTGCGCGCAGCGGCGATGCCCATTCCCATGCCCGGCTGCATCAGCAGGAAAGGCGCCAGCACGCTTACGAAGCCGATGCCCATTGCCCCGGCGAGCGTGGGGTGGCGGAGCCAATCCATTCCCGCGAGGGCCAGCAGCAGCGTGGCGAAGGCGATGCCGGTCAGGTAGTGGGCGATCCAGCCGATCGCCTGCTCGCCGCGCTTCGGCGTGGCGCTCGCGATGGCATCGTGCCGGAATCGGCCTCGCTGCATGTGCGCCAGCCACCGTCCGACCAGACGGTAGTTCGGCAGCGGCGTACCGAGCAGCCGCCGACGCATCAAGGTCCACGCATCGAGCAGCGCCGTCGCCAGGATGCCCAATGCGATGCATGGGATGGAATCCACGCGAATCTCCTTCGCTTGCCTTTCGGCCTCACGCGGAGCAGAGTGCCACTTCAAGTCAACTTGAAGTCAAGGGGTCCGGATGGACATCGCCGAAGTCGCCAAGCGATCCGGCATTCCGGCCTCGACGCTGCGTTTCTACGAGGAAAAGCGCCTGATCGTCTCGGTCGGCCGCCATGGCCTGCGGCGCGTTTTCGGCGCGAACGTGCTCGATCGCCTGGCCTTGATCGCGTTGGGGCGCTCCGCCGGTTTTTCGCTCGACGAGATCGCGCGCATGTTCGCGACCGGCGGGCGCCCGAAAATAGATCGCAAACTGCTTGTCTCCAAGGCCGACGCGCTGGACGCGACCATCCGCAGAATGAGCGCGATGCGCGACGGTCTGCGCCATGCCGCGGTCTGCCCGGCCGCCAGCCACCTGGAGTGTCCGACGTTCCGGCGTCTGCTCGGCATCGCGGCGTCCCGCGCCAGTGGGGAAAAGCGGCGTCGCAGTACCGGAAAAACGGCGCGATCCGCGCGGAATCGTTGAAACACATGGCTGCAGGGCTCGGTGCGAGGCCTGAAACCGCGCGTTTTCGCGTGCTATCGGGGCGAGCGCTAACATGGCCTCGCCGCCCTCCACGACCCGCCCGATGCAGCAGCGTATTCACATCGCCCGAACCTCCGACCACGTGCAGCTCGCCTGGGCGCGCAGCGGCAGCGGCCCGGTGCTGGTCAAGGCGTCGAATTGGCTGAGCCATCTGCGGCACGATCTCGAAAATCCCGTCTGGCGGCATTGGGTCGCTTTCCTGACGCGGCATTTCGATTTCATACGGTTCGACGAACGCGGTTGCGGTCTGTCGGATTGGCAGGTCGAGGACGTGTCCGAGCGGCACTGGCTGGGGGATCTGGAGACGGTGGTCGATGCCGCGGGCATCGCCGGCCCTCATGTGCTGCTCGGCATATCGCAGGGTGCGGCCGCGGCGATTCGCTATTCGATCAAGTATCCCGAGCGCGTTTCGCACCTGATCCTCTACGGCGGCTACGCGCGCGGCGGCCTCGTGCGCGGCGGCAGTTCGGCCGAGCACTTTCGTGCCCTGGTCGAAATGGTCAGGCTCGGCTGGGGTAGCCGCAACCCGATGTTCCGACAGGTATTCACCGCGCGTTTCGTACCTGGCGGCAGCCACGAGCAACTGGATTGGTTCAACGAGCTGGCGCGCACCACGGTTTCGCCCGAGATGGCTCTGCGCCTGTTGCACGAGCGGGGAAGCATCGACATCGTCGAGCTGTTGCCGCGGGTCAAGGTGCCGACCCTGGTGCTTCATGCGCGTCACGACGAGGTCGTGGGTTTCTCCGAGGGCAAGCTGTTGGCCGCCGGCATCCCTGGCGCGCAGTTCGTCGAACTCGATTCGCGCAATCACGTGTTGCTCGAGCACGAACCGGCCTGGCAGGAATTCCAGCGCGCGGTACGCGAGTTCACCGGGGTCGCGCGCGCCGACTCCCGTCCGGCCGACGCGGCCGCGTTGACCAAGCGCGAACGCCGCATCCTCGACCTGCTGCGCGCCGGCAAGACCAATGCCGAGATCGGAACCGCTATTTTCATCAGCGAAAAGACCGTGCGGAACCATCTTTCCAGCGTCTATCGCAAACTCGGCGTGTCGAGCCGGGCCCAGGCGATCGTGAAGACCGGCGCGATCAACGCGGCCGACGCCGAAACCGGGACAGGCTGAACCAAACCGGGACATCCGTCCCGGGTGACGAGGGCTGGTCGGCGCGAAATGAGGCAAGCGGCCCATGGGCCGAGGCCGGGTCGGCGCCTAGTCTGGCAGCGACGATCGCCGGCATCTCCCCGCGCGTTCCACGAGGAAATAGGCAAGGCACCGGCTCAATCTGGGCAGGCTTGCCGAAGTCGATCGGGAGCGCAAAGCCGAGGATGGCCCTGCTGTCGGCGCTGTCCTTGCGGGCGGCGGCGATCGCTTTCGACCATACGGGAAATCCATGATGAAACGCTTTGCGATACTTCTGTTCGGCGTGGCGACTTACGCCGTCTTCTTCGCCACCTTCCTCTACCTGATCGCCTTCGTCGGCAATCTGCAGGCGACGCCGCTGGCGGGCATGCTGCCGATGCTGCCTCAATGGGTCCCGCATTCGATCGACCATGGCGGCGTCTCATCGCCAATGGGCGTGGCGATCGCCATCGACCTGCTGCTGATCCTCGCATTCGGTCTGCAGCACAGCGTGATGGCGCGCATGGGCTTCAAGGCCTGGCTCAAGCGCCACCTGCCGGAGTCGGCCGAGCGCAGCGTCTACGTGCTGTTGGCCAGCTTCGTGTTGATGTTCATGTTCTGGCAGTGGCGCCCGATTCCCATGCCGATCTGGAGCGCCAGTAGTACGCCGGGCATCGCCATCGGTTGGTTCGTGTTCGCCGCAGGTTTCGGCCTGGTGCTGCTGTCGACCTTCCTGATCGACCATTTCGACCTGTTCGGTTTGAAACAGGTCTGGCGCCAGTTCATCGGTCGTGACGCCGCCCCGGCGCGCTTCGTCACGCCATGGCTCTATCGCCTCATGCGCCACCCGCTCTATCTCGGGTTCATCCTCGCGTTCTGGGGCGGTCCCGCCATGAGCGCCGGTCATCTGCTGTTCGCGACCGCGATGACGCTCTATATCCTTGTCGCGATCCAGTTCGAGGAACGGGACCTGGTGCACCAGCTCGGCGACAGCTACGACGCTTACCGCCGTCGCGTGCCGATGCTGGTACCGGGCCTGCCGCGCGCAACCGAAAGCGCGACGGCCTCGCAGGCCAGGACGGGCTGACGCGAGCCTCAGCTCCGGCCGAACAACGAAGCGAAGAAGCCGCGCTTCTTCGTTTCGCGTCGATAGAAAGGCGGGCAGTCGCGCAGGAAATAGGAGGCGATGCCCTCGTCGTGCCCGCTGACGCGGACCAGGTCCACGGGTTCGCCTCGGGCCTGGTCCGCCGCCACGTTGCCGGCTTCCTGGAATACGCGTTCGTCCTCGTCGTCGGTCTCGATGCCGATGACCAGATGCGGCGGCTCGGCGGCGCTGCCGTCGTGCATGAGCGCGAGGAAGGCACGCGACACCTGCGGGCGCTGCGAGAACAGCGCACGCAGCGAGGCCATCATCGCCTCGGGCGGCTGCGCCGGTTGCCCGAGCAGGACTTGCGTGGACTTTTCGACGGTGCGCGTCTTGGCGCTGCGGCTCAGGCCCGACGCCAGCAGGTTGCCGATCTCGTCCGGCGTGAACTCCTTGCCGTAGTCGGAGCCGGGGTCGAGCACAAGCTCGGCGCCCTGCGTCATCTCAAACAGGCTGCGCGCCGGCAGGGCGAGATAAGGGCATTCTTCGGCGATGCCTTGCCTCAGCGTGTCGAGCGAACTGAAGAAGGGGATCACCGGCGAACCATCGGGGCGATTCCAGTTCTGCAATTGCACCTGGTCGCCCGCGGCGAGCGTGGCTTCGCCCTGAGTCGCGGATGCGTCGTCGCCGACGCGCCCGATGACATACACGGTCGAGGCGAGCAGCGCGTCGTAGAAGGCCGGACGCGCCGCCGGCTCGGTCGCGGCGCGACGCAGGAGTTCTGTCAGGGATTCCTGTGCCATCGATCGGTTTCCGTTCAAGCCACTTCGATGCGGTCCACGCGCTGGAAGCCGCGCGGCAGCAGATTCCCTCGCGCGGCGCGGCTGCCTTCATAGGCCTGCAGGTCGCGCCAGGAAAGCACCAGCTTGCGCTGGCCGCAGTGCAAGGTCACTTCGCCGCCCTGGCGCACGCTGGCGACGGCGAGGACCTTCTCTTCGCCGGACTTCAGTTTCGCTGGCGGAATCTGGATCAGCTTGTTGCCCTTGCCCTTGTCGAGTTCGGGCAGTTCGCTGATCGGGAAGGCGAGCAGGTGGCCGCTCGACGTCACCGAAACGATCCAGTCGCTGGCCGCATCGTTGACCGGCGCGGGCGGCAGGATGTCGGCCGCGTCGTCGGCGTTGATCAACTGTTTGCCGGCCTTGTTGCGCCCGGTGAAGTTCTCGAAGCGGGTGACGAAGCCGTATCCGAAACTCGACGCCACGAGGAAGCGCGCATCGTCGTCGGCGATCGCGGCGCCGACGAAACTGGCGCCCGCGGCGGGCGAAAAGCGGCCGGTCAGCGGTTCGCCGTTGCCGCGCGCCGAGGGTAGCGTATGGGCCAGCGCGGAATAGCTGCGGCCAGTGGAGTCGAGGAAGGCGGCCTGTTGCGTGCTGCGGCCGCGTACGGCCTGCAGCAGCTTGTCGCCTTCGCGGTAACTGAGCGTCGCCGCATCGATGTCGTGGCCTTTGGCCGAGCGTACCCAACCCTTCGTGGAAAGCACGACGGTGACCGGTTCGCTGGCCACGAGCTCGGTTTCGCTGATGGCCTGGGCGGCATCGCGTTGCACCAGGGGCGAACGACGCGCGTCGCCGAATTTCTTCGCGTCCGCCAGCAACTCGTCCTTCAGCAGCTTCTTGAGTTTGCTCTTGGAACCGAGCGTGGCGATGAGTTGCTCGCGCTCCTTGGCCAGTTCGGCCTGTTCGCCACGGATCCTCATCTCCTCGAGCCGCGCCAACTGCTTGAGCTTGGTGTCGAGGATGTAGTCGGCCTGTTCCTCGCTCAGTCCGAATCGCGCGATCAGGGCGGCGCGGGGTTCGTCCTCGGTGCGGATGATGCGGATGACCTCGTCCAGGTTCAGGAAGGCGATCAGCAGGCCGTCGAGCAAGTGCAGGCGGCGCTCGACCTTGTCGAGGCGATGGCGGAGTCGGCGGACCAGCGTGTCGGTGCGGAACAGCAGCCATTCGCTGAGCAGGGACTTCAGGTCCTTGACCTGCGGGCGGCCGTCGAGGCCGATGATGTTGAAGTTGACGCGGAAACTCTTTTCCAGGTCCGTCGTCGCGAACAGATGACCCATCAAGGCGTCGACGTCGACGCGATTGGAGCGCGGTACCAGCACGATGCGCACCGGGTTCTCGTGGTCGGACTCGTCGCGCAGGTCTTCCAGCCACGGCAATTTCTTCGCGCGCATCTGCTGCGCGATCTGCTCCATGATCTTCGACGGAGAAACCTGGTAGGGCAGGGCGGTGACGACCAGGTTCGCTTGCTCGCGCGAATACACGGCGCGGGCGCGCACGCTGCCGAGGCCGGTTTCGTACATCGCGGCCAGATCGCGTGTCGGTGTGATGATCTCTGCCGCGGTCGGATAGTCCGGGCCGCGCACGTGTTCGCACAAGTCGCGCACGCTGGCGTCGGGGTCGTCGAGCAAGCGCACGCAGGCGCTGACCACTTCGTTGAGGTTGTGCGGCGGTACGTCCGTCGCCATGCCCACGGCGATGCCGGTGGTGCCGTTGAGCAGCAAGTGCGGCAGACGCGCGGGCAGCCAGCTGGGTTCTTCCAGCGTGCCGTCGAAATTGGGCGCCCAGTCCACCGTGCCCTGGCCCAGTTCGCCCAGCAGCACTTCCGCTATCGGCGTCAGCTTGGATTCGGTATAGCGCATCGCGGCGAAGGATTTCGGATCGTCCGGCGAACCGAAGTTGCCCTGGCCCTCGATCAGCGGGTAACGGTACGAGAACGGCTGCGCCATCAGCACCAGCGCCTCGTAGCAGGCGCTGTCGCCGTGCGGATGGAATTTGCCGATCACGTCGCCGACGGTGCGCGCCGATTTCTTCGGCTTCGATGCCGCGCTCAGGCCCAGTTCGCTCATCGCATACACGATGCGGCGCTGTACCGGTTTGAGTCCATCGCCGATGAAGGGCAGGGCGCGGTCGAGCACCACGTACATCGAATAGTCGAGATAGGCGCGCTCTGCGTATTCGCGCAGCGGTATCTGTTCGAACCCGTGGAAGGTGGGGCGGGGAGCGTCGGGCATGGCGGGTCTTGCGGCGGAAAGCGGCTATTTTACGCGAGCCGGACCAGCCACGAACGCCTAGGTCAGGCTCCGGAGCGCCGGCTGGTGCCCCGGCGGCGCCGGATGCGCGAGATCCTCGAGCACGGCGCGATTGCGGCCGGCGCGCTTGGCGGCGTACAGGGCCGTGTCGGCGCGATGGAAGAGATCTTCGAGCGTGTAACCGCTTGCCGGGGTCGCATGGGCGATGCCGATGCTCACCGTCAGCGGGGGGCGGCCCGGGCCGGCCGCGGTCGAGCGGGAGACCACGGCGGCGCGGATCCGTTCGGCCAGCGCCAGCGAGTGCGCGCTGTCCTGGGTCGCGTGCGAAATCAGGAACTCGTCGCCGCCGAAGCGACCGAACAGGTCGGCGCTGTCGAGGTTCTCGCGCACGATGCCGACCAGCGTCTTCAGCGCGCCGTCGCCCGCGAGGTGGCCGTACTGATCGTTGATGTCCTTGAAATGGTCGAGGTCGAACACGAACAACGCCACGGACTGGCGTTGCGCTTCGGCATGCGTCAGCAGCTCCTGCAGGGCCGCGGCGAAAGACTGGCGATTCATCGTGCCGGTCAGCGCGTCCTGCACCGCCATCTGTCGCAGGGTTTCGCTCTGTTGCTTGAGTTGGTTGTGGGCGCTGCGCAATTGTCGTTGCTGGCGCGAAAGCGCCTTGGCTTCGTCGCTCAGCGCCGCGGCGCGGCGGCGGCTATGCCACCAGGCCAGCAACAACAGGGCGCAGACGGCCAACAACAGGCCGACATGACGGAAAGTCGAGGCCGTTCCGGTCGCCGCGCGATCGTCCGGGGCCGCTGGCGAGGCCCCGCCTATCGTGGGTTCGAGCGTGCCTGCGGTTTCGGTGGTCGGGGCGTCTGAAGCGGATTGCGAAATGCGCTGGCGATAACCGTCGGCCAGCGCGTTCCAGCTTGCCGCTGCGGCGGCGTCGCCAAGGCTGTCATGCGCCTGCGCGAGTAGGATGGCCGCTTCCCGCCCGAGCCGGTCGTCGCCGGTTTCGTTCGCGAGCCGTACCGCTTCCTGCAAGGGGCCGAGTGCGAACTGCGGCGCGGATTGATCGAGATGCGCCTGCGCCTCGCGGATCAGGGCGCGGCCGAGCATGTCGCTGTCGCCCGCCTGTCGCGCGGCCAGCAACTCATCGGAATCGGTGCGCGCCGTTTCGCCGGATGCCGATGGCGATGCTTGCGGCAACGGCACCGCAGCTTCGGGAGCATTCGCCGGCAACGTTGGCGCCGGCACCTCGCCAACGGGCGCGCTTTCGTCGTGCCTCGGGGGTAGGGAAATCCTCGGCGGCGGAGGCGGCGGCGGAGGCGGCCTTCCGTCGTGCGGCGGCGGTGGTGGAGGTGGAGGACGGTCCGGTCCACCCTGCTGCGCGAGGCCGGCGGCCGGAAGCATCAGCAAGACAAGGGCGAGGCACATCACCCGTCGGACGCTGCGATGCGCCATCGATGTTGGAGCCTGCGCGCATGCATGCAGGGTTCGGCGAGTTCGGAGGGCGCTCATCGTCGTCAATCCTTTCCCGCCGACAGCAGCAGCGAGCGCGGGTCGCCCGGCGCGGCCTGTCCGATCCTGCCCAGGGCCACGCGATTCCGCCCGGCCGCCTTGGCTTCGTACAGCGCGGCATCGGCGCGCAGGAAGAGCTGTTCGGCGTCGTAGCCGGTCCCGCGCGTGGCGTGCGCGAGGCCGATGCTGACACTCAGTGGCGGCAGCGCCGAATCTGGTGCGGTGGATCGCTGTTCGACGGCGGAACGGATGCGTTCGGCCATGGCCGCGACCTCGGCCTCCGGCTCGCGACTGGCGATCAGGAACTCGTCGCCGCCGAACCGGCCGAACAGGTCGTCGCTGTCGAGCTGTTCCCGCACGAGCCCGACCAGCAGTTTGAGGGCCGCATCGCCGGTCAGGTGTCCGTGGCGGTCGTTGATCTGCTTGAAGTGATCGAGATCGAACACCATCAGCGTCACCGGCCGACCGATCGACTGCGAGTATTGCAGCAGCGCGGCGAGCTCTTCGGCGAAGGCGCGTCGCGACAAGGTGCCGGTCAGGGGATCCATGCTGACCTGTCGCTGCAGTTGCGCCGAACGATCCTGCAACTGCTCGTGTGCATCGGCCAGCGCGCGTTGGTCGTCGCGCATGCGGCGATTCTTGTGGCGCAGGCGCATTATCAGGCGAACGCCCCAGCCCAGAATCGCGGCCAGGGCCAGGCCACCGGCCCACCACCACCAGAGGGGCGTGGTTTTCGCCGTGATCGGCGCGAGCACGGGCTGACTGGCGCGCGTCGCAGGATCCAGCGACAGGAAGCGGCTGTTGACCGCGGTGAGTTGCGATTCCGCGCTGCGTCCGGCGAGCTGGCCGATCTGGTCGAGTCGCGCCAGCCGCGTCTGCGCCTGGAACGCCGCCTTGCTGGCGGCCAAGGCGTCCGCAGGTCGGTCCAGTCCGGAAAAAGCCTTCTCGCGTTCCAGCTGGATGTTCCTGAGCTGCTGGTCCAGCGACAGTTCGGTGGCGATGCCGAGCGCGGTGTCGAGCGGTGCCAGTGACTCTTCGTAACGGTTCGCGCGTACCAGCACGCCCCCTTCGGCCAGCAGCAGGTCGCAGCGCAGCATCGCCTCATTCAGCTCCTTCGCGGTTCTCTCGCCCGCACGCAGCGTCTCGAGGCCGCGGTCGACCTGTCCGTTCAGTGCGAGCGAATGACCGAGCGCCAGTTGCGCGATGGCGACGCCGACCTTGCTCTGGTTGCGTTCGAACGCCGCCATCGCCGCTTCCGCATCCTTCAGCGCTTCTTCCTTGCGCCCCAGCTCGCGCAAGACGGCGGAACGCAGGCCGAGGTTCAGGCCGAGCGGAAAATCCGGGGGCGAGGCGCCCATCAACGCGATCGCGCGATCGACGCCATGCAGGGCGGCGGGGTAGTTCTCGAGGTTCAGGAACAAGCGCGCGAGGGAATAATAGCTCTCAGACTGGTCGATCGGTTTGCCGAACTTGAGCAGCAGTTCGAGAGCCGTCACCTGGACTTCCGCCGCCTCCGGCAAGCGACCAGTGTTCTCCAGTACACGACCCAGCCCGCGCAGCGAGAGCGCCAGGCCCTTCTGGTCTCCGATGCTTTTCCAGACGACGATACTTTCGCGGAATCGTCTTTCGGCATCCTGCGGCTTGCCGGTCGCGAGATCGACGAGGGCGATGCCGTAGATCGACATCGCTTCCTCCTTGCGATCGCCGAAACGGCGCGCAGCGACCAGGGCGGACTGTTCGATGGTGCGGCACAGGTCGTAGTCGCCGAGCTGGTAGGCCTTGTTGCTCGCTTCGCTCTGTTGCGCGCGGAAGGCCTCGTACTCGGCCTGCGTTTTCGGCATGGCCGGCACGGCGACGGCAACATGGGAGAGAAGCAGGCAGAGCGCGAGGGGTGCGCACAACGAAAGCCGGCGGCCGGAAGCACGCATTTCGCCCGGTTGCAGAGCCATTCCCACCCTCGACCGATTCGGGATGTCCGAACTTACCACAAGCCCCGCGGCGGGTTACGCTAGACTCGGACCGAAACCCTGCGAGTGAAACGAAACATGACGTGGTTGGCGATAGCGGCGTTGCTGCTGCTCCTGTACCTGATGTTCAAGATCGCCAAGTTCCTCGTGAAGCTGACCCTGGCGATCATCGCCGTCGGCATCGTGTTCTGGCTCGTGGCCCCGGCCATGGGCATGACGCTGCCGTTCTGAGCGGGCAGGCTCAGGTTTCCGCGGTCTCGGCCGCCTGCTGCTGCAGCTGCCACATCGCCGCGTAGTGCCCGCCGCGACCCACCAGTTCGGCATGCGTGCCGCGCTCGATGATGCGTCCCGCGTCCATCACCAGGATCTGGTCGGCGTCCATCACCGTGGAGAGCCGGTGCGCGATCACCAAGGTCGTGCGGCCGACGGCGATGCGATCGAGCTCCGACTGGATGGCTTTCTCGCTGGCCGAGTCCAGCGCCGAAGTCGCTTCGTCGAAGATCAGGATGGCCGGGTTCTTCAGCAGGGCGCGGGCGATGGCCACACGCTGTTTCTCGCCGCCGGACAGTTTCAGCCCGCGTTCGCCGACCTCGCTGTCGTAGCCGTCGGGCAGCGATTCGATGAAGCGATGGATGTGCGCCGCCTTCGCCGCCTCCTCGACCTCGGCGTCCGATGCGGTCGGACGCCCGTAGCGGATGTTGTAGCGGATGCTGTCGTTGAACAGCACGGTATCCTGGGGAACGATGCCGATGGCGCCGCGCACGGAATCCTGCGTCAGCTCGCGCAGGTCCTGGCCGTCGATGCGGATATGGCCGCTGTCGACGTCGTAGAAGCGGTACAGCAGACGAGCGAGCGTGGACTTGCCGCTGCCGGAATGACCGACCACCGCAACGGTATAGCCCGGCGGCACGTCGAAATCGATGCCGTGCAGGATCTCGCGCCGCGCATCGTAGGAGAAACGCACGTTCTCGAACGCCAGTCGCGGCTGCGCGGTTTTCAGCATCGTCGCACCGCTCTGGTCGCGCACTTCCTGCTTTTCCTCGAGCAGGCCCCACAGGCGTTCGATGTTCGTCAAGGCCTGCTTGACCTCGCGATACATCATGCCGAGGTAGTTCAGCGGCATGGCCATCTGCAGCAGGTAGGCGTTGACCAGGACGAGGTCGCCGACGCTGAGCGTACCGGTGACCACGCCGTGCGCGGCCTTCCACATCAGCGCCGTGACGCCGATGGCGATGACCGCGGCCTGGCCTACATTCAGCACAGCCAACGTCTTGTAGCTCTTGATGTTGGCTTCTTCCATGCGCCGCAGGCTTTGGTCGTAGCGCTCGGCTTCGTGCGCCTCGTTGTTGAAGTACTTGACCGTTTCGTAGTTGAGCAGGGAATCGACCGCGCTGGCGCTGGCCTTGGTATCGGCTTCGACGGCCGCGCGGTAGAACTTGGTGCGCCATTCGGTCACGGCCACCGTCCAGGCAACGTAGGCGACCAGCACGAACAGGGTGATCACCGCGAACCAGATGTCGTAGAGCAGCACGAGCACGGCGGTGACTAGCACGACTTCGATGATGGTCGGCACGATCGTGTACAGCGTCCAGTCGAGCAGGTCGGCAATGGCGCTGCCGCCGCGCTCGACGTCGCGCGTGACTCCGCCCGTGCGCCGGTTCAGGTGGAAACGCAGTGACAACGCGTGCAGGTGCCGGAACACCGACAGCATGACCATGCGCGAACTGCGTGCCATCACCCGTGCGAAGACGATCTGGCGCATTTCGGTGAATACGCGTTCGGACAGGCGTGCGGCGCCATAGGCCAGCAGCAGCGCCACCGGAATCAGGGCCGGCGTCGGATCGATGCCCAGATCGTCGATCAGCTTCTTCAGCAGCATCGGGACCGCCAGCCCGGCCAACTTCGCCGTCAACAGGCAGCTCATGGCCAGCACGATGCGCAGCCAATACGGCTTCAGGAAGGGCACGAGGCGCGCGAGCACCTGCGAGGTCGGGCGTTCGCCGGCAGGGCGATCGAGGGAAAGTTCCGGGACGGGGGCGCTCATCGCTGCAGTATGGGGCGGTTTACGCGCCGCTCAAGTCCCCATGACGACGCATTGCTAGAATACCCGCATGATTTCCCATCTCGGCATCTCCAAGGCGCGCCTGGCCTTGATTCTCGGCGCGCTGGCCATGCTCGGCCCGTTCTCGATCGACACCGTCTTCCCCGCGTTCGCGGTGATGCAGGCCGAGCTGGGCGTGGACAAAGTGGCGATGCAGCAGACGATCAGCTTCTATCTGCTGGGCTACGCCGCGATGTCGTTGTTCCATGGCCCGCTTTCCGATGCCCTGGGGCGCAAGCCGGTCATCCTGGTCGGCCTTGCGGTCTTCGCGCTGGCCTCGGTCGGCTGCGCGTTGTCGATGAGCATGTCGCAGATGCTGTTCTTCCGCATCGTGCAGGGACTCTCCGCCGGCGTCGGGCTCATCGTCGGGCGCGCGATCGTGCGCGATGCGCTCGAAGGGGACGATGCCCAGCGCCTGATGAGCCATATCTCGATGATCTTCGGCATCGCGCCCGCCCTGGCGCCGATCGTCGGCGGCTGGATCCTGGGCTGGCGCGATTGGCAGGCGATCTTCTGGTTCCTGGTGGCGTTCTCCATCCTGTTGCTGGTTCTCAGCGCGACGGTGTTGCCTGAAAGCCATCCGCCGGAGAAGCGCCTTCCCCTGAACGTGCGCGCGCTGGCGCAGGGTTATGGTCGCATCGTCAGCAATCGGCGGTTCCGCCTGCTGGCCTATGCCGGCACCGCCAATTTCGGCGCGTTGTTCCTGTATATCGCCTCGGCGCCGGCCTTCGTGCTGGACCTGTTGCACCTCCGCGAGGACCAGTTCGGCTGGTTCTTCGCGCCGACCATCGGCGGCATGGTGCTCGGTGCCTTCGTCAGCGGCAAGGCCGCGGGCAAGGTCAGCGGTACGCGACTGGCGAACGTCGGCTTCCTCGCCTGCGGCCTGTCCGCCGCCTTCAATATCGCCTATTGCCTGTGGTCGCCGCAGTTGCACTTGCCCTGGGCGATCGTGCCGACCGTGCTCTGCGCGTTCGGCATCGCCCTGGTGTTCCCGATCCTTACGATCGCCATTCTCGACATGTATCCGCAGCAGCGTGGCGGTGCGTCGTCGGTGCAGGCTTTCGTCGGCCTGATGTCGAACGCTTTCATCGCCGGCGTGCTGTCGCCCCTGCTCAGCGACAGCGGCCTGCACCTGGCCATCGGCGCGACCTGTTTCACTGTCGTGGCCTACGGCATGTGGCGCTGGTATCTGGCCCATGCCGAACGTCCGCCGCAAGGGAGTGCTGAGGCGGCGAGTTTCGAGCCGACCGACGAGCTGTAGTCGCCCCGATGGATCAGGGGCGCGTGGGTAACGGCGCTGATCGTCTCGCGCGCATGGCGTAATAGATCGGCACGCCCAAGGCCAGCAGGAAGAATCCGAGGTATACCGGATTGGATCGCCAGGGCGTCCAGCAGAGCAGGCTGCCATCGCCACAGACTTTCGGATCGATGCTGATGCCGGCGCCGATGATGGCCCAGAGGGAGAACAGCGAACCGATGGCGCCCGCCATCGCCAAGCTCGTAGCGAAGCCGCTGCGCGCCACCGCCCCGCGCCGCAACAGCACGAGCACGGCGAGCGAGCACAACAGGTACATGAACAGTACGGCCGTCGTCGAAAGCAGGACCAGGAACGTGAACAAGGCCACGATCGATTCGCCGGAACTGACCAGCACGAGCAGGGAACCCACGACGCTCGAGGTGCATATCGCGATCACCGGCGTACCGGCCGCCGTTTCGCGCGTGAACGCCTGCGGGAACAAGCCGTTGCGCGCGAGCTGCAAGCCCAGCTGGCCGTTGACCAGGATCCAGCCGTTGAGCGCACCGAAGCAGCTGATCGCAGCGAAGAGGGCAAACCAGACCGCGACGCCGGGCCCCCAGAACAGCGCCGCGACATCGGCGAAGGGCGCATTGGACTGGGCGAGGCGATCGCCGGGAATCAACAGCATCACCGTCGTGCTGGCGATGACATAGATCAACGCGGCCAGCACCGTTCCGGTCAAGGTGGCGCGCAGTATCGTGCGCTGCGCATCGTGCACTTTTTCGGAAGCGACGCAGGCCGATTCCATTCCGCACAGGGCGAACAGGGTCAAGGTGGCGGCGGCCGTGACGGCGTTGATATCGAAAGAGGTCGAGGCCAGCTTCGTCGTTGCCAGCATGGGACTGCCGGTGACCAGTAAGTACAGCCCGAGGCCGACGATCGCCAGCAGCGGAATCACCTTCAATGCGGCGGTCACGACCTGGATGCGACCGGCCGAACGCATGTTGACGATGTTGACGCCGGTCAGTAGCCAGACGAAGGCGAGCGTCAGCAGGATCGAGTTGGCGTGGCTTGCCGTAATCCAGGGCAGCAGGTGGCTCAGGTAGCTGACCAGCGCCGACGAGATGGCGGCGACGGTGACGCAATTGGACAGCCAGTAGCCCCAGATCACGAGGAAGGCAGGCAATGGACCGAAGGCCTGGCGGGCGTAGTCGTAGGGCCCGCACGCGCCGGGCAGCGCGCGGCTGAGGCCACCGAAGACCAGGGCCAGTGCAATGGCGCCCGCGCTGGTAAGCAACCAGGCCCAGACGCTGTTCAAGCCATAAGGAGCCAACGAGGCGGGCAGCAGGAAGATGCCGGAACCGATGATGTTTCCGACCACCAGGGCCACGCACATCCAGAACCCGAGTTGTCGCGCGGTGGCGCCGGCTTCGGTGCTCATTCGGCGCGTTCCTGTCGGTAGGCCCGGCGCAGCAGTTCATGGAAGTGGTGCAGCGCGTTTTCTCGCAGCGGATTCAATCGGCCCGCTTCGTAGGAGCCCGAAGCCAGGCCGCGCTGCACGTGCTCGCAGATGCCGATGTCCTCGTCCTGCACTTCGTGCGAGAAAACGTGGTCGGCATCGCGTTTCGCCAGCGCTTCGGGACTGCCGTCGTCGGCGTAGTAGTAGTCGAATTCGACGCGGCAGCGATCCTGCCCCAGCGGCAGCACGCGATTGGCCTGCAGGCGACCGGGCAGCAGGTTCAGCATCGTGTTCGGGTAGATGAAGTAGTACAGCGCATCGCCGCTGCCGTAGAGGGAATCGTCGCTCTCCAGCGGACTGTACTGGTACGAGAACCAGTCGCCGGCGACGGTCTGGTACTGTCGGTAGTCGAGCAGCTTGTTCAATCCCGGATGGATGTGCGGGACGTGGTAGCCCTCGAGGTAATTGTCGCAATACACCTTCCAGTTGCAGGCGACGTCGTAGGCGACGCGCTGATGGAAGCGGTAGCCGCGCGGCGAAAGAGAGCGCAGCGGTTCTTCCATGCCCCGCACGAAATCGGCGAAGGCCGGCGCCCGGTCGGACCCGATGAAAACGAGCCCGTGCCAGAGTTCTACGCGCAGTTCCGGCAAGCGGATCGAAGCCGGTTCGAAATCGGGCGTCTGGCCCATTTCCGGCGCGCTGCGCAGCACGCCGTCCAGCGTATATGTCCAGCCGTGATACTTGCAGCGCAAGGCTTTCGCACCCTTGCCGTCGCACAGGGCGAGCGGACCGGCGCGATGGCGGCAGACGTTGTGATAGGCGCGTAGGTGCAGTTGCGTGTCGCGTATCAGCACGATCGGCAGACCCGCGATCTCGGTGACGAGATGGTCGCCTACGTCGGGCAGCTGCGATTCGTGGCCGACCAGTTGCCAACTGCGATCGAAGATGGCGTGCCGGTCGAGTTCGACCATGCGCGGGTCGGTGTAATAGCGCGCGGGCAGGGCCAGCGCGTGGTCCAGCGGCTGGGATGCGAGCGTGGCTGGCGTCAGCAGCGAATTCATCGGAAGGCCTGTCTTCGGACGACGATGCCCGCAGTATTGCGCGCCCATGGGCGGCGGGGAAGGGTGTCAGGGTCGCGGCAGCGAAAGCGTATAGACCAGAAACGCATCGTCGCGAGCGTAACCCAGGCCTTCGTACAGGGTCTGGGCGGGCGTATTGTCGCGCGCGGTTTGCAGGAAGATCTCGGCGGCGCCGTTGGTCAGCGCCAGTCCGCGCGCAGCTTCCATCAATGCTCTCGCGGCACCGCGCCCGCGGGCATTTTCGGCGACATAGAGATCGTTGAGTATCCAACTGGGGGCCAGCGACAGGCTGGCGAAGGCGGGATAGAGCTGGACGAATCCGATGGCGCCGCTGCCTAGGCGGGCCAGGAAAACGACGGATTGCCGCTGCTGAAGGCGAGCCTGCAGGAAGGCGCGTGCCACCTCCGCATCGATCGTTCTCTCGTAAAAGCGCAGATAGTCGAGGAACAGGGGCAACAGATCGTCGACGCCATTGGCGTCGATGCGTTCGACGACGACTTCCGCGCTCATGGCTTCGTCGCCGACCCCATGTCGAGCAGGGATTGCAGCCGTCCGAACTGTTCGGCCAGCACGCCATCCACTGCCGGCGCGAGCTTGTCGAGGTTCGACGCCGGCGTACCGTTGACGGTGTAGGCGACATCGATGCGCGTACCGTTGGCTGTCGTTGTCAGGTCCACGTCCAGCACCGCGTTCAACGCCATCGCCTGCATCGGACCGAAACCGCCACTGGTGCGCAGCTGCTTGTCCTTGACCACGAAGATCACGCGGGCGTGCTCGGCTTCGCCGCCGTTCCATCGTTCGCACCAACAGCCGCCGGCGCGCGCGTCCAGGCTGAGGTTTTTCGCATCGCCCGACCAACTGTGCTGTGAACTCCACCAGCGCCTTGGTTCGATCAACGCGGCGTAGGCAGTGGTCGCATCGGTCTTCACTTCATACGACTGTGTCACGACGAAGGAGGAGGCGTCGCTCGACTTGACCGCGCTCGATGCCGGCAGGGCGATGCTCGCAAGAATCAATCCTAGGGCGAGATGGCGCATGAAATTCTCCGATGGATGAAACGGGGGCCGGAAACGACACGGCCGAGGAAAACCCCGGCCGTGCAGACGCATTTGCATCAGGATGGCTTACTTCTTCGCGGCATCCCAACCGCATTGCTTGCCCTTGTTCTGTTCGGTCAGCCAGGTGTTTAGCGGAGCGAAATAGTCGAGGATCGCGCCGCCGTCGAGCTGCTCGCTGCCGGTGAGTTCCTTCAGCGTCGCCTGCCAGGGCTGGCTGGCGCCCTTCGACAGCATCGCCCAGTAGCGCTTGCCCGCTTCCGGGCTGTTGGCGAAGCTGCACTGGTGCAGCGGGCCCTTGTAGCCGGAGGCATCGCACAGCGACTTCAGGAACTGGAACTGCAGGACGCGCGCGAGGAAGTAGCGCGTGTACGGCGTGTTGCCCGGCACGTGATACTTCGCACCCGGATCGAAGAACTCTTCGCCGCGCGGCGTCGCCGGCGCGACGCCCTGGTACTTCGCCTTCAGCTCCCACCACGCCTTGTTGTAACCGTCCGGCTTGATCGAGCCATCGAAGACGCCCCAGCGCCAGCGATCGATCATCAGGCCGAAGGGCAGGAAGGCGACGCCCGAGAGCGCACGGCGCATCTGGCCGTTGATCACCGCTTCGTTGCTCACGGTCGGCTTGTCGACCAGGCCGATCGAGTTCAGGTAATCCGGCGTCATCGACAGCACGATCGTGTCGCCGATCGCTTCATGGAAGCCGTCGTTGGCGCCGTTCTGGAACAGCGCCGGTTCCTTGTGGTACGCCAGGTAGTAATAGATGTGGCCGAGCTCGTGATAGATGGTCTCGAGCGAGTCCTGGTCGGGCTTGATGCACATCTTGATGCGCACGTCGTCGCCGTCCATGGTCATCGGCCAGGCGCTGGCGTGGCAGACCACGTCGCGGTCGCGCGGCTGGACGAACTGCGCCTTGTCCCAGAAGCTTTCCGGCAAACGCGGCATGCCGAGGCTGACGTAGAAATCCTCCGCGCTCCTCACCATCGCCTTGGCCTGCGCCAGGTCGGCCGCACGGCCGATCTCGACTTCTTCGGCCGCCGACGGCACGCGGCCGTTCTTGCTTACGAAGCCGGCGAGCTCCTGCTTGTACTTGTCGTCGCGCTGGCGCTTGAGTTTCGGCGTCACATCGAGCGCAGGCACGCCGGCGTAGGGCTCGACCAGCGGCCACAGATTGCTCCAGTCCTGTTGCCACAGGTTGCCGGTGAGGTGAGCCGGGATCATGCCGTTCACTTCGCCCTGCGTACCGTACTTCTCCACCAGCTTGTTCTTGGTGTAGCACTGCAGCTGCTCGTAAAGCGGCTTGACCTGGCCCCAGAGGCGATCGGTTTCCGCCTGGAACTCCTCGGGCTTCATGTCGTAGTTGCTGCGCCACAACGCACCCGTATCGGCGAAGCCCTGGTCGCGCGCGCCCTCGTTGCTGAGTTCGACGAAGCGCACGTAGTCCTTCTTCATCGGCATCGAGATCGTGTGCCAGCCCTGCCAGGCCTGCAGCTGCTCGTCATAGCTGCGGTTGGGCACGTCGGACAGGACATCGTCGATCTGGCCGATGTCCTTGCAGCTCGCCGGGTTGTCCTTGTCCGGGCACCACTTGCCGGCGCCGTAGTCGCCGCTCATCTTGGTGCCGATGGAGGTGAGTTCGGCCAGGTGCTTGGGATCCTTTGGCGGCGGCATCGTGATGCCGAGGCGCAGCAGCTGGATAGCGCGCGCGGTCTCGGGTTTCATCGGCTTGCCGTCGAAGCGGCGCGACTGCTCGACGTACTCGCCGAGCTTGGCGAGGCTGCGTTCGTTGGCTTTCGACGACACCAATTGCGAATCTTCGTTGATGTAGGTATCGCCGAGCCATGCCGCCGCGGTGATCTCGCGGTAGTCGTCGTGCATTTCCTTGTTGATGCGTTCGATGAACTGGTCCGCGTTCTCGTTGGCGATGGCGGCGGCGCGTTCGGCGGCGGCCTTATCGGTCGAGCTGGCGGAACCGGCGGGGCCTTGCGGTTTGCAGCCGGCGAGGGTGGCGAGGGCGGCGCAGACGGCGGCGCACAGGAGGACGCGTTGGAATTTCACGGCTAAAGGTCCGGGTCGGGCAATGGAACCCGAAGGCTATTCCGCCGCCGCAGAGCGGCGCAAGTGGCTATCGCGCCCGCGCAACTATCCGGAGGGCAGGCCGCGTTCGGCCAGGAAGCGTCGGGCGTCCTCGGCGTCCTGCTCGAACCAGGCGCGCGTCGAACCGAGGCGGAAGCTGTAGCCCCAGGCATCCATGTCGGCCATCAGCCTGTCCCGGCCGACACCCGCGAGCCGGTCCGCGAGCAGGATCTGCAGATAGCAGGTGGCGTCTTCTTCCGGAACCGAGTCGGTGGCGTCGGTATGCACCTGCGGCCGGCGTTCCGCCGGCATCGTCAGCAGGTGGCAGGTTTCGTGCAGCAGGGAATGCACCGGCGTGTCGGCGCGCGCATGCACGCGCGTGCCGATCAGCCCTGCCTCGCTTTCGCCCCAGTAGCTTCCGGGAATGGCCTCGCCATCGGCGACTTCGATCAACTCGAAACCGAAGGCCTCGAGCAAGGCGCGCGCCGGCTCGAAACCGATATCGGCGAGCGTCAGGACGGGAAGCGGCGACTCTGCCATCGCAGTCGGTCCGGAAGGAAATGCCGCCGCGGGTGCTGCGGCATTTCAGCCGCTGGCGGCCGCGCCCTTCTCCGGCAGCGTTACCGAGATATCGAGCAACTCGTGTTCGCCATCCTTGTGCAGGTCCACCTTCACCGCGTCGATGTCGACGTTGATGTACTTCTTGATCACTTCCAGCAGTTCGCGCTGCAACAGCGGCAGATAGTCCGGCGCGCCGCGCAGGCTGCGCTGCTGTTCGACGATGAAGCGCAGGCGATTCTTGGCTTCGTTGGCCGTGTTGCGATTGCGGCCGGCGAGGAAATCGAAGATGCCCATGCCTCAGCTCCCGAAGATCTTCGAGAAGAAACCCTTCTTCTCGACGGTGGTGAAGCGCAGCGGCCGGTTCTCGCCGAGAATGCGCGCCACCGCGTCCTCGTAGGCCTGGCCGGCCTGCGAGGCTTCGTCCAGGATCACCGGGACGCCCGAGTTCGAGCTCTGCAGCACTTCCGGCGCCTCCGGAATCACGCCGATCACCTTCAGGCCGAGGATTTCCTCGACGTCCGCGATCGACAGCATGTCGCCCTTCTCGACGCGGGCCGGGCTGTAGCGGGTCAGCAGCAAGTGCTCCTGAACGCGTTCGCCGTTCTCGGCCTTGCGCGTCTTCGAGGCCAGCAGACCCAAGATGCGGTCGGAGTCGCGCACAGAAGAAACTTCCGGGTTCACCACGACGACGGCGCGGTCGGCGAAGTACATCGCCAGGAAGGCGCCCTTCTCGATGCCGGCCGGCGAGTCGCAGACGATGAAGTCGAAACCTTCGGCGGCGATATCGTTGAGCACCTTCTCGACGCCTTCCTTGGTCAAGGCGTCCTTGTCGCGCGTCTGCGATGCGGCGAGCACGTACAGGTTCTCGAAACGCTTGTCCTTGATCAGGGCCTGCTTCAGGTTGGCTTCGCCGTGCACGACGTTGACGAAGTCGTACACCACGCGACGCTCGCAGCCCATGATCAGGTCGAGGTTGCGCAGGCCGACGTCGAAGTCGATCACGGCGGTCTTCTTGCCGGCCTTGGCCAAACCGCAGGCGAGGCTGGCGCTGGTCGTGGTCTTGCCCACGCCGCCCTTGCCCGAGGTCACAACGATAATCTCAGCCATGCTTTAGATCCTGTTCCTTGTCGTGTTCATGCCAGCTCTTCGATGCGGAGCTGATCGTTTTCCAGCCTGATCTGCACGGCCTTGCCGTGCAGTTTCTTCGGGATTTCTTCCAGCACCTTGTAGACGCCGGCGATGGCGACGAGTTCGGCGTGGAACTCGCGGCAGAAGATGCGTGCCGAAGCCTGGCCGCCGGCGCCGGCGAGTGCGCGTCCGCGCAAGGCGCCGTAGATATGGATGGAGCCGTCGGCGATGACTTCGGCGCCGGCGCCGACCGTCGCACACACGGTCAGGTCGCGGTTCTGCGCATAGACCTGCTGGCCCGAGCGCACGGGCTGCGACTGCAGCAGGCCGGGTTCTGTTTTCGCCGCCGGAGTCGTTTCCGGCGGGGTGGCCGCTGGTTCCGGCACCTGCGCGGGCTTGGTCGTCGGCGCCGGTTCGGCGGCTGCGGCCGTTTCGCTGCGCTCGTACGAGGCGCGGAATTTCGCCAGCAACGGCAAACCGACGTCGCGCGACAGGGTGTCCACTGCGCTGGTGCCGTAGGCGAGGGCCACCGGCAATACGCCGGCTTCCTTCAACGCGGCGACCAGTGCCTTCACGGTGGCCGCATCGGGACAGGCCGACAGGCCGCCGAAATCGAGCACGATGGCGGCGCGATCAAAAAGTTTTGGCGCGGTGCGTACGCGCTCGCGCATTTCGTCGGCGAGCGCGGCGATATCGAGGTTACGGATGCGCAGGTTGGCGATGCCCACCTGCCCGAATTTGAGTTCGCCGGCCTGTTCGTAACCGCTCTGCGTGGCTGCCATCGACCGTCGTGCCTCAGGTGCCGGTCTGGCGCTGCGACTTGCGGCCCGGCAGCGCACGCGCCTGCGTCCAGGGCTGCGGCGGCAGCCCGCTGCCGTAACGCTCCTGCACGAAGGCATGGCTGCAGAGTTCCTTCACCAGCATGCAGGCGCGCAGGCCGTGCACGGGCATCACCTGCTGGCCGACTTCGCGGAAGCCGAAGCTGCCATGGAAGAGCAGGGCAGGGTGGCTGCTGCTTTCGAGGAACACCTCGGCGGCCAGGCGCGGCAGGCGCAGCTCGGCGAAGCTTTGCACGTCGGCGTAGAAAACGCGGCCGACACCGGCGCCGCGCCGCGTGCTGGCGATGACGATGCGGTCGATATAGAGGAATTCCGGATAGCGCTCCCGGAACCAGAGGAAGTTGGGGCTGTCGTGGGCCGCTTCCTGCGAAAGCGCGATCAGGAAACCGGCCAACAGGCCGTCTTTCTCGGCGACGCGGAAATAATCGGCGTTTTCCCAGAAGAATCTCAGTTTGGCCGCATCCATCGGGAGGATGCCCGGGCCGGCGGCATTGTTCAAAGCCAGGACGGAATCCAGCTCGTGCTCACGCACGTCGCGGATGAGAATCGACATTTCTTTAACCACTCCTGCCTGGGACAGCGCCTTCCTGGCGCCGTCGCGAGAAGCCGGGATTATCGCATGGCCGTCACGTCGCGCCAGCACCGCCGGACCGCTCCGGTTCAGCGGTCTCGGGGCAGCATGACTTTCGGGCTTCCCTCCGCGGGCCGGGCCTCGCCTAAGATGCGGCATGCCCCTGCGCCTTTCCCATACCCAGCTGCTGCGTTATGCCGGCCTGTTCACCTGGGCCATGGTCGGCATACCGCTGGTGCTCAACACCTGGTATTTCCCAGCCGCGGATTCGGCCGCGGGCGGCCCGCCGGCGCCGGACATGTTCGGCCCGATCCTCGCCTTCACCACGTTCGGTCTGGCCTATTGGCTGGTGACGCGCGGTCTCGGCGCCCGACGGCCGCGCTGGTACGACCTGGTCCTGCTCGCCGTGCTGACGCTTGCGGCGATCGCGGTCAGCCAGCTCACCGGCACCGGGCTCGGCGGCATCCTGCTGATGATCGTCGCCGGCGTGATCCCCTGGCTGATGCCGCTCGGCGCCGGCATCCTCTGGTTGGTGCTGCAGCATGTCGCCCTGGTTCCCGTTTTCATCGAAGGCCAGGGCTTCACGCCGATCGAGGCCGTGCTGCAGACGGCGCTCTATATCGGCTATTCGAGTTTCACTTTCGTGACCGGCTTCGTTGCCAAGCAGCAGGCCCAGGCGCGCGAAGAACAGCGCCGTCTCAATGCCGAATTGCGTGCGACCCGCGCCTTGCTCGCCGAGAGTTCGCGCATGAGCGAGCGCCTGCGCATCTCGCGCGAGTTGCACGACCTGCTCGGCCACCATCTCACCGCCCTGAGCCTGAACCTGGAAGTCGCCGGCCACCTGACCGAAGGCAAGGCGCTCGAACACGTCAAGCAGAGCCATACCTTGGCCAAGCTCCTGTTGACCGATGTGCGCGAAGCGGTCAGCGAGATGCGCGAAGAGCGCGGCCTCGACCTCACCGCGGCCCTGCGCACCCTGGCCGAGGGCGTGCCGGCCCTGAGCGTGGAGCTGGAGTTGCCCGAGCGCCTGCCGGTGGAAGATCCGGAACGCGCGCAGGTACTGTTGCGCTGCGCCCAGGAAATCATCACCAATGCCGTGCGGCATGCTTCGGCCAGTCATTTGCGCCTGAAGTTGACGGCCGAACCCGGGGAAATCAGGCTCGAAGCGCGCGACGACGGTCGCGGCGGCGAGCAGCCGGCGCCCGGCAACGGCTTGCGCGGAATGCGCGAAAGACTGGCCGCCTGCGGCGGCCGCGTCGACATATCCACCGCACCTGGACAGGGATTTTCCCTCGACGTGCGTTTACCGCTGGAGACTAGCCCATGATCCGAGTTTGCCTGGTCGACGACCAAACCCTCGTTCGCCAGGGCGTGCGATCCCTGCTCGAACTGGCCGACGATATCGAAGTGGTGGCCGAGGCGGGCGATGGTCGCCAGGCCGTCGAACTCATTCCGCAGATCAAGCCCGACGTCGTGCTGATGGACATGCGCATGCCGGTGATGTCCGGGCTCGAGGCCCTGCAGGCCTTGGCCGGCAGCGGCCAGCTTCCCGCCACCATCATCCTGACGACGTTCGACGACGACCAGCTCGTGCTGGCCGGCATCAAGGCGGGCGCCAAGGGCTATCTGCTGAAGGACGTATCGCTGGACCAACTGGTCTCGGCCATCCAGACGGTCGCCTCGGGCGGTTCGCTGGTGCAGCCGGCCGTGACGCAGCGCCTGCTGTCCGGCCTGGAAGGGCTGAACAACGATTTCGTCAGCCTGGAGCAGCCCGATCCCCTGACCGATCGCGAGACCGAGATCCTGCGCCTGATGGCCGGGGGGTTCTCCAACAAGGAGATCGCCAATTCGCTCGGCGTCGCGGAGGGAACGGTCAAGAATCATGTATCCAACATCCTGTCGAAACTCGGCGTCCGGGATCGCACGCGTGCGGTGCTCAAGGCGTTCGAACTGAAACTGGTCTAGTGGCGTCGATCGCCCGGCCGGACTGCGCGCTCGCGGCTTTCGCGTAGCGCGTTGGCGCCGGGCTGCGATCACCGATCCGGCCGAGACCGATTGCCACGACAGTGGGCGCGGGCTGTTCAGGCCGTCACAGTTCCGCGGCACGGTCCTTGAGGGCCCGACGGGCCCCTGCCGGGCAGCGGGCCGACCTGTTATCCTCTCCCGTTCCTGCGTTCCGGCGAGCCTTACCGGACGAGGGCCGTTCCCGGAGAGCCACCGAATGACCCGTGTAATTGAATTCCTTATTTCCCTGGTGATCGTCGCCGCGTTGTTCGTGGTGATCGCCCTGTTCCTGCCCTCCAAGCGCAGCTTCGAGTACAGCGTCGAGACCAACCGGCCGATGAGCACGGTGTTCGACCTGTTCAACGGCTTCAATCGCTTCAAGGACTGGAATCCGCTGGCGCGCCGCGACCCGCGCATGAAGACCAGCATCGACGGCGCCCCGTCCGGCGTCGGCGCGAAGTTCAATTTCGACTCGAACGACCGCGTCATCGGCAAGGGCAACTGGGAAATCATCGAAAGCATCCCGGGCGAGATGATCAAGTACCGCCTGACCAATAACTCGCGCGGCAGCGACAAGATCATGACCCTGCGCTTCGAGCGCACCGGCCAGAACAACCGGAACGTCAAGATCACCCAGTCCTACGAAGTGAAGTACGGTTGGGACCTGATCGGCCGCTACGCCGGCCTGTACGTGACCCGCAACGTCGGCGACGACGTGCGCCGGGGCCTGGACAAGTTCACCAACCTGTTGGCCCAGATCCCGAAGTTCGATTACAGCCAGCACACGGAAGGCTTCGCTTTCGAAGAAGAGCCGGCCCGCGACGTGCTCCTGGTGACGACCGCCTCGCGTCGCGACAGCGAAGAAATCGCCATCGCGATGAACAACCAGCTCAGCTGGATCAAGAAGGTGATGGAAGCCAACGGCCTGGTCGCCGATGGTCCGTTGCGCATCGTCACCAACGAGTTCACCGGCGACAGCTATGGCTTCGATGTCGTGCAGCCGGTGCGCAAGGCCGATGCGCCGCCGAATGCGGTCGCCGGCGACCCGCTCGACGTGAAGCTGGAGAGCACGGTGCAGTACGAACAGATCCCGGCCCGCCGCGTCGCCACGACCACTTACGTGGGTCCGGCGCCCGGCCTGGCGCGCATGCGCGACGTGCTGCGCGCTTGGGCATTGGTGCATGGCACCGATACCACGGGCCAGCCTTTCGAGGACTATCTGGGCGGCGTCGACACCATGCTCAACGAAGACGCCAGGTTCAAGGTCTACTGGCCGGTCAAGAACTGAGCCGATGGACGAGAAAGAGCGGGCCCGGCCCGCTCTTTCCTTTTGCGCCGGGCGTGGCGGAACTTTTCGCGCCAGTCCCGGGTTAGAACTTCTTTACTTCCCCCCGCGGCCTCAACGCCGATGATTGAAACCAGCAACCTGCGCAAGCGCTATGGACGGCTAGTCGCCGTCGACGGCATCAGTTTCCGGGTCGAGCCGGGCGAGGTGCTCGGTTTCCTCGGACCCAACGGCGCTGGCAAGTCCACGACGATGAAAATGATCGCCGGATTCCTCGCGCCCAGCGAAGGTTCGGCGAAAGTCTGCGGCCACGATGTGATGAGCGATTCGCTCGCGGCCAGACGCGCGCTCGGTTACCTGCCTGAAGGCGCGCCCGCCTACGCGGAAATGACGCCGCGCGGCCTGCTGGCGTTCGTGGCCGACCTGCGCGGACTGAAGGGCGAGCAGCGCAAACAGCGCCTCGATTTCGTCGTCGGGCGCCTGGCCATCGCCGGCGTGCTGGACCAGCCGATCGAAACCCTGTCCAAGGGTTTCAAGCGTCGCGTCGGCTTCGCCTGCGCGATCGTGCACGATCCCGCGGCGCTGGTGCTGGACGAGCCGACCGACGGCCTGGATCCGAACCAGAAGCACGAAGTGCGCGGCCTGATCGCCGAACTGGCGCGTCAACGCACCTTGCTGCTCTCGACCCACATCCTCGAGGAAGTCGAGGCCGTGTGCACGCGCGCGATCATCATCGCCGGCGGCAAGATCCGCGCCGACGCCACGCCGGCGCAGTTGCTGGCGAAATCGCGATACCACCAGGCGGTGTCGCTGCTGCCGACCGACAGCATCGCGGCGCGCGCGGCGCTGGACGGCATGCCGGGCGTCTCCGGCTTCGAACACCAGGAGCGCGAAGGCCGCTTGTACGTGTTCCCGCAGGGACAGGCGAAGCTGTTCGATGCGGTCGGCGACCGCCTGCGGCAACGCAGCGTGATTTTCGGCGACCTGCGCCTGGAACAGGGGCGTTTGGACGAAGTCTTCCGCCGCATCACCGAGGAGCAGACCGCGTGAGCGCCGTGACCGCGATTTTCCGGCGCGAGTTCGCCAGCTATTTCGCCACGCCGCTGGCGGCGGTGTTCATCGTCATCTTCCTGCTGCTTGCCGGTTCCTTCACTTTTTATCTCGGCGATTTCTACGAAGTCGGACAGGCCGACCTGCAGGCATTCTTCCGCTTCCATCCCTGGCTGTACTTGCTGCTGGTGCCGGCCGTGTCGATGCGCCTCTGGGCGGAGGAACGCAAGACCGGCACGCTCGAACTCCTCCTCACTCAGCCGGTGACCCTGCCGCAGGCCGTGCTCGGCAAGTACCTGGCGGCGTGGGCGTTCCTCGGGCTCGCGTTGGCGTTGACCTTCCCGATCTGGATCACGGTGAACTGGCTAGGCGATCCTGACAATGGCGTGATCGTCGCCAGCTATGTCGGCAGCTGGCTGATGGCCGGTGCGATGCTCGCCGTCGGCGCCTGCATCTCGGCCGCGACGCGTAGCCAGGTCGTGGCCTTCATCCTCGCCGTCCTGGTCTGCCTTGTCCTGATGCTGGCCGGATTTCCGCTGGCGCTCGATGCGGTGCGCGCCATCGCGCCGCAGTCGCTGGTCGATGCGATCAGCTCGCTCAGCCTGTTGACGCATTACCAGGCCATCACCCGCGGCGTGCTCGACCTGCGCGACGTGGCCTACTTCCTGCTCGCCATCCTCGTCTGGCTCGCCGCCAACGCCCTGGTGATCGAGATCAAGAAGGCGGACTGAAGCCATGGCCCCGTTCAATCGCCTCGCCGATCGTTTCCTCAATCGCCGCGCCGTGCCCGCCTATGCCTTGCCCTTGCTGGCGGTGCTGTTCGTCGCCCTCGTGGTCTTGAGCGGATGGTTGTTCCGCGGCCTGCGCCTGGACCTGACGCAGAACCGCCAGTACACGCTGTCGCCCGGAACGCTGCATATCGTGGAGGGCGCAAAGCAGCCGGTGAAGCTGCGGCTCTTCTACTCCGAGACCGCGGCGCGCAACTACCCGCAGTTCCGCGTGTTCGCCCAGCGCGTGCAGGAATTGCTGCAGGAAATCTCCGAGCGCTCGAAGGGCAAGATCGCGTTGGAGACCATCGATCCCGAACCCTTCTCCGATGCCGAGGACGAGGCGGCCAGCTTCGGCCTGCGTGGATTGCCGCTGAACAACAGCGGTGGTTCGTTGTATTTCGGCCTGGTGGGAAGTACGGCCGACGGCAGCGACGTGATCATGCCGTTCATCCACCCGGACAAAGAGGCCTTCCTCGAGTACGACATCGCCAAGTTGCTTGCGAGCCTGATCGAGGCCAAGCCGCCGGTGATCGGCCTGCTCAGCGACCTGCCGACCGGACCGAACATCGACGCCAACGGGCAGCCCAACCTGGGTTGGCTGATCGACCAGCAGTTGAGCGATCGCTTCGAACTGCGTCGCCTGCAGGCCAATCCCGGATCGATCGGCGACGACGTCGACCTGCTGATGGTCGTGCACCCGAAACAGTTTTCCGACGACACCCTGTATGCGATCGACCAGTTCGTGCTGCGCGGCGGCCGCTTGCTCGTGTTCGTCGACCCCGACGCCGAAACCGATGTCGGCGGCAATCCGATGGATCCGGCTTCTCTGGGGCTCGGACGCTCCTCCGACCTCGGCCGGCTCTTCGGCGCATGGGGCATCGAATACAACCCGGTGCAGGTCGTGCTCGATCCGCAGTACGCACTGCAGGTGCAGCCGCCCGACCCGAACGCCGCGCCGGTCCGCAATCCTTCCCTGCTGGGGCTGAACAAGGCCGCGATGAACCAGCGCGACGTGGTCAGCGCCGACCTCGAATCGGTGAATCTCGCCAGCACCGGTTCGTTCTCGCTGACGGAAGATTCGCCGCTCAAGCTCGAAGCCCTGTTGCAGAGTTCGTCGAAGGCTTCGCTTTCCGACAACGAAACGGTGCGCCTGGCCGCCGGCGATCCGAGCCAGCTGCTGCAGAGCATCAAGCCGGCCGATTCGCCCTTCATCCTGGCCGCGCGTCTGTCGGGCAACCTCAAGACGGCTTTTCCCGAGCGTCGCGCCGAGAAGCAACTGATGCAGAGCGTGAAGACGGCCAACATGATCGTGGTCGCCGACACCGACATCCTCAGCGATCGCTTGTGGGCCGACGTGCAGAACTTCCTAGGTCAGCCGATCGTCAATGCGTTCGCCAACAACGGGGATTTCGTCTACAACGCCGTCGACAACCTGATCGGCAACAGCGACCTGATCGCGGTACGCACGCGCATGACCGCGCGTCGACCGTTCCAGCGGGTGGAAACGCTGCGCCGGACGGCGGAACAGCGTTACCAGACGCAGGAGCGGCAGTTGCAGCAGCAGCTGGCCGAGCTCGAACAGAAGCTGTCGGCCCTGCAACCGGCGCAGGCGGAAGGCGCGCCGCCTGCCGCGCTGACGGCGGAGCAACAGGCCGAATTGCAGAAGTTCCAGAAGCAGAAGGCGCAGGCGCGACGCGAGCTGCGCGACGTGCAGCACCAGCTCAACGCCGACATCGACGAACTTGGCGGACGCATCAAGTTGATCAACATCCTTGCGATGCCGGCGATCGTGATCCTGGTGGCGGGCTTTCTCGCATTCCGGCGGCGCTCGCAACGTCGCCCGGCTTGAGTCCGATGCACGGCCGCAGATGGTTTTCGGCGGCCGGGGCGTTGTTCTGCGGCGCTTCGGTGGCGTTGGCCGCCTACGCCAGCCACGGCGCCGAGGGCGAAGCGGCACATCGCCTGGGGCTGGCGGCGGCGTTCGCCTTCGCGCATGGCCTGGGCCTGATCGCCTTGTTCCCGCGATCGACGCGTTGGGCGATGGCCGGCAAGCTGGCCTTGCTGTCAGGCGTGCTGTTGTTCTCCGGGTCGTTGGTCGCCGCGGTTTTCCTTCAGGCGCCGACGACCCTGGCGCCGGCAGGCGGCATGCTGCTGATGGCCGGCTGGGCGATACTGGCGATCGATTTCCTGAAAACGCCCTGAGGACGCATGGCCAGGCACGCGCGTGGATTCGATGTCGAAGCGGCGCAAGCGCATCTTTCGCGCGTGGACAAGAAGCTGGCGGCATGGATGCAGCGCATCGGCAGGATCGAAGCCGATCCGCGCTGGAAGAAGCCGTTCGATGTCTGCGACGCGCTGGCGCGTGCGATCCTTTACCAGCAGCTCAGCGGCAAGGCCGCGGCGACGATCGTCGGTCGCGTCGAAACGGCGATCGTGTCCGACAAGCTGCATGCCGACACGCTGGGACGCGTCGACGACGCGACCATCCGCGCCTGCGGTGTGTCGGGCAACAAACTGTTGGCCTTGCGCGACCTGTCGGCGCGCGCGCAGCGCGGCGAGATTCCCGATGCGCGGCGCATGGCCACGATGAGCGACGACGATGTCGTGCAGGCGCTGGTGCCGGTGCGCGGCATCGGGCGCTGGACGGTGGAGATGATGCTGATGTTCCGGCTTGGCCGCCCGGACGTACTGCCGGTGGACGATCTTGGCATCCGCAAGGGCGCGCAGCGCGTCGACCGTCGCGCCGAGATGCAGACGCCACGGGCCTTGGCCGAACGCGGAGAGCGTTGGGGTCCGTATCGCACCTACGCCAGCCTCTATCTGTGGCGCATCGCCGATTTCGCCGAAACGCCGAAGCCGCCGATCAAGCGTTCGCAGGGCTGAAGCGCGCTGCGCCGACGAAGCGACGGCGCTGCGGGTCGTCGCAATCGCCCGGAGCAGGCAATTCGTCCATCAACGGTCGCCCGCAGTCCAGCGCCAGTGCCAGGGCTCGTAAACGATGCCGTGCGGGTTGTCGTGCGGATAGCTCATCACGAAACCGAAAGCATTCGCCTGCTCGCGCAACCACGCGAACGCGGGCGTGGCCTCGAAGGATTCTTCCGCCGGTGGTTCGCCCGGCGTGCCGATATCCATCGCACGGCCGCCGTGGTGTTCGGAAAAACCCGGCGCGGCATTCACCGACAGGATCTGCTCGACCGTCTGCCCGCGCGCGAGCTTCCGGCGAAAGATGCCGAGTTGGTAGTCGTGGCTGCGATAGCCGGAGATCGCGTCGAGCGCGATGCCGTCCGCGCGCGCGGCGTCGCGCATTCGCCGCCAGGCTCGCGAGGCGCCGTCGTCCAGCCACAATGGCCGTGCATAGCGATCCCAACCGGCGAAGCTCAGGCGCGTCGGTTCGGCGACCAGGTCCAGGCCGGTGCGCTCGGCATAGTCGGCCTCATCCAGACCCAGCGCATGCAGGCGATCGATCAGCCCGCTGAGCTCGCGCGGCGAAGCGGTCGCCTGGTCGGCTTCGGCGAGCGCCGCCAGGTCGACGCGATGCGATGGCGTCAGCGCACCGCGTTGGAGTTCGCGCACCGTGTCGCCCTCGCGCAGGGCGAGGAAACGACCATCGCTCTTGCGTCGGATCAGCCATTGCGCCTGCGACAGGGCGCGCGCAGTCGCGTTGCCGCGTGGGTTCGCAGCGGCGGCGGGCAGCGCTTCGAGGAACTCGCCGTTGAGCAGGCGCCATTGACCGGAATGCATGGCGCGAGCTTAGCAGCGTTCGCCGCTTCCCATGCGGCTTATCCGCGACGCAGCGCCTCCAGCGCCATTTCGGGTTTTTGCAGGCTGAATAGCAGCAGCCTGCCGTCGCGCCGCGGCAAGACCAGCACCCGGCGCCAGTCGCTGAGCACGACATAGGCCGTAGCGCGGTTGCGCAGCCGGAACCAGCCCGAGCGATAGCCGGGCAGGGCGGTGCCGAACAAACGGAAGACCGGCCGCAACGATGTCTCCTGTTCGAGATCGACGATGCGCGCCGAATCGAGGTCCAGGTCGATCAGGCGCGTGCTCGTGCCGGGCATCAGACGGTAGCGGATGCCGCCGCCTTCGATCCGGATCCGTCGGCGATGCATCGTCCAGGCGAACGCGGCGCCCACGACCGGCAACAGCAGCAAGGCGGGCAGGATATGCATCCAGGTCACCGGCTGTGGTTGCAGTGCGAGTACGGCCACGAGGATTAGCGGTATGCCCGCGCCGATCAACAACGGGAACAGCCTCGGAAAGGCTCCGGGCGGCGTAAACTCGAACTCCTGCGTCTTCATGCCATTGCCGCGCCGGCCAAGGGCGCCAGCACATGCAGCGCGATGTCGGCGCTGAAGTGCGCCAGCATCGCCGCCTCGATGCCGCGTCGCCAATAGAGCCATCCGAATACCAGGGCGGCGATCGTATTCAGGACGATCGTACGGAACACGACGAAGGTATCCAACGGCCAAACGTCCGCTGCCGTCGGCAGGTGCGCCGCGCCGAAAGCGATCGCCGCCAGTGCGATAGCAGTCCAGACCGTCGTCGACGAAGGCGGGCGTCGCGTGAGTCGGGCGACGGCCCAGACAATCAAGGTCATCAGGAACAGGCGCGCCATGATCTCTTCGACGATGCTGCCGTAGAACGAAGCGAGCAGGCCGTTGAAGGCATCGGGCATCGGCAGCGCATGCAGCGGCGGCGGCAAATGCGGATCAAGCAGGGCGGCGAGTGCCAGGATCGCCACACCGGCCAGCAGGCCGAGCAGGATCGAATTCAGCCATGGCATCGCCGGGCGGGGCCTTCCCTGGATCCAGGCGCGCAACCAAGGCGCATCCAGGCCTGTGCGCGGCGACATTCGCAAGCCGGCGAAGGCCATCAGGAAGCAGAAAAATCCGGCCTGCAGGCACTGCAGGGGAATCACGATCGCCAGCGGCAGGCTGATCTTCGCAAACGCCTGCGGCAGCAGTTGCATCAGGTAGGGGAAAAGCAGGCCAACCGCGACCGCGGCCGCGAGGCCAAGTACGGCTGCCAGCTTCAGGTCTTCGCGAACGCTGGTGACGACAACGGTGGCGTGCATGCTCGCGGTCCCGCCATCACTGCGGGCGACGGAAGACCAGGGTCGTCTGGCCGTAAGGGCCAGCGCCTGGAGGAATGCCGACGAGCTCCCAGCCCTTCTGCCCCATTTCGTTCAAGGCCAGCTTTAGCTTTTCGGCGTTGACGCCGCCGCGCCAGGTATTGGGCGGAACCGTGATGACTTCGTAGCTCCAGCGACTATGGTTCATCGCGCTCGCTCCTCGTGTCAGAGGAAATACAGGAAGGTTCCGACGAACAGCGCGAGCGCGCTGGCGGCGGCGAGGGCGCCGATGACGTGGCGGGGGTCGCCGCCGCGGCGTTCGATCAGGTGGACGATGTGCAACATGTCATTCCTCCGTGTCGTGGACAGGTTCGGCCGGTTTCAGCCGGCCATTGCGCCGCAGGGCCTCGCGCAGCACGTATTCGATCTGCGCATTGAGCGAGCGCAGTTCGTCGTCGGCCCAGCGCTGGACGGCGTCCAGCACCTGGGCGTTGATGCGCAAGGGATAGGCCTTTTTCTCGCTCATGCCGGGAGGGGCGTGCGGAAGCGGCGGGGCTTCCGCATGCGGTCAGTAGATCGAGCCGGTGTTGACGATCGGCTGGGTGCCGCGCTCGCCGCAGAGCACGACCAGCAGGTTGCTGACCATCGCCGCACGGCGCTCGGGATCGAGGTCGACCACGTTGCGCTTGCTCAGTTCGCTGAGCGCCATCTCGACCATGCTGACCGCGCCTTCGACGATGCGCGTGCGGGCGGCGATGATCGCGCTGGCCTGCTGTCGCTGCAGCATCGCCTGGGCGATTTCCGGCGCGTAGGCCAGGTGGCTGATGCGCGCTTCCATCACCTGCACGCCGGCCTGGGCCAGGCGCTCCTGGATTTCCTCGGTAAGGTGCTTGGCGATTTCGCTGGCGTGGCTGCGCAACGCGACCTGGCCTTCCTGGTGCTGGTCGTAGGGATAGCTGGTGGCCATCGCGCGCAACGCCGCTTCCGACTGGATGTGCACGAAGCTCTCGTAATCGTCGACGTTGTAAACGGCCTCGGCCGAATCCACCACCTGCCAGACCACGACGGAGGCGATTTCGATCGGGCTGCCGTCGAGATCGTTGACCTTGAGCTTGCTGCTTTCGAAATTACGCGTGCGCAGCGAGACCTTCTTCGCCGAGAAGAACGGATTGGCCCAGCGCAGGCCCTGCTCCTTCGACGTGCCGACGTACTTGCCGAACAGGCTCAGCACCGCCGCCTGGTTGGGTTCGACCATGTAGAAGCCGCAAAGCAGAACCAGCAGGACCAGTTCGGCCAGGACAGCGGCGATGATGATGGCTGCCTGGTCGTTCAGGGCGCCCTTGACGATCAGGAAACCGAAGACCGCCATGGCCGCCAGCTGGAGCAGCAGCATCGGGATACCGGAATACGAACGGACGGATGTTTCTTTCATGGCGGGCCTCCTGGTGTTGGAGAATAAGATATCAAAAAGATATCAAATTGCAACCGCGCGTGAACGACAAAGAGGCCTCTTTAAAAAACAAAGGCTTGATCAGGATTATTCAGGATCTACTGGAGATCAAGCGGCCTGGAGCGGCTGCCGGGTTGCCTCAGGGGGGCGTTACCCGGAAGCGCAGGATCGGGTAGGGCTGCTGTTCGCTAGCGACCAGGAGACTGCGTCCATCGGTCGACCAGGCGATGGCCTCGGCCTGTGGCAGCCAGGGGTAGCGCAATTGGCTGGGGGGCCGTTTCAGGGTGTCGGCCCAGGCTTCGTTCGGCTGGCGCACGAGGAAGTAGATCGAGTGGTAGTTCAGGATGGCGAGCACGCGGCCGTTCGGGCTGAGATCGGCGGCCGTAATCTGCGAACGATAGCGCCCGTACACCGGGTTCAACTTCAGGTCCGCCTCGCTGGGCTGTTCAACGCCCTGGATCTTGCCGATCAGTTCGGCTGTCTGCAGCGAGCCGGGCGGGCGTAGCGGGAGGCGATAGAGCTCGGGCGGAACCCGCTTCTTCGAAACCAGCAGCACCTCGCCCCGGGCGGCGTCAACGGCGACCGCCTCGCAATCGCGCGCGCCATCCTTCCAGCGGAAATCGATCTTCCACGCCAGCTTGAGGCTGTCGCCGTCTTTCGGCGCGGCCGGTTCCTCGAATACCCAGAGCGTCAGGGTTTCACGGATGCCGCCGTTGTCGCCGGTATCGGAGACGAGCAGATAGTTGCGTCCATCCAGGGCGAAGGAAGCGATGTCCTCCCAGTCGGTATTGATTGCGCCCTCGGCTTTCAAGGACGCGACACGTTCGCCGTTCGGGCGGACCAGAACCAGTTTCGGTTCGTTGCCACTGTCGTTATGCGCCCAATAAAGCCCCGGCTGCGCATGCGAAGCGGCCATGCCGCTGACTTCATCCAGGGCTGGGTCGATGAAGGTGCCGGCGTATTCCGCCGGCGACCAGCGCAGGCCGGGAGCGGCCGCCGACGCGAGGGCCGGCGATGCGAGAAGCAGGCAGGTCAGGAGGAGGCAGCGCATGCGTGTCGCCAGTAACGAAAGCGCGAGGATGCCAGAAAGCGGCCCGCGCTTGAACGCCGAAGGTACACTACGCGTCCTCGACTGCGTGACTCGCCATGCGCCCAACCCCCGTCCGGATCGGAACTCCCTGCACTGCCCAGGCCACGCGCGTCCTCCTTCTCGGCTCGGGCGAGTTGGGCAAGGAAGTCGCGATCGAACTGCAGCGGTTGGGCGTCGAAGTCATCGCGGCCGATCGCTACGACAGCGCGCCGGCCATGCAGGTGGCGCATCGCTGCCACACGTTGAACATGCTCGACCCGGCTGCGTTGCGAGACCTGATCGCGCACGAGAAGCCCGACCTGGTCGTTCCCGAGATCGAGGCCATACATACGCAGACCCTGGTCGAACTCGAACGCGACCAGGGCCAGCGCGTCATTCCGACGGCGCGCGCCGCGCGGCTGACGATGGATCGCGAAGGCATCCGCCGGTTGGCGGCCGAAACTCTTGGCCTTCCGACCTCGCCCTATCGTTTCGTCGATACGCCCGAGCAGTACCGCGAGGCCATCGCCGCCATCGGCCTGCCCTGCGTGGTGAAGCCGGTGATGAGTTCTTCCGGCAAGGGCCAGAGTACCGTGCGCAGCGCGGACGACGTCGAAAAGGCCTGGGAGTACGCGCAGACCGGCGGACGCGCGGGGCAGGGCCGCTGCATCGTCGAAGGTTTCATCGATTTCGACTACGAGATCACCTTGCTGACCGTCCGTCATCGCGACGGCACCAGTTTCTGCGACCCGATCGGCCATCTGCAGATCGACGGCGACTATCGCGAAAGCTGGATGCCGCAGCCGATGTCCGACCGGGCGCTCGAGCGCGCGCGCGCGATCGCCGACAAAGTCACCGGCGACCTCGGCGGCTGGGGCCTGTTCGGCGTCGAACTGTTCGTCAAGGGCGACGACGTCTGGTTCAGCGAAGTCAGCCCGCGGCCGCACGATACCGGTCTCGTCACGCTGATCTCGCAGGATCTGAGCGAATTCGCCTTGCATGCCCGCGCGATCCTCGGCCTGCCTATCCCGAACATCGCCACGCACGGCGCATCGGCCTCTTGTGCGGTGTTGGCGCACGGGCAGGGCGTGCCGTGCTTCTCCAGCGTGGAAGCCGCGTTGGCGGCGCCGGACACGGCATTGCGGTTGTTCGGCAAGCCGAAAGTGGAGGGGCATCGTCGCGTGGCCGTTACCTTGGCTCGCGGGCCCGACATCGAAGCCGCGCGCGAGAAGGCGCGCGCTGCGGCCGCGGCATTGAAGGTGGAACTGATCTGACGGGCGGCGCGTCGCCCGGAGCCGCATGACTGGAGAGTGAGATGGTGGAGTCGCAGGTTTATGCCGTTTTCCTGTATCCGGCGGCGCTCGAAGCGCTGGGCGATGCGGTGAAGCCCTATCTGGTGGAAGGGCCTTCCGGTCCGCATCTGCTTTGCATCGGCGTCGATACCGGGGGCGCTTTCTGCGAGATGGCGCTGCAGGGCCGCGACAACGCCGGCAAGCTGGTCGAACTCGAACTGATGATTCCCACCGGCATGATCCGCTTGATCGCCAGCGTGCACGGCCGCGACGTGGGCTTCGGCTTCGCCTGAGCGGTCGAAGCCGCAGACGATTCGTTTATCGGTGCGGCGAGGGCAGGGTCCCGGCCTTGCGCACTTCGGTCTTTCGGCCGCCTTCCACGCTTTCCAGGAAGCCGCCGCCGACATCCAGGTAAATCCGGAACGTCTCGCGGTCGGCCGAGTACAGGTACCGATGGGCGACGCGCCCCAAGCGGTCGTCGAACTGCGACGCGAACGGCGGCGAAGCCGCTTGCCAGCCTTCGATCTTCAGCGGACAACCGCCGTACTGGCGGCAATGCAGCTGCAATCCATCGGCGAGGCTGTTGATGCGCCGCATCGCGATCTGTCGCTCGCTGTGGAAATACGCCAGTGCGACACAGGCCAGCGCCATCGCCATCACGGCGCGCAACAGCCGGCCGCGGCGTTCCCGCGGGCGGGAGAGACGAATGACCAGGCTGAGCAAGGAAGTGGCGATCACCACTACGGAGGCCGCCGCGCCGGCATAGAGCATCGCGTCGTTGCGCGAGAACAAAGGCCAGAGGCAGAGGAAAGGCGGGAGGAACTGCGCCGCCAGAGCGGACGGACGATTGAACTCGGCGTGGGTCGGCATGACGTCGTGCGGTTCCTGTCTCAGTCGGGTGATGCGATGTCGATCCAGACCATGTGGTGGTCGCTGGCATCGATCCAGTCGGCGCCCGCCTCGCCGGGCTTCGGCCAGAACACGCCGGATGCCTTTACCGGCAGGCCGACCGAGGGAAGCACGTAGTCCAGGCGAAGATTGCCGACGCGCGGACCGAAGTCGCCGGTGTCCTGCGCTGGCGACCCGCGCTGCGCGAGGTTGCCACCACCGACCGTTCGCGCGGCGAGTTCGGCGCCTTCGCTGCGCGGCGTGGGCATACGCAGGACGCGCGGATTTTCGATCAGTCCGACGATGGCATCGTGCCGGCCATCGCCATCGGCGGGATCGTTGTTGAGGTCGCCGGCGATGACGAACAGCGCGTCCGTCGCCAGACCGCCGCAGCGACCACGATCATCGCAGAGCCAGGGTTTCGCTCCCGGCGTCACATATTCGTTCCAGAAGCGGATCTCGTCGTGATTGCGCGCGCCGTTGCGGTCTTCCGGCCCGTCGAAGACCGGCGGCGTCGGATGCGCGACGAGGAAATGGATGCGACCTCGCGGCGTATCGATCGGCAGGTCCCAGTGCGATTTCGACGACAGGCGGAAGCCTGCGATCACGTCCTGCGGATACCAGGAGGCACCGGTGGCGGGGTCGCGCGGCAGGGCCGCGCCGGGCAAATCCTTCCAGAGGAAATTCTGGAACGTGCGTGCCCGTTCGGCATCGATCGGATAACGCGACAGCACCAGCAGTCCGTATTGACCCGGATGCAGGCCGTAACCGAAGGCGTCGTTGCCGGCGCTGCGTCCCTCGCCGCCGACCTTGCCGTCGCGATCGAGATCCATGCCCGAAGGCACGCCGGTATTGACCGGGGCGAGGTAGCGGTAGTCGTAGCGGATCGGCTGCTCGCCGGATTGTCCGACTTCGAGATAGCGGCGCTGGAATGTCTCCGCAGCCCGTCCCTGGGGATCGAAATCGAATTCGTTCAGCAGCAGGATGTCCGGCCGCTGATGCTGGATGACGGCCGCGATCTTGCGCGCCTTCGCGTCGCCGGCCTCGAGCCGCGCAATCAGTCCACCCTCGCGCTCGTCATACAGTGAACTGTTGTAGGTGGCGATGCGCAGGTCGAGCGCAGGCGGTGGCAAGGCGGGCGAAAAATCCGGTACCGCGGCCGTGGCGAGCGCAGGCAACAGCAGGCAGGCGTAGAACCACGCGGCCATCCGGCGCATCGGGCTCATGCCTGCCTTACCCAGTTTCGGCCTTGCAGTCGTTCCTGCGGCCGGAAATTTTCTTTGTAGTGCATTTTCGGGTGATCCTTCAGCCAGAAGCCAAGGTACAGGTATTCGCGGCCTTCGCGCCGCGCCCATTCGATCTGCGACAGGATGGCGAAAGTTCCCAAGCTGCGGGCAGCCTCGCGCGGGTCGAAGAAGGTATAGACCGAGGACAGAGCAGCAGGCAAGAAGTCGGTCACGGCGACCGCAAGCAACGCTTGCCCGCGGCGGAACTCCAGGAAATGCGTCGGGCTCCATTCGCAGGAGACGAAGCGATCGAAGTCTTCGGTCGCTGCGCCGTCCATGCCGCCGCCGGCATGGCGCGAATCGACGTAACGGCGATACAGGTCGAATACTTCATCCGTGCGTTGCGCCGGGCGCAATTCCATCCGCAGGTCCGTATTGCGCTTGAGGCAGCGGCGTTGGCTGCGATCGGGCGCGAACTCGCGCACGGGCAGGCGCACGGCGATACAGGCTTGGCAGGCGGCGCATTGCGGCCGGTAGACATGGCCGCCGGATCGGCGGAAGCCCAAGGCAAGCGACTGCGGATAGACGTCCGGCAACGCCGCGTCCGATGGATCGAGCACGATGTCGCGCGCATTGCGCTCCGGCCAATAGCCGCAGGCATGTTCGGCAGTCTGGAAAACGCGTATGCCGCGCTGTTGGCCCATGTTAACGCCTGGGGGGATTCGGGTCCTGGGCGACCCGCGATCAGACTATCACCGCAATACGCGGCCCATGCTCGCGCCGACCCGGGTCGGGGTTTCGGTGGGCAACCGATCGAGTTCGACGGCCGCCTGCGGCAGCAGCACGATGACGGTCGAGCCGTAGTTGAAGCGCGCCATCTCGGCGAAGCGGGCCAGCGTGATGCCACGACCCCGGAAGTCCTGGCGTTGCGGGCGCGAGGCGTAACGCGGAATGTTCACGCCGTTCCAGACGGTTTCGACGCCCGATACCAGCAAGGCGCCGACCATGACCACGCACATCGGGCCGAAATCGGTATCGAAGTGGCAGACCAGGCGTTCGTTGCGGGCGAACAGCTGCGGTATTTCTCGCACGGCCCAGGGCGCGACGCTGAACAGGCGACCCGGCACGTGCAGAGTCTCGACGAGTTCGCCGCCCCAGGGCATGTGGACGCGGTGGTAGTCGCGCGGCGAAAGATAGAGATTGGCGAACCAGCCCTGCGCGAAAGGCGCGGCCATCGCTTCGTCGCCGAGCAGCTCGGCCGCGGTGAAGTGCTGGCCTTTCGCCTGGAAGATGCGACCGTCCTCGATCCGGCCGATCTGGCTGATCTTGCCGTCGGCCGGCATCAGCAGGCGCAGCGGGTCCGGGTCGGGGCGGCGGACCCCGTCCTTGAGGGCGCGGGTGAAGAAGGCGTTAAAGCTGGCGTAGCGCGTCGGATCGGGTTCGGCCGCCTCATTCATGTCGACGCCGAACTTGCGGATGACCAAGGCGATAAGCCAATTCTTGAAAGCCTGGTTTTCGCTGCGCGCCGCCCATAGGGCCAGACGCGACAGCAAGCGATGCGGCAGCGCGTACTGGATCGCGATCGAAGGCTTCATGGAGCGGCCTCGGTCAGCTTGCGCAGGTCGTCGGCGATGCCGCGCGCATCCAGTGGCTGTTTCGGCGGCGGGTTCGGACGGATGAGACCGGCTTGCCGTCCTTGCGGGTCCAGCACGACCAGGGTCGCCGAATGGTCCATCGTGTAATCGCCGCCGGGCAGGGGCGATTTCATGTAGACGAGACCCAGGCCGCGGGCGAAGGCCGACAGCGCGGGCTCATCGGCGGTCGCGGCCAGCGTCTCCGGATGGAAGTAGCGCGCATATTCGCCGGTGAGTTTCGGCGTGTCGCGATCGGGATCGACCGATACAAACAGGATGCGCGGGCGCTTCGGGGCCGGGATGTCTTTCCAGGCGTTCTGCGCCTTGGCCAGTTCGCTGAGCGTGGTCGGACAGACGTCGGGGCAATGGGTAAAGCCGAGAAAAACGACCGTCCAATGGCCTTGCAGGTGCTTCGCCGTCAGCGCGGTGCCGTCGGACGATTGCAACTCGAACGCGGGCAACTCGCGTGCCGGTGCGATGCGCGTCACCGCGTACAGCTTCGGTGCGGCAGCCGCGTCGGCTGCGGCCGGCTTGCCGAAGTAGCGCTGGGCGGCCATCAAGCCGAGGCCGGCGGCGAGCGCCGCGCACAGCACCAGCAGGATGGAACGTGAGGCGAAACCGGATTGCTTGGGGGCATTCATGCCGCGAATTATAGCGGTAGGGCCGCTATACTTGAGGCTTCGCCATTATCCGGGCCGGCAATGAGCGCCGAACTGACGACGATCATCGACTTCATCCGCTACGGCGCCAGCCGTTTCGGTCGAGCCGGCCTCACCTTCGGACACAGCTACGACAACGCGCTCGACGAAGCGACGCAGCTCGTCCTGCACGCCTTGCATCTGCAGCACGATATCGGCCCGGCCTATGGCCAGGCCCGGCTCGTCGAAGAAGAAAAGCAGGCGATCCTGGCGCTGTTCCAGCGCCGGATCGACGAGCGCATCCCGGCGTGCTACCTGACCGGCGAAGCCTGGTTCGCCGGCTTGAGCTTCAAGTCCGACCCGCGCGCCCTGGTGCCGCGTTCGCCGATCGCCGAACTCATCCTGTCCGGTTTCGAACCCTGGCTCGGCGGAAGATCGGTGGAGCGCGCGCTGGACCTGTGCACCGGCTCGGGCTGCATCGCGATCGCCACCGCGCACTATCACCCGCATTGGCAGGTCGACGGCGTCGATATCAGCGACGCCGCCCTGGCCTTGGCCGCCGAAAACGTGGAGCGACTCGACGCGCGCAACGTGCGCCTGTTGAAATCCGACCTGTTCGCGGGCCTGCAGGGCGAGGTCTACGATCTGATCGTCAGCAATCCGCCCTATGTGACCGACGACGAGACCGATGCCCTGCCGCAGGAATATGCGCACGAGCCCGAGCTGGGCCTGCGCGCCGGTCCCGATGGCCTGGATCTGGTGCTCAAGATGTTGCGCGACGCGCCCGTGCATCTGAGCGACAACGGCTTGATGATCTGCGAAGTCGGCGAAAGCGAACGCCATCTGGTCAGGCTGCTGCCGGAGCTGCCCTTGGCCTGGGTCGAGTTCAAGGTCGGACAGATGGGCGTATTCGTGGTCGAGCGATCCGATCTCGTCGCGCATGCCGCCAGCATCAAGGTCCTGGCCGACGCACGCCGATGAGCGCGAACAGTTTCGGCCGATTGTTCACCGTCACCACTTTCGGCGAGAGCCACGGCCCGGCCATCGGCTGCGTGATCGATGGCTGCCCGCCGGGCATCGCCCTCGCGGCGGGGGACTTCGCCCATGACCTGGCGCGGCGCGCCACCGGCAAGAGCCGCCACACTTCGCAGCGGCACGAAGCCGACGAAGTCGAAATCCTCTCCGGCGTTTACGAAGGTCGTACGACCGGTACGCCGATCGCCTTGTTGATTCGCAATACCGATGCGCGCAGCAAGGATTACGATCGCATCGTCGAACAATTCCGTCCCGGCCACGCCGATTACACCTATTGGCAGAAGTACGGTCTGCGCGATCCGCGCGGCGGCGGCCGCAGCTCGGCGCGCGAAACGACGATGCGGGTGGCGGCCGGCGTGGTCGCCAAGCGCTGGCTCGCGGAGAAGTTCTCGATTCGTGTTCGCGCGCACGTGGCCCAGATCGGCGATGTACGTCCGCATGCGTTCGACTGGAATGCGGTCGAAGCGAACCCGTTCTTCTGGCCCGACGCTTCGCAAGTGGGCGAACTCGAAGCCTTCATGGACGCGCTGCGCAAGTCTGGGGATTCGATCGGCGCGCGCATCGATGCGATCGCCGACAACGTGCCGCCCGGTTGGGGCGAGCCGATATACGGCAAGCTCGATGCCGAGATCGCCGCTGCGATGATGTCGATCAATGCCGTCAAGGGCGTGGAGATCGGCGCCGGTTTCGCCAGCGTCATGCAGAAGGGCAGCGAACACCGCGACGAGATGACGCGCGAGGGTTTCCTCGGCAACCAGGCGGGCGGCATCCTCGGCGGCATCAGCAGCGGGCAGGCTATACGGTGTTCGGTGGCCTTCAAGCCGACCTCCAGCCTGCGCCTGCCGGCGCGCGGCCTGGACGTGCAGGGCAACGAGGTCGAGGTCGTGACGACCGGTCGCCACGATCCCTGCGTCGGCCTGCGTTCCGTGCCCATCTGCGAGGCGATGCTGGCCCTGGTGTTGATGGACCAGGCGCTACGTCACCGCGCGCAATGCGGCGACGTCGGCGACGTCACGCCACGCATACCGGCGGGTAGGCCGTGAACGCCATACAATGGCTCGAGCTGAAATGCGCGGCGCGAAAACGCCGGTCGGGGCGCCATTGCGGCCCGCTCGAATCGTTTCGATGCCCGCGCCCCGACTATCGGGTCTGACACCACGAATCCTGTACGCGCGATTGCGCGAGCTACTCAATCAAGACAAGAACAGACATGACCCAGACCGTTACCGTTGCCGTCGTCGGCGCCACTGGCGCCGTCGGCGAAGCCATGCTCGCCATCCTCCATGAGCGCAAGTTCCCGATCAAGGAACTGATCCCCCTCGCCAGCGAACGTTCCGCCGGCGACAAGATCGATTTCGGCAACCACAAGATCACCGTGCGCGATCTCGCGACCTTCGATCCTGCCGGCGTCGACATCGCCCTGTTTTCCGCCGGGGGTTCGGTGTCGAAGGAGTACGCGCCGAAGTTCGCGGCGGCCGGCGCCATCGTCATCGACAACAGCTCCGCCTTCCGACTGGACGCGGACGTGCCGCTGGTCGTCGCCGAGGTCAATCCGGACGAACTGAAGAACATCCCACGTGGCATCGTCGCCAACCCGAACTGTTCGACCATGCAGATGGTGGTGGCGCTGGCGCCGATCCATCGCGCCGTCGGCATCGAGCGCATCAATGTCGCGACCTACCAGTCGGTGTCGGGCGGCGGTCGTTCGGCGCTGGAGGAACTCGGCAAGCAGACGGCGGCGATCCTGGGCTTCCAGGATCCGAATCCGCAGCGCTTCCCGGTGCAGATCGCCTTCAACCTGATCCCGCACATCGACGATTTCCAGGACAACGGCTACACGCGCGAAGAGATGAAGCTGGTCTGGGAAACGCAGAAGATCCTCGGCGATCCGTCCATCCAGGTGAACCCGACCGCGGTACGAGTGCCGGTTTTCTTCGGCCACTCCGAGGCCGTGCATATCGAGACCCGCCGGAAAATCAGCGCCGAAGAAGCGCGGGCCATGTTGGAGAAGGCGCCGGGCGTGGAAGTGGTGGACGAACGACGGGCGGCCGGCTACCCGACGCCGGTGACCCACGCCTCGGGCCGGGACCCGGTCTATGTGGGGCGGATCCGCGAGGATGTTTCCCACCCGCGGGGCCTGAACCTGTGGGTCGTCTCGGACAATATCCGCAAGGGCGCGGCCCTGAATGCGGTCCAGCTGGCTGAGCTCTTGTTGAAAAATCGCTCGTAAAGCGTTCTTATCAGCGGAATTCCTCCCGGCCCCAGCCCCCGCTGGCGCCGGGTCACCGATTGGGGAGAGTCGTTCGTGAACACCCGCCATCTCTTGCTGCCGCTGGCCTTGTCGCTGGCGTTGGCTGCGCCGACCGCCCAGGCCCTGGGCCTGGGGCAGCTGCAGGTCAAGTCCGGTCTGAACCAGCCCCTGGTCGCCGAAATTCCCATCATTTCCGCCACGCCGACGGAGATGGACCAGCTCACGGTACGCCTGGCATCCCCCGATGCTTTCGCGCGCGTCGGCCTGGATCTGCCGCGCGAACTCACGGCGAACCTGCAGTTCAGCGTAGGCCGCAATGCGCGGGGCCAGCCCGTCGTACGCATCAGCACCACCAACAAGTTCACCGAGCCCTTCCTGTCCTTCCTGATCGAGGCCGATTGGGGCAAGGGCACCGTTACCCGCGAATACACGGCGCTTATCGATCCGCCCTACATCGCGCCGGCGGTCATCAGGCCGCTGGAAACGGCGACGGTCGCCGCCGTGCCGGTCCAGGTGCCGGTCGCGCCTCCCGTGCAGGCGCCGCCGCCGGCGCCCGCGCGGACCGTCGCGGCCGCCGAACCCGAGCCGGTGTCGGTTGCGCCGACCCCTGAGCCCGTCGCCGAACCCCCGCCGCCCTTGCCGGCCCCGCCGCCGCAGCCTGTCGTTTCGCGCCCGGCTGCACCGGCGCCCGTTCGTCCCGCGCCGCGCCCGGTCGCGCCAGCGCCCGTACCCGCACCGACGCCGGTCCCGGCCCCGGCCCCGGAGAAGCCGGGTCAGTACGGCCCGGTGGAGAAGGGCAAGACGCTGTGGTCGATCGCCGAATCGGTCAAACCCGATGAGGCCTTGACCACCAACCAGATGATGCTGGCCTTGTTGCGCGCCAATCCCGAGGCCTTCGACAGCGACAACATCAATCGCTTGAAGAGCGGGTCGGTACTGCGCATTCCCGGTCGCGAGGAAGTGGCGACGCTGGGCCCGGCGGAAGCCGCCGCTCTCGTGCAGGCCCAGGCCAGTGCCTGGCGTACGCCGCCGGCGCCGGTGCCTCAGCCGGCCGAGACGATCGCCGAACGCAAGCCTGCGGAGACTCCGCGGCCAGCGACGCCCGCGCCAACGGCCGATCACGTCGCCGCTGCGCCCGCCAAGCCTGCGCGTCGTCCTGCCCAGTCGCGGCTCGAAATCGTTCCGCCCTCCGGAAAAGTAGCCGCGCGCGGCAGCCAGTCGGGCGCCGCCGCAGGTGCGGGCGGTAGCGAACTGCGTGCGGAACTCGTGCAGGCGAAGGAAGATCTCGCCGCGCGTACCGCCGAAGTGGCGGAGCTCAAGTCGCGCGTCGCCGACTTGGACGAGTTGAACCAGAAGCAGCAGGAAATGATCCAGGTACAAAGCAGCGAAATGAAGGCGCTGCAGGATCGCCTGGCGGAACTCGAACAGGCGAAGACCGCGACGCCGGCCGAACCGATTGCGGCCGCGCCTGCTGCCAAGCCGGATGCGAAGCCGGCGGCGGCGAACAAGCCCGCGGCGACCCCGGCCGAGGAACCGGCGTCCGAACCGCTGTACATGAACCCGTACGTGCTCGGTGGCGCCGGTCTGCTGCTGTTGATCGGCATGGTCCTGGCGTTGCGTCGTGGTCGCTCGGCGTCCGCCGAGGATGCGATTCCGGTGCGCCGCATTTCGGACGACGATGCCTTGCGCGCGAGCCTGGCGCAGACGCGGATTTCGGCGGCACCGGAAGCGCCTGCGGCACCGCCGGCGGCGGCGCCCGCAGCGGCGGCGGCAAAAAAAGCACCGGAACCGAAGCCGGTCGAAACGACGGATCGCGAACTGGAAAACCTCAAGTCCGCCGTGAAGGCGCGCCCGCACGATCTTGAGGCGCACCTGAGCCTGCTCCGTTACTACCATTCGCACCGGCAGACGGCCGAGTACGAAGCCGCGGCGCAGATCATGCGCCTGCAGGTGCCGAGTACGATGGATCCGCGTTGGCGCGAGGCTGTCGTGATGGGCGCCGGATTGTTGCCGGGGCATCCGCTGTTCAGCCAGGCCGGTTGGAACGCGCCGCAGTTCGGCGAGCCGGCGGCAGCGCCCAAGGCCGCCGCTGCGGAAGCGCCCGCCAAGGTCGCTCCTGCTGCCGCAGCGGTGGCGACGGCCGGCACCGCGAGCGCAGCCGCGACTACGGTCGATGCGCATGCGGACAACAACGACTGGGATCGCCTCGTGGCGCAGGCCGGTGGCGCATCGGAGAACCTGACCGACATCGACTTGTCCGTTCCGGATTTCGGCGTCGACACGCCGAAAGACGTGCATCGCGCCGAAGCGGAGGTTCTGGCCGAAGACGAAGCGAGCGCCACTCGCATCGAACTGGCCAAGGCCTATCTGGACATCGGCGATCTCGACGGCGCGCGCAGCATGCTCGAAGAAGTTCTGATCGATGGCGGGCCGGCGGCGAAGGCGGAAGCGCTGCGCATCCTCAACGAACTCGGCTGAGTCGCCCTCGCCAATACGGGCCGGGGCGCGTGATCGCGTTCCGGCCGAGTCCTGATCATGCGCTACGCGCTCGGCATCGAATACGACGGCAGCGAATTCCTCGGATGGCAACGGCACCACATGGGTGCGACCGTGCAGGCAGCGGTGGAAGACGCGCTCGCCTTCGTCGCCGATCGCCCCGTCGAAGTGGTTTGTTCCGGACGCACCGATACCGGCGTGCATGCGCAATGCCAGGTAGTGCATTTCGACAGCGAGGCCGAACGCGATAGCCGCGCCTGGGTGCTCGGCACCAATACGCGATTGCCGGACAGCATCCGGCTGCTCTGGTGCCAGCCGATGCCGGACGAATTCCACGCGCGATACTCGGCACGGGCCCGTCGCTATCGCTACAGCATCCTCAACCGTCCGGTGCGCCCGGCGCTGCAACGCGTCTACCTGAGCTGGGAGCGTCGCCCGCTGGATGCCGATGCCATGCACGTCGCCGCCCAGTCGCTGCTCGGCGAAAACGATTTCAGCGCCTTTCGCGCCGCGCAATGCGAGGCTAAACATGCGATGCGCAACATGCATGAGATCTCGGTCGTGCGGCAGGCGGACCAGGTCCATGTGGAGTTGCAGGCCAACGCCTTCCTGCATCACATGGTGCGCAACATCGTCGGCAGCCTGATTCCGATCGGGCTCGGCGAGCGGCCGGTGTCCTGGCTGGGCGAATTGTTGCGCGGCGGCGATCGCACGGTCGCGGGCGCGACGGCACCTGCGGCGGGTCTGCTTTTCATCGGTCCGAAGTATCCGGCCGAATGGGCGCTGCCGATGGAGGCGACGTTGTGACCAGGACGCGAATCAAGTTCTGCGGTTTCACCCGCCCCGGCGATGTGCGCCTGGCCATCGAACTCGGGATCGACGCCGTCGGTTTCGTTTTCGCTGTGAACAGTCCCCGTCGACTGCCGCTCTCGCAGATCGACGGCATGCGAGCGGTGGTCCCGCCCCTGGTCGATGTCGTGGCCCTGTTCATGGACGCCAGCGGCAGCGAAGTGCTCGATGTCGTGCGGACGCTGCGGCCGACGCTGCTGCAGTTCCATGGGCGCGAAAGCGACGCCTTCTGCCGTGGTTTCGGCCTGCCGTTCATGAAGACGCTGGCGATGGGCGGCGGTGCGCAGGAGCCTGCGGCGGAAGCCAAACGCTATCCTTCCGCAGCGGCCTTCCTGCTCGACGGGCATGCGCCTGGCGAAGCCGGCGGGCGCGGGCAAAACTTCGACTGGAGCACGGTGCCATCCCTGAATCGCCCGGTGTTCCTGGCCGGTGGCCTCAACACGGGCAATATCGCCGAAGCGATCCGGACGGTGCGTCCGTTCGCAGTGGATGTGGCCAGCGGGATCGAGTCGGCGCCAGGCATCAAGGACGGCGCCAGGATGCAACAATTCGTTGAAGAGGTAAGACGTGCAGACCGCAATTCCGTCAGCTGACGGCACCGCCATCGACTATTCGGCCTATCCCGACGCCCAGGGCCATTTCGGTCCGTATGGCGGCCGCTTCGTCTCGGAAACCTTGATCGAACCGCTGCGCGAGCTCGAAGCGGCTTACGACCGATTTCGCGAAGATCCCGAGTTCGTCGCCGAACTGCGCAAGGACTACCGGCATTACGTCGGGCGGCCCAGTCCGATCTACGAAGCGGAAAGACTGAGCCGCGAGGTCGGCGGCGCCCGCATCCTGCTCAAGCGCGAAGACCTGAACCACACCGGTGCGCACAAGATCAACAACACCATCGGCCAGGCGATGCTGGCCAAGCGCATGGGCAAGACGCGGGTGATCGCCGAGACCGGCGCCGGCCAGCACGGCGTCGCTTCCGCTACGGTCGCGGCGCGATTGGGTCTGCGTTGCGTGGTCTACATGGGTGCGGTCGACATCGAACGCCAGGCGATCAACGTCTTCCGGATGAAACTGCTCGGTGCCGAAGTGGTGCCGGTGCATTCCGGTTCGAAGACCCTGAAGGACGCCTTGAACGAGGCTATGCGCGACTGGGTCACGAACGTGCGCGACACCTTCTACATCATCGGCACGGTAGCCGGCCCCAGCCCGTATCCGCGCATGGTGCGCGATTTCAACGCCGTGGTCGGGCAGGAGGCGCGGGCACAGATGCTGGAAGAATACGGTCGGCTGCCGGACGCGATCACGGCCTGCGTAGGCGGCGGCTCCAACGCCATCGGCATATTCCACGCGTTCCTCAACGATGACGACGTGGCCTTGCATGGCGCCGAGGCGGCGGGAGAGGGGATCGCTTCCGGTCGACATGCCGCATCGCTGTCGGCGGGGCGTCCCGGCGTTCTGCACGGCAATCGCACCTATCTGCTCTGCGACGACGACGGACAGGTCATCGAGACGCATTCGATTTCCGCCGGTCTCGACTACCCGGGCGTGGGGCCGGAACACGCCTTCCTGCGCGATGCCGGCCGGGCGACCTATGCCGGCATCACCGACGAAGAATGCATGCAGGCATTCCACCTGCTCGCCCGGACCGAGGGGATACTGGCGGCGTTGGAGTCCAGCCATGCCATCGCGCAGGCGATCAAGCTGGCCCGCGATCTGCCGAAGGAGGCCCTGGTGCTGGCGAACCTGTCGGGTCGAGGCGACAAGGACATCCACTCCATCGCCCGACGGGAAGGCATCGCGATTTGAGCCCCGGGAAAGGGGCGTCCCGGCCCGGATCGCGCGCCGGACGGCGTGTCTGGGCTAAAATTGCCGTTTCCCGCCCCGATGGCCCCCAAGATGAGTGCTAGTACCCGTATCGCCTTTCCGCCGGAACTCCACACCTGCGTGAACGGCTTCCTCTCGCAGGCCAACGACCTGCACAAGACCTATACCTACGATTCGGTCAGCGCGTCGCTGCTTTACGCCGCCGCCCGCTACAACGTGCACGGATTCCTGCAGCAGGACGATGCCCGCCACGTCAGCCGCGAAGATTTCGTCCAGTACATGGTGGACCTGTACCGCCGCATGCTCGACGAGAATCTCGAGTCCGGCACGACCGATCCTTCCTCGCTTTCCTGATCCGCCGGACCCAGAACAATGACCGAACAGAAGCCGCAAATCGGATCGCCGGAAATCAATCCGGAGTTTTTCGTCCGCGTCAACGACATCCTCGAACAGGCCAATCGCGTCGAGCAGCGCCTGGACTCGAGCCATGCGCAGCTGGTGATCCTGCATGCGTTCTGCCGCTACAGCGCCCATCACTTCCGTCAGGTAGTGAAGCCGGGGGACGACAGCGCCGAAGAACGCGGTCGTTTCGCCGACTACATGTCGGCGCATGTCCGCGAATCCATCCTCAAGCACCTCGACGATCTCGCTGGCGCCCCGCAGGCGCAGGCGGCGGCGCAGGAAGAGAAAGACGCCTGATGGATCGCATCGCGGCGTCGTTCGCTCGCCTGCAGGCGACGCGCCGCAAGGCCCTGGTGCCGTTCTTCACCGCCGGCGACCCTTCACTGGATGCGACGGTGCCGCTGATGCACGCGCTGGTGGAAGCCGGCGCCGACATCATCGAACTCGGCGTGCCTTTTTCGGATCCGATGGCCGATGGCCCGACGATCCAGCGCAGCTCCGAACGTGCGCTCGAACGCGGCGCCAATACGGCCTATGTGTTCGATTGCGTGCGTGACTTCCGGCAGCGCGATCCGCGCACCCCCGTGGTGCTGATGGGTTACCTCAACCCGGTGGAGATGCGCGGTTACGCCGCTTACGCGCGACAGGCGGTCGCGGCCGGCGTCGACGGCGTGCTTCTGGTGGATCTGCCGGCGGAAGAATCCGGCGATGCCCGCAGCGCGTTCGACCAGGAAGGCCTGAAGCTCATCGCGCTCGCATCGCCGACCACCACGGCCGCTCGCATGGCAGTGTTGGCCCGTCAGGCCGGCGGCTATGTCTACTACGTTAGTTACGCCGGGGTCACCGGCGCCGATCGCATCGACGGCGACGACGTCGCCGGACGAACGGCCGAGCTGCGGGCATTGAGCCGCGTGCCGGTCGTGGTCGGTTTCGGCATCAAGGATGCGGCGTCCGCCTCGGCGATGGGAAAGCTGGCCGATGGCATCGTGATCGGCAGCGCGCTGGTCCAGGCCATCTCGACGGCGGTCGATGCCGAGGACGCGCAGGACCGCGCGCGCGCGTTCCTGCGCCCCCTGCGGACGGCCTTGGACGCTTCGTCCACGGTGGCTTGAGCTACACTGCCCGATACCATTTCCTGGCGAGTTCCCGATGAGCTGGTTGACCAAACTGATGCCGGCGCGCATCCGCACCCAGGGCAGCGGCAAGCGTGGCGTGCCCGAAGGGCTTTGGGAAAAATGCGACAGCTGCGGCACGGCGCTGTACGGCCCCGAGCTGGAAAAGAACCTGCGTGTCTGCCCCAAGTGCGACCATCACATGAGCATCGGCGCACGCGAGCGCCTGGCTTCTTTCCTGGACGAGGGCGAGGTCGAGGAACTCGGCGCCGAACTCGGTCCGGTCGACGCTCTGCACTTCAAGGACCAGAAGCGCTACGCCGACCGCATCGTCGCCACGCAGAAGGCTATCGACGAGCGCGATGCGCTGGTTTCGATCTGCGGCAAGCTGCACGGCCGCGATGTCTGCGCCAGCGCCTTCGAATTCCGCTTCATGGGCGGTTCGATGGGCTCGGTGGTGGGCGAACGTTTCACCCTGGCAGCCGAGAAGGCGCTGGAGTTGCGCTGTCCCTTCGTATCCTTCGCCGCTTCCGGCGGCGCGCGCATGCAGGAAAGCCTGTTTTCGCTGATGCAGATGGCGAAGACCTCGGCAGCGCTCGGGCGGCTTCGCGCCGCTGGCCTGCCTTACGTCTCGGTGCTGACTCACCCGACGACCGGCGGCGTCACGGCGTCTTTCGCGATGCTGGGCGACCTGAACGTCGCCGAGCCGAAGGCGCTGATCGGATTCGCCGGGCCGCGCGTGATCGAACAGACGGTACGCGAGAAACTGCCGCCGGGATTCCAGCGTTCGGAGTTCCTGCGCGAACACGGCACGGTCGACCTGATCGTCGACCGGCGCGAACTGCGCGACCGTCTCGCGGCGCTGTTCGCCCTGATGATGGACCAGCCGGCGCCGGTGGCTGCGGAATCCTGAGGCCGGCCGCATGAGCGCTCGCAGGTATTTCGGCACCGACGGCATCCGCGGACGGGTCGGCGAGGGGGCGATTTCGGCCGATTTCATGTTGCGCCTTGGCCGCGCCGCCGGCACGGTGCTCGCGGCCGGCCGAGACGGCGCCAGCGTCGTCATCGGCAAGGACACGCGCATTTCCGGCTACATGTTCGAATCCGCGCTCGAAGCCGGTTTGGTCGCCGCCGGCGTGGACGTGCGCCTGCTCGGTCCGATGCCTACGCCCGCCGTCGCGCATTTGACGAGATCCTTGCGCGCCGACGCCGGCATCGTCATTTCCGCTTCGCACAATCCGCACGAAGACAACGGCATCAAGTTCTTTTCCGCCCACGGCGAAAAGCTTGCCGATGCCGTCGAACTGGCCATCGAGGCCGAACTCGAGCAGCCGTTCCGGACGGTCGCCTCGGAAAACCTCGGCAAGGCCTCGCGCGTCGCCGACGCTTTGACCCGCTACGCCGAATTCTGCAAGGCCAGCGTGCCGCAGTCCCTGTCGCTGCAGGGCATGAAGCTGGCGCTGGACTGCGCCCACGGTGCGACCTACCAGGTCGCGCCGAAGGTGTTCGCCGAGTTGGGTGCGGAAGTCTCAAGCATCGGCGTGCAGCCCGATGGGCTGAACATCAATCGCGGCGTCGGCTCGACGCACCCCGAAGCCTTGGTCGCGCATGTGCTCGCGACCGGTGCGGATCTCGGCATCGCCTTCGATGGCGACGGCGATCGCCTGCAGATGGTCGACGCTTCCGGCCGGTTGCACGACGGCGATGCCCTCATCCATTTGCTCGCGATCGATTGGCAACGACGCGGTCGTTTGCGCGGGCCCGTGGTCGGCACCCTTATGAGCAATTACGCGCTGGAAAAAGCGATGGCGGATCGCAGCATCGGCTTCGTCCGCGCCAAGGTCGGCGACCGCTTCGTGCACCAGGCTCTGGTCGAAGGCGACGGCGTGCTCGGAGGCGAGGCTTCCGGTCATCTGCTCTGCCTGGACCGCGCCAGCACGGGCGACGCCATCGTCGCCGCGCTGCAGGTGCTGCAGTGCCTGCAAACCGAGGGGCAGACCTTGCAGCAGGCGCTCGAGCCCTACCGGCCGTTGCCGCAGAAGACCGTGAACGTGCGCATTGCCGCCGGCGTCCAGCCGCTCCAGCACCCCAGCGTGCAGGCCGCACGCGCCGACGCCGAGGCGGCGCTGGAAGGGCGCGGTCGGCTGGTGCTCAGGCCTTCCGGCACCGAACCGGTCGTGCGCGTCACCGTGGAAGCGGCCGACGAGAACCTGATGCAGCGCGTGCTGGACGAACTTTCCGCCGTCGTGCGCGCGGCGGCCTGACGCGTTTGCCGGCCGGGCCGGCTGCGCTAACCTATTGACCGAACCGTTGGAAGCGATAACGCCATGAGTCAGATCCCCAGCCTGGATATCCGTCGTTTCGACACCGACCGCGAGGCTTTCGTCGCCGAACTGGGCGCCGCCTACCGCGAGTGGGGCTTCTGCGGCATCGGCGGCCACGGCATTTCGCCGCAGCTCATCGATGGCGCCTACCAGGCGTTCAAGGCCTTCTTCGCGTTGCCCGAGGATATCAAGCGCAAGTACCACGTGCCCGGCAGCGGCGGCGCGCGCGGCTATACGCCTTTCGGCATCGAGACGGCGAAGGATTCCAAGCATTTCGACCTGAAGGAGTTCTATCACGTCGGCCGCGAATTGCCGCCCGGTTCGCCTTACGCCAGCGTGATGCCGCCGAATCTCTGGCCGGAGGAAGTGCCTGAATTCAAGCGCTACGCCTACGAGTTGTACGAAACCCTCGATGCCCTGGGATCGCGCGTGCTGTCGGCGCTGGCCCTGCACATCGACTTGCCGGAAAACTATTTCGCCGACAAGACCAATAACGGCAACTCCATCCTGCGGCCGATCCATTACCCGCCGATCACGGCCGACGACATTCCCAACGTGCGCGCCGGCGCGCACGAAGACATCAATTTCATCACTTTGCTGGTCGGCGCCAGCGCTGCCGGCCTGGAAGTGCGGTCGCGCAAGGGCGAATGGGTGCCGTTCACGGCGGAGGCCGACACCATCGTCGTCAATATCGGCGACATGCTGCAGCGCCTGAGCAATCACGTTTATCCGTCGACCACGCACCGCGTGGTGAACCCGCCGGGTGACCTGGCGCGCAAGCCGCGTTATTCGACGCCGTACTTCCTGCATCCCAACCCGGATTTCCTGATCTCCACCTTGCCGGGTTGCGTGAGCGTGGAGAACCCGGACCGCTATCCGACGCCGATCACGGCGCACGACTACCTGCTCGAGCGCCTGCGCGAGATCAAGCTGGTCTGATCGGCGGCGCGGCGGGTTTCAGACCATCCAGAAAAACACTGCCGCCATGCGTTGCTCGAGCAAATCGAGGCCGCAATAGGAGGTGGCGCTGTGCAGCAGGCTGGCGCTGTACAGCAGCATGCGGTTGAACTTGTTCGGTACGCGCACGTCCTCGACGAAGGCGTTCGGCGGCACGAAGCGCGTGCCCAGCGCATCGACCATGTTGTTGTGCGGCGCCTCGACCTTGTTGCCGCCGAGTTCGCCGTTCGGCATGCGTTGCCGATAGAAGCTGGTGCCGCAGTCGATCGGCGCGCCCGGCGTCAGGTACAGCACGCCGGCATAACGGCAGAGGCTGCGCGAATCGGTGTGCGGTTTCGCCTGCGCCTCGCGTGCGCCGACCACCTGCACGCAGTTGTGGTTCAGGCGTGCGCCGCCCGGCGCCGTTTCGACCCACAGTTTCGATGCGCCCGTGACCTGTTTCACCCAGGTTTCGATGCGGCCGATCTCGTCCGGCTGCAGGGCGGGGATGGCGCGACGCCCGGGCCACGCTTCGGGGCGGTGCGGATGGCCCAGTATCCAGTCGGTCTTGGCCAGGCAGCGTTCGCGGACCTGTTCGGGGTTCGGCAGGGCATCGTCGAGCACCCAATAGTTGCGGCCTTCGACCGGGGCTTCGTAGGGCAGGACGCGGATGCGCGTTGCGTAAGGATTGAAGTCGTAGGGATTCATCGGGTCGTCGTCTCAGTCCGCGTCGCGGAAGTCCTTGCTGCGCCCGCTGACCAATGCGCTGGCGAGCGGTGCCGGCAGGTGCTTGGACAGGAAAGCTATCAGCTTGTTCGTCTTGCCGGTAACCAGGCGGGTGCGGCCGCTCTCGACGGCTTCGACGCCCTGCGCCGCGACCTGTTCGCTGGTCAGCCACAGGAACTTGGGCAGCTTCGAGATCTTGCCGCGCATGCCGTTGACGTCGTGGAACTCGGAGTAGGTGAAGCCCGGGCAGAGCGCGGTGACATGCACGCCTCGCGGTCCGGATTCGAGCGCCAGGCATTCGGAGAAGCGGATCAGCCAGGCCTTGGTCGCGCCGTACAAGGTATGGCCGGCGGACGGCGGAACCAGACCGGCCAACGACGCGATGTTGAGGATGCGCCCATGGCCTGCCTGTTCCATGGCAGGCAAGTAGAGATGGGTGAGTTCGGCGACGGCGGTGATCATGACCTGCAGGAAGTCGGCATGGATCTTCCATCCGCTGGAGAGGAAGCGCCCGGGCACGCCATAGCCGGCGTTGTTGACCAGCGTATCGACGAACAGGCCGCGTGCCTGCGTCTCCGCGAACAGCGATGCGGGCGCTGCAGGATCGGCCAGGTCGGCGGCGATCACCACGCAGGGCACCTGGGCGGCCAGTTGCTGCGCCAACGCTTCCAGCCGATCCGTGCGCCGGGCGGTCAGGATCAGCGGCTTGCCGCGGCGCGCGTACTCGCGCGCGATCGCCGCACCGATGCCGCTCGAGGCGCCGGTGATCAGTGCGTAAGCGGGGGAGGGCGTGGTCATGAGGCTTTCCGATCGTTGCAGGCGTATCGGAAAACTAGCGCATATCGGGTGGCTTGCGATGACGAGGCCAGCGCGGCGCGCGCCTTCGGCGATGCAGGAGCGTGTCCTGCGTCACAAGGGCGGGGCAGCCTTGGGGCGTTGCGCATGTTTTGGGGCGGGCGGGCGGCGGGGTATCCTTTGCGCCTGACCCAAGTGGAGGCCGTATGCGCCAGAAGATCGTGGCCGGCAACTGGAAGCTGCACGGCAGCCGGGCCTTTGCCCGCGAATTGCTCGATGCGGTGGTGGCCGAACCCGAAATCGAGGGCGTGGAACTCGTCGTTCTTCCGCCATTGCCTTTCATCGGCGAGTTGGCCAGCCGATACTCCCGCCCCTCGCTGCGCTTCGGCGCCCAGGACCTGGGCGTGCACGTCCAGGGCGCCTATACCGGCGAGGTGTCCGGCAGCATGCTCGCCGATGTCGGTTGCAGCTATGTGCTGGTAGGGCATTCCGAGCGTCGCGAGTACCACGGCGAAAGCAGCGAACTGGTCGCCGAAAAATTCGTCGCCGCGAAGAAGGCAGGATTGATTCCCATCCTTTGCGTCGGCGAGACCCTGCATCAACGCGAGGCCGGCCATACCGAATGGGCCATCCAGAAGCAGCTCGACCCGGTGTTGTCCGCCGCTGGCGACCAGGCTTTCGAACAGGCCCTGCTGGCTTACGAGCCGGTGTGGGCCATCGGCACCGGAAAGACCGCCAGCCCGCAGGAAGCGCAGGCCGTACATGCCTTCATCCGTAGCGAACTGGCGGCCCGGGATGCTAATATCGCCCGCTTGCTGCCGATCCTGTATGGCGGCAGCGTGAAGCCCGCCAATGCCGCCGACCTGTTCGCACAGGCGGATGTCGATGGCGGCCTGATCGGAGGCGCTTCGCTCGCCGCCCGGGATTTCCTCGCCATCGCGCAAGCCGTGGCCCGCTGAAAACGAAAAAATGCTCCATACCCTGCTCAACGTCGTCTACGTTCTGATCGCGATCGCGATGATCGTGTTCATCCTGCTCCAGCGTGGTGCCGGCGCACAGGCCGGTTCCGGCTTCGGCGCGGGCGCGTCCGGCACCGTTTTCGGTGCGCGCGGATCGGCCAATTTCCTCTCGAGTTCCACCAAGGTGCTCGCCGCGCTGTTTTTCGCACTGAGCCTTTTCATGGCCTGGCAGGCGACCCATGGCCTGCGCAAGCCGGAAACGGGCAAGGCAGACCTTGGCGTCATGAACAATCTCCCGGCCGCGCCTGGCGAAAAAGCGCCCGCCGCGTTGCCGAGTGCCCCTGCACTTCCGGCCGCCCAGCCTGCACCGGCCCAGACCGCGCCGGCTCAAAGCACGCCTGTCATCGCACCGGCGCCGCAGCCCGCCAACAGCGCGCAACCCACGCCCGCCGTGGAGCAGGAACAGGCACCGGCCGAGGGCAACAAGGGCGGTTGATCCGCTGGTACAATCTCGCGTCTCGATCCGGCGACGGATCGAGAACATGCCCAGGTGGCGGAATTGGTAGACGCACTACCTTGAGGTGGTAGCGGCGAAAGTCGTGGGGGTTCGAGTCCCCCCTTGGGCACCAATCCTTAGGAACAGATCATCGGCCGGCGACGGTGCGATGGGGCGAAAGCGCCGGGCGGCGCAGGCAAAGGAGTCGCGCATGCTGGGCGAATATCTGCCGATCCTGTTGTTTCTCGCGGTGGCCGGCGTGATCGGCATCGCGCTGCTGGTGTTGGGTTCGGTCTTCGGGCGCGTCCTCACCGGCGCGCGCAGCGACGACGAGAAACTCTCTCCCTACGAATGCGGCTTCGAGGCATTCGAGGACGCGCGCATGCAGTTCGACGTGCGCTACTACCTGATCGCGATCCTGTTCATCGCCTTCGACCTGGAAATCGCCTTCGTGTTTCCGTGGGCGGTGATCTTCCGTCAGCTCGGTTACATCGGCCTCGTCGAGATGGGCATCTTCCTCGGCCTGCTGGTGCTGGGCTTCGTCTACGTCTGGAAAAAGGGAGCGCTCGAATGGGAGTGATGCAATCCATTTCGAATGCGTTGCACAACCCGTTGCCGATCGAGACGGTCGACGACATCCTGCGCCCCGGTCCGGACAATCCCCTGATCGAGCGCGGTTTCGCCACCGCCCGACTCGACGATCTGGTCAACTGGGCGCGCACCGGCTCGATGTGGCCTATGACTTTCGGCCTGGCTTGCTGCGCCGTCGAGATGATGCACGCCGGCGCCTCGCGCCTGGACCTGGATCGCTACGGCGTGGTGTTCCGCCCGTCGCCGCGGCAGTCCGACGTGATGATCGTCGCGGGCACCCTGGTCAACAAGATGGCGCCGGCGCTGCGCAAGGTCTACGACCAGATGCCCGATCCCAAATGGGTCATTTCCATGGGTAGCTGCGCCAACGGCGGCGGTTACTACCACTATTCCTATTCGGTGGTCCGCGGGTGCGATCGCATCGTGCCGGTGGATGTCTACGTGCCTGGTTGTCCGCCGACGGCGGAAGCGCTGGTCTACGGCATCCTCCAGCTGATGAAGAAGATCCGCCGGACCAACACCATCGCGCGCTAAGCGCGGCCACGAACCGCAGGCACAGCCGACGCCATGCCCGATCCGAACCTCAGCCTGTCAGACCGCCTCAAGGCCCGCTTCGGCGAACGTGCGTTGTCGGTCGTCGAAGCTTTCGGCGAAACCACTCTCGAAGTCGACGCCCTGCATTGGCGCGAGGTCGCGCGCCAACTGCGCGACGAACCCGAGTTCGGTTTCGAGTCGCTGATCGACCTTTGCGGCACCGACTACCTCAGCTACGGCGACGACGAATGGGAAACCACCGACGTCAGCTCCGAGGGTTTTTCCCGTGGCGTCGACGGGCAGGGACCCGGACGTTTCAGCTGGGAGAACCGGCCGATGGGGCGCGGCCCGGATCGGCGCTTCGCCGCCGTCGCGCATCTGCTGTCGGTCACGAACAACAAGCGCCTACGCCTGCGGTGCTTTGCGGCTGACAATAGCCTGCCTGTCGTGCAGTCGCTTGTTGAGGTTTTCCCGGTGGCAAATTGGTTCGAGCGCGAGGCCTTCGACCTGTTCGGGATCGTTTTCGAAGGGCATCCGGACCTGCGTCGCATCCTCACCGACTACGGTTTCGTCGGCCATCCGTTCCGCAAGGATTTCCCGCTGATCGGCAACGTCGAAGTGCGCTACGACGCCGACCGCAAGCGCGTGGTGTACGAGCCCGTGAGCATCGAGCCGCGCGTGGGCGTGCCGCGCGTGGTGCGCGAGGATTCGCGATGGCAGCAGGCGCAGGCCGAACAGACGCAGGTGAAGAAGGCATGAGCGCGCCCGCCAGCAGCAAGCAGGAAATCCGCAACTACACGCTGAACTTCGGTCCGCAGCATCCGGCGGCGCACGGCGTGTTGCGCCTCGTGCTCGAGATGGACGGCGAGGTCGTGCAACGCGCCGATCCGCATATCGGCCTTCTGCATCGTGGCACCGAGAAGCTTGCCGAGAGCAAGCCGTTCAACCAGTCGATCGGTTACATGGACCGGCTCGACTACGTGTCGATGATGTGCAACGAGCACGCCTACGTGCGCGCGATCGAAACCCTGATGGGCATCGACGTGCCGGTTCGCGCGCAGTACGTCCGCACGATGTTCGACGAGATCACCCGCATCCTGAACCACCTGATGTGGATCGGTTCGAACGGGCTCGACCTCGGCGCCATGGCCGTGTTCCTCTATGCCTTCCGCGAGCGCGAAGAGCTGATGGACTGCTACGAGGCGGTGTCGGGCGCACGCCTGCACGCCACCTACTACCGTCCGGGCGGCGTCTATCGCGACCTGCCGGATCGCATGCCGCAGTATCGCGAATCGCCCTGGCGCAAAGGCCCGGAACTCAAGCGCCTGAACGAATGGCGCGAAGGCTCGTTGCTCGACTTCCTTGAAGCATTCACCGACGATTTCCCGCGCCGCGTCGACGAATACGAAACCCTGCTGACCGACAACCGCATCTGGAAGCAGCGTACCGTCGGCATCGGCGTCGTGCCGCCGGAGATGGCCAAGGCCTGGGGCATGACGGGCCCGATGCTGCGTGGTTCCGGCGTCGCCTGGGATCTGCGCAAGAAGCAGCCCTATGCGGCCTACGACAAGGTCGATTTCGATATTCCGGTGGGCGTGCAGGGCGACTGCTACGACCGCTACCTCGTGCGCGTCGAGGAGATGCGCCAGTCGAATCGCATCATCAAGCAGTGCGTCGATTGGCTGAAGCGCAATCCTGGCCCGGTGATGGCGAAGAATTTCAAGGTCTCGCCGCCTTCGCGTTCGGAGATGAAGGACGACATGGAAGCGCTGATCCACCACTTCAAGCTGTTCACCGAAGGCTATTCGGTGCCGGCGGGCGAGGTGTATTCGGCGGTCGAAGCGCCCAAGGGCGAGTTCGGCGTCTACATGGTGTCGGACGGCGCCAACAAGCCTTTCCGCCTCAAGCTACGCGCTCCCGGTTTCGCCCACTTGTCCTCGATGGACGCGATCGTGCGCGGCCACATGCTGCCGGACGTCGTGGCGATGATCGGCACCTACGACATCGTGTTCGGCGAAGTGGATCGCTGAGGATCGCACCAAGAATGAAAGCTACCGGCAATTTCGAAGCCTGCCAGCACGTCGACCCGATGGTCGCGCTGACGGCGCATACGCGCGAGCATATCGACCATTGGGTGTCGAAGTTCCCGCCCGACCGCAAGCGCTCCGCGGTGATCCAGGGACTGATGGCCGCGCAGGAACAGAATGGAGGCTGGCTGACCGACGAGATCATCGCCGCCGTCGCCAAGTACCTCGGGCTGCCTCCGGTTTGGGCCTATGAAGTGGCCACGTTCTATTCGATGTTCGATCTGCAGCCGGTCGGCAAGCACAAGGTCGCCATCTGTACGAACATCAGCTGCTGGCTCAACGGCGCCGAAGACCTCGTGCGCCATGCCGAGAAGAAGCTCGGTTGCAAGCACGGCGGCACCAGCCCGGACGGGCGCATCACGTTGAAGATCGAAGAAGAATGCCTGGCCGCTTGCGCCGGCGCGCCGATGATGGTCGTTGATGGCCATTATCACGAGCGCCTGACGCCGGCGAAGATGGACGAACTCTTCGACGGACTGAAGTAAGGAACCGCCATGGCACACCACGCACATCACGGCCCGGTCGGTCCCGCTCCCGAAGAGCACAACGTCGTTTACACGACGCTGCATTTCGAGAAGCCCTGGTCCTACGAGAATTACCTCAAGACCGGCGGTTATGCCGCGTGGCGCAAGATCCTCAGCGAAAAGATGGATCCGGCCCAGGTGATCGAAATGGTCAAGCAGTCCGGCCTGCGCGGTCGTGGCGGCGCGGGCTTCCCGACCGGCTTGAAGTGGAGCTTCATGCCGCGTTCGGCGCCGGGTCAGAAGTACATCCTCTGCAATTCCGACGAATCGGAACCGGGTACCTGCAAGGATCGCGACATCCTGCGTTACAACCCGCATGCGGTGATCGAAGGCATGGCGATCGCCTGCTACGCCACCGGCTGCACCGTCGCTTACAACTACATGCGCGGCGAGTTCCATCACGAGCCCTTCGAGAATTTCGAAGAAGCACTGAAGGAAGCCTACGCCAACGGCTGGCTGGGCAAGAACCTGCTCGGCACCGGCGTGGACGTGGACATGTATTCGGCGCTCGGCGCCGGCGCCTACATCTGCGGCGAAGAAACCGCGCTGATGGAATCGCTGGAAGGCAAGAAGGGCCAGCCGCGCTACAAGCCGCCGTTCCCGGCTAACTACGGCCTGTTCGGCCGGCCGACGACGATCAACAACACCGAGACTTACGCCTCGGTACCGGCGATCATCCGCAACGGCGCCGAGTGGTTCCTCAATCTCGGCAAGCCGAACAACGGAGGTCCGAAGATATTCTCGGTCTCCGGCCACGTCGAGAATCCCGGCAACTTCGAGATCCGTCTCGGCACGCCGTTCTCCGAATTGTTGAAGATGGCCGGTGGCGTGAAAGGCGGCCGCAAGCTCAAGGCCGTGATTCCCGGCGGTTCGTCGATGCCGGTGTTGCCCGCCGACACGATGATGGCCTGCACGATGGACTACGACTCGATCCAGAAGGCCGGCTCCGGCCTCGGCTCCGGTGCCGTCGTCGTGATGGACGAAACCACCTGCATGGTGCGCGCCTGCCAACGCATCGCGCGCTTCTACTACAAGGAAAGCTGCGGCCAGTGCACGCCTTGCCGCGAAGGCACCGGCTGGATGTACCGCATGCTGACCCGCATCGTCGAAGGCAATGCCTCGCTCGAGGATTTGTCGATGCTGAAGGCGGCGGCCGGCCAGATCGAAGGCCATACCATCTGCGCGTTCGGCGAAGCCGCGGCCTGGCCGGTGCAAGGCATGCTGCGCCACTACTGGCACGAGTTCGAATACGCGATCGTCAACAAGCGTTTCTACGTCGACGACGTGGCGAACGGCACGATCAACGTGGAGCAGGCCGCATGAGCATCCACATTCCCCGGCGATCGCCGAAATACCTGTCGATCGCCAGCCCGCTTGACTCAAGGGGGCTGGTATTCGCTCCGTTTGGAGGTGTGCGTTGAGCGCCCAACCTACCAATCAGGCCGCTCCGGATACGGTGAATATCGAGATCGACGGCCAGCCGATGCAGGCGCCGAAGGGTTCGATGATCATTCATGCCGCCGACAAGGCCGGCATCCCGATTCCGCGCTTCTGTTACCACGAGAAGCTTCCGATCGCGGCCAACTGCCGCATGTGCCTGGTCGACGTCGAGAAGATGCCCAAGCCTGCGCCGGCCTGCGCCACGCCGGTCATGGAAGGCATGAAGGTGACGACGCAGACCAAGCGCGCGCTCGATGCGCAGCGCAATGTCATGGAATTCCTGCTCGTCAACCATCCGCTGGATTGCCCGATCTGCGATCAGGGCGGCGAATGCGAGCTGCAGGACGTTTCGATGGGGTACGGGCGTTCGGTCAGCCGCTACGTCGACCGCAAGCGCGTCGTCGCCGACGAGGACATGGGGCCGCTGGTCGCCACCGACATGACGCGCTGCATCCAGTGCACGCGCTGCATCCGTTTCACCGCCGACATCGCCGGTACCTACGAGCTCGGCGGCATGAGCCGCGGAGAGAACCTGCAGATCGGCACCTACGACGGCAAGCCGTTGACCACCGAACTTTCCGGCAATGTCATCGACGTCTGCCCGGTCGGCGCTCTCACCAACAAGGTGTTCCGTTTCCAGGCGCGCGCCTGGGAGCTGGTGGCGCGCGAGAGCCTCGGTTACCACGATGCGCTCGGCTCCAACCTCTACCTGCACCAGCGTCGCGGCGAAGTATTGCGCGCCGTGCCGCGCGACAACGAAGCGGTGAATGAGTGCTGGCTGTCGGACCGCGACCGTTATTCGCACCAGGGCCTGTCGGCATCCGACCGCGTGACCAAGCCGCTGGTTCGGGAAGGTGATTCCTGGCGCGAAGCGTCCTGGGAAGAGGCGCTGGCGATCGCGTCTGCGGCCATCCGTAGCGTGCCGGCGAATGAATTGGGCGTATTGGCCCATCCGGCGACGCCGAATGAGGAAGGCGCGTTGCTGGCCGGCATCGCCGAAGCCCTCGGGAGCGCCAACATCGATCACCGTCTCAAGCAGGTCGATTTCGCTGGCGCCGCCGTGGCCGAGGCTTTCCAGATGTCGGCCGCAGCGATGGAGACCGCTTCGGTCGTGTTGCTGGTCGGCTGCAATCTGCGCCACGAGGTTCCGCTGCTGCACCAGCGCCTGCACAAGGCGGGCAAGCGCGGCACGAAGATCTTCGCGATCAATCCGGTCGATTTCGATTTCACCTTCGCCCTGGCCGGCAAGCGCATCGTTCCGCCTTCGCGGTTACCGGCGGCGCTTGCCGCCGCCGCGCAAGCGGCCGGCGCCAGCCTGCCCACGTCGTTGCCGATCGATGCCGACGATAGCCTGCGTCCGATGGCCGAGGCACTGGCCAAGGCGGATGGCAATGCCGTGATCGTGCTGGGCGAGATCGCCGAGAACCATCCGCAGGCCTCGCATCTGCACGCCGCCGCGCGTGCGCTGGCGAAGGCGACCGGCGCGAAGCTCAATCGTATCCCGCAGGGCGCCAACGCCCTTGGGCTCGCGTGGCACGGCGTGTTGCCGAAGGGCCAGGGACGCCATGTCGGCGCAATGCTCGACGGCGCGACCAAGGCCTTCGTCCTGTACGGCATCGAACCGCAGTACGACTTCGCCCACGGCGCCCAGGCACTGAGGGCACTGGCGTCGGCGAAGGTCGTGGCCTTCTCGGCCTATGCCAGCGAGGAGCTGAAGAAGATCGCGCACGTTGTCCTGCCCATCGGCCTGTTGCCGGAAGTCGACGCCAGCCTGGTGAACCTCGATGGCACGACGCAGTACGCCAATGCCGCCGGGCGATTGCCGGGCGAGGCACGCCCGGGTTGGCGCGTGCTGCGCGCGCTGTGCGACGCCCTTGGCCTGAAAGGTTTCGATTTCACCGATCTCGCCGGTTTGCGCTCACAGTTGCGTGCCGAAGCGCCCGTCAGCGGGGATGGTCTCGCCGCCGTCGCGGCGAAGGGCGCCGGCCTGGAACGCATCACGACGACGCCGATCTATCGCGGCGACGCCGTGCTGCGCCGTTCCGCCGCATTGAATTCGCACCCGCTGACGCGCGGCGCGCATGCCGCGCTGCATCCGGAAGAAGCGATCGCGCTGGGCCTGTCGGACGGCGCGATGCTGAAAGCCGGCGATGGCACGGGTAGCGTGACGCTGCCGGTGTCGATCAATCCGCGTGTTCCGCGCGGCGCGATCTGGATCGAGTCGGGCTACGAGGCCACGGCACCGCTGTCGCCGACCGCCAACCTCTCGGTAGTGAGGGCCTGACGTGTTCGACATGCTTCGCGACCTCCTGCTGCAATACGGCCTGATCGGCGCTTTCGTCTGGACGCTGCTCAAGGTGCTGGTGATCGCCGTGCCGCTGATCCTGGCGGTGGCGTTCTACACCCTTTTCGAACGCAAGGTCATCGGCTGGATGCACGTCCGCCACGGGCCGCAGTTCGTCGGTGGCTTCATGGGCATCGGCGTCATCCAGGCCTTCGCCGACGTGTTCAAGATGCTGTTCAAGGAACTGATCGTTCCTTCCAGTGCCAGCCCCTTCCTTTATCGCCTTGCGCCGCTGCTGGCGTTGGCGCCTTCGTTCGCGGCCTGGGCCCTCATCCCGTTCGGTCCTGGCGATGACGGTCCGGCCGTGCTGGCGAACGTCAATGCCGGCCTGCTGGCCTTGTTGGCGCTCACGTCGATGGGCGTGTACGGCATCATCCTCGGCGGCTGGGCGTCCAACTCGAAATACGCGATGCTCGGTGCCTTGCGCTCTGCCGCGCAGGTCGTCAGCTACGAGATCGCGATGGGCTTCGCGCTCGTCGGCGTGCTGGTCGCGGCGGGCAGCATGAACCTGACCGAGATCGTCAACGCGCAGGCCGGCGACCTGGGCATCGGCGAATGGTTCGTCTGGCCCTTGCTGCCGCTGTTCCTGGTCTATTTCATCTCGGGCGTCGCCGAAACCAATCGCGCACCCTTCGACGTCGCCGAAGGCGAGTCGGAAATCGTCGCCGGTTTCCACGTCGAATACTCGGGTTCGGCCTTCGCGATCTTCTTCCTGGCCGAATACGCCAACATGATCCTGGTCAGCTTCCTGGCCGCGCTGCTGTTCCTCGGCGGCTGGCTGTCGCCGTTCCCGGCGACGGTGCCGTGGCTGGGCGTGGCGGGATGGTGGTGGTTGTTCGCCAAGGCCTTGTTCTTCGCCTTCTCGTTCGTCTGGTTCCGCGCCAGCTTCCCGCGCTACCGCTACGACCAGATCATGCGCCTGGGCTGGAAGGTCTTCATTCCCATCACCATCGTCTGGATCTTCGTGACGGCGGTGGCCGCTTACAACAACTGGTTCGTCATCGGGGCCTGATCGGACATGAGCCGCGTAATCAACTACTTGCGCAGCCTGATGCTCCTGGAGTTCCTCCAGGGCCTGTGGCTGACCTGGAAATACATGTTCAAGCCCAAGTACACGGTGAACTATCCCTTCGAGAAGTTCCCGCAATCGCCGCGCTTCCGGGGCTTGCACGCGCTGCGCCGCTATCCGAACGGCGAAGAACGCTGCATCGCCTGCAAGCTGTGCGAGGCCGTCTGCCCGGCCCTGGCCATCACCATCGACGCGGCGCCGCGCGAAGACGGTTCGCGCCGGACGACGCGTTATGACATCGATCTGTTCAAGTGCATCTATTGCGGCTTCTGCGAAGAGAGCTGCCCGGTGGATTCGATCGTCGAGACGCACATCCACGAATACCACTTCGAACAGCGCGGCGAGAACGTCGTCACCAAGGACAAGCTGCTCGCCATCGGCGACCGCTTTGAATCCGAGATCGCGGCCCGACGCGCCGCCGATGCCGCGTTCCGCTGAGGGCAGGGGAGAGAAATGTCCTTCGAACTGATCGCCTTCTACCTGTTCGCCGCCGTCGCCGCCCTGGCCGCGCTCGGCGTGATCCTGGTGAAGAACCCGGTGCACGCCGCCCTCAGCCTGGTGCTGACCTTCTTCTCGGTCGCATGCCTGTGGCTGCTGCTGCAGGCGGAGTTCCTCGGCATCGTGCTGATCCTCGTCTACGTCGGCGCGGTGATGATCCTTTTCCTGTTCGTCGTGATGATGCTCGACATCAACCTCACGCCGAAGCGCGAAGGTTTCGCCCGCTATTTCCCCATTGCGACGGCCGTCGCCGCGATCATGTTCGTGGAGATGATCGGGTTGATCGGTATTCGCGGCGGTCGCGACGTCACCGAGCTGGCCAGTACCGACCCGGCCGCTGCGGCGAACCTGAGCAACCTGGAGTGGATCGGCCATTCCCTGTTCACCCGGTACATGCTGCCGTTCGAGGTCGCGGCGGTCATCCTGACGGTGGCGATCGTCGTCGCCGTCATGCTGACCCTGCGCCGCCGCAGCGGCACCAAGCACCAGGACCCGGCGCGCCAGGTCACCGTGCGCCGCGAGGACCGCGTGCGCCTGTTGAAGATGAAGGCCGAGCGGTCGACGGCGCATGACGGCGAGGAGGGTAACCCGTGATCACCCTGAATCATTATCTCGCCCTGGCGGCATTGCTTTTCGCCATCAGCGTGGCCGGCATCATCATCAACCGCAAGAACTTGATCGTGCTGCTGATGTGCATCGAGTTGATGCTGCTTTCGGTGAACATCAATTTCGTCGCCTTCTCCCGTTTCCTCGGCGACGTTTCCGGCCAGGTCTTCGTCTTCTTCATCCTGACCGTCGCGGCCGCCGAGGCGGCGATCGGACTGGCGATCCTCGTAACCCTGTTCCGCAACCGGCGCACGATCAACGTGGCCGAGCTCGACTCCCTGAAGGGCTGACATGGCGCCTGTATCCGCACCGGAATTCACCCTTTCGGTTACCAACCTGCTGATAGTGGCGCTGGCGCCCTTGTTCGGCGCCATCGTCGCGGGCCTTTTCGGTCGCCAGGTCGGCCGCACCGGCGCGCACACGGTGACCATCATCGGCGTGGCGATCAGTTTCGCCCTGTCCTGCCAGGTCCTGTACCAGCTGACGACGGGGCAGACGGATCCGTTCAATCAGAACATCTATACGTTTTTCGAAGTCGGCAATTACTCCGCCCATGTCGGCTTCATGGTCGACAAACTGACGGCGATGATGATGGTCGTGGTGACCTTCGTGTCGCTGCTGGTGCACGTCTACACCATCGGCTATATGGCGGAAGACCCGGGCTACCAGCGATTCTTCAGCTACATCTCGCTCTTCACCTTCTCCATGCTGATGCTGGTGATGAGCAACAATTTCCTGCAGCTGTTCTTCGGCTGGGAAGCGGTGGGCCTGGTGTCTTACCTGCTCATCGGCTTCTGGTTCAAGCGGCCCAGCGCGATCTTCGCCAATCTGAAGGCTTTCCTGGTCAACCGCGTCGGCGACTTCGGCTTCCTGCTCGGCATCGCCGGCGTGTTGTTCTGGTACGGGTCGCTCGACTACTCCAGCGTATTCAGCTACGCCAGCACGCAGTCGGTCCAGACGGTTTCGTTGTTCGCCGGCCAGGAATGGTCGGTCGCCACGCTGGTCTGCATCTGCCTGTTCGTCGGCGCCATGGGCAAGTCGGCGCAGGTGCCGCTGCATGTCTGGCTGCCGGATTCGATGGAAGGCCCGACCCCAATCTCGGCGCTGATCCACGCGGCCACGATGGTGACCGCGGGCATCTTCATGGTCGCCCGCATGTCGCCGCTGTTCGAGCTGAGCGAAACGGCCCTGAACTTCGTCCTGTTCATCGGCGCGACCACGGCCTTCTTCACCGGCCTGATCGGCATCGTGCAGAACGACATCAAGCGCGTCGTGGCTTACTCGACCCTGTCTCAGCTCGGCTATATGACCGTCGCGCTGGGCGTGTCGGCTTATTCGGCCGCCGTCTACCACCTGATGACGCACGCCTTCTTCAAGGCGTTGCTCTTCCTGGCGGCGGGTTCGGTCATCATCGGCATGCATCACGAGCAGGACATGCGCAAGATGGGCGGCCTGCGCAAGTACATGCCGATCACCTACTGGACCAGCCTGATCGGCACGCTGGCCCTGACCGGCATGCCCTTGCTGTCGGGCTTCTATTCCAAGGACACCATCATCGAAGCGGCGGCGCACCATGCGCACGAGTCGCATGGTTGGGTCGCTACCTACGGCTACTGGGCCGTGCTGCTGGGCGTGTTCGTCACCAGCTTCTACAGCTTCCGCCTGCTGTACCTGACCTTCCACGGCGAGGAGCGCTTCCGTCACGCCGATACGCACGGGCATGGCGCTTCGCATGACGATCATGCGCACCCCGATGTTGCGCATGCCGAGGCGCATGGCGACGCGCACGAAACGCATCACGAACCCGACGCGCATGCGGATGATCATGGCGACGACCATGGGCATCACGGTCCGCACGAGCCGCATGAGTCCCCGTGGGTCGTGACGGTGCCCTTGATGCTGCTGGCGGTACCGTCCTTGCTGGTCGGCTTCTTCACGGCTGGGCCGATGCTGTTCGGCAAGGATTGGACGGGGCACCATGAAGTGGCACCGTTCTTCGCCGGTGCGATCGAGAACCTGCCCGAGCGCGACGTTCTCGCGAAACTGGCGGAGGAGTTCCACGGATCGTTCCAGTTCGCCCTCCATGGAATTCAGGCCTGGCCGTTCTGGTTGGCCCTCGGAGGTTTTGCATTGGCCACCGCGCTCTATCTATGGAAGCCGGCCTTGCCGGGCCGCATGCGCGCCAGCCCCGTCGGCGCGTTCTTCACGCGCATCCTCGAAAACAAGTACGGCATGGACGACCTCTGGATCGGCGGTTTCGCCGGCGGCGGCCTCGGCCTCGGCAAGCTCGCCTCGCGCTTCGGCGATGCCGGCCTGATCGACGGCCTCATCGTCAACGGCTCGGCCTGGATCGTGGATCGCGTCGCCAACCTCGTGCGGCGCCTGCAATCCGGCTACCTCTATCACTATGCGTTCGCCATGATCCTTGGCCTCATCGTGCTGCTCGCGGTGCTGGCGGGTTGGATCGGCCACTAAGCTCGCCAAGGAAACATCGATGTTCCTCGAACAACATCTCTTGAGCCTGCTGATCTGGGTGCCGATCCTCGGAGGCGCCGCGACGCTGCTGTTCGGCGATCACCGGGCAGGGCAGGCGCGCCTGTTCGCCCTGCTGGTTTCCGTGGTGGCGCTGGGCCTGTGCCTGCCGCTGATCAGCGGTTTCGACGCTACCAGCGCGGCCATGCAGTTCTCCGAATCGCATGCCTGGATTCCGACGTTCCGCATCGGCTACAACCTGGGCGTGGACGGCATCTCGGTCGCGCTGATCGCGTTGACGACCCTGACGACGGTGCTGGTGCTGCTCGGCGCCTGGGCCTCGATCGACAAGCGCGTGCCGCAGTACTTCGCCAGCTTCCTGATCCTCGAAGGCTTGATGATCGGCGTGTTCTCGGCGGTCGACTCCCTGCTGTTCTATGTCTTCTTCGAAGGCATGCTGATCCCGATGTTCATCATCATCGGCGTCTGGGGCGGTCCGCGTCGCGTCTACGCCAGCGTGAAGTTCTTCCTGTACACCTTCCTCGGCTCGGTCTTCATGCTGATCGGCCTGGTCTACCTGTACCTGAAGGGCGGCAGCTGGCAGCTGGCCGACCTCACGGCCCTGCCGCTGGATAGCACCGAGCAGATGTGGCTGTTCTTCGCCTTTCTCGCCGCTTTCGCCGTGAAGGTGCCGATGTTCCCGGTGCATACCTGGTTGCCGGATGCGCACGTCGAAGCGCCCACCGGCGGTTCAGTCGTGCTGGCCGCCATCATGCTGAAGATCGGCGGCTACGGCTTCATCCGCTTCTCGCTGCCGATCGTGCCCGACGCCAGCCACGAATACGCCTGGGTCGTGGTGGCGATGTCGCTGATCGCCGTGGTCTACATCGGCTTCGTCGCGTTGGCGCAGCAGGACATGAAGAAGCTGATCGCCTATTCGTCGATCGCGCACATGGGTTTCGTGACCCTGGGTACCTTCATCGCCCTGGCTCTGGTGCGCGACTACCAGAACTACGACGCGGCCCGCCTCGGCCTGCAGGGCGCGATGGTGCAGATGATCTCGCACGGCTTCGTTTCCGGCGCGATGTTCTCCTGCGTCGGCGTTCTCTACGACCGCGTGCACAGCCGCATGATCAAGGACTACGGCGGCGTGGTGAATACCATGCCCTGGTTCGCGGCCCTGTTCGTCCTGTTCGGCATGGCCAACGCCGGCCTGCCGGCCACGTCGGGTTTCGTCGGCGAGTTCATGGTGGTGCTGGCCAGCTTCCAGTATCACTTCTGGGTCGCTTTCGCCGCGGCCACCACCCTGATCCTCGGCGCCGCCTACACCCTGTGGATGGTCAAGCGCGTCGTGTTCGGCGAAGTCGCCAATCATCACGTCGCCGAACTGACCGACATCAATCTGCGCGAGGCCTGGGTTCTGGGCATTTTCGCCTTGGGCGTACTGGCGCTGGGCGTCTATCCGAAACCGCTGACCGACCTGATGGATGCATCCATCACGCAACTGGTCGTCCAGATCGCCACGTCCAAGCTGTAAGGGAACGAACATGTTGCTGACGCCGACCATCTCCAGCGCCGACCTGCATACCATCGTCCCAGAGCTTTTCGTCTGCGCGGCCGCGTTCGCGCTGCTGATGCTGGACCTGTTCATTTCGCAGCAGCGTCGTGGCCTGACGCATTTCCTGGCGATCCTGATCCTCGTCGCTGCGGTCGTGCTGACCTTGCGCGACGACATGGCGAGTACGCAGGTGTTCGCCTTCTCCGACATGTTCGTGCGCGATATCGCCAGCGACGTGCTGAAGCTGGCCATGTACGCGGTGGCGGCGCTCGTATTCGTCTACGCCAAACCGTATCTGCAGGACCGCGACCTGTTCAAGGGCGAGTTCTACGCGCTGGTCCTGTTCGCGCTGCTCGGAATGATGCTGATGGTGTCGGCCGCGAGCCTGGTGACGCTGTATCTCGGCCTGGAACTGTTGGCGCTCAGTTCCTACGGCCTGGTCGCGATGGACCGGGACAACGAAGTGGCCTCGGAAGCCGCGATGAAGTACTTCATCCTCGGCTCGCTCGCCTCCGGCCTGTTGCTGTACGGCATGTCCATGATCTACGGCGCGACCGGCAGCCTCACGCTCGCCGAGATCCATTCCGTCGCGGCCGGCGGTCCGAACGGGATGCTGATGTTCGGCGTGGTCTTCCTGCTGGTGGGTATCGCGTTCAAGTTCGGCGCGGCGCCGTTCCACATGTGGGTGCCCGACGTCTACCAGGGCGCGCCGACGGCGGTGACCCTTTTCCTCGGTTCGGTGCCGAAGCTCGCTGCTTTCGGCATGGCCTATCGGCTGCTGGAATCCGGCGTCGGCCCGGTCGATGGCGACTGGCGAATGATGCTGGCCTGGTTGTCGGCGCTGTCCCTGGTCATCGGCAATCTCGTCGCCCTGGTGCAGACGAACTTCAAGCGCCTGCTGGCCTATTCGACGATCTCGCACGTCGGTTTCCTCTTCATGGGCTTGGCGCAGGCCGACAACATCGGCTACGGCGCGGCCCTGTTCTATGCGATCAGCTATTCGGTGATGGCGGCGGCGGCCTTCGCGGCGGTGATCCTGCTTTCGCGTCGCGGCTTCGAGGCGGACAAGGTCGCCGATTTCCGCGGCCTCTGGCAGCGCAGTCCGATGCACGCCCTTCTGGTGTTGTTCATCATGGCTTCGCTGGCCGGCGTGCCGCCCTTCCTGGGTTTCTGGGCCAAGCTTGAGGTGATCAAGGCGGCGCTCGCGGGCGGGCTGACCTGGTTGGCCTTGCTGGCCGTCCTCTGCGCGGTGATCGGCGCCTTCTATTACCTGCGGGTCATTCGCGCGATGTTCTTCGAAGAACCCGAGGGGCAGGGGCCGCAGCTGCATGGCGACAGCCACCTGCGCGTGGTTTTCGCCGTCAATGCCAGCGCATTGCTGGTGCTGGGTATTTTCGCCGAGCCCCTGATGTACTGGTGCGAGAAAGCGTTCCCGGTCTGATCTCCGGGCGGCTTAAGCGCGGGTGAAGCCGCGCCGTGGGCCGAATAGCGCGAGACTTGCGCTGAATTCTCGCCGCCCGCTATAATTCGCGTTCACTGCTGCGGGGTGGAGCAGTCTGGCAGCTCGTCGGGCTCATAACCCGAAGGTCGTAGGTTCAAATCCTACCCCCGCTACCAGTTTCAAGGCAGGGTTCGTCCACCAACCTTGCCCGGTCTTGTCCAAGCGGTTTCGGCCGCGAAGACACCGGAACCAGGATGTACCGGAAAAGGGCCTCACGGCCCTTTTTTGTTTTCCACGTTTTTTGTTTCCGGAATCCAGCGAGCGAAAACCAAGGCAATGTCAGGCAAAGCGGAAGAACTCGTCGAGATGCTGTCGCCCACCGTGGCGGCGCTCGGTCTTGAGCTGCTCGGGCTCGAATACGCGCCGTCGAGCGGCAGCGCCATGCTGCGCCTGTACATCGACGTCGAAGGACGGCACGTCACCATCGAAGATTGCGAAGCCGTCAGCCGGGAAGTGTCGGCACTGCTCGACGTCAACGATCCGATCGTCTCGCAGTACACGCTGGAAGTATCGTCGCCGGGCATCGACCGGCCGCTGTTCACGCCGCAACAGTTCGCGCGTTTCATCGGCGAAGAGGCGAAGCTCAGCCTGCGTCTGCCGCAGGACGGCCGCCGCCGGCTGCAGGGCCGCATCGTCAGCGTCGACGGCAACGACGTCGCTATCGCCGAAGAAGGCAAGGACGGCGCGTTCGTGGTCGCCCACGACAATATCGAGAAGGCCAGGCTGGTTCCCGACCTGGTCGCGCTGGGACTGGCTCCGGCCAAGCCCGGCGGGCGCGGCGAGAGCCGTCGCAAACGCAAACCCAATGGAAATCACTGAGGGCGCCCGCGCCCGCTTGGAGTTAGAGAAATGAGCAAGGAATTGTTGCTGGTCGTGGAAGCGGTCGCCAATGAAAAGGGCGTCCCCCGCGGCGTGATCCTCGAAGCGATGGAAGCGGCCCTGGCCTCCGCGGCCAAGAAGCGCTATCCGGAGCAGGACGTCGCCATGCGCGTCTCGATCAACTCGAAGGACGGCAGCTACGAGACCTTCCGCCGCTGGGAAGTGGTGGCCGACGACGTCGTGATGGAGTCGCCGGACCGGCAGATCCGCATGATGGACGCCGAAGACGAGCAACCCGGCGTGCAGATCGGCGAGTTCGTCGAAGCGCAGGTCGAGAACGCCGAATTCGGCCGCATCGCCGCCCAGGCCGCCAAGCAGGTCATCGTGCAGCGCGTGCGCGAAGCCGAACGCGCCCAGGTGGTGGATGCATGGAAGGATCGCGTCGGCGAACTGGTCAACGGCATCGTCAAGCGCGTCGAGCGCGGCAATGTCTACGTCGACCTCGGCGGCAACGCCGAAGCATTCATCCCGAAGGACAAGGCCATTCCGCGCGACGTGCTGCGTCCGGGCGACCGCGTGCGCGGGTTCCTGCTCGACGTACGCGCCGAATCGCGCGGACCGCAGCTGTTCATTTCGCGCACGGCGCCCGAATTCATGATCGAACTCTTCAAGCTCGAAGTGCCGGAAGTCGGCCAGGGCCTGGTGGAGATCAAGGCCGCCGCGCGCGACCCGGGCGATCGCGCCAAGATCGCCGTGCTCGCCCACGATCATCGCACCGACCCGATCGGCGCCTGCATCGGCATGCGCGGTTCGCGCGTGCAGGCGGTGTCGAACGAGCTCAACGGCGAGCGCGTCGACATCGTGCTGTGGTCGGATAACCCGGCCCAGTTCGTCATCAACGCGATGGCGCCGGCCGAAGTCCAGTCGATCATCGTCGACGAGGAAAAGCACTCGATGGATCTCGCCGTGGCCGAGGACAAGCTCGCCCAGGCGATCGGCAAGGGCGGCCAGAACGTGCGCCTTGCCAGCCGCCTGACGGGCTGGCAGCTCAACGTCATGACGCAGGACCAGGTCACCGCCAAGTCGGAAGCCGAGCAGTCCAACGCGCGCAAGCTGTTCATGGACAAGCTCGAAGTCGACGAGGAAATCGCCGGCATCCTGGTGTCGGAAGGCTTCAGCACGGTCGAGGAAATCGCCTATGTACCGGCGGCCGAGCTGCTGGCGGTGGAAGGCTTCGACGAGGACATCGTCGAGGAACTGCGCGCCCGCGCCCGCGACGCGTTGTTGACCGAGGCTCTGGCCGTCGAGGAAGAGATCGAAGACCACAAGCCGACGGAAGAGCTGCTGTCGCTGCCGGGCATGGACGAGCACACGGCTTACATCCTCGCTTCGCGCGGCATCGTCAGTCGCGACGACCTGGCCGAGCTGGCGGTGGACGAGATCATCGACATCGAAGGCATGGACGAGGAGCACGCGGCCAAGCTGATCATGGCGGCGCGCCAGCACTGGTTCGAATGAGCGCCACGGCAGCAAGCGGCAACATGGAATAAACAAGGGCGCCACGGCGCCCAACGCAAGGAATCGAAGCCACATGTCTGAAGTCACCGTAGGTTCTCTGGCTAAAGTGCTGGGAATGCCCGTCGAGAAGCTGCTCGAGCAGCTGGCCAGCGCCGGCATGACCTTCAGCGGGCCGGATCAGGTGGTCAGCAGCACCGAGAAGATGAAGCTCCTCGGCTTCCTGCGCCGTACGCACGGCAAGGAAGAGAAAACCGCCGAGGTCGCCGCGCCGAAGCAGATCACGCTCAAGCGCCGCAAGGTCGAGGAACTGACCGTCAGCGCCGGCAAGAGCAAATCCACCGTGGCGGTGGAAGTGCGCCAGAAGCGCACCTATCTCAAGCGCGACCAGATGGATGCGCCGCCGGTGGACGACGAGCGCGCAGACGCGCTGCGCAAGCTGGAGGAATCGAAGAAGCGCAACGACGCCGAACTCGCCGCGTTGAACGAATCCGACCGCAAGCGCCGCGAAGACGAAATCGCCCGTAAGGAAGCCGAGGACGTCGCGCGCAAGGCCAAGGAGGCTTCCGACGCCGCCGCCGCGTCGGTGCTCGCCACGGCCGAAGAACAGGATGGCGCCGCGCCGAAGCCGCGCGACGACAAACATGCGCCGCGCCCGCACAAGACGGACATGCTGCGCGACAAGACGCCGACGCCGAAACAGCCCGCCAGCACCAAGGCCGGCCCCAAGCACAAGACCCGCGGTTCGCACGCGATGGTGGACAACGAAGGCGAAGAGGATTCGCCGACGCGCTTCCTCGCCGGCCAGTTGCACCTGACCGATTCCGAACGTGCCCGCCGCGGCGCCGCCGGTAATCGCAAGCGCCCGAAGCTCAAGATCGTCGAGCAGTCGCGCACCAGTTCCGGCCAGCACGGGTTTTCCCGTCCGACCGCGCCGGTCGTGCGCGACATCGCCATCGGCGAGAGCATCACCGTTGCCGAACTCGCCAACAAGCTCGCGCTGAAGGGCAGCGAAGTGGTGCGCGCGCTGTTCAAGATGGGCGTGATGGTGACCATCAATCAGGTCATCGACCACGATACCGCGGTCCTCGTCGCCGAAGAGCTCGGCCACAAGGCCACGCGCGCCGCGGAAGACGACGCCGAGACGGCGCTGGAAGCGCATACCGAAGAAATGCAGGGCGAGAAGAGCACGCGTCCGCCGGTCGTCACCATCATGGGCCATGTCGATCACGGCAAGACGTCGCTGCTCGACTACATCCGCCGCAGCAAGGTCGCTTCCGGTGAAGCCGGCGGCATCACCCAGCACATCGGCGCCTATCACGTCGAAACCGAGAAGGGCGTCATTTCCTTCCTCGACACCCCGGGCCACGCCGCGTTCACCTCGATGCGCGCCCGCGGCGCCAAGCTCACCGACATCGTCGTGCTGGTCGTCGCGGCCGACGACGGCGTGATGCCGCAGACCGCCGAAGCGGTCAATCACGCGCGCGCCGCCAAGGTGCCGCTGCTGATCGCGATCAACAAGATGGACAAGTCCGACGCCAATCCGGACAACGTCAAGCAAGGCCTGGTCAAGCTCGAAGTGGTGCCGGAAGAGTGGGGCGGCGACGTGCAGTTCGTGCCGGTGTCGGCCAAGACCGGCATGGGCGTCGACGCATTGCTCGATGCGATCCTGGTGCAGGCCGAAGTCATGGAACTGCAGGCGGTCGTCGATGCTCGCGCCACTGGCGTCGTGATCGAATCCGCGCTCGACAAGGGCCGTGGCCCGGTCGCCACCGTGCTCGTGCAGCAAGGTACGCTGAAGAAAGGCGATTACCTCGTCTGCGGCGTGCAATATGGCCGCGTTCGCGCCCTGTTTGACGAGAACGGAAAGCAGACCGATTCCGCCGGTCCGTCGATCCCCGTGCAGGTGCTCGGCTTGTCGGGTGTGCCCGATGCCGGCGACGACTTCGTCGTCGTGGCGGACGAGCGCCTGGCGCGCGACGTCGCCGAACAGCGCGACGCGAAGCGCCGCGAATCGCGCCTGGTCAAGCAGCCCGGCACGCGCATGGAAGACGTCATCGCGCAGATGGGCCAGGCCAACGGCCAGCAGACGCTCAACATCGTCGTCAAGGCGGATGTGCAGGGTTCGGTGGAAGCATTGCGCCAGTCCCTGACCGGCCTGTCGAACGAACTGATCAACATCAACGTCATCGCGTCCGGCGTGGGCGGCATCACCGAATCCGATGCCACCCTGGCTGCCGCCGCGAAGGCCGTGATCATCGGCTTCAATGTCCGTGCCGACGCCAGCGCCCGCAAGATCATCGAGAGCAATGGCCTCGACCTGCGCTACTTCTCGATCATCTACGACGTCATCGACCAGGTGAAGCAGGTCGCGTCGGGCCTGCTCGGCAAGGAAGTGCGCGAGGAGATCATCGGTATTGCGGAAGTCCGCGACGTGTTCCGCAGTTCGAAGTTCGGTGCGGTCGCAGGCTGCCTCGTCATCGAAGGCAGCGTGCGCAAGGCCAAGCCGATCCGCGTCCTGCGCAACAACACCGTCGTCTTCGAGGGCGAGCTGGAATCGCTGCGCCGCTTCAAGGACAACGTCGAGGAAGTCCGCAGCGGTACCGAGTGCGGTATCGCCGTGAAGGCCTATAACGACGTGCAGCCGGGCGACCAGATCGAATGCTTCGAGCGCATCGAAGTGGCGCGCACGCTCTGATGCCGGGCAAGAGTTTCCATCGCACCGATCGCGTCGCCGCCCAGCTCCGTCGGGAGCTGGGCCTGCTGGTCCACCAGGCCGTGCGCGAGCACGGCCTGCCGTCGGTCAGCGTTTCCGACGTCGAAGTCACCCGCGACATGGCGCATGCCAAGGTCTTCGTCACTGCGTTGCTCCCCGGTTCCTCGAAGGAGGCGGTGAAAGCCCTCAAGGAACTGGCGCCCGAACTGCGCCATCGTCTCTCGCAGGCGGTACGCATGCGCCACACGCCCGAGTTGCATTTCCACTACGACGATTCCGTGGACAAGGGCGAACGCATCGAGGAGCTGCTGCGCGACCATCCGCCCGCGTCCGATCCCGACGCCTGATCCCGTGCGCGGCCGCACCGGTCGCATCACTTCATGAACGCGCGTCCCCGCACCGTCTTCCGTGCCCTCGACGGCATCCTGCTGCTCGACAAGCCCGCCGGCATCAGTTCGAACCAGGCCTTGCAGCGCGTGCGGCACCTGTTCCGCGCCGACAAGGCCGGGCATACCGGCAGCCTGGATCCGCTTGCGACGGGCTTGCTGCCGCTCTGCTTCGGCGAAGCGACGAAGATCGCCGGCCACTTGCTGGGCAACGACAAGGCCTACGAGACCGTCGCGCGCTTCGGCCTCACGACCGATACCGACGATGCCGACGGCAAGCCCTTGCGCGAGCGGGCCGTCGATGCGGTCGTCGCCGACCGCCTCGTTTCGCTGCTCGAACCGCTGACCGGGCGGATACGCCAACGGCCGCCGATCTATTCGGCGCTGAAACAGGGCGGTGAGCCCCTCTACGCGAAGGCGAGGCGGGGCGAGACCATCGAGGTTCCCGAGCGCGAAGTGATGGTGCATTCGATCGAGCTGCTCGAATTGCGTGCGGACGAGGCGAGGCTGCGCATCGTTTGCGGTTCCGGCACCTACGTCCGCAGCCTGGTGCGCGATCTCGGCGAAGCCTTGGGCTGCGGCGCGCATGTCGCCGAATTGAGACGGCTCTGGGTCGAGCCGTTCCGCGAACCCCGCATGTTCACCATCGAAGCGCTGCAGGCGATGGACGAAGCGGGTCGGGAACACTGCCTGTTGCCGGTCGAAGCCGGCCTGGCAGGCTGGCGCACTCTCGTACTGGAGCCGGAGCAGGCACAGCGCCTGGGACAGGGGCAGGGCGTCGCTATGGCCGGAGAGGTCCAGGGCAAGGTGCAGGTCACGGATTCGCAGGGCCGCAGCCTGGGCCTTGCCGAAATCGGGCCGGATGCGATTCTCCGGGCCAAACGCCTGTTCCGCTGGGCCGCCAGAAACTGAGCCGACCCGCCTCGGCGTGTGCCTAAGACCTTGTTCGGAAAAGGGTCGCAGGCTATACTTCTGCGGCTTTATCGCAGCATTCCAATAACCGGCGGGTCATGCGGTGCTCGGGCATTCGCCCCGGGTTCCTGCCGACTTCGCATCAAGAGAGAAACAGCATGTCCATCGATACCAGCAAGATCATCAAGGATTTCGGCCGCGTCGCCAACGACACCGGTTCCCCGGAAGTGCAGGTCGCCCTGCTCTCGGCCCGCATCGAACAGCTCAGCGAACACTTCAAGGCGCACAAGCAGGATCACCACTCCCGCCGCGGCCTGTTGAAGATGGTCAACCAGCGTCGCAGCCTGCTGGCGTACCTGAAGAAGAAGGACGCCGCGCGCTACCAGAGCCTCATCGAGCGCTTGGGCCTGCGTCGCTAAGCAACAAACACCGCGCGGCGCCTGATGGCGCCGCGTTCTTTTTCAGGCGCGGATTCGCCGCGCCGAACCCGATCCGGCAAGGGCCGGACGGGCACAGACAGCATCAACGGAACAGGGAAACATCAACGTGGCAAAAATCACCAAGACCTTCCAGTACGGCAAGCACACCGTCACCCTGGAGACCGGCGAGATCGCACGCCAGGCCAGTGGCGCCGTCATCGTCAACATGGACGGCACCGTCGTGCTGGTCAGCGCCGTCGCCGCCAAGAGCGCGCGCGAAGGCCAGGATTTCTTCCCGCTTACCGTCGACTACGTCGAGAAGTTCTATGCCGGCGGCCGTATCCCCGGCGGCTTCTTCAAGCGCGAGGGTCGCCCGACCGAAAAGGAAACGCTGATCTCGCGCCTGATCGATCGCCCGATCCGCCCGCTGTTCCCGGAAGACTACAAGAACGAAGTGCAGATCATCGCGCAGGTGATCTCGCTGAACCCTGAAGTGGATGGCGACATCCCGGCGATGATCGGCGCCTCGGCCGCGCTGGCCCTGGCCGGCACGCCGTTCGCCGGTCCGATCGGCGCCGCCAAGGTCGGCTACAAGGATGGCGCGTACATCCTCAACCCGACCGCCGCCGAGCTGAAGGAATCCAAGCTTGAGCTGGTCGTCGCCGGTACCGCCAATGCCGTGCTGATGGTCGAGTCCGAAGCGGCGCTGCTGAGCGAAGAAGTGATGCTCGGCGCCGTCACCTTCGGCCACAAGGAACAGCAGAAGGTCATCAACGCGATCAACGAGCTGACCGTCGAAGCCGGCACCAAGCCCAGCACCTGGGCGGCGCCTGCCAAGAACACGGCCATGATCGCCGCCCTGAAGGAAGTCGTCGGCAGCAAGTTGGCCGATGCGTTCAAGGTCACCGACAAGCTGCAGCGCCGCGACGCCATCAGCGCGATCAAGAAGGACACGTTCGAAGTGCTCGCCGGCCGCGTCGCCGCCGACAACTGGAACACCGGCGAGCTGGCCAAGGAATTCGGCGAGCTCGAATACCGCACCATGCGCGACTCGGTGCTCGACACCAAGGTCCGCATCGACGGTCGCGACCTCAGCACCGTGCGTCCGATCTCCGTCAAGGCGCCCGTCCTGCCGCGTACGCACGGCTCGGCCTTGTTCACCCGTGGCGAAACCCAGGCCATCGTCATCGTGACGCTGGGTACCGCCCGCGACGGCCAGATCATCGACGCCATCGCCGGTGAGTACAAAGAGAACTTCCTGTTCCACTACAACTTCCCGCCGTTCTCCGTCGGCGAATGCGGCCGCTTCGGCGCGCCCAAGCGTCGCGAAATCGGCCACGGCCGTCTCGCCAAGCGCGGCGTGCTCGCCGTGATGCCGTCGCTGGAAGAATTCCCGTACACCATCCGCGTCGTCTCCGAAATCACCGAGTCGAACGGTTCGTCCTCGATGGCCTCGGTCTGCGGTTCCTCGCTGGCGTTGATGGACGCGGGCGTGCCGGTCAAGGCACCGGTCGCGGGCATCGCGATGGGCCTGGTCAAGGAAGGCGATCGCTACGTCGTGCTGTCCGATATCCTCGGCGACGAGGATCACCTCGGCGACATGGATTTCAAGGTGGCCGGTTCCGCCGAGGGCATCTCCGCCCTGCAGATGGACATCAAGATCGACGGCATCACCGAAGAGATCATGAAGGTCGCGCTGGCCCAGGCCAAGCAGGGCCGTCTGCACATCCTCGGTGAAATGGCCAAGGGCCTGTCGGCGCCGCGCGCCGAACTGTCCGAGTTCGCGCCGCGCCTGCTCACGCTGAAGATCCACCCGGACAAGATCCGCGAAGTCATCGGCAAGGGCGGTTCGGTCATCCAGGCGATCACCAAGGACACCGGCACGCAGATCGACATCCAGGACGACGGCACCATCGTCATCGCGTCGGTCAACGCCGCTGCTGCGCAGGCCGCCAAGGCGCGCATCGACCAGATCGTCTCGGACATCGAGCCGGGCCGCATCTACGAAGGCAAGGTCGCCAAGATCATGGACTTCGGCGCGTTCGTCACGATCGCTCCGGGCAAGGACGGTCTCGTGCACGTTTCGCAGATCTCCAATGAGCGCGTCGAGAAGGTCACCGACAAGCTCAAGGAAGGCGATGTCGTGAAGGTCAAGGTGCTGGAAGTCGACAAGCAGGGTCGCATCCGTCTGTCGATGAAGGCCGTGACGGAAGACGAAGCCGCGGGCTGATCCAACGGCAAGGGTTCAAGGGAAAAGCCGCCCTCGGGCGGCTTTTTTCATTGCGGCGCTGCTCAACCTACTTCCAGAACGGAATCCGGTAGCGACGTTGCGGCTCGTTCCTGTCGGAAGATCGCCTCGGCTTGACCTCGACCACGCTGATTTCATGGCGCCCCGGCGACAGTTCGCGCACGGGGATCATCGCCAGGCTGCCGCGCAGACCGGACTTCGCATCGGTGGCGGCCTCCAGCGGTACGGCAATGGGCTCGCCATCCAGGCGGATGTCGTAAAGCTTCGCCAGGCAATCCAGGCCCGCGGTACGCGCGGCGTTGGGCGCTGCGACCTCGGGGCACTGCTGCGCCATGATCGAATTGATGCGCCTCGGCAGGTAGGGCACGAAAAGTTCGAGGTAGGGTCCGCGCACGACGCGATCCGGGATGAAGGGCGGCGGTGCGCGACCGCCTGCATCCTCGCTGCGCTGGTTGGCATAGAAGGCCGGCTGCGAACCGTCGATCGTCATCGCGTCCGATTCCGGCAGGCCGTCGTAACGGCCGTAGTCGATGACACCGCTATTGAACATCAGTTGTCCGACCACGAAGGCGAAGATCGGAGCCATGATCAGCATGATCGTCCAGCCGGCGCGCCGCGTGCCCTCGTGGCTGGAAAACAACGCCAGCAACGGGTTGTTGTTGCTGCCGAAGCGCAGGAAGCCGTAGAAGGTCAGCACGCGCCGCAGAGCGCGGCCCTTCCTGCTGTCTCGCGGCCAGCGATCGCCCATGCGGCGGTCGAGCAGCAAGGCGATGAACCAGGGCAGCAGCACGACCGGCACGAGATAGCTGAAGACGATCATCGCGTCGACGCGATGCCCGGAGACGACGCCGACCACCAAGGCAATCAGGATGATCGTCAGCACCAGCGTGGCCGGCAGCAGCATCAGCATCGCCAGGCCGAAACCGATGCCGAACACGCGCGTGGCGCGGTTGTCGGCGTTTTCGATGGTGGCCGGCATTTCGCCTTCCGGCGTGTCGGCCAGTTCGCGCGAAATCGGGCCCAGCCGCAGGTTTCCCCAACGGATTCCGCCGGGATAGACCGAATTCATGCCCACCAGGGCCACCCAGTAGCCGCGCAGGAACAGGTGCAGGACGAAGGTTGCGATCAGGGTCACCAGCGAGAACTTCGCGTAGATCCACAGCGGCGACAGCAGTTTGTTCACGTCCTCGCTGCTGCGGGCGAACAGTTGGTAGAACGCGCTGTCGAGCAGGGCCGGCAGTTGCAGCAAGCCGATGATGGTCGCGCCGGAAATCAGCAGCTCCATTTCCCAGGTCGGCGTCGTGCGCCCGGGCACGCGATGGATGGTTTCGGCGTCGTCGGAGGCGGACATGGCGGCGTATCCCGTGAGCGGCGCGCACAGGCTCGCAGAGCGAGACGGGATTGGCAACGATGTCGGGCGATCGTGGAGAAACGGACGGTGTTAGCATCCAAGCATGTCTCGCGCCACGACCATCGCGCTGGCGGTTCTCGGTGCCGTCTGGGCCTTGCCCATGACGCTTGCCGGCCTGCTCGCCGGCTTGGCGGCGTGGGCGTTCGGCGCCAGGCCGAAGGTGTCCGATCATGCTTTGGTTTTCCAGCGGTTTCCGTGGGGCCCGGGCGGCGCCTTGACCTTGGGCAACGTCATCCTGCACACGGGCGAGTCGCTGGACGAAGACACCTTGACCTACGACTGCGCGCATAGCGGCGGGAAGGAATGCGTGCGCATCGGCGACCACGAACGCGCGCACGTCTATCAGTACCTGGTCCTAGGCCCGCTGTTCCTGCCGCTGTATTTCGCCTGCGGCGGTATCTCGCACCGCAATCGCTTCGAACAGGCGGCGGACCGTTATGCGCGGACCGGGCAGGGCTGGTGGCCGTGGCCCGCAAGCGCTGTGGACAAACCACAGTCCCAATAAGCGATTCCCTCAAGGGAAATTGTCGATCGTCGTGCTCGGCCTTTGCTTCTTACGCCCACACTCGATCACAGGCCGTTCCATCGCGTTTCAGAAAAGCGAAAGCCCGCGTCGGCGGGCTTCGGGATTCACTCGATTGTTTCATCCGGCCTTCGGTACCATCGGTCTCGCGAGGCGTTCCATCGCGTTTCAGAAAAACAAAAACCCGCTTGAGCGGGCTTTGGGATTTTCTCGATTGCTGCATCCGGCCTTCGGTACCCAGCGAATCGCGAGTCATTCCATCGCGTTTCAGCCTTTGGTACCGGTGAGAGGACTCGAACCTCCACTCCATCGCTGGAAGCGGATTTTGAGTCCGCCGCGTCTACCATTCCGCCACACCGGCATTGCCCGCGCATTATAGCGCAGGAAGGGCGTGACTTACTCGCAATCGACCTTGTCCAGGCAGAGTTGGCGTTGCCCGCGGCGATACCAGTCGCCGTTCTCCGGCTCGAACGTCGCGCACTGGCCCATCGCCTTCTGGTAGACGTGCAGGGAAATCGCGATCTGATCCGGGCTCGGATTGCGGATCGTGTGGTACTCGTGCGGCGGCAGCAGGCTGCCGGCGGTGCCGGTGCCGGCGAGCAGGGTTTCGTGCTGGCTGAAACGGCAGCGCTCCTCCTGTTCCTCTTCGAGTTCGTAACGGGTGATTTCCAACTGTCCCTGCCAAACGCCCTCGACGCACCACAGACCGCAGTGGTCGTGGATCGGCGTGCCCTGGCCCGGCGCCCAGGTCATCGCGACGATGCTGGTTCCGCGCTCGGGGCAGGCATAGAGCTCGCGCCGTGCGTAGTGACCTTCTACCGGTTCGAAGACGCAGTCGGGCAGGAAGACCGTGCGGTCCTTGATCAGGCGGCACAGGCCGTCGCGCAGGCTATGCGTCAGGCGCTCGCCATCGGGCTGCCGGTAGGCTTCCTCGACGACGGCCAGCAGGGCATCTCGGCCAGTGAAGTTCAGGAACGTCATGGGCGGCAGTTTAGCAGCCCTGGGCGGGCGATTCCTTGCGCGAGATCAAACCCCGCTTGCGACGGGGCCGCCGCGTTCAGAGTCGGGCGAGGAAGCCCGAGATCACCGGCCCGAAGCGCGCGAAGTCGACCAGGAAGGCGTCGTGCCCCTGGGGCGATTCCAGCGGGGCGAACTCGGTCTCGGCGCCGCCGGCGCGCAGGCCATCGGCGATCTGTTCCTGCTGCTGCAGCGGGAACAGGATGTCGGTGCGCACGCCGATGGAGAGCGCTTTCTCGAGTTTGATGCTGGCCAGTGCCTTCATCACGTCGCCGTCCGTGTACTCCGCCAGGTCGAACCAGTCCATCGACCGAGACAGGTACAAATAGCAGTTGGGATCGAACTGGCGGACGAAACGCTGCGCATGGCCGGCTAGATAGCGCTCGACCTCGAATTCCAGGCCGAAGGGATCGTCTTCCCGGCATTCGCTGTCGAGGCGCACGCGACCGAATCGGCCATCCCATTCCATCGCCGAACGGTAGGTGACGACGCCGAGCTTGCGCGCGATACGCATGCCGTTGTCCGGATAGCGTTCATCGTCGTAAGAACCGTGGTTCCAGTTCGGATCGAGACGGATCGCTTCGCGTTGCAGGGAGCGAATCGCGATGGAGAACGGTAGCGCGCGGGCACTGCCCGAGACGTTGATATGCGAACGGGCGCGGCCCGGATGCAGGGCGAGATAGGCCAGGGCCATCATGCCGCCCATCGAATTGCCGATCACGCAGGCAAGACGTTCGATGCCGAGCGATTCGATCACCGCGTGGGCGGCGCGTGCCGCGTCCTCGATGGACAGGTCGGGAAAGGCAAGGCGGTACTGTTCGCCGGTCGCCGGGTCGATCGAAGCCGGGCCGGTCGAGCCCTTGCAACTGCCCAGCGTATTCACGCAGATCACGAACCAGCGATCCGTATCGATGGGTTTGCCGGGCCCGAGCATGGCTTCCCACCAGCCTGCTTCCGGATTTCCTTCGTTCGCCGCCGCATGCGCGTTCGGCGACAGGCCCGTCAGTATCAGGATGGCATTGCCGCGGGATGAATCCAGCTTTCCCCAGGTTTCGAAAGCCATGCGTGCCGCGTGCAGGGCATCGCCACGTTTCATCGGGAAAGGCGAAGGCAGGTCGACGAACTGGGTGCCGGGCGGGATGAATTCAGTCATGGGACCGGTCGCGATAGCGTCAGGTTGATGGGGGCCGCGTCTGCAAGATCAACCGTCAGCGGTTCCGCTTCGATGTCGCCGCTGCCGGCCTGCGCGTTGCCGCTGCGCGACAGGCGCGCAACGACCTGGACCGTCTTCTGCGCCGACAACTTCGCCGCCGGCATCGGGCTGTCGTCGTCGCCGAGCGTAACCCGCATCGGCAGCGCGTCGAGGGCGATTCGCTTGACGGCGAAAGGCGGGCCGCCGCCCTCGGGGCTGCGCGCGAAAACGAAGAGCACGTCGCCAGGTCGCGCTTGCGCCGCCAGGTCGGGAGCGATCCCGACCTCGATCGTCAACAGCGGTTTGGAATCGGCCATCGGTGACATGGGCGGCAACTGCGCCGCGACGCGTGCCATGTCGATCTGCGCACGCAGAGCGCCGGCCGCGGCGGGTTCCAGCATCGGCAGCAAACGTTCCCACAGCGCGCTGGCTTCGGCCGGTTTGCCCGCCTGCATGCGTTGCATGCCGGACAGCAACAGGGCGCGCTGGTTGTTCGGGTTGGCGCGAAGCGCCGCTTCCAGCAGAACGACCGCTTCCGCCGGTGCGCCCTGGGCGCCGGCGTTGCGCATCATCGCCTCGGCATATTCGACGCCGAGATCGGCATCGTCCGGGGCGAGGGCATGCGCGCGCGCATATGCCCTGGCCGCGAGCCCGTAGTTTTCCTGCGCTGCGTGCGAGCGAGCGAGCAGGATCCAGCCTTCGACATTGTCGGGCTCGCGTTCCAGGCGCGCCTGCAGCATCGCGATGGCTTCGTCGATGTTCTGCGGCGCCCGTAGGTTCGCAGGGTCCAGGGCCGCCGGGGTTCCCTGCAGCTGGTAGAGCCCGACGACACCGAGCGGAAGAATGACGGCGAGTGCCATCGCCAGGCCGCGCGACTGGCGCCATAGCGGTGCGGTCGCGAACGCGACTGCGACGAGAACGAGCAAGGCAGCGGACAGGACGAAGATCGTCATCACCATTCCTGCTCGTCAGGCGACGGCGCCGCGTTTGGCGCATTGGCGCGGCGCGCACGCACGATGCCCAGCAGGACGAACGCGCCACCGCCGAGGATCAGCAGAGGGCCGAACCACAACAGCCAGGTGCTTGGCTTGACCTCGGGCTTGTACAGCACGAAATCGGTATAGCGTTCGACCAGGAACTGCTTGATCTGCGCATCGCTTCGGCCTTCGCGCATCAGGCGCAGGACCTCCAGCCTCAGGTCGTGGGCGATCTGCGCATTGGAATCGGCCAGCGACTGGTTCTGGCACATGACGCAACGAAGCTCGGCCGTCAGTTGACGGAAGCGCGTCTCTTCGGCGGCGTCGCGGAACTGCGGCGGAGTGGCGGCGGATGCGGTCGCGGACAAGAACAACAACAGTAGAGGCAGCAACCAGCATTTCATCGGCCTTGCTCCAGTTGAATCAGCAAGGGTCCGATCTGCTCGCGCACGATGGAATCGTCTATCGGGCCGATGAACTTCCAGCGCACGATACCGTTCGCATCGACGATGAAACTCTCCGGTGCGCCGTAGATGCCCCAATCGAAAGCGGCGCGCCCATCCGCATCGACGAGGTTGACCGAATACGGGTTGCCGAACTCGGACAGCCAGCGTTTCGCCTCGGCATCCTCGTCCTTGTAGTTATAGCCGACGACGCGCAGTTTTCCGCTGCGCGCCAGCGCGCTGATCACCGGGTGTTCGACGCGGCAGTTCGGGCACCAGCTGCCCCAGACGTTCAGCAAGTAGGGTTTGCCCAGGAAATCCTTCTTCGCCATCGTCGTGCCCGGCTGGTCCAGTACGGGTAGGCTGAATTCGGGCGCCGGCTTTCCGATCAGTGGCGAGGGGATCGCGCTCGTGTCCTTGCCGGAGTTCATCCGCACGCCGACGAACAGCAAGGCGGCCAGCAACAGGAAGGCCAGCAGGGGCAGGAAGCGCCGCATCATGCCGTCACCGGTCGACGGAAGCGCTTGTCGAAGACGACGGCAATGCCGCCGGCCGCCATCATCAACGCGCCGAGCCAGATCCAGCGCACGAAAGGCTTGACGTGCAGGCGCAGGGCCCAGCCGCCGTTTCCGTCCACTGGTTCGCCCAGCGCGACATACAGGTCACGGGTGAAACCAGGGTCGAGATCGGCTTCGGTCATGATGCTCCCGCCGCTGGCGTAAGCGCGTTTTTCCGGATGCAGCGTCGCGACGGCTCGCTCATCGCGCGTCACCGTCACCGTGCCGCGATCGGCAAGATAGTTCGGTCCCTGCACGCGTTCGACGCCATCGAAACGGAACTGGTAACCGCGCACCTCGAAACTCTGGCCGGGCTTGGCGGCGACGTCCTTCTCCAGGCTCTGCGATTCGGTCATCAGCACGCCGAAGAAAAACACGGCGACTCCGGCATGCGCCAGGCACATGCCGATCATCTCGGCCGTGAAGCGTCCCTGCGCCTTGACAAAACGCTGGCGGATGAAACGCAGGGTGCCCAATGCCAGCCAGAGTCCAGCAAGGAACGCGGCGGCCGTTTTCAGTTTGCCCTGCGGCCAGGCGAAGAAAGCGATCGCAGCGGCGAGCAGGGCAAGCAAGGCCCAGGGCGCGAGCATCTTCAACGGCAGGTTCGCTTGCTCGCGCTGCCATCGCGTCAGCGGACCGAACGGCAACAACAACACCAGCGGAATCATCAGCAGCCCGAACAACAGGCCGAAGTAGGGCGGGCCGACCGAAATCTTCCCCATGTCCAGGGCTTCGAGCAGCAGCGGATAAAGCGTTCCCAGCAGCACCATCGCCGCGGCCGCGGTCAGCAGAAGGTTGTTGGCGAGCAGCAGGGTTTCGCGCGAAAAGGCGGCGAACGGCTGGCCGGTGTCGTCGCGTGGCGCACGCAAGGCATAGAGCAGCAGCGACCCGCCGACGACGATGCCGAGGAAGATCAGTATGAACAGGCCGCGTTGCGGATCCGATGCGAAAGCATGCACCGAAGTCAGCACGCCCGAACGAACGAGGAAGGTGCCCAGCAAGGAAAGGGAGAACGCGGCGATCGCCAGCAGCAAGGTCCAGCCGCGGAAGCTGCCGCGTTTTTCCGTTACGGCCTGCGAGTGCAGCAGGGCTGTACCGACCAGCCAGGGCATGAAACTGGCGTTTTCGACCGGATCCCAGAACCACCAGCCGCCCCAGCCGAGTTCGTAGTACGCCCACCAGCTACCCAAGGCGATGCCGACGGTGAGGAAAGACCAGGCGATGTTCGTCCACGGGCGCGACCAGCGCACCCACTGCGAATCGACCTTGCCGGCGATCAATGCCGCGACGGCGAAAGCGAACGCGACGGAGAAGCCGACGTAGCCGGTGTACAGCAGCGGCGGATGGATGATCAGGCCCGGATCCTGCAGCAGCGGATTCAGGTCGCGACCTTCCGCTGCCGCCGGCAACAGGCGTTCGAACGGATTGGAGGTGAAGATCAGGAAGGCGAGGAAGCCGACCGCGACCCAACCCATCACCGCCAGCACGCGCGCCACGACTTCGAGGGGCAGGGAGCGCGAGAACCGCGCCACCGCGGCGATCCACAGCGCGAGGATCAGCACCCAAAGCAGCAGCGAGCCCTCATGCGCGCCCCACACGGCCGAATAGCGATAGACCACCGGCAGCAGGGAGTTGGAGTTCGTCGCCACATAGGCCAACGAGAAATCCTGTACGACGAAGGCATGGGTCAGGATCGCGAAAGCGAACGCGACGAAACCCAGCACGGCGTAGGCCAGTGGCCGGGCCGTCGCCATCAGCGCGGGCGTTCCGCGTTGCGCGCCGATCAAAGGCAGTACGCCCAGCAGCAACGACAGCAGCAGGGCCAGCGCCAGCGCGATCTGGCCGAGTTCGGGCAGCACTCAGTTCGCTCCGCAGCTCAGGCTATGCGTGGCATTGCCGCTTTCGCGCATCTTGGCCAGCATCTCCGGGCTCATGCCTTTCGCGACTTCCTCGGGCATGTAGGTTTCATCGTGCTTGGCCAGCACTTCCGTAGCGACGAAGCGCTGCTGCTGCATGCGCCCGGTCGCGATGATGCTGGTGCCTTCCTTGAACATGTCGGGCAGGATGCCGTTGAACTGCACCGGCACCTGGCGCTGGCCGTCCGTTACGGAAAAATCGACCAGCAAGGTGCCATTGGTACGCTTGACGCTACCGAGGCAAACGACGCCGCCGAGGCGAAAGCGGGCATCGGCCGGCGACTTGCCGGCGCGCACCTCGGAAGGCGTATGCAGGTAGGTCAGGTTTTCCTGCAGCGCGAACGCGATCAGCACGGCGGCGGTCGCCGCAGCAAGCAGCAACAGGCCGACCAACGCCAGGCGGCGCTTGCGTGTCGGGTTCATGCCGACTTCCTGGCCGCTTCGCGGCGCAGGCGCCCCAGGATCGCGCGACGCGCCGTTTCCAGGCGCAGTCGCGGGCCGAGCCAGTCCCAGGCCATGATCAGGAAGAAGGCGAAATAGGCGGCCGCGAGGTAGGAAAAACTCATCGCGATGCCTCCGCCTGAGCGCGTGCCCAATCGCTGCCCGATTCGAGTTCGAGGTTCAGCGCGCGCGCGCGTTGCAGCAGCGAGCCCACGAACCAGGCCTTGGTCCCGATGACGGTGAAGATCAGCGGCCAGCGCATGCTCCAGTCCATCTTCGAATTGCCGAGCAGGCTGATCGTCGTTCCCTGGTGCAAGGTGTTCCACCAGTTCACCGCGAAGTGCACGATCGGCACGTTGACGACGCCGATCACCGCGAGGAAACAGGCCGCGCGTGCAGCGGCGCGGCGGTCCTCGATGGCGGCGTACAGGCCCATCACCCCGACGTAGAGGAAGAACAGCACCAGTTCCGACGTCAGGCGCGGATCCCAGGTCCAATACGTGCCCCAGGTGGGCTTGCCCCAGATCGCGCCGGTCAACAGCGTGATCGCGGTGAACGTCGCGCCGACCGGTGCGCAGGCCATCGCCAGGATCTCGCAGGCCTTGATGCGCCATACCAGGGCGATCACCGCCTGCACCGCCATGGCGACGAAGATGAAAAGGCTCATCCACGCGCTCGGCACATGGATATAGAAAATGCGGAAGTTCTCGCCCTGCTGGTAGTCGGCCGGCACGACGAACAGGCCGCCGTAGATGCCGATGGCCAGGGTCAGGAACCCGATCCCGAAACCCCAGGGCGTCCAGCGCTCGGCGAAACGATCGAAGTTGGGCGGCGAGCCGGTTTGATGGAACCAGAGCAGGAAACGATTCACGGCGACGTCGTCAGGTCAGGGCGATACGCAGGGCGGTGGCGGCGGCCAGCGGCGCCAGCACCAGGGCCAGCACCAGGCCGGAGGCGAGGAGGTAGATCGCGCCGATCCAGGGCAGGCCCTGGGCGGCAGCCATCACGGCGCCTGCGCCGAACACCAGCACCGGCACATACATGGGCAGGGCCAATACGGCGAGAAGGATACCAGACCGCCGGATACCGACCGTCAGCGCGGCCACCACGGCCCCGATCAGGCTCAACAGCGGCGTACCCAAGGCGAGGGCAAGCATCAGCGGTTGCAGCAGCGCAGGAGGCAAGGCGAGCAACTGGGCGAAGGCCGGAGTCAACAGCAGCAAGGGCAGGGCGGACACGGCCCAGTGCACGCCCACCCGCACGGCGATCAACCAGGCCAGCGGCGCCTGCCCGAGCAAGAGCTGTTCGAGACTGCCGTCGTCCATATCGCTGCGGAACAGCGAGTCCAGCGTCAGCAGGCCGGCAAGCAGAACGGCCACCCACAGGACGCCTGGCGCGATCGGCGCGAGTTTCGCCGGCTCCGCTCCCAAGGCCAGCGGGAACATCGCGATCACCATCAGTGCGAAGAGCACGGGCTGCAACGCATCGCCGCGTCGTCGCCACAGCAGGCGCAGGTCGCGCTGCGCCTGTGCCTTCGCCAGCGACACCAACGAAGGGGCGCTCATGCGCGCAGCTCCAGCGTGGCGATCGGCACCGGCGGTGCCGCGTAGGCGCCGTGCGTGGTCAGCAGCACGCCGCCGCCGTTGCCGACGTGGTCGCCGATCAGCTCGTTCACCAGGGCGATGCCATCGAGGTCGAGATTGGCGTAGGGCTCGTCGAGCAACCACAGGCGCGCCGACGACAGCAGCAGCCGCGCCAGGGCCAGTCGCTTGTTCTGTCCGGCGGAAAGTCGGCGGGCAAGGCTGTCCTCGTAACCAGCCAGGCCTACGCGCGTCAGCACCTGATCGAGCGCTCGTCCGGAGCCGAGCAGGGCTGACGAGAACTGCAGGTTTTCCATCGCGCTCAGGTCCGCCTTGTGGCCGGGCAGGTGACCGAGGAAGGCGCTGCCGCTCAGAAGATGGCCCTGATCGACGATCCTGCCGTTCGAACGCACTTCGCCCGTGGTCGTCGCGAGCAGGCCTGCCAGCACGCGCAGCAAGGTCGTTTTTCCGGCACCGTTGCCGCCCAACACCTGCAGTGCCATGCCCGGCGCGAGATGAAAATCCAGGGGGCCGAAAATGCGCTCGTCGTTGCGCGCGAACTCAAGTCCGCGGCATTCGAGCAGGGGCGTGGCATCGGGGGGCGCAGTCATGAGGCCGGCATTTTACCGGGGCAATGGCAAATCCCCCAGTCGCACGCCGGCTTTCGTCCTCAGTTCGAGCAAATCGTCGCCCGGCGGTGGCGTTCCAGCCACTGCATGAAGGGCAGGGCGAGCGCGAGCTTCTGACGGGAGGAAAGCCGTGAGTTCCATATCTCGCGCAAGCAGGAGACCGACGCCTCGAAGTAGTCCTCGCGTGAGTAAGCCCAGCGCCGCGAGAGGCTGTCCGGGTGGTAGCGCTTGAAGCAAAGCGTCCCCGGCACACGGACGAAATCGCCCAGCAGGCTCAGATGGAGCAGCCAGGGCCAGTCGGCGGAGAACGCGCCGGCGCCATGGAGCTTCAGCCCGCCGATGCGGCGCGCCTGCGCCATCCGGAAAAGCCCGTGCATCGCCACCCACCATTGGCCATTGCGCCGGAGCAGGCGCCGAGCCCGCGCCAAGGGGTCGGTCACGCCGTCGAGTGCTTCGTATTGCCAATGTTCGCGGCTTCCATCGACTCGCGTCAGCTCCGTATCGCCGTAGGCCAGGACCGCCTCGGGGTGGGTGTCGAGCGTATGGGCGAGCCGGCTGATGCAATCGGGCGCGAGGCGATCGTCGTGGAACGCGAAGATGGCGTATTCGCCGATGGCCTGCCCGAGCAGGAAATTGCTGTTGCCGATCCATCCCAGGCGCGATGCCTGCCGCAGAACCCGGAAGCGGCGGTCGCGCAAGGCATGCGCCTCGCAGATCTCGAACGTGCCGTCGTCGCAGTCGTCGACCGAAATCAGCACTTCCATGCCGGGCTCGTCCTGCGCCGACAGCGAATCGAGCACGGGCTGGATGAATGCGGCAGCGTTGTAGGCAGGCATCAGCGCACTGACGCGCGGGGTCTCGCTCATGATCGGCCTTCGTCTTGCGGAGGGGCAGTGTGTCGGTCGCCTGTCGCGCGAACAAGTGGCGCCTGTGACCTGCTCCAGGGACGGGGCGTGCGCCGACCCGCGTCCCGGCACGACATTGCGTGTTGCAGGAGCCGGCGCGCAGGCTGCACGACTTCCATTCCCGCGTCGGCAGTGACAAGCTGAACCTTCGCTGGTGCCTGTCCCGATCCGGCCGTTTTTGTCGTAGATCGATCCTATACTCGAACCGCACGCCGCTCGCGCGGCGAACGACCACCCAGGAGACATAGACATGGCAAGGCAATCCAAGAGCGACCAGGAAGAGCTGATGTCCGACCTGCAGGACGTGCTCGCCGATACCGAGGCGATGCTAAAGGACGTAGCGCACGAAGGCGGCGAGATGGCCAGTGCGCTGCGCGAGCGCATCGCCAACAACCTGCGCACGGTCAAGGCCAAGCTCGTGGAAACCGAGCAACTCGTCGCCGACAAGGCCAAGGTCGCCGCCAAGGCCACCGACCAGTACGTGCACGACAATCCCTGGCAGTCGATCGGCATCGCTGCCGGCGTCGGCTTCCTTGTCGGTCTGCTGGTTTCCCGACGCTGATCCGCGCGCGATCCACGATTTTCCCCTGAGCCGGTCATGAGCGACGCGGACCCCAAGCCGGCCCCACCCGGGCCACTGCAGCGGCTCATCGCCAGCCTGCTCGGGCTGCTGCAGTCGCATCTGGGCGTCTTCGGCATCGAGTTGGAGGAGGCGCGCGATCGCCTGGCGCGCACGTTGGTGCTGCTGATCGTCGGCGCCGGGTCGATCCTGCTCTTCCTGCTGACTCTGGCACTGGCCCTGGTGCTGATGGTCGAACCCGCGCAGCGCGTCTACGTGGTGATCGGCTTGCTCGCTTTCTTCGTGCTGCTTGCCGTCGTTTGCCTGGGCATGGCCTGGAGCCGGATGAAGAACGGGCCAGAACCCTTCGCGATGACGCTCGACGAGTTGCGCAAGGATCGGGAGCGCCTGCTGCCATGACCAGGCCTGCGCCTTCGCCGCGCGAACTGCGCAAACGCCTGCTGTTGCTGGAAGCGGAAGCCTGCCGCCTCGAGGTGACCACGAGCCTGTCCGAATTGCGCAATCCGATGACGCACCTGCAGCGCGCGCCGGCGTTGCTGGGCATGCTGGGCGGCGCGACGGGCGGACTCGGTGCGGCGGCGGCGCTGTTGTCCGCTTCGCGCCTGGCATGGGTCGTGAAAGCCATTCCATTGGCACTGGCGGGCTGGCGTATCGCCCGTCGCTTGCGCGAACTGCTCGACGCGCGCCGCAAGCGGCGCTAGCTTCCTTCGCCACGCGGTCCGGATGCCCCGCTTGCGGCATAATCGCGGGCATTCGAATTCCGGCGAAGCCGCAAAGCGCATGCAGATTTCCACCAAGCTTCCGAAGGTCGGCACGACCATCTTCACCGTCATGTCCCAGCTTGCGCTGGAGCACAAGGCGGTCAACCTCGGGCAGGGGTTTCCCGATTTTCCGGTGCCGGAGCGGCTGATCGAGGCCCTCGATCGCGCCATGCGCGAAGGCAAGAACCAGTATGCGCCGATGACTGGTATCCCGGCCCTGCGCCAGGCCATCGCCGCCAAGACGCAGCGCTGCTACGGCCGCAGCGTCGATGCCGATTCCGAGATCACCGTCGCCAGCGGCGCCAGCGAGGCCATTTTCGATGCCGTGCTCGCGGTCGTGCGCCCGGGCGAGGAGGTCATCGTGCTCGACCCCTGCTACGACTGCTACGAGCCGGCGATCGACCTGGCCGGTGGCCGCGCCGTGCACGTGCCGCTCGATCCCGACGATTTTTCGGTGGACTGGCAGCGGGTCAAGGACGCGATCACGCCGCGCACGCGCATGCTGATGATCAATACGCCGCACAACCCGTCCGGCGCGATGCTGTCCGAGGCGGACATGCGCGCGTTGGCCGACATCCTGCGCGATACGGCGATCATCCTGCTCTCGGACGAAGTCTACGAACACATCGTCTTCGACGGCCGCCGGCACGAGAGCGTGTTGCGCTATCCGGAACTGGCCGAACGCAGTTTCGTCGTTTCCTCGTTCGGCAAGACCTATCACTGCACCGGCTGGAAGATCGGCTATTGCATCGCGCCGCCGGCGCTGTCGGCCGAGTTTCGCAAGGTGCACCAGTACAACACCTTCTGCAGCTTCGCGCCGGCGCAATGGGCCTTCGCCGAGATGATCGAGCAGGCGCCCGAACACTACGAAACGCTCGGCGATTTCTACCAGGCCAAGCGCGATCGCTTCCGCGAACAGCTCGGCAGCACCCGGCTGAAGCCTTTGACGGTGCCGGGAGGCTATTTCCAACTGGTGGATTATTCGGCGATCAGCGACCTGGACGATGCCGCGTTCTGCCGCTGGCTGACGATCGAGAAAGGCGTGACCGCCATTCCGCTGTCGCCGTTCTACGAGACGGCGCCGGCAGGTCAGCGCCTGGCGCGGCTGTGTTTCGCCAAGAACGAAAGCACGCTGGACGCGGCGATCGAAAGGTTGCAGCGCGTATGAGCGGACACGAACTGTCGGCATCGGATTTGCGCGTCGCCCTCGTGCAGGGCGATACGGTCTGGCACGATCCCGAGGCCAACCGGCGCATGTACGGCGAACTGATGGCGCCGCTTGCCGGGCAGGCGGATCTGATCGTATTGCCCGAAACGTTCACCTCCGGCTTCAGCAACGAGGCCATCCATCGTGCCGAGGGCATGGATGGGCCGACCGTCGCCTGGTTGCGCGAACAGGCGCAGGCGCTGGGCGCGGCCGTCACCGGCAGCGTGCAGATCCGCGACGAAGCCGTCGAAGCCGGCAAAGTGTTCAACCGCCTGCTTTGGGCGACGCCCGACGGGGGCCTTGCCTACTACGACAAGCGGCATCTTTTCCGTATGGCGCGCGAGCACGAGCGCTACGCCGCTGGCCGCGACCGCCTCACGATGGAATGGAAGGGTTGGCGTATCTGCCCGCTGGTCTGCTACGACCTGCGTTTCCCGGTGTTCATCCGCAATCGCTTCGATCGCGAAGCTGCGGAGCGCTTCGACTACGATCTACTGGTCTTCGTCGCCAATTGGCCGGCGGCCAGGCGCCATGCCTGGCGCACGCTGTTGCGGGCACGGGCCATCGAGAACCTCGCTTGCGTCGCGGCGGTGAACCGGGCGGGGCGCGACGGTAACGGCCTGGACTATGCCGGCGACAGCGTCGCGCTCGATGCCCTGGGCGAAGTCCAGGTCGAATGCGACGCCCGCCCCCAGGTCGTCCAGACCGTGTTCTCGGCCGAGGCCCTGCGCAGCCATCGCGAGCGCTTCCCGGCCCAGCTCGACGCGGACCGCTTCGAACTGCTGGGCTGAACGCATGGGACGCCGGATTGCCGGCAAGCGAGTATGCTGGTCGGGCCGTTCGCGGCCAGGGTGACCGGGGAAGCGTCCCATTTGCGTCTTGAATCTCTAGGCAGCCCCCGCAGGCAGCGGCGATCCTTGGTCGCCGCGCCCGCCCCACGAACTCGCCATCCCCGCTATCGCAGGAGTCCATCCATGAATCAACGCATCAAATACGGCAGCGCGCTTTTGCTCGCCCTTGCCGTTGCCAGCCCCGTAGCGCTGGCGCAGGACGGCGGCAAGCCGGTCATCGCCGTCGCCGAGTTCAAGAACGAGACCAGCGCGGGCTGGTGGGGCGCCAGCGTCGGTAGCGACCTGGCCGGCATGCTCAGCAACGAGATGTCAAACACCGGCTCGTTCCGCATGGTCGAGCGCAGCAAGATCCAGAACGTGCTTGAAGAGCAGAACCTGATGGCCTCGGGCCGTGCCAAGGCCAGCAACGCGGCCCAGATGGGCAAGCTCGCCGGCGCGCAGTATCTGGTGATGGGCACCGTCACCTCGTACGAGGAGAATACCAAGAGCACCGGCGGCGGCCTGAGCTTCGGCGGCATCTCGGTCGGCGGCAAGTCGGAATCGGCCTATATCGCCATCGACATCCGCGTGGTCGATACGACGACCGGCGAGATCTCCTACTCGCGCACCATCGAAGGCACGTCCAAGGGCAGCGGCATGTCGGTCGGCGTCTATCGCGGTGGTTGGGGCGGCAGCCTCGCCAGCCAGCAGAACACGCCGGCCGGCAAGGCGATCCGTGCCGCCGTGGTGATGGTCAGCGACTATCTGGATTGCGTGATGGTCCGCCAGGACGGTTGCGAGGCGAAGTTCAACGCGCAGGAGCAGCGTCGCCGCGAAAAAACCAGCGGTGCGCTCAAGCTCGACTGAGCGAAGCGATTCACAAAAAAAGGCCGGCGTAAGCCGGCCTTTTTCTTTGCGAGCCGCTTCGCCTATCGCCCCAACGCGGCGACGGGCAAGGTCTCGCGGATGCTGGCGATGTCGCCGGAAACACGGCCGTTGCCGAGATTCAGGATGCCGGTGGTGCTCAGCAGGTCGCCGCCGTTGTCGGCGTTGTTGTTGGCCATCGTCAATCCGTCCACGCGAAGTTCGCCGTAGTTCAGCACGCCGCCGGCTACCGCGAGACTGGGGTACTTGCCCAACGTGTAGTTGTCGTGGATGGCGCTGCGGTCGAGTTCGATGCGCCCGTAGTTCAATACCGTGCCGGCATCGCGTAGCGCCGGGCTCAGCCCGTTGTAGGCGATGCGACTGTCCTCGGCGTGCAGCGTCCCGTGATTCAGCACGATCGCGTTGGCGCGCTGGGCCGAACTGTCGACGATGCTGACGCGCTCGAACTCCAGCTCACCGAAATTGCGAATCGCGCCGTCGCTGCCTTCCGCGAGGCTCAGGCTTTGCAGTCGGAGCTCGCCCTTCGTTTCCACCTGCAGCAGGGCGACGGGCTGGTCGGTATAGGCGCGGATCTCGGCGCCATTGCCCTGGATCTCGATATGTCCGCGAACGCTCGGCAGCAGCAGGCCGGGCTCGGCCGGCGCATCGATCACGTACATCCCTCGTTTGGCCAGGCGGATCGTCGTCTTGCCGGCGTCGGCGTTCGCTGCATGGATGGCGGCGGCCAGCGCCTTGCCGTCGTGGTCGGCGATGTCGATCGTGCGGGAGCAGGCGGCGAGGGCGATCAGGCCCGGCGCCAGTAGAAGCATTCGATGCGGTGTCATAAGTTTTCCCCGGTGGCCCGGGATCAAACTTCCCATCGCCGTCTAGAGCATGAACTCGATGCAACGTGGTAATGCTTGTCTTCTTCCTGCGATCGCGGGAAAGCAAAACCCGCCTCGCGGCGGGTTTTGTCGTTTCTCGATCGGATCAATCGTCCGACGGCAACCCGTCAGGGCGCTTGCGATACGGACCCGGTGCGCCACCCGGCTTGCGCGGACCCCGGTTCTGCTGCGGACGATCGCCCTGCGGTCGGGGTCCACGGTTCTGATAGGGACCATCGCCTTGCGGCCGGGGCCCACGGTTCTGATGCGGGCCTTCGCCTTGCGGGCGCGGACCACGGCCATGTTGCGGGCGATCACCCTGCGGGCGCGGGCCGCGATTCTGATAGGGGCCGTCGCCCTGCGGGCGCGGCCCACGTTGACCCTGCGGCTTCGGACCACGCGCATGACGCGGGGGAGCGACCTTGGAACCGGTCTCCACGCCATCGGGCACGTACCAGCTGCGGAACTCGGCGGAGTTGCCGCCCGCACCGTGGGCCGGATTCGGTCCGCGGGGCTTGCCCTTGAATCCACCCGGCGCCTGACCGCGCGGGCCGCGCTCGTTGCGCTCGCCGAACGGCCGCTCGCCCTGGCCATGCGGGCGAGGCCCGCGCTGTTCGCCGAAGGGTTTGCGCGCACGCGGGGCGTCGTCGATGCGATTGCCGAAGTTGTCGTCGCGCGGGCCGGCGAACGGCTTCTTGCCCTTGAATCCGGGTTTGCCGCCGCGGGGCGGGCGCGGTGCCTGTCCTTCACGGTACGGCGCGTCCGCACCCATCGGGCCGGCGAAGGGCTTGCCGCCCTTGCCCTTGTAACCGCCGCCCGGCTTGCCGCGGCCGCGGCCTCGCGGCTTGTCTTCGCGGACATGATCGAAGCGGCGCAGTTCGCGCGCCTCGTCGTTGACGTGGCCGTTGACGTACGAGGCCTGATGGCGATCCTTGCCGACGCGGATTTCCATCGGGCGCGACTTGCGCTGGCCGATGACGGGTTGCAGCGTCAGTACCGGCGCCTGGTTTTCCAGGCCGAAATGCTTGCGCAGCGCTTCCACTTGCTCGGCTTCCATTTCGACGCAATGGCCGCGCTTGAGCAGGCGGGGCAGGGTGACATCGCCGTAGCGAACGCGCTTCAGGCGGCTGACCTGATAGCCCTGGGACTCCCACAGGCGACGGACTTCGCGATTGCGGCCCTCCGACAGCACGACCTGGAACCACGCGTGGGAATCGCTGGAGCCGATGCGCTCGATCTTGTCGAATTTCGCCGGGCCGTCGTCGAGCGCGACGCCACGCGCAAGGCGATCGACGATGTTGTCGGGCACTTCGCCGTGGATGCGGCAGATGTACTCGCGTTCGACCTCGCTCGACGGGTGCATCAGCGCGTTGGCCAGTTCGCCGTCGGTGGTCAACAGCAACAGGCCGGTGGTATTGATGTCGAGGCGGCCGACGGCGATCCAGCGCGCGCCCTTGAGCCGCGGCAGCGATTCGAAGATGGTCGGGCGGCCTTCGGGGTCCTCGCGCGTCGTGACTTCGCCTTCCGGCTTGTTGTAGATCAACACGCTCGCCGGTTCGGTCAGCGTGCTGGTGACGAAGGTCTTGCCATCGATTTCGATGCGGTCGCCGCCGGAAACCGACTGGCCGGTGCGCGCCGTCTCGCCGTTGACGCGCACGAGGCCGCTGGCGATGCGCTCTTCCAGCGCACGGCGCGATCCCAGTCCGGCCTGCGCCAGTACCTTGTGCAGGCGTTCTTCGATCTTGCCGGCGGTCTCTTCGCCCTTGCTCTTCAGCGAGAGGGTCTTCTTGGTTTTGCTGTCACTCATTTTTCAGCTCCGGCTCGGCGCGTTCGCCGGCCTCGTCGTTGTTTGCATCTTCGTCATCGCTACGCGCATCGGCGTCGGCGGCGAGTTCTTCGGCGACCTCATCCGCGATCTCGTCCGCCATCGCCGCATTGGCCACCACGGCCGGCACGATGTCGAAGGGCAGTTGCGGTTCCAGTTCGGGAATGTCCTTCAGTTCGGCCAGCGGCGGCAGTTCGTCCAGGCTCTTGAGGCCGAAGTAATCCAGGAAGCTGCGCGTAGTGCCGAACAGTTCCGGGCGGCCCGGTACGTCGCGGTGGCCGACGACGCGGATCCACTCGCGTTCTTCCAGCATCTTGATGGTGTTGGCGTTGACGCCGACGCCGCGGATCTGCTCGATTTCGCCGCGCGTGATCGGCTGGCGGTAGGCGATGAGCGCCAGGGTTTCGAGCGTGGCGCGCGTGTACTTGGCTTGGCGTTCGGTCCACAGGCGGGCGACGAAGGCGTGCACTTCGGCCTTGACCTGGAAGCGATAGCCGGAAGCGACCTCGACCAATTCCACGCCGCGCGATTCGCAGTCGGCCTGCAGGCTTCGATCGCCTGTTGCAGATCGGCGGAGGCCGGGGCGCCTTCTTCGGGGAACAGCGCGGTGATCTGCGCCAGGGTCAGGGGTTGCGGAGTGGCGAGCACGGCCGCTTCGACGATGCGTTTGATCAGTTCTTGATCCATGGGTTTCTTCGGTTTCAGGCCGGGTCGTCGTTCGCCGCGGTGGGAGCGGCGGAGTCTTCGAGCCCATCCTCATCGGAGGTCGGGTGCGGCAGTTCGGCATCGTTGGCGGCTTCGCCGCCCGCGGCCAGGGATTTCACGTAGATCGGCGCGAGCGGTGCTTCCTGCACGATTTCCAGCAACTGCTCTTTCGCCAGTTCCAGGATGGACAGGAAGGTGACGACGACGCCTAGCTTGCCTTCTTCGGGATTGAACAGGATTTCGAAACCGTGGAACTCGCCGTTCGCTAGGCGGCTCAGCACTTCGCCCATGCGTTGGCGCACGCTGAGCGCTTCGCGCCTGATCGCGTGATGGCTGAACAACTCGGCGCGACGCAGTACGTCGCGCAGGGCCAGCAGCATCTCGCGCAGGTCGACCGCCGGCGGCACCTTGTTGACCGCACGATCGGGGACGAACGCGCTGGCCAGGCTGGTGTCGCGGTCGAGGCGATCGAGCTGGTCGATGTCCTCGGCGGCCTTCTTGAAGCGCTCGTATTCCTGCAGGCGCCGCACCAGTTCGGCGCGAGGGTCGGCCTCCAGGCCTTCTTCTGTCGGTGGCCGGGGCAGCAGCATGCGCGATTTGATCTCGGCGAGGATCGCGGCCATCACCAGATACTCGGCGGCGAGCTCGAAGCGCAGGTCCTGCATGACCTCGATGTAGTCCACGTACTGCCGGGTGATCTCGGCGACGGGGATATCGAGGATGTCGAGGTTCTGCCGGCGGATCAGGTAGAGCAGCAGATCGAGCGGCCCTTCGAAGGCCTCCAGGATGACTTCCAGTGCATCGGGCGGGATGTACAGGTCCTGCGGAATCTGCAGCACCGGCTGCCCCAGGACCATGGCCAGGGGCATCTCCTGCTGTCGCGATTGCGCAGCCAGGGGCGCGGCCGGGTCCGTCGAAGCGGGGACTTCGGGCGCGGGTTCGCTGTTCGCGGGTGCGTTGCTCATCAATCGATTCGGTTTGGCTCTTGCGAGCGAGCCCCTGTGGGCGGGTGTACAGCCTTAGAGCGTCACGGGATGGAAGCCCTGACGCACGACGACGGGCTCATCGCCCATGCAATCCACGATGCTGGTCGGTCCCGGTTCGCAGTCTCCTGCGTCCAACATGACGTCAACCCAGCGCAAACTCCGCTCAGCCACCGATTCGGCTTCGTGACTGGCGAGGCCTTCTTCGTCCGGCAGCACCAGGCTGGCCGAAAGCAGCGGTTCCCCCATCGCTTCCAGCAAGGCCCGGGTCACGACGTGATCGGGCAAGCGGATACCGATGTCGCGGCGCTTGCTGCGGCCGCTGTTTTTCAGACGTTTAGGTATTTCCGGTGAGGCCGGAAGGATGAACGTACAGGAGCCGGGGGTCAGCGATCTCAGGAGCCTGAAGGCCGGATCGTCGAGCCGGGCCAGACGGCCGGCCTCACTCAATGTCCGACAGAGTAAGGTGAAAGGATGGCGGCTGTCCAGTTGCCGCAGCCTCAGGACGCGGCCTTCCGCTTCGACACCGCTCAGCGCCCAGACGAAAGCGTAACCGGCGTCGCTGGGGCAGAGCGCCAAGCCTCCCGACTTCAGGGTTTCCGCAGCCTTTCCGATCAGCCGTTCCTGCGGCGTGACCGGATGGACATCGAAGCGTTGGGACATGCCGGTATGATGCGGCGACTTGAGCCTGAGGCATAGCCATGTGGTACGCGATCATCGGAACGGATCGATCTGGCTCGCTGGACGCGCGCCAGGCCTCGCGGCCGGCGCATCTTGCGCGTCTCGAGGCCTTGCGCGACGCCGGTCGCTTGCGCCTGGCCGGTCCCTTCCCGGCCATCGACGCCGAAGACCCCGGCCCGGCAGGATTTAGCGGCAGCCTGATCGTCGCGGAGTTCGAGTCGCTGGAGGAAGCGCAACGCTGGGCCGATGCCGATCCCTACCTGGCGGCCGGTGTCTACGCGCGGGTCGAGGTGAAGGCCTTCCGGCAGGTCCTGCCGTGAGCGAGCCGAAAGACAGGACCAGCTTGATCCGCGAGGCGCTGCAATCGTTGGCGCCGCTGGAGTTGCGCATCGTGGACGAAAGCCACAAGCACGCCGGCCATGCGGGTGGCCGCGACGGGCGCGGGCACTTCGCCGTGTCGATCGTCAGCCGGGTCTTCGCGGGCCTGCCGCCGCTGGCCCGGCATCGCAAGGTGTATGCCGCCGTCGGCGATCTGATGCAGACCGACATCCATGCCCTGTCGATCCAGGCGCGTACGCCGGACGAAGCGGCAGGGCGCTGAGCGGGAGCGGCCCGCTCCGGGCCGCTGAACCCGTTACAGGATGCCTTCAGAGCCCCCGCCGGGCGCTGCTATACTGCCCCGTGACCGTCTTGCGGGCGCTGCGAGTTTCCTTGTAGATCAACTACTTGGCTCTGTCGTCGACCGTAATCCGGACCCCCTGTAGCTTCGCGGCGGCGCTTCGGCGCCGACAGCCGGCCTGAGTCCGGTGTCCGCATCACTCGTGTCAGCCCATGCGCCTTTCGACGATCAAGCTTGCCGGCTTCAAATCCTTCGTTGACCCCACGGTTCTGCATCTGCCGACCAACATGACCGGCGTCGTCGGTCCGAACGGTTGCGGCAAGTCGAACATCATCGATGCAGTGCGCTGGGTGATGGGCGAAAGTTCGGCCAGCCGCTTGCGCGGCGATTCGCTGACGGACGTGATCTTCTCGGGATCGTCCTCGCGCAAGCCGGTCAGCCAGGCGATGGTCGAGCTCATCTTCGACAACGGCGACGGCGCCGTGGGCGGCGAGTACGCGCGCTTCGCCGAGATTTCGGTCAAACGCACCGTCAGCCGCGATGGACAGTCCACCTATTACCTCAACGGCGCGCGTTGCCGCCGTCGCGACATCACCGATTTGTTCCTCGGCACCGGTCTGGGTGCGCGAAGCTACTCGATCATCGAGCAAGGCATGATCAGTCAGATCATCGAAGCTCGCCCGGAAGACCTGCGCGTTTACCTGGAGGAGGCCGCCGGCATCTCCAAGTACAAGGAGCGGCGCAAGGAAACCGAATCGCGCATCAAATCCACGCGCGAGAACCTGGACCGCCTGAACGACCTGCGCGAAGAAGTCGACAAGCAGATCGAACATCTGCGTCGCCAGGCGCGCGCGGCCGAGCAGTATCAGACGCTGCAGGGAGAGCGCCGGGAAAAGGACGCGCAGCTCAAGGGCCTGGAGTATCGCAAGCTCGACGGTGAGCTCGCCGTGCAGCGCGAAGCGATGACGGCCGAAGAACTCAAGCTGCAGCAGTTCCAGGCCGACCAGCGTTCCGCGGAGGCGCAGATCGAAGCCTGTCGCGTGCAGCAGGGCGAAGCGAGCGAAGCGCTGGGCAAGGTGCAGGCCGAGGGTTACCGCATCAGCGGCGAGCTCGCGCGCATCGAACAGCAGATCACCCACCAGCGCGAGCTGAAGCAGCGTCTGGAAACGGCGCGCGCCGAGGCCGATGCCGCCTTCGCGCAGATCGGCGAACATATCACCGGCGACGAGCGCCAGCTCGGCGAACTGCGCACGACCATCGGCGACGCGGAGCAGAAATCCGCCGCGATGGAAGGCAGCGACGGCGAGCGCCAGGAAGCGCTTCGCATCGCCGAAACCGCCTTGCACGAATGGCAGCAGCGCTGGGATACCTATGCGAAGGCGCAGGCGGAAGCCTCGCGCTGGGCCGAAGTCGAGCGCACCAAGATCGAGTACCTGGAAAAACAGTCGCTGGACGCAGGGCGCCGCCGCGAAACGCTGGCGAACGAACGTGGCGGCCTGGATACCTCCGCTCTCGTCGCCGCGCTGGCGACGATGAAGGAAGAGCACGACCAGAAGAAGGGCGGTCTCGACGAACTCGCGGCGGCGCTCGAACAGCGCAAGAGCGGCCTGTCGGCCTTGCAGGAACAGCAGCGCCAGCAGCAGAACGAACTATCGGAAACGCGCAAGCAGATCCAGTCCGCGCGTGGACGCCTGGCTTCGCTCGAAGCTTTGCAGCACGCGGCGCTCGGCCAGGAAAAGAACAGTGCGTTGGACTGGCTGAAATCCCAGGGCCTGGAAGCCAATCCTCGCCTCGGCGAAGTGCTGCAGGTGGACAAGGGCTGGGAGACCGCGGTCGAGACCGTGCTTGGTTCCTTGCTCGAAGCGGTGACCGTGGACGCGCCGACCGAGTGGCTCGATGCCGTGGCAGGCCTCGCGCAGGGCCGCATCGCCCTGGTGGCCGAAGGAGGCGATTTCTCCTCGCCGGCCGGTACGCTGGCGACGAAGGTGCAGGGGCCGGCCGCCGTGCGCCGACTGCTGGCGAAGATCCGCATCGCGGACGACGCGGCTTCGGCCCGTTCGATGGCGCCCGCGCTGGCCGACGACGAAGCGGTGGTGACGCGGCAGGGCGAGTGGCTGGGCCACGGCTGGTTGCGCGCGCTGCGCAGCGGCGAGTCGCAGCAGGGCGCGCTGGCGCGCGAGAATGAGATCCGTGAATTGCGCGCCGATATCGACGTCGCGACGAAGAAGGAACAGTCGATCAACGAGGCATTGACGCTGATGCGCGACAAGTTGCTCGAGGCCGAGCAGCATCGCGAGGACGCGCAGCGTGCCCTGTACTTGAACCATCGCAGCGTCTCCGAACTGGCCGGCCAGCTGCAGGGCAGCCAGAGTCGCCTGGAGTCGGCCCAGGCCCGCGTCGGCAACATCGATCGCGAGCTGGCGACGCTGGCGCAGAACCTGGACGAAGCCCAGGGCCAGACGCGCGAGGCGCGCACCCGGCTCGAGCAAGCCGTCGCGCGCATGGGCGAGCTGGAAACCGAACGCCAGCAGCTCGATTCGCAACGCCGGCAGCTCAGCGACCAGCGCGATGCGGCACGCAACACCGCGCGCGAGTCGCGCGATGCGCTGCACCAGCTGCAGTTGGCTCTTGAGGCGCAACGCGCCCGCGTCCTGGCCTTGACCCAGTCCTTGGCCCGCATGGGCAGCCAGCGCGCGCAACTCGAATTGCGCTTGAACGAACTCAAGGCCCAGCTCGCGGAAGGCGATGCCCCGATCCTGCGCCTGCAGGGCGAGAGGCAGACCGTGCTGGATCAGCGCGTGCTGGTCGAAAAGGAACTGGCGGCGGCGCGCTCCACGCTCGACGGGATCGAGCAGGAACTGCGCAAGTACGAGCAGACCCGTCAGCAGCGCGACCAGCAATCGTTGGCGCAGCGCGAAGCGATTTCCAATCGTCGTCTCGAATCGCAGGCGCTGACGTTGAAGTCGCAGCAGTTGTCGGAAGCGATCGTCGCGGCCGGTCTCGAACTCGATGCCGTGCTGCAGGCCTTGCCCGAGCAGGCCGATTTCGAGGCATGGAGCAAGACGCTGGCCGATATCGACGCGAAGATGCGCCGACTAGAACCGGTCAATCTCGCGGCGATCCAGGAGTACAAGGAACAGAGCGAGCGCAAGACCTATCTGGACGCGCAGAACACCGATCTGGTCTCGGCCCTGGAAACGCTCGAAGGCGCGATCAAGAAAATCGACCGCGAGACCCGCGGCCGCTTCAAGGAAACCTTCGATCGCGTCAACGCCGGCATCCAGGAGCTGTATCCGCGCCTGTTCGGCGGCGGTCATGCCTACCTGGAGCTCACCGGCGAGGATCTGCTCGATACCGGCGTCGCCATCATGGCGCGGCCGCCCGGCAAGCGCGTGTCGAACATCTCGCTGCTTTCCGGCGGCGAGAAAGCGCTGACGGCGGTGGCGCTGGTGTTCTCGATCTTCCGGCTCAATCCGGCGCCGTTCTGCCTGCTGGACGAGGTCGATGCGCCGCTCGACGAAGCGAACGTCGGCCGTTTCAGCTCGATGGTGACCGAGATGAGCGAGAAGGTGCAGTTCCTCTTCGTCACGCACAACAAGGCCACGATGGAAGCGGCGCGGCAGTTGTCGGGCGTCACGATGCGCGAGCCGGGCGTCAGCCGGCTGGTATCGGTCGACCTGGCCGAGGCCGCGCGCCTCGCCGGCGCGGCCTGATGTCGCGGCAGGTTGATTTTCGGTCGGGTTCGGCAAGGTTTGCAGGAGAGTAGGGATGTTCGAAGGACTCAGCGATACCGCCCTGCTGCGCATCGGCATCGCCGTTGCGGCGGCGGTCCTTTTCGCCATCATCCTGCTGACCTCGCGTCGCAAGAAGGATCAAGGCAAACGCACGCCGGCGCCACGCACCGGTTCCGATCGCCGACAGGAGCCGACCCTGAGCGAGATTCTGGAGGCCGAAGCGCACGAGCCGGCGTCGGTCGAACAGCCCGACCTCGGCCTCGGCGATCCGAAGGATCCGCCGGGCATGCAGGTCGGTTCGCGACCCTCGCACGAGTTCGACAAGATCGTCACGCTTTACATCGCTGCTCGCGCGGGTCATACGCTCAACGGTCCCGACCTGGTGGTCGCTGCCGAAAAAGCCGGCTTGATCTATGGCCACATGAACATCTTCCATCGCATGATGGACAAGCATCCGGAACACGGACCGATCTTCAGCGTCGCCAACCTCGTGCAGCCGGGTCATTTCGATCTGCGCACGATCAAGGACCTGAAGACGCCCGGCATCAGCTTTTTCATGACCTTGCCCGGTCCGCTGGCGGCGCTCGATGCCTGGGACACCATGCTGCCGACCGCGCAGCGCATGGCCGAGCTGCTCGACGCCGTGCTGCTCGACGAGGAGCGCAACGCGCTCGGACGCCAGCGCATCGCCAACATCCGCGACGAGCTGCGCGCCTATGATCGCGCGCGGGAAAAGCTGACCATCAAGCCCGGTCGTTGATCCGGCTCGGATAACGGTATGCCGGGCTCCAGGAATCAAAACGGCGGTGTTCCGAACGAAGCGGCGCTTCGTCATGCGATGCTGTTGCGCGAGATCGCGGCGCACGACCACCGCTACCATGTGCTGGACGAGCCCTCCATTCCCGATGCCGACTACGACCGGCTGGTGGTCGAGGTGCGGCGCATCGAGGCGGACTTTCCAGCGCTGGTCCGTCCCGATTCGCCGACCCAGCGCGTTGGTGCGCTGCCGTCGCGCAACTTCGCCGAAGTCAGGCACGAGGTGCCGATGCTGTCGTTGAACAACGCGTTCAACGACGAGGACGTGGACGATTTCGTCGATCGCATCGTGCAGGCGACGGGCGACAAGGCGCCGGCGTTCTCGGTCGAGCCCAAGCTCGACGGACTGGCCATCAGCCTGCGCTACGAGGACGGCCTGTTCGTGCGCGGCGCGACCCGCGGCGACGGCGCCACCGGCGAGGACGTCACAGCCAACCTGCGCACGATCAGAGCGATTCCCTTGCGCTTGCGCAGCGATTCGCCGCCGTCCGTGCTGGAAGTGCGCGGCGAGGTCTACATGCCGCGCAAGGAGTTCGAACGCTACAACGAACTGGCGCGCGAGCGCGGCGAAAAGACGCTGGCCAACCCGCGCAACGGCGCTGCCGGCTCCTTGCGCCAGCTCGATCCGAAGATCACTGCGTCGCGTCCGCTGGCCTTTTTCGCCTACGCGCTCGGCGCCGTCGAGGGCTGGACTCCGCCGGCACGTCATACGCGCATGCTGGCGGCGCTGCGCGAGTTCGGTTTCGCCGTGTCGCCCGAGGCCGACGAAGCCACCGGCCTGGAAGGCTTGCTGGCTTATTTCCGCCGCATCGGCGAAAAGCGCGATGCGCTGCCGTACGACATCGACGGCGTGGTCTACAAGCTCGACCGTTTCGATCAGCAGAATGCGATGGGCTTCGTTTCCCGCGCACCGCGCTGGGCGTTGGCGCACAAGTATCCGGCGCAGGAACAGACAACGACGGTGGAAGCCATCGACGTCCAGGTCGGGCGCACCGGGGCGATTACGCCGGTGGCGCGACTGGCGCCGGTGAACGTGGCCGGCGTCGTCGTCACCAATGCGACCTTGCACAATGCCGACCAGATCGCGCGGTTGGACGTCCGGGTCGGCGATACCGTCATCGTACGGCGTGCCGGCGATGTGATTCCGGAAGTGCTTCGCGTCATCGACGAGAAGCGCCCGATCGACGCCGCCGGGCAGCCGCTGAATCCGCCTTATGCGATGCCGGCAGCCTGTCCCGTTTGCGGTTCGGCGGCGGTGCGCGAAGAAGGCGAGGCGGTCGTGCGTTGCAGCGGCGGCCTCTATTGCCCGGCGCAGCGCGCGCAAGCCCTGATCCACTTCGCCTCGCGGCGGGCGATGGACATCGAAGGACTGGGCGATCGCATCGTCGAAGATCTGGTCGACCTCGGCTTCGTGCATGGCGTGGCCGATCTCTATCGCCTCGGCTTGCAAGATTTCGTCGATATGCGCCGGCGCGCGGACGAACGCGACGGCACGGTGCCGGAGACGGCCAAGGCCGGCAAGGTCGCGACGAAATGGGCGGAAAACCTGCTGGCGGCGATCGAAGCGAGCAAGTCCTCCAGTCTCGAACGCCTGCTGTTCGCGCTCGGCATCCGCGATGTCGGCGAATCCACCGCCAAGACCCTGGCCAAGTTCTTCGGCGCGCTCGATCCGCTGATGGCCTCCAATGAGGCGGCCCTGCTGGAAGTGCCGGACGTCGGTCCGATCGTGGCGCGGCGCATCGCCGCTTTCTTCCGCGAAGCGCACAACCGTGAAGCCATCGCGGCACTGCGCGCGGCCGGCGTGCATTGGCCGGAAGGGGCGCCGCAGCGTTCGGCCGAAGGACCGCTGGCCGGCAAGACGGTGGTGTTGACCGGTGCGTTGTCGGCGATGAGCCGCGACCAGGCCGGCGATCGCCTGGAGGCTCTCGGCGCCAAGGTGGCGGGCAGCGTCTCGAAGAAGACCAGCTTCGTCGTCGCTGGCGAGGCGGCGGGTTCGAAACTCGACAAGGCGCTCGAGCTGGGTATCGAAGTCTGGGACGAAGCGCAGCTGCTGGCTTTCCTCGCGCAATATTCCTGAACTTCTGCTGGCGGCTCGGTACCTTCGTCTTGCGAGTGCCTCGCGCTGGTGCCAGAGTGGGCGCATGAAAGACTGGAAACCGACCGCGAACGCCAAGGCGCTGCGCCTGCGCGCCGAACTCTATGCTCTGATCCGCCGCTACTTCGCCGAGCGCAAGGTGCTGGAAGTCGAAACGCCGATACTTTCATCGGCCGGCAATACCGATCCGAACATCGAAAGTTTCCAGTTGCAGTTCCTCGGCCCCAAGACCGCGGGCGCCGGCATGCGCTGGTTGCGCACGTCGCCGGAGTTCCCGCTCAAGCGCCTGCTCGCCGCCGGTATCGGCGATTGTTATGAACTGGGGCGGGTATTCCGCAACGGCGAAGCGGGCAAGCGGCACAATCCCGAGTTCACGATGCTGGAGTGGTATCGCATCGGTTGGACGCATCACGAGTTGATGGACGAGTGTGCCGAACTGGTGAAAGATGCGCTGCACCTCGCGGGCCGTCGGGCCACGATTCGAGACGTGAGTTTCCGCCAGCTCTATCAGGACAGTTTCGGGTTCGATCCGCTGACGGCGAGCGAAGGCGAATTGCGTGGTCCGTTGGCGGTGTTCGGCATCAACCCGGACGGGCTGACGCGGGACGACTGGCTGGATCTGCTGATGACGCACCTGATCCAGCCGACCATTCCGAACAACCGCATCCTGATCATCTACGACTATCCGGCGAGCCAATGCGCGCTGGCCAGGATCAAGCCCGGCGACGTGCCGGTGGCGGAGCGTTTCGAGGTCTATGTCGGCCCGCTGGAACTGGCCAACGGGTATCACGAGCTCAACGACGCGGGCGAGCAACGCGAGCGTTTCGGTCGTGACCTTTCGACGCGGCAGAAGCGCGCGTCGGTGCAGCCGCCGGTGGACGAACGCCTGCTCGCCGCCTTGCCGAAGCTGCCGGCTTGCGCCGGCGTGGCCGTGGGCGTGGACCGCCTGTTGATGGCGATGATGGGCAGCGACAAGCTCGGCGACGTGCTCGCGTTTCCGTTCGATCGCGCCTGAAAGCCGGGTTCAGCCGGCGGCGGTGACGACGCGGTTCCGGCCGGCGGACTTGGCTTCGTAGAGCGCCTGGTCGGCGCGGGCCAGCAGTTCCTCCGGCTTGCTGCCGTGATCCGGGAATACCGCCACGCCGATCGATGTCGTTATCGGAGGCAGGGTGATGCCCTTCGTGCACGATCTTCAGCTCCGCCAGCTCGCGCATGACTTCTTCGGCGCGCCGCCAGGCGACGCCGCGATCCATTTCCGGCAGGATCACGATGAACTCTTCGCCGCCCATGCGACAGGCGATGTCTTCGTTGCGCGAGCGGTCGCGCAGCAGTCGCGCGAACGCCACCAGCACCGCATCGCCGGCGCCGTGCCCGTAGCTGTCGTTGAAGGCCTTGAAATGGTCGAGGTCGAAGGTCATCACCGCCAATGGCTGCTTGCGCCGGCCGCTGCGCGTCATCTCGCGTCCCAGCGATTCGGTGAGGTAGCGTCGATTGAACAGGCCGGTAAGCGGATCGCGCACCGACAGGTCGCGCAGGCTCTGGCGCAAGCGCAGGTTGGCGAGCGCCTGCGCGAGTTGTTCGCTGGCGGCGATCGCCACCGGAAGTTTCGGGAACGGACCGACGCCGGGCGCGCTGAGGTAGATCCAGCCCAACGATTCGCCCTGCGCGGTCAGCGGGATGCAGGCGGCGCAAACGGGCTCGTCCAGCTCGGGATGGATGACATGCGGACAGACGCTGCCCGGGCTGTCGAGATGGCTGACATGCAGGCGTTTGCGCTGCATCGCCCAGCAATCGTGCGCGCTGGCCAGCGATTTCGTTTCGGCCGCATGGATACCCCAGAGATGACTGGCTTCGGCCAGGCCCTCGCCTTCCAGCAGCGGATAGATGCTGCCGGCGCTGCCAGGCAGCAGCATCGACAACATCTGCTGGCTGATCTGCAGGGCTTCGGCCAGGTCGGTGCAGCCGAGCAGCAGATTGCCGTAACGGCCCAGCAGGTTCAGGTCGGCGGTATGCGTGTCCTGCTGCGCCTGGACGCGCTGCAGCTCGCGATGGAAGTTGTGCGCGGTCTGCGCATGCAACTGCAACTTGCGCGCGGCATCGGTCTGTTGCCTGTGGAAATACAGCAGCAGCGCCAGGCCGAGGATGAGCACCAGCGTCGCCACGAACGGATGGCCGTCGGAGAATCCCAGCCAGAACGCGAGCGCCGCCAGTGCGATCGCGCTGGCGGCGTAGGGAAGCAGGCGAATGCTGGCCGGCCGGGATTTCATGGGAGCACCTTAGGGCCAGGCCATGATGCTGACAATCGCCGCGCCGCTGCTGTGATGCAGTTCGTGGAACGCAGGCGAACGGGCGGCGATTTCACGCGATGTCCGCAGTGCATCAGTCCACGCGCCTCGTTCGTTTCCTGGTCGGCGCCCGTTTTTTCGGCGGCGTTTTCGCCTTGGGCGTCGCGGAGGGCAGGGCATTGGCGGCGCGTTCGCCCCAGGTCTTGGCCAGACGTAATGGCGGCAGTGCGAGGGCCAGGGCTTCCGCACTCCAGCGCTTGAGCTTGGAAGGCGCCAGGCTGAGCGCATCGTTCAGTGGTGCCGGCAACCAGTCCGCACCGGCCTGGCGCAGACGGCAGACGCTGTCGGCGTAGCGGCCGGCGGCCCAGGTCGCCGCGACGGCGCGTGCCGATGCGGTGACCAGCGGCTCGAGCGGCGTATAGCGCAGCAGGGGCGAACTCAGTCGCGCCGGCAGCCACGTGCGCATCACGGCGTTCAATCCTTCCTGCGTTGCGAGCGGCGTCAGCACGCTCTGCGTCTGCGCCACGGCCAGGATGCCTTCGACCTCCCAGCCGGCCGGCTTGATGCCGTAGCGGAGATAGATCTCTTTCACCAGCAGTCGCTGGATGCGTTCGGGCGCGTCGCCGCGCGCGGCGTGCGTGATCGGCCGCGGCAGGAAGGGCTTGAGCAGCGGAAGGCGTTCCAGCGATACCTGCAGAGCCGCCGCGGCGCCGGCCTTCACGCAGGCGGCATGCAATACCGACTCCACGCTTCGGGTCGGGGAGTTCGCGGCAGCGGCACGATCGGTACGGCGGCGTTGCGGTTTCCGGGAAGGCATGGGCCAAGCATAACCGTTCGCTTTGTTAAACTGTCGCGATGGACATGGACCAGAATCTCGATTTCGATCGCTACGACCGCATCCGCCCGATCCGCTGGCGTGGATCGCACCTGGAATTGCTGGACCAGCGCAAGCTGCCGTTCGCGGTCGAATACGTCGAATGCGCCGACAGTCGTTCGGTCGGCACAGCCATCCGCGATCTGGTCGTGCGCGGAGCACCGGCTATCGGCATCGCGGCGGCGTTCGGGGTGGTGCTGGCCGCCCGTACGATCGAAGCCGCCGATGGTGCGCAGGCGCTCGAGCGAATGGCAGCGGATATCGACGAGCTCAATCGCTCGCGCCCGACGGCCGTGAACCTGATGTGGGCCATCGCTCGCATGCGCCGTGCGCTTGCCGGGGCCGGGGCCGACTGGCGCGAGAGAATCGAGCAGGAGGCGCTGGCGATCGAGCGGGAGGATCTGGCCGCGAATCGCCATATGGGCGTGTTGGGCGCGGGCCTGATCGTGCCAGGCTCGGGCGTGCTGACCCATTGCAACACCGGTTCCCTGGCGACTGCCGGATTCGGAACCGCGTTGGGCGTGATCCGCGCGGGCGTCGCCTCGCATCGTATCGACAGGGTTTTCGCCAGTGAAACCCGACCCTGGCTGCAGGGTGCGCGCCTGACGGTGTGGGAATTGAGGGAAGACGGTATCCCGGCGACGTTGATCGCCGATGCGGCCGGCGCCCATCTGATGAAGTCGGGCGCGGTGCAATGGCTGATCGTCGGCGCGGACCGCATTTGCGCCAATGGCGATACGGCGAACAAGATCGGCACCTACACCCATGCCATCGCGGCGCGGCATCACGGCGTCCGCGTGATGGTGGTTGCGCCGTCTTCGACGGTGGACATGGCGACGCCGGACGGCAGCCATATCCATATCGAAGAGCGCGACGGCAGCGAATTGCTGGCGGTATCCGGGCAGCGCACGGTCGCCGAAGGCGTGTCCGCCTTCAACCCGGTATTCGACGTTACGCCCGCCGGTCTGATCGACGCCATCGTGACCGAGAAAGGCGTCATCGAGCACCCGGACGCACGGAAGATGGCAGCCCTGTTCGCGGGCTGAAACGCGCTTTCGGCAGCGTAGCGGCGAACCTCCCGGCGAATGCGGTTCGATAACTCACCCGGGCTCCGTAAATCACTGATTTTGCGATCCAAATCCGGGGCTTTCCGGCACCCGTTCTGTTACAATTTCCTGTCGCCTCCGCCCGCGTCTCCGGCCTTGCCGGAACGGGCTTCCCGCAGTGCCAGAACGGATCGCTGAATGACAGAGCTCGCCAAGGAAATCATCCCCGTCAACCTGGAAGACGAGATGCGCAAGAGCTACCTCGATTACGCCATGAGCGTGATCGTGGGGCGCGCACTCCCCGACGTCCGCGACGGCCTCAAGCCGGTGCATCGTCGCGTCCTGTACGCCATGCATGAGCTCGGCGCGCATTCGAACAAGCCTTACTACAAGTCGGCGCGTATCGTCGGCGACGTCATCGGCAAGTACCACCCGCATGGCGATACGGCCGTATACGACACCCTGGTTCGCATGGCGCAGCCGTTCTCGCTGCGCTACATGCTGGTGGACGGGCAGGGCAACTTCGGTTCGATCGACGGCGACTCGGCCGCGGCGATGCGTTACACCGAGGCGCGCATGTCGCGCCTGTCGCACCAGCTGATGGCGGACATCGACAAGGAAACGGTCGACTTCCAGCCCAACTACGACGAGAAGGAACTCGAGCCCACCGTGATGCCGACGCGGGTGCCGAACCTGCTGGTGAACGGTTCGGCCGGCATCGCCGTCGGCATGGCGACGAACATCCCGCCGCACAACCTGTCGGAAGTTATCGACGCGACCATCGCCCTGATCGACGATCCGGACGCCGGCATCGGCGACCTGATGCAATACATCCCGGGCCCGGACTTCCCGACCGCCGGCATCATCAACGGCGCCGCCGGCATCCACGCGGCCTACCACACCGGCCGCGGCCGCGTGCGCATGCGCGCTCGCGCCGAGATTGAGATGAACGAGGACAACGGTCGCGAGGCGATCGTGGTCACCGAACTGCCGTACATGGTCAACAAGGCCCGGCTGATCGAGAAGATCGCCGAGCTGGTCAAGGAAAAGAAGATCGAGGGCATTTCCGAGCTGCGCGACGAGTCCGACAAGGACGGCATGCGCATCTACATCGAGGCCAAGCGCGGCGAATCAGCCGAAGTGATCCTCAACAACCTCTACCAGCAGACGCAGCTCGAATCGGTGTTCGGCATCAACATGGTCGCGTTGGTGGATGGCCGGCCGCAGGTGTTGAACCTCAAGCAGATGCTCGAGGCCTTCATCCGTCATAGGCGCGAAGTGGTCACCCGTCGCACCATTTTCGAACTGCGCAAGGCGCGTTCCCGCGCGCACATCCTCGAAGGCCTGACCGTTGCCCTGGCCAACATCGACGAGATGATCGAGCTGATCAAGACCTCGGAGAGCCCGCAGGTCGCCAAGGAACGCATGCTGGCCAAGACCTGGGAGCCGGGCCTGGTGCGCGCGTTGCTGGCCGGCGCCGGCGCCGAGTCTTCCCGTCCGGAAGACCTGGCCAAGGAATTCGGCTTGCAGGCGGAGGGCTACCGCCTGTCCGAAGCGCAGGCCAAGGAAATCCTCGAGATGCGCCTGAACCGCCTGACCGGGCTGGAGCAGGAAAAGCTGACCGACGAGTACAAGCAGTTGCTGGAAACCATCGCCGGTCTGATTCGCATCCTGGAAAATCCGGATGTGCTGCTGGACGTGATCCGCACCGAGCTGCGCAATCTGAGGGAAGAGTTCGGCGACGCCCGCCGCACCGAGATCCGCCCGAGCGAGGAAGACCTCGACGTGCTGGACCTCATCGTTTCCGAAGACGTGGTCGTCACGCTGTCGCATGCCGGCTACGCCAAGCGCCAGCCGAGCAGCGCCTATCGCGCGCAGAAGCGCGGCGGCAAGGGCCGTTCGGCGACGGCGGTCAAGGAAGAGGATTTCATCGAGCGCCTGTGGGTGGTCAATACGCACGACACGCTGCTCACCTTCACCAGCGCCGGTCGCGTGTTCTGGCTCAAGGTCTACCAGTTGCCCGACGCCGGCCCGAATTCGCGCGGCCGCCCCATCATCAACTGGATCCCGCTGCAGGAGGGCGAAAAGGTCCAGGCCGTGTTGCCGGTGCGCGAGTTCAGCGACGACCGTTACGTGTTCTTCGCCACCCGCGACGGCACGGTCAAGAAGACGCCGCTGTCCGATTACTCGCGTCCGCGCGCCAGCGGCATCTGGGCGATCAACCTCGACGATGGCGATGGCCTGGTCGACGTGCAGCTCACCGACGGCGCCAGCGACATCATGCTGTTCGCGTCCAACGGTAAGGCCGTCCGCTTCGACGAAACCGAGGTCCGTTCCATGGGTCGCACCGCCACCGGCGTGCGCGGCATGAAGCTGGCCGAAGGCGAGAAGGTGAAGAGCCTGATCGTGGTCGAGGGCGACGGCGACATCCTCACCGCTAGCGAGAATGGGTTCGGCAAGCGCACCGAGGCGGCCGAGTTCCCGCGCAAGGGACGTGGCACGCAGGGCGTTATCGCGCTGCAGACCACCGAGCGCAACGGCCGCCTGGTCGGCGCGATCCAGCTCACCGAGCAGCACGAAATCCTGCTGATCTCGGATCAGGGAACTTTGGTCCGCACGCGCGCGTCGGAAGTCTCGCAGGTCGGCCGCAACACCCAGGGCGTGACCCTGATCCGCGTGGCCGAAGGCGAGAAGCTGATCGCCGTGGAGAGCATCGACGCGATGGGCGAGGTCGACGACGTTCCGGAAGCGCCTCTCGGTACGGGCGAGGGCGGCGAGACGCTGCAACCCCAGAACCCGCTCTGATCCGTAAGACCAGGCAAGCCATCCGGAACCCGACATGCCAGCCACTTCCCCCTTCCTCCCGCGCCTCATGCTGTGCCTGGCCTTGCCGTTTGCCGCAGCGGCGGCGCCGGCCGCCGATGGCGGTGCCGATGCCTCGCGGATAGCGGCAGCACGCGACGCCGTGCTGCCCGAGGTCGTGAGCATCCTCGTCGTACGCCAGGATTATCGCCAGGGCGAACCTACGCTCAGCGTGTCCAGCGGCAGCGGCACCGTCGTGAGCGCGCAGGGCCATATCGCCACCAATGCGCATGTCACGCAGAACGGAGAATCGTTCCGCGTCGTCTTCGCCGATGGTCGCGAGCTGCCTGCCAAGCTGATCGGGACCGATACGTTGACCGACCTGGCGGTGCTGCAAGCGCAGCCGAAGACGCCGGAAACCTTCGCCTTCGCGAAGTTCGCCACCGACCTCGACCTCAAGCCCGGCGATACCGTGCTGGCAATGGGCGCGCCCTGGGGCTTGTCGAATTCGATGAGCGCGGGCGTGGTCAACAATCCGCGGCGATTGCTGGTGTCCTTGTTCGACGACGAAGCGGAGTACGAAGACAGCCTCGGCGAAGACGAACCGACCGGCCGCTACTACGCGTGGATCCAGCACGACGCCGCCATCGCGCCTGGCAATTCCGGCGGCCCTCTGGTGGATTTGTCCGGGCGCATCGTCGGCGTGAACACGCGGGGCATGATCGTCGGCGGCGACCTCGCCTTCGCCATTCCTGGGCCGGAAGCGGCCAGCGTGGTCGATTCGCTGATCGCGCACGGCAAGGTGCCGCGTGCGACGCTGGGTTTCCGCTTGCGTTCGTTGAAAGGCACCCGGTATTCCGAAGGCGTGCTGGTGAACGCCGTCGAGCGCAATTCCGACCCGGGCAAGGCCGGTTTGCAGGCCGGCGACCGCATCCTCAGCATCAACGGCCAGGCGGTGAACGCGCCGCAGCCCATCGATGTGCCCGCGCTGCAGAAGAAGATCGCCGAGCTCAAGGTCGGCGACGACGTCGTATTGAAGATCGACCGCGCCGGCAGCCCGGTCGAGATCAAACTCAAGGCCAAGCCCCTGTTGAAGGAGCGTGGCGACGAAGGCGTCTATCCGGCGCTCGGCGTCTCGCTGATCGAAGTGACCAACGAGATGAGCGAAAAACGCAACCTCGAAGCCGGCAACGGCTTGATGGTCACGGGCGTGCGTCCAGGCAGCCCGGCGGCAATCGCGCGTCCCGAAATCGAGACCGGCGACGTCATCCGTCGCGTCGACGGCAAGCCGGTGGTGGCGCTGTCGCAACTCGAGGCCATCCTGAAGGCGGCGGAAGGCGGCGATCGTTGGTTGATCGTGGACGTCGTGCGCAATCGCGAGCAGCGCATCAGCCTGATCAAGCCCGTGTTCGGCGACCAGGAACGCACGCCCCTGCCGGAACTGCCCAAGGCCTGGGTCGGGGTGGAAGTGCAGCCGATCACCACTTCGCAGTCGGCGGAAATGAAGCTGCCCAGCGCCGGCTATCGTATTTCCCGCGTCTATCCCGGTAGCCCCCTGGTCAAGGCCGGCGCCAAGGTCGGCGACCTGCTGACGGCGCTCGACGGCGAACCGCTCAAGCCGAACAACGAGATTTCGGCCGAGGGTTTCGAAGATCGCATCCACGACCTCACCCTGGACGGCAAGGCCGCCTTCACGGCCATGCGCGACGGCAAGTCGCAGACGTTCGACGTCATGGTGGCCCCCGCGCCGGTCGAGACCTCGGGGCTGGGCACGCTGGCGATCACCCGCCTGCGCGCGCAACTGCGCGAACTCGGCTTCTACGACCGCGTCGCCTTGCGCCTGCCGCCTGAGCGTGCCGGCGTTTTCGTCGATGGCGTCGAGAGCGGCGGTCCGGCCGGACTGGCGCACCTCAAGCGCAGCGACGTGATCGTGCGGCTTGGCACGCGCAACACGGCCAATCCCGCCCAGCTTGCCGCCGCGCTGGACGCGGCGCTGGCGCAGCCTGGCGACGATCTCATTCCCGTGCAGGTCATTCGCGGCAACCAGGCGCGCATCCTCTTCCTCGACCGTTACTGGTTGACCGCAGACAATCCGGAGTCATGATGAAACCGTTCCATCGCATCGTTCTTTTCGCCTCGGCCCTGCTCGTGTCGATGTCCGCCTCGGCCGCCCGACCGCTGGACGACTACAGCCAGATCTATCGCGCGCTGACCGCCAAGCACGCCGCCGCGGTCGTCACGGTGAAGTTCGTGATGTCGGTGACCGCTTCCGGCAAGGAAGAACGCGCCGAGGACCGTACCCAGGGCTTGCTGGTCGCGAAGGACGGCCTGCTGTTGGTGCCCGACCGCGCCGTCAGCGTCGATTTCAGCGACTTCATGCCGGATGGCAAATCCAAGGGCGCCGCGCCGGTATCGAAGTCCAGCGAGTTCCGCGTTCGCCTCGCGGGCAGCGAGGACTGGCTGCCGGCCGACCTGGTGACGCGCGATAGCCAGCTGGGCCTGGCCTGGCTGCGCCTGCGCAATGCGCCCGCCAACCTCGGCTTCGTCGACCTGGCGGATGGCGTGAAGGCGACGCCGGGCATGGTGTTCTTCTCGCTGCTGCGCACTTCGGACGAATGGGGCGGCGTGCCGGTGTTCCGCTCGGGCATGATCCTCGGCGAGACGCGTACGCCCAAGACCGTGCTGCTGGTCGATGGCGTGCCGGGCATGGCCTTTTCCGCCGAGGGCCATCCGATGGGTTACGTGGATATCGATTTCGGACGCCTGATGCGCTCGCGCAGCGGTGGCAGCGGCCTGGGCCTGGATATGGCCGACGTGGCGTTGCAGATGACGCCGATCGACAAGGTGGCCGCCGCTACGGCGATGGCCGCCAAGCTGCCCTCCGTCGCACCGGCCAAGTGAAGCTCGGGCACTCCAGCCGGCACTCGAACAGGATCAGGCAGCACGGTTAATTTTCTATTAAGAGCGTGGCCGGCCCCGACGGCCGGCCACGTTATTCTCGGCAGACCACCGGAGAAGCCACATGCTCGAGTCGATCGCACAACGTCGCTATGCGGCGTTTTTTGTTGCCTGCGTTCTGGCCCTGTCGCTCGGCGCGTGCAAGCGCGAGGCCAACCAGGTGCCGGAGCTGCAGGGAGCCAACGCGCCGATCGACGTCAGCGGAAAGATCAAGGGTTTCGGCCTGGTTTCCGCTGGTCGCGACGAACAGGACGACGAAGCCGCCCTCGTACTCGAGTTCTCGCAGCCGCTGGCGAATGCGCAGGCGTTCGACCAGCTGCTGGTGGTGAAGGGGCCGAAGGATGCCGTGGTGAAAGGCAGCTGGGTATTGTCGGACGACGGCAAGAAGCTGCGCTTCCCGTACATCGAGTCGAGCCAGACCTACACCGTATTGATCCGCGCAGGCCTCGCCGCTGCCGACGGCAAAACGCTGGGCAAGGATGAGCAGCGCAAGATCTTCACCGGCCCGTTGGAGCCCGCGGTGGGCTTCGCCTCGCAAGGCAGTGTGCTGCCGGCGCGCGAGAGCCGCGGCCTGCCGGTCGTCTCGGTCAACGTGCCGGAAGTGGACGTCGAGTTCTACCGCGTGCGCGACAGCGAAGTCGCCAAGTTCTTCGCCGAGTACCAGCGCGGCGGGCGGCGCAGCGGTTGGCAGCTCGACCAGGGCGATTACGATTCCGGCAATACGCCGCTGCGCAAGTACGCCGAATCGGTATACGTGAATCGATTCGTGCTGGGCGGCGCGCAGAACGAGCGCCGGCTGACGCATCTGCCGGTGCAGGATATCGCCGAGCTGCAGAAGCCCGGTCTGTATTTCGCTGCGATGAAGCAGGTCGGGCGTTTCGACAGCGAGTATGAGACGGCGATCTTCTACGTCAGCGATATCGGCCTGCACCTGCGCGCCTACAAGGACCGCATCTATGTGCACACCGCGTCGCTGAAGACCGGCGAAGCCCTGGGCGATGTCGCGCTGACGGTGATCGATCGCAAGGGCGAGACGGTGATGAAGGCCGCGACCGACGGCGGCGGCGACGCGCTGGTCGCGTACAAGCTCAATGCCGAACAGGTGTTGGTCGCGCGGCGCGGCAACGACGTCTCGATGCTGGCCTTCAACCAGCCTGCGCTCGACCTGTCGGAATTCGCGGTGGCCGGGCGCGAACAGGCCTGGTTCGACGTCTTCGCCTGGTCGGGACGCGACCTCTATCGTCCCGGCGAAACGGTTCGCCTGTCGGCCCTGATGCGCGACCAGGACGGCAAGCCGGTCAAGGCGCAGCCCCTGTTCCTGAGCCTGAAGCAGCCTGACGGCAAGGTCTTCCTGGAGACCCAGCTGAGCCCGCGCGAAGGTGGTTTTTACGAATGGCAACAGGCTTTGTCGCCGGACGTGCCGACCGGGCGCTGGCAGGTGCAGTTTCGTACTGCGCCCGGGGCCGGCGACGTCGTGCAGGGCATGACGCTGCGCATCGAGGAGTTCCTGCCGGAGCGCATGAAGCTCGACCTCGATTCGAGCCAGAAGACGCTGAAGCCCGGCGAAGCGTTGCAGCTCGATGTTTCGGCGGCGTATCTGTACGGCGCACCGGCCAGCGGCAATCGCTTCACCGCACGGCTCGGCTTGATCGCGGAGCAGCATCCGGTCGAGAAATACCCCGATCACTACTTCGGCGACCCGACCGTCACGTTGCCGAAGAAGACGGACGACATCGTCGACAGCGAACTGGACGAGCAAGGAAAGCTGAAAACCCCGATCGAACTGCCCGCCGAAGTGAAGGGTGGTGCGCCGGTCTCGGCGATCGTCACCGGCAGCGTCTACGAAACCGGCGGTCGCCCGGTCAGCCGCAGCCTCAAGCGCACGATGTGGCCGGCGGCGACGCTGGTCGGCCTGCGTCCATTGTTCGATGCGAAGGAGTCTGCGCCCTATAACAGTACGGTCGGTTTCGAAGTCCTGCGCTCCGACGTCAGCGGCAAGCTGTCGGCCGCCAACAACCTCAGCGTCAGTCTGTTGCGCGAACAGCGCGAGTACCACTGGACCTACGAAAGCGGCCATTGGGGTTACGACTACAATTCGTCCTGGAAGACGATCGATACGAAGACTGTCGCTGCCCGTGCCGAAGGCGGAACGCGTTTCGATTTCACCGTCGAATGGGGCGACTATCGCGTCGAAGTGCGCGACCCCGCCACTGGCCTCGTCACCCGTTTCCCCTTCGTCGCCGGCTGGAGCGAGGACAACCAGAACCGCGGCCTCGACGCCCGCCCGGACAAGGTAAAGCTGGCGCTGGACAAGACCGCCTATCGCGCCGGCGACAAGCTCAAGGTCACGCTGACGCCGCCGCACGCGGGCGCCGGCGTCCTGCTGGTGGAGACCGACCGTCTGCTGCATGCGCAGCCGATCGAGGCGAAGCCAGGCAGTGTCTATGAATTGAATATCACGAAGGACTGGGAGCGGCACGACGTCTATATCACCGCCCTGGTGTTCCGCGGCGGCTCCTCGATGGAGAAGATCACGCCCGCGCGTGCGGTCGGCGTCGCCCACGTACCGATGGATCGCCGCGAGCGGACGGTTGCCGTGACGGTCACGGCGCCGAAGATGACCAAGCCCGAGCAGCCCTTGCCGATCACGGTCAAAGCACCGCAGTTGGCCGGCAAGAAGGCTTGGGTGACGGTGTCGGCGGTCGATGTCGGCATCCTCAACATCACTCGCTTCCCGGTGCCGGATGCGTCCAAGCATTTCTTCGCGCAGCGCCGCCTCGGCGTCGACGCTTACGACATCTACGGTCGGGTGATCGAGAGCTTCGAGGGCGATGTCGCGAGACTCAAGTTCGGCGGAGACATGGCGGTGCAGGCACTGCCGCAGGCGCGTCGCCCGACGGCACGCGTGCAGACGGTGGACCTGTATTCGGGCGCCGTGGTGCTCGACAAACAAGGAGCTGCGCAGATCAAACTGGACGTGCCGGACTTCAACGGCACGCTGCGCGTGTCCGCGCTCGTGTACAGCGACGACAAGTACGGCCAGGGCAGCAGCGAAAGCGTGCTGCGCGCGCCGATCCTCGCCGAAATCAGCGCGCCGCGCGCGTTGGCGCCGGGCGACAGGAGCATGCTGACCCTGGACGTGCAGAATTTCACCGGCAAGGCCGGCGAGTTCACCGTCGACCTCGATGCCAGCGGTCCGATCGAGATCGCCGGCGAGCGTCGCAAGCTGAGCCTGGGCGTCGAGAAGAAGAGCACGCTCAGTTTCCCGATCGCCGGCGGGCAGGGCATCGGTTTGGCGACGGTGAAGCTGAAGGTCAGCGGCGGGGGCCAGACGGTCAATCGCAGTTTCGACGTGCCGGTGCGCCCGGCCTGGTCGTCGATCGCGCGCTCGCGCCTGATCGAACTCGCACCCGGCCAGCCGCTGAACTTGGGGGCCGACGCGGCGAATGGCCTGTTGCCCGGCTCGGTGAACGCGCGCGTGACCTTGAGTTCGATGCCGCCGATTCCGTTCGGCCAGGTACTCGACGAGCTGCTCAAGTATCCCTACGGTTGCGCCGAGCAGACGACCACGCGCGGTTACGCGGCGCTGCTGCTCGATGCCGATACCGCGCGACGCATGGGCTTCGCCGGTCTGACGCCGGACGAACGCCGCAAGCGGCTGGAAGGTGCGTTCACCCGCCTAAGCTCGATGCAGACGAGCAGCGGGCACTTCTCCTTCTGGGGAGGCGACAGCGAAGCCTATCCGGTGCTCACGCCCTACATCGCCGAGTTCTTGCTGGAATCGCGCGAAGCCGGCTTCGCCGTGCCGGAATCCATGCTGCAAAAAGCCCTCGAGCGCTTGAACGAGGATCTGCTGACCGGCAGCGCGCCGTTCTACGGCTACAGCAACCGCGACCATTTGCGCTTCGCCTACCAGGCGCAGGCGGGTTACGTCTTGGCTCGTTTGAACCGCGCTCCGCTGGGCACTTTGCGTGCCCTGTACGACAACGAGCGCAGTAAGGCGAAGACGCCGCTGGCATTGATGTATCTCGGCCTGGCCTTGAATCTTCAGGGCGACCAGGCGCGCGGCAAGAAGGCGATCGCCGAGGCTTTCGCGAAGAAGGACGAGCGCGAAGGTTACTGGGGCGATTACGGCTCCAGCCTGCGCGATCAGTCCCTGATGCTGATGCTGGCGCGCAAGCACAAGCTCAAAGTTCCGCAGGCCGACGCGCGCCTGCTGGCGATTTCCAAGCAGATCGCGGCGGAAGAGGGCGGTACGTACCGCTGGTACAGCACGCAGGAACAGATCGCCCTGGCGCGACTGGCCAAGACGATGATGGCCGACATCGATCCGGCGAACGCGATCGCCGACGACGTGGAAGTCGCCGGCAACAAGAGCGCGATTTCGTCCGAGCGCGTTCACAGCCGGCTCTACGACTATCGCGATCTCGCCGCCGGTCTGCGCTACGACCTGCGCTCCACCGGCAAGCTCTACGCGACCGTGGACGTGGCCGGCATCCCGCGTGCGCGTCCGGCGGTCAAATCCGACCAGATGAGCGTGGTGCGTCGCTACTTCAACACCGACGGTACGCCCTGGAAGGGCGGAACCCTGAAGGAAGGCCAGGCACTCATCGTGCAGCTGGAAGTCGAGTCGAAAGCCCGCATGCCGGATGCGCTGCTGGTCGACCTGTTGCCGGCCGGGCTGGAGATCGAGAACCTCAACCTGACGCCAGCCGAGCAATGGGCCGACATCAGCGTGGATGGCGTCTCGCTGGACGAACGCGGTTCCCAGGCCAACATCGTGCATGAGGAATATCGCGACGATCGCTATGTCGCCGCGCTCAAGCTCGAATACGGTACCGCCAAGCTGTACTACCTGGCGCGCGCCGTTACGCCCGGTACCTATACCGTGCCGCCGCCGCAGCTCGAGGACATGTACCGGCCGGACTTGCGGGCGATCGGCAAGGTGAATCCGGAAACCATCACGGTGGTCCAACCCTGAGGCCATGACTCCGTATTCGCCCGTGGCGAGGCGATGGCGACGCAGGCTGGCGCATGCGTCCGTCGTCGCCTCGCTATGCCTGCTGTCGCTCCTTGCGATGGATCGGTTGTTTCCGCTGCCACTGCCGAAGCAGGAAACCGCCAGCGTCGTCGTCAGCGCGCGCGATGGCACGCCATTGCGTGCCTTCGCCAGCGCCGACGGCGTGTGGCGCTATCCGGTCGAACCGGAAGATGTTTCCCCACTCTACCTGCAGGCGTTGATCGGCTATGAGGACCGCTGGTTCTGGCGCCATCCCGGCGTGAATCCGGTGGCGATGTTGCGTGCGGGCGGACAATGGTTGCGTAACGGGCGCGTGGTGTCCGGCGGTTCGACGCTGAGCATGCAGGTGGCACGCATCCTCGAACCGCATCCGCGTACGGCGACGGGAAAACTGCGCCAGGCGCTGCGCGCCCTGCAACTGGAGTGGCATTGTTCGAAACGCGAGATCCTGACGCTCTATCTCAATCGCGCGCCTTTCGGCGGCACCATCGAAGGCGTCGAAGCGGCCAGCTGGGCCTACCTCGGCAAGCCGTCGAAGAACCTGTCGCATGCCGAAGCGGCGATGCTGGCGGTATTGCCGCAGTCGCCGAGCCGCCTGCGCCCCGATCGCAATCCGGCGCGGGCACAGGCGGCGCGCGACAAGGTGCTCGGGCGACTGGCGGCGCAAGGCGTGTGGTCGCGGAACGAGGTGCGCGAAGCCCGCATCGAGCCGGTCGTGTCGCGGCGGTTGCAGGTGCCGTTGCTGGCGCCGCTGCTGGCGGATCGATTGCGTCGCGCCAATCCCGGCCGCAGTCGGATCCGAAGCAGTATCGATGCCGACTTGCAGGCGACGCTGGAACAGCGGGTCGGCGAGTATTTCGCGCGCCTTCCGGAGCGCAGTTCGGCCGCGTTGCTGGTGATCGACAACCGCACGATGGAAGCGCAGGCCTACGTCGGTTCGCTGGCGTTCGCCCGGCAGGAAAGCCTCGGCCATGTCGACATGGTGCGGGCGACGCGATCGCCGGGCTCGACGCTGAAACCGTTCCTCTATGCGCTGGCGATGGACGATGGCCTGATCCATTCGGAGAGCCTGCTCATCGACGCGCCGCAATCCTTCGGCGACTACCGGCCGGTGAATTTCGACCCGAGTTTCAACGGCCCGGTGTCGGCCAGCGACGCATTGCGCCTGTCGTTGAACGTGCCGGCGGTCGATCTGCTCGACCGCCTCGGCCCGGAGCGATTCACCGCGCGGCTCGCGCATGCCGGCGTCGAGTTGAAGCTGCCGCAGGGCGCGCGCCCGAACCTGTCCGTCATCCTGGGCGGCACCGGTGTTTCGCTGGAGCAATTGGTCGGCGCTTACGCAGCCTTCAATCGCGAAGGCCTGGCCGGCCGCGTGCGCTATGTGTCTTCGCGAAAGGCCGATGATCGACGCTTGTTGTCGGCGGAATCGGCGTGGATCTGGCGCGAAGTGCTGGAAGATCCGGCACGAGGCGGCAACAGTGAGGACGCGTTCGATCCGGGCCAGCGCCGTCGCGTCGCCTGGAAGACCGGCACCAGTTACGGTTTTCGCGATGCCTGGGCCTTGGGCAGCACGCGCGACTACACGGTCGGCGTGTGGGTCGGACGGCCGGACGGCACGCCGATGCCGGGCCAATACGGCGCGATCACGGCATTGCCGTTGCTGTTCGAAGTCGTGGACAGCCTGCCGCGCCATGGCCCGGTCGCCGCACACCGCCAATCGCCGCGTGGCGTGGGCAAGCAGACGATCTGCTGGCCGCTCGGTGTCGCATTGGACCCCGCGCATCCGGAGTTGTGCCGCAGCAAGCGCGAAGCCTGGACGCTGGCGGGCGTCGTGCCGCCGACATTCGCGGAGCGCGCGAGCCATCGCTGGAATGCCGGGCGACTCGACGTGCTCGTGGACGCGAACAGCGGCCTGCGCGTATCGGAGGACTGCGGTCTCGCGCATGAGACGCGTGCCCGCGCGTTGGCGCGCTGGCCCAGCCTGGCCTATCCCTGGCTGGCGGCCACGGAGCGCGAGGCATCGGCCCTGCCGATGCTATCGCCGGACTGCCGTCGCGATGCGCTGGCCGCGCTGGAGAGCTTGCGCATCGAAGGTCCGGCCGATGGCAGCGCCATCGCACGCGCGCCCAATAGCGTCGTTCCGCCGCAGATCCGCTTGCGCGCGCTCGGTACGCAGGAGCGCGTCCGCTGGCTGATCAACGGCGAACTGGCCGGCGAAAGCCGGGCAAGCAATGGATTCGTGCACGCCTTCGCCGAAGCCGGCGACCAACGCATCGTCGCGCTGGCCGATAGCGGTGCCTGGGCCGAGTTGAATATCCGCGTACTGCGTTGATGCCGCGCGACGCGTGGGCCGATCAGCCCAGGTGTTCCAGCACGTAGTCCGCCGACGACACCTTGAACTCGCCGGGCGCTTCGACGTGCAGTTGTTTGACCACGCCGTCTTCCGCATACAGCGCGAAGCGCTTGGCGCGCAGGCCCATGCCGAAAGCGGTGGCGTCGAGTTCGAGACCGAGCGCCTTGGTGAAGGCGCCATTGCCGTCGGCGAGCATCAGCAGCTCGTCCGGAACCTCCTGGTTCTTCGCCCAGGCACCCATCACGAAAGCATCGTTGACGGAAAGGCAGGCGACATCGATGCCGCGTCGCGAGAACTCTTCGATCTTTTCGACATAGCCCGGCAGGTGCTTCGCCGAACAGGTCGGCGTGAACGCGCCGGGCACGGCGAACAGCAAGACGTTCTTGCCCGCGAACAGTTCGTCGGTGCCGATGGCCTGCACGCCGTCCCGCAACATGTTCAAGGTGGCTTGCGGGATCTTGTCGCCGATCTGGATGCTCATGCGGTTTCCTTGCGCTGGAGCCGCGAATCGTCCGCGGCAGAAAATGAATCATATGACATGGTGTCGATGCGGGGCCAATTCAAGGCGTGGTCGTGGCCTTGAAATCGTGGCGCCTGAACCTAGATACGAGCCATGGCGGCAGTTCGCCGCAAGCCCACCGCAAACGAGGAAACACGCAATGAGCCTGATCCGTCACCACGCCTGGAATGCACGCAATCCGCTCCAGGACGAAATCAAACAAGCTTTCGACAAGTTCTTCGGCGATGCCGGCGACACCGACGCCTCCAGCGTCGTCACCAGCCAGTGGGTGCCGCGCGTCGACATCAAGGAAGAGGTCGATCGCTTCGTCATCTTCGCCGACCTGCCCGGCGTCGACCCGAAGGACATCGAAGTGAACATGGACAAAGGGATCCTGTCGATCAAGGGCGAACGCAGCACCGGCAGCAAGGCCGAGAACGAGCGTTACTCGCGCGTCGAGCGCGCGCAGGGCGTGTTCTATCGCCGCTTCGCCTTGCCCGACAGCGCCAACCCGGAAGGGATTTCCGCCTCCGGCAAGAACGGCGTACTGGAAATCGCCATTCCCAAGCGTCCGGAAACCACGCCGCGACGCATCCAGGTCCAGTAAGCCGGAACCGGTCGGCGGCACGAAGTTTCTTCCGCCGCGCGACAGGTGCGACAATCGGCCCGCGAAGTGCGCTTCGCGGGCTTTCGCGCGCATGCAGGGCGCAGTGCAGTAGAGGGACGAGCATGCAGTTCAAGGATTACTACGAGACGCTGGGTGTGGAAGCGAGCGCCGGCGAGGCGGAGATCAAGACCGCCTATCGTCGCCTTGCCCGCAAGTACCATCCCGACGTCAGCAAGGAAAAAGGCGCGGAAGATCGCTTCAAGGCCATCAACGAGGCCTATGAGGTGCTGCGCGACAAGGAAAAGCGCGCCGAGTACGACCGGCTGCGCGCGCAGGGCTATCGTTCGGGCGAGGAATTCCGTCCGCCGCCAGGCTTCGGCGGCGGCAATGGTTTCGGGCAGGGCGGTTTCCGCTTCGACGAGGGCGGAGGCGGCGGCTTCAGCGATTTCTTCGAATCCATCTTCGGCGGTCGTGCCGGCTTCGGTCAGCGCGGCGCAGGCGCTGGCGCGCCGATGGGAGATACCCGCGCGAAGCTGGCGATCCCGTTGGAGGTCGCTTATTCGGGTGGCGTGCAACGCATCGGCATCGATGGCCGCACTCTCGAGGTGAAGGTACCGGCCGGCATTCGCCCGGGCCAGTCGATCCGACTCGCCGGGCAGGGCCAGCAGCAGGGTGCGCGACGGGCCGACTTGCTGCTAGAAATCGATTACCGGCCGCACCCGGACTTCGAAGTGGACGGGCGCAACATTCTTTACACGCTGAGCCTCGCGCCCTGGGAAGCGGCGCTGGGTACCACGGCCAGCGTGCCGACCTTGGGCGGAAAGGTGGAACTGAAGATCCCGACCGACTCCGATGCCGGGCGGAAACTGCGCCTGAAGGGTCGTGGCTTGCCGGGCAAACCGGTGGCGGGCGACCAGATCGTCGAGATCGAGGTCCGTGCGCCGAAAGCCGAGAACGAGGCGCAGCGCGATCTGTACCGACGCATGGCCGAAGCCTTCCGCGACTGAGCGGCGAATCGCAGGCGAAAAAAAACGGGCCGAGGCCCGTTTTTTCTTTCGCTGCGGCGGATTCAGCCCTCGAGCAGCGAATTGATCACTTCGATCAACTGGTTTTCGGTGAAGGGCTTGGTGATATAGGCCTTCGCGCCCTGGCGCATGCCCCAAACCTTGTCCGTTTCCTGGTCCTTGGTGGTGACCAGCACGACCGGGATATGGGCCGTGCTCGGTTCCTTCGAAATGGCGCGCGTGGCCTGGAAGCCGTTGAGGTTCGGCATCACGACGTCCATCAGGATAAGGTCGGGAATATTGGCCTTGGCGGCCTCTACGCCCGCCGAACCGTCTTCGGCGCTCAGGGCCTCATGTCCGAGCTTTTCGACGATGCGCTTCATGCCCATGAGCTGGGACGGAGAGTCGTCGACGATGAGGATGCGTGCCATGGATTGCCCCTGAGGAAATTACGCAGATTGTATGCCCGGGAAGGCCGGATCGCGCAAGATGAATGTCACAGATTGACCAGGGTGCGCCCGACCGAGCCACCAGCCAGCATGCCGGGGAAAACCCCGGGCAGCTCGTCCAGGCCGACCTGGCGGGTGCAGACCGATTCCAGGCCTTCGGGCTTCCAGTCGCTGGCCAGCTGCATCCAGACGCATTCGCGGATCGCTCGGGCCGTACCGGCCGAGGCGATGCCCAGCAGGGAAACGCCCCGGATGATGAAGGGCATGACCGTCGCTTCCAGCGTGGGACTGGCAGCGAGGCCGCAGCTGGCGACGTTGCCGTAGGGTGCGGTCTGCGCCAGCAGGCTGGCCAGCATCGGGCCACCGACGTTATCCAGGGCGCCGCCGAAACGGGCCGAATCCATGGGGCGCGAGGTCGCCACGGCCTCGCGCGACAGGACCGTCGTGGCGCCCAGCCCACGCAGGTAGTCCCCATGCTCCGGCTTGCCGCTGATCGCATGCACTTCGTAGCCCGCCCTGGAAAAGATCGCAACCGCCAGGCTGCCGACGCCGCCCGTGGCACCGCTGACGGCGATCGGCCCCAGGCTCGGCGTCTGTGCGTTCTCCCGCATCCGGTACAGGGCCAGGCCTGCCGTGAAACCAGCCGTACCCAGGATCATGCTTTCGCGCAAACTCAGGCCCGCCGGCAGCGGAATGGCCCACGCCGATTCCAGCCTGACGACCTCGCTGTAGCCGCCGTCGCGCGTTTCGGACAAGCCGCAACCGGTGCAGAGCACCGCGTCGCCTTCCCGGAAAGCCGGGTCGGCGGACGCGATCACGTGTCCGGCCACATCGATGCCGCCCACCAGCGGGAAGCGCCGAAGTATCTTGCCCTCACCGGTACCCGCCAACGCATCCTTGAAGTTGATGCCGCTGTGCGCCGCGCGCACGACGATTTCACCGGGGCTCAGCGCGTCGAGCGAAAGCGTTTCGATGCCTGCGCGATAACCGGCTGCGTCGTTATGGATGCGGAAGGCGCGAAAGGCGGAAGGCGAGGGGCTCATCGTGCATTGGCTCCGGCGACGTATTCGTTGTAGCAGTGGGTGGCGTAGTAGATCGGCGCGTGATCGAGCAGGGCCAGTGGCGTGAGCGCGCCCAGGCCTTGTCGCCAGCGCTGGGCGTAGTCGGCGATATGGTTGAACACGGCACGCGGGTAGTCGGCGCGGCGCGCGGCATCGATGACGTGCTCGCGGCTCGTGTGGGCGAAACCGAAGGCCGCGGGCGGAAGCGTGGGCACCACGTCGCAGCCGTGCACGATCCGATACACCGGCAATTCTTCCAGCCGGGAAACGAAGGTCGCATCGCCTACCTTCGGCTGCCCAAAGCTCAACACGGCGGCGATGCGCTGCTCGGCCTCCTCCCGCAAGCGCGAGGCGGCCAACAGCGCAAGCGCACCGCCCAGGCTGTGGCCGGCGATCCACCATCGCCTGGGCGAAGCCAGCAGGTCGGTGTCCAGGAGCGCATCGATCAGCTCGTCGGCGCTGTCGGCAAATCCACCGTGCATCCACCCGCCGCCATGCGCCGCACGTTTCGCGAAACGTCCGTCGGTCCAGTAGTCGCTGGCGACTTCGCCGAACTTCGACAAGGAATCGCCGGGTTTGAAGACCTGCGTGCCGCGAAAAGCGAGCACGGCGTCGTGGCCGTCGAGATCGGCGACATAGGCGAAGCCCTTGTGCCCGGCGCCGCGCAGGAAGTGCAGCCTGCTGCTGCGGTCGCGCAGCGTTTCGCCGATGCGCTGGGCGTCGTCGTAGGCCAGCAATGCGTATTCGCTCAGCAGCCAGCGGTTGCGTGCCGACTCGATGCCGCGGCCGGTTTCCAGGGTGCTTTCCGCATGGTCGAAATAGCGATAGCCACGCACCGGCGGGTTGATGTTATCGAGCGTGGCGGCGGGCAGGGGGCGCATGCGCGAAGTCTGGCACAGGTCGGCGCGATGAGGCTGCTCGCAGGCGGATCGCAACGCTATTCGTTGGCTGCCGCGCCGGGGTCCGCCTTCATGATGCTGATGCGGCCCGCTTCCACCTGCCACATTAGTTCGTTCTCGACGGTTGTCACGTAGATGGGCTTGTCGTAAGACAGGCTCATGAATACGTGGAACTGCGTCGGCGTCGGAGAAGTGAGATGGCTGACTACGAATGCCACCGGGTTGGACTTGCTGGTGTCTATCGCCAAGCAGGACTTCGTCTGGCTGAAATGTTCCGATTTTCTATCTTTCTCGAATGGGAAAAAGCGGAACTCGTGGAAACCGCCCAGCGGAAAGATGTTGACGTCAGTCCTTCCGGGAAGCAGCTTGACGACGAACTGCCTCTTTCCATCGACGATCTCGATGCCGACAGAATGGTTGTAGTTCTGTGCGCAGCGTAGCCACTTGTCCGATTTCAATACCATGTCGCGGTACTGCACCAGGAAGCGGTCGTAGTCGTTGAGTTCGCGCCCCGGCTCGTTCAAATGCAGCTGGACAGTAGGTGGATCGGTCGACAAGGTGACGAGTGCGTCGACGAATGAGACTTGTTCGCTCCCGCTGCCCTCCGTGTAGGCCACCACCCATTGGTTGCCTTCGGCATCCTGCTGCGAAGCCAGCCAGCCGGTACCCTCGGGGTGCGATGCGGCAATGCCTTTCTCAACGAGCGTATCCGTACTTACCCAGACGGCTCGATCTTGCTGCTGCAGCAAGTAGCCCAGGGTCTGCGCCTTGCGAACCGCTTCGACGTGGGCGGGAGGCACGCTCTTGTCGACGTCGGTTCCTGCGGCAATTGGCTGGCTATCCTGCGAGGAGGCAGTCGGGGAGCACGCCAGCAGGCCGAGCAGTATGCTGCAGCGCAACGCTGACGAGCCCCGCACCTCAGTTGCCCTTGTGGATCGCGCGCTTGTCCACGGCCAGCGCCGCTTCGTGCACCGCTTCCGACAGGGTCGGGTGCGCGTGGCAGATGCGCGCGAGATCGTCGGCAGAACCATTGAACTCCATCGCAACGACTCCTTCGTGGATCATCTCGGAGACGTTCGCGCCGCACATGTGCACGCCGAGGATGCGGTCGGTTTCCGCGTGGGCGATGATCTTCACCATGCCGGCGGTTTCGTTCATCGCGACGGCACGGCCGATCGCGGCGAAGGGGAAACTGCCGACCTTGTAGTCGACGCCTTCGGCCTTGAGTTGGGCTTCGGTCTTGCCGACCCAGGCGATTTCCGGCTCGGTGTAGATGACCCAGGGCACGGTGTCGAGGTTCACGTGGCCCGGCAGGCCGGCAATCAATTCGGCGACGGCGATGCCTTCTTCCGAAGCCTTGTGCGCGAGCATCGGGCCGCGTACGCAGTCGCCGATCGCCCAGACGCCGTCGGCGCCCGTCTTGCAATGATCGTCGACGACCACTCGACCGCGCTCATCGAGTTGCACGCCGGTGCCTTCGGCCAGCAGGCCGGCCGTGGCGGCCTTGCGGCCCACGGCGACCAGCAGCTTGTCGACGACCAGCGTCTGTTCGCCACTGGCGTCGGCGTAGGTGAGATGCACTTCCTCGCCCTTGATTTCGGTCTTGCTGACCTTGGCGCCAAGCTTGATGTCGAGGCCCTGCTTCTTGAACTCTCGTGCGGCGGCCTTGGCGATGTCGGCGTCGGCGGCGGCCAGGAATTCCGGCAGCGCTTCGAGGATCGTCACTTCGCTGCCGAGACGGCGCCACACGCTGCCCATTTCCAGGCCGATCACGCCGGCGCCGATCACGCCGAGGCGTTTCGGCACGGTAGTCACGTCGAGGCCGCCGGCATTGTCGAGGATCAGCTTGTTGTCGTACTTCGCGAACGGCAGTTCGATCGGCACGGAACCGGCGGCGAGGATGACGTTCCTCGCCGAGATTTCCGCGACCTTGCCGTCGTGGCCCTTGATGCTGATGAGCTTGCCCGGCTTGAGCGTGGCGAAGCCGGCGATCGGCGTCACCGGATTGCCTTTCACGCCCTTGAACAGGGTGGTGATGCCGCCGGTGAATTGCTTAACGATCTTGTCCTTGCGCGCGATCATCGCCGGCACGTCCATGCGGGCATTGTCGGCGCTGATGCCATGATCCTTGAACGAGTGCGTCAGGTTGTGGAACTGGCGCGAGGAGTCGAGCAGAGCCTTGGACGGGATGCAGCCGACGTTTAGGCAGGTGCCGCCCAGCGCGGGTTTGCCGTCCTTGCCGATGAACGCATCCACGCACGCCGTCTTCAGGCCGAGCTGCGCGGCGCGGATCGCCGCCACGTAACCGCCCGGACCGCCACCGATCACCACGACATCGAACTGCTCGCTCATGAAATTCCGATCCTTGTTTGCATCGATCCGCGCGAAGCCGCGCGGATTGGAGTGGGAGACCGTCTATGCCTTAGATGGGGGCGCAGGGCGCGCTTTTCCAGTCTCCGGCGCGACAGCGGGCAACTGTCGGCTCAGAGGCCGAGCAGCATCCGGTGCGGGTTTTCCAGCTGGTTCTTGATGTCCACCAGGAACAACACCGCATCCTTGCCGTCGATGATGCGATGGTCGTACGACAGCGCGATGTACATCATTGGCGCGATCACGACGACGCCGTTCTCGGCGATCGGACGTTCCTTGATGGCGTGCATGCCGAGGATGGCCGACTGCGGCGGATTGACGATCGGCGTCGACATCAGCGAACCGAAGGTGCCGCCGTTGGTGATCGTGAAAGTGCCGCCCTGCAGGTCCTCGAGCTTCAGGCCGCCTTCGCGCGCCTGCTTGGCGTAACCGGCGATGGCGCCTTCGACGTCGGCGAAGGACATGTTCTCGACGTTGCGCAGGACCGGCGTGACGAGACCCTTGTCGGTGGCGACCGCGATCGAGATGTCGGCGTAGCCGTGATAGATCACGTCGGTGCCGTCGACCGAGGAATTGACGATCGGGTGCTTCTGCAGCGCATTGGCGGCAGCCTTGGCGAAGAAGCTCATGAAGCCGAGCTTGATGCCGTGCGTCTTCTCGAAGGGCTCGCCGAGTTCCTTGCGCATCGCCATGACCTTGCCCAGGTTCACTTCGTTGAACGAGGTGAGCATGGCGATCGAGTTCTTCGACTGCATCATGCGCTCGGCGATGCGCTGGCGAATGCGGGTCATCGGCACGCGCGACTCGGGGCGCGCGCCACCACCACCCTTGACGTGGTTGACGAGGTCTTCCTTCGTCACCGCGCCCTTGCGGCCAGTGCCCGCGACGTCAGCGGGGTTGACATTGTTCTGCGCGGCGTAGAACGCGGCGCCCGGCGGCAGGCCCGTGGTATCGGTCTTGGCGGCAGGTGCGGCGGCCGGAGCGGCAGTAGCATGGGCCGGTGCAGCGGCCGCGGGAGCCGCGGCAGCCGGGGCGGGCGCAGCGGCTACCGCACCCTCTTCGATGATCGCGATCACCTGCGAGCTCGTCACCGTATCGCCCTGCTTGAACTTCAGTTCCTTCAGCACGCCGTCGACCGGCGAAGGCACTTCGAGCACGACCTTGTCGGTTTCGAGGTCGAGCAGGTTTTCGTCGCGGCGCACGCTGTCGCCGGCCTTCTTGTGCCAGGTGGCGATGGTGGCGTCGGAAACGGATTCCGGCAGGACGGGAACTTTGACTTCGATGCTCATGGGCTGGGCCTTGGTGAAGTATTCGAGTGAGAGTGTTCGGTTATTCGGCCGTATGTTCGCCATTGGCCTTGTTGACCAGGGCGTCGGCGAGCAGTTGCGCCTGTTCGGCATTGTGCGAATTCAGATGGCCGCAGGCCGGCGCGGCGGAGCGTGCGCGTCCGGCGTAGTGCAGCTGCTGGCCGCTGCCGAGGCAGGCGCGCAGGTGGTGCTGGATCTGGAACCAGGCGCCCTGGTTCTGCGGCTCTTCCTGGCACCAGACCACTTCGCGCGCATTGGGGAAGCGCTTGAGTTCAGCCGCGAGCTCGGTGCGCGGGAACGGATACAACTGCTCGACGCGTACGACGGCAACGTCGCTGATGGCCTTGCTTTCGACCATCTCCATCAAGTCGTAATAGACCTTGCCGCCGCAGACGACGACGCGGCGCGCCTTGAACGCGTCCTTGCACAGGCTGTCCGGGATCAGGTTCTGGAATCCGCCGTTGGCGAGGTCGTCCATCGACGAGACGGAAAGCTTGTGCCGCAGCATGGACTTCGGCGTCATCACGATCAGCGGCTTGCGCGTCGGGCGCAGCATCTGGCGGCGCAACATGTGGAACATCTGGGCCGGCGTGGTCGGCGTGCAGACCTGGATGTTGTTCAGCGCGCACAACTGCAGGAAGCGCTCCAGACGCGCCGAACTGTGCTCGGGGCCCTGGCCTTCGTAGCCGTGCGGCAGGAACAGCACGAGACCGCAGAGACGACCCCATTTGGCCTCGCCCGAGCAGATGAACTGGTCGATCACCACCTGGGCCCCATTGGCGAAATCGCCGAACTGGCCTTCCCAGATGTTCAGCGTCATCGGCTCGGCGGTCGAGTAACCGTATTCGAACGCCATCACCGCTTCTTCCGACAGCAGCGAGTCGATCACGAGCGCGTGCTCCGGATCCTTCACCAATTGGCGCAGCGACATCGTCGCTTCGCCCGTGGCCTGATCGTGCACGACCGCATGGCGATGGAAGAAAGTGCCGCGGCCCGCATCCTGACCGACCAGGCGAAGACGGTAACCTTCGGTCAGCAGGGTGGCGTAGGCGAGATTCTCGGCGAAGCCCCAGTCCATCGGCATTTCGCCGGCGGCCATCTTGCGGCGGTCTTCGTAGATCTTGGCGACGCGCGGATGCAGTTTCAGCGTCTCCGGCAGCGTGTTGATCTTCTTCGCCAGGTTGTCGAGCGAGAAGCGGGCGATGCCGGTCTTGACCGTGTCGCTGAGCTTGCCGTGCAGGAAGGGCGACCAGTCGATGGCGACGCTGTCCTTGTCGGCGGCGGCCAGTTCGGTGGTGACTTCGCCCTTGTCGAGCTTGTTGCGATAGCCGTCCACCAGCGCCTTCGCGGCGTCGGCCGGGACCACGCCCTGCGCGGCCAGCGATTCGGCGTACATCTCGCGCGTGGTCTTGCGGGCACGGATGTTCTGGTACATCAAAGGCTGCGTCGCCGCGGGCTCGTCGGCTTCGTTATGGCCGTGGCGGCGATAGCAGACGAGGTCGATGACGACGTCGCGGCCGAAGGTCTTGCGATAGTCGAACGCGATCTGCGCGCAGAACGCCACCGCTTCCGGATCGTCGCCGTTCACGTGCAGCACGGGCGCGCTGACGATCTTGGCCGGGTCGGTGCAGTACAGGGTCGAGCGCGTGTCGTCCGGGCGCGAGGTGGTGAAACCCACCTGGTTGTTGACGACGATGTGCACGGTGCCGCCGACCTTGAAGCCGCGGGCCTGCGACATCTGGAACAGTTCCATGATGACGCCCTGGCCGGCGAAGGCCGAGTCGCCGTGGATCAGCACCGGCATTACCTGGGCGCAATCGTCGCTGCGGCGCATCTGGCGCGCACGCACGCTGCCGGCGACGACGGGGTCGACGATTTCGAGGTGCGAGGGATTGAAGGCGAGGGCGAGGTGCACCGGGCCGCCCGGCGTCGCCACATCGGCCGAAAAGCCCATGTGGTACTTCACGTCGCCGGAATGCTCGGGCGTGTCCGGGTGATCGAACTTGCCTTCGAATTCGGCGAAGAGTTTCTGCGTCGGTTTGCCCAGCGTGTTGATCAGCACGTTCAGGCGACCGCGATGGGCCATGCCGATGATGATGTCCTTGACGCCTTCGCCGCCGGCGCGGCGGATCAGCACGTCCATCAACGGGATCAGCGAATCGCCGCCTTCGAGCGAGAAGCGCTTCTGGCCGACGTACTTGGTGTGCAGGTAACGCTCGAGGCCTTCCGCGGCCGTCAGGCGTTCGAGGATGCGCTGGCGATCGGCGGCGGCGAAACCGTACTTGCCGGCGGCGCCTTCCAGGCGCTCCTGCAGCCAACGCCGTTGCGCGGCGTCGGAGATGTGCATGAACTCGGCACCGATGCTGCCGGAATACGTCGCCTTCAGCTTCGCGATCAGGTCGCGCAGCTTGAAACGGTCCGCGCCGAACTGCGTGCCGGCGGCGAACTCGCGATCGAGGTCGGCGTCGGACAGCCCATGGAACCCGAGTTCGAGATCCGGCGCGGGTTGCGGCGGCGTCATCGCGAGCGGGTCGAGTTTCGCGGTCAGATGACCGCGCGAGCGATAAGCGGTGACGAGCTTGCCGACGGCGGCCTGCTTGCGCGCGCCCTCCTCGTCGACCGCGCCGCCGGTTGCGTACTTGGCCGAAGCGGCGGCGCGTTGCACCTGCGCCATGACGGCGGAATGCGGAACATCGCCCGCTTCGCGGCCCTTGAAGCCGTCGAAATAGGCCTTCCACTTCGCGCCGACGCTGTCGGGATCGGCCAGGTACTGCTCGTACAGGTCTTCGATGAAGCCGGCGTTGCCGCCGGAAAGCTGGGAGGACTGAGAAAACTGCTTGATCAGGCTATCCACGGCGTCCGCTCGGGCCCCTCAAGACTGCAGGCCAAGTCATTGTTCGGGTTGGAATTCGGGGTCCCGTCCGAAACCACCGGACAGGGCCGATGATTATAGCGCGAGGCTCAGGGCCTTTAGTACCGGCGGTGCCGACCGAGACCAGCCCTCGGGCTCAGATGCCCAAGGTCCGGAATTCGGTGCACGGACGGCAACGTTCCCAGACCCGCTGGAAATGCTCGAGCAGCTGCCGGTTGCGTGCGGGCAGGGCCTCGCACCATTCGCCATCGAAACGACTGCCGAGCAGGCGGAACAGGTAGCCGTCGCGATCGTTGGCCAGGTAAACCGAGGGGTATTGCAGATCTTCCGGGTCCTGCGGCGTGCGCAGCTGGAACGCCGAACTCAGGCGTTGCGCCAGGGCCAGCATGGGGTGCGGCTGGTTCTGCACCACGCTCGGGTTCTGCACGAGGATGCGAACGGTGCCGCCCCGACCCGAGATGGCGAATTGTTTGAACGCCTCGACGACCGCTGCTTGCGCGAATACCGCCGGTTCCAGGTCGCGGGTGTAGACGACCAGATCGCGACGGGCATCCACCGCGAGGAGCCGAACGGCCTCGATCACGGACTCGACCTTGTCGAACTCCATCGGCCGTCCCGAGGGGCCTCGCGCCGGCGCCGGCGCGCGCTGCGAGGGCGGCAAGGGGGCAAGTTCCAGGAACATCGTCTGGTGTTCGATGCCGGCCTCGTCGAAGCGTTCGCCCTGCGGCTGGAAGCCGAATTTTTCGTAGAAGCCCATGGCCGAAACTTGCGCGTGCAGGCTGACTTCGGCCCAACCGAGTTGCCGGGCCCGCTCGATCAGTTCGCGCAACAGGGCATCGCCGACGCCTCGGCCGCGCCATTCCTTCAGTACGGCCATGCGACCGATCTTGTGCTCGGGCGTCAGCCGCCCGGTGCCGATCGGCCGGTTCTGCGAGTCGCGGGCGAGCACATGCTGGCATTGCGGATCCAGCTCGTCCCATTCCATGTCCAACGGGACCTGTTGTTCGACGACGAAGACGGTCTCGCGGACATGTCGCAGGTCCTCGAAATCGGCCCGGTAGTCGGCCGGTTCCACGCGGAAATCGTCTTCGGGCAAATCGGTAGCGCTCATGGCGCCATTCTAGCCAGCGCGGCCGCGGCGCGCCCTCTTCGCACGCTGGAGCTGGTAAACGCCGGCGGTCAGCAACGAGGCGACGGCCTCGCGGCCGGCCTCGTCGAGCCGATCGAGCGCGCCGGCATCCAGCGATTCGGCGGCCGCGAGCAGCTTCGCCGAGGCCTGGCCCATCGCATGCGATTCGCCGTTGACGAACAAGCGCGCCTTCCGGCCGAGCCGCGACCACGCCGCGCGCGCGAAGGGATGGCGCAGCAGCAGGCCGCCTTCGCCCAGTGCCTTGGTCGCATCGGCGAAGGAAGGCGTGCGCGTAGGCGGTGCGATCTCGCCCGACGCACGATAGCGCGTGATGAAGCGCCCGAACCATTCGCGCGTCTGCGCTTCGTCCATCGTGCGCAAAGCGGACAACGCGCCTTCCACGCGAGCCATCGCGTCGTCGCCGATTTCGAAAGCATCGTCGGGCGCCAGCAGGTCCGGATCGGCATAACGCGATTCTTCCGGCAGCTGCGCGGCCAGTTCTTCGGCCAGGTCGACCACCAGTTCGGCCTGCGAGGGCGCGCGCATGCCGATCGAGAAAGTCATGCAGGCATCGACGGCCTCGCCATGGTGCGGAACGCCGGGCGGCAGGTAGAGCATGTCGCCAGGTTCGAGCACCCAATCGTGCGAAGGCGCGAAACGCTGCAGCAGCTTCAGTTCGACATCTGGACGGAAGTCCCTGGGGGCATCGGGATCGACATCGATCTGCCAGCGCCGACGGCCAAGCGCCTGCAGCAGGAAGACGTCGTACTGGTCCACGTGCGGTCCGACCGAACCGCCCGGCGTGGCGAAACTGATCATCACATCGTCCACGCGCCAGGCCGGCAGGAAACGGAAATGCGTCAACAGGGCACGCACGTCGGCGTCCCACTTGTCCATGTCCTGGACCAACAAGGTCCAGTCCTTGTCGCCCAGTCCGGGGAATTCCTCTTCCGCGAACGGGCCGTTGCGCAGGGTCCAAACGTTCTTGCGCCGGTGATAGGTGACCAGGCGCGCCAGCGCCGCTTCTTCGCAGGCCAGCCCGGCCAGGTCTTCCGGGGCGAGAGGTGCGACGTAGCCGGGAAAGGCCTGCCGAATCAACAGCGGCTTCTTCTGCCAATAGTCGCGCAGGAAATCCGCGATCGGCATGCCGAGCGGATGCTTCTTGCTGGCGGCGACTTCGATCACGGCTTGGCCTTCGCGCGATGTTCTTCGGCCAGCCGCGCCTCGAGCCTGTCCATCGCATTGGCCGCATACGTCTTGCAGCCATCGGGCTCGGCCAGGGGATCGGTCGCACCGGCTCCGAGCCGCGACCACATCGCGCTAGCGCTGGGATGCGGGGTCAGCAAAACATCGCAGGGCAGGGCGGCGACGGTCTTCAATGTCCGGCGGAACGCGGCCAGATATTCGGGATGATCGGAATAGCGATACTGCTTGTCGGAAATCGAACTCAGGCTGTCGACGTAGGCGATGCCCCGGCAGTCGCTGCCCTCGCACGAGGTCCAGGTCCAGCTCGTGCCGCCGGGCGAATGCCCGGGTGTCGCATGCGCCTTCAGTCGAAGCCTTCCGATCTCGAGGATTTCGCCGTCGGCGAGCGCGCGAAGTCGCGACACGACGGGAAGGCTGTTGAGGTCCAGGAACTGCGGATCGCTGCGATCGCTCTTGCCGCGCGCGAGCACGGTCAGCGTTGGAGCACGGACGACGACGTCCGCGCCCGTTGCTTGCTGCAACGCCGCCAAGCCGCCGGCATGATCGTGATGTTCGTGGGAGTTGAGGATCAGCTTCACATCGCGCGGGTCGAAGCCGAGCGTGCGGATGTTGGCGAGGATCAGGGTTGCGCCTTTCTCCGTGCCGCCATCGATCAGTACGTGGCCAGCGTCGGAGGTGATCAGGACCGCACTGATGCCGCAGGTGCCGACGAACCAGGTATTGCCATGGATTTTCAGTGGCTGCGCGGGGTCGTTCCAGCCGGCGTCGTCCTTGCACGCCTGAGGCGCGGGCGGCGTCGCTTCGGAAGCCGCACAGGAAAACGGAAGCGCCAGTAGCAGTGCGACGAGCCCGCGACGCGACAGGCGCATGCTCAGATTTCCCGCGCCAGGCGCTCGGCCAGGCCGGTATAGCCCGCTGGCGTCAGCGCGATCAGGCGTTGCTTCGCATCGTCCGGAAGATCCAGGCCGGCGATGAACTGGCGCATTGCTGCTTCGTCGATGCCCTGGCCGCGCGTCAACGCTTTCAGCTGTTCGTACGGGTTCGGCAGCCCATGACGGCGCATCACGGTTTGCACCGGTTCGGCCAGGACTTCCCAGGCGGCATCGAGATCGGCCTGCAGTTTTTCCGGTGCGACGGTGAGTTTGCCCAAGCCCTTGGCCAGCGAATCGAAGGCGACGAGGCTATGGCCGAAGCCCGTGCCCAGCGCGCGCAACACGGTGGAATCGGTCAGGTCGCGCTGCCAGCGGCTGATCGGCAGCTTCGCGCTGAGATGTTCGAACAGGGCATTGGCCAATCCTAGATTGCCTTCGGCGTTCTCGAAGTCGATCGGGTTGACCTTGTGCGGCATCGTGCTCGAGCCGACCTCGCCCTCTTTCAGGCGCTGGCGGAAGTAGCCGAGCGAAATATAGCCCCAGATGTCGCGGCAGAGGTCGATCAGGATCGTATTGGCGCGTCGCATGGCATCGCCGATCTCGGCCACGCAATCGTGCGGCTCGATCTGGGTGGTGTAGGCGTTGAAATGCAGGCCGAGCCCCTGCACGAAATCCTGAGCGAGCGTCGGCCAGTCGACGCCCGGGTAGGCGACGACATGGGCGTTGTAGTTGCCGACCGCGCCATTGATCTTGCCGCTCAGACGCACGCTGGCGATCTGCGCGCGCTGGCGCTCGAGCCTGGCCACGACATTGGCCAGCTCCTTGCCCAGCGTGGTCGGCGACGCGGTCTGCCCGTGCGTGCGCGACAGCATCGGCATCGCGGCGTGCTGATGCGAGAGCGCGCGCAGGTCGCCGATCAGGCCATCCAGGGCCGGCAGGAGGGTGCGATTGCGGGCTTCTTCCAGCATCAGCGAATAGCTGAGGTTGTTGATGTCCTCGCTGGTGCAGGCGAAGTGCACGAACTCGAGCGCGCCGCGCAGTTCGGCATCGCTGTCGATCTGCTTCTTCAGGAAATACTCGACGGCCTTGACGTCGTGGTTGGTCGTACGCTCGATCTTCTTGACCTCTTCCGCCTGCTCGGGGCTGAAGTCGGCGGCCAGCGCGCGCAGGCGTTGTTTCGCCGCTTCGGAGAAGGCCTGCAATTCGACGATGCCCGGCTCGTCGGCCAGGGCGATCAGCCATTCGACCTCGACGCAGACGCGGGCCTTGATCAATCCGTACTCGGAGAATACCGGACGCAGCGCGTCCACCTTGCCGGCATAACGGCCATCGAGCGGGGACAGGGCGAGCAGGGTGGCGTGCGACATCGGGGATTCCGTGGAGAGACAGGGGGCGGAGCCGTTCCGGCAGAGGCGGGTCAGGCGCTCGCGATGCGCCAGGAACCGAACCGCCCGACATTTTACATGCTCCCGAGCGGCGACCGCGGCCGCTATGCTGTCGATACCCGTTTCCGGAGCCCGAGCATGGCCGGTAAGACCCGCAAGGTTCACGACAGCATGGGCGAGATGCTGGTTCCCGCCACTGCGTTGTATGGCGCCCAGACACAGCGTGCCGTCGACAACTTCCCGATTTCCGGCCTGCGCATGCCGCGCGCCTTCATCCGCGCCTTGGGCGAGATCAAGGCCGCGGCGGCGACGGCCAATGGAGACCTGGGCTTGCTCGAGCGCGGCATCGCCCGAACGATCGTCGGGGCGGCGGGCGCGGTGGCCTCGGGCGAACACGACGCGGATTTCCCGGTAGACGTATTCCAGACCGGTTCCGGCACGTCGAGCAACATGAATGCGAACGAGGTGATCGCGACCCTGGCGTCGCGCGCACACGGCAAGCCGGTGCATCCGAACGACCATGTCAATCTCGGGCAAAGCTCGAACGACGTGATCCCGACCGCGATCCAGGTATCGGCCGCCCTGCGTTGGCACGATGCCTTGCGTCCCGCGCTGAAGCATCTCCGGAAGACGATCGAGTGGCGCTCGCGCAGCCTGCGCGACGTGGTCAAGACCGGCCGCACGCACCTGATGGATGCGATGCCGCTCACGTTGGGACAGGAGTTGTCGGCCTGGTCGGCGCAGCTGGCTTCGGCGATCGAGCGCCTGGACGACAGCGCCGCGCGTTTGCATCGCCTGCCGCTCGGCGGCACCGCCATCGGCACCGGCATCAACGCCGACCGGCGTTTCGGCAAGCGCGCGATCGCGCAACTGCGCCAGCGCACCGGCGTGCGTTTTTCGCAGGCTTCCAACCTGTTCGAGGGCATCGCTTCGCAGGATGCCGCCGTCGAATTCTCCGGACAACTGGCGGCCCTGGCGACGGCGCTGAGCAAGATCGCCAACGATCTGCGCTGGATGAACTCCGGGCCGTTGGCCGGCTTGGGCGAAATCGAACTGCCGGCACTGCAGCCGGGCAGTTCGATCATGCCGGGCAAGGTCAATCCGGTGATCCCGGAATCAGTGGCGATGGTTTGTGCCCAGGTGGTGGGCAATCACGCCGCCATCGTTTTCGCCGGCGCCAGCGGCAATTTCCAGTTGAACGTGATGTTGCCGGTGATCGCGCACAACCTGCTGCAGTCGATCGAATTGCTGTCCACGGCATCCGTGCAGTTGGCCGACAAGGCGATCGCCGGATTCGTCGTGCGCCGCGACCGGCTGGACGAAGCGCTGGCGCGCAATCCCATCCTGGTCACGGCGTTGAACCCGGTGATCGGTTATGAAGCCGCCGCCGCGATCGCCAAACGGGCCTACAAGGAAAACCGCCCCGTGCTCGATGTGGCCGTCGAAATGACGGGGTTGCCGGAGAAAAAACTGCGTGGCCTGCTCGATCCGAAGGCGCTGACGCGAGGCGGCATCGGATCGGGCGGGGGCGGCGGTTAGTCCGGATCGCCGGTAGCCGCAGGTTCGGCCATGCAGGCATTGCAGGCCGTATCAGTATAGCGCTGGCGACAGAAGCCGAGGACTTCGTCGCGCCCGAACTGGCCCAGGGACTTCCGGTATTCGCCGCAGCCCTCGGCATCGATGCGTGCGACTTCCGGCCGTTGCTCGATCACGCGACCGGCTTGCACGGTGGTCAGGCGGCTGCCTTCGCCATCCGAGCGCAATTCGATCTTGTCCTTGCCGTGCCACAAGGCCAGGGCCGAACCCGTGTCCGGGCCGGCGACGAATAGCGTCGCCTGCCGCTGGCGCGTATCCAGCGTCAGCGCCACGTTGCCCGACGCATCGAAGGTGACGTAGCCGCCGCGCTCCTGGCCGGTATCGTCATAGAGGATAACGCCCGCGGCTTTGTCGCCGCGCGGTACGACGCGGCCCTGGACCACCGCATCCGGCACGTCTCCGCTGATGCGCACGCGCGGTACGCCGTCGGCATCGACTATCACCAACTCCTTCAGGCGCATGCTCTCCGCCGGTCGCGAGGCATTGGCCTGGCCGATGGCGATGAACACGATGCAACAGGCCAGCAGCAGGGTTTGCAGCACGAACAGTGCCCTGAGGCGGCGTTGCGAGGTTTCGCACGAAGCAAGGCGCTGCGCGATTTCGGTGACCATGGCGGTTCTCCTGGGTTGCGGCGGATGCGATGTCCTAGGGATGTCCGAGCGCCCGGCAGGGTTTAATCGCGGGCGTCAGGGCGATTGCGGCGGCAGGAAATTGTCGGCGGGCAGCGCGCTGATCGCCGGCCAGTCCGTCAGCTTGTCGTGCGCGATCTTCTCGGCTACCAGGCGATAGCCCACGGTGTAGCCCGCCCATTGCGGGATGCCGGCGGCCGGATTGCCGAACATGGCTCCCATCAAGACTTGCGGGCTGCTATCGCCGTAGAGCGGCGCGAACGTTTTCAGGGTGGACCGGTACTGGTCCGCGCTCAGGGCATCGATCCAGGGCGCCGGATGTTCGCCGAAGGCATGCTTGGCGAAATTGTCGGCTCGGCCTTCGAACACCAGGTACTCGCCCAGCGTGAACGGCTTGTTCGGATCGAAATGATGTTTGGCCCAGTAGCTGTGGTGCAGCTCGTGTGCGAGCACGTAGGGCAGCAGCTTGGCCCAATCGCTGCCCGGATGCAGCTTGACGATGATGCGGCCGCTGCCGGCGGTCAGCGCCATGACGCCGCGCATCTTGTCGCGCGCGAACGCATCGTCGGGGCGGGTGAAATCGACGCAGAGGCTCAACTTATCCTGCGGCAGTTCCTGCTGCACGCGATCGAAGGCCTGCTGCGCGATGGCTTCGAACTTTGCGCGGTCGAAATCCTTCTCGGCCGCTTCGCGTTCTTCGCGCGTCATGCGCGGGTCCGGTGCGTAGCCGGGCGCCAGCATCGCGAATTCGCCGCCTTCGGCGCAGCGGGTGAACCAGGCTTTGCCGGTAGCGTCGCCGGCGTCGGCCGGGGCGTCGAGAACCTGGGTATTGGTGTAATGGAAATCGATGGGCTGCGCGGCGAAAGCGAGAGCCGGCGACAGGGCAGCCAGCAGGATGAGATGCTTCATGGTTCGAACTCCGTTTCGTGGGGTGGCATCGGCAATGACGCGCCGGCCGGCAGGATGTGACGGGTTCACCTGGAAAAACGCCCCGGAGATCCGGGGCGTCGTTTTTCTTGAAGTCCTGGCAAGCGGGGCGATCGCTCGACCGCGCTCCAGCCAGCCGTGTCAGGCAAGCCGTCGGCGATCCGCCTTAGCCCTCATCCCGATACCGGCGCAGGCGGATGGCGACCACGATCAGGGCGATGCCGACCACGGCGCCGATCCAGATTTCCGGCGTAGCCATCACGCTCCAGGACGAAACCAGCGGTGAACCCTTGTCGAGCTCGTCGGCGCCGATGCGACTGGCGTCGCGCAGCAGGAAGGACCAGGAACCGGGCACGGCGCTGAGCAGCAGTCGACCGATGACGCTCTGCCACAGGATTTCGAGCTTCCATTGCAGGCCGAGAATCGCGTTCATCCAGCTCAGCAGGCCGCCGCTTACCAGCGGTACGCCCACCGCCCAGAGGAAGGGCTTGGTGCGCGCCCAGGCCGACACCATCAACAGCCAGCCGACGGTAGGCAGCGCCCAGACCATGTACACGGGCAGCACGGCGAGGAACTCGAACGGCATCGTGTAGGTACGGCTATGGCTGAGCACCGCGCCGAACACGTTCACGCCCGCTACCGCCGCAGTGGCGCAGAGCAGCAGCGTCACCAGTATCGAGACGATCAGCGACGCGCCCCAGGCCATCACGGGTGCGACCACCAGACCGGTCGCCACTTTCGACAGAACCGTGTCGCGATCGGAGACGGGCAGGGACTTCCAGAACAGCACGCTGCGATTGCTGCGATCGTCGTACAAGGCGCCGATGTAGTAGAAGAACACGACGAAGCTCATCGCGATCATGATCGGCACGACGCTGCCGACGAACATCGAGCTAAGTCCTTCCGCCATCTTGGCCCGCACTTCCGGCGTGGCCATTTCGGCCATGCTGTGCATTTCCATGCCGTTGACGTGCACGCCATGCATCTTGCCGCTGGCCAGTACGACGATGAACGTCACCAGCATCATCGCGACCATCAGGGTGCCGACGACGGCCGGGGCCCAGAACAGCCCGCCCTTGTGTTCCCAGTATTCGCGCTTGAGCAGCCACTTGAAGGTGTTCATGCGTAGGTTCCTTTCATCGTTGCCACGAACAGGTCGGCGATGCCGACATTGCGCGTTTCGCCAAGCTCGGCCAGCTTCTCGCGCGGCACGCCGTCGAACAGCATCACCGACTTGCCGAAGACCTGGCGCTCGTCGATCGGCTTGAGGGCGCGCGCGGCGTCGGCCTTGTCGGCGGAGATCATCACCTCGGCGAAACGCTCGCCGACTTCGTCCATCGTCGCCGACAAGGTGATCTTGCCTTCGCGGATGAACATCAGGTCGCTGAGGATGTGCTCGATCTCCTCGACCTGGTGGGTGGTGACGATGATGGTCTTTTCCTCGTCGAAATAGTCTTCCAGCAGGTTCTGGTAGAACTGCTTGCGGTAGAGGATGTCGAGGCCGAGCGTCGGTTCGTCGAGAACCAGCAGCTTGGCGTCGATGGCCATGACCAAGGCGAGGTGCAACTGCACGATCATGCCCTTGGACATCTCCTTGACCTTCATGTTCGGCTTGAGCTTGGTGTGCGCGATGTAAGCCTCGGCCTTCTTTCGGTCGAACTTCGGATGCACGCCGGCGACGAAATCGATGGCGTCCTTTACCTTCAGCCAGCGCGGCAGGATGGCGACGTCGGCGATGAAGCAGACCTGGTGCATCAGCTCGTCGCGCTGCGTGCGCGGATCGAGGCCGAGCACGGTCAGCTCGCCGTCGAATGGCGCCAGGCCGAGCATGGCCTTCAGGGTGGTGGTCTTGCCGGAGCCGTTGGGACCGATCAGGCCGACGATGCGACCGGCGGGGATTTCGAAACTGATGTTGTCGACGGCCACCTGGTTGCCGTAGCGCTTGCTCAGGCCGCGGGCACGGACGACGGCGCTCATTGCGCACCTCCGTCGTTGGAGGCCTGCAACAGCTGTTCGAGGTTCAGTCCCAGGCGGCGGATGCGCTCGAGCATCGCCGGCCATTCTTCCTTGAGGAAACGCTCGCGCTCGCTGCTGAGCAGCTTGTCGCGTGCGCCATCGGTTACGTACATGCCAAGTCCCCTTCGTTTTTCAACCAGTGCCTCGTCCGCCAGTTCCTGGTAGGCGCGCGAGACGGTAATCGGATTGAGCTGGTAGTCGGCGGCGATCTGCCGTACCGAGGGCAGGGCGTCGCCGGGCTTCAGCACGCCATCCAGCATCATCTCCACCACGCGCTCCTTGAGCTGGCGATAGATCGGTGCGTTGTCACTCCATGCGATCGCCATATCAGGACTCCTGGCGGGGCAGCAGCGGGCCGAAGGAGAAGTAGGGCATCGACAGGTGACGGCGCAGGCTGGCCTTGTGGCGCACCGTGGTCGTGGCGTCGGCGTTGTCGGCCTGGAGTGCGGAAGCGACCAGGCGGGTGCCATCGCTGACGGAGGCCTTCGGGGGCTGGCCGAGGCCGTAACTCACGCACAGCATCGACAGCGCGACGGTCAGGCCGGTCAGGGTATTGCGGACTTTGTGGTACATAGGGCCTCCCGTGTTGGTGAGGTAACGATTAGGTGTTGTAGGTAACTATAACAGTGAAATTTCCGATGTCAACACCCGAATCACCTTTTCCATACCAACTGATGGCATAGACTGCGGCCTCACCCGGCGCGGAGGCGCAGCATGAAGATTCGCCACATCTTTTTGTTTCTACTGGCTTTTCTGGCTATTCCGGTGTTCGCTGGCCAGGGTCTGCTGGACGTGAGCTATCGCCGCCTCGCGGGGAAGGAGCAGGTGAACCTGGCGAAGGCCTACGGGGGCGACGTGCTCCTGGTGGTCAACACGGCCAGCAAGTGCGGATTCACCCCACAGTACGAGGGCCTGGAGGCCATGCACGCCAAGTACAAAGGCCGTGGATTCGCCGTGCTGGGTTTCCCCTCCAACGACTTCATGGGGCAGGAGCCGGGGACGGAGCAACAGATCCAGGAATTCTGCAAGCTGACGTATGGCGTGCAGTTCCCGATGTTCGAGAAGGTGCATGTGAAAGGCGAGGACGCGACGCCGTTCTACAAGGCGCTGAAGGCCCAGAGCGGCGATGCGCCGGCGTGGAATTTCCACAAGTACCTGATCGACCGCAACGGTCGTGTGGTCGCCAGTTACGGCAGCCGTACCAAACCCGACGATCCGGACCTGATCGCCAAGCTCGAAAGCCTGCTGGCGGCGCCCAGACCGGCGAAAAAAGGCTGAGTCGACTCCATTGCCGCCGGGAGCTGCGACCGCGACAATAGCGGTCTCCCCGGCATGGCCGATCGATCTGGAGTGGTTCTTGATGAAAGCGGTACTTCGTAGCGCGGCGCTTTCGGCGCTGGTCCTCGCCGTGAGCGCGCAGGCGCAGGCGCCTGCCAAACCCGCCGCCAAGCCGACGGCCGCCGCGCCGGCCAAGCCCGCGGGCGCCCTGACCGAGAAGCAGAAGGTCAGCATCATGATCGGCATGGACATGGTGAAGTCGCTGGAGCCGATCAAGGACGAGCTCGATGTCGCGATGCTGACGCGCACCATTCAGGCCGGATTCGCCGGCAAGCCGACGGGCCTGACCGACGCGCAGGCCGAACAGGTGAAAGCGGCCTTCATGCAGCGCCTGCAATCGAAGATGTCGGCCAGGCAGGCCCAGGAAGCGCAGACCAACCAGGTCGAAGGACAGAAGTTCCTCGCTGCGAACAAGGCCAAGCCCGGCGTGCGCACGACCCCCAGCGGGCTGCAGTACCAGATCCTCCGCCCCGGCGCCGGCGCGAAGCCGAAATCCACCGACATGGTGCGCGTGCATTACAAGGGCACCCTGCTCAACGGCGAGAAGTTCGACAGTTCTTATGACCGCGGCCAGCCGGCCGAATTCGCCTTGAATCAGGTCATCCAGGGCTGGCAGGAAGGCCTTGCACTGATGCCCGTGGGCAGCAAGTTCAAGTTCTGGATCCCGGGCAATATCGGTTATGGTCCGGCCGGCTCCCCGCCGAGGATTGGTCCGAACGCGACCCTGGTATTCGAAGTCGAGCTGCTCGACATCGCCAAATGATCCGCGGCGGCGAAGTATTCGCCGCCCCGCACGAATTCGCGGAGAAGACATGCGCGTAACCGTTTTTGGCACCGGCTATGTCGGATTGGTCACCGGTACCTGCCTCGCCGAGGTTGGCAACCAGGTCGTCTGCGTCGACATCGACAAAGCCAAGGTCGATGGCCTCAATCGGGGCGTCATTCCCATCTACGAGCCCGGGCTGGAAGAGATGGTCCTGGCCAATCACGGCTCGGGGCGGATCGCCTTCACTACCGATGCGGCTTCGGCCATCGATCATGGCGAAATCGTCTTCATCGCCGTCGGCACGCCGCCGGACGAGGACGGCAGCGCCGACCTGCAGTACGTGCTGGCGGTTGCGCGCACCATCGGTCGCCACCTCGAGCGCCCCGTCGTGGTCGTCAACAAGTCCACCGTGCCGGTCGGAACGGCCGACAAGGTCCGCGATGCCATCGCCGAAGTGCTGGCCGAGCGCGGCGTCGACATCGCCTTCGACGTGGTCTCGAATCCGGAGTTCCTGAAGGAAGGCGATGCCGTCAAGGATTGCATGCGTCCGGACCGCATCGTCATCGGCGCCGCGAGTGCGGCCGCGCTCGAGCAGATGAAGCGCCTGTATGCGCCTTTCAACCGCAACCACGAGCGCATCGTGGTGATGGACGTGCGTTCGGCCGAGCTGACCAAGTACGCGGCCAATGCGATGCTGGCCACGAAGATCAGTTTCATGAACGAAATGGCGAACATCGCCGAGCGTGTCGGCGCCGACATCGAAATGGTTCGCCATGGCATCGGTTCGGACTCGCGTATCGGCTACAGCTTCATCTACCCGGGCGCGGGTTATGGCGGTTCCTGTTTCCCGAAGGACGTGCAGGCGCTCGAACGCACCGCGCGCCAGCACGGCTACGAGGCGCAGATCCTGCAGTCGGTCGAGGCGGTGAACGAACGCCAGAAGCACAAGCTCTTCGAGCTGATCGAACGGCATTTCCATGGCGAGATCCGCGGTCGCACCTTCGCCGTCTGGGGCCTGGCCTTCAAGCCCAATACCGACGACATGCGCGAGGCATCCAGTCGCACCCTGCTGAAACTGCTGTGGGACGCCGGCGCGAAGGCGCAGGTATTCGATCCGGAAGCGATCGACGAAACCCGCCGCATCTATGGCGATCGCGCCGACTTGCGTTACTGCGCTTCGCCGGCCGAAGCGCTGGAAGGCGCCGACGCGCTCGTCGTCGTTACCGAGTGGAAGGCGTTCTGGGCGCCGGATTTCGCCAAGCTCAAGACGCAGCTGAAGAGTCCGGCGGTATTCGACGGCCGGAACATCTACGATCCGGCCGTGGTCGAGGCGGCTGGCCTGGCGTACTACGGCATCGGTCGTGGTCGTTCCATCCGCCGGTCCTGAGGCCATGCCCGTTTCCGACACCAATCTCGAATTCCAGTTCGACCGGCGCTTCAACGAACTGGAGACGCGCCTGGCGTTCCAGGAACATTCGCTGACCGAAATGAGCGATGCCCTGGCCGCGTCGCGCGCCGAGAACGTGCGAACGCAGGAACTGCTGCAGCAGGCCCTGGCCGATTTGAAGCAGCTGCGCACGCTGTTGTACTCGGATCCGGCATCGGAACCGCCACCGCCGCACTATTGATTCCGGTCGCCGGCGCAGCACTCGTCCCGCGAACGGCCAGGCGACACGCAAGCACGACCACGATGAGCGATTCCCTCAAGAACCAGTTGCTCGGCCTCGGCTTCAAGGCATTGCCGCAGGCCGAACGAAAGCCGGAACGCAAGCACGAACGCCGGCCGGAGCCGTCGCGCGACCGTCGCGAAGGAAAATCGGCGCGGGATGACGGGCGCCAGCCGAAGCCGGGCGGGCAACGCCATGCGCCTTCCGGTGCGAAGCCGCGTACGCGCGAGGAAATGGATCTCGGCAAGGCCTATGCGATCCGTGCGCAGAAGGAAAAAGAAGAACGCATCGAAGCCGAACGCCTCAAACAGGAAGAAGCTCGCGTTCGCCGCGAGGCGCGCACTAGGCTGGTCGAGTTCCTGAAAGACAAGTCCCTCAACGTGGCCGAGGCCGAGATCGCCCGACACTTCCCCTACGGCGGCAAGATCAAGCGCATCCATGTCACGGCCGAACAGCTGGCTGCGTTGAATGTCGGCGAGCTGGGCATCGTGCAGGACAAGGGACGCTATATGCTGGTCACCGCGGCGGTGCTGGCCGAAGCGGAAGCCATTTTCCCGGACGCGGTCGCCCTGAAGGTCGATCCGAATGCGCCTGCGGCGGACGACCAGTATGGCGATCCGCAATACCAGGTGCCCGACGACCTGGTCTGGTGAACGACGGTCCGGTCTAGGCCGACACGCTATCGAAGATGTCGGAAACCGAATCGACGAACTCGCGCAGGGACGAGCGACCCGGTTCGCGGATCAGCACGTAGGCCGTATGCGGATGCCGCGTGGCGAAGATGTCGTGCGGCGTGACGTTCTTGTGGTTGATGCCGGCGACGAACTCGATGCCGGCCTTCGCGTAGCAGTGCTGCACCATCGCCGAGCAGTACAGGCCGCCCTCGCTTTCGAACAGGTTGCGCCGGCGGCGCAGGTTCGGCTGGCGCATGGCCAGCAGGCTGCCGATCAGTTCCCTCAGCGAATAGTGCGAAAGCCCGGCGAGCAGATCGAGGCCTTCGCTCAGCACGGCAGCGGTCTGCGCATCGTCCAGGCCGAAGTCGAGGATGGCCAGGTTCGGCGTGGCCTGGTCGTCGTGGTAGCGGTCGATGCGATTCTCCTGCACGCCCAGGCGCATCTGCTTGTGGCGGAAATCCAGGTCCGATTCCAACACCCAGTGGCGGCCGTCGATGCGCTTGCCGTTGCAGATGAAGGCGTGCGAGAACGGGCTGCGATGCCCTTCGATCGTGAGGTAGTGCTGCAGCTTGCGGATCGACTTGTTGATCATGTCCACGCCGCCCGACAGGCCGACGCGGCCGGGCAGGGCATAGCGCCCGAGGAACTCCGCGTTGCTGATGCCTTCGACGACGACGACGCGCGACAGTGGCGGATCCGCCAGGGGCGTGCCATCGACGGAAACGCGATCGGAGCTCATTCGGGATCGTAGTCCAGGTTGGACGCAAGCCATCGTTCCGCTTCGGCGTTCGTCATGCCCTTGCGTTGCGCATAGTCTGCCACCTGCTCGCGCGAAAGGCGCCCGACGACGAAGTACTGGCTGTCCGGGTGCGAGAAGTACAGCCCGCTGACCGCCGACGCCGGGTGCATTGCGAAACTCTCCGTCAGCCGCAGGCCGATGTTCTTTTCCGCATCCAGCAGGCGGAAGATCGTCGCTTTCTCGGTATGGTCGGGGCAGGCGGGGTAGCCGGGCGCCGGCCGGATGCCGCGATAGCGCTCGCGAATCAGGCCCTCGTTGTCCAGGGATTCCGCCGCTGCGTAGGCCCACAGGCGCGTACGAACTTCGCGGTGCAGCCATTCGGCGCAGGCTTCGGCGAAGCGATCGGCCAATGCCTTGAGCAGGATGGCGTTGTAATCGTCGTGCCCGGCTTCGAAACGCGCGACATGGGCGTCGATGCCGATGCCGGCGTTGACGGCGAAGGCGCCGATGAAGTCCTGCCGGCCCGAGCCTTCCGGCGCGACGAAATCGGCCAGACAGAAATTGGCGCGGTCGTCGGGCTTGTCGGCCTGTTGACGCAGGCAGTGCAGGGTGACGGGGGCGCCTGTGGGGTCGAAGACGCGGATATCGTCGCCGATCGCGTTCGCCGGCCACAGGCCGGCCACTGCTTTCGCCGTCAACCAGCGCTCCGCGATGATGCGATCGAGCATGGCGTTCGCATCTCGGAACAACTCGTGGCACTGCGATCCGACGATGGCATCGTCGAGGATGTCGGGGTAGCGGCCGGACAATTCCCAGGTCTGGAAGAATGGCGTCCAGTCGAAGAGCTCGCGCAACGCAGCGAGCGGTACGTCGTCGTAGATCGCCAGGCCCGGCCGCGCCGGTACGGGCGGTTCGTACCGGTCCCAGTTGCCGTCGAATTTCTTCTGGCGCGATCTCTGCAGGGAAAGCAGCGGCTTGGCGTCGCCGCGATTGCTGTGGCGGCGTCTGACCTCGGCGTAGTCGGCCTGCACCTGCGCGACCAGCGGTTCGCGCAGTTCCCGGCTGACCAGGGACGTAGCCACGCCGACGGCGCGGCTTGCGTCCTTCACCCAAACCACCGGCTCGCGGTAGTGCGGTGCGATCTTCAGTGCCGTATGCGCCCGCGACGTGGTCGCGCCGCCGATCAGCAAGGGCTTGTCGAAGCCCTGTCGCCCCATCTCCCGGGCGAGATGCGACATTTCTTCCAGCGACGGCGTGATCAGGCCCGAAAGGCCGATCATGTCCACGTCCTCGGCGCGGGCGCGGTCGAGGATGACCTGCGCCGGCACCATGACGCCGAGATCGATGACCTCGAAATTGTTGCAGGCAAGGACGACGCCGACGATGTTTTTGCCGATGTCGTGCACGTCGCCCTTCACGGTCGCCATCAGCACCTTGCCCTTGCTGCTGGCCGTATCGCCGTTCGCCGCCTTTTCCGCCTCGATGTAGGGAAGCAGGTGAGCGACGGCCTTCTTCATCACGCGCGCCGACTTCACCACCTGTGGCAGGAACATCTTGCCGGCGCCGAACAGGTCGCCGACGACGTTCATGCCGGCCATGAGCGGGCCTTCGATGACCGCCAGCGGTCGCGGCGAGGCGAGGCGCGCTTCCTCCGTATCGGCTTCGATGTACTTGTCGATGCCATGCACCAGGGCATGCGACAGGCGGGCGTTCACCTCGGCGTCGCGCCAGGCCAGCTCCTCGACCTTGACCTCGCCCTTTTTCGAGCGATGCTTCTCGGCTTCCGTCAGCAGACGTTCGGTGGCGTCGTCGCGACGATTCAGCACCACGTCTTCGACGCGCTCGCGCAGGACGGGGTCCAGATCGTCGTAGATCGGCATCGCGCCGGCATTGACGATGCCCATGTCCAGCCCGGCGCGGATGCCGTGGTAGAGGAAAACCGCATGAATGGCCTCGCGCACGGCGTTGTTGCCGCGGAACGAGAAGGAAACGTTGGAGACGCCGCCGGAGACGTGGCTCAGGGGGAAGCGGCGCTTCAGTTCGCGCGCAGCCTCGATGAAAGCGACGGCATAGCCGTTGTGTTCGTCGATGCCGGTGGCGATGGCGAAGATGTTGGGGTCGAAGACGATATCTTCGGGCGCGAACCCGGCGGTTTCGGTCAACAGACGGAACGCGCGGCCGCAGATCTCGACCTTGCGCTCGTAGGTGTCGGCCTGGCCCTGTTCGTCGAAGGCCATCACGACGACGGCGGCGCCGTAACGGCGCACTAGCGCCGCCTGTTCGAGGAAGGCCGCTTCGCCTTCCTTCATCGAGATGGAATTGACGATGGCCTTGCCCTGCACGCACTTGAGGCCGGCCTCGATGACGCTCCACTTCGACGAATCGATCATCAGCGGAACGCGGGCGATATCCGGCTCGGAGGCGATCAGGTTGCAGAAGCGCCGCATCGCCTGTTCGGCGTCGAGCAGGCCCTCGTCCATGTTGATGTCGATGACCTGGGCGCCGTTCTCGACCTGCTGCCGGGCCACGACCAGGGCCTCGTCCAGGCGCCCTTCCAGGATCAGCTTCTTGAACTGCGCCGAGCCAGTGACATTGGTCCGCTCGCCGACGTTGACGAAATTGCTCTCGGGCGTGATGACGAAGGGCTCCAGGCCCGACAGGCGCGTATAGGGCGCGACCTCGGGAATGGCACGCGGTGCGATGCCGGCTACCGCCGCGGCGATCGCCGCGATATGCGCGGGCGTCGTGCCGCAGCAGCCGCCGACGATATTGAGCAGGCCGGCGCGGGCGAATTCGCCCAGAACCGACGAGGTTTCGCCCGGGCCTTCGTCGTAGCCGCCGAAAGCGTTCGGCAGGCCGGCGTTCGGGTGGCAGCTCACGTGCACGTCGGCGACCTGCGAAAGCATGTCGACATGGGCTCGCAGGTCGCGTGCGCCCAACGCGCAGTTCAGGCCGATGCTGATCGGTCGCGCATGGCGCAGCGAGTACCAGAAGGCTTCGGCCGTCTGACCGGACAGGGTGCGGCCGGAGCGGTCGGTGATCGTGCCGGAAATCATCAGCGGCACGCGAAGGCCGAGCCGTTCGAACAGTTTGTCGACGGCGAAGGCGGCCGCCTTGGCGTTGAGCGTATCGAAGATCGTCTCGATCATCAGCACGTCGCAGCCGCCGTCGAGTAGTGCCTCGGCGGCTTCCTCGTAGTTCTCCACCAGTTCGTCGAAGCTCACGTTGCGGAAGGCCGGATCGTTGACGTCGGGACTGATCGAGGCGGTGCGCGACGTCGGCCCGAGCACGCCGATGGCGAAGCGCGGCCGCGACGGGTCTTGCGCCTCGAACTCATCGCAGACCGACCGCGCCAGCGCGGCCGATTCGCGGTTGAGTTCGGGCACCAGGTGCTCCAGACGGTAGTCGGCTTGCGAGACGCGGGTGGAATTGAAGGTATTGGTCTCGACGAAATCCGCGCCGGCCTCGAGGTAGGCGGCATGGATGCCGCGGATGATCGCCGGCTGCGTCAGCGTCAGCAGGTCGTTGTTGCCCTTCAGGTCGCTACTGGCGCAACCGCAGGAGGGGCCATGCTCGTGATCGGCTTCTTCGGTGGCGGGCACCAGGCGCAGGCCATCGAGTCCGTGCGCGAAACGTTCGCCGCGATAGGCCGCCTCGTCGAGATGATGCTGCTGGATCATCGTGCCCATGGCGCCGTCGAGCACGAGGATGCGCTCGCGCAACGCGCGATGCAGCGCTGCCACTCGCGTCGGACTCTTCCACGGCAAGTCGGTCATGCCTTGCGCGCCAGCAGGGTCAGGACTTCGAAATGCGGGGGGCGCTTTTCGCGCGTGACCGATTCGCAGGTCAACACGACCAGGCCGGCCTTTTCGGCATAGCGGCGCAGTTCCTTTTCGGTGAAGCCGAGGTTGACGTGGCCGTAAGGCGTAACGGCGGCCTTGTGTTCATGCCGCCCCAGGCAGGTCGCCAGCAGCTGTCCGCCCTTGCGCAGCACGCGGGCGCCTTCGGCGATCGCGACGCCGGGTTTGTCCGCGTAGGTCAGGGCGTGCATCAGCAGCACGAGGTCGAACTGCGGCTTGTCGAAGGGAAGCGCCTGCATGTCGCCTTCGACGACTTCCACATGAGCGAGTTTCTGCAGGCGTTCGCTGGCGGCGGCAACGACCTTGGCGCTGCTGTCGATACAGACATAGCGCTTCGACAACGGCGCCAGCAGTTCGGCCAGCACGCCATCGCCCGAAGCGATGTCGAGCACGTCGCCGGGCGACAGCAGCGAAAGCGCCGAGCGCGCCAGCGCCTCCCAGGTGCGGCCGGGCGAATAATGGCGCTCCATGTCGCCGGCGACGGAGTCGGCCCAGTTCTGGTCCGCCGCGCGGGTCGCGAGGATGGCCGGCAGGCGCTCGGCATCCTGCCGCAGCAGCGGATCGTCGGTGGCGTCGCGCAGGGTTTCCCACAGGCGTTGTTCGCCGGGTTCCAGATGATCGGCGTTGAACCGGTAATAGGCCGAGACGCCGGCGCGGCGGTCGCGCACAAGGTCGGCCTCTTTGAGCTTGGCCAGATGAGTGGAAACGCGCGGTTGCGCGAGCCGCGTGACGGCCGACAGCTCGGCGACGGTGAGTTCCTCGCGCTCGAGCAGGGCGAGCAGGCGTACGCGGGTCGGGTCGGCCAAGACCCGGAGACAGGCGGACCAGGCATCGAGATCCATTTATCTTTCCATCGCGATCATAAGATATTGGAAGTTTGGACGCCGCCGCGGCGCGGGTCAAGCGCGTATCCGGCCACGACCGCACGGCGGCGAACGGTTAGAATTGGCGGCTGAGAACCGTTTCCGAGGACAGGCCGTGGATTTCCGATTCACCGAAGAGCAGCTGATGATCCAGGATGTGGCGCGCCGCATCGCCCAGGAAAAGATCGCGCCCAGCGCCGAGCACCACGACCAGACCGGCGAATTCCCGCTGGAGAACATCCGTACGCTGGGCGAGAACGGCCTGATGGGCATCGAAGTACCGGCCGAATACGGCGGTGCCGGCATGGACCCGATCAGCTACGTGCTGGCCATGGTCGAGATCGCCCACGCCGACGCAGCGCACTCGACCATCGTCTCGGTGAACAATTCGCTGTTCTGCAACGGCATCCTGAAGTTCGGCACGGAAGCGCAGAAGCAGCTCTACGTGCGCGCGATCGCCGAAGGCCGCGAGATCGGCGCCTTCGCCCTGACCGAGCCGCAATCCGGCTCCGACGCCACGGCGATGCGCTGCAAGGCCAGCAAGCAGGCCGACGGCAGCTTCGTCATCAATGGCAAGAAGAGCTGGATCACGTCGGGCCCGGTGGCGAAGTACATCGTGCTGTTCGCGATGACCGATCCGGACAAGGGCGCGCGCGGCATCACCGCTTTCATGATCGACACCACGAAGCCGGGCTTCCATCGCGGCAAGACCGAGCCCAAGCTCGGCATCCGCGCCTCGGCCACCTGCGAGATCGAGTTCCAGGACTACGTGTGCAGCGCCGACGACGTGTTGGGCGAAGAGGGCCATGGCTTTAAGATCGCCATGGGCGTGCTCGACGCCGGCCGCATCGGCATCGCCTCGCAGGCCATCGGCATCGCCCGCGCCGCCTACGAAGCGACGCTCGCCTACGTGAAGGAGCGCAAGGCGTTCGGTGCGCCGATCGGTACCTTCCAGATGACGCAGGCCAAGATCGCCGACATGAAATGCAAGCTCGACGCGGCCCTGCTGCTGACGCTGCGCGCGGCCTGGCAGAAAGGCGAGTTCGAGAAGGGCGGCGCGCGTTTCAGCAACGAAGCCGCCATCGCCAAGCTGACGGCCTCGGAAGCGGCCATGTGGATCAGCCACCAGGCGGTGCAGATTCACGGCGGCATGGGCTATTCGAAGGAAATGCCGCTCGAGCGGTACTTCCGCGACGCGAAAATCACCGAGATCTACGAAGGCACGTCGGAAATCCAGCGCCTGGTCATCGCCCGCAACGAGACCGGCCTGCGCTGAAGCGCAGTGGCGGATGGACGACGGGAAGCCCCGCTTCGGCGGGGCTTCTCCGTTTCCTGGCCGGATTCAGTGCGATGCCCATGTTTCGATGAAGGGCGCCAGATGGGGCAGGGTATCGGTCAGGCCATGCAGCACGACGATCAGGGCCAGTGAGCGCGTGCGCGACCACAGCACGCCGAACAGGATGCCGGCCGGGGAAATGATCGCGATCGAATAGGCGAGCGACCAGAGCAGCGTCGGTTGTCCGCCAGCGCCTTCCATCAGTGCCGCGCCGCGAAGGTACAGGCCGGGCGCATGCGCCAAGCCGAACAGCAAGGAACCGATGGCGATCGCGCCCAGTTCCGATTTCAGGAAGGCCGCAAGCCGGGTCTGCAGGAACACGCGGAACAGCACTTCCTCGCACAAGCCTGCCTCCAGACTGGCCAGCAGGAAGCAGGCGGGAATCGCCCACGCCATCGTGCTCCATGCAGGTTGCAAGGCGTCGAGGCTCTGCAAGCCGCGGCCGAACACCGCCTGAAAGGCGAGCAGCGCGAGTCCGACGCCGATCAGCGCGCGGCCATGCTTCGGCCAACTCCATCCCGGCGCCAGCGTGTCGCGCCAGCGGTGACCGAACATCGCGAGCAACGCGACAGGCAATGCGACCATCGTCGCCAGCTTGACACCGAGCTTGGCCAGCGAGCGGGTCGGTTCGTCGGCGATGGCCTCGTTGATGACGCTGAAGCCGAAGCCGAGAACGAACAACGCGAACAGCGCCAGGTAGCCGAGGCTCGCCAGGGTTTCGCGCGTACCGATGGGGCGCGCGGATGGGCCGGGGTTTCGGGCGTTGCGGGTCAGGGCCACCGCCAGCACGGGCATGGCGATGCCGAGTACGCCCAGCACGAACAGGGGCTCGATCAGAGAGAAGCCCGGCTGCAGCGAAAGGGCGTATAGCGAAAGCGAATAGACGGCCGCATAGGCGGCGACCGCGATCGTCGGCGACAGGACGTTGCGGGTCTGGGTCATGGTTTGGTCCTTGCGCAGCGCGCGGTGCAGGGCGCGATTCTAGGCCTCGGGCTGGACGGCGGAATCGTCCGTTCGTGAGGGTGACTTTGGGCAGGGCGAGCTACTCGTCGGCCAGCCGTACCGGGTACAATTTCGCACTTTCTGAAAGCCCGAGAACCGCGTTTCATGAACGCCCAGACCGTAGCCGCCTCCCTCGATTCCATCCTCGCGACCGTGCAGGCGAAATCGCCGACGACCGAACAGGGCATGGCCCGCGATTTCACCCAGGCCTATTTCGCCCGCCTGCCCGAGGAAGAGCTTTCTTTGCGTCCGGCGGCGTATTGGGCCGGCATCGCGCTTTCGGCCCTGGCCGCCGCGCAGCAACGTTCGCCGGGCCAGACGCTGATCCAGGTGTCCGATGCGGTCGCCGAAGGTGCGACCGACAGCGGCCACACCATCGTGCAGATCGTCAACGACGACATGCCCTTCCTGGTCGATTCGGTGAGCATGCTTCTGGCCCAGCGCGGCATCGCCCTGCACGGCATCGTGCATCCGGTGGTCTCCTTGCAGCGCGATGCCTCCGGGCGGCTGCTCGCCGTCGGTAGCGGCGCCGCGGAGTCCTTCATGCATCTGGAGATCGATCGCCAGGGCGACGAGGAATCGCTGCGCCGACTGCGCGACGAGATCGCGCAGTCGCTCGACGACGTGCGCGCCTCCGTGTCGGACTGGAAGGAAATGCGGACGAAGATGGAATCGATCGCCGACGAACTCGGCAGTCGTACGATGCCCGTCGGCGACGAACAGCGCGCCGAAGCGCAGGCCTTCCTGCACTGGGCGGCCGACAACCATTTCACCTTCCTGGGCTATCGCGAGTACGAAGTCGCCCCGCGCGACGGCAAGCCCATGCTCTGTCCGGTGCAGGGTACGGGCCTGGGCCTGATGCGCGGCAAGGACGACGAAGCCGCCCCACGTCCGTTGACGGGCTTGGCGGCCGCCGACCTGCCGAAAGGCGCGACGATGGATCCGCTGATCCTGACCAAGACCAACGCCCGCTCCACCGTGCATCGCGCCGGCTACATGGACTACATCGGCGTGCTGATCTTCGACAAGGAAGGCCGCGCCGTGCGCGAACAGCGTTTCCTCGGCCTGTATACCTCCAGCGCCTACAACCGGCGTCCCTGGGACATTCCGGTCGTGCGCCATCGCTTCGAGGACGTCATGCGCGCCTCCGGCCTGGCCGAAAGCGGACATAGCGGCAAGGCGCTCAAGCACATCCTCGAAACCCTGCCGCGCGACGAGCTGTTCCAGGCCAACGCCGACGAACTCACGCGAACCAGCCTCGGCATCCTGAGCCTGCAGGAACGCGTGCGTCCGCGCCTGTTCCTGCGCCGCGACCGATACGGCCGCTTCTATTCGGCCCTGGTCTACATCCCGCGAGACCGCTTCAACACCGAGATCCGCCAGCGCATTGAAGCGCTGCTGATGCGCGAATTGAAGGGCGAGCGCCTCGATACGAACATCCAGATCGGCGAAGTCGCCGCTGGCGCAGTTGCACCTGATCATCCGCCCGAAGAGCGGCGAAAAGGTGCAGGTCGACCACGCCGCTCTCGAAGCCGAGCTGGCGCGCATCGTGCGCAACTGGCACGACGAACTGCGCGAACAACTACTCGCGCAGCATGGCGAAGAGCAGGGCCTGAAGCTGCTGCAACGCTTCGGCAAGGCCTTGCCGGCCGGCTATGTCGAATCGGTGACGCCCGAGCTGGCCGCGGCGGACCTGCTGCAGGCCGCGTCGCTGTCGGACGACAAGGCGCTGCGCCTCTCGCTCTATCGCAGCGGCGAAGGCGAACTGCGTTTCAAGCTGTTCCGGCTCGGCCGCGAGATCGCCCTGTCCGATGCGCTGCCGATGCTGGAGAACCTCGGCCTGCGCATCAACAGCGAGCATCCCTACGAAATCGATGGCGAGGGTGGCCGCGTCGTCATCCAGGATTTCGAAGTCGAACCGCTGTCCGGCCAGGTGAACGTCGAAGGCGTGCGTGCGCGCTTCGAGGACGCATTCGCCGCCGTCTGGCGCGGCGACGCCGAGAACGACGGTTTCAACCGTCTGGTCATGGCCGCCGGCCTCAGCTGGCGCCAGGTCGCGATGTTGCGCGGTTACTGCAAGTACCAGTTGCAGACCGGCGTGACGTTCTCGCAGGTCTACATGGAAGAAACGCTGGCGCGTTATCCGTTGATCGCCCGCCTGCTGGTCGAGTTGTTCGAGGCGCGTTTCGAACCGGGCCGCGACGCCAAGGCCGATGCCAAGACCTGCGAGGCACTTCGCCTTTCGCTGACCGAGGTGGTGCCGGTTGCCGAGCGCGAAAAACTGGCGACGATCCTCGAAGAGATGGGCGCCGACCGCGCGCTCGATCGCGAGGCGCAGATCGATGCCCGTCTCGATGCTCTCGCCATCACGCTCGAAAAGGTTTCCAGCCTCGACGAGGACCGCATCCTGCGCGGCTTCATGACGGCGATCAACGCGACCCTGCGCACCAGCTTCTACCAGCGCAAGGGCGAGGGCGGAACCCACAAGGATTACGTCAGCTTCAAGTTCGATCCGGCGGCTTTGCCGGATTTGCCGAAACCGCGTCCCTACCGCGAGATCTTCGTCTATTCGCCCTTCGTCGAAGGCGTGCACCTGCGTTTTGGTCCGGTGGCCCGCGGCGGTCTGCGCTGGTCCGATCGACGCGAGGATTTCCGCACCGAAGTGCTGGGACTGGTCAAGGCGCAGATGGTCAAGAACACCGTCATCGTGCCGGTCGGCTCCAAGGGCGGCTTCTTCGTCAAACGTCCGCCGATGGGCGGCGATCGCGACGCGGTGCTGGCGGAAGGCATCGCCTGCTACAAGCGATTCATCAACGGCCTGCTCGACATCACCGACAACATCGTCGATGGGCGCATCGTGCCGCCGGCCGACGTCGTGCGCCACGACCAGGACGATCCGTATCTCGTCGTCGCGGCGGACAAGGGCACGGCGACCTTCTCCGACATCGCCAACGGGATCTCTGCCGAACATGGTTTCTGGCTGGACGACGCCTTCGCTTCGGGTGGCTCGGTCGGTTACGACCACAAGGGCATGGGCATCACCGCCAAGGGCGGGTGGGAGTCGGTGAAGCGGCATTTCCGTGCGCTCGGCGTCGACTGCCAGAACCAGGACTTCACCTGCGTCGGCATCGGCGACATGTCCGGCGACGTGTTCGGCAACGGCATGCTGTTGTCCAAGCATATCCGCCTGCTGGCGGCGTTCGATCACCGGCATATTTTCCTGGATCCGAATACCATCGCTGTGCTCTTCGTCGAACGCGACAGGCATTTCAAACTGCCTCGCTCGAGCTGGGACGATTACGACAAGTCGCTGATTTCGGCTGGCGGCGGCGTCTATGCGCGCGGCGCCAAGACGATTCCGCTGTCGCCGGAGATCAAGGCGGCGCTGGCGATCGAAAGCGACGCCGAGCAGATGACGCCGACCGACCTGATGACGCGATCCTGAAGGCGCCGGTCGACCTGTTGTGGAACGGCGGTATCGGCACCTACGTCAAGGCCGACCGCGGAGACCATGCCGAGTCGGCGACCGCGCCAACAATGCCTTGCGCGTCAACGGCAACGAGCTGCGTTGCAGGATGGTGGGCGAGGGCGGTAACCTGGGCATGACCCAGCGCGGCCGCATCGAAGCCGCTCATGCCGGCGTGCTGCTCAATACCGACTTCATCGACAACTCGGCCGGTGTCGACACGTCCGACCACGAGGTCAACATCAAGATCCTGCTCGGCGCCGTCGTGCAGCGCGGCGATCTCGGCATGGAACAGCGCAATACCTTGCTCGCCAGCATGACAGACGAGGTCGGCGACCTGGTGTTGAACGACAACTACCGGCAGAACCAGGCGATCAGCCTGATGGAGGCGATGAGCGCGTCGCGCCTCGGTTCCTTCGGGCATTTCATCCGCACGCTGGAATCGCAAGGGCTGCTCGATCGCGCCATCGAGTTCCTGCCCAGCGACAGCGAGCTGGCCGACCGAAAGTCGCGCGGCCAGGGCCTGACGCGACCGGAACTGGCGGTGCTGCTGTCCTACGACAAGATCGTCATCTTCAACGAGCTGCTCGATTCGGACGTGCCCGAAGATCCGTACCTGTCGAAGGAGCTGGTGCGCTATTTCCCGAAAGCGCTGCAGGAACGGTACTCCGCCGACATGGAGAACCATCGCTTGCGCCGCGAGATCATCGCGACCGCCGTGACCAATTCGATGGTCAACCGCATGGGTTCGACCTTCGTCCTGCGCATGCAGGAGGACGCGGGGGAGACGCCGGCGCAGATCGCCAAGGCCTACAGCATTACGCGCGAGGTGCTGGATGCGCGCGACCTATGGGCGAGCATCGACGGGCACGACCTGAAGGTGCCCGAGGCGGCGCAGATCGAGGCGCTCAGCGATCTTTGGCATCTGCAGCGCAACATGACGCGCTGGCTGCTCAATCGTCCGGGCGAGAGCCTCAATATCGCCGCGATGGTGGAGCGCTACGGCGAGCCGATGCGGCAGCTGCGCGCGGCCCTGCCGCGCATCCTGCCAGCCGAGAGCCAGGCTGCCATGCAGCGCATGTCGAGCACTGGACCGGATTGGGTTTCCCACCGGAACTCGCGCGGTCGCTCGCCTGTTTGCCGTATCTGACCTATGGCATGGACATCGTCGAGGTCGCGATCGAGCGTCGTCTCGGCGTCGCCGACGTCGGCGAGGTTTATTTCGCCCTGTCCGATGCCCTGCACAGCAAATGGTTGATGGACAACGTGGAGAAACTGCCGGTCGATGGCCGTTGGCATGCGCAGGCGCGCGGTGTGTTGCGCGACGAACTGCAGGCGCAACAACGCTCCTTGGTCGGCCTTGTCCTGGGATCGGCCGCACCCGGCACTCCGCCGGGTGCTCTGGTGGGTCAGTGGCTGGCCCGCGACGACGCGGCGCTGAAGTACACGCTGAGCATGTTCGCCGACATGCGCAATTTGCGCAGCATGGATTTCGCCACCCTGTCTGTCGCCGTGCGTCGCCTGGCCCAGATCGCTTCGGCAGGCGCGCGCGCCGGTTGATCGAGGCGATTGCTGCACGACAGCCCGATGTTTCCGCTAACGCGGGAGCATCGGCTATGCTCATGGCCGAATCGGAGACGTGACGCATGCCACTGCCTGACGAGCCGCGCATCGCCTTTCTCGCCAGTCCCGCGCCGGAGGCGCAGGCGGCGCTCGAATACCTGACCGCTCGGCACGCTCAGCATCCGCCGGAAACGGCGGATGTCATCTGCGCGCTGGGCGGCGACGGGTTCATGCTGCAGACCTTGCACCGGCATGGTGGGCGCGGCGTACCGGTCTACGGCATGAAACTCGGCACGGTCGGGTTCCTGATGAACCATTATCGTCCCGACGAATTGTCCATGCGCTTGCGCGCCGCGCAGGCAGCCGTCCTGCGTCCGCTGGAAATGACGGCCGTGACCGAGGCCGGCACCAGCAGCAGCTTTCTCGCCTACAACGAAGTGTCGCTATTGCGACAGACCCGCCAGACCGCACAGCTGCGCGTGCATTTGAACGGCCAACCGCGCCTGGACGAGTTGGTTTGCGATGGCGTGCTGGTGGCAACGCCGGCCGGCAGTACGGCATACAATTTTTCGGCCCATGGCCCGATCCTGCCTTTGGGATCGGCGGTCATCGCGCTGACGCCGATCGCGGCGTTTCGGCCGAGGCGCTGGCGCGGCGCCATCCTGCGATCGGATACGGAAGTGCGCCTGGAGGTACTGGACCCCTACAAGCGGCCCGTCAGCGCCACCGCCGACTCGCACGAAGTTCGCAATGTCGTGGAGGTCAGCGTGCGCGAGTCGCGCGATCGCACCGTGACCCTGCTGTTCGATCCCGAGCACAACCTCGAGGAGCGCATCCTCAACGAGCAGTTCGTCACCTGATGATCGCAGCGCACGAGACGGCTCGGGGCACAATGGCCGCATGAGCAGGGACCTTCCGTCGACACAACATCCGCTGGGTACGGCCACGCCGATCCATGCGGGCGGGCGACTCGTCGTGGCCATCACCGCGCGAGCCCTGTTCGACCTGGAAGAAGGGCACGACCTCTACCAGAAGGAGGGCGTCGATGCGTACGCCGAGTTCCAGCGGCGGCGCGAGAACGAGATCCTGTCGCCGGGTATCGCGTTCCCGCTCGTCCGCAAGCTGCTGGCCCTGAATCAGGGAGCGCCGGAAGACCGGCCTCGCGTCGAAGTCATCCTGCTGTCGCGCAACTCTTCCGACACCGGTCTGCGCATCTTCAACGCCATCGAACACTATCGCCTGGGCATCGCCAGGGCGGTGTTCACCAGCGGCGCGCCGACGGCGCCCTATATCCATCCCTTCGGCGCCCAGTTGTTCCTGTCGGCGAATCCCGAATCGGTGCGCAACGCGCTCCGGCAAGGCGTGGCCGCCGCGACCATCCTCACCTCGAGACCGGGCGACAAGACCGACGGCGGCGAGCGCGGTGCGGGGCATTCTGCCGTTGAGGCGCACGATCAGCTGCGCATCGCTTTCGACGGCGACGCGGTGATCTTCAGCGACGAATCCGAGCGCGTCTCCCAGCAGGACGGGCTGGCGGCTTTCCATGCGCACGAATCGCGGCGTGCGCATGAGCCGCTCTCGGGCGGGCCTTTCCGCGGCTTCCTCGCCGCGCTGCACGATCTCCAACAGGCGTTTCCGGTCGAAGACTCGCCGATACGCACCGCCCTCGTCACGGCGCGTTCGGCGCCGGCGCACAAGCGGGTCATCCTGACCTTGCGCGATTGGGGCGTGCGCATCGATGAAGCCCTGTTCCTCGGCGGGCGCGACAAGGGACCTTTCCTCCAGGCTTTCGGCGCCGACATCTTCTTCGACGACTCCAGTCACAACGTCGAAAATGCGCGTCGACACGTCGCCACCGGCCATGTGCCTCACGGCGTATCCAACGACTGAGGCAGGCGCTTGCCCCGGCGCGGCCGGATGGGCAAGCTGGAGTCCCCCGAACATTCCTTTCCCCCGTGATGGCAGGCCGGAACAGACTATTGCTGTTGATGGCGATCGCCTGCCTGGCGGCTTGCGCGCGGCCGGACTCGGACAAGGACGAGACCGCCGACGCGGCCCCGGCGGTATATCCGCTCGAAGCCGAGCTCGGCGTCCTGCTGCCGTCGGCTTACGCCGGCAGATCGGCAGAACGGCCGCGCGGCGCCTGGTTCGATGAGTTCGAACGCAGCACCGGATGTCGCCTGAACATTGCCGGCGCCGGAAGCGCGGAAGAGTTCATCGCCAAGGCGCAGCGCGAAACGATCGATCTGGTCGTTGCCGACGGCATCGTCGGCGTTCAACTGGTGCAGGGTGGCGTCGTGCAGCCGCTGGATGTACGCCGACTGCCTGGCCTGTCCGCCCTGGCTCCGAAATTCGCCGACATGCCATGGTTGAGCCAGTTCGGCGCCAGGTATGCCGTGCCGTTCCAGGCAGGCGCGCATGTCCTCTTGTACGACCCGAGGGTGTTTCCGCAACCCATCACTGGCTGGTCCGTGCTTTACGACGCGCAGAACCTGCCGGACGGCAGGACGAATGCCGGTCGCATCCAGTCTGCTGTCGATGCGGCGAGCATCGCCGACGCGGCCCTGGTGCTGCGCGTGCGGCAACCTTCGCTGGCAATCGCCGATCCGTTCGAACTCGATGAGCGACAGTTCGCCGCCGCCGTGGAACTCTTGCAGGGCCAACGTGCCTTGCTGCATTCCGTCCGCAGCGAGGGCGAGGCCGGACAGCTGGCCGATTTCCAGCAGGCGTCCGTCGTGGCGATGGCGGCTACCGTCCGTTTGTTCGATCGCCTGCGCGACGAAGGCAACAGCGTGGCGATGACCCTGCCTGCCGAAGGAAGTACCGGCTGGATAGACGCGGCGATGTTGAAAGCGACGGCGCGACACCCGAATTGCGCGTACGCGTTCATGTCATGGTCGCTGAAGCCACGGGTGCAGGCCCAGTTGTCGGCGGCGGCGAGCACGATGCCGGTCGTCGCCTCGGTCTGTCGCGAGGGACGCTTGCTCGATCCCGCCCGCTGCGCCGAACTGGGCGTCGACGCGCTGGACCGGGTGAGCTTCAGCCACCTGCCGACTGCCCGCTGCGGCGGCCGATCCTGCGTTCCCTATAGCCGCTGGCTCGTGGACTCGGCGTCCCCGAGCGGCGATTCGCCTTGAATTTTCCGGAGCCACGCATGCAATACCGAATCCCCCTCATGCTGTCTTCCACGTTGCTGTTGCTGGCTTGCGCCAAAGCGCCCGAACCGCCGGCGCCGGAGGCGAAACCCGCGATGCCGTCGGCCAGCGCTGCGGCGACAGCGCCCGCACCGACACCGGCGCCCGAGGCCTCCGTGCAGGCGATGGACAAACTCCTGGACGATTATCTGTCCGCGTGGAACGCGCACGATATTCCCGGCGCGGGCTCGTATCTGGACGAAGGCGTGCTGTATCTGGATGTTTCCGTCGGCGAAGTGCAACGAGGACGCCAGGCAGCCGAAGACAACGTCATCGGCGTCCTGATGAGGGCGATGCCGGATCTGGAATGGACGCTGCGCGGCGACCCGATCATCCAGGGCAACGGCATCGCCTACGAATGGCAGCTCACCGGCACCAATACCGGTACGTGGGCCGGCATCCCGGCCTCGCAACAGAAGGTCAATATCAAGGGCGGCACCATCATGCGCGTCAAGGACGGCAAGATCTTCTATCAGGCCGATTACTACGATGTCGCCAGCCTCAATCGCCAGCTCGGCTGGTAGCGATCGTCATGCTGCCGAGGCGCGTTCGCGCGCCCGGCAGCTCGCGAAATGGAAGCCCCAGGCGATCGCGGCGACCATCGCGCCAGCGACGAAAGCCGCCGTACCGCCGCGCCACTCCCACATCGCCGCCGCCATGCCCGCACCGAGCACGCCTCCTAGGCCCGAACTGAAGCCGTAAAGCAAACTTTGCCCGGCAGCGACTTCGCGCGGCGGGAACAACTCGCCGATGCGTTGCATGCAGCAGGCATGGAAGATGGCGAAACTGAAGGCATGGCTGGCCTGCGTCAGGGCCATCAAGGGCAAGGATGCCGCGAAGAAAGCGGTCATCAGCCAGCGCGCCACCGTCACCGCCAGGCAGAACCCGAGCAGGCGTTGCGCGCCGTATTTCTCCATCAGGCGAGGTGCGTGCCAGAACAACAGGATCTCTATCAGCACGCCCAGCCCCCAGAGCACGCCGATGTCCAAACCATCGTGCCCTTCGCGCTGCAGGTGCAGGGTGAAGAAGACGTAGAACGGGCCGAAAGCGAGCTGCATCAGTAGGGCTACCATCAGGAACGATTTCACGCCGCGCCTGCGCAGCGATTTGGCCAGGCTCGTCGGCGCTTCCTGCGATTCCGGTTGGCGGTCGCGCCGGTGCAGCCAACTGGTGCACAGCAAGCCCAGGAAAAGAGGCAGGCTCAGCCAGACGAAGGATGCGTTCCCGAGACGATCCATCAGCCAGCCGAAACTCGATGCCACGATCAGGAAGCCGATGGAACCCCAGACGCGGATACGCCCGTACTGCGTGCGTTGCTCGCCCAGTTCGGTCAGCGTCATCGCTTCGAACTGCGGCATGATCGCGTTGAAGAACAGGCCGAACACGGCCATCACGGCCAATAGCTGCCAGGCTTCGCGCGCGAGCAGGAAGCCGGCGAACAGGAGTGTCGTCAGGCCGGCGCCATAGACGAGCCAGTGGCCTGGCGTCGCGCTGCTCGAAGTGAAGCCCGTCCACAACGGCGGGGCGATGATGCGCGTTCCATACCATAGCACCAGCATGCCGCCGACGACATAGCCGCTGTGTCCGAGCGCATCCACCCAGCGCCCGACGTAAGGCGTGTAGGCGCCCAGCGCGGCGTAGTAGAAGAAGTAGAAGACCGCGAAGCGGAAGTAGCGGGCATCCATGCGGTGTCTGGCGCGGTCGGGGATCTGCGGAAAGAAAACGGCCGGGCTTGCGCCCGGCCGCCATTCTCTCTTGTTTCCGCGCCGCGCGAATCAGTCGGCGATGCGAGCGGCCCGTTCGCGCGTTTCTAGCGTGCCCAGGCGCGTCTGGTCCTTGAGTTCAAGGAAACGCACCTCGTACGGGGCGCCATAGCCGCCCGGGACATGCGCGCGATCGAAGGCCAGGCTCAACTGACGCGAACCGGCGTCCAGCCAGGCGGCGCCATGCGCCTGCGATACCGGGCGGGCGATGCCGTCGCTGCCGGTGGCGTAGAGGGTAGCGCCGACTTGATAGCGTCCGGTCGAACCCACCTGCAGCGGCACGGTCAAGCGCAGGCTCGCGCTGTCGAAGCTGTAACCGTTGGCGAGCTTCGCCGTGGGCTGCGCGATCGCCACGGCAGTACGCACGTCGCGCTGGATGCGTCGTCCTCCTTCCACACTGCCGGCCAGTAGCTGCACTTCCCAAAGGCCTGGCGCGCTACGGGCTTCGTCCGGCACGGTCGCGCTGGCCGAATAGGAACCGTCAGGCGCACGCGTCACGCGCAGTTCGTAGTTCGCGCCCGCCGGTGAAATCAACTGCCCCTGAAGTTCGGCGGTTGCGATCGGGCGGTCTGCCTTGCGCATCGCCACGGTGACCTCGAGCCGATTGCCGGCCAGCAGATTGGCGCGGTTGGCGCGAGCATCGAGTCGATAGGGGCTATCGGGCTCGTACACGTGCACGAGGTAGCGACCGCGTGCCTGATCGAGCTGCAGGCGGAAACGGCCCTGGCCGAGCGCGGGTTCCAGGCGCAGCACGGCGGTGCCGGCGCTGACGTCCATGCCGGCTTCGCGCAACTGCGATTCGCCGGCCGACTGCGCGAAGGCCTTGCGCGCATCGATCGCTTCGCCGCCGCGCGACAGGCGCACCATCGAAAGATCGACACGGGCCTGGTGGTCGGCAGGGCTCAGGCGGATCAAGGCGCCGGGCGACGTGGTCTCGATATCGAGCCCGCGCCGCAATTCCCCGGCGTCGGCCTGCATCCAGTATTCGCGGCTTTCGGCGGTGAATCGCTCGGCATTGCGAAGCTCGGCGTGCGGATCCAGTCCCCAGGCGAAATGGACCGGCTTGCGTTCGAAATCGCCGGCCGGCACCGGCAGGGCAAGAGCGCGCTGCGCGACCAGGTCGTTGCCGTTGGCCGGCAACCAGTTCGCCGCGTAGGCCTGGGATGTGAGTGATGCAGCAATCAAAGCGAAGATCAGGGTCTTGTTCATGGTCTGTCCTCAGCTCTTCATGTCGGCGCGAAGAATGGTGTCCAGGCCGAAGCAGGCGCGGCGGCTCTGGTTGTGCGACAAGGGTTCGGCGCCTGCCATGCGCGTCTTGTCCTGGAACCAGACCGTGCCGGCTGCGGACTGACTAGTGCAGTTCAGGAATCCGTCCGAGCAGGAGTTCAGCCACCACTGCGTGGTTTCGAGGCCGACGTTCTCGGCATAGCCGCCGCAGTAGGAGTCCGAGTCCCAGATCGCGGAGTCGACGTCGGTGCCGACGACGCTGCGGAAGGTCTTGGGCAAGGCCGGACGCCCGCTGGTGCCGTACAGGTTCTGCGCGTTGTATTGCGCCATCCAGCTGACCTGTTGCTGGCGCACGGCATCGTTCTGGTAGCCGAGCAGCCAGCCGAGCGAGGTTTCGAAGACATTGCCGGCCAGCACCGCGTCAGCCAGCGGCGTACCGGCAGACGAGGGTGCCAACGCGTTCACGCGAACGATCTTGCTGATGATGTTCGGGTAGCGGCTGTCGTAGGTCGGGTTCGACATGATCCAGCGCACGACGTTGCCGCCGTTCGAATGGGTGATGACGATCAGTCGGGTGATGCCCTTGGCGTTGATGAAGTTGGTCAGTTGCGTCGCCAGGCAGCCCGAGGCGCGGCTGTCCCACATGTACTGGGTGAAGTCGCAATTGATCACGACATAGTTGGCGGGCGTGGTCAGGCCGCCGCGCACGTTGTCGACGAAAGCCGGTTTCCAGTAGTCCGCATAAGCGTTGGTTTGCGAGCCCGTGCCATGCACGAAGGCGACGCCGGTGACCTGCGCGTGGCACAGGTTGGACAGGGCCGCCAAGGCAGCCAGAAGTAGATAGCGCACGTTTTCCCTCCCCGGAAAGCGATGCGGGGTGGGGCCTCGTCCTGTGCCCCCGACCCGGATGTCGCCGGCACTTCCCTTCGCCAGCGTATGGCGCCTGACTATACGGATCGGTATGTGACGGTCAACACATTTCGATGCTGCGTCGCGGGAGCTGCGGCGCGGCAGAAACCTTGAAAGTACCGTGAGGAAAACTTCTCAACTAGTTGAATGCAGGCCTAAAACTCAAGATCAAGTGCGGCGCATAGATAGTCAACCAATGGCGCCAAGCCCTGGAAATGCCCGGCCAAGGCCTGGCGCAGCCTGGGCCCGAGCACCACCGCATCTTCCAGGGCTGCGGTCGCTACGAAGTCCTTGCGTTTGATGTCGTCGATCAATTCGTGATCCGCCGGAAACCCGCGCGGCGGGCGGCTGAGGCTGTCGCCATCCATCTCGTAGCGGCGCTTGAAGGCGGGCGAGCGCACGGCGGCCTTCCAACTGCCCGGGTTGTCGATCAGGAATTGGCGAATCTTCCTCTGCGTATCGGGTTCCGGATGCCAGACGCCGGCGCCGACGAAACAGTTGCCGGGCTGCACGTGCAGGTAGAAGGACGGCGCTTCGACCTGCTTGCTGCGTGCATGGAAGAAGCGCGCGCCACCCCAGGGCTTGTACGGCGTCTTGTCGTTCGAGAAGCGCGTATCGCGGTGGATGCGGAACAGGGAACCGCCGACACCTTTCGGGTCGGCGCGGTAGTGCTCGCTGACGGCCAGCAAGTCGGGCTGCAGATCGGCGATCAGGCGCTGGAAGGGCAGCTTCAGGTGCTGCTCGTAATCGTCCTTGTGCGCCTGGAACCATTCGCGCTCGTTGTTGCGCGCCAGGCTGCGCAGGAACTTGAAGGTTTTGTCGGTGAAATACTGGCTCATAGCGTCTCCTCGATCCTTCGTCCCCAGGCCTCCAGGCTGTCCAGCAGCGCCTGCGGCGGGCCTTCGGCATGCGTTGCGCGCAGCGTAGCGATGCGTTCGTAATACGACGTGAACCCGAGTTCCGACAGTTCGGAGCCTTCGGACAGGCGCTTGCGTCGGTAGTCGTTCCAGCGCCAGCGCTCGTCGGCGTCCAGGCTGTCGGGGTAATTCCGGGCGCGATACCGGAACAGCAGTTCCGGGTAGCGCGGATCGGCGAAGTCCTTCGCGATGGAGGCGAGTGCCGAAGGCGTTGCGCTACGAACTTTCGCGAACAGGCGACGGTCGGCATCGGGTACGAAACCATCGTAGAGCGCGGCGTCGGCGTCGGTGGGTGCCCGCGCCGCTTCCTTGGCGAACACGCGCCGGACCTTCTCCGCCAGCGCCGGCGCAGCGCGCAGGCGCTCGGCATGCGCTTCGCAGCGCTCGCGGTCGATGCCGAGCCGGTCGTAGTCGGCGCCTCGCAGGTGTTCCAGCGGAATCAGGATCGGGCAGCGGTTGGCATGCACTTCCTTCAACGGAATGCGCGCCACGCCCTCGGGCAGATCGGCCGTCGGCGTGTAGATGCGGCCGGCGATGTCCGCTGCCTCGAGTTCCAGCAGTTCGGTCGGATCGGCATCGAGGTCGAAAACGATGCTGCGGCTGTCGATCTTCGGATGCCTCGCCAGCGGCAGAACCAAGGCGCTGCAATGCCGCGAAGCCGGGTAGCGCCCGGAGACATGCAGCACCGGGCGCATCGCCAGCGGATCGAGCAGTTGCGTCGCATGGCGCTTGTCGCGCGCTTTCAACGCGTAGTCCCAGAGTCTGGGCTGGGCGGTACGGAACAGCCGCGCCATGCCGATCAGGGCTCGCACGTCGGACAGGGCTTCGTGTGCCTGGCCCTCGCGCACGCCATTCGCCTCCGCGAGCTGTTCCAGCTTGAAGCTCGGTGCGCCGTCTTCATGGGTGGGCCACTGGATGCCGTCCGGGCGCAAGGCCTCGGCCAGGCGCATCACGTCGAGAAGATCCCAGCGCGAATTGCCGTTTCGCCACTCGCGTTCGTACGGATCGTGGAAATTGCGGTACAGACCGAAGCGCAGGAATTCGTCGTCGAAACGCAGCGAGTTGTAACCGACCGCGCAGGTGTCGGAGACGGTCAACTCCTCCTGCAGTTGCGCGAAGAACTCCGCTTCCGGCAATCCATCGCGCTCGGCCTGCTGCGGCGCGATGCCGGTGATCAGCACCGCTTCGGGCGAGGGCAGCAGGTCGTCGGCGGGCCGGCAGAAGATCGAGATCGGTTCGCCGATCTGGCGCAGCTCCGCATCGGTACGGATCGCTGCGAATTGCGCGATACGCGTACGCCGCGGATCGCGGCCGAAGGTTTCTAGGTCGTACCAGAGGAAACTGGCGGTCATCCCTGACTCGCGTGCGGAAAGGTTGTGCCGGGATTCTCGCAGATGGGCGCGATCGATGCCTCAGCCGGCGGCGGGCAGGGCATCGGGCAGGTGCGGATCGGCCGCCGAGAGGGCCAAGGACAGGTGCAGGCGCGGCATGCCGATCGCATAACCCTGCACGTAGTCGACGCCGCATTCGTACAGGCAGTTCAGCACGGCAGGGTCTTCGACGCATTCCGCGATCGTGCGCTTGTTCGCCGTTTCGGCGATCGAGGTCAGTGCCGCGATCACGGTGCGGTCCAGCGGATCGTCCGGCAGGCCCTGGATCAGCGAACCGTCAATCTTCAGGATGTCGGCTTCCAGCTGCTTCAGGTAGGCGAAGGTCGAGAAGCCGGTGCCGAAATCGTCCACGGCGATCTGGCAGCCGAGCTGGCGTAGCTCATGCAACTGCCGTTGCGCATTTTCCAGATCGCCGATCGAATGCGATTCGGTGATTTCGAACACCAACTGGGTCGGATTGATGTCGTACTCGACGATCTTGCTGGTCACGTAGGCCGGCAGATCGCCCTTTTCGAAGGTCTGGCCGGAAACGTTGATGGTCAGCGCGAAGGGACGCGGGCTATGGCGCACTTCGCGCATCGCCTTCAGTGCGTTGTCGATCGTCCAGCGATCGATGTCCGGCATCATGCCGAAGCGTTCCGCCGCCGGCAGGAAGGCGCCGGGGGAAATCAGCTCGCCCTGGTTGCCGCGCAGGCGCAGCAGGACTTCGAACAGGGCATCGCTGTCGGCGTTGCGCTCGAGCTGGCGTAGCCACAGGTCGCGCGTATTGCCGGTCGCCAGCTCGCGATCGACGCCTTTCAAGGGCACGATCGGTTGATAGCAGAGCACGAAGCGATCGGTTCGCAGGGCTTCTTCCAGGCGCACGGACCAGCCCAGGTCGACATCCATCGCCGCCTGGCGACCGGAAGCGGGCGTGTACAGGTGCGTCTGGTTGCGACCGGCGTTCTTGGCGATATGGCAGGCGATGTCCGCATGCGCCATCGCGTCATTGAGCGAACCGGTATCGCGATCGAGTTTGGCGGCGCCGACCGACAGAGTGATGCGATAGTTCTTGCCGCCGTAAGTGAAGGGCGTGGCCGTGAGTACGCGACGGAAGCCATCGGCCAGCGTCGGCAGGTCGTTCGCCGAGACATTGGTCAACAGGACCGCGAACTCGTCGCCGCCCATGCGCGCCAGGTAGTCGCTGCCGCGAAGGCGCGACTTCAGGCGCTGGCTGACTTCGACCAGCAGGCGATCGCCGGCGGTATGGCCGGCGGTGTCGTTGATGTACTTGAAGCGGTCGAGATCGATGAACAGCAGCAGCGAAGTCTGGCCAGTGCGGCGCAGCCGGCCGATTTCCTGTTCGAGCTGGGATTCGAACCACGTGCGGTTGTTGAGTTTGGTCAGGCCATCGTGTTCGGCCTGCCAGCGCAGTTCGTCTTCCAGCCGGCGCCGCGCCGAGATGTCGCGGAAAGCGACGACCGAACCGGTGCGCTCGCCGTCCTCGCGCAAGGGGTGCACCGTACACTCGACCGGGATGCTGCGCCGGTGCGCGGTCCAGAACACGGTTTGCCAGGCGGTGATGTCGCTGCCGTTGGCGTAACACTGGTTGAGGTAGGAAGTGGCGCGCGTGGCGGGCGAACCATCCTCGTTCGAATGATGGAAAGCTTCGAAGGCGTTGCGACCGACAAGATCTTCGGCGCGCGAGTAGTGCAACAGGTCGAGCGCGGCCGGATTGACGAACTGGATCGTGCCGTCCGGCGCGACACCGTACACGCCATCGCCCACCGACGACAGGATGCCCTGCAGGCGTCGACGCTCATGGTCGATCGCCTTGGCATCGATGATCGTGCGTGCCAGCGAAGCGATGCGCGCCAGCACCAGGTCCTTGGCCTCGCTCTTGAATAGGCACTCCACGGCGCCGCAGGACAGGGACTCGTGGATGACGGCGTCGGAATAAGTACCGGTGATCGTCGCGCAGAGGATGTGCGCGGTGTCGGGGTTGTTGCGCAACGCCGAAATGAGCGCGGTGCCGTTCTGTTCCGGCATCAGGTAGTCGATGATGGCGATGTCGAACGAGTGTTTCTGCGCTTTCTGCAGGCCCTCGGCCACGCTGCTGGCGATCTCGACGATATAGCCTTGCCGCTGCAGGAGCTTGGAGTAGCCGGCACGGATGGTGGCCGAGTCGTCGACGAAGAGCACGCGCAAGGCGGGACCGCCGACGCCCAGGCTCAGGTTCCCGGTGGGTGCGGTCGGCAGCAGCAGCTGTTCGAGCGCCGCGCCGGTTTCCATGTAGTCGCTCCAGAGCAGGAGCGCGCTGCGCGGGCGCGTCATGCGCCAGTTGACCGCTGCGGAGTCGTTGGTGTCCGCGAGCACGAGTACGGGCAAGTGTTCGAAGCGATCGCTGTGCAGCAAGCCGAACACATCTTCGGCCGACCCGTCGGTGTAGTCCGGCCAACCGAAAAGCACCGCCTCGACGTTCACCGTGCTGAGGTTCATGCGCTGCAGATAGGCGTAGGCCTCTCCCAGCGAGGCCACCGCCGTGACGCCGAATCCGTGTTGTGCCAGCAAGGCCGACAGGGCGCGTCGGCGCGTCTGGGAAGCCTCGGCGAGCAGGACGGGTTTCACGCGCGGTTCCAGGGTCAGGAACGGTTCAGGCTACTCCCCCGGCCCGATGCCGCCAAGTCCCGGCCCTCAGGCTTCTTCCGGCAGTGGCGTCAGGCGGGCACGCACCCGGGCGTCGGCCGCGCCCAGATCGATCTCATCGAGGTTGCGACAACCGGCTGTGCTCTCGGCCAGCAAGGCCCGTTGGGTTCGGCCACGCTCCAGAGCCGTCGCGTAGGGCACCCGCATGAAACTGACCATGGAGTAGCGCGGAACGAACAGGCCTGGATGGCGTTCGGCCAGTACGCGCTCGAGTTGCCGCTGAAGCAGGAAATCCGGATCGTCGACCCGGTCGCGCATCTCGATGTAGTTCTCCAGCGCCATCGCCTGGATGGCGGCGGCATTGGGACGACGCTCGGCTTCGAAGCCGGCGAAGGCTTCGTCCCAGCCGGCGGCGTTTTCGATGTGGCGCACCAGTGCGAGGCAGTCCTCGAAGGCGCAGTTCATGCCCTGGCCGTGGAAGGGCACCATCGCGTGCGCAGCATCCCCCAGCAACACGGCGCGTCCATCGAGGCGCCAGGCATCGAGGTAGAGGGTGCCGAGCCCGCTGGTCGGGTTGTTCGACCAGTCCGCATCGAACTCAGGGATCAGGGGCAGGGCGTCGGGAAAATCGCTGGCGAAGAACGCATGGGCGGCGCCGACATCTGGCAGCGTGGCGAAACTCGGGGCTTCGCCCTCGTAAGGCAGGAACAAAGTGACGGTGAAAGTCTTCTCGGTATTGGGCAAGGCGATGCACATGTAGCCGCCACGCGGCCAGATATGCAGCGCATTGGGCTCGATGCGGAATCCGCCGTCGGCCGCCGGCGGGATCTCAAGTTCCTTGTAGCCATGGCCGAGCGGTTCGAAACGCTCGTTGATGGCGACCACGCTATTCATTGCATGCCGTAGTCCCGAACCGGCGCCATCGGCGCCGAGCAGAACGGAGAACGCGTGTTCTTCGCGACGCTCGCCGGATTCGTCGACGACGGTGAAACGCCGGGCGTCGAAATCCACCGCTTCCAAGCGTGCGTCGAAACGCAGGCGGGCGCCCACAGCTTCGGCGGCGTCGAGCAGGGCGATGTTGAGACGGCCACGATGCACGGACCAGATGACCTCGGAATCGTCCTTGCCATAGCGCAGCAACTGCGTCGGGCCGTCGAGCGGATGCACCATGCGGCCGCGCATCATCACGGCCTGCGCCATCACTTCATCGGTGAGACCGGCCTGGCGCAATCCATGCAGACCGCGCTCGGCGAGCGCCAGATTGATCGAGCGACCGCCCTCGTAACCCTTGCGTCGCGGGTCGCCGCGTTTTTCGAACACTTCGACCTGCCAGCCACGCTGCGCCAGGAGGGTCGCGAGCAAGGCGCCCGCCAGGCCGGCGCCGATGACGGTGATTGTCTGCGAACCAGCCTGCATTCGATGTCCTAGCTGACGAGTGGGTTCAATGGAGCGAAACGGCGGGAGATGGATCCGAACGCGTCGCACCGGTGGAAGGAGCGAAGGCGACGCTGCGATTGCGCCCGCCGCGCTTGGCGTCGTATAGCGCCTGGTCGGCCTGGTCCAGCGCGACGGACAATCCGCCCTGTCCGGCGTGCCAGCGCCCGACGCCTATGCTGACGGTGACCTGGACTCCCTGGAAATCGCAGGCAGCGACATGCGCGCGCAGGCGTTCGCCCAATGCAGGCCCGACCTCGTCGCCGGCGTCGACCAGCATCACGGCGAATTCCTCGCCGCCATAGCGGAACAGGGGCGTGCCGGGGTCGAGCAGACGACCGAGTTCGGCCGCCACCTGGGTGATGATGCGATCGCCGACCAGATGGCCGTGCTGGTCGTTGATCGACTTGAAGTGATCGATGTCGATCAGCAGGAAGGTGCAGCTGCGCGCCGTGCTGCGCGGGCTAGCCAAGGCCTCCAGCGCTTCGTTGAAGGTGCGCCGGTTCAGGCAATTGCTGAGGGCGTCGTGATCCGAGTGGTAGCGCAGCATCGAAGCGGCGCGTTCTTGCAGCAAGGCATAGGTGTACATGAAACAGACCAGCAGGCCGTAGCCGCTGGCGAAGCGCACGACTTCGATCGCCGGCAGCAACAATGCCGTGACGGCGGACGCATAGGCTCCGAAAACGATCATGCCGGCCAACGCCGGGCCGGAGCGCACGAGGAAAATCAGAACCGGCGGAAAGATGTAGGCCCAGTGCTGCATGTTGCGGCCGTGATACAGGCCGAAGGCCATCACCACCACCAGCAAGAGGGCGATGGACAGGAAGAACAAGGTGCCGCCCTGCGCTTTGGGCAGGACCAGCAGGCCAAGGATGCAGACGACGGCGATGCCCAGCACTACCCAGGCCAGCAGCGCCGTATCGGCCAGTCCCATCCGTGTATTGAGGCCCCCGAGGATCACCATCAACACCGAGATCAATACCGACAGCACCAGCGCGACTCGCCAGCGCAGGACGTCGCGCAGCTGGCTGAAGGAGTCACGCCGGAGATCGAGCATGCTCAGCGCTCCGGCGACCCGCCTGCGGCCCATGCCTCCACCGCGAGGACGAAAAGCCGCACATCCTCGAAACGGTTGTACAAGGGCGTCGGCGAAATACGGATCACGTCGGGTTCGCGCCAGTCGCCGACGATGCCCTGCGACATCAAGTGTTCGAACAGCGCGCGTCCGCGCTCCCGGCCGCCCTTCACGCGCAGCGATAGCTGGCAGCCGCGGCGCGCCGCTTCTTTTGGCGTGACGATCTGCAGCACATCGCCCAGCCGTTGCCGGATCAGCGCTTCCAGGTACCCGGTCAGTCTCTCGGACTTCTGCCGCAGGTTCTGCATGCCGGCGCGCTGGAAAATCTCCAGCGATACGCGCAACGGCGCTAACGCGAAGATCGGCGGATTGCTGAGCTGCCAGCCATCGGCGCCGGGCGTAGGCACGAACTGCGGGCCCATGCGGAAACGCGTGGCCTGGTCGTGGCCCCACCAGCCGGCGAAGCGCGGACGGTCGCTGCGTGCATGCCGTTCGTGCACGAAGGCGCCGGCGATCGCGCCCGGGCCGGAGTTCAGGTATTTGTAACTGCACCAGACGGCGAAATCGACGCCGCTGTCGTGCAACTGCAACGCAAGATTGCCGACCCCGTGGGCCAGGTCGAAGCCGATGACGGCGCCCTGGCTGTGCGCCCAGCCGACCAGTTCCTTCAGGTCGAAAGCCTGGCCTGTCCGATATTGCACGCCCGGCCACAATACGAGCGCGATGCGATGGCCTTGTTCGGCCAAGACGCGTTCGAGTGCCTCGCGCGAGATGGTGCCGTCGGCTTCGTCGCCTTCGATCTCGATCAGGTCGGTCGCGGGGTCGAAGCCGTGAAAGCGGATCTGCGATTCGACCGCATAACGGTCGGAGGGGAAGGCGCCGGCTTCGATCAGGATGGCGGGGCGGTCGCGCGTGGGACGATAGAAACTCACCATGAGCAGGTGCAAGTTCGCCGACAGCGAGTTCATCGCGACCACTTCGGAGGGCAAGGCGCCGACGCATTCGGCCAGCGAGTCGCGCACGAAGGCGTGGTATGGCATCCAGGGATAGCGCCCCTGGAAATGCCCTTCGACGCCGTGTTCGGCCCAGTTGTCGAGTTCGTCCATCAGCGCCGGGCGCGCGGCCTTCGGCTGCAGGCCGAGTGAATTGCCGCAGAAATACAACTGTTCGCGGCCCGCATGCTTCGGAATCAGGAATTCGTCGCGGAACGCGCGTAGAGGATCGGAGGCGTCCAGGCCTTGGGCGTGATCGGCGGAAAAAAGGTCGGTCATGGCGTGACAGAAGAAGGGAAACGAGGCGTTCTGGTCGGATGCGCGTTCACGCGAACCTCGACAGCGGCAGACCCAGCCATTCCAGTGCGGTGCCGTGGTAGATGCGTTCCTGCTCGGCCTGCGAAAGACCCATCGCCGCGATGCCGGCGCCGGGTTCCTGTTCGCCGAGCGGGAAAGGATAGTCGGTACCCAGCATGGTGCGGCTGACGCCGACGGTATCGATCAGGTAGCGCAGCGCGCGCGGATCGGCGACCCAGGAATCGAAGTACATGCGCGGCAGGTATTCGCGCGGGTTGCGCGGGTTGTCCGTCGCGACGAGGTCGGGGCGCATGTTGAAGCCGTGTTCGATGCGGCCGATCGTGTACGGGAAGCTGCCGCCGCCGTGGGCGAAGCAGATCTTCAGGCGCGGCAGGCGTTCGAGCACGCCGCCGAAGATCAGGCAGCAGGCGGCGCGCGAGAGTTCGGCCGGCATACCGACCAACCAGGGCAGCCAATACTTGGGCATGTCGTCGGTGCCCATCATTTCCCAGGGGTGCAGCAGGATGGCGGCGTTCAGGTCCTGTGCGGCCTCGAAGAACTCGAAGAGTTCGGGTGCGTCGAGGTTCCAGTCGTTGACGTGCGAGCCGATCTGCACGCCCTGCAGGTCGAGCTGGTCCATGCAGCGTTCGAGTTCCTGGATGGCCAGGCGGGGCGATTGCAGCGGCACCGTGCCGATGCCGGCGTAGTGCCGTCGGTGCGTGCGGCAGGTTTCGGCCATGTGGTCGTTGAGCGACTGGTGCAGTTCCAGCGCATGGTGCGGCTTGGCCCAATAGCTGAACATCACCGGCACCGTGCTGATCACCTGGACCTGCACGCCGAAGCGTGCGTAGTCGGCGATGCGCTCTTCCGGATCCCAGGTCTTGGGCCAGATCTCGCGGAAGAACTTGCCGTCCTTGTAAATACGATGCCGGCCGTCGTCGCCGTGATGGATCACCGCAAAACGGTTGTCGCCGTACTTGGCGGCGAGGTCCGGCCAATCGCGGGGCAGGTAGTGGGCGTGGGTGTCGATCTTGAGCATGGCGGCATTGTAGCCGGCCATGCCGGCCGGGGTCAGGTGTCGGGGAACTCGTACTTCGCCGGCGCGGGATTGAGGTGGCCGCACTGCTTGCAGGTACGGTGTTCGCGCGAGCGGTAGAAGCGTTCGAAGACGGCCGGGAAGTCCGTCTCGATGTTGTTGAGGTGGAAATATTCTTCGTAGAGCTTGTGGTTGCAGCGTTCGCAGAACCACAGCAGACCGTCGTCTTCGTGCGCGAGCCGACGGCGCTCGATCACCAGGCCCACCGAGTTGGGCATGCGCTGCGGCGAATGCGGGATCCGCGGCGGCAGGTAGAACATTTCGCCGGCCTTGATCGGCACGTCGCGGACCTTGCCGTCCTCCTGCAGGCGCAGAACGGCTTCGCCTTCGAGCTGGTAGAAGAACTCCGGGCCTTCTTCCCAGTGATAGTCGGTGCGCTGGTTGGGGCCGCCGACGATCATCACGATGAAGTCGCCATCGACGATGCACTTGTTGCCGACCGGCGGCTTGAGCAGGTGGCGGTGCTCGTCGATCCAGGCCTGCAAGTTGAAGGCGGGCGTCAGCGCCATGTCACTTCCCCTCCGGCAGTACGGCCAGGCACTTGAGTTCGATGGCGATCGGCGTAGGCAGGGCCGTGATGCCGAGCGTGGTTCGGCAGGGCGCCTTTTCCGCGTCCGGGAAATACTCGGCCCAGACGGCGTTGTAGTGGCGGAAATCCGCGGCCATGTCGGTCAGGTAGACGGTGACGTCCACCAGGTCGTCCCAGCCGGCGCCGCTGGCTTCCAGCACGGCACGCACATTGGCGAAGACGGAATGGCATTGTTTGACGATGTCGTAGCCGATCAATCGGCCATCGTCGTCGTGCACGTTGCCTGGGATGCTGTTGTTGCGCGCATCGCGCGGTCCGATACCGGACAGGTACAGCATCCGGCCGACGCGCCGCGCATGCGGATAGAGACCGACGGCCTTGGGCGCGTTGCCGGCGTGGATGGCTTCGCTCACGGGGTTGTTCCTTGCGCGCGGACTCTGGCGATGGCCGTTTCGAAGGCGGTGGCGAGGGATTCGGAACGATCCACGTCCATGCCCAGCTCGCGCACGCGGCCATCGAGCAGGCTATAGACCCAACCGTGCACCGACAGCGGTTGCCCACGCGTCCAGGCGTCCTGCACTACGGTCGTCTGGCAGACGTTGGCGACCTGTTCGATCACATTGAGTTCGCACAGGCGCGCGTGCCGCAACGATTCGAGCCCCGCTTCGGCGAGCAGCGGCGCGTGCTTCTGGGCCACGTCCGCGACATGGCGCAACCAGTTGTCCACCAGCCCGATGCGGGCGCCGGTCAGCGCCGCGTGCACGCCGCCGCAACCATAGTGCCCTACGACCAGGATGTGTTCGACCTTGAGCACGTCGACGGCGAACTGGATGGTGCTCAGGCAGTTCAGGTCCGTGTGCACGACGACGTTGGCGATGTTCCGGTGCACGAAGACTTCGCCTGGCTGCAATCCGGTGATCTGGTTGGCCGGGACGCGTGAGTCGGAGCAGCCGATCCACAAGTACTTCGGTGCCTGCAGCTGGGACAGGCGTTTGAAGAAGTCCGGATCTTCCTCGCGGACCTTCTTCGCCCATGCCCGGTTTCGCTCCAACAGTTCGCGCAGTTCGCTCATGGATCAGCCCAGGTTGATGCAGACGTTCTTGGCTTCAGTGAAGAAACGCATGGCTTCCAGTCCGCCTTCGCGGCCGAGGCCAGACTGCTTCACTCCACCGAAGGGCGTGCGCAGATCGCGTTCGAGCCAGGTGTTGATCCAGACGATGCCGGCTTCGAGCCGCTCGGCGACGCGATGCGCGCGGCGCAGGTCGCTGGTCCACACGCTGGCCGAAAGGCCGTAGGAGGCGGCATTGGCAAGCGTGAGCGCTTCTTCCTCGTCGTCGAAGGCCTGCAGGCTCAGCACCGGGCCGAAGATCTCTTCGGTGTTGGTACGAGTGTAGGGGCCAAGGCCTTCGATGATGGTAGGCGCCATGAACCAGCCGTTTTCGCATCGTCCGGGTGGCTGCAGCGCTTCGCCGCCGCAAAGCACGACGGCGCCTTCGTCGCGCGCGGTGGCGATGCAACCGCGGACTTTGTCGCAATGCGCCCGGGACACCAGGGGGCCCTGTTGCGTGGCTGGGTCGTCGGGATCGCCGACGCGCAATTGCCTTGCCCTGGCGACCAGTTCGTCGCGTACTTCGTCGTAGATGCGGCGTTCGATCAGCATGCGCGAACCGCACAGACAAATCTGCCCGCTGTTCTGGAAAGCGGATCGCATCAACGTGTCGAACAGGCCAGGGCGCGGAGCATCGGCGAACACGATAGTCGGGTTCTTGCCGCCTAGCTCCAGCGAGACCTTCTTCAGACTGCTCGCGCACGCGGCGGCGATGCGCTGGCCGACGGCCGTGCTGCCGGTGAAACTCACCGCCTTGACGCCAGGATGGTCGACGATAGCCTGGCCGACCTTGGGGCCGAGGCCATGCACGATGTTCAACACGCCAGCCGGGAAGCCGATCTCGCGTGCCAGTTCACCCAGCATCCAGGCCGTGACCGGCGTCACTTCGCTGGGCTTGGCGACGACGCAGTTCCCCGCCGCCAGGGCCGGTGCGATCTTCCAGGTGAACAGGTATAGCGGCAGGTTCCAGGGGCTGATGCAGCCTACGACGCCGAGCGGCTGGCGCAATGTGTAGTTCAGGCCGGCCTGCCCCTGGTGCGATTCGCTGGCGAACTGCATTGCCGCCGCGGCGAAAAAACGCAGGTTGCTGACGGCGCGAGGAATCTCGATATCGCGTGCGAGCGCGAGCGGTTTCCCGGCGTCGCGCGATTCGGCCCGCGCGAACTCGTCGATCCGGGATTCCAGGGCATCGGCGAGCCGATTCATCCAGCGCGCGCGTTCCGATCCGGGCAGTGAGGACCAGCCGGAGCAGGCCGAGCGCGCCGCTTCGACCGCGCTGGCGACATCGGCGGCGTCGCCGTCGGGGCAGAGTGCGTGAACCCGGGCGGTCGCCGGTTCGTGTACGTCCAGCCAAGTGCCGGAGGCAGCGGGAAGGGCGCGATCGCCGATGAGCTGAGTCAGGCTGAGCATGGGTGCAAGCTTAACCGGGCATGGCCTGCGCGGACAGTTCGGGCGCATTCAACCGTGGCTTTGTCGCACGGGTTTGGCGGAAGCGGTGGGATTCACCCAGGCCATCCATGACCTTCGCCCCTGCGGGGCGGCTGCGCCGTGCTGATCGGCAGTCTGACTACCATGGATGGTAGGAATGCCGAAACCGCAGGAGCGGGTTTCGGCCTGCCGATCAGTCGAATCAGCGCGCCTGCGGACATGGGGCAAATGGAAGCGCCGCCCCTGCCGCGAATATTGGCGGAGAGAGTGGGATTCGAACCCACGGTAGGCTCACACCTACGGCAGTTTTCAAGACTGCTGCCTTAAACCACTCGGCCATCTCTCCGATTTTTTCAGCGCCCCGGGGCAAAGCCACCCGTGGCGCGCTTGCCGCTCGGCTCCTGCCTCGCCCTCGACCACTCGGCCATCTCTCCATGGTTCGCATCTGCGTTCGCGGCTTCCCGCCGCGAACCGGAGTTGCCGGATTGTACAGAAAGCCGGCATGCTCGCATCGAGCCGACATCGCCCTTGGGAGTCCAGATGAACCGAACGGCGGCCTGGATTTTCTCGTTGGCGCTACTGTTACCGGCGTCGATCGCCGAGGGCGCGGAAGCACAGGGGGTGCCGGTGGCCGATATCGTGGCCGCGATGCAGGACTATGGCGTGCGAGCCAAGCTCGGCGAGGACGAGCAGGGCGATCCGCAGATCGAGAGCGCGCTGGCGGGCGCGAACTTCAACCTGCGTTTCTACGACTGCGCCAAGGATCGTTGTTCGTCCATCCAGTTCCTTTCCGGCTTCGATCTGGAAGAAGGCATGTCGCTCGAGGACGTCAACGACTGGAACCGTACGATGCGCTACGGCTCGGTCTATCTGGACGACGAAGGCGACCCCTACCTGCAGATGGATGTGGATGTGACACGCGGCATCGACAAGGAACAGTTCGCCGAGTGGATGGCGGTGTGGGAGGAAGTGCTCGGGCGTTTCATGGAGCGCATCGACTCGCCCGACGATACGGAAGAGCCCGAGAGCGAACCGATGCGTTCGTCCTGAGACCTGGCGCGGCGGAGTAGGGTAAGAAAATCCCTACTGCGGATTCGGACAGATCGGCATGGCGACGGGCGCTGGTTTGTATAGTCTGGCATGGCGTCAAACACGGGGAAGATCGATGATTCGGATATTCCTACTCGACGATCATGCCTTGGTGCGTACCGGCTATCGCATGACCTTGCAAGGGCAGGTGGATTTCGAGGTGATCGGCGAAGCCGGAAGCGGCGAAGAAGGGCTGCCGCTGATCCGGCGCCTCAAGCCGGACGTCGTGTTATGCGATCTGCACTTGCCCGGCATCAGCGGCCTCGAGGTTACCGAACGCTTGGTGCGTAGCGGGTCGGAGTCGAAAGTAGTCATCGTTTCGGTGCAGGAAGATGGCCCCATGCCGAAGCGTTTGCTCGATGCCGGTGCGCGCGGCTATGTCGGCAAGGCTTGTGATGCGCAGGAGCTGTTCCGGGCGATCCGGGACGCGGCGCGGGGAAAACGCTATGTCGGCGGCGAGATCGCGCAGAAGCTCGCGTTGGCCGGCGACAAGCGCTCGCCATTCGAGTTGCTCTCGCCTCGGGAACTGGAGGTTGCCCTGCTGCTTTGCCAGGGACTGCGTGCGGAGGAAATCGCGCGCCGTCTCAGTCTGAGCAGCAAGACCGTCGCGACACACAAGTATCGTCTTTTCGAGAAGCTCGGCATCAAGGACAACGTGGCGCTGGCGCGATTGGCTGGGCAGTACGGGTTGCTGGATCCGGCGCTTGCCCACTGAAAGCAGAAGGCGCCCGAAGGCGCCTTCTGAAGGAGTGCCGGAAGATCGCGATCAGATCAGGGGCGGACGCGGCTCCTCGGCCGCCGTCTCGATCTCGCCCGGCTCGCTATTCGCGGATTCAGGCACGGGCGCACCGTAGGACATCGGTGCGTCCAGCGGCGTCGTGTCGACGGTCGCCTGCTCCATCGGCAACGGCAGATCGAGACTGGCCTGAGCTGCTTGCGCCGGGGGCGGAGCGGCATCGGGTGCAGTGTGGATCGCCGTGTGTTCCAGTACGGTCGGCGTGCTGGTAATGACGCTCGGTTCATCCAATGGCTGGAAAGGATCGGCTTCGTCGGCGAAGTAGGCCACATCGACGACGGTTTCGACCTCAGCGGCCGGGGCCGTCGCCGTCGAATCGTCGATCGGCAGACTTGCCGTCCTTTCCATCGCATCCTCTGCATGTATGGCAGGCGGCAGGGACGCAGCGGGTTCCACGGCGGACATCGATGCTTCACCACTCCCGGTTGCCTTGGGGCTGGGAGGCTCGCCCAAGTCGTCGAAGTCCGATTCGTAGGAACTGACGGGCAATGCCGACGCGAAAACCGGAGCTGGCGGTGAGCGCGGTTCGTCCGACTGACCGAGCGTGCGGTCGCCTTCCTCGCCCTCCACCTCGTCATCGGGTTCTTCTTCGTCGAAATCGCCGAGGCCGGCAACAGCGCCTGCGGCGGCAGCTTCGCCGGCTTCGCCCTGCTGGCGACGGCGACGACGTCCGCCGCGGCGTCCGCGACGACGACGACCGCCTTCTCCAGCCACTGCCTCGGCGGGATTGGCGGCGCTGGCTTCGCCCGTTGCGGCGATCACGATTTCCTCGTTCGCATCAAGGGCCTTCGGCTCGTCGGCGCCGATTTCCGAGAGGGGCTGGGCCGGGGCCGCCGCCTGCTGCTGGCGTTCGGCTTCGCGTGCGGCGCGCCGCTCGGCTTCGCGGCGGATATTCTCCTGGCGCTGTGCTTCGCGACGCTCCGCTTCCTTGCGCTGTTGCTCTTCGCGGCGCTGCTGCTGCTCCAGCTTGCGCTGTTCGTCCTGGCGTTTCTGTTCTTCGCTGCGCTCGGGCTTTTGCTGCTGTTGCTGTTGTTTGCCGTGCTGTTGTTGTTGCTGTGGGCGGGCCTGCTGGTTCTGGCGGTTGCCCTGGTTCCGATTGCCGTGTTGCTGGTTGCGGTTGTCGCGACCGCGATCGCGGCCACGGTCGTTGCCGCGTCCGCGGTCTTCGCGTTGCTCGGGCTTCGCCGGCGTCGACGGCTCGATGGCGGGCGTACCGAACAGCGCCGCCTTCATGCGGGCGAAGAGGCCTGGCTTCGCCGGGGTCGCGGCGACGACAGGCGCAGGCGCAGCGGCGGGAGCGGGCTCTTCCTCGCGTGTTTCGCGGAGCGGCGCGGGTTGCGTCGGCTTGACGTTGGTGACCGCCGGCATCGACGGCACGTTGAGTTGCGCCTTGGTCAGCGAGTGGATCTCGAGCTTGCGCGGCGTCGTGCGGTGATAACTCGGCTTGCTCGTTTCTTCGCCCAGGTCGCCTTCGCGAATGCGACTGACGTTGTAATGCGGCGTCTCGAGTTGTTCGTCCGCGACGATCAGGATCGGAGAATCGTGGCGCTGCTCGATCTCGACGATGGCACGGCGCTTCTCGTTGAGCAGATAGTTGGCGATCTCGCTCGGGGCCTGCACCAGCACCTGGCCGGTGTTTTCCTTCATCGCATGCTCTTCGGCGAGGCGCAGGATCGACAGCGACAGGGATTCGACACTGCGCATGCGGCCATGGCCGTCGCAACGCGGGCAGACGATCTGGCTGGACTCGCCCAGGCTCGGGCGCAGGCGCTGTCGCGACATCTCCAGCAGGCCGAAACGCGAGATCTTGCCGATCTGCACCCGGGCGCGGTCGTGCTTGAGCGCCTGATGCAGACGATCCTCGACCTGGCGCTGGTGCTTGCTCGAATTCATGTCGATGAAGTCGATCACCACCAGGCCGCCGAGGTCGCGCAGGCGGAGCTGGCGGGCGACTTCTTCGGCGGCTTCGAGATTGGTCTGCAGCGCCGTCTCTTCGATATCGCCGCCCTTGGTGGCGCGCGAGGAGTTGACGTCGACTGCGGTCAAGGCCTCGGTCTGGTCCATCACGATCGAACCGCCCGACGGCAGGCGTACGGTGCGTTCGTAGGCGTTCTCGATCTGCGATTCGATCTGGAAGCGGTTGAACAGCGGGATCGAATCCTTGTACGGCTTGAGCTTGCGCAGCTGCTGCGGCATCACCGACTGCATGAAGTCGCGCGCTTCCTCGTACATGGCGTCGGTATCGACGAGGATCTCGCCGACGTCCGAACGCAGGTAATCGCGCAGGGCGCGGATGATCAGGCGGGATTCCTGGTAGATCAGGAAGGGCGCGGGCTTGGACAGCGCCGCGTCGGTGATGGCCTTCCATACCTGCAGCAGGTAGTTCAGGTCCCACTGCAGTTCTTCGGCGTCGCGGCCGACGCCGGCGGTGCGGATGATCACGCCCATGTCGTCGGGAATGGTCAGCGCGTCCATCGCTTCCTTCAGCGCCTGACGGTCCTCGCCCTCGATGCGGCGGGACACGCCGCCGGCAGTGGGCGAGTTCGGCATCAGCACCATGTAGCGGCCGGCCAGCGAGATGAACGTGGTCAGGGCCGCGCCCTTGTTGCCGCGCTCTTCCTTGTCGACCTGAACGACGACCTCCTGGCCTTCGCGCAGGATTTCCTTCAGGCCCGCCTTGTCGGGATTCACGCCCGGCACGAAGTAGTCGCGCGAGATTTCCTTCAGCGGAAGGAAACCATGGCGCTCGCCGCCGTATTCGACGAAGGCCGCTTCGAGGGAAGGTTCGAGCCGGACGATGCGGCCCTTGTAGATATTCGACTTCTTCTGTTCTTTCGACGGCTGTTCGATGTCGATGTCGTACAGATTCTGGCCGTCGACGATGGCCACACGCAGTTCTTCCGCCTGCGTGGCGTTGATAAGCATCCGCTTCATTGTAGGTTCCTCACGCGCTCTACCGCGAGGAACGCCGGGGTCCACGCCCGTTGTCCGGACCGAAGCGCAGGCGCATTCGGCCCTGGGGGAACTTCCAGCGCTTCAGTACCTTGGGCGAACCCACGGGAGCGCTAAAACATTGGTATCGATGAATGGGCCGCGGAAACGCCGAGCGTTTCCAGGTTCGGTCCCGGACCGAAGCCCGGGGCGATATCCGTCCGCCTGCCACACCGGCTAACATGAACATCCCCGTGGGATGTGGTCAGCGGCCTGTCGGGAAACGCTGCTGCAGGCTTTCGGCCGGCAACTCAGCGAAATCAGGACGTTATCTCGCGGACTTAGTGTATCGGATGGGCACCCATGGCGGCAAATAAAACTCCCGGCCCGGATGGAAACCGGCCGTCTCCAGGCGGCGGCTCCGGGGGCGACAAGGCCGCTTCGGGCGGAGTTCGTCAGGTCCGGGTGCCGGAGGACCGCGACGGGCAGCGCCTGGACAATTTCCTGCTGGGCCAGCTCAAGGGCGCCCCGCGCAGCGTCATCTACAAGATCGTGCGCAGCGGACAGGTCCGGATCAATGGAAAGCGGGCCAAGCCCGATTCCCGGCTCAGCGGTGGGGATGAGGTCCGCATCCCTCCGGTCCGTCTGGAGGCGCCCGGCGAGACCCGGCCGCCGCCGAAAGCCATGCTGGATCGGCTGGCGGCCAGCATCGTCTACGAAGACAGGCTGTTCCTCGCCCTGAACAAGCCCTCCGGCATCGCCGTTCATGGGGGCAGTGGCGTCAGTTTCGGCGTAATCGAAGGCTTGCGTGCCCTGCGACCCGATGAGCCGTTCGAGCTCGTGCACCGGCTCGATCGCGACACCAGCGGCGTACTGATCATCGCCAAGAAGCGCTCGGCCTTGCTCGAGCTGCAGGCCCTGCTGCGGGAGGGCGAGGACGAGGAGGCGCCGAACAAGAAGTACCTCACGCTGCTGGTGGGCAAGATGCCCTCGGGCACAATGACGGTGGAAGCGCCCTTGCAGAAGTCGGTCCTGCAGGGCGGGGAGCGCATGGTGCGGGTGGACCAGGGCGGCAAACCCTCCATCAGCCATTTCACACTGATAGAGCGCCGTGGTGGGCACAGTTTCTGCGAAGTACGCATCGAAACCGGCAGAACCCACCAGATCCGCGTGCATGCCCAGCATCTCGGCCATCCGGTGGCGGGCGACGAGAAGTACGGCGATCGCGAGGCGAACAAACGCCTGGCCGAGCAGGTTGGCCTGAAGCGACTGTTCCTGCATGCCGCGTCGATGGAGTTCGCGCTCGACGGCGGCGCGAAACCCTATCTGATCAATGTGCTCGCTGGCGGACGCATCTGCGGGCCGTGCTCGATCGGTTCTAGGGTGGGCCTTGGTCCACCATTTTCCTTGCGTTAGATGATGCGCTTGTAGTGGTGGGCCAAAGCCCACCACTACAGGAGTTCCGCTTGCGCCGCGCAGATGAAATCGTTCTGGCTCAGGCCGCCGACATCATGGGTCGAATAACGTACGACACAGCGGTCGTAATGCACGCCGAGGTCGGGGTGATGGTCCTGCCGGTGCGCGAGGAAGGCCAGCGCGTTCACGAAGGCCATGGTCCGGCAGTAGTCGTCGAAAGCGAAGGTCTTGACGATGGCCTCGCCGCCGTCGGCCAGTTCCCGGCCCGGAACGCGGCTAGGTAGCCGTCGACCCGATCGGTCGGAAGGCGATTCTGGCGCCTTTCAGCGGCTTGCAATGTCGCGAGGCGAGTTCGGTCAATAGGGACGACATGGCGGGCTCCGGAAGCGGGCAGGGCGATCGGCGTAGAATAGCGCCATGATCAACATCTCCGAATCGGCGCAGACGCATTTTCGTCGCCTGCTGCAAACCCAGGGCGGCGATGCCGTCGGCATCCGCATCTCCGCCGTGCATCCCGGCACGCCCCGGGCCGACGCCCGGCTCGAGTTCGCTGAACACGGCGATCTGCTGGGCGACGAGCGGGAAGTGCAATGCGAGAGTTTCGTGCTTTACGTGGACGCGCCCAGTGCGAAATTCCTCGACGGGCCGAAATCGACATCCACGCCGAACCGACCGGCAACCAGCTCACGATCAAGGCGCCGCGCATCAAGGGCGAAGCTCCCAAGGGCGATGCCAGCCTGATCGAGCGTGTGCAGTGCTGTCGATCTCGAAATCAATCCGAGGTGCTGTTCGGATTCTATCGTGTTTCCCGTATTAACCTTAGCAATACGTACTTGAACCAAGAACA
>NZ_JASGHN010000002.1:0-27487 GCF_047602345.1 Arenimonas sp. | reverse complement strand
CGCATCAAGGTTACAGGGGAGACAGCACCTCTGCAGACGTACGGCCTCGCCATAGTTCAGCTCACGTACGCCGGCTTCGACCTTCTTCAGATCGCCGATCACGATCCAGGTGAGCTCCTCCGGCTTGATGACTTTCGCGGCAGCGGCGTTGAGCGCCTCCGGCGACAGTGCTTTCAGGTTGGCCGTGTAGTCGTAGTAGTATTCCGGCGCGCGGCCGGTGTTGACGATATCGGTCGCGGCGGCGACGAGCGAATCGATCGTCTCGAAGCGCCCGGCCAGACGCGAGGACTGGCTGCGCATGATCGACTGGTACTCCTCGCCGGCCAGCGGACGCGCACCGGCGACGCCGCGGATCTCCTTCAGCACTTCGACCATCGATTCCTTCGTCTTGTCGGTCTGCACCGGGGCGGTGACGACGAAGCTGCGTGGCCCGCGCGCGGCGCTGAGTCCGCCGGACGTGCCGTAGGACCAGTGCTTATCCAGGCGCAGGTTGCGATTCATTCGCGAGGTCGCCATGCCGCCGAAATTGCGCATGACGGTTTCCAGCGCGAGATCGTCCGGCGTACCGGACGCGGGCGCGAGATGCGCGGGCGACGATGACGGACTGCGGCGCACCCGGCTTGTCGATCAGGTAGACCTTGCCGCGACCGGGCGACTGCGCCGTGGTCAGTGTTTTCGCCGGCGCACTGCCGGCGGCCCAGGTGCCGAAGCTGCGTTCGAGTTCGGGCATCAGCTGCGCCATCGTGACGTCGCCGGCGACGATGAGGGTCGCGCTGCCCGGCTTGAACCAACTGGAGTGCCACGACGCCAACGCTTGCTGCGACAGCGACTGCACGACGGACTCGCGGCCCAGGCCGCCGCCCGGTGAAGCATAGGCATGTCCGGGGCCGTACAGCAGGCCCGGCAGCACGCGTTGCGAAGCGCTGGTCGGATTCGCCTTCTGCTGGCCGATCGCGGCGAGCTGCTGCTTGCGCTGGATCTCGACCATGTCGGCCGGGAAGGCAGGGTTGCGCGCGACGTCGGCGAGCAGGTCGAGCGAGCCGGACAGGTTCGCGCGCAACGCGCTCATCGTCACGAAGGACAGGTCGAGCGAATTGCCGACGCCGAGCTGCGCGCCGAGCGCATCGCGCTGGTCGGCGAGCTGGAAGGCATCGCGCGTCTTCGTGCCCTTCAGCAGCAGATCGAGGGCGAAGCGCGCCGTGCCGGCGGCGTCGGCCGGATCGGCCGCGGCGCCGGCATCGACCAGCACCACATTCACCAGCGGCACGCTATGGCGTTCGAGCAGCACGACTTTCAGTCCGTTCGACAGCGTCGCGCGTTGCACTTGCGGGAAAGCCACCTTCGGCGGATCGCCGAGCGCCGGCAGATGCTTGCGGTCGAAGCTGTACTTGCCGGAACTGAATTCCGGAACGGCATCACCGTCATCGTCAGGTAATGCTTGGCCAGCCACTGGCGGCAGCCGATTTCACGTCGGCGCCGGGCAGGGATTCGATCTCCTCCAGCGGCGCATGTAGACGTTCGGGCGCCGAAATACGTCACGCTTTCGGCCAGCACGTCGGAGCGGCCGCCGAAACCGCCGAGGCGTTCGGTATTGCGGGCGAAGTCGGCGAGGTAGACGGTGCGGGCGCGGCCAGTTCGGCGGCACCGGGAATGCGGGCGAATTCGCGCGCGATCACCGCATCCATCTCGCGCTCGGCGGCGGCGACTCGGCATCGGGCTTGACGTTACCGTCACGTAGAACATGCCGCCGAGTTCGGAGACATCGACGCCCGCGCTAACGCTGGTGGCCAGTTTCTTGTCGAACACGAGTGAACGATCCAGCGGCGAGCTCTCGCTGCCCGACAGCACGCTGGCGAACAGTTCCATCGCATGCGTAGTCCTGTCGCCGGCGGGCGGCAGGTGCCAGACGCGATAGATGCGCGCCTGCGGCACGCGGTCCTGCAAAGTGTCGCGGATGTTGCCGGTGAGTTCCGGCACCCAGGCTTTCAGCCGCGGCAGCGGCGGGCCGGCCGGGATCGGGCCGAAATACTTCATCGCCAACGCGCGCGCCTGCTCCGGCGTGATGTCGCCAGCCAGCGACAGCACGGCATTGTTCGGGCCGTAGTAGGTCGCGTACCACTGCTTGATATCGTCGAGCTTGGCCGCGTTGAGATCTTCCATGCTGCCGATCGTCGACCAGCTGTAGGGGTGCGAGGTCGGATACATCAGCTCCGAGACGCGATCCCAGACGCGGCCATAAGGCTGGTTCTCGCCCTGGCGCTTCTCGTTCTGCACGACGCCGCGTTCGCGTTCGAGCATCGCCTCGTTGATGTTGCCGGCCAGGAAGCCCATGCGGTCGGCCTCCAGGTACAGCGTGCGTTCCAGCGCCGAGACCGGCACGTCCTCGAAGAAATTGGTGCGGTCGGTGCTCGTGGTGCCATTGCGGTTGTTGGCACCGAGGTCGTCCATGGCTTCGCGGAAGCCGTGCGGATAGTTCTCGCTGCCGTTGAAGAAGAAATGCTCGAACAGGTGCGCGAAGCCGGTGCGGCCGCGCTTTTCGTCGCGAGAGCCGACGTGGTACCAGAGATTCACCGCCACCAGCGGCACGCTATGGTCCTCGTGCACCAGCACGGTCAGGCCGTTCGGCAGCACGATCTTTTCGTGCTTGATCGCCAGCTGCTGCGCACTGGGGCCGGTCGAGGCGGCGACGGGCGGCGTCGCGGGCGACAGACTGGGCGCGAGCGCCAGGGCGAGGGCAAGCGTCAGGACATTCGGGCGCATCGTCGGGCTCCGCAGAAGGAAGCGCCGAATCTACGGGAGTGGACGGCCGGAAGGCCAGTGCGGATGGTTGGGGCGGGCGGCTCAGCCGAGCAGGCTGGCGCCGGGCACCAGCCACAGCGACAACGAAGCCAGACCGGTGCCGATCGCGGCAGCGGCCAGCACGTCGCTCGGATAGTGCATGCCGAGCACCACGCGCGAGACCGCGACGCTGAGCGCGAACGGCAGCAGCAGCCAGGCCAGCATCGGGTAGTAGGCGAGCGCAACCAGGCTGAAGGACACCGCGTGCAAGGTATGGCCCGAGGGGAAGCTGAATTCGTCCAGCGGTGCGATCCAGGCCTGGATGCGCGCGTCGGTCGCGAAGGGGCGGGGACGTTTCGTCCAGCGCTTGAGCTGACGATACAGGATCGCCGCGATGCCGCCGGTCGCGGCCAGATGCGCGGCGGCGCCGAGTCCGCGCCATTCGTCCACGAAGGCCACCAGGGCCATCAGTGCATACCAGAACGCGCCGTCGCCGAGCCGGCTGACGAAACGGAAATAGGCGCATACCGCGCGGCGCGCACCCCAGCGATTCGCCGCCCGGCACCAGGCCTGCTCGCGTTCGCTCAGTCGGGCGGCGACGGTGCTCATGCCGCCTTGCTCGGCAAGGCCGCAAGAGCGGCGAGCAGCGAAGCGAACTCGCGCGCCACCGATTCCGGATGCAGGTGCTGCACGGCCGTGCGCGCCGATTCGCCGAGGCGGTACAACGAGGCCTGCGTGCCGACCCGCAGCGTCGCGGCGATGAAGGCGGCTTCGTCGCCGAAGGCCACCGCAGCGCCATGCTCGCCGTCGCGCAGGTGTTCGCGCGTGGCGCCGTAGTCGAATGCGACCGTCGCCAGGCCCGAGGCCATGGCTTCGAGCGTCACGTTGCCGAAGGTTTCCGACAGGCTCGGAAACAGGAAAAGGTCGGCGCTGGCGTAGTGGCGCGAGAGTTCGTCGCCGCGCTGCATGCCGCTGAAGACCGCGTCCGGCACCATCGCACGCAGTTCCTCCCGATGCGGGCCGTCGCCGACGAAAACCAGCCGCGCGCGCGGTCGTTCCTGCTGCAGGGCGCGGAAAGCGCGCACGGTGAGTTGCAGGTTTTTTTCCGGCGCCAGGCGACCGACGCTGAGCACGGAGAGATCGTCGTCCGCCAGGCCCCAGTGAGCGCGCAGGCCGGCATCGCGCCATCCCGGATGGAACTGCCGGGTATCCACCGCGCGCCCGAGCCGCTGCACGCGCTGGAAACCCTGCGCCTGCAACTGCTGTCGCAACTCCAGCGTCGGCACCAGGGTCGCATCGCCGCGGTTGTGGAAGCGGCGCAACCAGGCGAAGACCCAGGGTGCGAGGAAACCGGCGCCGTAGCGACCGACGTAATCGTCGAAGCGCGTGTGGAAGCCGGTCGCGACGGGAATGCCCAATCGCCGCGCCGCGCGCAGTGCCGACCAACCCAACGGGCCTTCCGTGGCGATATAGACCGCATCGGGTCGTTGCGCAGTCCAGCGCGAGCAAAGGCGGCGACCGGCGGGCAGGCCGAAGCGCAATCCCGGGTAGCGCGGAATCGGCGCGCCATCGACCAGCATCAGGTCCGGATGCGCCGAGGCGCAGTCCGCGCCCTGTTCGGTGCGCACCAGCGCGACGCGATGGCCGAGCCCGCGCAATCCCTGTTCCAGCGATTGCACCGTCAACGCGACGCCGTTGATCTCCGGCGGGTAGGTTTCGCTGACCAGCTCGATATGCAGGGGCTTCGTCATGCCGCGCAGACTGCCGCAGGCATGTGCCGGCCGCGTGACGACGGCATGACGCAGCTGTGACAGCCAGGCCCGATTCAGGCCGGGAATCGGATCCCGCTATTCGGGCGCGAGCAGGTTCGCGTCGCGCACCAGGCGCCAGCGTCCGAGGTCGCGACGGAAGATGGACAGGGTATGGCCGGAACGCGCGTTCGTTTTCGGCGCGTCGCCGATGCGGACTTCGACGCGCAGTCGCGTGCGCGCGAAGGCCCAGTCGCCGAGGAGCTGAACTTCCAATACCTCGCTATGGCCATCGAAGCGCATCGCCATGGCCTGTTGCTGGCGCGTGGCGGCTTCGAATTCGGTCTTGCCGAACGGCGCCTGCCCGGGAACCATGAAGACTACGTCATCGCTCATCAGGTCGAGGACGCTCGCATGATCGCCGGCCTTCGTGGCTTCCATCCAGCGCGCGATCAGTTCGCGGATATCCCTTTCGTCGGCATGCATCGTCGCGACTCTAGGCCTTGCTTCGCGTCAGCCACCACGCCACGACGGCCACGACCAGGGCGACGATCGCGACGACGTCGACGATCATGACGCGATGCACCTGGGCGTTGTGTCCCGCCGCGCTCCAGACGAAATAGCAGAAGCTCAGAAGGCTGGCGAATGCCATGACGAAGGCCGCGGGCTGCCATGCCGGGCGAAACGCCGCGACCAGGAAGAAACTGCCGAGCAGGCCGAACAGCACGGCCCGATGCCGCATCAGGATGGCCAGGTTGGGTTCGGAAAAATCCAGGCCATACAGGGTCGCCAGCTTGTCCGAACCCAGCGCGCCGATGACCGGCAGCAGATGGATGATCGCGACGATCACCAGCATGGCGGAGATCAGGTGCTTCATGCCTCGCTCCTCATTGCGGATTGTTCGGGGTATCAGGACCCGGCCTTGCGATAGACGTTGTCGAAGCGCACGTTCTCGCCGCCGCAGAATCCGTTGTCGTGCACGACCAGGCGGCCGGCCACGAGTTGCATGTCGACCCGGCAGGCGTAGTCGTCGGCGCTTTCGCGAACCTGAAGGTAGCGGCCCTTGGCGACGCCAGTGGCTTCGAACTGGCCGACATGCACGTTCGGTTCGCCGGCGGCGTTCTTCGCGCCGATCCAGGTCGCGTCGCCGGTGATGCGCAGCAGGTTCTTTTCGCCGGCGCGGATTTCGATCACGTTGTCTCCGGCGATCGGTTTCCAGCGGCCGATCCAATCCTCGCGTTTAGGTAGCGGCGTCTCGACCGCCTGCAGCTCGCGTTGCGGCAGGTAGCCGACGAATTCGCGTTTCTTGCCGAAATACCAGGCACAGGCCCAGCCATCTTCCTGTTGCGCGACCAGGACTTCGTCGCCGGGAACCAGGTATGTCTTCTCGATGCAGCGCGACGCCTGCGGGCAGCCGTCGGTGTCGGCGCGGAAATGCGTTTTCTTCGCCGTCGACGCCACGCGGGCGAGGGTGAAATCGCCTTCGTGGGCCGGAAACAATCCGTTGCGGCAGTTGTAGGAATCCATCGCCGAAACGCCAACGGCGGGAAGCATCGCGATCGACAGGACGAGAGATTTCATTCCGGCACCCATGCGCGGCTCAGAACGCGCTCTTCACCACGCCACCGTCCACGCGCAGCGCGGCGCCGGTGGTGGCGGAGGAAAGCGGGCTGCAAAGATAGACCACCATCGAAGCCACTTCGGCGGGCGTCGCGAATCGTTTGATCAACGAGGTGGGCCGCACTTTCTCGAAGAACTCCTTCTCGAACTCGGCGAAGGTCTTGCCGTCGGCCTTGGCCAGGGTTTCGACGAAATCGCCGACGCCACGCGAGCGCGTCGGGCCCGGCAATACGCTGTTGACCGTGATCCCGGTACCGGCCAGCGATTCGGCCAGGCCGCGCGAGACGGCGATCTGCGCCGTCTTCGTCATGCCGTAATGGATCATCTCGGACGGGATCTGCACGCCGCTTTCGCTGGAGATGAAGACGATGCGGCCCCAGTCCGCCTGTTTCATCGCCGGCAGGCAGAGCCGCGCAAGTCGAACGCCGCTCAGCACGTTGATATCGAAGAAACGCAACCATTCTTCGTCCGCGATGTCCTCGAAGGCTTGCGGTTCGAAGATGCCGAGGTTGTTGACGAGGATTTCGATGCCGGGATGCGCGCGCGTCAGCGCCTGCGCGACGTCCGCCTTGCCCAGGTCGCCGGCGAAGCCCAAGGCTTCGCGTCCGGTGGTCGCGCGGATGTCGGCGATGGCTTTGTCGACGGCGCCCTGCGTGCGGCCGTTGACGATGACCCGCGCGCCTTCGCGTGCCAGGCCTTCGGCGATGGCGTAGCCGATGCCGGCCGTACTTCCGGAAACGAGGGCCAGCCGGCCGTCCAGTTGCATGTCCATCGCGCGCTCCCTGGGGTTCCGGTCGAGTCTAACGCGATGGCGACGGGTCGTCTCGACGGGCGATTGGTCCGCAGGATCAGAAGACGCGAACGGCGGCCTGATACATCAGGGCGAACAGCACCAGCGACGATAGCGAGAACACCGCGAAACGCGTCTGGATATGGTTGATCAGCGACTGCACCAGGCTGTGCACGACGCGCAGGCCGACATAAGCCCAGGCCAGCATGAGGCTGGCGGCGGAACGGTCGTCGAGGATGGCCAGGACCAGTGCGACGGCGAAGAAGACCGTCGGCTGTTCCATCAGATGGTTGTAGTTGTCGGCTTTCCAGCGCACGCGTGCCGGCAGGGTAGCCATCTGCTCGCCGCGCGGTGCGTCGGAATCCAGATGCATGCGCGCCTTCATGATGGCCGGGATGCGCGTGACGTACATCCATGCCCACATCACGGCCGTCCACAGGGCCAGGGCGACGATAGGGGCGAGCAGGGGCTGGTTCGGCATGGTCGGTCTCGTGACGGTTCGCGGGAAGCGCGCTCCGGCAAGGTATCACCGCCGAACCAGTCGGGCGAGAGGCGGATCGGCGCGTGGCGGAACTCGCCAGCCGGGTGGAATCAGGCGGTGACGCGTTGCAGGTTCGCCCGGGCCTTGCGTTCGAAGCGCTCGTGCAGCGGGTCGGTACCGTAGATGCGCGGGCGTTCCAGGAACGAGCGCAGGATGCCGCGGCGTTTGAAGCGGTAGATCAGGCCGGGAACGTGCCGGTATTCCTGGCGGATCTGCGCATCGTATTCGTCGAAACGCTCGGCGTCCGCGCCGAGGATCGAAAGATCGATATCGACCAGCAGCGTCTCGTCGCCATCGCTCGGCGCCGCCGTGTGGCGCGTGGCCATGATCAGCGATTCGACGCGCATGATGGCATCGTTCGGCGTGCTTGCCGAGGCGAGCGCCGAGACCGCCCAGGCGGCGCTGCGCGCCTCGTTGTCGGAGGCGCGCACGTCGTAGATCGCGTCATGGAACCACAGAGCCAGTTCCACTTCCTCGGGCCGCTGCGCCAGCGCGCGCGCCTGGTCGAACAGTTCCAGGCATTCGTGCAGGTGCTGCAGGGTATGGTAGGCGCGATGCGGCTCGGCATAGCGCGCCAGCAATTGCTCGCGTAGGCCAGGATCGGCATCCGCTCCGGATACGGCCGGCCAGGCACGGCTCCATGAGGCTTCGAAAAGAGGATTCACGACGAGTGCTCCCGAAGCGGCCCATGCAACATCTGCCAATGCGTCGCGGTTTCGCCGATCGAGACGAAACCCAGGCGTTCGTACAAGGCCTTGGCCGGATTGACCTTCAGCACCTGCAGCCAGACAGGCTTTCCGGCGGATTCGCGCACGACCCTGCTGATGATCGCCGCACCGTAGCCGAGTCCCTGCTGCTCCGGCGAAATCTCGATCGACAGCAGCCGGACCGGATTCGTCGTGCGATCGACGATCAGCATGCCGATGGGTTTGCCGTCCTGTTCGATGATTTCCGTGCGCGACGGATCGAAGCCTGCTTCGAATCGCTGCGACTGATCGGCCTCGTCCCAGCCCCAGGTGGCTTCCACGTAGTCGCGCATCGTGCGCCAGTGCAGCTCATGGCAGAAAACCTTGTCGTTCGGCGTCGCGGGTCGTAGCGAGAACGTGCTGGCGGTCGGCTCAGTTCGCATCATCTTGCGTGGTCCCGACGGATTTCCGTAGCTGGACGAACGCCGGCACCGAGGCGGTCGCGAACAGCAGCATGGCTACGAGGTACGGCAGGTAAGTCGGCCCGAATGGCAAGGGCAGGACGCCGTATTGCATCGGCAGGATGCAGAAGTCGCCGATGCAATGCAGGATCACGCTCGGGAGGATGGAGCGAGTCAGGCAGACCAACGCGCCATGCAGCAGGCTGTAGGCGGCGAAGAAAGGCAGGAACGCGGGCGTCGCGTAGGCGTGGCTCAGATGCACGATGTAGAACAACACCGCTACGGCGCCGATCGCAATGCCCCAGCCGTATCGGCGCTGCAACTGCGAAAGCATGTAACCGCGGAACGCGGCTTCTTCGACGACGCCGGCGGTAGCGGCCAGGCTCAGGAAGAAGGCCAGGACCGTCCATGCCGGATACGCGCCGAGATCGAAGGGCGCCCGATACGCTTCCTCAGGGAGGTCTGCTACGCGCCCTGTCAGCAAGACCAGGCTCATGACGGCAGCCATGCCGAGCCCACCCGCCAGCAGGGACCAGGCCCATGTCTTTCCGGAAAGCGCGGTCGCCCGCAGATCGCGCCGCCGCGTTTCCGACAGACGGCGAGGCCAGCCATGGCCGTCCAGGTAGCGCCAGAAAAACCAAAGCCACAGCAAGGTGAAGGCCAGGAACAGCGGCAGTTCCGGAGCCATCTTCAGATTCAGCCAGACGGCCAACGCCGGCGTAACCTGCCCGATGTTGAGAATGAGCAGCGCGACCAAGGGAGCACGGATGGCGACGGGAATCCGTTGCCAGAGCGGGCGGGGATTCTTCTCCGACGGACGGGATTCGTGCACGGCCCGCTCAGCGCTTCGTTTTCTTGGTAGCGGCCTTCTTCACTGCCTTCGCTGCGTTGAAGGCCGCCGCGCGCTTGACCAAGGCCTTGAATGCGGTCGCGTCGACGCTCTCGCCTGCGCGAATGTCGATGGCGCGACGCATGTTGCCTTCCAGGCCCGCATTGAACAGCGACTTCGGGTCGTCCAGCGATGCGCCCTTGGCGAACGTCAGCTTCACATGCTGTTTGTAGCACTCGCCGGTGCAGAGGATGCCGTCGCTGGACCAGACCGGCGTTCCCATCCATTTCCATTCTTCGACCACATCAGGGAGCGCCTCGTGGATGAGCTTGCGCATGCGCGCCAGCGTTTCGCCACGCCAGTCGCCGAGTTCGGCGATGCGCTTCGAAATCAGTTCCGGGGCCGAAGGGCCTGGTTTCGCTTCCGTCTTCTTCATCGCAGACCTCGCGCGACCGATTCACGCGCATCTTACCCGGCTCGGGCAGTCAGTCGTCGATGCGGCCGGCGAGCGCGGATAGCTGCGATACCAGTCGGATTCTGGCCTTGGGCGATTTCAGCCGAGCCGGCAAGCGGCTCAGCCAGTGACCGTTCGGGCCGACCGAAGGCCCACGCTGTCGAGACAGGCGCAGGGAAGTCGGCAAGGGTTTTTGCGACAGCACGCGGACGAATTCGGCGAGTTGGGCGTCGGACGAGAATCGCAGGACGACGTCGCCCGCCTCGACGCAGAGCACGCGGTATCCCTTCTTGCCATCGGGCTTCGGTGCTGGAGGCGCATACTCGGTCGCGGCGCGCCAATGCCCCGGGCCTTGTTCCACATGCACCCAATAAGCCAGCGGCTCGTTGCGCCAGTCGGGCGCGTGCTCGATCCAGAAGCGGGGCAGTTTGCTCATCGATGTTTCGACGGATCGCGCCGCAGCCACCAGAAGAACGCAGCGGCGAACGCCAGATCGGCGATCGCCAGCGAAAACGTGGTCAGCGGGATGTCGTTCCGAATCCAGCAGGCCAGCGCCACGAAGAAAACCCCGGTCTTGCCGATGGCGGCCAGCCCAAGCAAGGGACGCGGTATCTCGGGCTGGTGCGCCATCCACGCATAGGTCGCGCCGAACAGGGCGACGAACAAAGCCAGCAGCCAGGTATGGAAAACCGATTCGGACACGGGCACGCCGGCGAATGCACCGAAAGACTGAGGGAACAGCAGCATCAGCGCGGCGGCGAGATTGAACAGCGCGCCGATGCCCAGCGTCCAGCGAATCAGGTTCTCCGCCGCCGGGCGCACAGGATTCAGCCGACGAAGAACAATGCGATGCTGGCGCCCAGCGCGACGGCCCAGAGCAGCGAACGTAGCGAGGCCTTGTCGGCCAGGTAGGCGGCGATATAGCCGATGCGCATCGCCACGAAGAGCAGCGCCAGCGCATCGATCCGTCCCTGCGGCGCCTGTAAGCGCTCCGCGATCAGCACGCCGGCGATGAAGATCGGCAGCGCTTCGAAACTGTTGTATTGCGCCGCATTGGCGCGTGCCTGCCAACCGTGCAGGTTCGCCAGCCACTGGCGCGGGTTGTGGTTGTCGAAACCGCCCTCGCGGCGCCGTTTGCCGAATCCCTTGGATTTGGCGATGCCGGCGCAGGCGATCGGCAACAGGCAGGCGATCAGGATGCAGAGTTCGGCGATGGTCATTGCGACCTCAGGCGGGGTTGGTGGAAACAGGCGACGACCGTGCCACGACCCGCCAGAGCCACCAGGCGATACCGAGGGCGAAAAGATTGGCGCCGACGAACCAGGGTTGGTCGGCCTGCAGCAAGGAATAGTTAGCGCTGCTGCCGAACAGGAAGTTGCCGTTGAGCTTCATCGGATTGAATTGCAACGCGACCGTGGCGTGGAAGCCGCTCGACATCGCATAGCCGAAATAGGGCGAACCGAACGCGGGAACCTGGATCAGCCAGTACTTGAGCATGGAGCGTTCCGCGCCCGGTTGCTGTTCGAGCAGGCGGACGCCGCACCAGACGCCCCAGGCGTACAACAGGATGAAGACGCTGCAGAAGAACCACTCGATCGGATTGCCGCGGGTCATGATCAGGGCGAGGAAGGCGGAAATTCCCACCGCGCCGCCGCCGAGCGCGAGTATTCCGAGAGCACGCCGCTGCCAGGATTTCATTGCGTCTCCGTTGCCGAGTCGAAGGTTCGTGCGCTATCGGCTTTGCTTCAGGCTCGCTGCTGCCGCTCGCCGATCAGCGTGATGGCGCCGCGGGCGATGAAGAACAGGGCCAGGCCGTGGAAGGCGACCGGCATCCAGTCGCCGAAGGCGAGATAGATCAGCGCATCGATCGCGTAGACGACGATGCCAAGGTAGAACGCCCACAAGCGGCCGCGCACCGCCTGCATGCCGACGAAAGCGAAGAACGCCAGAACGACCGCATCGATCGCGAAGGCGATGATCTTCATCTCGGAGAACAATGCGTCGGACACGGCGGTCATCGCCAGGCCCATCACGAAGCTGGTCGTGCTTCCCGACATCGACATGATGGTATTGATCACCGACAGGCCGACGATCCAGTAGAACCACCGACCGGCCGACTGCACGGCGGGCGAGACCGGGGATTCCTGCATGGCGGGGGCTGCCGGGGGCGTGTAAGGCGTGTCGTCGCTCATCGAAGACTCTCTCGCTGGGTGTGCGGGCGATTGTAGCCTCGACCGGACGCGCCGCGTCGCATCGAACGGGTGGGCGGTCATAACTGTGACCGGATGGGCCAATTGAGCGACTACGATCCGGTCCGGGCGTCGCAGAAGCGGTTTCAGTCTCCGCCTGGCCGGCCCGGGTCAGAGCGCAGTATCTTGTCCATCGCCTTGCCTTTCGCCAGCTCGTCGACCAGCTTGTCCAGGTAGCGGATCTTCTGCATCAGTGGGTCTTGCACGTCCTCCACGCGCACGCCGCAGACCAGGCCTTTGATCAGCGAGGCATTCGGGTGGAAGGCGGGCGCCTGGCCGAAGAAGGTTTCGAAGTCGGTATTGTGCTCGATCTGCTTTTCCAGGCCGGCCTGGTCGTAGCCGGTCAGCCAGCGGATGACCCGGTCGACTTCGTCCTTCGTACGCTTCTTCTTTTCCGCCTTCTGTACATAGAGCGGATAGACCTTGGCGAAGGGCATGGCGAAGATCCGCTGCAATTGCATTGCGTCTCCCTCCCGCGGGCGACACAGGCCTCGATGATGGCCTAGCCTAGCACCTGGCCCGCGCTCGAATGCGCGATCGGACCGTTCACGTCAGCTTCCAGTCTCGCGTTCGTGCTCGACGAGTTCGCTCTCCTGAGGATCGCCGAAGTGATACCAGGCCTCGTGCGGCGACATTTCCGCACAGCGAAGGCACTGCGTATTGCGCCACTGATAGGCGCAGCCGGGACAGACGCCGCGCGTCCAGAACGTATTCCATTCGGTGCCGCAGTCGTTGCGCGTACAAATCCAAAGATCATCCGGGCCCGGGCGCCAGGCACAGACAGGGCAATAGATTTCCGGTTTCGACATGGGCGCCAGTCTCAGAGACGGGCCCAGGCCTGGCGCAAGCCCATCCCGTGCACCAGGCCGAAGGCAAGGCAGATGCTGGAGCTGATCAGCCAGAACGTCAGGCTGTTGCCGGGGAACAGCGGCATGATCGCCATGAAGCCGAGGCCGCGGCCGATATAGACGGCGGTGATGGCGCACAGGCCGAGCTTGAGCAAGGGCAGGCGCCGGATCACGCCGGCGCCGGACAGCGCGTAGGCGGACCAGACGAACAGCAGCGCTGCGATGACCAAGGCCATGAAGGTCGGATACCAATGGCCGGCCTCGGCCATGCGCGCGATGCCCTCGCCGGCGCCGAAGAAGCGATACCAGGGGGCGCCGAAGGCGATGCAACCCAGGTGGGCGAGGGCCGCGAGCGCGCTCAGCGTCGCGCCGAGAATGAGCAGGCGGTTGTGCGGATTCGCAGAGTCTGTCATGCGAGCGATTGTCTCAGCGGACGCCGCCTTTGCGGAAGCGGGGCGACCCAAGCTGGGCGCAGCCGCCGTTGCATGGTCTCGGCGCTCCATTCCTCACGTTTCCGCTCCAGCGAAGTGATGGGCGTCATAGCGACCGTTGCGGTAGAAACATGCACCACAACGTGGCATCTCCGAGCTTTCCGCGACCAAGCTCCGAGAAGCCGGAACGCTCATAGAATCCTACGTTCGATTCCTGTGCCGTCTCCAGGTAGACGCCGCTAGAGAGAGTGTCATTGGCCGACAGGTCGCAAAACGCATTGAGAAGTTGCAGTCCGAAACCGCGACCATGCAATCTAGGGTCGATGCCGATGACGCCGAGGTAGTAGTGCGGCACTTCCGGCTTGAAGCGGGCGGAGATCTCGTCGTAAACCGCCATGCGATCCACCATCCCGGGTGTCGCCTTCTCGAAGCGATTCCACTCCTCGGAAAGGTCAACCGGCCATTCGGGGTGAGCCGTGGCGTAGCCCATCGCGGCGCCATGGATGCCATCGGCGCCCCGAGCGACGAGCACCGGCATCCCGAGCGCGATGCGGGCACGCATCAGCAGCGAGAAGAAGCGCGTCAAGCGCTCCCGGTAACCGGCGCCCGTCTGCAGGAGGAATCCGGTGATCGGATCCTGCGCGAAGGCGTCGGCCAGGCATTCGACGGATCCGTTGAGGTCGGACGGGATTGCGTTGGCAACTATCATGAAGCCTCACGGTCAAACTGAGCCGACCCACCAAGCGCGTTCGGCTTGAATGAATTGCTAGGCCTCACCGGCAGCCCTATGGAAGCCCGAGAATCGAACTGACGGACGCCCTAAGCATATCGACAAGCTCTGGATCCATGTATTGATACTCATCCGGGATGTCGAGGACATGTATTGGCTTGTTGGCCATGGCGCGACTGAACTCGGCCAGTAGCCTGGACCTATGTTTCTCCTCCATGACAAAAATGGAGTGTGACCATCGTATGTCGTCGATGGATACACGCCTACGTGCATTGGGGCTGGTCCCGGCAGACCTTGCGCGTATGTCCGGGTGGTTGCGCCATACGGCCTCCGCCGAGGGACTCCTCCATTGGTTCCGGCTGCAGACAAAAAGAATATTGAGAGGTTCGTCGCCCTCGGTCTGGCCGTCGCTCGATGTGTTGGGATAGTCGATGCCTAGTTGCTTGGCGCGCGCGAGCTTCGCCGAGCGGAGATAAAGCAGCTTCCAGTTCTTCTCACGCTTTTCTTTCGTCTGCAGAGGGTCGTCTTTCATGAGACCTAACGACTGAATTTAGCGGCCGCACCACAACGGTGTTGCCTTGCTTGCTGCGCATACTAGCAGGGGCGCGGCGTGCAAGGCCCGCGGCGTCGACGCGACCGCTCCAATGGACTGTTAGGCCATAAGCGACCGCTATCCCTTCTGATTCTTCGGCCGCGATTCGAACTTAACGCTCGCCAGGAATGCGTCGCCCTCGGCAATGAGCGTTGCAGGATCGAGAGTTGGGATGTATCGAACTGAGTAAAAGATGTCCAGGCCAACGCTTCTGTCGTCGGGATGCAAGCAGAATCGACCGACTGTTCGCATTACCAAGTACGCGAGGTCGCCTTTGTTCTTTGCCGCGTGGTCATGCGCGATCATGTCGTAGCGGACACATGACGGCTGGGAGGGCTCGACGGCAATTGAGGCCACGACATCTGTGTAGCGTCCTTCGCTGCCCCAGTTGTCCTTTCTTGATCGGACAAAAGAAACCAGTGAGTCTTGAGTGGGCATCTCCGATTTCAGCGGACCCTCAATTGCCCCGAAGAAAAGGGAAGCCTGGCCCGGGTCAAGCTTCTTGAAGTAAGTGACCTGCTGTTCTTCAAGTGTTTCAGTCCAATCATCCCCAGTAGGGGGCTGAAACGAGAATCCGTTCGCACCAGTAACCCGATCTCGCCCTTGGACAGAGGCAGGTGGCGAGGCTTCCGACAACAGAGAACAGCCGGCGGCTAGGACAATGAGCAAGGCCGGAGCCAGCGGGATTCTGAAAGACGCCACGGCAACTCCATTGGGCCTAACGCCTGAATTGAGCCGCCGCCGGCCAGCAGCTGTTGTTTGAGCCAAGCCTACACCCGGCGGTCGGCTTGAATGAACTGTTGGACGGCAACACCGTCATTTTTCCACTGGATGATCGCCGCGGTAACCGCAGCCTCTAGCCCGCGCTCGTGGCGTTGGGAGAAAGCACGCGGATTGTTGCGGATGGTCGTGGCGAGAACATCTACCGAAGGCAACCCTTGCCCATTAAGACCATCAATCTCGGAATCGCCAAGTCGTATCAGTAAGCTGAACGCACCAACTGTCCCGCATGCGACGTCTAGCAGCAAAGAATCGCCGTCACGAACCAAGAACCAGCTAGAGGGGGCGTGAGCGATAACCTTCATTGACGTCTAACTACTATTAGACCCCAAAGTGGGGCGTAAGCCGGATTCTGAAGGGGCGGTAGTTTTCCCGTCAACGGAGAAGATTCCAACACAACCAGTGCCTTGACATGAAGAATGGCTTTGCCGGAAAGGCAGGTTGGGAAGGCCCATACGATGGAGACAGGGTGACAAAACTTATCGCGGCAAAACCACTGCGATAAATCCATCGGCGGAAGCCGTAAGACAGCGCCCGGCTGTTGCGCGACGTTGGCCAACAATGGCGAATAGCCCCTGCCGTCGCCGCGCGGACTGCAGCGTGACCAGTCGTGAGATGACCAGCGCGAAATACTGCACGCCCGCCATCTGTTCGATCATCACCAGCGAGCGAGCGTGGTCACGATCACGACCTGCTCATAGCCCCAGCGTCGCCCGGTTCGATTGATGGATCGCAACGACTTCCGCATCGCTCGCGCGCCAGCGCGAGTACAAATCGGCATAGGTCGCATGCCAACTGCGGTGCGTGAGCGGGCGAAGGGACTCGATCATCGCAGGAAGATCGGAAAGGCCATCCAGCTTTTCGAGTTCGTGCCGCCGTAGCGCTTCGACGATCTGCGTCATGGATTTCTGCGCGACGTCGGCGGTCTCCATGCGCCAGCGACGGCCGCTGCCGAGCAGGAAACCGTGCGGGTCGAGATAGCCGCCGACGGGGCCGAAAGGAAGGCTGGCGAAGAGCATGACGACGGTCCTGCTCTTTCCGCCCGCACCGTTGGCATCGATCACGATTTGCTGAAAGACGTCGTTGCGCTCTCGCACGAACTTCCTGGACGTGCGCTGGACGAAACCTTCCTGCTGCAGGAAAGGCCAGAGGATCTTGTCGACAGCCTGGGTGAGCGAATCGGCCATGGGGCGTTGATCAGGGGCTCAGCGCACCAGCACCAGCGTCGCAAGACCGAGGAAACTCAGGAAACCCATCACGTCGGTGACGGTGGTCAGGATCACGCCGCCGGCCAGTGCCGGATCGAGGTTCATGCGCTTGAGCGACATCGGCACCAGCACGCCGGCGAGTGCTGCACAGAGCAGGTTGCAGGTCATCGCCGCGCCGATGACCGCAGAGAGCGCGGGATCGTGGAACCAGGCCCAGGTCGCGAGCGCGACGATGCTGCCGAGCATCAGGCCGTTCATCAGCGCGACGCGCAGCTCTTTCCAAAGCAGCGCCTGCACGTTGGTGGCGCCGACCTGTCCGAGCGCGAGGCCGCGCACCATCAGCGCGAGCACCTGCGTGCCGGCGTTGCCGCCCATGCCGGCGACGATGGGCATCAGCACGGCGAGCGCGACGATGCGATCGATCGTGCCCTGGAACTGGCCGACCACGCTCGATGCGAGAAAAGCCGTGCCGAGGTTCACGCCGAGCCAGACGACGCGACGGCGGAACGCACGCGGCACCGGGCTGAACAGGTCCTCGTCCTCGTCCACGCCGGCGGCGGACAGGGCCTGGTGTTCGGCCTGTTCGCGGATGATGTCGACGACGTCGTCGATGGTGATGCGGCCGAGCAGGATGTTGTTCTCGTCCACCACCGGCGCCGAGATCCAGTCGTGGTCGGAGAACTGCGCGGCGACTTCGCTGGCGGGCTGGTCGGCTTCGATGGCCGGTTGTTCGTCGTCGATCAGTTCGTTGATCGGGGTGGACGGATCCTGCGTGATCAAGGCGCTGATCGAGACGCGGCCGAGGTACTGGTGACGGCGGCTGACGACGAACAGATGATCGGTGTGGTCGGGCAGTTCGCCGCGCAGGCGAAGGTAGCGCAGCACGACATCGACCGTGGTATCGGCGCGCACCGTCACCACGTCCGGGTTCATCAGGCGGCCGGCGCTGTCTTCGTCGTAGGACAGCGCTTGTTCGAGCCGTTCCCGGTTCTCGCGGTCCATCGACTTGAGCACTTCGTCGATGACGGTGTCGGGCAGGTCTTCGGCGAGGTCGGCGAGGTCGTCGATGTCCAGCGTTTCGGCGGCGGCGACGATCTCGTCCGGGTCCATTTCCGCCAGCAAGGACTCGCGCACGTCTTCGCCGACGTGCACCAGCACCTCGCCGTCGTCTTCCGGATCGACCAGGCCCCAGACGATGCCGCGCTTGGCCGGCGGCAGCGATTCGAGCAGGTTGCCGATCTCGGCCGGCGACAGCGTGTTCACCAAGCGACGCACCGGGCCGAGACGGCCGGTGTCGAGCGCGTCAGACAACAGGCGAAGCTGTCGCGCGGTCTTGTCGTGGCGGACGGCTTCGGCCATCGGGCGGCTCCGGGTCGGAAGCGGATTCGTCGGGCGCAGCTACTACGCGCTTATTATCAGGGCAGCGGCCTGCGCTGCCCAGTCTTTGTTTGCGGGGCGGCGCGAAGGCCGCGACGGAATCAGAAGCCCGATTCGAACAGCACGACAAGCGCGGCCAGGGTTTCGGCCTCGTCCTCGCCCGTGCAGCGCACGCGCAGCGTGGTGCCGGGGCCGGCGGCCAGCAGCATCACGCCCATGATGGACTTGGCATTGACCTCGCGCCCCTTGGCGATCAGGGTCACCTGGCTGCGGAACGGCGTGAGCACCTGCACGAGCTTGGCCGAGGCCTGCGCATGCAGGCCTTGCGGATGAGTGATCTGCAGGTCGCGTTCAAGCATCGTCGTTCACCACACCGTTGCGTCCGCCGGCAGCCGCCGTGCGGGCGAGTTCGTCGAGTTCCTGTTCCGCGTAGTTGAACACACGCAGCAGCATCGGCAAAGACAGGCCGCTGACGCGGCGGCAGGGCGTGCCCAATTGCGCGAGTTTCCTGGCCAGCCGGGCCGGGGCGGCGCCGGCGAGATCGGTCAGGATCAGGACGCCATCCTCGCCGCCTTCGGCGCGACGCATCGCCGCGCTGGCATCGGCCAGCAGGGATTCCGGGTCGAGGCCGTGCGCGAGTTCGAAGGTCGCTACCTTCAGCGGCGGGGCGCCGTGCACGGCCGTCGCGGCCGCGAGCAGGGCGCTCGCGAGCGGCTCGTGCGTGAGCAGGAGAAGTCCGATCGGCATGGCCCGAGCTTAACGTAGGAGCGGCGTCGGCCGCGACCGCGCGATGCGGGTGGAGGGTGGGTGGTTCGTGGTTGGCGGTTTGGATGCAGCCGTAGGCTGGGCTGGCAAGCCCAGCGGCCGAGGATGGCGTTGTGCTGGGCTTGTCAGCCCAGCCTACGAAGCCGTTCGCTCTATTCCAGTTCGCGATGGAAGGTCAGCACGTCTTCGCGACCCATCGCACGGCAATGCTGGGCGAGTTTCTCGGCGAGATAGACCGAGCGATGGCGGCCGCCGGTGCAGCCGAAGGCGACGGTGACATAGCTGCGCGTCTCCGACTCGAAGCGCGGCAGCCAGCTGTCGAGGAAGGCGGTGACCTGATCCACGTATTCGCGCACGCTGTCCTGTTCGTCCAGGTATTCGCGCACGGCCGCATCGCGACCGGAAAGCGGGCGCAGTCGCGCGTCCCAATGCGGATTCGGCAGGCAGCGCGCATCGAAGACGAAATCGGCATCGCCCGGTACGCCGCGGCGGTAGGCGAAGGACTCGAACAGCAACGACAGCCCAGGCTTCTGTCCGGCTTCGAGTTCGTTGAGCACGACCTTGCGCAGCTGGTGCACGTTGAGGTCGCTGGTATCGATGACCTGGTCGGCCAGCGCGCGCAGTGGCGCCAGGCGTTCGCGTTCGAGGGCGATCGCGTCCGACAGCGCCAGGCCGCCGTGCGAAAGCGGGTGCCGGCGCCGGGTTTCGGAATAGCGCTTCACCAGCACGTCGTCGCGCGTGTCGAAATACACGAGGCGATGGTCGTAGCCGAGCGCGCCGACCGCCGACAGCCATTGGCCGATGCGCGACAGGTCCGAAGCGAGGTTGCGCACGTCGATGCCGACCGCGAGGCGCTTGCGCCCGGCCGCTTCGCGCGCTGCGCTTTCGACGAAGGCCGTCAGCAATTCGGCCGGCAGGTTGTCGACGCAGTAGTAGTCGAGGTCTTCCAGCGTGCGCAGGGCCACCGTCTTGCCGGAGCCCGACAGGCCGCTGACGACGGTGAGGCGGGGTTTGGCTGTGCTGTCCATGCGCAGGGTCCGTGCCGTCGGCTCAGGTGGGTTCGCTCTGGCCGAGCAGGGCGGCGTGCCGCGCCAGGAAGGCGGCGGCGGGGTCGGCGCCCTTCACGCGCAGGATATGCAGGCGCACGGCGGCTTCGGTCAAGACCGCAAGGTTGCGACCGGGCGCGACCGGCAAGTGGAACTCGGGCACGTCGAGGTCGAGCACGCGACGCGGCGCCGAGGTTTCGCCCGTGAGTCGCGCCATCGCCTCGGGCGTGGCGTTCTGGTAGTTCACCAGGTGCACGATCAGGCGCAGGTACTTGTTCCGCTTCACGGCGGTGTCGCCGAACATCTGGCGGATGTTCATCACGCCGAGGCCGCGCACTTCCAGCATGTCCTGCAGCATCTCGGGGCAGGTGCCGTCGAGCACGTCGGGCGCGATCTGGGTGAATTCGGGGGCGTCGTCGGCGACGAGGCGATGTCCGCGCGAAATGAGTTCCAGCGCGAGTTCGCTCTTGCCGGCGCCGGCTTCGCCGGTGATCAGCACGCCGATCGAATAGATTTCCATGAACACGCCGTGCAGCGTGACGCGCGGGGCGAGTTCGAGGGCGAGGTGGTATTGCAGCAGGCTGTGGATTTCGTGGCCGCGCTTGGGCGAGATCCACAGCGGCGTGTCCGATTCCTCGCAGGCATTGCGCAGGTCGGTCGGGCAGGCCTGGTTCTGGGTGATGACCAAGGCCATCGGCGCGAAGCCCATGATGATCTCGAGCTTTTCCCAGCGCTGGCGTGCGTCGAGCGTGTCGAGCCAGGCCAGCTCGGACGCACCGATGATCTGAACCTTGTTGGGGTGGATGACGTTGAGGTAACCCGCCAGCGAAGGCCGGCGGGTTACCTGTTCGCTGCGTTCGATCTGGCGATCGCCGCCGCGTTGCCCGGTGATCCAGCGCCAGCCCAGGCGTTCCTGGAGCTGGTCGAAGACTTCCTTCGCGCTGATCCGGGTGCGCATCATGGGGCGGTCTTCGTCAGCCGAAACTGTCGGAGCGCGCGGCCGACTCGCCGCGGTGGTGGTCCTTCATCTTTTCCTTCTGCTTGAGCACCAGACGGTCGAGCTTGTCGGCGAGCAGGTCGATGGCCGCGTACATGTCGGAGGCGGTGGCATCGGCGAACAGGGTGCGTCCCGGGATGTTGAGGGTGGCTTCGGCTTTGTGGTCGAGGTTGTCGACGGCGAGGATCATGCGGGTATCGAGGTGGTGCTCGAAATGCTTGCCGAGCTTGCCGAGCTTGTCCTGGGCGTAATCGCGCAAGGACGGGGTGACTTCCACTTGATGGCCGCTGATATCGATACGCATCGTTGCCTCCTTCGTTGTTGCCACTACAGAAACTCGTGCGCGCGGCGTCGCCGGCGCGGGTTCTTTCGGGGGGAGAAGTCGGGGTCGGGCCAGCGCGACCGGGCGGCCGCGCGCGGGCTTCGCTTCGGGCCTTATAACCTCTGTCGCTCGTGGGACGAGGGGATATTCATCGCTTCCCGGTACTTTGCCACAGTTCTTCGGGCCACGGGGATGCCGTCGGCCTTGAGCAAGTCGGCCAGTCGGGCGTCGGACAGGGGCGAACGCGGGTTCTCGCCGTCGATGATGCGCTTGAGCATGGCCTGGATGGCCGTAGCGGACGCGCCGCCGCCATCGTCCGTGGTGATGCCGGAGCTGAAGAAATACTTGAATTCGAAGGTGCCGCGCGGCGTACGCAGGAACTTGCGCGTCGTGGCGCGGGAGATGGTCGATTCGTGCAGGCCCAGCTCCTCGGCCACCTCGCGCAGGGTCAGCGGCCGCATCGCCTGTTCGCCGTGTTCGAGGAAGCCGCTTTGCTGGCGGACGATGGAGCGGGCGACGCGCAGCAGCGTATCGGCGCGGGATTCCAGACTCTTCATCAGCCAGCGCGCCTCCTGCAACTGGCCGCGCAGATAGTTGTCGGCGTCGCGGCTGGCCTTGCCGATCAGGTGCTGGTAATGGCGGTTGATGGCCAGCCGCGGCTGGCTGCCCGGGGCCGCCGCGACTTTCCAGACGCCGCCCTGGCGATAGGCGATGGCATCGGGTGCGATGTACTCGGTGGTGCCGGTTGCGATGCTGGCGCCCGGCCGTGGGTCGAGCGACTTGAGCAGGGTCACGCCGACCTCCATGGTCTCGCTGCTCCAGCCCAACTGGGCCGCCAGGCGATCCGCGCCGAGGCGAGCGAGGGCGTCGAGGTGCTGACGGCACAGGGTGCGCGCCTCCTCCAGCCCGGGGGTTTCGGGGCTGAGCAGGCCCAGCTGCACGCACAGGCATTCGGACAGGGTGCGTGCGCCGACGCCCACCGGATCGAAACGCTGGATCAGGTGCAGGATGGCTTCGATCTCTTCCTCGTCCGCACTCAGTTCCGGTGCCAGGGCGAGTCGGATTTCGTCCAGGGTCGCGACGAGATAGCCATCGTCGTTGACCGCTTCGATCAGGGCCTGACCGATCAGACGGTCGCGCTCGCTGAGGTGGCTCAGCTGCAACTGCCAGTCGAGATGCCCGTGCAGGTCCTGCTGGACGGCCGTGTTGTCCTGCGGGAAATCGTCGTCCTCGCCATTGCTCTGGCGAGAGGCGCCGCTCCATTCGTAGTCGCCGTCGTCGTTGTAGTGATCGTCGATATGCTCGGCCGCGGCCTCGGGACCCGTCTCGTTGCCCGCATCGTTTTCCGCAGGCGCGCTTTCGCCCTGGGCTTCTTCAGGCGAGGATTCGAAACTGTCGCCTTCGTGTTCGAGGAAGGGATTGGCTTCGACCGCTGCGTTGATTTCCTGCTCGAGCTCGATCGCCGACAACTGCAACAGCCGGATGGCCTGGCGCAATTGCGGCGTCAGGGTCAGCTGCTGTCCGAGTCGGGTTTGCAGGGAGGGCTTCATGCGCCTCAAGTAAAACACAGGCTGCGTGAAGCCGGGTTGCAGAATCGTTAGCGGCGGGACAGATGCGATTCATCCCGGCCGTGGCAGCGTAGGATCGCGACGGTGCGTGACCGGACCGAACGACGTAATCCGTATTTGCCGCGGTGCGGGCCGTGGACGTGCGTACCGCGCCGGCAGGCATCGCGCGTTCCGCAACAAGCGGCAGCCGTGATGTTAGCGGTACTTCGCGGGCTCGACGCGCGAACTCTTCCCGTCACACGGGGTAGGGCGAGAGGCGATGTTTGCCGGAAGTGCGGGGTCGCCGCCTGATCAGAGGCGGAAGGCTTCGCCCAGGTAGACGCGCCGCACGTCGGGGTTCGACAGCACCTGTTCCGGCGTGCCCTGTGCGAGCACGCCGCCGGCATTGAGGATGTAGGCGCGGTCGCAGATGCCCAGCGTCTCGCGTACGTTGTGGTCGGTGATCAGCACGCCGATGCCGCGCTGCTTCAGATGCCGCACGATCTTCTGGATCTCGCCGACCGAAATCGGATCGACGCCGGCGAAGGGTTCGTCCAGCAGCATCATGCGCGGCTTCGCCGCCAGCGCGCGCGCGATCTCGACGCGACGGCGCTCGCCGCCGGAAAGGCTGGCGCCGAGTTGCTCGGCGACGTGGGTCACCTGCAGTTCTTCCAGCAATCCCTTGAGTTCGCGCTCGCGCCCGGCGACATCGAGGTCCTCGCGCAGTTCCAGCACCGCGCGCAGGTTGTCGGCGACGCTGAGCTTGCGAAATACGGAAGCTTCCTGCGGCAGGTAGCCCAGGCCCAACCGCGCGCGTTCGTGCATCGGCAGGGCGGTGATGTTGCGGCCGTCGAGTTCGATGCGGCCGGCGTCGGCCGGCACCAGGCCGACGATCATGTAGAAGCAGGTCGTCTTGCCGGCGCCGTTCGGGCCGAGCAGGCCGACGACTTCGCCAGGCCCCAGGTCGAGGCCGAAGTCGTGGACGACTTCGCGCTGCTTGTAGCGCTTGCGCAGGCCGCGGGCGGACAGCATCAGTTGCTGCTGCCGCCGCTCTTGGGAAGGATGCGCATCTGCACGCGGTTGCCGTCGCCGCCGCCGTCGAGGCGGCCGGTGTTGAGGTCGTACTTGATCGTCTGCCCGCGCAGGTTGCCGCGCGGTTGCTCGATCACGACGTCGCCGCTGAGCACGATCACATCGCTGCTCAGGGTGTAGACGATCTGCTGTGCGCGCGCCGTCATCGGTTCGCCATTGTCGGCGGTCTGGCGCAGCTTGGCCGGCGCGCCGGTCAGGACGACCTGGCTGATGTCGCCGCCCTTGCGATGGATGACGGCCTTGTCGGCGTCGACTTCGAGCGAACCCTGGGTGATCTTGACGTTGCCGTACAAGGTCGAGTCGCTGTCGTCGCCGAGCATCGCGTCGGTGCGGTCGGCGGCCACGTCCATCGGTTGCTTGCGATCGGAAGACTTGCCGGCGGCCAGCGGGCTCACCGCCAGCAGGGTGCCCATGACGGCGACGGTCAGGAGGTTATTGGCGAGGCGCATAGCGTCCTTTGACGTTCGATAGCAGTTGGACTTTCTGGGCTTTCATGTCGGCGCGCAGCCCGGTGCCGGTCAGTATAGAGTTCGCCCGGGCGATGGTCACGGGATCGGCGCTGGTGGCGAGGTCCTTCTTCGGGAAGACGTCCAGCCGTTCGGTGCTGAAATGCGTGCGCTCGCCGCGCGGGCTGACGGGACCGATCATCACCACGTTCTTCAGCAAGCGGACCTCGACGCCTTTTTCCGCCACCCAGGCGCTGTCCGAGGTGGCGTTCCAGCGGCCGCCGCCATCGTCCGGGAAGGAAAACTGCGGCTTGGTCAGGGTGAGGCTCTTGCCGCTGGGGTCGCGTTCGAGATGCGGCGCCTCGACGCTGAACGATTCCAGGCCCTTCTCGTCGAGAGAAGTCATCTGGAAATTGTCCAGGGTGTAGTCCGAGCGCAGCGGATTCGTCGCGTCGCTGCGATGCGTCGGGCGCAATTCCCAGACCACCGCGCCGACCAGGCCGACGAGCACCAGCAAGACCACCGTGGCGAGACGGCGCTGGCTCATGCGCCCTGGTACCGCAGCAGGATGGATTCGCGCCAGCCCTGCGCTTCCAGGATCAGGTCGCACAACTCGCGCGCCGCGCCTTCGCCGCCGCGTTCGCGGCTGGTCCAGTGCGCGTGATCGCGCAGCCAGGCGTGGGCGTTGGCGGGTACGCAGGCCAGGCCGACCACCGAGAGCGCGGGCAGGTCGGGCAAGTCGTCGCCGAAATAGGCGACCTGGTCCAGCGCGAGGCCGAGTTCCGCGCAGATCCCGTCCAGGCAGGCGCGTTTGTCCTTGACGCCGGTGTGCACGTGGCTCAGGCGAAGGTCCTCGCCGCGGGCGCGTGCGGCGGCGCTGTCGCGCGCGGTGATCAGGGCCACGGCGATGCCATGGTCCTCGAGCAGGCGCAGGCCTTGGCCATCGTGCACGTGGAAGGCCTTGGCCATCTCGCCGTCGCCGCCGAAATAGAGCCGGCCATCGGTGAGGGTGCCATCCACGTCGAAACAGGCCAGGCGGATGCGCGCGGCGCGCTGCTGAACTTCGATGGGAGAAAGAGCGGGCATGCGTCAGACCACGCGGGCGCGCAGCAGATCGTGGATGTTCAACGCGCCGACGACGCGCTGGGCTTCGTCGACCACGACGAGCGCATTGATCTTGTGCGCTTCCATCAGGTGCGCGGCTTCCACCGCGAGCTGCTGCGGACCGATGGTCTTGGGCGAACGCGTCATCAGGCGCTGCACCGGCGTCGAGCGCAGGTCGGTCTGTTCGTCGTCGAGCGCGCGGCGCAGGTCGCCGTCGGTGAAGATGCCGAGCAGACGGTCTTCGGCATCGACGACGGCGGTCATGCCCAGGCGCTTGCGGCTCATTTCGACCAAGGCTTCGCTGGCGGTGGCGTCGGGCGACACGCGCGGCACATCGGTGCCGGCATGCATCACGTCGCCGATATGCAGGAGCAGGCGCCGGCCCAACGTGCCGGCCGGGTGCGAGCGGGCGAAGTCCTCGGCGGTGAAACCGCGCGCCTCAAGCAGTGCCACGGCCAGCGCGTCGCCCATCGCCAGCGCGGCGGTGGTGCTCGAAGTCGGGGCCAGACCCAGCGGGCAGGCCTCTTCCGGCACCGAGACGTCCAGGTGCACGTCGGCATGGCGAGCCAGGCCGGAGTTCGGACGGCCGGTCATCGCGATCATCACGTTGCCCAGCCGCTTGAGCGCCGGCACGATCGTCAGCAGTTCCTCGCTCTCGCCGGAATTGGACAGCGCCAGCACGACGTCGGCATCGGTGACCATGCCCAGGTCGCCGTGGCTGGCTTCGCCGGGGTGCAGGAAAAAAGCCGGCGTCCCCGTCGAAGCCAGGGTGGCGGCGATCTTCGTGGCGATATGCCCCGACTTGCCCATGCCGGTGCAGACCACGCGGCCGCGGCAGGCCAGCAACAGTCGGCAGGCCTGCGCGAACTCCGGACCGATGCGCGCCTGCAATGCGTCGAGCGCCTGCGTTTCGATGCGCAGCACCCGGCGCCCGCTCTCGATCAGAGCGGCGAGGTCGGAGGCATCGGAGGGAGGGGCGTTCGGCGCGATGCTCATGGGCAGGGGGCCGGGCAGGTGGGTATCATGGGCGCCTATTGTACGGCCTGTGCCGTCCCGCCTCCGGCTTTCCGCTTTCCCGTCGATGAATCCCCAGACCATCCAGCAGCTGATCGAGGCCGGCTTGCCCGGCGCCCAGGCCCGCGTCAGCGGCGACGACGGCGTGCATTTCGAGGCCCTCGTGGTCTGCGCCGCCTTCCATGGCAAGCTGCCGCTGGCCCGGCATCGCATGGTCTACGCGACGCTAGGCGAGCGCATGGGCGGCGAAATCCATGCCCTGGCCCTGCGCACGCTGACGCCCGACGAAGCGGCGCGCGGCTGACCGCCGCGACACGCCCCGCCCTTCGCCAGCGCCGCGAAGCAAGACCAATACCGAAAAACAAGAACCCCGAAGAAGAGTCCATGGCCAAGATCGTTATCACCGGCGGCGAAGTCCTCAATGGCGAAGTGCAGATTTCCGGCGCCAAGAACGCCGTGCTGCCCATCCTCTGCGCCACGCTGCTCGCCGACCGGCCGATCTCGATCGGCAACGTGCCGCACCTGCACGACGTCACGACGACGATGGAACTGCTCGGCGCGCTCGGCGCCCAGCTCACCGTCGACGAGAAGCTGACGATCACCGTCGATGCCGGCGCGCAGTTGCAGACCGTCGCGCCCTACGAACTGGTCAAGACGATGCGTGCCTCGATCCTCGTGCTCGGCCCGCTTCTGGCCAAGCACGGCCATGCCGAAGTTTCGTTGCCGGGTGGCTGCGCGATCGGTTCGCGGCCGGTCGACCAGCATATCCGCGGCCTGCAGGCGCTCGGCGCCGACGTCGTGGTGGAGAACGGTTTCGTCAAGGCGCGGGCCGATCGCCTGCGCGGCGGCCGTTACGCCTTCGACATGGTCACCGTGACCGGTACCGAGAACGTGCTGATGGCAGCGGCGCTCGCGCGCGGCACCACCGTGCTGGAGAACTGCGCCGAAGAGCCCGAAGTCGTGGACCTCGCGAACTGCCTGATCTCGATGGGCGCGAAGATCGAAGGCGCCGGCAGCAACCGCATCGTCATC
>NZ_JASGHN010000001.1:0-143010 GCF_047602345.1 Arenimonas sp. | reverse complement strand
TTTGGCCCGAATCCGGACTTCGCCTACCGGCAGTACCGCGACCACGCACTCAAGGCGCAGGCGGTGGCGGACCCGGCGAACACCGGCAAGGCGCAAAACAGGCGATCGCGCTGGACAACCTGTACAACGTCACGGCCGGAAAGTCGCCTCCGGTGGACAGGCACGACTGGCGAAAGCGTTCGACGACCTGCGCAGCCTACTCGTGTCCTCGCGCCTGGGCTCGGCAGTGCTGACCTCGATCACCGACGAAGGCACGATGCGCGTCGCCGCGCACGTCAACAACCTGCCGCAGATGCGCCTGGTCGCGAACGAACTGGCGGCGCTGAATCCCGCACACCCGGCCGAGAAGCGTCTCGCGCTGCGCGCCGGCCTGGCCATGAACACGATGGTCGCCTCGCTCAATCGCTTCGGCAACGATCACCTCGGCAGCAGCATCTTCTCCAAGCTCGGCACCGCCACCCTGCGCGCGTCCGGCTCAACGCCATGACCGAAGCGCGGCGTCGGGCCTTCGGCGTCACCTACATGTCGGCGCTGGGCGAGATCACCCGCCACGCGAAAACGCTGGCCGATCTCGACGCCGACGACTACCGATTCTGAAATCCAAGGGCATTACCGACGCCGACTTCGAGGTTTGGCGCCAAGCGAAGCCCGAGGACTGGGGCGGCGGCAATGACACGATGCTCACGCCCGCCGCAATGCTACCCCGTCCCCGATGGAGCCATCGCGCACCTGGGCGACCCGCGCGTGCTCAAGGAACAGCCGCGACACGCCTGCTCGGCACCGTGCTCGAGGAAACCGACGTCGCTGTCATCGAGCCGGACGCCCGCGAGCGCGCACTGATGCAGTCGCACCTGCAACGCGGTACGTGGAAGGGCAGTCTACCCGCTCGTTCTTCCTGTTCAAGTCGTTTCCGCTGGCGATGGTCACGCGGCACTGGGCGCGCGCGATGTCGATGCCGACGAAGGGCGGTGCAGCGGGCTACATGACGGCCCTGCTCGCCTCGACGACTGTGCTCGGCATGGTGGCCTTGCAAGCCTCGCAGGTCGTGTCGGGCAAGGACCCGCGCGACATGACCGAATGGCGCACGTGGATCCAGGCCGTGATGAAGGGCGGCGCGCTGTCCCTGTTCGGCGACTTCGTCTTCTCCGATCAGACGCAGCACGGCCAGTCCGTCATCGCGACCACGCTCGGCCCCGTAGCGGGCCTGGCCGAGGATGCGATCAAGCTCACGCAGGGCAACGCGATCGAGGCGGCGCAGGGCAAGGACACGAACATCGGCGCCGAGTCGGTCAAGTTCGCCCGTTCCAATATTCCCGGCGCGAATCTCTGGTACACGAAGGCCGCGCTCGACCACCTGTTTTTCCATCAGCTTCAGGAATACCTGTCGCCGGGTTACCTCCGCCGCATGCGCCGGCGCAGCGAGAAGGAATTCGGGCAAGCCTGGTGGTGGGAGCCAGGCGATACGACGCCCGATCGCGCGCCGGACCTCGAAGCCGCCGTCGGAGAGAAGTGATGCGCCAAGACCAATACGAGCGCCTGCAGGCCCTGTCGGAGAAGCTGACCGAGGTGTTCCTCGGCGAGGCGGATCCGGAGACCTGGACCGGTGCGAACACGCCCCTGGCCGAAATGACACAGCAGCAGCGCGGCGACCGGTACTGGGAGAAGAAGAACGCCGTCGCGACGCTCTCGCTGATCGGCCGCGTGCATCATCTCGTCGGCGTGATCCAGGCGAACAGTCACGAGGGCACCGGTGGCGCTGAAGTCGCGGCCGAGGAATCGCTGCTGGACAGGGAAATCCGCGACGCGGAGAAGGAAGCGAACGCCCGCCTCGACGAGCTGTTGCAGGCCGGCAAGAAGAAGCAATTCGACGAGCGAGTGCACGGTGGCAGTACCCGACGCCCCGGTTAGGTTCCTCGTCTTCTTCCTGCTGTGGGCCAAGGTCCAGAAGTGGACCGTCCCGCTGCTGCACGTGCGCATCTGCGTGTGGCTGGAAGAGTGCGAGGGGCGTATCCGGGTGCTGATGGTGTTCCGCGGGGCGGCCAAGTCCACGATCTATGCCGTCTGGAAGGCCTACCAGCTCTACCGGGATCGGTCGTGGCGCTCGCTGGTGTACGCCGCCGACGACAAGCTCGCCGGCAAGCTTACGCGCGACACGCTCAACATCCTGCGCCGGCATCCGCTGTGCGGCGGAATGCTGCCGCCGATGCCGGCGGCGCGCAGCTTCTGGGTCAATGGCTCGACCGACGCGCGAAACCCGAGCATGGAGGCGGTCGGCATCAACTCCAACGCCACCGGCTCACGCGCAGACGATGCGGACTTCGACGACGTCGAGGTGCCCAAGAACATCAAGACCGTCGAGGCGCGGCAGAGCCTTCGCACGAAGGCCGAGGAAGCCACGCACATCCTGGTGCCGGGCGGACGCAAGACGTTTATCGGCACCCCGCATACGCATGATTCCCTGTACATCGAGCAGATCGAAGGCGGTGCCACCGTGCTGAAAATTCCGCTGTTCGAACACGTCAAACGCTACGAAAACACCGACAGCCGTCGGCGCTACCGCTTCGACTTCACCCCGGGCGAGGACGGGCTCTACGTCATGCTGGGCATCGGCAAGCCTTCGCGCATCGGCGTCGAGGGCATCGATTACCAGGTCGAGGGCAACGAGGTTGTGTTCGCCCAACCCCCGCATTGCGTGCTGGACATCTGCGCCGGCTGTGCCTGGCCGGAGCGTTTCACCCGGGAAGAGATCCAGCTCAAGCGCCGAGAAACCCGCACGCTCAACGCCTGGGACTCGCAGTACATGCTGGAGGCCAAGCCGGTCGAAGAGGTCCGCCTCGACCCCGAGAAGATCACGCCCTACGACGTGGAGCCCACCATCCGCCACGCCAACGGGGCGGTCGCGATGAATCTGGGCGGGGTGCGCATTGTTGGCGCAGCGTTCCGCTGGGACCCGGCCAGCGGCAAGCTACGCTCTGACGTCTCGGCCGGCGCGCTCGTGCTGCAAGACGAGGCCGGACGCAGGTACTGGCACCGCGCCGAAGCCTTCACGGGCGAGCTGGCCGAGTTCGGACCCGACGGCAAGACCATCATCGGCGGCCAGGTCTGGCAGATCGCGCAGATCGTCCGCCAGTTCAACCTGCCGCGCGTCACGGTCGAGACCAATGGCATCGGCCAGTTCGCGCCGGGCATCCTGCGCGCCTGCCTCAAGCAGCAGCGTTTGCCCTGCGCGGTGAAGGAAGAGCCGGCGGTCGCGAACAAGAACACGCGCATCCTCGAAACCCTGGAGCCGCTGCTGCTGGCGGCGGATCAACTCTGGGCGCATTCGTCGGTGCTCGACGGTCCGCTATGGGACCAGATGAAGGACTGGAAACCGGCGGTGAAGGAACAGCCCGACGACTACCTCGACGCCGGCGCGGGCGCCATCAGCGAAACGCCGGAGCGCTTCGGCAAGCAGATCGCTGCAGTCAGCGCACCGGCGCACGGCGAATGGCGCGAATCCGGCGGCACGCACGAGGTCGTGTTCGAGGGCTAAAGTCGAGAACTCGACAGGCAGCATCGCCGACGCTGGCGGCCATCCACAGTCGGGCCCGTCGCGATGTCCGTCGAAGAACAGACCCCGTACCACACGATCACGGCCGACGGGTCGACGACCGTGTTCGCGTACCCCTTCAAGATCCTGGACGAAACACACCTCGACGTGACCGTCGATGGCGCCGCGCAGGTGCTGGGCGTCGATTACACCGTTGACGGCGTCGGCGAGGACGAGGGCGGGGAGATCACGTTCTTTACCGCCCCGAGCAACGGCTTGGACGTGGACATGGTCCGCGACATGCCGCTCGATCGCGCCTTCAATTACGAAGCTCTGGGCGTGTTCAATCCCGACGAGGTCGATGCCGACTTCGATCGCATCTGGCTGGCCATGCAGCAGGTGCGCGGCCTGATCGAGCGCGCCGGCAGCAATGCCCTGTTGCTGCCGCTGGTCGCGACCCTCGCCAGCAATCGCCTCCCCGAACCCGAGGGCAACAGCTTCCTCGGCTGGAACAGCGCCGGCGACGAGATCGTCAACAAGATCGCCGTCGACCTGACCGGCGTGGTCATCTCGGCTTTCTGGGAAGCGCTGCTCGAGGCCGGTACCGTGGAAGAGGCCCGCACGCTGCTCGGCCTGGGTGCGCTCGCGACGCTCTCCACGGTCGGCACCGGTCAGATCACCGACGGCGCCGTGACGCCGGCCAAGCTCGCCGCGCAAGCGGCGTACACGCTACTCGGCAACGCGACCGCCGGCAGCGCCAGCCCGACGGCCGTGTCGCTCTCCGATGACCTGTCGCTCGACAGCGGATCGCTGCAAGTCCTCGCGGCGCGCAAGGTGCCGGCGACGGTATCGAACACGAGCATCGACTTCTCGGCATCCGATGCCGGCCGCTGCATCCGCAAGACCAGCACCGCGACACCGACCTATACCGTCCAGCCTGCGACGCACGCCGCCGACGATGTCATCACCGTGCAAAACCTCGGCGCCTCCGGAAACATCACCATCGCGCAGGGCAGTGGCGTCACGCTGCAACTCGCCGGAGGCGCGAGCACAGGCAACCGCACCGTCGCGCCAGGCGGTATCGCGTACATCTATTTCGACTCGGCGACGCATGCCGTCGTGTCCGGCGCCGGCGTGACCTGATGGGCACCCTGCAGGTGATGATGGCGAACGGGTCGGGTGGCGGGTCGGGTGGCGCCGCCATCACCGACCAGTACGTGCAGCAGACCGGGAGCCTGGGCCTGCAGACCGCCGGCTACCGCATCAACACCTCGGGCGATGTCGAGTCGCTGAAAAAGACGACCTACGCCGTGCTGGAAACGTGGCTGCTCTCGGGCTCTGCCAGCGACTACGACGTGCGCTTCACGCACATCGACGGCCCTGTGCCCGATGGCGACTTCAGCGGCTGGCTCAACCTGGCCGGCTCGGCAGAAATCAGCATCACCTCGGTCGCCGTGGGCGAAGTGAAGATTTGCCGCGCGTTTGTCGAACTCGCACTCGCCGGCTCTGGCATCCCCTTCGCCAGCGCCACCATCACCCTCGAATCGGAGCGTCTATGAAACCGGACACCGCAGAATTGGCCGGTCGGGCCATTCCGCCCGTCGCTGTCGCAGGCGCGCACTACATCATGGGGATCAGCCTGCCGGACTGGGTCACGATCCTCACGATCATCTGGCTTCTCATCGTCATCGGCGAGAAGCTGTGGAGCATCGTGCGCAAGAACAAGCCGGAGAAGTATCACCGGCGCCGGCGGACGGACTGAGCCATGACGACGAAACCGCCCAGCACTGGCAAGCGGATCGGCGCCGTCGGCATAGGTGGCGCTGTCCTCGGCATCGCGGCTGCATTGGTCGCGAAATGGGAAGGCGTGCGCTATCCCGTCTATCCCGATCCGGCCACCGGTGGCGCGCCCTACACGGTGTGCTACGGACACACTGGCCCCGAGGTCAAGCTCGGCCAGACCTACACGAAAGAGCAGTGCGGCATTCTGCTCGAGCACGATCTCGCGATCGCGCAAGCCATCGTGCGTAAGTGCATCAAGGCACCGATGCTTGAACACCAGGAGGCCTCGCTGATCTCGGCCACCTTCAACATCGGCCCGCGTATCGTGTGCGGGTCCACCCTGCAAGCGATGGCCAATGCCGGCAACTGGGTCGGCGCATGCGCGCAACTCAGCCGCTGGAACAAAGCCGCCGGCCGCGTCATGCGCGGACTGACCTTGCGGCGCATGGACGAGCGCGCGGTCTGCGAGGGGAGGGGGGCGCCGTGATCAGCCTGTTCCTAAGCATTTGCAAAGCAATCGGCAAGGGCATCGCTGCGGTGCCTGGATGGGCGTGGGTCGCGCTGGCGATAGCAGGCGCATTGCTCGCCTCGCACCTGTGGTACGGAAGCACGCGCTACGACGCAGGCGCAGCATCGCGGCAGCAAGAGATCGACGCCCTGCAGACCCGATTCGATGACTACGTGGCCGCTGATCGTGCTGCTGCCGAAGCCGCAAAGCTGGCCGCACAGACGGCCGAACAGGCGCAGCGCGACGTGTTCGCGTCACTCGACGCCAAACATCAGAAGGATCTCGACGATGCGAAACGCAAAGCTGATGCCGTTGTTGCTGGCCTGCGCGCTGGCAATCTCCGGCTGCGAAACGAGTGGCGGGGTTGCCAAGCCAATGCCGGGCGGAATCTGTCCGAAACCCCAGCCAGCCCCGGCGTCGCTGATGACGCCACCCAACTACGAGAAGCGTCTGCGGGACGAATTATTCGAGCCGGCGCCGACGCCGACGCCCAAATAACCGGACTGCAGAGTGCGTTACGAACCTGCACTGCAGCGCCCAACAACGGAGCCCCGCCATGAGCATCACCCATCCCATCACGATCAGCATCGTCGGTCCCGCGACCATCACCATCACCGGCGGTGCCATTGTCGGCGGTGGAGATCCGCCGGCCGCTACGACGTGGGACGCGAACAACATGACGGCGAACACAACGCTTAGCGATGGCGATCTCACCGCATCATCAGCCAGTGACGTCGCGCCTGGTGAAGTCAAGACGACCACCTCGCGATCTTCCGGCAAGCGGGCGGCCAGGTTCACGCTCAACTACGGCGAAGGGCAGTTCGTTGGGTTCGGCGTAGCGGCAGTTGGCGCGCTGGTTCCGGGGCAGAACAACTACTTGGCCGCGCTATTCCAGGACGGGTATTTCGATATTGCCGAAGAAGGCTCCAATGACATCGGATTGACAGTTCCAACGGGAGGCGATGGCTTCATTTACTACGACCCGGCTTTGGGGTACGTCTGGGTTGACAATGCTTCCGACAGCACTGCATCTGATCGCGAGGCAGGGATCAATCCGCACTACACGGTTACACCCTTCGCGCCCTTGGCTCTTATCACGAACCTCGGAAGCGCCGAAGGAGCCGCTGTTTCGGCGACGCTCGACCCGACGTACAGCAGCGGCAGCTTCCAAGCCTGGGATTCCTAAAACGGCACCGGCTCGTCCCTGCAGCGCCTGGCGATCCGCTCGAACCGCTGGGCTTCCTGTTCGAGGAAGTCCAGCCCGACGAGCTTGCGCTTGAGGCGGCGGGTGTCGAAGCGGCCGGCCCACTGCGTCCGGGTGGCGTCGATCTGCGCCCGGATCTCGGCGGCCTTCCCCTCGGCCCATTTGGCTTTGTCGTATCCCATGCCGGCAGGGTAGGCGACGGGCGTCGCAGGGGCTGGGATTGCCAGGAGTTTTTAGCGAACGCCGACATTTTTAGCGGCGCGCTTCACGAAACCCTTTGAAACTGGTGGCCGAGGACGGAATCGAACCGCCGACACGGGGATTTTCAATCCCCTGCTCTACCAACTGAGCTACTCGGCCAGCGAGCTGGAAATGATACCGGGACGGGGGTGCTTCGGGCAAGCCGGAATGACTCTGCCGGCGCGGTGACATGGCAGCCGGGCGGCCGTTCCGGATCGGCACGAAGCCTTCAATCGGCGGGCGGTACGTAGCCGGCGGGTTTTTCCGCGCCTTCGCCGAACAGGAATTTTTCCATTTCCGCCTCCAGGAAGGCGCGATGCTTTGGATCGAGAGGCGAGAGCCTGTTCTCGTTGATCAGCATGGTCTGGTGCGCCAGCCACTGCGCCCAGGCCGACTTGCCGATGTGCTCGAACACGCGTTTGCCCAAGGCGCCGGGCCAGGGCACGAAGGCCAGTCCTTCGGCCTCGGCTTGCGTCTTCTGGCAGAACACCATGCGAGTCATGCGAACGAATCCAGGAGTTTGCGGACCGGCGCCGGAAGCCCGACTTCGGCCAGCGTGGCGAAAGGCTGCCAGCGCAGCCGGTCGTCATTATCGCCGATGCGCGTGGCGGATCGCACGCCGTTCCAGGCCAGCGGTTCGATATGCAGGCGATAGTGGCTGAAGACGTGTTCGATCAGGGGCAAGGGTTCGTTCGCGTCGAAGTCGGCAGCGACATGGGTTGCGACGAACGCCCGCGCCTCATCGTGATCCGCGACTTCCGGCAGGGACCACATCCCGGACCAGACGCCGGTCGCCGGTCGGCGCGCCAGCAACACGCGCCCGGCACCGTCGCGCAACACCAGCATCAGCGTCCTGCGCTCCGGCAAGGGTTTGCCTGGCTTGGACTGCGGCAGTTGGTCGACGCGACCTTCGCGCAGGGCGACGCATTCGCCTTGCAGCGGACAAAGCACGCAGGAAGGCGAGCTGCGCGTGCAGACGGTCGCGCCGAAATCCATGATGGCTTGCGTGTAATCGGCCAATCTTGTTTGCGGAAGGTGTTGTTCGGCGATCGTCCACAATTGTTTTTCGACGCTGCCGGTGCCGGGCCAGCCGTCGATGCCGTGATAGCGGCAGAGTACGCGCTTCACATTGCCGTCGAGAATGGCGTGACATTGCCCGTGCGCCTGCGCGAGGATCGCGCCGGCCGTGCTGCGCCCGATACCGGGCAGGGCGGCCAGCGATTCGAAATCGTCCGGCAGTTCGCCGCCGTGTTTCTCGACGCAGATCTGCGCTGCGCGATGCAGGTTGCGCGCGCGGGCGTAATAGCCGAGCCCGGCCCAGAGCGCGATCACGCGATCGGACGAGGCGGCGGCCAACGCGGGCAGGGTCGGCAGCTCGCGCTCGAAACGTTCGAAATAGGGGATGACGGTCTGCACCTGCGTCTGCTGCAGCATGATTTCCGACAGCCAGACGCGATAAGGCGTGCGCGGGTGCTGCCAGGGCAAGTCGTGGCGGCCGCTGTGGTCGAACCAGGCGAGCAGTTCGCTGGCGAAACGATCGCCGATATCTGCGCTCATGGCGTCGGCGCTACGTCGCGGATCTCGACTTCGACGCCTTCGAGCACGATACCGTCGAGATCGAGCTCGGGCGTGGTCAATCGTGCGTTGAGCGGCGGCAAGGGCGAAGCGTTCTCGTGCGTGGCCCAGGCCTGCATTTGCGCGACGCGCAAGTTGGCATCGAGCTTCGTGTCCTTCTTTTCCAGCTTCAACGACAGCGGGTCGCTCAGGTCGGGCTTGCCCGTGTAAACCAGGCGAAGCGAAAAATCCTTGGCGTCTTCGTTGAGCGGCGCCGGCAGGGCAGGCCAAGCTGCAGCCCATTCCTTCAGCCGGCCGTCGAAGGACAGCGTGAGTTTGTCGCCGGTGACGAATCGCGCCTTGCCATCGAGTTTCGGCAGCGGCGACTCCCCGGACAGGAAGAATTCCGGCGCGTCGAGTTCGAAGGCCGGCGTATCCGCCCTGTATCTGCCCCTGATGCGAAGTTCGAAGGGCAGCGCTTTCGGCTTTCGATCGAGCGTGCCGCGAGCCTGCAGTTCGACGGGCGAAACGAGACCGGCTTTCGCGACGGTCGCATTGAGTTGCAGATCGGCCGCGACATCCGACGCTACGACATGCGCGCTCGCCGTCACCGCCGCCGGCAAGCCGCTTTGCAGTCGCGGCAACACGAGCTCGAGACTCGTCAGTGAATAGCCATCGCCGCGCACGGTGCCGTCATGCACTTCGATGCCTTTGGTCAGCGTGGGCAATTCGAAGGGTGCTGGCGGGCGGCGCGCATTCCACTGCATCAATCCCGGAACATCCAGTGCGGGCTGGTCGAGTTCGACACGCGTGATCACCAGAGCGCCATCACCGGTGATCGTGCTCCAGGGCAGGGAGACTTCGGCGCGTTTCGCCGTCAGGAACACGCGGCCATTGGCCGGATCGCGCACGCGCAGGTTCGGCAGCAGTAATCGCGGTTCGGGTCGCAGTGCGTACTCGGGCTCGCCCTCGAAGGTCAGCTCGAGCTGCAGGGATTCGCCCAACTGCGAAAGAACGGTGGATGCGAGGCGATGCGGTTCGAGCTGTCGGTCCACCCACCACCAGCCAACGAGAAGCAGCAGCGCCAGCATCGATAGCACGATCAGCCGGCGCCGCCCGCGGCCCTTTTTGGGCTCCGCAGCACTCGGACTCATCAGTCGCCCAGCGAATCCGGCAGCAGCGCGTCGACGAAGGCTTCGCGATCGAAGATGCGCAGGTCTTCGGGCTTTTCGCCGAGGCCGATGTAACGGATCGGAATGGCGAATTCGCGCGCCAGCGCGAACACCACGCCACCTTTGGCCGTGCCATCCAGCTTGGTGACGACGAGGCCGGTGACGTTGACCGCCTGGTGGAAAGCGCGAAGCTGGTTCAGGGCGTTTTGCCCCGTCGTGCCGTCGATCACCATCAGCACTTCCTGCGGTGCGCTCTCGTCCACCTTGGACAGCACGCGACGGATCTTGCCGAGTTCCGCCATCAGGCCTGCCTGCGTGTGCAGGCGGCCGGCGGTGTCGGCGATCAGCACGTCGAAATCGCGCGCTTTCGCCGCCTGCAACGCATCGTAGGCCACCGATGCCGCATCGGCGTTCTGGCCTTGGGCGACCACGGCGACGCCATTGCGTTCGCCCCAGATTTTCAGCTGCTCGACAGCGGCGGCGCGGAAGGTATCGCCGGCGGCCAGCATCAGGCTATGGCCGTCTTCCTGGAATCGACGCGCCAATTTTCCGATCGTCGTGGTCTTGCCGACGCCGTTGACGCCGACGGTGAGGATGGTGAAAGGCCGCACCGAGCCATCGATGACCAGTGGTTTCGCGACCGGCGCCAGCATCGCCAGCAATTCGATGCGCAGTGCGGCGAACAAGGCGCGGGCATCGGCGAATTCGCGCGCCTTCATGCGCTTGCGCAGTTTTTCGACGAGTTCGTTCGTCGCGGGCACGCCGACGTCGGCACTGATCAGGGCGGTTTCGATCTCGTCGAGCAGGTCGTCGTCCAGGCGCGGATTGCGCGAGAACAGGCCGCCGAAACTGCGGGCCAGCAGGCTGCCGCCGACCGTTTCGCGGATCGCTTCGCGCGCCTGCGCGCGCTCGGCTTCGGCGCGTGCGGCCTTTTCCTCCTGGCTGGCGGTGAACGCGCGGGCCAGGTCGTCCGGACTGAAACCCGAGCGGGCGGGCGCCTGGGCGGCACCCGGCCTGGTTTCGGCCGGAGCGTTCTTCTTCAGGAAGTCGAACATCGACAATGGAATTGCGGACAATGCGCAAATGGTAGCACCCGCCCGAGAGACTCTCCGATGAACAGGCCGCCCGGTCAGGTCCGGATCATCGCCGGACGCTTGCGCGGCTCGAAGCTGCCCGTACCCGACAGCCCGGGGCTGCGCCCGACCTCCGACCGGGTGCGGGAAACCCTTTTCAACTGGCTGCAAGGACGGATCGCGGGGCGTCGCGCGATCGATCTGTTCGCCGGCACCGGCGCGCTCGGCTTCGAAGCCGTTTCGCGCGGTGCGGTCGAGGTGCTGATGCTGGAGCGCGATCCCGCCCTGGCGGCGGGATTGCGGGCGCAGGCGCAGCGCCTGCAGTGCCCGGAAGCCAGGATCGAATGCGCCGACGCCCTTGCCTGGCTCGGACGCAGCGAAGCCGCCGCGCGATTCGACCTCGCCTTCCTCGACCCGCCGTTTTCGGCCGGGCTCTGGCAGGACGCCGCCGCCGCCCTGCAGCCGATCTGGCCGTCGATGCGCTGATCCACGTCGAATCGCCCGTCGACGCGGTGTTCTCGCTGCCGCCGGGCTGGCGCCTGCACCGCGAAAGCGGCACGCGCGAGGTCCGTCATGCGCTCTACGTCAAGGAATTGGCCTGATGCGCTGTTACACTAGACCGAGCTGACAGGGGCAGGACTTCACCGCATGACCGTGGCGCGCAACCGGGTAGCCGTATATCCCGGGACCTTCGACCCGATCACCAATGGCCACGTCGACCTGGTCCAGCGCGCCTCGTCCCTGTTCGAACGCATCATCGTCGGAATCGCGGAAAGCCCGGGCAAGAGTCCGGCGCTGCCGCTGGCCCAGCGCGTCGACCTGGCGCGTACCGCGCTCGGCGGCATCGGCAACGTGGAAGTGCGCGGCTTCGATTCGCTGCTCGCCCACTTCGTGCACGAAGTCGATGCCGGCGTGGTGATCCGCGGTTTGCGCGCCGTCTCCGATTTCGAATACGAATTCCAGCTGGCGAGCATGAATCGTCACCTCATTCCTGACGTGGAGACCTTGTTCCTCACGCCGTCGGAACATCACAGCTTCATTTCTTCGACGCTGGTGCGAGAGATCGCGCGACTCGGCGGCGATGTTTCCGGTTTCGTGCACCCCGCGGTCGCCAGCGCGCTGGCGGCCCGTTGGGCGCGCTCTTGAGGGTCCACTTTGTAAAGAGGTACATAGCCATGACACGTTCGATCCTTGCCCTGTCGCTTCTGCTCGCCATCTCCGGTCTCGTCGGCTGCAAAGGCGAACAGGCCGACGCCCAGAAGGAAGCCGTCGCAGAAGCGCCGCTGGTGGCTCCGACCGGCACCGACGATGCTTCCTGGAAGCAGTACCTGCAGCAGGTCGTCGCCCGTAACCAGTCCGGCGTCACCGATAGGGTCTATCCGTACTACCTGCCCGCCAACAGCGGCACGCCGGACGATGCCGATCCGGAGAAACGCAGCCAGTACGATCGCCAACTGGAGAACGTCGCGGCGGTCGTCGGGCGTACCGTGCTGCCCGGCAACATGCTGGCCTTCGGCTCGCCCGACAGCACCAAGATGGCCGACCTGATCGTTGCGGCGTTCGAAGGCGCCAAGATGGACGCGCTCAAGGGTTCGCAGGTGCTGTTCATCGGGCATGCCGCCGACAACGACCGCGTGAAGGCCGCCGTCGAAGCGGTGGGCGCGAGGTACGTGTTCGTCGAGGTAAAATAAGCCGTCGCGGCCGCTCCGGCCACGTGGCCGGAGCGGCGCGTTACCCATGGCACTTCGCATCAACGAGATCTGCGTCAACTGCGACGTCTGCGAGCCCGCCTGTCCGAACCAGGCCATCGCGCAGGGCGAAACCATCTACGTGATCGACCCGGCGCGCTGCACCGAGTGCGTCGGTCACCACGACGAGCCGCAATGCGTCGTCGTCTGCCCCGTCGAATGCATCGACAAGGATCCGGCGCATCCCGAGAACGAGCAACAGTTGCTCGCCAAACTGCTGCGCCTGCAGGAAGAGTCGGCATGAAGCCCCGGATTTCGCAAGGCGCCCCCGAGCGCGTCGCCGCCGCATGGCTGGCCTGTTTCGTCCTGGCGCTGTGCGCCGCGACCGCTTTCGCCAAGGAGCCCCCGCGCCCGGCCCGTCCGCCAGGCGCGGCGATCGCCTCGGCGCATCGGCTCGCCACCGAAGCAGGGCAGGAGATTCTTGCCAAGGGCGGCAATGCCTTCGATGCGGCCATCGCCGTATCGGCCACCCTGTCGGTCGTCGAGCCGGTCAGTTCCGGCATCGGCGGCGGCGGATTCTTCCTTCTGAACGATGCGAAGACCGGCAAGCAGGTCTTCGTCGATGCGCGCGAAGTCGCACCGGCGTCCGCATCGCCGGCGTTCTATCTCGACGCCAAGGGCGAGCTCGATCGCGACAAGGCCGAGAACGGCGCGGCATCGGCCGGTATTCCGGGCTTGCCCGCCGGACTGGTGCATATCTCGAAGAAATACGGGCGTCTTCCCCTGTCGGTATCGCTGGCGCCGGCGATCCGCATCGCGCGCGAGGGCTTTCCTGTGTACGCCCGCATCGCCGACCAGTACCTCGAACGCAGCCAAGTGATGGAACGCTATGCGTCGACGCGTGCGGTTTACCTGGCCGACGGCGACGCGCCCAAGGTGGGCGAGTCGCTTAAGCAGCCCGCGCTTGCGCGCACGCTGGAATTGCTGGCGCAGAAGGGCAGCGACGGTTTCTATCGCGGCGAAGTCGGCAAGGCGATGCTGGACGCGGTGCGCGCCGACGGCGTCGAATGGACCGAAGACGATCTCGCCGGCTATCGCGTCGTGGAGCGCGAGCCGATCCGCTTCAAGTACCGCGATTGGGACATCGTGACTTCGCCGCCGCCTTCCTCGGGCGGCGTGGCGCTGGCCGAGATCCTGCAGATGCTGGAAGGCTGGGATCTGGCGAAACTCGACGAAGCCCATCGCGTGCACATCGTCGTCGAGGCCATGCGGCGTGCGTATCGCGATCGCACGCTCTATCTGGGCGATCCGGATTTCACGACGATGCCGATCGCGCGCTTGACCAGCGACGACTACGCGGCCGGCTTGCGCGCCGGCATCATGCCCGACAAGGCCACGCCCAGCGACATGCTGCCAGGCGGTCCGGCACCGAAGGACAGCGTCAACACGACGCATTTCTCCATCATCGACGACGAAGGCAACTACGTTTCCGCGACGCAGACGGTGAACCTGTCGTTCGGCTCCGGCCTGGTCGTCGCGGGATTCCTGCTCAACGACCAGATGGACGATTTCGCGCTGCGCCCCGGCACGCCGAACGCCTACGGCGTGATGGGGTACGACGCCAACGCGGTCGCTCCGCGCAAGCGCATGCTCAGCTCGATGACGCCGACATTCATGATCGGCAAGGATCGCGTCGCGGTCCTGGGCGCGAAAGGCGGCAGCCGCATCATCACCGGCGTGCTGCTCGGCGTGCTCGGCATCGAACAGGGTCTGGATTCCAGCCGGATCGTCGCCTTGCCGCGCTACCATCACCAATACCTGCCCGACACGATCTTCCACGAGAAGGATGCCCTGCCGGCGGAAACCGTGAAGGCATTGGAAGCGATGGGTCACCGGCTCGCGACGGGCGGTGGGCCGGTGGTCCTGATGCAGTCGGTGGATTGGGACCGGGCCAGTGGCGCCATGCACGCCGGGGCCGATCCGCGCAATCCTGTCGGTGCCGGCGTCGTGCAGTCGGCGAACGCGGAGAAGAAGCGATGAAACTGCATTCGATCATCGGCAATTCGCAGAAGCTCGACGGTGGCGCGATGTTCGGCAACGTGCCGCGCGCGATGTGGGAAAAATGGATCGCGCCCGACGGCGAGAACCGCATACCGCTGGCCTGCCGCGCCTTGCTGGTCGATGGCTTGGCCGGCAAGCGCGTGTTGTTCGAAACCGGAATCGGCGCGTTTTTCGAGCCGAAGATGCGCGAGCGCTTCGGCGTGGTCGAAGAGCGCCATGTCCTGCTCGATTCGCTGGCGGAATCCGGGTTTTCGCATGAGGACATCGACGTCGTCGTGCTCTCGCACCTGCACTTTGACCATGCCGGCGGCCTGCTGTCGCAATGGCGGCCCGATGCGCCATTGCAGCTGCTTTCCCCAACGCCACTTACGTGGTCAGTGCCGGTTGCTGGGAGCGCGCGCGCCACCCGCATCCGCGCGACCGCGCCAGTTTCATTCCGGAACTGGCGCCGCTGCTCGAACAGAGCGGCCGGCTCGAGGTCGTGCACGGCGATCGCAGCATCGCGCTCGGCGATGCGGTGCGCTTCCACTACAGCGAAGGGCATACGCCCGGGCTGATGCTGGGCGAAATCGTTGGTCCGGACGGGCGAGAAGGCGTTGTTTTCTGCGCCGACTTGATCCCGGGCCGTCCCTGGGTTCATCTGCCGGTGACGATGGGTTACGACCGTTATCCGGAAATGCTGATCGACGAGAAGCGCCGCTTTCTCGAAGACAAGCTCGCCCGCGGCGTGCGACTGTATTTCACCCACGATGTCGATTGCGCGATGGCGGACGTGCGCTGCGACGACAAGGGGCGTTTTTCCACCCACCACGAAACGGCAGCGCTGCATGGCCTGCCTTTGGCTGCCTGAGGACTTATCGATGAAAAAGCTGATCGCTTCCTGCCTGCTCCTGCTCGTTTCCGCCGCCGCGTCCGCGGCCAACTTCGGCGACAAGATGCCCGATGGCGTCGCCACCGACATCGGCGCGGCGGTTTCGGCCCCCGATGCCGGCGAACGGACCGGCAAGTTCGTCGGCCGCATCACCCAGGTCTGCCAGAAGGAAGGCTGCTGGCTGATCATCGAATCCGAAGGCAAGGCCGCGCGCGTGCGCACGAAGGACCATGCCTTCGTCGTGCCGAAGGATGCGAAGGGAACGGCCACTGTCTATGGCGTGCTGTCGCCGATCGAAATGAGCGCGAAGGAAGCCAAGCACCTGAGTGAGGATGCCGGCGGCAAGGAAGTCGCGCCGCGCGAATGGCAGATCGTCGCCAGCGCGATCGAAATCGCGGAATAAGGGCGCGCCATGGTCACGATGTTCTACACCGGGTTGTGCGTGCTGCTGGTGCTGCTGCTTTCGGTGCGCGTCGCGGCCTGGCGTTTTCGCCAGAAGATCGACCTCGGCGACGGCGGCGACAGCGAAATGCTCCGGCGCATGCGTGCGCACGGCAACGCGGCCGAGCACATGCCGCTGGCTCTGCTGTTGCTGGGCGGACTGGAGCTCAACGGTTACGACGCGCGCCTGATCCATACCTTCGGCGGCGTGTTCGTCGCCTCGCGCGCGCTGCACGCCTTCGCCGTCAGCAGCAAGAGCGGCTTGCCCGGTGGGCGTCTGCTCGGTATGGCTTTCACCTGGTTGCCGATGCTGGCGATGGCGGTGCTGGCCATCTACGGCTACTTCCAGCAGGGCGCGCCCGCGCCCTGATGGCTTTTCAGGCCTCGTCCAGGCCGATTTCCTCGGCGCCGAGCAGGCGCTCCAGCTCGACCAGCAGGCGTCGCAGCGGCGCAGCGAGCTCCGGCGCGTAAAGATGGGCGCGGTCGACGCTTTCGACGCGCCCGAACAGGCTTTGCCGGATCTGCTCCTCGCTGCGGGCGAACTGCCGCAGGTCCGACAGGAAGTGTTCGTACTCGCTCGCGGTCGGTGTGGCGCGCAGCTCGCCGAACACTTCCGCGATCGCCGCGAACAAGCCCTGCGCTTCCGGCCCCAGCCCGAAATCGGCCGGACGATAGTCCAGGTAAGCGCGTTGCGCATCGGTCCAGACGCGGAAGCTGCATTTCGCCAGCGAATGGTAAAGCGGTTGCTCGGAGATCAGCGCCAGCACGAAGTTGCGCGGGTTCACCGCCACGGTGCCGGTCGCGTTGCTCCATTCGCGTTCCATCGCGAACCGGTAAAGCCTCGCCTGGTCGGAGAAATGCGCGCCCTGCAGCTGGTCGAGCACGAGGAAGGTCCGCGAGGCTTCGGAATAGGCGCAGGCCTCGCTCATCGTGCGCTCGAACGCCGATAGCGGCGGCTCGTTCGGGCCTTCGCTGCCGTCTTCCAGCACGATAGGCACGGCCACCGCTATCGGTTCCGGTGCGCTGAAGTCGTGATACAGCACCTGCTCGAATTCGAGCGCGCGCCCCAAGGCTTGGGCGAACGCGGTCTTGCGCCGCCCGCCGGCGCCGTCCACATGCAGCACGCGCAACTGCGACGGCGGTTGCCCGAACAGGCAGCGCAGTACGTGCTCGTAATCGTCGTTGGATTCGAAGCCGTGTTCGGCGAGTTTTCGGCGCAGGGACATGGCGACAGTCTACCTTGCGGCAAAAAGAAAGGCCGGATCGCTCCGGCCTCGTCTTCGCATCGGCGTCGGCCTGCCGTTTACTGCCGCTGCCAGGCGATGTCCATGCCTTCGCGGGTGCCGAGGGCGTTGCGCAGCAGGGACACCAGTTCTTCCGAGCCCGGCGTCTGCTCGGCCAGGTAATCGAGCGTCGCGCCATCCACGTAATAGTCCTGGTCGCGGCTGCTTTCTTCCTCGAAGGCGTCGACCAGCATCTTCAGCTGCGCTTCGCTGATGGCGCCGATTTCGCGTCCGTCTTCCTTGTCGCGCAGAACGATCATCGATCCATCCTCCGTCCGGGTTCAGGCCGCCGCGGCCTGCGATTTGCGCGGGCCGTTCAGCACAGCATGGCGCACGTGTTCGATCACCAGGTCCACTTCCTCGCTGGTGATGGCGAAATGCGGGGTGAAGCGCAGCGAATTGGTGCCGCCATGAATGACGCCGATGCCGCGCTCGCGCATGTATTCCTCGGTCGAGCCGGTGCCGTAGCACTTGTAGCTCGGGTCGAGTTCGCAGGAGAACAGCAGGCCGGTGCCCTGCACCTTGGTGATGGCGCCGCCGAGTTCGTCCTTGAGCTTGTTGAGCTTGTCGACGAACTCCTTGCCCTTGGCGCGGATATTGGCGCGCAGTTCCGGCGTCAGCGCGCCGAGTACGATCGACGCGACGTCCATCGCACGCGGGTTGGTCGTCATCGTGTTGCCGTAGACGCCTTTGCGGTACAGGCCCGCGGTGCGTTCGGTCACGGCGAGCACGGACAGCGGGTACTGACCGCCGTTGAGCGCTTTCGAATAGGTCTCCATGTCGGGCGCTTCCAGGCCTTCGAAGCCGGGATAGTCGACGATCGACAGCACGCCATGCGCGCGCAGGCCGGCCTGGATCGAATCGACCAGCAGCAGGGCGCCATGCGCCTTGGTCAATTCGCGCGCGGCGGCGTAGAACGCCGGCGGCACGGCGCGACCCGGGTCGCCTTCGCCCATCACCGGCTCGAGGAACATCGCTTCGATGAACCAGCCGTTGGCATCGGCATCGGCGAAAGCCTGCTTGAGCTGCTCGATCGAATACGGCTCGATCGTGATCAGGCTGGTCTCGTTGCGGAAGCTGGCCAGGTGCTGGCTGTAGGCCTTGCGGCTGGAATCGGAATAAACCGCCGGACGTTCGGTGCGGCCGTGGAACGCGCCCTTGACCGCGAGGCGCTTGATCGTGCGGCCGGCGTGCGGGCCGCCGGCGTCGGTGTGCAGCTTGGCGTTGACGTCGGCGATGCGGCAGGCCAGCGAAACCGATTCCGAACCCGAGTTCAGCGCGAGGAAACGCGCGTACGGGCACTGGCCGCGGGTGTGGCCGATTTCCTTGCGCAGCGCGCGGGCGACGCGCAGCTGCGACAGGCTCGGGCCCATCACGTTCGCCATCACCTGCGGCTGGCTCATCGTCTCGATGATGTTGGCCGGCGTGTGGCCGAAGCCGAGCATGCCGTAGCCGCCGGAGTCGTGCATGACGCGGCCCTTCAGCGTGATCACCCAAGGGCCGCGGGCGGCGAGGGCGACGTAGGGGCTGACGGCGTCTTCGTCGTAGAAGTTGACGAAGCCCGACTGCACGGCCTTGATCTGCGCCTGCTCGTCCAGTTCGAGCACGTCGGCGAACTCGCCCTTGATCGCTTCGTACTGGGCGACGGCGGCACGCGCGGCATCGGTCAGTTCGGGAAAGCGCTCGGCAAGGCGAAGCAGGGTGACGTCGTCGAGGCCGACGGTGCGGACGCTGCCGCCGTGGGCGCGCAGGGGCTTGAGGATGTCGATCAGGTTCATGGCGTTCTCCGGGACCTGAAATGAAAAAACGCGGGACGGCCCGCGCTCAGGTCGAATTCAATTAAAAACAATTACTTAGTGCGGATATTACCACCCCGCAAGGGCCGGCGTAACCCCCGGCCGTTTGAATCCCCGCCGCCAGCGCGGGAGCAGGTGACAGGTGTCAGACCAGATCGCTGACAGGCACCACTGTTGGCCATGGCCGACGGGCGTGAAAGTGGCGGCACACAGGAGGAGTGCCCATGACGACCCACCCGAAACCACGCCCCGACGCACCCTTGGCGACGCTGCGCGGCGCCAGCAAGTCCTATGGCAAGCTCCGCGCCCTCAGCGGCATGGATCTGGAGGTCCGCGCGGGCGAGGTGCTGGCCTTGCTCGGCGCCAACGGCGCCGGCAAGACGACGACGCTCGGTCTGCTGACCGGCCGGCTGGCGCCGGACGAAGGCGAAGTCAGCGTCTTCGGCGGCGATCCGCGCGATGCGGCGATCCGTCGCGGCCTGGGCGTGATGCTCCAGGAAGGCGGCCTGCCCGAAAACCTGCGGGTGGCCGAACATGTCCGCCTGTTTTCGACCTATTACCCAAGCCCGCGTCCGGTCGCGGAAACGCTGGAACTGGCCGGCCTGAGCGATCTGGCCAAACGCCCCTACAGCGCGCTGTCCGGCGGCCAGCAGCGCCGCGTGCAGTTCGCGCTGGCCATCTGCGGCAATCCGGCCTTGCTGTTCGTCGACGAGCCGACGGTGGGCCTGGACGTCGAATCGCGCCGCGGCTTCTGGACGGTGCTGCGCCGTCTGCGCGAGCAGGGCACGGGCATCGTGCTGACGACGCACTATCTGGAGGAGGCCGACGCGCTGGCCGATCGCATCGTGCTGGTCGCCGGTGGCCGCAAGCTGGCCGAAGGCACCCCGGAGCAGATCAAGTCGCAGGCATCGGGCAAGCGCATCCGCGCCCGCAGTTCCCTGGACCTGGCATCGATTTCGTCGTGGCCGGAAGTGCGCCAGGCCAGCCTGTCGGAAGGCCGTGTCGAGATTCTCAGCGACGACGCCGATGCATTGCTGCGCCGGTGGATCGCACAGGACCCGCAACTGAGCGACATCGATGTCCGCACCGTGAACCTGGAAGACGCCTTCCTGTCGCTGACCGGTACCCATGGAGACAAGCAACAGGAGAAAGCCGCATGAGCCTCGCCGTCCGCCACGCACCCGACCTCCGCGCGCCGTCGATGGTCCGCATCTATCTGGCGGAAGCGGCCGCCGAACTGCTGCGCCTATGGCGCACGCCGAGTTTCGTCGCGCCCTCGTTGGCCTTTCCGCTGGTGTTCTACGTGATGTTCGGCATCGTCCTGCCGGGGCGCTGGGGCGAGTTGGACAAGGCTACCTATTTGCTCGCGACCTATGGCGTGTTCGGCGTGATCGGTCCGGCCCTGTTCGGTTTCGGCGTCGGCCTCGCCATCGAAAGGCAGCAGGGTTGGCTGGAGCTCAAGCGCGTATCGCCGATGCCGACGGGCGCGTACTTCTTCGCCAAACTGGCGATGAGCCTGGTATTCGCCCTGGTCATCATCCTGCTGCTGAGTACGGCGGCGATCGGTTTCGGCGGCGTGCAGATTTCTCCGGTCGCGTGGTTGAAGCTCGCCGGTTCGCTGTTGATCGGCACCCTGCCTTTCTGCGCCCTCGGCCTGCTGATCGGAACCCTGGTGAAAGGCCAGTCGGCTGCCGCGGTCGTCAATCTGGTCTATCTGCCGATGTCGATCCTGTCGGGTTTGTGGATTCCCTTGATGATCTTCCCGCAGATCGTGCAGAAACTGGCGGTGTTGTGGCCGGCCTGGCATCTGAGCCGGATCGCGCTGGGCGTGGTCGGGCAGGCGCAGGGCGTCAACTACCTGCAGCACTTCGGCGTCCTGCTGGCGATGACCGCGGTGCTGCTCTTCTTCGCCGCCCGAAGGCTGCGCGCGCATTGACGCGCGCGCCAAACAGGGCGGGATCGGCTAAGGTTCGCGCATGACGTCAGACCAGGAAAAGACCGGCAAGAATCTCGGCGTGCGCGACGCCCAGGATCTGCACGCGACGCCGTGGTTCGGCCTGAGCTACCTGCTGTTCCCCTGCGTGCCGCTGCTGTTCTCGTCGAGAACCTCGAGTTCGGCCGTCATCGCGACGGCCGTGGCCGTGGTGTTGTTCATCCCGGCCTATTTCCTTTCGTATCGCTACAACGACCTGCGCAATCTTTGGCTGTCCCTGTTCGTCGCCGCGATAGGGTTCGCCTTGTTGCCCTTCAATCCGGGCGGCAACACCTTTTTGATCTACGCGATGGCGATGGCGGCCGTGGCCTTGTCGGTGCGCACGACCATCCTTCTGTGCGGCGCCTACCTGTTGCTGATGATCGGCGAGTGCCTGTTGCTTGCCTGGCCGAAGACTTTCGCTTTCGGTTCGCTGGCGATCACGGCGGTGATCGGGACGATGGTCGTCGCCGGCATCCTGTTCTCTCGTGCCCGCGCTACGCGCAATGCCGAATTGCGACTGACGCAGGACGAAGTGCGGCGCCTCGCCACGGTGGCCGAGCGTGAGCGCATCGGTCGCGACTTGCACGACCTGCTCGGCCATACCCTGTCCGTGGTAGCGCTGAAGAGCGAACTAGCCGGCAAGCTGCTCGACCGCGATCCGGCTGCCGCACGCGAACAGATTCGCGAAGTCGAAGCCGTTGCGCGCCAGGCGCTGACGCAGGTGCGCGAGGCCGTCGCCGGCACGCGCGCAGCCGAGTTCGAGGCCGAAGTGGCGGCGGCGCGCTTGGCGCTGTTGTCGGCCGATATCCGTTTCGATCACCGATTGGCGCCGATCGAACTCGACGGCAAGCTCGAACAGGCGTTGGCGATGGCGCTGCGCGAAGCCGTCACGAACATACTGCGCCATGCCAGCGCACGGCGCGTGGATGTCGAGCTCGGTCGCCGCGACGACCGTATCGTGTTGACGATCGCCGACGACGGTCGCGGCGGCGTCGCGCGCCAGGGAAATGGACTGCAGGGAATGCGCGAACGCATCGCCGCCATTGGTGGTTCGCTCGAAATCGAAAGTCCTTCGGGCGGTGGAACCCGCCTGAGCATCGCCGCACCCGGGGGGCAATCCGCGTGATCCGCATCGTGCTCGCCGAGGATCAGGCCATGGTGCGCGGGGCGCTGGCAGCGCTGCTGCGCATCGAGGGCGGTTTCGACGTGATCGCCGAAGCTGGCGATGGCGAAGCCGCCTGGAAAGCCGTGCAGGCGCAGACGCCGGACCTGCTGGTCACCGATATCGAGATGCCCTGGCTGACCGGGCTGGAACTGGCGCAACGCGTGCGCGACGCGAACCTGCCTACGCGCGTGGTGATCCTGACGACTTTCGCGCGTGCCGGCTACCTGCGTCGCGCGCTCGATATTGGCGTGCGCGGCTATCTGTTGAAGGACGCGCCATCGGAGCAGCTGGCGGCGGCCTTGCGCCAGGTGCATGCCGGTGGCCGCGCGATCGATCCGCAGCTGGCGGTGGCGGCCTGGAGCGAGGACGATCCGCTGACGGAACGCGAACGGCAGGTGCTCAGGCTGGCGGGCGAGGGCGTGAAGAGCGCCGAGATCGCCGAACGCCTGAATCTCTCGCAGGGCACGGTGCGCAACTATCTCTCCGAAGCCATCGGCAAACTCGGCGCGGCCAACCGCATCGAGGCCTACCGGACGGCGCGCGCGAAAGGACTGCTCTAGGGCAGGATCCGCGCGCCGGTTTGTTGCCTGCGCCGCCAGGCCGGATAATGCGCGCCCCGGATCCGATCCGTACGTCGCCATCGCGCTTGAAGAAGTCAGACTTCCATTTCGACCTGCCGCCCGAGCTCATCGCCCAGGCGCCGCTGCCGGAACGTTCGGCCAGCCGCATGCTGGTTGTGCCGCCGGTGCCGGGCCCGTTCGCCGATCGCGGCGTTCGCGACCTGCCGGAGTTCCTGCGCGCGGGCGACATGCTCGTGTTCAACGACACCCGCGTCATTCCCGCCCGGTTGTTCGGCAAGAAGGAGAGCGGCGGGCGGGTCGAGATCCTGCTCGAGCGCATCGCCGGCGCGCATGAGGCGCGTGCCCAGATCGGCGCGAGCAAGTCGCCGAAACCCGGATCGCGCATCGAACTCGACGAAGGTACGCAGGTCACCGTGCTCGGCCGCGATGGCGAGTTCTACCGGCTGCGTTTCGAGACCGATGAGCCGCTGGAGAAGGTGTTGCTGCGCGCGGGCCGCATGCCCTTGCCGCCGTACATCTCGCGCGAGGCCGACATCGGCGACGACGAACGCTACCAGACCGTATTCGCCCGCCATACCGGCGCCGTGGCGGCGCCGACCGCCGGCCTGCATTTCGACGAACCGCTGCTGTCGTCCCTGCGCGAGAAAGGCGTGGAGTTCGGCCACGTCACTTTGCATGTCGGCGCAGGGACCTTCCAGCCGATGCGGGCCGAAGCGATCGGCGAGCATGTCATGCATCGCGAATGGCTCAATGTCGGCGCCGAACTCTGCGCGCGCATGGCGCGCACGCGTGCGGAAGGCGGTCGCGTGATAGCGGTGGGCACGACCGTCGTGCGCGCGCTGGAGACGGCGATGCAGGGCGGCGCGCCGAAACCTTTCGCCGGCGACACGCAGATCTTCATCTTCCCCGGTTACCGCATCCGTTCGGTCGATGCGATGGTGACCAACTTCCACTTGCCCGAGAGCACCCTGCTGATGCTGGTGTCGGCCTTCGCCGGGCGCGAACGCATGCTCGCGGCCTATGCGCACGCAGTGCGCGAACGCTACCGATTCTTTTCCTATGGCGATGCCATGCTGTTATTCCCCGAGGCGACGCTATGAGCCGGATGCGATTCGAAAAACTCGGCCAGGACGGCATCGCGCGGCGCGGGCGCCTGCATTTCCCCCGCGGCACGATCGAAACACCGACTTTCATGCCCGTGGGGACGTACGGTACGGTGAAGGCAATGAAGCCGATCGACATCGAGGCCATCGGCGCCGAGATCATCCTCGGCAACACCTTCCACCTTTACTTGCGCCCTGGGCTCGATGTCATCGCCGCGCACGAAGGCCTGCATCGTTTCACCGGCTGGAACCGCCCGATCCTGACCGACTCCGGCGGCTTCCAGGTCTGGTCCCTGGCCAAGCGCCGCAAGATCACCGAGCAGGGCGTCACGTTCGCCTCGCCGGTGGACGGCTCGAAAGTCTTCATCGGCCCCGAAGAGAGCATGAACATCCAGCGCGCGCTCGGCTCGGACATCGTGATGATCTTCGACGAATGCACGCCGTATCCGGCTACGGAAAAGCAGGCGCGCGATTCGATGGAGCTGTCGTTGCGCTGGGCGGCGAGATCCAAAGCCGCGCACGAAGGCAACGATGCCGCCCTGTTCGGCATCGTGCAGGGCGGTACTTATCCCGAATTGCGCACTCGTTCCGCCGAAGGTCTCCAGGCGATCGGCTTCGACGGTTATGCCGTCGGCGGACTGGCGGTGGGCGAGCCCGCCGCCGAACGCGAAGCCACGCTGGAGGCGATCTGCCCGCAACTGCCCGAGGACAAGCCGCGCTACCTGATGGGCGTCGGCAAGCCCGAGGACATCGTCGAGGCGGTCGCGCGCGGCATCGACATGTTCGATTGCGTGATGCCGACCCGCAACGCGCGCAACGGCCACTACTTCACCCGTTTCGGGCAGGTGCGCATCCGCAATGCGCGCTACGAGAAGGACCTTCGGCCGATCGAACCCGGTTGCGAGTGCCACGCCTGCGCCCAGGGTTTCACCCGTGCCTACATGCGGCACCTGGACCGTTGCAACGAAATCCTGGCCTCGATGCTGGCGACGATCCACAACCTGCACTACTACCAGCGCCTGATGCGGGATATCCGGGCGGCGATCGAGGCCTGGCGTTTCGAGGAATTCCGCGCCGCTTTCTACGCCGAACGGGAGCGGGGTGAGGCCTGAGCCCAGCGCTCGCCGGGGCGAACCTTTGGGGCTGGAATGCGTCTGAGCAGGCAGCCCCGCCGGGCCCGGTCGGGCTGGCCTGTGGCATAATCGCCCGCTTTGACTCATTCGACGGATCCCCAAGTCCATGTCCCTGCTCGATTTTCTGATCTCCCCGGCCGCCGCCCAGAGCGCCGCCCCCGGCGCCGCCAGCCCCATGCCCAGTTTCCTGTTCTTCGCCGTCGTCATGGCGGGCATGTTCTTCCTGATGATCTGGCCGCAGATGCGCCGCCAGAAGCAGCATCGCGAGATGCTGGCCAAACTCGCCAAGGGCGACGAGGTCATCACCAACGGCGGCATCGCCGGTCGCGTCGAGGAGATCGGCGAGAACTTCATCGGCGTCGAGATCGCCAGCGGCGTCGTCGTCAAGCTGCAGAAGGGCGCCATTGCCGCCGTGCTGCCCAAGGGCACGTTGAAGTCGGCCTGAGCCGTCCCCACCCGTAACAGTCACGGCTTCGGCCTAAGCGGTTTTCGCCATGCTTGAATTCGCCCGCTGGAAATTCGTCGTCATGTTCCTGGTGCTGCTGGCCAGCGCCTTGTACGCCATGCCCAACCTGTATCCGTCCGACCCGGCGGTGCAGGTAACGCCGCAGAAAGGCGCCGTGCCCGACGAGGCCTTGGTGGCCCAGGTGCAGGGCATGCTCAAGGCGAAGAACATCCCCTACAAGTCGGTCGCGATCGAGGACAAGAGTGTCATCGTCCGTCTGGGCGACAGCGATCATCAAACCCAGGCGGCGGACGACCTCAACGACGAGCTCAACAAGACGCATTCGGTGGCGATGAACCTCGCTTCGACCGTGCCGGCCTGGTTGCGCTCGATCGGCGCCGAGCCGATGAGCCTGGGCCTCGACCTGCAGGGCGGCGTGCACTTCCTGATGGAAGTCGACCAGAAGGCGGCTCGCGAGAAAGCCGAAAACGCCTTCGTGGACAACATCCGCGGCAGCCTGCGCGAAAAGGACATCCGCTACAGCGACGTCAGCCGCGATCCGCAGGGCATTCGCGTCCTGCTCAGCAACGCTGCCGACCGCAACAAGGCGCTGTCCCTGCTCTCGCCGCAGGTTCCTGAGCTCAGTTTCTCGACGGTGGATTCCGACCCGAGGATGCTGCGCGGCACCCTGTCGGCCCAGCGCGTACAGGAGATCGCTACCAAGGCGATCGAACAGAACGTGATCGTGTTGCGCAACCGCGTGAACAATCTCGGCGTGGCCGAGCCGATCATCCAGCGCCAGGGCAGCAATCGCATCGTGGTCGAACTGCCCGGCGTGCAGGACATGACCAAGGCGCGCGACATGCTGGGTGGCACCGCCACGCTGGAGTTCCGTGCCGTGGTCGAAGGCAACGCCGCCGAAGCCCAGCGCGACGGTACGGTGCCGCCGGATGCGCGCGTCTACAACGACAGCGTTTACGGCTCGCCGATCATGTTGTCGAAGCGATTGCTCGTTTCCGGCGATGAGCTGGTCGACGCCACGCCGCAGCGCGATCCCACCACCGGCGAGCCGAGCGTCAGCATCAAGCTGAACAACGCGGGCGGCAATCGCATGTTCAAGCACACGCTGGAAAACGTCGGCAAGCGCATGGGCATCGTCTATATCGAGCGCACGTCGTTCACCGAAGAACAACCCGACGGCAGCAAGAAACGCACGACCCAGATCACCGAGCGCGTCATCAGCGCCTCGACCATCCAGGGCGTCTTCGGCAAGGATTTCCAGACCACCGGTCTGTCGCAGGAAGAGGCCACCAACCTGGCAAGGCAGTTGAAGGCGGGCGCGCTGGCCGCGCCGGTCGACATCGTCGAGCAGCGCGTGATCGGCCCGACGCTCGGCGCCGAGAACATCCGCCGTGGCGTGCAGGCCGTCCTGTATTCGTTCGGCTTCGTGATGGTGTTCTTCGTCGTCTACTACAAGATGTTCGGCATCGTCACCAATATCGCGCTGTTGCTGAACCTGTTGCTGGTGGTCGCGGTGATGTCCTTGCTCGGCGCCACCCTGACGCTGCCCGGCTTCGCCGGCATCGCCTTGACCGTCGGCATGTCGGTGGACGCCAACGTGCTGATCAACGAACGAATACGAGAAGAGTTGCGGTCCGGCAATTCGCCCCTGGCCAGCATTGCCGCCGGTTACGACAAGGCCTCCGGCACGATCGCCGACGCCAACGTGACGGCGCTGTTGGGCGGCATCGCGATGGCGGTGTTCGGATCCGGCCCGATCCGCGGCTTCGGCATCACCCTCATCATCGGCATCCTGACCTCGATGTACACCGCCGTGTCGGTGTCGCGCGGCTTCGCCACCCTGATCTACGGCCGCCGTCGCAAGCTGGCCAAGATCTCGATCTGATTCGTCCGGAGCCGTAGACGTGGAACTTTTCCCGCACGACAGCAACTTCAACTTCATGCGCCTGCGCTCGATTTCCCTGGGCCTGGCGGCGCTCATCATGTTCGTCGCCATCGGTGCGCTGGCGGTCAAGGGCTTCAACTATGCCCTCGACTTCACCGGCGGCACCTCGGCCGAGCTGCGTTTCGAGAAGCAGGTGGACGTGGAGGCGGCGCGCAGCAAACTGACGGCGGCCGGTTTCGAAGGCGTCACGGTGCAGACCTTCGGCAGCGGCAACGAGATCGCCGTGCGCATTCGCCCGGAAGCGGGGCAGAACAGCGACAACTCGGCCGCCGCCGCGCAGCGCATCCTCGCCACGCTCAACAGCAGCGAGAACCCCGGCCGCATCATGTACAGCGGCTACGTCGGTCCGCAGATCGGCAAGGAACTGGCCGAGAACGGCATCTACGCCGGCGTCTTCGTGGTGCTCGGCTTCCTGTTCTACGTCTGGGCGCGCTTCGAATGGAAGTTCGCCGTCGCCGCGATCATCGCCACCCTGCACGACGTGCTGCTGGTCGCCGGCTGGTTCGCCGTCACCGGGCACGAGTTCGACCTGGCCGTGCTGGCCGGCGTGTTGTCGGTCATGGGCTACTCGATCAACGACACCATCGTGGTCTTCGACCGCGTCCGCGAGAACTTCCGCAACCTGCATAAGCTGTCGGCGGCGGAAGTGCTGAACCGTTCGGTCAACCAGACCCTGTCGCGCACGATCATCACGTCCTTCGTGGCCTTGCTGACGGTGGTGGCGCTGTACATCTACGGCGGCAGCTCGCTCAAGGGCATGGCCGAATCGCAGATCATCGGCATCGTCATCGGCACGCTGTCCTCGATCTTCGTGGCCTGCCCGCTGTTGATGCTGCTCGGCGTGACCAAGCAGGACCTGTTGCCGAAAGCCAAGGTCGACGCGGAACTCGAGCGTCGACCCTGACCGGGACGGTTGTACGGAACAAAAAAGCCGCGCGTATGCGCGGCTTTTTCTTTGCGTCGCTGGCGACGCGTCAGTCGAAGGCGGAAGCGTAACCCGATTGCACGATCGCCTTCTGCAGCGCGTCGCAGATCTTCAGGTTGCCGGCGACCATCTGGCCGCCGTCCAGCAACTTTTCGCCCCGGCCGCGGAAGTCGCAGACGCGACCGCCGGCTTCGCGCACCAGCAGCATGCCCGCGGCGATGTCCCAGGCCTTCACGCCCGCTTCGAAATACGCATCGGCGCGGCCGCAGGCCACGTAAGCCAGGTCAAGCGCCGCCGAACCGGTGCGACGGATGTCCTCGGCCTGGTGCTCGGTCATCAACGCGCGGATGGCGTCGAGGTGCGGCGCCAGGCGGGCGCGCTCGCGCGGCGGAAAGCCGGTGATCAGCTGGCTCCCGACCAAGTCCTTGCGTTCGCCGATGCGCAGCTTCTTGTCGTTGAGCAGGGCGCCGGCGCCTTTGCTGGCGGTGAAAAGTTCGTTGCGCAGGGGATCGTAGATGACGCCATCGGTCGGTTCGCCGTTCTCGACCAGGGCGATCGAGACGCAGAAATGCGGGAAACCGCGCAGGTAGTTCGAGGTGCCGTCGAGCGGATCGACGACGAAGGTTTGCCGACCCTTGCCCATCGCGCCGGATTCCTCGGCGAGGATGGCGAAATCGGGGTAAGCCCTGCGCAGCTCTTTGATGATTTCCTTCTCGGCGGCGGCATCGACTTCGCTGGCGTAGTCCTGGCGGCTCTTCTCGACCACGCTGAGGCTGTCGAGCTTGCTGATATGCCGCAGGATCACGGAACCCGCCTGGCGGGCCGCCTTGACCATGACATTGACGACAGGTTTCTGCATGGTGCCCGTCCCGGGGTCGGAAGTCTGTTTGCGCTGAGTTGGATGAAGAACCGTGCCGGGTCAGAGCCCGCGCGGGCGCCATGATAGCAGAGGCCTCGCCGAGCCCGGACTCCAGACCCCTCGGGGCGGTTAAAATGGCGGCATGCACGACCAACTCCGCATCGTCCTCGTCGGCACGCAGCATCCCGGCAACATCGGTTCGGCCGCCCGCGCCATGAAGACGATGGGTCTCGGTCGTCTCGTGCTGGTGTCGCCGCAGCGATTTCCGCATCCCGAGGCGGTCGCCTTGGCGGCCGGCGCAGCCGACGTTCTCGATAACGCCGTGGTGCATGAGCGCCTGGAAGACGCGCTCGCCGACTGCAGCCTCGTCGTCGCGACCACCGCGCGCCGGCGCACCGTGCCCATTCCGGAATATTCGCCGCGCGAAGCGGCCCTGCGACTGGTGCAGGAACAGGCCTCGGGACAGGTGGCCCTGGTCTTCGGTCGCGAGCGCACCGGGCTGGAGAACGAAGAGCTGCAGCTTTGCCACGCGTCGGTGAGCATTCCCGCGAACCCCGACTACAGTTCCCTGAACCTGGCTGCGGCCGTACAGGTATTGGCCTATGAGTTGCGCGTGGCCGCCCTTGAGCACGCGCCGGCGGAAGCGGACAGGGCGACGACGATCGATGAACTTCCGGCTTCGCACGAGCAGTTGGAGGCCTTCTTCGCGCATCTCGCCGAACTGTTGCGTGAGATCGACTTCCACAAGGGCAAGACGCCGGACATCGTGCTGCAGCGCCTGCGCCGGCTGTTCCAGCGCGCCCGACCCGATCCCCGCGAACTTCGCATCCTGCGCGGCATTTTCTCCGATACCCAACGCCTCCTGCGCAAGCCGAGCGATTCCTGAGCCGTCCGTACCGGTGCGTGCGTCGGGCGCTTCGGTTAGGCTTGCCGCTCGTCCCCCCGGAACACCTACCACGATGCGGCGGAATCCGTACTGCCCATGAAGATGCGTCTCGGGCTGCGCGGGCAGCTGCTGGCGATGCTCGCGCTCGTCATGCTTGCCGTGCTCGGCGTCGTGGCCGCCTTCTCCAGCGGCGAAGAAACGACCCATCGTGAAGTGCTGACGCTGTCGAACGAAGCCGTCGGCGAGCTGGCTCGCGACAGCCTGCAGCGTCGCGGCGAACAGCTCGCGCAGCAGTTCGCGCGCAATGTCGCCACGCCGCTGGCCGATGCGGACCGCGAACGCATCGCGCCGATCGTTCGCGCCACCCTGCACCAGCCGGACGTGGCCTACGTGATCGTCTACGATCGCCGCGGGCACATCGTCGACGATGGTGGCGACGGCAGCCATGTCGGCCAGCCGATGGTCGACCCGCTCGCCGATGCCGTGCTGGCCTCCAGCGGGCTGAAACTGCAATGGACCGACAAGCTGCTCGACGCCTCGGCGCCGGTGCTGGCCGGCGCCGAACGCATCGGCGGCGTGCGCGTCGGCATGGTAAGTCGTCGTCCCGGCGCGGCGGAAATCGCCATCCTGCAGCCGATCAATGCGCGACTGCGCGAAGCCAGCGAGGAGCACCATCGCTGGTTGCTCGGCCTGTTGCTCGGCTTGGTCCTGCTCGGTGGCATCGCCGTGATCGCGCTCGAATGGCGCGTCCTTTCGCCCATCCGCACGCTGGCCCAGGCCATGGGCGAGCGCGGCCCCGGCGCGGACCTGCCTGCGGCGCTGGACGAAAGCCGCGAAGACGAGATCGGCGAACTGGCGCGTGCGTTCAAGCGCATGAACGCCGGCCTGGTCCGTCACGATCGCGAGATCCGGCGCCTGGCCTACACCGATCCGCTCACCGGCCTGGCCAACCGTCTGGCGTTTCGCGAAACGCTGGACGACCGCCTGCTGACCTTGCAGGCCAGCAGTGGCGAACTGGCGCTGTTGTTCGTCGACCTCGATGATTTCAAGCGCGTGAACGATACGTTGGGACACGAAGCGGGCGACGAAGTATTGAGCCAGCTGTCCGTGCGCGTGCGCCTGACGCTGGAACGATTCGGTGCGCAGGCCTCCGACATCGCCCGATTCGGCGGCGATGAATTCATCGTGCTGTACCGGGCCGACGATATCCGCGCTGCGTCGGCGAAACTGGCCGAAGCGCTGATCGAAGAGATCGAACGGCCGCTGTTGCTGCAGGGCAAGCAGGTTTTCCTCGGGGCGTCGGTCGGCATCACGCTGTTCCCCTTCGACGCCAATCACGCCGGGCAGTTGCTGAAGAACGCCGACATCGCCATGTACCAGGCCAAGGTCGCCGGCAAGAACTGCTATCGCTTCTATAGCCGCGCGATGGACCAGGCGGTGGAGCGCCGCGTGCAGCTGGAGCAGGATCTGCGCGGCGCGATCGATCGCGACGAACTCAGCATCGCCTATCAGCCCCTGTACCACCTCGCCGACGATCGCATCACCGGGGCCGAAGCGTTGCTGCGCTGGCAGCATCCGCGCCTGGGCATGGTTCCGCCTTCGGTCTTCATCGAAGTCGCCGAACAGAGCGGCCTGATCGAAATGCTCGGGCGTTTCGTGCTCGAGCAGGCGTGCCGCGACGCTTCGGCCTGGTCGGAGAACGGCGATCAACCTTTCGTTTCCGTGAACATTTCGCCGAGGCAGTTGCGCAGCGGCGAACTCCCCGACGTCGTCGGTCATGCCTTGCGCAGTTCCGGCCTGTCGCCGGCGCAGTTGCACCTGGAGCTGACCGAAACAGCCGTGCTCGGCGACGAGCTGCAGGCGAGCGCCCTGTTGTCGCGCGTGCGCGCGACCGGCGTGAAAGTCTGGCTCGACGATTTCGGTACCGGTTTTTCCGGATTGAGCCATTTGCGCCGCGTGCCGGTGGACGGCGTGAAGATCGACCGCAGCTTCGTCGCCGATGTCATCCGCGATCCGGATGACCTGGCCCTGACCACCGCCATCATCGCGATGGCGCATTCGCTAGGCATCACGGTCGTGGCCGAAGGCATCGAGAACGAAGGGCAGCATGCGGTGCTGCGCGAGCGCGGCTGCGACCAGGGGCAGGGTTTCTGGCTGGGTCGGCCGATGTCCTCGGACGAATTCGCGAAAAGGCTGAGGGCGTGATGCGATCGTTTCCTGTCTCAGGCGCTGCGCGCGGGAGGCAGGATCATCGGCACGAACCAGTGCGGGCAAACGGAGAAGTTTGAGTGGCCAAGGCGAAAACGGCCTATGTCTGCGCCGAATGCGGCGCCGACCACAACAAGTGGCAGGGCCAGTGCGGCGAGTGCGGGGCCTGGAACACGCTTTCCGAGATCGTGGTCGAACCCGCGAATGCTGCCAAGACGAACGCACGCGCGACGGGCTATGCCGGTCGCGTCGATTCCGCGCGCATCGTCGACCTGAAGCAGGTGGGACAGGCGGAGGAAGTCCGCGTCGGCACCGGCATCGGCGAGCTCGACCGCGTGCTCGGCGGCGGATTGGTCGAAGGCTCGGTGGTGCTCGTCGGCGGCGACCCGGGCATCGGCAAGTCAACATTGCTGCTGCAGGCCTTGGCCTCGATGGGCAGGAAGCTGCCGGCGCTCTACGTCACCGGCGAAGAAAGCCTGGCGCAGGTCGCCGGGCGCGCGACCCGTCTCGGCCTCGATGTCGAAGGGCTGCAGGCATTGGCGGAAACCGGCGTCGAAAGGATCTTGGCGCAGGCAGCGCAGGCCAGGCCTAAGCTCATCGTCGCCGATTCGATCCAGACCCTATGGTCCGAATTGCTGACAGCGGCACCGGGTTCGGTGAGCCAGGTGAGGGAGAGCGCGGCGCGACTGGTGCGCTACGCGAAGGAAACCGGCACGTCGGTTTTCCTGGTGGGGCATGTGACGAAGGAGGGTGGTATCGCCGGACCTCGCGTTCTCGAGCACATGGTCGATGCCGTGCTGTATTTCGAAGGCGAGGCCGGTAGTCGATTCCGCGTGCTGCGCGCCTTCAAGAATCGGTTCGGCGCGGTGAACGAGCTCGGCGTTTTCGCGATGTCCGACAAGGGATTGAAAGAGGTGCCGAACCCTTCGGCGATTTTCCTTTCCGGCTCGAATGGACCCACGCCCGGCAGCGCGGTGATGGTCACGCGCGAGGGCACGCGGCCCCTGCTGGTGGAAGTGCAGGCTCTGGTCGATCAGAGCCCGCTGGCGAACCCGCGCCGCGTGACCCTGGGCCTGGAGCAGAATCGCCTGGCGATGCTGTTGGCGGTGCTGCACCGGCATGGCGGCGTCGGCGTGTACGACCAGGACGTGTTCGTGAACGTCGTCGGCGGCATCCGCGTGCAGGAGACGGCGGCCGATCTCCCGGTACTGCTGGCGGTGCTCAGCTCGCTGCGCGACCGTCCCTTGCCGGACAAGACCGTCGCGTTCGGCGAGGTCGGCTTGTCCGGCGAGATACGACCGGTACCCAACGGCGAGGAACGCCTGAAGGAAGCGGCGACGCATGGGTTCCGCCGCGCCATCGTTCCCAAGGCCAATGCGCCGAAGAAAGGGCGCATCGGCGAAATGGAAGTGATCGGCGTCGAGCGCTTGTCCGAAGCCTTGAACGCGCGCGAGGAATAGGCGCCTTACCTACCGGCCGTGCGGGCATCCCGCAGCGCGGCGGCCAACGCATTGGCTTTCGCCAGCGCATCGTCCGATCGCATCGGCAATTCGACGTCGGGCGCCAGCCCTTCGATCTCGTTGCGTCCGTTGTCGAGGTAACGCGCGCAGTTCGGCATTCTCGCGTCGAACGGGCTGGCGCGGAACTGCGTGCGCGTGCCGCCGTTGATGTAGCCGCAACCCGCGCCTGCCGTGCGTTCGCCGATCACCGTCGCGATGCCGTTCTGTTGCAACCAGGCGACGAAATCCTCGGATGCCGAGCCCGTATTGCCGTCGACCAGGATCGTTACCGGGCCGGTCCAGACCCCTTGGCCTTGCAGGGTCGCGCGTTCTCCGACGGGTTCCAGAACAGGGCAGGGCTTCTCTCCGCGCCAGACGCCGCTGCGATCGCAGCGCGCGTCGATGAGGCGCGCGTTCTGTCGCGACATCGGCTTGTCGGTCATCAGTACGATGGCTTCCGACACCCATTCGGTACCACCGCCGTTGCCGCTCAGGTCGATCAGCAGTCGCGTCGCGCCCTTCTCCTGCAGCGCTCTGATCTTCGTCGTCAGCTCCGCCTGCAAGCGGGCACGCACGGCCAATCGCAACGCATAGGAGCCAATGCCTGCTTTGAACGCTTGCGTGCATTCGCCGAGATAACGGTCTTCGCCGAACTGGGCGATGCGCAGCACGCCGATCCTGCCGATCAACGCGGTAGGGAAGTTGCCGCCGCTCACGGTCTGGAAACCCTCGATGCGATCGAAGGGGAAATCAAAGGCGTGATCCTCTTCTTCGTAGCCGGCAGCGGCACAATCGGCACCGGCAGGAGGATCGATGGACTCGCTGTCGTCCGTGGCTTCGGCGGCAAGGCTCGAGGCCGTCACCAGTTGCGCGTTTTCGTCTATCGGGCGATCGCCGATCTTCAGGCGGAAATGCGGATCCCTGAAGGCCTTGATGAAGCGGCGGATCGCCAGGAAGGCGCGGACACGGGAGTGCGCGTTGTCGATTGCCGCGCTGGTCTCGCGGTCGAGCCGGGGCAGGTCGAGCTTGCGTTGTTCGACGATCCAGTCGAGGTTGGCATAGCCCTGGGCCATGTCCTGCTTGAGGCGCGAATAGTCGGCTTGCCAGGCCTTGGCGTCGTACGTCAGTACGTCCCAGGCGACGACGAGGGCCAGCAGGGAGGCGAGGACGAAGAAAGATCGGCGCAGGAACTTGAACATCGCGATGGCCAGGTGGCTAGGTAGATGTCAACACTAGGCGCTCAGCGGCCTTAGCTGAATAGGCTGGACGTCATCGGGCCCTACGGCCTAGATGCCAGCGCATTACGACCCGCGGCGAAGCACCAGTTCCAGCACCGCCTGGCTGCCGAAGAAGGCCAAGGCCAGCAGTGTCATCGCGATCAGCGTCAGTTTCACCGCGCGTCGCCCGCGCCAACCGTAGCGCCAACGACCGAACAGCAGGACCAGGAGTACCAGCCAACTGAGGATCGACAGCACCGTCTTGTGCCAGAGGTGCTGCTGCAACAGGTCCTGGACGAACAGCACGCCGGTGATCAAGGCCAGCGTCAGCAAGACGAAGCCGGCGCCGAGCGAACGGAACAGCAGTATTTCCAGTTGCGTCAGCGGCGGCAATGCGCGAAGCCAACCGTGGATCTGGCGCTTGCGCAGCGCTTTTTCCTGGAACCACAACATCAAGGCGATCAGCGCCGAAACCGCCAATGTCGCGTACGCCAGCAGTGCGAGCAGCGCATGCAACTGCACGCGCCAATCGCTATCGGAGGGCGCGCCATGTCCGACGAAGTGATAGAGAAGGAGAAAGGCCGCTGCGAGCGGATAGGTGATGACGCCGAGTGCCGCGAGGCGTTGGCCTTGCGCGGCGATCGTGCTCAGTGCGGCCATGCCCAATCCGACCAGCGACAAAGCCGCGAAAAAATGCAGGTCGGGTGCATTGAGCCGCATCCAGCCCATGCCGTGCGTGGCGGCATGCAGGAACAGCGCGGGCAGCACCAGCCAGGCTTCCGGCCGATGCGACGGCAGGTCGCCGCGCAGCGCGCGCATCAAGCGCGCGCTCGCCGCGAGATAGGCGAGCGCGGCGAGCAGCGGGATCAGGCTGGCGGCTGAAAACGACGGCATGACGGCAGTTTGGCACAAAGGCGAAAAGATGAGAACGGTTCTCAAGTGAGGGCCGCTCTGGCCTGCGGCAGGCTATACTTCGCGCCCCGAAACGTCCCGCAGATTCCCTCATGTTCGAGTCGCTTACCCAGCGTCTTTCCGGCACCCTGCAACGCCTGCGCGGTCGCGGTCGCCTCAGCGAGGACAACATCCGCGAATCCCTGCGCGAAGTCCGTGTCGCGCTGCTCGAAGCTGACGTGGCCTTGCCGGTCGTCGTCGCCCTGATCGAGCGCATCAAGGCACGCGCGATCGGCCAGGAAGTCCTGCAAAGCCTCACGCCCGGTCAGGCGCTGATCAAGATCGTGCACGACGAGATGGCGGCGGTGATGGGTTCGCAGGCCAGCGACCTGAATCTCAACGTGCCGGCCCCCGCCATCGTGTTGATGGCCGGCCTGCAGGGCGCGGGCAAGACCACGACCGTCGGCAAACTCGCCAAGCACCTGAAGGAAAAGCGCAAGAAGAAGGTGATGGTGGTCAGCTGCGATGTCTATCGTCCCGCGGCGATCCAGCAGTTGGAGACCTTGGCCAAGCAGGTCGACGTGCTGTTCTTCGCGAGTTCGCCGAATCAAAGTCCGGTGGACATCGCGCGTGCGGCGATCGACGACGCGCGGCGTAGTTTCGTCGATGTGCTGCTGGTCGATACCGCCGGTCGCCTCGCCATCGACGAAGCGATGATGACCGAGATCAAGGCCCTGCACGGGGCGATTTCCCCGGTCGAAACCCTGTTCGTCGTCGATGCGATGACCGGCCAGGACGCGGCGAACACGGCCAAGGCCTTCAGCGAAGCCTTGCCGCTGACCGGCGTTGTGCTGACCAAGACCGATGGCGATGCCCGCGGCGGTGCGGCGCTGTCGGTGCGTTACATCACCGGCCAGCCGATCAAGTTCACCGGCGTCGGCGAAAAGCCCGATGGCCTCGACATCTTCCATCCCGATCGCGCCGCCAGCCGCATCCTCGACATGGGCGATGTGCTGTCCCTGGTCGAGCAGGTGCAGTCCCAGGTCGATCAGGACAAGGCGGCGAAGCTCGCCGAGAAGGTCAGCAAGGGCAAGCGCTTCGATCTCAACGACATGCGCGACCAGCTCGAGCAGATGCAGAACATGGGCGGCCTGGCCGGCCTGATGGACAAGCTGCCGGGCATGGGTCAGGTGCCCGACAGCGTGAAAGGCAAGGTCACCGGCAAGGAAGTGCCGCGCATGATCGCCATCATCAACTCGATGACCAAGAAGGAGCGCCGGAACCCGGCGGTCCTGAACGGCTCGCGCCGGGCCCGCATCGCCAAGGGCGCCGGCACCACCCCGGCCGAGGTCAACAAGCTGATCAAGCAGTACGACCAGATGGAAGGCATGATGCGCAAGCTCAGCCAGGGCGGCCTGAAGGGCATGATGCGGGGTATGAAAGGCCTGATGGGCGGGGGCGGCTTCCCCCCGGGCGGCGGCTTCCGCCGCTAGGTCAGGGCCGCCGGGCGGTTTTCTTAGGCCGCCCAAGCAGTTATACTCTCCAGCTCCCCGCGTGCCTCAGGCGCCGGACTTCACCCAGAACTACAGAGCAAACAGCAATGGTCAAGATTCGCCTGACCCGTGGTGGCGCCAAGAAGCGCCCCTTCTACCACATCATCGCCACCGATCATCGCAACAAGCGCGATGGCCGTTCGCTTGAGCGCCTCGGTTTCTACAACCCGGTCGCCAAGGGCAACGAAAAGCGCGTCGAACTGAATGTCGAGCGCGTGAAGCATTGGGTTTCCCAGGGCGCGCAGCTGAGCGACAAGGTCGGCACGTTGCTCAAGGAAGCCTCGAAGGCTTCGGCCTGACGTCCGTCCTCGCGCCCGTCGCGAGGAACCGCGCATGATCGATCAAGAGCGCCGAATCCTGCTGGGCAGGATCCTCGGCGCTTTTGGCGTTCGGGGCGAAGTGAAGATCGACAGTTTCACCGATCCCGCCCGCGCACTGCTGAAGTATCAGCCATGGGTGTTGTCGCATCGCGGCGTCGAGCGCGAAATCGGCCAGGCCAGCGGCCGCGAAACGCCGAAGGGCCTGATCGCCTTCCTTCCCGGAGTCGAAGACCGCGATGCTGCCGAAGCATTGCGCGGTGCGGAGCTATGGGTGCCGCGCAGTCGACTGCCCGCACCGAAGCCCGGCGAACACTACTGGGTGGATCTCGAAGGCCTCGACGTCGTCAATCGCGAGGGCTTTGCTTTCGGCAAGGTGTCGCATCTGTTCGACACCGGCGCCAACGACGTGCTGGTGGTGCAGGGCGAGCGCGAGCGCCTCATCCCGTACGTGCCTGAGCAGTTCGTGCTCGACGTCGATTTCGATGCCGGCAAGATCACCGTCGATTGGGATCCGGAGTTCTGATCGCATGCGCATCGACGTGCTCAGCCTGTTTCCCGACTTCATCCACCAGGCCGCGAAGGTCGGCGTGATCGGTCGTGCGCAGGAGCGCGGGCTGATCGAGGTGGAGGCCTGGAATCCGCGCGATTACGCTACCGACAATTATCGCCGCGTGGACGAGCGTCCCTTCGGCGGCGGGCCCGGCATGGTCATGCTGCCCGAGCCGCTGGGTGCCTGCCTCCGGGCGGCGCGCGCTGTGACCGATGCGCCGGCGAGGGTGATCTATCTCAGTCCACAGGGCGTTGCGCTGACGCAGGCGAAGGTCCGTGAGCTGGCTTCGCTGCCGCGGCTGATCCTCGTCTGCGGTCGTTACGAAGGGCTGGACGAGCGTTTCATCGAGCGTGAGATCGATGAAGAGATTTCGGTGGGCGATTACGTGCTGTCCGGCGGCGAACTGGCCGCGGCCGTGGTCATCGATGCGGTGGGCCGGGTCCAGGACGGTGCGCTGAACGATGCCGAATCCGCCACCCAGGACAGCTTCGAGAACGGTCTGCTCGACTGCCCCCATTACACCCGTTCCGAGTCCTGGGGTACGGAGGGCGTACCGCCGGTGCTGCTATCCGGAGACCACGCCCGGATCGCGCGCTGGCGTCGCCAGCAGAGCCTAGGCCGGACCTGGCTGCGACGGCCGGATCTGCTGGCCCGACTGGAACTGGACCGCCGGGACGCCGAGCTCTTGGCGGAATTCCAGGCCGACTGGCTGGCCAAGCAGACTGCCCCGGGGACCTAAACGCTTGAAACCCCTAGCCAATCCGGAACTCCGCCGGCTATAATCGCCAACTCACTGCCGCCCGGCAGCCCAAGAACTACAGATCGAAACGATCCGGTGCAACCATGAACAAGCTCCTCCAGCAATTCGAAGCCGACCAGATGACCCGCCAGCTGCCGGATTTCGGCCCGGGCGATACCGTCGTCGTCAACGTCAAGGTCAAGGAAGGCAATCGCGAGCGCGTGCAGGCGTACGAGGGCGTGGTCATCGCCAAGAAGAACGCCGGCCTGAACTCCGCTTTCACCGTGCGCAAGATTTCGCACGGCGTCGGCGTCGAGCGCGTCTTCCAGACCCACAGCGCCGTCATCGATTCCGTCAGCGTGAAGCGCCGCGGCGACGTGCGTCAGGGCAAGCTGTATTACCTGCGCGCCCTGGAAGGCAAGAAGGCCCGCATCAAGGAAGACCTGTCCGCCCGTTCGGCCGACTGATCGAGTCGCAGGATTCCATCGAAACGGCCGCGAAAGCGGCCGTTTTGCTTTCCGGGCGTAACCTAACGCTACATACCGCAAGACGTCCTACACATGCAGGCAGAGGAACAAGCGACCGTACGCATCGACATCTGGCTGTGGGCGGCGCGCTTCTACAAGACGCGCTCGCTGGCCAAGCAGGCGATCACCGGCAGCAAGGTCGAGGTGGACGGCCAGCCGGCGAAGCCCTCGCGCTCGCTGCGCGGCGGCGAAACCCTGCGCATCGCGCGCGGCGAGGAAACCTTCGAAGTGCTTGTGCTCGACTTGAGCGATACGCGTGGCCCGGCGAGCGTGGCGCAGAAGTTGTACCGCGAAAGCGAGGAGTCGATCGCGCGCCGTGCCGCCGAGCGCGAGCAGCGCAAGCTCGAACGTGCCGGTTACCGCGCGCCGCTGAGCAAGCCCGACAAGCGCGCACGCCGGCTTATCCAGGCCCTGGGCGACATCGACGCGTTCTAGACGAGGCGCTTCAGCCGGTACAGGGCCTCGAGCGCCTGTTTCGGCGTCAGTTCGTCGGGATCGATTTGCGTCAACGCTTGTTCCGCCTGCGATGGCGCCGAGAAAAGGCCGAACTGCTGCGGCTGGTCCAGCGCGACCGGCGCGAGTTCCATCGCGTGCGATGCGCCACGTTGCTCTAGTTCGGTCAGGGTTTTGCGCGCCTGGTTCACGACGGCACGGGGTAGGCCAGCCAGCGCCGCGACCTGCAGGCCGAAACTTCGATTGGCGGGGCCTTCCTTCACCGCATGCATGAAGACGAGCTGGTCGCCGTGTTCGATGGCGTCGAGGTGAACGTTGGCGATGCCGTTCGCCGGTTCCGCCAGCGCCGTCAGCTCGAAGTAGTGCGTGGCGAAAAGAGTGTAGGCACGATTGGCGTGCGCTAGATGGCGCGCACAGGCTTCGGCGAGCGCGAGGCCGTCGTAGGTCGAGGTGCCGCGCCCGATTTCGTCCATCAGCACCAGCGAATGTTCGGTCGCGTGGTGCAGGATGTAGCTGGTTTCGCTCATTTCGACCATGAAGGTCGACTGGCCGCGGGCCAAGTCATCGCCCGCGCCGATACGGGTGAGTATCCGGTCGATCGGTCCAATTTCGGCGTTGGCCGCGGGCACGAAGCTGCCGATGTGCGCGAGCAGCACGATCAGCGCGTTCTGTCGCATGTAGGTCGATTTGCCGCCCATGTTCGGACCGGTGATCACCAGCATGCGGCGATCGGGATCGAGCCGGAGGTCGTTGGGCTCGAAGGGCTCGCTGCGCACCGCTTCGACGACCGGATGGCGCCCGCGTTCGATGCGGATGCCGGGCGCGTCGCTCAGCGCCGGCCGCGACCAGTCCAACGCCTGTGCCCGCTGCGCGAAGCTGCCGAGCACGTCGATTTCCGACAAAGCCAGCGCGCAGCGCTTGAGCGCTTCCAGGCGCAGGTTCAGGACATCGAGCAACCCATCGTAAAGCTGCTTCTCGCGCGCCAGCGAACGTTCGCGCGCCGACAGCACTTTGTCTTCGAATGACTTCAGTTCCTCGGTGATGTAGCGTTCCGCCCCGGTCAGGGTCTGGCGACGGGTGTAATGCGCGGGCGCCCGTTCCGCCTGGCCCTTGCTGATCTCGATGTAATAGCCGTGTACGCGGTTGTAACCGACCTTCAGCGTCGGGATGCCGGTCGCCGCCTTCTCGCGTGCTTCGAGGTCGACCAGGAACTGGTCGGCGTTCTCCGACAGCGTGCGCAGCTCGTCGAGTTCGGCATCGAAACCGCCGGCGATCACGCCGCCGTCGCGCAACAGTACCGGGGGCTGCTCGTTCAGCGACCGACGCAGGAGGTCGGCGTTATCGCCGTGTTCGCCGAGCTCGTCCGACAGCGCCAGAACGCGGGGCGAATCCATCTCGGCCAGTTGCAGGCGGATGGCAGGCAGCGAAAGCAACGCGTCGCGCAGGGTAGACAGGTCGCGCGGGCGCGCCGAGCGCAGGGCTACGCGTGCCAGGATGCGCTCGATGTCGCCGATGCCGCGGAATGTTTCGCGCAGGATGCGGGCGTTGCCATCGTGGTCGATCAGCGTTTGCACCGCGTGCAGGCGTTGCCCGACGACGCGGCGATCGCGCAGCGGCCGGTTCAGCCAGCGTCGCAGCAGGCGCCCGCCCATCGGCGTGACGCTGGAATCGAGCACGCCGAGCAAGGTGTGTTCGATGCGTCCGTCGGTACGCGCGTCCAGCTCGAGATGACGGCGCGTCGCCGCGTTCAGCGCGATGGCCTCGTCGGCTGCTTCCACCGCGATCGCGCTCAGGTGCGGCAGTCGTTGCTTCTGCGTTTCCTCGACGTAACCGAGCAGGGCGCCGGCAGCGCCGATCGCCAGCGGCATGTCCTCGATGCCGAAGCCGCGCAGATCGTGCAGGCCGAAAAACTTCAATAGTTGGCGGCGGCAGGCTTCGGCGTCGAAATACCAGGGTGCGCGACGGCGCAGTCCTGTCAGCGTTCCGACGCATTCGGGCCAGCCGTCTTCGTCCGCGATCAGCGTCTCGGCCGGCGCAAGCCGGGCGAGCTCGGCGGCGAGAGCGTCTTCGCTGCCGACTTCGTTCACGAGGAAGCGGCCGGCGGCGAGGTCCGCCCACGCGAGGCCATAGCCATGCTTGCCGCGTGCGATCGACAGCAACAGCGTTTCGCGACGCTCGTCGAGCAGGGCTTCGTCGGTGACGGTGCCGGGCGTGACGATGCGCACGACCTTGCGTTCGACCAGTCCTTTCGCCAATGCCGGATCGCCGATCTGTTCGCAGATCGCGACCGATTCGCCCAGCGCGACGAGCCGCGCGAGGTAACCTTCGACCGCATGCACGGGCACGCCAGCCATCGGGATGGGTTGCCCTGCGGATGCCCCGCGCTGGGTCAGCGTGATGTCGAGCAGGCGCGCAGCCTTGCGCGCGTCGTCGTAGAACAGCTCGTAGAAGTCGCCCATGCGGAACAGCAGCAGGATGTCCGGATGCTCCGCCTTCGCGGCGAAGAACTGGCGCATCAGGGGCGTGTGCTGGGCGGAATCGCTGGACGACATCGTGACAGGCTGGGACGCGGCCCTATAGTCTAGCCGGCATGGACGAACTCTCCGCGCTGGCGACCGCCGATCACGACGACACCACCCTGCACCGGCTGGCGGAAGAAGTCGGCGAATCCCTGCGGCTGAAGCGCCAGACACTGTGTACGGCCGAAAGCTGCACCGGCGGCTGGATCGCCAAGATGATCACCGATATCCCGGGCTGCTCCGATTGGTTCGACAGCGGCATGGCGGCCTATAGCTACGAAGCCAAGCAGGCGCTGCTGGGCGTGCGCCCGGAGACGCTGATGCAGCATGGCGCGGTCAGTCGCGAGACGGTGCTCGAAATGGTCTCGGGCGCGCTGGTGACCTCGGGCGCCGGTGTCGCGGTCGCGGTGACCGGTATCGCCGGCCCGTCTGGCGGCATGCCCGACAAGCCCATCGGCACGGTCTGGATCGCCTGGAAGCGGCGCGGGGGTTACCCCTTGGCCCAGGTATTCCATTTCCCCGGCGATCGCGAAGCCGTTCGTCGGCAGACCGTCGCCGCCTCCCTGCTGGGCTTGCTCAAACTTGCCTGAGGCTTGCCATCGCCAATCGTTAGTAGTATTACTACTAACAACCCGGCGGGAGCAGCCCCATGAAGGTTTCGGATACGCAGCAGGCCATCCTGGATTTCATCGCGGCACGTATCGAAGCCGAGGGCGTGCCTCCTTCGCAGACTGAGATCGCCAATGCCCTGGGTTTCCGGGGCGTGCGCGCCGCTCAGTACCATCTGGACATCCTCGAGCAGGCGGGCCTGATCCGGCGCGTTCCCGGGCAGGCGCGGGGCATTCGCCTGTGTACGCCGCCAACCGAGTCGGCCGAGGACGTCGAGATTCCCGTTCCGTCGCGTCGCGATTCCATAGAAAACGAAGCGCTGCGCCTGCCGGTGCTGGGTCGCGTCGCGGCGGGTTTGCCGATCGGCGCCGATATCGGTTCCGACCAGGTCGTACTGCTCGATCGAAACTTTTTCTCGCCGGCGCCGGATTACCTGCTGAAGGTGAAGGGCGATTCGATGCGCGACGACGGTATTTTCGACGGCGACCTGATCGGCGTGCACCGTACGCCCGATGCGCATTCGGGGCAGATCGTGGTGGCGCGCATCGACGACGAGATCACTGTGAAGCTGCTCAAGGTCAGCAAAGGGCAGGTGCGGCTGTTGCCGCGCAATCCCGATTATTCCCCGATCGAGGTCGGTCCCGACCAGGACTTCGCCATCGAGGGCCTGTATTGCGGCCTCGTGCGGCCCAATCGTTGAACCATACGTGGATTTCCGACCCGCCCGCATGAAAGTTTCCGACCGTGATCCGCGCGATCAGCGACTGCCGAACGTTCTTGTCGCGACAGATATTCAAGACCTGGAATGCATCGTCTCAACCGGTGCGATCCGGGCCTCCTAAGCTCCCCGCCATTCCAACACCCTCCGAGGACATCCGCATGGACGACAACAAGAAGCGCGCTCTTACCGCAGCCCTGGGCCAGATCGAGAAGCAGTTCGGCAAGGGCGCCGTCATGCGCATGGGCGACCGCGTCGCCGAACCGACCGAAGTCGTCGGCACCGGCTCGCTGATGCTGGACATGGCCCTCGGGATCGGCGGGTTGCCGAAAGGTCGAGTGGTCGAGATCTACGGTCCGGAATCCTCCGGCAAGACCACGCTCACGCTGCAGGTCATCGCGCAGTGCCAGAAGGCCGGCGGCACGGCCGCTTTCGTCGATGCCGAACATGCGCTCGATCCGACCTACGCGCAGAAGCTCGGCGTCAAGGTCGACGATCTGCTGGTGTCGCAGCCCGACACCGGCGAGCAGGCGCTGGAGATCGCCGACATGCTCGTGCGTTCGAATGCCGTGGACGTGGTCGTCGTCGACTCCGTCGCCGCGCTGACCCCGAAAGCCGAAATCGAGGGCGAGATGGGCGAATTGCAGGTCGGCCTGCAGGCGCGATTGATGAGCCAGGCTTTGCGCAAGCTCACCGGCAACATCAATCGCTCCAACTGCATGGTCATCTTCATCAACCAGCTGCGCATGAAGATCGGCATGATGATGCCCGGCCAGAACCCGGAAACCACCACCGGCGGCAATGCGCTCAAGTTCTATGCTTCGGTGCGTCTGGATATCCGCCGCATCGGCTCGGTGAAGAAGGGCGATGAGATCATCGGCAACGAGACCAAGATCAAGGTCGTCAAGAACAAGCTGGCGCCGCCCTTCAAACAGGTGATCACCGAGATCCTGTATGGCGAAGGCATCTCCCGTGAAGGCGAACTGATCGATCTCGGCGTGGACCACAAGATCGTCGAAAAGTCCGGCGCCTGGTACAGCGCATTGGGCGAACGCATCGGGCAGGGCAAGGAAAGCGCCCGCCAATACCTCAAGGACAATCCGTCCGTGGCCGCGGAAATCGAATCTCGCCTGCGTGAGAAGCTGATGCCGGCCGCGTCGCGCCCGGCTGCGGCTGCCGATACCGCAGAAGCCTGATGTCCGAATCGGATGGGAGTTCCTCCAAGTCTCGGGCACCTCGTCGTCCCGAACCTTCCGCCTACCAGCGAGCCCTCGGGCTGCTGGTACGGCGGGAGCACTCCCGTCGCGAGCTAAAGCGGAAACTGGGGGCGCGCGGGATCAGTCAGGAGGAGACCGAAACCGCCCTGTCCGTGCTTGCCAAACAGGATTTCCAGAACGACCAGCGTTTCGCCGAGGCTTTGGTTCGCAGCCGGGCCCTGGCTGGCTATGGTCCTCTTAGGATTCGTGCGGAGCTGTCCAGCCACGGCATCGACCGCGGCAGTATCGAAACAGCCCTGGGATCGGTCGATCACGACTGGCTTGGCAGCGCGCGGGCGCTGGCACGGCGACGATTCTCTTCCTGTCACGACGATCCGGCCCAGCGGCGCAAGGCGGTAGATTTCCTGATGCGTCGTGGCTTCGACCAGGGTATGGCCAGGTCGGCTATCGGCTGGGCAGTGGCCGGGGACGATTCGGACGACTGAGCCAGCCCGATCTTGGGCCTGCGGGCGGCAATCTAGTACCCTAGAAGCCTTCGGATTCGATTGATGGCTCCAACTCCGACCCCATCGTTTGGGGGAGGGCTCCGGGCTGGAATCGGCGTCCGCTTCGTTCAGGCCAAAGATTCTTACCCATGACTGCCAGCGCCATCCGTTCGAGTGCGCAGATCCGCAAGGATTTCCTCGACTTCTTCGCTTCCAAGGGCCACACCATCGTGCCCTCCAGCCCGCTCGTTCCGGGCAACGACCCGACCCTGCTGTTCACCAACGCCGGCATGGTGCAGTTCAAGGACGTATTCCTCGGCGCGGAAAAACGCAGCTACAAGCGTGCGGTCAGCTCGCAGCGGTGCGTACGCGCTGGCGGCAAGCACAACGACCTCGACCAGGTGGGTTATACCGCGCGGCATCACACCTTTTTCGAGATGCTGGGCAACTTCAGCTTCGGCGACTATTTCAAGCACGACGCCATCGTCTTCGCCTGGGAGCTGCTGACCGGCATCTGGCAACTTCCGAAAGACAAGCTGCTCGTGACCGTCTATCACACGGACGACGAAGCCTTCGACATCTGGAACAAGGTGGTCGGTTTGCCGGCGGACCGCATCATCCGCATCGGCGACAACAAGGGCGCACCCTTCGCGTCCGATAATTTCTGGCAGATGGCCGATACCGGCCCCTGCGGCCCTTGTACCGAGATCTTCTTCGACCACGGCGCGCACATCCCGGGTGGGCCTCCGGGCTCGCCCGATGAAGACGGCGACCGTTTCATCGAGATATGGAACAACGTGTTCATGCAGTTCGATCGCCAGCCCGACGGCACGCTGTTGCCCTTGCCGGCGCCGTGCGTGGACACCGGTATGGGGCTGGAGCGCGTGTCGGCGGTGCTGCAACACGTGCACAGCAATTACGAGATCGACCTCTTCCAGCACCTGATCAAGGCCGCCGCGAGGCTCACGGAAACGCAGGACCTGGATAACAAGTCGCTGCGCGTGATCGCCGACCACATCCGTGCCTGTTCCTTTCTGATCGTCGACGGCGTACTGCCCTCGAACGAAGGGCGCGGTTACGTGTTGCGCCGGATCATTCGTCGTGCCGTACGCCATTTCTGGAAGCTCGGCAGCCTGAAGACCGATGGCCTTTTCTGGCGCATGGTGCAGCCCCTCGTCGAAATGATGGGCGAGGCCTACCCCGAATTGCGCGCGAAGCAAGCGCTCGTGGAGCAAGCGCTCAAGGCCGAGGAAGCGGCGTTCGCCGCTACCCTCGACGCCGGCATGATGCGATTGGAGTCGGCGCTCGCGGCCGGTGGCGGCAGGATCGACGGCGAGCAGCTTTTCCAGCTTCACGACACCTACGGATGCCCGCCCGACTTGATCGTCGACATCCTGCGCGAGAAGGGAACCTCCCTGGCCGACGGGGCGGAGAAGCAATACGAAGCGTTGATGGAACAGCAGCGCGAGCGCGCCCGCGCGGCCAGCAAGTTCGCTGGCGGCACCGCCTTGCCCGCCGACCTCGTGGCTTCCCTGCACGCCACCGAGTTCCTGGGCTACGAGACATTGGAGGCCGATGGTTGCCGTATCGTCGCCCTGCTCAGGGACGGCAAGCCCGTGCCGTCCATCGCGGCTGGCGATGAAGCCATCGTGGTGCTCGATCGCACGCCGTTCTATGCCGAGTCCGGCGGCCAGGTCGGCGACACCGGCGTGTTGCTCGATCCGGGCAGCGATCATTTCGATGTCGCCGATACGATCAAGCTGTCGGCGATCTTCCACGGCCATGCCGGGAAATTGACGCAGGGCGCGTTGAAGGTCGGCGACAAGATATCCGCGCGCGTGGACGGCTCGCGTCGACAGGCGACGGTGCTGAACCATTCGGCCACCCATTTGCTGCATGCGGCGCTGCGCAGCGTGCTCGGAGAGCACGTCACGCAGAAGGGTTCGCTGGTGGCGCCCGATCGTCTGCGTTTCGACTTCTCGCATTTCCAACCGATCAGTGCGGCGGAGCTGGCACGCATCGAGGCGATGGTGAACGACGAGATCCGCCGCAATGCCGAGGCCGAAGTGCATCACATGGGAATGCAAGAAGCGATCGATTTCGGCGCCATGGCGCTGTTCGGCGAAAAATACGGCGAACGCGTGCGCGTGTTGCGCATGGGCGAATTCTCCACGGAGCTGTGCGGCGGCACGCACGTGCACCACACCGGCGACATCGGCGTGTTCAAGATCCTGTCCGAAGGTGGCGTCGCGGCGGGCGTGCGACGCATCGAGGCCACGACTGGCGCCGGCGCGCTGGCTTATTTCAACGAGCAGGAGCGGCGCCTCGAGCAGGCGGCGGAGCTGATCGGCGCGCGCAGCGACGATGTCGTCGAGAAATTGCGGCAACTACTCGACCGCCAGAAGAAGCTCGAGCGCGAGATCGAGTCCTTCAAGGCCAAGGCCGCCGCGGGCGCGACATCCGATCTTGCCGGCGGCGCGATCGACCTCGGCGGCGTGAAACTGGTCGCTGCCCGGCTTGAGGGCCTGGACGCCAAGGCGCTGCGCGATGCCGTCGATACGCTGAAAAGCAGGCTGAGCGATGCCGTGATCCTGCTTGCCTCGGCGGAAGGCGGGAAAGCCTCCCTGATTGCCGGTGTCCAGGGTTCGGCCCTGGGCAAGGTCAAGGCGGGGGAATTGCTGTCGCATGTCGCCAACCAGATCGGCGGCAAGGGCGGCGGTCGGCCGGATATGGCGCAAGGGGGCGGACAGGACGGCCCAGCCTTGCTGGCAGCCCTGGACGGGGTGCGCGACTGGGTGGCCCAGCGCCTGCAATGACCCTGCGGCCGGGGATGGCCTCGTTGCGCCCCGGCAGGTGGAGTTCTAACATCAGCTGAACCGCGCCTGGGGCGCGGTCAGGCGCCGCGGCTGTTCGGCCCGCGGACCGGTGCACGGATGTATCGGGAGTTAGGCCATGCTGATTCTTACGCGGAGGGTGGGTGAGACCCTCATGATCGGTGACTCCGTCACGGTCACGGTGTTGGGCGTGAAGGGCAATCAGGTGCGGATCGGCATCACGGCGCCGAAAGACGTTGCCGTGCACAGAGAAGAGATTTTCCAACGCCTGCAGAAGGACGAGGCGGGTGCGGCCGCGCGGAGCGAAGGCAACGACGCTTTGCCGAAAGAGGATTGAGCGAGTATCCTAGCGCGCCTTCCGGTTGGCTTCGCGCGTTGGCGCAAGCACCGATGGATCGATTCTGGAGTGATGCCCGAGAGGCCGAAGGGGCTCCCCTGCTAAGGGAGTATAGGGTCAAAAGCTCTATCGAGGGTTCGAATCCCTCTCACTCCGCCAGAAAAGAAAACGCCCCTTGTGGGCGTTTTTCTTTTTCTGCAGAGAGGGGATGAGAACCCGAAGGTTCGACTGATCGGCAGGAATGCCGATCAGCACGGCGGAGCCGCCCCTAAGGGGCGAGGGCCAGGGATGGCCCGAGTGAATCCCTCTCACTCCGCCAGAAAAGAAAACGCCCCTTGTGGGCGTTTTTCTTTTCTGCAGAGAGGGGATGAGAACCCGAAGGTTCGACTGATCGGCAGGAATGCCGATCAGCACGGCGGAGCCGCCCCTAAGGGGCGAGGGCCAGGGATGGCCCGAGTGAATCCCTCTCACTCCGCCAGAAAAGAAAACGCCCCTTGTGGGCGTTTTTCTTTTCCGCGTCGTGCAATTGGAACCGGTGCATTCGAGGTCGTGCCGGATTGCGTGTGTGATGCCCGGCACAGCACCTGTGCGGCGACTCCACGGTGGCCACATGCTTCGCCCAGGAGATGCCTGCCCATGTTGACGCGAAAAACCGGCTCCTTCATAATTCCGCTTCTGCTGCGCCCGTAGCTCAGCTGGATAGAGCACCAGGCTACGAACTTGGTGGTCGGGAGTTCGAATCTCTCCGGGCGCGCCACTTTTGCTTCAGGCGAAACAAGACAGGTGCTTCGGCACCTTTTTTGTTCGCGGCGGTAGCGACGGATTTGCGGGGGTCGGCTTCGGCACCTTAAAGTATCTCCAAGGCGGTTCCGGCCAGCCTGGGCAGCTTCGGGGTATAGCGCAGTCTGGTAGCGCGCCTGCTTTGGGAGCAGGATGTCGGGGGTTCGAATCCCTCTACCCCGACCATCCCGGTCCGGCGCAGTCGCGGTTCCCGAGGCTTCCGTGCACAATCCCGGCCGAGCGCCCGTAGCTCAACCGGATAGAGCACCGGCCTTCTAAGCCGGCGGTTACAGGTTCGATTCCTGTCGGGCGCGCCAGACGCGGCGGCAGGACCAGGTTCCGGGGTCATGCCCTGGAACGACAAAATTGTGGTGGATGTAGCTCAGTCGGTTAGAGCATCGGATTGTGATTCCGAGGGTCGCGGGTTCGAGTCCCGTCTTCCACCCCAGCTACCGGTGCGGCATAATGCCGCGTCCGCTGCCGTAACGGCAGGAAAGAGATTGGGCCGTTAGCTCAGTTGGTAGAGCAGTTGACTCTTAATCAATAGGTCGAAGGTTCGAATCCTTCACGGCCCACCAACTCTTTTCTGTCCGATCGACACCCGCGCGGCCAAGCGAAAGTGGCGGAATTGGTAGACGCCCTGGATTTAGGTTCCAGTGGGGAAACCCGTGTGGGTTCGAGTCCCACCTTTCGCACCAGACGCTTGCGTCGGCGCGTGGGACGACTCGGCTCTACGCGGGTTTTTTATTTTGCGCGCCCGGCCGGCGCGCTCCCAGGAGTTGTTATGCAAGTTTCGCTCGAAAACATCGCCAACCTCGAACGCCGCATGACGGTGTCCCTGCCCGCCGAACGCCTCGACGGCGTCGTCGACAATCGCCTGCGCGAAATCGCCCGCACCGCCAACCTGAAGGGATTCCGTCCCGGCAAGGTACCGGCCAAGGTCATCGAACAGCGCTTCGGCGCGCAGGTTCGCGCCGAGGCTTTCGGCGAACTCGTGCGTGAGACCTTCGACCAGGCCGTGCGCCAGGAAAACCTGCAGCCGGCCACCAATCCCGATATCCGCCGCGAAGCCGAAGAGGCCAAGGGCGAGATCCGCTATACGGCGACTTTCGAAGTGGTTCCCGACTTCGGCACCATCGACGTGAGCAAGCTCAAGTTCGAGCGCGCCCATGCTACGGTCGAAGACAGCGATGTCGACAACATGATCGAAACGCTGCGCCAGCAGCGCCGCACCTGGAATCCGGTGGACCGCGGCGCCCAGGCCGGCGATTTCGTTCGCGTCGATACGCATGCCGAAACCGCCGTCCAGCGCATTCCTGCCGCTGGCGTCGAACAGGGCGCGACCGTGCTCGGTTCTAACGTTCTCTACCCGGAAATCGAAACCCAGCTCGTCGGCATGAGCGCCGGCGACGAGAAGACGATCGAAACCAACTTCCCGGGCGACTGGCGCGTACCGGCCCTGGCCGGCCATACCGCGAAGGTCACCGTGAAGGTCGTGCAGGTTTCCGAGCCGGTCGTTCCGGAAGTGGACGAGGCCTTCATCCGCAGCTTCGGCGTCAAGAGCGGCAAGCCGGAGCAGTTCCGCAAGGAAGTGCGCTCCAACCTCGAGCGCGAGCTCAAGGGCACCTTGATGAACAGGCTGCGCGTGGAAGTGGCGACCAAGCTGGTCGAGGCGCATGCCCACGTCGAACTGCCCCCGCGCATGGTCGAAGGCGAGGCTCGCGCTCTGGCCAACGCCGCCGCCGAACAGGCGCGTCAGCAGGGCCAGGACGTGAAGATGTTGCCGGACAATTTCCTGATTCCGGCGCGTAACCGCGTGGCCGCCGGCCTGCTCGTCGGCGAGATCGCCCGCCAGAACGACATCGCCCTGGACACGGGCCGCGTTCGCGAGACGATGAACCTGATCGCGTCGACCTACGAAGAGCCGGCTCAGGTCATTGAACTTTACCGGAACGATCCCAATCTCATGCGTGGCCTGCAGAATCGAGTGCTGGAAGAGCAGGTCATGGACTGGGTCGCCGAGCGCGCCGACGCCACCGATCGCAACCTCAGCTTCGCCGAGGTCATGCGTCCGGCCGGCTGATCAGCGAATCCGCAGGCCCGGCCATCCCGGGCCAGCATGCGTCAGGAGTTGAGATGAACGAAACCAAGGGTCTGAATCTGGTGCCGATGGTGGTCGAACAGACCAGCCGCGGCGAACGCGCGTTCGATATCTATTCGCGCCTCCTGAAGGAACGCGTCATCTTCCTCGTCGGGCCCATCGACGACTACATGGCCAATGTGGTGGTCGCCCAGCTGTTGTTCCTCGAAGCGGACAACCCCGAGAAGGACATCAGCCTGTACATCAATTCGCCGGGCGGCATCGTCACCGCCGGCCTGGCGATCTACGACACGCTGCGCTTCATCAAGCCCGATGTCAGCACCATCTGCGTCGGCCAGGCCTGCAGCATGGGTTCCTTCCTGCTGGCCGCCGGCGCGAAGGGCAAGCGCTACATCCTCCCGAACTCGCGCGTGATGATCCACCAGCCTTCCGGCGGCGCGCAGGGCCAGGCCACCGATATCGCGATCCAGGCCAAGGAAATCCTGTACCTGCGCGAAAGGCTGAACGCCGAGCTTGCCGCCAATACCGGCCAGCCGCTGGACAAGATCGAGCGCGATGTCGAGCGCGACTATTTCATGTCCGCCGAAGAAGCCCGGGCCTATGGCGTCGTCGACGCGGTCCTCGATCGCCGCCCCGAAGACAGCATCCAGGCCGCCTGATCACACCGTACGCAGGCCCGCACGGCGCCGTTCCTGCCCTGACCAGGGGTCGGGTGGGACGCCGGGCGGCCTGTGCTATCCTCGATTCGACCCCGTTTCAGGCCCCAAGGGCAGGGTAAACAAGCAATGACTGACGACCGTCAGAGCCGTTCCGGCGACAGCAGCAAGATCCTGTACTGCTCCTTCTGCGGCAAGAGCCAGCACGAAGTCCGCAAGTTGATCGCCGGCCCCAGCGTGTTCATCTGCGATGAATGCGTCGAGCTGTGCAACGACATCATCCGCGAGGAGCTCGAGGAAAAGGCGCACGCGGCGCGCAGCCACCTGCCGAAGCCGCGCGAGATCCTCGACGTGCTCGACCAGTACGTCATCGGCCAGCCGCGGGCGAAGAAAACGCTCTCCGTGGCCGTCTACAACCATTACAAGCGCATCGAGTCGCGTCTGAAGAACGACGACATCGAGCTGTCGAAGTCCAACATCCTGCTGATCGGTCCGACCGGTTCGGGCAAGACCTTGCTCGCCGAGACGCTGGCGCGCCTGCTCAACGTGCCGTTCACGATCGCCGACGCGACGACGCTGACCGAAGCCGGCTATGTCGGCGAGGACGTCGAGAACATCATCCAGAAGCTGTTGCAGAAGTGCGATTACGACGTCGAGAAGGCGCAGAACGGCATCGTCTACATCGACGAGATCGACAAGATCTCGCGCAAGAGCGAGAACCCGTCGATCACCCGCGACGTGTCCGGCGAAGGCGTGCAGCAGGCGCTGCTCAAGCTCATCGAGGGCACTGTCGCCTCGGTGCCGCCGCAGGGCGGACGCAAGCATCCGCAGCAGGAGTTCCTGCAGGTCGACACGCGCAACATGCTGTTCATCTGCGGCGGCGCGTTCGCCGGCCTGGACAAGATCGTCCAGCAGCGCAGCACCGAAGCCGGCGGCATCGGTTTCGGCGCCAAGGTCAAGAGCAGCGAACGCAAGGCTGATACCAGCAAGCTGTTGTTCGACGTCGAGCCCGAGGACCTGATCAAGTTCGGCCTCATCCCCGAGTTCGTCGGCCGCTTGCCCGTGGTCGCGACGCTGGAGGAACTCGACGAACAGGCCCTGGTGAAGATACTGACCGAGCCGAAGAACGCCATCAGCAAGCAGTTCCGCAAGCTGTTCGAGATGGAGAACGTCGATCTCGAGATCCGTCCGGATGCCTTGCTCGCCGTCGCCCGCAAGGCGATGAAGCGCAAGACCGGCGCGCGCGGCCTGCGCACGATCCTGGAGTCGGTGTTGCTCGACACCATGTTCGACTTGCCGTCGCTGGAGAACGTCAGCAAGGTCGTGGTGGACGAGTCGGTGATCAACCACCAGACCGAGCCCTACCTGATCTACAGCAACGCGCCGGCGCCGAAGGCCGCGTCCGGCGACTGAACGCCGGTGTGATGATTGCCTGAACGGGCCGGCTTGCCGGCCCGTTTCGTTTTTCCGCCGGTCGTCGTATCTTGCTTGCAAGCGCGTCGCGTCGCCCCCATGTGCGGGGAAAGGCCGGTTCAGGTCGCGGCGCGATGGGCGTGCCCCGATAATGTCGTTGTACGACGCCGGATACAGGAGCACTGATGGAAAGCGCCGCTTCCACCCCGAAACGAGTCGATTTGCCGGTATTGCCGCTGCGCGATGTCGTCGTCTATCCGCACATGGTCATCCCGTTGTTCGTCGGGCGCGATCGTTCGATCAAGGCCCTCGATCTGGCCATGGAAGCGGACAAGCAGATTCTGCTGGTGGCGCAGAAGAGTCCCGATGTCGACAACCCCGACAGCAAGGATCTCTACGCGGTCGGAACCCTGGCGACGGTCCTGCAGTTGCTCAAGCTGCCGGACGGCACGATCAAGGTGCTCGTCGAAGGCGTTTCGCGCGTGGCGATGGACGGCTACGGCGAGCGTGAGGAGGCGCTCACCGGTACCGGGCTCACGCTCGACTCGCGCTACGAACGCGACGAGCGCGAGATGGAAGTGGTGCTGCGCTCGTTGATGGGCCTGTTCGAGCAGTACGTGAAGACCAACCGGCGACTGCCGCCGGAATTGTTGTCGACGTTGTCCGGCATCGAAGACCCCAGCCGGGTCGCGGACACCATCGCGGCGCACCTCGGCGCGCGCCTGGCCGACAAGCAGAAGCTGCTCGAAGTGCTCGACGTCGGCGAGCGCCTGGAAATGCTGATCGGCCTGGTCGACGGCGAGATCGACGTGCAGCAGATCGAGAAGCGCATCCGCGGCCGGGTGAAGTCTCAGATGGAGCGCAGCCAACGCGAGTACTACCTAAACGAGCAGATGAAGGCCATCCAGAAGGAGCTCGGCGACCTGGACGAGGCGCCGAACGAACTGGACGAGCTGGCCAAGAAGATCGCCGCCGCCGGCATGCCGAAAGCGGTGGAAGCCAAGGCCCGTACCGAATTCAACAAGCTCAAGCAGATGTCGCCGATGTCGGCCGAAGCGACGGTCGTGCGCAATTACCTCGACTGGCTGCTGGGCGTGCCGTGGAAGAAGCGCAGCAAGGTGCGCAAGGATCTCAAGGCCGCCGAGCAGGTGCTGGACACCGACCATTACGGGCTCGAGAAGGTCAAGGAGCGCATCCTCGAATATCTCGCCGTGCAGTCGCGCGTGAAGCAGATGAAAGGCCCGATCCTTTGCCTGGTTGGACCGCCGGGCGTCGGCAAGACCTCGCTCGGCCAGAGCATCGCCAAGGCCACGAACCGCAAGTTCGTGCGCATGTCGCTTGGCGGCGTGCGCGACGAGGCCGAGATCCGCGGGCACCGGCGCACCTACATCGGTTCGATGCCCGGCCGCATCGTGCAGAACCTCAACAAGACCGGCAGCCGCAACCCGCTGTTCATGCTCGACGAAATCGACAAGATGAGCATGGACTTCCGCGGCGATCCGTCGTCGGCCTTGCTCGAGGTGCTCGATCCGGAACAGAACCACAGTTTCAACGATCATTACCTCGAGGTCGATCTGGACCTGTCGGAAGTGATGTTCGTGGCCACCTCCAATTCGCTGAACATCCCGGGCCCGCTGCTCGATCGCATGGAGGTGATCCGCATCCCGGGCTACACCGAAGAAGAAAAGCTCAATATCGCCCAACGCTATTTGTTGCCAAAACAACTGAAAGGCAACGGTCTGAAGGAGGGCGAGCTCGATATCCAGGAATCGGCGTTGCGCGACATCGTTCGCTACTACACGCGCGAATCCGGCGTGCGCAACCTCGAGCGCGAGATCGCCAAGATTTCGCGCAAGGTGGTCAAGGAGATAGCCCTGGCCGGCCCGCAGACGGGCAAGAAGGGCGGTAAGCCGCGCGCCATCCAGGTCACGTCCAAGAACCTCGACAAGTATCTCGGCGTGCAGCGTTTCGATTTCGGCCGCGCCGAAGCCGAGCACGAGATCGGCCTCGTCACAGGACTGGCCTGGACCGAGGTCGGCGGAGACCTGTTGCAGATCGAAGCCACCTTGCTCCCGGGCAAGGGTCAGCTGATCCTGACCGGGCAGCTGGGCGACGTGATGCAGGAATCGGTGAAGGCGGCTTACAGCGTCGTGCGCGCGCGCAGCGAGCGCCTGGGCATCAATGCGCAGTTCCACGAGAAGTACGACACCCACGTGCATGTGCCCGAAGGCGCCACGCCGAAGGACGGCCCCAGCGCCGGCATCGCGATGGTCACGGCCTTGGTGTCGGTGTTGTCCGGCGTGCCGGTACGCTCCGACGTCGCCATGACCGGCGAGATCACCCTGCGCGGCCGGGTGCTGCCCATCGGCGGTCTCAAGGAAAAGCTGTTGGCGGCGCTGCGCGGCGGCATCAAGACCGTGATCATTCCCGAAGAGAACCGCAAGGATCTTGCCGACATTCCGAAGAACGTCACGCAAGGCCTTGAGATCGTTCCGGTGAAGTGGATCGATCAAGTCCTGGACATCGCGTTGATCCATCCGCTCGCTCCGCATGGCGAAACCAAAGCGCCCGGCGTTGAGACCACGCCCTCGGTTTCGGAACAGAACGACAACCTGCGGGCGCATTGAACAACGCGAGAAAAACGCCGGAAAGCCGCTGGTGGCGCGGCTTTCCGGTTGCGCGCCGATATGCGCGCTGGTATAAAGTTTTCAACCGATGGCGCTGCCCGCAGCAGCGCCGAGGTACAGGAGGAGCGATCCGCGCGCAGCGCGGCATCGAATACACGAACCGCGGATACCCCATCCGCCCAGGGAGTCACGAATGAACAAAAACGAACTTGTCAGCGCCGTCGCCGATGCCGCCGAACTGTCCAAGGCCGACGCCGGACGCGCCATCGATGCGGCGATCGAAGTCATCAAGAAGTCCTTGAAGAAAGGCGACGACGTCACCCTGGTGGGTTTCGGTACCTTCACGGTTCGCAAGCGCGCCGCCCGCGACGGTCGTAACCCCCAGACCGGCGAGACCATCAAGATCAAGGCCTCCAAGAACCCCGTGTTCAAGGCTGGCAAAGCCCTCAAGGATGCCGTAAACTAGTCGTCTCCCTGGGGTGCTTAGCTCAGCGGTAGAGCGTCTCCCTTACACGGAGAGGGTCGGGGGTTCGAAACCCTCAGCACCCACCAAGCACCCCTGGTAAAGAAACGCGGAGTGGTAGTTCAGTCGGTTAGAATGCTGGCCTGTCACGCCGGAGGTCGCGGGTTCGAGTCCCGTCCACTCCGCCATACCCCGAGGGCGCCCTAGCAGGCGCCCTTGTTTTTTACGGCCCGTCCGTCGGCACCGATCACACTGGCGAAAAAACTATGCTGCAGAGCATTCGCGAAAAAACCTCAGGCTGGATCGCCACCATCATCCTCGGGCTGATCATCCTGACGATGGCCTTTTTCGGCATCGAGACTTACCTCACGCCGGACGTCGAAAACTATGCCGCACGCATCGAGGGCCCGGCGAAGTTCCTCAGCTTCGGCAAGCAGACCAAGGACGTCGGCACGAACGAGTTCCGCGCCCGGTTCGACGCGATGCGTGCGCGCGAGCGCCAGTCCCAGGGCGAGAATTTCAACGCGGCCGAATTCGAGACGGTGGAGAACAAGCGCCGCATCCTCGACATGCTGATCGACGAAGCCCTGCTGGCGATGGTCGCCGAGCGCGACGGCATCGTGGTTCCGGACTCGGTGGTGCAGAAGGAGATCATGGGCATCGAATCCTTCCAGACCAACGGCAAGTTCGACGCCACCCAATACCAGCTGGCCTTGCAGATGCAGCAGCCGCCGGTGACGCCGCAACAGTTCCAGCAGCAGGTGCGCGAAGGCCTGCAGAAGGAACTGCTTCCCCGCCAGATTTCCGAGTCGGCGGTCGCCGGCGAGAAGGAGCTCGCGGAGTTCATCCGCCTCAGCGGCCAGAAGCGCGATGCGCGCGCGCTGGAAGTGCCGGTAGCCACGATTCCGCCGATGCCGCCGACCGACGCCGAGATCAAGGCCTGGTACGACGGTCATGCCGCCAAGTACCGCAGCGAGGAAAGCGTCGCCATCGAGTACGTGGAGCTGGATGCCGCCAACGTGGCGGTCGACGTGGTCGCCGACGAGAAGGCTCTGCTGGCGCGCTACGAAAGCGAGAAATCGCGATTCGGCGGATCGGAAGAACGTTATGTCGCCCACATCCTGGTCAAGGTCGACCCCAAGGCACCGGCTTCAGCCTGGGACGCGGCGCAGGCGAAAGCGCGCGACATCGCATCCAAGGCCCGTCTGCCGGGCGCCGATTTCGCCGCGCTGGCGCGCCAGTACTCCGACGACCTGGGTTCGAAGGACGGTGGTGGCGACCTTGGGCTGGTACAGAAGGACACCTTCGGCCAGGCTTTCGACAAAGCGGTTTTCGGCATGCAGCAAGGGCAGGTCAGCGATCCGGTGCGCATGCCCGAGGGCTGGAGCGTGATCCAGCTGCGCGAACTCAAGAGCACCGGCGCCGGCAAGAGTTTCGCCGAAGTCCGCGCGCAGCTCGAATCGGAATATCTCGAGGGCGAACGCGAGCGTCGCTTCAACGAAATCAGCGGCAAGCTCGTCGATGCCGTCTACGCCAACCCCGAGTCGCTGGCGACGGCGGCCAAGTCGGTGGGGCTGAGCGTGCAGCGCACGGGATCGTTCACCAGCAATCGCGGCGACGGCATTGCCGCGCTCGAACCGGTTCGCAAGGCCGCGTTCGCGGACGAGCAGAAGAACGAGCGCCAGGTCAGCGACCCGGTGGAGATTTCGCCGAACCACATCGTCGTGTTGCATGTGATCGAGCACAAGCCGTCGGCGGCCACGCCTTTGGCCCAGGTTCGCGATCGCGTGATCGGCGACGTCAATGCCGATCGCATCGCCAAGGCGACCAAGGCCAATGCCGAGGCGCTGTTGGCGCGCTTGAAGAAGGGCGAGAGCATGGACGCCCTGGCTGCCGAGCTCGGCGGCAAAGTATTCGAAATGCCGGGTCTGATGCGGCAGGCTGCCGCAACGCAACTGCCGCCGGCCCTGGTCGCGGAAGTTTTCCGCGTGGCGGCACCGAAGGGCGACCAGCTCGATGCGGGAATGGCCAAGTACGCGCCCGACCGCTACGCGCTGATCACGGTGACGAAGGTGACCGATGGCAACGTCAGCGAGCTCGACGCCGCCACTCGCGCGCGCGTGCTGGAACAGTTCGCCCAGGCGCGCGGTTTGGTCGACTTGCGCGCTTACGTGAAGTCACTGCGCAAGCAGTACACGATCAAGGTCGCCGAAGACAGGCTTTGAGTCTTGGCGCGACGACGAAAAAGGCCCGGTTTCCCGGGCCTTTTTCTTTGCGGCTTGGAGCGCGGCGTTCAGACGCCTTCGATGCCCGTCATTCCCAGCACGTTGTAACCGGCATCGACGTAGGTGACTTCGCCGGTGACGCCGGCGGCGAGGTCCGAGCAGAGGAAGGCCGCGACATTGCCGACGTCCTCGATCGTCACGCTGCGGCGCAGCGGCGCGTACTCTTCGACATGCGTCAGCATCTTGCGGAAGTTCGAGATGCCCGCCGCCGCCAGCGTCTTGATCGGCCCGGCCGAAATGGCATTGACGCGCGTGCCTTCCGGGCCGAGGTTCAGCGCCAAGTAGCGCACGCTGGCCTCGAGCGCCGCCTTGGCCACGCCCATCACGTTGTAGTTGGCCAGCGCGCGTTCCGCGCCCAGGTAGCTGAGCGTCAGGATGCTGCCGTTGCGACCTTGCATCATCGGGCGCGCGGCTTTCGCCAGGGCGGAAAGCGAGTAGGCCGAGATGTCGTGGGCGATACGGAAGTTCTCCCGGTTCAGGCCGGCCAGGTACTCGCCTTCGATGGCTTCGCGCGGCGCGAAGCCGATCGAATGCACGAGGATATCCAAGCCATCCCAGCGTCGGCCGAGGTCGGCGAAGCATTCGTCGATCTCGGCGTCGTTGGCGACGTCGAGCGGCAAGACGATGTCCGAGCCGTATTCGGCCGCGGCTTCCTGCACGCGCGACTTGAGTTTTTCGTTCTGATAGGTGAACGCCAGTTCGGCGCCTTCGCGACGCATCGCTTCGGCGATGCCGTTGGCGATCGAACGCTGGCTGGCGATGCCGGTGATCAGGGCGCGCTTGCCGCTCAGGAATCCCATGTCTTCTCCTTCGGGCCAGCGCCCTGTTGCCAATGCGAGTACTACGGCATCCGCCGCAGGACGGCTAGTTTGCCTGCTGCCCGTCCGTACCGCCAAGCATGGCTCAGGGCGAAACGAACAGTTGCTGGCCGGGACGCAGGACCGACCGGCGACCGAGCCGATTGATCTGGCGCAGGACGTCGATGCTCAGGCCATAGCGTTTGGCGATGGACCATAGCGTCTCTCCCGATCCGACTCGGTGCATACGTCGCTCGTCGACGGCAGGTTCCGGCGTGGGGTCCGAGGGCGCAGCGTCAGCCGCCAGCTGCGCCATGTCCGAACCCTGCGGCATGGGAAGAATGGCGGCCTGCATGCTTGCCGGCATCAGGATCAGGCGGGGTGCGCCAGCCACGAAGCGGCCGTGCTTGTGGCCGGGGTTGAGGCGACGCAAGCGGTCGTCGTCGAGGCCGCTCCCTGTCGCGAGCCGTTTCATCGAGTCGATGTCTTCGCCGACCAGGATGGGGGCAAGGCGATCGATCTGCGAATGCACGGGGAACGGCACCGTTTCGCGGCCGCGGCCACCCAGCAGGCAGGAGAGGGCCTGCAGCTTGTGCACATAGTTGTAGGTGATCGGCGACAGGCCGCGCGGCAGTCGTTTGGCGGCGGACACTTCGCGGTTGCCGTCGCGGCGGAACGAATTGATCAGGCGGTATTCGCCGGCGTTGTAAGCCATCACGGTGGCCTGCCACTCGCCGAACATGCCGTGCAGGGTTTCGAGATAGGAGAGCGCGGCGCGGGTGGATTCCACTGGCGACAGGCGCCCGTCGTAACCGTTGCGGATCGTTACCCCGTGGTTGCGCGCAGTGCTCGCGATCATCTGCCACATCCCGGCCGGACCGCCGATGCCGATCGCGTTGGGTTGGTACCAGCTTTCTATGATCGGAATCAGGGCGAATTCGCCGGGCAGATCCTGGCGCTCGATTTCCGAAAGCACGAACTCGAGCAGCGGCATGATCTGGGTGACGTGGTCGGCGAACGCGCGCGGGTTGTGCGCGTACTTCTTCTGCCAGGCCAATGCGTCGGGACCGGCATCGCAATCGGAAGGATCCAGACGCGCGGAGAGTCGGGCGAGCACGGCGCCGACGCGCAAATCGTCCGGCACCAGCGCCTGCGCAAGCTCGACCGGCGCTGGTTGCGCGGCCGCGTCCGTCTTCGGAGTGGCCATCGGCGGCGCATCGGTGGCGACCGGCGTTTCCGGCGCAGTCGCTGGTTCGCTGGAGGTAAGCGCCGGATCCTGGGCGAGCGCCGCCCCTGACAGCAACAGGCCGAGCGAAAGTGTGAGCGGACGTAGTCGGATCATGCGCGGAATCCGTCCTTCCAGGCGCGCAGTTCGGCAAACGCTTCAAGCCGCGAATCCAGCTTCCTGCCGCAATGCCGCTCGATGCTGGCGCGGAGCCCGGGCTCGTCGGTGCGCAGGAAGGGATTGCAGGCGCGTTCGATCCCGACCGTGCTCGGTAACGAAGGCCGCGCGGCGGCACGCAGCCCGCCCACGTGTTCCAGATAGCGATCGCGTGCCGGATTGTCCGGTTCGGCGGCTCGCGCGAATCGGCCGTTGGCCTCGGTGTATTCGTGCGTGCAGCAGACGAGGGTGTCGTCGGGCAATGCGCTCAGGCGGTCCAGCGAGCCGAGCATCTGCGCCGGCGTGCCTTCGAACAGTCGACCGCAGCCCAGGCTGAACAGCGTGTCGCCGCAGAACAGCCACTCGTCGGCTCGGAAGGCGATGTGGCTGCGGGTATGGCCGGGAACGTCGAAGACGTCGAAACTCAGATCCAATGCCTCCACCACCACGGTATCGCCCGCGCCGACGCGACGCGTTGCGATCGGGATGCGGGCGTCGTCCGGCGCGTAGCAGGGCAGGTCGCCCGTCGCCATCAGTCGTTCCAGGCCGCCGATATGGTCCGGATGGTGGTGCGTCACGAGGATGGCGACCGGCCGCAGCCCGGCCTGCATCTCGCGCAGGACCACCTCGGCATCGCCGGGGTCGACCACGACGGCCCGCCCGTCGCCGGTGGCCAGGGTCCAGATGTAGTTGTCTTCGAACGCCGGCAGCGGGCGCAGGGAAAGCATCTGAGCAGGTGACCTGTCTGGCGGTTTGCCGCAGAATCGCGACCATGCCCGCCGTTCCTGCCCCCCGTCAACCCGAGCATCGCCTCTGCGAATGGTTCAGGAATCGTGTCGGGCGCGGCCTGCTGGCCCGGGCACAGCGCGAGAGCGTGCCCGAACTGACGCGAGTATTCGGAAGTACCGGCCTGTACTTGCGCCCGATTCCCGAGGTGGCGGTGGAGCTGTCGGGCAATATGCTGGCCCGCGTCGTCAGCCTGTACCGGAACGAGGATGGCTTCGCCGGTCAATTGCGCTGCGATGACGCCGAGCTGCCCATCGCCAGCCATAGCGTGTCCCTGGTGTATGCGTTGTTCGTGCTGGAGACATCCCCGCAGCCGACGGCCCTGGTCGAGGAAATCGCCCGTTGTCTCAAGCCCGAGGGCATGGCCCTGGTCCTGAGCCTGAATCCCTGGTCCCTGAGTCGATGGCGTTGGCTGGGCCGAGACGTGCGGCATTTCGGCGGCGCCCGCCTCGATCGCCTGGCCCATGAGGCCGGGCTGGACGTGGTGCGTCGCAAGCCGGTCGGCCCGATCTGGCTCGGCGGCGACGGAGCGAGCGACAACGATGCGCGCGATGGCGGCTGGTTCGGCGGATTGCGTTCGGCTCGTCTCAGCGTCTGGCGACGGCGAGAAAGCCCACTGACGCCGCTGCGCAAACCCGCGTCGGTCGTCAGCCTGCGCCCCGGCGTAACGACGGGAGCCCTGCGCTCTTGAAGCAGGTGGAGATCCACACCGACGGCGCCTGCCTCGGCAACCCTGGCCCCGGCGGCTGGGGCGCGCTGTTGCGTTATGGCAAGACGGAACGGGAGATCTCCGGCGGCGAAGCACATACGACGAACAACCGCATGGAACTGATGGCGGCGATCATGGCGCTGGAAGCGTTGAAGAGTGCCTGCCGAGTGGTGCTGCATACCGATTCGAAATACGTCCAGCAGGGCATCGGCGAATGGCTGCCGAACTGGTTGCGACGGAACTGGAAAACATCGGGAGGCGATCCGGTGAAGAACCAGGACCTGTGGATGCGCCTGCACGCGGCGGCAGCGCGCCATCAGGTGGATTGGCGTTGGGTCAAAGGCCATGCCGGTCATGCCGACAACGAGCGCGTGGATGCATTGGCGCGACAGGCGGCCGAGGCGATGCGCGAAAAGGAGATGGGCTGATGCGGCAGGTGGTTCTCGACACGGAAACGACCGGACTTTCATGGGAACGCGGCAATCGCGTCGTCGAGATCGGTTGCATCGAACTGCTGGAGCGTCGGCCGACCGGTCGGCATTTCCATCGTTACCTCAACCCTGACCGCGAGATGGAGGCGGGCGCCCAGGAAGTGACCGGCCTGACGCGCGAATTCCTGTCGGACAAGCCTCGTTTCCCGCAAGTGGTCGACGAATTCCTCGAATTCATCCGCGGGGCCGAGTTGATCATCCACAACGCCGAGTTCGACGTCGGCTTCCTCGACAACGAACTGTCCCTGGCCGGCCCGCACTACGGGCGCATCCGCGAGCATTCGGGCGTGCTCGATACCTTGCCCCTGGCGCGCGAGCGTTATCCGGGGCAGCGCAACTCCCTCGATGCGCTGTGCAAGCGACTGGGCGTGGACAACGCGCATCGCAAGCTGCACGGCGCCCTGCTCGACGCCGAGCTGCTGGCCGAGGTCTATCTGTCCATGACGGCCGGGCAGGGCGACCTGGGTCTGAGCATGGCGGCGGCGCAGGCGAAAGCGCAGCGCGAAGCGACGCCCACCATCGCGCTGCAGTCCGGCACGCCGGCCAGCCGACGCGTACTCCGAGCCGATGCCGGCGAGCTGGCGGCGCATGCGGCCAGGCTCGAGCAGATCCGCAAGAAGGCCGGCGGCCGCCTGTTGTGGCCGACGGAAGACATCGCGCCCGGCGGATGAGCAGCCCTGGGCCGCATTGTGGATAATCGGACCTGCGCCTTGGCTGCGAGACTTGCGTGAACGCGACCGTCCTCCTCACCGCCGTCGACATCAATATCCCCGGATACCGCATCCTGCGTCCGATCGGTGAAGGCGGCATGGCATCGGTGTTCCTCGCCGTGCAGGAATCGCTCGATCGCGAAGTCGCGCTGAAGGTGATGTCGCCGGCGTTGGCCGCCAACAGCGAGTTCGCCAGCCGGTTCCTGACCGAAGGCAAGATCACCGCCAAGCTGCAGCATCCGAACCTGGTGACGGTGTACGACATCGGCGCGCACGCCGGCGTGTATTACCTCGCCGCGGAATTCATTCCCGGCGGCACGCTAAAGGATCGCGTCGACGAGGGCGGCCTGAGCCTGGCGGAAGTGCTCGACATCATCGCCGACATCGCGCTCGGCCTCGATTTCGCCCACCAGAAGGGCTTCGTGCATCGCGACGTCAAGCCGGGCAACGTGCTGTTCCGCAACGACGGCCGCGTGGTGCTGGCCGACTTCGGCATCGCCAAGGCCATGGACGGAAGCAACAGCTCGACCGTCGCCGGCGCGTCGATTGGCACGCCCGATTACATGAGCCCGGAGCAGGCGCGCGGCGAGTCCGTGGATGGCCGCTCCGATCTGTACAGCCTCGGCACCGTGCTCTACGAACTGCTCGTGGGGAATCCGCCGTACCAGGCCAGCGATCCGTTCACTGTGGCCTTGATGCACGTGACGCATCCTGTCCCGACGCTGCCGGAGGAGTACTCCATCCTGCAGCCGCTGTTGAACGGCATGATGGCCAAGCAGCCGGCCGAGCGTTACAACACCGGCGCGGCCTTGGTCGAGGCCATCCACAAGCTCGTGGCCGAGGCGCCGGAGACGGCGAAGCTGCATCAGTCGAGCGCGCGCAAGGCGGGCAGCGCCCAACGCATCGCCGGCGGTGCCGGCGCCACGCAGCAGCGCACGCGCATCAATGTGAGCAAAGGGCAGGAAGCGCCTTCGCGCAAGGGCCTCTATGCCGTCGCCTCGCTGGCCGCCGTCGCGTTGCTGGCGGTAGCTGCCTGGAAGTTCTGGCCTGCGGCCGATGTCGACACGAATGCGACGAACGCCAACGGCACCAACGGCACGCAGCCTACCGTGACGCTGACGCCGGCCGGCGGCGACGACCAGGGCAGCATCCTGTCGACGACGTTGCCGGTGACGGACGCGGCGGCGGCCATGTCGTCGGAGGACATCGAGACCGCCTTGACCCAGGCTGACAACTACCTCGATTACGGCACGAACAAGGATCCGGGCCGGCAGTTGACCTTCCCCGAGGACGACAGCGCACTCGGCCTGTATCGCAAGGTGCTCGCCGCGCAGCCGGACAACGCGCGCGCGAAGGCGGGCGTTGGCGCGATCGTTTCGTTCTTCCGCAAGATGAGCCATCGCGCCTGCAGTGCGCAGTTGTGGACGCAATGCCAAATCGCGGCGCAGAGCGGACTGGACGTCGATCCCGCCGATGAAACCCTGATCCGACTGCATGCCGCGGCCGAGGCGGGTCAACGCGGCGAGACGCCGGGCATTCCGGCGCTGCCCAAGGACTGAATTCGCGAGGTTCCGCTTCGCCGCATCGGCGAAGCGCGATCAGACGCGGCGCAACAGCACCACGGTGACGTTGTCGGAACCGCCGCCGTCGAGCGCGGCCGAGACGAGATGGTCCACGCATTCCTGCGCCGACAGTTCCGGTTGCGAAAGCAGCGAGCCGATCGTCGCATCGTCCACTTCTTCGGTCAGACCGTCGCTGCACAGCAAGATCTGGAAGCCCGGACGCAGTTCGCCCGAAATGGTTTCCACCTTCAGTGATTCCGGATCGGTGACGCCCAGCGCCTGCGTGACGACATTGCGGTGCGGATGCGTGCGCGCCTGTTCCGGCGTGATCGCGCCTTGATCGATCAGCTCCTGCACATAGCTGTGGTCGGAGGAGAGTTGGCGCAGCTGGCCGTTCCACAGGTAGGCGCGGCTGTCGCCGACCCAGGCCAGTTCGAAGCGGTTGTCGTTGGTGCGCAGCGCGACCATCGTCGTGCCCATCGGCAGGCCTTCGGCACGTCGGCGCGATTGCCGGATGATCTCTTCGTCCGCGCTGCGGATGGAATCGACCAGCGTGCGTCCGGATTTCACCTCGCGCACGACCGTGTCGCGCGCCAAGGCGCTGGCCACCTCACCGAACTCATGGCCGCCCATGCCGTCGGCAACGAGCCACAGACCCAGCTCGGTGTCGCCGTAGTAGGTGTCCTCGTTCAGCTCGCGGCGCAGGCCGACATGGCTGAGGTGGCCGAATTCGATCATGGATGGAACCTGTCTCGCCCTGGCAGGGGGAGGCCCCCGCGACTTGTTCGCATCATTAACCGCCGCCCGGCTCCCCGCAAGGGTGGCCGGGCGGCGCGTCGATGGTCCGTTTCCGGGCTGGTCGCCATCAGAACTCGAGGCGCAGGCCGAGCGCCAGTCGGTTCTGCGTGATCCGGTCCTGGAACGAACGCTCGAACATGAAGAAGCCCGAGCGGCCCTTGGTCAGCACGAAGGACATGCCGAAGCCGAGGCGCAGATAGTCCGTATCCAGGCTATCGCCGGTGACCGTGAAGGGCGTTTCGCTCGGGTCGAACAGGAAGTGCGCCGTGACCTGCGACGGGTCGTCCTTGAACTCGTGCTGCCATTCCAGTTGCACGTGCGGGATCATCACGCCCCAACTGGTGCTGTGCGCATAGGTCAGCTTGCCGCCGAGCACGCCGCTGAAGGAAGTGAGTTCGCGCGCATCCACCACCAGCGCCAGTCCGCTGCCCGGGCCCGCATCGGTTTCCTCGACCATTTCGTCGAACTCGAGGCGGGTATAGAGCAGGCGCAGGTAAGGACCGAAGCCCCAGCCGTTCTTGTTGAAGTCGCGGCCGACGGTGGCGGCGAAGGTCAAGCTGTCGCCATCGGATTCGCTGCGCGCGTGCTGGTCGATGACCGTGATCGTGCCGCCCGGCCCGGTCAGGGTGTAGTTGATCCAGCGTTCGGCCTCGTAGGTATTGCGGCCCCAGCTCAACACGGCATCGGTGTACCAGCTGTCGGCCTTGTACCAGGTGCCGAACAACGACACGCTGTAGCCGTGCGTATCCAGCTCGCCCTCGCGGCCGAGCAGGTCGTCGGTCTGCTTCGTGTAGCCGATCGTGCCGCCGAAGATGATGCTGTCGGACTTGCGGTAGTCGAAGCCGATCGTCAGGCCGGTGATGTCGGAGTCGTAACCCGGCGTCACGTCGCCCGGCTTGGTGTCGACGCGGCCGATGGAGCCGGCCGCGAAGAAGCCCCAACGCGTGAACCCGGCGGCGGACGCCGAATCCGGGTTGTCGCCCTCAGCCAGCCCTTGCAGGAGTGAACCGATCGGCAGGCTGCCGCTGGTGTTGGTGAACGCCAGGCCGCCGAAGCTCGTGCGCTGCGTACCGCTACGCAGGGCAGCGATACGCACCTTGATGTTGTCGAACTGCGCGCGCGCCGCGATCAGACCGGCTTCCGATTGCACCAGGGCGATATCGGCATACAGCTCGTTCAGTGCGTCGAGCACGCCCTGCGGATCGCTGCCGGAGGCGGTGATCAGTTCCTGGCATTGCTGCCACAGGTCGTACTGGCCATCGCTGGGATCGACGGTCGCCGTCGCTGCGGCGAAACCGTCGGTCGAGGGCGGTCCACCCGAGCCGCCACCGCCACCACCGCCGCCGTACTCGGCGCCGAGTTCGGGACAGAAGCTGTCGATGGCTTCGGCGATGGCGCGCTGGGTCGGCGACATGCCGGGCAGGTCCGCCAGTTTCAGCGTGCTGGCGTTGAACAGCACGTACACCGACGAATCGTCGCTGCGCGCCGCTTTCACCGTCACGGAACCGGACGAGCCTAGCGTCAAGGTGCTGTCCGCGTGGCCGCTTCCGTCCGTGGTGGTGGAGGTGTCGGACAGGCTGCCGCCACCGGTGACGATGGACCAGGTCACGCCGGTTCCCGGCGCAGCCACGTTGTTGTTGCGCGCCTCGACCACGAAGGGGCTGGCCAGCGTCGCGTTCGGCGAGCCTTCCTGGCCGTTGCCGCTGACGATGACGAGCTGTCGGGTCAGCGTGGCGGTCAGGTTGAAGTCGACGTATTGGCCGGTGTCGTCGGCGCGGGTGGCGCGCACGACGATCGGACCGGCGGTCGCGCCCAGCGTCACCTGCGTATTGCTCAGGCCAGCCGCGTTCGTCGTGGTGCTGGGCGCCGGGAAGGACGCCGAGCCGGACACCACGCTCCAGTCGATCTGAACGCCCGAGGCGCCGGTCGCGTTGTCGATGGCACGCACGAACAAGGGCTGCGGCAGGTTCTGGCCGGTCGGAGCGCTCTGATTGTTGCCGGAGACGATGACCAGGTCGCGCGTCAGCGTGGAGTTCAGGTTGAACTCGACGAACTTGCTCGTGTCGTCGTTGCGCGTCGCACGCACCACCACCGGGCCCGGCGTGGCGCCCATGGTGACGGCGACGGTCGCGTTGCCGGCGCCATCGGTGACTGCGCCGGTCGGCGAGAGGCTGGCCGAGCCGGACATGATGGCCCAGGTGATGCCGACGCCCGGCGTCGGAATGCCGTTGTTCTGGGCCTGCGCGACGAGCGGATCGTCCAGCGGTTGGTTGGTCGCACCGGTCTGTCCGTCGCCGCTGACGATGACGATCGTGCGGTTGATCACGGTGACAGTGAAGGTGACCATCGACGGAGCGAAGCAGCTGAAGCAGTTCGTGCTGGCCTGTACCTGATATTCGCCAGGCACGCTGGCGCTGAAATCGGCCGTGGCGATGCCGCCGCTGGTCTGCGAACTGTTGTCGATGCTGCCGTCGCCGCCCGGCGGGCTGCTGCTGATGTTCCAGAACACGTAGCTGCCGTCGGGCGCCAGCAGGCTGGGACTGCGATAGGTCACGCTCAAGGGCAGCGGCGTCGACGGCAACGTTTCGAGCGACAGGTCGTTCGCGCTCAGGCTGGTCGCTTCGACCGTCACCGAATAATCGATGTCCGGCGGCGGACAGGTCGTCGACGTCGCGGTGATGATGATGCAGTTCACTTCCGCGCGCAGCGCATAGGTACCCGGCGTGCTGCTGAAGAAGTTGTAGCTGACCTCGCCGTTGACGTCCGGCGTATCGGTGGCGAGCAGGATCGGCGTGCCGGTAACGTTGTAGAAGCTCACCGTCTCGGTCGCGGGGTTGTTGTTGTAAAGCGACTTCGCTCCGATCGTGACCTGCTGCAGGTCGGTCGTGACGACGGTCGTCGGCGTCGTGGCATGGAAATCGTAGAGATCGCTGCTTTCGTCGAAATAGGTCAGGAAGGTCGAGCCGCCGAAGCAGCCAACCAGGCAGTCGGCCTGAATGGCCAGATCGCCGCCCGGCAAGGTGCCCGTCGTCGACGTGAAGCTGAAGCTGGAACCGCCGGGTCCTGACCAGTTGAAGGTGGTCACGGGGCCGCCGCCGTTGTTCAGCGTGCCGCCGCCCGTCGTGTCGCCGGTGATGCTGACCGTGCCCGAGATCGTACCGGCGCAACTGGTACCGCTATCGTCGACGATGGTGAAGCTGTGATTGTAGGTGGCGCCCGGCGCCCCCTGCTGGAACTGGGTGCTGGTGTGCTGCAGGTAGCAACCGAAGGATGCCTGAGCACTGCCGGACCATGCGCCGAGCAGGAGCAGGACGCACAGGGCGGACGCCCGTGCGGCCAGGGAACGCCCGTGGCCGAAAATCGCTGCGGCCTTCGTTATGACGGCGGACTGGAAGCTCATCGCTTTTCCCCTGGATTCCGGTTATATATTCCTCACCGAGTATAGCGGCATGCGCGCCGCTGCAAACGGTTCAGCGCATGCCGTGACACTCCCTTGGAGCTGCGCCCAATGTCATCGTCCAACCGCTGTCCTGTAACGTCCCGATTCAGCGTTCTAGCCTCCGCTCTCGTGGTGGTGCTTGCCGGTATCCCGGCAGAGGCGCCACGCGCCGCCGTGAAGAACGCCGAGGACCTGCTCATCGTCGACTGCCTGTTGCCCGGACAGGTCCGTTCGCTCGGCCGCCAGGCGACGTACCTCACCGCACGGCGTCCGATTCGCACGACCCAGGCCGATTGCCAGATCCGCGGTGGCGAATACGTCTCCGAGGATCGTGCGAATTACCAGACCGCGTTGAAGGTCTGGATGGACCAGGCGATGGCCGGTAGCGCCGAAGCGCAGAACAACGTGGGCGAGATCTATTCGAAAGGTCTCGGCACGGCGCCGGATTACGGCATGGCTTTCCAGTGGTTCAAGAAAGCCGCCGACCAGGGCTACAACCGCGCCAAGATCAATCTCGGCTTCCTGTACGAGGAAGGCCTGGGCGTGCAACAGGACCAGGCCATGGCCTTGAACCTGTACCGCGAGGGTTCCGGCATCCAGGACGAATTGCTGTACGCGTCCGAAGTCGAGATCCAGCTCAAGGCCAAGGACGACACGATCGGCACGCTGCAGGGCCAGGTGCAGGACGAGCGCGAGCGTTCGCAGGAACTGCAGCAGCAGGTGAAGCAGTTGCAGCAGCAGCTCGCCGAGAAGCGCAGCGCTTTGCAGGCTTCGCAACGCCAGTTGCAGGAAACCGAAGGCAAGCTCGCCCAGGCCAAGCAGGGCCAGGATCGCGAACTCGTGCGCCTGCTCGAGAACCAGGTGTTGGCGCAGCAACAGCAGATCACCGGCCAGCGCGACCAGATCGTCGCGCTCGAACAGCGCACGGGCAGCAGCAGCGGCGCGTTGATGGCCAGCGCACCGGTCAAGCTCGACATCCTCAGCCCGACCTTCGTCGCCGTGCGCGGCCGCAACACCGCCGTCGTGCGCGGTTCCGGCAAGCACCGCCTCGTCGGTCGCGTCAGCCAGCCGAAGGCGATCAAGCAGGTCACCGTCAACGGCAAGCCGGTCGACATCGCCGCGAACGGCAGCTTCAATGCGGACATCGACGTCGCAGCCGCGGGTTCGCCGGTCAAGGTCGTCGCGGTGGACAACCGCGGCGCCAGCGCGCAGCTCGATTTCAGCGTGATCCCGCAGGCCGGCGGCGCCACGACGTCGACGACGGCGGCCACGCCCAGCGGTACGCTGCCGGGTGACGTGAAGCTTGGCCGTTATTACGCGGTGGTGATCGGCAACAACACCTACCGCAACGCCGGATACGAGGGGCTGAAGACCGCCGCCACCGACGCGACGGCCGTGTCCAATGTCCTGCGCTCGCGCTATGGTTTCCAGACCACTTTGCTGTTGAATGCGTCGAAGCTGGAAATCCTGACCGCGCTCAACGAAATGCGCGAGAAGGTCGGTCCGCAGGACAATCTGCTGATCTATTACGCGGGTCATGGCGAAATCGACGCCGCCGGCAAGCAGGGCTACTGGGTGCCGAGCGACGGCGCGCCGGGAAACAGCAAGAGCTGGATCTCGAACTCGGCCGTCAGCGACATCCTCAATGCCGCCCAGGCCAAGCATGTCCTCGTCGTCGCCGACTCCTGCTACTCCGGCACGATGACCCGCGCTTCGGCGCCGAGCTTCGACGCCAATTCGATGCCGGCCGACAAGTGGACGCCGTGGGTGAAGGCCATGAACAACGGTCGCTCGCGCCTGGCGATGACTTCGGGCGGCGTGATGCCGGTCCCGGACGCCGGCGCCGGCAACCACAGCTTCTTCGCCAAGGCCTTCCTGAACGTCCTGCAGGACAACAACAAGCTGGTCGAAGCGCAGCGCGTGTTCCGCGAGGTGTCCACCTCGGTCGCCCTGAACGCGACCAACTCGCCCCTGGCCCAGGTGCCGCAGTACGCCCCGATCCGCTTCGCCGGCCACGAGAGCGGCGGCTTCTTCTTCCAGCCCGCCAAGGGCTGAGGAGACAGGGCTGGTCCCGGACGGCTGGGGCCGCGTATAATGCGCGGCTCAGCCGTGCGGTCCCGACCGCACCACGCTTCCGGAGAGGTGGCAGAGCGGTTGAATGTACCTGACTCGAAATCAGGCGTACGTTAATAGCGTACCGAGGGTTCGAATCCCTCCCTCTCCGCCAGAAAAAAGAAAACGCCCCTCGGGGGCGTTTTTCTTTTTCACCGCATCCGATCCAGGGCGAAGCAGATACCGGCAAGACTCCTGAGGTCCTGCGCATTGTGCGTGGCGACACGACGCAGGTTCGCGGCCGAACCGCCTCTCAGATAGCTGGTCCACGCACGCGGCGCTTCCGAGCCCGGCAGATCGTCCTCGCGCAATACGCCGAGCAGTTGCCGCTCGACCGTGCCGAGACGGCAGTTCTCCCAGGCCCCGCGCCAGCGACGGCGCACCGGATGCAACAGGTCGATATGGGCGCGATCGCGTAGCGGATCGGGAAGCCGCGCGAGGCGATAGCGCGTCGACAGCAACGGTCTGTCGTAGCTCTTGCCGTTGTAGCTGACGAGCGCAGTCTGCGGGCCGATCCAGTCGGCGAATGTCTGCAGCATCGATGTTTCGGCGGCCATGGTCGTGGTCAACAGTTGCCGCAACCTCAGCCGGTCGTCCTGTACGTCCAGCGCACCGATCATGAACGCACGCGTCCCCGTGCCGCCGGCCAGGCCGGTGGTTTCTGTATCGAAGAACAGCAGGTCGCTGGTCCGGAATCGACCCATTCGGGCGAAATCGGCGTCGATCTCGTCGGGGAGTTCGGGCGCTTCATGGAACTGTTCCAGGAAACGCAGGCCAGGCGAGATCTGATCGCCTGTCAGCCAACGATCGGGCGCGACTCGAGCGGGTGCCTTGGCTCGTGCACGGATGCCCAGCAGCCGGCGCAGCTCATCCGGAACAGGGCTGGGCGCCATCACTGGCGTTGCGCTTCCCGCGTCCTGCCTGAGAAGCCTGAGCCGATCGATCGCGGCGCTCATGCGTCGGCCAGCATGCGCAGAACTTCCAGCGCCAGTTGGCGCGGCGAACGCGTCGCGCTTTCATCCGAGGACAATACCGGGCCGACGCAGGCGGGACAGCCGACACGGCAGTCGCATCCAGCCACCAGGTCCAGCGCTTTGATCGCGAGTTCGGCGCGGCGTTCGAACAGCGGCTCGGATAATCCGATACCGCCCGGATAAGCATCGTAGAGATAGATCGTGGGGACGAAGCGATCCGTCTCACGGGGTTCCATGCCGCCGCCTTCGGCGCGTCGCAATTGCGCGCGGCCGGACGCATCGGACGACACGAACCAGGCGCCATCGCCGCTGCCGACGGCCTTCTGCAGATCGCGCGATTCCGCCATGACGGTCAGCGTGGCGACCAGGTGCAGGGCATGACCTGCTCCGAGGAATCCGTGCAGCGCGTCCTGGCGCGAGGCGAATCGCGCCTCCAGCGCGGCCTGCGGAAGTTGCCACCACACCGCGGTCGTATGCAGTTCCTGGTCAGGCAGGTTCACCGGTCCGTAGCCGATGTTCTCGTGCGTGTAGTAGCGGATCTTCTTGTAGCCCGATACGCGCCGGACCACGTGCACCTCGCCGTGATGCGTGCTGCCTTCGTTCGCCGGCGTGCTTGCGAATTCGGCCAGCACCTTGAGTCTGGCGTAGTCGATCGCGTCGGTGTAGTAGTCCGCATTCGTGCGCGTGACGAATGCCTTGCGTCCGGCCCAGTCGAGCCTTTCGACCTGGTAGGGCACCGACTGCACCATGTGGATCGCCCCCTCGTACAGGGTCAGGGCCGCGGCGCTGTAGTCCACTTCGGCCAGGATGGTCTGGCGTCCTTCGCCGCGATCGACGACGAGGAAATTGCCGTCGGCCACCGAGCGCAGTCCGACCGCATTGGCCGGATAGCTGTCGGCGATCCATTCCCAACGCTCCGCCTCGCGGTGCACGACATCGGTCTCGCCCAGCAGTTCGAGGTAAGGCGCCGCATCGACCTGGCCGAAAGTCTCTCCACGCAGGAACGGCAGTTCGAACGCCGCGCAGCGGATGTGGTCGAGCAGGATCAGAGGCTGGTCTGCGTGCAAGCGTGCATGTTCCGGCGGTGAACCGCTGAAAAACTCCGGATTGCGTACGAGGTACTGGTCCAGTGGGTCGCTGCTCGCCACCATCACGCCCAGCGAGGCCTGCTGTCGTCGACCGGCGCGTCCCAGGCGCTGCCATGTGGCGGCGATCGATCCCGGATAGCCGTTGCAGACCACGATATCGAGGCTGCCGATATCCACGCCGAGTTCCAACGCCGAAGTGCTGACGATGCCATCGATCGTTCCGGCCCGCATGTCCTTTTCGGCAGCACGCCGTTCGTTCGGCAGGTAGCCGCCGCGGTAGGCGCGGATGCGCGCCGGCTTGCGCGGGTCGTGGTCGAACACGTCCTTCAGGTATTTCGTCAGGACCTCCACCATCGTTCGCGACTGCGCGAAGACCAGTGTCTTCTGCCCGGACTTGATCGCCTGTCGTGCGATGCGGTTGGACTGCGAGCGCGCCGAGGCGCGCAGGCCGAGATCCGGATTCACGACCGGCGGATTCCACAGCAGCACCGTTTTCGCTCCGCGCGGAGCGCCGTTTTCGCTGATGGCCGTGACCGGTGCGCCGATCAGGGCCTCGGCGTGCTCCTTCGGGTTGCCGATCGTGGCCGAGCACAGGATGAACTGCGGTGCGACCCCGTAGAAGGCGCAGATGCGCTTGAGCCGGCGAATCACATTGGCCACATGCGAGCCGAACACGCCGCGATAGGTGTGAACTTCGTCGATGACGATGTAGCGCAGATTCTCGAAGAACTGCGCCCATTTCGTGTGATGCGGAAGGATGGCCTGGTGCAGCATGTCCGGGTTGCTGACGACGATGTCGCCATGCAGGCGGATCGCCTGCCGCGCGTCGCCGGGCGTATCGCCGTCGAAGGTGCAGGCGCGCAGGCCGAGCGCGCCCGCCTTGTTCAGCTCGAGCAGCTCGGCGACCTGATCCTGCGCCAGCGCCTTGGTTGGAAACAGGTACAACGCCTTGCTGCGTTCGCGCATCGCTGCCGTCACCACGGGCAGCGTGTAGCAGAGCGTCTTGCCAGAGGCCGTTGGCGTTACGACGACAAAATGTTCGCCCCGTTGCGCCGCTTCCCAACTTTGCGCCTGGTGACTGTAGAGACTGCGGATCCCGCGTTCTCGCAGGGCGATCGCCAAGGCTGTCGGCACTGCCGCTGGCAGCGGCGCGTGAATGGCCGGGCAAGCAGGTATGTCGATGCGGCCGGTGATTCGGTCCGCGTACTTTCGCGCGAGCCGCGTCACCAGCGGATTGTCGGCGGAAAGTTCGTGTTCGGAGGCAAGCGAGGGCAGGGCGTTCATGCAGCCGGTGTTCCGGTAAAGGCAGCCCAGCAAGCCGTGGGCCCGTCTCAGCGCATGAGAATCGTCGCATCGCGCCCCAACGCGAACGATTTTCGTTGCCGGGGTCGGAGCGTGCATGACCATGGTCATGCTCAGCGGCGAGGATCGATTGCGCTGTCCTGTTCGCGCGTCATTGCGCGTTCTTTCTTGCCAAGGGAAAGGGAGCACAGAGGAAACCATGTCGATGGCATTGAACCAGGCGATCGCCGACAGGTTGGCGGGAGAAAAGGCCGATTTCGACCTTCGCCTCGTCGCCTTCGCGGCGGACATGGGAAGCCATGAATCCTCGTGGCGCAACCCGCGCAACTTCGATCGCATCGTGGACCTGTGCCTGGGCAAGATGGACAGCGTGTTCGCCATCGCCGCCGACGAGTTCGAGGACTGGCGCCGGACGGCGCTGAACGATTCCCAGGCCTACCGGCTCGGATGCGATTTCATCAACGCCGTCGAAACGCAACTTTGGGACATCGAGCGCGCGGCGGCGGATTTCTGCCTGAACGAAAAGGGCGTGCGCGACGCGCGCATCAGCCGCAAGCATGCCAGCCTGATGTCGGCCGCGGTCGCGGCGGCCGATGGCTCTCGCTGCGATCAGCTCGCGCTGGCCGGTTGACCGCCGAAGAACCTCACGTGGGATCGCGTTCGCGCAGCTGAAAGACGTTGCCTTCGGGATCGATCGCGTTGCGGGCCCGGAATCCCCGGCCCGGCCATTGTTCCGGAAGCACCTCGCCGCCAAGGCGCGCGGCCACTTCCCGCGCGGCTTCGATGCTGGCAACGGTGAAGAAGAACTTCAGCGCGGTGTTTTCGCGACGTTGCGGCGGCGACGAGATCGACACGCTCGATGCGTATTGCGGCGGCATCGCGTGCAGCACGAGTTGCATTCCCGGCGATTGCAACACCACCAGCTCGGCACTGACATGCAGGCGTTGCATCCCCAGCAATGTCTCGTAGAAGTCCGCGAGGCGGAACACGTCCTTGGCGTAGATGAAAAGACCGGCGTGTGCGGGGCCCGACATGGGATTTCCTGCGGTTGGCGATGCGGCGAATTGTCCTTCATTCCGCCCGTCGCTGAACATTCTTCCGTGCAATGCCCCCGATGGGCGAACGCCGAAGCCAATGTTTGCGGCGCGGTGCCGCACTGGCGACCATGGCACGCGGTTTGCGTCGCAATGGTGCCGGGCATTCCGTCCGGCGAAGCCGAGGAGAACGCAATGGGCACGCAACCGAACCACCCTGGCGACAAGGCCGACATCCGCCCTGCCGGCAATCCGGGTTACAACCCGTCACAGCCGAACCCGGGCGACGCCGACGATCGGATCCGCAAACCGGACCGCCAGGAACCGGAGGTCGCGGACGACGAAGAAGAAGAGGAAGAGTAATCCGTCGTTTCGCTTCGACAGGAAGGGCCGCATTGGCGGCCCTTCTTCTTTCGCCGGTATCGCATCGGACTCGCCAAGCCCGGGGTCCGACGCCATACTCCCGGCATGACCCGACGCAAGAACGCATCGCGCAAGCCCCTTCGCCCGATCGAGGCGGCGCTGCCGCCGCTTGAGGAGCGGAAGGATCGCTGGCCGGCGCTTACCGGCTTGCGCGGGTTGGCGGCGCTGGCGGTGCTTTTCTTCCATGCCTACACGCTTGCCGGCACGCCTGCGAACTTGCCGCAGCCATTCGCCTGGGTGACCCGGATGGGTTGGAGCGGCGTCGACGTGTTTTTCACGCTATCGGCTTTCCTGCTGACCGTGCCTTTGCTGGAGGCGCGTCGCGAGACCGCGCCTGCGGGGGCAGACTTGCGTTCCTATGCGATGCGCAGGGTGCTGCGCATCGTGCCCGCCTATTACTTCCAGATGTTTTGCCTGCTGGCCCTGGCCTGGTTCGGAATACGCAACGAAGCCGCCTGGACGTCGCCGGGGCTTGGCGAACTGTTCGCCCATTCTGTTTTCTGGCTCAATGCCTGGCCGTTCGTCGCGCCGCATATCTCCCCCTGGTGGACGCTTCCGGTCGAGATGGGTTTCTATCTGCTGCTGCCCTGGCTCGCGACCTTGCTGCGACCGGGGCGCCTGCGCTGGATCGTCTTGTTGATGCTGGCCAGCCTCGCCTATCGCTTTGCGCTGATGCATGCGGGATTGTCGCGACAGCATGAAGTGATGTGGGTCGAGCATCTGCCTGGTCGATTGCACCAGTTCCTGCTTGGCATGCTCGCTGCCTATGTGTTGGTGCATCGGCGCGAAATCATCGCGCGTTGGTCGGCAGCGCGCGCCGATGCGCTCGCCGCGATGTCGATGCTGCTGTTCCTCGCGCTCCCCGCCCTGGGCTATTTCGCCGATGGTCGTGCTTTCGCCGGCGCGCCGGTCGCCAGCCCATTGCTGTTGTGCTGGCATCTTTTCGCCGGCCTGCTGGTCGCGCTGCTGATCCTGGCCTTGACGGCGGGAGCGACCTGGACCGGAAAGGCATTGGCTTCGGCGCCTATGCAGTTCTTCGGCTGGATCAGCTACAGCCTGTACCTGTGGCATTACCCGGTGCTGCTGGCCGTGCGCGAAGCGCAAGGCGGTTTCGTGGCGGTGAAGGCCGATTTCTTTCCTTTCCTGTTCCTCGGGCTCCTGTTCTCAGTAGCGGCCGCCGGCGCATCCTGGTGGATGATCGAACGGCCTACCCAGCGCTGGGCACGAAGGGCTACCATGCGCACCTGATCCGGTGCCCAGTTGCAGGCCATTCCATGTCCGAAATCCTCGTCCCTGTCTCCTTCGGCGAACTGCTCGACAAGATCGCCATCCTCGACATCAAGTCCGAGCGCATGAGCGATCCGGTCAAGCTGGAGAACGTGCGCAAGGAACGCGACGCCCTGCGCGCGACCTGGTCGGCGCATGCGGCCTCGGCCACCGACATCAGCGACCTGCGCGCCGCCCTGAAAGCGGTCAACGAACGACTCTGGGTGATCGAGGACGACATCCGCATCAAGGAGAAGGCACAGGCCTTCGACCAGGAATTCATCCGGCTCGCGCGCGCCGTCTATTTCGAGAACGACGAACGCGCTCGCATCAAGAAGGACATCAATCTTGCGTTGGGCTCGGCCTACGTAGAGGAAAAGTCCTATCAGGACTACCGCAGCGGCGCGCCGGCGCCCTAGTCCGAAGGCGGCAACTGCGCGCGGAACGCATCGAAGCGTTCGATCACCTCTTCGACGCCGATCAGGTCCATCACGCCCGGGAACTCGACCCGCTTGCCCCAGGGCAATTCGCTGGCGGGCTTGCCCATGAACTTGCGCGAGGCCTCGTCGTAGTGGTTCATCGACCAGCGCAGGTCGGAGTAGGGGCCGCAGCGTTCGCGATCCGTGCAGGCGAACAGGCCGAGCACTTTCGTCCCCATCGCGTTGGCCATGTGGGCGGGTCCGGAATCGGGCGACAGCACCAACGTCGCGCGTTCGAGCAAGGCCAGCAGCTGTTTCAGCGTGTCCTTCCCGATCAGGTCGATGACGGGCGATTTCGTCGCCGCAAGGATCGCGTCGCCGGTGTCGCGTTCGAGTTGGCTGCGTCCGCCGCAGAGCGCGATGCGCCAGCCCTGCGCAGCCGCGTGATCGGCGACCGCCGCGTAGCGCGCGGGCGCCCAGTTGCGCAGCGCATGGCTGGAACAGGGCGAAACCAGCAGCGTGGGTTGTTCGCCGGGCAGTTGTTCGTCCGCCCAGGTCCGCGCGTCCTGAGGCACCGGCAGGTTCCACTCCACGCGGTCCTGCATCAGGCCCAGCGGTTCGCAGAACTTGCCGAAGGCATCGAGCACGTGGTGGCCACCCGGCGCGATGCGCTCGTTGATGAACAGTCCATGGCCTTCCTTGCTGCGGGCGCGGTCGTAGCCGATGCGACGCTCGGCCGGAATCAGTGCCGACAGCAGGTTCGCGCGCAGGGCGAGCTGCATCTGCAGCAGCACGTCGAAGCGCCGACCGGCAAGCCGGCGACGCAGATCGCGCAGGCCGGCCCAGCCGGACTTCTTGTCGAAGACGATGAATTCGACGCCTTCCAATCCCTCCAGCAGCTTGGCCTCGCCCTTGCCGATGATCCAGGTGATCGGCAGCGACGGCCAGGCGCGTTGCAAGGTGCGCACCAGCGGCACCATGTGGGTGGCGTCGCCGAGCGCCGACAGGCGCAGGATGCACAGGGAACGCGGCGCGGCAGGTGGATTCACTTGCTAGACTTCGCTCGATGGACGAAAGGTCGACCCCCGGCGAGCGCCGACAGCCGTTCCGCGATGCAGGCGGAGACGGGGCGATTGTGTTCGACCCGCGCAGGCTGTCGCAAGCGAGCCCCGAGCTTTTCGAACCCGCGCATTACGCCGCCGAGGCGCAGCCCGTGCAGGGGCAGGGCGGGCGCGGCGCCGCCTGGTTCGTGCGCGGGGTATTCGGTGCTGGCGTGCTGCGTCGATACCGACGCGGGGGTTGGGCCGCCTACGTGAGCGACGACGCTTATTGGTGGCGTGGAGAGACCGAGGTGCGCAGTCTGCGGGAATTCGCGTTGTTGCAGCGCTTGCGCGACAAGGGGCTGCCCGTGCCTGCGCCGATCGCAGCCATGTATCTTCGACGCGGACCGCTGTACCGGACCGCGATCCTGGTCGAGCGCATTCCCGATGTCCGCTCCTTCGTCGACTGCGTGCAGGCGGACGCCGCGGCCGCGCCCTGGGGTGCGGTAGGCGCCGCGATCGGCCATTGCCATCGCGCCGGCGCTCGCCACGCCGATCTCAATGCGCACAACGTGCTGGTCGATCAGGCCCGCAAACCCTGGCTGATCGATTGGGACAAGGGAACCATGGAAAGCGCCCCGGGCGATTGGTGCATCGACGTACTGAACCGACTCGAGCGCTCGCTGCGCAAGCGCGTCGCCGGGTTGCGCGAAGGCGCGATCGAACAGGGCATGCAGACCCTGCGCAAGGCGCATGCATTGGAGCTGGGAGCATGAGCTGGTCGCTGCGATTCCTCGGCGTGGGTAATGCGCAGGCGGCGCCGCTCCTCGGTTCGGCCTCCTGCGTGCTCGAACGGGACGGCGCCCCCTTCCTGATGGTCGATTGCGGGGTCGAGGCGCTGACGCATTACCTTTCGCGTTACGGCGCACACCCCGATGCGCTGTTCATCACCCATGTGCACATGGACCATGTGGCAGGACTGGAGCGATTGTTCTTCGCCAGCTATTTCGACCCGTCGCGGCGCGGTCGCGTGCGCCTGTATGTACCTGCGAACATCGTTCCCTACTTGCAGCAACGCCTGGCCGAGTACCCGGGCGTCGTGGCCGAAGACGGCGCCAACTGGTGGGATGCGTTCCAACTCGTGCCGGTGACGCGCGGATTCTGGCATCGCGGCCGCTGGTTCGATGTTTTCCCGGTGCGGCATCATTTGCCCGATACCGCCTTCGGCCTGCGCCTTCAGGGTAGTTTCGTCTGGACCGGCGATACGCGCCCGATACCCGAAATGCTTGCCAAGTACGCCGGCGACGGCGAACTGGTGGCGCACGACTGCGCCCTGCACGGCAATCCTTCGCACAGCGGCATCGACGATCTCGAGCGCGAGTACCCACCGGAATTGCTCGGCCGCTGCCTGCTCTACCACTACGAATCGCTGGCGGCGCGAGAAGCGCTGCGCACGCGCGGACACCGCGTCGCGGAAGCCGGCGATGCGATCGCGCTGGCCGATCCGACTGGCCCGCAGGTGGCCGGACAATGAATGCCGCGATGCCGGTTCGCGAAACGCACTCGCCGCTGGACGCGCTGTCGCGGCCGTTGCGCGACCTGCGCGTTTCCGTCATCGAGACCTGCAATTATCGTTGCCCTTACTGCATGCCGGAAGGACTGACGCCGGACGATGCCACGCTCGATCGCGCGCGTCGACTGGATTTCCAGCAGATCGAAACGGCCGTGCGCGCTTTCGCCCGGCTCGGCGTGCGCAAGATCCGCTTGACCGGCGGCGAACCCTTGCTGCGGAAGGACCTTCCGGAACTGGTGCGGCGCTTGGCGCGCGTTCCCGGTATCGAAGACCTGGCATTGACCACGAATGGTTCCCTGCTGGCGACGCAGGCGGCTGCCTTGCGCGCGGCAGGCCTGCACCGCCTGACGGTGAGCTTGGATGCGCTCGATGCCGATGTGTTTCGCGCCATGTCGGGCGGTCGCGGCGATGTTCGCCAGGTGCTGGACGGCCTGGCGGCGGCGGAGTCCGCCGGTTTCGGCCGGATCAAGCTCAACACGGTCGTGCAGCGCGGCGTGAACGAAGACCAGGCGCTGGCGCTTGTCGAACGTTTCCGCGGCACGCCGCATACGCTGCGCTTCATCGAATACATGGACGTGGGTACCTGCAACGGCTGGCGCCGCGACCAGGTGGTCCCATCGGCGGAACTGCGCGACCGGATCGCAATGCGCTGGCCCTTGTCGCCGGTGGCGCCGTCCTATCGCGGCGAAGTCGCATCGCGCTACCGATTCGTCGACGGGCAGGGCGAGATCGGTTTCGTCAGTTCCGTCAGCGCGCCTTTTTGCGGCGATTGCCATCGCGCGCGGCTATCGGCGGACGGGCAGCTGTTCACCTGCCTGTTCGCGGCGCGCGGACATGATTTGAGCGAGGGCATCGCACAGGGCGAGGCGGCGTTGTCGGACCGCATCGCATCGATCTGGGCGCGGCGCGCCGACCGTTACAGCGAGGAACGCGCCGGGCTGGCGAGCGAGCGCAAGCGCATCGAAATGTTCTTCATCGGCGGCTGAACTGCGCCGGCGGACGTAAGGCAGGAGAGCGGCATGAAAGGGAAATCGCGACTTACCCACGTGGATAAGGCCGGACGTCCGGCGATGGTCGACGTTTCATCGAAACCGGTCACCGTGCGCGAGGCGAGGGCGGAATGTCGCGTCAGGTTCCCGGCGAAAGTCGCTGCGGTGCTGCGCGAATCCGAGCTGAAAACCGCCAAGGGCGCGGTGATCGATACCGCGATCATCGCCGGCACGATGGCGGTCAAGCGCACGCATGAGCTGATCCCGTTCTGTCATCCGCTGCCGATAGATGGTTGCCGTTTCGACGTGGCTTGGGCCGGCGGCAACACGCTGCGCATCGAATGCACGGTGAAGACCGCACATCGCACTGGGGTGGAGATGGAAGCGATGACTGGCGCGAGCATCGCCGCGCTGACCGTGTACGACATGTGCAAGGCGCTGTCGCATGCCATCGTGGTCGGGCCGGCCAAGTTGCTGGGCAAGCGCGGCGGCAAGCGCGACGTCGGCGATATCTGAAAGGGTGGCAGCCCCGCCGGCGGGTCTCGGCTCCCGAATCGGTCGACCGTTGCTGGCTGCCTGCGATGAAGGCCGGACAGGGCGACAGGAGCCGGCGAAGTTTCGCCAACGATCGCGAAAGGAATTCGAAGAGGGTGGCAGCCCCGCCGGCTGGTCTCGGCACCCGAATCGGTCAATACCGTTGCTGCCTTCCGGCCCTGGCGGGGTTTTCGACCTATCGTCGCGAGGGGCCGACGGGGCCACCATAGAAACGAAAGCGCGGCGTGGCCGCGCTACGTACGAACTGGCGATTTGGCGGAGAGAGGGAGATTGACTCGGCACATCCTGTGCCTCGCCCTGCGGGCGGCTTCGCCGTCCGGATCGGCAATCTTGCCGATCCGTCGAACCCTCGGGGGTTCTCACCCCCTCTTTCCACTTGCAGGCGAAAGCTATCGCGAGCGGAAAGTCTTCGACAACTCAAAACTGGCGGAGAGAGGGGGATTCGAACCCCCGAAGCGCGGTTTAGACGCTTACACACTTTCCAGGCGTGCTCCTTCAACCACTCGGACACCTCTCCGCGCCTGTCGCACGATCTCGAATCAAGCGGCATAACCGCCTGAATCGAACGCGAAATTCTACCTGAGCGGCCGGGGGCGGACAACCTGAACCTTCCTGGCGCTTGGCCGGGGGCGGGGCGGTAGGCACAATGACCGGGTTCCGTCTGAGCACCCCCATGTCCTATCTGGTCCTTGCCCGTAAATGGCGCCCCCGGCGCTTTGCCGAACTGGTGGGGCAGGAACACGTGGTGCGTGCGCTGACCAATGCCCTCGACACGGGCCGCGTCCACCATGCCTTCCTGTTCACCGGTACGCGCGGCGTCGGCAAGACCACGATCGCCCGCATCTTCGCCAAGAGCCTGAACTGCGATCGCGGTACATCGGCCGAGCCCTGCGGTGAGTGCGCCGCCTGCCTGGATATCGACGCCGGGCGCTTCGTCGATCTGCTCGAGATCGACGCCGCCAGCAACACCGGCGTGGACGACGTCCGCGCGCTGATCGAGAACGCGCAGTACATGCCGGCACGCGGGCGCACCAAGGTCTACCTCATCGACGAAGTGCACATGCTGTCGAAGAGTGCGTTCAACGCGTTGCTCAAGACGCTGGAAGAGCCGCCCGGTCACGTCAAGTTCCTGCTCGCCACCACCGACCCGCAGAAGCTTCCGGTCACCGTCCTGTCGCGTTGCCTGCAGTTCAACCTGCGTCGGCTCGAACAGGGTCAGATCGCCGGACAGATGCAGCGCATCCTCGAAGCCGAAGGCATCGCTTCCGAGCCGGGTGCGATCGGCTTGCTGGCGCGCGCGGCCGATGGCAGCCTACGTGACGGCTTGTCCCTGCTCGACCAGGCTATCGCCTATACGGGCGGAAAGCTCGACGAGTCCGCCGTCAACGCCATGCTCGGCACCGTCGAGCGCGCACAGGTCGGCGCTTTGATCGAAGCCCTGGCCGAAGGCGATGGCGCGCGATTGATCGCCGAAGTGGAAGCGATGGCGCAGTTTTCGCCCGATTTCGCCCAGGTGCTGGAAGACCTGGCCAGCGAACTGCATCGCATCCAGTTGCATCAGCTGGTGCCCGGTTTCGAGAGCGAAGGTTCGCGCGTGGATGCAGCAGGTCTTGCCTCCCGTCTCGCGCCGGAATTGGTGCAGCTCTGGTACCAGATGGCGGTTGGCGGGCGCCGCGATATCGGTTTCGCGCCGAGTCCGCGTGCAGGATTCGAGATGGCCCTGCTGCGCATGCTTGCGTTCAGGCCCAGCGGTTCGGGCACGGGCGAGACAGCGTCGTCGCCGCGATCTTCGCAAGCTGCGATCGGCGCGCCGCGATCCACCGTCGCGCCGTCGGCGATGCCGCTTGCGGCGCCTACCGCATCGCCCTCGCCCGTGGCGCCGTCGATCGCCCGCGCCGCAGAGCCGGTGCGCGAGGCCGTTACGGCCGCGGCGACACCGGCGGAGGATGCGATCGCGCGCATGCCCTTGCGCAACGCGGAGGACTGGCTCGTTCTGATCGGCAATGCCGGACTGAAAGGACCGGTGCGTGAACTCGCTTCGCATAGTGGCTTTTGCGCCTACGCCGATGGCGTCCTCAGCCTGAGCTTGCCCGACGCCTTCGAGCACCTGCGCTCCGACAACCTGCTGAAGCGCCTTTCGCAGGATCTGGCGTCGGCGCTCGGCGCCGCGCCGAAAATCCGTTTCGAAAAGATCGCGGCCAACGGCGAGACCTTGCACGACCGCAACCAGCGCCAGCGCAGCGAACGCCAGAGCGGCGCCGAGAGCTCCTTCATGGCCGATCCGATCGTGGCGCAACTCATCGGGCAGGGCGGCAAGGTCGTGCCCGATTCGATCAAACCCCTGGACCAAGCGAGCGAAAGATGAAAGGCAATATCGCGCAGATGATGCAGCAGGCGCAGCGCATGCAGGAGAACCTCAAGCGCGCCGAACTGGAACTGGCCCAACTCGAAGTCACCGGTCAGTCCGGTGGCGGCATGGTGAGCGTCACGATGACCGGCAAGATGGAGACGCGCCGCGTGCACATCGACCCTTCGGTGCTGGCCGACGCCGAGATGCTCGAGGATCTGATGGCGGCCGCATTCAACGATGCCGTCGGCAAGGCGAATGCCGAAAGCGCCAGGCGCATGTCGGCCGCCACCGCAGGCATGCCCTTGCCGCCGGGAATGAAGCTGCCGGGGCTTTTTTAAGACGGATGATGTGGCGTCCTGCCGCCACATTCGTGCGTCGGGAGAAAAGCGTGGTTTTCTCCCGACGCCGGCGCGCGCCTGAGGCGCACGCCGGGCGCGCATCCGTGTGCGCCCGATCTTCGGCCGACCTCTGCCATTGCGCGGGGCATGCGTAATGTCATCCCTTTTGGAACAGCTGATCGATGCGCTGCGCTGCCTACCAGGCGTGGGGCAGAAGTCCGCGCAGCGCATGGCCTACCACCTGCTCGAACGCAATCGCGAGGGCGGGCAACGTCTTTCCGATGCGCTGAAAGAAGCGATCGAGCGCATCGGTCATTGCGGCCAGTGCCGCGACTTCAGCGAAACACCTCTGTGCCCGACCTGCGCCAGCGCATCGCGCGAACGCAGCCTGCTGTGCGCGGTCGAGAGCCCGGCCGACCGTCTCGTCATCGAACAGGCCACCGGCTATCGCGGCCTGTATTTCGTCCTGCAGGGGCGCCTGTCGCCGCTCGATGGCATCGGTCCGCGCGAACTCGGCCTGGACCAGCTTGCTGCGCGACTGGCCGAAGGCGAAGCGAAGGAACTGATCATCGCCACCAATCCGACCGTCGAGGGCGAGGCGACAGCGCACTACCTCGCGCAATTGGCGCGTCAGGCCGGTGTACGGCCGAGCCGGCTGGCGCATGGCGTGCCCCTCGGTGGCGAGCTGGAATACGTCGATCGCGGGACCTTGGCGCATGCCTTCGGTTCGCGCCTGGAAGTCGAGTCCTGAGATGCCGCGTTTTGTTTGAAGGGAGTCTGCGATGAGTCCGATCCTGTTGCTGGCCCTGGCCGCCCCGTCCGCGCTGCCCGAAGGCGGTCGGATCGCCGAGCAGGACGCCTGCTTCACCATCAGCACGATCCGCGACGGCAAGAGCACCGATGTCGGGCAGGTCAGGCAGACCGTGCGACGCGTGCGCACGGACGGCAAGGACGAACTGCATGTGCTTATCCACCAGCAGGCGCCCGGCGGTTTCGACATGCGCGACAGCTTCGTGCTCGACGGCAAGACGCTGCGGCCGATCCATTTCGAGAATCGGCGCCGGGGCGAGACGCATGTCGTGCTCGACTATTCCGACGGCGTCGTGGCCGGTCGCCGCGTCGAAAAGGACGGACGCACGACTGTGGTCCATGTGCCGCTGCCGCAGCCGGTATGGGAAGGCAATCTGTTCGGTGTCATGTTCGCCGCGCTGCCGCTGGAACCGAAGGGCGAGTATCGCGTGCCGTTCTACCAGTACGACAAGGGCCTCGGTGAGTTCCGCGTGCGGGTGAAGGGTAGCGAGTCGGTGTCGACGCCGGATGGTCCCGTCGATGCCTGGGTGCTCGATGCCGGGACGGACGAGCTGCGCCGGGTCGAATACCTGATCGCGCGCGACGATCCGCGCGAACTCGGCTACCGCACCGAAGGTTTCGCCCAAAGGCTGGGCGGCGACTGTTCGAAGATTCCGCCGGCGGAGGCTGGCGCGAAACCGGACAAGGCCGAATAATCGCGACTGGCAATGGAGGAATCCGCATGAGCGACAGCATCTTCTCCCGCATCATCCGTCGCGAGATTCCCGCCGACATCGTTTACGAGGACGAAAGGCTGATCGCCTTCAAGGACATTTCGCCGCAGGCGCCGGTGCATGTCCTGTTCGTGCCGAAGCAGCACTATTCGACCCTCAACGACGTACCCGCGAGCGAGGCGGAGCTGCTCGGCCGCATGATGCTGGCCGCGGCGGACTACGCCAAGACGCAGGGCTTCGCCGATCGCGGCTATCGCCTGGTGATGAACTGCAATCGCGAGGGCGGGCAAACGGTGTTCCATATCCACCTGCATCTGCTGGCGGGTCGGACGATGGATGGCGGTTTCGGCTGACGCAGGCGAGCGGAGGCGCTCATGGGCGCGAGGCTGTTGGCAATTCATCCGGTACTGGCGGCCAGGGACGTACGGCAGTCGTTGCGCTTCTATGCGCTGCTCGGTTTCGAAGAGATATTCGCCGATTCGGCGTCGTCTCCGCGCTACGCCGTGGTTCGGCGCGACGGGCTGGAACTGCACCTGCAATGGGCGGATCCACAGCAATGGGCGTATCCGACCGATCGCGCCGCCTGCCGTTTCTACGTGCACGACGTCGAGGCCATGTACGAAGAGTTCGCCGCCAGCGGCGCAGCGACGGCGGAAAGCGCCGATGGCAGTCCCTGGGCCCTGCCGGCCGACACGCCATGGGGAACGCGTGAGTTCCATCTGCGCGATCCCGCCGGCAACAGCCTGCAGTTCTATCGCGCGTTGTAGTCGCGCACGGCAGTTCTTCGCGGCCGGAGCCGTTCAGGCGCGGAAATCGCGCAGATCCCTGATCAGCTGCGTTTTCTCGGCGGCTTCGAGGCGATGGCCGGCATAGCGCCAGTCGCTGTAGCGACGACCCAGCGCAAGCAGGCGATCGGCCAGTGCGGGTCGTTCCCTGCCGGCGCGTTCGACGAAGGTCAGCGGCGGTTCGGACTCGTGCTTGCGCAGGCCGGTGCGCGCCAGGCGACGCACGAGCTTGCGCCAGGCCCGCACCAACGGGTCGCTGCGGTCGCGATGCTGGCGCAGCAGCAGGAGCAGGGTAATCGCCAGCGCGATCACCGCGCCAATGGCGAACGCCAGCACCAGTTGCCAGTTGTCGGCTTCTTCGATGCCGAAAGGTTTCAGCAATCCCTTCTGGCGTGCCGAATCGAAGCCGAGCACGAGCTCGTTCCATTGCCGGCGCAGGAAGTCGCCGCTATCGAACATCGGTTCGAGCATGCTGCCGGCTAATCCCGCGATGCCGCCCTGCTCCTGCTGCGCCTGCAGGTCGTCCACCGTGTCGAGGATGTTTTCCGGCGCGATGGCGGCGGTTGGGTCGACGCGTTTCCAGCCATGCCCCTCGATCCACACTTCGGCCCAGGCGTGCGCGTCCTTGCGATTGATGCGCCAATAGTCGCCGATGTTGTTGTAACGCCCACCGACGTAACCGGTGACGATACGCGCCGGGACGCCGGCGGCGCGCATGAACACGACATAGGCGGAACTGAAATGCTGACAGAAGCCCAGCCGGGTGCTGAACAGGAACTCGTCGGTGGCGTTGTAACCGAGGGGCGGCGCCGCCAGCGTGTACTTGAAATCGCGCCGCATCCAGTCGAGGAACCGATTCGTCAATCGTTCGGGGTCCGGCGTTTCGGCCACCCATTGCCGGGCCAGCGCGCGCACCCGCGGATCGCGATTGGGCGGCAGGGACAACAGTGCCCGCTTCTCGCCATCGGCGAGTTCCGCGACGATCACCGAGTTCGGCGCCGAATGGCCTTCGTAACGGATCAGGTTCTCGACCGGCGCGGAATGGATCGCGGTCAATTCGCTGTTGATGCGCGATTCGGCCGGCGCATCCAGCGGAAGTTCCAGCACCGGCAAGTCCCGTCGGCTGGTCGGTTCCAGCATCACCTCGTAGGAGATCGTTTGACCGCGCGCCTGCACGTGCGGCGCGGGTTTGAGCGCCGCGCTATCGTCGCGTTCCCATGCCTCGCCGTCGAAACGCGTCAGCACCGGACCGCGCCAGTACATCTGCTCGCGACCGGGCGTGGCGCCGAAGAAGCGCACGCGCATCGCCGCGCTATCGTCGACCAGCACGTCCTGCCAGTCGAAAGGCGTCATGCGATCGCCCAGCCCCATCTGTGCGATTGCGTTGTCCGGCAAGCCCCACATCGGCGCGGCCAGGCGCGGGAAGAGCCAGAATCCGGCCAGAGCGAGCGGCAGGGCCATCGCCAGCGCACGCGCGGCGCGCCAGACCATGCTCCAGGAGTGCGACGCCGAACCCTGCAGCAGGGCCGCCCAGGCCATCGTCGAGAGCAACAGCGCCGGCAGGGCCAGACCCAGCGTGATCGGTCCTTGGTCCTGCAGGAAAGCGGCGAAGGGCGCGAACAGCGAGAAGCCCAGCAGGCTGCGCGCGTCGCGCACGCTGTAGGTTTCGTAAGACTTGAGCATCAACATCGCCAGCAATCCGGCGCTGGCGGTGTCTCGCCCGACACGGAAGCCGTAAGCCGCCATCACCAGGCCGCCGATGGTCAGCACCAGCAGCATGCGCAGCCAGCCGGGCCATGCCTTTTCGCCCCACAGCGACAGTGCGGAAGTCGCGAGCAGTACCAGCGCCAGCCAAACCGGTTGCAGGATCAGCAAGGGCAGGGCGCAGGCGGTGGCGGCCAGCAGGGCGAAACGCCGGAGTGCCGTCGGCAGGGCTTCAGTCATGACGCGCGTCCGCTTCCGGCATCAGCGCCAGCGCGCGGAGACAGGCATGGCGATGTTCGGGGCCGCGGCCGGGTGGCAGGAACTGCATCGGCAGCCGCAGGCTGTAACGGCTGCCACTGCGCTCGGCTTCCACGACCCAGCGCGCCAGTCGACTGATCCTGCCCTCATGGTCCTGGCCTGCGAGTTGGTTCCAGTCCAGCGTGATGTCGCGCGCCACGGCCGATTCGTATTCGCGCACGAGCAGTTTGTCGGCGCGCGCCGAGGCTTTCCAGGCGATCTGCCGCGGCATGTCGCCGGTGCGATAGTCGCGCAGGTGGTGCGGTTGTTCGCCATGCGCGCGAGTGCGCGGCGAGTCGCCATCGCCCAGCGATTCGGGCAAGGGCGGCGCATCCGGATCGAGTCGCGGGTAGACCAACAGTCGCGTGTCGGGCAGCAGCCACGACCAGGCGCGTGCGAAGCCGAGCGGCCGTTGCGTGCTCAGGCGCAATCGTCCGGCGCTGAACCAGCCGCGTTTCGAAACGGGAACTTCGAGCGCCAGTTCCGTTTCGCCGCCGGCCGGCAAGGAGAACAAGCCTTGCACGTCGCCGCAGAGCAGTTCCAGCCCGGGCCGGTCGCGCGCGCCTTCGGCATCGAAGCGGAATTTCAGTCGCATCGCCTGACCGGCATGCACGGCATCGGCATGCAGGGCCTTCAGGCGGACGCCGGACAGGATCAGGTGCGCGTGCACGAAGCTGTTGTGCGCCAGCGCGAAGATCAAGAACACCAGCAACAGGGCCGGGTTGTTGTTGTAGTTCAGGCCGCCGACCAGCATGGCGATGATCACTACGCCGAGGAACAGCCCGAAGCCCGTCGGCAGGATGAAGATGCGTTTGCGATTGATCCGGATAGGCAACGCTTCGGGATGGCGAGGCCGGACCAGGGCGATCTTCGCGAGCTGATCGCCGAAACGCTCGACGGCATCGCGCGCCGGGGCGGTCACCCGCTCAGTCCACGGCAACCGATTTCAGGATCGAAGCCGCCAGCGCGTCGCGCGAGTCGGCCTCGGCCTCCGGCACGAGCCGATGCGCCGCCACTTCGACGAACAGAGCCTGTACGTCCTCCGGTAGCGCATGCGTACGCCCATCGATCAGCGCGAGGGCGCGGGCGCCCTGCAGCAGAGCCAGGCCGGCGCGTGGCGACAGACCGACGCGGACGCCGCGGTGGCGGCGGCTCTCGCCGAGCAGGCCCTGCACATAAGCGATCAGCGCCTCGCTGGCGTGCACGCGGGCGACGGCGGCGCGCAGCGCCAGCACGTCTTCGGTGGAAAGCTTGGGCATCGCCTGCGCGATCATCTCGCGACGGTCGCTGCCCGACAGCATCTCCCGTTCCGAAGCCGCATCGGGGTAGCCGAGCCGCACGCGCAGGAGGAAGCGGTCGAGTTGCGAATCGGGCAAGGGAAAGGTACCAGCGAGATCGACCGGATTCTGCGTGGCGATCACGAAGAAAGGTTGCGGCAGGCCATGGCCGACGCCATCGACGGTGACCTGGTGTTCGGCCATCGCTTCGAGCAGGGCGCTCTGCGTGCGTGGCGGCGCACGATTGATCTCGTCGGCCAGCAACAACTGCGTGAACACCGGGCCGGCATGGAAGCGGAATTCGCGCGCATTCGGATCGAAGATCGACACGCCGAGGATGTCCGAGGGCAGCAGATCGGAAGTGAACTGCATGCGCTGGAAATCCAGACCCAGCGTCGCGGCCAGCGCGCGGGCCAGCGTGGTCTTGCCCAGGCCTGGCAAGTCTTCGACCAGCAGGTGTCCGCCGGCCAGCAGGGTCGCGAAGGCCAGGCGGACCTCGCGCGACTTCCCGAGGACCAGCGCGTTGATCTGGTCCACTGCGGCCCCGAGAGCCGCGCGCAGGGGGTCGGGTAGGATGGCGGCGTGTAAGACCTGCACGGGCATGGGCGGTACCGTCGGGAGCGATTCGGGGGGATTGGAAAGCATGCTGGCATGAAACGCGATTATCTGCGCGTGAATTTCCTCGTCCTGTGGGCGTCGTTGTCGATCCTCAAGCTCGTGCTGGCCTGGCGCCTGCCTTTGTTCGTCGACGAAGCTTTTTATGCCTGGGAAAGCCGGCATCCGGCCTGGGCGTATTCCGACTTGCCCGGAATGACGGCCTGGCTGATCCGTATCGGCACCACGCTGGGCGGCCAGACCGAACTTGCGGTGCGCTTGCCTTTCCTGATCATGGGCGCCGCGTTGCCATGGCTGGTGGTGCGGCAGGCGGCGCGCTGGTTCGGCGAGGAACAGGGCTGGCGCGCCGGCTTGCTCGCCCTGCTGATGCCGCTGTCGGGCCTGCTCGGTCTTCTGGCGTTGCCCGATGTGCCGATGACATTCGCCGCACTCCTGAGCCTGGAAGGCATTGCGCGCTGCCGCGAACGCGTTTCCTGGTCGAGTTGCCTTGTCCTTCTCGGCGGCCTCGTACTGGGCGCGCTTTCGCACTATCGCTTCGCCCTCGTCGTGATGGCCGGTCTGGCTGGACTGCTCTGCGATCTGCGCGGGCGGCAGTTGTTGCGCGAATCGCGCCTGTGGGGCGTCGCCCTGCTCGGCGCTTGTGCGTGGCTGCCATTGCTGACCTGGAACCTGCAGCATGGCGGCGCAGGCCTGCGCTTCCAGTTGATCGAGCGTAACCCCTGGAGCTTCCACGCCGACAGCTGGCAGTGGTTGCCGATCCAGGCGATCTTGCTGACGCCGCCGCTGTTCGTGCTGCTGCTGGCGGCATGGCGGCGTGCGCACCGCCCGAAGGCGGACGGTTCCGCGCCGGGACGGTTGGTGCATGGCGTCGCCTGCGTATCCGTTGCCGGTTATTTCCTGCTCGGATTCTTCGCCGATCGCGAACGCGTGAGTTTTCACTGGCCCTTGGCGGGCTGGTTGGCGCTGCTCGTCGTCGCGCCGCCCGTTCTGGTCGAATGGAAACGTTGGGCGCGGGCTTCGGTGTATGCAGGCGCGGCGACGGGGCTGGCGTTGGCGCTCGCCTGGTTGTCGTTCGGCGGCAGTGCCGCGCTTCGCAGCGAGTGGTTGACGGCCAAGGCCTATCCAGATGGCTTTGCCGGCTGGCGCGAAGTCGCCGATGCGGTGCGCCGCGAATCGCCGTCGTCGGAAACGCGCATCGTCGCGGACAATTTCGCCTTGGCGGCACAGCTGGTGTTCGCGCTCGACCGCGACGACATCCAGGTCCTCGACCACGCGCGCAACCGCAAGCACGGCCGCGCCGAGCAGTTGCATTCCTGGAATGCGTTGTTCGATCCGCGCGATCGATCTTCCGGCGATATGCTGCTCGTCGTGGAAGACAGCGCCGTGCCGCTGAAGCAGCGTCTCGCGATCTATCACGCGCGTTGCGCGCTATTCGGCGCCATGCCGATGGTGCGCGCATTGAACATCGAGCACGGCCGCAAGCGTTTCCTGTTCTACCGGTTCGATGCCGCGAACCGAACGGGTTCTTGCGCGATGCCGGCCCTGGCCTGGATAGACGCACCGGCGCACGGCGCGCAGGTGCAGGCCGCATTCGAAATCCATGGCTGGGCTTTCAAGGATGGTGCCGGCTTGCGCGGCGTTGACGTATTGCTCGACGGCAAACCGATCGGGTCGGTGCAATACGGCATCGCCATGCCGCATGTGGCCGAGTACTGGCGCATTTCCAGCGATACCGCGCAACCGAAGGTCGGATTCCGCGCACGCGTCGACGCTTCGGACTTGCCGCCTGGTCGGCATCGGCTCGGGCTACGGTTGCACGGACGCGACGGCAGCGTCGAAGACTGGCCCGAACAACGCATCACGATCGCAGCGCCGCGTTGACGCCGGCGAAGTGCTTCAGGGCAGGCTGAAGCCGGCCTGGCGCAAGGCCTTGGACAGCGAGATCAGCGGCAGGCCGATCAATGCGCTCGGGTCGCGCGATTCGATGCTCTCGAACAGGGCGATGCCGAGGCCTTCGGCCTTGAAGCTGCCGGCGCAGTCGTAGGGCTGTTCGGCATGCAGGTAACGTTCGATCTCGGCGTTCGACAACGCGCGGAACTGCACGACGGTCAGGTCGCAAAAACGCATCGTGCGCTTGTCGCTATGGCGGAACACGGTGACGGCGGTATGGAAATGCACGCGGTGGCCGGCGGCTGCGGCGAGCTGGTCGGCGGCACGCTCGAAACTTCCCGGTTTGCCCAGGGCCTGCCCGTTGAGCTCGGCGACCTGATCGGAGCCGATCACCCAGGCGTCGCGGTGGCGCTCGGCGACCGCACGCGCCTTCGCTTCAGCCAAACGCTGAGCGCGCGCCATCGGACTTTCGCCGCTCAGCGGGATCTCGTCCACGTCGGGGCGCGCCGTTTCGAAGGCGATGCCGAGCCGCTTCAACAGGTCGCGTCGGTACGGCGAAGTGGAGGCGAGAACGAGCATCAGGAGGTTCCGTTGGAGGGAGGGCGCCGCAGGGTCGCGGGTTCGCGGCGCGCGGCTTCGTCCGCCGCGCGGGTGGCCCTGGCCAGGGCCGCGCCGGCTGAATCGAGGTTCGCCAGCTGTTGCTCGAGCTTTTCGCGCGCCCGGGTGAGCGCGGCGCAGGCGGCGTCGAGTTCGGTCAGGCCAGCCGTTGCGCTGTTCTGCTGGATCCAGAGGCGGTGCTGCAGCACGTCGCGCTTGGCCTCGCGAATGGGCAGGGCATGCTCGAGCGAGGCCTGGGCGACGGCGCCGATATCGGCCGGCACCCGGCCCACCACCGGTTGCAGGGACTGCATGCGTTCCTGGCTACGGTCCAGCAGGCGCTCCACCGCGTCGGCCAGGTCCAGCAGGCGGGCAAGCATGCGCTGGCGTCGCAGCTGGCGGCCCCGCCAGAGCAGATAGGCCGAGAGCGCCGCCAGAACCAGCAGGCCGAGCAACAGGGAAGGGGTCATCCGAGGTTTCCGAGGATATGCGGGCCAGTCTGCACCAGCCTGCCGAGCAGCGGCAATCCACAGGGGCGGGGTGTCGGCCGCTCGCCGTGGCCCTAAACCCTCGTCGCCAGAAGGATTTCGGGTTTGACAGGGTGGGGGACGCAGCCTACAATTTCGCTCTTATGTCCGCTTCCCTGCCCACCGTGGTCGATGCATGGCGCATGGTGGCGGCCCGGCGTTGTTTCGAAGGTTCGCTGCCGCTGTCCGGTTTCCACCGGCTACGCAGCAGCCTGACGGATACCGACGGGGAGTGCCGGTTCTCGCTGGAATTCGGGCGCGATTCGCTGGATCTGCCTTTCGTCGAGATCCGCGCGGACGCCCGACTGCCGCTGCTGTGCCAGCGTTCGTTGGAACGCTACCTGCAGCCGGTGGAGATCCGCCAGCGCCTGGGCCTGATCACCCAGGAAGCGCAGGAAAGCGCGTTGCCGGAGGACATGGAGCCGCTGCTGCTGAGCGGGGATGCCGACATCGATCCGGTGGCGCTGATCGAAGACGAGCTGATCCTGGCCCTGCCGGTGGTGCCGATAGACCCGGAAGCGCGTCTGCCCGAAGCCTCGTGGGCGGACGAGAACGAAGACGAAGACAAACCGAATCCTTTCGCCGCCCTGTCGGCGCTGAAAGAAAAACTGAAGTAGCTGGAGAACACCAATGGCTGTGCAGAAATCCCGCAAGACCCCGTCCACCCGCGGCATGCGCCGTTCGCACGATGCCCTGACGGCCAAGCAGCTGGCGACCGACGCCACCACGGGCGAGACGCACCTGCGTCACCACGTGACCAAGGACGGCTTCTATCGCGGCCGCAAGGTCGTCGACGTGAAGTCCGCGGTTGAAGTCGAAGAGTGATGCCATGGTCCGCCGAGGCGGACCGGCGCTATCCTGAACGCGGCGGGCTTCGTCCCGCCGCGTGCTTTTTCTGATCCGCGAAAGCGGAAGCGGACCTTCGGAGCGGTTATGGGCGTTTATTCGCGGATCGCCGGCACCGGCAGTTACCTGCCGGAGAAAGTGCTGACCAATGCCGACCTCGAAAAGATGGTCGACACCAGCGACGAGTGGATCGCCGCACGCACGGGTATTCGCGAACGCCGCGTCGCCGCCGAGGGCCAGACCACCGGCGACCTCGCCTTCGAAGCCGCGAAACGCGCGATGGAAGCGGCGGGCGTCGATGCCGCCGAGATCGAACTGATCGTCGTCGGCACGACCACGCCCGACATCATCTTCCCGTCCACCGCCTGCCTGCTGCAGCATCGTCTCGGCGCGAACGGTTGCGCCGCGTTCGACGTCAATGCCGCCTGCTCGGGTTTCGTCTACGCATTGACCGTCGCCGACAAGTTCATCCGCTCCGGCGCGGTGAAAACGGCCCTCGTCGTCGGCGCGGAAACGCTGACCCGCATGCTGGACTGGTCCGATCGCAATACCTGCGTGCTGTTCGGCGATGGTGCCGGCGCCGTCGTGCTGAAGGCCGACAGCGAAACCGGCATCCTGTCCACGCACTTGCATGCCGATGGCGGCAAGAAGGAACTGCTGTACAACCCCGTCGGCGTCTCCGCCGGTTTCAAGCCGGAAGAGAAGAACGCCGGCGTGCGCGTGCTGATGGCCGGCAGCGAAGTGTTCAAGTACGCGGTCAAGGCGCTCGACGCAGTCGTCGAGGAAACGCTGGAAGCGAACAATCTCGATCGCCACGATATCGACTGGCTGATTCCGCACCAGGCCAACCTGCGCATCATCGAAGCCACGGCCAAGCGCCTGGACATGCCGATGGAACGCGTGATCGTCACCGTACACAAGCACGGCAATACCTCGGCCGGTTCGGTGCCGCTGGCGCTGGACGAGGCGGTGCGCTCGGGCAAGGTGCAGCGCGGCCAGCTCCTGTTGCTCGAAGCCTTCGGCGGCGGTTTCACCTGGGGCTCGGCGCTGCTGCGCTACTGATCGCGGCATGGATGCGGAGCGGGTAAAACGCATCGACACCGCCGGCGTCCGCGCCTGGCGAAAACGCTACGAATACGAGCCCAGGCGCTGGCGCCTGGCGCTGCTGCGCCGCTTCGTCGACCTGCTCGGCATCGAATCCCTGCGCCCTCCGGCGATGCTTCCGCCCGCGCAAGCACGGGCGACGGAGAAGGCGATGATCCAGCGTCTGCAGGGTCTGGGCTGTCTCGTGCCGCAGATACTCGCGGAAGACGAAGAAGCCATCGTCATCAGCGACCTCGGCGCGACGCTGGCGAGCGCCTGCAAGCGCGAATCCGATGCGCAGGCGCGCGCGAATCTCGTGGCCTCGGGCTTCGACGCGCTGGCCGACCTGCACGCGCAGGGCGGCTGGTTGAACCAGGCGTTCGCGCGCAATCTGACGGTGTCCGACGGCCGCATCGGTTTCATCGATCTCGACCAGGATCCGACCACCGTGATGAGCCTGGAGGCCGCGCAGGCGCGCGATCTGCTGCTCTACGCGTATTCCACCGCCCGGTTTTTCGAATCGGACTTGCGCGCTTATTCCGTGCTGGTGTCGCAACCGCTGGCGCGCGAGCCGCAGATAGCGCGACAGCAATTCGAAGATGCGCTGCGCCGCCTTTCCTGGCTTTGTCCGCTGGCCCCCATCTGTGGCCGCGACCTGCGCGCGTTGGCGAAACTGATCGCCTTGCGGGAGCCGGCGTCGGCCCGACGCTGGAATCTGATCGGCGGCCTGGCGGTCGTCGCCTTCGCGGCCATCGCGACCTGGCTCGGGCTGGCCCTGTTTCGCTAGAAGCCGCAGCGACGCAGCAGGGGCCTGGACCCTACGCCCCGGTACAGACGTTCGGCGGCCAGCAGCCTTATCATTCGCGGTCCACAAGCAGGGGGCTGCCGGTGCTCGACAATCTCGCCTTCGTTTTTCCCGGCCAGGGATCGCAGTCGCTCGGCATGCTCGGCGATCTCGCCGCAACGCGCCCGGAAATCCGTGCGGCCTTCGATGAAGCGTCGACGGGTTGCGATGCCGACCTGTGGACGATTTCGCAGCAGGGGCCGGAAGAACAACTCAACCAGACCGAATTCACCCAGCCTGCGCTGCTGGCGGCGGGCGTAGGCGCTTGGCGCGCCTGGCTCGCAGCCGGTGGTTCGCAGCCGGCCCGTTTCGCGGGACACAGCCTGGGCGAGTACAGCGCGCTGGTCGCGGCAGGTGCGCTTTCGCTGGGCGACGGCGCGCGCTTGGTTCGCGAGCGCGGTCGCCTGATGCAGGCGGCCGTGCCGGCCGGTACCGGCGCGATGGCCGCCGTGCTCGGCGCGGAAGACGCGATGGTGGCCGAGGTCTGCGCGCAGGTTTCCGGCGACGAAGTCGTGGTGCCGGCCAATTACAACTCGCCGGGCCAGATCGTCATCGGCGGCCACGCCGCCGCCGTCGATCGCGCCTTGGCCGAACTGGGCGCGCGCGGCGTGCGCAAGGCGGTCAAGCTCGCGGTCAGCGTGCCCTCGCACACGCCGCTGATGCGGAATGCCGCGACGCAACTCGGTGAAGTAATGGCCGCTCTGTCCTGGCGCATGCCGGATCGTCCGGTGGTGCAGAACGCCGATGCCGGCGTGCAGGCGTCGGTCGAAGCGATCCGCGATGCACTCGTGCGCCAACTGTATCTGCCGGTGCGTTGGACCGAGTGCGTGCAGGCGTTGGCCGGCGCCGGTGCGACGCGTTTCGCCGAATGCGGCCCGGGCAAGGTTTTGGCGGGACTGGTCAAGCGTATCGACAAATCGCTCGACGGGCGTGCCATTGGCGCTCCCGCCGATTTCGAAACGGCTTTGGCCGAGCTGCGCTGAGCACGAGCGGAACAATCGCGGCTGACGCCGCGCCACGGTTACGAGAGGAACGCAAGCATGAGCAGCGAATTCAACGGCGAAATCGTCCTGGTCACCGGCGCCAGCCGCGGCATCGGCGCGGCGATCGCCGACACGCTGGCCGCGCGCGGCGCGAAAGTCATCGGCACGGCGACCAGCGAAAGCGGTGCGCAGGCGATCACCGATCGCATGGCCGCCTGGGGTGGCGTCGGCCGTATGCTCAACGTCACCGACGCCGGCGCGATCGACGCGCTGGTGGATGGCATCGCGAAGGAATTCGGCCCGATCTCGGTGCTGGTGAACAACGCCGGCATCACCCGCGACAACCTGCTGATGCGCATGAAGGACGAGGATTGGAACGCCATCCTCGATACCAATCTCAGCTCGGTCTATCGCACGTCGAAGGCCGTGATGCGCGGCATGATGAAGGCGCGCAAGGGCCGCATCGTCAATATCGCCTCGGTCATCGGCGTCACCGGCAATGCCGGCCAGGCGAACTACGCGGCGGCCAAGGCCGGCATCATCGCTTTCAGCAAGTCGTTGGCGAAGGAGATAGGCAGCCGTGGCGTGACCGTGAATGTCGTCGCGCCGGGCTTCATCGAGACCGACATGACGCGCGACCTGCCCGAGGACGCCAAGGCGGCGATGCAGGGCCAGATCGCATTGGGCCGCCTGGGCCAGCCGCAGGACATCGCCGAGGCCGTGGCCTTCCTCGCCGGGCCGGCGGGCGCCTACATCACGGGCGAGACCCTGCACGTCAACGGCGGCATGTACATGGCCTGAGCCGGGCACGGGCCGTCACTTTGCCGGCCGGGGAATTAGGCTAGACTAGACCCACTTTATCGAGGCCACGGCGCGTCGGGCGCCCGTCGGGGCCGGCATTTGCCTACAATGCGTCCGCTTGCATTCCTCCGGGAGGAGACAGTTCCATGAGCAGCATCGAAGAACGCGTCAAGAAGATCGTCGTCGAACAACTGGGCGTCAAGGAAGAAGAAGCCACCAACAACGCTTCCTTCGTGGACGACCTGGGCGCCGACTCGCTCGATACCGTCGAGCTGGTGATGGCTCTCGAGGAAGAGTTCGAGTGCGAAATCCCGGACGAAGAGGCCGAGAAGATCACCTCGATCCAGCAGGCGATCGACTACATCAAGGCCCACGTCAAGGCCTGATCGCCTGGCGGGTTCGGTACCGGGGCCGCGCATGCGCGGCCCTGTGTATTTGCGGCATCCGGCGACAAGCCGACAACCTGTGCAGACTCCGTGCGCTTCGCAGCGAAGCGTACGGGGCCGGAAGGCGGAAGGCGCGCTCCTTCCCTTTTCGCAACGAGCGCGAACGGTCGCGCCCTCGGCAGAGCGGAGCAGAACATGAGCAAGCGTCGCGTCGTCGTCACCGGCATGGGCATCGTCTCGCCCATCGGCAACACCTTGGACAGCGCCTGGGACAGCATCCGTAACGGACGCTCCGGCATCGGCCAGATCACCCATTTCGATGCGACCGCCTACGCCACGCGCATTGCCGGCGAGGTTCGGGATTTCGATCCGAAATCCTTCCTGCCGCCGAAAGACGCCAAGAAGATGGATACCTTCATCCACTACGGCCTGGGCGCCTGCTACCAGGCGCTGGACGACTCCGGCCTGCAGGTCGACGAGGGCAATGCCGAACGCATCGGCGTGATCGTCGGCTCCGGCATCGGTGGCGTGCGCGGCATCGAAGAGACGGCGATCGACCTGCACGAGGGCGGTCCGCGCAAGGTCTCGCCGTTCTATGTGCCCAGCACCATCATCAACATGCTGCCTGGCCAGCTGACGATCCAGAAAGGCCTCAAGGGCCCGAACTTTTCCGCCGTATCGGCCTGCGCGACCTCGAACCACTCGATCGGCATGGCGATGCGCATGATCCAGTACGGCGACGCCGATGTGATGGTCGCCGGCGGCGCCGAACACGGCGCGACGCCGACGTCGGTCGGCGGCTTCTGCTCGATGAAGGCCATGTCCACGCGCAACGACGATCCGACCCGCGCCTCGCGTCCCTGGGACCAGGACCGCGACGGGTTCGTGCTCGGCGACGGCGCCGGCGTGCTGATCCTCGAGGAATACGAACACGCGAAGGCGCGCGGCGCGCGCATCTACTGCGAGCTCGCCGGTTTCGGCGCCAGTTCCGATGCGTACCACATGACGGCGCCGAGCGAGAACGGCGACGGCCCCGCGCGCTGCATGACGATGGCCTTCCGCGACGCCGGCATCAATGCCGACCAGGTCGGCTACCTCAACGCGCATGGCACGTCCACGCCACTGGGCGACCTGGCCGAAACGCTGGCGGTCAAGCGCGCGCTCGGCGACCACGCCTACAAGACCATGGTCAGCTCGACCAAGTCCATGACCGGCCACTTGCTCGGCGCCGCCGGTGGCGTCGAGGCGGTGTTCAGCGTGCTGGCCCTGCACACCGGCGTGATTCCGCCGACGATCAACCTCGACAATCCCGGCGAAGGCTGCGACCTCGACTACGTGCCGAACGTCGCACGCGAGAAGAAGATCGACGTTGCCGTATCGAACGGGTTCGGTTTCGGCGGCACCAACGGCACGCTGGTATTCAAGCGCATCTGACGAGGGAACGGGCAGGCGCATGATCGAACGCGTTCTGCCGACCGGCATCGACCTGCTGTCCCTGCATCGCCTGGATGCAGCGCGCTATCCCTTGTTGCTCGAGAGCGTCGCTGGAACGGGACGCGCCGATAGTTCGCTATCGCGCTGGGACCTGTTGCTGATCGCCGACGGCGACGGCCTCTGCCTGGAGCGCGACGGCATCGTCCGCCGCCTGAGCGGTGAGGCGGTCGAGGCCGAAGATTTCCTCGTCGCACTCGACCATGATTGGCAGCGCGAGTCCGGTTCCGTCGAAGAGGTGCGGCAAGGATTGCCATTCCGCGGCGGCTGGGCCCTGTTCCTGTCCTACGAACTGGCAGCCAGCATCGAGCCCGTACTGCGACTGCCCGATGCGCCCGGTCCCTTGCCGGTGGCATTGGCGTTGCGTTGCCCTGCCGCCGTGCTGCGCGATCGCGATACCGGTGCCTGCCTCGCCATCGCCGAGCCCGGGCACGAGGCCTTGCTCGACGCGCTTGCGCGCGACATCGCGGCGACGGCATCGCTCCCGGCGCTGCCGGCTTGGCGAGCGCCCGAGCGTATCGACGAAGACGAACCTTCGCGCTTTGTCGACGGTGTTGGGCGCATTCACGGCTACCTGCGCGCCGGCGATGTTTTCCAGGTGAACCTGTCGCGCGCCTGGCGCGCGGATTTCGCCGAGGCGCCCGATCCCGCCACGCTGTATGCGCGGCTTCGCGAAAGCAATCCCGCGCCGTTCGCCGGCCTGCTGTCCTATGGCGATTGGTCGCTGGCCAGCTCCTCGCCCGAACGCCTGGTGTCGGTGCGTTCCGGCGTCGCCGAAACGCGGCCGATCGCCGGCACGCGTCCGCGATTCCCGGGCGACGACGATGCCGAACGCATGCGCGAACTGGTCGGCCATCCGAAAGAGCGGGCCGAACACGTGATGCTGATCGATCTCGAACGCAACGACCTCGGTCGCGTCTGCGTGCCGGGCAGCGTTCGCGTCGACGAACTGATGACGGTCGAGAGCTATGCGCATGTGCACCACATCGTTTCCAACGTAAGCGGGCGATTGCGCGAAGAGGTAACGCCCGGCGCAGTGATCCGGGCGGTGTTCCCCGGCGGCACGATCACCGGCTGTCCGAAGGTGCGTTGCATGCAGATCATCGCCGAGCTCGAGGGCGAGGGTCGCAGCGCCTATACCGGCGCCTTCGGCTATCTCAATCGCGACGGCGACATGGACCTGAACATCCTGATCCGCAGCGCATGGTTGCGGGGCAAGGAACTGCAGCTGCGCGCCGGCGCCGGCATCGTCGTCGATTCCGATGCGGAGCGCGAGTTGCAGGAAACCCGGCACAAGGCGCGCGGCCTGCTGCGGGCGCTCGGAGTGGACGCGTGAGCGTGCGCATCCTGCGCGACGGGACCGCCGCCGATGGCCTGGCCGCCGACGATCGCGGGCTGGCCTATGGCGACGGCCTGTTCGAAACCCTGCTCGTGCACGAAGGTCGGGCCCTGTGGTGGGACGCGCATTGGCGTCGGCTGCAGAAGGGCGCGGAGCGCCTGCGCATTCCCGTGCCGAAGGAAGAACATCTCGTCGATGAAGTCTCGCGCCTGGTGTACGCGACGTCGCGCGCCGTGCTGAAGCTGGTGCTGACGCGCGGTGCGGGCGGACGCGGCTATGCGCCGCCGGCGCGCGTCGCGCCGACCATCGTGCTTTCCCTGCACGAGGCGCCCGATGCGACGCCGGCTGCAGGGTTGGATCTGCGCTGGTGCGATGTCCGGCTCGCTACGCAGCCGGCGCTGGCGGGCATCAAGCACCTCAATCGCCTAGAGCAGGTGCTGGCGCGATTGGAATGGAACGATCCGGCCATCGACGAAGGCTTGATGCTGGACGAGCGGGATCGCGTCATCAGCGCGACCGCCGGCAACGTGTTCGCGCTGATCGGCGGGCGCTGGCTGACGCCTCGCGTGTCAGAATGCGGCGTGGCCGGCGTGATGCGTGAATGGTTGCTGGCGCATGTCGATGGCGCGTCCGAAGCGGAACTCGATCGCGATGCGATCGAAACGGCCGAGGCCGTCTTCGTCTGCAATTCCGTGCGTGGGCCGCAACCGGTCCGCCGCATCGACCGGCGGGAATGGGGCGATTTTGCGGCTATCCGTACGCTCGCCCATCGCCTCCTGGCGCGGGAACCGGCTTTCGCGTTTTCCTTCGCGCCCTGGCTGGGCGACAATCGCACGGAAACCTGAAGGAGCCCGGCGTGGCGCGTAAAGGCATCTTCGGCCGCATGATGCGGCTGCTCTTCCTCCTGCTGCTCGCCGCCGGCTGTGGCCTGGGCTATCTGTGGATGCGCACCCAGCAGTTCGCCGACGAGCCGATCGCGTTCGCCGGCGACGAGAAGGTGCTCGAGGTCGCGCCCGGCGATGGTTTCAGCGACGTCATGCGCAAGCTGCGCGGCATCGGCATCGCGCAGGGCAGCGATCTGGAGTGGCGTGCGCTGGCGCGCAGCATGAAGGTCGCCTCGCGCCTGCAGGTCGGCGAGTACGGCATCGTTTCCGGCATGAGCCCGCGCACGATCCTGCAACGCATGCACGACGGTCGCGTGATCCAGCGCAAGTTCACCATCGTCGAAGGCTGGAACTTCCGCGACCTGCGTGCGGCATTGTTGGCCGACGACCGGCTCAAGCATCAAATCGACGGTTTGAGCGACGGCGAAATCATGCAGCGCCTGGATCGCAAGGGAGTGTTCCCGGAAGGCCGGTTCCTGCCGGAGACGTATCTTTTCACGCGCAATACCAGCGACCTGGACCTGCTCGCGCAGGCCGCCGATGCGATGGACAAGGCGCTCGCCGAAGCCTGGGCGGCGCGCGCGCCGGAACTGCCCCTGCAGACGCCGGAGGAACTGCTGACTCTGGCTTCGATCGTCGAGAAGGAAACCGGCGTGGCCAACGAACGTCCGCAGATCGCCGGCGTGTTCGTGCGGCGCCTGCAGATCGGCATGCGCCTGCAGACCGATCCGACGGTGATCTACGGTATCGGCAGCGCTTACGACGGCAATATCCGGCGCAAGGATCTCGAAACCGATACGCCCTACAACACCTACACGCGCGACGGCCTGCCGCCGACGCCGATCGCGATGCCGGGCGCCGATGCGCTTGCCGCGGCGGCCAAGCCGGCCGAAGGCGATGCCCTGTATTTCGTCGCCGTCGGCGACGGCAGCGGCCGTCATGTCTTCACGCGCAATTATTCCGAGCACCAGGCGGCGGTCGGGCAATATCTGAAGCGTTATCGCGAGCAGAAGACGCAGTCGCAATGAAGGACGGCATGACGGACATCGAGAGCCACCCGCGTTTGATTTCCCTGGAGGGCGGCGAGGGCGCCGGCAAGACCACGGTGCTCAACGCTCTTCGCGAGACCTTGCTGCAGGCGGGCCACGAAGTCGTGAGCACGCGCGAGCCGGGCGGCACGCCATTGGCCGAGCGGATTCGCCAGTTGCTGTTGAGTCCCGATGGCGAGAAACCTTCGCCCGAAACCGAACTGCTGCTGATGTTCGCGGCGCGGGCGCAACACGTGCGCGAAACGATCCGTCCCGCGCTGGCGCGCGGCGCCTGGGTCGTGTGCGATCGCTTCACCGATTCGAGCTATGCCTACCAGGGCGGCGGTCGCGGCCTCGATGTCGCGTTCATCGCCGAGCTCGAGCGACGCGTCGTCGGCCTGCAACCGGGCCTGACCTTGTTGCTCGATCTCGGCGTATCGCAGGGACGTGCGCGTGCGAGCGGTCGCGATGCGCAACCGGACCGGATCGAACGCGAACGCGACGATTTCTTCGAGCGCGTGCGCGAGGCCTACCTGGCGCGCGCCGCCGCCGAGCCAAAACGGTTTCGTGTGATCGATGCCAGTCGCGAAGCCGCCACGGTCGTTGCCGATGTGACCGGCGTCCTGCGCGAATGGATGGCCGCGGCATGAATTTCGCGCCCTGGCAGCGCTCGGTGTTCGAAGCGGCTCATGGCTCGCTGGCAGAAGGGCGCCTGGGCCATGCCTTGTTGCTGGTCGGGCCGGAAAAGATGGGCAAGGGCGAGGTCGCCGCCATTCTGGCGAAACGTTTGCTCTGCGCGTCGCCTGCGGCCGACGGCCTGGCCTGCGGCCAATGCCGCAGCTGCCGCCAGTTCGAGGCTGGTACGCATGGCGATTTTTCCCGCGTCGGCTTCGAACCGAACGACAAGGGCGACAAGCTGCGCAGTGAAATCACCGTCGACCAGATCCGTCGCCTCGGCCAATGGTTCGCACTCACGCCGCAGCTCGGTGGCGCCCAGGTAGCGCTGATCGAACCGGCCGAGGGCATGAACCACGCAGCGGCCAATGCCTTGCTCAAGACGCTGGAAGAACCCTCGCCGGGGCGGTTCCTGTTGCTGGTCTGCAGTGCGCCGGGCCGATTGCCGGCGACGATCCGCAGCCGCTGCCAACGCCTGGAGTTCCGTTTGCCTGCGAAGGAACAGGCCGAGGCCTGGTTGCGCAGCCAGGGCCATGCCGAGGCCGATATCGGCGCGGCGCTGGAAGCCGCGCGCGGCCATGCCGGCCTCGCGGCCGATTGGCTGGCCCAGGGCGGCCTGGCCCTGCGCCGGCAGGTTCGTGGCGATCTGGACGCCGTCGGCAACGGCAAGTCGGGTCCGGTGGAGATGGCGCAGCGTTGGCTGGGCGACGAGCAGGCGGCGCTGCGCCTGCGTTTCGCCGCTGATCTGGCCCAGGATGCCCTATCCCGTCGCCTCGGCGCTCGGCCACCGGAAAAGGGCGGCTTGACCGCGCCGGGCGATTTTTCCAAGCTGTCCGCGTGGTACGACGCGCTCAATCGCGTCCGCGGGCAGTTGTCGGCGCCGCTTCGGCACGACCTGCTGCTGGCCGGATTGCTGCGCGAATGGCGTACGATGCTGCTGGAAGACCGCAAGGAAGGAGTGGCGCGATGATCGGTGCCGGTGGCGCAAGACAGGGCATTCTCTCGCTGGCGATCAAGGACAAGGCCCAGCTCTATGGCGCCTACATGCCTTATGTGAAAGGCGGCGGCATCTTCATCCCGACGACCAAGCGCTACTCGCTGGGCGACGAGGTCTTCCTTCTGCTGTCCCTGCTCGAGGACAAGGATCGCCTGCCGGTGGCCGGCAAGGTGGTCTGGGTCACGCCGCCGGGTTCGCAGGGCAATCGCGCGGCGGGGATCGGCGTGCAGTTCGCCGATTCGGCCGAAGCGGAAACCGTGAAGGGCAAGATCGAAACCCTGCTCGCGGGCATGCTGGAATCGGACAAGCCGACCCAGACGATGTAAACGCGACGGCTTACAGTCGTCCGGTGGCGATCAGGCCGAAGACCAGCGCGCCGATGCCGCACGCCAGGCCGAGCGTGCAGCCGATCCAGGCATTGCGCCTTTCCTTGCTGCGCGCCGCGCGCGCGGCGACCGGATCGTTCGCCATTTCCTGCGCGTGGCGGCGTTGCAGGATGCGCGGCATCCAACCTGTCGCCATGCCGATGACGCCGATGAGATACAGCGCCGTCGCCAGCACCGGCGCCTGCCAGCCCGACCAATGCGTACTGAGTACCAGGGCGACGGTGAAACCGATCACCAGCAGGCTCATCACGAAGCCGTAGCGCAGCAACTGCCGGCGTTCGAGTGCATCGAACGGTGCGCGCAGGTAACGGCGCAGGCCCCACCAGATCCCGCTCAGTCCGCCGAGTACGCCGATGCCGATGCTGCCGAGTCCGCCGACGAGAACTTTCAGCAGGCCTTTGCCGGCGAACGCGCCGCCAGTCAGCAATACCGTCGCGGCCGCCGCCGGCGGGCTGGCCAACGTGGTCGCGGCGAGCACGGTCGCCGTGAAGGCGGCGGTTGGCGCGCTGTCGCGGGCGAATTCGCCCAGGCGCGCGAGCAGTTCGTCGCGTACCAGGGATCGCGCGCGCGACAATCGCTTGCGCACGGCGGCGTCCTGCACGCCAAGCAGCACGGCGACCTGTTTCGAGCTCTGGCCTTCTCGGTAGTACAGCAGCAGGGTTTCGCGCGTGTCTTCCGGCAGCGCGTCGATCACATCGGCCGCGATGCGCGCTTCCTGCGATTCGGCCAGCGTTTCCTGCGGCCCCGGCGTCGGATCGGCGACGGCCGCGATCAGGGCTTCGACATCGCCCTCGGGATTGGCGCGGTATTTCTGCGCGCGCAGGTGATCGCGGGCGAGATTGCGGGTGATCTGTCGCAGCCAGGGCAGGAAGCTCTGCGGATTGCCGAGCTTGCGCAGGTTCTGCCAGGCCGACAGGAAGGCATCTTGCGCGATGTCCTCGCTGGCCGGCACGTCGCGCACGATGGCGAGCGCGATCGAAGTCACCATGCCCTGGCAGTTCGCAACGATGCGGCCATAGGCGGCCGTGTCGCCGCGCGCGGCGGCCGGCAGGTGCGTAGCGATGACGGATTCGAGGACTTCGGCGTTCATGGCGTGATCGGCCCGGGCATGCATCGACGACCGATGCCTGTAGCAAGACGCCTGGGCAGGCGGGATGTGACCATCAGGTCCGGGCCCGCTTCACCATCGCCATGCCAATGCTGCGCGGCGCCGTCGGCGAGAAACCGTACTGCGCGTATAGCGCATGCGCCTGGCCGTCCGCGATCAGGCTGACGTAGGCGCTTTCCGGCACGTCGGTTTCGATCCAGGACGATATCTCGGCCATGATCGCCTTGCCCAGGCCGCGGCCCTGATGCGCCGGGAGTACGGCGATATCCACTACCTGGTAGAAGCAGCCGCCGTCGCCGATGACCCGGCCCATGCCGATGGTTTCGCCCTCGTGCACGATCTGCACCGCGAACTGGCTGTTCGGCAGGCCGCGCGCGGCGGCTGCCGCCGTCTTCGGGCTCATGCCGGCCTGTTCGCGCAGACGGCGATAGTCTGCTTCGGAAGGAATCGCGCGACGGATCGAATAGCCCGTCGGCATCGTCATGGACGGGATTCCGGCGCGGCAGGAAGGATGCGGGCGAAACTTTCTTCGTCGCCGCGATCGCGTGCGGCGTCGTAGGTCGCGCGATTGCCGATATAGGTTTCCCGGCGCGTCAGCGCATCAGGACTGTCGATGCGCACCGTGAACGCATGCTCGTGGAAGCCTTCCGGATTCTGCAGGTTGCTGCCGTCGAGGAAATCGAAGCGATGCGTCCCCGATTCGTCGGTGCCCGCCAGTACGAGCCGCGGCGCATTGCCTTGCGGGCAATAATGCGTCGCCAGCAGGCGCTCGCCATCGAGCGAGTAGACCGTCATCGATTGCCGCGTCGGGCTCATCGTCCAGGTTTCGACCAGCACGCTGCCATTGGCGATCAAGCGGTATTCGACCGTCGTCTTGCTGTCGGGTTTGGAACTGCGCCAATGGCCCTGCAGCGTCTTCAGTTTCTCGAACACGGCCGCCGCCGAGGGTTCGTCGGCGCGAGCCGGTGCGGACAGGCTCGCGAGCAGGAGCAGCAGGGTCAGCACGATTCTCACGACGACCTCCGGAACGGTTCCAGGTGTTTTAGCGATTCTGGGGCGTCGGGCCGAGCATGTGCCAGGCGATCAGCAGCACCGCCATGCCCAACAGGCCATCGGCGATGCGCTGCAGCAGTCCGCGCACCGGGGCGAGTTCCGGCATCAGCATCAGCAGGAACAGCAGCAGCCAAGCGATGGCGGCGACACGGAAGAAAATTTTTCCGACCGTAGACAAGCCCGGCGCATACGACAGCAGGAACAGACCGAGCGCGGCCGGGAAATAGGTGCCGACACCGAGCAGGTCGTGAATCTGCTGCAGGGCCGAACCGCCGATCGAGCAACCGGGATCGCAGGGCGCCAGGGCCACGCCGAGAAAGGCGATGGGCTGTGTCCACAGCAACAGGAAACCAAGGCGGCTGGCGCCGGTGACGCGCGCGATGGGTTGCGCTACGACCAGGAAGGCGGCGAACAGGGCCGCGATCGGCACGAAACCGAACCAGCCCAGCTCCGTCGCCCAGGCCGTGCCGGTCGCGTTGAGCTCGCTGATGTAGTGCGTGACCTGCGAATAGCCGGGTTTCAGATACGCGCCGACGAAATAGAACACCAGACCGTACAGCACCGTCGCCAGTGCCAGCATCCGGGCGAGGCGTAGCCGGTTTCCGCTCGAACTCATCTCGAGCGATCAGCGCAGGATGAACATGCGCATCGCCATCCACGCCGCCATGCCGCCAAGCGCGAACAGCAGGGCGATCTTGATGCGCATCAGGCGCCGGTCCGGATCGTCCGTGGGACGTTCCTTCAACTGCAGGGCCTCCGGCACGAAGGACGAGGGCGCGTTCGCGGCATCCATCAGGCCCATGTCGATCAGCATTTCGCGAGCACGCTTGTAATCGTCCGACTGGATCACCCAGACCGAGGCCTGTTGCGAGGCATCGCCCTTCTTGTCGGTGTAACTGAACTGGCGGCGGCTGTGGCCCTTGTAGGTGCGGCCGCCCTGGATGCGGTTCTCGATGCCGGCCTCGGTCAACAGCTGCGCCACGCGTTCGACGTTCTCGAGCCTGGGCGAAGTGAACATCTGGCGCATCAGCGGTCTCCCTGTTCTTCGGCCAGTACGCGGATCAGGCCTTCCTGCGCGACCGATGCGACCAGCTTGCCGTCGCGGCTGAAGAACTGACCGCGCGCCAGGCCGCGCGCGTTCTGCGCCGTCGGGCTGTCGAGCGAATACAGCAGCCAATCGTCGGCGCGGAATGGCCGGTGGAACCACATCGCATGGTCGAGCGAAGCCATCTGCACGTTCGGCTGGTAATAGCTGATGCCATGCGGGAAGGTCGTCGTGCCGAGCAGATAGAAATCCGAGGCGTAGGCCAGCAGCGATTGATGCAGCACCGGCCGGTCGTCGACCTTGTCGATCAGCCGCAGCCAGACCTGCTGGTAGGGCGGGCGCTTCGGCGGTTTCACTTCGTCGCGCGGATAGATCGGCCGCATCTCGAACGGCCCCATGCGCGAGAGCCAGCGCTGCATCTTGGCCGGCAGTTTCGCCATCACCTCGGGCGAGGGCGCTTCGGTCGGCTCCACGTCCTCGGGCTGCGGCACTTCCGGCATGTGGAACTGGTGCTCGACGCCGGGTTCGGACTTCTGGAACGAGGAGGCGAAAACGAAGATCGGCTGGCCGTGCTGGATCGCGGTGACGCGGCGCACGGAGAAGCTGTGGCCGTCGCGGGCGCGGTCGACGTCGTAGATGATCGGCGCCTCGATATCGCCCGCGCGCAGGAAGTAGGCGTGGATCGAATGCACATGGCGCTCGTCGTCCACCGTCTGCTGCGCGGCCGACAGGGCCTGGCCCAACACCTGGCCGCCGAAGACGTACTTCGTGCCGATGTCGCGGCTCTGTCCGCGAAAGAGATTTTCCTCGAGGCGCTCGAGCGTCAGCAGGGCGACGAGTTCGGAAACGACGGACTGGGTCATGGGGGCTCCGGGGCGTGATCCGGATTATACCGGGATGGGCCATCGGCTCTCGCGATTCAGGCTGCCTTTGGGTCCGACGGTCAGAAAATGTACTCTGACCCCTGTTTCTACGATAAAGATGCCAAAGAGTTAGACGCAGACAAAGCGGCTTGGAAGTATTTGAAGGACGAAGGCGTCAAGTGTCCGAGCTGCATAGGAGACTAATCTCATGAAGTGGAATTTCTTTCTTGCCCCGACGCTGGCCCTTGCTTCGGCCACAACCGCTGCTGCATGTGAAGGGCGGTTCTACGACTACTCGGCTTATGCTCCGAGCGACTTGCGAGAGTTCTCCTATGGAATAAGGGTTGATACTCAAAAGGAGGAAATCTGGATAGGTCACAGTGGGCAAAAGATCAGGTTGTGCGGCGAAGATTCGCCTTTTTACTGTATTCATTCCTTGGCCCTTAATTTCGCTGTTCCAAAGGCAAGTCCGAAAGATGGCAAGGTGTGGAGTAGTGGCGGGATGGAGTTTCATTTGGAAGGAACAGAAACTCTTAATGTGTTGGGCGAAAGCGTGAAAGTTCTTGTGGTTTCAGCCAAAGATGGCGTAAGAGAGCATCGCTATTTCTATTCCGAGGACCGCGGTCTTCTTGGCATCGTTACCATCGACAAGAGCAAGGACAATGCTTACAAGACAGTTTTTTTGCTGGAGCAGAAATCTGGTTTTCCGTTCTAGCGAAAAACGGGGCGGAGGAAATTAGACCACCAAACACATCAGTTGGCTCCGCCCCCATTATTGAGCCAGACGCGAAAACGCCGCCCTGGGGCGGCGTTCTGCTGTTCATTGATGGCGTCAGAAACTCATCGCCTCGAAAAGCGGGCAGAGAACATTCTTGTTTGCAGCAGAACCGTTCTCTTGCCCCTGTTCCTATCGATCCACCACAACATCGCGGCCGTATTGCATCCAGCGGTAGGCGACCAGGCTGGCGAGCCAGGCCACCGGGGCGGCGAAGGCGAGGCCGATCAGGCAGGCCAGTATGCCCGCGAGAACAATCAAGATATTGAGGATGCTGAGGCCGAACAGGTTCAGGCGATTCTCTTCGGTGATGCGCGAGCTGTATTCGAAGGCATCGACGACGCCGAGATCCTTGTCGACCATGGCGTTCAGATACTGGCCGTAACGCAGGGCGATGTAGATCCCGGGCACGATCAGCAGCACCAGGCCGACCAGTACCGCGATGGAGAATAGGATCGTGGCGCCGACGGCCCGCAGCAGCTTGGCGCTTTCGCCGAATATCAGGCCGACCGCCACTTCCCGATCCGAGACCAGGTTCAGGCCCACGCGAATCAGGCCCAATTGCAGGAACAGGCTGATCACCTGCGACACCAGGTTGAGGGCCAGCGAGAGCGCGAACAGTCCGGTCTGGTCCGTCGTGGTGGGCTCGAAGTCCAGTCTGCCGGCGATGACGGACTTGATGGCGATTTCGATGAAGCCGAGAAGGAAACTGGATCCGAAGATGCAGCCCAGGTACACCAATCCGATGATGAAGATGGTCAGGTAGTGGCGTTTGGTCAGATCGAAGGCACGGCTGATGCACGCGGAAACGTCGATCGGATCGCTGCCCGGCCGGATCTCCGCTCCGGCCATCGGCGCGAAAGCGGCGGCTGCCGGATCGATCCAGACGCTCTGCGGTGCGGAATAGGGATTGGGAGACGCCGATGCCGAAGTAGCGTTCCTATGCGCTTCCGCCGCCCCGGAGAAAGCGACGCCGGCCAGCTGCGCGACCTCGCCGGCCGGCGTCCAGGCCGGCAGGGACGGATGCCAGACCAGGTCCGATGCCGCAATCTTGCCGTCGTTGGCCAATGCCAACAGGGCGTCCAGGCTCATCGGCCCGATCCGCTGTTCGCCGCGGGCGTAATACCAATCCGTCATGCTTTTCCCCTGCTTTTTCCGGCGAACGGCACTCCGTCCAGCGGCGCCGCGCGTTTTTTCGCGAGGCCCGACGATGGCATATTCCGGCGCGCATCTCCACTCGACCCGGCAACAAAGAGGTCGGAGAAAATTCTTGTTTGAAGCGAAAGAGTTCTCCAATCATCGTCTTGCTGCCTTGAGACGCGACAACGCCGCCCTCGGGCGGCGTTGCGCAATTGTTTCAGGCACGGAGATGCACTTGGCGGCGCTACGGAATCTGGAGCGGGTAGGTCATGCCCATGGTGCCTTGCCAGTAGGCAAAGGGCTTTCCTCGATCCACTTCCTCATTGTCCAGGTAGGCCACGATGCTGGATACGCCATGAGTGAGGAGGACCCCTTGATCGTCCGACTGGAGCGAGAGGAAAAAGTCGCGGGCGGCGATCACCATCGCGTCCACAGGCACCTGCAGCGTTAGTTCTCCATCGGCCTGCGTGACCGTTCCGCGAGCCAGTTCCGCAGTTGCGGAATTTTGCGTGTCGTAGTTCAGGTAGTGGCATGAGAGGCTGATCGTCACCGGACTCAGGCAGGTCACGTCCGTTAGCACAACGGTCAGCACATTGGCATTGCTGCGCCGGCGTTCGGTTTGCGCCGGGAAGTTGGCTTGCGCGCGCAGGAAGCTCACATAGTTGGTGATGTAGTGGCTCAGCGGGTAGCGCTTCAACGACAGGTCGTTTGGCGAGAAGTCGAGCGACTGACACAGGTTGCTGGGCGCGAAATGCGAAGCCGTCATGAACTGATAGAGGCCGGGATAGTCGCCCAGCACCTCCGACCTGGATTCGAAGAACGTGCCTCCGATGGCGACACTGGTCTGCTGGTGCGCGGCGTCCATCAGTTTGCCCACGGCATCCTCGAACGCCTGGCTGCCGATCGGCGGGCCGGAGAAGGTGCTGCCGTAGATCTCGGTGATGTGGAAACGCGGCGCGCCTTGTTCGGGATTGTCATCCAGGTCGCGCTGCAGCTTTAGCGTGATGGCGTCGATGAAAGCGAGATTCGCCAGCGCCGCGCCCAGGCTGTGCCCGGTGATCCATAGCGTGGCGTTGCCGCTCGGCGTGCAGGCGCGAACGTCATTGAAGATCTGGAGTCGACCCGCCTTGTAAGCATTGTAGAAACCCGAATGCACGACTTCCGTGCCGTTTCCGATGCCGGCAGGGAAGGCATAGGCGGTGGGCGAGGTGCCGAGGTTCGCCAGTAGCCAGTCCTTCAGCGCATCCGCCGTCCAGTTGAAATCGCGCGTCGGAAAGGAAGATCCCTGGAAAGCCAATGCGACGACATTGAGCGTCGGATTGAATGCAACCAAGTACGGCAGGTGCGGATCGAACCAGCTCGACGCCGACCAGGCGCCGATGCGTCCGACGCTCCAGTCTTTACCGAAGGCGCCTTTCAACAATGCGTCCACGGTGGCTCTGTCGATCGTGGAGCGATCGCCGGGTTTCGTGATGTAGGTCCATTCGCTGAGCTGCACCAGGAAGGCGTCGCGTTGCTTGTCGCTGTATGCCATGTCGTTCCCCTGTTGGCGGCAGCGGAGTTGCTGCCATCTAGCCGTAACGGTGATCGTCATTCGCTTCGGCCGACCGATTTCCCGCGCTCGGCCGCCGTCTGCATCAGAGACCAGACCATGCGATGCCACGGCAATCACGACTTTGGTTAGTTGCGCTTGCGCGCGGTGCGGCCAGGGCGCAGCGCACCGTCTGCGCTAAGTCGATCTGAGCGTGAGCGCGGTTGTCTGCAGTGATGCAGGCGGTTGCGTGTGAACTATTTACGGGTTAGCGCGGCGCCGTCGCTGCGGCGAGGGTGCCGCCAACCGACGATGCAAAAAAGCCGCTCTAAGGCGGCTTTTCGCTATTCGCGACGAGTCACTCGTTGGGCCGTAGTCGCCTCAACCCGCACGCTTCCAACACCCGCGCCCACGGAAACATCGGACCCGGGTCGAGCTTGCGCGAAATCTGCACGCCGGGGTTGTCGCTGGAGGGCACGGTGGCGGTGTCGAGGTCTTCGTGGCCGGCGATGAAAGCCAGCGACGGGATGCGTTCGCGCAACGCCGCCAGCAGTACCAGCAGCGAGTCGATCTGCTCCGGCGTATAGGGTTCTTCCATCGCCTGGTGGCGCGAGTCGTACCAGTGCGGATATCGACCGGTGTTGACGATCTCGATGCCGATCGAACGCGGGTTGTAGCCGCGCGTGTGGTGCGCCATGCGCTCGGGCGGCACGAACTCGTGCAGGCGGCCGTCGCGGTCGATGTAGTAGTGGCCGCTGTTGCCGGTACCGGCGTCGTAAAGCACGCGTTCGCCGTATTCGCGGGCGATGGCCATGTCCGGCAGCTCGGTGCAGTGCATGACCACGAGATCGATGTCGGCCAAGGACCGCTCGGTCAACAACGGCACGTAGGGCAGGGGCCAGGGACTGATCGGGGGGCGGGCATCCATGCCGCATGCTAACATTCGCACCATTCCGGAGCCTCCGATGTCGCTGCCTTCCGATTCCGCGCTGGGCCGCCTGATGGCCAATCTGCCGCGCCCCGGGCGTGTGGTATGGATCGGCCTGCGTCCGAAGCGCGACGTGCCGATGCAGGAAGTGAGCGAAGCCTTCGCCACGACCGGCATCGGCCTGACGGGCGATCGTTACACCAGCGGCAGCGGCAAGCGCGGCATCACCCTGATCCAGGCCGAGCATCTGCCGGCGATTGCGGCCCTGTCGGGGCATGCTTCCGTGCCGCCTGCCCTGCTGCGGCGGAATATCGTCGTGTCTGGCCTGCCTTTGATTGCGTTGAAGGGCCGGCGCTTCCGCATCGGCGAGGTGCTGCTGGAAGGCACGGACGAATGCGACCCCTGCTCGCGCATGGAAGATGCGCTTGGCCCCGGCGGCTACAACGCGATGCGCGGGCATGGCGGCCTATGCGCGCGCATCCTCGAAGGCGGCGTGCTGCGCATCGGCGATGACGTGGTGTCGGTGAGCGAGGCTGGCGCGTGAAAGGCCATGTGATCATTTCGCACGGTCTGGAAAGCAGCCCGGATGCGACCAAGGCCACGGCCTTGTCGCAGGCCGCCGAAGCGCTGGGCTGGACGCACGAGCGCCCCGATTACCGTTCCTGGGACAACGATTTCTCGCGCAGCCGGCTCGGCGACGTGCAAGGCCGTATCCTGCGTCTGCACGAGATCGCATCGCGCGTGCAGGGCCCGCTGGTCCTGGCCGGTTCGAGCATGGGCGCTTTCATTTCGGCGCGCGTCTCGCTGCAGGTGCCGGTGGTCGGCCTGTTCCTGATGGCGCCGCCGACGCAGTTGGAAGGCTATGATTTCAAGCTTGAAGCCGCCCATGTGCCGACGCATGTCGTGCACGGTTGGGACGACGAACTGATTCCGGCGACGGAAGTCGCGCGCTGGGCCGCGGCACGGCGCGACCACACGATCTTCGTCAACGACAGTCATCGCCTCGTGGACCACGTCGCGTTCTGCGGCGAAGAATTCGCCCGACTCCTGCAGAAGTTGGCATGAACTTTTTCGTTGCCTGCGGCAAGGGCCTGGAATACCTGCTGGTGGACGAGCTGCTGGCGCTGGGCGCGAGCCGCGCCACTGCTTCGGTCGCCGGCGCGAATGTCGAAGGCGAAGCCGAAGCCGTATATCGCGCCGCGCTCGAATCGCGCCTGGCCAGCCGTGTGTTGTGGCCGCTGGCTGAATTCGATTGCGCGAACGAGCAGGACCTCTACCAGGGCGTGCATGCGATCGATTGGGCCGAGCATCTGGCGCCGGAAGGCACGCTGGCGGTGGATGCGCATGTGTCGGGTCCAACACTGACGCACGAACGTTACGCCGCGCAACGCGTGAAAGACGCCATCGTCGACCGGATTCGCGCCAGGCATGGTGCGCGGCCGTCGGTGGATACGGCCGCGCCCGATGTGCGCGTGAACCTGCTGGTACGCAAGGGCCGTGCGATCCTCTCGCTGGACATCGGTGGCGGCTCCTTGCATCGCCGCGGATGGCGCGCCTCGCAGGGCGAAGCGCCGTTGAAGGAAAACCTGGCCGCCGCGATGCTGATGCGCGGCCAATGGCCGAAGATCCACGCCGAAGGCGGCGGCCTGCTCGACCCGATGTGCGGCAGCGGCACCCTGCTGATCGAAGGCGTGTTGATGGCGGCGAACGAAGCGCCGGGCCTGCAGCGCTGGCGCGGCGAGCAACCGAGTCGATGGCTCGGTTTCGATGCCGCTCTCTGGTCGCGCCTGGTGCAGGACGCGCAGGCGCGCGCCGACGCCGGGCGTGCGGCGCTGAAGCCGGTTTTCTTCGGCGCCGATACCGATCCGAACGCGCTGCGGTCGGCGATGGCCAATGCGGATCGCGCCGGCGTGGCCGAGCTGATCCGCTTCGATCGCAAGGCGGTTTCGGCCCTGGTTTCGCCGGGCATCGAGCGCGGCACCGTCGTCTGCAATCCGCCCTACGACCAGCGCCTCGCGGCCGATCCTGCTCTGTATCGCGAACTCGGCGATGCCCTGCGTCGTGCCGTGCCGGCTTGGCGCGCCAGCCTGCTCTGCGGCGACGAGGAACTCGCGCGTGCGACCGGCCTGCGTGCGGCGAAAAAGTACGCGATGTTCAATGGCGCGCTCGAATGTTCGCTGATCGTTTGCGATCCGGTGGCGCCGCCGATGCGCGAGGAGCGTGCGCCTGCGCCCTTGAGCGACGGCGCGGTGATGGTCGCGAACCGCTTGCGCAAGAATCTCAAGCGCTTCAAGTCCTGGCGCGAGCGCAACGGCATCGACTGCTATCGCGTCTACGATGCAGACCTGCCGGAGTATTCGGCGGCAGTGGATGTTTATGCCGAAGCGGAAGGCGAGCGACGTACTTTCCTGCATGTGCAGGAGTACGAAGCGCCCAGCACGATTCCCGAGGCCGATACGCGGCGGCGGTTTGGCGAATTATTGGCGGCCCTGCGTGACGTCTTCGCGCTGCCGCGCGAACAGGTGGTGACGAAGACGCGGTCGCGCGCGAAGGGCGGCAGCCAGTACGGGCGCATGGATCGGCGCGAAGAGTTCATGACCGTGCGCGAAGGCGCGGCGAAACTGCGCGTCAATCTGTTCGATTACCTGGACACCGGTCTGTTCCTGGACCATCGCCCCTTGCGCCTGCGCATCGCGCGCGAATCGGACGGCCTGCGTTTCCTGAACCTGTTCTGCTACACCGGGGCCGCCAGCGTGCAGGCGGCGGTCGGCGGCGCGACGCATACCACCAGCGTGGACCTGTCGGCGACGTATCTCGAGTGGGCGGCGCAGAACCTCGCCTTGAATGGCATGAAAGGCCAGGCGCACCGCCTCGCGCAGGCCGACGCATTGCGTTGGCTGGAGGCCGACCGCGGCGAGTACGACCTGATCTTCTGCGATCCGCCGACGTTCTCGAATTCCAAGCGCGCCGACGATTTCGACACGCAGCGCGACCACGTGCGCCTGCTGCGCGCCGCCGTCGCACGATTGTCGGCGAAGGGTCTCTTGCTGTTCTCGAACAACTACCGGCGCTTCAAGCTCGACGAAGCCGCCCTGGCCGAGTTCGCGATCTGCCGCGAAATCAGCCGCGACACCATCGACGAAGACTTCGAGCGGAACCCGCGCATCCATCGCGCCTGGGAAATCCGCCGGGCGTAGGGTGGGTGTAGGGCGGGCTCAAGTCCACCAATTCACACGGGCGCAGGGTGGGCTCAAGCCCACTAAAAAAACGCGCGAACCGCAGCCCGCGCGCCTATGGAAAACGCAGCTTACTTGGCTTCGGCTTTCGCCTTTTCCTTGCTGGTCTTGCGCGCCTTGCGCGCTTCCTTGTCGGCCTTCAGCGTGGCCTCGTACTCTTCCTTGCTCAGGCGCTGCATGCCTTCGATCTTGCAGGGATAGTCGCGGGTGAGCACGGCATCGCGGAAGCCGCCGCAGACGCGGCCGGTGATCGGGTCGCCGCGGAAGCCGACGAAATTGCTGTAGCTCAACGCCGTGCAGGCCGGGGCGACCCGCATGCGGTACTTGTTGCGCCCGGCATCGACCAGCAGGTCGCCGTTGTCCATCTGGGTCCAGCCGCGGGCCATCTGCGGGTCCAGGCATTGGGCGACCGGCAGGATCCGGGTCGATGCGGGCGGCTCGGCCGGCGCGCTGGCGCTGGAGGCGTGGGCTAGGCCGCAAAGGCTCAGGCTGGCGGCGATCATCAGGGGTAGGGCACGCATGGCGGACTCCAGGGGCGGGATGAATCCATTCTTGGCCTGGGCGGCTTAACCCGGACGAAATACTTCCGCCTGCATTATGCTCGCCTTGATGAAAGACGACCGCGCCGCCGCCCGCAGCCTGCCCGCCAGCTGGACCTTCTTCCTGCAATGGTTGAAGAACCCTTTGGCGGTGGCCGCCATCTCGCCCTCGAGCCGGCAACTGGCGCGACAGATGATGTCGCAGCTGCCGCGCTCGGCCCATCGCGTGATCGAGCTGGGTGGCGGCACCGGCGTGTTCACCCAGGCGCTGATCGACCACGGCATCGCGCCGGCCGATCTGCTCGTGCTCGAGCTGAACGAGGAATTGCACCAGCACCTCGTTCGCCAGTTCCCCGGCGCGGCGGTGGTCTGCGGCGATGCCGGCAACCTGCGCGAGATCGCCGCAGCGCATGGCTTCGGTGGCGAACAGCGCGCCGATGCCATCATCTCGGGCCTGGGCCTGCTGTCGATGCCCCGGCAGATGCAGCAATCGATCCTGTCGGCCGCGTTCGACAGCCTGCTGCCGGAAGGCCGCTTCATCCAGTTCACTTACGGGCCGGCCAATCCGGTGGCGCGCGAAGTGATCGAGGCGATGGGGCTCAGCGCGCACCGCGCCAGTTTCACCTGGTGGAATGTCCCGCCCGCCACCGTGTACGTCTACCAGCGCCGCGTCTCGCGGGCGATGCCGGCGCGTTCGATGCGCTGAGCGGAAATCGCGCCGCGCGTCAGCCGTGGCGCAGGCGTTCGTTGTCGAGCAGACCGAGCAGGATGCTGTCCTGCGTTTCGCCATTGAGCTGCCAGCGCTGCCGCAGGTAGCCTTCGCGCTTGAAACCGACCGACTCCAGCGTCTGCAGCGCCGTCTGGTTGCGCGGATCGATGTCGGCTTCGAGACGGCGCAGGCCGAGGTAACTGAAGGCATGGTCGAGCAAGGCGCCCAATACTTCGCGACCGTAGCGGTGGCCCCAGTGCGAGCGGCTGATGATGAAGCCTACTTCCGCGCGCCCGTGCACCGGATCGACCCGTGCCAGGTTGCAGGTACCGATCAGCTGGCCGCTGCCCGCGAGCACCACGCCCCACTGGTAGGACTCGCCGCGATCGAAACTGCGGTGGATCGCATCGAGGTAGATGCTGGCGTCGTCGCGGCTGGCGAAGGTCGCATGGCTCCAATAGCGCGTCGCCTGCGGGTCGGAGAAGACGCGGAACAGGTCGTCGATGTCCTGGACGTCCAGCCAGCGCAGACGCAGGCGCGGGGTCGAAATCGTGGGCAGGGTCGACTCGCCGACCCCGGGTTTCGGCTCGAGCAGGTACAGGGCAGCGGGGCGGGGTGTCTGCAGGCTCATAGGCACGGCGCCGGGGACTCAGGAAAGCTCACGAACAAACGCGCGCGAACCGGTCACGCCGGGAACGCTGGGTTGCGATGGCGGCACTTGGGGTGGATGGGGCCGAGCCCTATCTTGCTGGCATAGACAGGAGGAGCCATGAGCCAGACCCCATACCGCCGCATCGACCGTCGCAGCCGCGGCCTGCCCGCCTCGGACGGCGCCGGCGTGCGCCTGACCCGCGTGATCGGGACGCAGCAGTTGCCCGACCTCGACCCTTTCCTGCTGCTCGACGAATTCGGTTCCGACAAGCCCGGCGACTACATCGCCGGCTTCCCCTCGCACCCGCACCGCGGCTTCGAGACGGTGACCTACATGCTCGACGGCCGCATGCGGCACAAGGACAACCATGGCAACGAAGGCCTGCTGACGCCGGGCGCGGTGCAGTGGATGACGGCGGGGCGCGGCATCGTGCATTCGGAGATGCCCGAGCAGGAGCACGGCCTGATGCGCGGCTTCCAGCTCTGGGTCAATCTGCCGGCGAAGGACAAGATGACGGCGCCGCAGTACCAGGAATTCGCGCCGGATCGCATTCCGGTGGCGGAACCCGCCGCGGGCGTGCGCGTCAAGGTGATCGCGGGCCAGGTCGGCGAGACCGAAGGCCCGGTGAAGCAGCCGGCGACCGATCCCTTGTATCTGGACATCCTGCTGGATGCGGGCGCGAGCTTCGAACAGCCCGTGCCGGAAGGCCATACCGCCTTCGCGTATGCCTATGAAGGCGCGGCCGACATCGGCGGCGAGAGCGAGCCGGTGATGAAGGGCGACCTGCTGGTCTTCGGTCGCAGCGGATCGGTGCGTTTCACCGCGCGCAGCGCCAGTCGCCTGATTCTCGTCGCGGGCCGGCCGTTGCGCGAGCCGGTGGCGCGTTACGGCCCGTTCGTGATGAACACGAAGGAACAGATCATGCAGGCCTTCGTGGACTACCAGGAAGGGCGATTCTGAGAGCGAGGAACGAGTGCAGAGGTACGAGGAACGAGTGAACTGCAGCTTCTACTCACTCCTCGTTTCTCTTCACTCGTTTCTATTTTTCGGGCAACGGAATGAACTCCGTCTCCCCTTCCACTCGCCCCATCGCCTGATCGCGCCATTCGGCTTTCGCGCGTTCGATGCGTTCGCGCGAGCTGCTGACGAAGTTCCACCAGACGAAGCGCGGGCCGTCGAGCGGCGCGCCGCCGAGCAGCATGGCGCGCGCGTCGGTCTTGGCGAACAGCAGCGGCAGGCTGTCGGTCTCGAGCACGACCAGCTTGCCGTTCTCCAGCGGGATGTCGTCGAGCAGCCATTCGCCGGCGACCGGAAAGATGGCGCGTTCGGCATGTTCGGCCGGAACCACCAGTTCGGCGCCGGCTTTCAGGTCCATCGATACGTAGAGCGTTTCGCTCAATACTTCCACCGGCGATCGCTGGCCGAAACCGTGTCCGGCGACGATCACCAGGCGCACGCCATCGCCTTCGATCACCGGCAGGGTGTCTTTCGGATGGTGCGCGAACGATGGTGCGGTTTCCTCGTGCTCGCGCGGCAAGGCCACCCAGGTCTGCAGCCCGTGGAAACCGTGGTCGATGCCGCGCAAGCGTTCCGGCGTACGTTCCGAGTGCACGATGCCGCGCCCGGCCGTCATCCAGTTCACGTCGCCGGGCTGGATCTCCTGCAGCGAACCGAGGCTGTCGCGGTGCAGCATCGCGCCTTCCCACAGATAGGTCACGGTCGCCAGGCCGATATGCGGATGCGGCCGCACATCGACATTGTTCTTCGTGCCGAGCACCGCCGGACCGATATGGTCGAAGAAAACGAAGGGGCCGAGGCTGCGGTGGTTCATGTGCGGCAGCAATCGGCCCACGGTGAAACCACCGAGGTCGTGCACGCGCGGAGCAAGGATGTCGGGCATGGCGGTCGCCTCGCGGATTCGAGGCCCTAGCATCGCAGAAACGCGCCCCGGCTCCGAGCGCATCGCCGCAACGAATCATTCCGCTGCCGCAGGAGCCAGCTTGCTGGCGACGCGTCGCAATCGCAGGAGAGATCGCAGGCTGGGCTTGCCAGCCCAGCTTGACTGAAGCCACGGCAACGCCTGTAACACGCTGGGCTTGCCAGCCCAGCCTACGTGCTGCGGAACAGGGTCAGCAGTCCGCGGGCCGTGCGCAGGCGCGAGGCGGCATCGGGCAGAGGCAAACGCAGTCGCAGCTTGTCCGGGCCGTCCATCGAATAGGTCTTCGGCTGCGACTGGATCAGACGGATCACCGACATCGGATCAACATTGGGTTTGGGCAGGAAATGCACCCGCCCGCCGTTCTCGCCGAGTTCGAGCTTGCGCATGCCCAGGCGCGTCGCCTCAAGCTTCAACTCGGCCACGGCGAACAATTGCTTCGCCGCATCGGGTAGGACGCCGAAACGGTCCACCATCTCGACCTGCAATTCGCGCAAGGCATCCTCGTCGCGGGCCGAAGCGATGCGCTTGTACAGGGTCAGGCGCGCATGCACATCGGGCAGGTAGTCTTCCGGGATCAGGGCCGGCGAATGCAGCTCGACGTCGGCGCCGTGGCGCGTGGCCGGGTCGAGGTCGGGAATCTTGCCCGACTTGATCGATTTCACCGCGCGTTCGAGCAGTTCGGTATACAGGCTGAAACCGATCTCGGCGATCTGCCCCGACTGGCTTTCGCCCAGCAGCTCGCCGGCGCCGCGGATCTCGAGATCGTGCGTCGCCAACGTGAAACCGGCGCCGAGTTCTTCCAGCGAAGCCAGCGCTTCCAGGCGCTTCTCCGCATCGGAGCTCATCGCCTTCTTCGGCGGCACGATCAGGTAGGCATAGGCGCGGTGGTGCGAGCGGCCGACGCGGCCACGCAACTGGTGCAGCTGCGCCAGGCCGAACTTGTCCGCCCGATTCACGATGATCGTATTCGCCGACGGGATATCGATGCCCGATTCGATGATCGTCGTGCAGACCAGCACGTTGAAGCGCTGGCGATGGAAGTCGAGCATCACCTGTTCCAGTTCGCGTTCCGGCATCTGGCCATGCGCGACCCGGATGCGCGCTTCCGGAACCAGTTCGCCGAGCTCGCGCGCCATCTTCTCGATGGTATCGACCTCGTTGTGCAGGAAATACACCTGGCCGCCGCGCGCCAGCTCGCGCTGGAACGCCTCGCGCAGCAGGGCGGCATCCCAGGTGCTGACGAAGGTCTTCACCGCGAGGCGATGCGCGGGCGGCGTGCCGATGATCGACAGCTCGCGCAGGCCGCTCATCGCCATGTTCAGGGTGCGCGGGATGGGGGTTGCCGTCAGCGTCAGCAGATGGACCTCGGCGCGCAGCGCCTTCAACGCTTCTTTCTGTCGCACGCCGAAACGCTGCTCTTCGTCGACGATGACGAGGCCCAGGTCCTTGAAGCGCACGTCCGGCTGCAACAACCGGTGCGTACCGACGATCACGTCGATCCGGCCTTCCTCGACTTGGGCCAGGACGGCTTTGATTTCCTTGGCCGACTTGAAGCGCGACAGCACTTCGACGCGGATGGGCGAGTCGGCGTAGCGGTCGCGGAAATTGCGGTAGTGCTGTTCGGCCAGCAGGGTGGTCGGCACCAGCAGGGCGACCTGCTTGCCCGACGCCGCCGCGACGAAGGCCGCGCGCACGGCTACCTCGGTCTTGCCGAAACCGACATCGCCGCAGACGACGCGATCCATCGGCTGCGCTTGCGCCAGGTCGGCGATGACGGCATCGATGGCCGCTAGCTGGTCCGGCGTTTCTTCGAACGGGAAGGCGGCGGCGAAGGGTTCGTACATCGCGCGATCGAGTCGCAGCGCCAGGCCCTGCCGTGCCTGTCGGCGCGCCTGGATCTCGAGCAATTCGGCGGCGACGTCGCGCACCTTCTCGGCGGCTTTCTTCTTCGCCTTCTCCCAAGCCTCGCCGCCGAGCGAATGCAGGGGGGCGAACTCCGGCGCGGTGCCGGAATAGCGGCTGACCAGCTGCAACTGCGCGACCGGCACGTAGAGCTTGTCGCCCTTGGCGTATTCGATGCACAGGTATTCGCCGTGCACGCCGCCCGATTCGAGCACGACCAGGCCCTGGTAACGGCCGACGCCATGGTCCTCGTGCACGATCGGCGCTCCGATGGAGATTTCGCTGAGGTCGCGCAGGATCTGTTCGGGATCGCGCGCGACGCGCTTGCGGCGTCGGCTCTGGTCGCTGCGATCCGGGAAGAGCTGGCGTTCGGTCAGCACCGTCAGGGCCGGCGCCGACAGTGCGAATCCGTCTTCGAACGGCGCGACGCCGATCGCGAACCGCGCATCGTCGGCGACGAAGTCGCTCCAGCCGCGCAAGCCTTGCGGATGCAGATCGGCCGCCGCCAGCAGTTCGGTCAAGGCTTCGCGCCGGCCGGCCGAGTCGGCAGCGAGCAGGACGCGGCCCGGATAGCTGTCCAGGAACGAACGCAGGGCCGCGCCGGCCGCTTCGCCTTTCGCGTTCCAGGGCAAAGAGGGCACCGGCAATTCGGCGATGGCGATCGCTTTTTCGGCCTGCGCATGGCTCGTGCCGCAGACTTCGATGCGTTCGTGCCGGTTGAACTCGGCGCGCAGCGCATCCGGCGACAGGAAAAGTTCTTCCGGCGCCAGTACCGGCCGCTCGATGTCGTGGCGGCGCTGTTCCCAGCGCTCGCGCGTCTGCGCCCAGGCGTGCTCCGCCGCGGCCTCGACGCCATCGCCGAGGACCAGCAATGCGTTCTGATCCAGGTGCTGGAACAGGGAAACGACCCCGGCCTTGCCGTCCTCGAAGAACAGCGGCAGGTAGTATTCGATGCCGGCGGGCGCACCGCCTTCCTTCAAGTCCTGGTACAGCGGGCAACGCCGCGGATCGATGTCGAAGCGTTCGCTGAGCTTTTCGCGCACGCGCTTGGTCGTCGCCGCGTCGAGCGGGAATTCGCGCGCCGGCAGCAGTTTGATCGACTCCACCGGCTGTTCCGAGCGCTGCGTTTCCGGATCGAAGCTGCGCAGCGAATCGATCTCGTCGTCGAGCAGCTCGATGCGGAAGGGGCGGTCCGAGCCCATCGGATACAGGTCGAGCAGCGCCCCGCGTACGGCGAAATCGCCGGGGTCGAGCACCTGCGGCACGTTGCGGTAGCCGGAGGATTCCAATCGTCGCTTCTCGACGTCGAGATCGAGCTTCTGTCCGCGGCGCAGGTCGAGCGCATTGCCGGCGATCCAGCCCGGCGGCGGCAGGCGTTGCATCAGCGACGAAACGGGGACCACCAATACGCCGCGCCGGGTCGACCGCAGGCGATACAGGGCGGCGACGCGTTGCGAAACGATGTCGGGGTGCGGACTGAAAAGATCGTAGGGCAGGGTTTCCCAGTCGGGAAAGCTCAATACCGGCACGCCGTCGGCGCCCTGCGCGTCGGCCAGGAACAGGCGCAGGTCGCTTTCCAGCGATTGCGAGGCATGCGTTTCGCTGACGACCACCAGCACGAGGCCGTCGCGACGACGCGCCAGCTCGGCGATTCCCAGCGCGAGCGCGCTCGGGCTGCCTGGTGCTCGCCAGTAGGCGCGCTGCTGCCCCGCGCGCGGTTGCGGCGGGGTCGGGAGTGCGGTGGGCTGATTCATTAGCCGAACATTTTAACAGCCGGCCGGCTTCGAATCCCTCACATCCGAGGGCGGCGCCGCGACGTCCGCGCCGCCTGCGTCAGATTGAGGCTGATGCGGATCAGGCCGGAAGCTTCGCGCAGCGCCTCGCGGCGAAAACCCAGGGCATCGGCGACGTGCAGCATCGGCAGATTGTCCTCGATCGTATCGCCCCAGAGCGTGCGCAAGCCTTCGCGGTGGCTCCATTCGATCAGTCGCGAGAGCAGGCGCCGTCCCAGGCCCTGGCCGGCGATGTAGTGGCTGACCAGCAAGCCGAACTCGGCGCGATCCGAACCCGGGGTTTCGCGCGCGGCGCGCGCGACGGCGCCGACCAGGGCTTCGCCGGGCGGCAGGGCTTCGGCGGCGACGACGGCGTAGGCTTCGTGCGTAGGCGGATGCGTCAGGCGCAACAGATGATCGGGGCTCAGCGCCTTCACCGGATGCAGGAATCGGCGGCGGACTTCGTCCTCGTGCAGCAGGGCGAATGCGGCGTCGATCGGCGCGGCGTCGGCCGGGTCGATCGGCCGCAGGCATAGTTCCCGCCCATCGGCCAGGCGCAGGTTTTCGTGGCGGTAGGGATCGGAGGCGCGGGAGCGCGGACTGGTCATGCGTTCAGCATGCCATGTCGCGATGGTCGTACTGCTCTAGACCGGCCGATCATGGCCGGATCCGGGCCACGGCCGGTCGCCGGGCGATGCTAGACTGAAGCTCCGGAAGAAGACAAAGGCGCGCGCGCTGCATGGCTGGCAAAGGCGATTCGGTCAAGACGATTCTTTATGCGCTGGGCGCAAACTTCGCGATCTTCGTGGCCAAGTCCGTCGCCGCGTCGATCACCGGGTCCGGTGCGATGCTGGCCGAAGCGGTGCACTCGCTGGCCGATTGCGGCAACCAGGGTTTGCTGCTGCTCGGCATCAAGCGCGCGAAGCGACCGCCCTCGCCGGACTATCCGCTCGGCTACGGCAAGGAGATCTATTTCTGGTCCTTCCTCGTCGCCCTGATGCTGTTCTCGGTCGGCGGCATGTTCTCTTTGTACGAAGGCTGGCACAAGCTGCACGCGCCGGAGCCGCTGAGCTACCCCTGGGTGGCCGTCGGCGTGCTCACCTTCGGCATCCTCGCCGAAGCCGTGTCGATGCGCGCGTGCATGATCGAGGTGAACAAGGCCCGCGGCAGCCAGAGCCTGTGGCGCTGGTTCCGCGACAGCCGACAGGCCGAACTGGTGGTGATCTTCGGCGAGGATCTGGCGGCCCTGCTTGGTCTGGTCTTCGCGCTGTTCGCCGTCGTGCTGACCATGATCACCGGCAATCCCGTCTGGGATGCGATCGGCACGCTCGGCATCGGCGCGCTGCTGATCATCGTCGCGGTGTTCGTGGCGGTGGAAGTGAAGGCGATGCTGATCGGGCAGAGCGTCGACAGCGGGCAACGCGATGCCATACGCGAGTTCATCGAACAACGTCCGGAGATCAAGCGCGTCTTCAACCTGATCACCCTGCAGATGGGCAACGACATCCTGGTCTCGGTGCAGGCGGAAATGGCCGATTCCACCGTCAGCGTCGCCGATGCCATCGCCGGGATCAACGCCACCGAGGTCGCGCTGAAAGCGCGCTTCCCGGACGTGAAGTGGTGCTTCTTCGAGCCCGACGATTCCGCCTGAGGCTTCCATGCCCGCCCGGATCGCTCGCGCTTTGCAAGTTATGAGTTTCCGGCGAATCGATCGGGCCGGCTTGCTCAGTGTCGCTGCCCTGTTGCTGATGGCGTTCTTCATGAGCCCGGTCATGGCCGCTGCGCCCGGCCCGGACACCGATTGGGCCAGTTATCGCCACCCCTTGGAAACGCAGGCGCTCGGCGACCCGAACGGCGCGCTTCAGGCGCTGCCTGCGAAGATCGCCGAAGCCAGGCAGAAGCGCGCCTGGCAGGCCCTGGCCTCGCTCTACCTTGCGAAAGCGAACGCCTGTCGCGTGATCGCCGATTGGACCTGCCAGCGCGACGCCGGTACCGGCGCGTTCGAGGCGGCGAAGCAGGCGCGCATTCCGCTCTTGCAGGTGCGCGGACTCATTGCCGATGCGCGCGCGCGCGTCGCGCTGCAGGACTATTCGCACGGCGAGCAGTCGCTGGGCCAGGCGCAGCTGCTGTTGCAGGCGACGCCGTCGCTGGATCTTTCCGCGGATGTGGTGCTCGCGTATTCCTCTCTTAGCTATTCCCTTGGAAGGCACGAACAGGCCGTGCGTTATGCCGATCGCGGCCTGAAGATGCTGCCTGCCGACGAGGCGCTGCCCACGCAGGTCCGGTTGCTGCGGAATCGCGCGCGCGCGCAGGCCTATCTGCGCCAGCCGGACGAGGCCTACGCCTCGCTGGACCGCGCCGAAAGCCTGATGGCGCAAGTCAACGATCCCAAGCTGCACGCCGAGTTGTTGATCGAGCGTGCGCGCCTGGCGCATGCGCAGCGCGATACGGCCACGCAGGAAACGGCGGGCAGGCAGGTGCTGGCCCTGGCGCGACAACTGCGTAATGCCCAGCTCGAGGGCCAGGGACGTGAAGTGATCGGGCTGGCGGCGGTGCAGGCGGGCAAGCGTGTCGAAGGCGAGCGCGAACTGCAGTCGGCCGTCGAACTTTTTCGCCAGCTCGGCCAGGGCCGCGAGGAGTTGCGCGTCCTGCAGGAGCTGATCCGGATCGGCGCGGAAAGCGGCGAGCCTTCGTCGGCCCAGCGGGCCTTGTGGCTGCGTTATCTCGACCTGCAGTCGGAGATCGAGCGGTCCGATCGGGCGAAGGCGTCGGACGATTTCGACGCGCGCGTCGAATACGCGCGCCGCAGCTCCGACGTGCAACAGCTGCAGATGAAGGCCGACCATGCCCAGCAACAGGCGAACAGCCTGTCGCGCATCAATCGCCTCAATTCCTATTTGCACCTCGCGGGTTTCGCGGCCTTCCTCACTGTCGCCGCTTTCTATCTGCTGAAGCGCGGTTCCAACAAGCGCCTGGCGGCCGCGCTGGCGAAGCAGCGCGAGAGCGAAGCCCGATACCGCATGCTGGCCGACCATTCCAGCGATATCGTGGTGCGCATGCGCGCCGACGGCCATCGGCTGTACGTCTCGCCAGCGGCGAAGGCGATGCTCGGTTGGGAGCCTTCCGAACTGAGCGAGCCGCGCTGGGAGCTCGTGCATCCGGACGATCGTGCTCCGTTGGCCGATACCGTGAAAGGCCTGTTCGCCGATGGCGGTACGGTACAGACCGCTTATCGGGCGCGGCACAAGGACGGGCACTACGTCTGGATCGAGGCCCTGGCGCGACGCGTGCCGGCCGAAGGCGCGGACGGCGGATACGAAGTCGTTTATACCGGCCGCGACATCAGCGCCCGCAAGCGCGCCGAGGAAGACCTGGCGCGCAGCCGGCAACTGCTGCGCGCGGTCACCGACAACATGCCGGCCCTGATCGCCTACATCGATACCGAGGAGCGTTATCGATTCGCGAACGCGATGTACCAGAAGGTCTTCGGCGTGCCGCCGGAACGAATGATCGGCAGGACCTTGGAAGAAGTGCGCGGCGGCCAGTATTACAAGGACATCCGTCCGCATGTCATGGCGGCCCTGGCCGGCCGCCGCACGACCTTCGAAGGACAGGGCGAAGTCGGCGGACAGAACTACCACTACCAATCCAACTACCTCCCGGATCTCGACGAGAACGGGAAAGTGAGGGGTTTCTTCGCGCTGACGCTGGATATCACGGCGCTGAAGGTCGCGGAGATCGAGCTGGCGCAGCAGGCGCGCTTCGATAGCCTGACCGGCCTGGCCAACCGGCGCCATTTCGACGAACGCCTGGTGATCGCGCTGGCGCGCAGCAAGCGCCAGCACTTGCCGGTGATCCTGATGTACCTGGACATCGACCACTTCAAGAAGATCAACGACAACCTCGGCCATGGCGTCGGCGACCAGGTGATCCGCGAATTCGCCCGTCGCCTGGCCGGCTGCGTACGCGAGGAAGACCTGGTCGCGCGCTTCGGCGGCGACGAGTTCGTCGTACTGGTCGAGGACGCGCTTTCTCCCGATATCGCCGAACTGATCGCGAGCAAGCTGATCGATGCGATGAAGAAACCGATCGTGCTCGAAGAAGGCGAAGTGCAGGCCACCTCCAGCATCGGCATCGCCTTCTACTGGCAGACTCCGATGCCCCAGGCCCTGCTCGAAGCCGCCGACCAGGCGCTTTACGCCGCCAAGGCCGCCGGTCGCAATACCTTTCGCCTGGTCGAGCGGGACTGAGGCATGGGCGTCGGGCGCGGGTTCGAAACCCATGAGGTCGGCAACCAGCCGCCGCCGCTGTCGCCGTACGACGCCTACGCCACCGATCTGCCGCTGCGCGAGGCGCTGCGTGCCAACGGCGGCGCATGGGCCGAGGACCGCGTCGCCAAGCTCGGCCCCCTGGTCGGCGGAGAGATGATGGAGCTGGGGCGGCTGGCGAACGAGAACCCGCCCAAGCTCCAGACCTTCGACCGCTACGGACATCGCATCGACCAGGTCGAGTTCCATCCGGCCTATCACCGCCTGATGCAGAACGCCGTCGCGCACGGCGTCGTGAACTTCGGTTGGAAGCATGCGAATACGCCCGGCGCGCATGTCGCACGCGCGGCGCTGATGTACCTGCACAACCAGGCCGACCAGGGCACGAGCTGCCCCTTGACGATGAGTTACGCCTGCATACCGAGCTTGCAGCAGGCCCCGACGCTGGCTTCTTCTTGGCTGCCGCGCGTGCTGTCCGATGCCTACGATGCCGCGCATGCGCCGGCCTGGGAAAAGACCGGCAACACGATCGGCATGGGTATGACCGAGAAGCAGGGCGGATCGGACGTGCGCAGCAATGCCACTCGTGCGACCGCCTTGGGCGACGGCCTGTACGAACTGGTCGGGCACAAATGGTTCTTCTCGGCGCCGATGTGCGATGCCTTCCTGGTGCTTGCACAAGCCGAGGCCGGCCTGAGCTGTTTCCTGCTGCCGCGCTTCGCGCCCGACGGCACGCGCAACGGCATTCGCCTGCAGCGGCTCAAGGACAAGCTCGGCGATCGCAGCAATGCCAGTTCGGAAGTGGAGTTCGATCACGCCCTGGCCTGGCGCGTCGGCGACGAAGGTCGCGGTATCGCGACGATCCTGCAGATGGTCGCGTTGACGCGGCAGGACTGCCTGATCGGTTCGGCCAGCCTGATGCGGCAGGCGCTGGTGCAGGCCCTGCATCACGCGCGCCATCGCCTGGCCTTCGGCCGGCGCCTGGTCGAACAGCCATTGATGCGCAACGTGCTGGCCGATCTGGCGTTGGAATCGGAAGCGGCAACGGCGCTGGCCCTGCGCGTGGCGCGCGCCATCGATGCCGGCCCGCGCGACGCGCGCGCGGCCGCGTTCGCGCGGTTGGCGACGGCGCTCGGCAAGTATTGGGTGTGCAAGCGCGCGCCCGGTTTCGTCAACGAGGCGCAGGAATGCCTGGGCGGAGCCGGTTATGTCGAGGAATCGGGTTTGCCGCGCCTGTATCGCCAGGCGCCGCTGAACTCGATCTGGGAAGGTAGCGGCAACATCCAATGCCTGGACGTGTTGCGCGTGCTGCAGCGCGAACCGGAATGCGCGCGGGAATATTTCGCCGAGTTGGAAGCCGTGCGTGGCGCCGACGATCGCCTCGATGCCGAAGCGATTCGATTGCGCGCCTGCTTGCAGGCGGATCCGGCGAATGCCGAAGCGCAGGCGCGCGCGCTGACCGAACGACTCGTGCTGGCTTTGCAGGCCGCGACACTGTGGCGCCACGGCGAGGCTCACGTCGCAGCCGCCTTCTGCCGCGCGCGCCTCGCGCGCGAATCCGGCCTCGCGTATGGGACGTTGCCGGTCGACTCACCGATCCCGATTCTGCTCGAACGGGCGTTGCAGTAGTTCAACGCCACGGTGGATCGTCCACCGTCCAACACTCATCACGCACCATCAACCATCGAAGGCACGCCATGCCCCTGCCGCCCAGCTCCGCCCCGCTGACCCGTGCCGAAAGCAGCGACTACTTCTACACTTCGCGCCATGCCGACATGCTGGCCTTCGTCGATGCCCTGCGCGGGCTGAACGATCCGCGTTTGCATGTTTCGGATTTCGGCAGCACGCCCGAAGGCCGCGCCTTGCCCTTGCTTGTCCTTTCCGCGCACGGGCATCGCACGCCGGAAGCGGCGCATGCCTCCAGCCTGCCGGTCGTGCTGGTCATCAACGGCATCCACGCCGGCGAAGTCGAAGGCAAGGAAGCGAGCATGATGCTCGTACGCGACATCCTGTCCGGCCACCATGGCGACCTTCTCGAGCGCATGACGCTCGTGGTCGTGCCGCTGTTCAATCCCGACGGCAACGATCGCATCAGCCCGGAAAACCGCCGCCTCGACATCACCAAGTTCGAGGGGCAACTCGGCCCAGAGAGCGGCGTCGGTACGCGCGTCAACGCCGCCGGCATCAACCTCAACCGCGACTACATGCGCCAGGACGGTGCCGAGATGCGCCTGTTGCAGGACGGCGTCTGCCATCGCTGGAACGCGCACCTGATCGTCGACTGCCATGCGACGAACGGTTCGATCCATCGTTTCGACCTGACGTACGACATCCCGCATACCGTGCTCAGCGGGCGGCCGGAACCGATCGCCTACATGCGCGAGGTGCTGTTGCCCGCCGTATCCGCGGCGGTGAAACGTAGCGAAGGCAGCGATACCTTCTACTACGGCAACTTCCTGCGCGATGAAGGCGGGCAGGGCATGGGCTGGATCACTTACACGCACCATCCGCGCTTCGGCGGAAACTATCGTGGCCTGACCAATCGCATGGACCTGCTGCTGGAGACCTATTCCTACATCGGGTTCCGCGAACGCGTGCACGTCACTTATGCCTTTTTGCGCGAAACCCTTCGACATGTGGCCGACCACGGGAAGACGATCGTCTCGATGCTGGCCGGTTGCACGGTGCCGCCGGAAGAGATCGCCGTGCGTTATCGCCTGGAAGCTTTCCCAGATCGCGAAGTCGAGATCCTCACGCGCGAGCCCTACACGCTGGACGGCGGGCCGATCGCGGTGAAAGTGCCTTACATCGGAAATTTCGTCGCCGAGCACCTCGTGCAACGGCCCTGGGCGTATGCCGTGCCGGACGACATCGCGCGCAAGCTCGAAGGCCATGGGCTGCGCGTCGACCGTCCCTCCTCGCGGCCGGTGCTCGACGCCGAGATCCCGATCGTGCGTTCGGCCGAAACCGAGGCTGGCCGGAAGATCCTCGAATCGAACACGGCATCGCATCTCGAAGCGGAACTGCGGCGCGAACGGCGGGCATTGCCCGAGGGCTGGGCGCTGGTGACGACGCAGCAGCAATACGGTGCGATCGCTGTCTACTTGTGTGAAGCCGGCAGCGACGATGGCCTGTTGGCCTGCGGCTGGATCGCCGAACCCGCCGCTGGCAGCGAGTTCCCGGCCTGGCGCGTGCTCGTCGCGCCGGACATGTAGGCTGGGCTGAGCATCGCGAAGCCCAGCATTAGCCTTGGCCCGGTGTGCTGGGCTTAGCAGCCCAGCCTACGAAGCTGGTGCGCGTGACGCTGGGCTTGTCAGCCCAGCCTACGCATTCGATGTGCGCCGGAAAGTGACGACCAATACGTCGCGATGGGCCGGTTGCGCCGGTTCGAGCGCCTCGACCGGCGTCACGCCGTGGAAAACGCGGTGATCGTCCACCAGCGCTGCGTCGAAGGCCTGCACCAGGGTGAAGCTGCTGAAGAAGCCCTCGGCCTTCGTGCCGATCAGGGTGGTGCCGCTGGCGATGTTCTCGCGCCTGACCAATAGCACCAGCACATAGTCGACGCCGTCGCGATGCATGCCTTCGGGCGTCGGTTTTCCCTGCGCACCGGCCTGGGCTTCGATACGGAACTGGTGCGTTTCGATGCGCCAGGCGGTCGGCGCGCCCGCGAGTTCGTCGAACAGCTCCCGGCACCAGCGCAGTATTCCCCGCAGGCTCGCGCCATCGCCGATCGATGGTTCGATGGGTTCGAACCATCGTTCGATGCCGCCGTTGAGCGGGTTGTAGTCCAGGCCCTGGTAATGCGGTTGATGTTCGGCGCGTACGATGGCGTCATCGGTTCCGGCGCGGAAGACCGCATGGCGTCGACGGCGATAGCGACCCTGGTCGGCCATGTAGGTGTCCGTTTCCAGCCGGTTCCAGCTGTCGACGAAGGCCGGCCAGTCGGAGAAAGCGTTCGCGCCGAGTCGCAGGCGCATTTCTTCGGCGGGCACGAAGGCGTAGCCCTGCCCGGCGATGCGGGCGGCGAGGGAATCGGGGCGGGCGGACATACCGCCAGTTTAAGGCATGGATTCAGCGCAGCAAGGCGGCGATACCGTCATCGAGCGAGGCCAGGAAACGTTCGACCGCGTCGGTGTAGGCGCCGGGCAGGCCCAGTTGCTGGTTGATCTCGGCATGCGTCTTCGCCTGAGGCAACAATTCGGCACGTACGCCGAGCGAATGCGCCCGCGCGAGATAGTTCTTCGCCTCGTTGCAGGGTTGATCGCGCCGTTCGCTGGAGCACACGGCCAACAGCGGTGCGGCACCGCGGACCAGCGCATGCGTCGGCGAAGCCAGGCGCCAGCGGCTGGGATCGTCGCCGAAGGCGGCGTCGTACAACGGCAAGTGGCGGGTCTGCATCTTCGCCACGACATCGATGGCGCCGCTGTCGAGCGAGACGGTGCCGAGCGTCGGTGCGACGCCGAAGGGCGAATACCGGGCCGGATCCGCCGAAATCAGCGCGACCAGGTGGGCGCCCGCGGAGTGTCCCATCAGTACGAAACGACGCGGGTCGCCGCCCCATTCGCGTGCATGCTTCTGCGCATGCGCCAAGGCCCTCGCGACATCCTCGGCCTGGCCCAGCGCGTCCTGTGTCGGCAACATGCGGTAGTTGGCCGAAATGAGCACGAAACCTTTCGGCAGCCATCGACCGATCTTGTTGTCGACGACCTTGTCGTGCGTCTTGTCGCCGACGCGCCAGCCGCCGCCATGCACCATGAACACGACCGGTGCGTTCGCCGCTCGCCCGGGCAGGTAGATGTCGTAGCGCTGCGCCGGATCGCTGCCGTAGGCGACGTCGCGCAGCACGCGCGCGCCGGCGGGCAGGGCGGCCGATGGTTCGCCGGACGCCGCGCGCCGTGCTTGCCACCGCTCGCGCAGGCCCTGTCCTGAGACGGCGAAGCTCGCCAGCCAGGCGAGCAGCAGCGCGGCGACAAGCAAGATCGTTCGATACGGCATGGCCAGCTTCCCGGGGAGTCTGCTATACGCAACGCTCCGGCGCCTGCGCGGTTGACGCTGCCCTTACTCCGACGCGATGCCGGCGGTCTGCAATACCCAGTCGGCCACCTTGGGCTCGCCGTCGAAGAACGAAGCCGGTTTTTTCGCGCCGATCGCCCAACGGTGCAGCCAGCTCGGCCCCGCCCGGCCCGTGTAGGCATCGGCACGCTTGTAGGCGGGATCCTGCAGGGCTTCGTCCAGGGCGACGAAACGGTAGCCGCGCGCGCGCAGGCCGGCGATCAGTTCGCCATAGCAGTCGGCATTGATCTCGTTGGCGTGCAGCAACAGGACCTGCGGCAGGTTGTAGCCGAGTAGGCCAAGCGACTGGCGCTCGTAGTAATCGACCTTGGCGAGCATGTAGGGCAGGTATTCGCGACGCAGGCGATCGAGCGTCTCTTCGCGTAGCCCCGGTTGGATGCCGGCATTGCCCAGCGTCTTGCGATAGGCTAGCGCCCAGATCCAGTCGGAATTGTCGACCGTGACCGGCGCGATGCGGTAGCCGTTGTGCTCGAGGAAGGCTTGCAGCTCCTTCTTGTCCTCGGCACTGCGGCCCGAATGCAGATACGGATGACGGAACCATTGCGGCGTCCTGCCGCGCTCCTCCAGCAAAGGCCGCAGGAACAATTCGCCTCGCAGGATTTCTCCCTCGTACGCTTCCAGCCCGACCACGTGCAGGTCGGCATGGCCATAGGTGTGGTTGCCGAGGTCGGCGCCGGCGTCGAGCCAGTCGCGCAGCAGATGCACGCGTGCGGTGTCCACGCGGTCGCCGACCAGCAGCTTGCCTTCGTTGACGAACCCGATCGTCGGCACGGCTTCCTTGCGGATGGCGGCCATCAGGCGCGCGTGCGCTTCCTGCACTTGCGCGGGAATCGACTTGCCGTCGGCGGCGGGCGCGTCTTCGCCGGCGCCGAAACTGACCCAGGGCAGGTCGTCGATGGTGATGGCGATGCGGCGATCGATGGCGCGCGGTTCGGCCGGCTTCGTCGCCGCCGGTTCGGCGCAGGCAGCGAAGGCCGCCAACGACAGACCGACCAGGACGATCCGCTGCAACATCAGCCGTTCTCCCGTTTCAGCCATTCGAGCCGGGCGCTGGCCCGGTCTTCCCCCAGCAGGCGGGCCAGCACCGGCAACACCGGCGCCAGCTCTTCATCGAGCTGATACGGGGGATTGAGCACGAGCAGGCCACTGCCGTTCAGGCGCAGGGGAGATTCGTCCGGTCGCACCAACAGCTCGATGAACAGCGAGGACTTGCAGGGCAGGTGCGCCGCTTTGCGGAAAAAGGGATTGAGCGTGCGGCGTTGTTTGATCGGGTACCACAGTGCATAGATGCCGGTGGGCCAGCGCGCCAGCGCTTCCTTCAGCGCCGCCAGCACCGCATCGAATTCGGCTTCCTGCGCCTCGAACGGCGGGTCGATCAGCACGAGGCCGCGTTTCTCCTTCGGCGGCAGCAAGGCCTTCATGGCGCCGTAGCCATCGCGCTGATGCACGCCCACCCGTTCGTCCTGGCGAAACAAGGCGGCCAACGCCCGTGCCTCTTCGGCTTGCAATTCGCAGGCTGCCAGGCGGTCCTGTTCGCGCATCGCCTGCGCGGCGATCAACGGCGATCCCGGATAGTTGACCAGGGCCCCGACCGGATTGTCGGCCTGGACGCGCTTGAGATAGCGCTGGACCAGGGCAGGCAGGCCGTGCAGCACGAACAGGCGGAAGATGCCGCCCTGCGCTTCGCCGGTCTTGCCCGCTTCTTCGCCCTGCAGCAGGTACTGGCCGCGCCCAGCGTGGGTGTCGAGCACGAAGAACGGCGTGTCCTTGCGCTTGAGCGCCTCCAGCAGGGCCAACAGCACGATGTGCTTGAGGACGTCGGCATGGTTTCCGGCGTGGAAGGCGTGGCGGTAATTCATGGGGACTGAGAATATAGGCTTTGCCAGCTTGCGTCCCGATCCGGACCCGGAAACCCCATGGAAACCAGTATCGAACTGATCCGGCGCTACTACGCCGCCTTCAACCGGGGCGACTGGGAGGCCATGCTCGACTGCCTGCACGAGGACGTGGCCCATGACCTGAACCAGGGCGAGCGCGAGACCGGGCGCGACGCCTTCCGGGCATTCCTGGCGCGTATGGATCGCTGCTACGGCGAACAATTGCGCCGCGTGGTCGTGATGGCGAACGCCGATGGCAGTCGGGCTGCAGCCGAGTACGAAGTGCATGGTACCTACAAGTTCGACGACGAAGGCCTGCCGCCGGCGCGCGGTCAGGCCTACGTGCTGCCGGGTGGCGCTTTCTTCGATGTGCGCGACGGGCGCATCGCGCGCGTGAGCAATTACTACAACCTGCAGGACTGGATCGACCAGGTCTCCCGTTGAGCACGCCGGCGCCATCGCGAGCCGTGCCGCGCATCGCCGTCTTCCGCGGCGAGCAGGTGATCGCATACCTGGCGGACGTCGCCCGGCTGCGTATCGCGGTGTTCCGCGACTTCCCCTATCTGTACGACGGCGACGAGGCGTTCGAAACAAAGTACCTGCGGGCTTATGCCGAGTCGCCGGACAGCGTCTTCGTGCTGGCGTTCGAGGGCGGCGAGGTCATCGGCGCCTCGACCGGCATCCCCCTGGCGCAGGACGGCGAGGCTTTCCAGCGGCCTTTCCGCGAACGCGGCGTGGACGTCGGCGAGGTCTTCTATTTCGGCGAATCGGTCCTGTTGACGCCGTATCGCGGACTCGGCGTCGGCCATCGTTTTTTCGACGAACGCGAAGCCCACGCGCGCCGTCTCGGCGGTTTCGCCATGACGGCGTTCTGCGCGGTGGATCGCGCGCCGGAAGATGCGCGTCGTCCGTCGGGCTATCGCCCGAACGATGTTTTCTGGCGCAAGCGCGGCTACGAGCGACAGGACGGTATGCGCATGCGTCTGGCCTGGCGCGAACTCGGCGAGACGGACGAAAGCGAAAAGACGCTGACCTTCTGGCAGCGCAAGCTGGAGCCGGCCTGATGCGCGTGGCGGTCGCCAAGTATCCGGTCGGCGAGCCGGTGAATTTCCAGGCCTTCGCCGACAAGCAATCCCGCTTGTTGCAGGAGGCGAAAGCGCGTGGCGCCGATGTGGCGGTATTGCCGGAGTACCTCGCGCTCGAACTGGCTGCGGGCCTGGCCCCGGACGTGCGCGGCGATCTGCGACGTTCGCTGGCGGCGTTGCAGCCCCTGCATGCGGATTGGTGCGAGGCGTTCGCGGAACTCGCGCGCAGGCTCGGCTTGCATATCGTCGCCGGCAGCTTCCTGATCGAATCGGGGCCGGAGCGCTATCGCAACCGCAGCTATTGGTTCTCGCCCGACGGCGCCAGCGCCTATCAGGAAAAATTGCAGCTCACTGGTTTCGAGAAAGCCTCAGGCGTGATCGAGGCGGGCGATGCCCTGCGCGTATTCGGTTTTGGCGGACGCCGCGCCGCGATCGCGGTCTGTTACGACAGCGAGTTCCCGTTGCCGGTGCGTACGCAGGTGGAAGCCGGCGCACGATTGCTGCTGGTTCCGAGTTGCACCGACACCGAGGCCGGAGCCACGCGCGTGCGAGTCGGTTGCCTCGCCCGTGCGCTGGAGAACCGCTGCTTCGTCGCGCAATCGGTGACCGCCGGCGCCTTGGACTGGAGTCCGGCGCTGGATGCCAACACCGGCGAGGCGACGATCTACGCCCCGATGGATCGGGGTTTTCCCGACGACGGCATTCTTGCGCAAACCCGCGGCGATCAAACCTGGGCCGTGGCCGAGCTGGATTTCGACGCGCTGGCGGCCAGCCGCGCGCAGGCCCAGGTCGCCAACGATCGCGATTGGTCCGGCCAGCTGGCGCCGTCGTTGCAGCGCGCACTTTACGAAGCATTGGACTGAGACATGAGCCGCATTCTGGTGATTGAAGACGAAAGCGCTATCGCCGATGCGGTGCTCTACGCGTTGCGCGCCGAAGCGTATTCCGTCGAACACGTCTTGCTTGGCCGCGAAGGACTCAGACGCCTGCGCGAGGAAGGCTTCGATCTGGTCGTTCTCGATGTCGGCCTGCCCGATCTCGGCGGCTTCGACCTGTGTCGCGAACTCCGCACTTTTTCGCAGGTGCCGGTGATCTTCCTGACCGCGCGCGACGGCGAGATCGATCGCGTGCTCGGTCTCGAGCTCGGCGCCGACGACTACATGGCCAAGCCATTCTCGCCGCGCGAACTGGTGGCGCGCGTGCGCGCACGCTTGCGTCGCGTCGGTGCGCCGGCGGCGGAAACGGGAAACTGGCGACAGCAGGGCGCGTTCGCGCACGACAGCGCCGGCCAGCGCATCCGTTATGGCGCGCAGGAACTGGCCCTGACCCGCTACGAGTACCGCCTGCTGGCGGCCCTGCTGGCGCGACCGGGCGCGATCCTCAGCCGCGAACAGCTGATGGCCGACGTCTGGCGCGACGCACCGGAAACTTTCGATCGCACGGTGGATACGCACATCAAGACCTTGCGCACGAAGCTGCATGCCATCGATCCGCAGCGCGATCCGATCCAGACGCACCGCGGCATGGGCTACAGCCTGAAGCCCTGAGGACGAACGATGCGCATCGGCTTGCGGATCTTCCTGGGTTACTTCCTGATCGTGGGCCTGGCGGCTTTCTTCGTCATGCGCGTCTTCGTCAACGAAGTGAAGCCTGGCGTGCGCGGGGCGATGGAAGCGACCCTGGTCGACACGGCCAATACGCTGGCGGCGTTGGCGGCGCCGGACTTGCGGGAGGGGCGCATCGCCGACGGCGCTTTCGCCCGCGCCGTCGACCGCATCGCGATCGAACGCCAGAACGCGCGAATTTCCGGCGTCGGCAAGACGCGTTTCGACTACCGCATCTATGTCACCGATGCGAACGGCATCGTCGTCTACGATTCGTCCGGTCGCGATGTCGGGCGCGACTACTCTCGCTGGAACGACGTCTATCTCACGCTGCGCGGGCGCTATGGTGCGCGTTCGACCCGCGACGATCCGGCCGACGACGGCACGTCGGTCATGTACGTCGCCGCGCCGGTGCGCTCGGACGGCGGAATCATCGGCGTGGTGACGGTGGCGAAAGCGAACCGCCATACCGAACCCTTCATCGCCGCCAGCCAGGCGGCGATCCTGCGCCAGGGCGCTTTGCTGCTCGGGCTTTCCTTCCTGATCGGGCTGGCGGTCACCTTCTGGCTGGCGCGCAGCGTCGAACGCCTGGATCGTTACGCGAAAGCGGTGACGGCCGGCGAACGCGTCGCCGTGCCCGAAGTCGGCGGCGGCGAACTCGGCGAGCTCGGCCGCGCATTGGAAACGATGCGTTCGCGGCTGGACGGCAAGCAGTACGTCGAGCAGTACGTGCAGTCGCTGGCGCACGAGATGAAGAGCCCTCTCGCGGCGATCCGCGGCGCGGCCGAGATCCTGCAGGGCGAGCCGGGCGAGGGGGACCGCCAGCGTTTCGTCGACAACATCTCGGCGCAGTCGCAGCGCCTGGCGGAGATGATCGACAAGATGCTTGCACTGGCCGCACTCGAACACCGGCAAAGCCTCGAACGCAGCGAAAGCGTGGATCTCGCCGCGCTGGCCGAGTCGGCGAGCGCGGCGCTGGAGCCGCGGCTCGCTTTGAAATCACTGCGCATCGTGCGGGGAGCAACCGCTTCGCCCGCCATCGTGTCGGGCGATCGCTTCCTGTTGGCGCAGGCATTGGAAAACCTGCTCGACAACGCCATCGGTTTCTCGCCAGCGGGCGGAGAAATCGCGCTGGAGATCGTGCGCGAGGGCTCCGATCTGGTCATGCGGGTCGCGGATCGCGGCCCGGGCATACCCGACTACGCGCAGGATCGGGTGTTCGAACGGTTCTACTCCCTGCCGCGTCCGGACGGCGCCCGCAGCAGCGGCCTGGGCCTGAGCTTCGTGCGGGAAGTGGCGAACTTGCACGGCGGCAGTGTCGAGCTGCGCAATCGCGAGGGCGGCGGTGCGGTGGCGGAGTTGCGTTTGCCTGCTTGAGCGAAGACGGGCCGCTTCACTTTCGCCACACATTCCCCACCTATGTCCGACACCGGGCGGCCCTAGCCTGCAGTCGCGACCGGGCATTCCGACCCGGCGGAGTGCCGGCATGAATCGCATCCAGTTGTTCCTCAAAGCGGCGATGGTGGGGTTCCTGACCCTGCTCCTGCTCATCCCGCTGGGCATGATCAACGGCACGATCAACGAGCGGCAGGCCTATCGCCAGCAGGCGATCGCCTCGGTCGCGGCCAGTTACGCCGGGCCGCAAACCCTGCTCGCGCCGGTGGTGGTGCTGCCGTACCGCGTCGAGGTGCGTTCGGTACGCAAGGACGATCGGGGCGTGCAGCAGGAGTTCGTCGAGACGCACGATCGGCAATGGGTCTATTTCCCGGGCGACACCAAGCTGGACGCCACATTGGTGCCGGCGAAAAAACATCGCGGCCTGCACGAGGTGCGCGTTTACGAACTCGGCGGGCGCATGAACGGCCGCTTCTCGATCGAGGTTCCCACGGCGGTGGAGGAGGGCACGATCGTCAGCCTCGGCGAACCTTTCCTGAGTCTCGGCATCTCCGACGTACGCGGACTCGTCGGCGCACCTCAGTTGCTGCTCGAGCGGCGCACGACCCCCCTGCAGCAAGGCCCCGGGCGCGGGCGTGGCGGCAACGGATTGCATGCCGCGCTCGCGCCGCTGCAGGCGGGTGAGAAACGCGAGATCGCTTTCGACCTGCGTCTGACCCTGGGCGCCACCGAACGATTCGCCTTCGTGCCGCTGGCCGACGAGAACCATGTGCGCCTTCAGTCGAGCTGGCAGCACCCGAACTTCGACGGCCAATACTCGCCGCGCAGCCCGAGCATCGGTGCGAAAGGTTTCGATGCCAGCTGGGACATCTCGGCCCTGGCCTCGGGCGTGCAGGCGCAATACCTGGCAGGCGCGTCCCGCGATACCGGCAACACCAATGTTCCCGATGCCGTCATCGCGCAGGAAGGCCGCCCGCCCGGCACGCTCGAATCCCTGAGCGTGACCCTGTCCGAACCGGTGAACCTGTATTCGCAGGCCGATCGCGCCAGCAAGTACGGCGTGTTGTTCATCGCGCTGACCTTCGTCGGCTTCTTCATGTTCGAACTGATCAAGCGACTGGCGATTCATCCGATCCAGTACGCCCTGGTCGGCCTCGCATTGGCGATCTTCTTCCTGTTGCTGCTCAGCCTGTCGGAACACATCCCCTTCCTTTGGGCCTACGTCAGCGCCAGCGTCGCCTGCATCGGCTTGCTCGGCATCTACTTGAGCGCGGTGTTGCGAAGCACGGCGCGCGCATTCGGCTTCGCCGGCATGTTGACCTTGCTCTACGGCGCGCTGTACGGCTTGCTGGTCTCGGAGGACAACGCGCTCGTGCTCGGCTCGCTGATGCTGTTCGCCATCCTCGCCGCCATCATGATCGTCACGCGCCGGATCGACTGGTACGCGCTCGGCAGCTCGGCGCCGCCGCCGATTCCGGAACGCACGGCGGTATCGGAGGGCTGAGTGGGCAACGCACCGCTACGCCTGTTGAACCTGCCCACGCGCCAGGCCTTGCCCTGGCGCTGGGACATCGCCCAGCTCGAGCTGGGCTGTGTTTCAGCTCGCCGAGGCCGGGCGCTCGCGCGTGGCAGGCGCGTGCCCGGCGCATCGGCGTCGTGTTCGATACGCATCCGGGCGAAGCCTCGCTGGCCTTCGAGGGTTACACCCTGGTCGGCGTGGCCTGGTCGCGCGACGACCATGCGGCCTTACTGTCGGGCCCCTTCGTGATGCCGCAGTTTCGCGGGCAAGGACTGGAGGCGAGGCTCTCGGCGCTGCTGCATCGATCAGGCAGGTTGACGATCGGTGGTTGATGGCGGGAATCCACCACCAACCACACACCACGAATCACTCATCAGGTTGATGGTTGGTAGTGGGTGGTTGATGGTGGTCTTCCGCCATCATTCACCACCAACCCGCTTCCTCATTCGACCTGCAGACGTACGGCCTCGCCATAGTTCAGCTCACGTACGCCGGCTTCGACCTTCTTCAGATCGCCGATCACGATCCAGGTGAGCTCCTCCGGCTTGATGACTTTCGCGGCAGCGGCGTTGAGCGCCTCCGGCGACAGTGCTTTCAGGTTGGCCGTGTAGTCGTAGTAGTATTCCGGCGCGCGGCCGGTGTTGACGATATCGTAGCGGCGG